>KE356563.1:1474574-1476021 GCA_000416005.1 Haloquadratum sp. J07HQX50 | reverse complement strand
GTCGCTTCTGCATCTGACAGTAATCACGCGTTTTTGATGTTCAGATGATGTGGACTGTGCACTGTTTGTTCGTCTGTTCCAGTCAGCGTCTGGAGTGAATCATCCACACCAATATCATGTTCGACAGTTATCTGATAGAATTGCCGGTGCAACTGTGAGTTTACAGGAATCTTTGCTTAGAGTACCGCTCAGAGACGTCCGTAACTGTCAATACCGCGCGCTCATATAAGTGCCAGTTCTCTTATGTATTGACCTGATATCCGATAATACAATCTCGTGCTCGGTGTACTCGCCGGTCTCACCCACTGCCAGCGGGACGATGAGATAGGTGCCACTCTTCAGTCGGTCGAGCCACTTCTTGTGCACCAGGTTGTTCGCGATTTTTTTGCGTCGTCGTATGAGGCATCGATGGCGTCCTGGATATCGTTGATGCTGATGATGGTGCGGTTCTGGCTTGCGAGCCGTGTTAGTGGGAGGGTTTTCCGCCGCGACAATCCCTGTTTTATATTTTCTACTGATTTTGTTCCCATCGGAGCCACCAAATAGATATAAAGCAGAATGACACAGATTCAAAAAAGCTTCTTCCGCTCTCTCGACTTTGTCATCGTAGTATCGGCGAAATCAGTTTTCTTCGATTCAATCGAGGAGATCGACAGCTGCGTCGTGGTCGGTGTGGGTGGTGAGACGGTCGAGTGTTTCCGCGAGAACGTAGTCAAGATTGAGTACTTCCGAGAGCGTTCCATTGTCAATGCTTCGGAGCATGGGAAGCGCGACACCGTGGGATACATTTCGCCGGTACGCAGCGGCAAAAGAGACTGTTGTGTCGATCAGTGCACGAGGCATTTACTCAACCTCGACGTCGACGCCCCAAGCGTCGTGATCTGGCTCTGACAGACTGAAACGAGAACGCATCCGCGCTATGGAGCGTCCCCTCTGTGCCGCAACAGGGACACATCAGTCCCCAAGTGACTCGAGTTTCTGAATAATCTTCGCATAGACGTCAGGGGCACAGTACCAGCCCTCGTCGATCATCGCATCAATCACGGTTCGGGCCTCGTCGACACTGATCGTCCCCTCGCTAGCGAGTTTCAGCACGAGATATGCTGTCCCCCGGGTTGTGATTCCCTCAGCCGCTGCAACGTCACGACCGTACGTTTCATCCATCACGGCCACGCCATCGTGGGCGTCGGCGCAGGCGAGGACAGCGACATCGGCGTCGCTGAGGTTGCTATTATCCTGGAGACGGGACAGCAGCGAGGTGGTCTCAACCGACACGATATCAAGCCTGTCGGCGTCGACGCTACGCTCGATGCGACGGGCGTCCGGATAGCCCTGCTCAAGACCAGTTTCGACAACCTCCGCGTAGACACGTTCAGGAATGACACACGACGTGTCGAGCTGCTGGACCAACTCGAGACGGTCGACCTTCGCGAGGTAGATGAGCGGC
>KE356563.1:1451195-1452065 GCA_000416005.1 Haloquadratum sp. J07HQX50 | reverse complement strand
TCGTCAAAATAATACTTGTATATTCCCGAATACATTCTTGATTGCCCGTCCGACAGCAGTCCCTTCAGCGTAATCTCCCCCCGCATTGAGATCAGCAGTGGTGGGTTCATTTGATTCCCCTTCGACAGTATATATCGTGCGAGCCAGCAACGATTCATCAGCATATAGTTCAATCGGATACCGGCCTGAGCCGAGTTGGTCATCAAACCCAATTTCGGCTGCCCCAAATGTGATCTGCGTCACGTTCCCACTCGGCATCTCGATTGATTGAGTTTTACTCACCCCAGGCGCAGTAAGCGTTAGATTCCGAACCAGAAATGCACCCCACGGATTCGCAACTCTTACTATGACCTCAGGTTGGGTGTATGCTGTTCCCGTTTCTGGGTCGACACGGATTTGTCCTCTAACCTGCTGCGTTACCTGTGGGTCAACAAAGAGTGTTGTTGTCGCCGGTGCGTATCCCGTTTTTGAGACACGAACATCATACTGCCCAGGAGCATCTGGAACTCTCATCGTTGCGGCACCTTGTGATCCTGTTGTTCGCTGTCTGTCTCCAATTTGAGCAGTTGCATCCTCAACCACTGTCTCTTCAGCCGTCACTGAAGGGATAAGTATCGTCGCACCCGGTGGCGCTCGCTCAGGAAATGCATCAGGAATCGTCAGCGTCGTTGGTTTTGAAACGCGAATATCGCGCGTTACGCCGGCCGCCGTCGCAGTATACTCACCCTCTTCGTTAATCCTAAACGAAATTGTGTTGATTGTTGTCGTTTGTGGTGCCATCTCGACATCTACCGATCGTGATTGCCGACCAAGTTGGACACTAACTGCCTGTGATTGGGTCTGCGATGCCAAGTTTTGGATTTCGATGCT
>KE356563.1:1441672-1446813 GCA_000416005.1 Haloquadratum sp. J07HQX50 | reverse complement strand
ATTCGAATATATGACGTGGCGTTGAGCTAACCAGTCATGATACCTGTCTCTGTTGACCGTTTCGGGGGAACTTGGGAACAGATGCGCCCCCGTTGTCGTCCAGGAGCGCTGTGAAATCGCTGCACATTGCGGTGACGACCCACCAGTGAGCCACCGTGCAGTCGGGCCCAGGTCCCCGCTACTGAACTGGTGGCCACCAACTCTGGTAATCGAATGATCGCCTGTCCACGATCTCTGCCACTCTGTCGAGGCGAATGCAACTGCATCGTACTCTGATTCGAGCGTCGTGCTCGGTGACGACCCTGTGTCCATATTGAGATAGGCGAGTGGCGCAGATACTGCAGCGAGCATGAACAGCGCTGCGACGCACACACGAGCGAGCAATACGCGATCTGTTTCCAGCAGTTTCCCAAGAGCTATTCCGACAATAATGAGCATCGGGAGGTGTAAAAATGTTTGTGCACGCATTGCCGTTGCGAAATACTCCGGTGTCAGCGATGCAGTCAAGCTAAACCCAATGATCGTCGCGGGGGCAAAAAACAATGCAGTGAGCAGCGAGGCGCCCTGATATTCACTAAGGATATCGAGACCGCCAACAGCGATGAGGCTCACGACACCAATTACCAGTACGAGCTGGCCAACCGTCGGTGGCGTCGTGACTGTCCCTGGAAACACAGGTGTGAGTGTATTCACAATCAGCACTCCAAAGAGAGCTGAGAGAGCGCCGATATACAACCCCTGTCGGATCCGGGTGTCTGTGTATGCAATCCAGACACTCACGATTAGGAGTATACTTACCCATCCGAGAAACAATCCTGGATATGCCGTGACTCGATCAACATATGGGACGGTCAGTGAAAGCGACGTCTCTGCAGTTCGGTAATACAGTGCGATATGTGCCCAAAATCCGCCAGCGATTCCCAATCCGCCAACGAGCGATTTTATCGATAGTGTTCGACTCACATGCCGGACTGTCAAACCAGTCACGACGAGTCCAACAACAAATGAGGTAAATGTATGTAATAGAGGGAAAATCGTCAGAATCCCCAGCGCAATCAGATACCAGCGTTTTTCACCGCTACGAAACGCGTAGTGCAGGCTTATTGCGACGACAAGCGTTAGCAAAATACCAAGAATTTCTTCATCAGGAACCGACGTTCGACGTAAAAACAGCCCTTCAACCGCAAGAAGACCGCCAGCAACGAGACTCACATTCGTTCGGTTAACTGAAAGTCGCGAACTATCAGTGACCACGCGTCGGGTAATAATAATTCCAACGAGCACGCTTGCGGTTCCAATGATACTCGCAACGGGCTGGGTAATTCGAAGAACATCAACGCCAGTGAGCAGACTCACACTGCCAAGCACTGTGGTAAAAAAGAGGTTATCAGCACGCCCTTCGAATGGAATCTGTCCCGTCTGAACTGCTCTCTCGGCCAGGGCTGCATATTTGAATCCGTCAAGTGTCGAAGGAAGGCTACTCCAGTATAGCGGCAGCGCGCGGAACAATAGCGCAACTCCGATGATTGCGACAAGCGCTAAGCCAACGTGCACCCGAATGCGACGTGTCATCTCATCGAGACTCCTCTGTGCGTGCATTTGCACGCGTCTTGAATAGGTTTGCTGGCGGTCCACGTACTAATACACTACTTGCAACAACAGCACTTACGACTGCCAGTGCGAGGCCAGCACTGCCGGCGATTGCTATTGTCGATACCGTATACTGCGGCGAGAGCACGATCCCAAATGCACGGAGTGCGCCAAGCGATAAGAGTGCTTCAATGAACACCATCGCAAGCAAAATAGCACCACTTGTCGCCACCACTCCAACTTTGATTGCATCACTCGCTACCTGAAGGATAATCGATATCGGCGATGCACCCGTCGCACGATAGATACCAATTTCCTGTTTTGTTGTCTGAATCGCGCGTGTAAATGCAGCAGTTGAGCTGCCGAGTGTCATCACGACGAGTAAAAATATAATTGCAGCAATCAGCACTTCAATATTGCTGAACACAACCTGGATAGCCTGTGTAATCCCACCACCGGCTGTATACCGGCCGCTTTGAGCTAACGCTGCCCCCAGCCGTTCATCACCTTGGACGCGATATGTGACATTTTCACTTTGCTTGTTCACCTCCGCAGTGACACGATACTCTCCCGCTGGTCGTTGTGGTAGCTGAACTGTTAGCTGCTCTTCTCCGCCTGGGGCTAGACGAACGCTTTGTTGACGATCAACTCCCGGAGCGGTCACACGAACTGTCTCGCTCCGTTCGAACGCCCATCGATTCGAGAGCGTGATTATCGCTGTTGGGCGTGTGAAGATACTCGGCTGCGCCGGATCAACGGAGGCGGTGATACCGACCGGGCGGCTCTCATTGTCACGTACTTGGACTCTCTGTTGAATCTGAGTTCCGTTCGCCTGCAAACTGAGAGTAACGTTTCCAGTTCGGCTAAAGGGAACGCGGGCAACACCCTTGTCATTTGTTTCGACAGAGCCGTTGCCATAGCGAATGATTGCGTTTGGCTGTGGCTCTCCACTCTGGGTAACACGAACCACCGGCTCACTACCAACTGGCACGGTTTCAGGCACGGATACGGAGAGTCTCGTCCCACCACTCGTTTCGACGCCATCAAACTGTGACGCTCCGAAGCGAAGTTGCGTCTCGAATGAGCCAGCGCGAAGGCGCGGTTGCGTTCTCTCGACACGCTCAAATCCAACGAACGATTCGCGTGACTGCTGGCTCGGAACCGACACTGCAATCGTCTGTGTTTGCTCGCCTAATTCGACAGTCAGTGACCGGGTTGCGTCCTGAAAGCCTGGATTTCGGAGTGTGAGCTGAACGCCTCGTGTTCCATCACTGCGCGCTGGTGCCGCATCTGTCACTATGATCGTGGACTGACTTGCTTCAGTTGTTGGTAATCCCCGGGTTCGAACGAGATTGACCGCATCAGTCTGGACATTAGTTAGTGTTCGGGCTGTCGAGAGCGACACGAGTAACTGGTCATCTTCGATTCCCTCTCCTTCATATCGCCCGGTGATATCCACGCGTGAGACAGCCGGTGTCGTGCTTCCGCCCAACACGAGCGTGTCGCCGACAGCGATCCCGCTTGACTGTGCGAGGTCATTCCCAATGAGTGCTTCATGTTCCTCGCCTGGGAACTGTCCTTCATCGAGCTTCAGCCCGGTAAACTCACGATACGCGGTAAAATTCACTCCTCGCGTCAAGATTGCATTGCCGGCGTGAAGCTCAAATAGAATGATTTCTGGACTGACCGCGGCCCCCTGGTTTTGTAGCGCACGAGCATACGACACCGGAACATCGCTCGCAACTGGATTCGGTGTACCTGGCTCGGTAATGGTCTGTTGACCTGTGTTCGCGAGCGGACCAACTGCTCCGACAACACCAGCAAGAACAAAGAAGAAGCACATAAATACCGTCAAAGTCGCCGTCGCCGGCACGAGTGTGCGCCAATCGATGAACGTGGTGTTGAGCGATACAAATCCACTCTCTTCACCGTTTTGTGCGAGATTACCTGGGTCCACCCGTACCGTGCGCCATCCTGCTAGTGCGCCAGCAAGCATACCAACTATCAAAAATGCGGCAAATGCTGGTGCAAGCAACTCAACAGCAGTCGGAGTTATCCGTGCGCCAAGTGTTGTTGTGACTCCAAGAAACGTAGCGGCGTTGATGACACTTCGAACTAAAATCAGCCCAATGGCATACCCAAGTGCGGTCCCAAGGGCTGTCATTAACAACGCCCGTCCAGCGAATATCGCGACAATGACTCGTGGGGATGCTCCTGTTGCCCTGAGCACCCCGATATCCTGTCGGCGCTCTCGGATGGTAATTTGAATGACGCTGTAGACAGTAATTGTCACGAGCACCGCAGCAGCAAGTGCAGACACTCGTAATACTCCAACCAACTCCTCGGATCCCTCAATAAAAAACTGGAGCGCGCCGACGAGAGGTGCTGCATTTGGTGATGGTGACGGGTCTAATCCAATTGTCTGCACCTCACTGAGCGACTGCGCGGTCTGGACGTCTGTCACCAGCCATCGGTCTGAAAAAAGCGGGTGTGGCGGTCGCGATTTAATAGGTAGCTCAGCACGTGAGCGCAATTGTGGCGTGACCTCAGCACTTGCTAGTACCTCGGGCTCAGGTGCCGGTAAAGTGACCGTTTGATCACGCAACTCAAGCGACTGACTCTCCTCTGGCAGCCCAACAACAGTATATGTTCTCTCACCAATCACCGTTTCCGCAAGCACAAGCGGAACAGCTTCATTATCGGCCTCAGGATTCTCGGTGATAGCGTACGTTGGCTCAAACTGTGCAGCGATGTCAGTTGTTTGCGTCCCGAGCGCAATCCCAAGAATGGCTGCCCCGACAAGGAAGGCAACAGTAACAGTAATGACGATCACAGCCAACGTATCGCGACGCGCCCATCCGACCGTGAGTCGTTTCCGATAATCCATTGTAAGCCCTTATGCAAGCTCGAATTCGCCCATCATTATCCACTGGATGATGAGTACCAAGCGAAGAGTGAGCCGAACTGAGCACATATGCAAATAGATTCCTTGTAGCTTCGTTTCAGTGTTTTGTGTCACTTGCGAAATTTCGATTTCCCCCCGTGGGTGATCTAACCAGTCGACTCCCACAGCTGTGAGCGCGCGGGTTCGCTGACACTGGGTTGATTAAACGAACATGAGCATTCGGCAAGACTGCTGAGTGTCCAGTCATCCTACTTTTACTCACAGTGTGCTTCCTCCGGATTGCTCTACCGGGATGCGTCCCTGCTCAGCGCGCAGAGCAGCAGCCTGAGTCATCGGCCCCTCTTTTGACCGTCATAGATTTTCCGCTCCAGTTACCTCATTGTGCACTTCCAAATCGCAATCATTAGTGTGACACTCGACACCAGTAGGTTGCACATGGTGAAAGTCACACTGAGGATATCTGCTATGTAAATAATCTTCGCTCACTTCGGTGACGCTGATTCCAACATCACGAAGTGTGAACTTGATTCGTTCAACGAGTTATTTGTGACTCCAGAGTAAGTGCGTTTTTGTGTTCAGGATACTTAATAAATAAGGGTCCAACACATCGGCAGGTCACCGACATACGTGGTATCGATATTCTGTA
>KE356563.1:1438537-1439550 GCA_000416005.1 Haloquadratum sp. J07HQX50 | reverse complement strand
TCCATCTGAAACGACGATTCAGGGCGATAGTGTCCAGCGCACAGTTGTCTTTGAGCTTCAATACTATCGCGACATCACGTTCCGAATCGTGCCCTACGGATCACAGTCTGGCGGCACAGTCACAATCAATTCAGAGTAAATAATAGGCCCACGCACCGGATGAATTCGATTGGTAACCAGTGATTGCTTGAATTGAAAATAAAACAAAACTACATTTCAGTATTGAGCATCGTCTGATCGTAGCCACATGCATGCTAAGATTCACAATTTGATATGAGAGCAACTCATCCCCATTACATTGTCAGTCTCAAACGTGGTGTTCAATCACTATTAACGTCTCTGGCGGTAATTACAAATACAATACATTTTATTCTAAATGCCAAATAAAAGTAATGGTAATTTCAAAAACATATTTTAAATATATTTCGTTTATAGTATTATACGAAGTCTCAGCTCAAATTAGTGTATTTATGTATGACTTGAACCCTGTGTCGACTACAATACGGCATTCATAAATCTACGTGCAGTGCTTCCGGTTCAAATATATAATAATTTTTATACTTATTTGGTTATGATATATTTCATGCGAGTATCTATATTTAATAATCTTGCCCACGACATTTGCATAACGGGTTTGTACGCGCCCCAGGTATAACCACACATATGAGTGACTTCGATCCCGACAAGTTCGAAAATAAATATGTTCATTACTTCCCTGAACTACAGCGTGCGTATAAAAACGCATTTGAAGAGATGAACGACCGCTATGACTCAGAACTCATACATGCGATCGATCAACAAATCCTCAACGAATCCGAGCCTGAGTATGTCGATGGGAATTTCGAGATTCGACTTCCAGAGAGTCCGACTGATAGACTGACCGCAATCGTCGTCGATGACGACAAACTCGATTCTGTGCTTGAACGCTACGTAACAGAGCTACAGACACAACATCGTCAGATTTTCGATCTTGAGTAACAGGGAGTCCCGAACCAAAAGCCTAAGCAACACAA
>KE356563.1:1432174-1438517 GCA_000416005.1 Haloquadratum sp. J07HQX50 | reverse complement strand
GCGACGAAGGCCCACAAGCTCCGTTCTGACTCTCTCAGACACAGCTCAACTGACTGTCGAGGAGCAGCATAGAGACTGAATCGGTGACTCTTTTGCACGTACTGCGTGAGTAGGTGTATGGACTCACCTTCACCCGAGAGCGTCCTTTTCGTGGTGATGGACACCGTTCGCAAGGATCGGCTTAGCCCGTATGGATACACGCGGCCAACGACACCACATCTTGCTGACTTTGCTCGTGATGCGACTGTCTTTGAAGAGGCGGTTGCGCCTGCTCCATGGACCTTGCCTGTCCACGCCTCACTTTTCAGTGGACTCTACCCTTCAGAACACGGGGCCGATCAAGAAACTCCCTATTTACACGATGTCCAGACACTAGCCGAAACACTCTCAGCGGCCGGATACGACAGTGCCTGTTACTCATCGAATGCCTGGATCACGCCGTACACACACCTCACCGATGGGTTCGATGCACAGGATAATTTTTTCGAGGTCATGCCAAGTGAGTTCTTGGCTGGGCCACTCGCCACGGCTTGGAGGATACTGAATGATAACGAGTGGTTGCGGACAGTTGCCGATAAACTAGTCTCTCTCGGCAATACCGCACACGAATACTTTGCTGGTGGTAACAGCGCCGATTCAAAGACCCCGGCCGTCATTAACAAGGCGCAGTCATATATTCGTGGGCGAACCCAGCATTTTACATTTCTCAATCTCATGGACGCCCACCTTCCATATCATCCACCACAATCAATTCGCGAGGAGTTCGCACCAGACGTTGACTCAGCTGCTGTCTGTCAGAATTCAAAGGCGTATAATTCGGGTGCACGAGAGATCGACACAGACGAATGGATGGATATTCGGAATCTCTATGATGCAGAAATTGCACATATCGATTCCGAGTTAGGGCGGCTGTTTTCATGGCTCAAGTCTGAAGGTCGCTGGGATGAGACCATGGTCATTGTCTGTGCAGATCATGGCGAACTTCACGGTGAACACGACCTCTATGGACACGAGTTTGGCCTGTATGACCAGCTTATAAACGTCCCGTTGATGATCAAGCATCCAGACCTTTCAGCTTCACATCGAACCGACCAGGTTGAACTATTGGACCTCTATCACACGATCTTGGATGCACTTACAGTGCCGGCGGATGCGTTCGAAGCCACCGCGAAACGTACCCGTCGTTTTGATCCGACTCGTTCATTGCTTCGTGACGAGTACCGTGCATTTGAGTCGGTCACAAATCCAGACCCAGGTCAACGCGGCCCTGCAGGTCGTGGATATATCGAATACTCACAGCCAGTCGTCGAACTCAATCAACTTGAGGAAAAAGCACATGCAGCGGACATCACACTTGACCAACGGTCGCGGTTTTACTCACGGATGCGGGCAGTCCGGACGCCTGAGGGAAAGTATGTCCGAATTGATCGTATCCCCGATGAGGCATATCGACTTGATACGGATCCGACCGAAATCACAAATCGAGCTCAAATGGAAGACCCAGTGCTCGAAACGCTTGAGGCAGACCTCGCAACGTTTGAGGAGGCTGTGGGGGGTGCCTGGACCCACGGGGTCGATATGGACGCTAGCGACGATGGCGTCTCTGAGATGGATGCAGAGGCACAGGAGCGACTCCGTGATTTAGGCTATCTCGAGTAAGCAGTGGTTTGTCTTCCTTCTTGAGCAAGGCTGAATCATTGTAATGTCGACTCGACATCGGCTTGCTGAGAGCCAAGTGAGTCTAGTGGTGATTGCGCTCCCAGAGTGTCAATAATCGCCAGAGGGTTTCATTCCGCGGCGCATCGATGTCGTGTTCGGCAGCATGCTGAACAATCGCACCATTAATCGCGTCGACTTCCGTTGGACCATCGTTTGAAACATCCACCAACATCGATGATCGATTGGCTGCTGTCTGTGTGATGGTTGTATCGAGTTCGTGTCTGACATCCGACAGAGAGAGATCAACGCCGACTGCCTGGGCAACGGTGACTGCCTCGGCTGTCACTGCCTGAGCTAATTCGTTTCCTGTGCCATTCACGAGAACCCCATTTTTTACCCGCGCAAGCGCAGTGGTTGCGTTCATACCTGCATTGATTGCGAGCTTTTCCCACTGCTGTGTGCGAATGTCGTCTGCGATGCTGGAGTGAATCCCTGCCTCACGAAACGCTCTATGGACACACTCTGCAGCCTCACCTGCTCGCTCGGTGTAGCCTCCGAAAACAGTCTTTCCTTGCCCAGTGTATTTTACCACTCCAGGTCGCGGTTGCAAGGCTCCATATCGACACGTCCCTGCGACGACCGGCGCATTCAATTCGGTTGCGAGCGTTGACTCAGTCAGTCCATTTTGCAGTGAACACACTGTATCAATTTCACAGCTGTTGAGTGCAGTACATGCATCCATCGTATCAAACGTTTTCACCGTGATCAATGCAATATCTGCCTCGTGGCCCGTTTGTGTCGTCGTTCCCGACAGCGTCTGATGTTCGGTTATCTCACCACGAATGTCGAGCCCGTTAGCCTCACACACTCGCATATGTGGATCACGGCCAACAAGCGTCACCGCGTGAGTGCGTGCAAGTAATCCCCCAATTAGCGACCCGACTGCACCTGCGCCGAATACGAGAATCTGCATATGATTAACAGAGTGATTTGATGTTATATGGTAGCAGCGTCTCTCTTGATGAGCACTACGTTCCGAGCTCGTCAATTACTGTTGACAGGTCACTCAGTTGATCGATAATAGCCGACGGCTCAACGTCTTCAACAGTCTCGACGTGTTCACGACGGACTAACACGCTTTCAAGCCCTGCGCGGTGGGCCGCCTGGACGTCTGTTATCCGGTCACCAACATAGACTCCGCCCGAAACACCCAGTGTGTTCAGTGCCTCTTCGAGGTAATGCGGGTCAGGCTTACGTCGTGTATAGCCTGTCAGCCCGATATCACGACCACGCACGTGCTCGAACGGGCCAAGATCAAAATGTTCGACCACGAATTTGACTGTGGGATGGTAATTGTTGCTCACGATTCCCGTCGGAAATTCACCGCTTACTGCAGGAATTGAGCTGACATCCGGATACAGTGATCGATGCCCTGATTTGAGACGCTCAATACTCCGCTTCGCGCTCCGTGTTTCTCGTGCGGCGAAGAACTCCTCAGGGTCGACGTCAATGGCTGCACACGCATCAACAAATGCATCTGTGTACTCGTACGTCTCCAACGGTTCGCGATAGTCCTGAGGCACCTCAAGATCACGCTTGGCCTGGAGGTCTTCGAACGCGCGCTGATGGATGATCGGGTCAGCGCCGCGATCCTGAAGAATCACCCCGTCCATGTCAAATAACACTGCAAAATCAGATGATCTTGTCGCGTTCACACCGAAGAGTACGGGTAGAGTTGCTAAGATACTTTCCACAATCGTCGGCCAACGCGAACCATCTGGGTTTTTTGCCTCCGCCTCGCCCGTTCACCACGAGAAGCTATCGCTCACACTCGTGAGCAGAAAGCCTACGAGTGCAATCTCAGAGGACGCCAGCATCCGGTGACTGGTATGTGAAGTCTCTCCGAGCCCTGCATCTAAAGAGAGTCACATAAAGTCTGCAAAGCCAGATTGTTTGTTTTTATCATCCTCAAATACTGATGAGATACTCTTTTCGAGCACTTCGAGTCGCTGTTTGGTGTACTCGCGACAGTCGAACTCTTCGGCAACGTGAATTGCTGTTTCCATATATTTATTCACCGACCCCTCGTGGACAGTCAGATTCACGCGCCCACCACATTCGCGACACTCACCCGTTAACGGCATCCGCCGGTATTTCTTTCCACAGTCCAGACATCTCGTTTCCTGTCTGGAAAATGCGCGGAGATTTCCAATCAGGTCAGGTAAGAAATGATATTCGATAACACGCTCTGCTACGTCCGTCTCGTCGACAGCTCGTAGTTTGCGGGCTAAGGCTAGCTGGGCGTCCATCTTCTCCATCATCGGCCCGAGTGTCTTGTACGCTGAAAGATCTGGGCCAAGCGCGATATCAGAGGTATCATGCGTATGATTGAATCCATGATACGCGTCGGCAGTTTCGAGTGTATCCGCCCCCAGTGTAATGAGATCCTCAACAGCCTCAGGTTCCGAGAGTGTTCGCGTGGCTTCATAGAACTCCTTTGGATACTGTTCGACAATATCCATATTGTGTGCTTCATCGTCAATCTCTGTCGGGTCGATTCGTGAGGACATAACGAGCGGGGCATCCATCGAATTGTGCGCATACAACCAGTTGGCGGTAAACACTGGCTCTCCGCCAACCTGCAGGTCGTATAGATATCCATCGTACTCGACAGCCTCGACAGCCTCAACACGGAGATATGAGAGGTCGCTCTCAACAAGTGGGCGAATCGACTCAACTGCAGCACTGGCCTCATTTGGTATTTCGCGTTGGTCGAGCGTCTCGACGATCGTCTCGAGCCTCTCGAGTGAGATTTGCTCATATTGGTTCGACTCACCTTTTAGCGAGCGAGGAATCAACTGTTCAACATCCTCGATATCCATCTCTCGAATCTCAAATACGGCCTCTGGAACGGGGACGTGCTTTGACGAGGATGACGCTGTCAGCGTCTTATCGAGCAATCCCGAAACTGTAACTCTATACTGGGTTGCCTCGTCATTGATACCAGTGTCGACCTCGATATCAGCGACGATACCGAGCCGGTGGCAGAGAAACACAAGCCCGTCTTTGAGTTGCTCGTCAGTCGTCTGGAGTGTGTGTGTCGATGTCGACCTCGACCTATTTGCCTGTTTACTCGTCGTCACACCGGCAAATCCTCGAAGAAAAGCACTCACAGCGGGTCTCCCTGCCCGAAGAATGCAATCAGGGATCGCACCTGTCTGTGTGTCTAGTTCAGTGAGCACACCGAGGTCGCGCAAGATATCGCCGAAGAGTGTGGGTAACTCGGTCGTATATACACCTGTCGAGGATTGGACCTCTGGGTACACACCAAGCAGAGACTCAATAGCATGACAAACCTGAGTGCGACATTCGCTCTCTGTTGTCGTGATCGTCGCCTGCCCTGCGTTCATCGACCCCTCGTTCATACAGACTCCGAGTAACCAGGCAAAAGAGTCATCGACTGGGATATATCGATCTTCGCCGCTCAGCGGGCTTTCTTTCGTCGAGGTGGTCTCCGCATCTGCCTGCGAGAGTGCGGGTTGGTTCTTCGGTTCAACATTCTTGTAAATTTGCTCGGTGTCAGTGAAGCGACCACCGTCGGACGCGACATTTGCCGTCACGCCGTCACGAATCGACCGTTCACGCACTGATGAGACGTCTTCTTGACCAACGGCACGCAGATCAATGGCCATATCAGTTGTCTCGACATCCAACTGCTGTGGCGCAACCACAAGATCACCCGGCTCAATTGCAGCTCCAGCAACTTCTTCAATCCCATTCTCATATTTGAAGAGGCTATGATGCTCGGTGAGTGTGAGTGACCGGCCGAATGCGGTCTCAATCTCTATCAGTGACTCATCGGCATCGGCTTGATACCGAATTGCTTTCTCGATTGGTTTGAGTGAAGCCTCATGATTCGCATCGAATGCGTACGTGTCCCATCCCGACCCAAGACAGAGCTTCTTCGCAAACTTGCCATCGTGCTCGACTGGACACTCAAGTGTCTCCCAGAACGCATCAAAGGTCAAAAAATGAACGTTGCCCTGTGGCCCGACCGCGACCAGTCGCGAACCCTCGGCGACACTGCCACCGCGCTTATCAGGAAGGTATGATTTTGAGAAATTCAATAGTCCATCCATTAGCAGCATGACGCAGTCTTCGTCGCCATCACACTGTTTCTGTGAGAGGTCGTTCGCAATCAGTGAATGCGTCGATGCGACCGTGAGGTCGTATGTATATGCGGTATCTGCCTCGATATACTCGACAGTTGCAATCGGGTCAACCCGATACGTGTCACATCCGCCATCGACCGCTGCGCTCTGTGGGTACCCGCTGATATGCCCGGATTCACAGACACGACACTCTCTCCTGTGCGCATGCTCGCCAGTACATCCGAAGTCGCCAGTACATCTGAAGAGACGATACTGACGAACCGGTTTGCCTTCAGGACTCCTGCCCGCCGTATCGGCATATGTCACGCACGTCGACATCCCAATTCGTCTCGATAATGCGAGAATATCTTCTTTGAGTGCTCGACTGGACGTGCATGTAGTGAGTGCGCCTGTCGACTCGGATACGCTCGTGACATCAAAACAGCCATCCAAGTACGAACGAACCACTGCATCTGGCGCATCGAACATTGCCCGTGGGACGTGTTTTTGTGATGCGCACCTGCCAGCGTCAA
>KE356563.1:1426261-1431138 GCA_000416005.1 Haloquadratum sp. J07HQX50 | reverse complement strand
TCAGACGCGCCGTCTGTGGTGTGCAGTGTGACCTGCGTAAGTGAAATCGAGTCATCCTCGATACATTCGTTTAACAGATCGAATTTGGGTGTTTGACCCGATGGTGAGACGCTCTCGAGCTCAGTTGGGATAATTGCGTGATCACCGGTTGTAAGCTCGCTCGCTCGTGTCGACGCGATGTGCCCATCATCAAACGTGTGCATATCATGGTCGGGAGTAAGCGTGATTTCACGACCACTCTGTGTTTCGATCCGCACGAGATGCGCTGGTGCCTGATGCTTCGAGACAGCCTCGATCCGCTGGAGTGTCTCTTCTCCGTTTGCGTTGATCGAGGGAACATACAGGTCTGCTTCAAGATCTTGAATTTGCGTGCCCACATCATCGACTCGGGGATCGTGCAGATGGCTCTCGACGACCTCGCGAATCGGCCTGTACTGCCAGCGGTTCTGTGTGTTTTGATACCAGATCCGTGTCTCTGGGTGGAAGCAATTGCGCCGCTTTGCCGCATGAAAATACGGATGGGCGTATCCGACGGCTGCTGAGGTAAACCCGACCACTCGCCCGACGACTGCTGCAGACGTATGCGGTGCCATCCCGAATACAAGCTCGCCAATGAGATCATCACGGTCACTTACCTCGTAGAATGGGGGTTCGTCATACAGATTCACTAACAGATCATCGACAAAATCAGCTGTCTTACACATATGCTCTGCGGCACCATCTGAGAGCACGATATCCTGTATTTTTAATTCGACCAGTTGGTCATCAAACGTCAGTGGCTCCCCATCGATATCGGTCTGATATCCCAATTCCCGAAATCGCTCTGCGGTCACGCCTAACTCTGCAGGCTTCACAGCGGTCACCGGTAAGTCAGTCATATCGTACCGAATGGTCCCGTCTTTGAACGCAGAGACATCGTTTCGTGCCCGAAGAATGCCCTTTTCGAGCGGTTCTCCTACCGAATCTGCAGATGTCAGTCCTTTCACCCCTTTGAGAATGTCAAAGCCCGCCTCGCGGACCCCAACTGTGTCAAGCGCGTCTCGATAGCGTGTGCCGAGGTCGAGTTCAACCCACGATGATGCGGTAACCGTCTGCTCGCAGTGGTCGCAGTAAACCCGCCCTGCATCGTCAGGTTCGCGGATGTGATCACACTCATCACACCGATACACAATCTCAGTATGTGTCTCACAGTCTGGACACCGAAGCCGATATGTCTCTGTTTGACACGATGGACAGAGACGCTCGTTTAGCTGCACGTTCACGATACCTCGGTCACCAGTGGCCTCTCGGTCGGATGCTGCAGCAGTCACATCGCGCTGGTTTCCTCCCGCTTCCCCGATTGGGAATAGAGTGTGGACAGCTGGTGATAACTCACGCTTTTCAGACTTCTCTGGCCGGCCCATTCGATTGCCAATTCGCGTTGGCGCACGTTCACGGATGCTGAATTCAGCTGCCCAGTTGACGAGCTTAATTGCGCTTGCTCCGTGGTCGTATGTCCGTGCCATTGCTGGCACAGACTCGTCTGTCCACTCGCGGGTGCCATCCATATCAAAGCCGAGCGAGGCCAGCACTGCGCGATATTCGAAGATGTCAATCCACTTGTCATGCTGGTGATGCTCAAGAAGCAGGTGTTCGAGTGTCTTTGCAATATCTGCATCATATTCCACTCGTAAGACTGTCTGTTCACTGTCGTGATGAGACTGCAGAGTGCCCCCATCGGTCTCAACAGTTTCGATCGATCCTGCATCGATCACGTCTGCGAGCGCTAAACACGCCTCAACAGAGACGTCATGCCATAGATATGTATATGCAGGGTGCAGTGGGCATTCATACGATGTCGCCCATTCGATAGCGCGTGCGACACTCGGCGAATCGAGCTCGACATCTGGATCATCTGACAGCGCCTGGACTGGCCCCCCCGCATCTTCAAACTCCTGTATCCACCACTCAGTGGTGTAAGCCGCTGGTGCAAGATCTTGGTTGTTCTCGACGAACTCACCGTAATTGACAAGATATTCACCAACATCGATGACTTCCTCGACTCCGTTGCGAATTTCACGCGCCTCTGCTGGGTCATCGATATGCCGTACCTCACCCGTCGCGAGTCGAACAGTTGGCCCTTCGATCGAATCAACCGGAACAATTCCAGCAGCTTTGCCTGGATGCTCTGTTTTGATTTGTGTTCCTGTCGCCAGAAAATCATCGAATAGGTGCATCGTCGCTGGATGGATACCTGCTGTAGCGAATCCATGATTCCGCGCCCGGCCATACCGGAGGCGAAAGCCGCCAGGGCGTGAAGGGTGACTAAACACAGGTCGCCCTGCGATAAGATCACGAAGGTACTTTGTTGATGTAGACGCCCGCGGTGCACCCTCACTCGAACCTGTTGTGTCATTTTGAGCCTCTGAGGATTGCTCTGCGCTCGCATCTGTCTCTGCATGCGCACCGACGCCATCGATCAATTCCTGTAGCCACGGCCACTCAACTTCGGCCAACTGACTCGTATATCGCTGAATCTTCGGGGCTTTCAGTGCAATGCCCTCAGCGAGTACGAGACACATCCCGCCTCGCGTCGCGTTACTGTCAATCCGGTCGAGATCACGATATCCAGATACCTCTTCATCACCTGTCGGCTCCCCATCGAGCATGATCGGCAGGTGCTCTGCAATGAATCGTGTTTCCTCATCTTTTGGTGAATACTGTAATCCGGTCTCTCGGTCGTACAGTCCAATCTCTTCAACGAAGCGCTCAACCTCGTCATCGCGAGCACGATACTCGTCTATTCCAAGCAGTGAGCGCGCATAGTCTGCGACGAGCACTGATAGCGCCTGTGCCGTCCCGCCAGCAGACCGTATCGGACCGGCGTAGTATACGTTCACGAACTCGGTGCCATCATCATCTGTGAGGATCTCGATGCGGTCAATCCCCTCAATTGGGGCTGCAACAACACCCTCCGTCAGTAACGCAACGGCAGTCCGCACGGCCCCCTCAATTTTTCCCTCACGTGAGTCGAATTCACCGACCGTTCCATCGACAAAATCTGTCACGAGTTCGAGCGCTGCCTCCTCGCGTGTGTGTGTCTCATCGAGTTCGCGGACGCGATCGGCGAACGCCGGGAATATTCAAGATATTCTCGACACGATCAGCCATGTCCCTTGCAATTGGGATTTCGACATCTGGCGTTGGGTCGTAGCCTTTTTGTTTCGCCTTCTGCGCACGCTCAACTGCGGTTTCCAATCTTGTTTCGAGCGTCTCGAAATAGCGGCTATCTACGTCGCGCACGTCTATAACCAGAGGTCGAGTTCGGTCGTTTCGTCAAACGATCGCACGAGCGGTGTTTCAAATGCGCGCAGGTGCGCTTCGCCCGCAAAGACTGTCGCAGAATTGAGGTGCCCGGCCAACGTCCCTCCAGTTTCGCGAGAGAGCACTGCATGAGTGTGTGCAAACCGCTCATCATCTAAAAACCCAATATTGCCAACGCACGCTGCCATCTCTAACGGTTCATCGAAAAATATTGATTCGTACGATTTCTCATCCTGATCGTAAAACAGTAGTTCGGCATCTTGTACCGCACCCATCGCGTGAAACCACGCTGCATCGATCTCCTCAGCCTCTGCGAAAGCCTCAATCTCACCACGCCAATCTTGCCCCGTCTCTAATCGCAAGAAAAATTCACGACTTGGCGAGAGTTCACGAACATGCATATGCCTCACCTCGTACGACGTGGATTTAACTCTTACAGACGACGTTTTCTCGCGTCTACAAGATGTGAGGAAAGTCTCCCGGAGCACGTGGTTCGAAAGACGGATCCGCTATGACAGAAACCTAAATTAAACCGAACATGAGGAGAGTTCCATTCGAGCCTAAGCACTCGTCTCAAACTGCCTAACGTGAAACTAGCGAGTCAGCCAGAGGAGTTCAACAACGTGGATACCATCACGACCACTATCCACGCAACGATTCGACTGGCGGTTCCCACGCTGCCTTGTAGGCAGGATATAAGCCTCCGACGAGAGCGACTACAACCCCAAATCCGAATCCGACAAACACAATTACTGCATTCAGTGGGACGAATATCGCCGAGAGCGGTAACTCTGTATTCATGCCGATTGCAATGACGGTGATCACCCCACCAACCGCGCCGACAAGACCTCCAGCAATCCCGAGCAGTGTGGACTCAATCACTAGCGTCCGAAGCACCTGTTGGCGGTGAATTCCCACCGCGCGCAATACTCCAATTTCTCCACGCCGCTCAGAGATTGTCATCAACATGATATTAAATATTGAGACCCCCGCAACAACGAGCGAGATACTCGCGATCGCGAGTAAAAACCCATTCAGGAGAGCAAAGAACTCCTCAATTTGTGTCAATACACTCTGCAGTGAGAAGACTGACACTCGACTCTGGCGCGCGTTCAGTCGTGACCGGACACCCGTTGCGATCGCGGCGGCATCACCCCCTGAATTTGCCTTGATGACTACCTGTGAGTAGCCGCTCGTGGTGAATGCATTTGGTGGAAGAATAATCGCAGAGTTTCCTTGAATCGGAGAGATTCCTGTTTCGGTTTCCAGAATTGCAATAACGCGATATGAGTTCGGTCCAACCTGCACCTGTGAGCCCTGTTGGACACCCAGTGAACTCGCCACTTCGGCCCCTACAATGGCACCCTGACGATGAAATTCGGGAATTGAGTTCCCAGCATTAAACAATGTTCTGGGCGTCGTCGTCCCATATACCTGAGTTGCCGTCTGTGACTCACCGCTTCTTGCTGTTGCACCGGTCGTCTGCAATGGGATCACTGTCCCCCGCCCTGCCGCAGCACGCTCAATTGCTTGGATATCTCGGCTGTTGAGCGACTCAATGGTCGCTTCCTCTG
>KE356563.1:1415058-1425034 GCA_000416005.1 Haloquadratum sp. J07HQX50 | reverse complement strand
CCTCTGCGGGGCTGATAATCACCTGATTACCTAACCCTCCAAGCTCGGCCGTCGCTGCGACCTGAAGTGCTGTTCCAAGCGTGCCGAGTGTGACGACTGCAAAGACGCCAATAACGATACCAAGGGCTGCGAGCGCTGCTCGCGCACGCTGACGAGAGATGTTCTGACCAGCTAAGACCGCAGCGGGTAGCCGCCGCTCGAGTGTCTCACGTAGCATCCGTCAGCACACCATCAACCAGTTCAACCGTTCGATCAGTGTACTCACGGACGAGGTCATCGTGTGTGACCGCAACTACCCCAACACCCTCATCAGCGATTGCCCGAATCTCTTCGAGTACCGCTGCGCCCGTCTCCGAATCCAGATTTCCTGTTGGCTCGTCTGCGAGTAATACATCTGGCTCGTTAATGAGTGATCGAGCAATCGCCACTCGTTGCTTTTGCCCGCCAGACAGTTCATCAGGCGTGTGACGCAGCCGGTCACCAAGGCCAACGCGCGTGAGGAGATCCTCAGCACGCGCAGTTGCATCATCCGGAAGAAATGCTGTGGGCAGGCGGACGTTTCCAACAGCAGTAAGCGTTGGAATCAAGTGAAAGTCCTGAAACACAAAACCAATCGTTTCACGTCGGGCAGTGGTCTTCTCTGCTGGTGATAGCCCAGTGGCAGGGTCGCCATGGAGCAGAATCTGACCCTCAGTCGGCTCATCGAGCAGGCCTAACATATTCAACATCGTTGACTTCCCCGACCCTGATGGGCCAATCACGGCAACGACCTCGCCTGCATCGACATGGAAATCGACCGAATCGAGTGCGATAACCTGTCCCATACCGCTCGCATACGACTTCGTCACCTCATCTAATTCGATTGGAGTTTCTTGAGCGGTCGACGTCTCAAAAATACGCTTACTCATTCTCGACGTCCAATCACGAATCCAACACCAATTGCAATCACTGCCCCGACGAGCAGCACACCCCCGATTGCGTTGACAGGGCCCTCACTTCCCGACTCTGAATCGGCTCTCTCTGTCCCACCTGCCGAGGGAAGTGCAATCCTAGCTGTATCGACAACGCGGTTAGCGCCGACAGTATAGCTGATCCGAACAGGGACCTCTGTTGCATTCTGTAGGTCAGCTGAGGCTGTCAGTTCGACCGGCGCGAACTCGCTCGTCCCCACTGTCCCGACGAAGTAGCTCCGCTTCGGATACACAGGGGTTACGTACTCAGTGTTTGCCACCTGAACAACCACACCAGAGATTTCACTTCCACCAGTGTTGCCGAGATTACCCCGCACGCTGATTGATTCACCTGACTCAACCGATAGATTGACACCGGTCAACTCAACCGTACCGGGGGCTCGACGATTGAACTCAGCAGCAACGGTTCGCTGCTCGCCAGCGAGTTCATACGCTGCGGCGAAGCGGAGTTGCCCAATTAACTCTGCCCGTGCGGTATCGATCGTGACCGTGGATGCAGTCCCCGGAGACAGTGTCTCATCAACGACGATACGGCCGATTTCTTCGACTACTGTCCCATTCGCTGTCTGTGGAATAACGACGACCGAGTTGATTGGGGCATTTCCGAAATTCGAGACAGTTACCTCCACTTCGCCCTGCTCGCTACTACTTGTCTGTGAACCACTATCTTGGAGGTCACTTTGCCCGCCGAGAATACCACCAAGTCCACCAGCGACGCCCCCTCCGGCGTTCTGATCACCGCCTGTGGACCGGCTCACTCGAATCCCGACATCATTTGCCAGTGGTTCGACACGGATTGGCCGTGTCTGTTCCATTTGTGCGGATGTTCCTGCAGGCGTCAGATATGACACACTAGCGCGTAGTTGCTGTTGGCCTGTGCTTTGTGGTCGAACAGAGAAGTTCAGTGTCGTCGTCGCCCCGGCGGCTAACACAGGAATTTCGCGCATGCGTCGTTCACCCTCTGCAGGAGCGTTGATCATCACTGAGAGATTGCGAATAGCGGCGTTCGTTGGATTCGAGACTGTCGCTTGGACTGGTGAATCTGCTCCAACGACCGCATTTGGAATATCAAATGCAACCTGTGGCATCCCTCGCTCGATGACAACTGAGACCGGCCGCGTGACGGTCACCTCATCATCTTCAGCATCGGTCACCGTTGCCTCGACACGGAGGTCGTGTTCACCTGGCGTCTCAAATGTCGCCGTGACTGGAACTGTCAATGTCTCACCAGCCGAAAGCGACCCGAGGTCGCTCACCGTGGCGACTGTCTCATCATCTGAGCGAACAAGTTCGACCCGGTCAAGTGTCACCGCAGAGGTACTCCCTCCTGACAATCGAACGGTCGCCGTCACTGTTGTCGGAGCGCCGGCTGTTGGTGTTGCAGGCGCGACTGTCGCATCAGAGACTGCGACTCGTGCAGCAGGGACCCCAACTGCGACGCCACTGGTAATTACTGAGATACTGAGCAGACCAATGACGACCAGTGTCGCCAACCGCAGGCGTCGTCCAGATTCTTGCATCTATTCATAAATGGTCGTGGACGCTGAATACGTTGTTGGGTACTGCTTTCGAATCGCTAACCTGGCATTATGTGATATCGGTACCCACACGCCGTCTGTTGATCACTCGATTTTTTGATACTGGTCAGCTAGTTTTTCAGCCGCCTCGTCCATGAGTTCGGATTCGTGTGCGTCAAGCTCCCATTCGATGACCCTTTCGACGCCATCTGCACCAAGTTTGACTGGGACCCCAAATGCAGTTTCGTGATATCCATACTCACCATCGAGGACAATTGAGGCAGGGAGTATAGTTCTGGAATCGGTGAGGACCGCTTCGACCATATCAGCGACCCCGGTTGCCGGTCCCCACTGCGTTGCGCCCTTACGCTCAATCACATCCATAGCTGATGCGGTCAGAGAGTCTAAAATATCTTCACGTGCATCCGATTCAAACGAGGGATCGCGTCCATCGACGCGGACTTTTGAGAAGACTGGCACCTGCGCATCTCCATGCTCGCCTAAGATGGTCGCTTCAATATTTTGCGTTCCGGTCTCGAATCGTTCACTCAGCACGTACCGAAATCGAGCGGAATCAAGACGACCACCAAAGCCGATCACGTGCTGGCGGTCGCGATCTCCGACTTCATACAGATGTCGATTCAACAAGTCGACTGGATTGGATGTCGTAATTGAGACGAAGTCATCGTTATACTCAGCTACTGAGGATTCAATATCTGCCATGATGGGGGCATTGTCGCTTGCTAAATCGATTCGCGTCTGCCCGGGGCCTCGTGGGATACCCGCGGTGACTACCACGACATCGCTATCTTCAGTCTCAGCGTATGTCCCCTGAGTGACGCGCGTGTCTGACTCGTATGCTACGCCATGGTTTGTGTCCGCAGCCTGTCCGACCGTCTCATCCTCTTTCTCTGGTATGTCGACAAAGACGAGTTCATCGACGATGTCGCGAAGTGCAAGATTATATCCGGCCGCTGCCCCAACTGTCCCGGCCGCGCCAATGATGCTAACTTTCGTCATTATACGTACCACGGGTGCAGGACATCGATTAAAAACTTCGAAAGTGCGCGCACTGACTTCCCGATGGATTTTTCGATATCAATGGCAAAGAAGTCCGTGTGAGCAACTTCGATGAAGAGGCCGAGCGCGAACGCCTTCGCAAAAAATACGAACAGGATTCGGCCAAGCGTGAGGAGACTCAGCGGATGAGTGAGTTGCTGCTGCAAGGAGCAACGATGACAAACTCCCACTGTGATACCTGCGGGTCGCCTATCTTTCGCTATGATGGCCAAGAGTTCTGTCCAAACTGTCAACATGAAGATAATCAAAAGGCAGAATCAGCAACCGAGGCTGAGGCGATTGAAGATAAAGCAACCGAATCAGCCTCCGCCTCTGCATCTGCATCATCGATAGATAATGGTGCTGTTGAGGCTGATCCGTCGTCTGATACCCCAGCCCAGTCTGCAGAGACACCCGCGAGGGCCGAGCAACAAACACGCCAGCAGACCCAGCAACGACAGGCTCAGCAACAAGCACAACGACAACCGCAGTCTCGCAATCAACCACAGCCAACACCCGCACAACAGCAAACTGATACCACTGCCTCGGCAGCAGAAACAGCAGTCGGTGGAACACGGTCAGAAGCTGCTGAGGCACTTCTTGAGTCGATTACCTACCACGCGCGAATGGCAACTCAAACGAATGACCCCCACCGCGCAATCACGCATCTCGAAGCCGCCAGTGAAGCCGCTGACGCGTGGGAAGTGTTCAAATAGAGTCTGTCACTGAGACGACTATCGCCGGAAATTGAAATGAAGACGAGAGTCGTCTGCTCGACTGTTAGTGAAAAATTCAGATAACTCGATTCTGGAGATAGTCCAGATGTTTGGCATTATACACAATCCTGATCGAGTCAGTCGCTGGTGACCCAATGCAGGTCAGCCGAACGTCTTTCTCGTCGACTTCCTCGTTTGAGAGTATTTGTTGCATGTCCATATCAATCTCTCCCTCCTTGACGATCGCAGCGCAGTTTGCACAGGCGCCAGCGCGACAGGAGAATGGCCAGTCATATCCTTGTGCTTCGGCTGCCTCAAGAATATACTCACTTTGATTGACTTCGAGTGAGCCATAATCTTCACTTCCAAGACCCGCATCTGCAGCCTTCTCAAAGAGCGCTTCATCGTCCATGTCCCAACTGTGGTCATCAATGACTTCGTAGTTGAGGTATTCGACGGTTGGCATCAACTAGAAAGACGCCTTTCACTGTCATAGAGTTTGCTGTTTCCGCATCTGAACGGGATCTCAATGTCGATTCAACAGTATTTATGTCGAATTATCATGGTACAATACTCTGTGACATCACCGTCACCTGGCTATATTCAGCGTGATTCAGACTAAAGCTTCCGGCCTCAAGTCACTGGACCGAGGCACTACACAGGCTCTTGCTCATATCGGGGCAACGCTAAACAGTGTATATGACGCGACGGCCGAAACAGAAGGGGTCAGTAACCAGAAGAAGATAACCCGACCTGTCGTTCCCGGGTCGAAGAGATTAGCCTCTGCTAATTCACTCATGTCCTCCTCTCCAACCCGTGGCACGGACTCCTCGGTTTGTCCTGTCAGCGCGTCGACAGAGAGTTCGGGTGACGTCCCACCGATTGCCTCTCCGATTGTGACCGTCCGTGTGGCACGACCCCAGCCTAACCCGATAATACACATCGTCGCTGAGACAGCAAGGCTCGCCGGAATACCGAGAAGCGATAGCATCGAGATGAGCGACGCAGATACTGTTTCCACCACGAGCGCAGCCAGGATCGGCAACTCAGTCAGGTCATTTCCGACCGTATCGAGTGTCCGCCGTGCAATCGTGAATGAGCCAAATCCGATTGCGCCTGCCGCAACGAGTATCCCAGCGTTCATCGAAACAGAGCCGTTTCCGACGAGTGGAGCAACAGCGTTGGCTGCATTTGAGGCCCCTGCTGAATAGGCCATATAACAGGCAATAATCACGACTAAGATCACACTTCCGAGCTCTCGAGGTGTCGTATTCGCACCGAGACGTGGCCAGGGTATCCTCCTCCGTCGGGTAATCTCGATAAGTGGGCCAGGAGACCGATCTAATGCCAGGCGTGCGTCAAGATATGGATAGAGATATCGCCCAATCACAGCACAGACCCAGAATGCAAGCACCGGGGCAACGATCCACCAAGAAACGATCTCGAGCATCACCGCTTCATTGAGCTGCCTGCTCGCAAGACCCAACCCCGCAATTGCACCGACAGCCGTCATCGATGTCGAAGCAGGGACTCCAAATGTATTCGAGATAAGTAACGCTAAGCCGACAAAAAACAATACTGCAACACTGGCTGTTAACGTAAACAAGCTTTCTGGGACGATTTGTCCACCCATTGTCTGAATGACTTGCCGCCCTGCCGTCCAAGCACCCAACAGGGCGAAACTGCTCATCAGTCCAGCTGCTGTTAGTTTCGAAACAAGCTCACTTCCAACTGCCGGACCAAAGGCGACTCCAGTGGATGAGCCGCCAATATTAAATCCGACGAATATGGAAACAAAGATTCCAATGGCAAAGAGTAGCTCAACCACACATAGATAATTAGACTGCCCTGCAAATAAACGGACTCCTTTTTTGATAAGTGCTCTCTAGTGTATTCGGTATGTGTATCGGTGCTCTCTGATCAGATACCACTGAAAGTATATTCAATATTACACTTTTTGATGACATACACACATGTCTTTACACATAAGCAAGGCGAGTGCCTCCGGGGCTTTGAACTGACCCCCGAGGTATTTCACTCGGTGTTGGCTGTGAAACTCAATACTGAAGCTTGCTCGACACTCAACGGGTGGCTTTGACACAAATCCGATACTCGTTGCACAAAACGGATTCGAGTGAGCTGATCGTTTGCCGATCGTCAGCATGGTTGGCTTGCTCTTTGATGTCGGTCGGCGCACGTGGCAAATACCAGCTCAACTACCAGATGCCCATGCACACACCTCTGTACAGTCGCCTGTCAATCACAGTGTCAGATTCACCCGGTGGCTAAGCCCACCAGTGCTCTCTGTGCATATCTAAATCTCAGTCGAATTATCGTCTGCTCTCGTCTAAGAATGGAGCAGCGGACTTACAACTGTCTCAGGTTGCTGCATCGATTGCCTGTGATAAGTCTACAATTATATCATCAACACTCTCGATACCGACTGAGAGTCGAATCATGTCCGGCGTGACACCAGCGGCTGCCTGTTCCTCTTCGGTAAGCTGTTGATGCGTGGTTGATGCTGGGTGGATAACGAGGGTCTTTGCATCACCAACGTTCGCTAACAGCGACGCTAACTCGACATTGTCGACAGTGTCACGTGCGGCTTCATATCCTGCCCGGAGCCCAAATGCAATCATTCCACCATAGCCATCATCAAGATACTCGCTCGCCTCAGCGTGAGTTTCGTGATCAGGCAGTCCTGGGTAGTTGACCCACGAAACCGCGGAATGGTCCTCAAGGAATTCTGCCACGACCAGCGCGTTATCACAGTGCTGTTCCATCCGCATTGGGAGTGATTCGAGCTTCTCAAGCGTGTTCCACGCATCGAACGGTGATTGGGCACTCCCTAGGTCACGAAGCCCGCGGGCGATTGCTGCATACGTGAGTGCTGCCTCGCCAAACCGCTCGGAGAAATTGACTCCGTGATATGCAGGATTTGACGCGCCAATCTCTGGATACTTTTCAGCGTGCTCTCCCCACGGGAAACTCCCCCCATCAATCAAGACACCGCCAACAGTTGTTCCGGCACCGTGAATCCATTTAGTCGTCGAGTCCCAGATCAAGTCCGCCCCATGCTCAATTGGTCGACAGAGATACGGCGTCGCAAAGGTGTTGTCGACAAATAACGGCGTATTGTGCTCGTGCGCGATGTCTGCGATCTGCTGGATATCGGGGGTGACGAGTGCTGGATTCCCAATCGTCTCGATATGAACATACGCTGTATTCTCATCAATCGCTTCAGCATAGCCATCGTAATCCATGGTGTTGACAAAACGGGTCGTAACCCCACGCCGCTCAACAGTATGCGTGAAATAGGTATAGGTCCCGCCGTACAGTGATGATGCGGTAACGATATTATCACCAGCTGAGGCAAGCAAGAATGTTGCTAAATCAAGTGCGGCCATCCCAGAGGCCGTCGCAGCCGCCCCAACGCCACCCTCTAACGAGGCAAGTCGTTCTTGGAGAGTCGCGACTGTTGGATTCATTAATCGAGTGTAAATATACCCCGGCTTCTCTAACGCAAACTGTGCAGCGGCGTCTTCGGCATCCTCAAACTCATACGATGTTGTCTGGTACAATGGTTGTGCGCGCGAGCCAGTCGCCGGATCCGGTGACTGCCCAGCATGGAGACTGCGCGTTTCAAATCCTGACTGAGTCGTCTCTTTATCTGCCATGCTCTTGCTTTGGTAGGCAACGCACTAATGAGTGTGGCGAGTGCAAATCCCGCCGGTATCTCCGACGGCGCTCATTCGATCGTCGCAGTCGTCGCTGTGGCGAGCATACCAATCACGATACATGCCAAGCCAAACCGAGTAACGGCTGATGTTGTCACCAGGAATACGACTCCCATAGCGAGCACCCCTCCGCCCAGAGAGACTCCAAGCCATCGACCATACCCACAGATTGCCATGATACCGCAGAGCAGCACAGCAACAGCCGCGGAGACAGCGAGCCATGCTGGAACGACGAATAACTCTCCACCACCCGGCTGTATTGCTCCGATCAAAAATCCTGCACTTCCAAGGAGTCCGAATGCGCCGACCGTTCGAGAGACACTCACCATGTTCGTCATGGACCAGCGTTGAGAACCATATTAATAAGTTGCTCGAAATCTGCAGATTCCGGCACCACATCCACACGAATCCCATATTTTTCGGCAGCTTCGCACGTGGGATTCCCGATCGCTCCGACAATCGCACGATTCAATCCGGCGATTGCCTCACTTCGCACGCCACGTTCCTCGGCAGTGTCAATAAAATGCTTGACCGTCAATGAAGAACTAAAACAGGCTGCATCTAATTGATTCCCTGCAGCCATCACCGTCGATTGCCCAGTGCCTGCTGGCTGCGTCAGCCGATACAAAACTATCTCGCTGACGGAAGCCCCCGCTGCTTCGAGTCCATCGATAAGCGTTGTACTTCCATGATCTGACCGTGCAACGGTCACGTGCTTTCCAACGACAGCATCATCCAACGCAGTCACCAGCCCAGCCGAGGAGTACTCTGTGGGGACGATATCAACATCCCATCCAGCTTCTTGCGCATGGTCAGCCGTTGTCGGGCCAATACAGGCAACTGTGACTGTATGTGGTGTCCAGCCTTCTGCGGTCAGACACTCAACACCACTTTTACTCGTCAACACAACCATATCGGTCGCCGCTGTGGGGACATTTCCAGTTGGTTCGACACTCAGCAATGGATCCGGTATAGCCGTCGCTCCGCGCGATTCGAGCGTTTCAACGGCGCTCGCGAGTCGCTCATCATCAGGGCGAAACACAGCAATGCGTGGCGCTCGAGCCATCGCTAGTGTTCCTCCTGAACCAGTGGTTGCCCACCAGTTCGATTCTGTAAGAAACCACGCACCCGTTGTCGTGTCGTCGCTACCTCTCCAATGAGTGTAATTGCTGGTGGCTCGACATCAGCCGTTTCAGCGCGGTCGACAGCTGTTCCAACCGTTGCACTGACGACTCGCATCTCTGGCCAACTCGCTCGTTCGATAAGAGCAAGTGGCGTTGCGGGGTCCATCCCCGCCTCAATCAGCACTGTGGTATACTGTTCAAGTTTGCCAACCCCCATCAGCACGACAATAGTTCCTCCAGTCGCGGCTAAAGCCTCCCATTCAATGGCTGAGTTAGCTTTTGTTGGGTCTTCGTGCCCAGTGACAAATGAAACCGAGGAGGCGTGCTCACGATGAGTAACGGGAATCCCAGCAATGCCCGGACCGCCAATTGCCGAAGTAATTCCTGGGACGACCTCAAATGGAATCCCAGCGGCTGCGAGGTGCTCCATCTCCTCTCCTCCTCGGCCGAAGACAAATGGATCTCCGCCTTTGAGTCGAACAACGTCTTTTCCGGCATCAGCCAGTTCAACAAGTCGGTGATTAGTGTACTCCTGTGGCGTCCACTCGCCTCTTGCCCGCTTACCAACGTCCTCACGTTTATGCTCTGGAATCGAATCGATGATTTCTGGCCCAGGGAGTGTATCGTGAAGCACTGTATCGACTGATTCGAGTAGATTTCTGGCTTTGACCGTGAGTAACTCTGGATCACCTGGACCACTTCCTACCAGATATACCGTCCCAGGCGCACCGCTCATGTCGTTGCCTCCGTGGCGTCTTCAATGAGCGTCGCGGCACCACGTTCTGCGAGATCGTCAGCAAATGAGACTGCTGCCATGGCGTGATTTTCGACTGGGAGATCTTTTGACTCGTA
>KE356563.1:1411363-1415038 GCA_000416005.1 Haloquadratum sp. J07HQX50 | reverse complement strand
GTATACTCCGATTGGGGCAATACACCCACCACCAAGGGTAGCAAGAATAGTCCGCTCAACAGTCGTTTCGACGCGCGTCTGCGGGTGATCCACGACCGAGTGAATCCGCTCAACACAATCAGCGTCCTCATCTGTGGTCACTGCAACGGCACCTTGTCCTGGGGCTGGAACAAAGTGATGTGGGTCCAGTTGCGTGTGTGGAACCATCTCTAAGAGGTTCGAACGAGCGAGCCCGGCCTCGGCAAGAACAATCGCATCGTACTCAGTCTCGACGGCACGTTCGAGCGCCCGTCGCTCGAGCTCTGAAAGGCTGTTGAACCACTCATCAACTGTTTCCTCATATGCTGTCTCTGTCTCATCGTCTCTCTCTCCCTGCTCGTCGTTTTTTTCCTCTGCTTCCATACGACGTTCGTGTTCACGCTGCAGTGACGGTGCTAACAGTTTTTCAACTCGTGTGTCGACGTTTCCACGCAACGGTGCTACCTCGATATCAGAGCGTTCAGCATACACCTGCGCGCGTCGCCTTGTCGATGCAGTTCCAACAACTGCACCCGCTGGGAGTTCTTCGAGCGAGTCACCATCAGGCGTCACAAGCACATCACCTGCCGCAGCGCGTGGTGGCACCCCTGCGATAATGAGTGAGGATGGCTGCTCGGTTGGCATGTCTTTCATTGAGTGGACTGCTGCATCGGCTTCACCCTCCAGCACCGCTTCATCGAGCGCCCGAACGAATGCACCGGTTTTGCCAAGCTGATGGATGAGTTCATCACGGATCTGGTCACCGGTCGTTTCTATGATGACCTGTTCAACTGAATGACGGCGATCAGCAAGTCGGTCCTGGACAGCGGCTGTTTGACGCTGCGCAAGTGTTGATCCCCGCGTAGCTAAGCGGAGTGGACCGTCTGTCTTCATTATCTGCTATTCGACCGTCAGAGGTGAAAAGAGCACCACTTTCGCTACCACACAGCGAGTGTATCGATGTGTGACCACAACGCAGAACTCGTCTCTGTAACTAAATTGCCTCTTTGTATACTTCGAGGGTCTTCTTAATATCTTTCTCAGTGTGTGAGTATGATACAAACTGTGACTCAAACTGGTTCGCAGTCAGGAAGATCCCGCGATCTTTCATTTCTTGCCAGAAAATTCGTTCCCAGCGCTCTGTTTCTGCCTGTCCGACATCACTCCCAGTTTTTGGACACTCTGTATATCGAGCACATGACTCGCGTTGTCGACATCCACCTTGACACACGTCAGCCTCCTGTGAGGACGCCCGACGTTTCGTAAAGATTGTTTTAAACATCGAATCTGTCCCAACGACCAGGTAATTTGGTGCCTGGTCAGCGAGTATGTCGGCAATTCCCTCACGCAGCCGTTCACCGAGCTGATTGACATGGTCATATACATTATTCTCTGCAGCGTACTGGAGTGAAGCATGACCAGCAGCCATCGTCACTGGGTGTCCAGAGAATGTTCCGGATTGGAACACCTCACCGCTTGGAGTGAAATGCTCGATAATATCTGCATCACCACCTATCGCTCCGACGGGGAACCCGCCTCCAATAATCTTCCCGAAGGTAGTTATATCTGGCGTGACACCAAATTTCCCCTGCGCACATTGAAGCCCTCCAACTCGAAAGCCTGTAATTACCTCATCGAAAATCAGTAGCGCTCCATGATTCGCTGTGAGCTCGCGCAAATGCTCAAGATATCCATCAACCGGCAGGACAATCCCATTGTTTGCTAAAATTGGCTCGGTGAGAATAGCTGCGATATCTTCGCCGTAATCTTCAAACACGGTCTCGATTGTCTCAAAGTCATTAAACGCCACTGGAATTGTATACTCCGCGAATACATCAGGGATGCCCGGTGTGCTTGGCTCTGTATCCTGAAGCGTTCCCTCAACGAGGGTTGACTCCTGTGCACCGTGATACCCTCCCTTCATCACCACAATTTTGTCTCGGTCAGTGTACCCACGAGCCAGCCGGACTGCCGAAACAGTCGCCTCAGTCCCAGAGTTGACGAATCGCGTCATCTCAACCGATGGCACGTGCCTGGCGACGAACTCTGCGTGTTCGACTTCAATGCGGGTTGGGGCGCCATACATCGGCCCATCGGCTGCCTGTGACTGAATGGCTGCTTGGACACGTTCAGGCTGATCATGGCCGAATAAGAGTGGTCCATATCCCATCACGTAGTCGATATATCGATTCCCATCAGCGTCAATGACAGCAGCACCATCACCCCGCTCAATGAAGAATGGATACGGCTGTGTTGCACGAACCGACGAGTTAACGCCACCAGGCGAAACGGCTAATGCACGATCATAAAGTGCACGCGATTCGTCGTGATTCATACTGACGAGTGCGAGTCTGTGGGCAAAAACCCTTCATCTTTCTGCGAGTGGGAAATCCCGTTGGCGGAGAACGTGACACGCGGCTATCCAACGAAGATGAACTCGCCCGCCGACTCAGCCGCTGGCGTAACGCCGGTGAGGGTGGGGTTTCTGTGCTGATGCACTGGATTGTCTGCTTCTTTGACGGTGTGGCGTTTGCAAGCGAGGAGTCCCGATGACGCCAGCCCACAGTGACACCTGTCTCCACAGACATGTGTTCGGACTGTCCCAACTCCACACCCTGACTGTTCGAACTGCAATTCCAGTCTTTCCTAAGCCATGCTGGCGTGTCCACAGAACGATATGATCGCGATTTATGTTAAATCCACAACTCGGACAGGAGTGCCCACGGACCTCATTCGTTGTCCCAGCAAGGTTGATGAGAACAAGTGACAGCCGTTCGTTCACCCTGTCGATCAGACAGGTTATCTCGTCCCACGACATTGCGGCACTGTTGTGGCTGTTCTTGTCTTGCTGCATCATTGAGGCGACGCAGGTCTGCGAGGAATACAACGTCGTACTCACACGTGTCACAGTGAGCACCTTCCTTGCAGTAATATTCACGGTCATTCTTCAGTCGCCTGTGGGCGCAGGCAAGCTATCTTCGAACTGTGTCCCAGTGTGCAGAGTCGTATTGCTTGCTAAAAGGCGAGCGGTGCGGTTGTGCCTACTCGCTTAGCTGTTTTGCAGGCGCCCCTCAAACAGCGACCGAAGGGAGCGAGTCGAAAGGCGAGGGGGAGTGGATGGGATACAGCGGCGTCATCGTTTTACTTCCACTGTACTGCCCCTTCGTTCCTTTCCTCCCCCCTCGGAAGTGGTGGGACGACGCTCACCACGTCTCCGGTGGTATTCAATCGCGACACCAAGCGCGTCGGTCTTGAGTGTCCAACAGCGAGGAGTGTTCGACCCTGGCTCCGACCCCAACTCGAAATCGCCTGTGAAGTCTCAGACCCCTCAGTTAGTCCTGCACGCTCCGACATAGAAACAGCAAGCCCTCGCCAAGCGAGAGCCCCGAGCTTGGGAGTGTTCACGTGTGCCTCGCTGTTTGAGGAGGGAACTGCGATCGAGCCTGCATATATTAAGTAAAAAACCTGGTGAGCTTTCGCCTCTCAGAAATCAATATAGTATTTGAGAAACTGAGCACTCAATACATATGTACTGCAGGAAAACTGAAGGAGACCGCGACTGCGTCTGCGTCTGCCAGATAGCGTCAGATGAACGCCTTAGACTGCATCTGTTCCCGTTTTTCCAGTTCTAATTTGTGTCGCCTCTTCAACTGGTAA
>KE356563.1:1404892-1410173 GCA_000416005.1 Haloquadratum sp. J07HQX50 | reverse complement strand
GAAGAGCGTCCCGAGCACGGCTAAAAGCATCGAATGTCCAGGAATTGGTCTTGAATCGCCATTGGAATCAAATCGGCCCCTACGTGGGCCGACCATTTTCGCCCCGACGAGGCCAGCGAGACCACCGACCATGTGTACGACGGTTGCCCCAGCGAAGTCAAGATATCCAGTGCCGAGTATCTGTCCGATAAATCCATTTCCTGTGAGCAGACCTGTTCCACCCCACGCTATGCCAGGCATAGCTGGGTAGATGATTGCTGTCATCGCAACAACCACGAATACATACGCACTGAATTTCATCCGGCCTGCAACTGCACCAGAGACAATTGTTGCGGCAGTCATAGCGAACACTGCGCCAAAGAACCATCCAACGTAGGCTGTCGGGTCGTTGATGTATGCGAACGCACTCCCAATTGAGAGTGGCGTCGTTGGATCAGTAAGTGCTCCGACAATCGCGCTGACTGCTGATCCAATGATGAAAAACACAAGAACGCCAAGTGTCCAGTCAGTCATATTCTTCATCAGAACATTTCCAACGTTTTTCGCGCGGACCTGTCCGGACTCAAGCAGGGCGAAGCCCGGCTGCATGAAGAAAATAAGGAAACAGACCGTCAAAATCCATACATTGTTTACTCCACTTGCGATTGCACTTGGATCTAACTGAAGTAACATTACGAATATATTGCTCCTCTTATTTCACGTTTGGTTATCAATACGCTATTCGACTGTTTGTTTGCGTCAATACTCACATGATATACTTAATAAGACTTATATAAAAATGTTATAGTTGAAATAATAAAATTATACATGCGTTCATGTCATACCTGTTCAAAATATGGTACAATATGAGGTGTATAAGGATGTTTAGTAGACAGCCAGAGCAATGAGACTGGTAAGAAATTGGGCATATGTTCACGCAAATATTGCCAGCCTCCTTGTTAACTCCCCAGCGCAGAGTGCGTGAAATCGATATTTTCCTTGATTAAAATTGGGAATTGCAGGCTCGCAGGTTGGTCACCTCCGCATCTCGCAGAGATACAACAACCTATACCACATCGTGGATCGCTTATGATACCAGCACTTTCTTCTCTTTGACCCTACATAGTGTTCAAACGTTGTCTTTATTTCGAGGCAGCTGAGACGGACGGGGATATCATCGCTCAGATTTCAACCCGTGAATACAATACGCCCCTCAAGAATGCGCGCTCACTGCCTGAGGCTTCGAACATTGTCTCATCACGCCGGGGAGACAGGCCATGTTTAACTGACATGATGGGACCGGATCTACTGTGCTCTACCACTCGCGCTGTTGAGAAGAGCAAAGTAAATTCACTCAGCTGTTCGCTCGACACCTGCTTGCGACAGCAGAGACATATTTACAGAGAGTCAGCAATCTGCTCGGCAAAGTATGTGATAATCAAATCAGCTCCCGCACGCTTCATTGAGAGGAGCGATTCGTGTGCCGTTGTTTCGAGATCAAGCCATCCTTGATCGGCGGCTGCATGTATCATCGCATACTCTCCGGAGACGTTGTAAGCAGCAACTGGCTGAGTGAATTCGTCTGTTACCCGGTTCACGATATCGAGATATGCCAGTGCTGGCTTTACCATCAAAATATCTGCACCCTCATCCACATCAAGCCCGACCTCTCGCATCGCCTCACGTGAGTTGCCAGGATCCATCTGATAATGTCGGCGGTCGCCAAATGATGGGGCACCGTCAGCAGCATCACGGAATGGTCCATAGAAGCTGCTCTCATATTTGGCGGCGTATGACATAATCGGCACCTCGCTATGGCTTGCATCGTCAAGATCATCGCGAATGGCAGCAACCATGCCATCAGTCATCGAACTCGGAGCCACCATATCGGCACCAGCATCTGCGTGTGAAACAGCTGTTTGCCCGAGTAAAGAGAGTGTTTCGTCATTTTTGACTGTCATTGTCGGACTCTCTCGTGCTTCCGATTCAATCACTCCACAATGTCCGTGGTCAGTGTATTCACAGAGACAGATATCGGTAATTATTGTCGCAGGTGTCTCTGTCGAGATACGCTGAACAGCCCGCTGGACGACTCCGTCTCCAGCCCATGCACGTGATCCGTTTGAATCTTTCTCGCTTGGAATTCCAAAGATCAGAACCGTGTCAACGCCAGTCGCTAATACCTCTCGCACACGCGCGACCGACTCGTGAATTGGGACGCGCTCATGTCCGGGCATTGATTCGATTGGCACTCGCTCATCTGTTGTCGCATCGATAAATATCGGCGCAATAAGATCCGTCGCTGAGAGGCTACTTTCACGAACGAGCGGACGGATTCCATCGCGTCGAAGTCGGCGTGGGCGTGTCCGAAGGTTGGATCCCATACTTGATACATCGTATCGCAGTGAAAAATGACATCGGTCTCTCAATCACGCAAACGAAACGCGTTTGGGTCAAATACTAGTATCAATTGTGTATGAGTCCACTGATCGGCCAGTTTGACGCAATGCCGCCTGAACTCGTAGCATTACTGAACTCACAGTGGGCATATCTCGCACTCTTCGGCGTGTTTGTGCTTGAAGGAGCGATGCTCATGTACTTCATGCCAAGCGAGCTCATTGTTCCTGCATCACTCTTTCTGCTCGGATCAGAAGCAATTGTCCCCATTTTGTGTGTCGCTGTCACTGGGGCGACTGTCGGTCAGTACCTCCTGTTCACACTCGCACAGCGCGGTGGCCGTGAGTATCTCCTCTCAAAGCAGTGGTTTCGAATTAGTGAATCGAAGATTACTCGATTCGACAGTTGGTTTGAAAGGTGGGGCCCGCTTGTCGTGCCAGTAAGTAATGCACTCTTATTCACTCGAGGAATGTTGACAGTCCCAGCCGGATTTGCCGAGATGAACGACCGCCGGTTTATGTTTCTCTCAGCGGTCGGAACAGTCGTGTTTGAGACCGCGTTGGCTGCGCTTTATTTGTATGCAGATACGCTTATTTAAGTACTAACTCCTCATTCAGTCAGTCCGATCGATGTTAATCTGTTCTCGAAGCGCCTGGAGTTCCTCTGAGTCGGCCAGTTCTTCGACTCGTTTGCGAAAATGCTGTTCGCATAGCCCCACTTTGATTCCGTTTTTTTCTGCGGCATACGCAGCACCCGACTCACAGTAATGACACTGCATCAAATACATATTCGAACTGGAATGCTATGAACACTACGCTTGGCTGACTTATTTGTTGTTGGACAGATACCCAAGAACCTCATGCACACTGCGAGACATGAGGGTCCAACTCAGTGAATTACCCCTGCCCGCTCACTTGCGACGCAGTCGCTCGTTTCTTGAGATAAATCAAGGGTGTTTCTGCTTCCGAAACGTTGTCAGGCGACGCCTGACAGCCCGTGAGATGGTCTCTCACGAATGCACGTCATGAAGGAACTGAGTGGTTCCCGTAGGGAGCGTAGCCTCTACAGGCATTCATGAATCGCGTCGCGATTTGTTCGCACACCGGTTTCGATTTCTGGGGACGCTGTATCCCTTTCGCGACTGCGATCGTTGTCCACTGACGCGGATTGCCCGTCCGAAAATCGGCGATTTTCGGGATCACGAGAATCTTCGATTCTTGAACGACTGCTTGAGAGAGGCAGAGGGGCTGAGCGCCTACAAATTGCTAAATTGGAATCTTCGATCTCAGTCCCTGAGGCACTCGCTTCAATTATCTGTCGAGATGGAAGTCTGACGGTCGTTAATCATAGTCTGTGTGATCACTCGGGATATCGGTTGAACGACTTGTGCACGAAGCAATTGATCACTGATCTGTGAATGTTGACACAGCTCGCGTAAGATCTGTGATCGCTGAGAGAGGTGGTCCTGCCACACCAAGGGTACGATCGTGGGCGTCAGACCCACCAAGCATACTCAAGTTGTTTGCGTCTGCAACCGTTTCAATACGGCCTGGGTCGTTCTTTGAGGCATTCTGCGGCCGATAGCTGTAATACCGCTCAATCGCATCTAGCTTTGTTGCACACTGAATTGCTGCATCGACATCGGGATATCGAAATGGGTGCGCTAATCCAACGAATGCACACGACGAGCGAAGGACTGAGATGGCATCAGCAAACGAAGGAACCTCACGCTTGAGATAACACGGACAGCCATGACCGATCAAATCTTCGAACGCTTGCGAATAATCATACGGTGCAGTGCTCTCGTCAATTGCGCGTGCCACCGCTGGACGACCAAACCCCTCCTTGATAGTCACATCAAGTGCTGTATTCAGCTCCGATTCGACTGCAGATATCATTCGTCTCCCGCGCTCGATCCGATTCTGTTGTATCTCCTCAATAATATTCTCAAGCGCCTGCGTTTTTTTCACACCATATCCGAGCAAATCGATTCGCTGACCACGCGCATCAACCCGCAGTTCAATCCCGCGGAGAATAGTCACACCGTCAACTTGCGTAACTGGTGCAGAGAGTCCTGGGTGCACCCGGTCATGATCAGTAATCGCCACAAGGTCGACGCCTCCTGTCTGTGCGGCCGCTGGAACTTCGTCAAGTGTCAGCGTTCCGTCTGATGCCGTTGTATGCACATGAAGGTCGGCGCCCTCATGACACTCAATTTCTCCCTCGTCGTTCACGTATGATGTCGGCGGTAGTCATTGAAATCCCTTCTGACTACTTTCGAACTGTCCATACCTGGACGCTGATCACTGATGTCGAGTCGTAGTTAGGCGACCGACCCTTATTTGTGGATATTACATTGGCAGGTCCAATGGCACCTGTCCTTTTGTATATCCCGCAAACCGCCCAGTTGGTCGACTCCGAAAGACCAGCGCAGGACGATGGTGTATATCCGGTTTTTCTGCATAGATTCGCCGCCATTCGTCATCATGAAATGAAGAACAATCAATACAAAGGATCACCTCTCCATCATGTGTCTGTAACTGACCGCTCGTTTTTGTCTCGGCCGTTTCTCGAAGTGCCGCAATCGGTGTGGCTGCTGACCGGTTCGCTGGTGTCGAGGGCCGCGTTACCTCAACAAGCGGGTTCGTCGACTCCGTGTATACGCGGTAATCAATCGCATGGCCACTCGAGACTGTGATCTCTGGCTCGATATCATGACCATTCGCTGTCAGGAGGGCGGCGGCATTAAACTCACCCATCGCTGCAGTCATCCGTCTGAGATCAAGGTATTCGGACGTACCCAGCTTTCCGGCCATCACCTCACGATACGGATCTAACACTCGCGTCCGGAAGAACGATTCATAAAATGAGAGGACTGCATCGCGCTCAGCATCTGGAAACCCAC
>KE356563.1:1402871-1404872 GCA_000416005.1 Haloquadratum sp. J07HQX50 | reverse complement strand
TGATGTAATTGGGCAGTCAACTCACGTGTCGCCCATCGAGATATCGCATTGTCAACCTCTGCGAAGCCATATTTCTCAGTTCGCCACAGGCACTCAGGCGTCTGTGTATTGCCAAGCCAATATGCTTCTTCGTGATTATACGCAAAAATTGCGATATCTCCATTCTGCATCTCAAAGCGAACTCCATCATAGGACTCTGGTGTTTTATACCACGGCCTACGCTGGATGGCACCGATATTTTGATCCAGATCGGTAAATATCTCTGAGTGAATACGGGCAGCGTTCCACTGCCCGGGTGCATGACGGAAACGAAGTGGACGCGCCACAGGATATACTATACTATCCACGCATTAGTAATTGTGTTCTCTGTTCTGTCGAACCTACCCACACGCATGAGTTTCAATACTCGTTCCGAAGAGCGAATATGAGTTGCGAGTTTGAATAACCATTATGTATATATATCGTCCCTATCGTGGTATGACATAACATGTCTATGGGCTCGTACGACAATGACGAACATGAACGTCGTGAACGCAAAAACGGAAATGTCGACACCAACTTCGATGATACCCGAAGTGTATACCACGGTAGCATTCAGTACGAAAACGAAAACTCAGCTGAAGACCTGATATCGCAGTTCAAAGAAATTCAACAGCAGTGACACTTTTCTATCAGACGCGATGAGGTTCCTCTACAGGCAGAGCAGGGCGAGTGCCTCGAGGTCTGAGGGAAACTTGTGACGCGATGACGAGAATACTTGACTTTCGAACCATTTGAGAGCGTGAGACCCGTTGTCTTGCCTCCCCACGTGAGCTGAACAAAGCACTGACAACGGGCGTCGTAGGCGTGAAACACCTGAGCGCGAAGCGTCCATTCAAACCCAAAAGAATGCGCCACCTCTCGAAAGACTGCGACACCACAGTTCGATTGTGAGAGGTGGTGTCGGAACTTGTGGACAGGCCGGTCGCATTTCCTGTGAGTCGTTCAGGATTGCCACATTGATAACTCTGAGGAGACGTTTATTTAATGGGCAAATTCTCGCGGGAGTTAATTCCGAGGCGGTTCACATGAAAAGTCTCAGTTGTGCTGACAATGACAGGCGTCTTGATTATTGAAAATATATCATCGATTGATCTGTGGCGATTCGCTCGATGTGAGAACACTCAAGCCTCACATGAACTTATCTTAAGATGAAATGACGACGGAATCGTGTGAGTCATGTGGCTGTCCAGTGCGGATCGCTGGTGGAATCGGTGATTTCTGGTCGTTTACGAGTGAACCGACCGGCGGCCTGACACTCGAATTTGAGGATGGAACAGAGGTGTTTCTGTGCAATGATTGCCTCTCACAGCTTCCTGATGACCGTGAACTGAGCCGCGATGACATCACGACACTCTGACGTTGATCCCGATATCGTGAGCGGATATTGAGCTGAGATAAATTAAGATAACCTCACAACTTCAGCCACTGGCTTATTCAGGTGCAATAATCATGTCGTCTATATCGCACTCACACAGGCAATTTCTCCTTGCAAGTACCGTACGGTCGGTCAAAGAAATGCCGCAGCGCTGTATGCAATACTTGAGCCAATCATCAACACAACCAAGATGATCGCGAGCACTTGCTGTCGAGTCATATAAGCAATATCAGAGAGGACAAATTGACACTTTCTATACGCGAAGTGCCCCGCGCATGGTGGCGCGGAGCGTCCGTGCTTACCCGTTGGCCGGGGCAACGGGGTTGGATTCCTCTCGTACTTCCGTCTCCGGTCGCGCCGACGTTTCGTGTCGGTCAACACCCGAATGCAAACTACATCCGTGAGAGCCGGGGTCTCCACCAGCCCCCGATACCCCCCGTCTCAGCTTCCATAGCCTGGGAAGAGTGTCGAGAGGCGGTACATTCTCAGTCTCCTGTCCGGTAAACCAATTCTGCACGACGCACGCCGCCGCCTTCGCGTCACTATGATCTTAGAACCCACACTCACAGCACTTGAATCGCTTC
>KE356563.1:1400067-1401865 GCA_000416005.1 Haloquadratum sp. J07HQX50 | reverse complement strand
GCGTATCTGTGAGGTCTTCAAACACAGTTCCCGGAGCTGAAAACTGCGACACTCACCTGACGACGGTTCGCGAGACTTTGTACAGACAGTCATCCGTGTTCGTCGAGACGGTTGGTTTCGTTGCGGGTGCGTCGGGTACTCGCGCTATTGTTGTCATATATCTCTCGGGAATGTGCGTATAGCATCGAATAGGAAACCATATATTCAAGTAATTTGGCAAATCAGACTAATTTTGTTTGGATTACATCGATCTAACTATTCGATCTATATACTACAACCCGAAATAATTATAAGAACATGAATACATATACAAAATAGAATGTACACACACGGACTAACGACAGCACTTACGCTGTATCAAAGTGGTACACTGAATCTCTCTGAAGCTGCATCGCACGCTGGCCGGTCTGAATCAGATTTTGTCGTCTCCTTGGAACGACATGGTATCAGAGTTCGTGAAAAGCAGCTTCGTACCTCGATAGGGACACGTTCCAGATAATCAGGAATCAACGCTGGTTGAGGCCTCTGGAAGGATATATAATCCAGAGTGACTTCGAATCACTGAAACGGTTTCTGCAGCCGAATCGACAAACGTCGGTCGTGCGACGGTGACTGATGCATATGTTTCTGGGTCAAGCACCTGCATTGCATAGGTGTCCTCAAAGTTCACGACAGTTGTTTCAGTCGCCTGTTCGACGGTCCCCACGCGGTCAGCTTGTGGTGCTGAACCCGCTTCTGCGGCTGCTTCATAGCTCTCGCCGGTATCAAGACGAATACCTTTCAAATTTCCCGCCACGCTACGGACCAGTACTGGGGCTGATTCGGTCTCAGGTTCGATGATCTCTCCCGGTGCATACTTCGGTAACCGTACTGCGTACGTCACACGATACACCTCATTCCCGTCACCATCTTCGGTGACTAAAGTTGGATATTCCTCAACAGTCCCACCAAGTTCACGAATAATCCGCTTTGCAACTCCACTTCCTAGTTGGTTTGTCGATATTTTAAGATCGGTGCCGTCGGACGTCTCAGTGATTTCGGTGATGAATGCATCCCGGTCGCCTGTTGCTTCCCGGTCAGCAACGTATGTCTCTGCAATATCGATAGCTCGCTTGGTCTCTTCTTTTGATGGTTCCCGGCCGTCGCCACGGAGTTGGACGATGCTTGTGTAATAGCCGCCCGCGATACGACCACATCGACGACAACTCTGTCGAGAGATTCGAACAGGAACAGTCACTTCCTCTCTACGATAGCTCCCACGAACCTGACCGCTGAATACGCAGTGCATTCGAATCGTATTTTGATCAATCTGCTCGGGTTCGACTCCCCACTCAACGTCGGTCGCTGCGAGATGGACTCCAAGTGACTCAGTGACGGCTTCAATTGCGACATCAGTATAGTCTGCTGCCCCAACATCACGCCACTGTGTCTCATCTTTGACCGCGCCACAGTGTGAGCACACCGCTAACTCTAACGTTGATGGTGCATCCACCAGTTCGAACTGCTCAAAGTAACACGCATCACACAGCGATTCCGTGCGACTGTCAGAGACGGTGCGGTCGTCAGACGACGCTGATACTGATTCGCCACAGCGTGGGCAAAACGCACCGGATGTCATTGTGTGAATTATGTGACACCGGCGCTTAAACACGACGAAACCACACGGCGTGAACGACTGCGACATCGTTTATAGGCTCGGATACGTATTAGAAATATGGAATGGAATACTGACTGGGGACTTCGTGGTCGTATGGTGCTGACGATGTTCCTCCTCTTTGCGCTGTACTTGGTCTTCGTA
>KE356563.1:1397146-1399808 GCA_000416005.1 Haloquadratum sp. J07HQX50 | reverse complement strand
TTTTGGTTCGGTGGTGGTGGTCAGGACAGACAGGGCGGAAGTGTTCTTGTTGCCATTTTAGCCTCACTGGTCGTGTGGGTAATTTCGTTCTTCCTGATCCGTGCGCTCTCCCGATATCGCGAGTATGCTGCTGACCGTGGTGCAGCGCTCATTACCGGTCAACCCTCCTCACTTGCCTCTGCACTGATGAAGATTGACGGCCGGATGGACAATGTCCCACGTGAAGATCTTCGTGAGCAGTCTGAGATGAACGCGTTCTTTATTGTCCCACTGAAAAGTGACCTGATAGGAAAACTGTTCAGTACTCATCCATCAACCGACAATCGTATTGACCGACTACGCGATCTTGAGCGCGAACTGGAGCGATAACTTCTCTGCACAGCGATTGAAATATACGTTCATGGGACTTTTTGATTCAATTCGCGCAGTCTTCGGCTCAAACGCGGCAACAGAAGCGACAAAGGAGGCTGATGCAGACGATCTTTTCGGAATGAGCACTGCATATGTGACAATGGAAGCTGATCTGGGCTTCCAATCGGTTGACCAGGCAGCACTATGCTTCTCCGGTGTCGATAGCACTGATTTCGCCGACACTGTGGATGAAGTGCAGGCAATACTCCGTGCTGGCGAAGAAGAGACAGGGACGATCTTTGATGTGCATGAAGATAGCCACGGCTGGGAGTGGGTCATTCTTCAAGATACTGATCCCGAAGACCTTGTCACAACGATTCACTTTGCTGCTGATCAGTTTATTCAGCGAGGATACGGTTCACGGCTACTGTCGGCTGTGTTTGGATTCTCACGCGACGGTGACCGCGCATACTGGATCTACTCTTTCAAACGTGGTGGCTATTATCCGTTTGCACCGAGTACAAATAATGAGCGGAACCAACAGTTAGAATTCAAACTAGAATCTGTTCTCAACGGTGAGTTGGCTGTTGAAGAGGATGAATCATACTGGTATCCAATGTGGCCCGATACTCCTCGCGGACATCCGTGGGAGTAAGCTACCACGCTGTGAAAGACGTGGCATTCAGCGCGGACTCCCGTTCTCCCCCGTCAAGAGGGTAAACAAACGCCGTTCAGGTTCAGCATCCTCCTCCAGGGTCTGAAGACGCAGGGTTTCGCCTTGCAGTCATTACGAGAGCTTCGAAGAGCACTCTCTGATCAGGAGACGAGCGGTGAACTACTTGTGGGACAAGTTATTGAAGAATCTCCGATTCTCGTTATCGCAGCAATCACAGGGTCTTCGTCTTGGATCCGCTCGCAGGCCAGTTGCCCTGATCAGCCTATAGGATGAGTCGTTTTAGTTTCACTTTACTGTTAACGGACGTTTATGTGCCCGGCGAGTCTATAGAGAGATACCATGGCGAAAGACGATCTTCAAGATCTTCCTGGCGTCGGACCAGCAACTTCAGACAAACTCACCGATGCAGGCTTTGAATCGTATCAGGCGATTGCAGTGGCAAGCCCCGGTGAGATGTCAAATACAGCAGATGTGGGCGAATCAACGGCCGCCGACATCATTAACGCTGCTCGTGATGCTGCCGATATTGGTGGATTCGAAACCGGCTCGACTGTACTTGAACGGCGCGAGCAAATCGGGAAACTAACCTGGGGAGTACCAGAGGTTGACGACCTGCTTGGTGGCGGTGTTGAGACTCAATCCATTACTGAGGTATACGGTGAATTCGGAGCGGGCAAATCACAGGTTACCCATCAGCTCGCTGTCACTGTTCAGCTCCCCCGCGAGCATGGTGGACTTGAGGGATCTGCTATCTTTGTCGATTCTGAAGACACCTTCCGCCCTGAGCGAATCGATGATATGGTTCGTGGTCTCGATGACACAGTCATTGAAGCGTTACTTGAGCGTCGCGATATCGACGGCGTTCCTGGTGATGATGACACGATGAATGAGTTACTGGAATCATTCTTGGACCGTATTCACGTTGCCAAGGCGTTCAATTCAAATCACCAGATTCTGCTTGCTGAAACAGCAAAAGAGCTCGCCAGCGAGCAGCAAGACACTGAATTCCCTGTACGGTTGCTTTGTGTCGACTCATTGACAGCGCACTTCCGTGCTGAATATGTCGGTCGCGGGAAATTAGCTGAGCGACAACAGAAGCTCAACAAACATCTCCATGATCTCATGCGCATCGGTGATCTGTATAATACGGCTGTTCTTGTCACGAATCAAGTGTCTGCAAACCCCGACTCATACTTCGGTGATCCAACACAGCCGATTGGTGGAAATATCTTAGGTCACACGTCGACGTTTCGGATGTATCTTCGAAAATCAAAGAATGACAAACGTATTGTCCGCTTAGTTGACGCTCCGAACTTAGCTGATGGGGAGGCAGTCATGCGTGTCAAAGACGCCGGGCTCAAGCCAGAGTAAGTCGCACTACACTGCTTCTATACGTTCGTTGGTGTGTCCGCATCAAGTTCGCCCTGATAAATAGCAGCTCCGTCCTGTGCAACCTGTCGGGCCAAGACAGCACATTTGATACGCATTGGTGATATCTCAACGCCAAGCATCTCGGTAATATCATCTGTTCCCATCTCTTCAAGTTCGCTGAGTGTCATCCCGCGGAGCTCTTTCGACAGCATGCTTGCTGCAGCTTGACTAATCGCACACCCATCACCACTGAAAGCCACCTGT
>KE356563.1:1395149-1397126 GCA_000416005.1 Haloquadratum sp. J07HQX50 | reverse complement strand
CTCGCGTTGACGCTGGCACGCCAAGTTTGTCGTGCAGAGGTTGGGTGCAGTGATCACCAGCTCGAATTGCGACGCCATAGTCATTCAGAATCGTTGATAAGTCGTGGGCGTGCACTCCTTCAAGATTAAACGCGACGAGTCCCCCACGATCCGTGCCCGGTGGGCCATAGACTTCGATGTCTTCGAACTGCGATAGTTCTTCATATGCATAGCTGGCCAGCTCCGCTTCATGAGTGCGGACAGCGTCCATACCAATGTCCTCAAGATAGTCAATGGCAGCATGAAGTCCAATTGCTTGAGCGATGACTGGTGTCCCAGCCTCGAACTTCCATGGGAGCTCTTCCCAACTCGAGTCTTCATATGTCACGCTTCGGATCATCTCGCCACCATAGAGATATGGCTGCATCGAGGAGAGAATTGACTCCTTCCCGTAAAGAACGCCAATTCCCGTCGGCCCACACATTTTGTGTCCAGAAAACGCAAAGAAATCAGTATCCATCGCCTCAACGTCAACTGGCTGTGTCGGTGCTGATTGCGCCCCATCGACGAACAAATATCCATCGTGTGCGTGCACCATGTCCGCAAGCCTTTCAACTGGTGTCACAGTCCCTAACGTATTTGAGATATGAACAACTGAGACCATTGCGGTAGAGTCATCAATGAGCTCATCGGCGTGTTCCATATCCAAATATCCCGCTTCATCGACACGAATATACTCGATTTCAGCACCGGTTCGTTTGGCAATTTGTTGCCAAGTAACGAGCGATGCATGATGTTCCATCTCGCTGAGGACAACCGTGTCGCCAGGGCCAAGTTCCTGTAGCCCCCACGCATATGCAACGAGATTCATCGACTCTGTCGTGTTCTTTGTGAAAATAATCTCTTCGCGCCCAGCAGCTCCAATAAATTCTGCCACACGGTCATGTGCATCCTCATAGGCGACTGAGGCTTCCTGACTCAGATGATGGATTCCTCGATGGACATTGGCGTTGTACTCATAGTAATACTCGACAAGACTCTCGACCACTGCTTTCGGTGTCTGGCTTGTCGCTGCATTATCGAGATAGACAAGTGGTGTGTCACCATCAGATCCCGCTCCCGCGTTTTCAATATCACCACCGATTTGTCGGTCCAAAATAGGAAAATCAGCCCGGATACTCCCGACGTCTAGTGGATATGATGTTTGTGTTCCCATTAATGAATGTAACGGGTTCCAACAGTAACATGTCTTCGATTTTTCTATCCCTGAGAGGGCGACAAATTTAGCTCATGGTCCCGTGCCACACCTCTACAGATAAACAAGACGAGTGCTTCAGTTTCAGGGTCGGGGGTGAGAGTGGATGAAAGCCTGTGCCGGCCTATGATAACTTCGAATTCGTCTCTTGGACCACTTTGGCTCCGAATGGTGAACCCGCCCAGAATAGGCCTGACCCGACCTTCGTATCAGCGCAGATAGTAAAAGACCCTCAGAGAAGCATCCGAGACACGGATAAAAGAGCTTCCACGCTGACTGAACAACTCTGGAAATAGGCACCTCTCGACCCCTGCGCCGTTGACGTCGTGAGATGGATGAGGTGCTGTCGGGAGGAGTCGCCGTCACAGACACAGCGCGGGTTTTCGAGTGTGAGTTCCAGCCAATCGTGAGCGTGGGAGTGAGATGCCGAGAGAAATGAAATTCGCCTGCGACCGCACAACCCAGCTTGAAACGTGCAGTCAAGCCTCAGAGCTCTGTCTCAGAGGGTACTTCACCAGTTCGCGTGCGTATGAATGATCAAAGAGTAATGATTTGTGCATGCCGCGTACCATCGACCTCCAAGACACGGTTCTCCTCGATCAGTCCTGCCTCAACCGCTACCCCTACGGCTTCTTCACCAACGAGATTAGCCACAGATGCATGAGCGAGAGCTTGGACCACTGTCTCATGATCGACTTTTGAGGCCTCTGCACCCCCATAGAACTCCTCGGTGATTTCGAGTG
>KE356563.1:1390438-1395129 GCA_000416005.1 Haloquadratum sp. J07HQX50 | reverse complement strand
AAGCCTCGATTATACCACCCCTGCGCAAACCGTGAATCGATTTCGATCGCGCGCTCCGCATGCCGGAGAGCTGATTCTGTTTCTCCACTGTTCCAGAGTGCATACGCTAAGTTTGTCTCCGCAGACGCTGCATGCTCAGAGTCATCGTCAATCTGCAACGCTTCACGATAGGCACCAATTGCTGCATCGTACTCTTCGAGTTCAGCGTGGGCAGCACCCTTATTTACCCAGGCTTCCTGTGCAGCTATTGAATCTTCCTCTGCAAAACGGGCTGCGCGTTCGAATGTCTCGGTTGCTTCCTCAAATCGATTAATTCTCATATACGATAGCCCGACATCAACGAGTTGTTCAACATCAACTTGATCAGTTGCTACGTTACGTTTATCGAGCAGGTCGGTAATCACTCGCGTATCGACCGGGTCGACGGCACTTGGGTCGACTTTCAGTTCAGGTGGGTCAAGTGTAAACTCCTCATACTCAGTATCAAATCCCTGTCCTGATGAGAACTCATAATCATCACGTCGTTTCTCGGTCATTACATACAGATACCGGACTACAGACATAAGAACATCGTCACCGGATGCGCGCCATGAAACCACAGAACAAATCGGGTACCACCAGTCGTTACAGACCGTGTCCGTCCAGTAGAGTAAATGCAAGCCACGTGGTAGGTTTGAGTCCCCAATACCACGGCCGGGGAACGCTGCTATCACCTATGATGAGTGGATCAAACTCAAGACTCGACACTGAGCTCTGTCTGGCACTGCAAGGTGGATTGCTTTCTCCCGTCTCACCTCCATCTCACGAAACCATTCGGTTCCGGGTCGAAGACCTGTGTTCTATTCTTCATCGAGGACTAAAAAAGCGAATGCGAACCCTCGCAAAACGGAGACCACATCCTCGGAATATTGATGTATCTGTCATCTTACGTATTTTCAAAGAGAGGATCAGTGTGTGGTTTTCTGATTTGACCGAGATGAGATGAAAGAACAACACTTTATGACTGCCATGATTATTGTAGCATACTATGAGTAAGAAATCAAAAGCAAAAAAGAAACGACTCGCTAAGCTCGAACGTCAGAATACACGCGTGCCTTCTTGGGTAATGCTCAAGACTGATATGGAAGTGACGCAGAATCCAAAGCGACGCAACTGGCGGCGAAGTGATACTGACGAGTAATCATGAGTACCAGCGATTTTGAGGAACGAGTCGTTACAGTCCCGCTTCGCGATGTGTCGAAGGTGCCTTCATATGAGCGAGCAGGGCGAGCGATGAAGCTGATACGCGAGTATCTTGCACAGCACTTTCGGGTCGAAACTGAAGAGGTGCGTTTAGATCCATCGCTCAACGAGTCAATCTGGACGCACGGTCGACAGAACCCGCCAAGTAAGGTTCGTGTCCGCGCGGCTCGATTCGTCGAGGACGGCGAGTCAATCGTCGAGGCAGAGCCAGCTGAATAACGTGTTACGGACCTCCTTTGCCGGGTCGTCCTACGTGGGCGTCTTTGCGTGCGTGCTGCCTGATGCTTTTTTAGTTCGTCCTGATGCCGAAACCGAAGTTGTTGAGGCGATAGCCGCTGAACTTGAGATTCCAGCAGTATATACAACAATTGGTGGGTCAGGAACCGTTGGCGCTCTTGTAACCGGAAATAAAAACGGAATTTTGATTAGTAACCGAGCCACGGAGCGTGAAAAGGATGCGATTGTGGCCGAGAGCGCATTGCCAATCACTGAGCTTCCTGGTCGAATCAATGCGGCTGGGAATATTGTCTTAGCCAACAATAATGGAGCCTATGTGCACCCTGATCTGTCATCTGAAGCGATTGAGGCCATCAGAACAGCACTTGAAGTCCCAGTCGAGACCGGTTCACTGGCAGATGTGCGCACAGTTGGGACCGCTGGTGTGGCGACAGACACAGGCGTGTTATGCCATCCAAAATCTCGAGAGCCTGAACTGGAGTCATTAGAGGCATTGCTTGATGCTCGCGCGGACATCGGGACAATAAACTATGGAGGTCAACTGATTGGCTCAGGGCTCTTAGCAGCGAAATATGGGTACGTTGTCGGCGAAGAGACGACTGGTCCAGAGCTCACGCGAATCGAAGAGACGCTCGGATATCTCGAACCTGTTGTTGAAGAGTGATTGAGTAGGAAGATACTTCCCCATCGCTCGGGTTTCGTTACATATGACGATTTATGCGGTGAGCGGCCGGTTTCAGAGCCGAGATGGATTTAGTGACTTCTCAAAGACGATTGAGGCACCAAATGAATCCGTCGCTGAAGAGCGGACGTACGCGACAATTGGGAGCCAGCACGGCTTGAAGCGAATGCAGATCGAAATTGACGACGTTGAACTTTCCTCCGAGGATGTCACACAATGATGGACCAAGGTCAGCAGCAACTTCAGCAGCTCTCACAAGAACTCCAGGCCATAGAAGATGAGATCGAACAACTACGTGCAGAGGTAAATAGCATACAGGCTGAACAAACAGCAATCGATGATGCAACCGATGCACTCGAAACGCTCGAAACCGGCTCAACAGTTCAAGTGCCACTTGGTGGCGGTGCATTTGTCCGCGCAGAAATCAAAGATATAGATGAAGTTATTGTCGGCCTTGGTGGTGAATTTGCGGCTGAACAACCCGCCGATGATGCTGCCGATGCACTGGAGATGAAGCGTGACGCACTCGACGACCGAATCGCTGAGTTGCGTGATGAAATAGACGAGCTTGAGTCTGAGAGTTCTGAAATTGAGCAACAGGCACAGCAGATGCAACAAGAACTCCAACAACAGCAGATGCAGCAGATGCAGCAATCCGACGACCAGTAAGTGAACCTATAAGACTCTGTCTATGTTTGATGGACTGAAAGACAAGCTCAACACATTTCGTGAGGACGTCGAGGAAAGTGCAACGACCGCGTCCGAAAATGCATCATCAGCAGACCAACCAACGGATACCGGCGAGACGACTGCTGACGAGGATGACGGCCCTGGGGCTCTCAAACGAGCGGCTGCCCTTGCTACTGGAAAAGTCGTCATCGAAGAGGAAGATCTTGAAGACCCATTGTGGGAGCTAGAAATGGCATTGCTCGAGAGCGATGTGGAAATGCAGGTTGCAGAGGAGATACTCGATACCGTTCGAGCTAAGATCCTTGGCGAGACACGAGCACAGGTCGACACGACGGCCGAACTCGTTGAATCGGCTCTCGCGGATGCACTTGCAGATGTGATTAGTGTTGGGCAGTTCGACTTTGAGAAGGCAGTCTCTGAGGCTGACAAACCACTGACGATTATCTTCACTGGTGTCAATGGCGTTGGGAAAACAACGACGATTGCCAAGCTCACCCAGTATTTAGAATCACGGGGATTCTCGGCCGTGATGGCGAACGGCGATACCTATCGGGCTGGCGCGAGTGAGCAGATACAGAGCCATGCAGATGCACTGGATACGAAGCTCATCGCTCATGAGCAGGGCGGCGACCCAGCAGCTGTTCTCTATGATGCCGTCGAATATGCAGAAGCAAACGATGTTGACGTCGTGTTAGGCGATACAGCCGGACGACTTCACACCTCGAATGACCTTATGGCACAATTAGAGAAAATTGACCGTGTCGTCGAACCGGATATGACATTGTTCGTTGATGAGGCAGTGGCCGGCCAGGACGCTGTTAAGCGGGCGAAAACATTTAATGATGCCGCTCAGATCGACGGAGCAGTTCTGACAAAAGCTGACGCTGACTCGAACGGAGGCGCGGCAATTTCAATCGCATACGTAACTGGCAAGCCGATTCTATTTTTAGGTATCGGGCAAGAATACAGTGATATTCAGCGCTTCGACCCCGATGCATTAGTTGAGCAGCTTCTTCGTCCGACATAATAATAGCTTCTGTGACCGGTCGCCACACGTCGCCTGATGTGTCGACAGTATCAATATACCTCGTTCGCACGTGACACGCGTCGCGTGGTATCCTGCTCAGAGTCAAACCCGAGGATTTCTACAAGCGGTGCAGGCCGAGTGGGGGTCGTTCCTGATTGGAGATCAAAGATCTCCGTATGACGAGACGCTCTGCGTCTCATACCACGACCCTGAGATATTTCAGAACCTCGGGTCAGGATATGCATGCTAATGTTGGCTGTACCGGCACGGCCCACAACACAACTGTCCTATCGCGTACGGCTGAGAACTGTCCGAAGTTGGGGCACGGTCTGTGATTGTGAAATCCCATAATTTCACTTTCGGGAGAATCTCAGTGGGGTTACCTATCTTACGGCCGAGCAGTTTGAGAAGGGCCATCATTGTCACCGGCTGTTGCTATCACGATTGCCAATCTCCGTGGCGTCTGTCTTGTTGTGTTCATCACACGGCTCAAGCCGTCGGGTTTCCTCTTGTGATTCTGTAATCCTGTGGAGCAAGCAGCTTGAGATGAGCTGTGTATACATCATTCGTATGACCTGATGGAATCGAGCGCTGGAGGAAGGCTTTACACGACCGCCTCGCGTACCTACTCGCAAATGGTACTTGATAATCTTGGGAGTTCTCTGCGTAGTAGCTTAGATACGCTCCAGGGAAAGTCCCGTCTTGACGAGGACGATGTTGAGGAGATCGTCAAAGAGATCCAGCGGTCGCTCCTCTCTGCAGATGTCGAGGTTGGGTTGGTCATGGACCTCTCAGACTCGATCGAGACCGCGC
>KE356563.1:1388646-1390158 GCA_000416005.1 Haloquadratum sp. J07HQX50 | reverse complement strand
TATTGAGCGATTCGAGCCCAACGGATTCATCTCCCGGTTGTTAGGTATGGGTGACCTCAAACAGCTCTCTGAGCGCGTCGAGCGGGCGATGGAAGAAACCCGCGAGGCTGAGGATGATTGGGAACCAGAGGACATCATGGAGGGCTCGTTCACGTTGAAAGATATGCAAAAACAGATGGAAGCGATGAATCGAATGGGCCCGCTTGATCAAGTATTCGACATGATACCCGGGTTGGGAGGTGGCCTCAAAGATCAATTGCCTGATGATGCAATGGATGTGACTCAAGATCGAATGCGGGATTTCGACGTTATCATGAGTTCGATGACAGAGAGCGAACTTGAATCGCCTCGTCAGATCGGGGCTTCCAGAACTCAGCGAATCGCGCGTGGTGCTGGCACTTCCGAAGAAACCGTTCGCGAACTCCTTGAACAGCACCGAATGATGAAACGAACGATCGAACAGTTCCAGGGGATGGGCGACGGCGACATGCAACGGATGATGAAAAAGCTACAAAACCAGGGTGGCGATATGGGTGGCCTTGGTGGGGGACTTGGCCCATTTGGCGACTGAGACCGACTGTCCGTTCCCAATGGTGAAGTGCCTCGGAGACAAGCCTCGCACCGTTATGTCCGTGCCGTCCAGAAACAGACGAACGGATGAAGGCGAATTTTATTCCCCCCGGTCTCCCGCTTACGCAGTTGACTGGAATTCACACCCGAACACCCGATTGTGTCCCTGAGGGTCGGCGGCTTCACCCGTCCCCGCCTGACAGCATTCGTCTCACCACACCAATGACGCGGTATTTGAGAGGTGCCGCATTTCCATCAGCCACACGACCGCTTCATCTTGAGGTTTTCAATATCTGTCGCGGTCGTTATATTTCAATCCGAAACGTCGCCTCAGAAACATTCGTGTCGGCTCTCAAGGTCAGATCAAAGCCGTGATGCCTTGCTTATCTGTAGACTTATTGAACGGACAACGTTCGTAGACAGAGACGAGATTGGGCGTTGACTCACATCCGCGACGCATTCCTTTTTATGACGGCTTCCCTCAAGATGGATGTGAGCATACGCGATGCAGCGATGAATGCATACCGGGAGGCCTTACCAGCATTAACCGCTAGCGTCGCTGGTGGACTGATTGCTGGTGTCGTCTTCGGAGGAATGCGAGCAGAGTTACGCACTGTTCCTGGACTATTGGTTCTCGTCCCAGCCCTGTTAGCCACCCGCGGGAACGTATATGGCTCATTGGGTGCACGTGTCTCAACGGGGCTGCATCAGGGACTTATCGAACCTCGATTTGACGATATCGATGAACGACTCGTTCGAGCGACAGGAGCAGCTCTATTCAATGGGTTGCTCGCTTCGGCGTTCGCAGCATTACTTGTCTTCAGCGTCCTCTCATTCGTTGGGACAACAGTCGCCCCCTTTCTCACGCTCGTCGCTATTGCGGTTATTGCAGGTATCTTCTCCGGGAGCGTCCTGATTATCACCGTCATCACGGCAATTTTT
>KE356563.1:1386667-1388626 GCA_000416005.1 Haloquadratum sp. J07HQX50 | reverse complement strand
TTGAGGCACAGCTTCTCAAATATCCAGCACTGTTAGCGCTCGTCCCCGTGACAATCGGGACGGCTGGGAACCTGGGGAGCATTCTTGCGGCTCGCCTCTCAACAGCACTTCACCTCGGCACGCTTGTGTTTGCGGTCGATAATGAACCACTTTTAGGAAATATCCTTGCGATACTTGCCCTTTCGATCTCGATCTTTCCGATTGTTGGAGTGGGCACATGGGGATTGACGACACTCTTTGCTGATCCCGCACTGACTGCAGAGACTGTCATCTTGATCTCAATTACGTCGGGGACCTGCCTTGCAGTCATCGCGGTCACCGTTGCACTTCTCGCAACATACCTCGCCTATCGATTTGAGCTTGACCCAGACAATGTTGTCCTTCCCGTCGTGACAAACGTGTGTGATGTCCTCGGTGTGGTCGTTCTCGTTGGAGTCGCGCAGCTGTTCATTTGAGTGCTGAAAATCAAACCGACGCCACTTAGTCACTGCTACCGTTGATATCTGTGTGCAAGTGTCGGCTGTCATTGAATCCATCTGGCCAACGATTATTGAGATCCTTCCCAGGGTTGGCCGTATAACGGCACTCATCACCATCGGAGTATTTGTTGCGAATATCGCGGTTGAAGCTGGCTTGATTAGACGAATCGCGGCCGTCTCAAAATTCCTGACACGACCAGCTAATCTCCCAGATATCGTTGGAACTGCAATTATTACAACAGCCGCTTCAACGACGGCTGGCTACGGGATGCTTGCTGATTTTCGTGAATCAGGTCGATTGTCAGACGTTGAGACGCTCATCGCAGTCACGATGAACACCTTTTTTGGGTTTATTCAGCACGTCTTCACATTCTATGCACCAGTGTTGATCCCAATTCTTGGCCTTGAGGTTGGGCTGCTCTACGTCGGGTCACGCGCTGCGATTGCGCTAGGTATTACAGTTGCTGGAATTGCTGCCGGGGCGGTCATGTTACGAGGGTCTCCTCTCGGCCAGACACCATCCCGCCCGCAGCGACAGGACGATATACCCCCAGCTGAGAGACATTCGACTGTGAGTGAAGCCGAAGATACCAGTCCTCTGGTGATCACCGAAGCCGCGTTACGGTCAACATGGCCAAAAATTAGACGTATCATCCCGCGACTGGCAATCATCTACGTGATAGTTACCTTAGTTATCGAGACTCAAGACTTAGAATCGATAACTGCAATCGCTGCTCCACTGACTGCGGTTCTTGGACTTCCCGGAGCAGCCCTGCCAGTCATTGCTGTGTTTACATTTGATACTACTGCAGGTGCTGCGACAATTGCACCGATGGTCGGGACAACGTTCTCTCCACGGGCAGCCGTCGCAACGATGCTATTAGGCGGCATTATATCGTTCGCAGTGTCGACGTTCAAGCGCTCAATCCCGTTTCAATACGGCATCTGGGGACCAAGCTTCGGGTCAAAAGTCATCATCGTTAACACGATCCTAAAAGTTGTGTTTATACTCGCGGCGCTTGCTGTGTTACTGGTTCCATAATATTGCGCCCGGATGCTCTCGTGGTGTCTGAACATGACACGTAGCGAGCCCATCCCTTCGGAGGTGGGTGTAAGCGACACAGCTCGACAATCACGAAGAACTATCGACCCATTTCCACTCGACTCAAGTAGACTTCTGTATCACTGCCCGTTCACTGCTGCAGTGGTTCACCATCTTCAGTTGGTGGGGCGATATGGTCGATGACATCATCAACTGATGGTTCAACGACAGTTACTTCGACTGTTATTTCCCCGAGTTCATCGCTGGATCCAACAGCAAAGTTGATTACATTCATTAGTGCTGCTTGTTTCTTCAACGAGAAGTGAAAGCCATCTGCATCGGCCGTTCGAGTGAATTCGCGTCGCGCAGTATCAAGAATCTCTTGTTCGCGCAGTTGGTCGGCAAAGGAATCAAGCGAGTGTGTTCACCAACGAGTGA
>KE356563.1:1378130-1385795 GCA_000416005.1 Haloquadratum sp. J07HQX50 | reverse complement strand
ATTGAGTGGCGAAATGTAGCTAATGAACTCGTATTCTTCATGACGATATCTGCGTTGGACATTGCTTTATTCATTCCAAAACTCAACTCGCGCTCCTCACGGGCACGGAGTGCCTCACGGTCGCTGTCAGAGGCATCTCGTGATCGGTCATTTAATCTGTCAGCCCGTAGCTCAAACGGCGCCTCAACACTAATTAACGTGAACGAATCCCCGTAGTGGTCGCGAAACTCTGACAGTTCAATATCTGAACGCAACCCATCAACCACTACCACTGGATGCGTCTCAAGTGCAGAATCAATCTGCGGGAGTGAACGTTCAGCAATCGCACTCGGACCATCTTCTTCACGGAGTGTGCGAGCAACGTTTCCATGATGTTCGGCAGGATCTAAGCCGCGATTTCGGCAGGCTTCACGGATCACGTCTCCCATCGTAACCACTGGGATATCTGCCCGCTCTGCAACGGCAGCGATTTCGCCTTTCCCACTTCCTGGTAGGCCTACGGTCCCAATGACATCCATCACTGAATCATTCTTGACGAGTGTGTTTAACTCTTACAGGCTCAGTCTCCTCCCTCAAGAGGCAAACAGCGTAGCATAACCGATGGATGAGTCAGGTGAGAGGGCACGCATATTATTCATAGTCTCTTTGCGGTAAATCCATACCCATTTGAATCAAGAAATCAATGTTACAATTAGGGCGCGTAGCTCAGCTGGACAGAGCGTCGGACTTCTAATCCGACGGTCGCGGGTTCAAATCCCGTCGCGCCCGTTTCATTACCGAGCGTCAAAAAATTGCAATCCGGCAGTGGATTCCATGGGGTATGAACACCAGAACTGGCCGAAATTCCGCTCCGTTGTGTCACACCCATCCGTTCCGTCATGCAATGAAAAAAAACTGAATCTTGCACAGTCAGAAACGCAGCGTTGCGCTCGCCGAATTTTCATTTTGTGATATAACTCAATTCTTGCTTTTCTCTCACAGAGATGATTCTCACACTGAGCAATCTGCTCCAGTCGTCGTCGTGACAGGTCTCACTCTGAGACGACCCAAACGCAGGCACATTTATTCGATCAGCACAGTCCAACCGAAATGGCACAAGTTGGGTCTTCACTCGCAATCTCTATGCTGATACATAACTCATGACAATGACGCCGTCAGCCGTGGCAACTGCAATTCCACCGAGGATACTTATCTCAACAACAAACCTATGTAGTGATAACCAACGATGACGACTCAGAAGGAACACACGGACACAATTTGTGTCCTCCACGTTGATGATCAGCTGGATTTCGCCGAAATGACGACAGCTTTTCTTGAGCGTGAAGATGACCGATTCGAGACCGAAATTGTCACGAGTGCAAGCGACGGGCTCGCTCGTCTTGCTGACTCACCATTTGACTGCATTATTTCTGATTACGATATGCCTGCTCAGAATGGGATTGAGTTTCTCAAGACTGTGCGGAAAGAGTACCCTGGGCTTCCGTTCATCCTATACACGGGCAAGGGATCCGAAGAAGTCGCCAGCGAGGCTATCTCTGCTGGAGTGACTGATTATCTCCAGAAATCACCTGGGACTGAACAGTATGAATTATTGACTCATCGGATCATAAATGCTGTCGACTATTCACAAGCTCAACAGTGGGCTCAGGAAGAACAACAACGGGCTCAGGAAGAGCAGCAGCGATTTGAAGCCCTTTTTAATCGCCTCTCACAGCCTGTCGTGGAGGTTCAATATGAAGCTGACGAACCAATCATCACTCAGGTCAATTCGACTTTCGAGGATGTATTTGGGTACGAAGCCACCACTCTCGTTGGTAACTCCCTCGACACATACATTATTCCTGATGATCGAATGAATGAAGCCAAAGCGATTAATCAGCGTATTCAAGCGGATAATCGCCTCAAATCAAGGCAAGTTATCCGCGAGACTGCAAATGGTCTCGGTAAATTCCTTATCCAGATCGCTGTCTATGATCATCGTTCTGGTGGATTTATTATTTATACAGATATTACAGACAGAAGCAAACAGACGGAAACACTCGAACGGAACCGAGATCTGCTACGACATACTGAACAGGTGGCTGATATCGGTGGGTGGGAGGCTGATATCGAAACTGGTGAGATACGCTGGACAGAAGGAACATACGTAATCCACGATATCGATCCTGATGGAGACTTTGAGCCATCGATTGAGACTGGAGTAGAGTTTTATATTCCTGATGATCAGGCGAAGATTGAATCAGCACTGAATAACTGTCGCACCCACGGCGACCCGTACGATCTTGAGTTACGATTGATTACTGCTGAAGATGACGAAAAGTGGGTACGCACCACTGGCAAGCCCGTGTACGATAGCGATGATATCGTTAAGCTCCGAGGTGCAATTCGTGATATCACTGAGACTCGAGGCGAAAGACAAGAACTGGTTGAATTGAAACAGGAGTATCAGACGCTGGTAGAGAATTTCCCCAGCGGTGTGGTATCCCTAATCGATGAAAATCTCGAATATGTCCGATTTCGTGGTGATGGATTGGAACGAGTCAGTGTTTCACCCGCAGACGTTGAGGGTCACGTCTCACACGACGTGTTTCCTGATGAAGTTGCAGATGAACTCTGCCAACAATACGAGCAAGCGTTCAACGGGATTGCAACCACTGTCGAACAGGAGTACAGAGGTGAACGATACCGAGTTCGAGTAACGCCTGTGAGAAATGAGAAAAAAGAGATTACTTACGTGATGGCGGTTGCACAGAACATCACCGAGCAGAGTGAGAACAGACAAAGACTCCAACGCCAGAACAAACGGTTAGATGAGTTTGTAAGTGTCGTGAGTCACGATCTCCGAAGCCCACTGTCTGTCGCACGAGGGAACTTGGAACTCCTTCGTAATGGATATGATAATAACCGAATCGACACGATTGACTCAGCACTGACTCGGATGGACGAACTGATTGGAAATCTCCTCAACTTAGCTCGTGCAGACGAGCAAATGGAGGGCACAGAGTCAGTCAATCTCGCCGAGTTGTCTCAGAGCTGCTGGCAGAATGTTGAGACAACTGATGCAACAATCCATATCGATCTCACTCCCACCCAGAGTATCAAGGCAAATTCAAATCGGCTCGCACAGTTGCTGGAGAATCTGATGCGGAATGCAATCGATCATTCAGGTGAGAATGAAGATGTGACAGTCACTGTTGGTGAACTTGAGGGCGGATTCTACGTTGAGGACGATGGAAACGGAATCCCTGCGAATAAGCGAGATGATATATTCGAAGCGGGCTACACGACGACCGAGCGAGGCACTGGATTTGGACTCTCAATCGTGAAGCAAGTCACTGAAGCCCACGGATGGGAGATATCTCTTACAGAAGGCTCTGAAGGCGGAGCACGATTTGTGGTGAGTGACGTCGAAGTAAGTCAAATTGAATCGGGATGAGTACTGAGTCAAATAATTCATCCGAGTATTCTAATTTTGGCTCTGAGAAGTTATTATCCCTGTCAGGTATTACTTCAGTCGTCTTGCAGTCAGTGTAAGCGGTTTGAAAATGATTAGAATTTTTTCGCTCTCTTCATTTCCCTGCGCTTGTATTTATGAGCGACACGCCCACTCAGGAAGATATCGAGGATTGAACGACGTGCTGGGACTGTCCCAATAGCCACAGTGATTGTCGCTTTCTGATACACCGTCTATCGACCAACTGTGGTCGCGGGATAACTAATAGGGTCTGATTGAGTTGCTAACACTTGTGTATCAGAAAGGTGATATTTTATCCGATAAAGAACAAGAGTCTAAACTCATCACTCAAAAAACGCTTTCAGACAGATGCGATGAGGTCGTTGTGAAGCCTAAAAACCCCGCTCAGAACTGCTATACTGACCAAACCGTGCACGGTTTCAATAGTTGATATGGCTATATTCAATCTTAAGAGCCTGTTGTCAAGTGCGTTTACGCTGAATCGCTCCTCAACAAGCAAAATATGCTAACACAGGATGAGAGAGCAGTCCTTGTTCAAAATACGGATTCAAAGGTGTACTCGTTTCCAATTTCTCGGCTTGTCCCCACAAATGACTCACAGAGCCGTTCCTGAACCAACTCTGCGGTTATCCAGTCTACACTACAATGACTGACGCACACGATGATACCCCTTCCAGAGGGCACAATCCGAGTATCAATTTCCAACCAGGTTACGACGACGGCTTACATGAACAGAAGGCAGCTACGACGATTCTTCGTATTGACCACGACACAAGTCTGTTTGAGCGGATCGGAAAAGTAGAATCCAAATCAATGGGAGTCATCCTCAACAAGCTTGCCACTTCTAATCCCGATTGGGAACTGAACAGTGTCTTTATAAACGCCATCATCTTCGACGGTGATTTAGAACGTGAGGGACTTCAGCATCACCACAAACACTCCAGATATGGATGGCTCAAAAATATCTATTCTCAACGACACGAGCACGGAACTCACTAAACGATAGACTGCGGATAGACTGCAGAGTTTGTACACCGTTCGATTTTGGATTTTGAGCCGTTCAGAGTACATATGCTCTTAGTGGCTTAGTGAGAGAATCATACGTTGGCTGGTTGAGGTCGTCTGTCTGGAGTTGGGACGAACTGGTTGTATTGCGGGCTCAGTACAGATTCCAGAGGTACACTCACCCACCATCGAAGACCGCACTCACGGTTGCCGTTGAGAGTGCTGAGAGCGGGCTTCGGTCGGCAAACAGATACCCGCATGCGGGGGAAACACCTACGATCAGGTCGCTCAGGCAATTGCTGTTATACTAACACACCTCCACGGCGAACAAGATTTGGCTAATCCCCACATATCATCTCAGTGCTCGGGTGGTATCGTTGTAGCTCGTCAGTATGCTGTGTTGTGTTCAGTCTCGCCACTCGTTGATAATACTCGGAGCAATATTGCCAATCCCGTGCAGCACGAGCAGCTGGAGGCGTTGATCGTCAGTGACTCTCTGTATGCCGAGCCACGAGACAATTCCGAGTATGATGAAGGCGATTCTGATCTTGGTCTCTGTGCTGACCAACCCACTCGGTAAGTTCAGAAACTGATCAGACATACTCATTATTTTGACACCGATCAAAAAAGCTCATCTTCACCCATCCTGAGCGAACATGTAGTTTGAAATCAGACTGATCCTGAACGGCTCTACAGGTCGATGTTCGCATAGAATCACGTGACATCCTCGCCCGTCCTAAAGGGCGGGGCTTCCTACACAGAAATCGTCATCGTTGGAGGTTTCAGAACTGAAGTCCCTGAGCGTCGCCTGTCGGGATTGCCGACCCTGCTCGCGGTGTCCTGTGGTGCTGTCACAAGCACTCCCGTCCCGTAGCGAGTCACTGGTGTGCGGTTTCAGAGCGCACTCCTCTCCCCCATGGCGACCGGCGATGTTGGCCGCCGCGTTGATGTCCGCTTGGTACTCCATCACCCAACACTCATCGTTCATGCATCGGAACGCCGCCTGCGACGACCGCGAACCGAGGTGGCCGCAGGCGTGGCACGTCTGGGACGCGTATGCCGGGTTCATCTTCTGCACCGGGATACCCGCTTCGAGGGCTTTGTTTTCGATGGGTCCGGTGAGCCGTGCGAACGCCCAGTTGTGGAGACGGCGGTTCATCCATTTGTCATAGTCGAGATGCTCGTGGATGTACGACAGGTCTTCGAGAACAATAACGGGGTTCTCGAACTGACGTGCGTACTCAACGGCCTCGCAAGAGGCCTTCTCCACCATGTCTGTGAGGGCGTTCTGGTAGTGATTGAATCGTTCGTCCACGCGCCACTCGGCGTCGCGCGCTTGGAGACGGCGGAGGTCATGAACATCTCTTTGCAGAGGTGTCGCGCTCGTTCACCGTCGTAGATGTATGGTTGGGTTGGAGTACCGCCCCGACAGGCACAGCCCGTCAGGAGTTTGGATTCTCCGATGTCGAAGCCGACCGGCGTCGAGTCGTCCAGCTCGTCTGGTTCCGCGACCGTGTACTCAACGGTGGCGTGAAGCACCCAGTTGGTGCGGTGCTCTTGCAGTCGGAATCCTCCGACAGTCACGTCCTCGTTGAGCAAGTCGTCCCACAACTCCCGCCGAGCGGGGTTGATACGGAGTGGAATCCAGAAAGCGTTGCCACGCCCGGCCTGCAGGACATGCTAGCAGAACTCGTGCGTTCTGTCGTCAGAGTGGTCAAGACGCCACCCGGGATTCGTGAACCGAATGGGGTGGTCGTCTTTGAGTTCTGAGGCGTTGTACATCCGGCGGAGTTTCGGGACGTAGTTCTTGAGCGCGTCCTTCGCGTAGGACGTGAGCGTGTACGACGTGACGACATCGTTGACCGCCGCCTGCGTGTCCGCGTCGAAGTCGAAGGACTCTGAGAGGGCACGGCGGTACGTCGCCACGGTACGCTGAAGCCGACGCTCTTTGTAAGTATGCAGGAGGACTGTGTTGATGCGATACTATACTACCCAACTTCTGACCACAGCCATGCCAGACCCATTTGAAATGGGTGTCATCACGACGACAACCCACACTATCCAGTCCGCAGGGAGTTGGGCAGGCGTATCAGACGCTGTTTGCCACTGATACCCACTGCTGAGAATCACTCCGATTCCACTGATAAGAGACGCCTGAGCGACCTATCGTACTGCTATTGAAAACGAACGCTTAGTCGGTCAGATATACGGGAAAAATATTAGCAGAGATACGATCACGCCACATAGAACCATCCCGATAATAAGGCGACTTGCAAGGGGACTCAGCTCCTCGTCAGGGATTTCCTCAGGCGTATACAGTCCAAAGAGGATTGCACCGCTCAGGCAACTCAGTGTGGTGGCTGCGATGCCCCACGCTACCGAGAACAGGCCTAATTCGGTCAGAGCTGTCTGTCCCATCCAGAGGCTCATGACAAGCATCGAAAGGGCAAATCCTGAGCGACGATTCATAGCTCTCTGGTCATTGAGTCTCACGGAATAAATGTGCTCACGTCCAGAGTCGCCTCTGAGCGGAACTCGTCACCACCACTACCACGACTGGAGCTGGAGTTGAATCTGAAGTGAGCCGACCGAGATCGTGAGTTGTTTTGATCGGGATTCTCAGCGAGTGCAGGCTTGTCTGAGTGGCAAACAGTGATGACTTACAATGTGCTATGTCGTCACTCGAAGTGAATGCTCAGACGCTCACCGATTCAACAAGAGCATCTGCCGAGTTTTGATTTACTCAGTTCTGAAACTCTCCCGCCTCTAAATCTTCGAGATCACGCTCGTATCGCTGAATTATCTGGTCAACCTCATCTTCTGAGACACCCTCCATATCGTGATACTTGCGGGGAATAATATACTGTCTATAACCTTGCAAGTAAGAATTTGAGTAAAAACGGTTCTCGTCTTGCTTGAGCCGTTTCACCTCCTTGAGCCACCTGAGAGCCTCTTCAAGCCGTTCTTTGTCTGAGAGCATGATATCTTCCCATAGCCGAATGAAATAAAAAGAAGCTCCGAATCCCACTCAGTGTGCAGGGAGTTATTGTGTGTCCTATACAAAACTGTCCCGACGACGGAAGTGAGTCGCTGAGCGAGGGAGTATCAACATCATCGATGTTCAGTCCCCAGCAGAAGCCGCCTATACACGGATTTTTCTGATTCTTCGGTATTCCACAGGGTAT
>KE356563.1:1372636-1375601 GCA_000416005.1 Haloquadratum sp. J07HQX50 | reverse complement strand
TGCGTGCCATGACATTGACCGACCTGTGTTAGTTGTGTACCGTCTCAGGGGCGTTTCTGACGCTGCTAAGTCAGCGTGTCCTGATGCCGTGTCTTCGGTCTGTGTGGCAACACGAAACACTCTGTCAATTGCGGGGGGATATCACCACATATCTGACTAGGCGTCTATATCATATATCTTGCGAGTAGCTTTGTGTTATCCCTGTACATCTACCCTGACTGGCGAACATCGAAACCGCTGGTAAGTTCATTATGTTTTCGCTCCAGAAATGCGTAGACCGTACCGTGGGGGGCCCCGTCTAATAACATACCAGTCGCTCGCCGCACAGCCTGCACCTCTTCAGGTTGCCCGATAACTCCAAGCGTCGTTCCCTTGATAACGACCTCGGCACCAGTCAACTCTTCCATAAGCTCTCTTGTTCGCCCATTTTCACCAATCAGGCGACCTTTCTGACGCTGTAATTCATTTTTATTTCTCGTGTGCGCGACAAGATCAATAAGCTCGAACGTTCGGAGGTCGTTGTCCAGTATCGACATCGCCACTGCTGGTGTGAATCCGCGCCCGATTGCCTTGATAATATCAGGTGCTTGCATCCCTAAGACTGGATCACCGACATCATCAATCGCCACCGACCCACTCTCAGAATCAATATCCAACCGAACTTCTGCCCGACGTTCGATCTCGCGCATCGTCTCTCCGCCTTCGCCAATGACGACACCGATACGGTCGCCAGGCACTTTCACATGATTCATATGAATATTACCTGTCGAAGTGATTTAACTTTTGCAGACTTTGCCTCCCGCGCTCCTAGCAGGTGTTCAAATCTCCATCCGATCATGACTATCGCTCATCGAACATTTGATCTTCTCTTTCCGATCAGCAGTTATTACCTCGTGGAATAACAGTTACCCTTAGCACGGCTCCTGTCGTGATAGTCGCAAATGGTACTCTACTCTCCGTGCAAAGAGTGATCCCTGACAGGAATCTGCAGACTGCACGTCCTCGCGATTTTCAAGTACACGCTTTCGTGTCGGACGTCGGCGGTCACAGGATAGTTATAACTCGTTTGCACTCTCACGACTGAGTGCCGGCGTCCGGTCTGTCACTCGCTCATATAACTCTTCCCCGGTGGTTGAGATTCCCTGCCGAGCGAAAAATGCTGAGACGTTTTCACAGTCGCGCTGGAGGAATTCTGTCGAATTTGGGTGATGAACGGTTACAGCCTGTCCCAAATCAATGACGACTAATTCACCATCGTGAATAATCATATTATATTCCGATAGGTCACCATGAACTAATCCTGCGGCATACAGGCGTTTCATATACTCCTCAACAACGCCAAATGCAGTCGTTGGGTTCTCGACTGTAACCTCAGCAAGTCGTCGCGCTCGACTCTCGACTAGCCCAACTAACTCCATCACCAACACGTTACGTTCAACTGCAATCGGTGTTGGCACTCGAACACCAGCTATCGCTGCTCTGTGTAAGTTAGCGTACTCCTTCTGTGTCCATGCAAGAGTGACTGCTTTTTTATCCTGTCCAAGCCCCTCAAATCGAGGGTCGCCTTCAAGATACCCTCGCATCTGCTGGAAATTCGACGCATTGATACGATAAATTTTGACGGCAACGTCGGTTTTCTCCGTCCCGCGTGCCTCATATACATTAGCCTCTTTACCAGTGGATATCGGGCCGCCGAACGCATTGATATGGCCATCTTGAACGAGTTTATATATTGCCGCAAAAGTAGCATCGTCAAAGACGGACTGTTCGACTTTGAACTGGTCAGCGTCTTTCAGGCGCGTCCGAAACTGACTGAACTCTCGATCACGCTTTCGAGCGATACGGTCTGCCTCGGTATCACTAACGTCGATTTCTTCCCACTCATCACCTGGCACGTCGACAACATCGGGAGCCAAAAATTCTGGGTCATCGCTCGCTTCCCCACTCATACGTCGTCAGGTCCCATCATAGGTAGTGGCTGCACATTATCGACCGCCGACATATCCAATCATCATCTTACTGAATACGCCCTTCTTCACGAAGTTGATCTGCCTCAGCCTTCTCATATCGCCACGTGATATCACCCTTTTCATCTTGCCAGTCCCACGGTTCAACAAGCACAACATCATCTTCACGAATCCAAATTCGTTTCTGCATGCGCCCTGGGATTCGGACTGTCCGTTCGACACCATCTGCGCACTGAACTCGAACACGATTCGCTCCCAGCATATTTTTGACGACTGCGAAAACCTCATCTTCAGATGGCATCCGAAGATCGCGGTGTTGACTCTCTTGATTCTCGCTCATGTAACGATGTTTCGGCATGGCGGGGGTTAAGTTCTGCGAGACTTTATGTGTCTCAGCTGAGGCGTCTGAATGAAGAATATGTGGAGCGGTATACCAACTCAATCGGATTCAGACGCTCACTTTCAGAGTTGCCCCATACCAGTCGTTGGCAATATGACCGATATATCTCCGAAGCCACACCGATCTGATTTGGAATGAGAGTTTGCACGCTCCGTTTCGAATCAAGAAAATCACAGTCCCAACAACTGATACAGATGGGACAACTCCCCTGCTTTACTCATCGGCAAATGAGTTTTACCAGTGACAGGTATATGAGTGAACGTGATTGTTAATTGAGGCTATCACAGATTATACAGGCAAGCAAGGCGAGTGCCTCGGGGCTTGACCCCGGAGGTACTTCACGTCTGCACTCTCAGTTGTCTGCTTGCTCCTCGCGTTACTTGCCGGGTATCGATCGGTCGTGGTCGTTGTCCCTATCTCAACTCGATTGACACGAGGGAGTCCTGTTCTATTCTTCCTCTGTGAACTGTCTCAGGGCCAAGTAAGGTGGTTTGAGACCCAGAGCGTCATCACGAAAATCGACAACTTCCAATCGGGAACAAAACCGAGGCACCCGCCCTGCTCCGCCTGTAGAGAATTAATTCTGTTGTTCACGAAT
>KE356563.1:1370543-1372616 GCA_000416005.1 Haloquadratum sp. J07HQX50 | reverse complement strand
ACATGCCGCCGCCCATACCGCCCACTGCCACCCACTGCCGCCCACTGCCGCCACCCATACCACCTGGGCCGCCTGGGCCGCCTGCTGGCATATCGTCGCCATCATCATCATCAGTGCTGCCACCCTTGAGATCGCCTGCCGCAATCACATCATCAATTCGTAGAATCATGACTGCTGCTTCAGTTGCGGACTCAATCGCCTGTGTCTTGACGCGAAGTGGTTCAACAACACCGTCTTCTTCCATTCCAATTACTTCGCCGGTATAGGCATCAAGTCCATCCCCAATGTTCCCATCATCGTGCTGCTTGCGGAGATCAACGAGTGAGTCAATTGGGTCAAGCCCTGCGTTCTCAGCTAACGTCCGTGGGATAATGTCAAGTGCCTCAGCGAAGGCCTCAACGGCGAGTTGCTCGCGTCCGCCGACGGAGTCGGCGAACTCTCGCAAGTGTAACGAGAGTTCAGTCTCAGATGCGCCGCCACCCGGGAGAACGTTGCCGTCAAGCAGTGTTGTCTCAACGACACCGAGTGAGTCATTGATTGCTCGTTCGAGTTCATCAACAACGTGTTCGGTTCCCCCGCGTAGGATAAGCGTGACAGATTTGGCATCTTCGACATCCTCAACAAAGAGTCGCTCGTCACCACCAACATCCTTCTGTGCGACTGACCCAGCGAATCCGAGATCTTCAGCCCCGATATCGTCAATCGTCCCAACAACATTTCCACCTGTGGCGCGTGCAAGATTGGTCAGGTCCGATGACTTGGCACGACGGACAGCGAGGATACCCTCCTCTGCAAGATAGTGCTGTGCCATGTCATCAATCCCATCGCCAGCGAATACAACATCAGCACCGGCGTCAGCCAGGGTGTCGACCATTTCTTTGAGTTGCGCCTCTTCTTGATCGAGGAACTGCTGAAGTTGCTCGGGGTCGGTTACATTGACTTCGGTATCAATCTCAGTTTCTCGGATTTCAAGTGCCCCATCAAAGAGCGCCACGTTCGCGTCTTCGACCATATATGGCATGTTCTCGTGGACGCGTTCTTTATCGACAATGACTCCTTCGATGAGTTCAGAATTCTCGATCGATCCACCGACCACTTTCTCAACTGAGACATTATCGGTGTCGATACTGTCATCATCAGCGACCGCTGTTACGGCGTCGACGACGAGTTCCGAGAGCAGATCCTTAGACGCCTCCGCGCCCTTGCCCGTCATTGCGGTCTCTGCGATTTGGAGTAGTGTGTCGCGGTCCTCTTCGGAGACAGAGATAGCATTCTCATTGAGAATTTCTTTCGTCTGCTCGGCTGCCTGACGATATCCCTGTACGATCGTCGTCGGGTGAACGTCTTGATCAATCAGTTCCTCAGCTTGCTCAAGAAGTTCGCCTGCCACAACGACAGCAGTCGTTGTTCCGTCACCGACTTCATCTTCCTGAGTTTCGGATACCTCAACTACCATATTCGCTGCTGGGTGGTCGATGTCCATCTCACCAAGAATGGTCACACCGTCATTCGTGACGACGACATCGCCGCCAGAAGCGACGAGCATTTTGTCCATTCCCTTTGGTCCAAGTGTTGTTCGGACTGACTCGGCAACAGCCTTTCCTGCCGAGATATTCATCGACTGCGCGTCCTTTCCTTGTGTACGTTGTGAGTCCTCGCCCAGAATAATCATGGGCTGACCCTGTTGCATTCGCTGAGACATAGTCATTGTGTGATTGTTTGTGATTCTATAAATAAATTGTGCTCTTCGAACAAATGACGTCGGCTATCGTGATATGAACGTGATATAGTGTGGCATAGTTCCTTGGTTTATATACTACCCTTTGGCGGCGATTAGTTAATAAACGCGCACAACTCCCTTGTCGCGGGATATGAGATATCACTGAGTGTCCTCACTTTGTTCCTGTGCGGCGGGGCTTTCTCTACTTTAATTCACAAAGACACAAACTGACCACATCACTCGCAATCAAACAGTCGGCCTTTTGCGGAATGACTCGCGGCATCGTGACTGAACCACATCCTCCTCAGCGTGAACGGTGCGGTCTCTTCCATGGAAGTCTTAGCCAGTCTACG
>KE356563.1:1364191-1366354 GCA_000416005.1 Haloquadratum sp. J07HQX50 | reverse complement strand
CGTGTTCGAGTTGGACTGAAGTTGCTCCTCAATTTCATTTTATGATATACTCGCAATTCTCGATTCTTATATCACCCGCTAATCACCGCTCTGTGACTCAGCCCGGTGCTCAGAGATAATCTGGTCAACCATCGATGCTTTGCGGTCACGACGACGCTCTGCGGCCCGTTCCTCCCAATCCTCGATTGCTGCCTCAATCTCTGTCTCGCGTGCTACTGCAAGTTCATCAACTTCCTGAATGGTGACCTCATCTGCAGGCGCGACTGGAATCCCCTCCTCAAACAGGATCGTATCTGCTTCACAGGAGAGTTCTCCACCCGAACGTAAGATAATCCGTGGGTCAGTCGCGACAAGCCGTTTGGCACTCGAGCGTCCAGCACCTGATGCATCACGCAAATAAATGACGTCACCACTGGCCAGACCATAAGCGCGATCAGCCGTACGAATTGCATCAGTCGTGAATTGTTCAATGACTTTGACAGCTACCAAGTCATCACCCTGATCGACATCAGCGAAGTTTGAGTGGTCAAGTTTCCACAGTTGTTTCAGCCGTTTGAGCTTGTCTTCGAGCGATGTGTGCTCCTCTTGTAGCGAGGATAGCTTTCGTTCGAGACGATCATTTTCTCGTTCCAACTGTTTGACTTCACGTCGCTCTCGTGCTTTCCGCCGCTCCTCACGCTTTGCCTCCGAAAGTTTCTCTTCATAGTCGGAAATCGTCTCTTCTCGCTTCTCGATTGTTTCGTTCAGTTCGTCTACGTGTGACTCCAGGCGGTCAACGCGACGCTGGAGACGCCTGATCTGTTTCTCTTCCTCGCTTAATTCGGGTTGATTTTCCTCAGCGGATGTTTCCTCTGTTTCTGGGTCAGATTCAAGATCACGGATAACAGCTTCAACTGACTCTTCGCCAGCAACGACACGAGAGATAACCTCACCACGGTTAAGCGCTGGCGGTATTTTCTGTGTCACTCGCTCAAACTGATCTGTATGCGCATCGACTGCAAACAGTGCCGCAGCCAACGCATCCCGTTCGTGGTCGTTCTCGTACGACGCATCGCGTGTCCGGTGAAGTTTTTCATCAACTGGAAGGTCACTCGTCGGGGTCCACCCTGCGGCTTCGAAGCTTCGCCGGAATTTTTCAACCGTTTCGGGTATCGGTGTCACATCAGCCGCAATCACGATTGGACGGCCGCGCTCTATTATCCACTCAATAACAGCAGCAGTATCAGCAGTTCGTGAAGAAAAGCACTCGAAAACTGTCCCGTCAAGCCCGACAACCGCGGCCGCTGTCGTTGTTCCCGGGTCAATTCCGACGACGACAGGGTCACGTCGCTTGACGAGTGGTTCGAACTCAATCCCGTCATAGCGTTCTTGCTCGATTTCAATCCGCGTATCACCAGACCGCCCACTCGAAACTGGGATCTCTGAGGGAGGGGCCTCGATGGTAAAGATAGCGTTGGCATATCCACCATATTTTTCGGTGACTTCTTTTTCAAACTCGAGGCTTGCCTCGCGAAGCTGCTGTTCAACAGTCCTTGTCCGCCGTTTTACTGATCCGTGGATACGACGTGTATAGCGATCCTGCGACCAGCCACCTTTACCTGTCGAGCGGCCACGAGATACCTTGAGCTGCGTCGTGTCACCAAAAGCAGAGACTGATTGTCCCACGTTTGCGGCTGCAAGCCGTGCGGCGGCCTCTGCCTCTTCCATTGGCTGTTTTCCATATGGAACCCCATAACGGCGAGACACGCGTGACAGTGGTTCAGGACGCTCTGCGCCAGTCACCTGCACCAGCCGAGTATCTGCGGGAAGCGACTGCAGAAAGCGAACGAGTTGGTCCTTGTCTGCAGCCAGCTCGTACATGTTATCAGTCGCAATAATGGCAGGCTCCTCACGGTCAATTAACCGGCGTAGCTTTCGGTGTGATACCACATCGCGGTCAATGTGCTCACCATCGAAGGCGACGACGGCATACGAGGGTGAATCACCTCGAATATCGCCACTTTGGATATCCACACCGAAAACGAGAGAGTCAAGAGCGCTCGTCCGGTCGTTCACATATACTCTTACACGGCAGCTGATATATATGCCACGACAGACACACTCACTCAGCCACTGAATTATCCGGATATGGAATCTTCAGCACCGCCCCATCGTCCGGAATAA
>KE356563.1:1362908-1364092 GCA_000416005.1 Haloquadratum sp. J07HQX50 | reverse complement strand
AGCATCTGTTGCATGCTCGATAGTCGTCTCGGTTGGTCGTGTATCACCGGTATAGACAAACCGCCGACCAGGTCGTGGCGGACCGACAACCTGCTCGGGTTCGACAACACTTCCATCATCCAACTCAACCGGCGTTCCTTCGTGTAATTTACCGAAAAGTGGTCCCTCTGGCACACCAAGCTCCAAAGCGCGCTCTCGGTCGAATCGGCCTTTTCGCTCGGATTCGACCAGCGCGTATCCGACTGACCGAACGCCTCGATGGGCGGTTTCAAAGCCCCGAATCTCATACTCTGGCTGGGAGAGCGCCGTTGTCCCTGGTCGAACCTCAGTGATTGTTACCGGAAAACTCGGGCTAAACCCGCCGACTTCGATGAGTGAGCGGAGATGTGGTTTCGACCCAGGAGGGCCATAGAGAGCTAGTGCATCCGCTCGATTATTAAAATCAACCGTCTGTATGAGGCCTGGTATTCCAAGAACATGATCACCATGGAGGTGCGTCACAAAGAGATGCGAGATATCAAAACCCGTTCCAAATCGCATCATCTGTCGCTGAGTTCCTTCGCCGCAATCAAAGAGCAGTCGCTCGCCGGTCCGTTCAACACAGACCGCGCTCGGACCACGTTCAGTCGTGGGAACCGCCCCACCAGTCCCCAAGAAAGTTACTCGCATCGTCATCAGCTACTCAATGACAACGGGCTAAACCCGTGTCGGAATGAAGCCACCGACTCGGGCGTTTCAGATCCACCAATGCGACGGTTCCTCAATTACAGTATCTCGAGGCGAAAACCCCCCGGCTTGAGCGTGCGAGGAGGTCAAAACTCCTGATAGCTACGAACAGATGGATTTCTGGTGAGCGCCATGCACTCATTCACGACGAATGGCCGGATTGATACTTCCGGCGTGTCTATCCAATGTTGATGGAGCCACCGTTGTGGACTGATCGCTATGCCCCTCGCCTTACGCAACTCCCTCAGCCAGCGCTCAGAGAGCGGCTGAACGGGGCTATAGATGAGCCAATCAATCTTATTCTTCAGGGTCCGCCGGGAGCAGGAAAGACCGCTGCTGTTCGTGCACTTGCTGAGGCAGCTCATGATAAGCCAGACGCAGATTTGATTGAGATTAACGTCGCAGACTTCTTTAATCGAACAAAGAAACAGATTCGAAACGATCCGCGATTCGAGCGC
>KE356563.1:1360795-1362257 GCA_000416005.1 Haloquadratum sp. J07HQX50 | reverse complement strand
TGAGCTTCGTGTCACCACAGGTGCAGTCTGGCTGCTGCGTCCATAGAGGGAACCTCGGAGCGACAGGCAGTCGTATCTATACTAATCTCGACTTGGATTCACCTGTCACGTCAGCACGTGAATAACCCGGGTAAGCGACCGATGGACCCGCCGTGAAAAGTGTTCATCAAGCCTCCATCCAGCCGTCTCGACAAGCGCTTCATACCTATCATCCGCAATAAACACACATCGAGGTCCGATTCGACGTGCGGCGTGGAGCGCTGAGCTGAGGAGAGTTTCGACTGAATCTCCAGCCACTTTTGACTGCCGACCGTATGGAGCATCAAATACGATTGCATCTGCACTCTTTGCACGGAGCGGGACTCGATGGATGTCTGCCTGGAGGACCGACCACTGACTGTCCGGGAGATAGCGATTGAGATTTTTGGCTGCTCCAGTGCTCATCTTTGTTTGTACATCAATACCGATACACTCAGCCCCGCAGAGCCCGGCCTCAATGAGTAATCCCCCAGTGCCGCACATTGGATCGACGACTGTCCCCCCAGGCAATTGTCGGCCAGCAGCTATGTTCACATACGCCCGTGCATCGACCGGCGACATACTGCCGGGCTGAAAAAATGGACGTCTGGTGGGAGCCCGCCCTCCAAATCCCCCTCTACGGGTCGCAACTGTCCAGCCAACTATCGCTGTATCTTCACTACAGCACACACGAAGTTCGTGTTTTGGACTCTCAAGATCGATATCAAACCCTTGTGCGACAAGCTCAGCACCAACAGCACGCTCAATCGATTGGGTGCTAATATCGGCCGTATTTCGCACGTTCCGTGCCCGCACAGCAACTGTCCCTGATCGTGAGAAACTTGCCGATTGCACCAGCTCCGATAGTGCAGCCTCATCCACCTCAGTACATCCAACGACTGTCGAAGCAGCGCGAGTGTACGCTAACATCGAAATCCGCTCTGGGCGGATGACATGTGCGGTCGCCAGTCCAGGGGCAAAACGGGTGATCCCCGATGCAGCCGCCTGTTCAGCCTCGGCGAGGGCGAGCGATGTGTCACTGGCCTCTCCACCGAGTTCCAAGTAATACACGTTATTTCACCGGCAGCCCGCATATATAACGGCTACCTATTTCGAAAAGCGAGAAATGAAAATAAAAACTGTCTAGTTATCCGAGACTTCCTTCCATTTCGAGTTCAACCAATCGGTTGAGCTCGACTGCGTACTCGATTGGAAGCTCTTCGGTAATCGGTTCGATGAAGCCTGAGACGATCATCTGCTTGGCGTCATCGTCGTCCAATCCACGTGACTGCAGGTAGAAGATATCCTCATCACCAATCTTGCCAACTGTCGCCTCGTGTGCCACGTCAACCGACGATTCGTTAATCTCCATATATGGCATCGTATCCGATGTCGATTCATTATCGAACATCAGCGCATCACATTCGACGCTGTCGAGGAGTTT
>KE356563.1:1354194-1359436 GCA_000416005.1 Haloquadratum sp. J07HQX50 | reverse complement strand
TGTTCCCACTGCTCCTGCATATTCTGGTAGACAACTTCAGATTCGTACTGGGCACCAACGCCTGAAAGGGCGTTTTTCTCGGCCTCAGGAATGCCGAGCTTATCGAAGGTGTCCTTGATATCGTCAGGAAGCTCGGTCCAGTCGTCGACACCGGCACGGACGTCGACATCGGGACGGATGTAAGGAACAATTTCGGAGACATCGACTTCACTGAGGTCAGGCGCCTCGGGCCAGTCGGTCGGCATCGGCATGGCCTGGAAGTGCTCGAGCGCGCGAAGGCGTCGTTCGAGCATCCATTCGGGCTCGTTTTTATCTGCAGAGATGAGTCGAATGGTCTCTTCAGTGAGTCCTTTCTCAGTTTTGTAGGCGGATGCCTCGTCCTTCTTGAAGTCAAATCGTGACTCGGTGTCAGTCTGCTGGAGGTGATTTTGTTCAGAACTCATTATCGTGTGTAGTGTCGCAGATGACATAAGTCTGTTGAGAAGATTATTTTTCTCAATCGAAAATGAGTTCTCACTCGATCCAAAGAAATTATTCAAACCAATGAAGATCTGTCTGGACAAGCGGGATGCACATCGACACTGTCTTGCAATATCAACATGATACTGAATGTCAGTTCACAAATAATCGACTGACTGAGTATACATCTTCATTCCCTCGTCTGAATTTGTGATATGCGGCACTCCCGAGAAGAGACAAAGTATCATTCGCGCACGAATTCAATTTTCACAGAATATCAAGGCGGCGGGGTCGTTCGGAAATGGAAGATTTCCGTTCCCGTGATGACGAGACGCTCTGCGTCTCGAACCACTTGACCCCGAGGTCGTTGACAGGCGAAACCAGACATACGAGCAACCTATCATATGATACGTGAAATCCAACTGTCCATTCGGTTATATATCGTCGGCTTTTGGACGCCAAGCCATTGCCACATGAGAATCTCTAATCGGTGTCAATAGATACTGACGGTCGGTGATAACGTCAAATATTCAGATAAGATTCAACGCTCAGTTATTATCTCGTATTAACCTTTTTAAATAGTAAATCCGATTCTTCTATCAGTGATGAATGACCCGAAGGATTCGATTAACATTGAGAATGTCGTCGCCTCAACGGGAATCGGCCAGGAACTTGATCTTCAGAGTGTCGCAATGGATCTCAAAGGGGCAGATTACGATCCTGAGCAATTCCCTGGTCTTGTTTACCGAACACAAGATCCAAAGTCTGCAGCATTGATATTTCGCTCAGGAAAAATCGTCTGTACAGGAGCTAAGTCTCCAGTTGATGTGCGCGAGAGCATTCATATCGTCTTCGAAAAGCTTCGTGCGTTGCAGATCCCCGTGGCAGACGAACCTGAGATAACGGTTCAGAATATTGTTACCTCCGCCGATCTCGGTGAAAGTCTCAATCTAAACGCGATTGCGATTGGACTTGGTTTGGAGAATATCGAATATGAACCCGAGCAGTTTCCTGGATTAGTCTATCGACTTGACCAGCCAAGTGTCGTTGCACTATTATTTGGCTCAGGAAAACTTGTGATTACTGGCGGGAAAGACCCTGATGACGCACGGGAGGCTGTCGATGTTATTCTTTCACGATTGTCTGAACTCGGATTGATGAAATGATTCGGCGGGTTGCCCACTCGAAAAGTAGCACAGCGAAATAATGGCACTCCCGATGCAATCTGGTGCTGGTATCGGTGCTAACCCGATTGCTATCCTCGTTACCATTGGGTCTTTTGCATTGTTCTTGACTATCACTGCTCATATCGCTGCTCGTAACGTACTCGGTGATGTACCGATTCGGGATGCATTTTTGATTGGCCCACTCCCGGCAATCATTGCAGTGATTGTGACAGCATTTTCACTTCCATCACTGGGTGGTCTTTTATTCGCAATCATAGGTGACGTAGCTGTTATCTCAAAAGTCTACGACCAGCAGATCAAATTGGCGAGTTATATCACGCTTATTCACTTCGTCGTGAGCGTGATTCTTGGGACGATACTGTATGGAGTGCTTGCACTGATTGGCAGTTTCCCTGGGTAATCAGTGGAACTCTGGCCCGACTCAAAGCAGGGTCTGCCGTCTTTGAGACGCTCATCATTGTGTGGATAATCTGCGTGTTAGTTTAGCTGTAAATGAGGAAATCTGCCTTCGCGAGCGTCGGACACGCGAGCAGGGAGAGGTAGTTCACAGCTCAACTCATCATATACAATGCTTCACTCAGAGGCCACCTTGCTCTTGAGTCAGCAGTTCGCAGGGGAAAACGCTCTCACAGGTTTGTAAATACTGGATGTCTGTGGACACCTTCGAACGAAGCAGGCCGAGTGTCTCAGAGTAGGGCAGAAACCTGTGTCGGCCTGTGGAGACTGAGTTCCCTCTGTTCACATCATCATGATCCTGGTTCAACGAAGCGGCGTCAGCCGCTGAGTAGAGCGGGGTGGGGCAGTTCACCGGATTGTGGTCTGCTCTCCGATCCGATCTGTTCACTTCGCGAAGACGTATTCACTCGCTAGAGATGAGCATCGAATCGATCCGAGTTCACATGCCCATCTTCTCTCTTCGGAGAAGGTATTACTTATCCAAGTCAATATGTTTCCATGGACTCATCTTCACTTCTGCTCAGTGGTGGCAAGATTCTCACGCCGTCTATGAACATCATTACCGCTGATATACATATCGATCAATCAACTGGCGTTATAGAGGCCATTGAAGCGGGACTCGACCCAAGTCGGTTCGAAACCTCTCTTGATGTGAGTGGCTGTGTGTGCATGCCAGGATTAGTAAACGCACATACCCACATCGCAATGACGCTTCTCCGCGGGTATTCAGATGACAAACCACTCAACGCGTGGCTTCGTGAAGATATCTGGCCTGTCGAAGCGCAACTTACAACCGAGCACATCCGTGCTGGCACTGAACTGGGCTTAGTTGAGATGATCCGTTCGGGAACGACGGCATTCGCAGATATGTACTTCGAAATTCCCGAAACTGTCGCAGCTGTCGATGCAGCGGGGATGCGTGCACGTCTCGGTCATGGTATTGTTACCGTAGATAAGGAACCTGCCGCTGCACGGGCCGATATCGAAAAAGGACTGACCGTTGCACAGGAGTTCCAGCAGGCTGCAGATGGTCGTATCCAAACTGCATTCATGCCACACTCACTGACCACGGTTGACGATGATCTGTTAGCAGATGGTGCAGAGCGTGCGACTGCAGAGAATATGTACATCCACCTTCACGCAAACGAGACGTCAGATGAGGTGAATCCAATCGTTGAACGAACAGGCGAGCGACCAATACAGCACGCAGAAACGCTTGGGCTCTTAGGGCCTAAGACATTCTTAGCGCACGGTGTTCATGTGAATATGGATGAAATCGCCACACTCGCACGAACTGATACCGCTGTTATCCACTGTCCAGCGTCAAACATGAAATTGGCATCTGGAATTGCTCCAGTCTCACACCTGCGGGAGGCAGGTGTCACTGTTGGCTTAGGGACCGATGGAGTCGCTTCAAACAACGACCTTGACATGTTCAGCGAACTCCAAGATGCAGCTCTGTTAGCCAAACTTGGTGCAGACGATGCTGCAGCACTACCAGCAGGGGAAGCAATCAAGATGGCAACTGCCGACAGTGCAGCAGCGATCTCACTCCCAGGTGGACGACTTATCGAGGGCGGTGTTGCTGATATCGCAGTCGTTGATCTTGATACGCCCCACTTCACTCCTCAACATGATGTGGTTAGTCATCTCGCGTATGTAGCGACTGGTGCCGACGTTCGGCATACAATCTGTGATGGGTCTATACTGATGCGCGATCGGACGCTTCAAACGCTTGATGCAGAGGCAATACAAGACACCGCGGAGACCGCTGCTACTGACTTACTGGCGCGAATCTGATTCTGATTTTCATATCTCTGTCGAGCATCGTTGAAAGATAGCCATCTTCCCTTAAGCAGGGAATCCCGGCCTTCAGGCCGGGAGGGAATCCGACAACTACTGAACTAACCGCGCTCTGACGCTCAATCTGAATGCCGACCGCCACATTTAAATTACGTTATGACTTACGCTTAGGCGGATGAGAGCCGACTTCGATATGGAGCGAGGCGGACCACTTCACGAAGCCGTGAAGGAGTACGCCCGCGACCACGGGATACGCCACTCACGAGCATATCCCGAACTCCTCCGCAAAGCACTCGAATCCGAAGGCTACGATGTCAACGGCTCAGACAACGAATAAGACGCTGGAAGCCACACTCGCACCTCCAACGCAGTGCAAAGAGCAACGCCTCCGGCAAACGCTGTCTGAATACCGAGACGCACTCAACGACGCCTTCGAGCAACACTGTACGACGATGAGTGCCACGAACGACGTGGTAACGCCGTACAATCTGCCGTACCAAGCGAAATACGCCCTCAAGTCCTACGTCCCCAAACTTCACAAGACGTACAACGCCAAAGAGTTGGACGAAGAACACCCGCTCCGCTTTGTGAATCGAGCCGGGAAGTTCGACCGTGACTCTGAGCGCGAGTACGAAATCTGCTGGAACATTCCGCAACCCGGTCGCGGAACCAACTTCTGGATACCACTCCGACTGAATCCAGACCAGCAAGAATTGTGGGACGGCCTGTTTGATGACGAGTCGAGTACCAAAGTGGGCGAACTTCGCTTGCAGAAACACCAGACGACGTGGACGCTCCACGTCACCGTCGAATACGAAATCAAGGACACCTCCGAAATCCCTGAGAATCCGACTCGGATTGAGTTCGATATTGGTGAGTCGATGCTGGTCACGGGCTGTGCCCTCCAACACGACACTCCCAGGAAACCACTGTTAATCAACGGGAAAGAAGCCAAGCGAATCCGAAAAGAGATGTTCACGACGCTCAAGCGACTCCAAGAGCGAGACGCTTCGGAGTGGCGTATCGAGGAGCGATTCTCGTACTACCAGAACCGACTCACGGACATCATTGAGAAGGCATCTGATGAGCCAGTGGAGTACGCCAACCAGTTCGAGAACCCCGTCATCGTGATGGAAAACTTGTCGTACATCCGCGAGTCGCTGGACGACGGGAAGTACATGAACCGACGACTGCACGCGTGGTCCTTTGCTCGGTTGCAGGGTCGAATTGAGGACAGGGCGGAGGATGCCGGTGTCTCGGTTCGGTACGCCCACCCGCAGTACACCTCGAAGACGTGCCATTCGTGCAAGCGCATCGGGTATCGGCCTCAACAGGCT
>KE356563.1:1352946-1354120 GCA_000416005.1 Haloquadratum sp. J07HQX50 | reverse complement strand
ATCATGAAACACTGTCTCTGTGAAATTACACGCGGTCTGAGGATACTGGAAAAAATTATGATTATGACTGCGATTGCGAGAGTGAAAGCAAACCAACCTGAAACGACACCAACTACATGTATCTTCGGTAGCGTTTTTGCCCGCCTTGCACATGAATAAGTATGAGCACAACTGTTCCGCTGAGCAAGCAACTTGAGAATGTTACCGCTGAACAGGAGGCCGGTCGAGAGAAAATTGATTGGGCGTATGAACACATGCCCATCCTGCAAGCGCTCGAAGATCAATTCAGGACTGAGCAGCCGTTGAATGGCCAAACGATTGGCATGGCGATGCATGTCGAAGCCAAGACTGCAGCTCTCGTTGAACTCCTGGCTACTGGTGGTGCTGAAGTAGCGATAACCGGTTGTAATCCACTTTCGACACACAACGATGTGAGTGCAGCACTTGATGCAAACGACTCAATCACCTCTTACGCTAAGCGTGGTGTCGGTGAAGATGACTATTACGCAGCGATTGAAGCTGTTCTGTCTCACAATCCAACGATCACTGTTGATGATGGGATGGATATGGTATATGCCATTCATGAGTCACACCCAGAGCTGTTAGAGACGATTGTCGGAGGTGCAGAAGAGACGACAACAGGCGTCCACCGTCTCCGCGCGATGGAGACCGATGATGAACTCAAGTATCCCGTCTTTGCGGTGAATGACACGCCGATGAAACGGCTCTTCGACAATGTTCATGGGACCGGTGAGTCATCGCTGGCGACGATTGCAATGACAACAAACTTGTCTTACGCAGGCAAAACGATCGTTGTTGCTGGGTATGGTGACTGTGGTAAAGGGGTCGCGAAAAAAGCAAAGGGGCAGAACGCGAGCGTCATCGTGACCGAAGTTGAACCCCGGCGAGCACTCGAAGCACACATGGAGGGCTATGACGTGATGCCGATGCAGGAAGCAGCAGAACACGGTGATGTATTCATTACGACAACAGGAAACCGTGACGTGATCACGGAAGAGGACTTTGAGGTGATGCAAGATGGCGTTCTGCTTGCGAACGCTGGACACTTTGATATTGAAATTAATTTGGACGAGCTTGGAGAGATGGCCGTCCACAGCCGAACTGTCCGCGATGGAGTAACAGCTTATGAACTCGCTGACGGTCGTCAACTGAA
>KE356563.1:1348927-1352926 GCA_000416005.1 Haloquadratum sp. J07HQX50 | reverse complement strand
TCCCTCACAGCTCATTGCCCCCATGTCCACTTGCGTCCAGAATATATCGATAGATCCCACTACATCCGATAGCAACCGCGTTCGAAATAATATAGTTAATGCCACCCCAGTCGACGAACAGATACAGTAATACTAGCTGGATTGGGATTGCAGAACCCCTGACGATATTTGTTTTGAGTAATCCGATAAGATAGGCCCAGCGACTGGTGATTCGCGTCGTAGCAAACGTCCACAGGTTGTTCAACACATAACTGACAATAATCGTGATCTCGATCGAAACGAGGGCACCAATCAGATAGTACAGACCCGCTTGTCTAACAAACAGCCATAACAGGATGAGTTGTAACGCGGAGGTCACAGCACCGACGATAGCGAATCGTCGTAGCTGCGTTCGAAGCGGACCGCTGTGTATGTTACGAAGATACTGTCGAATCATCACCGATAGCCGAGCGCTTCAAGTCGAGTTCCAAGTTCTGAATCGACATCAGATGCCGAGGTTGTCCTTTTTTTTGCACGGAGTGTTGTCGCATGATTGCGTGCGATGTCGCCGAATTCAGCGAGTATCGTCGTTTCAGCCACGCTCAGCGGCTCGCTGGTGCGATTATCCTGTTGTTGCGGGTCTGATGCACGGTGATACAGTTCTTCTTCGCCGGTCTCTGTGTGAAGAATGTATGTCCACTGTGAATCTCGGACACTCACGAGCAAATCACCATGATCAAGCGAACGGGGAATTGGCTGTGCGGTTACTTCTTCACCTCGGACCGCCACTGAGACGACCGGGTCCGTGCTATTAGTCGGCTCACTTTGAGGAAGTGCTGGTGCCCACTCGACAGGTGGAGAAACGCCGAACGATTCAGCGATTGTGGCTGGAATCGCGTTGAGACCAACTTGGGTTTCAACGCGCGTCTGAGTTTGTGATGGACGAGAAACCAGTAGCGGGACATGAATTAATTCATCGTACAATTTTGGATAATGAGCAAGATGACCGTGCTCTTGAAACTCCTCGCCGTGGTCCCCTGCAACAATAACCGTCGTATCTTCACGATGTCCATCTTCTTTCAGCGCCGAGAGCAGCCGTCCAATACTCGCATCAACCTGTGCGGCTGCAGCGTGGTACAAACTTCGCAACTCAGCGAGAGTATGTTCCCCCACTTCCAATCCAAGCCCTGTTCGGGTGTGTGCATGTAACATTCGATGCGTGCCAATATAGCTATCTGAGGTTGCGCGGATATACCTCGGGGCGGGAACGTATGGAGTATGAGTGTCCATATAATGTACCCACAAAAAAAACGGTGACTCGTGAGTCGCAAGAAATGATTTTGCAGCTGACTCGACATCGAACATTCGTGAGGTGTCTAAGAACGGACGGTCGTCGTACCCGCCAGTTACGAACGACCGAAGCCGGCGAAAGGGAGTTGCTGCCAGCTGCATCCATGCCTCAACCGTTGGATGTCTAGCAAGATATCGACTGTAGACGCTTGACCCAACTGAGGCAACGAATGATTCGAACTCATCGAATCCTTCGTTATATCCCCAGTGCTCAGTCAGGAATCCATTGGCTGCATTGAATCCGGCAGTCGAGATATCTGCCGCCGTTAATACACTACCGATTGTGGTGAGATTTTCGACACCCACCTGCGTATCGTTCATAAACACGTGACTCCCAGCCATGATCGCTGGAAACGAAAACGGTGTCCAGTTGCCCGTTGCAAAAGCGTTCTCGAAGACTGTGGCTGATCGTGCAAGCGAGTTGAGCGCCGGTGTCTCACGCTCTTCCTCATATGGGGAAATTGCATCAACCCGCAAGGAGTCCACAGTGATGAGGAGGACATTCGAATCTGCAGCGTTCGTCGTCATTATCCGTCTATGAAAGTGAGTTGTTTCTTATGTACACTCTATACAGAGACAAATTTAATCCTTCGTAACTGGCTGAGACATTCGACGGGGTGTGTACTCAGAGAGTGTATCGTCTGCAGTCTGGTCATAGACACAACTACTGACAACTCTCCATATTCACAATTATCTGCGACCGAGTCAGGAACCCACCCCTAAGGGGGTGGGCTTGTCAGTGGACTCCCGCCTTGGCCACGAGCCGTGGCAGGCGTGAACTCGCCGTTCGCGCTCAGCGTCCCTGAGTTCAGGGCCACCCGACAGTCGGCCCGTCCAGCACCAGACGTGAACCAGTGCTGGACAAAACGCCACCCGATATTCCGAGCAGCGTTGTCATTCGTGTGGAGTTTTTTTCACATTTCAGTCACTCGAACTTGTCATCATCACGATTATGATCACGTGTGAACCCACATTCCGAGTGGCTACACTGTTGACTCGCGTACGCTGGCTGCACTATATCCACGAGAATCTCGTAATATTCGGCCTTGTACACGGTGAACTTCTGTATCGTGTGGAACGCCCACTGCTGGAACTTACTGGCGTTCAAGATGCGTTCGCGGATGTTCTCCAAGTCCCCGAACGCAATCGTAGAACAGTTGTGACGGCAGGCTTCCTGCACGATGGCCTTCGAGACACGGTGGAGGTAGTCTTCACTCCACCGAGCGAGTGCCAGTTTACTGGAGGCGATCTCGCCGCCGTTTGTACTCGTCGCATGTGTGGTTGAGGGAGTCTACGTTGCCAAGGAATGCACCCATGCTGGTGACGGCGAGAGAGCCGTCTACGTTGAGGTCGACGCCGAGAACCGCTCCGCTCTCGACTGTTGACGCATCCGTGTCGGACTCTTTCTCCACAACGACGCAGAGGTAGTACGTCCCGCCACGCTTGTGCAGGATTAGCCTTTACGATCCCACTCATCACTATTCCAATACTCCGCGAATGGCATGCCGTCGCCGTCTTCAGGTGTGATGTACTCCGGCGCGAACACGTCCGTCAACGGTGGCGAGCGTGCAGTGGTCGTCGTTGTCCGTGATGGTACGGGTGCCGCACACGACGACCGTATTTTTGAACGCTCACGTGTGCGTCCTGTATGAGTCAAATCGTAAGATTGCGTTGGGGAGTCAGCCGTGCTATCGTCGGTGGATTGTTGCACGAAGCTTGCGCGCTTGCTCCCACTCGTGGGTTTCCGCGCTGCATCTGTATGATACGTGTAGCACGACACGTCTGCTAGTCGTCTCCACTATGGTTAGCGCCGGGGAGGCTGAAGCGCAGCGATTCTAAGATGTGGAAATCAAGAGTGCTGGAGGCCCCTCTCATATAGACGAGCTACCGAAAAGACCTGAATCGGTTGGCGGTTTACACAGGGTCGTTGATTTAATACCGGGCCGAAGTGAGTGGAACCATGTCCTCGAATGAGAAGGGAGACCGCCGCGAACGTGAACTCGTGAATGAACTTGATGATGCGGGATTTGCGGTGATGCGTGCCCCAGCCTCAGGATCAGCTACTGAGCGAGATCTGCCTGATGTCTTAGCTGGAAACGGTGAGATATTTTATGCGATCGAGGTAAAAGCAAGTGCTGGTCAGCCGATTTATCTTGATGGTGAGGAGATCGAGGCACTCATTTTCTTCGCACAGAACTTCGGAGCAAAGGCGCGAATTGGTGTTCGGTTCGACAGAGAGTCATGGTATTTCTTTCATCCGAATGAGCTGTATGTGACTGGCGGTGGTAACTATCGAGTCAAAAAAGAAACTGCGCTCAACTCTGGCGAGGGACTCGACTCTTTTGTTGGTGGTCCTGCTCAGCAACGACTCACTGCTATCGACGAAGACGGTTCTGAGAGTAGATGAATATATTAACGATTCTACATATAAATGGCACGCGGGCGCACAAGAAGCCACACCCATCGAAGCGCTTTTCATACGGCCAATAAAATTCCGCGGTATGGAAATAGATGCGGAGATGCGCCGCAAAATCGTCGTCTCCATCAGCTCAGTGGCTGTTTTCGTTTTCGTCTTTATTGGCGTTGGCATCGTATACGGTCCCGAGCTTCCGTCTCAGGGTGGGCTCGCGCTTGTCGGGGCCATTGTTCTGTTCATTTTCGGGATGGCCG
>KE356563.1:1344432-1348232 GCA_000416005.1 Haloquadratum sp. J07HQX50 | reverse complement strand
AGCAATCGTGCGATTGGATATGAAAGCAACTCAGTTTTGGTCTCGTGCTGTTGTGAGTCTGGTGGTGCTGTCGTCCCTTCAAGCAGTGCCCGTTCGACCCGCTCTTTTCCACGAGAGACTGCTGGTGCTTCATGAGCGATCAGCGCGGCTGGCGATTGGTCGAGTGCTCTTACCGCGGCCTGTGCCCCTTGAAAGAAAGGATAGCGGCCAAACCGTGGATCGATTCCCATCTACCCTGAATATCGGTGCCTGTTGAATAAATACGACGGTCACGAAGACGATGAAGCTATACAGCTTGCCACCCGCCGTCTTGTCGTGCCGTCGTTTGCATATTCTTGCCCGGGTTGTTACTCAACCAACAGCATACACGCGATTGACTGTCGGTTTGAGGGCACGCCATGGGCAGAGATTGAAACCGCATATACAGATATTATTATCGTACTCAGCCGTGCGCCGCAATCTCAGGAATCATTAGCAGACGCGATCCCACATACATGGGGCGACCTCCATCGACAGGCATTGCAGCGACTCCGTCGTGAGGAGCGACTGGCCGAGCGGAACGGCGTCCTTCGGCTTCGAACAGCTGCAGAATTCACTGAGCACGTCTCGAAGCCATCTCGTGAACCGATGCGGACAATTTACACACAGGGGAGTGTGCCAGGCTGCCATGATAACGCTGTCTTCGCTCTTATCGCGTGGTATGAGATGGTTGGGCTCCCGTGGGATGAAACGAAAGAGAATGTGATCCAGTGGCTCACCGACAGTGGCACGTGGGCACGAGGCGGGTTTGAGGAAAGCTCACCTGCAGAGTTGGTAAATAACAAGCAGCACGTCTATGATGCAGGCTATGGGTGGCGCGAGAAAGCAGAGTCAGCGAAGCGAATCATCGAGCGTCACCATACTACCGGCTAATCTGACTGAATTCGCGGTGCCAGCATATAGGTGATCTGTCCGTTACCTTCAGCAACCTGATAGTGTATTTTTACTGGGAACTCATCACCAAGTTCAATTGTTACCTCTGCATCCTTCGGAATGGCCTTGTCCATATCTTTGAGATAATCGAGCGAAAACAGCGAGTCTGCAGTCCCAGCGGTCAGTCTAATCAGATCGTCTGCGCTCAGTTCGAAGTCAACATCATCGGTATCACCCTCCGCTTCAATGTGATACGCCTCTGTTTGATTATTCACGCGCAAGCGAACATGATCCGAGACCATGTCTGCTGCTTTGATACCTCTATCAAGTTGAGCACCCTCAAGCACGATCTCTGCAGGCAAATCTAAGTCGGGAATATCTGGCTCCTGACGGATGCTATCAGGGTCGATCAGAGCAAGCGTTGAGGAGAGTCCATCCATGCGAATATTGAGTTTCCGTGTCTGTTCATCCAGTTCGAGTTCGATCAGTTGATTCCCGTTCGCCATTCCGATGAAATCCTCGAGTTTGGCCAGGTTGACACCAATCACACCCCCATCAGCATTGTATGATTCGAATGCATCTGCCGCCAGCGAGAGGTCAACCATTCCGACGTTGGCAGGATCAACCGCTCGGATTGCGAATTCGTCTTCATTTAGCCGGATCTTACACTCATCAACAAGAACGCTCACCGAGTCAAGTGCGTCCTCAAGGGTAGACGCGCCAACAATGGCCTTAAACATATAGAATATGATACGGGAAGCAGCTTAAAAATGCTCCTGATTTCGGGTCTGTGACAGAAACAATCGACCTTCCTATTGGCTAAACCCTACAAAAAAGCGATGCGACAAATTCTTGTGGAATTTTGCAGGGCACGCTGGCCAGGCAGTTCAATCAACATCCCTCCGGTGCGCAAATAGAGGTTCCGAATATGACGGATTGTCCCACGGTCAAGTGGACCGTCACAAGATTTCTGAGAGCCATACCTCCCGCCATCGCAGAAATCGAACATCTCTGCTTGACTCTGATACTTACTCTGGGTTGTCTGTAGATACTGTCATTTGAGCTTCCTTCAGACTGCAGATCACCCGAGTTGTGAGACAACAATTGCAGTTATACAAATCAGGGTGAATACCTGACCCTTTATGATCAGGATGAATCTGACAACGCCTACACTGTCCACCGCCGATAGCAAGGACAGATATTCCACGCCAACCGACACTATCATTCAAACAGCGTTCATCACCGGTTATGAAGCCAGAAAATGAGTCGAACCATCCGAACGTTCGAGGCCACGATTCCGAACCAGCGACAGGTCCGTGACGAGCTTGACCAACTCGGATGGGCCGCCTCAAAACTCTGGAACGTCGGTCGCTACTACGCAGAAGAACAGTGGGACGACACGGGCGAGATTCGCGATGACGGGAAACTCAAATCCGAGCTCAAAAACCACGAACGCGACACGGACTTACATTCTCAATCCAGTCAGTGTCGAAGAACTCGCTGAAGCGTTCACCGGCTGTTCGGCAAGCGTCGCAACGGCGACGACCGGCCCAACCGCCCGGCTACCGCAAACACGGAGACGCCCACCCCCGTTCAACAGTGTCGTTCAAAGCGGCTGGTTTCAAACACGACGCACAGTTCACCCGCGTTCGACTCTCGAAAGGCCGCAACCTCAAACAACGCCGTTCGGACTTCATCCTGTGTGAGTACCAGACTCGCCCAGATGTTGACCTGACCGAGTTCGACATTCAACAGGTTCGCGCCGTCTACAAGCGTGACGAGTGGCGACTCCAATTCGTCTGTCGCACCACCATCGACCCGGAACGGCCGGGTGAGGACGTGGCTGGTGTTGACCTTGGAATTTGCAACTTCGCCGCCGTCTCATTCGGTGGTGAGTCGATGTTGTATCCCGGTGGCGCACTCACAGAAGACGAATACTACTGCACGAAGCAGAAAGCCAACTGCGACGCGCGTCCCGTGAAGTCACCCGTCTCAACCGGACGCGAACGGGTCGCCAGACGCACTTCTTGCACGCACTCTCGAAAGCAATCGTTGAGGAGTGCGGTGAACGGTGCTGAGAACATTCCGAAAAGGTACTCCCGAGTCTCGTCACGGATGGCGGCGATAGGGATAACGGCTGGTTGGCACAGCCAGCGGTTCAGCTGTTCGACCGTCGTGAGGGTGTTTTCACCTCGCGAGAACAGGTCGTGAACCGCGAACCCTCATATCCTAACTCAACGGCGCGGTGCCGTGGGATTCCCGCGTCTTCAGGCGCGGGAGGATGTCAATAATCGCTCCAGATGCTGACGATGCTTCCGTCATGGTCAAACACCCGTGACCCGGATTATTACGTATGAGTCGTAAGGATGAATACTACAATCGAGCAAAACAAGAGGATTATCGAGCTCGGTCTGCGTATAAACTCAAGCAACTCGATGCAGATTCTGGACTGTTTGGCCCGGGAAATACTGTTGTAGACCTGGGATCGGCCCCGGGCGGATGGCTACAAGTTGCGGCTGAGGAGGTCGGGAAGACGGGAACTGTGATTGGCGTTGATCGACAGCGGATTAAACCAATACAAAATGAAACTGTCGAATGTATTCGTGGTGATTTAACTGAACCACAGGCGATCGAACAGATCGAAGCAACTGTCGGCGGATCAACTGTTGATGTCGTTCTTTCAGATATGGCACCGAACATGACTGGTGAGTATAACGTCGATCATGCGCGCTCAATATATCTCGCTCGGCAAGCATTCACGGTTGCAGGCACACTTCTCTGTGCAGGCGGTGATTTCGTGACGAAGGTTTTTGATGGGCGAGATCTTGATACATTTCTCTCCGATATAGAGGATGAATTTCAATACCTCCGTCAGGTGCGACCATCAG
>KE356563.1:1340088-1341962 GCA_000416005.1 Haloquadratum sp. J07HQX50 | reverse complement strand
GCTGCCACGAGTATTCTCGAATTCTCTTCGAACGTGATTAACTGTGCCTGCGCTGAAAAAGTGGGCTGTGCTGGTGACGGCTATCTGGTTGACGCCGAGGTCAACACCCAGAACCGTACCGTTCCGTCCTGCGTCGTTGCCTCCTGCTCGAGCTTCTCCTCATGATAGCCGAGGTGTAGGTATTGTCGTTTCGGTAGTGCAGTGTGCTTTCGGTGCACTCCCACTCTTCGTCGTTCAACTACTGGGACTGGTATCCATCATCCCCACCTCGGAAGCACGAGGCCTGGCTTCACTCGTGAGTGGTTGCCCAGCACTGTCAGTGACAGTTGCTCTTCTTACCGAACACAATGAGTGTTCGCCTATTGTACGTGATGGACTTGGACGTGAATTGTGATTATGTCGCTTTCTCCCCGTTTTTTGCGCGTTCGATGCAGGATTGGATGCGACTCGCAACCTCGTGACAGGCGAGAATCGAGTGCTGGCTGTTCAGCTTCGTTTCTTTTGCTACGTTTCTGACACCAGCCTGAGTGTGTTCGGTCTCCCATGCGAGATTGGATGCGATATTGCATCCATCAAGCCACTTTTCGACGGTGTCTTGAAGTAGCTCGTGATGTATCGATGAATTCGACAGCCGACTTCAGCACATGCTGCCGCACGATTGATGACAGATCGACTGATCCAAATCCAAGAACCTCAGATACAACATGAACTCCCCCGCGTGCGATGGCGTGGGACATCTTGGTTTTAGACGAATGCCAACGGCTTCAGCTGTGAGAGCCGACACGACTGAAACAGACAACGTGTCTGAATCTCACTGTAATTCTAAAACGCAACGTGTGAGCCAGATATAATTCCACAGAAAAGCAAAGCGAGTGCCTCGGCTTTATTCCCGGTTGAAAATCGTCAATTTCCGTTCCGATAATGACTTTTTGGGTCTCAAACCACTTCAGTTGACTCCGAAACAGCTCACTCTACTCCCGTCTCCTCTCTATATGAGTCACATGGATTCCTGCTCGCCACGATAGTGCTGAGCGGGTCCCAACTCTCGAGTCCCGCCAATTGTGAGAACATATAACACTGCTAAACCAATACCATAGGCGAGCATAAGTGGGATCGTAACTAAAAACATTGTCATGATATCAGCAGGGGTGAATATAGCTGCGAGAGCAAGCATCGCGACCGTCACCTCTCGCCATCGATTCCGCATCGTCTGGTAAGGAATTCGAGCACGATTTAGCAGAATCATCAATACTGGGACATCGAATAAAATGCCGATACCAGCTGTGGTAAAGAAGATCAACCAAAAGAAGTTCGTAATGCGATATGCGATAAACATGTTCGCCACGAGCGCGTCGTTTACCAGCCAAGAAATTACTGTTGGCGCAACCGTGGTGTAGCCGAGAACAAACCCACCAATAACTCCACCCCCAAGAGCTGCTGTCCAGCCCAGTACCGCCTCGCGCCGCTGGCTAACAATCGCACGCTCTTGCAGTGCTGGCCACGCATAGTATGCAACTAATGGCACAGTCGCGATTGCTGCGATAATCGCAGAGAGTTTCACTTCGAATATCAGTGCCTCCATTGGGTGAAGCGCAACAACACTGAGCACCTCAGTCGGTTGCACCTCTGTTGGCAACCGTTGTAGGAAGTCATCATACACTCGTTTGATACCTCCTGTGTAAAGCCAGCCAAATGCCCCAGCCAGGACGATCATAAAGAACCCAACAATCCGGAACGCTTTGGAGGTGAGCGACTCAAGAATGAACGTCAAATCGGCGTAATACCCATCAATACTATTTTCTGCTGCTGCTTCATCATCAGCAAACTCAGAGAGGAACGCGCTTCCAGCCCGAGATGCTCGATTACTCACCGAT
>KE356563.1:1333875-1340068 GCA_000416005.1 Haloquadratum sp. J07HQX50 | reverse complement strand
TCGATGGATTTCCGATCCCAGCCTCAATCGCAGCCACGGTATCAATATCTCGATATATCAGCCCTGCGATAGTGATCAGTGTTCCAAATACTCCACCTGCTATGATGAGGAGTGCCCGTGTGGCCTCGCTCTCTGGTCGCTGAACCCGGTAAGCACTCTCTAAGCTGGCGAGTGCTGCATTCGTCTGTTCAAACCCACCATACGTGACAATCATGTACATCAGCGATCCTCCACCAATCCCAGCAGCAGTGACGAGATTCCAGTGCTGTCGCATGGTCTCAGTGAGATTGAGCTGTGCGCTGCCGCGATGTACGATGGTAACCAGCTTTGACAAATAGAGACTGACACCGTACAGGGCTAGGACAGGAAGTGCCCAGAGTATCTGTGTGAATGGGTCTGGTGGAGTGAACATCGCCCCTGCAGCGAAGACGCCGAGCACAGCGTAGCGCCATTTTTCTCGAAACGTCTCGTACGGGACGATTTCCGCATATGAGAGTGCTGGCATGACGAGTGGCAACTGGCTTGCCAGTCCAAAAGAGATCGTTAGAAGAAAAATAAACTCTGCCCATTTGACAATTGAGTATGTTGGTGCAAACCCCGCATTTACTGCGTTCTGTGCTAAAAATGAGAAAGTAAACGGGAAGAAGAAGAAATACCCATATGTCACTCCCCCAGCGAACAGCGATGCCATTCCAACAATGATGCCAACCACCGTCCACCAAGGGATCGACCTCTGTGGCCAGAGTCCACGTTCACGAAGCGCATCTCGGCTCACGTACAGAAATGCAGGAAGACAAATCACAACTCCAGTCACTAATCCTATTTTCGCCTGTAACAGAATCACATCGAACGGCGTCTGTGCAATGATCGAAACTGCTTTTTCAAGTTGTGCTTCCATTTGGGCGCGCGTAACTCCTTTTAGGAAGTCCCATACGTACAGATTCAATGCATAAAATGTGCCTAAAAATCCGATAAGAAAAATAACGAATACTTTTTGCAGATCTTTTTGAGCTGCTCGAAGCATCGCACCAGCGGTTTCTCGACCAGCGTTGATTGTCGATCTGGTGTCATCGTCGAGCGCACTTGCCATATAAATACGTGCTTACTCGCGGTTATCAACTTTTTCCAATCCAGTGCGCTGTCTTCTGACTGATTCATCAGAAAAGGACTATAAGAAATCGGCGACGAGTAAGAATGAATGGTGGAGGACTCAGAGCCCGCAGATTCTGTATCTACTGGTTCATCGACTGCCAATGACAGGCCGGCAGTAGCAGACCCTGATCAATCGCCACCAACTGGCACTGATGGTGGTGAACCAGTTTCACAGAGTGCTGTGGATGCAGATCACACTGGGGCCGCAACTGGCCACACGGTTGATGATGGACTCGTTGGTGAAGGCCCTGAAAGTGACGAGGAGATGCCACTTGCGGATCACATTGAGGAGATGATACGTCGGTTGGCGATTATTTTGGGTGTAGCTGGAGTATTTACTCTTATACTGTATCCTGGCGCTGATCTGCTCAACACTGCGGTTACAGTTGAGTTAATCAGTTCGACTGAAGTCATCGATTTTCTCTGGAATACACATATTCCAGGGGCCCCCGAGGTCAGTGACCGTCGCCCTCGAATATATGGGCCACTTGAACTCCTATTTACGGAACTCAAAGTTGCTGCTCTTGGTGGACTGGTCATTGGTCTCCCAGTGTTTGTGTATGAGACCTATCTATTCATGCGGCCAGGGCTGTTCGAAAAGGAGCGTCGGTATTATCTAGCAGCCGTCCCGACAAGCGTCGTCTTGGCATTTATCGGGATAGCCTTCGCGCACTTCATTGTCCTGCCAGCCATCTTCGCGTATTTCACCTCCTATACGACCGGCACAGCGGTTGTCGCATTCGGACTGAAGGAGACATTCAATTTAATCTTGATTCTCATGGGATATAATGCCGTTATTTTCCAGATACCGCTTTTTATTATGCTGGCAATCATGATGAATCTCGTCACCCGCCAGTGGCTTCTCCAGCGCCGATTGATATTCTGGGGGACATTTTTAGGAATCGCATTTTTAGTCAGTCCAGACCCGACCGGCATGGCCCCAATTATTATTGGGGTGACGATGATCGTCCTGTTTGAGGGAACACTCGGCGTCTTAGGCTGGGTCACTGATCGGTGAGTTGGCCTATTCAGTGGATGGATATGATGTCTCGAACACATCCTCAACGACAGGCCCATCGCCGGAATCGGTCTCAGTTTCACCACCTGGGCTGACACTTCCTGTTTGATAACCGTGCAGATCGAGTGTGACATGGTCGAATCCAATTTCAGTCAAACGTTGACGGACAGCGATAACAAAATCCGTGTCGAGCGCCTCAGATAATTCTTCAGAGGCAACTTCGATCCGAGCCAGCCCATCATGATCACGAACACGAAACTGTGAGAATCCCCACTGTCGAAGAGCTGCCTCGGCTTTTTCAACGCGACTCAGTCGGTCTTCGGTCACCGCAAGTCCTGTCGGAATTCTTGACGACAGACATGCCATCGATGGCTTATCCGCAACCGACAATCCATACCAGTCAGCGACACGCCTGACAGCATCCTTTTCGAAGCCGTGCTCACGGAGTGGTGAGTGGACTGAGAGTTCCTCAACTGCTTGCAGTCCTGGACGGTGTCCTTCAGATGGGTCAGAGGCATTTGTTCCATCACAAACTGTTGTGATATTTAATTCGTGTGCGGTCTCATACATCCGCCCCAATCGCATCGTCCGACAATGATAACACCGATCGCCATCGTTCTCAACAAAATCAGGGTTCTCAAGCTCAGAGAAATTCACAATTTTGTGTCGGATTCCAATCTCCGTTGCCACGCGCCGAGCGTCCTCAAGCTCAGCGGAAGGCAAGGTCTCAGATTTGGCGGTACAGGCAACTGCTGCATCGCCCAGGACATCATGTGCAATCGCAGCAACGACTGCTGAATCAACACCGCCGGAAAAAGCGACAAGAATGGAGTCACGCTCTGCTAATGACGTACGAGCGGCTTCGACACGGCGTTCATCATCAGGAGTCAGAGTCCCAACATCTGGCGCTGATTGAGTCTCGTTCACACCACCCATACCGCGGTCAGTCGTCATGTTCGAGATTACAGTTTAAGATAGTAAAAATACATGGGCAGGCCAGTGCGGATCTGTCACCCGCAACGTTTTGTTGGATGAAACAAGACTGACGCGTGAATGGAGTTTGAGGCAATCCCCGGTGTCGGCCCAAAGACTGCAGCCGCGCTTGCAGAGTTCGACGGTGCCGAACAGGCACTGCGGGATGGAGATGTTGCAGCACTAGCGCGCGCATCTAATTTGTCCGAAGGCCGCGCAGCACGAGTAGCAAGAGGTGCTATTAGATACCGCCACGATGACCAGAGTGAGTTCTTGACAACGGACCGTGCCAAAGAATTGTATCGCGAGATCCTTGGGCTACTCAAGGACCGAGCCGTCACCGAATACGCAACTAAACGTATGTCGACGTTTTACCCAACCGCATCGCAAGCCCGCATTGAGGAGGTGCGTGAGCAAGTTACGGCAGCGACAGAACTTGACCCCGACCTTCCGATTCGCGACGCGCTCTCTAAGTTGGCACCACTCGAAGATCCTTCACCACAGCGAGTCCGTGATCGATGCTTGGCGACACACGATGCGGAACGATATACTGCTGCAGAATCGGCATTTCCCGAGCTCTCTATCGAAATTGTCGAAGACGCGCGTGGACTGGCTGAGCTTGCCCGCTCATACTCAACGGTCGTGACCCCAGATGAATCATTTGCAGGCATCGATATCGAGGGTGATATTCGCGTGCGTCCCGACGCGTTTGAGTCGCCGGATGAAATTGTGCCAGAGCGTGTCCTATCATTCTTTGCACACAACCGTGAGGCAATCCTTGCAGCAACCCGTATCTACGAAGACATTTCACGTGAACCCCCTTGCAATCTTAGCCACCTCCGTGGTCGACTCGAACTACTCACCGCAGATGGCACCGTTCAAGGTGATACAGAACTACAACGACTTGCGACTGCTATTGATGATCTCGATGTGACAGTTTCGACAGCCGAATCAGTTGCGAATGACCGCCTTCGCGCTGCCATTGAGGAGCGCGATGTGACAATTGAAGGGACAGACTTTCTCTCGCTGGTCGAGCAAGGGGCACGCGTTGACTCATTATTCGGGCGAGAACTGGATGGTGAATACGATGCGGCTGTCGAGGCTGCTCGTACACATCTGATCGAAGCAATCGACCTCAAACCAGATGAAGTAGACTTACTCACCCGCGTGTTTCCCCCAGATCCAACGTTCCCTGTCGAACATAATGAGACCGTTGTCTCACGACTTCGCACTGAGCTCACTGCAAATCGTGACCGACGCGCAGCGAGACGAAAACGTGAGCTCGCAAGCGACCTCTCAGACCTTCGCACAGTCGTAAACACGCTGGTTGAAGAGGCGCTTGAACTCGATGTTCAACTGGCACTGGCGCGGTTTGTCGATGATTTTGACTGCTGCTTTCCGACATTCCGTAGCGACCCACCTGGGTTTTCGTTTGAACAGGGACGTTCACCCTTTCTCGATCTTCCATTCGACCGGGTCGAACCCGTCGATTACCACGCCTCAGGCGTCACGCTCCTCTCAGGCGTGAATTCTGGTGGAAAAACCTCTACCCTCGATCTGATAGCCCTGATTGTTATCTTAGCACACATGGGCTTTTCCGTTCCAGCGGGTGCGGTCGCTCTTGAGCGATTCACTGAGCTCCATTACTACGCCAAAAATCAAGGAACTCTTGATGCAGGTGCGTTCGAGAGCACTCTCCGTGAATTCCGCAATCTCGTTGACGGCCAGCGAAATCGATTGGTACTAGTCGACGAACTTGAGAGTATCACCGAACCCGGGGCGTCGGCCAAGATAATCGCCGGCATTCTTGAATCACTTAGCGAGCAGGGAGTCACTGCAGTGTTTGTCTCTCATCTTGCGGACGAAATTCAGGAGGCGAGCGCAGCTGAGGTTGCTGTCGATGGAATTGAGGCCGTTGGGCTAAAAAACGGAGAACTCATCGTCAACCGCTCCCCAATGAAAGGACACTTAGCACGTTCCACGCCAGAGTTGATCGTTGAAAAGCTCGCTGGCGAGGATGAAAGCGGCTTTTATGATCAGCTCTTGGAAAAATTCTGAAACGGGTGACTGGGCAACGGTTAAGTAACCGCCTCGTCGTTATCGAATCGATGAGCGAGGATCCCGACGAGGGGATGCTATCGTGGGATGAATCTGTCTTCCGCGATGAACACGTCTTCGAGATTGACTATGTCCCCGAGACCTTTGATCACCGCGAAACTCAACTTGAGAGTCTAAAGTATGCGCTTCGACCAGCCGTACGTGGATCCCGTCCGCTGAACACGATGATTCGCGGCCCGCCTGGAACTGGCAAAACCACCGCTGTTCAGAAGCTGCTTACTGAGTTAGATTCACAACGAGGTGTGCAAACTGTGAGGGTAAACTGTCAAGTAGATTCCACGAGATACGGCGTCTTTTCGCGCATCTTTCAGCACATATTCGAGTATGAGCCTCCTTCGTCGGGGATATCATTCAAAAAGCTCTTTGGGCAGATTGCCGATCAACTTGTTGATGCGGAAGATGTCCTTGTCGTCGCACTGGACGATATTAACTATTTGATTTATGAGAATGAAGCATCAGATACGCTTTACTCGCTACTGCGGGCACACGAAGCACAGGCTGGTGCCAAAGTTGGAGTCATCGTCATTTCATCAGATCTCTCTGTTGAACTCATTGACGAACTCGATAATCGAGTACAGAGTGTCTTTCGACCCGAAGAAGTGTACTTCTCCAAATACGACGCCACTGAAATTATTGATATCCTTCAACAGCGCGCTTCCCGCGGCTTTCGCGATGGTGTGCTCGGCTCGCCCGAACTTGACCGCGTGACCGAACTGACTGCTGCAGATGGGGACCTTCGAGTTGGTATCGACCTCTTGCGGCGAGCGGGTCTTCAGGCCGAGATACGCGGGAGCAGGACAATTGCAATTGAGGATATCGACACAGCATACGAGAAATCAAAGTATGTGCATCTATCCCGCCGACTACAGGGACTCTCTCAGACAGAGTCGGCGCTCGTTGAGGTCGTAGCAGCAGACAGTGGGGCAACTGCCG
>KE356563.1:1332375-1333467 GCA_000416005.1 Haloquadratum sp. J07HQX50 | reverse complement strand
TGTCGATCGGCTCAAGACATCTGATACATCCGTCCATTGCGTTGGCCTGCCGTGTGTAGACCGGAAGGGATAGAACAGGGCGCTGTTGAATGTGAGATGAGAGTATGGATGAGCGCCTCTCGATCCTGCTAACGAATGACGATGGTATCGATGCACCAGGGTTGGCAACACTGCGGACCGAACTGACCGCTGTTGGTGAAGTGACAGTTGTTGCTCCAGCCTCAAATCAAAGCGGTGTGGGCCGAACGCGGAGCGACGAGGTCGCTATTCGTGACCATCCCTGGGGGGTTACATTAAATGGAACGCCTGCTGATTGCGTCGCATATGCACTTTCCGGTCTTGAGGAGCAATTCGACATTGTCGTCGCTGGTGTCAACAATGGTCCGAACGCTGGTAATTATATTGTTGGCCGCTCTGGGACTGTTGGCGCTGGGATCGAGGCCGCATTCCTTGACACCCCTGCCCTGGCAATCTCAGCGTATCACTCGACCGACTTCTTCATCTCACCTCCAGAGGAATATGATTTTTCGAGGCCTGCACGGATTGCCCGACGAATTGCTGTCCGCGGTCTTGAAGCGGGAGTATACGATACTGTTGATCTGCTAAATGTAAACGCTCCTGTCGATGCGCCAAATCCACCAGTCATTCTGACTGAGCCATATCATGATTATGAGCAAGAGATCGAACCGGTGAACACAGCCGACAGAGCATCGAGTTCAGAGTTAGATCCTGATGAATCGCTCATTCGACTCCGTGACCGAACATGGCCCGGATCGATAGGATGGGAAAATCCGTTTCCTCCGACTGCAGAGCACCGTCGCCGATATCCTGTCGGGAGTGACCGGAGAGCGCTTATGGATGCTGGAGTGAGTGTTTCTCCGCTGTCAGTCACTCATGGTTCGCCAGATAGCGCTGCGCTCGCTGACGTGATTGAAACAATCGATGCCTCCTGAGGCAGTTTCTCCTCCAGAGGATGCCCCGCATTGCGTCTATATCGTTCGCTGCGATGACGATTCGTACTACACAGGGTATACGACCGATGTTGAGCGCCGTGTGACTGAGCATAACGATGGCGATGGGGCAAAATATACC
>KE356563.1:1329837-1332355 GCA_000416005.1 Haloquadratum sp. J07HQX50 | reverse complement strand
AAACGGTCTCACAATTCAGGGTGTGCCAACTTCATACGCAACAGCTGATCTCGCTCAAGATGCAGGCATTCCACTCTGCGGGCTGAGTGCCATTGAACACATCGACATCGCTATTGACGGTGCAGATCAAGTGACCGAGTCATGTGATGCGCTCAAAGGCGGAGGCGCAGCACATACGACCGAGAAGATAGTCGCCAGTCGTGCCAGTGAGTTCATTATTATCGTTGATCCGTCGAAAGTGGTGTCGACACTCTCTGGTCCGGTTCCATTGGCGGTTCTCCCATCAGCCGTGACATATGTTTCAGATGTTGTTAGACGGCTTGGGGGACAAGCTACTCTTCGAGAGGCTGCACACAAAGATGGACCAGTCGTGACTGATCAGGGAAATCATGTCATAGATGTTTCTTTTGAGAAGATATCCTCGCCTGATGCATTGGGAGTTGACCTGTCAACGATTCCAGGAGTAGTTGAACACGGGCTTTTTATCGATATGGCTGACCGGGTCTTTGTCGGTAGAAGTGACGACGTTCGTCAATTGCAGCCCTCTCCGTGACTACCCTTGCCGGTAGTCGATACTCACATTCTCGTCTCAAGACGAGGGAGCTATCGCTGCGCCTCTCTGAGAGTATTAACCGGCGTGAAAAAGAGTGATGATGTAATTCTACAAATCCCGCGGCTGGACAGTTTTTCGATCGTTATCCTCTGCTCGTCGCGCTGCGTCTTCGAGCAACTCATTTACTTCTCCATCGAGTGCATCGTAGAAATCAGACGCGACGTTCTTGTCTGCTAATGCCTCTTTAACGGCCGCCTTGACGATTAAATCTGCCATGCAAAGTCCTCTACATCGGCCCTATATAAAAATATTTTCCAAATCGGCTGTACATCCCCCTGTTCCCCGGAATTACGGCATTTGAACACATATGATTTAAATAGTATGTCTGCATGACGCGCGTCGATGAGACGTAATGTGATGTGAGACGGGTACTGGCCTGGTAGTTTACACTGTCTCAAAGGAAACGCCAGGCGCTATCGATGTATACTCAAACCGACACATATGTGACTGAGCAGGCCAATTCGCCCGTGTGCGAGACGTTCTTGAAGATGTAGCGGCAGGCGAACTGACACCAGCAGAGGCAGAGGCTCAGCTTGCAGGGTACATCACGGGCGAAGCTGGTCGATTTGACGCTGCGCGTGAACAGCGCCGCGGAATCCCTGAGGGGATTCTCGCTGAAGGTAAAACACCCACAGAAATCACAGAATTAGCATCATCAGCATTAATTTCGACCGAACATGCGGTTATCACGCGGATTGATGCAGACACGGCCGAGACTGTCATAAGCTCTCTCAGTGCCGGTGAATCACATACATTTGATGACCGTGCACAGACACTCACGATACAGACTGATGAATACTCACCGCCAGAAACAGATGGAACTGTAGGAATTGTGACCGGTGGAACAGCAGATACTGCAGTTGCAGGTGAAGCTGCAACCGTTCTCAAAGAAATGGGCGTAAGCATCGAGTGGATAACCGACGTTGGTGTAGCCCATCTTGGCAGAGTAATCGACCATATCGACACGCTCAAACAGACAGATATACTTATCGTAGCGGCCGGTCGTGAGGGGGCACTCCCGACGGTCATAGCAGGGCTCGTAGATACGCCTGTAATTGGTCTTCCTGTTGCCTCTGGATACGGGTATGATGGAGATGGTGAGGCAGCACTTTCCGGCCTGCTACAGTCGTGTACCGTACTTTCCGTGGTAAATATCGATGCTGGATTCGTCGCCGGGTCACAGGCTGGTCTTATCGTCAGGGCGATTGATGATGCCCGCAAAACATTAGACGAGTAACGTTTGTGTGTGCTGTGACGCACAGATCATGCCCGAGGAACACGGTATCGTTGTTGGTCAGGTGGACGAAGAAAATCCCTCGATGACATATTCGTGTTGCAGATAGATTCGAGAGAGTAATCGCGTGGAACGTGGATTGTACGTCTGTGAGTTGTGCGGGACGACGATGAACGTAGGTGTGAATGGTGCAGTGCAGTGAACGTCTGCAGACAGATACTCAGAGTCCCCCAGCGGGGGATATGAGTAACGGCTGGTTGGCCGAGCCTGGAGTCTCCCTGTTCGACTGCGAGAGCGGACAGTTCACACCGAAAGAACGGAAAGAGTGTAAACTGTCATATGCCAACACTCGGGAATCCCACCCCTGAACCGGCGAGAGGAGGCCAAATCCAGTTTATGTGGTCATCATATATATCAGGAATATGGATGGGCTGGGATGGAGAGTGCATAGCATACAAATCAGTTTACACTCGTTCGAAAGCCCACAAGCCCAGCCGTGGGAGGATGCCGAGAATCACATATGAGTTCGTTCGCATGTGGGAGATTGCTGATTTGGGGGGAAGTTGTATCTCCGCCGACTCGCTCGGATTCGCCTCGCGCTTCTTAACACGTGGCTGAGCGCCTATAGACCGCTCATGGGAGGAAGAACGTATCCAGAGTGTGTTTGTTCA
>KE356563.1:1314336-1328820 GCA_000416005.1 Haloquadratum sp. J07HQX50 | reverse complement strand
GACAGGCGGTTGCCACCTATCTTACCGACATGGGGCACACAGCACCTGTCGTCGTTGGATACGATGCTCGTGAAACTTCTGAGGGGTTTGCCACATCACTGGCGGAGGTGTTGGCCACCAACGGTTATGATGTCATCTTACCAGAACGTGATCGACCAACGCCACTCGTAGCATATGCGGTTGTTGACCGCGGGCTATCTGGTGCGGTCATGATTACTGCCTCACACAATCCTGCAGAGTACAACGGAATTAAGTTCATTCCCGACGACGGTGCACCGGCGCTTCCTGCGGTGACAGATGCAATCGCCGAACGACTGGCTGAGCCAATGACAGAGACGGGCGGTGAGACTGGGTCAATCGAGAGAGTCAATCTCAAACGGCCACACTTTGATCATGCACGCGAACTCGTGCCTGCAGACCTCTCTAACGTTGAGATTGTATACGACGCAATGCATGGGTCAGGCCGGCGTGTAACCAGTGAACTTCTCTCGGAGGCTGGTGCGGATATCACCCTGATTCGGGAAGAAACAGACCCGACATTTGGAGGGAGCGCGCCAGAGCCAAATACAACACATCTTCAGGAGCTCGTTCAGACGGTCAAACAGAACGATGCTGACATCGGCGTGGCAAACGACGGTGATGCTGACCGTGTCGCATTTGTGACACCTGACCGAGGCGTTCTTGATGAAAACTTGTTTTTCGCAGCAGCATATGACTACCTGCTTACGCAAGCATCTGGCCCAGCAATCCGAACAGTCTCAACGACGTTCCTCATTGATCAGATTGCGGCTGATCATGAAACCGAAGTCATTGAAACTGCAGTCGGATTCAAATGGATTGCCGATGCGATGGCTAACCATGACGCGCTCATTGGTGGTGAAGAATCTGGTGGATTCTCTATTCGCGGACATATTCGTGAAAAGGATGGAGTGCTGATGGCACTTTTGGGGTCGGCGATGACAGCAACCGAATCGATGGACGCCCGTATTGATCGGATTGAGGCCACGTATGGCACAATCGCCGCTGGCAAACGGAGTCTCGACTGCCCTGACTCAGAGAAATCACGTGTCATCGACGAACTTGCGGGGGTACTTCCTGACACAGTGGCTGGTCGAGATATCCGTGATATCGTCACTCGTGATGGGTTTAAACTACTCTTAGAGGATGGAACATGGCTTCTCGTGCGTCCATCAGGGACAGAACCAAAACTGAGAGTCTATGCAGAGGCCACAACAGACACAGCGGTTGAGGCTCTCTTAGACGCAGGGACGACGCTTGTCAAGCCGGTGATTTAAGACCAACACAGCGCCGAACGTCTTCAGATGTGTCGAGACTGCAGATATCAAAACCAAGTTGTTCATAAAACGGCTTTACCTGTGGATGAAATTCGACCCCAACAGCTCCTGTGTTGTCGGTCAGTATTTCACTCACGAGTGCTGTTGCTATTCCACCCGATTGAAACTGTTGTCGAACTGCAATATGCGTGATTTCGTCAATAGCGTCGACACGTTCGAAGAGTGTCTCCGATGGCCACTCTGTGGGGGGTTGTCGTTGAAGTGCAATGCGACAGACTCCCACAACTCTTTGATCACACTCTGCGACTCGAAGGCTAACTGCCTTGGAGGTGATACTCTCTGAGAGGTCACACTCTATCGCAAGCATTGCGGCATCAAGCACTGCACGGATTTCGCTCTGGTCAGTCAATTCGGCAGTGCGTGTTCTGAACGTTCGTTCAGTCGAACACATTCTCTCTAATCATCGCTCAGTGGTATCAGAGAAGTGCACTGGGAGTACAGTACCACGGACTTGAATCGTGAAAACATGTCAGAGGACATTGCACAGCTCAAACAATCGTATTCCACTGTGAACCGCCCCGAGGTCAACTGAAGTGGTTCCCGAGACACACTCGGAGTTATGACGGCACTGATTTGTAACTCCGAGGCACTCGCCCTGGTCGTCCGTACATCGAGCATTATGTGGTATCTAAACGCGGGTGGTTTATGTCTGAGGGGACACCCTATATGAGTATGAGCGAGGCAGACACGTCTGAGGGGACACCTACTGGTCGGGAGATATGGATCGAAAAATACCGACCAGAGACGCTTGATGATATCTATGGACAAACGGATATCATCGAGCGATTACAGTCATATGTGGAGCGTCAGGAACTCCCTCATCTGTTATTCTCTGGGCCTGCTGGCATTGGAAAGTGTGTCACCGGCGATACTCCTGTTCTTACAAACCATGGACTCACTCCAATTGCGGATGTGGTTGGATCAGTTGAGGGGTTTGGACGACCAGATCCTCATCTCAAGGTGTGCACACTCACAGATACCGCCACATTTAGATTTGTTTCTCCATCTCATGTGTTCGCACAGACGACTGAACGACTTACTCGGGTCCAGACCGTGGCAGGTGGGGAGATGCGTGTCACCCCCGAGCACAAGTTCTTGACTCGAGGTAAAAATGGGGTTGCTTGGCAACCAGCAGCACGCCTCAGTGATGAAACAGCAATCGCACGGCCAGCATCACTTCCTGCGCCGCCTGTGCCATCATCAGGACTATCCAGCTCAAGCGCACGAGATATCGGTGAGGCAGTGAAGGCTGAACACCCGCGCCCTGAAGCGATGCCAGCTCTGTCTTCGACAACAGCCCTCCTGCAAGCCAGCCGCTCCACACGCGAAGCATTTCTTGAGTCTGTCTTCGGTGGGGAAGCATACATGAAAAATCAGAGCACCGCTATCGAACCTGAGTGGACACCGCTCGTGAGCTATGTCGCAGCGTCGACTGGCAAAGAGACACAGATTGTTGAACGAACGACATCACAAAGTCATCTCGACATCCGACCTCCCTCAGTTCCGAAAACTCATTTGGGAGCGCGGCGTTCAAGCAGGGAAGTGTGTGCAGACGGTGGGGCAATCTATTTCGATACCGTTGAAGCGATTGATACACTGAGTGAGCCGACACGTGTGTACGATCTGACAGTCCCACAGACACGAAATTATGTCGGTGGGCGACTCCCAACAGTCCTGCATAACACAACCAGCGCAACCGCGATTGCGCGTGCAGTCTACGGTGAGGACTGGCGAGGGAACTTTTTGGAACTCAACGCTTCAGACGAACGTGGCATAGACGTTGTCCGTGATCGAATCAAGAGCTTCGCACGCTCATCATTTGGGGGATATGATCATCGAATTATCTTTCTTGACGAGGCTGACTCGCTGACGGATGACGCACAGTCTGCACTCCGCCGTACAATGGAACAGTTTGCAGACAACACACGATTTATTCTTTCGTGTAACTACTCCTCGAAAATCATCGACCCGATACAGTCACGCTGTGCGGTCTTTCGGTTCACACCGCTTAATAATGAAGCAATTGCAAATCAACTCCGCGATATCGCATCTACGGAGAGCATCGAGATGACTGAAAACGGACTGAACGCGCTCGTCTATGCGGCAAGTGGCGATATGCGACGTGGGATTAATTCATTGCAAGCGGCTGCTACGACGGGTACAGTGGTTGATGAGGAGACGGTGTATACTGTCACGTCGACAGCGCGGCCTGAGCAAATCGAAGCAATGGTTACCGCAGCGACTGAGGGAGACTTCACAACTGCGCGGTCTGATTTGGAGACACTGCTCGTTGAGAGTGGTATGGCCGGAAGCGATGTTATCGATCAGCTTCACAGAATCGCGTGGGATCTCGAACTTGATCAAGAAACAACCATTCGATTACTCGAGCGAATTGGCGAAGCTGATTACCGAATCACAGTCGGAGGAAACGAGCGTGTACAGCTAGAGGCGCTTTTAGCGACACTAGCGGCATCTTAGTATCTCCCAGCGAGCTTTCGGTCCCGGAACTGTTTTACCGAGCGCAGGGCCAATTCAGAACTAATGAGTGAGCTACAGTCGGAGTATCAACTCCAATACTTCGATCATGAAGGATTCTCCCGGAAGCAATGTCCGGTCACGGATGTGTATTTCTGGACTCGTGACCCGGATCAAGAAACGTGTGGTGAGCCGCCAGCAGATGACTACTCTTTTATCGATAATCCAGGGTTTGATACAGAATACACTCTTGAGGAAATGCGTGAGGAATTTCTCTCTTTCTTTGATTCACGTGATCATGAGCGAACCGATCCCTATCCTGTCGCGGCTAACCGGTGGCGCGACGACGTATTACTGACTCAGGCATCAATCTACGACTTTCAGCCACTCGTTACGAGCGGCGAAACCCCTCCTCCAGCGAACCCACTCTGTATCAGTCAGCCATGTATTCGGATGCAAGATATTGACAATGTTGGAAAAACCGGGCGTCATACCATGGCGTTCGAGATGATGGCTCACCACGCGTTTAATACGCGTGAGGAAGCCAGTGAGGAGTACGCCTATTCTGGTGAGACGTACTGGAAAAATGAAACAGTGCGACTCTGTGACACGTTTTTTGAGCACATGGGTGCAAATCTCGATGAAATAACCTATATCGAGGATCCGTGGGTGGGTGGTGGCAATGCTGGCCCCGCATTTGAGGTGTTATATCGAGGGGCAGAGCTTGCGACACTCGTTTTCATGTCACTTGAACAAGACGCTGGTGGCGAATATGAGATGAAAGATGGCAATCGCTACAGTCCAATGGATACATATGTGGTTGATACAGGGTATGGGCTTGAGCGATGGACGTGGGTTTCACAGGGAACACCGACTGTGTATGAGGCTATTTATCCTGATACAATCGAGTTTTTGAAATCGAACGCTGGCATTTCTCTCTCGGAATCTGAGAAAGAACTTGTTCATGAAGCAGCAAAATTATCTGGGTATCTAGATATTGATGAAGCTGATTCACTCGGATCAGCCCGCGCAGGTGTCGCCGACGAACTCGGTGTCAGCACAACAAAACTTGCTGATCTTCTCGAACCATTAGAGCATATCTATGCAATTGCCGACCACAGCCGGACGTTAGCGTATATGCTCGGTGATGAAATCGTCCCATCAAATGTCGGGACTGGATATCTTGCACGGATGGTGCTGCGCCGAGCAAAGCGGCTCGTTGATGAGGTTGGTATCGACGCTCCACTCGATGAATTAGTTGATATGCAAGCTGACCGACTTGGATATACAAATCGCGACACGATACGGGATATCGTTCGGACAGAGGATAAAAAATATCGTGAAACGCTCAAACGTGGGCGGAGACGGGTTGAGTCGCTTGCAGACACGTACGCGGACCGAGATGAACCAATTCCGGTTGATGATCTTGTTGAACTGTATGACTCACACGGTATCCAGCCAGATATGGTAACGACAATTGCCGCCGACCGTGGTGCAGCGGTTGAGATACCAGATGAGTTTTATTCGCTCGTGGCTGCCCGACACGAAGGTGATAGCCCGATAGAAACTGATGACGCGCGCTCTTCTCGACTGACAGAACTCCCACCCACAGAGAAACTATACTATGATGATCAGGACCGGACCGAATTTGAGGCGGTCGTTCTTGATGTCGTTGATCACGAGGAGGGGTATGGGGTTGTTCTTGATCAGACAATGTTCTATCCAGAAGGCGGTGGGCAGCCAGCCGACCACGGCACACTCACAAACGATGATATCACTGCAGAAGTGACGGACGTGCAGAGTGAGAATGATGTGATTGTTCATCATACCGACACGGCGCTTAAAAAGGGGGAGTTTGTTCGAGGGCAACTTGACGTTGACCGTCGACACCGCCTGATGCGACATCACACCGCGACGCATATTATTGGGGCAGCCGCCCGTCGTGTTGTTGGTGAACACATCCGACAGGCCGGCGCGCAGAAAGGAACCAATCAGGCAAGGCTTGACGTCACCCATTATGAGCGTCTGTCTGATGAAACAGTTGCCTCGATCGAAGCGACTGCAAACAGAATGATCCGCCAGAATCACACCGTCAAAGTCAATCGTCCCGATCGGCACGAGGCTGAGCAAACACACGGGTTTGATCTGTATCAGGGCGGGATTCCACCGGGTCAGGATATACGGACGATTACCATTGCTGAGGATACACAGGCCTGTGGTGGAACGCACGTATCACACACTGGCGACATTGGGGCTATCTCAATTCTGAATACTGAACCAATCCAAGATGGTGTCGAACGAGTGACCTTCGCGGCTGGCGAAGCCGCCATCGACGCAGTTCAGGAGACAAAACGCACACTCGCCGATGCAGCAGACGTCTTTGATGTCGCCCCTGCAGAACTCCCATCGACAGCTGAGCGATTCTTCTCGGAGTGGAAAGCCCGGGGAAAAAAGATCGAATCACTCAAGACTGAACTTGCTGAGGCGAGGGCAGCCGATGCGTCTGCGACGAGCACAATTGGTGATGTCCCAGTCGTGGTAGACGATATTGATGGTGATATTGATGAACTCCGGGCGAATGCGAATGCAGTCGTCAAAGACGGTTCAGTCGCCGTCTATGGGTCGAAAACAGGTGGGAATGCGCAATTCGTGGTTGGTGTGCCAGACGATGTCGATATTAATGCAGGCGCGGTGGTATCTGAGCTGGCCAGCCGCGTCGGTGGCGGTGGTGGTGGCCCACCGGACTTTGCCCAAGGCGGGGGCCCTAACATTGCTGACTTTGAGACAGCGCTTGAGGCAGCCCCCTCGATTCTTCGCACGGCCCGGGAGGCATAATATCAGCGACACATATCTTCAGGTGAACTCGTGACTGAAACAATCACCCGGTCAGGAGCGACTATTGCGTACTCCACCGCTGGGAGTGGAAACCCAGTATGCTTTATCGGAGAGCTTGGCTTGGGTCCATGGCAGTGGAGTTGGCAGTTCCCCGCAGTTGCTGGCCCATTCAAAGCAATCATCCCAGAGCGCCGTGGAGTTGGACATTCTGCATCTCCAAGCGACGACTATGATATCAAAACGATTCGGCAAGACATTCTTGCAGTTTTGGCTGCCTGCGATGTGCGCCGTGCGCACTTCGTTGGCTTTGGCGTTGGTGGTCTGATTGCTCTCTCGATGGCTCAACAGACCCATCGGGTGGCATCGCTGACGCTGATTGGGACCGCGGCAACCCGCTTAGACAGAAGTTCTGCTACGGAGAGCCATTGGTCGCCTCCTCAGCCTGCATCCGTCAGGAGACGAATCAGCGATGAGTTTTCGGCTGTGTTTCTCGATTCACACCCCGACATACTCTCTCAACTCGTCGAGTGGCGGTGTGATGAGGACAGTGTCCGGTGCGATATGGAACGACAGCGTGATGCAGTTGCCGCGATCAATCTCGCGGACGCGCTCTATGAGATCACGGCGCCCTCGTTAGTGATCCATGGTACCGCCGATTCAGCCTGGCCAATCGAAGCTGGCCGCACACTCGCACGCGACCTCCCTAAGGGAACGTTCCACGCAATTGAGGATGCTGGCCATTTCGTCCAGATCGAAGCCGCTGCGCCAGTCAATGACCTTCTGGTGACCACACTAGAGGAGCACGAGACATGAGCTCTCGCCACGGACAGCGTAAGGTCCTTGTTAGCATGCATATTGTATCTGATAATGCCATCTACTCGCACGCGACCACGAATTGCTCTGCTAGATGCCTCTCATGCGGATTCGAACACTCGACGCAACTTTCGACGAGAGCTTGATGCTGAACTCGTTGAGTACGATGTGACTTCTAATACCACCCCACCTCATGTCGAGTTTGATGGGATCGTTATTACGGGTTCACGTTCGTCCGTTTACTGGGACGAGCCGTGGATACAGACGCTTATTACCTATGTCACAGAGGCCATTCAGAAGCAACTTCCTGTTCTTGGGGTCTGCTATGGACATCAAGTGCTCGCGAGCGCGATTGGTGGCACTGTCTCAGATATGGGTGAGTATGAACTGGGCTATCGCGAAATCACTCAGCTAGCGACTGACCCGCTGTTTGAAGGAATTCCAGACTCGTTCATGGCATTTACGAGTCACTCTGACGTCGTTACTGATCTCCCAGATGGAGCCGTTACGCTCGCACACAATGACTATGGTATTCATGCATTCCGCTATGGAAACGCCTGGGGAGTGCAGTTCCACCCCGAGTACGACAGACAAACTGCCGAGGTGATCACACGAAGAAAATCATTGCCAGATGCCTACGTTCAAGAGGTGTTGAACGAGATCACCGAGGCAAATTATAGCCGTGCGTGCAAGAGCAAGCGACTGTTCGACAATTTCCTCGGTGAAATTGAGCACTCCCCACAGTCGATATCAACGGTCAGTACCGACGTGGTTTAGCCTATCCAAAGAGTAACCCATATCATGGGCATTGATCCGAACTTTGCTCGCACCAGAGAGAAAGTCGATGAAGAGAACGGAGTCGATGTCTGGGGACCCGTCGAACCGCCAGAGCAACTGGGTATTCATGGCACACATGTCGCTGTCGACTATGATATCTGTATTGCTGACGGTGCCTGTCTCGAGAGTTGCCCAGTTGATGTCTTCACATGGGTAGAGACACCCGACCATCCAGCCTCTGAAAAAAAAGTTGAACCGACTCACGAAGCACAATGTATCGACTGTATGTTGTGCGTAGACATCTGTCCAGTCGACGCCATTGATGTCGATGGCTCCAGAAAATAATTGCTTTTGGCGGGTATACCAGACGGTCGACATCTTCGCCCTTGATACCCAAACGTAGATCTTCTTTGCCGCGAGACTTCGACAATCAAAGACTTCCTTGAAGCCCAAAGTATACAAGTAACACACTCAAGATGATGCTTGGAACATCGTGACGAGAGAGCTGTAGCGTTCGTAGTGTCGGATTCCACGTCAGGCACCGTGCCTGCAGTGCCTCACTTAATCGGTCAGCTCTCAGCAAACCATATCTCAGTGTTTTACCCCCCAAATGCTGCATTCGTTCGCGTACTGGCCTGCTCGTTCCTAATCGTGCCGCAGTCGCAGCACGGAGTCGAGTCACGTCTGCACGGAGTAGTGGGAAGAACCGAAACACCATCTCGATCGCAATCCCTGCTGCACTCCCCACTCGTCCTGGCAGTAGCCACTGCACGGCTGCACGTGAATCACGTATCGGTGTTGTCACCACATAGACACCCGAGACGAATAGAATCAGAACGATACGATAACTCGCGAGTCCAGCAATATATACAGCCTCAAACTCGACAGTTGGGGGCCATCCAGTAATCCCGGCGACAAGCGGTGCAAGAATCAAAAATGGCATTGCAGGGAGATATCCGCGTAACATACTTTCCGGTCGACACCGTCCGCTGGCGAGTATGATACCGGCGACAACAGTCAGTATGCCAAGACCACGCGGCGTGGTGCGACAAAACGAAGCAAATGCAAAACTCATCTGAACCAATAGCTTTCCACGAGGGTCAACGCGATGAGCAAACGTTGACCCAGGTGTATACTGTAACATTCTCAATCTGGTGTGGTAGGCAGAGAGATATTGAATTGCTCATCATCTGCTGGAAGCTCTGTTGGTGCTCCATTGAATCCGACCTGCCCATCGCTCAGTATCATAAGACGGTCGGCTGATGCAATAACCTCACGGAGATCATGTGTCACAATAATAATACTTGTTCCTGAAGCAGAAATCTCACACAAGCGTTCGTATACCGCTTGCCGAGATGTCGTATCAAGCCCAGTAAACGGCTCATCGCAAATGAGATGATCAGGACGCATAGCCAGCACACCGGCGAGTGCAACACGTGCCACTTCACCGCCAGAAAGCGTATGAACACGCTGTTGTGCCTTCTTACTCATGCCGACGGTCTCTAATGCTTGCTCAACCCGTGTGTCAATCGCATTCCGTTCCAGTCCAAGGTTTTCTGGGCCAAATGCGACATCAGCTGCTACTGTTCCCGCAACAAGTTGGTCACGAGGCTGTTGAAATACCATCCCAACGGTGGTTCGCGCATTCAGGAGGTCTGCCTCCACAGGGGTGTCGTTAATACGGACAACCCCTCGGTCAGGTGATAAGAGTCCATTAAAATGTTTGATGAGCGTTGTCTTGCCTGACCCGTTCGCCCCAGCTATTACGACCCACTCTCCGTCGTCAATCTTGAGTGAGATTCCATCAATAACTGTGGTCTGGCCCTTGCGATGCGTGAGGTTTTCAACTTGAATCATTCCCGTACTAATTCGCAACAGCGTGCTCGTTTCGCACAATTCCAATCGTGGCGGCCATTTTGATCGCCTCAAACGGAATGAACGCAACCGCGCTGACGAGGAAGGCATCGATGAGGCCCACGTTTTGAACAATCGCAAATCCAATCGTCCCGAGTGTGTAAATAAGTGCTGTGCCGGCAACCATTGCCCCGATGAGTCGCACTGTTGACTGCTTTTGCGGGTCCGAAAGTGACGACGGCCCGTGTGCAAGAAAACCAATCAGCGCTGCGGCGAACGGATATGACCACAGGTAGCCGCCAGTGAATCCGAGCAGTGGGCCGATACCTGCTGTTCCTCCACTAAATATCGGTGCACCAACTGCCCCAGCACCGAGGTATACAGCCATCGAGAGCCCACCCCAGACTGGTCCGAGATAGACGCCAGCGAGAAAGACGCCCATGACCTGTAGTGTAATTGGGACAGGAGATAATGGGCTTGGAAACGACACATAAGCGAATACCCCAGTGAGAGCAGCAAATAGTGCCGCCCGTGCAAGGTTAGTGGTCACTGCATCTCCAACGAGGGTAACCGACTCACTCTGAGTTTTCATATGCACTGATTTTTGTAAACCTACAAGAAGCATTTGGTTTACACAGTCTCTGGGCAAACCGTTTTATCTCTCGTCAAGCTACCTTGTCTATGGATAATAAAACAGCCAACCTTCGAGACCTATTTATTGAAACCACTGGGTCAAAGAAGACGACTGAGTCACAGGCTGTTGATCGTGGGACGCTCCTCAAAAGAGCCGCAGCGGACGATGTTGACGCTGCGCTGAGTGACATCGTTGATGAAATGGAATCAACGTTCACGTTTCGAAGCTCTCTCTCTCAGGAGAGATACGTTGAATTAATAAAGACATTTTATTCAGTTGGAGGTCGGTCAGCGTGGAGCATCAGCGAAGACGCTCAATTCCGGCCATCGGTCGCAGAGGACGCTATTGTCATACGCACAGCCCGCATAGATCTTCACCTGATAGCTGATGTTGACCGGATCGGACCGCTCTCGCCGAATGAGGCCTACCAGCGGTCAACGGATCACTCATTATCAGCGATTGCTAATACAGTGGGCTGTGATCTCGACACAATTGAACGACTAGTCCGTGTTGGAAAAGCAGAGTCCGAATCGCGTCGCGTCAATCATCAATATCGCAACACATTCAGACAGCTATTGACCGATGCGGAGCTTTCAGAGCAGTTAACTGCAGACGCACGCGAGGATGGCCTTCGTGAGGCGACCGAAGACATCGAGACAAACGTCTCATTATAACAGCCGCATGACAGTGGCGAAGACTCATATTTCGAGGGGAACATAGTTTTCTCGATGGCACAGGCACCGCAGGATTCTCACGACCTCACCAAGCAATTTATTGAATTCTTCCGGCGCTACTACCGCGAGGAGATTGGAAATCTTGCACAACGGTATCCGAATGAGAAGCGCTCGCTATTCATCGATTATGACGACCTCTACACGTTTGATGCGGATTTAGCCGCTGATTATCGCCGTGAACCTGATCAACTGACCGAATACGCTGAGGAGGCCCTTCGACTCTATGACCTCCCAGCGGATGTAAAGCTAGGACGAGCTCACGTCCGGATGGAAAACCTTCCTTCAACTGTCGATATCCGCTCGATTCGCGTTCATGATGATCACATTAGCCGACTGATTGCGGTCCAAGGAATCGTGCGGAAGGCTACTGATGTTCGCCCGAAGATCACTGAAGCGGCGTTCGAATGTCAGCGCTGTGGAACAATGACGTACATCTCACAAGCAGACACCGGATTCCAAGAACCACATGAATGTCAAGGCTGTGAACGACAGGGTCCATTCCATATCGATTTTGACCAATCAGAGTTTATCGATGCACAGAAGATCCGCGTTCAAGAGAGTCCTGAGGGGCTCCGTGGCGGAGAAACTCCACAAAGTATCGATATTGATCTTGAAGATGATATCACCGGCCAAGTGACTGCTGGTGATCACGTTACCGTCAACGGGATATTACATATTGAGCAACAGACTGAGAGAAACGAAAAGACACCCATTTTCGATCTTTACATGGACGGTGTCTCACTGAGTATCGAGGATGAGGAGTTCGAGGATATGCAGATCACAGACGACGATATCGCCAATATTATCGAACTCTCAAACGATGAAAATATCTATGAAAAAATGGTCGACTCGGTTGCTCCGTCAATCTATGGATATGAAGATGAAAAATTAGCGATGATCTTGCAGTTGTTTTCAGGAGTGACAAAGCATCTTCCAGATGGGTCACGAATCCGCGGCGACCTCCACATGTTACTGATCGGTGACCCTGGAACAGGAAAGTGTGTCGATGGGGATACTCTCGTTTCTCTCGCAGACGGCTCTGAGACACCGATTAGGGAATTAGTTGAAACGAACTTGGAATCTCCAAAACGCGTCGATGACGGTGTGTGGGACCGTGTTAATATTGCAGTCCCATCGATGCGACCTGATGGGTCGTTTACCACGCAGCAGGCAACGCGTGTCTGGAAACGTGAAGCTCCAGAGCAGATGTTCCAGATCCAGACCACAGGCGGAGCACAGCTGACTGTGACGCCCTCTCATCCACTCTTTGTGGTTCGGGATGGGACGCCGACAGCTATCATCGCGGCCAATCTTGAGATTGGACAATCAGTGGCTGTAGTCAGTACAGAGATAGACTGCACTGAGACAGACACTGGTGCAAGAACGCTTCAACCACCTCTCGGTGACGGTGGGATTACTGTTGAGCAGATAACAGCAATCGAAGCCGTTGACCCGGCTGAAGAATGGGTATACGATCTTGAAATTGCACAGACCCACTCATACATCACGAATAACATTGTCTCACATAATTCTGCGATGTTGCAATACATTCGCAATATTGCCCCCCGGTCAGTCTATACCTCAGGAAAAGGAAGCTCTTCAGCAGGCCTGTGTGTGACTGGCGACACCAGAATTCATACAAAAGATGGATTTATCAGAATTCGAAATCTCGTTGAAGAAAAGCTTCCAGACCCTGTTTCAGCCGAAACATCAGCGACCGACGAACGCGGGGTATACACGCTTGATCAAGGGACACAGACGATTGAATCGACCCAAAGCTCGCACATCTGGCGTATGCCAGAGAAACTGTGCCGACGAGTTGAGACAGCCCGAGGAAAGGAACTCGAACTATCAGTAAATACCCCCGTGCTCGTTCGCGGTCAAGACCAGACACAGTGGAAGGCCGTCAAGCATGTTGAACCAGGAGAGCATATTGCAGCGCCACAGTATCGTGGGATTGAGCGATCAGATCCACCGATCGATGATTTTATTGAATACACTGGTCAGGAAACAGAACTTCTACTCGATGAGAAGTCGGGTGCTTATCTTCGTGATCGACTCACAGAAGCGTTTGAAACACCTCAGAAGGCGGCCGCATCTCTTGGCCTCAGCGAGGAGACCATTCAAAATGCACTCGCGTGCCGAACCATTTCTGTAGGGCAACTCGATCACATACTGGGCACACTCGGCGAGAGCCGAGAAGAGGTTACAGTCTCTCGAGCGAGGGCATCAGAAAGTGATGAAATCCGTATTCCACGTCACTTCGATACAGAACTCCTCTATCTCACTGGACTCATTTTCGCTGAGGGCGAGTTCACCTCTCAAAACTCAGCGAATGAGTCCAAATCAATCCGGATCTTCACCGCTGACGAAACTCTGCTGAGGCGAGCAGCAACGATTATTAATTCACGATTTGACATCGACGTTGAGATTCAGGCTACAATGCGGAATAGCGAAACTTCCTCCATTCATATTGATAATCCGATATTTCTTCGATTCTTTGAGAATCTTGGACTGGGAGTTACACAAGAGACGAGCGAACTTGACGCACGCCTGACAAACGCCTCAAACATTGACGCGTTTGTACAGGGGCTAATGGATGCGAAGGCGTCTCTTAGCTCTCCAAAACGGTCTCCTTCGAGAGTGCAACTTCGCCTCAACAGTGACTCACTTGCTATACAAATCCAACTTATCCTCGAAACATATGGCATCGAAGCGACGCGCCGCAGTCGAGGCCAGTATCGATCGCAGCACATGAGCGAGCATCGGACAAATGAGGAAGAGCGAGCCCAATATTACATCCAGATAGCTGAACAGAGTGTTGCCCGATACGCAGAGGTCATCAACTTTCGCTCAACGACAAAACATGACGCGCTTGCGGAGATGGTGGCGACATCAAACATACACGAAGCTGACTGCTTTGGCGAAAGCACACAAGTGATTGGTATAGATCGAGACGGAGGGAACGGCCTCCTGCGCCAACAGCTAAGTTCAGGTGATCAGCTAG
>KE356563.1:1310004-1313354 GCA_000416005.1 Haloquadratum sp. J07HQX50 | reverse complement strand
ATCCGGTGAGACAGTGACTTGCACTGCTGATCATCCTTTCTTTATTTTGGGAGACGGCGAGCGTAGCAAGCAGCCAGCAAAATCATTAGCACCGGGTGAATTGACGCTTGTGCCAACGCAACTCTCGCCGGCGATAAGCGATGGCGGGGTTGATCTACAAACGGGTTCAGGTATGCATGAGGGCGGTATCGACTCATACCCATCGCCAGCATTGGCTGCTATATTCGGGTACATGTGTACGGAAATAGGGAGTTTTTCACCTGCACGTGCGGAATCTGACATCTGTTTTAGTGGCTACAAGACAGGATTGCAGACACCACTCAAACAAAACGCCCAGGCAGCATTCGAAGCAGTCTCTCTGTGCGAACACGGAGAGATGCATTCAGATGACTCTGAGACGATCCAGCTCACGGTCAACGGTGTAATGGACGAATTGAGTGACGCAGGCATACGTCGCAACACGGTTGACAGCCGGCAACTCATCGAAACAGTGACAACTGGATGTCAAAAGGCCAAACAACAATTTATCCGCGCCCTTGCAGATGTCAATGGAAAAGTAACCGAACAGCAGATACAAATCACTTCGACAGACGAAGAGCTTCTCCTCGGTGTACAACAGCTCCTCACTGCATTCACCGTTAGTGCTTCTGTGCGGCGCACTGCCGCTGAATCGGAGAGCGAACAGTACGAACTGGTCATCGCTGATCAGGCATCGATCAGGTCGTTTGAGCGGCTGATTGGATTTACCATGCGTCGAAAACAGAGAGCAATCGCTTCAGCCGCGAAGTATGGTTCAGAAGACAATCCACGGCTAAGTGATATCGACGGACTCAGTGAGATTTGTGCGAGCATTCGAGAATCTCTTCGACTCGACTATTCAGAGTGCGGGATAACTGCGAAGACATACCGCGAGTTCGAAACCAATGAGACGAGTCTCTCTGTCCAGCAAGCGTACGATGTAATTGAGTCATTTGAACACCGTGTACAAGAAGCACACCGTCAAAAACCGACGCTTCAAGAGGCCTCGTTGAATGAGTTGCTCACACTGGCTGATGAGTACCACCTTTCCGTCTCAGAGTTCGCCAATCAGCCACACTGCACTCAACAACAGATCCAGACTCATTCCGAAACGAGTGAGCGTCTTCTCACTGCGGTGCGGAATCAACTGAGTGATATTCTTGCAACTGTATCATCGGTTAATTTGGATGGGATCCGGTCTATTGTTGAAGGCGATGTGAAGTGCTGTCGAATCGAAGACGTCAGCACTATTTCAGCAGCAACTGGTAATGATCAGCGAGAATACGTCTATGATTTGACTGTCGAAGAGACTCATAACTTTGTCGCGAATGGTGTTGTCGTTCATAATTCAGAGGATCGGAGTGCGATGCATGAGGCACTTGAACAGCAATCATATCACCCACAGTCAGAGATACTTCTTGCTGATGGCCGACGGGTCAAGATTGGTTCTTTCGTTGACACACTGATGCGGAAGTCCCCTGAACAGGTCACTGAAGGAGTCGACTGTGAACTCCTTCCAACGGATGACATCGACATACATACGGTTGATTTTGAAACGAATGACATCAGGAAAACGTCTGTCGACCGCGTGAGTAGACACGCTGCTCCAGATCGATTCATTTGTGTAAGCTTCTCGAATGGGCGGTCAGTGACCGTCACACCTGAGCATCCAATGTTTGTTGAACAAGGGGGTGAGATTGAGACGACTGCTGCAGAAAATATGAGCATAAACGACCGAGTTCCGGCTCCACGACAGCTTCCAGACACTGAGGGCTCAGTGCTGGACGGGAAGAAGTGCAACATGAAACTGAGCGATACTGACCGCTCAGATGACCTTTCGCCTGTAGGTGGAGAGATTCTCGGGATACTTATCGCAACAGAGTATTTTGACGCTCACACACACCCACCTGATGATGCCCTTTCGGATGTTGGTGCGAACGTACTCTCTCGTTTGGACTCTCTCCTCGAGAAAACAACCGAAGGAACTGAATCTCCTGCGGGTCGACAGATCGAAACCCGGCGACAGCGCGAGGAAGTTCTTCGTCGTATTCAATCCAATGTTGTCGATTCAGCGTTCGACCCATCGTCTGCCCGGATTCCACGCGTCGTGCTTGCTGGCTCGGAGACAATTATTCGTCGGTTCCTTGTGGGTGCATTTGCTATTAATGATACACATGGATCTGACGCAAACACGTTTTCGACAACTGTCGCTAGCCTTGCAGAGGATTACGCTGATGCGTTGCTCAAACTTGGTATCTCTTCGCAGATTCAACACGACGCGAGCATGGATGTGTGGAAAACAGTCGTTGAAGAGCACTCACGGGAGCGATTCACCGAACGTATCACCGATGTGGTCAACAAGCAGTATGACCGGCCGGAGCATCCTGGCGAACCTGTCAATGCAGGTGTTGAGGCTACCGATAATCGCCTACCAATATATTCTACATCAAAGCATAAACTCTCGACTCAGCATACCGGTACAAGTGTAAACAAACGCCGACATGCAAATAGTTTCGAAGCGAATATGTCCAACATCTCGCCCGACTGTGCTGGCATTACAGTTCCTAAACTGAGAGCTACGGACATCTGGCCAAGTCAACAATGTGTGGGCCGGCGACCAGGGTCTGTGACTGATACACCACACCAGCGCTATAGTGGTGAATCGACAGCACCAAACAGACAAGCGCACTCTGCCAGACGGAACGTGGCCGATACCAACGCCAATGATGCAGGCACATGTGATCCTCGCAGCAGTGTCGATTCAGACTCAGCGCTCCAATATTATCGCGTGACCGATATTGAAACAATTCCCAATCAAGGGCCAGATGCATGTGAGTGGGTGTACGACATTACTGTCGAACCGACGCACACCTTCATTAGTCAAGGAGTCGTTCTTCATAATTCCATCTCCGTCTCCAAGGCAGGCATCAATGCAACACTTAAATCCCGCTGTTCGCTGTTAGGTGCTGCTAATCCAAAGTACGGGCGCTTCGACCAGTATGAGTCGATTGGTGAACAAATTGATCTCGAGCCAGCACTCATCTCGCGTTTCGATCTCATATTTACGGTCACAGATAATCCAGATCCTGAAAGAGATGCTGAATTGGCGGAGCATATCATAAACACGAATTACGCTGGTGAACTGCATACACAGAAATCGAAGCTTCCAAGCTCAGAATTCAGTGAAAATGAAGTCGATTCAGCGACTGAGGAAGTCACACCAGAGATTGAAGCAGAACTTCTCCGCAAATACGTGGCTTACGCGAAACGAAACTGCTATCCAACGATGACTGACGCCGCCAAGGAAGTGATCCGTGAATTCTACGTCGATT
>KE356563.1:1304839-1309984 GCA_000416005.1 Haloquadratum sp. J07HQX50 | reverse complement strand
GCGCTTGTTAGACTGTCAGAGGCCTCTGCTCGGTTACGGCTCTCCGATACTGTGGATAAGCGCGATGCACTTCGCGTGACAGACATCGTTGAGTCGTGTCTCCGGGACATCGGCATGGATCCTGAGACAGGCGAATTTGATGCCGACATCGTTGAAACAGGGACCTCAAAGAGCCAACGTGACCGAATTAAGAATCTTCTGCATCTTATTGAGGCGCTTGAAACAGAGTATGAGAGTGGCGCACCATATGAAGAAGTTGTCGAACAAGCAGAGAGTGAACTCGGATTAACTGAGACAAAGACTGAAGAACAGATTGAGGATCTGAAACGCAAGGGAGAGTTATATGAACCACAGATGAACACTCTCCGGACGACATAGATGGACCGAATCTCTGCGCTCAGAAATATCGAGAATGCGCTCCGCGCCTTCGAAGAGGGGGAACGCGATCTCCAGTCTGTCGAATCGCAGACACGGGCGGTTCTCCGAACGTACGCGACAGATTTTGAAACAGATGGCCCAACGCCTAAGCAGGCCTACCGAGCACTGGCTCCTGAGAGCGTGGCTGGGACTATTGTCGTCGCGACTGATACAGCAACCGCATGTGAACGTGTCGCAGCGCTCTCAGAGGCAGAGATACTTCGGACGGATATCGACATGGTTCAGATATGATTTGATTCTCTTCTGAGTTGGGTGGCAGCTTGAATGCGCTGGGTCTCTGCATTCAACAGAATTCGTCTTGTCAAGCAGAACTTGCAATCTGACAGATACTGCGATCCTGACTCTGCGATAGACTTTCGATGGTGAATGCGGAATCACCGTCATCAAAGAACCTGGAGGCTGGCAGTTCCAACCAATGCCCACACTGTAGAAAAGAGCCGTCAGCAGACAAGGGTCGCTAGTTATCAATCTTTGCAACTTGGTTAGTTGTCGGCTTCCTCCCCGACCTCAAGGGTCGGAGTATCTGTCTCTGCAGCCGATGAAAACGTCTTCAATAGGGTGTTTGATGACGGTGTCGATGTCGCAGGGCTGATGACTTAGCCTGTCGTTTCTGGTCAGAACGGACCTGAGAGAGAAGACATTACTCAGTGCCTCACGTTGAGTGGAACAACCATTGTTGACAACGGGATGGTCATTCAATCAAAAAGGAGCTCATAACCCAGAGTATCTGAGGAGAGAAAATTAACCCCGAGGTGTGACAGGGCGGCCTGAATCACCCACGCGGAAATTCCACGACTTCAGTCGTGAGGGGAGCTCAAGAGTCGCTCGTCCTCAGTAAATTCAGCCCGCGGACATTCCTCTCATGAATCATATTAAAAGATCATATGTGTTTTTGATAAATGCCGATTATATAGCTGTGTATTGTGTTGCTGGTTGTGACATACTCAACGCAGGCGCGTCAGACACTCAGAAATATCTGTCGGCATCACGAGGAGACGGTCATCCGACGGTTTGGCCGAGTAGCATTGCTCGCTGAGACACAACTCGGAGCTTTCATGACCTGCCGGTTGCGTGCACGCTTTGGCGAAGCCGTTCAAATTGAGCGAACAGAACCGTTCAATGAATTTCAGAAGGTGCCTTCCTCAGTGCGAGAGGCAGCAAATGCATATGCAGAGCGAGAGAATCCATATCTCCCATATCCTGCCTTTGCTACCCGGCATAATTATCCATCCGCCGAGCAGATGCGACACAGAGATTTATGACCTCGTCGAGTTATACTGTTGTCCTGCCATCGGGGGTGACTCACACTGGATTTACGATTGATGTTCGTCGCACCCAATGGGACACCACCTGTTGGTGTCGAGTGCTTCGACACGGTGGACCACAGACGCCTCATTCTCCCTGTCTCTTCAGTCCCCCTCCATCACAATTGCAGTATGTACTCCCAGCACTCACGCCAGATATTCGCGTCAGCCGTCGGGCGTGTTTGCTGGCGATAGGCGCCGACCGAGGTCTTCCGACGCCATATGATGCTGCTCTTCAATCAGCACTTACGGGTCGTCATCAAGCAATTCAGCACTCCACAACGCCCGGATTCGCTGCACTTCGTCGAGAAGTCGCAGAGCTAACTCATGCTGTAGAGCGCGCACGAGAGAAGGCTGCTGCACGTCGTGGTGCGCTCAGTGCATTTCGTACGCATGGACAAGAAGATTCGACCGACTCGGTGTACGAAACGTATCAAATCGCTCTTCAGGAGTTAGCTGAAACTGAGACAGCTTACGCCGCGGCCACGCAACGACTCGAAATCGCTATCAAAGCAGCTCGCGAACGCCGAACTGCCCGTGAATCCTGTATGCAGCACGCTGATTCTATCAATAATCTTCGTCGTCGGATTCGTCAACATCGGTTAGCGATACTCACGGAGGAGTTTAAATCGCAGTCATCTCCGATTCAGTTGACACAAGATGATGCAATATCACTCTCAGCAGCACAAATAGCTCAACTCAACAAGGCAGTCGAGATATTACAATTTGGTACGACTCCAGCACCGATTATTGTTGAAGCGACACTGTTGAGCGCCCTTGATACGCCCGAGATGCTCATCACGTCGTTAGGTGGCTCAATCCTTGTTACTCCACCACCTGGTCTTAAATACTAACCCGGTCCCAACGTGCTTGTGCACTCCGTGGTCAATACGAATCAGGTGTCCGGCGTGACGCTCGTCTCAGTTATTTTGAAAAACACCGCTCCGATCAAGCGACGGGTGAGAGTGGTGAATGAACTTGATGGACCTATCTTGATGCCATTAACAAACGGTGCCCCCGAGATTGGATGGAATCAAACTGGATATACCACGGTCATGGCATCTGGAGCCAAATGCTCGGTGGGGTACGCATGCCCGTGTCTCACGTCTATCGAAACGACCGATACAGCAGATATCGTAAAAATCGTAACTGAGCCATCCACGACCCAGTGTGCACCTGCTGCGGTCAAACATGCAATTCGGACATTGGGTACTGCCCGCCCACCAGCAGACGCAATTTCAGCGACACCAATAGATGCTGAACTCCCCTCAGCCGTTGAGAGATGGTTACATGAGATATCAACGCGAGTTGAACGGGCAGAGGCTCTCACCGGTCCACCTCTTCAAGCGATGTCTGACACCGCCAGCCGGCATGGGACTACCTCCTATCCTGTCCCTATTCTTGAAGAGTTATATCGTGACCAAGCGCACCTACAGACGATCCGATCACGCGCTGAGGGGCTCACACAATATCTTGAGCGAGTCATCCCTGATCAAGAGTTTCTTAACTGTAAAAACGGGCATGACGAATCTTCGCTATTCTCATGATCTGTGCTGTTACGAGTGGAAAAGGTGGTGTAGGTAAGTCTACAGTCTCGCTCGAACTTGCAGCACTTCTTGCTGCACCAGTCGTCGATGCTGACCTTACGATGGCAGATCTTTGTCTCGACACACATACCACATTGCATGATGTGCTCTGTGCGAACTGTTCACCATTTGACGCACTGCACAGAATGGCTGGTGATATTCTCATTCTTCCAGGCGGAAAGACGTTGGCTGGCGCGCGTGCCGCTGACATCTCTCGAATCAAACCCACTCTTGAAGCTCTTGAACAGACATTCGGGACAATTATCATTGATTGCCCTGCTGGGCTCGCGGTCGATGCAGGACTCCCACTCGCTGTCGCTGATGTGTGTCTTATCATTGCTTCACCTGAGAGTTATGCGCTACGTGATGCAATTAAAATACGCGAATTGGCCGAGACATTGCAGTCAGGGATTGCCGGAATTATTATCAATCAATGTCATCATGAGCCAGATACTGGTTTTTATCGAAACATCTTGCAGGCACCAATTCACACCTTGCCGTACGAACCGCAACTAAAAGAGACTCTTTCGACACTCACCCCACTCTGTCATCGAAACACAGCACATCCAATCGCTGATCGACTCTCGCGATTAGCTCACGAACTCACACGTGCAGACGCTGAAACCCATCAGTCGTCTTTACACACATCGTGATATGTCGCCCGGAGCGTAACTGGAGTCACATCTGCGACGGCTCCAACCTCTTTTTGGGTTATATCCATCCCGGATTTAAGCGCAGCCGCATACAGGCAACCGGCGGCGACACCACTTGGATTCCGCCCACCGAGAGCCCCATCCTGTGAGAGGCTTGCGGCATACTCTCGTGCACGTCGCTCAACGTCTGCGGGGAGTTCGAGCTCAGATGCATACCGGCTCAGATACTCTGCAGGATTGATTGGCCCAATTGGTAGCTTTAGCTCGCGATTCAATGCGTCATACGCTGCTTGTTGTTCAGCAGCGGTCGCCTTTGCAGCGGCGGTTACCTCCTTCTGAGTACGTGACACGCTGGCAACTCGACATGCAGCGTATACACACGCCGCAGCGAACCCCTCGAGTGAACGCCCACGAAGTATATCTTCATTCTGTGCAGAGCGGAACAGCGAGCATGCATGGTCACGTATCTGATCTGGAACCGACAGCACACCGGTGAGACGTCGAATTTCGTTGAATGCATAGACCTGGTTCCGCTCGCGTTTGGTGGAGATACGAGCGCGGTTGTGTTGGCGCCGAAGTCGCGCGAATAGTCGGCGTTTTCGACCGTTCATTCGTGTTGAGCGACCGATCTCCGTCGATAGCCCTCGGTCGTGCCGCGAGCGAGTGAGTGGGGCACCAGTCCGTTTTGAATTTGTTGTGTCATCATTGAACGATCGCCACTCAGGACCATGGTCGATATAATATTCATCAAGAACAAGCCCACACTCATCGCAAATCGTTTCACCATTATATGTCCGTGGACGCCCATCGCACTCGGGACACGTTGCAGTTGACTCGGTGGAAGTGATTGGCATATTGCTCATCACAGATTGAACTGCGTCCGCATCGAGTATTTAATATGAGCCGATTGTGACCGGAAAGAGCCGTGATCGATGGCAACACCTACCGGTTACCGGTTGGTGAAAAACTGCCGAGCACGAAGCTATATATCCTCGCGCGAATCACAAGCGCATATGACATTGTCGGATATCGCTGCTGATCTCATGATCGAGGAGTCTCAGCAGGACCGACAGATTACATATGTTGATGAAACTTCCAATACTCTCTTCGACCGGTTGCGCGAACACGAATCAGCGCTTCCAACCACAGCTGAAGCTGCACAGA
>KE356563.1:1303440-1304819 GCA_000416005.1 Haloquadratum sp. J07HQX50 | reverse complement strand
CATAGTTAGTTACACCTCAGACAAAATTAACCATATCGATCAAATAGAATTTCGTATGTCAAACATCAATTTTGAGCTGGATGACGACCAGTATGAAGAACTGAAAGAGACGAAGAAACGACATGGATTGAGGTGAAAGTGGATGATGCTTCATGCCGATCAAGAGTTGGATTCCAGTTCAGATGTCGAATAGCGGTGAGAACTCTGTCGCATTCCTTTCCGGCCTGAAGGCCGGGATTCCCTGCTTGGATTAAGATGGGTTGACTCTCTTTGCCTGCGACCAGCAAAAGAGCAGCTGACACCGTGTTTCGCCTTTGACACCCTCTGTGTGTACAGGGTAGACGTTTCTGTGCCTTCAATACTCTTCGTGAGTGCCGAAGAGAATGTCAATCAGTAACTTTCGAGGTACCGATCAATCTCCCATGGCGAGACATCAACACGGAACTCATCATACTCGACTGACTTCGCCTCGATGAATTTTTCACGAATATGCTCACCAAGTGCGCCCTGAATCACTTCATCTGATTCTAACGCATCAACTGCTTCGCCAAGGTTGGCGGGAAGCGTGTTGATGCCGTAGTCTTCGCGCGTGCTTTCATCGAATTCATAAATATTCTCCCTGATTGGATCCGGTGCGTCTAACCCTTTCTCGACGCCGTCAAGTCCAGCAGTAATAATTGCTGCGAAGGCAAGGTATGGATTACATGATGGATCTGGTGATCGAAGTTCAATTCGTGAGGCGGCGGGAACACGAGCAGCCGGTTTGCGAACAAGTGCCGACCGATTACGATCAGACCAAGCAACGTACACGGGCGCCTCATATCCAGGCACCAGTCGTTTGTAGCTATTCACTGTTGGATTTGCGACAGCTGTAATGGCGGGCGCATGCTCAAGAACCCCGGCAAGGAACGCATGTGCTGTCTCAGAGAGATCAAATTCGTCTGATTCATCGTGGAATGCATTATTTCCGTCCTCAAACAACGATACGTGGGTATGCATTCCTGAGCCGTTAATCCGTGCAATTGGCTTCGGCATGAACGTGGCATGCAAGTCGTGTTGTGCAGCAATTGCTCGGACAGTTGTCCGAAACGTCGCAACATTATCTGCGGTTGACAGTGCATCGTCATACTCAAAATTAATCTCATGTTGTCCTTGAGCTACCTCGTGATGGCTTGCTTCCATCTCAAAGCCCATCTCCTCAAGTCCGTAGATAATGTCACGACGGACGCCTGAGGCGAGGTCCTTTGGAGCAAGGTCAAAGTATCCGCCAGCATCGGACGTTTTCGTCGTCGCTTTTCCATCTTCGTCCTCCTCAAAGAGGAAAAATTCCGGTTCAGGAGCGACATTAACAGTATATCCCATCTTATCAGCGCGTTCAA
>KE356563.1:1300933-1303420 GCA_000416005.1 Haloquadratum sp. J07HQX50 | reverse complement strand
CCAGGCGACGCTAGTTGCTTGAGGGTGTGTAGTTCAGCTAAGGGAGATAGTGAGAGTTCCACGGGTCTTGACCTCCTCCAACGGCTGAAGCCGTGGGATTCCGCGAAGCGGATGTTCAGGTTGCGTGTTTCCTCGGCGGTGAAGCACGATTTTACACCTCGCGTCAATAGTCACCGCTGATGATGACCGCGAGCGTGCTTTTCAATGCATGTCGTGGGGTCACCCCCGCCTTCTCACCTGCACTGCACATGGCAGGTAATCACAAAGCGGTCGGTACAGTGTTTGGCGTGCTGGGCTACACAGTTCACGTCGCCCGAGGTGTTACGCCATGCTTGTCTAGGTTATTGCTGACAGCGCGTCAGAGTGATGTTCTGTCGCACGCGAAACGTGCAAGCACTCACCGGTGAACACCATCGATAGAAATCTCATGTTTGTGACTCTTCAAGCGTCTTGAATGGAATAAACCACTTGAGCGTGTGAATGCGGATTGGTCCCCGGTCATCGTGTCGTCTGCTTTATTCATGGGCTTTCATCTCGCTACACTGGTGTAATTGGTCAGGATCTGATTGTCTCAGCAATCGTTTCAAGCTCAGATTGATCCAAATCAGGGCGCTGATTCACGACAGCATGAATTGGACTCCCATTATCATCCTCAAACCGAGGGATAATGTGAACATGCACATGCGGAACTTCTTGCCCTGCTTCGTTTCCATCATTCACCCCGACTGTTGTTGCATCAGCTTCAACTGCTGACTCGATTGCCGGAAGCAGCTCGTGGACTGTCGTCCAGAGATCTATTCGAGTTGTCTCAGGTACGTTTGTGAGTCGTTCGTACGGTTCATGCGGAACCACCAGTGTATGTCCGACTGCGAGTGGATTCGCGTCAAGAAATGCAGAGATAGTATCCGACTCATACACCATGTGGCTCGGGATATCGCCGGCTATGATCTGTTCAAAGACAGTTGGGGTATCCATATCTTAGATTTGTGTGTAATGATACAAAGAGTATTTTGGCTCACATCAACTGCCTTCCAAAAACGCTCCAATCACGGGGGCCGCTGAAACGACGCTTACATCGCGCTCAAGCGTATCTGTGGCGATAATTTGTTCAACGCCAGCGGCCTCAAGTTTTGTCCGAGCGTTCTGAACCAACAGTGGATGAATACACGTTGCAAAAACACGGCTGGCACCAGCATCGTTCAATAGATCAACTGCCTGACTGAGCGTCGACCCCGTGGCAATTATATCATCTACAACTACCACATCTCGGTCAGACAACTCTGTGTCCCGCGTCGTGAGGTCGACCTCCTCTCCTGAGTGACGCGTCTTGAGGAAATAATCTGTTTTCCCAGATCCATATGAATCACGAACGCAGGTAGCCAACTCTACTGCGCCTGCATCCGGTGCTAAAAACAGCGGATCACAAAGTGTCGTGGGTAACGCATCTGCTAACAGATGTGCGGTAGAATATATATTCACTGGAACATCAAAGTAACTGTCTAAGTTGTCTTCATGTGGGTCGATGAGAATAATATGGTCGGTCGTTGTTGAGACCGCACGTGCCATTGCTCTCGCTGAATTCGGCTCTCCAAACTTGAAGGCCTGGTCTTGTCTTGCATAACTCATGTATGGAATAACTGTCACTACCCTTTCAGCGCCTGCCTCGCGAACAGCATCTTGTAATTGCAAGAGTTCGACCCACGCCCTGTCCGACTCCGCACTCCCAATTATTACTGCAGTGTCGCTATCGAAATCAGCTACCCGACACAGTCTCTCTCCATCCGGAAACTGCTGATAATGAACAGTCGCCAGTGGTATCGACTGTGCTTTTGCAACTGCCGCCGCAAGTGCCTGTGATGCAGAGCCCGGAACAATCATATCCACATATCGAGAGTCATTACAAAATGACCTTTCGGCTTTTGTTTTGCTCATCAAATCTCAACTAGACGGTTCAGATAAGCGCTGATCGTACTCAAACACACAACGGGCAAAGCACCGACAGTGAAATCATATGGGTATCTCTGAGTAGAAATTCCGACATTCTGTCATGCGAGCATCTCAGTCTTTGCCAGACTGATCTGAACGGTTCTTTGCCATGATGCCGGATCGAATGGATCCTCAGATTGGATGAGCCAAGCGTCTTGTGGCTTGATCCCAAGCAGTTCACGAGAACATCTTGATGATAGCTTGAGGTAGCACAACGGAGCTTGAGACAGAACGTGGCCATCGCACAGCATGGATGCGAGTCATATGCCTGTTGACGACCATGTCAGGAAAGATTGTCATTCCGCTTGCTGGACATTGTTGGAATTGTATTTACAGAAACTCTCGGACATCAGTATACCACATATCATGATAGTCGAGTTCACCAATTCGCTCTGCGATTGCGACTGCCAAGACGTGCCAGCAGCGCTGAGTCTCATCCTCGGCGTCGAGGTTATACTGACTATCCTTACAGGTACAGCGAGCTGCCTCGATGATATATTC
>KE356563.1:1298933-1300913 GCA_000416005.1 Haloquadratum sp. J07HQX50 | reverse complement strand
CGGCCACGGCGTCACGTCGATGGCGACTTCCACCGTGTCCCCGAAATAGTCGTACTCTTCGTCGAGCAGGCGAATCATCGATTCGTTCGCCGCCAGGTACATCGACATGATTTCCCGGCGGTCGGATTTCGAGACGTGCGTGAGGAAGTTCCGGCGCTTCGGCTGTTCCCCGCTCCACATCCATGGTTTGCCTTTGATTACCTCTTGGGAGGTTTCCATAGTCGTTCCGTGGAGACAGGCGACATCGAGGAGCTTGAACATCACATTCTTATCGTGGAAGGTGTTCTCGGCGCGCTTGAACTGGAGGAACTTCAGTGCCTTCTGCCGGAGATTGCGGGCGGTCACCTGGAGGTCGCGTGGCCCTTCTCCATCAGAGGCGAGTGACGGTGGCGGCGGTACGAGTTCCTCGTGCTTCGTGCCCTGAACAAAGTCTATCACGTCGTCTTGAAGGCGGCTGAAATACGGCTGGAAGGGTCTTCTACGGCATCTTGATACCGAGATAGCGTCGGTTGGGGTAGAGGATTCGAGAGGTTTAGTTCATCGTCATACTTGCCCGAATCCTCACTCGCCGGCTTGGCGATGCTATTCGGAGTTTGCTTTGGTATCTGCACGTGTCACTCGGTGAGGTTCTGCTAAGGTGAAATCGTCTTCCTCCTGATCCGGCCGTATTCCATATCGTTTCTTCCACTCTTTGAATACATGTCGTTGATCACTCTGAGGAAAATCACTCACTGCCGGATCAGACTGGCTGTTTTTTAATAGACCGGTTTCGGGCAAATTATAATAAAAATAGCTGTGGGAAACTGCGCCTACTTCACTCTCGAAATCAAATCCTAATGTAAACTCAGCATCATTTTTGTGCCGGGTCAGATCCGAATCTTCCCATTCAATCCAAAAGTTCATTGAATCTGCCCTCTGATAGTCATTATCAAATTGGCCGGATAGGAAGCTTTCTGTTGTCTCTGTGGGGAGCAAAATCACTTCATTCCCTGAAAACGTACGGAAATTTGAGAGACGGTATATACGGAAACCCTCAGCCACCTCAGGTTGAGGTGGTCTGGTAAAATTAACCGGTGTCGTAATCACTTGGTGGCCATTATTTTCAGAACCAACTTCATATGAAAATGTCCCATCCTTCTCTGAAATATTTTTTTGGGATAATAATTCTGCATCTGATATATCTAAGTTGTTCTCATAGATTGAAGTCCAATTACTTTCATTCTTACCCTCCCATGGTAAATAATCCTGTTCAGCAAAACGTGATTCCGCGGCATCTAAGTTAGATTCTTGGTTATTCCGAATTTGAATCTCAATTTGTTCAATTTTAATTGGACGATTGCAATCATTAGAAAACGTTAGTTCAGCCATCATATCTGCATCGCCAGTTGGGAGAATAAAAGGACTGAGGACAAACTTGACAGGCTCAATAAGGTGTTTTATATCTTTATTTACACTCCAATCATCTTCTTCATAGACATCTGGTTGGAGATCACCTTCTTTGATAGCATCAGATTTTAGCTCCTTTCCTCTAACCTCAGTTATCTTTAATTTCGACGCCATGATTGCGGGCCGGTCTACTTGAGTAATCTCCCGGCCGAAATGTTATGTTCGGCTTATAAAAAACTGCCGCATAGAGCAGAACTCGGGTGCTGTGAACCCATATCAAGCTGATGTCTCACAAGCAAAAACAACGCGGATACAATGCTTGCAGAAATAAAGGGTTCCTTTGCATCCGTTCTAGTTTAGCGGAGCAAGACGACGCAATCTGCTGATTGGAGATCGTCGCAACTACCCGTCTGAGGAATCCCGGTGAGAGTGTGACATAAGCTTGATGCGAAACGACGTGACGCCGCGGACGCCGACCGCGAGTCGGCGTCGCGGCTTCCTCCCCGTCGGGGCTCATTGGTGGTCGAACGTCACGCGCACCTGATCCAGTTGTACCTGATGCTGGAGTTGGGCTACGACCTGCCCGATCTGGAC
>KE356563.1:1296027-1298913 GCA_000416005.1 Haloquadratum sp. J07HQX50 | reverse complement strand
CCTCTCGCTCTCCGTCTGCCACAAACAATGCTATTATCGACATTGACTAAGTCTCTCCGATGCCCAGAAATTGATTCAACTCACAGGCGTCTAACGCACTGGTTATGTTACCATGTCCCACCTGTGTCGTCTTCAATATGGACCTTGAGTATCTCTCGGTTCATAGATGTGTGTTAGCCATACCGTGTGGTTTTTGCTATGACCTTCCTACCGCTTGCCTATGGAGGTTAACGAGGGGGAAGTGGTAATCACTGTCCCGGAGGTTCGTGATGGCGCGAGTGAGGGGACTGGATCATCAGTATTTTATAACCCAACGCAAGAACTCAATCGAGATATTACTGTGGCTACTCTTCGGGCATATCGAGCGCGACAACCACAGGTGGAAACATATCTTGATGCGATGATGGCAAGCGGTATTAGGGGGGTGCGCGCAGCCACTGCCGGGTTTCAGGTATCTGGGACGGATACGGACTCTGCGGCCGTTCAGTTGGCTCGAGAGAATTTTGCACGAAACAACGTTTCGGGAGATCTGCAGCAGGCTGATGCGAATGTCGCGATGCATCAAACCCGATACGACATTGTTGATCTCGACCCGTTTGGAACCCCTGCTCCATATCTCGATGCCGCCTTAGCAAACACTGCTGGGCTGGTTTGCGTTACCGCGACTGATACTGCTCCGTTATGTGGCGCCCATCAGGATTCTGGAATCCGCTCTTACAGCGCCGTTCCACAGAACACAGAGTATCATCCAGAAATGGGATTGCGGACCCTCCTCTCAGCGATAATTCGAACCGCAGCTCGCCACGACAGAGCCGCAGTACCGATTCTCTCGCATGTTAGTCGACACTACGTTCGGACATACGTCGAAATTGAAGCTAGTTCGACGGCTGCGAATGAACGTATTGCATCGCTGGGATATGTTTATCATTGTGAAGACTGCCTCCATCGCGACGCAGAGACTGGTCTCATCGCACATCCTCCGTCACGTTGTGCTGCATGTTCAAGTGAACGCATACTAACTGCAGGACCAGTCTACGTAGGCAAAATATGCGATCCGGAATTTGTTGCGGCAGTTTGTTCGGAGACTGATTCACGCTTGGCCACTGGTAATAAAGCGAGACGTATTCTTTCGACGATTCGAACGGAACTTGATACCCCGACACACTATGACCAACACCGGCTGTGTAAACTCTGGGGCCGATCCGCAAGCGCGATGGATGATTTCCTTGAAGACCTGCACGAGAGCGGTCACTCGGCATCACGAGCACACTACTCTGGAACAGCGTTCAAAACGACGGCATCGATTGCAGAGATTCGCTCAGCAACAAGCAGCTAACTCGGTTGAGAACCGACTCCCGTCTTGCGAGGAGTGACTCCATGATCACACGAGATTATTGTGTGCATCTATACATATCGGCAGCTACAACATTAGCGGGTGAATGTCTCAAAGCAGACAATGGGCGCGGACGACGAGCATACGGGTAATTCAGACCCGGCGGATGCAGGTGATCAACCGGATAAGACAGCCACTTACGACACGACAGAGCAGTCCTCTAACAGTTTAGCGGCCGAGGTTGAAACACTCCGCGGAGAGGTTGAGCAACTCGAATCAGTGGTTGAATCACGAACGATAGACCGCTCAGATTTAAAGAGTGAACTGGAGGAATATGTGCGCTCACGAGTAAGACGCAGCAAGGCCCGTGGCTGGGGGCCATATCTCATTTTGTTATATGGGAGCCTCACCTCAATTGCTGCTTTCTATCTCCTCTCAGACCTCGTGGCTATCCTTGCAATGATGATCGTTTTTCTCTCTACACTCGGGCTCTACGTTCTATTTATTCTCATTGGAGTGACGCTTCGAGTGCTCGGAACACCGACTCAGGCAGCGCGTTGGTACCGTAACCGCGGCGAGTAAATGCACCAGATGTCTGCTCTTCGGTTAATGTGGATGCGCGGTGTTGGCGAAGCTGAGTTCGCTAGTGGTCTTTCGACGTCTACACAGCTGGCTTTTTGGATACTCACGCACCTTGGAAATCCATATGGACTGCTCGCAGTGGTTTTATTACTCTATGCGAGTGGCTCCAAATTGGGGGTCACTCCACAATATGCGCTGTGCGTGCTTGCCTGTGGATTGATCGCAGTTGGTGTGACAATTGGGCTCAAACATTACTTTTTGCTGGCCCGCCCGCCGACCTCGTATCGGGGCGGCTACGGATTTCCGAGTGGGCATGCATTCGGTGCAACAGTCTTCTGGGGAGCGATCGGAATCTTGTCGGCTCGACAGGGCAGACGAGCACGAGTTGCTGGAGCCATCTGCGTTATTCTGACTGTAGCCGCTTCACGCGTTATCATTGGCGTCCACTATATCATCGATGTTATCGTGGGGATGACATTGGGTGCCTCTGTTCTCCTCGTCGCGGTCACGCTTCCGACGTTGGCTCGGCGTCACGGCGCTTCCTCACCAACTCGCGTCTCACTGAACGTGCTGTTCGCTGGGGCAATACTATCTAATTCGACTGCGACGCTATTTGCCCCGGGACGAAGCGAGTTGTATATGACTCTTGGTATTGCACTCGCAGTATCGGCTGCACTCTGCAGGCAGGACAGGAGTTTCATTCCTGGATTCCGCTCACGTTCTTTCCCACCACCCACTGTCGCAATCATCATACTTGCTGCCAGTGGGGGATTAGTTATGACACTCTATCAAGCTCAATTGAATGGTCTGATGCTGACGCTCTGTGGAAGTGGCCTCACTGGTGGTTGGCTATGGTTTGCTACAATAGTGCGCACCTGACTCACGCACAAATATATACACCACACAGAAGAGTCAGTATCAGGTGGCTGATGACGGAACAACTCGATATCAATGATTACACGACGCCGTTT
>KE356563.1:1291477-1296007 GCA_000416005.1 Haloquadratum sp. J07HQX50 | reverse complement strand
CCCGGTCGGTCAGACTGAATAAAGTAGATCACATTGCCAACAACTGATAACTATCAAAAATGATACAGAGCATGATTCTTATACTGGGCTCCACTCTATGTATCATGCTTACAATCGTCTCTGACACCCATAGTAGAGATGGACACCGACTCACAAGTCGGACACGGGTGGCAGTTGAGTCCGCAGCACTCGTTGCGCACGCAGGAGACTTCGTACGAAATTCAGTGCTTCGAGAGTTTGAAGCTCTCGCTGAGAAGTTTATTGGTGTCTCCGGAAACAACGATGATACAGAGATCTGCGCTCAGTTACCGAGTAAGGCGCAATTCGAGTATGCAGGAGTCAAATTCGGAATGACACACACATGCCGTGGTGGCCCCACTGCAGAAGCACTTTTTGGGCGACAGCAAGGTGTCGATGTTGTCATAACGGGACACAGCCATGTGCCATCGATTGACTCAGCAGGCGAGATCACATTAATCAACCCGGGGAGCCACGCACAACCCCGAGGGAATCGACAGGCCCACGTAGAAATTGACAACAGTAGTGAGAGCGACTCTCTTCAGTGTCGGCTCGTCACAGTAGATGGAGATATTTTTGAGCGGAGCGTGCTTACTGCAAATAAGGACTAATCTCAATCTCATTCTTCATTCTCATTCTCATTCTGTGATCAGGTACCTCAGGTCATCCGTTTAGACGCACACGACAGACACCAATCAAACTTTCATCTCATAGACAGCAGGGTTCAAGCTCTTTTGGAGAGTAGCTGAAGTAGAGCCAAGTGTGGAACGATATGACGACGAAACGACTTTGTTCGTACCTACAAAATCGAAAGCTATGGCCGGAGTAGCTGTACCGCCTTGGAGCCACCATTTAATTGAGGTGACGCCGGTACAAATCAAGCAAATTAGCAATATTCTTGACTTTGTCTTGGCGCATCCCGATCTGATTGGCTTTGTGGCGCTTATTTTAGGGTTCGTCTTTGTGGCTTATCTATTTGTCCGGCGGACACTGACCGGACTACGTGAAGGATTTGACGATGGGTACAAGGGGAAATAACCCGGGATGGTTGCCGTCGTCTCGATTCTAACACTTCTCATCGCCGCACTCGCGAGTCTATTCATGGCCTGGTCAATTGGTGCAGGCTCTTCGGGCTCGACACCGTTTGCGCCAGCAGTCGGTGCAAATGCGATTTCTGTGATGCGAGCAGGATTTATGGTGGGATTACTCGGATTAGCTGGTGCCGTCCTTCAAGGTGCGAATGTGACCGAGGCTGTTGGTGCAGAACTTGTCGTTGGTTCCGTACTCACCGCTGGTGCTTCCATCGTTGCGCTTGTTACCGCTGCATTGCTTGTCGCCGTTGGCGTATTCGCCGGCTATCCGATCGCAACAGCATTTACTGTGACTGGAGCAGTCATTGGAGTCGGGCTTGCAAACGGTGGAGCACCTGCACTGATAAAATATCAACAAATATTCGCGCTCTGGACGCTCACGCCATTTGTCGGCGGAGGGACCGCATATGTGACCGCGCGTGCTCTGCGAAGTGATGCTGTCCCAGAACGATATTCGATTCCTGCGCTCGGTGGGCTAATCGGTGCGCTTATTGTCAATATACAATTTACAGTACTCGGTAGTAACGGCACCGGAAAGTCACTAGCATCTGCTCTCACAACTACTTTACAGCAGTGGGTTCCTTTCTCCTCACTTGGATATGAATTTCTCATTACACTTACCGGTATTTTGATTGGAACGCTCCTGAACTACCGGGCAATAATGAATAGTCCAGAAACAGGTCAACGACGGTTTCTGCTCGTATTGGGAGGGCTCGTTGCGTTTTCTGCCGGTGGGAGCCAAGTCGGTCTTGCAATCGGCCCACTCGTGCCTTTGCTTGAACGCTTCGTGATTCCATTACCAATGATTCTTCTCGGCGGAGGTATTGGGCTCCTATTGGGCTCATGGACGGGTGCTCCGCGTATGATCAAAGCTCTCTCACAGGATTATTCATCCCTTGGTCCACGGCGCTCAATTGCGGCCATGATACCCTCTTTTGCAATCGCTCAGATTGCTGTTGCACTTGGGATTCCGGTTTCGTTCAATGAGATCATCGTCAGTGCGATTATCGGAAGCGGATATGCTGCGGGGAGCTCGGGAGTCAGTCGGAGAAAAATGGCATACACAGTCGCGGCATGGGTACTGTCACTCGCACTCGCGTTTGGGCTCTCTTATGGTGGGTTCTGGACACTTGACCGTCTTTTTCTATCGGGCTGATACTGCTGAAGAGCGAATCTGATTTATTGTGGAGACAGTCTGTACATCTCAGCTTCGCCCTTCTGATGTCGCCAGCAATGATTGTTTCTGTAAATAGAGTTACTCGGAAACAGACGGTTCCTGCGAGACAGTGTCTTGCTCCTCTGAAGGCCCACTGGCGTCGTCGTCCATGATAATGCGCGCTTTCATAATTCTCGTATTGTCAACTTGCTCAATCCGGATTCGCGCGCCATCGACTACGATCTCCTCACCCTCCTCGACTAATCGGCCAACACGATTGAAAATAAATCCAGCAAGTGTTTCAAACTCCTCACCCTCTGGAAGGTTCAATTCTAATTCTTCGTTTACCTCATCAATGTTGACTTCCCCTCGAACTAACATTTCATCATCTGAAACAGGCTCAAACGCCTCTTCTTCATCATCCTCGAGAATATCGCCAACTATCTCTTCAACCATGTCCTCAAGTGTAATCAGGCCTTCAGTTGTTCCAAACTCGTCGATAACGATGACCATCTGCAGTCGATTGTCTTGAATTTCTGTCAAGAGTTCATCAACGTTTTTTGATTCAGGAACATGGAGTGTCGGCTGTACGACGTTCGACAGGTCAGCGGACCCTTCGACATAATTCTTCTCGCGAACTAAGTCTCGGACTGTCGCAATCCCAATGATGTTATCTAAGTTGCCGTCATACACAGGTATTCGCTCGTGATCTGAATGAATACAAGTTTCAATCGCTTCATCTATACTTGCATCCTTCGAAATTCCCGTCATATCGAGACGAGGCGTCATAACCTCTTTGACAATCGTCTGATTAAACCGGAAGATTCGATCAAGCATTTCTCGCTCTTCCTCATCAATCACTCCCTCACGTTCACCGGTCTGGATAAGATTTTGAATCTCATCACGAGTGACGTATGAACTCTCAATTGCTGACTGTCCACCGGTGACCTGATTAATGACACGGGTCAAATAATCAAAGACGATGACGAGCGGGAGCAGTAGGTATTCTGAGTACTTCAGAGGCTTTGCAATCTGAAGCGCCCAAGACTCAGTGTTTTCTACCGCATACGACTTTGGTGCGCTCTCACCGAACAGTAGAACGAGCGTTGTAATGCCAAATGTTGAAACCAATACTGCAGCCCCTGGATCGAAATAGAGACTTACCAGTGCCGTAGCGATTGATGACATCGCAATATTGACGATATTGTTCCCAACGAGAATAGTAACAAGTAACCGGTGTGGATTCGATTTGAGCTGATCAATGGTTTCTGCGCGTGGCACTCCTTCTTCAACCATTGCCTCCACGCGGTGTTTTGCCAGCGAGAACATGGCGATTTCTGAAGATGAAAAGAATGCTGAAAGGGCGATAAGAAGAATAATTGCGCCGCTACCGAGGATAGTTATCCCAGTTTCAGATGCTTGGACAATCTGTAATATCCGCTCAATCGCGACTGAGACAGCGATTTGTGGCACATATATCATATATTTACTCGTTCAGTAGCTGGCACATCCAGAAATTCGAAACATTCAGCAGTCCGTGAGACCGTACCCTAACGGGATTGCCCATGCGACTGTACTCAATTGTTCGCCACATAAATTAAGCGTTCCCCTCACGAACGCTCCCTATGCCTCATAGCGAAGCGCTTAGGCCACACACTCCACATAATTGGTATATGGCTTCCGCCGAGACACCAATGACGTTGTATCGATTGGAGGCATGTCCATTCTGCGAGCGAGTTGTTCGCATGCTCAACGAACTCGAAATCGAATATGATTCACGCTTTGTTGAGCCAATGCATTCTGACCGCGACATTGTCAAACGCGTATCAGGAAAGCGGAGTGTTCCTGCAATCGTTGACCCGAACACGGGTGTCACTATGTCTGAATCTGCAAACATTGTTTCGTATCTTGAACAGACATATGGGACGGCAGGTGAGCGATAATGGTGGAGTTTCCAGTCACCGACCTTCCATCAGCGAATCCCCCAACACCAGGTGAGCGTGCCCCTGATTTCATCCGACCGCTCGTAAATGAAGAGTACTGGGAGGACACCGCGCTTTCAGCCGTTACTGAGACAGGCCCAACGATGCTGTGTTTTCACCCGATGGATGGGGCTTTTCCAACCACCTATCTCTGGAATGCAATCGATGATCACGGATTTGGGACACAACTCGATCTCGTTGGCATTTCGATATCATCGCCATATGAGCACAAGTCATTGCTTGCAGAGCGGAGTATCGAGGCCCGCCTGTTCTCCGATCCAAC
>KE356563.1:1289505-1291457 GCA_000416005.1 Haloquadratum sp. J07HQX50 | reverse complement strand
AAATCAGCAGTTTACTCTCGAGGTTAATAATTAATCTTGAGGGTGGGCAAACCCATCCTCAAACTGGAATGTCCCGTTTCGTTGAATAACTTCATGATCAAGGCGCATCTCAGAGTCCTCACTCATATCAATAATCATATCAACGTGCTCAGCGCTTTCGTTCACTTCGTTTCTCTCTCCAACCGTCTCCGGATAAGCAGACCCCACGGCTAAGTGTACTGTATCCCCCATCTTCTCGTCGAATAGCATATTATATGAGAACGTATCGATTGCTCGATTCATCCCAATCCCGAGTTCACCAAGGTACATTGCTCCATCATCGGTCGCAAATATTCCGTCCAGGACAGCCTCATTTCGTTCAGCACTGTACGCTGTGATACGGCCATTCTCGAATTCAAGACGAACGTCGCGTATCTCTCGGCCTTGTCTATAGAGTGGCATATCGAAATGGACCGTTCCTGATACCGAGGTCTTGACCGGCGCAGTAAACACTTCCCCGCCCGGAAGATTTTTTTCCCCATAATCATTGATTGCCACGTTTCCCTCAATACTCAGCTCTAGCTCTGTCTCCTCACCAGAAGTAATTCTCACTTCGTTAGCGGCGTTAAGTCGCTCAACCATCTCTGCTTGCTGTGATCTCTGCGCCTCCCAATCCAGACGGACTGCATTCCATACGAACTCTTGATAAGCGTCTGTACTCATTCCTGCTAACTGTGCATTCCCGCTTGTGGGGTACTGTGTGAGACACCACGTTTTGGAGAGCCGTTCTTGCAGAACCGGTTGCATTGCCCGTCTATACTCGGCGTTGGTGTCTGGATCAATATCGGCCGTCTCCGTTGCGTTTCTATCGCCCCTAACAGCGATGTATACGTCCATTTCCTCGTATAGTGCTAGCAGATGCTCTGGTGTATCGAACGTTGTCGTGTGATTTTTGAGAAAACCTCGTGTTGCTCGTGAATCGCTGTAAAGTGTAATTGGATGTGCTTCTTTCTCTGCACAGCGTTCATAGAGTGCAACGACAAAATCTTCTGCTGCGCTCGGAGCACTAATAACGACGTTATCACCGGCTTCAATTCCTGTCGAGTGGTCAACTACCGTCGCAGCATGCTCCCGAATTCGTGAATCCATATGACACTTATCAGTGGTGGTTTCAAACTCCTTTCGACACATTCTGTCGTCAGGAGTCACGTGGAAACGCCCAACTCACCTGAATGAGGACTCGTCTCGAAATAGACTGCCATAACAGTTGTTGGCAATTTCGGCGATGTTATTCAGAGTCCGAAAGAGAAAGCACAGACGTGAGGTGGGGATTGTCTTGGTCGGGAGGCCGTACGAAGCTAATTAACAATAATTTAATAATACACCGTTATCTGACGGGGCGTTTCGACTGGACCCTTGACTTTGGGTCGTGAAACGCTGATGGCTGGACGAATAAACCTGCTAATTTGATTCCTTCCAGCTGTAGTTGGTGTTCTCGAAAAGTGCCCCACAATTCTCGCATTCCCGAAATCGAACACCGTGGTAGATTGTAACTTTAGTTCCGTCTTCCATTTTCTCCTCTTTTAGATCAGGGTGCCAGTATTTTCCTTTTGAACGGAGGGAGAACGGAGAGTTACATTCACCACAAGTTGTTCCCGTTTTCCAGTCAAGGTAGCCAATAGGAACTAGAAAAAGAATTAGGCTAAGGACTATTTGAAAGACAGGTAGATTCTCAACTGAATAGCTGAACGGAGAGATCTCCGCAAGCGTTGAAAATCCTACGGGGTTGAGGCCTCCTGAGGACATCAACTCTACCAGAATAATCAAGAACCAGCTGCAATCAAAAACGACCATAATGATCTGCCCCATGCGGAGGTGATCCTTATCGATGTGCTGACCAGATTGAATGCGGTATGAGATGTTATATAGTAGAGACCCAACTTGTCTCCATGAAGAATACGTAGAGTCATCGG
>KE356563.1:1285965-1288430 GCA_000416005.1 Haloquadratum sp. J07HQX50 | reverse complement strand
GGGCGTGTTGGAGCACGCCCGACCGTGCTTCGCCAACCAGACAAAGCATGTCAATGAAGACATCCGCCGGACTTCAGGATTCCGGCACGACGGGCGAATCGGCCCCCGAAAACGTGGAAGCAGACCTCGATCTCGCCGAGCTGATCGAGCAACACGAGAACACCGACTGGAGCGAGATTCCGGGCATCAGTGCTGCCGAGGCCGGCGCGTGGACGGCACGCCTGATCGAGTCACGGGACGCAGTCAAGGAGGGTCTATGATGCAGCGCCGGACCTTCCTCGGTGCGGCAGCCGCACTCGCCGGACTACCACAGGTGGCAGGTGCAGAAACACCAGATGCAGGCGCGGTCATCGAAGACCGGAGCGTGACCGACGACGGGACATACTCGGTCACAGATTGTGGCTCCGTTCCTGGTGGGCTGAACAACGTCCACGTCACCGCGGACATGAACGACGGGCCGCTCGAAGTCGAAGGCGTCCACGAGGAGAATGGCTGGAGCGGCGTCGGGCTCAGGTGGACTTCTGGCCCCATCGAAGCCGGCACCGGGCTCGATCCCGACGACGCCCGAGATCTCGCTGCCCGGCTCGTCGTCGCAGCGGATGCAGCCGAAGGGAACCTCGAAGGCGAGGGTGATCTCTGATGCAGCGCCGCGAGTTTCTCCAAGCGGCAGCGGTGGTCGCCGGAGCGGCTGCCGGAGATGTCCCTGATGTAGAGGTCACGGCTCAGCAGAACCGTCTGTTGGAGCTGGCAGACCGCACCAACGACGAGCGATGGTCGTACGAGACACCCCGGAATCTCGCACACGTCCGCTCGGGGCTGGTGAACGCCGAACTCGACGCACTCTGTGAGGAACCGAGCGGCACTGTGGAAACGTACACTGTCGGCCGTGGTGGCGTCCCGCTCGGCTTCGAGGTGAGTACTGACGATGACGAGTCTGTCGGAACGCTGGTTCACCTCTCTGCTGAACAGGCCGAAGCGCTGGCCGTTGACCTTCTCGAACAGGCACACGCCGCGAGGGAGGGTGACGATGCAGACCAGTGACGCCCTCGTGACGGCCCGGATCGTCCGCACCGACGATGGCCAGACCTTCACGGAGTACGAGGTCGGCGGCGTCGCGGTGAGTTCCACCGACGCCCTGGAGGCGATGTTCAACCCTCGCTGACTGAGTTTTAAACCTATCTAGCTCATGGTGCCCGTTTCAAGGCGCGTACGTCGGGAAACCCACACCCACCAGCGGCGACGGTCGGGGACGTCCTCGGTCGTCGGCAGGTCGCGGGGAGAAAACGCGTACGCCGGGGTTCGACTCCCCGAACGGGCACTCCGGGTGGCGACCGACCGCCACGGAATCGGCCGACAACCAACCAACGACACCAAACTATGATTGAAGACATCGACCGCGACGTTTTCGTGCGAATCCAGACCGACCTGCTGGTGGTCGGGGACAGCATTATGACCGACAGACACCACGCCTCGAACGGCAACTACGAGGACGACGACCCGCAGAACCAGATCGGCGGCATCATCCCCGCCTTTCCACTCTCGGGCTGGCTCCGTCACGGGATGGAGCGCGTCGTCTCCGAGAACGACGGCACCGCCTGTCATCCCGGGGAGTCGAACGCGAACTTCATGAGGGAAGACGTCTACGAGCGCGACCTCGATGACGGCTACCACGAGAAGGGCGCGTGCGTCGAAGACCCGAAAGAAGACCACGGCTGCGTGGTCTTCGACCTCTTCGGCGGCTTCGGCAACCAGCCGGGAAAGGTGATGCGTCGTCCGATCAAGTTCAACCCCGTCCGGTCGTCCGTCGATTACACGCGCGGACAGGCCGAAGGCCACTACCGCCGACTCAACCGGAACGTCGTCTCTCGCAATCGGGAGGACAACCGGGAGCCGCTACGGAACGCCGAGGTGGACGCCGTGGCGAATCTGGACGGCTGCTGGCACCTCTCCTTCCGAGAGACGAAGTCCGAGTTCATCGGCCTGCTCGCAGAGGGGATCGACTTCCTCGATGGGCACAAGACGGACTTCATGCACCAGCTCGGTGGCGCACGGAACTTCGGCGCGGGGATCGTCGATTGCCACCTCATCAACCCGCTGTACGAGGAGCCCGAACTGAAGCGCGTCTTCGACCGCGGGAAGGGTAACACGAACAAGATGGACGAGAAAGACGATCAGTGGGCCGAAAAGTACCGTCCGGCGTTCGTGGAGGCACTGGAAGAGCGCATCGAAGAGGGGCCGTAGATGGGCGAGAACGCCACCCTCAGCGACTTCCAGGGCGACGGCGGCCAGGACGTGATGATCGCCGCGTACCGCCACGACGCCCACAAGCTGAACGGCGAGACGCACGACTACGCGCCGGACACCTTCCACGGGCGTTCCGGTGAACCAGACCGTCCCGCACGGGCGCGGACGGCGACGCGTCGCGCTCTCGCGCCCCAACGGGAAGCCCGATCAGACTGTGGACA
>KE356563.1:1284926-1285945 GCA_000416005.1 Haloquadratum sp. J07HQX50 | reverse complement strand
CAGTCCGACGTACGTGTTCCGGATAACCGGGAGCTGTGAATAGAGGATGAGTGTGAACACGACCGGATCGCTCCCGATGCCGAGGAAAGGGACCAGCAGACCGAATGCTGCCAGACTCGGGATTGTCATCGCGATCCCGGCCAACCACAGCACTGCTGTCGCCGCTCGATCATTGTACGTGATGACTACTCCAAGGCTGACGCCAATCGGCACCGCGATGAAGATTGTCTCCGCTGTAATTAGGATATGTTCAAGCAGTCGTAAGAGTAACTGGTCCACGTTCTGAACAATGAACTCAATATACGGCGAGATGAACAGCGGTACGGCACCGAGCTGCGTTGCGTTCATCAGTTAGATGATCCCCTCGCTTTCAAGAAACTCGACGGCTACGGTCTGGACGTCTTCCCCGTCAAGAGCGATTCGAGCGTTCAACTCGACCACCTTGTCTTCACTGCTGAGTGCGGCCATCGGCGCGTTAAGTGCCTGCTCGGCGGCAGACCCCGATGGAACTGCGTCCGGATTAGCTAGAGGTGCCGGATTGTACGGCGCGAAGAAGTCCTGATCATCTTCCAGCACGGAGAGGTCGAACTGCTGAATCTTCGGATTCGTTGTGAACACCATTCCAACGTCTGCCTCACTCTCTCCGAGGACCTGATACGTGAGATTCGCCCCGATCGTTTCGACGTTCACTTCCGTGGCTGCATCGGTGAATCCGTACGAGTCGGTGACCCCTGGCCATCCGTCTTCGCGCTCCGCGAACTCCGGACCCAGCACGACGGTGATGTCGGTGTTTCCGCTGTTGAGGTAGTCTGCGAGACCACTGATCGTCTCGACGTCTGTCTCGCCCTGCCAATCTGGGCGTACGGCCAGGGCGTATGTGTTGTTGAAGTTAGCACGTTGCAGGTACCGGAGGTTATGCTCCTCTTGCATCTCCTGTTTGGCTTGTTGGTAGACCTCCCCGGGATCACTCGGAATTTGGTCGTGCTTCGGGGGAATCGTGGCGTAGGCACCCCCCGTAT
>KE356563.1:1279714-1284906 GCA_000416005.1 Haloquadratum sp. J07HQX50 | reverse complement strand
AGTCGGGACACTTGCTTCGGCGCACGTCGGTGCAGCGATTCCAAACTCACTGGCTGTGGAATACCACTCGTATGAACTTGGATGGTGGGAAGACTTGGTTGAGGAGAAAACCTCATTGTCGACGGCTATCTCGAAATCCCAGAAAAGCCCGGTCTTGGTGTGACTCTCGATATGGACGCTGTCGAGACGCATCTTGCCTCTGGACAGGAACTGTTTGATTGAACAGTCTGCGTTGCAGATTCAGCTTCTGTGTAAAAGCGACTCAACAACGGATTTGAGTGTCGAATATGTGTCTGCGCAGCTTGTCCCGAGGTCCCTCCGCAGGCGAGTATCCACACCGCCAGCTAAGTCAGGAGAATGCAGATTTGTTATTCAGAGAGCCTGACTGCATTCCGAATTCCAGCACAGCTATCCGGAATCTGGACGCTGTCCAATCCGTTGGCCGACCGTGGTGATCTCTAACGTCGTGAGCGGTGAGATATCTTATCTCACTTGGCATGTCGAATGTTGTCTATATCGGAGTTCTCGGACTCATCTCTGTCAGTGGTATCTGGTGGACACTCAGAACTTCCTGTCCTGGTGGCGCTGCGAGTGAATCGCTATTGAACTCCAATAAGAAAAACTGGGACCGCCCGGATTTGAACCGGGGTCACGGGCACCCAAGGCCCGAAGTATACCAAGCTAACCCACGGTCCCTCTATAAAAAATAATGCAACCATTATACTAAACATTTCGTTCTTTGATGCTACTCAAACTCATCTTCGAGCTCCATCTCAGCCACGATTCCAGATGCTGAGCGACCGCTTCGTATCATCTCTAAGAGCATAAACGCCTCGCGGGGGGAGAGAAAGTGCCGACAGATACCCTGACCAAGTGGCGTTGGCTCGAATCCGTCGATAAATTCCCATTCGAGTAGTTTAGCAACAGCATGTTTTGTTGGTACCTCTCCAATCATGCGGTCGTTCAATCGCTTTGCGTGTTTTCCAGCTACCACGATATTTGCAAGCGTCTCAGAGACGGCTGCTGATTGATCATAGCGCGTCATTACCGGTTCCATCTCTCCTTTCAGCAGGGTGAATGCCAGTTCATCCTCAGTTCGCTCCATCGAATTGTGATACACCCCATCAGGCTCGACCAGGACATATACCGTCCCCTCATCGTGATAATCGGGTCGACCAGCACGACCGAGCATCTGTTCGAATTCTTGTACTGAGAGCCACTCGATGCCCATCGCAAGTGAATCGAAGATCACCTGTGACGCCGGAAAGTCGACACCTGCAGCCAGTGCAGCAGTCGTGATGACCGCAGCAATCTCTTGTTCACCAAACTGATGCTCAACCCGCTTCCTTTGGCTATAATCCAATCCTGCATGGTATGGCGCTGCATCATACTGCATTTTCCGCGCGATGTCATGACATCGCCGACGCGAATTCGTGAAAACGATTGTTTGCCCACGATATCCCTTCGACGACGTCGTATCGAATGCCCGCTGAACTAACTTATCGATAATCTCCGGCTTCTCACGATTATCTGCGAACGTGACATGTCGCTCAATCGGAATTGGTCGTTCCTCAAACTCGATGAGCTTCGCATGTAGACGCTCAGCGAGGGTCTCTGGATTACCAACTGTCGCTGAAAGATAGATCCACTGTGCTCCAGTATACGCTGCCTGTTCAGCCTGTCGCGACTCACAGTAGTATTTAAGTCGGCTTATGAGCCCATCAAGTCGATGTCCCCGTTCGCCTTCTTTGAGTGTGTGTATCTCATCGATTACGACTGTCGCGATGTCACCGAGATCTTTGCCCGTCCGAAGTGCATGGTCAATCCCCTCGTATGTCCCGACGACAACATCTGCTGATGGGTCGAACCCTGCATTGCTATCATTGATTCGTGAGGCACCAACCCGAATGGTTACATCGACTAACTCACCATATCTCTCGGTGAAGTCTTCGTGTTTTTGATTTGCGAGTGCCACGAGCGGCACTAAAAATAGTAGCTTGCCTTTCCCGTTCAGACTTCGGTTAATCCCCGCCAGTTCTCCAATAAGTGTTTTGCCAGTTGCGGTGGCACTCACGACGAGTTGATCATCACCATCAAACAGGCCATTATTGACTGCTAACGATTGCACCGGTAATAGCGATGAAAACCGGTGGTTAAGCCGGGTCTGGAGTGCGGGGTGAAGGCTTAATTCGTCTGTTTTCACTGCATCGACTTCGTCTGTGGTCGCACTGACTGTGTCAAACCGTGTGAGCTCTGGATCAAGTCCGCCAGAGAGGAGAGTTGTAATTCGATCAAGATCTTGTGTTTCAGATAATAACTCCTCAAGTCGATCTTGTGCAGGCCCCGTTAGTTGTCCTGAGGCAGCATAATCGACTTCTCGCTCCAGTTCGCGTCGTGCACAGTCTTCACAAATATACTCTGAGTCAGTTTTAATCGCTGTCTCGGATGTGATAGGTGAATATGCTCCGTTTGAGGCGCAATATCGGCATGTTCGCACGACCTTCGCCTCAAGTTGATAGCCATCGAGCATCGCTGTGATTGCCGACCGCTTAGGCGGAGCGGTCTGTTCAGAGATACGAATCCGGGTCGCTGCTCGAGCGAGTTCGATGAACTCATCGGGGTCTCGTGGCTCAGCATTTGCGTCCTGAACACGGCGAAACTTCCCTGGTCGAGGTCCAGCACCAGTCTCTTTGAGAATGAGGCGCCCGCGAAAAACGCGATTGCCTTTCCGCTGGACGACGACAAGATATTGATCATCGACCTGATGGAGGAATAGCGTATCAACTTGGCCGACCTGCGTGGACACATCACATATAGACGAAGCTGATATTTTAGTGATTCGTTGCACGATTTCTTCGCAAGGAATTCCGCTGTTTACACTGTGGGTTTCCCACGACGAAGATTGTCGAATTTCTTTGACACCCTCCCTGCCGGTAGGCGAGGATTCTCGAGCGTTGGGATATGACGGTTCGCAACCTACCTATTCGCTCGGTGCGAAACGACCCAGAGGTTTGGTTGAATAGGCGGACTACTGGCCGTGCCAAACGACCGTGACTCATATCCTCCGTCGGGGGACTCTGAATTATTTTTCGTCAAATGTTCACCGCGCACGTCCGCGCGCATTATCGCACCACATGATTCACACACGTACCAGCCATGCTCCACGCGGTTCGCGTCTCGCTTCCATCCACAGCACGAACACGTCTCGCTCGGTCTACGAAGATGCCGTGTTCTTCAGCTTTGTATTCGAGTAAACAAAGCGGTCGAACTCCCATCCGTGGAGTTTCCTGTTCCCACGCTTGCCCCAGTTCCGAGACTCACCGTGCTCGTCGTCTCGAGTCTGGCTCAAGTCACCGATGGCGATGCGACCAACCTCGTGGGCGATGCACTGTCCAACGATGTGTTTGACAATCGAGTGCAGTAAGTGTCTTTCCGACGCGAGAGTTTCTGACGGGAGCGGAGCGCGGGTGTTCGTCGCCGTGCTTGCGGTAGCCGGTGGGTTGTTGTCCACGTCTCCACGTTGGCGTGGGTTGTCCCAACTGGTGAACGACTCACTCCTTGAGAACTCGTTGTACTCACTAAGTGACGCTCGCATCACAAAAAACGGAGACCTTGTCTCTCGAACGAACTTGAGTAACAATGGAGGTCGCTGTATCTGTGTCGCTCGTGTTCCTTGAGTTCGAATTCGAGTTCGCTGTCGTCGGGAATTTCCCCGTCGTCGTCCCATCGAACAACGTTCCACGGTTTGAACGCGGAGAACCCGCAGTCATTGAGATCGTTGCTCGCCTGCTGGTGATTGACGACTTTCGTTCGATATGTGCGAGTTGTCTCCAGCATCGGGCTCTGTTCATAACTGGCTATAGAGCACCGAGTATCAAAAGTAACCAATGGGCGTGAAGTTCCTCGCGAGCCCCGTTTGGGCCGCACGACACCGGCAAGGGAATTGAATTCCTCCTGATATTTCCGTGACAGATTGGTTAAAATGAACACCCGAACACGCGGTATGTCCGTCGAGTCGCTTTAGACCCGACAACACAATTCCTGTCGCACACCGAGCGATTTTGAGAGGAGTCGCATTTCCAAACGAAACTGACACAGTGAGCATTGGATGATGGTCTTTCACCCGTCTGTTGAGTTCTCTGACCGTCTTTTTTAGCTAATAAAGCGTCAGAAATCTTCATGTCGGCTCTCGGGGGCACATCAAAGCCCGGGGCACTCGCCTTGCTCTTCTGTAGAATCGTGGTGCTGACATACACTAAATCACAATGAACACGACTCACCAGACCGGTCGATGCGACTCTCTTGAGATTTTCAGCACCTGAGATGCTGACGAATTCAGGATTACACGTGCTGTTTCTTCTGAACTACCTTTCAAGATGGCCATACCATTAAAATAAGATGTAGCCGGCTCTAGATTGGCACATGCGAGGTCTTCAAATTGGGAGCGCTTTCGGGATACCAATCAAGCTGGATGTTACTTTCTTATTGATCCTACCGATATTCGCGTGGCTTATCGGAAGCGATCTGATGCAACTCGTTGAGGTATTGAATCAAACCTTCGGGAGCTCTATATCGGCAAGTTCGTTCGGAGGCTCAACACAATGGATTGTCGGTGCTACGGCAGCAGTTGGATTATTTGCATGCGTCCTCTTACACGAATTTGGACATTCACTTGTCGCAATGCAGTTTGGTCACCGTATCGAATCGATTACACTGTGGCTTTTCGGGGGGGTGGCGAGCTTTGAGGAATTTCCAGAGAATTGGCGGCAAGAACTCGTCATCGCACTGGCTGGCCCGCTCGTCAGCGTGGGTATCGGCGTGATTTCACTTGCTTTGTTCCTACAACTTCCAGACACCGTTGCAGCAGTACAATTCGTCATCGGCTATTTGGCGCTCACGAATGTTGCTCTTGCAGCGTTTAATATGCTACCTGGGTTTCCCATGGATGGCGGCCGAGTTGTCAAGGCCTTGCTTGCTCGCAGTCGGTCGCATGCCCAAGCGACGCAGATTGCTGCGGAGATTGGTAAAGTATTTGCAATCATTCTTGCTATTGTCGGAATTTTTGCTAACCTCTTCCTCATTGCATTGGCGTTCTTTATTTACATTGGAGCGTCTTCAGAAGCACAACAGACGGTGATGAAGGCTGCGTTTGATGACGTCGTTGTTGGCGATGTCATGACCCCACGGTCAGA
>KE356563.1:1275526-1279694 GCA_000416005.1 Haloquadratum sp. J07HQX50 | reverse complement strand
CCGGCTTCCAGTCGTAAAAAATGGAACGTTCGTCGGTCTCATCTCACGCTCAGATCTGATGACGGCGTTTAATATCATTCAGTCGAGAAGCTCAGAATCGACACTTTCTGGCGGAGCAGACTCAGTGCTACCGCAGACGCGTTAACTGGTATAGTCTTAAGACATGTATCTGTCTATAAGCCACTGTGGGTGATTCACCGGAATCTTCCGATCAGCGACCGTTCGAACAGGTATTCTATCCTGCCGAGCAGATCACACTGATCGAGTGGCAGACGCTTACTGGGCCCCAATCTGCTGTAGCGATCATGAGCCTTGTGACGCTGTTGGCGTTCATTACTGGGTTGTCTACACTGAGCCAAACAACGGTATCACCAACTGGTCCATTGGCAAATCTGATTCCAGGAGCAAAGGTGCTTACTCGCTTCGCTGGCGTCTTATTCGCATTTCCCCTTGGAGCAGCCACGCTCGGTTTACACCGACGGAAACGACTTGGGTGGCTCTTGGCCTGCATCTTACTCCCGATACTGGTGCTTCTGCCCCTGACTGCAGGACAAACAACCGAAATACCGCTCTTATTCGCGATTATCTTCACCAGCCCAGTGGTTGTGAAAAATCGCCGAGCATTCGATGAGCCTCTCGGACTTACTCCGTTTCAAATTTCAGCTATTGCTGCGATTGGCGGTGTCGGCCTCTATGGAACAATCGGTGCGTACGGCCTCCGTGGCCAGTTCGTTGGATTACAAAGCTGGGGTGACGCCATATATTATATCGTGGTGACTGTCGCAACAGTCGGTTATGGTGATGTTGCCCCTGCGAGCACCGTCGCACGACTATTCTCGCTGTCAGTGATCGTCTTAGGCACTGGTTCATTTACTGTGGCAGTGGGTGCACTTATTGCTCCCGCGATAGAGTCGCGAATGGCGACCGCATTTGGAAATATGACTGCATCAGAACTGGCACTCGTTGAGGATCATATTGTCGTCCTTGGTTACGGTCCGATTGCTGCATCGTTTTTTGAACATACTGGTGAGAATGATTCTGTGGTATTTGTGACGACGGATACCGACGCTGCGGCAGAGCTCTCAGGGGCCGGCGGAGAGGTATTGACTGCAGATCCAACTGATGAAACAGCAGTTCGTGAGACTGGCCTCTCTAGTGCACGTGCGGTTATTGTTGCAAGCCGTGATGATGCACAGAATGTGATGTCTATCCTTGCTGTGCGGAATATCGATACCGACATACAGATCGCTGCAGTATCAAATACGGAGACACATGTTGAGAAGATGCGGGCAGTGGGGGCTGATACTGTACTCAACCTGCGTGGAATAGGTGGACAGCTTCTTGCATCGGCTGTCAACGACGACCTGGACATGTCGTCGCTAGCAGACCAGTGAGCGACTGCTCGTTCACACAATCTTATATGAACGCACACGAGTATTTCCTGTGTGAGCACTAATCGTGACACTGACTCACAATCAGTCGTTGGGCGAGTATTTCTTGCCAGTTGCCTGTTAACCGGAACGCTCGTACTGATTGGATTCTTTTTTCCAGGCACGGTTGAGGACCTCCTCGGTGGTCAACACTGGCTGGGGCTGACGCTTTCGTTCTTTGGATCCGGATTAGGATATCTCGCGGTTCTTCCATACCACAGAGAATCGGTCTCACTGAGAGAACCAGTCGCAGCCTTCCGGCTCCGAATGACCACTCCAGAGTCTACCGTACGGTCAGTGCTTGTCCATATTGATCCTCTCGTCGCGCTTCCACCCATCGTGCTATTCGGAAGTTATCTCGTTTGTGCGATGATCTCACCAGTAGCAACGGCCGCGACCGTCGAATCTGTGACGACCGTTATTCTTGAAATCACGGGACCGATGTTCCAGACTGTCATCCTACTTGCACTCGCCAGCTCTCTCATTTTGGCTCTCAGCAAGTGGGGGGACTTACGTCTCGGAGGGGCCGATGCGACGCCAGCATACTCGTATGCGACATATTTCACGCTGATTTTCACTGCGGGAATCGCTGCTGGTATCGTTTTTTGGGGTCCGACAGAGGCATTGTTTCATTATCGAAACCCACCGGCTGGATTGAACGTGAGTCCACAAACAACAGCAGCTGCAGAGACCGGGCTCGCTACGACGCTCTTCCACTGGGGAATCTCAGCCTGGAGTGCCTATGCGATCATCGGTGTGCCGATAGCGTATGCGGTGTATGAACGCGGTGCTCCACTCCGATTTTCGGCTCTGCTCACCCTGATTGTCGGCTTGGATGCAATGGAACGTCGATCCACCAGACTAATCGACTCTGTCGCTGTCCTTGCCACAATCGGCGGTATTGCAACCTCAGTTGCTCTGCTCTCTGAACAGTTTCTTACGGGAATTGCTTTTCAATGGGGCATACGTCATAGCCGCGAAGGTGTCGTGCTTTTTATTCTCGGCCTTGCTGTAGTGTATGGGCTCTCTGCAGCAAGTGGCCTTCACCGTGGAGTGAGGCGCATCGCAGCGCTCAATATACTGCTCTTTGGATTGTTCGCTCTCACAGCTGGGATTGTTGGACCGACAGAGGCTATTATCCAGTCGGTCGGCCCGACAGTTGCTGGATACATGACTCACTTTATTCCATTGAGTTTGGGACCACCCTCAGAATGGACAACTGAATGGACAATCTGGAACTGGGCATGGTGGTTCTCTTGGGCTCCGTTCGCTGGGATATTTATTGCGGCTCTCTCCCGTGGTCGTCGCCTTCGCACAGTCGTGTTAACCACTGTTGGTGCGACATCGCTCGCCACTGCTGGGTGGTTTCTCATACTCGGGCAAATATCGTTGACAGTTCAACAGGCCGGGACGCGTGACCTCTTAGCTGTTGTTTCGACTCGCGGAGGACAGGAGGCTGTTGTCGGATTTAGCCTTCTGTCTACTCTTCCAGTGGCAGATTTCTTGATCTTCGTCTTTCTTGCACTTATCGTCGTATTTATCATCACTTCTGCAGATACATCTACTCTCGTGACTGCATTTTTGATCACTCGGCGAGGGACAACGCCTTCTCAGCCGGCCATCTTACTGTGGGCAGGTGTGCAGGCATGTGTGGCACTCGGCGTGACCGTGTTCGGTGGTGCCTCTGCATTACAAGCATTAGCTGTGCTTGCCGGTGCTCCAGTGGCCGGCCTCGCAGTCTTCGCAATCGGTGGATTGTTTATTAGCCTCAAAACTCAAACCCATCCATCTCATCACACCCCACTCTGGAAGAAAATAACAAATCGACTGCCACACATCCAGTCACATCACGATATTGACCCTCCTGATGATGAGTTTGATTGAGCGTCTTTCGTTCACTCTATTAACGAGCAGATGCTCAAAATCGTCTGCATGCGTGGCAGCCTTCTCCAATGACGAGAGACAGTCTCTCCGGAATCACAAGTGGGCATCAAACCACCCTCCTCAAATGCATGATGCTGGTAGGTATAGCGCGAAGCAGGCGCAAAACCAACGAATTTCGCGGAAGAATCTCACATGATTTGTCGCCAATACATAGCTTCAATTATATGACGTATTCAGTCTCAGATATCGAACGTGAGCGCGAAGTTCGCAAATTTTGCTGCAGTGCAGGCAGTTGTGGTCAGTTCGACGATTTCTGAATCATCATATCCATGTTCGCGAAGCTGCTGTATATCATTGTCACTCACCGCACCAGGCGACTCAACACTCATTCGAGCGAATTCGATGGCTGCCCGTTCGTGATCTGGAAGTTTGTCCTTCTGTTCGTCAAAGTCTGAGGCAACTGTGAATCGCTCTGGATCAATATCTTCGATAGCTGCGCTGGTTGTGTGCCATGCGATACAAATCGCAGCGCCCCGTTCATGTGCAACAACAGCTCCGAGCAGTTCTTTGAACCCGCGGTCAAGAGACCCATGTTCAAAGACCTGTCCTTCTTCAGCCCACCAAATTTTGAATGTCTCTGGATGTCGAGCTAAGACTCCAGTGAAGCTGAACCCCCACTCTGCTTCCGTATCATATTTGTCGGGAACAGCATCTTGATCAAGCTTGCCCAATATTGATTCAGCACGCTCCATGTTTGCTTGAGCCGCCTCAGGAGCATCTTCGAGAATCTGTTGAACTGTCTTAGGTGATTCTGGCTCAACTCGTGGTCCCAGTTCGTCAACTGACTCTGAACT
>KE356563.1:1273775-1275506 GCA_000416005.1 Haloquadratum sp. J07HQX50 | reverse complement strand
TCGATGCGGACGCGGGCGGGAACCCGTGGGCGCGCCTTGGAAGCCGCCCGTGGCGGTCGTGGGCGTCGGCGTGGAAGCGCCTGACTGCGCACCCGCTCGATGTCAATCACGACAAGCACGACATGGTGCTCGATGCGAACCTCCGGCGGATCTGGAGTTGGAGCACCGCGCTCCAGTACATCGAGGATCTCGAAACCCGGAGGGAGAACGCGTGACCCGCATCCAGCAGGTTCATTGGGAACTCGATATGGACTACCTCGGGCACCCCTACTACGTCTCGGGGAACGCGATCTACCACGCGCTCGGGATGCAACTGGAGCACGACGTCCACCAGCACATCAACGCCAGCCACGGGATGTTCGTCCCCGGTCAGTTCGGGACGTTCCCCGAGGAACACTCGCAGAGCGGGATTCGCCCGTACATGGGGTCGTCGCTCCCCGACGTGGAGAGCTACGACGACCTGTTCCTGTTCCGGCACTCCGACCACCCGTGGCTGCTCGATACCCGTCCTCGGGACGGACTGAACGCGCACGACATCCGGTTCCAGAGCGGGATGCCCGCGCTGGCTCACGAGACAATTATGGGCCGGCCCGACGACGCTCGGAAACAGCAGCAGACCACGCGGTGGTACGTGAACGCCTACTTGCACGCCGAGGACCCGGACGTTCTACCTCTCGGCGAGGACGTGCTTGACGGCCTCCAGTTCGGAGGCAAACGCAACTACGGCTACGGGACGACCACGCTGAAAGACACGCAGGTCGTTGACCTGAAGGCTCTGGACTACTCACGTCTCGAAGACGTCGAGGCGTTCATCCTCGAACTCGTGACGCCGTTCGTCCTCCGGTCGGAGTACCCGAAGGCGAACAACGTGGACGTACCCTGGTGGTGGAGCGTAGACGACGAAGCGCAGCTACGTCACCGCCTGGAGAAGGTCATCGAGGGCAGTGATGTCTACGAGTTGGAGACGGTCGATCACGGCGTGGTCGTCGGCTACGATGGCGACCGGCCGGTGGAGACCGCGATGTCCGGGCTCACCCGCGTCGGGAACCACTCGAAGTACGGCTTCGGAGAGCTTCGAGTGAAGCCTGTCGCTCCAGATGAAACGAACGTCAAGAAACAGATAGAAAAGCCAAACTCGGAGCACTGACAAACGAACAATGACCGGCAAGGATTCCGCAGTGTCCCGGTCGGTCAGACTGAATAAAGTAGATCACATTGCCAACAACTGATAGGGGGTCAGACATAATCAATTACTGACTCGGGACAACTGACAGACAGTATCAAACAGTGAAGATTTTTTGCGCGTACAGCCGAATCCATTTATATGACTGATGAGGAGTCTCAAGCGCTGTATGATCGGGCATTATCGGTGATGCCCGGCGGCGTTAATTCATCCGTGCGGGCGACGCAACCATATCCGTTTTTTATCGAGCGTGGTGACGGAGCAACAGTTATTGACGCCGATGGAACCCGCTATCTTGATTATGTGATGGGTTATGGACCACTGTTATACGGTCATGATCTCCCGGAGTCGGTGCATGCAGCAATTCAGTCATATACATCTGAAGGGCCGATGTATGGCGCTCCAACTCCAATTGAAGTCGAACATGCCGAATTTGTCGCCCGGCATGTGCCGTCCGTCGAAATGATACGGTTTGTCAATTCAGGAACAGAGGCAACCGTCTCAGCCGTCCGACTCGCCCGCGGATACACCGGTCGAGATAAGATTGT
>KE356563.1:1272633-1273725 GCA_000416005.1 Haloquadratum sp. J07HQX50 | reverse complement strand
GTCGATATCATCGCCCCTGACGTGCCGAAGGTTGGCGGGATGCGCGAGGCAATGAAAATTGCAACACTTGCAGAGATGTACTACGTTCCCGTGGCGATGCATAATGTTTCCTCACCAGTCGGGACACTTGCTTCGGCGCACGTCGGTGCAGCGATTCCAAACTCACTGGCTGTGGAATACCACTCGTATGAACTTGGATGGTGGGAAGACTTGGTTGAGGAGAAAAACCTCATTGTCGACGGCTATCTCGAAATCCCAGAAAAGCCCGGTCTTGGTGTGACTCTCGATATGGACGCTGTCGAGACGCATCTTGCCTCTGGACAGGAACTGTTTGATTGAACAGTCTGCGTTGCAGATTCAGCTTCTGTGTAAAAGCGACTCAACAGGGCAAGTATCTGAGTGTCGGATAGATGTTCGTATCATGTCCAACCCGCTCAGTTTGCCTCGAAATCGCTTTCTGCAGATAGGGGCTCGTACCACCAGCTAAGCCAGAATGGTGCAGATTTATTATTGCCACCTATTTATTCCGACTTTTGTCTATATTAATTGTGGCTGCTACCCTGGTGATCCGGAGAGACTCTGTCTGACCACATCCCGAGTTCCAGCACAGTTCTGTGGTATCTGGGAATGTAGATAATGTCTAATCCGTTGGTAGGCCGCCTCGATTGAGCTTTACTACTATGAGGGGTGATACATATTGGCCGGTATGTCGGATATCATAAATGCCGAAATTCTCAGACTCGTCTCTCGATGGTATATGAGTTAGTGGGCACTTAGACTTTCCTGCATTGACGGCGCTGTGAACGACTTGCTCATTGAACTTCATCAAAAAGGCCGAACTACTCAGGTTCGAACCTGGGCCACAGGTATGCCCCTTGTGAATAAAGTGGGCTTCGGTCAACCGTGATGCCAGCACAACAATACCTGATCGATACGACGCCTGAAGAGACTCCTGACATCTTCAATAAACAACGGAGCACAGAATCAGCCGATAGCACCATTCAGCCGTCCATGTGCCGTCTTCAGCACTTCATCCGTTAGTACGAAGCAGTGGCAAAAGTTGATAATCTGAACGACCTCTTGTGACGTGAC
>KE356563.1:1270829-1272583 GCA_000416005.1 Haloquadratum sp. J07HQX50 | reverse complement strand
TAGTCGCCGCCATATCTGGTGACAGATACCGGCCTCTCGTCGGCCTAAGTGTCCGTGCCGGAGAACGCCAGAACACTCTGACACGGGTGTGCGATGCCCTCGTTCTACGTGGTGCGCCCGACGAGCGTAATCAACTCTGGATCGTCGGTCGCCGTTCGCATTGCTTTGTGATGGTTAGCATTACGAGCGTGGCACGCTGTTCAACGATACAGCGGCGGCAATGTGGCCGCACTCGTAGCTCCCTTTCAGCACGCCGAACTCAAGTGCGCCGCCAACGGTTACCTAAAACCGGTGCTATCTACCTGTGGGGAGCTCCTGAATCCAGAGGCGGTCTGTCAGATCAGGCGGTCGTGTCAGTCTGGTGTTTGCAGAACCGCCTGCATAACTTCAGCAGCGTCCGCTGGAAGCCTTCCGATGGATTCGCGGTCACTTATGATATGTGTCGGGGCGCAGATCCCTGAGATTCAATACTCTGGCGAGAATTCAGTTCTTCGGATTACGTGCCTGATCGGTGCGGTATATTCGGGTGGTTGCGAAGTGAAAATCAATTGCAGCTTGCGAGTCAAATACGAGTTGCTCAACATATAGCACGAATAACTAATATAAACATATCAGAGAATAGCCATGCACTGATGCGACGGTAACTCGAAAGTACCAAGCGAATCATAAGAATCTATTCAGCCGCCGATTTTACCAATATTGAGCTTCCGGCTGACCGTATTCCGCAGGCCACAGGTAATAATAGTGCGGCTCATATGCAGCAGTCGGCGGCTTCTGGCTGATCGAGAGCGGTCGACGAAGTGGTCCACCATCTCAGTAGTCGGTCATTAGAGCGGTCTAACCGGCGTTACGCTGCCACTTGTGCCGACGCCGGACCGGAGTTGCCCAACCGGTTCTCGATCGCGGCCAAGAGCAGATCCAAGGAGATTGCGAGCACTGCACCGGAGATCGCCCCAGCGAATACCTGTGGCATATTGAATAGGTTGATCCCGCTGATGACCCAGGTACCGAGGCCGCCACCGCCGATGAAGAACGCGAGATACGCCGTTCCAACGTTGATGACGGTGCTCGTACGGATCCCTGCGAAGATAATTGGCAGCGCCAGCGGGAACCGGATCTTAGTCAGGCGCTCGTTTTGTGTCATTCCCATTCCTTTTGCAGCGCTGATCGTCCCCTCGTTGACGCTCTCCAGCCCGGTTATCGTGTTGACCAGGACCGGGAGAAGCGCGTAAATAAATAGGGCGACGAACGACGGAAGGAACCCGAGCCCAAGAATTGGAAACATCAACGCAATGATGGCCAGAGGCGGAACCGTCTGAGCCACGTTGCCAATCGAAAGGATGGGGCTCTTCAGCCTCTCATGCCGGACCGCGACAACCCCGAGCGGAACAGCAATCGAGATAGCGATGATCTCCGAGGCGATTACCAGTGCCATGTGTTCTACCAGCAGTTGCCAGAACACTGGCAGATTGTCGAGCAGGTACCTGATACCGCTCAGGGAGGTAGATACCACTCCGGCCATCTCACGCGTCCCCCCCTGAGTCGAAGTACGACCGGATGTGATCTTCGGTGAGGAATCCGACGATGTCGCCGTCGTCGACAGCCGGGAGCGTAGTTTCCTCGATGCTCAACAGTCGCGTCAGGGCGACTTGCAGCGAACTGTCCGGCGAGATACTGTAGTATTCTCCACCGTCAGCCGCCGGGAGACAGTTTGCCTCTGGCAGACTCGTGAGTCTCCGGCTTGTCCATCACTT
>KE356563.1:1266233-1270809 GCA_000416005.1 Haloquadratum sp. J07HQX50 | reverse complement strand
TGAGACCTCAACCAAGGCGATATACATCAACTGCTGGCAGTACGATACCCGTTCCTCTCTCCTCACGGAGCTGTTGATCGAGATGGGATATCCGGTGCCGAGGAAGGGTCGTCCGGTGGATGAGGTATTGTCGCGGTTGCAGGAGTTTATTGGGAAGAGCCGGAGTGGTGTGGCTGTTGCATTGGATGAGTTCGACCGCTTGGGCGACCAGACTGAGGTGGTGTATGACTTGGAGATGTTGAGTAGCGGTATTGAGAAGGATCTGGGTTTGGTGATGGTGTCGAACCGGGGTCCACGTCAGGTCCGGCTTGATCCGAGGAGCGAGAGCCGTCTGAACTGTCTGACACTGGACTTCGATCCTTATTCTGAGGCGGAGCTTGTCGATATTCTTGATCAGCGTGTGACGCAGGCTTTCCGACCTGGAGTTGTCGAGGACGGGGTTGTGGAAGTGATCGCTGAGCAGGTTGCTTCGGACAGCGGGGATTGCCGGGAAGCTCTGGGTCGGCTGCTGAACTTCGGTAGGTGGGCGGACAGAAATGGGCTGGGTGATATCGGTGTTGAGCAGTACAGCGAGTTCCGCAACCGGGGCTGAACCGAGGGTGAATCCCTGTGTTAGTTTTTCAGCCCATTCTGTCGAGGGCGTCTCGTCGGTCTTCGACTGGTGCTTGGTCGTATCGCATTGTGGTGCGTTCGTCTTCGTGGCGTAGTTGTGTTTGTGTGGCTGCGAGTCCTTCTTCTCGTGTCATTTGTGTGCCGACTGAGTGCCGGATTGTGTACCAGGTCATGTCCCGGTTCTCATAGCTTATGCCGGCTTCGTCGCACAGGTTTTTCATCAGGTAGCTGAGTGAGTTGCTGTTGTATGGGTTGCCTCTGCGCGTGAGCCAGATTTCGTCCCTGCCGTCGTATTTTTCATGTTGGCTGCGTTCCTCCAGCCATTTTTCGAGTGCGGTGGTGGTTCTGTCGGTTAGTGCGGCAACCCAGTTGTTCGTGTTTTTGCTGGAGTCTTTTTTCGGTATGCGGAGCACGTTGTTTTCGAGGTCTATCCAGTCGGTGACGGCTCTTTCGACTTCTACGGGTCTTAGTCCTGCGTCTAGACTGGTCCAGACGAGCGATGGGAATTTGTAGCTGTTTGCTTGTTTCCAGTGTTTTTTCTCGACCTGGGTTTTCGGGAGTTCAAATCTTTGTGCGAGATGGGCTTTCCATTTATCGCGTTCCTGGGCTGTCAGGTTGGAATAGCTGGGTATGGATCGGTAGTTTAGGGCGGCTTCTCTGATCTGTATTCGTTCTTGTTTTGAGAGGAAGTCTCGTGGTTGGTGGGTGGATCCGGAGTCGTAGTAACTGATCTCAGGGTCCCATTCTTGGGTTCCGCGGCGGTGCCTCCGGTATTTCATCTCGCGTTTAACCGACTTCTGGAGACTTGTTTTGTAGGATTGCTGCCAGCCTTTGACCGCGATGTGTTGCATGAACTGGTCTGCGTGATCGGTGGTGATCTGTAGTGTGTATCCGTCTTCTACCTGGTCCCATATGAAGCGGTGGAATTTATCGATCTGGTAGACAGCGGTTTTGACAGTGTAGTTGCTGTATCCCTGTGCTTTATCGGGTTTTTTCCGACGTTGAGCAGCCAGTCCACCAGTTGCTGCATGTATGCTTGGTAGTCTGTGTGTTGTCTGTCTTCGAGTCGTGATTTGGTCTTATCTGGTACTGCGTTGATTTCGTGGTTGTCGGACATATGAAAGTATTTTAGCCCTGGTACTTTTAGTAGGTCTGCGCCGTCCTGCGGTTTTGATGTGATAGCTTTTCGGCAGCCGTGAACGGAGTGTTGACTCTTACTGAACAACCAAGAAAAACGCCGTACAGCACCGGGAGAAGGTCCAGGGGCGAGAATCGAACCCGCGTCTCAGCCTCCACAAGGCTGAAGGATAGTCCACTACCCTACCCCGGACACAGTATCCATTAGTATTGAAAACATCAAATACGTTTCGAATCAGGTCCCACAGTGGAATAAACAACAGATTTTGATTCATTCGGTATGCAGAGCAAAAATCTGAGTTCGGGGCTCAGACGCTACTCTTCGATTTTGAGACCGGACATATGTATATTGATTCCTCTCACTATAATAAGCTCATCTGGTAATAAAGAATTTCACGCGCCGTTTTTAACCGACGAGTGATATCATATATTTGTGGCAATCACAGACAAAATATATCTCAAGGATCATCAGCAGATTGCCTCACAGCTCGATGTGTCAATCCCAAAAGGCGCGTTCAAAGGCGCAACAATAGATATTCTCTACAGTGGAGATGGGCTCTCAAATGTCGATTCGGCGACACGTGATCGGCTTTTGGATTTCGCAGAGGACTTCTTAGATCCTGAAAACCCCGATGACTTGTATACGGGCTATCCCGAACGCAAATTCATTGCATACCTCTTACAGCTCCGCACAGAGGGATTTGGTCCGCAAGCAATTGTCGATATTATCGGTGATGAGTATCTGCTCTATGCGTATCCAGGTGACATTCTCAGCTTCCTTGACGCGGCTGTTCGGACACTGGAAGCGGCTGAGACGCTGGCATCTGTCGATAATCAGTCGGGTATGAAATCAGAACTTGCTGAGATGAAGTATGCACTAGCGAATTGATTTCCCCAACCAACTAAAGCTGTTAGGCATCCGGGTTGATACCACCGTGCTCATCGACCCAGCCGTGAGGGAGCTTCCAGACCCTGAACGTCACAACCGAGAGAGCGTGCTGTGGAGTATTCATTCTATAACCTGCCTGAGACTAATACCATACCATCCCATACCATCGTCAGACTTGCAGGACTGCACACTGGAGTTAGTTGCACTCAGTTTCACTGAATTTCTTGCTCTGCGAGCAATGTTGAGACTATGAGTGTCGAGTCTGACGACACGAGAATTGCCAGGTGTATCCCCACCCTATGCGATTCACGCCCCGACCTGTTTTACTGGGGAGTGTGGTCTTTTACACAGTGTGATGGAGACGATAGGATCCCATCTAAGCACGGGAAAGCGTCCCAACATGTAAGATTCTTGTACCGATAGATAAGAGCATGTCAATACAGACAGGGGTTATGCCTGTCAACGGTGGATAGAGAACCGCTTTCGATTTACTATCCCAATTTAAATGGTGGGTCTTCTATCTCTTCATTATCGAGGTCATCCAAATCGATGACCTCTTGTTCAGCTTCTGTGTTCCCCTCTACCTCTTTACGGAGATGATTCACATATGATTTGTACTCCTCAAGTTGCTCGCGCAAGTGCTCCGTTTCGAGTTCTAACCGCTCGTGCTCTCGAATATAACTTTTCGGGACCGACACAGTTGGTGGGAAGTCGTCGTCAGTATCCTGCTGTTTGAGATTCTCTACTTCATGTTCAGGCAACACACGGACCTGTCCGTCATGTGCGACGAGTGTATCCACGTAGTCGCGAAAGACCGCTGAAAGAGAGATATCGCGTTCTTCAGCAATCGACCGAAGTGTCTCGAAAGCATCCTCATTCACACGAAAAGAAATTGTCTTGTTTTTATTCCCCATCTCCACTTCTCAGAACTTAGCCCGACTCACTTAATTGTTTGTCAGACTACCCTTTGTTTCATGTCGTGCCTATGGCATCACTCCCTGCCGTGTCAGTTGTTTCTTCGAGACTCTCAATAGCTGACACGACAGCCTCAGTGTACCTGCGTGGCTCAATCTCATAGTTCTCCTCAGCTGTCCGAGCATACTCGTTCGATTCCTCATCGAATCGCTCAATTCTATCGAGCGTTCGTTCTGCAGTCTCGACTACCCAACGATTACGCGTCGAATCATCAACCACGGCGATTGACTCCGGCCGAACTGATGCCGTTTTACTCCCATCATCAGTCTCAAATGTCCGCGGTTTGCCTGCGACCGAAACATACGCTGGGGGCTCAAGCTCCCGCAACATCCGTGCGGCCTCCGGCTGATATTGGCCTGCGTAGACGAAGAACGTCCCCGTAGGGTCAACAATCCGACCTCGCCAATATTCATTATCCTCTCCAACATCCTCTTTCTCAGTCAGAGTCCCGCTGAAGAAGACTCGATTCGCTTTCTGACCCGTCGGTAGCAACTGATACACTGGTGCCCGCTCGTCATCAGATTCTTTGAATGTAAATGTAGCATCATTGAATTCAGTCGCGAATACACGACGCGCGACCTCTCGAGATGGGACTTCTGTGCTACTCATCTTAAATCGACCTCGCTTCGATTAAAACTGACTCAGTCTCGGTTGGCTCACCAAGAGGTTCAATCGAGTCTGCAAGGACATATCGTCCTAATTCTGGTCCCGACACCGCATAGTATGACCCAAGCAGTTCCTCGCTCATTTCTTCGACAACGACGGTCGTGTCAAGGGCATCCTTAGCCATCTCTTTAGCTTTCTTGAGTGTGATACCGGTCAGTTCCTCTGTCCGCTCTCGATTACAGATTACTTCGGTGATTGTTTCACCATTATCGAGCACCGCCTTGATTCGCAGATCAAACTCACCGTCAACGCTTCCATGCTCTGAGCATCGCCCATTCTGTAGCACTCGAGTGCAGT
>KE356563.1:1263326-1264814 GCA_000416005.1 Haloquadratum sp. J07HQX50 | reverse complement strand
CCCACACAACCCGTATGCGGCTCCCGAGCCGTGGGGCTCGATGTACAACCCTGAGGAGGTATCGCTCCCGAGCCGGAGTGAGACAGAACTGGACGATCTGCCGGACTTCTACCGTGACGTCTACGAGGGCGACTTCTTCCAGTTGCAGGGTCTCTATACCGATCCTGGCCCGGAGATTCAGGAAGAAGCAATCAAGGAGATTATCGCGGTCACCTACGGGATGGTCAGTTACCTCGACCACGAAGTCGGTCGAGTCGTTGACGCGCTGGGGAACAACGGTCTCCGGGAGGATACGGTCGTGATCTTTCTCTCGGACCACGGCGAGATGATGGGGGATCACTGGATGATCCGCAAAGGCCCCTTTCAGTTCGAGGGACTACTCCGTGTGCCGATGATCTGGAACTGGCCCGGAACGTTTCGGGAGGGCAAGCGCGTCGAGACCGTGACGAGCCACGAAGATCTGATGCCGACGATATTGGATCTCTGTGATGTCACGTCGCCGCACGCGGTCTACGAACCGTCGTATCGCGACGGGCCAGACACGTGGCCGGGCGAATCGCTCTTGCCGCTGCTCACGAACGAGGCCGACCCACGAGACCGCTTGACCGTCGTGGAGACCGACGAGGACTATCTCGGTATCTCGCCCCGGACGCTGATCAACGACAAGTATAAACTCACACTCTACCCCGAACAGGAGTACGGCGAACTATTTGATCTGCACGAGGACCCAGAGGAATTAAATAACCTCTGGGATGATAAAGCCTCCAAAGCGCTAAAGAGCCGTCTCTACCGGAAACTGCTGGACCAACTCGTGCTGCAAGAGGGCGCTGTTCCCAGCCGTCGAAACGTCGCGTGATGTCCGACGCAGATATAAACAGTATGAATTAGCATTCGGCACCGCAGAACGGCTCTTTCTGTAGGTGCACTGTGGCACAACGATGCCAGACGACACCGAAATCCGGGTGAATACCATTGAGACGACAAACGTCATCATTAATTCGCTGGACGAGTTAAACGGTGCTCGCGCCACCGAATTCGCTGCACACCCCGACCGATTACAGAGCGTTGGGTCAATAACATCTACGTCGGTGTAAACGACAGCATGGATGTATGGAAAACTCTCCAAGATCTGTGCTTCAACAGACCCATAATCAGCAGACTGCGTAGCGGCTATCTTTTTGTGAGAAGCCCATTCGTAAACGACCCACCAAAATATAGAACCTTTCTGTACGTGTTTAAGATTCTTAGTAAGTCTACGCGTATCTGCTGACTGACAAGACATGTGTCCTCCTTAGCGACACATTGTGGCCATCAGCAATATCGAAAACAAGCAATAGAATATCTAAGAACCCCGCCTGTAGGCCGACGATAGTATGAGACCACAGGCCCACACACTGTCGAAAGATATAATCAGCTTGTGGTTGGAAGCCTTCGGCCACGCCCGTGACACAAATAAAAATAGCGCACCGATATAATGCAAATCCTAAC
>KE356563.1:1259704-1263276 GCA_000416005.1 Haloquadratum sp. J07HQX50 | reverse complement strand
GCAGAGAAACGAGCTATCGAGATTGATTCAGAAGGCTGTCCTGAGTGTTTTGAATCTGAGCACCCCGATTGTGAGAGTTGCAGGCGAGATATCACTGAGGGAATCGTCGAAACATGGTAGCGTCAGCCAGGGACACCCCAACCGTAGCAGTCGTGTTAGCTGGGGGGACCGGAACACGGCTCTATCCAGCCAGCCGTCCGACTCAGCCCAAGCAGGTGCTTCCCCTGGCCGGCTCTGAATCTCTTCTCTCTCAGACACTTTCACGCGCTCAGGCGGTCGCTGATGAAGTCGTTGTGTTAACCCAACCAGCACTTGTTGAGGTCGTCGCTCCACTCACCGATAATGCACGGATATTGACTGAACCAGCCGCACGCGACACGGGACCAGCTATCGTATATGCTGCCGGTGATATTAACAATCGGCATGAAGAGGCAGTCATGCTGGTCTTTCCGAGCGATCACGTCGTTGGCGAGGGATTCACCACTGCATGTAACGAGGCACACCGAGTCGCAGCCTCAACAAATCGACTCGTTACTTTCGGGATTGAGCCGACCCGTCGAGAGACAGGATATGGATACATTGCGCCTGACACGCAAAATGCTCGTCGTGACCCAATGTGGTATCCAATTGAATCATTTCATGAAAAGCCAGATGCAGCAACGGCTCAGTCCTACATAGATGCTGGATATCTCTGGAATGCTGGTATGTTCGCGTTTCGTCCGACGTCGCTCCTATCAGCGGCTGAAGATTCCTCGTTACATTCACTCGCAAACGCTGTTTTAGCCGATGATGCAGACATGATTGAACGGACCTACACAGCGACTGATGCGATCAGTGTTGATCACGCACTGTTCGAGTCGGCATCGAACACTGCGGTTCTGCCAGTCTCATTTGATTGGGATGATATTGGTGCCTGGGATGCCTTTGACCGACTCGATGATGATAGCAACGAAGGAACAACCACCGTTGGGCAGACCTCTATTGAGACGATAGATGCGGACAAAAATATTATTGCCAGCGACGGCGCACATGTGTCGCTTATTGGTGTCTCTGACCTTGTGGTCGTTTCGTGGGATAACCGGGTGTTGGTTGTGCCAAAAGAGCGGGCTCAGGATGTCAAGCAACTTGTCAAGCAACTGGATATTGAGTGATATCCATCATTAGTGACACCCTCGCCCGGAACAAACGCCGGGGCCTCTACAGGCAGCGCCTCAGGTCGGACGGAGATCTATGCCGTCATGAGGAGAATCTCCGACTCTCAAACCACGTGACTCCAAGACGGTTCACGAGATTGGCGTAGCTAAAGTCCATTCGCACGCCGTCCTCACTGGAATACCTTCCACTCGTTTGTGGAGGTCGCCTCCGTGGTTGATAGCGATGTCAACTTACATCCGTTTTTTCCTATGCTTTCGATATTTTGAGATTCGTCTGAACGCAAGGTATCACACTGCAGCCGCACATGAATTGTATAATCGAGTATCACGATTCTGTTGCCTCCTCAAGCCAGTCTGGCAGGCTAAGTGCTCAGTTTATTTCTTTCGCAGAAATCCGTTCGACATCTAATTGTATTGACAGGTACAACTTTCCTCCAAATTCATCTCCAATCAACTTCCCCAGAAGTTGTCCCGACTCCCCAGTGCTGTTGGGCGATCGGTTCCACTACTTGGGTTATCCGTTTCGGTGTCGGTATCATTCTCTTGAGGTGTCTTCGTTTCGTCTCCCTCCTCGCTTTCCATCGGAAGTCGTTCAGTCACCTTCTTAGCGGTCGCATGATTTGATTTGACACGATCGACACGTACTGTTGCACGTGCCTCTGGTAACAGCCCATCGATCAGTATAATAAATCCTTCTTCGGTCCGCCCAACACCAGCACCACTCTCATGAATATCATCTACGGTAACAACCACTTCTTCGCCAGGCTTGACTGGCTGAGCTTTGAGATCTCGAATCGGTTGGTCATAACTGTTGCACCACTCGGCGCCACCGCGGTCGCCGTAATATTGACACCCCATTCCATCGATGCGCTCGGAATACCGCGGACAGTCATCTGCGAGCGGGCACTCTGACATATATTGCTATTACTTACCGCCCATCTAATAGGTTTCGAGCGTGCAGTGATGCTACTGCAGATTACGCTAACGGTGTCCGCTCAACTACAGTCCCGTCGACTGTTGGATATTGCTCAACGATCTCTCCTTTATCAAGATCGCCTGATTCTATCATCTCTTCGAGCAACCACCACGCGACCTCAACATGCTCCGATTTCTCAGTGAAGAATTCCCTGGGAACACCTAAGCTTTGGAGTTGATCAACAGTCGTCTGGGTCTTTCCGTACACAATCGTCCCATCATCAGTCACTTCATCGAATGGCCGGCGGATATTTTCTGCCATCCGTTTGAGTCGATTCCGATGCTGAGCAGCATCTTTGAAAACTGACGTGCAGAAATACGTCCTCTCGTGACTGCCCATTTCGGCGAGAATCGCCTCACGTGACCCTTTCACCGCGGACATATGTCCATCTTGGAGCTCATATCCCTGTTCTTGCATCCGCCGGTAGTTGCCATCCGACATCTCGAACTCGTTAATATTACAGAATTCCGCGGCCCCCTCATCAAGAAATTCCAAGAACTCAGTTTCAGGCCGGATACCGGGTATCTCAAATGCGGGGGTGAGCCCTTCCTCACGAGCAATGTACAAGATATCCTCCCACGCAGTCCCATGTAACTCGCCCCACTGTTCGTACGGTGGGTGGAATCGGATCTCGTCTAGCCCAGCCTCAGATAACCGCCGCATGTTCTCTCTTCCACCGGTAATACCAGTGTATAAGTGAGTATGATGATCTGACCCAAACTCTGCCTTTAATAATGATAGGTAGCGGCAGGTCTTTTCCATCGCTTCTTGCGGTTCTCCACCGGTAATTGAGGTTCCGAGGGCGCTCATCCGCTTTGCCTCGGCAATGATGTCCTCATCTGATTTGACCTGTCGCTCGTTAGCATATACGTCGGTGACGTTCTTTCGGTTCTCTCCGAGAGGGCAATAAAAGCAATCACGCTGGTCACAGTACCCGTAGACAAATAGAACCATCTTGCCACCCTTAGCACACTGTTCACACCCCTCCGAAATCATCGTTAGCGTATTTATACCGTAGAGGATTAAAAGCCGTCCTACTCGGACATATACGATTGAGTGATTATCCATCAGCCACATCCCGAAAACAGATATAAGACGCTCGTGTACATACGAGTAATGCTTCTGGTCCTGTGTGTCGACTTGGATAACGACCTTGGCCGGAAGACAGCGATAAAAACTCCTGTCGTTGGTCGCGAGACTGTCAAGGATGCAGCCGTCGAACTCGCAACGGTTGATCCTGAAGACTCCGATGTGAACGTGCTGTTTCAAGGAATTCACGAGCGCGATGCACTCGCTACTGACAGCACCATCAGCGACGAAATAACCGTCGCAGCAGTCACCGGAACTGGTAGTGGTGACGTGCAGGCGAATCGAGCACTTGGGAAGGAAGTGGACCGTGTGCTTGCAGCACTCTCAACAGGAGAGAATGTGAGTGCTATCGT
>KE356563.1:1253877-1259038 GCA_000416005.1 Haloquadratum sp. J07HQX50 | reverse complement strand
CTGACAACAGGTACACTACTTGGTGTTATCAGTACTCTCCTATTTGCGGTCGCAGAATCCCGATTCCCGACAGGTCCTGATACAATGGGCAACTGAACAGGCCCATATAAATCACAGTTCTGATGCTCATAACAGCCATCGATTACTGTTCTCGAACAACGACAAACTCTGCCAGATCTTTGAGATATCCCAACGACTGGCTTTCGTGAACATCTGCCGCAGCAAGTGCATTCAGTGCTTGTTCAGCCTGTTTTTCTGCACGACTGTTTGCCTCCTGCTCGGACAGTTCAGTAATCTGCACGAGCGAAGGACGGTTCATCGCTGCATCCTGTCCTGCTGGTTTACCGAGCTCTGCGATTGAACCTGTCGTGTCCAGTACATCATCACGAATCTGGAACGCGATCCCAACGCGCTCGGCATACTCACCGAATGAGTCAACAGTAAATGGGTCAGCATCTGCTGCGACGGCCCCAACTTCCGCTGCAGCCCTAAATAATGCACCAGTCTTTCGTCGTGCTAACTCGATATACTCAGACTCGGTTGTTGGTTGTGCAACTAATTCAACCGCTTCTCCCTCACCCAATTCAACCATCGATTGTGCGACAATCTCAGTTGCACGCTCGCTTTGCGAGAGCAATGCAAAAGCTTCACCCAATAATCCATCTGAGGTAATTAGTGCTGGGCCGTACCCAAAATTCGCCCATGCGCTCCTGCTTCCTCTCCTGACTTCTGACCGGTCGATAATATCATCTACAACGAGCGAAGCATTGTGCACGCACTCAACAGCAACAGCAAAATCGACCGCTGCACTGGGTTCGCCGCCACATGCCTCACACGAGAGAATCGTCACAGCTGGCCGAACGCGCTTGCCACCAGCTAACGCGACGTGGCTAATCTCATCAGCGAGCGTCGATGGTTCGATGGTAGAAATGACCGACTCAAGCCGGTCCTCAACCATCGAAACACGTCGCTCCAAGTAATCCATTGTCCAATTACCGGGATGGCCGAGCAAATAACCTTCCGAATCAATCAGCCTTCTGAGCGTGTCTGATTGGCATCATCGGGCTGGCTCTCTGTTACGTCTGTTTCCGGCAGCGAGATAAGATTTTCTCGACCAAGTCGGAGTTTATCTATGCGGTCTGACGCTGCCATACTGGACAGTAACTGTGAAACCTTGGCATCTGACCATCCTGTCTCGTCAACGATTGTTGCCTGTCGCATTCGACCTCCATTTTGTGATAATAACTGTTCGACACGCTCCTCGTCTGATAACAGTGCAGGGTCAGTGAACTCAGACCCCACATTCTGAACTTCAGGCACATCTGATGTCTCCTCCACAGACTCATCTTCAGATGATGCCTGTGACACTTGGGCGGCCCCTGATGGCCCATCATTATTACTACCACCATTGCCATTCTCTGTCGATGCACCTCGCCTTCGTGAGAACCGCCATCCGCCAACAAGCAGGACAAGGATGCCAGCAAAGACTGCTGCAATGCGTGCCGTTTGACTCAATGGAGCCGATTCCTCCTCAACCGGTGAATACGTAACTCGCAACGCATTATCGCCTATGAAATCAGTCGGCTCTGCGAGCACGATAGCGTTTCGTTGCTGTTGAACTGCAATACTTGTTTCTTTGACAGTATACCGCTCTGGTGGTTGAATGACAATTTGCTGATCTGGCCCAACAATGGACAACCAGGTCTGTTCTCGGTCAGACTCCGCTGTTGGAAGATCGAATACATCACCAACGATCATCGTTCCGTTCGGTCCACTTTGGGCAAAGTCTGCCCATCGAAATGATAAGATAAATTGAGCTTGTGTATCGCTGACATTCGCACGATAACTGACATTGCTCATCTGCATCTCTCGCCCTGTTTGTGCGCTCGCGACACGTCGTAAGGTCCTAAACAGCTCTACTTGTGGGCCGACGTTCGCCTGCCCAGCCTCATACTGGCGCGCAACGGTTTGAATCGCTGCAGTTTCAGCGTTCGACTCCAATGGATAGAGAACCTCTACCTGCCAAAAAGCGCTCATATCATCCTGAACTGAGATAGAGACGGCTGTCTGTTTAGTCTGCTCATCAGCCGGCATTTGCTGATAGAGTCCACTGTCGAACCCAGCCGCAGGCGGATTGACTGCGTGCGCCCCACCCGCACCTGCAACGGTCGACAGGAGGAATAAAAAACAGATGAACGCAAGAAACCGCATATAAATGGAATCTACATGGAATGTTCAAAACCCTTTCTATCGGATATCTCAGCTAGCCACAGAGTAACAGAGTATAAAAATTATGATAGCACTTTTACTGTGTGCTCGTATATAGTAGATAGATGCGACCTGGCTCGACAGTTCTCGTTGTCATAATCACGTTATCTGCAATCGCTGGGTCTGCGCCAGCCGCGTCGTTTGCAAATGACAAATCTGTCTCACAGTTGAACCAATCAGCAGGTGAGAGTCAACTCCCTGATCGCGTCAGTGTCTCAGGGCAATCGAATTTTCGACAGCTCTCAGAGGAAGGCAGTGGTCCAATTCTTTCGATGTTAGGCATCTCTCCTATCGAGGTAAATCGGAGTGCACTGCAAACACGATATGTTGAGCTTGGATATGGGCTCTCCTACTCCACTGAATCGATTGACGTACGAGTACAATCAAACCGATTGATGAATGACATAGAAGCCGCTCCGTCGATTTCTGAGCGCCAGCAGCAACTGCTGGCCGCACTGAGCCAGACAGAGCAGCGAGCTGTATCACTCCGCTCTCGGCATCGACAGCGAATTAAAGCATATAACGACGAGAATATCACAACCAAACAATTTCTCGCCTCGTTGGGCAAAATCGACGCCGAAGCACGTGTGCTGAAGAATCGAACTGAGCAACTCGAAAAGATGGCTGAATCAACCGAGGGATTCAGTATCTCACAGTCGCGATTCACTTCACTGAAATTAGAGCTGCAAGCACTTAGTGGCCCTGTCCGCGAGCGGATCAAGACTGTACTCACAGGCGGGACACAGTCGGATCGATTCTTCGTACAAACTGGCCCAAATAGCGTTGTAATCAGTGTGATTGCCGATGAGACATATATTCGAGAGGCATACAGAGGCAACCTCCGAACCGCTGGAAGTGCCACCGGAATTAGCCCCGCCGAGGCGACCAATGTCACCGACGATGTATATCCAACGATCACGTCGCTTCAGCAAGATAATGAAACGACTGCTAATAGTCCGTTAGCACGCATATCTATTACACATGAGCGTGGTCGTCTTCGTGCACTCATTGATGGCGAAAGCGAGCGAGTTTTCAGTGCCGTCCAGTACCGACCGTTATCATCAACCTCGACTCGACGGTCAACGTCAGCGGTTAAAGACTCGCTTAGACTGACGACGCACCCAACATATCCTGGTGGTCCAGTCAGATTGGATCTTCAGGGTAATAGTTCCGGTGCACCAGTCAATGCACAACTCACAGTCGGACCTCCAAATGGTCAAAGCACTGTGGTCGGTCAAACAGGAGAAGATGGCTTCCTGTGGACGGTTGCTCCTGACGGCGTATATCAAGTAACAGCGATTGATGGGAACTCAGTTGTGCTTGTCTCTGTGAATCCATCCTTCCCACCACTGATCTACGGGTCGATTACAAAAGGTGACGAGCGCTCAGGTGGCAACGGCAATCAAACACAGAACATGGCTGTGGAATCCTAGATGGTGATTTTAGCTCCGATAGGCTCTCCAGTCTCCCCGCTTCCATTCCCCGACGAGTGAGCGAGGGGAGAGAGGACACAGCTGTCTCGTTCCGTCCACCAAACCCAACAAAGGAGACCTCACAGCACTCCTTACCACGAGTTGTGACGGACGCTACTCATCGGAATAGCTGAGACCGTGAAAATAAGCGGAATGGGGAATTAGCTGATAGCAGGCGCTCAGCCCCCTGCCCCAAGGAGTCGCCGGAGGCGGCAGGGGTAGTTCACAATTGCAATAGCAACAGGAATACTACCATTACTCCTGAGTATGGTTGGGACAGTCTTAGACTCAAACCACCACCTGTGAAGACTGGCGTACGGGAGCGGGGAAGGTGTTATCGAAAGTGCAGGGCGAAAACCATGATTTGGCCCATGATGAAGCCGACAACTGGCTCACCACACTCGGCTGGATATTCTACGCCACTGTCGTCGAAGCAGACAGCCCAGCGTGAGCCCGAGAGGAAGCACAGCCCTCAGCGGAACGAAGCGGGTCGGGGCAGTTCACTCTGGACTCCAGGGGAGTGATTACAGAGGGCGAGTTGATAGCGGATAGTATGTTAAGATGTCATCGATCATGATAATCAGCCGTCGTTAAACTGAACTTCATCACCAATCGCGTCCCCACACGCTGGTGTGAACACCCGAGGCTCTGCGGCAATCGTCGGCGTTGCAGCAATGCTCACCGCAACTGTTGTACTAGCTGGTGCTGTTGCTGCAGCAGGGTCATCGCTACACATGCCCCCAACGAATTCCTGTGGTGTGACAGGTGCAGGGGTGTCTTCACCGGACGCAGTCGCACTCTCAGTCCAACTTCGCGGTCCTCGTATTCAACTTACGCATGAAGCTGGTCCCAAGGTAAATCTCTCTACAGTACGGATGATGATACTTATAAATGGTACACCACTGCAATTTCAGCCGCCAATCCCGTATTTCGCAGCCCGCGGGTTTCGTAGCGGCCCATTTGGGCCATTCAACAGCGCCAGTGATGGGATGTGGGAACCCGGTGAGACCGCTTCGCTCGAGATTGCACAGACAAACACACCACACCCGGTGGTTGGAGCAACACTGTCAGTCGAGTTCAGACAGCGGGCATGCGTTATTGGCAGCGTTTCGGCTGATGTCCAGCCCAGTTAGGATTGAACTCGAGTCTGTGACGGTGAGTCCGCGTCCATTTCTTGCCGAGACTCAGGCGCACGTGCAACCGTCGTTATTGCCCGCGGACTTCCCGGATACGCCTGCTGAATATGATGCTCGATATCTACGAACCCGGTGCTCTCAAACATACGTTGTGCCTCAGTCTCATCATAGAACAACATGATTGCATCTGCAAGCAACTGAAATACCTTTGAATTGGGATAGTCAGGCCCGACGACGAGTACTGCTCCACCCGGCCTTACTACTCGTTGGAACTCGGTGAGTGCA
>KE356563.1:1251495-1253857 GCA_000416005.1 Haloquadratum sp. J07HQX50 | reverse complement strand
AGGCTTTTTCCATCTGGTGTATGCTCTGATCGAGGCCGTGTACGTCAGGTGTGCATTCCAGTAGTCCCTCAGTCCCAAATCCAGTTCCACTGCCGACGTCGAGCACACGGTCATTATCTGACAATTCGAGCCATTCGAGTGCTGTGTCTCGCATCTCTGCATTCCAAATAAATGGGTTGATTGAGTCGTATACTTTGGAGAGATATTTGTAAAACTGACGAGCGTTTGCTTTGTTTTCAAGAATTCCCATTGTGGGTCAATGGCGCTTGAGAATGATAATTATGCGGATTTGCTGAACAGAAACCACCACAGATTTTCGCAAGCACCATATAGCTCGCTTCTGCAAATGCTATATGATAAGAGTATGCCGAGACCAAGGGTTCTCGAACGGATTAAGACAGCTGAATCTGAGGCAGATGAAATCATAGAGGACGCCAAGCAAGCGCGCGAGGACCGCATCAAACAGGCGCGTTCTGATGCCGAGGAGATCCGTGAGACAGCACGCGAGGAGGCAGACACATACGAACAAGACCGTCTTGCAGAAGCACGTGAGGATATCGAAGCTGAACGCGAAGCAATCTTGGAAGAAGGCAAACAGGACCGTGAAGAACTAATTCAGCAAGCACAAACAAACATTGATGATGCAGTCACAGAAACACTCTCGCGATTTGAGGAGGCGATAAATGCTCAGACCTGAGCAGATGAGCAAGGTCTCGGTCACGGGTTCGAAACAGGTAATGCAAGAGGTTACCGAAGCAGTTCATGATCTTAATATCTATCATCTCACCGAGTATAACGGCTCTTGGGATCGCTTCGAACCAGGTACCCCGATGGAAGGTGCTGAAACCGCCTCAGAGCAGTTAGTTACTGTTCGTTCACTCAAAACTATCCTTGATGTATCACCTGAAGATGCCGGGCCAACGAGGATTGTCACCGAGGATGCCCTGGCTGAAGAGATTGAGTCGATTCGAACACGCGTCAACGAGTTGGATGACCGTCGGCAAGAGATCAAACAGGAAATACGAGAGCGTGAGGATGAAATCGACGCGATCGAGCCATTCGTTGAGTTAGGCATAGACTTCGACCTCCTCCATGGATATGAGACTCTCTCAGTCGCGGTGGGACGAGGTTCGCGATCAGCTATCGAACCAACACTGTCAGCCGCTGATACCATCGATTCCTTCGAGTTATTCACTGGGAACGATATTATCGCGATATTCGCCCGCCCCGTGGAGTCCGCGGATCATGGCGCACTCACAGATTCGCTGGTCGGAACAGAGTTTACATCGATTGATCTTCCGAAAAGAGAAACAGGATCCCCTGAAGAATCTATCTCTGAGATTGAGCAGGAGATCAAGCAACTCTCATCTGACCTACAGAGCGTGGAGGAGCAACTGGACATGAAAAGGGAGGAGACAGCGGGATTCCTTCTAGCCGCAGAAGAAAAGCTTTCTATTGAGGTCCAAAAAGCAGAAGCCCCACTCTCCTTCGCGACGACTGAGAGCGCTTTTATTGCGGAAGGCTGGATCCCGACTGCGAAATTCGAGCTATTTAAATCGGCTATTACCGCGGCTGTTGGTGATCATACGCAGATTGAAGAACTCGAACGCGCGGAATTCTCGAAGGATGGATCAGACCACGTTCGAGAACAGATACCCGGCGGGGACACAGGAGGTATTCAGTCACCGACACCGACCGCCGATGGAGGCGAAACACAACCCAAAGCTGATGGGGGCAGTGCCGTCGTAATGCAGAATGACGACCCTCCCACGGTTCAGGATAACCCTGGCCTAATCAAGCCTTTTGAGATGATTGTCCAGGCAGTCAATCGACCTAGCTACCGTGAATTTGATCCAACAATCATATTATTTCTGACGTTTCCTACATTCTTCGGGTTCATGATTGGAGACTTCGGTTATGGCGTCGTCTATACAGCGATAGGTTACGTGCTCTATACCGCATTTGAGGATCGTGAAGCCATCCGCAGTATGGGTGGAATTACAATCGCCGCGGGCTTCTTTACGACGATATTTGGCATTCTCTACGGCGAAATATTTGGACTCCATTTGATTGCAACGTACTTCTGGGAGGGCATCATTGGATTGGCCCATGCGCCGATCGAGAAAGGACTCTCACCTGCCGGCATCGAATGGGCACGCGGGTGGATCGTAGTGAGTATCCTTATTGGTGTATTCCACCTGAACGTTGCCTGGATATTCGGATTTATCGAGGATAATCAACTGCACAATCTCAAACACGCCTTTCTGGAGAACGGCGCATGGCTGCTCATGATGAACGGCCTGTGGATCTGGGTATTCAGTGACGCTCTCCGAAGCACGGTGCCTTCGTTCATCTATACAAC
>KE356563.1:1244582-1249372 GCA_000416005.1 Haloquadratum sp. J07HQX50 | reverse complement strand
ACAGAAGCAGCCAGTATTGAAGAAGTTGTTGAACTTCTTGAGGACACCATGTTTGAGGAGGGACTGAAAGATGCCTATGATGACTTTGAGGACACTGGCGTCTTAGTACCGTTAGAAAACGCTGTCGACCGTGGCTACTATGAGAACCTACGAGGCGACCTTGGCGGCAGCGAGTCAACTGCGCAGTATCGAGAGTTTCTCGATGCTGAGATTGACTTTCGGAATCTCCGCAACGCGCTGCGACTGGCCCAGAGCGGTGCAGACATAGACCCAGCGGCCTACTATATTCAAGGTGGATCGTTGTTCAGTGAGGCACAACTCGCGGCATTAGTACAAGATCGTGATGAGCTTGTGAGTGCAATTCGTGAATCAAAGTATGGTGTGGAGCTTTCACAGGCGCTGGATGAGCTTGAAGCAGCGGACAGTCTTATTCAATTCGAGCGCGCACTAGATATTGTCTTGTTGAGCTACTCAGATACACTTGGGACAGTATATCCACTCTCGATTACACCTGTCGTGTCATATATTCTAGCGAAGGAGCGCGAAGTTGAGAATATTCGAGCGATAGGTCGCGCACGTGAGGCAGGCCTCTCTGAGAGTGAAATCGAGACTGAGGTAATCGCAATATGAGCCAGGAGATTGCCGTCATTGGAAGCCCCGAGTTCACAACTGGATTTCGACTAGCCGGCGTTCGTGAATTCGAGACGGTTTCAGAAGCAAACAAAGATGAACAATTAGATGAAGCGGTCTCAACGGTCCTTGATCAGGATGACGTTGGAATAATTGTGATGCATAATGACGATCTTGATTATCTCTCTCGGAGCGTTCGAACAGACGTTGAGACAAGTATCGAACCAACGCTCGTCACGCTTGGTGGAAGTGGCGGAGCGAGCGGTCTTCGCGACCAGATCAAACGAGCCATTGGGATCGACCTGATGGAGGATGAAGCCTAATTTATGAGTCAGACAGAACAGGCCGTCAAAAACGACGGCACGATTGCAAGTGTAAGTGGTCCTGTTGTGACTGCCCGCAATCTGAATGCCCGCATGAATGATGTGGTTTACGTGGGCGATGAAGGATTGATGGGTGAGGTAATTGAAATTGAGGACGATATCACAACAGTCCAAGTATACGAAGAGACGTCAGGTATCGCTCCGAGAGAACCCGTCGAGAACACTGGTGAACCATTGAGTGTCGATCTTGGCCCAGGGCTGTTAGATACGATTTACGATGGTGTCCAGCGGCCGCTGGATGTTCTCGAGGACAAGATGGGGTCACCATACCTTGATCGAGGAGTCGACGCTCCCGGAATCGAACTGGATAGACAATGGAGCTTTGAGCCAACCATTGAGGAGGGAACACTCGTTGAAGCAGGCGATATTATCGGGACTGTTGACGAAACAGTCACGATAGAACATAAAGTCATGGTTCCCCCTAACTCCGATGGCGGTGAGGTGGTATCCATCGAATCAGGATCATTTACTGTTGAAGAAACTGTCGCCGAACTCGATACCGGCGAAGAGATCCAGATGCGACAGGAGTGGCCAGTACGGGAAGCGCGCCCGTCAGTAGAGAAAAAGACGCCACGGACACCACTCGTCTCAGGGCAACGAATACTTGATGGCCTCTTTCCAATCGCCAAAGGTGGGACGGCGGCCATTCCGGGACCCTTCGGGTCTGGAAAGACTGTCACACAACATCAACTTGCCAAGTACGCTGACGCAGATATCATCATCTATGTTGGCTGCGGCGAGCGCGGGAATGAAATGACTGAAGTAATTGATGACTTCCCTGAGCTCGAAGATCCATCGACGGGGAATCCACTCATGGCACGGACATCGTTGATCGCAAATACGTCCAATATGCCTGTTGCGGCGCGTGAATCATGTGTGTACACTGGGATTACGATTGCTGAGTTCTATCGTGATATGGGTTACGACGTGGCACTCATGGCTGATTCAACCTCCAGGTGGGCAGAAGCAATGCGAGAAATTTCTTCCAGACTGGAGGAGATGCCTGGTGAGGAGGGTTACCCAGCGTATCTCGCTGCCCGGCTGTCTCAGTTCTACGAGCGAGCAGGCTACTTCGAGAATATAAATGGGACAGAGGGGTCAGTCTCAGCAATTGGCGCTGTCTCCCCACCAGGTGGCGACTTTTCAGAGCCGGTTACGCAAAATACACTACGTATTGTCAAGACGTTCTGGGCTCTTGATGCGGACCTCGCTGAGCGCCGACACTTTCCGGCCATCAATTGGAATGAGTCATACTCGCTGTACAAAGACCAACTTGACCCGTGGTTCCAGGAGAATGTGAGCGAAGAGTGGCCAGAGCAGCGACAGTGGGCTGTTGACGTGCTGGATGAAGAAAGTGAACTCCAAGAAATTGTCCAGTTGGTCGGGAAAGATGCCCTTCCAGAGGACCAACAACTTACACTGGAAGTTGCTCGGTACCTTCGAGAAGCTCATCTACAACAAAATGCGTTCCATCCGGTCGACACGTATTGCCCGCCAGAGAAAACGTACATGACAGTGACTGCCATCCACACATTCAGCGACGAAGCGTTTGATGCACTTGATGCAGGAGTCCCTGTCGATGAGGTGATCTCAGTCGACGCGATTCCACGACTCAATCGTATTGGCGTCCAAGAAGAGTATACTGAATATATTGAGACGCTCAAGACTGATATCAAAGAGCAGATTCGAGAGCTATACTAACATGAAAGAGTATCAAACGATTACAGAGATCAGCGGCCCACTGGTGTTTGCTGAGGTAGATGAGCCGATTGGATACGACGAAATTGTCGAAATTGAAACGCCAGGTGGAGATGTTAAACGCGGTCAAGTGCTCGAGTCCGAGGATGGAATCGTCGCAATACAGGTGTTTGAGGGAACATCTGGCATCGATACAGACGCCTCCGTTCGGTTTGCCGGTGAAACGCTGAAAATGAAGGTTACAGAGGACCTGCTCGGTCGTGTGCTTGATGGAGCGGGGCAACCGATTGATGGAGGTCCTGATATCCTTGCGGATGAACGGCGTGAGATTGTTGGGGCATCGATCAACCCATTCTCACGAGAGTATCCGGAAGAGTTCATCCAGACTGGAGTGTCCGCGGTTGACGGAATGAACACATTGGTTCGTGGGCAGAAGTTACCTATCTTCTCAGGCTCAGGACTCCCGCACAACGACCTTGCACTCCAGATCGCCCGGCAGGCGACTGTCCCAGAAGAACAAGAAGGCGGAGGGAGCGATTCGGATGAGTCAGAATTTGCTGTCATCTTTGGAGCGATGGGTATCACTGCTGAGGAGGCAAACGAGTTCATGGATGATTTCGAACGAACAGGAGCACTTGAGCGCTCTGTTGTGTTCATGAATCTAGCTGACGACCCAGCAGTAGAGCGAACAGTCACTCCACGGATGGTGCTGACGACTGCAGAGTATTTGGCATTTGATAAAGGGTACCACGTCTTGGTCATCTTGACTGACATGACAAATTACTGTGAGGCGCTTCGTGAAATCGGTGCGGCCCGTGAGGAGGTTCCAGGCCGGCGTGGATACCCAGGGTATATGTATACTGACCTCGCGACGCTGTATGAACGTGCTGGCCGTATCGAAGGACGCGAAGGGTCGGTGACACAGATTCCTATCCTGACAATGCCTGGCGATGACGACACACATCCAATTCCTGATTTGACTGGGTACATCACTGAAGGACAGATATACGTTGACCGAGATCTGAATAGTCAGGGCATTCAGCCACCAGTAAATGTGCTCCCGAGTCTCTCACGGTTGATGGATGACGGGATTGGTGAGGGACTGACCCGTGAAGACCACGGAGATGTGTCTGATCAAATGTATGCAGCATACGCTGAGGGAGAAGATCTTCGTGATTTGGTCAATATCGTTGGTCGTGAAGCTCTGTCCGAGCGGGATAACAAATATCTCGACTTCGCTGACCGATTCGAAACCGAATTTATCGATCAAGGCACTGATACCGATCGATCGGTCACCGAGACACTTTCAATTGGCTGGGATCTCCTGTCAACGCTCCCTAAGGAGGAGCTCAATCGCATCGATGAAGACCTGATTGAGACGTATTACCGAGAGGGTGACGAGAGCGAAACCGCAGAAATCACTGCTGATTAACTCACGCTTTTCAGCCTCGTGGATGAGCTCACGCCAGTGATGACAGGTGAGGGTGAATACTTTAGCTGAGTGCTCGCTTTGCGGCCGTCTATGCTTATTTCGCACGCATGAAACAAGCACTGGGAGTCCGTGCCCTGATCACGTGCGCTCGTCTGTGATCGGTGGCTTATTCGACAGAAAACAGGCCGACTGCCTCGCGTTCGTTCCCGATTGGAGATCAAAGATGTGAGCGTGATGACTCCAGGTTTGTCTTTTGAACTACTCTACCCCAGGATAGCTCACAGTAATACACTTGCAAAGAAACCGAGTAGATATCTCTCATTTTTTTGCCACAAGTCGACGCTGGCTTAGGCGTCGGATATACCTACTCAGCACAATTGTAGTTGAAAACCTTTAGCACCTGCATACAATATATAAATGTACGATGGCTGAGGACGTTAAACCAACTCGAAAAAACTTGATGGCGATCGACGACCGGATCGAACTTTCAGAGCGGGGTCATGACACTCTCGAACAAAAACGCGATGGGTTAATTATGGAGTTTATGGACATCTTAGATCAGGCACAGGATGTCCGCGACGATCTCAACACCGATTATGAGAGCGCACAGCAGACACTTGACATGGCGCGAGCGATGGAAGGTGATG
>KE356563.1:1240322-1243038 GCA_000416005.1 Haloquadratum sp. J07HQX50 | reverse complement strand
CGGCGAAAGCCGTAACTGGGGTAAAGACGGGAATAAAAAGTTGCACGGTTGGGAATTTAATCGTTTCACTACATTACTTGAGTATAAAGCTAAGGAACACGGCATTCTTGTTGATCGAAAGAGCGAGCGAAATACAAGCAAGACGTGCTCGTGTTGTGGTAAAATAGACGCAGATAACCGTATAGGGCGTGGTCTATACGTCTGTAGCTCGTGTGATACGGCAATAAATGCAGATGTGAATGGTGCAGTAAATATTCGCAGAAAGATAACTCAGAGTCCCCCAATTGGGGATATGAGTAACGGTTGTTTGGCACAGCCTAGAGTATTCCTGTTCAACCGCGAGAGTGGTTCATTTCATATGAGAGAACAGGGAGACTGTAAACCATAATATCCCAACGCTTGGGATTCCTGCGTCTTCAGGCGCAGGAGGATGTCAATGATTCTCGACACAGTCGACAATTAAATAACATTGATTCATCACAGCAGCCTACGGGCACGACTGAAAAGACGTCTCGTTCGGGGTGGGAGACCCTCACAGTAATCTCGCGAAGAATCATGACGCTCCGGATAAAGAGACTGAGGAGATCTGTCTATATGTACTCACCTAAGATAATGACTCGTGTGGAATCTAATCTGAGAGCACACGATGACACTGCCTGAGTGCGGAATATCCCGCAGCCAACCCGATACTTGGCCTATTGAGCACAGTCGTGGACTGGCCTGAAACGAAACGGAATGAATATCTGTTGCTCGCGTAGAATAATCGCACTCAATTGAAGTTGAACATCCCAGTGTCGGCATACCTCCGACTCAGCGGTTGGTATCGTCGAGTGGTTTGTCCAGATAAAGAAATTCACTCGTGAGAGCAACTCAGATGCCAGTTTCATAGCGGAGTATGCCAGCAATACCGCCGAACGCGTTGTACAACTGTTCGCCTTTCTCGAAGTCTGTCGAAATGAACTTCGTTTGTGTCCCTCGCTGCTCAGCAATATTCATTAGATGCTCAATGACATCTTCACGCTCACTCTTTTCGGCTGGGTCCCCGCATTTACTGCAAGTGTGAGCCGGATCGTCATGTCGTCTGTCTACAATCTCGAATTCTTCATGCCCATTTGAGCACTCAAAGACGACAACGTCTGAGCGGAGGTCTTCTGAGAGTAGGAGTCGGTCAACAGAACCCATAATCAAATTCTCTCGTGTTGGTTCAAACCCATATGTTGCCTCTTCGCCACCGTGCAGTTTCTTGAAGAACTCTTCCATTTGGGATTTGTCCTTCATCACCTCTTGATCCGCTAAGACGTCCTGAGCCGAATCAACAAGATCGTTCAGTCCTGACTCGTCGGTGTAAGAAACATCAAACTTTCCGACGACAAGGTCGCGAAGCTCGTGATGGAGATAGTCACCGTCGAGAAATTCATCCTTTGTCGGCGATGGTCCACCAACAAGGACGCCGTCCATTTCGTGACGTCTTGGGACGAATAGGTCATTTGCCATGCCTGCGACTTCCTGATAGAAATTATCGATTGCTTCCAATCGAAGACGAGCAAACCGCTGTGCTGACTGTCCACCTTTTCGTTGCTTTCCAGGCACGAGCGAAGAAGCGGACTTGACGGCCTCTATACGTTTCCCCTTGAGCCAGCCGACATTCGCCTCTCGCCGGTCCAATACAATAAGACCGAATAGTCCCTTATCAGCCAGCATGTCTTCGAGTGGACCCGTGAGGAAGTCTGAGTCGCAGTGGTATCGGAATGACTGAATCGGCTCTGGCGGCGACTCAAGTACCCGAGTGACCATGTTCGTTCTTCCGCCACCAGTATTGACTGCACCAGAGAACAAAACGATACCATTGTCTGGAGGGTAGGTCTCGTAATATCGGAGTCGGTCCTTGATGGATTTCAAGGCATCCTGCACATTCGTTCGCGTCTGTTTCGATTTAATATTTGACGCCTCTGAATGTTCTTGAGTAATATGTGCAACGACATCGGATACCTGTTTATCTGGCGGAATATAGATTGTAACGAGTTGTGTGCCTGAACCTTCGTAGTCAGTGAGCTCTTCGATAACCTTTTTGAACTCATATCTCCGACGATCGGCACTAATTTCCTGTGCGTCGGTGCTCATTGCACAATTTATTCTATATAACGGTAAGTAACCTACGACTATCTCAAGCTGTTTTCGAATCGTATCCCCGACAAGGAGTCATGGCAACTATCTATACTCTTGATCAGACGACAACCGCGGCAGATACTTTCTATACACGACCTCCACATCCTCCGATTTGTTGCTGGCATTACGCAGGCATCGTGAGCCGCCTCGGGGTCACATAGTTTGAGTATCGGAGGGTCTCCCACGTCACAGACTTTGATTCCCAGACGCTCGGCCTGATAACAGTCGTGCCGTCACTTCCATAATACCTGTATGACAGCATACTGCAGTTCAATATATCATGCGTGCCACCGAAAATTCATGATCATCTGGGGGCCAGCGTCCTACCGCACTGCGGTTTTGATGGTGTTTAATTGCCTCCTCCTTGCACCTGAACTCGTATGTGTCCAGGTGACATATGCTGGAGATTTAGGGGCTGAAGCAAAATATGATTTACCACTCACATCGAGCTTGGTGCCTCGATCCCGAGGATATCTAACGCATTCTCAATAGCATTCGCTGTGGCCCCAACGAGCGCTAATCGTGCTTGACTCACCTCTGTCGTCTCGGC
>KE356563.1:1238060-1239559 GCA_000416005.1 Haloquadratum sp. J07HQX50 | reverse complement strand
TCCAGAAGCGCTCGCTCGGGCGCTGTCACTATAACTCAGCGCGAGCGTCTGGTGACATGTTTTTGGCCCCTGCTCCGACTGAATGCCACAACATCGAGCGTGTACATACTGGATATATGGTGCTGATTGTGCCTCGAAATCTAATGCTCGCTCCCATTCAAACGTGATTCCTTTTGTTGGTTGCTTGGAAATAATATCGTACCGAACTGCGCCAATTCCAACCTGTCTGGCGATTCTGTCAATATCGTCCTGAGTTAATTCATCATCTCGCTCTCGCGAACCGACTCGAGATGTAACTTCCGACCGTGCTCGTTTCACGGCCTCATCTAACAGATCATCCAAGTCGACACCAGTCCCCTCGCGAGTCGACATTCGACCATCAGGGAGATTGACATACGAGTAAAATGTTTGATCGAGAGAATCAGTATCTACATCGAGGATAGAAAGCGCTGCATCAAGCTGCTCTGCTTGAAGTTTGTGGTCTTCACCTAACACCGTGACTGCTCGGTCAAAGTTCTGTAGTTTCCACTCATGATATGCCAAATCCCGCGTTGTATACAGCGACGTCCCATCAGAACGCACAAACACAAGCCGCTTGTCGATATCATGCCCGCTCAGATCAACTTGCCATGCACCGTCTTCGTAAATGGATTCCGGCGCTGATTGGAGACGCTCAATGACAGACTCTGCAGCACCGTTTCGAATAAATCGTGTCTCTTTTACAAACTGGTCAAATGCGACTGGAAGTCGATTTAGTGACTGTTGCATCCCCTCGAGCACACTGTCGACGACGCGCTCAACCCGCTCGTAGACAGCCATGTCGCCACGGTCTAATCCGTCAATAATCGAAGCAATCTCTGATTCAGCAACTTCTGTGGCAGCTTCATCGGCGTTTTCGAGATATCTATTTCCCTTCCGATAATATCGAACAAGCTCATAATCAGAGCGTGCACGCTCTGGCGGTGGAAGGTCTGCTTCGTCAAATGTCTCATAGGCCCATGTAAAGAGAGCCATCTGTCTACCAGCGTCATTCACATAATACTGACGTTCGATATCGTAGCCCGCGTACTCGAGAAGACGGGCCAATGAATCACCAAAAACAGTGTTGCGAGCCCTTCCAACGTGGATTGGTCCAGTTGGATTCGCACTGGTATGTTCAATTATCATCGATGTATTTTGTGAACTCAGCGAGCCGTAATCCGATGAAACCGACTGGTTTAGTGTCTCTGTATAGAATCTCTCTGAGACGCTAAAGTTCACATACGGGCCAGCAACGTCAACCGACGCGATATATTTGGTTTCTGTTATCTCAATTGCCGCTGCAATGTCGTTTGCGATAGCGGACGGTGTGGCCTCCGCCTCGCTGGCGAGTCGAAAACTGACACTTGAAGCGAGCGCAGCATCACGGTCGGGTGGCGGCCGCTCAACACCAAGGTCGCCTGATGGAAGCTCAAGACGTAATAAAGCTGCCTCCAGCACGTCTTCAACCTCCGACCGGA
>KE356563.1:1234567-1238040 GCA_000416005.1 Haloquadratum sp. J07HQX50 | reverse complement strand
TATACGGGACTGCTATCCACAAACTGTTATCTCATTTATGAGATGCATCACACATCCGGTATGCTTAACACCCATGAACCACTTCATTCATCAATGGCAAAGAGCTCAGCCGCCGTTATTGGGGATGACGCGCTGGCGGCGTTAAAACATATTGCACTCGATGGCGGACGGTCCTCAGCCGCGAAGATCTCCTGTTCGACGCTGGCCGACCAACTTGATGTCTCTACGCAAACAGCCTCACGCCGGATTCAACGACTCGAAGATAGTGGATTCATTGAGCGCGATGTCGTCGCTGATGGACAGTGGGTAACAATTACTACCCGAGGCGAGTCCGTGTTGTATACGGAATACGCTCAATATCGTCGTATCTTTGAGGCGGACGAGAGCGAAGTTGAACTCACTGGCACTGTCACAAGTGGGATGGGTGAAGGAAAACATTATATTTCTTTATCTGGGTATATGCGTCAGTTTAACGAGCGACTCGGATATGAGCCATTTCCTGGTACGTTAAATATCGAGTTAGACGAAGAGAGTTCACGAACCCGAGCCGTCGTAGCCGGATTCGATGGGATTGCAATCGATGGCTGGGAAGATGACGACCGAACCTTTGGACCGGCGACCTGTTATCCAACGCAGATTGCATTCGAGGATCGCATTGTTGAGACCGCACACGTCATTATTCCTGAGCGTACTCATCACGATAAGACTCAACTGGAAATTATCGCACCAATGCGGCTTCGGGACTCGCTGTCATTAGTCGACGGTGACTCAGTTCGTGTGACTCTGGAGGCAGATACATGACCTCTTCAACAACGAATCAGCGGACGGCAGATAGCTCCGCTGAGCAGGCCATTAATGAATTTGCGACGGGAAACCCTGTTCTTATTCATGATGCTGCTGATCGTGAAGGAGAAACAGACATTATCTACCCAGCAGCAACAGTTGACGCCTCTGCCGTCGCTCAACTCAGACAAGATGCAGGCGGCCTTATTTGTACAGCGGTTTCTGCGTCAGTCGCTGAACGGATGTCTCTCCCATTTCTTCATGACGAACTCTCACACCCAGCCGCAGATGCACACCAGTTAGAGTATGATGAACGGTCATCATTTTCGCTTCCAGTCAATCATCGTGATACGTACACAGGAATTACTGATACTGACCGCGCACAGACGATTCGGGCGCTCGCCGAGGCAGCAGCCGATGACGAGTTTGATGAACGAGACTTTGCCGCCGAATTTCGCAGCCCCGGCCACGTAACCATTCTGCGCGGTGCTGTTGGACTTCTGGAAAGTCGACGGGGACATACAGAGTTCGGGCTAGCACTCGCAGACGCAGCAGGTCAGCCACCTGCTGTCGTCGTTTGTGAGATGTTAGATGGGAGTACCGGTACCGCGACAAGTCCGAAACGAGCACGTGAGTATGCAGAGACACACGACATCGTGTACATTGAGGGAGCAGTGCTTACGCAGCGATTCTCCTGAAACAGGGCAAGAGTCGGCTACTGTTTTATACCCTAAGGAGCAAGGGCAGGTATATGGGATTCGACGAGATGGACGTCGAGACAATTTGGCAGGATGGAACGTTTGTTGACTGGGAGGATGCGACAGTCCATGTCCTTGTCCACGGACTTCACTATGGATCTGGGGTGTTTGAAGGTGTGCGGTGTTACGACACAGAGAACGGTCCAGCACTATTCCGCTGGGAAGAACACCTCAATCGGCTTTATCAGTCGGCACAGCCGTATGATATGGAGATTCCCTATTCCCGAGCAGAGCTCACTGAGGCGACAATTGAACTGCTACGCAGGGAGGAGCTACGCTCGTGTTACATCCGCCCAATCGCATTCTATGGCTATGGATCACTTGGTGTGAGTCCAAAAGAAAACCCCGTCAACGTAACTATCGCAGCGTGGCCGTGGGGGGCCTATTTAGGAGAGGAGGCACTGCAAAATGGTGTTGAGGTAATGATATCGTCGTGGCGAAAACACCATTCCAGTCAGATCCCAACGAACGCTAAGACGACTGGATTATACGTAAACTCGATTTTGGCTGGCGAAGAGGCAAGACGAAACGGCTACACAGAAGCAATTGTGCTAAACAAGAGTGGTGAGGTTGCAGAAGGGCCTGGTGAAAACCTGTTCATGATTCGCGATGGTGAAATCTACACCCCGGGATTAGCCGAGAGCATTCTTGATGGAATAACTCGAAGTACAGTTATTGAGTTAGCCCGCGAACGTGGCTACACCGTCCACGAGCGTGCGACGATATCTCGAGGAGAGCTCAACACCGCAGATGAGTTATTTTTCAGTGGGACAGCCGCTGAGGTAACACCAATTAGGAAGGTTGATAACGTAGAGATTGGATCGGGGTCTCGAGGGCCTATCACCGAGGAACTGCAGCAGGCGTTCTTCGACCTAGTCGCCCGCCGCGATGAAAGCCACGAAGAGTGGTTTCGATATATCTAATATTCTGAGAGTATCAGCGCTCGGTTGCCTCAATATCAACCTCTTCTTTATGAGTGTCCTCGGCAAATCCGGCTGATAGAGTGCGAGTGAGTGCTTGTTCGACTGACTCATCAACCTCTGTAATATCGTCAGGGTCAACTTCGATGACAAATCCAGTCGTAATGTTGGGTGCAGTCGGCAAGAACAGTACCTCACGGTCATCTTCGGTTGTTTTTCCTGTTTTGAATCCAGTCATCCGCATTCCTTTCCACGTCTCAATCTTCACCGGCTTTTGAAGATCTTCTGTCCCTGACAGTGCCGTCTCAACAGCCAACTTTGATGCATTATACAGTATCCGTATCAATGGGACTGAATTCATCGCAGCGTCAAGATATGACTCAAAAAGACGTCCAGCCGTTGTCCGCATAAGATAGCCAATTGAAAATACCAACATCATGAAAACGGTGACTGCAATGAAAAACCCGAATGGTTCTGTCAATCGCCGTATCAATGGTAGCCCAACAATAGATGTGTAGAGATAATTCAAAACAAAGAGAATGACAAGAATTGGGACCAAAATAATGAGTCCGCTCGCGAAATCGCGTCGCCATGAAGACATTAAATATTTAAAATATATCTGTCGTAATAAAAATGACCGACGCAGTCGGTGAAATTGAGCGGATTTTTATTCACGCCTGCTGAGATGCCAGCATGGATGGGACACTTATTTTCTCTGCGCTCTGGGTGATGCTTCCAGCCTATATCCCAAATAATGCCGCAGTTGTTGCGGGTGGCGGGCTACCGGTTGATGGTGGACGAACACTCAACGGAAATCGACTCTTAGGCGATGGAAAAACGTGGCGAGGCATCTTGCTCGGGACCTTGGCAGGGGTATGTGTCGCTGGAACGCTCAATATCAGTGCACCATTCGTACAGATGATTGGGTTCAATCCGATTCGATTTTCATTACGCGCTGCATTCGGCCTGGCCTTCGGCGCGATGTGTGGCGACCTGTTTGCTTCGTTTCTCA
>KE356563.1:1226739-1233942 GCA_000416005.1 Haloquadratum sp. J07HQX50 | reverse complement strand
CACACAAAGCGCTCTATCAAGTGTAAATCTGATTAGTGGTTGCGACCGTTATCATCATAACATCGTATTTTGATAGAAATATTTATTCCTCTCTCTTGAGCGAATTTAAATACAGCAAATGAGCATTACTGAAGCTTTAGACGATCGATTCAATGTCAGCGAGCGCGGGTCCTCGGTGCGAACAGAAATACTCGCTGGCATCACGACATTTCTGACAATGTCCTATATCGTGATTGTCAATCCATCTATTCTCACCGATCAGGAAGCTATCTCTGGAGCGGATGGGATTGCAATCGCTGGGATATCTCCAGGTGAAATTCAATCAATGTTAGCCGTTGTGACAATCATTGCCGCAGCTACAGCGACTTTGATTATGGCGGTTTACGCCAACCGCCCATTCGCTCAGGCCCCTGGACTCGGGTTGAATGCATTCTTTGCATTTACCGTTGTTGGTGCACTTGGAGTTCCATGGCAGACAGCCCTCGCTGCGGTCGTCGTTGAAGGTCTCATATTTATTTTCCTCACAGCTGTCGGTGCGCGGGAGTATATTATTAACATCTTTCCTCGTCCGGTCAAATTTGCCGTCGGAACTGGCATTGGGCTCTTTTTAACCATTATTGGGCTCGAGGCAATGGGAATCGTCGTTGATGACCCGGCAACCCTCATCACTCTCGGTAGCGTTGCTTCAGATCCGGTTGCTATTATTTCAGTTCTCGGGCTCTTCATTACTCTTGGATTGTATGCCAGGGGCGTCCCCGGTTCAATTATCATTGGCATTGGCTCAGTTACTGGCTTTGGGTGGGCGCTCACAACGTTTGGTTTCGTGAGCCCCGAGGCAGGTCTCGTGACCGGGGGAACAGCAGTTTCATACGATATTACGCCGATAGCAGGAGCATTTGTTTCAGGACTTGCTGATATCGAAGCCTTCTCATTCGCGCTTATTGTCTTCACATTCTTTTTCGTTGACTTTTTCGACACGGCCGGGACATTGGTCGGAGTCGGCCAGGCGGGTGGATTTCTTGACTCCGATGGCCAATTTCCCGATATTGAGCGACCACTGATGGCAGATGCTGTCGGGACAACCGTCGGAGGAATGCTCGGTACATCAACGGTCACGACATATATCGAATCGGCCTCAGGAGTTAAAGAGGGTGGGCGGACTGGATTGACTGCGCTCACTGTGACAGTGTTATTTATCGCATCGCTTGCACTCGTTCCACTCGCAGCAGCAGTCCCACTATATGCTTCTCATATCGCGCTTGTTGTCATTGGAATTGTCATGTTACGTAATGTCGTTGATATCGCATGGGATGATATTACAGATACGATTCCTGCTGGACTGACCATCTTGGTTATGCCGTTCACTTACTCAATCGCCTATGGGATCGCGGCAGGAATTGTCTCTTACCCAATTGTCAAACTTGCAGCAGGCCGATCAGATGACCTGCGTGCTGGCCACCTGGCATTAGCTGCCGCGTTCGTGATATATTTCTTTGTGCGTACGAGTGGGGTGCTTACCGCCCAAGTTTGAGCGAAACGAATGAGAATGGATTTGAAATAAAATGTGTGACTACAACGTGGTATCACTAACCCACAGAGCACGGTACCGACGTGAGGCAGGTTGACCTGGAGAACACGTCGCGTCGGTGTTCGACCTGTTTACGCACCCTGACAACCGCGAGGGCGAAGCCTTCCACTGGCAGAGATGCGGACACGAGAGCCGCGCCAACTACAACGCCGTGGAGAACGTCGGCCTGCGATATCTTCGTCGCTCCCAAACCGGGGGCAAACGAAGGCACACTCTTGGGCGTGCGCTTGGACAGCGCGACGCTGAACGTGAACGGTGAGTCTGAGTGCCTGCCTCGTCAGAGGCTTGAGCGGGAGTCCACGCTGAATCACAGCCGTTTACGAATGGGTAGCTCAAACTTAATCTTTGTAACTCGGATAATCGCCGGCTTTGACCCGACCTCAAGGGTCTACCTGCCACGACAGTTGATGAATGGCATGTTTCGAGGTGTATTACGGTGGACGTACCGGACTGAAATCGCAGCACTCGTCGCTTTGTCTTCGATACGTCGAAGATGGTTGTGTATAAGCAGAGGGCGACTCCAGTGGTTTCTTATCCTTCCTTGCGATGCTACATAATGATGTCAGATATTACACTCTATGAACTAGATGGGTGCCCATATTGCGCCAAAGTTATCGACAAGCTCAATGAACTTGACTTAGAGTATGATTCAATCTCAGTCCCACGTTCACACGGTGAACGAACCGAAGTTGAAGAGGTAAGTGGCCAAACGGGAGTCCCTGTCATTATTGACGAGGCGCATGGTATCCATGGTATGCCAGAAAGCGATGATATCGTTGAATACCTAGAAGAAACGTACGCCTGATATCTTCTTACTCCTGAAAGGATTGGATAACCGGTCTTTGCCAGATACTGTGCTCACGCACGTGGCTTGTTATTGAGCTACAAGCGAACAGCCTCGTTGTAGAATAACCTTGTTGAAGACTACGCCAACTAGCCGTTATTCCTTTCTTTCGCCTTCGCATGAATGAAAAATTAAAGATACTCTCAGTCGAATATCTCTGACGCGATTTATGTCGATCCTCTCACAGGCGTCATAAACGCACAATCTCTCTCGCCATAGATAACTCACCTACGACACCGTTCGGGTCTATCAGACCGATGGTATCGTGAGAGTGTCCGATTAAACTATGAGAAGTCTTGGCTTTGTTCGAGATCTTCGATTTCCGTGATGACTCTGAGTTCGTCTCTCTAACCGCTTGACCTCGAGGCGGTTCACCTGTAGAACATGCCGAACGTGTACTTAGGTGACGCGGGAGATCTAGTCCTGCTATCGACAGTGAATCGTGACAGTAATTATTGCCTTCATCCCACTCGCGGGTGGTGGCTCTCTTCATGTCACCGCTGTATGCACGAAATCTTGACTTCTCCGATTGCTGGGATATGAGTTCACCCGTCGAGGATTCACTCGACAACTTTGTGTTCTCCTGCGAACAATAGAGTCGTGGTATTTCTGTGGGAATCAAGCTTGTCTTGACAGAGGTGCACCCGTCGACATGCGCTTGGTCAGTGCCATATTGAACGCGGATGGAGTGTCTGCATCTTTTTCGGATAAGCTGGTGGGAGTGCAAATCCGTATTGAGGGCCCACCACTATCTGATGGCTTGCAGGATCTCATCTATCGGCGAACGCTTGTTTCTGATTTGGTTATGCTGACTTTGTCAGGTGTTTACTCCTCAAGCCAGTTGGGTTAGGCGTCTGTTGGCGATGCAGAACGACTGCGTATTAATTCACGTATCTCTGTCGGGTCTTTGATTTCGTTTAATTCTTCACAACTTACAAGCGCAGTCCGCTGTATAGACTCATGCTTTGCATGATTTTTGGTGAAATAGACTGCGCGGGTACGCGTCACCTCGCTAATTGAAGACATAATTCTTGCGCGTTTTCGCGCGCTCTCGGTAAACGATGAGTGGCCAGTCAGTAGGGGCATGGATTCCTGACGGCTCTCGTCATCTTCACTCACCGTCTTGAATGGAGCTCGGACGGTCGGATGGACGGTGAATCCCGCCTGTGTAAGCACGTGAATAACGTGTTTGTCGTTTGACTCAGGATCAGGGTCATCTGGCGTTGGTTCTGCATCACGAACTGCCTCGGCCCCATCCATTACCTCAACCGGATTTGAGAATGGCTCATCGAAGACATCTTCAAGCTGAATTGCTACCTCGATACTTGCATTCATTCCACCTTCATACTTCGAGACGGTTCGTCGCGAAACACCAAGCTCAGAGGCTAATCGGCCCAGACTCCAGCCACGATCTTGGCGTTCATCCTCGAGCAGATCGCCATCGATGTTCACATACAGCCCTCCAGGGGCGGCGTAAATGAGTGGGGGAATCCCTTCAACAAAGAGATCGACCGCCGTATCAGGGCTGAACACTGGGACTCCATGACGGAAATACACAACACCAGGCTTCAGATCTTGATCTCGCGTCCTGATACCTATGACAAGCGGCGTCGCATCGAGGTATGTTCCCAGTCGACGCATCTCAGCACCAGTCGCGTTATCAAGCGCATCAACATTGCCAAGTATCTTGAGGAGGACTAAATCTTTGCCTCGCCGTGCTGCAATATCGAAGCTTTTCGGTCGGACAGCGCACCGGTCGCTCACAACAAAGCCCGCATCCTCAAGCATGGCTGTGATGTTCTCAACCAAGGCGGAGCGGGACATAATAGTACATAAGTGATTCGCTACATAAATGTGTTATGCAACCCCACACCCGAACCGTCTGTCGATTACACATACCACTGCATATGCATTTAAAACGTAGCAACACTGGAAAGCGTTCATCTACTTGAGGTATCTTGTGTCCGTATATGACAGTCATTGGTCTTGACGACACTGATTCGCGAACAAGGGGGATGTGTACAACATATCTCGCGACACAACTGTCGAAGGCCATCAAACAGGCCGAGGGATCTATTACTCGGCAATTGCTCATCCGGCTCAATCCTGCAATCGAATTCAAAACACGCGGGAATGCCGCTGTCGCGATTCACACTGACTTCGATGCGACGACTGCATTCGAAATAGCACAAGATCTGATCGAAGAATACGCTGAGATGAGCGACGTCAATACGAGTCCGGGCGTTGTCGTGTCGCCTGAATCACCAGATGCCATCCCTGAAATGATCAGTCAGTTTAGCTTCAAAGCGATTCGCGAGCGTGTTTCGATTGAGCGCGCCAGCGAACTCGCCAGCACCGCTGGATATGCACAACAAGGCTGGGATGGAGGCCGCGGGCGGATAGGTGCCTTAGCTGCCATCGGGGCGTGGACTGGCCTCGATTCGTGGACGTTTGAGCAAATTGCATATCGTGAATTTGACCGCTGCGGAACACCACGATCAATAGACACGAGTTCGGTATTTGCTGCAGCAGAACAGGGATATCCACAGACGTGGGATACCGTTGACAGAGAGGCGACTGAAACTGTGTGTGTCCCAGCAGCACCAGGACCAATCTTATTTGGAATTCGAGGCGACTCCATCGCTGCGACAACCACAGTGGCTGACGCAATCGAGAGTGAACCAGTGGTACGGCGGACGGTGTTCTACACGAACCAGGGGACTGACCAGCACCTCCGAGACGGCCAGATAGGCGCACTTGAAGAGAATAAAGCCTATCGTGTCGGTGGAGAGGTACATACTGCACCCTCAACTGGACCTGGGGGCCACGTGACTTTCGAGATAATCGACAACAGACGAAACTCAGCACCGTTCACCTGCATTGCATTTGAACCGACGAAGCGTTTTCGCGATCATGTCCGGCTCCTTCGAGTAGGAGACCGCCTCACCGTGTGTGGCGAGGTCTCTGCTGGATCAATCAAGCTTGAGAAGTTCGCTTTAGAAGACCGGATCGAGAGCGTCATCACAACACCGAATTGCCCTGAATGCTCTCGGTCGATGAAAAGTGCAGGGCGTCAGCAGGGCTATCGATGTCGTCGATGTAAGACAAGAGAGCCCGGAAAGGTGACTGTACCAATCGAGCGCGATATTGAGCCTGGGTGGTATGAAGTCCCGCCACAGGCTCGACGGCACATCGCCAAGCCGCTGGTGCGTGGTGGTTTCAATGGAGAAATACATCCTTCAAGATAACCCACCCCCCTCAACTCCCACGCCCCTCAACTCCGTCTACGACTGTACGACAAGAATCTCAGTATTTGATCGCCGGTCAATATACTGGCTGCCGGCCGGTGGTTTGATCTCGATGATAAGCGTCCCAACTTGTTGATTAACCCGAGTATGAGCATCAATTTGTAATTGGAGTCTCCCATTTGCCCCCGTGTCTCCCGTGACAACGCCGTCCATTTGTGCAGTTCCTGCACGAACAATTACCGTCGCGTCCTCAACACCCTCTCCGTTTGGGCCAATAGCCCGCAGCCCGAGTGTTTGACTACCTGGTTCGATCACATCAGGTGTTGATTCGATATCCAGTTCAGCTACTGCTATCGTCCCCACACTCGAAACCATGTCGAGCATTACGCTCATCGTTGCGACTCCAACGACGAGGGCAATAACGAGTCGGATTGGTAGCCCTTCGATAGCGCGAGTATCTTCACTAAATTGCCGTCTAACTCCCACCATACCCAGACTGGGAACACGTTCGTATGTAAACTGGTGGCCTCGGCTTTATGACGAATTCCGAATCAAACACATCCCATGCAGAGCGAGATGCTCGGGCGCACGAGCGACCAATCCGGGGTATCTGGGCGACTCGGCCACCACCGCGCCAGAGATGGAAGCACTGGCGTGGCAGTGGAGATCGATTTCGAACATCCACATGTTGGTGTCGTTGTTGGGAAGCGTGGATATGGTAAGTCATACACCTTGGGAGTCTGCATTGAGGAATTAGCCCGGTCCAAAGGTGTCGCTCCAGTTGTTATTGACCCGATGGGGATATACAGTTGCATTGAACAGTCTGAGACCTCCTTCCAGACGAGAGTGATTTCACGCCCTCAACTCAATCCTGCTGTTCTTCCAGCTTCAACATGGCCGACAGCACTCGGTGTTGGGCCTGAGACCTCCGTCGGGGCGCTGCTGTGGGATGCAGCGGGAGCGACGAACACTCTCGATCAGATGAGTGAATATGTGACAAGCTCAGATGCCAAACGGGCAACTCAACGAGCAGCGATGAATCGACTTGAGCGTGCGCGTAGTTGGGGTGTATTTGATGCCGAGAGTATCGATATACCGATACTTTTCGACTCAGCGCTCACGATCTTTGACTGTCACCATCTTGATACACCAGCGATGAATGCGGTCATCACAGGAGTAGCACACCACCTGTATCGTGCTCGAGTTAATGGCTATGGAGACCGCCTCCCATGGCTCGTCATCGATGAGGCACAGATCGCTTTTCAGGGTGTCGCGAAAGCTGCATTACACACCCTTCTGACCCGTGGACGTGCTCCGGGTGTTTCATTACTGATGGCGACACAGCGACCAAGTGCTCTGCCATCTGTTGCACTTTCACAGGCAGATATCCGCATCATACACCGGTTAACAGCAGGAACAGATATTGAAACCATGTGTACAGCAGAGCCGATATATTTGACAAATACCATCGAACAACAGATACCACAGGCCGTCGGTGAAGCACTGGTGATTGATGATGCAAC
>KE356563.1:1219201-1226491 GCA_000416005.1 Haloquadratum sp. J07HQX50 | reverse complement strand
GAAACCACTCGTGAACCGGCGTGGGGCTTCTCTGCGATCTTGAGGCTTCCCGCACACTCCTGGAAGCCACCGGTGTGGCATCCGCATACGTCTCACGAGCACTCGGTCCATGAGGCCCGACATCACCTATCATAACCGTCATGTAGTGTCGCAGTGTGTTAACGATTGTCAATAATGGGGGTTTCTTTATTCGAAACGGAACATGCAAAACTATTATTCCAGATCAAGTTGGTGTGGTTTCGGATATGCATATTGGTCACATTGCCAACGGCTATTGAGAACTCCCGCATTCTCTTCGATGGACGCTTCGCGTCTAGGTGCTCAATGTCAACGACTATTGCGCTGTTATCAATACCCCGTGGAAACTAAATCGCTGTGATGGGCTCACCCCGCTCACGCTTCGGGGCACTCGCCTTGTTCCGCCTATGGATGGGCCGAGAACTGATTTTATGTATGAACTACCAGAGAAGTGTAATCGCCCGAGGCGGGATTTGAACCCGCGTCACAACCGTGACAGGGTCGTATGATCGGCCACTACACCACCCGGGCATACAAGAAGCAACCGCCCGAGGCGGGATTTGAACCCGCGTCACAACCGTGACAGGGTCGTATGATCGGCCACTACACCACCCGGGCTTGCTCATTTGGATTCACCGCAGTAGTACAATTAAGGCTTGCTATCTCGGCTGTCAAACTATTGTTGTACATTCCCTGTCAAATACACAACATGTGTCGTCCACATCCAAACGACGAGAAATATAAGACGAATGATAGAACGAGTCGCTTCTCCGAGGGTTGGCAAGTGTTAAATGCCTGCTTATCAAACTAGCCTGTAGTATCCCGTGAGCATTTTTCTACAAGCAAACCAGCACAGACAGACATGGTAGACATAACTCAACATAATCTAGTCCCAGAGCATATAATAATTGATGATGATGAAATACAAGACATCCTTGACGCGTATGACATCCGGCGCTCAAATCTCCCCAAGATTCAACGCCGAGATCCAGCACTCCCTGATGAAGCATCTGTTGGTGATGTCGTCAAAATCGTCCGCGACTCACGTACGACAGATACTGCAGTCTCCTATCGATTGGTGATCAAATGAATCGACAAGATCGCCGTGCTGTCTCACGTGAATATTTCTCAGAGTCACGCCTTGCTGAACATCACTTCCGTTCATTCAATAGCTTTCTTGACCGCGGTATGCAGGATGTGGTGACTGAGAAAGAGCGAATCGAAACTGACATTGGTGATAAGGAGGGTGAAGAGCCAGTATTTGTCGAACTTGGAAACGTTCGCATTGAAACGCCTCGTGTACGAGAGGCTGATGGCTCAGAGGAATTACTCTTCCCACAGGAAGCCCGACTCAGAAATATCACTTACGCTGCCCCGGTATTCATGGAAATGTCCATCGTACGTGGTGGCGAAGAAGAACAGGAAGTCGTCGTTGATACGACTGAGACGAAGGTTGGCCGCATGCCGATCATGGTTGGATCAAGAAGGTGCAATATCGACGGACTCAGCGAATCGGAACTCATCGATATTGGCGAGGATCCGGTTGATCCAGGTGGATACTTCATCGTCAACGGGTCTGAACGTGTCCTGATGACTTCAGAAGACCTTGCACCGAACAAGATCCTTGCCGAGTACGACACAAAATACGGCGACGAAATACAGGTAGCAAAAACATTCTCCCAGCGTCGCGGATATCGCGCTCTCGTTCTTTGTGAGCGGACACGGGACGGCTTGCTTGAAGTTTCGTTCCCATCGGTTTCCGGCAGCGTCGAGTTTGTGACGCTCGTCCGGGCATTAGGACTTGAATCGGACGAGGAGATTGTCCATCGAGTCTCTGACGATCCCGAGATTGTAAAGTTCATGTTAGAGAATCTCGAAGAAGCGTCTGTCCAGAACGAAGCTGAAGCAATCGAATCACTCGGGAAACGCGTTGCTGGTGGGCAGGGGAAAAACTACCAGCTCAAACGTGCGAATTACGTGATCGATCGGTACTTGCTTCCTCATCTGCATGAAGATGGAGTCGATGAAGAGGATGTGCGAATTAACAAGGCTTACTACCTCTGCCGAATGGCTGAAGCGTGTTTCGAGTTAGCGCTCAGCCGCCGTGAATCAGATGATAAAGACCATTATGCAAATAAACGGCTGAAGGTCTCCGGTGATCTGATGAAAGACTTATTCCGCACTGCATTGAATAAGCTAGCTCGTGACGTGAAGTATCAACTCGAGCGTGCAAATATGCGGAACCGACAATTAACTGTGAGTACAGTGGTTCGTTCTGATGTTTTGACTGAACGCCTCGAACATCCAATCGCCACTGGGAATTGGGTTGGTGGTCGTTCCGGTGTCTCACAATTGGTCGACCGGACGGACTACATGGGAGTTCTCTCGCACCTCCGGCGGTTGCGGAGCCCACTTTCACGCAGCCAGCCACATTTTGAAGCGCGGGATTTGCATGCAACACAGTGGGGGCGTATCTGTCCATCAGAGACCCCCGAAGGACCAAACTGTGGACTTGTCAAGAATTTCGCTCAGGCGATGGAGCTCTCACAGGATGTCGAAGATGAGCAGGCACTCAAACGAGAATTGGCGTCAATGAACGTCGAAGGTATTCCGGGCATCGAGGGTCCAGAACCTAGAACACCAGCAGACGATTAATCAATGGCTCAAACAGAACGTGAAGCGAAGGTGTACGTGAATGGTAGTCTCGTTGGCACGCATGAAGATCCGCAGGAACTGGCAGATCAGATCCGCCAAGCTCGCCGGCGCGGCGAGATCAGTGAGATGGTAAACGTTTCGGTCAAAGACCGAACACGGGAAGTCATCGTTAACGCCGATTCAGGACGTGCTCGTCGTCCACTGATCGTCGTCGAAGATGGTGAGCCCCTGTTAGGGAATCCTGAGATTGAGGCAGTCAAGGAGGGTGACTTAGAGTTCGAAAATCTCGTTGATCGCGGATATATCGAATTTATCGACGCAGAAGAGGAAGAGGATATATACGTTGCAGTTGACGAGGATGAGATAACAGAGGATCACACACATCTCGAGATTGATCCGCAGCTGATATTTGGGATCGGCGCCGGAATGATCCCATATCCAGAGCACAATGCCTCGCCTCGAATTACGATGGGTGCTGGCATGATGAAACAGTCTCTTGGGCTCCCAGCGGCGAATTACCGTATACGGCCAGATACACGTCAGCACCTGCTGCATTACCCACAGCTCTCGATGGTAAAGACTCAGACGACCGAGCAGATCGGGTTTGATGAGCGTCCGGCCGCACAGAACTTCGTTGTCGCGGTGATGTCGTATGAGGGATTCAATATTGAGGATGCGTTAGTCATGAATCAGGGATCTGTCGATAGAGCGATGGCCCGGTCTCATTTCTTCCGGACATATGAGGGTGAAGAACGGCGGTACCCTGGTGGACAGGAAGATCGTTTTGAGATCCCAAGTCAGGATGTTCGAGGCGCGCGGGGTGAAGATGCCTATACGCATCTTGATGAGGACGGTTTAGTTAACCCTGAGACACAGGTCGATGAAAACTCAGTGCTGCTTGGGAAGACCTCACCGCCACGATTTCTCGAAGAGCCCGACGATATGGGGGGACTATCACCACAAAAGAGACGTGAAACGTCAGTGACGATGCGGTCTGGTGAGAACGGTGTGGTCGACACCGTAACCATGATGGAGGGCGAAGATGGGTCGAAACTCGCAAAGGTCTCGGTCCGCGATGAACGTATCCCAGAATTGGGAGATAAATTTGCTTCACGTCACGGACAGAAGGGTGTTGTCGGCCACTTAGCCCCGCAAGAAGACATGCCATTCACCGAGCAAGGGGTTGTCCCTGACTTAGTGTTGAACCCACACGCACTCCCATCGCGAATGACAGTCGGCCACGTCCTCGAAATGCTCGGAGGGAAGGTTGGATCGTTAGAAGGCCGCCGAGTCGACGGAACTGCATTTCAGGGTGAGTCAGAAGACGAACTTCGTTCGGCACTTGAGGACCACGGATTTGAATCCTCCGGAAAGGAGGTGATGTACTCTGGAATAACAGGTGAACAGATAGAAGCCGAAATATTTGTGGGGACAATCCTCTATCACAAGCTCTACCATATGGTGAGCAACAAGTTGCATGCACGCTCTCGCGGGCCCGTGCAAGTCCTCACCCGCCAGCCAACCGAAGGTCGCGCTCGTGAAGGTGGGCTTCGGTTAGGAGAAATGGAGCGTGATACCGTCATTGGACATGGGGCCGCGATGGTCCTCCAAGAGCGGTTACTTGATTCATCTGACAAAGAGAACGTGTACATCTCTGCCGATACGGGAATGGTAGCTGTTGAGGACCGTGGGCAGCGCCGAATCTATGACCCTGTGTCAGGTGATGAGGACAACATCCACGAGATTGAAGTCAGTTATGCATTCAAACTCCTATTAGATGAGATGATTGCGCTCGGTATTCGACCACGACTCGACCTCGAAGACGCAGTTTAAACAACGCTATTATGTCAACACAAACGCCGAAAGAGATTGGAGCCATCCAGTTTGGACTGATGGACCCAGAGACGTATCGAGATATGTCCGCAACGAAAGTCATTACCGCGGACACCTATGATGACGACGGCTACCCGATTGACATGGGATTGATGGATCCACGTCTTGGAGTGATAGATCCAGGGCTCGAATGTCGAACCTGTGGATCACACTCGGGATCGTGTAACGGACACTTCGGTCACATCGAACTTGCAGCACCAGTCATCCATGTTGGATTCACCAAGCTCATTCGCCGACTCCTTCGTTCAACCTGCCGCGAATGTGGACGACTCGCGCTCACTCAGAGTCAACAAAGTGAGTTTCGTGATGGCCTTGCCCGCAATGAAGAACTGGGCGAAGACTGGACAGATGTGCTCAAATCTGCAGTACGACAAGCTCGAAAGGTATCACACTGTCCACACTGCGGTGAAACCCAGTATGATATTAAACATGAAAAGCCGACAACGTATTACGAAATTCAGGATGTCCTTGCTAGCGATTACCCAGAGAAAATCGCTGCAGCTATGCAGCCTGATGAGGACGACGACACCGGTATCTCACCGAACGAATTAGCAGAAGAGACAGGGATCGACGTAAATCGGATCAACGATATCCTCTCTGGTGAGTTTCGGCCAGTCGGTGATGACCGCTCAGAACTTGAGAGCGCGCTGGGGGTGTCACTCACTGAGGAAGACATGAACAAGCTCATGGCGTCAGATATCCGCGATTGGCTCGAATCGATTCCAGATGAGGATATTGAGACCCTCGGTGTTGACCCCTCACGATCACGTCCTGAATGGATGGTGCTAACTGTATTACCGGTCCCACCGGTAACTGCTCGGCCATCGATTACACTCGACAATGGACAGCGATCTGAGGACGACCTCACACACAAGCTTGTCGACATTATTCGTATCAATCAGCGATTTATGGAGAACCGCGAAGCGGGGGCTCCACAACTAATCATTGAGGATCTGTGGGAGTTATTACAGTACCACGTAACAACATTCATCGATAATGAGATCTCGGGGACACCACCGGCGCGCCATCGATCTGGCCGACCGCTGAAAACATTGAGTCAGCGGTTGAAAGGGAAGGAGGGACGATTCCGGGGATCGCTCTCCGGGAAACGTGTAAATTTCTCTGCCCGAACTGTCATTTCGCCGGACCCCACGCTCTCGCTCAACGAAGTCGGCGTTCCAGAACGCGTCGCACGAGAAATGACACAGACGATGAATGTATCGACACGAAACGTTGATCGCGCCCAGCAGTACGTTCGAAACGGACCAGAAGGCCACCCTGGTGCGAACTATGTCAAACGACCAGATGGTCGTCGTCTGAAGGTAACTGAGAAAAATTGTGGAGAACTAGCAGAGAAAATCAGTCCTGGGTGGGAGGTCAACCGACACCTGATCGATGGCGACATCGTCATCTTCAATCGACAGCCATCGCTGCATCGGATGTCGATTATGGCACATGAAGTTGTCGTCATGCCGTACAAAACGTTCCGTTTGAACACGACTGTCTGTCCGCCGTATAACGCAGACTTTGATGGTGATGAGATGAATATGCACGCGCTCCAGACAGAGGAGTCGCGTGCGGAGGCACGGGTGTTGATGCGAGTTCAAGAACAACTCCTGAGTCCACGCTTTGGAGAGAACATTATTGGAGCTATTCAAGACCACATCTCAGGCACATACCTGTTGACAAATGAAAACCCACAGTTCAGTGAAACACAGGCACTCGACCTGCTTCGAGCCACGAGCATTCGAACACTCCCAGAGCCTGAAGGACAGGCAGATGGTGATCCCTACTGGACAGGCCGGCAACTATTCAGCGAACTGTTACCGGATGATCTCAACCTCTCGTTTAGCTCCTCAACTGGGGACGAAGTGCTCATTGAGAATGGAAAACTCGTCGAAGGGACAATCGACGAGGACGCAGTCGGCGCGTTCGGTGGCGAGGTTGTTGATACGCTCGCGAAGGTACACTCAAAAACCCGGGCGCGAGTATTCATCAATGAAGTTGCTGCGCTTGCGATGCGGGCGATCATGCACTTTGGCTTCTCAATCGGGATTGATGATGAGTCAATCCCAGATGATGCAACTGCTGAGGTTGATAATGCTATTGGCGATGCTTACGACCAGGTCGAAGAACTGATTCAGGCATATGATAATAATGAACTGGAATCACTTCCTGGCCGAACGGTGGATGAAACACTCGAAATGAAAATTATGCAGCAACTCGGACAGGCACGTGACTCAGCCGGTGAAATCGCTGAAGCATCTTTCAGTGATGATAACCCAGCAGTCGTCATGGCTCGCTCTGGTGCACGTGGCTCGATGCTGAATTTGACGCAGATGGCAGGCTGTGTAGGCCAGCAGGCTGTTCGTGGTGAGCGCATCAACCGCGGCTATGAAGACCGGACCCTCAGCCACTATCAGAAGAACGACCTCTCTGCCGAAGCACATGGTTTCGTTGAGAACAGCTATCGCGGCGGCCTTACGCCGCGGGAGTTCTTTTTCCATGCAATGGGTGGTCGGGAAGGACTCGTTGACACAGCAGTTCGAACCTCGAAGTCTGGCTACCTGCAGCGACGGCTCATTAATGCACTCTCAGAGCTTGAAGCACAGTACGACGGAACTGTGCGAGATACCTCAAATAATATTGTTCAATTCGAGTTTGGTGAGGACAGCACCTCTCCGGTAGAAAGTGTCTTCAAATGAAGACGAACCCGATTGATGT
>KE356563.1:1218035-1219181 GCA_000416005.1 Haloquadratum sp. J07HQX50 | reverse complement strand
CTATGAAATCCCAGAAAGCCTCAAACGTCGTATCTACGAGATCTTAGAGGAACGCGAGGGAGTAACTCTCGAAGAGGTGGATGAGATTGCACAAGCAATCGAATCACGATATCAAGACTCACGGGTCGATGCACATGACCCCGTGGGGACCGTCTCTGCACAGTCCATTGGTGAGCCGGGAACACAGATGTCAATTGATGCAGATGAGTCGATCATCATTCGTCGTGATAGTGAAACAGAAATCGTCGAAATTGGGTCTTTCGTCGACTCATTGCTCCATTCAGCAGAGACACACCAGTTTCAGGACCACGAGGTTGCGCTTGCACCCTCTGGGATTCAGGTACCAAGCCTCGGCACTGACGAATGTGTACGGTGGCAAGCTATCGAGGAGGTGAGCAGGCACGCAATGCCCGACGAACTGTTAGAAATCGAACTTCGATCAGGTCGGTCAATACGTGCAACAAAGGCACATTCGTTCGTGACTCTCCGTGATGATACGGTCACACCGGTCGCAGGGGAGACACTCGACATTGGCGATGTGCTGCCGACAATTGGTACCCAGCGTGATGATACATCGCAGGTCAAGCTCCCACTCCAGCCAGCGCTCACTGATGGTGGCTCTACGCAGTCCGTTGCGGCAAGTGACTCACAGCCAATTGCCGGATCGGTGGCGTGGGAGGAAATTGTATCGATTAAGCCGGTCAGCAGTGAGCATTCGTATGTGTATGATCTCTCTGTTGCTGGATTAGAAACATTCACGACGGCAACTGGTATTGTGACGCACAATACAATGAACACGTTCCACTACGCTGGTGTTGCTGAGATTGATGTGACGCAGGGTCTCCCGCGATTGATCGAACTCGTTGACGCTCGAAAGACACCTGATACTCCGATGATGACTGTCTATCTCGAGGATGAGTATGCAACTGAGGCAGAGCGAGCACACGAAGTTGTCTGGCAGATGGAGGCGACGAAAATACTCGCTCTCGGAGATATCTCGACGAACGTTGCTGACTTTCTCGTGCAAATAAATCTTAATTCCGAGACATTAGACGAGCGATGGCCAGCCATAGACAACGTCGAAGACGTAGCCGCTGAGATTGCAAATACCATTGAGGATTCACTCGGCGTCACGACAAGCCAGTC
>KE356563.1:1216294-1217879 GCA_000416005.1 Haloquadratum sp. J07HQX50 | reverse complement strand
AGTGTGCTCAAAATTGATGGTGTTGATGCGACGAGAACGACGAGTAACAACATCCACGAAGTGCGAAAGAATCTGGGAATCGAGGCCGCTCGCGAGGCGATTATTAACGAGACGATGGAGACGCTACGCGAGCAGGGGCTGGATGATGTGAATGTCCGGCATCTCATGCTGGTCGCAGATATCATGACAAACAACGGTGAGATTGAATCTATCGGCCGTCACGGGATTTCTGGCTCGAAAGAGTCGGTCTTGGCCCGGGCAGCGTTTGAGGTAACGGTCAATCATCTTCTCGATGCTGCCGTGCACGGCGAAGAAGATGATCTTGATGGCGTCATTGAAAACGTTATTGCTGGCAAGCCAGTTGCGATTGGCACTGGTGACGTTGACCTCCGGATGGGATCGATTGATGCCGGTGGCGATTCGCTCACGTCTGAACTCTCAGACGACTGAGACGAATGCACGTAAGGCTATCTGACGCAGCGCGGCAATACATTGCGCATTTTCAAGAGATGACTGGTGCAACATGTCGCGATTGTCTCATATTCGAAGCACGGGTTGTCATGCTCATTGCCGCTGGTGAGATGGGAACTGCAATTGGTCCGGGAGGAAAGCACGTCAAAGCGGCTGAGTCTGAGCTCAATACAACAATCGAGTTAGTTGAGGATGCAACAACTCCACAGGCGTTTGTTGAGAATACGCTCGCACCCGCCGCGGTCAGTCACGTGACACTCTCTGAACAAGGCAATACGCGGGTTGCCTACGTCGAAGTACCTGAGGGCGATCGCGGCGTTGCCATAGGTGCTGATGGTGGTAATATTAAAGCTGCAAGGGTGCTAGCAGGTCGACATCATGACATCGACGACATCCAACTCACGTGACATCCGACTTTGAGTTACGTGCTGAGCAGGCGTATTCCGCATCTGGGTGATGCCAACAGATTGCCGTTTCAATGCCTTGTCTGAGTAACTTTTCAATCCATAGGCATCTACAATAAGCAAGGTGAGTGCCTCGACTTTGTTTCCGATTAGAGATCGAAGATCTCCGCTCCCGTGATGACGTTTTGCGTCTCAAGCCACTCGAGAGGGTGAAGCCGACATGAGTATTTATCAAGTAACGTTTCGCACTGAACTGTAACCACTGCGAAGGATATTGAAGACCTCAATATGAAGCGGTCGCTTGGTTAATGAAAATGCGGCACCTCTCAAAATTCGCGTCTTGACGTGGTGAGACGGATGCTGTCGGGCGGGGACGGAGTGAAGCTGTTGACTCTCACCGACACACGCGGAGTGCTCGAGTGTGAATTCCAGCCGAGCTCAAAGAGGAAGGTCGAGGGGAATGAAATTCGCCTGCGGGCGCGGTGCTGACAACCCGGTGAAGCCTCGGGGCTTGCGAGGGACTTCACACCCCCAGCGGTCCTTCCTGCTAAGGGTCTATGAGCCATACACAGATTCGCACCGTTGGGGCTTGCTGAGACCGGCGCCCGAAAACCGCTCAGGATTCCTCTGCGTTGGCGCGATGGAGAATCTCAGTTGCTCACTGCATTTCATAAACCCATTCAAACGACAAGCAGTGTGTTCAACGGCTC
>KE356563.1:1211148-1215928 GCA_000416005.1 Haloquadratum sp. J07HQX50 | reverse complement strand
ATACAATGGCTAACGGCAAGTATGCGGCGCGAAAACTCAAGAAGGACCGGCAAAAGCGACGTTGGTCTGATTCAGAGTACGCACGCCGCGAGCGCGGCCTTGGGGCAAAATCTGACCCCCTTGAGGGTGCGCCGCAGGGACGCGGAATCGTTCTTGAAAAAGTTGGTATCGAAGCAAAGCAACCGAACTCGGCTATCCGAAAGTGTGTGCGTGTCCAACTCATCAAAAATGGAAAGCAAGTCACAGCATTTTGCCCCGGGGATGGAGCAATCTCGTTTATCGACGAGCACGATGAGGTGACAATCGCTGGCATCGGAGGTGCGAAGGGCCGCGCGATGGGAGACCTCTCGGGTGTCAACTACAAAGTCGAAAAGGTCAATGGGGTTTCACTGATTGAACTTGTCCGTGGAAACGCAGAAAAGCCAGTACGCTAAGATGTCTGAAAGCGAATCTGTTAACGCTGACGACGAGGCAGAGATCGAAACAGAGCGTGAAAGCACTGGTCCACAGGCACTCTTATTCGGCGTGTGGGATGTCTCCGAAATCGAATACAGCGATCCATCGACACAACGGTATTTGACGGTAACACCGATTTCACACACGATGGGCCGACATGCCTCAAAACAGTTCCAAAAGTCGGATATTAGCGTTGTTGAGCGGCTGATTAACCGGCTGATGCAGACCGAAGACAACACTGGGCACAAACAAAAGACCATGAACATTGTCAAAGATGCGCTGGATAAAATACATGCGCGCACCGATGATAATCCAGTTCAGCTGCTTGTCGAGGCCGTCGAAAATGCCGCTCCTCGAGAGGAGACTGTCCGGCTAAAATACGGTGGAATCTCCGTGCCGCAGGCTGTTGATGTGGCACCACAACGGCGTGTCGACCAGGCATTGAAGTTCATTGCAGAAGGAACACATCGTGGTTCGTACAAGACTCCACAGAGTGCTGCAGATGCTCTTGCTGAAGTGTTGATGGGAGCAGCGAACTATGACGTCCAGTCATACGCAATCGGTCAAAAAGAGGAGTCCGAGCGCGTCGCTGAAGCAGCACGATAAAGTTAGGTTCAATCAGCAGCGTGCGATTGTGGTGACTGATCTAACGCATATGCGCGTGTTAATTCGACGAGCGCGCTCCGATATTCGCTTGTCGTTGGGTCCTCTCCGAGGGACCGAAAGCGCCGTCGAAATGCTGCTACATCAATTGATGGCGCATCGTTTATTGCCGCATGCGCGAGATCGTAGAGTCGATGATCTGTACCGATAAGATCGTGCCGTTCTGCGAGCGCCAATGCGAAAGCTGCGTTCACTGCAGTAATCTCAGGATCAGCCCCAGCAGTGAGTAGTCGCGAGTTTGGCCACGGTGCTGGGTCAGGAGCCGAAGCGACGGCTCTTGCCAATTCGGACTCTAAAAATGAGAGTAATTTTTGTTCACTTGTTACTGTGAGCGTGATGTCATCAGCATAGATATCTTTCATATGATTGGCAATCTGATAACAGTGTGCGATTTTACGTTGCTCAACTGACTTGCCTGCCAGTGCTAAGTACAGTGCTTCTTCGGTCGGGAGATGATGTGAGGCATGTCCTTCTTCGTTCCGCGCCATGTGTGAGAGTTCATGAACAATTAGTTCACGAGCCATTGCACTTCGGGCTGCCTTTTCAGAAATATTGAGTACATGATGATCAGCATGATGAGCAGTCCACGTTCGTTCATCAGGATTTGGCTGCACATCCACATAGACTGGCGATTGCAGGTCACGCTCAGTTTCAAACAACTCGGCGGCCCCTAAGAAGGGCTCTGCGGGGCCAAGGCCCCGGACGTGCACATCCATGGTTATTGTTATCACGATATCCGAGAGTAAGACTCTTGCGTCGACGACTGATATCAGAATTATGCGGAACTTTCATGTAACGCCGGAACGCCGGCTGAAACGTCCAGATTCATGATTGAGAAAACACTATCCTTTTGACCCTCCTGCCGATATCAATCATTATAATGGGCCGACGAAAGAAGATTGTACAAGAGTGTGAGAAGCTGATGGATAGCCCGGAAAACATCCGGAATATTGCCATCGCAGCTCACGTTGATCATGGGAAAACGACCCTCACAGACAACCTGCTGGCCGGAGCGGGAATGATCGCCGATGAGGGGGAGGCAACACGCCTCATGATGGATACCGAAGAGGACGAGCAAGAGCGTGGGATTACCATCGATGCAGCAAATGTGTCGATGACGCACGAGTATGACGACACAAATCACCTGATCAATCTCATTGATACGCCTGGTCACGTCGACTTTGGTGGCGACGTAACACGTGCTATGCGTGCTGTTGACGGCACGCTGGTCGTTGTTGATGCAGTTGAGGGAGCAATGCCACAAACCGAAACAGTCGTACGACAGGCCCTTCGTGAGGGCGTGAAGCCAGCGCTTTTCATCAACAAAGTTGACCGACTTATCTCAGAACTACAAGAAGGCCCACAGGAGATGCAAGAACGTCTCCAGAGTGTCATTAGCGACGTAAACGAACTCATTCGTGGGATGACTGAAGAGAAAGATGTCGACTGGACCGTGTCTGTTCAAGACGGAACAGTTGCCTTTGGATCAGCTCTGTACAAATGGGGCGTCTCTGCACCGTCGATGGTTGAAACTGGTGTCGGGTTCCCGGAGATAATCGAGATGGAACGCGACGGCAAGCGAAAAGAACTGCACGAGCAGACACCACTTTCGGACGTCGTACTTGATATGGTGGCTGAGCACTTCCCTAACCCACACGAGGCACAGCCAACCCGTATTCCACAGGTCTGGCGCGGCGAATCAGATAGTGAGCTTGCACTGGATATGCGCGATGTCGAAGAAGAAGGCGAAGTCGTCTTTATGGTGACTGATATCTCGATGGATCCACACGCAGGCGAAATCGCCACCGGACGACTTTTCAGTGGAACGATTACACAGGGACAAGAACTGTTTGTCTCAGGCACAGCAGGTAAAAATCGTGTCCAGTCAGTTGGTATCTTCATGGGTGGTGAACGGGAAGAACTTGACCGCGGGGTTCCAGCTGGAAACATTGCAGCAGTAACTGGCCTTGGTGATGCAATAGCTGGCTCAACTGTCTCATCAGTCGAAATGACACCATTTGAGTCGATTGAACACATCTCGGAGCCAGTTATCACGAAATCCGTCGAAGCCGAGAAGATGGATGACCTCCCGAAGCTTATCCAAACGCTCCAGCAGGTGGCGAAAGAGGACCCAACCATTCGGGTTGAAATTAACGAAGATACGGGCGAGCACCTCATTAGTGGACAGGGTGAACTTCATCTTGAAGTTATTACACAACGTATCCAGAAGAATCAGGGAATTCCCGTACAGACTGGTGAGCCGATTGTCGTCTACCGTGAGGCCCCACAAAATGAATCGCGAGAAGTTGAGGGTGTCTCACCAAATCGACATAATAAGTTCTACTTTACTGTTGAGCCACTCGCGGATGACATCATAGCGGCAATCAAACGGGGAGAGGTGTCTATGGATATGCCTGAGTTAGAGCGCAGAGAGGCGCTGCAAGAAGCTGGCATGAATAAGGAGACTTCACAAAACATCGAGCAAATCCATGGAGCAAATATCCTCATTGACAATACAAAGGGAATCCAGCATCTCAATGAGACAATGGAACTTGTGGTTGAAGGCCTCGAAGAAGCACTCGATGATGGCCCTCTCGCAAACGAACCGACCGAGGGTGCACTGTTGCGACTACACGATGCAAAGCTCCACGAAGACACGATCCATCGTGGCCCTGCACAGGTCATCCCAGCCGTTCGTGACGCTGTACACCGGGCACTCATCGATGCTGATATCAAACTTCTTGAGCCGATTCAGGATGTTCGCATCGACGTGCCAGCCGAGCACATGGGGCCGGCCTCCGGCGAAATCCAAGGTCGACGAGGTCGAGTCGACGATATGTATCAAGAAGGCGATCTCATGGTACTCGAGGGGATTGCTCCGGTTGAAGAAATGATTGGCTTCTCCTCAGATATTCGATCTGCAACTGAAGGCCGTGCCTCTTGGAATACCGAAAACGCTGGATTCCGCGTCCTCGTGGATAATCTCCAACGCGAGGTTATCATGGATATTCGAGAGCGAAAGGGTAGAAAGTTAGAACTTCCAAGTTCTGTCGATCAATTCTAAGCTTCGACATCGGCGGCTCATACAGTCTTTCTATTCTGCAGATTGAAGAGGTATCAATGAATGTTTATATTACCTCCCCGTTGACCAGCGTGTATGCAGGTGGACACCACTCGGCTTCTCTGTCGATTTGACACGCAAGCGGACACGAAGACATTTGTGTCGAAGACAATAGAAGTCGAACCACGATTGAGCGAGGTGTCCGATGAATGAACGGCGGTGAGACTGACTCGCTGGCAAGCACTGCAGACGAGGACCGAGCGATTGAAACTGATGGGGGTGACAGACGGCAGCCACATACAGTTCGGCTTGAACTCTCTGATGAGCCCGGACAGTTACTTGCTGCGTTGCGTCCAATCGCAGATAATGGTGGTAACCTTCTCTCTATCTTTCACGAGCGTGGAAATATTACACCACGTGGCCGCATCCCAGTCGAGGTCGATCTGGAGTGCCACCCGGACCGGTTCGATTTGATTGTGACTGCACTGCGAGACGAGGGAGTAAATATTATTCAGGCAGGGGCGGAGCAGTACACTGAACAAGCAGTGATTTTATTGATCGGACACATTGTCGAGTCTGATCTTCCGATACGCTTGAGCG
>KE356563.1:1204762-1208898 GCA_000416005.1 Haloquadratum sp. J07HQX50 | reverse complement strand
AAGCTTGACCCAGCATCGGGTGAAGTCGCAGAACAGGATCCTGACTTTATCCAGTCAGGTGATGCAGCAGTCGTCACTGTTCGACCACAAAAGCCACTCAGTATTGAGCCTTCAAGCAGTATTCCTGAGCTTGGATCGTTCGCTGTTCGTGACATGGGCCAGACGATCGCAGCAGGGAAAGTGCTTGAGGTCAACGAACGATAAATGCAGCAGGCACGCGTTCGTCTTGCCGGCACAAGTCCGGAGGACCTCGATAACATCTGCGATGACGTGCGTGAGATCGCGAATAAAACCGGTGTCGCACTCAGTGGACCGATCCCGCTTCCGACAAAAACACTTGAGATCCCCGCGCGAAAGTCGCCCGATGGTGAGGGGACTGCAACGTGGGAGCACTGGGAAATGCGTGTTCATAAACGGCTCATCGATATCGACGCAGACGAACGCGCCCTGCGTCAGCTGATGCGGATTCAGGTACCGAACGACGTGAGTATCGAAATCGTTCTTGAAGACTGAGTCTGAGTGAGAGAGGCCACTCCAGTGGCTTTCGCTAAGGCGTGCTCACTTTCGTCTCACTTACTTGGGCTCGTAGATCAGGGGTAGATCGCTTCCTTCGCAAGGAAGAGGCCCCGGGTTCAAATCCCGGCGAGTCCATCCCGAGGCCGCTTTCTCCGTAATCCACAGATGGCGTAGGGCCGCTTATACCATCGTTCTCCACAGCGACGGTGACTTGATGAGGTCTATCGGCAACCTATGCCGGTCCGCGTGGATGATGCCTCATCCCTCTGGAGCTACCGTGTGGCGGTTACGCGTAGTGTACTCTCTCGCCGGTAGCAAAAGTATTGAAATACCCGCCGTCTTTTGCCGGTGAGTTACACTCACGACCTCTTTATCGAGAAGGAGTCGGAGAGTGTCGGGCGAAATCCTCCATCGGGAGTATATAAATGATTTCAGAAACCGATAGACAGCAGCCGTACGTACATATTTGCGCGTAAGTACGTACGTGCGAGATAATAGAGGGGGGTTAGTTCAGACACAGACTGTGAGTGCTGGCCAACCGTTTGTGAGTGGCACCTTCTCGGTCTTCCGATAATACTACTCTGAGCCCCACACCCGTCCGTCAACCGAAAAACGGACCCGGCATCTCATTCGTGGACTTCTGTTCCTGTCCGAAAGCTCGTGAGCTCATCAATTCGGCCCTCAAGATCCTCGATCTCCTGGCGTAGTTTCTGGGCCTCTTCACCCTCGGTCGCCGCGAGCTGTTCCTTGAGGCCCTGTAGACGCGTCTCTTTGACTTCCTCGTCGACGTCGGCCTTGCGTATTCGCTCTCCTCGATGTCGTACACGTCCGTCTCGGACAAGTCTGTGACCGCTAACGCATCGTCGACCTTGCTCCGGTCGATGCCCGTCACGCGCTCGTGATCAATACCTGCGTCTTCCAGCTTCGCCAGTACCTCATCCTCGTCTTTCAGCGATCGATTCCGACGGATCGTGCGCTGAACAGAGCCGAACGGACCACTCACCGGACGGTCGTGGTGAAGCCGGGTCAGGAGCACCTCCGCGACATCCTGGCGGAGGTCGTTGGCGTTGCGCTGGACATCCGACAACAGCATATAAAGGTCCACCAGCGCGTCCGTCTCGATCTCCGACAGCGTGGTCACGTCGTGGCGCTCAAGGGCGTCTACAAGCAGCAGTGAGTCCGCATACACGTCCAAGTCCGGCTCCGATCGTTCTTCGCGTTCTCGGGGTCGGGGTCGGTATCAAGGAGCTGCGTCGAGATCGGGCCGTCCGTCTTGGTGATCACACCCGCGTCCTCGTCGATCTCGAACTCGGGATGTAGGCTCAACACCGTCGGACACGGGTCGGCGTCAGCTGGGAGCCGGTCAAGCTCGAACCCGCCCGGCTCGTCAGCGACACGTCGGTACAACGTCTCGAACTGGTCACGCTGGAGTGGTCGCTTCTCGTCTGTGTCCTTGAAGGTGATGAAGAAGCTTGATTCGCCAGCTATCAGACCCAGGGTGTAGGCCAGATCTGTCTCGCTATAGTTTGTTGTTGGTTGCATTGATTATGTGTTTCCGCTGTTTGTAGGGCGGTGCCGCCGCTCGTTGACTGTGAGTTTCCTATTACCTATATGAAAGTAGACACTAAGCGAGTATGAAGAATCTTGAGGCGGTTGTGTGAGTGGGTCTTATTTCCATGAATCATAGCTCTACACAGAAAGCTGAATTGCCACCACCGGCGTCCGTTGAGCTCCTAAAGCAGATATAGACTAAGAAGCAGAGGCAACTGAAACACGGGCAACTGTGAAACCGAGATTACATATTGATGCCAATACGTACCATAAGAAAGTCGATGCTTTGACGATCTCGTCCCGTGTCATACACACGATGGAAAAGTCTGTTTTTCACCAGTCACTCAACCTGGAGGAGATCGCCACTCGATACGCCAGCATCGATGTTGAGTGCGATTCTATCGATCCGACGAGTGGCCGGACAGTTGCAATCGGGATCGGCCTGAAGGACACCGTGGCTGGCGAGCAGTCTATTGACGTGCTCATGCTCGGTGGTGCACTGGGCGACGAAGAAACGCTGATCAGACGTGCCTTCGAGCGAATCAATGAGTTTGACCCGACGGCACTCGTGACTTATAATGGCCGAGGATTCGATCTCGACTATCTCAACGAACGTCTCAGGATTCTCCAGCCTTTGCAGCAGTTCGAACTTCACTGCGAGAGAAATCACATAGACCTGTTTGTGCACAGAAAACGTTTAGCGGATGAGCAGGGCATCAAGTGGCTGTCACTTGAACAAGTATTACAAGGACATAGCCTCACAGTCCAGCCGACACACTGGCGCGGTGAGCAGCTCACAAACACGCGATTCGGTGAAGAGCTTGCTCCCGAGTATATCCGAGCTATTGACGAAGGTCGTACGGCCACTGTTGACGAGCTCGAGACGGTGATCCACGAATATGTGATGACGGACACGGAAGCGAATCTTGCGCTATATGAAACTGATTCTGGACGTCGATAACTGGAGTTGTTTAATTAACAGATGTCAGCATCTTGTTGAGAAGGTTTATGTGCTCAAAGAGTTTATCAATAGTGCGATGACACTGAGAGAAGCCGTTCGTGATGTTAATCAACTGTACGATATCCCAGATAATGAACGGCTCCGGGAGCTCGCTCGATCCAACGCTCACTTGCAAGACTGATTATAGCTCCTGTCGTCTTATTTTGAGTTCTCTTTTTGAAGAAACCCTATGAAATCCTCCTTTGGTAGTGCCTCCTGATTAATAAGCGCAGGACTTCCCCTACGGGCGACGATGTCCTCGACGAAACCAATACAATGTTTCTCATGCAGCTCAGCATACGTTTCCCACGCTTCGTGATAATGCATGTCTATGTCATATTCTTCCAGCGCGATGTCGATATCATGCTTCCTACGAACTACCTCACAGCCCAGATCTTTCAGAGTCTGAAAGTAGAGATTGTGCCTACGAACAGTTAAAATACGCTTTGACTATATAATATATGGTTGAACCCACGATCGCCAATCGTACTCCTCCGTTTTCGTGGCGGGCATCTCAAAACTGGCACCAGATGCTTCTAAGTAAGCCTGCGCCATCGTAACGCCAGTTCTGTGGTTCGCATTTGGGAGTGCGTGACGAAGGATAAGATTCGACATGAGATGACCAGCAACATCGGTTACTGAACCATCCCAGTCAACATGTTGGATAGCCTCTGGAACTCGTTCAATTTCTAAGTCTTTATATATTGAAAGGGAGTTCCCTATCTCTTTCTCCTCCTCCTGCATTTCAGCAAAGAAATTGAGTAGCCAAATGGCAATTACCCTGCTGGTCTGATCCATCGGTTCCAATTTCTCATCCAACTCGTCAGGATCAAGCTCCGATGAAATATCCTCTGCTGTGCCCGATGTACCAGGTTCGTAAAGCACCCGTACTTGTCCTTCTGGAAGCTGGTAAGAAACCACCTTTAGGTCTTCCTTGGGGTTTTCAAGATTGTCAGAGAACGCGGTAGGATCTGTATTCACGTCCTCCAGAGAGTAATTAATATCGTCGGGATGATGCTGGTGTACTACTCTCTGTACCATATGTGTGACTACTACAGAGGTAGAGCTG
>KE356563.1:1201411-1204665 GCA_000416005.1 Haloquadratum sp. J07HQX50 | reverse complement strand
AGTCACCAGTGCTCTCTGTTCCTTCCAAAACGAGAGCATCAATACCCTCTTTCATTAATTCCCGCTCTTTGTCGTGATCTCTGTGACTACTGTGAATCTCTCCTTTCAGGAGGACTACTGACTCTGATTCTGTACTACTACCTTATTATTTAACTCGGTCCTGCCATCATCGTCATCTATGTGATTACCAGTGGCGATGACGACCTCAAACTGTTCGTTGACCGCCACAGGAAGACAGCTCTCGCAGCAGCCGCCACGGCGACGATCAACTACCTGGTGGGCAACGCCCTGCGGCACCGCAGACGACCTCAGCCTGCCGTGGAGGACATCGTAGTCAAGCAGGCAGCGAATCATCGCAGTGGTGAAAGACCACGGTCCGCCGCTTGACGACGTCACGTTCGCCATAGATGCTTACGACCAGGCGATTGAGCAGGCACCATATCAGCGCATCGATGAGTGAGCCCTACTTGTCGCCGTTCCCGACCACACACGTTCTGGATACGAGCCTTCTCCGCACGATCGGTGGGACAGGGAGAGGGATTGACCTCTACCAGACGTTCATCGGGTACATCCGGCTCAAACACCGAGATCTGTACCTAAACTGCGATGTCGCCAGAGAACTTACCGAACAGCGTGGCCATATGAGCGTCGGTTGGGTAGACCGGGTGGACACGACAGGGCAGATTTGGTTCGTGGTCTGGTCGCCGGGGTGTTCGCGTCGTTCGACCGAGACGCCCCGGTGTTCGTTTCGGCTGCGTGTGCAACGTTCTGTTTGACGCTTCTGCGAGCTCTGTTTCTGTCGGTTCCATCCGCTCGTCAATTGTCTTCTAGACGAGCTGAGAGACTGTTCCCTACTTCATCAACTTGCTCGGGTTGATCTTCCCGAAGCGTGACGTTCTTTAATTGCAAAGCCGTCGAGATTCGACGGTTGGGATTATTTCCTTTGAATTTAGCTCTGCTAAAAGTACGTTGTAGACTGAAAAAATTATTATCAAAAAAAAAGACAATGGGTGTAGTGGCCTTTCCTAACATCGTAATAGTGTTTATTGCCGGCCTCATCACAGCATTCGCAACTGGATTAGGGGCAATTCCGTTCTTTATTGTCGATGAATTCAGCGATTATTGGAATGTTATCCTCTGGGGAATTGCCTCTGGTATTATGTTAGCAGCGTCGCTGTTTGGTCTCATTGACGAGGGATTACACTACGCTTCTGAGCGGTTTCCGACGTTGATCATCGGGGGGATCTTAGCTGGAGTTGTACTAGTTGAATCGTCTGACCGTCTGCTTGATCGAATTGATATTAGTGATAACACTCGTCGTGAAAGTGCGCACAGCGGAGTATGCCAAGCAAGTGAAACAGCGTCCGAGGCGGAAGATATTGACACTGATCGTGTATCAACGATCACATCAGGACACGATGACCATCGCTTGGAGGCGAAAGCAATTGCCGCTGGGGACACAAAGACATTGATATTAATCCTCGGTATCTTGACGGTTCACAGTTTTCCTGAAGGCGTTGCCATCGGTGTGTCATTTGCAAGACTTGGATTTGAGGGTGGGCTTGATCTCTTTGGTGTCGCAATACCGCTGCTCGCTGTTTTTATGACGGCCGCTATTTCGATTCACAATATCCCAGAAGGGACTGCAATTGCGATTCCAATGCGGGCTATGGGATTGTCGACATGGCGTATGGTCGGTGCAGCCGTATTTTCGAGTCTCCCACAGCCAATTGGTGCCGCTATTGCATTTACTTTCGTAACGTGGGCTGAGTCATTCCTTCCATTTGGATTTGGCTTCGCAGCTGGTGCGATGATATATTTAGTAATCACGAAGTTCATACCTGAGGCGCTCAAGACCGGCGCTGACCTCCAGCATAGCGGCCATCGTGCACTCATCATTGGGATCCTTGTTGGAGGTGGTTTGATGATGCCGTTATTAGCTACTTAACACATCATACATATTATCGATTCTCTCCACCAACGGTATCCAGAGACGAGTGAAAGCGAAAGACTCAGCAAAAAGTTCGACTGTGAAATAAATATATCACGTGTCTCAGTATGTCGACCGAGACTATCTCACACCCTTTATGATCAGAAGGCCGGATGAATTAGAGTCACTTTCTGCGTGTGTTCTCGCCGATTTTGATGTCCTCAGCACCGCTTGAGTTGGCATTCATCACAGCCTCGCATTGACGACAAACGCACAGGCCACGTCTTACTCTCGGACGGGTAAGGTTGCACTTCTGTCCGCGTCACCAACAGGACTCTAAGCCGGTTTGCCCGCTCACAGTGATCAAAAACTGAGAAATCAAAGTTAGTTGGCTTTGGTGCTCAGCTAGTGAAAGTTTATATCAACATTCTACATTGAAATGAATATGTTATCAAGACGGCGTATCTTGGCCGGGATAACCACTGGTGTGATAGGACTCGGTGGGTGTGCGGCCACACAACAGGAATTCAGCTTTGTTGCAAATCCTGCTCATTTTGACGAAACTCTCCTCTCAGAAACGGGCTATACATTACGAAATCGCGAGGAAATTGTCCAGACACGGAGAGTGACAGCGGGAGGTCAAGAAAGAGAGGTAACTACTACCAATTATTTGACAACATATCGCCGGATAGCAACAGTTCAGCAAACCGAATACGAACTCGTCGCAGCCATATTTAGCAGCCCGTCGGTGTCGATCATTGGCCAAGAGTTCAATCCGCTCGGCGAAATGGACCTGCCGGAAGTATTGCGCCAGTCACAGTCACAGTTTGGAGACGCGGTGGACGGGAATACAAAATTGGGTGAGCGAGTTGACACACAGTCAATTCAAGTGCTTGGGACTGAGACGACACTCGGTATCTTTTCTGGCACAACCTCAATTGCTGGTAGAGAGGCAGAACTCCGATTGCCATTGACCAAACTCAAAGACAGTGGAGATTTTATTATATTACGTGGTGGATACTTAATGCGTATTGCAGATACCGAGTTGAGTCGTATTCTTTCACTATTCAAAGGTACAGAGCACTAAACCGACAGTTATAGAAAGATTTTTATTCTTCGATTAAGATGTCCAATCGCTAACATATACTTACAAATATGATATCTCTTATCATAGAAAGAGTATCCACACACCTGATAACTGTCACCTTTATATGCTTGATAACACTTTCTCTGATAACCGCCCCAGTGGGATTCGTCATCGGGCAATCAAACCCAACTCCCGATCTAGAGAACGTTCAGGTTCCGAATGGAAATCCAGATGTCA
>KE356563.1:1196428-1199946 GCA_000416005.1 Haloquadratum sp. J07HQX50 | reverse complement strand
CTTGTAGTCACGTTTAATGACTCAGTCGAAGTTGTAGGCAGCACAGGCGACATTCAAAACGCATTTCAACTGAACGCAAGAACGCAGAATAATGCGACAATTGACACAAGTGGCTCCGTCGTATTTCAGAACCAGTCTACGATCGAATTAAACCTTTCAGCTCCGGTAGTTCCACAAGACGGCGGTCGAATCGGGAATGTATCTTTTACTCAGATAGACGCGAACGATACGCTTCGGGGTGAAGCAAGAAACGTTGCAGTCGAAGATTCTGACGTTGTTGTTGAGAGTGACTTAGACGGACCTGCGATACAGACGGCTACGATCCCTCCAACACGCCCACAGACACTCGTAGTCACATTCGATGAGCCAGTCGATATCGTCGGGAGTGCAGGAGACATCCAGACCGCATTCGAACTGAATTCAACAACGCGAAATAATGTAACAATCGACACAAACACGACGTTCACCTCCCCAACCCCGTCAACAGTGCAGCTGAGTCTTTCAGCTTCAGTGATTCCACAGGACGGCGCTCAGATTGGTAATCTATCATTCGTTCAAGGAAATGCTAGTGATACACTTCGAGGCACAACCGGCGACGTGGTCGCTGAGAATTCTAATGCGACCGTTGAAAACAACTTAGATGGGCCAACCATCCAACAGGCAAGAGTGTCTAGTGGGAGTCCAGAAAGACTCCTTGTGAGGTTTGATCAGCCAATTGAGATCATTGGCACATCAGAAGACATCCAGACAGCGTTCGAATTGAATGGTTCGACACAAAACAGTGTCACAATTGATACTGCCACTGACGCAAGTATTATTAACAACACGACGATAGAAGTAGGGCTCTCTGCGCCCCTCACCCCTGAGGATGGCACCCTGAGCGACGCACTCTCCTTTCGACAGGCAGGTGCGAGTGACACGCTTCGAAACCCCAGTACGCGTGTCCTTGCGGAGGACTTTAGCCGAGAGGCGGTCGTGAATCGACTATCAGTAGACGGAGATGGAGGGGATGGAAGAGACAGGGATGATGGTGGTGATGGAAACGTTCCCTTGGATATCTTTGACGATGATGATGATTCTCAGGTGACTGCAACGAATGAGACTCAAACCCCACAGCGGGCAACGGCACCCACCGACCCTGATAATCAATCTGGAGCCGGAGGCGTGCTCGGTATTGCCCAGCAGGCAGAGTCCCCAACACCAGCTCGAACACAGACGCCACCTGCAACTGAAACACCTGCTGTGGCCCCGCAGGAAAGACAGATTGGACTGTATCCAATTCGATTCGTCCTGCCGTGGTTCGTCTGGACACCGTTATTGGCGCTTATTGGAACGGATCTATTCTATCGCATGCAACGCATCGCATACCGAATTGATACTGCAACAGATGGAACACTCGTGCATGCAGTGCGTGGGGCAGTCCCATGGGTGCTTTATTTCCCGTATGCTCTAATTATCATGACAGACAGAGGAAGACGTCTCGCTGCGACAGTTCAGACGATCAAGTCTCAGCTTGATCGTCGAAGTACGCAAGCCGATTCACGGATAGATACCTCACCGTTGGTTCAATTCTCCAATGCAACTGGTGAACGAATTCAATATCTTTCATTATATTTGACCGGTCACTTTCTTGTGGTTGCCCTCCCGGCAGCGATCCTCCCTGCGGTTGCGCTTGTCTACACAGGAACAACTGGGCCCATTCGCGTTGCGCTTCCACTGGCGAGTGAAATAACTGTCATGACCCTGCTTGGATACGCTCGGCCACCACGATATGTTCTTGAGTGAGCTATATCAGCCAGTTCGATAAATGACAGAAAGTTCGAAGCCGAAAGTACCTGTCTCAGTGCGAACCAAGTGACCCCTCTATGACCGACATTCACAGTGAGTTGGTATCGTATTGCGCGTAGCAAAAATCCTCGCGTTTGAGCGTGGAGAGTACGTCAGGGTGGATTCCCATGGTCATCAGTGAGGAAATACAAGAACCGTGATACTGTGAATGATAATTACTGGGACGAACCTGGCTTGGCATCGGCACTCACGGATCAGCTGTTGAAAATGCGGATATTTGATTCAGTGTAGAGTCTGCCATTATATTTGGAACGGGATTGTTTCTCGTTCTGAATTGAATACAGAAATTGTATTCCCAACGACTGATATATTAGTTCCGTGATGACGTGAGGCGCAACTAGCGCCACGAAGACTCGAAACGCATTATTCGTCTGTTTTAATACGAATCACTTTCTTCAGATGGTGCGAAGACAGCCGGATTAGAATGAGTGATTCGAGTTACTTCTTCACCATCGACACGTCTGAGCGTCGTCGTCAGTGTCTCTCGCGACTGGGCAGCGTCAATGCATTCTCGATATGATTCCAACTCGATAGCCGCTACAATCGCACAGCTACATTTTGCGCTTGGGTCAATACACTCAGTAAGCTGATATCGCCGCGCCCCAGCAATCTTACTGTAGACAATTGTCTCAGTGAACTCACACTCACTTATGAATGAACCCAGCTCTGCTGCACGAGACGACCCGATGATGTAGGAGAATCCAGCGGGTGTCGTTGTCTCCGTCTCTGGGTGAATGACGGCTGCTGCATCTGTCGGAATGAGTAGCGTTTTGAATTCATCAGATGCTCGTGCGTCCAACACTGCTTTTGCATCTGCGAGTGTTGCCTGCCAGTGTCGGTTATCTTCTGTTTCTGGTGAGCTGATACCACCTACATGTGAATCATCTCTGGGACCGATTCGACTCATAGCCTACCTAAAACGCAGATAAATAAAAATGTCAGTCGCTCAGACGCTGACACCACCGAGAGTTTCGAGTCCAAATGAAGTGATCAACAGCAAAACACCCGTACAAAATATCTTCCAGTCACGACTGATGAAGTCAGTAGCAGTAAGCGTAGTTAGCTCTAATGGGGCGAGACGACGGAGGATTCGCTCTGCGCGATATGTATCCGTGCTCTGTAAACTGAAAGACCGCAACTGTCGACTCTTGCGGCTTTGTTTGGGTGGCGGTGGTTGAATGCCAAAGGACCCGATTCCAAACAGTATCAACCCAATCCCAAACAGGAAGTACTTGAGCTGAAGAAGACCCCCACCACTAATCAAAGCAATAGTCCCTGCGCCGAAGATGACGAACCCGCTAACGAAACTCACCCAAAAGAGGAACTCACCCCATGCTCGCCCCTGATTAGCGGTGATTAAATCGCTCATTGATCACAGTCTGCACTGATCTATATGTGTCGCGATGCCGATGACACCTACTTTCATGCGTCTCATCATCTTGAGCATGGGTCGTTGGGACCTCGTTCTCACAAATCCCACTGAATGTCTCCTCAAGCTTTCTGACGGCTTGTTGGTGATAGCCTGCCCGGGCGGTAGCAAGAGCTGATTCGATTGTTTCAGTGACTGACTCAGGTAGGCTGACATCACCGCGAATGGCGTCGATACTTGCATCAAATCCCGCTGTTGGTTGATATAGACCAACGCGCCGTCGAAACCGGTCAGAGAGGCT
>KE356563.1:1194517-1195859 GCA_000416005.1 Haloquadratum sp. J07HQX50 | reverse complement strand
CTCCGACAGTCAGACGATCGTTGAGGCTTGACTCAGGGTCTTGAAACACAATCTGAGCATTCTGACGCCACTCTGTGAGCGACGACCCAGACAGGCTTGTAATGTCTGTCCCATCATAGACAATCGAGCCCTTAGTCGCCGCCTCAAGTTTCAGCAGCGTTCGGCCAAGCGTCGTTTTTCCTGACCCTGATTCACCGACTAGCCCAAATGTTTCGCCTCTCCGAATCTCGAAATCAACGCCATCAACGGCCTTGACAGGCGCATCAGCAAGCACTCCTTCGCCTCCGTAATAGGTCCGCAATCCATCGACGTGAATGAGCGTTTCGACGTTGCTCTCTGTTGGTCGTGACCGTGCACTACGCATCTTCGTGGACCTCTTCGTGAATATTAATTCGGTCTGACTCTGTGTGCTCTTCGGGATACAAAAGACACGAGGCGGTGTGATTTTTTCCATCCCCGACGTCGACATGTTGCGGATGAACCTCTTCACAAGCATCGAATACTTTCGGACAGCGAGGAGCAAATCGGCAGTCTGTTGGCTCGGTATGTGGGGTTGGGACTTCTCCTTCGATGGTCTCCAGGGCGCTTCCTGTCTCAGTTGTTCTCGGAACTGCAGACAGAAGTCCTCGCGTATAGGGGTGTGCTGGATTCGAGAACAACTCCTTGACAGGAGCACGCTCAACGATTTCACCTGCATACATAACGTTGACCCTGTCGGCGATTTCTGCGATGACGCCCATGTCATGGGTAATAAATAGAATCGACAACTCTCGATCTGATTTGAGGTCTTCAAGTAAATCGAGAATTTGTGCTTGAATTGTGACATCGAGCGCAGTCGTCGGTTCATCGCAGATGAGGAATTCGGGGTCACAGGCGAGCATCATCGCAATGACGGCCCGCTGACGCATTCCCCCAGAGAACTCGTGGGGATACTCGTTTAATCGCCGCGACGCGTCGGGAATTGCGACTGCCTCAAGCAACTCTCTTGCACGTTTCGTTGCTTCGGCTCCTCGAATACCTCGATTGATGCTGAGCGCCTCCGTAATCTGATTTCCAACGGTATAAACTGGGTTTAGTGACTGTTGTGGATCTTGAAATATCATCCCAATACCAGATCCGCGGATCTCATTATACGCAGCCTCATCGAGTCCGGTCAACTCTGTTCCGTTAAATCGAATCGATGAATGAGGCTGAATCGACCCTGGCGATTCGATAAGCCCCATGATTGATCGAGCAGTCACACTCTTTCCAGATCCTGACTCACCGACTAAGCCAACAGTTTCGCCACGAGAGATTTTGAAGCTGACCCCATCAACTGCTCGGATAGTTTCACGCTCGGTCT
>KE356563.1:1188457-1194497 GCA_000416005.1 Haloquadratum sp. J07HQX50 | reverse complement strand
CCCTCACTCTCTGGGTCGATCGCATCCCGGAGACCATCCCCAAAGGCGTTGAGTCCCGTTACCAAGATAACAATCATTAGCCCGGGAATAAGCGAAATGTGCCAGCTACGGCTGGCAACGTAACTCTGTCCTAACGAGACGGCCCGGCCCCATGCGGGTGTCGGTGGTGTAATCCCAAGCCCATTACCCAAAAACGAGAGTGCAGCAAGCCCAATAATAATACCACCTGTCGAGAGCGAGGCATACACTAAGAGATATCCTGTCAGGTATGGTAGCATATGTCGACGCATTATTGTCCGAGGTGGCTGGCCGAAACTCTTTGCAGCGTCGACCCACGCCTCTTGTGCAACCTGGAATGCTGGCCCACGAATCGCTCGCCAGAGGAACGGCCATCCGGTGAAAGCGAAAATCAGCGCCAGCAATAGCCCTCCATCGAGTGCCTGCGCAATCCAATGATCGGCGAACACAGCACTAATCATGATGAGAAGCAAAAGCTTTGGAATAGATATGACTCCATCAGCTGTGGTTAGAATCCCGAGGTCGATGCGTCCTCTGTAGTACGCAGAAATAAGTGCCAACGAAGCTGCAATGAGCGTCCCCAATCCGATAGCCAATCCTGCGACGATGAGCGTGATTCGTGCACCACCCATCATAAACGTGAATAGGTCACGACCATTTGGGAGTGTCCCGAACGGGTGAAATCGATTATATGCATCATACTGCATGACACCAACATTCTGATCGGCTGAGCCTTTTGACTTCGATTCGAAGTTTGCGTCTCCTGGTGCGATGGTTTTCACCGTTCCATCCTCAGCATCAAAATACTGCATCTGAGCGCTGTAGGGTGATTGTATATTTTGCTCAACTGTCGTTGGACCGAGTGCTGGTCCGAACACTGCCATTGTAAGAAACAAAATGAGGACGAAAATCCCGAATTGTCCCCATCGGTGGCCGCGTAATCGTGCGATAACATCGTCTGTCGGTGTCCATGAAGCCCGTCGGTAGTGTGTTCTGAACACCTGCCAGCCATAAAATAGCCAGTAGAGGACACCGAATGAGTATCCAACAATTAATATGGCACGCAAGGCCCACGCAATCGCAGGTTCAACGCCCATGAACGTCCCTGTCCACGGTCCATCAGCGGACTGAAGATATCCCTGATTCGGAATCGTCTCACGACTGAGTAGCGTCGGTAACGATCCTGCTGTATCTCGAAGTTCGCCAATTGCTCCCGAGACGATTCGTTGTAAGTCAACGACTGCCGAGGCGAGTGGTGACGAGATGAGTCCCACGGCAATCTCGACCAGTGCTGTAATGGCAATAACTGCTGCATCGATGAGAGTGAGAACCCCACCGATGAATGCCCCAAATTGAACTCCCACGAGTGCCGTCATGACTGTTGCCCATCGAAGTGCTGGCTGTGGGTTTGCACTCAATCGATCAGAGATTGAACTCAGTTCTTCTTGCTCATATTCATCAACTTGCTCAGGCGTGTAAGTAGCACACATTCTTATCGGCTTGCCTCCTCGAGAGTAATTCGCGGGTCAATGTACGTATAGAGAATATCTTGAATGATATTAAACGAGACCTGAATAAGAATGAAGATAGTTACTAATGCCATGACAACTGGAATATCAGGGCCAAGAACTGCTCGAAAGAACAGATTTCCGAGGCCATTAATACTGAATATTTGTTCGACGAGAACTGACCCTCCGATCAAGAGATAAAACTCACCCATAATAACCGGGAGTAGCGGGACGACCGCATTTCGGCCGACATGTTTGATAATAATACGCTTAGAAGAGCATCCCTTTGCACGCGCTGTCTCAACGTACTTTGCGTTAATACTCTCGAGAACGGCTGTTCGTCCGATCCGAATTTCGTTCCCCATCGATGCCGACCCAAGTACAAGTGCAGCAGGAAGAATCCACTTGAATGCGACCAGCATATTCTGCACCTCCGGCACTGGGATGATAATCGCATTGACGATTGGAATTCCGTCGAATATGGGTGTCATTTGAAAGAGATTGTTGACCGCATCCGGTGTTCCGATCACATCGGTGTCGAGCCAGAACCCACGATACCACGAGAGGATACCGCCTGCGGAAAGGCTACCGGCAATCATCACTGCAAGCCAGAAATTTGGCATGGCTCGCCAAATAATCCCTCCTCCAGAAGCGAGATAGTCCCCCCAGGAGTTGGCCTTCAATCCTGCATAGAGACCAACGGGGATTCCGATAATGAGCGCGACCATGACTGACCAAAACCCAAGCCACAGTGTCGGTGCAAGCCGGCCAGCAATAACTGTGGTCACTGACACGCCGCGTTGAACGATCCACGACTGACCAAACTGTAGCGTTATTATATCACGGAGCATTAATCCATACTGTTCCCAAAGCGGAATTCGAGTTCCATCTGGTCTTGCTATCCCTAATGCAATCCGGAGCTGCCTTGCTGCCTCAGGATTTGCATCCTGTCCAAGAATTGACAGCACTGGATCGATCGGTCCACGATACATAATGATAAACGTGAGCGTCAGGCCAAACAGAACGACTGGAATGGCTAAGATAATCCGCTTAACAATGTAGAGTGCTCGGTTCACAGATTGTTCGGACAGTAATAGTGCATAACACGGCTACGTTGATAGACGGGTTGCTGTGCGGGCATGTAAAGAAATCTCCTGTATGATTTATTCGTTCCCCTGCCAATGTTGGATATAGCTATCAGCTCCACCCGGGAACACTTGCTTTGGTGTGAGATGATATGCTGGTTCCCCACGGCCCTTGAACACACTCTCGACAAACGATGGACGGTTCATCACATACGCCATTGCCTGTCTCACTGGCTTTGGAACTTTCCTCATATTGAACCCAATATAAAAGGTGTCAATGGTGGGTGTTCGTGACATGTTTATTGTCTTTTCGTTCTCTAATTGACCATACGTCCCTCGCTCTTGTGCCCCGTCAGTCGACTCAAGCGATACCTTCTCAGGCTCAAATTTGGACGTTGGAATACCTGCTATATCAGCATTCTCGTTCAGAAATGCGTTGAACGCTGCCGTCTCGTCGGTAATGATCTGTGCGTCGATTCCTTCAATCGATGCGACATCTCCATGATACTCATCAAACCGGTCAACACGGAAGGACCCGCCGTTACCTGGATCCCATCGAACAAATTCGAAAGGCCCTGACCCAATGGGGTTTGTGGAAAAATCCTCCCACTCCATGTCTCCTTCATATCCCTCAATATCGCCAACGATTCCCTCAGGCACGACCGAGAACGCAGAGTATGCCAGTACCGAAAGTGCATTGCTAAACGGCTGCTGTAGTTTGAGTGTAAAACTGTAATCACCAGTCTGCTCGACACCGACAGAGCCCGGAACTACATTTCCATCCTCATCGACTTCTCGTTCAATATTCAAGACTGAATTTGTAAAGTATGAGTTTGTCGAATTGTTTGATTCAACGAGACGGCGAATCGAATATACCATATCCGCAGCTGTCACCTCCCCATAGTCACCGTGGAACTGCATCCCTTGCTTCAGTGTAAACTCATATTCAGTCAAGTCCTCACTAACGGTATAATCTTCTATCAACAGACTCTCAACTTCGATCGTACCATTTGGATAGTTCATCGGCGCATCGAACATGTTCATGACTTTTCCACCGGATGCCGTATTGCCGGAAGCAACCGGGTCAAGCGAATTGAATGTCGCCGAGATTCCCTGTAGTCGTGACTTCCCTGCTAACTCCTCCACAGAGACATTCGCTTTTGCCCGTGACCCGCCCATACCTCTTGGTGGGTCGTACGAAACTCGGTCGTACCAGAATGCATCGCTAACACCATGATAGACCGGTAATAGTGCTGCAGAAGCCCAAATGGCCTCTTCGATATTCAACACGGCTTCATCGCGAATCTGTTTTGCGCTTTCAGTTCCTTCAGGGTTATTCTGGATGCGGTCAAATTCCTCTGATAAGACCGCTCTGACAGAGTTATCCTCACTTGCATTTTTGTCCCAAAATAGACGTGCTCCATTCGGTGTCGCTCCCTCTGCATCGTAGATCGTATTTGCTGGGTCAACGAGTTGAAGAAAGTTCCGGGGTGCTGGATAATCTGCAATCCATCCGAGTGTAAATGCTTCGTGACTCCCCTTCTCAGTCTGGCTCAAGAGCGACCCAAAGTCAGCCTGCGAAATCGACATATCAATATAGGCCGACTCAAGTCGTGCTCTGATGGTATTTGCAATTTCTTCCCATGTGGAGCTTTGATACTGCAGCCAACTCAATTCAAATCGATTATCCGGGCCATATCCGGCAGCTTCCATCACCTGCTGGGCTGACTGGACATCATTTTCACCAGGCGAGTATGGGTATGCTTCAACTGACTCAGCAGATATCTCTGTCCCTGTCGGACCACTCGTCTCGGTCGTATCTTCAGATCCTCCTTGTGAGCACCCTGCAATGCCGACCGTTGCTGCTACCCCAGTTGCCTGTAAAAATCGACGTCGGTTGAGAGGTTCCTTTTCGGCCATTCATGTGCTAATTCTTGTCTAACACCTTTAACAGTTATTCAGGTCAAGAATCTGTATGCTTAAGAGACCCGGCAAACACGGGAGATAGAATTATCAACGGTTGTGCCTTGCATGTCAGTAATGGACGACTCAGAGTACGAACATCTCACAACCTCGCTGACACCACATGAATCGGCTGCCGGTGTGACGACGTATCGAAATACTGTGGCTATTGCATGTCCTGCTTGTGATGATCCATTTGACGATCTCGTTATCTGCAGGGATGAGTATAATAGTCTTGAACTGAGTATGCTGTTAGATCTCTGCGTGACCACACATAACGATGAAACGCTGCTATTCACTCATAAGCATTAGTCAAGACCGGTGAGCCTCTGGGGGAAGACCCTCACGATTGACTGTCACCCCATCGTCATCAACCGTCACGACACCTCGATTGTTCACAGCGTATGGATCCAGCCCATTCTCCTCAAGGAACTGCTTGTACAATCGCTCGGCGGTTTCAGCATCTTTTTGCCGACTCGAGGCTTGATCGCAAAGCGCGATTAAATCCTCCGGAACATCGTTCTCGTGAACAATCCAATGATTGATCAGATCTGACAGTCGTCGGATCGGTGAGGTGAAGTGTCCATAGATATCAAAATTCAGTGCGTAGTGTCCACCGAATGGGTCATTCATATATTTCGCCCGAGGCATGACTTTGAGCACGGCTTTTTGAATTTTGTTCAACGCTCGCTCGGCCGAATTTTCAAGTGCAGAATTGACCGCTTTACGTGGGTCATCCCACGATGCAGCGGAGATGTCAACACCATCAAGCTCTGTAATCTCGCGTAGCGCTTCGTCCCATTGTTGTGGGGTAGGCTGAGGGTGAACGCGGTACATTGCTTCGACTCCACGGTTCCACATCAGTTCGTGCGTGACGGCTTTATTAGCCTTGAGCATACACTCTTCGATGATCGTGTGAGCCCGGTCACGCGCCGGATTGAGGACTAACGACCCATCTGCCTTCCGCTGTTCATGCAATTGCTCAGCAAGCTCATACACGCGCGTATTTTCAGCGTGGAGGGCTGATTCGGGATCATTGAGCATCTGTTCACATTCGGTATACGTAAGCCTCGCATCAGAGTGAATCACAGATTTATATATCTGTATCTCATCAAACGAGAGGCTGTCCTTGCCTATCTCCATCTCGACAGTGTGTGCTAACCGGTCTTCGTTTGGCACCAATGAGCAGACCGTCTCTGCGAGAATTGGTGGTAACATATGGATGGTGTATCCTGGTAGATATACAGTATTCCCTCGTTCGACAGTCTCCGCCCACATTTCAGAGTCTGGATGAACATAGTGGCTTACATCAGCGATGTGTACCCACAGCGTGTAGCTTTCTTCATCTTCCTCAATGCTCAATGCATCATCGAAATCTTGCGCATCCACAGGATCAGTCGTCCATGTTGTCAGATCCCGCAGGTCACGTCGATCATCGATCTCAGTCTCGATTTCCGCTTGAACATC
>KE356563.1:1183558-1184762 GCA_000416005.1 Haloquadratum sp. J07HQX50 | reverse complement strand
ACAGCTCTTGCGCTGGAAATAAGACTGGTTATAGTTATACCGAGAGCAGTTCTCTCATGAAAAATGACTCAAATCGAACCTGATGGTGAGCGCATAGCACGGTCATCACCTACTCCTCGCTGAGTGACTGGAGTAGAGTAAAGTAAAGAGTCGAATTCAAAAAACGCGCAACCTGTATCGTAGTTTTCGAAACCCATTGTGTCAAGAGGACGTCAATCCGTCTCTCGCTCATTCACTGAGCTATATCGCTCGCATACCAACTCGAAGTATGCTGAGAGGAACTCTGATTCGGTTTGCCCTGCGCTCTCGATCTCCATTAACAGTGCCTCAAGATCGTCGCGTGGCTGATGACATAGCCCACGGTAGCATTCCTTACATAGATGCTCAAACTGTTTCTCCTGACGCTCCCATCTGTTCCCCTCTTTATCATATTCGCGTGCTTCTGACCGTGTGACGGACGTTCCGCAGGCAACACACACGACAGTTGTTCCATTCCAATCATTCCAAGTGCCCCACATGATTTATTTCATCGGACGGAGCGTATTTAGTAATTGACTGTATACATAACCGGAGAGATCCGACACAACACGATTGTTTTTTCAATTCAGAATGACTATCAGGAGTCAGAAGGAGACGGAATGCGCCCGACGGCCCAATATTAATTCTCTAATCTCTGTCCATTTTTGACCCACAATTTCAATATTGCTCATTTACCCAGGAAACTTGTTCAGAACTGAGGCATTGAGATCCTCCCCGCGCTGAAGCACGAGGATTCCCACGGCACCACACCGCTGGGTTGGGATATTGTGGTTTACGACGTAGCCTGTTCTCGCGGTGCAAAGCATCCGCTCCCTGAATCGAACAGGTACGTCGATGGCTGTGCCAGCCAGCCGTTACTCCTATTCACCGACAGATTCGGTGAACTCGGAGATACTTTCTGTCGAATGTTCTCAGCACCGTTCACATCTGCGTTCGCCACTGTACCGCACTCATCGCAGACATACAGTCCGCGTTCAACACGGTTTGCCTTTCGTTCCCGACCACAGCACGAACACGACTTCGAGGTAGCCCGCTCAGACACCTTTTCAACCGTGATGGCTTCCATCCCGGCTTTGTATTCGAGAAGGCCGGTGAACCGGTTGAACGCCCACGAGTGGAGCTCACTCACCCCAAACCGCTGCTTTTCACCACCCTTCATATAGAA
>KE356563.1:1181061-1183538 GCA_000416005.1 Haloquadratum sp. J07HQX50 | reverse complement strand
GTGGTTCAATTCCCAACTTCTTGAATATCTGTGGGTGTTTCATCGGCAACTCAACCATCTCACGAACGCGCTGGATTTCGTTTTTTAGCCCACCAATATCTTCATACGTGATGCCACCGCCTGTCTTCTCAAATCCTGAGATTGGCTCCTCGCGGAGTTCAACATCGGTATCTTCGGTGACGAGACAGACCCCATCTGGCTTTGTATCGACTGCGATCAGTGGAATCGCCTGCCCCGGTGATCGCATAAACGGATGATTTGTTGATGACATAACCGGTACGATATCGCGTTCAACGACTGGTCGCTTGAGGATTTGACGCTTAACCATCCCCGCAGCGTCTGACCCGAATTGAACGCTCGCTTCCTCGGGCGGAGCTAAAACCAGTGTGTTCGCTTTCGTCGTCTCGGCTTTCCGAATCGTCACTCGCTCACCGATACTCACGTCAGCGTTTTGTCGGGTAAAACCATCAACACGGACGGTGTCTGTGTTCCAGTCCTGCCTATCTGCTCGCCAGACCTTCGCTGCTGTCGTTTCGGCTCCTTCAATCTCAATGATATCTCCAGGGGAGAGTTTGAGATGTAAGAGTGTGTCTGGATCCAGCCGGGCAATGCCACGACCAGAGTCGTTCGGATACGCCTTTGCCACTTCGAGTTGGACTTCATTCATTGTTGTGTAGGTACCTTACCTTTCCTGAGCGGATATGATCAGGTTCGTGATGCATGTAATCACTCATAGCGAGAGCCGACAGCGCCTGTGTGCCTCTCGACATGTGATATATATAATTTTGCGGGAAGCTACTAATCATTGACGCCATATTCGACACAACGACACAATCTATGCATTCGACACAGAAGATTAGAGCATGCCAATCCTAATTTTTGATGGGCGAATGGGGGCAAGCGGTGACATGATTCTGGGCAGCCTCCTCGATGCAGGGGCTGATCCAGCAGCGCTGAAACCGGTAGAACAGGCGCTTTCGCTTCGATACGAGCATGAGGCAGTTCGAACAAATGGCATTGGCGCGACTAGTGTCTCTATCACCAGAGCAGAGTCGGACACCACAGTGACCGATGAAGCCGCAGAACACGCTAACTCCCAAGAAGCCCACGAGCACTCAGAGGATCATGTGCACACACACAACTCAGCAGAACACACAGGGCCACACCGAAGCTATCCAGAGGTTCAAACACTCCTCGATGAGATGCAGGTCACGGAGTCTACTCGTCACGCTGCACAGGCTGTCTTTCAGATACTTGGTGAGGCCGAATCAACGATTCATCAGACCAATCTTAAATCAACTCAGTTCCATGAAGTTGGTGCTGATGACGCGATTGCCGATATCGTCGGGACCGTGCTCTTAATTGAAGATCTCGACGTTGAGGGCGTCTATACGACACCCGTGGCAGTCGGTGGTGGACAAAAAGAGATGACTCACGGAACATACCCAATTCCAGCTCCAGCGGTCATCGAGATTGCGCAATCAGCTGACTGGTCGCTCACAGGTGGCCCAGTTAGTGCAGAACTATTGACCCCCACAGGGGCTGCGCTCCTTGCATACTTCGCCCAAGGCACTGATACAATCCCGCCAATGCATCTCAATGCCAGCGGATATGGTGCCGGAGACGCAGTGTTTGAGTCGCATCCAAATGCATTGCGTGCACTGATTGGTGAGCCAACTGGGCGCCTTGAGCGTGAATCAATCACTGTTCTCGAAACAAACGTCGACGATGTCTCACCTGAACTGCTTGGGAGTCTTCACGAGAGTCTTCAGTCTGTTGGCGCGCGCGATGTCAGTATAATCCCAACGACGATGAAGAAGTCCCGACCTGGGCACCTGATCAAGGTGGTGGTCAAGCCGGCAGATGCGGCTCAGGTCGCAGACCGGTTGGCTCGCGAAACCGGCACACTCGGAATTCGCGAACACCGCGTGGCCCATCGGTGGCGAGCGCAGCGAGCAATCGAATCAGTCTCAATTCAGATGAATGAGACCAGCTACGATGTCCCAGTTAAAATCGCTCGAAATAGCAGAGGGACTGTGCTTCATCTGAGTGCAGAGTTTGATGCTGCCCAGGCCGTTGCATCAGCCACTGAGCGGCCGGTCAAGGAGGTGATGAATCACGCAGAAGATGTTGCTCGTGACACTGTGACATCAGAGCAATGACAGCGCTCATATTTTCCGAACCTGAGCACTGAATTGTTGAGCCTGTGACTCCCGGCGACATTGACCGAGCGAATAACACTAATGTAACATCCTTCTCGTTGTAAACAGCGAGGCTCTCCGTACCGCAAGTGGGATATTTTCCGGTCTACGACACGACCTGTTCTCTCACATGAAACGTCCTGTTCTCGCAGTCGAACAAGTGTATCGATGGCTGTGCCACACAGCCGCTACTCCTATCCTCTCCGTGAGGACTCGGAGTTATCTTCTGGCGCATATTCTCTGCTCCGTTACAATCCGTGTTCCCGATTAACTCCG
>KE356563.1:1173851-1179032 GCA_000416005.1 Haloquadratum sp. J07HQX50 | reverse complement strand
AAAATCACCGCATCAGGAATCGAACCAGCAGATATCTGACTGAACTGTGTAATTGGTCAGTCTGGTTTCCATCTTATATGACCCACCGTCCGCTCTCTCAATCGAACAAAAAGACGTTCAATAAATCACACAATGGGCGAGACAAACAATTGGTGCAGTCGGAAATAAAAAAGGTAACATAATCTCACTGTGTGCGAACCGAACCTCAAATATCACCTAATTTTCTAATCAGCTGACCGCGGTACTCTTCATCGGCATTTACGCCTTTCATTTCGAGCACATTCCGCTCGAGTTTATCTAACGCTACGTGGAAAGCCTGCTCTGAACCGTATCCCTCGCCACTCCCAGCGACTTGGCCTAAACTAGTTCTGAGGCGAACCTGACATTGCATCAATGGTGTGCCGCGAAGCTTCTCTTTGTGTTCATGAAGACGAACATGAGCGTGCAGCACCTGCATTTCCTGATATTTGTCAACCACATTCGTAATCGACTCAACTATCTCTCTGCGAGTTAATGTTTCTAAGAGATCTATATTCGTTATTTGCACGTCCATCGATTCCTCCTCAGTGAACGTAAGCGCGCGTAGAACATCTGTTTTCGTCAACACCCCTTCGATTGGCGCTGCCTCAGAGCTCACGACTAACCCAGAAATATTGTTTTCAAACATACGTTCGACAGCTGACTGCACTGTCTCTGATGGGTCTGCTGTGATGACTGGGTCGGACATCAGATCATACACTGGTAAGTCAAGCATCCGATCGATATCACCCCGGCGATCACCGCGACCTTGCCGTGTGTCATCACGAACGACGAACTCAACGATATCATGAGTGGTGACGATGCCAGTTAATGACTCAGTCTCATCAACGACCGGTAATCGGGAGATACCATGTTCGCGGAGTCGATTAATCGCCTGACCGACGCGGGATTGATCTTTGATCGTTACAATATTTTCGGTCGAGATATCAGCAACTGAAATCGCATCTAAATTCTCGAGCACTGCATCGAGAATCCGGTCACCTGTGATAATCCCCTCAAGTTTTTCGCCACTAAACACTGGAGCCACAGAGACATCGCCCTCAACCAGCATCCGAGCGGCTTCGCGAATATCTTCATGATTATCGATTTGCGGGGCAGTCTTTGTCACGACTGAGGCCTTCGTATCATCCCCCATCCGTGAACGAACGAGTTGCTTTTCGCCAATAACCCCAACATACTCTCCATTATCGGTTACCAGCAACCCTCGAGGGTTTTCACGCTCAAAGATGGATCGAATCTTGCCAAGTCGCTCGCTGGCATTCACTTCCACATATTCAGATGCAACGATCTCAGTAATGTCCATGGTGAGAATACCTCTAACATCAACATATTTCACCAATAGTCTTGAAACTTCGTCCTCAATAGAAGGCGCATACTTTGGCTCTCAGTCGGAGGTCAAACACGCACGGCGGCCACCCTGGACTTCTGCCACATCGGTTTGTTGCTGCCCACAGGGCTTGTATATGCTAGATGGATAAGACACCGGCCCCGAACTACAAGAGGCGGCGAGCCAACGGCAGTTCGCACGGCAGTGACACAGATTCCGATAGGACCTCATTGACTTGGCCAGGACCACAGCCATACGGGGGAGACAAACATACCAAATCACTTTATTCATTGGCTGAAGTCGATCAAATCTTAATCAATATTGAAACGAGCGCTGCACAACAAAACCCATCACCCACCTACCTTACCTACCCTATCATTGCCTGTGTTTAATCATTATCAGGAGACTCTGCCACTGGCTGAGCAATATCAGCGTCAGTTGTATCTGCTGTTCCTCGGTTGCGGAATCGGTTGAGAACAACATACATTACACCGCCTATAGCTAGCCAGCTGATACTTAAAATCAATGCGAGCTGATCCGTCTGTATCAAGAAGTTGATTAAGACGATTGCAAGCCCTGCATTCAATATAATTGCTAATATTGGAGGAATCGGATAGTATGGTATCTCGTAAGGACGGTTCATGTCCGGTCGCTCTCGGCGCAGCCGAATCACTGCAACATTAACCACGATAAACGACAGCAAGAAGAACAGACTCGACATGTTCCCTGCACTCTGAGTCGGAAGGACGACTGATCCAAGCATCACTACCGCACTCAATAACACTGCTGCAAGCGGCGTTCCAAATCGGTAGTGAATTTTTCCGATTGATGGGAGTAGTTGTCCCTCGCGGCCCATTGAAAATGCTACTCGGGATGATGCAATGACCACTGCATTTAGTGCAGTAATCGTCGAGAACACAGCTCCGAAAACGATGAGGGCACCCCCGTTCTGAATTATTGGAACTCCAGTTGGCATGAATGAGGTTGCCGCTGTTGCTATGCCGGCTTCACCAGCTGCTGCCAACTCGCTAGCCCCGAGTGTGCCGATTGCCACGGTCACGACAAGTAGATAGACAACCACTGTAACGGCTAAACTCACGAAGATGGCTTTCGGAATGTTCTCACGTGGGTTTTCTACCTCTTCGGTAACGGTTGTGATGAGATCGTATCCCTCAAACGCAATGAACGTAAGCCCCATCGCAGGGAGAATACTGAATGCACCATTCCCTTCAGCAAACAGTGGGTCAAAGTTTTGAAAAGTGAAACTGGTTTCGCCGCCGCCACCTGCTGACAGGAAGCCAAAGGCAACGAACACGACCAGTATTGAGACCTTAATAAAAGTAAAGATCGTTTCGACACTTCCACTAGCGGCTGTTGAGGCAGCATTCAGTAAAACTATGCCTGCGACTGCGATGAATGCAAGTGCGAAATTCGCCGGAAGACCAACACCAATAATTGGAAGTACAACTGCGCTAACCTGATCCGGCGGAGCCACGACTCCATACACGTGCAATAACTCAAGAAAGTTTGGCGCGAATCCAAGTGCATAGAGAGCTCCAGCAATCATGTAGGCGAACCAGAGCATCCATCCCATAATGAACGACCCGAAGTCGTCGAATATTTCTCGAACAAATGCATATCCGCCGCCGCTCTTTGGAATAGCTGATGCAAGCTCAGCGTATGAAAGGCCAGTAAAAGCAGTTACGACTCCATTAAGCATGAACACCAGAAGCGCTGCTGGTCCAGATATTTCTGCTGCAAGGCCGGTAAGAACAAAGATGCCAGCACCAATCATGGCACCCATTCCGATCATCGTCGCATCTAAGAGACCGAGCTCTGCCTCCGGTTCTCGTTGGTCGTGACCACTCATATGCCAGGCTCTGAAAACTGATTACGAACTTGTGATTTGCTCACGATTAGACATATGAACAATATAAATAGACCCGTATTACATTTTCTTCTCGCACAGTAATTCTCAACGCTCAATACGTGCACCAACTACCCATAGTAAGGATAAAACACGAGTCTGATGAATTGTGAATAAAACAGTGAAGATCCGCACCTGCCCCGGATAGCAATGACAGTCCCACCGATTGGCACGGCCTGAGGTCTCCGTTCATGACATCTCCTCATGACCCTCCCTTGGCCAGAGACGGTGGACTGCAAACCCCAGACCAGCGGTGTGGTACCGTAGTCCTCTACTCAAAGACAAGGGGCAGATATCAATGATAATGTAATATACTGTTGATTGTGGCAATTACTTACAGATGGAGCATTCAATTCTAAGCAGATTCATGAGTACAAGTTCTGATATGAGGGCGATTATTGTTGGCGGCAAAGAAGTTGGCCATCACGCTGCTCAACAGCTTTCCGACCGTGGACATGATGTTGTCATCATTGAAAAAGACCCAACCCGAGTTGAATTTCTCAGCGACCAGTACAACGCGACTGTCATTCAGGGTGATGGTGGACGACGATCAATCCTGCAGCAGGCTGGACTTGACCGAAGTAATATTATCGCAGCGCTGACCGACTACGGGGCGATGACTAACGTCGGCATCTGTACGATGGCAAAACAAATACAGCCAGATATTGGGACTGTGGCCAGAATCGATCATGGCAACGTTGATGAGTACGATGGACTCGTTGATGAGGTCGTATATCCTGAGAGGCTTGCGGGCAACGCTGCGGTTAATGAGATCATGCATGTTGCAGGCGCAGGCGTTCAGACTGTGAGTGAGGTAACTGAGGATCTTACATTAGTTGAATTCACTGTCTCGACAGACGCTCCCGTGGCGGACCGAGAGCTTCAGGAAGTTTCATTCCCACGCGGTGCTCTGGTTGTCGCTGGGCGCGATGATAATCAGCTACCTGGCCCAGAAATGGTGTTAAGACCTGAGTCACGGTATGTTGTTGCTGTTCGGGCGGATATTTCTGATGAGGTTGTCCGTCTCTTCAGAGGATAGCGAGCAGTCCATTACAGAAAGTGGCAGTAAAACTGATTTCTAACGGGTGAGTCGATAATAAACGGCTAGCCACTTCGGTCACAACGGCCGTCGTATTATCTACTCTTCGACTGAGTCTGGCGCTTCTCATGACAAATAGAGTAGAACTGTAGGATGGGTTAGGGCAGATTTGAACTGCCGATCTCCTCCATGTCAAGGAGGTGTCATAACCAGACTAGACTACCAACCCAATTAATTGCGTACGATATTTTGCTGGCGGAGTGTAATTGAACCTTTCGTTTCTATGTTTCGACATGAAGAGAGGCTGAGAGCCCACGAGAGCATTCGTGTTTTCACACTTGTTGGCAATGTGATTCTCTTTTCTTTATTTAAGACGGAACACTAACACCCACACTGGCGTCCCACGCACTGTAACTGCGAGTTCGTATATGCACGCCGGTCAGATTGCCACCCAGTATTAAGCTTCGATATGCTTATACTAATGAACTGATTTGTTCATTATAACACGGATTCGTACATTGGTGAGCACGATGACACTCCAGGATTACATTGCGCAGGCAACTGATGGTGAGGATCTCTCATACGCAGAGGCTCGTGAGGCGGCTGATCGTATCTTTGAGGAGGCAACAGACGCTCAAATTGGAGGGCTGTTAGCTGCTCTCCGCGCAAAGGGTGAAACCGAAAGTGAAATTGCCGGGTTTGCCCACGGAATGCGTGATGCTGCACGAACGATTTCACCAAGTCAATCACCGCTCGTTGACACCTGTGGAACCGGTGGTGATGCATACGATACAATAAATGTGTCAACGACAGCCGCGGTTGTCGCTGCCGGTAGCGGCCTTGCTGTCG
>KE356563.1:1172669-1173831 GCA_000416005.1 Haloquadratum sp. J07HQX50 | reverse complement strand
TCTCGCGTGGCCATCTCGACTGCGCTGACGGTCCGTTCCCCCTTTGATGTCGTGCTTGACACGTGTGAAGTAGTGTTTGTCTTCTTTGAGCGAGTTGCCGGGGTACAGAACGCATTCGTCGGGGAACGCGACCGTTGCGATAGTTGTGATACCGAGGTCGATCCCTGCAACGCTGCCGCCAGCCGAATCCGCTGTTTCGAGTTCGACTTTACAGACGAAGTGGAGTTCCCACTTGTCGCTGTTCCAGGCGGCACGAACGTTCTGGGTCGTATTGACCTCCGAGAAGTCAACGTCTGGCCGGGTCTGGTACTCGCAGAGTTGGAAATTCGAGAAGTGTTCTTTCAGCTTCGACCTTTTCGGGAGCAGGACACGGTCGTTCTCAGGCTCGTATTTGAACCCGTCTTGCTTGAGCATGACCATACTATGTGGTCGGGTGTTGCCGTGTTTACGATAGCCGGCGAATTCGCCTTGTCAAACTTGTGGCGCAGACCGAGCCACAACTGGAGAGCGTCAGAGAGTTCTTCGATGACTTTCTGACTGGATCGCACGTTCAAATCTTTCCAGCATGGCTGGTTCTCCACGTACGATTTCAGCGCCGCTGCATCGGGTATTTCGTCGGGTGTCTCCCAGATACGCTCGGCTGTCCATCATATGACGTTCCAGATTTTTGAGGCGGAGTCTCCGAGCGAGTTAATACCATCACAAACCTGTTAATGGTTCTGGATGGAACCAACATAGGTACGTGTGGTCTTGATCGCCATACTTAGCCTATGTAGACAAACTTACTTACCGCATGAAATATTCGGCCTGGCGTCGGTGATGGATTGTCGCCGTTTTGTCGGATTCACTCCCGGCCTAAATGCCGGGATTCTCTCCTCGTAGAAAGATAGCTGAATCGGGAGCTTTTTTCCCCACCTCTCAGAATAATCACTGTGGAATCAGCCCTTTCCAGCGGGTGCGATTCGCTTGACATGGTATTAGGTGGCGGATTTGACCGCGGAACCGTGACTCAAATCTATGGTCCCCCAGCCGCTGGAAAATCAAATATTGCGCTTTCGACAGCTGTCGCAACAGCAATCAATCGACAGAGAACTGTCTATGTTGACACTGAAGGTGTATCGATCGACCGACTTGACCAGATTGCCTCAGCCACAGCAACGGA
>KE356563.1:1167753-1171513 GCA_000416005.1 Haloquadratum sp. J07HQX50 | reverse complement strand
CAAGATCCTGGAGTAACCTATGACACATTGGCAACAGAAGCAGCCACTGTTGCTGACACACTTGCGAATGCCTCGACGTCTCAAATGGGCGGATTCGACTCATTTGAGGAGAATGTGGGTGATCAATCAGCATACGAAGCGGCTGTGCGCGAAACAAAACAGCGTGTGCTTGATGGTGATATCTACCAAGGCGTCATTTCCCGTGTTCGCGAAGCAATTGGACCCATCGACCCAATTGACCTCTACGCTGCCTTGCGTGATGTGAATCCCTCACCGTATATGTACTTGCTTCAGCATGATGATCAGCATATCGTTGGGGCAAGCCCTGAGACGCTAGTCTCAGTACAGGGTAGCCGTATTGTCTCGAATCCAATTGCTGGAACCTGCTCACGAGGGAGTAGCCCAGTCGAGGACCGCCGGTTAGCTGGTGAAATGTTAGCTGATAGTAAGGAGCGCTCAGAACATACAATGTTGGTTGATCTGGCCCGTAATGATGTTCGACGGGTTGCATCACCTGGCAGTGTTCGAGTCCAGGAATTTATGAATGTGTTAAAATATAGCCATGTTCAACATATCGAATCAACAGTCACAGCGACGCTTGCAAGTGATGCCGATGTGTTTGATGCCACTCGTGCAACATTCCCGGCTGGCACCCTCACCGGAGCGCCAAAGATGAGAGCAATGGAAATCATCGATGAGTTAGAGCAAAACCCCAGAGGTGTCTACGGAGGAGGTGTGGGGTACTTCTCGCTCTCTGGTGATGCAGACTTTGCGATTGTGATCCGAACAGCAACCGTCGAGACAGGTCGAGACATGCCCCGGACTCGCGTGCAGGCTGGTGCGGGGATCGTCGCTGATAGTGAGCCGGCGGCTGAGTATACCGAGACTGAGCAGAAAATGGATGGTGTGTTAGCTGCGCTGAGAACACTCTCTGAAACAGAATCTTCGGAGGAAGCCTCACAGTGAGTCTTCGTGTCTGTGTTATCGATAATTTCGATTCATTCACATATAATCTCGTTGAATATCTCTCTGAGCAACACATAGATGGAGAGCCTGTTACCGTCGAAGTATTCAAAAATACTGCCTCAGTGAATAAAATCGAGGCATATAGTCCGGATGCTCTCGTTATTAGTCCTGGACCAGGACATCCAAAAAACAATCGTGATGTAGGTGTAACGAACGAACTTCTACAGACAGTCTCGACGCGCACGCCCACACTCGGCGTGTGTTTAGGACTTGAAGCTGCTGTTCACGTCTATGGTGGCAAAGTCGGACATGCTCCGGCTCCAATTCATGGCAAGTCCTCATCTATTACCCATGATAGAGAGGGCATATTTACTGAGCTGGATAATCCATTCGAAGCAGGACGATACCACTCACTCATTGCAACAGAGATTCCAGACTGTTTCGATATCTCGGCGACTGCGGTTGATTCATTAGGTGACACACCAACCGAACTCGTGATGGGAATCCGCCACTGCGAACACCCGATCGAGGCCGTACAGTTTCACCCCGAGTCAGTGCTGACCGGGGTTGGTCACGATCTTATCTCCAATTTTCTGTCTTCGGTCGCTGCTGACCGTCGCTCAGACAGGTAACTGGACAGTTCAGGAACTGATCTTCTGGCATCTATCGGGGACATCCCATCACGCTCATACCCATGCGCCCTAACATTTGGATATGACCTCTTCAGGAAACCAGAGACTCCAATCGAACCTACGCACAGATGGCGGCGAGTCAGCAATCTCGGTCGGGATTATCGGTGCGGGGGTCGCCGGAGCTGGGGCAGCATATGCACTGAGGGATATGAACGCACAGGTTCGTATCTTCGAAAAAAGTCGGGGTGTATGTGGCCGAGCAGCGACACGTCGGAAGAATGGATGCCGATACGACCATGGGGCAAACTACATCAAAGATGCCGATGCTCGAACCACAGAGCTCATTCCAACGCTCGGCACAGACGGCCTCGTTGACATCGGCAAACCCGTCTGGACTTTTGAAGAGGACGAGGAGATATCGAGTGGAGAGAGTCGAGAGGAATACAAATGGACATGGGAAAACGGGATGACACAGCTCGCTAAGCGACTCCTGGCCGAAACCACAGCATCTGTCCAGAATCAAACCCAGATTGAATCGCTTTCTTATATCTCTTCTGACAATACCTGGAGTATTACCGATACTGAAGGAACAAGATACGGTGCGTTTGATGTCGTACTCCTCACACCACCTGCTCCACAGACTGCAGATATCTTAGCTCAGAGTGAGTGGAATGACCCCCATCGAGAGGATCTTATTACAGCAGTTCGTGATATCGACTATCGAACGGTTCGAACAGTTGTCTTACATTACCCTTTCCGTGAATCATATCCCTGGTATGCGCTGGTAAACACAGATAAGAACCACCCGATTGGATGGGCCTCACGCGAAGAATGCAAGACAAATCACGTCCCTGACGGTGAGAGCCTGTTTATCGTGCAGATGAGCCCTGATTGGTCAACTGAGCACTATGATGCCCCTGTTGAGACAGCAGCTGACGATACGGCTCAGAAGCTGGCGGCGCTTCTTGACGATTCCCGGTATCTTGAGTACGACTGGGCTGATGATCAGGGCTGGCGATATGCTCTGCCTAACAACGGAATCGAAACTCATCAGACAGAGTACGGACAGCAGGCCGGATTGTATATCGCTGGTGACTGGGTTGCCGGGCGCGGACGTGTGAACGAAGCTCTTTGGAATGGGTATGATGCTGCGAGTGAAGTTGCTGAAGCACATTTGTAAACGCCGCTTCTGGGTCCTGTCAACACCGGTATCTTTGCGATAGTGCTATCGTGAGTATATATCTGACGTGTATTCGCGACAATCTCCACAGTGAATGACTCTTAGCTTTTCAATCTCAAAAATGCTGGTCGCAACACGAGTGCTTCCGTCTCTCTCATACTCATAACGTGTCCCTCACAGATACATAGCCTCTTGATCCGACTATCATTTGTGAACACACTCGGGGTCAAGCCCTGTGCAGTCGCCTGAACATGTTCTTGCCTGGCTGTCCTGTTCTGGCCTTTTTTTGGCAGGTTATCTCTTCGGAGAGGCCATCTATGACAGCGAGAGAATCCCGCTGTCCGCCGCGGGGAGGATGTCATCAACAGATGCAGGTGTCACACGATTCGACACATAGTTTATTGAATACTGCCGAGAGAGATGAGTCTGTGACAGTTACGATCCGAATCGATCCCCACGTACATTCCAGTGCTTCCTACGACGGTGAAGAACCAGCTGAATTACTTCTTGAACAGGCGACTGAGATTGGGTTGGACGGTATCGTAGTGACTGACCATGATGTAATACATGAGTCAGTTCGTGCGGCTGAACTTGCGCCGCTGTATGGTTTGGTCGGGATTCCTGGTGTGGAGGTTTCCACGGCCAATGGTCACCTGTTAGCAATCGGGATCACTGAGTTACCGCCCCGCGGGGCCCCAATGGACACGACTATTCAATGGGTGCGGCAGCGCGGTGGGGTTGCAATTATCCCCCACCCATTTCAGCGGAGTCGCCACGGGATTCGGAAACGCTATCTCGATAACGTCCGTCCAGACGCAATTGAGACGTACAACTCGTGGGCGTTTAGCGGACTACGGAACCGCCGCGCACAGCGGTATGCCATCCAGCATGAGTATCCAGGAGTTGCAGGAAGTGATGCGCACAAAGTTGGATATGTGGGTCGAGCGTACACAAAACTTGAACTTGAACTGCGTGGGCGAGA
>KE356563.1:1165618-1167135 GCA_000416005.1 Haloquadratum sp. J07HQX50 | reverse complement strand
TGTTGTCTCTTCGATTAAATCCTCATACCTTGCACCGGTCTGTTTCTAGTGTTTCTGTCGAGTATAACCGCTCATGCTCGTACGGTAGATACTCAGCCGCTAATTCATCGATTTTTTCATCGACTGCAGTAGCCTGGCGTCCATGAATCATGGTAAACAGATTATACGACCAATTAAACGCAGGTCGACGTGGGCGGTGATAGCACAATGTCACATATGGGAGTTTCCCGACTGCTTCGCCCCGTTCGTCTAGCTCTCCATCGGGCACATCCCATACGATCATACAGTTTGAGCTGAAGCCAGTCATGACGTGATTGACGATACAGCCGATACGTTTTATACATCTTGATGAGCAGAGACGTGATATTGCTCGAATCACTGATTCAGTATCTGTACCGACGGCCTTCGCAATGTCTCTGTAGGGCGTCTGTGTGAGTGGAAATCCATCTTGGATCTCGAGCAATATCGACACCTCGAGTGAACGCAAATCACCAGCGGCCTCCTCAGAGATACGTGTTGCATCGACTGTTGTTTGTGAAAGGCTTTCTCGAGCGAACGTATCTTGATTTACCACTGGAAATTCCAAATCGATATAGTAGTCAGTAAGCATCGGAAGTGACATAACTGTGCAGTCTATCTTTGATTCGATCTCTGTGAGAATCGAATCACGCCGATCTTGGGAGCCAGCCGTGACAACGAACCACATGTTCCATGCATGCTCGCGCCGATAGTTGTGATTCACCTGCGGATACGTATTGATATGCTCTGCAATTGCATCGAATCGTGATTCCGGTGCTTTGACCGCAGCGAGTGTCGAACTCCCAATAACCGGCGGATTCAATACTGCACCAAACCGTCGAAAGATGCCTTGTGAATAAAGTCGCTTGACTCGCTCTAGTACCTCGTGTTCAGTGATATCTAACATATCCCCCAGTTGAGCGAATGGTCGCTCACATATCGGGAACTCGCTCTGATACTCATCAATCAAACTCGCATCGACGGGATCGAGTTGATTGCGCCAATCATCAGCTAACGCGTTCATTGATATAGCTGTGGATTAGAGGTGCCTATCTATTTCGACTTCTCTCAGCTAAACAGACCACTTTAGTTCACTGCCAATTAAGCAGGTTTATGTCTCAAACGCCAAAGTCAACTCAGTTTGGTGAATGGCCTCTCAAACGACTCATGACTGCTGTCGTTGGGTCGGGGGTAAAGTCTGCTGCTGACATGTCTCGTTCGCAGGCAACAGAAGCAATGGAGCGGATTATTGCTGGCGAACCAGACCCTACAACATTAGGGGCATTTTGGCTGGCAAACCGGTGGAAACACAACGTTGCTGAGGAACTCGCTGCCTACGCCGATGTGATGGCTCGAGACGTTAAGACCGCTGCTCCGACAGTCGACCCCGTCGACTGCGGAGCAAATTACGATGGGAAGGGTGAAACTGCTATCCTTGGTGCTGCGGCGGGAATCGTAGCTGCCGGTGCAGGAACGCCCGTTGTCGTCCACTCAGGAGA
>KE356563.1:1152877-1164750 GCA_000416005.1 Haloquadratum sp. J07HQX50 | reverse complement strand
TCCGCATATATGCCCGTGGAGATGCCGACTCAGTTGACACAGCACTGGATATGGCAACTGCAAGCATTGACTCCGGTGCAGCAAGTGATGTGCTACACAGTCTCCAGACATTCTGAGCTGTCCGTATAACTTGAGAAGAGAGAACACCGTTTTGTACCCATGCATCGGAATATATCTATATGAGTTCAACGCATACGGTTGAAAACTCCCAGAATCCGCTCGCTGTGCTGGAGACGTCACAGGGTCAAATCACAATCGAGCTGTTTGAACAGCGTGTACCGACTACGGTTGAGAACTTCATTGGCCTGGCGACAGGTGAACGTGAATGGAGTGATCCCGAAACAGGAGACACACGGACTGATTCGCTGTATGAGGGAACAATCTTTCACCGCGTTATCGACCAGTTTATGATACAAGGAGGTGACCCTGAAGGAACTGGCCGCGGTGGACCAGGATACACTTTCGACGATGAATTTCACGAAAACCTCAATCACGATTCAGCGGGAATACTCTCGATGGCAAATAGAGGTCCGAACACGAATGGGTCGCAGTTTTTCATCACCCTCGACGCTCAGCCACACTTAGATGGTGATCATGCTGTCTTCGGACATGTCGTCGAAGGAATGAGTACGGTTGAAGCGATTGCTGACCTCCCGACAGACCGTGATGATAAGCCAATGAAGGAGGTCAAGATCGAATCAATTGATATCCAGCGCTGAGGAGTGAAACACGAAACTCACATGTCTGAGACAAACGAGCCGATCAGCCCAAGCGAACTAGGATCTGCAGACGAGGCTCCCTCAGTAGAAACAAAGCCATACAAGATCATCTTTGAAGCGAACAAATGCTTCGGTGCTGGCCGGTGTGCAGAGGTGGCAGACAACTGGGAGATGGATATCAGTACTGGGTTGGCCAGCCCTCAATCGTACTTTCTTGATGAGGACCAACTCGAGGAGAATATCGATGCAGCTGAGGTGTGTCCTGCGAAAAAAGATGCAGGAGTTATCCATGTCATTGATCGACGCACCGATGAGGAAATTTCCCCTGATCCGCATGGCGACGGAACACTAAGCGTCGATTGGTAACCAGCTACCGACGCACCACGCTCAGCTAAACGAAACGAAACGAATATCCGCTCTTCAACAAACATTTCTATGTGGTGGAAGAATCGCGCTTCGAAAATGCGCGTTTATAGCCCCACAGCGGGGGTGGCTGAGCCAGGCCAAAAGCGGCGGACTTAAGATCCGCTCCCGTAGGGGTTCATGGGTTCAAATCCCATCCCCCGCACTCTTTTTCGACGCACATGAATGCGCTCGCTCTGAGATCAATTACACTCTGGGTCACCCAACAGACGCGGTGCTACTAACAATCTCAGATGAGACAAACAGGTCTGCCCCACATGTCTCAGCTAGCCACAGTGTGAAAGACTTCTTATAGGCGGCAAACACCTTTTTTCCAATGGCGACTGTCAAGCGCTTCGATATCAAACGTGAGCCGAGTTCAACTCAATTAGGAGTTGGCCAGTTTATATTCACTGACAAGTATTCAGTCTTTGATTGGGGGCCGATGCCCGATACGATTCCTCATAAGGGTGCCTCTCTGTGTGTGATGGGTGCATACAACTTCGAGCTATTGGCCGCGAACGATATCCCAACGCATTACCGAGGCGTGAGCATGCAGGACGACACAGAAGCGACCACAATAGCCGCTCATGATGAACCGCCAACGCAGATGGAGATAGACCTCGCACAGGTACCCGAATTATCATATCTCCGCAATCAGTCCTATGATTATGCCACATATCACGAGCGTGGCGAGACAAACTATGTGATTCCGCTCGAGATCGTCTTTCGAAATCGGGTCCCAGTTGGTTCAAGTCTTCGCTCACGTCGTGAACCTGCATATTTTGATCTTCCGCTCGATGAGTGGCCTCAGCATCCAGTTGACCTCCCCAAGCCAATCGTTGAATTTTCGACAAAATTTGAAGAGCAAGATCGCTATGTGACCAGGGATGAAGCTGCAGAGATAGCGGGCATTGCAAACTTAGACCGACTCGAAGAGATAGCGAAATCAGTGAATGAAGTGCTCACCGCAGAGGCTCAAAAGCGCGGATTCACGCATGAGGACGGGAAGATTGAGTGTCTCTTCCACAATGGCATGATCAAGGTAGCGGATGTGGTCGGAACCTTCGATGAGAACCGATTCGCATATGATGGTGTTGAGATATCAAAGGAAGCGATTCGACAGTATTACAAATCGGCAGATACCGAGTGGGTGAATGCTGTCTCAGACGCGAAGCGATCTGCGACAGAGGCCGATACCGCTGATTGGCGGACCCTTTGCGAGCGGCACCCAACACCTCTTCCAGACCATGTAGTCGAGATTGCGTCTACCTTCTACGCTGCAGGTGCGAATCAGTACACCGGCACCCAGTGGTTTGATGTACCACATATTGAGTCAGTGATCGAAGATATTGAGCAGATAGTTCAATGAAATCGTACGGTCTCCCGACTCACGTGGTTAGCTCATTCCCAAACAAGCCTGACTCGGTTTATTCAACATCATAGTCTGGGACTGTTTGTGGAGCGTTTTCGAGGGCCTTCGAGAGATTATCGGTTGGTTCGCGTGGAAGTGCAGAATTGTGTTCGTTCGCGAATCCAAGTTGGTAATCCGCTGTGGTTGCTTGCTCTCTGAGACTTGTCCGACCTCTGTGAACCGTCACTGCCTGATCTAAATGAAGTTGGATTGCTTCGAGTAGCGCCTCCGCTTCTAAGGGCTGTCCACGAGCCCGTATGGCTTCGACTGATGCATCGTCAGGAATATTAAATGCTCGTTGTGCAATCACTGGGCCTTGATCAAGATCAGTTGTGACATAATGGGCCGTCACTCCGGCGATGCGGACCCCTTCCTCGCGCGCCTGGCGATAGGCTTTCGCTCCTGGGAAAGACGGTAATAATGATGGATGCACGTTGATAATACGATCCTCATACCGAAACACTACCTTTGGACTCAATATACGCATATATCGAGCGAGGACGATGAGATCAATCTCGTACGCATCTAAGACATCGAGAATCTCGTCTTCATCTGGGACTCCGTTTTCGTTTCCAATATCGACAAAAGGGATACCATACCGCTCGGCCAGTGGCTCAAGCTTGGAGTGATTCCCAAGAATGATCGATATTTTAGCATCAATATGACCATCTACTCGAGCGCGAAGGATTGATTCAAGACAGTGACTTTCCTTTGTAACCATGGCAGCGATCCGGCCGGTTTGTCGGTCGGTGGGGAACCGGACCTGGATATCAACGCCGAGTTCGTCGGCCAGTGAATCAAACGCCCTTTTGAGTGTTGCCTCAGTGCAGACCATCTCAGAGGTATCTGCGCGAAGTGTCATGCGAAACATACCGTCTCGGACGGCCTGATCGATGTCCTCAATGTTCACCTGGCGTTCAAACAACTGAGAGGTAACGGAGGCAACGATTCCGCTGCTGTCTTCGCCTACGACTGTAATCTCTGTCAGCGAAGTTGTCACAGATTCCACCTCACATCATCCGATAATGCAGGCATTGCATAAGCAGAACTCCCGATGAATAAAAACGTGTCTCATGGCGTATCAAAACTCCTGCTGATGTGTGTCAGACAAAACGGCTTTGACTGGGGGATATACAGTATTATCTAATGACTCTCTATACTGCGACTGTGACAGTAAGATTGAAATCTGGGGTGTTGGATCCGGAGGCAGAGACAACCAAACAGGCACTTGAGCGATTGGGATTTGAGTTAGAGGCGCTCCGCTCTGCTGATCGGTTTGAAATTGACATTGAGGCCGCCTCTGTAGAGGCAGCGAACGAACAGGTCACGGCGATGGCCGACCGTCTGCTAGCTAATCCGACAATTCATGACTTCGATGTCGAGGTACAACGATAGCATGTCTGTGTTGATAATTTCTCTTCGGAGTCAGTTATGACCGTTGCAATCGTCCAGTTTGGAGGATCAAACTGTGACCGCGATGCACTACGCGCGCTTTCGCATCTCGGTATTGATGCAAAGCTCACATGGCATGAGCATTCACTGCCACGTGACGTAGCTGGTATTGTCATTCCCGGTGGATTCTCCTACGGTGATTACCTGCGAGCAGGTGCGATGGCTGCTCATTCTCCAATCATGGCTGAAGTGCGTGACCATGCAGCATCAGGCGTTCCCGTGCTCGGCGTATGTAATGGTGCGCAGGTTGGATGTGAGTCGGGACTCACACCAGGTGCATTCACTACAAATAGTAGTGCCCAATTTCAGTGTGAATCTATTTATTTACGCGTCGAAAACGCTGACACTCCTTGGACGACTGCGTATGACGTAGGTGAGGTCATTGAGATTCCAATCGCGCATGGCGAAGGGCGGTTTGAAATCCCAGCCAGTGAATGTGCAAAGTTATCAGACCAGAATCGTATTCTCTTTCGATACTGCTCTGAGGATGGTGAGATAACCGAGGCAGCAAACCCAAACGGGTCGAGAGACAATATCGCTGGGATGATTGGGAGTCAATCAAACATCGCTGTTCTGATGCCGCACCCAGAGCGTGCGACGCTGCCTTATCTTGGCCGGAGCACGGATGGACAGGGTATACTCCAAGCATTGGGAGAGTAAATCGCATGCCATCATCAAACCCAACGAGACTCGTGATGGTTCGACTATTCATCCGACGGCTAGGAATTTTCGCCCTGAGAGGAGGGGAATCTCAAGATGAGTCTTGATGATCCAAATGAAGATTGAGGGGAATCACATCAATTCCTGATTAAGTGGCTGTTGGTGAAGTACCTCGGGATCAGCTCAAAGTTCCGAGGCACTCGCGTTGCTCTTCTGTAGATTGCAACTTACTCGTGGCTTACAATTGATGATTACGCTTGTCTGCGCTGAGATGATCGCTGCGAGAGAACCGCTTGGTTCTCCGAGCAATAGACACACATTCCCTGAGGTCAAGCCAGAAGCTCCACTCAACTTGCAGAGCGACGAGCAACTATGTATCCGACATCGAATTCTCTTCACCAAGTTGCACAGTGCTGTTGTCTCAGTTAGGGGATTGTTTCCGGTCAAGATATCCTAACACACCCTTCGTATTAATGCGGGCTTCTGCGCGGTCTCTCTCAGCGGTCCATGTGTATGGAGAATCAATCGTGCTCACAAAGTGCTGGATGACGGCTTCATCGTCTGCTTGTGCCGCTCGTTGTTGCCGAACAGCTTCAACCCACTCAATGAGCTGGCGGCGATACGACTCAGCCTGTGTGTGCACAAATGTCGTCGATCCAAAGTGCCCGAAGCAGACACGAGTTGGTTCGATTGTCTCAATACATCTCACATCTGTCAGGTTACGCTCTAAATCAAACTGAGCTGGTGGGGTTGTTTCTCTGATATTATCCTGACTTGGAATATAAATCCCAAATGCGTCACCGGTAAAGAGAATATCCGTGGCGACATCATAAAACATGATTTGGTGAGGAGCATGACCAGGAGCCGCAATCAATTCAATGGTGCTCTCCCCGATCTGCACTGACTCACCGACGGGTAACACGCGTAATCTGGCCGGATCAATTGAAATAGGCGGTGTGTAGTACCGCCATTGGTCACCAACTGCTGCCTTCGTCCCCGCGACCAATGTTTCGGGAGTTACAAGATGCTCATACCCTTGTTCGTGGACGTACACGCATGCCTCTGGGTACTGTTGAAGAAGCCGGCCTGCTCCCCCTGCGTGATCCAGATGGACATGTGTAAGCAAAACAGCAATCTCATCATCTCTCTCGACACCGAGCTGTGACAGCGCCGCATATAGCCGGTCGATATTTTGTCCCGTCCCCGTGTCAACGACGAGTGCTGGCTCGCGGTCGATGATGTACACTGAGCCATACGAATCGACGTCAAACATACGCGTATCGAGACAGTACACGTCTGCTGTCTCAGTGGCCACAGACATGTTGTCAAGATTCATACGTAGACTCAAGAAGAGTCAAAAAAAACCCTTCCGACCAGTCATCTGATGCGACACGGTTTTGCGCCTTCCAACAGAATCGCCGACTATGATTGACCGACAAGTGTTGCGTGAGAAGCCAGAACGGGTTCGCGCAGCACTCGAGAATAAAGGCATTGAGGATGTCGATCTCGATACCATTCTTGAGATTGATGCAACATGGCGCGAGCTCAAGGCGAGAGGTGATGAGCTCCGGCATAAGAGAAATGAGATTTCCTCACGGATTGGAGATATCAAAGCAAAGGGCGATGAGACCGCTGCTCAAGACGCAATTGAGCGGTCACAGACACTCAAAGATGAGCTGAAGACGGTCGAATCAAACGCTACTGCACGGCGAGAAGAACTGGAGGCTGCATTGCTTGAGATCCCACAGATACCTGCTGATGAAGTACCGATTGGTGAAGACGAATCTGATAATGTTGAACGGAGACGCGAGGGTTTCGATAACGTGCGGCCGCTACCAGACCCCGTGACGCCTCATTACGAACTCGGCGAGGAACTTGATATTCTTGACTTTGAGCGTGGAGCAAAGGTGAGTGGTGGTGGATTTTATTTTTCGAAGGGTGATGGGGCTCGTCTCGAACATGCGCTTATCCAATTCATGCTCGATACCCATCGTGAGCAGGGCTATCGAGATATCTTTCCTCCAATACCTGTTAACTCTCAGTCAATGGTAGGCACGGGTCAACTACCCAAATTCACTGAGGATGCCTACCGAATCGGCGGTGATAATGATGAATCTTGGACTGACAAGGATTTGTGGCTCTGTCCAACTGCAGAAGTTCCGGTCACGAATCTCTATCGAGATGAGATTCTCTTGGACGATGATCTTCCAATCAAACTACAAGCATATACCCCAAACTTCCGAAGAGAGGCAGGCGAACATGGCACAGAGACCAGAGGCATTGTCCGCGTTCACCAGTTCAATAAGGTTGAGTTAGTCAATTTCGTTCGACCTGCTGAGAGTGAGACTCGGTTTGAAGCGCTCGTTGGCGAAGCCGAATCTGTCCTCGCTGCACTTGGACTTCCATATCGAATTCTTGAGATGTGCACCGGAGATTTAGGCTTCACTCAGCGTAAGAAGTACGATATCGAAGTCTGGGCTCCTGGTGACGACATGGAGGGGGGACCTGAACAAGGGGGAAGATGGCTTGAGGTCTCGTCAGTATCAAACTTTGGGGCTTTCCAAGCACGGCGAGCTGGTCTTCGTTACCGACCTGAGCGACATGAGTCTGCACACTATCTCCACACGTTGAATGGATCTGGTGTTGCCATTCCCCGGGTCATGGTTGCTATTCTTGAGTATTATCAGAATGGTGATGGAAACGTGATGATTCCCGAGGTACTTCAACCATATATGAACGGGCTTGAACAGATCACTGGACATACGCCAATAGGAGAGTCTGCTGTTGGTGCGGGAGCACGTCAGTGAGTAAGTGTGTTCACCCTGGCACATCAAATAGCACTACCATGTCAGATCTGTCTGTCAGATATATCGGCGATGACGACCCTGAGAAATGTACTGCAAAGAAGCTTTCACGATTTAATCTCGTAGAGCTTATTCATCACGATGCAGCGACACCGCATGGGACGATTTTAAATCCACATGCAGAACAGGCGTTATCTCCTGCTGATGGTAAGGGAGGGTCCCTGATCGCACTTGACTGTTCGTGGGAAGCAGCTGATGAGGCCCGATTCAATCTCTCTGGAACTCACAGAGCGCTTCCATACGTAGTAGCAGCGAACCCGATCAATTTCGGACGGCCATTACAACTGACGACAGTTGAGGCACTTGCTGCAGCACTGATTATTCTTGACCAACGCAGCCGTGCAGAGGCATTACTCAGTAAGTTTCGGTGGGGCCACACCTTTCTTGAACTCAATGAAGAGCCGCTGGCGCGGTATGCAACATGTGAAGACTCAACTGAAATAGTGAAAGTTCAACAATCATATCTTGACCGACATGAGTCCGAGTGATGAGACCTGAATCGGGATGTTCCTCATCGGGTTAAGATACCAATTGCCTGCAATACACAGACAGGGGGCTTTTATTAACGCGGATTGTACTAACAGCAATATGATTTTTGAGTCACTCCCTACAACTCCTCGATCGGCAGAGCTTCTCGACAAAGCTTTTTCACGTGCTAGTCGGTCAGGACGTGCCAAATCCGGATTTGAGGCTCAGCAATCGATGTTACAGACAGCCTCTGCCATCTTAGCTGATAATCTCGAAAACGTCGTGACAGAGTGGCCCGATTTCTCGACTGTCGATCCCTTTTACTATGAACTTGCTGATGCAATTGTGAGTGTCGATTCGCTTCGACAGAGTCTCTCCGAGGTGACGTGGGCGAGTCGACAGGTCCGTGAATTGCGAAGTGAGTACCAAACGAAAATGCGAAATGCAAATCCACAGCGGGCGCAAAAACACAGGAAGCAGGCTTTTGCCCGAATGGCTGACGTTGTTGAGGAAGTCCAAGTTGACCTCCGACAGATTGGCGATGCACGCGATGAGCTCAAAACCTTGCCGGACATCTCTCCTGCCGAGCCGGCGATTGTCGTTGCAGGGTACCCGAATGTCGGAAAATCATCATTTGTGAACCACGTCACACGTGCCAGTAACCAGATCGCCCAGTATCCATTTACCACGACACAAATACGTGTTGGCCACTTTGACCGAAATCGAATTCGGTATCAAATTATCGACACTCCAGGACTCCTAGACCGCCCAGCAGATAACCGCAACGAGATTGAGCAACAAGCAGTAAGTGCAGTCGAACACCTCGCTGACTCGGTTATATTTATGTTTGATGCGAGTGAGTCCTGTGGATATGAACTGAGCGCACAGCGTGAACTTGAGAGAGAGATTCGCCGTCGATTTGAGCATACCGACGTTCCCGTACTGACAGTAAATAATAAAAGTGACCGGCTGAAGGGAGAGGGCGTTGGCTACCAGATGAGCGTTGAGCATTCTGAGGGAATTGAAGAGATATTAGATGCGGCTATTGAAGCTGTTGACTGGGAACCGGAGATCCCACCTTCCCGACAATCATAGGCATGATATCCTCACAGCATCTGTCGGTCAACTGAGTGAATATTATAGACGTGAGTAGTTGCGGGAAACTGACCTCCGATTGATTCAAAGATGGGTTGTCTTCTAAACCCACCTTAGTGCGCGCATGCTGGCCGTGAACTACAGTGGTGGTCCTCCAGAGGTTCCTCCTCCAGTCTCAGTTGCTTTCTCAACTAATCCGCCCACGATGCCTGTATAATCATATCCCGGAATAATTCCCTCAACATAGGTTCCTTCGGCATATTCGACAACTGAAACGCAATCATCCACTGCTCGTTTAGCATCTATATCCTCGACCTCAGCCCGCACAACAGCAACGTCTTCATCTTGTGTTGTCTCGATCGTGAGTGCATCTTGGCCGCGCGTAGCGCTCGCTGCGTCCTCCATTCGGAGACTGAACGTATCTAACCATCCGTCTTCAACAACTTCGGGCACGTCCTGTTTTGTAGCGGCATCCAGCATTGGAATCTTGAGTTCGATGTCGAACACAAGATGCGAGTCATTTGCCTGCACCTGCAGTTCAGCATCGAATGCTGTTGACGTGACTACATATCGATCATCTGATTGACTCATGACTGAATCACTTCTACGGAGTGCGCGTACAGCACGCTCACGAGGATCACTCATTACCTTAGCTGAAACAGTAGAGTAAAAAAATAACACGTCTCATCGTTTTGAAAGTGACTGAGTTTCTGTCAGCTCATGCATACTGCTGCATCAATACCGCGCTGGCATACGACATAATTAAGTGAGTATAAACATTGATTCAAATCGACGCTTCGTCTGGAGGGCCGAAGCGTCAGCGGGGACCAATTCAGGGCGGATATGGGCCAGGAGAATATTTCTCCCGGCTCATCTCTTCTATGCAGAGCTTCGTGATGGAGCACGGCGCTCACCAACAATTAATTGTCTTACCTCTTCTAAGACGCCAAAATCAGCGAGCACTGCAAGCCTATCACCAACAGCAACTGAATCATCAGCAAGAGGTATGCCCATCGATTCACCAGCCTTCCCAAACGCAAGGAGACGTGCCTGAGCGGGAAGAGCAACTTCCTCGATGGTATATTTGCGTATCGGTGAATCCTCAGTTACCCTCATTACAACGACTTGGAGGTTTGAAGCGACATCTGCGATCGCCTGAATTGACCCCCCGAGTAGTGCGTTCTTGGCAGCGATCGCCCCCAGTCGCTCCGGATAAACTACTTCATCGACTTCATCAGCATAGTTTTGATACACCTCCTCACGATAATCCCGATCTACCCTCATGACGGTCCAAGTGCGATGATGCTTTGCAATCGAACATGCAGCAAAGTTCATATTTAAATCAGGCGTTAATGCCCCAATGGCTGCGGCATCTTTGATACCAGCTGATTGAAGTGTCTCTTCACGACCACCATTCCCTTCAATTACCTCAAAACCACGGTCGCGGGCGTGGTCCGCCTCTGCTAGATCTGATTCAATCAGCGTTAATTCATGACCCTCTTCACGGAGAACACGAGCCGTTCTGAGCCCAACTCGCCCAGTCCCAAGTATAACAATTTCCATATTTATAATCGTGAAAGCGGGAATTATAAAACACTTTACTTGAGCTACCCATCCGCAAATGGGTGGGATTGAGCGCGAATTCCCGTTCAAGTCTCTGAAGAGGTAGGTGACTCATACTCACCGTTCAACGTCGCGCTGTTCAAGTGCATGCCCAAGGATGCGCTTTCGTCGTCCCCGGTTTGGTTGCGATGAAGATACCGAGGTCGATGTTCTTCGTGGCGTTGTAGTCGGCGTGGTTCTCGTAGCTGAATTTTGATAGTCGAAAGATTTCATCCACTCGGCTGTCCGGGTGCGTGAACAGGTCGAACACCGCCGCGACGTGTCCTCGAGGTCATCCTATTTGAGCTCGATACCGTACTCGGCGGGTTTGTATTCGACGGACTCGTACAGGCAATTGAACGCCCATCTGTGTCCCACACTCTTGTCGGCCGCCACACCGGTTCTCGCACTTTCGCTGCCAGTGGTCAAACTCGTCGCCAGTCCAGAACGCATCTGTCAAATCAACGGCCAGATTGTTCACACCGAGGTCGATCCCACCCAAAGAGCCGCTCCGTGCGTGGTCGTTGCCTACTCTGCGTGTCAGACTCCATTTGCTCCTTACCGCAGATATGAAGATGCCACCCGCCGTACTTCTTGTGTAGTTCTGCGTGGTTTCGTACTAGTCGTCGAACGTTGCGGTACGATGGTCGTACACGACGTGCGGCGAAGTCATACGCGGCTTCAACACCTCCTTGCCGTCTTCCAACTTGCATACTCTGATAAGCTTCAGCGGCTTTGTTACGGGCGTTCTGAACCACATACGTCGTTTATTAACAATTCTATCGTCTATTCATTTCCCACACTGAGCAGCGCACTGACTGCAGTGACCGAAGTAAACGTGACGTCGCGTCACGGTATTCCTCTCATATCGAACAAAGATGTCGAAAAGTCAATATCCCTCTACACACATATCACATAGACATGGTGCATGCATTTGTCATGATAAAAACGAGCGCAACCGATATTGAACCGTTACAGAACACAATCGAAAACGTTGGTCCAGTAACCCAAGCTCATATTGTTGCTGGCGACTACGATGTCATTGCGCAGGCGGACGCAGATACTGTCTACAACATCTTAGATGCTGCAGCAAGTGGTATCCGAAGTATAGACGGTGTGGTTGACACAAAAACATACATCGCAATCGGTGATTGACTCATCACGATATATAATGACAACAACCGGAATATCTGTATA
>KE356563.1:1149320-1152857 GCA_000416005.1 Haloquadratum sp. J07HQX50 | reverse complement strand
GAATCAAGCAGTTCAGCTCATTGCTGCATCAATACACTCTGATACCTGATTTGCGACCGCTGTCTTCGGTTGTGTCGCGTCAATCCGCGTCACACGTCTGGTGCCAGCAGAAAACAGTCTCTCATACTGCGCTTCAACCAGTCTGAGGTAGTCAGTTCGCTCGAATTTATTTGTCGCGCCCGCTCGCTCGGCTGCTGTTTCTGGGTCAATTGAAAAGTAGATGGTGAGATCAGGAGAGTACGAAAATGGTCTATGTAGTGACCGGATATACTCGAAGGGATTCTCAAGACGACTCTCGGCAAGTGCGGCACTCTGATAAGCAATTCGTGAATCTGAGTATCTGTCTGAGATGACAGTCTTGCCCTGATTGAGTGCAGGGATGATACGCCGGTGCAGGTGGTCAGCGTGGTCTGCCATGAATAAGAACAATTCTGCAAGTGGGTCCGCATCATCATTATTCAGCGAGCGACTAACCGCATCACCATACCATGAGTGGGTTGGCTCGCGTGTAAAACAGTACTCTGTATATCGGTCACGAAGGTGCTCCCAAGCAGTTGTCTTTCCACTTCCATCCAGTCCTTCTAAGGTAATGAGCATAGCTGCTATTGTATATGGTTGTGATTAACAGTTTGTGAACCGTCTCGGGGTCAAGCCCCGAGGTACTCAGCCTGTTCTACCTGTAACCGTGCTTACTTTTGGACACGTCTGTAAGCCGGGTACATTATCTGAAGACATAGACTCTGGACAAACACACACGTCGAGAATATATCTCATACCGACCATATCACGGCCTGACGGATTTCCAGAGCACACATCAGTGTGAGATTCAATATACTCTTGAATCTGTCAAGTGCTTGTTCGTCTACTCGTGGCTGGACGAGTTCATGAACTTTCTTTGTTCATATGTCAAAGCTGCCTGGAATACGCTCATCAAACCACTGCTGAATGTAACGTGTGATGCTGTATTTTCTGTTCGGCCGAACATGAGGACGATTCCATCTCTGCTTGTATGACCTTGCCACCTCGCTGGAATCACATGCTCTGTATTGCATTATCCCTGTGGGATCGATTCACTGATCCACTGCCGCATACCATTTGAGGCCGGCACCCTCTCGTTCCGTCGAAGAGCACGTTATCGTACAGTAGGAGGGCCATACGAGCGCTTTTGTTGTCAACTCGAAGAGATTGTCCTCATGACTGCTTTGGCTCCAAGAGCGGATGGCAGCGTTGTATGTGTATCGGACAGCAAGGGGCGATACGGAATACACCATCCAGATACATTTACATCAGTGGATGAGTTCGTCTCAGTATGCACATTCTACTCGCCGGGGGGAGCGGATTCATCGGGAGCCGATTATGTGCAGAGTTGCTCTCAAATGAGCACGAAGTCAGAGTGCTCTCTCGGGACCCTCACCACGCAGACCTTCCTGAGGACACTGAAACAGTAATGGGTGATGTAACCGCACCTGACTCGCTTGCACCAGCAGTTGAGAATATCGACATCGTATACAATCTTGTCGCGCTCTCGCCGCTGTTTACACCAGAGGGAGGCGATGAGATGCATGATATTGTCCACCGAGAGGGAACGCAGAATCTTGTCGATGCAGCGGAGACAGCAAATGTTGCACAATTTGTCCAAATGAGTGCCTTAGGTGCGGACCCGCAGGGACCAACGTCGTATATCCGTGCCAAAGGTCGTGCAGAAGAAATTGTCCGCAAATCGATGCTCACACACACTATTATTCGCCCGTCTGTTGTTTTTGGCAGTGGTGGGGAATTTATTCGATTTACGAAACTACTCGCACCGCCGTTTCTCAGTACACTTCCTGGTGGCGGCAAAACACGATTTCAACCAATTTGGGTCGGAGATTTAGTGCCGATGCTATCTGCGACGATACAGGTGGACGCTCATGAAAATCAAACATACGAAGTTGGCGGCCCTGAAAAGCTAACTCTCGCTGAGATTGCCAAGAAGTTACATGCAGCAGACGGGCGTCCAACAACCGTCGTTCCGATTCCGATGGGGATTGCAAAAGTTGGGCTCTCGATCGGCGAGCAGATCCCAGGGTTTCCTCTCGGTCTTGACCAGTATCGATCGCTACAGTTCGATAATGTTACAACTGATAGCGATATCACTGCATTCAATCTGACTCAGGCTGATCTTCGCCGAATCGAAACGCATCTGAATCGCGATCATTAGCGACGAGTGAGCGCCATACTGTCTGACGTCTGTCTGCTCTCTGTGGTGTTTCCGTGAACAATCGCCAATTAAATCTGGCCAGAGGCCGTCTGTATCGACAAAATTCACAGTCCAGTGTGCGGAACAAACAATTCCATCAAAACGCTTATACTCCTCATCAGTGTTAAATAACTCTAATGGCGAGGAGACCCAGTATATGAAGCTTGCAATGATAGGCTTCGGGCAAGCAGGGGGGAAAATCATCGACAAATTTGTCGAGTATGACCAGCGACATGGGTCAAACATCGTCCAGTCAGCGATTGCGGTGAACACAGCAAAGGCTGACCTCATGGGATTGGAGAGTATCCCAACAGAGAGGCGCGTGCTCATCGGCCAGGCGCGGGTAAAAGGACATGGTGTTGGCGCAGATAATGAACTCGGTGCAGAGATTGCCGAAGAAGATATTGATGAGATACAGGGGGCCATCGATAATGTGCCTGTACACAAAATTGACGCATTTTTGATAGTTGCTGGGCTTGGCGGAGGGACTGGTAGCGGTGGATCGCCCGTGCTAGCCAAGCATCTCAAACGAATCTACACTGAACCAGTGTACGGCTTAGGTGTCCTTCCTGGGAGTGATGAAGGTGGCATCTATACGCTTAACGCAGCGCGCTCATTCCAGACATTCGTTCGCGAGGTCGATAATCTGTTAGTATTTGATAACGATGCCTGGCGTAAGACAGGCGAGTCTGTGCAAGGGGGGTATGACGAGATTAATGAGGAAATCGTCACGCGCTTTGGTGTTCTCTTTGGGGCCGGCGAAGTCGGAGAAAACGCTGAGGTAGCTGAGTCAGTTGTCGATTCTTCAGAGATCATAAATACGCTTGACAGTGGCGGCGTTTCAACAGTCGGATACGCTTCAGAAACAGTTGAAAACCCAAATACAGGTGGTCTTCTCTCAAAATTGACCAGTAGCTCAGATACACCAGAGTACGATACGACAAATACTACAAACCGAATCACATCACTGGTCAGAAAGGCCGCGTTAGGACGACTTACACTTCCATGCGAAATTGAGGGATCAGAACGGGCCCTGCTCGTCGTTGCAGGACCCCCGCCGTTTTTGAATCGAAAGGGGATTGAGCGCGGTCGCAAGTGGACCGAGGAACAAACCGGGAGTATGGAGGTCCGTGGTGGCGACTACCCGCTCAGATCGTCAGAACGAGTCGCTTCTGTGCTGTTATTATCTGGCGTGACAAATGTTCCCCGTATCAAGGAACTCCAACAAGTAGCGATCGAGGCGAAAGATAATATTGAGAATCTTCGAAGCGAGAGTAAAGAGAATCTAAATGACTTGG
>KE356563.1:1147014-1149168 GCA_000416005.1 Haloquadratum sp. J07HQX50 | reverse complement strand
GTCTGCATGGTGCTGACTGTAGCGTTTGCCAGTGCAGCAGGCGCAGTTGAACTTAGCACTGAAGACATGCTTAGCGATGGCGAGGTTGGTACACAACATACTTCAACGGCACAACTGACCGAATTGTACCAAAATCCATCGCTTGAGACGTGGACCGTTACTGGATCAACTGAACTCACTGACGTCACGTGGACGGTGAGCTACTATGATCAAACAAATGCTCGATGGAAGCAAGAGTCATATGATGGACAAACGCTGACTGCTTATCCGGTCTCGGTGAGCGATGGCACGAGTGAAGTGACAGTCAAAATAACTGGAACGGTTCCAGAGGTTGATACTTACCAGTATAACCCTGCTCAAAATTTCACTGTCATGACACTCACACAGTCGCGACAGGGTGGGACATCGAACGAATTAGGCCAGTGGCAGGCAACCAAGTATACCCAAACGAGTCGTGAAGCTCGAGCAGAGATCGATGCTGCAGCAAGTGTCGTGAATTCAATAAACTCTAATGAGGCTGATCAGAGCCTACAAAACGCAATTGATGCATACAATGGGGAACAATTTGAATTAGCCACCCAGTTAGCAAATGAAGCCCAGGCACAAGCCGAGCAGCGCCAGCAAAATCAACAGACACAACAATTCCTCTTTCTTGGCGCTGGAGGAGTCGTCGTTCTCGCTCTCGTAATTGGCGCCATCCTGTATTGGCGCTCACAGCGAAGCCAACCCGACAAGCTAGGCTAACAAGCCGCACCTGCGCGAATGCACGTGATTATTCCCTTCGCTGCGAAAAGTCCAAAGACGCGCCTCGCATCAGTGCTTGATTTGAACGAGCGACGAGAGTTCGCTGTTGCGATGTTAAAAGATGTTCTTGATATAATCAAGAGAACATCACATACACTCGAACTGCTGGTTGATGAGCAGACGAGTTCACTCATCGAGCCATATTTTGAGGACACCCTTCCACCAATCGTTGTACATGATGGAACATTATCAGAGGCGGTCAACAGCCGTCTTGATGCACAATTCGACACTGTGCAACCGACTGGCGGAGTTGCAGTGATTATGGCTGACTTAGCGTTGCTCACTGTCTCAGCTGTCAATAAATTGAGCACTTCGGACGGTGACGTTGTCCTTGTTCCGGGACGGGGCGGAGGCACAAATGCATTTATTACACGGTCGCCGAGGTTCACTGTCAATTATCACGGCCTCTCGTATCAAGACCACTGTGAGATTGCCAAGAAAGCCAATCTCTCACTCGCGACTGTCGATTCGATGCGTCTGTCGACTGATATTGACGAGCCAGATGATCTTATCGAGATACGGTTACACGGCGATGGGTATAGCCGCGAGTGGCTGAAAGCACATGGGTTTGAAATACATTCTCAGACTGGCCGGGCAGCAATCATTCGACGAGAGTGACTGTGTTTGAATAGCTATAGCAAGGGCTTCGTCAGAAATGACGAGACTAGATCCTGAGACGAAGAATAAGAACGTGACATCTTTTCCGCGTGAACGCTAAAAAATCCTGAGGAAGTTTCAGGTCCGCAGTCAAGTCACCGGACTACCACCTTTCGGGCGCGGGTAATCCCACAGTGTCGGTGTGGTGGACTGGTGGTGGTGCCAAGCTGTCATTACTCCTCCCCTTCCCTCCCCTATCCACAGCCGTGCCGTGTTTGACGTCCAAATGTTGTTTGTGCCAGGGGACGCCAGCAGGCGTCAGCAGACTTGGGGGTACCTCTCTGGTCACATCTGAGCAGTCAGCATAGGCATACGCTTCAAGCATATGCGTTGCCTGTCGTTTCGGATATTGTCTCATGCGGTGGGTCAGGCCACTTCCGAAGGACAGGACGGAATCCACTCTGTTTCATCTAATTCCTCTCGTTTCCTATCCTCATGCCAAGCTGCCCGCTAGTTAAGCACTGGCGTCAGAAACTCGGAGGCACATTTGAACGGGTTTCTGTTCTCCAAGTGATGGTGCGCACAGCGTGAACGCCGTGGTATTGCGCCTGTTCAGCCGATAATGTCGATGTTTCTCTTGATAGGAGATCTACGGACCGAGCAAGGCGAGTGGCTCTTGATCGTTCGGAAATGGTCTATTTCCATGATGACGAGACGCGGAGCGTCTCAAAGAGTTTGACGTTGAGGGTGTCG
>KE356563.1:1138571-1145941 GCA_000416005.1 Haloquadratum sp. J07HQX50 | reverse complement strand
CCTCTCATGGCATGAATAACGCAAAGCGCGATGCGTGGCTTACCTCAGAGAATACTAACGACTGCAAATAGCTTATGTGTTGTTCAACCGTATTTATATTATGTTTAACGACCGACCAGCGTGTGATGAAGTCGTCTTACTCGGCCGGTCAAACGTTGGAAAGTCTACGTTGATGCGTGAACTCACGGGACACGCAAAATTCACAACCGGAAAGAAGCCCGGTGTCACACGCTCACCAAATCATTACGACTGGTCAGCTGAGCAATTCATGTTCACAGACCTGCCAGGATTCGGCTTCATGAGTGGCGTAGAGGCCAGCCGGCGCGAACAAATCAAGACAAATATCGTTCGGTATCTCGAAACACACGCTTCCGATATTCTTGCAGCTGTGCTAGTGGTTGATACGAAGAGTGCTGTTGAAATTATTGATCGACACAGTGGACCAGATGAAATCCCTCACGATATTGAATTATTCGAGTTCCTCTGGAATCTTTCAGTCCCGACTATCGTGGCTGCGAACAAAATGGATAAGATAGACAATCGCGATGAGCAACTTGATGAGTTGTGCGACCGATTGGGCCTCTTTCCACCGTGGCAACAGTGGCGCGAGACGATCACACCTATCAGCGCGAAACGTGGCCATATCAAGCCGCTAAATGAGGCACTTCAAAGCGTGTTTCACGACCACCAGCGTGATGATCTGCTTAAATTCGTCCCATAGGTTTCCTCTCACCTCTCAGTTGCACGCGGATGGCCTGAGAAATATCCCAACTCTGAGCACAACCGAGTCAATCACGCTCTTAATGTGTGTCAAAACTCTTCATGACATAGCTCCGTTCGACGTATTGAGCGTAGAGAGGTGTCGAAATGAAACATAGCCTTCAGCTCTGGTTGAGGCTTTGAGTGAGTCTCATGAATAGTAAAAAGGTGGCTCGGTTTCCAGTGTTCATCAGAAGGGGCTCAGTGGGGGTAACTGTCGTCATCGCCACCGTATCACGTTTGGGTTTTCCTGATTCAAGTAGCCATTGAAGTAGGGGAAACAAATCAGTTCCTGACCGGCATTGTTCAGCCAGGTTTCTTCAATTAAATCACTGCTCGTATCGATACAGAACAACTAACCTCCCCCAATCTACCCGGCTACCGTTTGTGCGGTTCGTTTCTCGAAGATGAGGGCGGCGATTGGGCATCCATGCTCTCGCGTTCGCGGTGGATTCAGCGGTTGTTTAACAGTCGTTGGTAATGTGATTTCTTTATTCCAAACAAAGCGCTCGTTTAACCGTTCCAACTCAAACGTTGGATATAAACAGTGGCCACATTGCCAACATTGAGCCTTCATCTGCTCATGTAACTGACCTTTTGTCGGGTATATTATGCGGCTGTTTCTCCCGCTTTCCCTGCTTGTTCGCTTCGCTCATTTCTTGAGCTAAAGGGTCCGAGCGCGCAGGAATTAAAACCGGGCAAAACCGGAGACTATGGCCACCATCTGTCTTGTTTTGCCTGTTGGTCTGCAGAATGATATATGCAACTTCATGCTCCAGAGGGCCTCCCCGAGATTACCGCTTCAAGTAATCTCGGCACGTTAATTACGGACCATATTGATATTAACTCGAATGATATCGTCTGTGTTGCTTCAACAGTTGTTTCAAAGGCTGAAGATCGGACGTGTTCGCTAAATGATTTCCCACCCGGACCTCGCGCAATCGAGCTGACAGCACAATTGGCTGAAGAGACTGCCAATGATCCTGATGAGCGATTTATTCAAGCTGTCTTGGAGGAAAGTGTTGAGATTCTTCTTGAATCTCCTTTTTTACTCACTGAGACTCGATTCGGCCATGTTGGTGTCAATGCAGGAATCGATCGATCAAATGTTGGTCATGAAGAGTTACTTTTGTTGCCAAAACATCCTTCCAAGAGTGCAAATCGGATCGCTGAGTCGCTCTCAACCGACCAGGTGATTGTGACAGACACGTGCGGCCGGCCGTTCAGGCACGGTCAACGTGGTGTTGCGATTGGCTGGAGTGGCATTGAACCATCCCGTGACTGGCGGGGTGAGACTGACCGAGACGGTAGAGAGCTCACCGCAACTGTCGAAAATGTGATAGACGAACTCGCTGCTGCTGCGAATCTTCTTGCTGGTGAAGGGAACAATGGTACACCGGTGGTAGTTATCCGAGATTTTGAGTGGGGTCCACATGCAGAAAGCAGCGCACATTTCCGCGAGATAAATGATGACCTTATTCGCCAAGCAGTGCGTGGGTGGACATATGGGTAAATTTCACCACCTTGGAGTTGAGTTGACCCCCGAGGTCCCAATCGAGACTCTCGTTGATCAAGGTATGACTGCAGAAACCGCTGGATATGAGACAGCGTTCGTCTCTTGTCATTATAATAATCGCGACCCCTTCGCAGCGATGAGTCGCCTTGCCGCAGCGACTAGCGATTTACAAATCGGACCGGGGGTTGCTAATCCGTATGAGACCCATCCTGTTACGTTAGCAGCGAAAACCGCGACTGTCGCAGAACTGACCGACGGTCAAGCAGTCTTCGGTATCGGTCCAGGCGATCCATCAACGTTAAAAAACTTAGGGCTGACGGACGAACGCGGCCTTCGGTCTGTGCTTGAGGCGTTCAAGACCGCACAACAACTCTGGGACGGTGACCGAGTGAGTCATGAGGGCACGTTTGAGGCACAGAATGCTGGCCTCAATTTCGAGGTACCTGGTCAGATACCGGTATACGTTGGTGGTGAAGGTCCGCACATGTGTCGAATGGCTGGAAAGCATGCTGATGGTATCTTATTTAATGGATCACACCCCAGCGATCTTGCGTGGGCACGAGAGCGTGTTGACGAAGGCCGCGCTGATCGATCAGAGACACGATCATCATTCGAACTTCTCGCGTATGCAAGTGTCAGTATCGCTGAGGATGAAGCTGCCGCAGCGGAGGCGGCTCGTCCACCAGTCGCATATATTACCGCGGGCGCAGCCCCTCCAGTGTTACAGCGTCACTCTATTGATCAGGCTCGTGCTGAGTCGATTGGAACGCATATACAAGAGGGTAAATTCAGGAAGGCATTTGACTTAGTCACTTCATCAATGATCGAAGCGTTCTCTGCGACTGGAACTGTTGAGACTGTTACTGAACGTATAAGCAAGCTATCGGCGCATACAGACGGAATCGTTATCGGGTCACCTTTAGGCCCATCGCCGGAGGAGGCGATCGAACTCGCAGCTACGGCTTTCGATCAGGCGGCGTAGTCTCCCTCGCGCTTCCACCCCAATCTGTAATTGCATTTAATATTGCTCCACCCAACAAGAGGCTGGAGTATCCAACAGTTACCGTGGTCAGAACAGCCCCGATGACGAAGATCATCGCGGTGATCAAACCAACTCCGAGGAAAACTTCTATGACAAACGTACTGACTAATTGCAGTGTACTGAGTGCCAATTCAATAATAAAATCGACGAGAGTTATCATATGACGAGATTGCATGCAAGATATTTGATTATTCCTACTCACCTGATCGAACGTCAGGCACTGAAAATGAACACGTTCTTGAGGTCATCACTTACCAGATACGTGTGAAGACTGGGCTTATTGCGAACTGCCTTGAGCTCACGTGGTCTGAGAATCGGAGATTTTTCTCCTCACACCACAGATTGCCGTCCAACTCCGAGACACCTGTCCTATCTCTTCGATAGAAACCCCCCATTCTCGAGCACGAGTTCTTCAGCGAGCGATAAGTAGTGTGGTGTGATTTATAATGTTTAGACGTGAATTTGACGACAGAAACTGCATTCTCTCACTGAAAGATCTTAATGACACAAAACCACTCATTAGATGACTTCGTTGATGCGGAGGATTCATTTCCAGTCTCTGATACGGACACACCCAACAAAGCCTTAGAGAGAACCACTCCTGTGCTCTGCATCGGGGCTCCTGACACAGAATGTCATGAATGTGGTGATGAAGCAGTGCGATTATGGATTGCGTCTGAAGACCTTTCTGCTGGGTCGCTGACAGGATCACTGGTATGCGACACATGCAAGAACTGGTAATGGTCACTCACTCAATCGCTGTCGAATTTCATCGAGCTTGTTCAGAGCCTCTAACGGCGTCATTTGTCCGATATTTAATTCACGTAAGTCCTGAAGAACGGCTCGTGATTGCTGAGTATGCGTCGCTTTTGTGTGAGCCGCATCTGCTTCAGCGTCATTTGGAAGCGTGTTACTCTTGATACATTCCGAATCTGTCTGCGAGGCTCTCTCTCTGGACTGATTGGAATGCTCTTGACCTGTTTCTGAGAGATACCTCTCTGCACTCTTGAGAACATCTGTTGGGATACCAGCGAGTGCTGCCACATCAAGCCCATATGAAGCAGAGGCGGCACCCGATTCGACACTGTAGAGAAAGGTCACTGTATCATCTGCAGTCGAGTGAGCATGTCGGTCGACAGTAAAGTGAAGATTACACACTTGCTGATAGTCGTTAGCCAGTGTCGTTATTCCGTGATAGTGAGTCGCGAAAAGCGTCGTTGCTTCGATATCACGAGCGATGAAGTCAATCGTGGCCTGAGCGATTGCGCGACCATCGGCCGTCGATGTGCCTCGTCCAACCTCATCAAGGAGAATCAGAGAATCTACACTGGCGGCGTGGAGGATTTCACTCAGCTCGTTCATCTCTTTCATGAACGTTGATTCGCCACCAGCGATATCATCAGACGCTCCGATACGAGTAAAGAGTCGATCAAAAATCGGGAGTTTCGCTTCCGTCGCCGGGACGAACCCTCCTGCTTGGGCTAACAGGACAATAAGTGCGGTTTGACGCATATATGTTGACTTTCCACTCATATTCGGTCCTGTAATGACTGCAATTCGATGCTCTCCCATCGAAATTCCATTGGGGACGAACGACTCCTGTGCTGATTCAACCACGGGATGTCGCCCAGCCGTGATTTCGAGACTATCTGCCCCCATCACTGGTCTGTGATGATTCTCTTCAACAGCGAGTGTTGCAAATCCAGCGAGCGCATCGACCTGTGCTATTACATCAGCAACACCCTGTATGCGCGTTGCGGACTCTCCAATGCGTTTGCGAACAGCACAGAATAGATTATACTCAATTGCCTCTGATCGCTCCTGTGCCGAGAGGATTTCCTCTTCGCGTTCTTTGAGAGCCGGCGTATAGAATCGCTCCGCGTTCTTGAGCGTCTGACGTCGTGTATAGTGGGTAGGGACTGCGTCTAAATTCGGATTTGTTACTTCAATATAATATCCATGCACTTGATTATACCCAACCTCGAGTGATTCAATTCCTGTTTGCTCGCGCTCATGTTGTTCTAGCTGCTCGATCCATTCACGTCCCGTCGAGGTTATCTCACGCAGTTCATCGAGTTCTTCGGAGTACCCTTCGGCGATTACGCCTCCATCAGTAATCTGTTGTGGTGGGTCTTCAACGATTGCAGCATCAATTAACTCACATATGTCTTCAACTGACTCTAATGAACGCCTGAGTGATTGTAATCTCTCAGATTCAAACTCAGACAAGTAGCGACGAAGTTCTGGCGCTGTCGCGAGTGTTTGGTGAAGCGAGCGGAGGTCGCGTGCTGATGCTCGCTCACGCACGATTCGCGTAATGAGTCGCTCAAGATCATAAACATGATCGAGAATATCTCGCAACTGTTCTCGCAGCAACGGGTGTCTGCATAACTCCTCAACCGCTTCGTGTCGGGCAGCGATACGCTCATCATCGATCTCTGGCCGACGTAGCCATGCTTCCAGTCGCCGTCTTCCCAATGGACTCTTGTTGCGGTCAACTGTTTCCAAAAGCGTTTTTCCGGTTTCTGCTCGCGGTTCAAAAACTTCGAGACTCCGAAGTGCAGCAGCATCTAACTCAAGCGATGTATCTGGATCGTAGCGGACGATCTGAGACACGTACTCCAGTGGCCCATTACCACCCTGTGTGAACTCTGCATATGAGAGCAATGCAGCGACGGCGATACGACTGATCCTCTGCGGAAGAGCCTCTGCGGGGGAATCACAGTACTGTGACAGAATATCTGTACAGGTCGTCGTGTCATAGTTATCCTGTTCGAATGTGTTCAGCACTGTATCAAAACCAATCGTGGTTTCTGTGATGCCCAGCGCGGTCTGTGTCGAAGGATCAATAAGTACCTCTGCAGGTGATAGCCGATGCAGCTCAGCTTGTACTGCGTCCGACTCAACACTGGTAACGCGGCATTCGCCAGTCGTAACATCGACTGACGCAACGGACACGGCCTCACTCTCTTGAGCGCCTATCACCGCTGATAGGTATGTCGCAGAGGCTCCATCAAGTAAGGCTTCGTTGATTACTGTGCCGGGTGTGATCACATTGGTGACAGCTCGATCGACAAGTCCAGTCGATTCACTTGCATCCTCGACCTGATCAGCAACAGCGACGCGATACTCAGCTGATAACAGTGCTTCAATGTAGCTTGCTGCCTCATCAACTGGAATCCCTGCCATCCGGTACGTCCCTGTGGAATCCTCACGTTTTGTCAGTGCAACTTCACATTGTTGTGCAACAGTCGCTGCAGCCTTACAAAATGCCTCATAAAAGTCACCCACCTGGAAGAGTACGAGCGCCTCAGAATATTGTTCACACAACGAGAGATATTGCGCGAGCATCGGTGTAAGTTCTTCACGCCGATCGAGTAGCTTCGAGGGGGCGCCTATTGCTGGATTAGCGTCATCGGGGGTCAGGGTCGATGATTCACCTGCGCTACGTCCCATATTCACGCACAACATGACACAATAAAAAAACCACTCCGATTGTGACGCCCAGCAAAGTTAGGTATGTGTAGTCATACAATTTCATACGGTGCAATTGTCCATCACACTCGTTGGACCTGTATACGCGGATATATCCCAGGATTTGCCCTATGAGTAACACTGATCAACGACCGAAGACCGAAACAGAGGATCGTTCGATTGATCCACTAAGTATTGATGAAGTCGATACACTCACATCACGGATTGTAAAGAATGTCGAACAAGTGATTGTTGGCCAGCACCAAGCAATCGAAGATATCGTTCACACTCTTCTCGCTGGGGGGCATCTTCTTCTTGAAGATGTACCTGGTGTCGGGAAGACCATGCTGGCACGGTCAATTGCGACCTCTCTCAAATGCACGTTTAATCGAGTGCAATTTACACCAGACCTCCTCCCACCTGATGTCACAGGTGTGAATGTCTATGATCAGCAGGCTAACACATTTGAATTTCGTGAGGGGCCAGTGTTCTCGAATATTCTGCTGTGCGATGAAATCAATCGTGCTCCGACCGAAAACACAAGCAGCGTTGTTAGAGGTGATGGAAGAAGAACAGGTC
>KE356563.1:1133942-1136729 GCA_000416005.1 Haloquadratum sp. J07HQX50 | reverse complement strand
GCAACTGTTGATGAACTTCGTCAGGCACAGGCATGTGTTTCTCAAGCGACAATTGCCGAGCCAATTCGATCCTATATTTCACGGCTGGCGGCATATACACGCGAAAATGCTCAGCTCGGGGTAAGCCCACGCGGGGCAATTGCACTGCTTAATCTTACTCAAGCACGAGCGGCATCGCTTGGTCGTGGGTATGTAACACCAGATGATATCCAGAGTGAAATCCCGACTGTCTGGCAACACCGTATTCAGACCGAGGCCGACAGAGACGCAAGCACTGTGATTGAACAGGCTCTTTCAACTGTTCCAGTCGAATGAAACGGCAGCCGACGCTCCGTGGATGGGCTTTGCTGACGGCGTTCGTGACTCTGGGTGTGTTCGCTCTCCGCTACGGGACGGCCGCGCTGAATTCAGTTCTACTCGCTATCGTCGGGATTCTCTGTACTGGAGTCATACAAGTTGCGACTGCTGCGCCTCCGGAAGTGACACGAGAACCTATTCCCCCTGGTCAGCCGGGGACGACAGCGTCCGTGCATTACCAAATTGAATCTTCATCCAGCTATCCAGTTACCATCTATCAAGCCCTGCCGGACGGGCTTGCGGGCACAGAAACGAGTGAGTTGCTCGCAACAGATAGCCAGCATCGATTCGATATCTCTCGAGAACAGTGGGGCAGATATGAACTACCTCCAATCCAGGTCACCCTGTACGATATCTTTGGCTTATTTGCGAGCACAACTGTACAAGAAGAGAAGACAGAGGTCATCGTGTACCCTCCCAGCAAGCCAGTTTCAGACGCTGTTCTTACAGAATTAGCTACCCTTACCACTGAGAGTGGGACGACAGCCTCACAAACTGGCGAGTTTGAATCACTCAGAGAGTATGTTCCTGGCGACCCGCTTCGAGATGTTCACTGGAAAGCAGCAGCTCGACATGGAGAACTAATCACTCAGCGTCAACAGGGATCACGACAATCTCCAGCCACGACGCTCTCCATACTGATCGAGCAAAGTGTATTTGCGAATACTGGTGTTCAACACGAGCGTACAGCTGCAGAAGTAGCAGCATCGGTGATCACTGCAACTTGCGACGAACGTGTGACCGTACAACTCTCGATTGGCGACAAAACGCGCACTGCATCCAGCCATGACCCAGTCCCGCTACTTGCGGAATTGGCTCGACTGCCAGCGAATGAATCCAGTGGTGAATTCAACGAGCGCGAACCTGCGTCCGATATTATCATCTCTGGGGGATCAAGAGGTCTCACTATCTCAATCGGGTCGGAATCTTTTGTTCCGACAACATTTTTTGCTCAACAAGGCGAACCCGACCCCGACGTACGAAAGATGATAGACGCAGACCAACAGGTGCCTACACCATCACAGGGGTCGCCGATATGAGCACGGTTCGGTCCATCATAGATACTCGAGCTGACCTACAGTCGTACGTGCTTGCATACACTGGGGTCTGTCTCATCACTGCAGTATACCTCTGGGTCCTCGGATCGATTGCTGGAGTAGCGGGACTCTCGGGTCCATTTATTCTTATCAGCGCTGGTGCCTTCGCGTTGGCTGTGTTTAGTTGGCGATATCTCACGGTCCGGCTGACTCTCTTTTTGAGTGTCACGCTCGTGACTGGCGGACTCCTTCTGTATCTCCAGATGCTCCCACCCTCACAAGTTGCATTACTCACACCTGAAAGTATTCTCAGCGACTCATTCGCACTCTTAACTGGCCTTTCGATTCTTCGATTCATCAAGGCTGGATTGTGGACGCTGGCTATCGTCCCTGGCCCCCTGTTTCTCTCATGGACATTTGCTCTCGAAAGGCGATTTGGCCATGCGACTCTCGCTGGCGGACTCTTGATTTTGCTCGTCACACTTAGTGGTGATGCGACTCCATTAATGAGTTTAGTTGGCACGATTGGTGGTGCATGTGCACTTTTTGGGGGAACAGCCGCTCGATTCGGGGGTCTTCAACTCAACCGGGATATTCTTGTTGCGACGTTGGCAGCGATAACCGTTCTCTCGCTCACTATTTCGGTCATTCCTGGGGGAAGTGCTCCGGTCACAAGTTCGGAATCGCCGACAACAGTTGAAGCAAACCTCGTCTCGGCGAGCGACCGGATTGCGGTACTTGGTAGTATTGAACTCTCACCAGACGTCCGATTCAGCGTTGAGAGCTCACAGCGATCATATCTGCGAACAGCAGCCTATGACCGATATACGGGTGATGGCTGGGTTCGCAGCGGTGAAACGAAGGCGTATCGTGCACGTCTCCGCGGTCCCCCGGGGCCATCAAAGACAGTCAGACAAACAATCTATCCTTCACAGTCGCTTGGGGTGATTCCCACCGCTTGGAAACCGGTAGAAGTCAACAACTCACGGCGTGCTGATGTGCGTGTCACAGACCAAGGTGGACTCAGACCTCAACGGCAGTTATCGACGAATGAATCTCTCACAGTCGAGAGTGAGGTTCCACAGTGGACTCCTGATGAACTCCGTGCCACAGAGACGGAATATCCCGCAGATGTTGAGACGCTCTATCTCCAGCTCCCTGACAGCACCCCTGAGCGCGTGAAGGCAGAGAGTAAGCGTATCACAGCCGATACCTCAAATCCATACGATACCGCTGTTGCAGTCGAGGAATATCTCGAGTCACAGAAAAATTACTCACTCGATGTTGAGGCACCTGATGGAAACGTAGCCGATGCATTCCTCTTTGAGATGCAGGCAGGATACTGCACGTATTATGCGACGACGATGGTTACGATGTTGCGTGCAGAGGGAAT
>KE356563.1:1131796-1133922 GCA_000416005.1 Haloquadratum sp. J07HQX50 | reverse complement strand
GTGCAGCGTCACAAGGTGACGAGACTGACAGCTCTGATACTAGTCTCCTGACCGATATCTCCGACGCACCTGAGCAACTAATCACCGCGGCCGCACAGCTCCGAACTCGTTTTGACCTGCTCCGGCTGTTTACTGTCTTTCTTGCTGGTGTGAGCTTTGTTGGAGCGGTTGAGTCACGATATGGCTATCTGCGAAGCTCAGTTCGAATTCTTGCAGCCCAGCGCCAGCGTCGCTCGTCATCGCCAACAGCAACTGTTGAACGCGCGTATGAGCGTGTGATAATTATGCTTGAGTGGCTCTATCGAAGTCGACTTCCGACAGAGTCTCATCGATCATATATCGAATCACTTCCCGCTGATGAGCCTGATCTTCATCGACTTCTCACTATCTATGAGCGAAGTCAATATGACAGCTCAAGTAGCTCAGACAAGGCAGCCGAGGCACAGGAAATAGCAAATCGACTCGTTCGAAGGTATACACCGATAATTCGTCGCTTTTTTGACTGATATCTGTCGACACTCTCTCTCCAATCCGATTCGTGTTCGAGAGTTCATTCATATCACGCTCCCGATACTGTTTAATATCCGCGACATATATCTATAGCTTGTAATGTCGGAAGTCTGCTCGACGTGCGGACTCCCTGGGGAACTTTGTGTTTGCGAAGACGTCGCGAAAGAGTCTCAGGAGATTAATATCCGCATCGACGAGCGCCGCTATGGAAAAGAGGTAACGATAATCGAAGGATTCGACCCAAAAGATGTCGACATGGACAGTCTTTCATCTGACTTGAAATCAAAATTTGCGTGTGGTGGAACCATTGAAGACGGAGCGATAGAGCTTCAAGGTAATCACACGGGTCGTGTTGAAGACTTTCTTCGGAATAAAGGGTTCAATGTCGCCTGATCGTTTCCTCACTTCCTGAGAGAGCACTCAAACCTATCTTACCGGCCCACAACCACTTCGGATCTATGCCTGAGCGTTACCTATCCGATAGTGACTTCCTCGCATCAGTTACCTATTGACTGGATAGTGAGGTAAGGTAAGCCGACCTCGTTCCAGTTTCTTGGAGATCGCCGCGCTTGCGTTCATATTGGTCACGGTTGTGGTTGAGGGAGTCAGCGTTACCGAGGAATATGCCCGTACTGGTGAGTGCCAGGTAGCCGTCAACGTTGAAATTGACGCCGAGGTTCCGTTTTCGACTGCCGATACGTCTGCGTCAGGCTCTTTCTGAAAGTTCACCTGCAAGTGGTACGTTCCGTCGCGCTTATGCAGTGTCGCACTATTTTTCTCCCCATTCAGGATTGTTCCAGTCGATTTCGAACGACGTCGCTGTCGTGTCTTCGGACGTATTCAGCACGGACCCTTTGGTCGGTCGCAGACAGCGCGCAGTGATCGTTATTGAATGTGACCGTCGTCATACACGACAACAGACCCTCGAAACGTGAGTTTGCTGATAGCTTTCCCTTCTTCGAAGCACAGCTCCGTCGGGAGTGCTTCAGCAGCCAGCGACCGAGCTGCCTACACGCGGTTCGTTGTGAGGTCGGTCTGCTCTCGCACGTCTTCGTACGTAACGCTGTGGAGTTTCGAGTTGCTGTCGATAATGTTGAACTATCGCTCCAGCCGAAAATACCTGTAAATTTAGGGAGCGCACGACACATAATCGACTGCAGTCGGGTCAATCCAGGTGATATGCAATTCAATTGACCCTGCGCATGCGGCCTGCTCTCCGATAGGAACCGATCATAGTAGATCTTCGTCTCTCGCCAGGAGTATGCCCTCAATGGTTGCATCGTTGGTCGGTGATTGACGTGCGACCTCAATCGCATTTTCTATCGAGACACTGTGAACCGATAAAAACTCGTTTTCATCTAATGATTGGTTGACCGGCTGAAGATCACTACAATAGACAAAGCCACGCCGATGACGTAACACCCCTGTTGAGCACCAGAACGATTCTAACAGCGCTGTGGATTCAGCCGCGAATCCAGTCTCCTCTTGAAGCTCCCGCTTGGCTGCCTGGGTGAATGACTCACCAGATTCAACCACCCCTGCTGGAAGTTCAAACTGTGTCTCTCTGATTGTCGGCCGATACTGCTCGACGAAAATGACCTGTTCATCCTGGACTG
>KE356563.1:1128450-1131776 GCA_000416005.1 Haloquadratum sp. J07HQX50 | reverse complement strand
CGATAAATATATTGAAACGCCGCTCGCCGTACCATCTCAGTCGCTGCTTCAGGGTGGTTCTGGTATGTCGCGACAATCACACGTTCAGCAACGGGACTTGGATGCCAGGCAGCGAAGTCGACGTCTGTGCTGCCCATTTGTTCGACATCAAACGATGAATGTGATGAACGCCACGATTCGAATTCGCTGATGCTTCCATTGAATACTGTCAGTTGATTTCCCATGAGCACACCAACAGCAGTTTGAATCACATCCTCAGTTACCCGAGATTGGAATTCTTCATCATCAAATCCCATCGTCTTTGCAACCTCAGTGACAACTCCCTTCGCAGTTGATTCGACTGACTGTGCCGTCGTCTTCACTTCAGCTTCGGTCTTTGGAGCAACTGATCCGTGTTCTTGCATCTGATTAGTCCTCACTCATTTGAACTGTCTCTGTCATCTTCTCTCCACTCTGCATCTGTACGCAAGCCACTACCCAGCACTTCACCAGATTCACTCTGTTTCTTCATCGCTCATCATTTCACGGGTGAGTTTTCGTGCCTCTTGAAGCACCGAATCGACATCCTGGGCCTGCTCGGTTCGGATAGCGGTGGTACGAGTCATGTCGTCACGGCCTCTGTGTGTTTCGTTGTCGGGGAATACACTCTCATCTGACTGATGATGACCCCGTCGAACTGTATCTTCAAACACCTCGTGATACTCAGCCGAATCCGCGAGCGGTTCGACCCTCTCGGCTAATTTCTGAGTCCCCAATTGACTCCATTGTGGAATATGCTCATCAAGCCACGTTTCGTGTGTCTCCCCATGTAGCATGGCAGTAAATGCGAGATGATCTGCGAGATGCTCACCATCTCGCTGGGGGGCTTCACACACCGGACACTCAAATCCCATAAACATGATTTGATGTGCAAGCAACAAAACATACGGGATTTATCCGATTATCAAGATCACAAAACGACGCGAACGTCCATGCAGACTCCAAGAGACGGGTAAGAAGATGTCAGAATTGAATCCGATATCCAAACCAGTGTTACACTCTCAATTATCGATCTTCATGTCTAAGACGAGCGCGTCCTCACCATCTGCATAATATCGAGGAACACGACGGCGAAATTTGAACCCATGACTGACATATAGCGAAATTGCTGGGTCATTGCTCGCCCGGACTTCCAATTTGATCACATCTGCCCCGTTCACTTTCCCATATTGAATGGCCTGCAGGAGCAATCGCCGGCCAATTCCTTGTCGATGGAAGGCTGGATCTACAGCGATGTCTTTGATATGGCCGATATTACGGGTCTGATTCGACATGACGTCAATAATAATATATCCAACAGCACCTCTATCGCGCACAGCAACAAGAAACCCGCTCTGTTCGAGACACTGATCGAACGCTTCGTACGGCCACGGCTCTTTGAATACGCGTTGTTCGATCCTGAGCACTTCGAGTATATCACCACGCTCGCAGGGTCGAATCCGAACCGTCTCGTCTGTACTTGTGAACGGTGACGGAGTGTGCACACGTCGTTATTATCGGTGAGTCGAAAAAAGACCGCTGGTTCAAAAGAAAGATCAGTCGTCTGCAGGTGCTGCCCCACTTCCACCGGTTTGATACTGTTCTTTCGTAAGTCGAAGTTTGCCGCCGGCCGCCAAAATACGGCGCTCGCGTTCAGATGCGTTCAGCTTCGCAGAGGCTTCCCAGTCACCGTTCACTTGGATGACGAACTCTGATTCTCCGGATTTGATCGCCGAATCCACATCAGTGATAACTTCGATCTTATCACCCTGGTTTATGCGTTCATACGTTTCTGTATCGATTGCGAGTGGAAGAATACCAAAGTTGAACAGATTTGCTTTGTGGATCCGTGCAAACGATTGTGCAATGACTGCTTCAATTCCTAAATACTGTGGACACATCGCTGCGTGTTCACGCGAGGATCCTTGTCCGTAGTTTTCACCCGCGACGAGAATACCGCCGTCCGCTCGCTGGGCGCGCTCGGCAAACGTCTCATCGACTCGTGAGAGTGTAAACTCCGTGAGTTTCTCAATGTTTGACCGGAATTTCAGAATCTCCGATGTCGCTGGGATGATGTGGTCCGTCGTAATGTTATCCTTCATTTTGAGGAGTGTCTCACCGACGATATCTGAGCCTAGTGGATCCCCAATCGGTGCTGACCCAATATTCGGGCCCTTCACGAGGCCATCGTCAACTGGGTTGGTCGGGTCGATAATATCTGTTTTTGAGCCATCGTACTGGTCCGGGAGTTCCATTCCCGGCGGCTCTAGTCCACTGAGCTCGTCGGCGAGATCTCTTGGATCAACAATCTCACCTTTTAGTGCTGCCGCCGCTGCAACTTCCGGTGAGCAGAGGTATACGGAATCGTCTTCGATACCAGAGCGACCTTCGAAGTTCCGATTGAACGTCCGCAACGATACCGAATCCGATGCTGGGACATGTCCAATCCCAATGCAGGCCCCACAAGTTGCCTCAGAGAAATTCACGCCTGCAGCCATCATTTCAGCAGTCCATCCTTGGCGTGCTAGTAACTCTGAGGCTTGCTTCGATCCAGGAGCAACAATCATCTCAGTGGTGAGGTTTATCTCACGATCTGCAACCATCTTAGCGGCTGGGAGAATATCTTCGTACCCACCATTGGTGCAGGAGCCGACGATGACCTGATCAACAGTATCGCCTGCAGCCTCTCGAACAGGGACGACATTGTCAGGCATTGATGGCTTCGCAATCAGCGGCTCGATTTCAGAGAGGTCGAGCACAATTTCGTCTGCGTACTCTGCGTCCTCGTCAGCACTGAGCTCAACGAACTCGTCTTCTCTGCCCTGCTTTGCCAAGTATCGTTTCGTTCGTTCATCAGTTGGGAAGAGCGAGGAAGTCGCTCCAAGTTCAGTCCCCATATTAGTGATTGTTGTTCGCTCTGGAACAGACAGTGTCTCGACTCCTGGCCCAGAGTACTCGAATACTTTCCCAACACCACCTTTAACCGACAGACGCCGCAACATCTCAAGAATCACATCTTTTGCCGTCGCCCAATCTGAAAGTTCCCCTTCGAGATGAACATTGACCACTTCTGGCATCTCAACAAAGTATGGGCCACCGCCCATCGCGACAGAGATGTCCAGTCCGCCGGCACCGATAGCAAACTGTCCCAGTCCTCCCGGTGTCGGTGTATGTGAATCGGAACCGAGCAACGTCTTCCCAGGTGCGGCAAAGTTCTCTTTATGTACATTGTGACAGATGCCGTTCCCAGGCCGAGAGAAGTATGCTCCATACGTTCCCGCCGCAGATCGGAGGAATCGATGATCGTC
>KE356563.1:1125384-1128430 GCA_000416005.1 Haloquadratum sp. J07HQX50 | reverse complement strand
AGCAGCAGGGGCAACGCTCAGGCTCAAACGACTCGATCATATTTATTTTGACAGCAAACCATCCTGTCAACAGTTGGAAACGATTGCCAGAATAAACACTTGAAGCGCTTGGAGATCGAGGTCTTTGCTGATCGTTTGGCAAAGTGGGAATTGTGATCACTTTCCTAATCTGTTCCAACAGTAGAGTCGCGCAATGGAGTTGCTCTGTGAGGGAGTCAACGGCCTCGAAGTCAAGTGGCTCAGGAATCTGCGATTCTCGTCATTATAGAAGATTCCGCTTCTTGTCCAAGCCTGAGCTTATCGGTAGCCTCACGACGTCGTACCAAAATGCTCTCAATACTCGATATCGAGCGGCGGACGTTCATAAGTCAGCGGCCTCGATTTAAAACGGGACTAGGAGCCCATCTTCTTGCGAGGAGGGAATCCCGGCCTGAAGGCCGGAAAGGAACCCGACAACTGCTGAACTGACCACGCTAGTGCAGTCAACCCGAATGCCAACCATCCTATTTAATTTATCTAAGAACTTTCCGCGGATGAGAGCCGACTTCGATATGGAACGAGGCGGGCCACTTCACGAAGCCGTGAAGCAGCACGCCCGCGACCACGGGATACGCCACTCACGAGCGTCCCCCGAACTCCTCCGCAAAACACTCGAATCCGAAGGCTACGATGTCAACCACTCCGACAGCGAGTAAGACGCTGGAAGCCACGCTCATACCCCCAACGCAGTGTAAAGAGCAACGCTTCCAGCAAACGCTGTCCGAGTACCGTGACGCACTCCACGATGCCTTCGAGCAAGACTGTACGACGATGAACGCCACGAACGACGTGGTGACGCCGTACAACTTCCCGTACCAAGCGAAACACGCCCTCAAATCCTCCGTCCCGAAACTTCACAAGACGTACAACGCCAACGAGTTGGACGACGAACACCCGCTCCGCTTCGTGAATCGAGCCGGGACGTTCGACCGCGACCACACATGTAAGTACGAAGTCTGTTGGAACGTTCTGCAACCCGGTCGCAGAACCAACTTTTCGATTCCACTTCGACTGAATCCAGACCAGCGGGAGTTGTGAGACGACCTGCTCGATGACAAATCGGGTACGAGCGTGGGCGAACTTCGCTTGCAGAAACATCGCAAGACGTGGACACTCCACGTTACTGTCGAATACGAGGTCGAAGATACCAGTGAATTGCCCGAGAATCCGACTCGGGTTGGGTTCGATATTGGCGAGTCGATGCTGGTCACGGGCTGTGCGCTCAAGCACGAAACGCCAACCAAGCCGTTGTTGATCAACGGGAACGAAGCCAAGCAACTCCGCAAGGAAATGTACACGACGCTGAAGCGACTCTAAGAGCGAGATGCTTCCGAGCGGCGCGTTCAAGAACTCTTCTCATACGACCAGGATTCACGGACATCATCGAGAAGGCGTCTCGCAAGTCTGTGGAGTACGCCAAACAGTTTGAGAACCCTGTCATCGTGATGGAAGACTTGGCGTACATACACGTCCGCGAGTCGTTGGACTACGGGAAGTATATGAACCGACGCCTGCGTGGGCCTGTGCTCGGTTGCAGGGTCGCATCGAGGACAAGGCGAAACATTCGGCTATCTCGGTTAAGTACGTTCACCCCCAATACACTTTCCAGACGTGCCACTCGTGCAAGTACATCAGGTATCGTCTTCGACGAGCCGAGTTCAACTGCAAGAATCCAGACTGCCACGTATCGACGTTTCAAGCGGATATTAACGCGAGTGCGAACATCGCACGCCGCGTAGACCTGTGGGGAGAGAGCCTGCCGTGGAAACAGGCAGACGATGACTCGCCGTAGGACGGGGGCCGTAGTGACACGGCCACGACTCAGTGTGAGCAGAGCGTCCCAGCGCAGATGACACTCACAACGTTTCACGAGTCGAAACCCCAGCGACGACTGACTGGCATTCCCACCGTGTGGGAAGCCCCGCCGTTTACCGCAGGGAGGATGTCACAACTGGGCCTGTGGTGCCGTATAGCGCGAAGCCCCAGATCTTCGCCCCAAAGGAAATCAATGGTTCACCTCCGCAGTTGAGATACCCATTTAGATTTGCCTACTGGGATTATCATTGTTGGTCTCGTTCGGATGATAAGATTTTCACCACAAAGTCTCGACAGCGCTCGCTGTGAGTAATGCAGGACCCAAAGGCACATTTATTCCGGCCTCTAAGCATACACAACAGACAATGTCTCGGAGCCCTTCTCTACCAGATCAGCCGCGATTGGACTTGGATCCAGAGATGTCAGAGGCAGAGCGCCTTTCAGCCATTCAAAAGCACTACCAACGCGTTCTGAGTGTGAATGACGAACTTGATGAGCGACTCTCTGAAGCAACCGAAACGAAACGCGAACTCAAAGAAGAGGTCGACAGATTAAAACGGCGAAACGAGACTCTCAAAACGTCTTCACTGTATCTTGCCACTGTCGAAGAAATAAGCGATAATGGCGTCGTTATCAAACAACACGGAAATAATCAAGAGGTACTCACTGAGGCCTCACCACGTCTGAATAAACAGCTTGAGCCTGGCGATCGCGTGGCAATTAATGACTCCTTCGCTATTCAACAGTTGTTGAATGATGAGACTGACGCCCGAGCACAAGCAATGGAAATAACTGACTCACCAGATGTCGTTTACGATGACATCGGTGGAATTGATGAGCAAATTCGTGAGGTTCGAGAAGCCGTCGAAGACCCGCTTTCAAACCCAGAATTATTCGAGACTGTCGGTGTCGACCCACCGTCAGGAGTCTTACTTCACGGTCCGCCTGGGACGGGCAAGACAATGCTGGCAAAGGCTGTTGCAAATGAAACGGATGCGACATTCATCAAAATGGCAGGCTCAGAACTCGTTCGGAAATTCATCGGTGAAGGCTCTCGGCTTGTTCGTGACCTCTTCGACTTAGCTGCAGAGCGCGAACCAGCAGTCATCTTCATCGACGAGATTGACTCAGTCGCCTCAAAGCGAACTGACTCAAAAACCTCGGGTGATGCAGAGGTGCAACGAACCATGAT
>KE356563.1:1121075-1122245 GCA_000416005.1 Haloquadratum sp. J07HQX50 | reverse complement strand
GTCCAAGTGTAAGCAAAATTTCTAAGACACGGTCGCTTGTCTCCGCATCACAGATAACCTCGTAGCCCTCTTCGCCTGTGGGGGCATCACTCGCAACGACGGTCACGCCGACATCCCCCATCGTTCCCTGTACGAAGTGTAACGCTGGTTCAGGGGCTCCAGCCCCATTCAGAACGGAGGCAATCTTTTCAGTCGACTGTGAGCCATGCACACCGAAAACAGCGTATTGATCCGTCACATCAGCTATTTCGATATCCTGGATGAAGACCCGTCCGCTCCATTTTTCTACCAACTGTTCCGTCAGTTCATATGGACAAAAACAGAGAATACGATTTCCGGCGTTATATATGTATAACTCCGCGTTGATCTGCCCTTGCGGATTTAATAACAGTGCATATACACCTTGGTCGTGTGTCTGAGGAACCGCGTTAGTGACGGTATTATCAATAAATTCATATGAGTCATCGCCAGCAAGCTCAATAATCCCATATCCCATCTCGATAACTCCCGCACCATTACGAACGGCTAAGACTGTTCGATCAGGGCGGCCGTATTCCTTGACCACTGTTCGTCCCTCTCGTTCGATGAACGTTGCTCCATGGTTTGTATGAATTGAGCGCTCGTGAATCATAGATTATATTTCCACCCGAGAGTGCAAACGAGTTCTGATTATGTAACTCAGTCAGCGAGGTACTTTGTCAAGGCCTCCTCCGTGCAAATAATCACTGAGCGTGAGAAGAAAGCCCCGTGATTTACTATGGAAAATGAACCTGACAGTATGGAGATAACATACTGACGACTGATTACATATCGTAAGTCCGTCAGACACACAGCGAAATCGGATCGTGGTCTGCGGAACTAAAAGTACTCCCGCATCGGATGCCGGATTGACTCTTATGAGTGAGCTATGTCGATTGGATGGTACCACACAGCCCGTGAGATACAACAATACACAACCACAGAACGCCTCTTACGAGCTTCAACCCGGGAGTTGGGAACGTTTGATGAGAACGCCCACGACAGTTGTCGTGGAATGATGCTGAAAGCCACAGCCAGACGGTGTAATCTGATCAGGGTATTTTCAGAGCGCAGGAACGGCCTGCTCTCTCGCGGAGCAATCCTCGCTTACCGGCGAGAAGGAAGATATCAAAGGCCAAACGTTCGCGCAGA
>KE356563.1:1119508-1120975 GCA_000416005.1 Haloquadratum sp. J07HQX50 | reverse complement strand
CGAGCTAAACTGCGACAGGAAGCCCATTTATACAGTCTGACAGGCGTCAGACGCAGGAATACACTTTTTGTGCTGAGTATCGGATTCTCCCACAATGGGATTACAATGCCGACTTCTTGGCCACGCATACGGCAATTCGGAGATCGAACGAACACGCGAGGAACGAGGTGATGAGGTTGTTGCCACTGTTCGCGAGATTCAGACGTGTGATCGATGTGGTAGTGAACAGGTGATCAGTCAGAATAAAGAGGTAACAACTGTCCGAACGCCAGACTCAATACAAAATGACTCTGTATCTTCGGCTGAATCGCCCGAGTCTGGACCAGAGATATCATCGACTGAAACCACATCGGCTGAAGACGCTGACAATGATGACTCAACCACAGCGGATGAAACCGAATCAGAAGAGCAAATCACAGATGAAGGAATCATCCTTGAGACAAGTCCAGACACCACAGATGAAACCCAGTGGTCAGAGAGTGAGACCCCAGATTTAACCACAGCTGCCGAGCAGTCAGCAGCTGTTGAGCGGGGGGAGCAGACGAGTAGTGGAGTTGTGAAACAGAAAGATGATGCTGAAATTTTAGACGAGAGTGCCGATGAGTCATCGCGTGAGTATGGTGCTTGGCCACAGCATGATTCAACGGACAAGAAATCAGAGTCAAAAACAGCTTCTTCTTGGCCTGACCCTCAAGATAATGGATTTTCGGCAACACCGATGAACGATGGCGCGGAAATTGCCTTCAGTAATGAAAATCGGCAACTGGATCAGAGTGAACAGTCACAAAATTCTGATACAAAGCGAGCACAACCCGACGAGAATCGGGATATTGACTCCAGAACACCAATTAGAGCAGGTTCCGATGAGCGAACTGCGGATGAACATCTATCTGATGATCAGGTGGAGCTGGTTTGCCCGCACTGTGAGTTCGCTCGCCGAGGAAGTATTTCTTCAATGCGTGCTGGTGACATCTGCCCCAAATGTAAGAGAGGGTATATCACTGAGCGTGAACGCGTCTCCGAGCAAACACAGTGAATTGTGGGTTTATCCTGCGGTAAGTGACGAAACAAGTAAGACGCCCCTCATCAAAAGTCGCCGTATGAAAGAGTACAAGATGCGACGTGGCGAGACGCTTGAGGAGCGTATCCCTGACATGGCGAGAACTGTTCACTCATACTTTGGGGAAATCTCTGGCACAGTGACGTACAATGGTAGCGATCTTCACCTCGTGGGGGAACCAAAAAATCCTGTTTTTCAGCGTATTGTCGCAGGTGTTGTCGAATATAGCTCGAAGAAGGACACCTTGGCAGTCGAATTTGTTGAGCGCGACCCGACCGAACTATCTGCAGACGAGTTAGAAGCCGCTGAAAACGCTGTCTCAGTAAAAAATGAGTTCTTACAAGAAGCAACTGGTCGCGATGCAAAGTCGCGGCGTGAGTCAATGAAGCGCGCTGTCGAAGACGAAG
>KE356563.1:1114185-1119488 GCA_000416005.1 Haloquadratum sp. J07HQX50 | reverse complement strand
TGATCTCGGCGCAACAAATATCCGAGTAGTCGTAGCGAGCGATGATGCGTCTGTGATCGAATCCGGTGGAGTCTCAACACCACAGGGGCCGAGTGGCATCGCAGTCACCGAAGCAGTACTCCGAGTTACCCGTAACACCTGTCAAGCTGCGTCAATTTCGCCCGACCAAGTGTCGGCCGCTGGCATTGGTGCAATCGGTCCACTCAACTTAACATCCGGGTCGGTAGAAGATCCAGCAAATCTCCCCAATACGATTGATGAAATTCCACTGACAGGACCACTTTCGGTATTATTTGACACTGAACGTGTATTTCTGCACAATGACACGAACGCAGGGGCTATTGGTGAGCGATTTCATGCAGATACGAATCCGGATGATATGGCCTACCTAACCATCTCGTCGGGTATTGGTGCAGGCGTCTGTGTTGATGGGTCAGTCATTGATGGATGGGATGGAAATGCAGGTGAAGTCGGACATATGACTGTTGACCCTCGTGGGAAGCTTACATGCGGGTGTGGTCACGATGGTCACTGGGAAGCGTACTGTTCAGGAAATAACATTCCTCACTATGCGAGAGCGTTAGCAGATGAGCAAACAATCGAGACTGATCTCCCGCTTTCTGATCCTGATTTTTCGGCTAAAGATGTCTTTCTACGTGCAGATGAGGACAGATTGGCAGCGCATATTGTCGAACAACTTGGTCGATGGAATGCCATCGGCGTAGCGAATCTCATCCATGCTTATGCCCCACTTGTTATTTACGTGGGCGGAGCCGTCGCGCTCAACAACCCAACTGCAGTGCTTGATCCTATTCGTGCACATATTGACGACATGGTGATGTCTAATGTCCCAGAAATAAAGTTGACCACACTGGGCGATGATGTTGTGGTGATGGGTGCCGTTGCGAGTGCACTCACTGGTGGAACCGGTGACCACTCACACCTACGTATGGATTAACTTCTCCTCGCTCCATACGGCTATCCTGAACGTTCGATATTCAGACGGTATGCTCGTTTGGTGTGAGACAACGAACAGTTTAGACTTGGAGTGTCGATATGTGGTACTCCGAGGAGTCTCGCTCTCGGGTGTACTGAGATGGTGTGCATCCGCTTGCCGGGGGCGCACTGATGGGCTGTAGTCATATGGAGCGCCCACGCTTTCCGATAGTCGTATCAAGAAGCTTCGCCCGCCACGATATTTGATCTGTCGTGTATAAAGCTGCCCCACAGCCCTGCTCGTCGTGAATTCATTCGGAGTACGGTGAAATCCAGACGTTGATTTGATAGTTAGGGCTGGGGAGCGTTCCTCAGTGAGTATCAGCCACGCGCTTTTTTTGAGGATCCCAGATATTGGACTTGAGAGTACAAATGCGAAATCCCGCTTACGTCGGCCTGATTGCCGCTTCAATTTAGATATTCTCACCAAGATGGTGCCGAACCATCCTGACACTGAACCGTATTCATCGGCAGGCAAAACGACTGATATGTCACCTCAATATACCGGAAATAAAATATACACTTGCATTAGTCGAGACGATCACTGAAAAAGTTCGCTGGCGCATCTCCCCTGACGCGATCCAACCTGAAAGCTGGCTTGACATCCTCCTCGCCGTAGGCGAGGATTCCCGAGCGTTGAGATGTGAAGGTTCACAACCCACCTGTTCGCTCGGTACGAAACGCCCCGAGGTTTGATCGAACAAGTAGGCGACTGGCCGTGCCAGACGATCATTACTCATGTTCCCTGTCAGGGGGATTCTGAGTTATCTGTCTGCGAATATTCATCGCACACGTCTGTGTTCATCGTCGCACCGCACGACTCACAGGCGTACACACCACGCTCTACACGATTCGCATCACGCTTTCGGCCACAACACGAATCTTGTAAATTCTATAACTCGCCAGATAATCGGATATAATACATTTTTTATGATATATTTCAGATATGTGAACGGCAAAGTTACAACGTTCCGCTCGGAATATAGGTTATGAGTGAGTCGAAAGAACCCCTCCGCTCTCGGATTGAGACATGGATGGTCGGGCAGATGCCGATAATCCAAATGCACGGTGGTGAGAGTGTCGTCCAGAAAGCCGATCCACAGTCAGGGGAGGTTGTTGTTGAACTCGGCGGTGCGTGCTCAGGGTGTGGTATTTCAAACCTGACAGCCGATAATATCAAAATGGATATTATCAAAGATTTCGAGGAAGTCACCGATGTTCGGGTCAAAGTTCCCAGTTCTGGTGACCATGGAAGTAGCACAGTGGAAGGTGGCCGTGGGGGGGAACTGCAGTATGGTAGTGACTCGACAGGACATTTCTAAGCTGCTCTATGACTCGATATTGACGCCGCTGAACACGCTTGATATCGGCAATGGTCGTTGGTAACTCTCCGAATGAATCTCGATTTGAGATTAGTTTATGTGGAATCATAGAGCAGGACGCCGAATGGATACTTGGTCGGCAGATAGGAGCAGGCGGGTCTGACCGGGGAAAAAGAATCATCGATATCTGCGCTCTTTCGCCAGGCAAAGCGTTTATGAATCGCGCACGGATTTCTGCGGCGACAATTCCTCCACCTCTTCTGAATAGCCCTGTCGGAGTCGCAACAGCAATTCCAGAGCCCGACGTTTTAGGCGGGTTGAACGAATGGCAGACTGATTGTATCGAAACGGGATTACAAATCGGATTTCTCACACGCGAATTTCATTCTGGACAGTCATATATCCGGCAGGCGGTCTCATACCCTGATTGCTGGTTTTCAAAACTCATTGGAATTGAGAATAAGCCTGATTTATCTACCCCTGGCGATCTGATAGCACAGTTGGAATTTGACGTCTCAATCAGCCTATTTGATCACATCATACTGGCTACAGAGACCTACGTAACTGAAGCCCATCTCAATCGAATTCCTGAAACAGTCGGTGTATGGCGGTTCGACCCAGAGAGCAACGAGCGCACAGTCGTTCGCGAGCCCATGATGCTTGATTCGGGACAGGCGGGAATTGAAATCACTCAGCGTCTGAACGATCGAGCAGATATATACCCGATCACCGCGGATGAGAAGCGGCGCGCACGGCGGGATATCGCTGAACGGACGTATGGAAAGGGATGGCGAACATACGACCCGCCAGCCTGTCAAAGTGCGTCTGTGACAGCGAGTGGGCAGATATTCTGCAACCATTTTGAATCGCTCATCGACCCTTCGCAGCGATGTGGCCCTGATTGCCCTGGCTACGCTGAGGATGATCCACCAGTAATGAACCCCGACGACCTTCGAGATGCGCGTACACCATGGATAAAAAATCCACTAGGGGCAGAACGCCGTCAATCAGGGTTATCTGAGTTTTTCTGAGTGTAACCCGCCCGGACACTACTGCAGATGAATGATGAGATTCGGCATACCCAGTTCCTCCGTAGGTGGGACAGATTGAGTGCCTCGGGGTTGTTCCCGATTGGAAATCGAAGACGTGAATCTCCGTAATGATGGGACACTCTGCGTCTCAAACCACTTCAATTAAATCCGGGCCGGCTCACAGTGTGTATGCCTCACCATCGACAGCGAGCGGTTCGGTAAAGGCCTCGGCAACGGGATAAAAATGTGCTGTGTGGACGAGACGAGTCGTCTGAGCATCAAGCTCGTCAGCCAATCGAAGTGCCCCCTCTCTCGTCATGTGCTTTGTGCCGAACGTCGCAGGCACACCTGAGTCGTCATGGTGCGCACCGCCAATCGGGTGGTGCTTACAGAACGCAGCCGGCACAATTGCATCTGCCAGCATCAGATCAGCGTCAGCAAGCGCAGTTCGTGCCGCCTGAGAGATATCATAGCATGTATCTCCAGTGATCGAAAGTTTCGCCTCAGTGACTGGATCCTCCACCACAACACCATAGCAGAGCAATGGTGGGTGGTTTACCGGCACTAGCGTCACAGACAGTCCACATACGTTGAATGTGGCGAGCGGGGGTTGTGAGCGTATATCTACCCGATCAAGATAGTGATATTTATCTGCAATTGATTCTGCAACGGTCTTGTCAGTGACCGAATCAACCTCATCAGCCGCATATACTGGGAGCTGGTCGAAGAGGCGGTAAGCGTTCCCAAGCCCATCAACATGATCGAAATGAATGTGTGTGACAATCCCAGCATCTGGGAGCGATACGTCATGAGTCAAGAACTGATCTCGAAAATCAGGACTGAAATCGATTAGCACCGATTCATCGGTCCGCGTGTTCTGAACGTGTACTGAGAACCGTGTTCGCTCAATTCCCTCCCGTCTCGCTCGTTCACACGTATCACACGTACACCCAACAGTCGGTGTTCCAGTCGTGTCGCCAGTCCCTAACAGCGTTATCCGCACATTACTCACTCCTCTGTTTGATTATACTCAACGTATACCATCTTCCCCTCGCTGCATATTCGATAGGTAATTCGCAATCCAACTCACTCACAGGTCATTTTCCTAATGCTGGTGAGTGTGACCGTGGCTATCTCCACCATCACCAGCAATCATCTGATCACTATCGTCCATCATATTCATATTCTTCAGATTATCTCGCTCTTCGAACTCCTCGACAGCATTAACAATATCTTGCTGTGTGAGAGCGGTCCGCTCTTCAGCGAGCGCTTCAAGCACTGCTTCGCGGAGAACCATCCGAAGATCCGAACCAGTGAGGCCCTGTGTTAGCTCGGCTACCTCTACAGGGTCGAACTCTGCAATCTCCATACGCTCGGTGATAATACGCAGTATGTCTGCTCGCATAGCTTCGTCTGGCCGGGGAAAATTCACAATCTCATCGAAACGACGCCATGCCGCCGCATCAAGCTGATCTGGGTGATTCGTTGCCCCAATAAGGATTACCTCATCACGAATGAGGGAAATGTCATCAATACTCTTGAGCAAGGTATTAACAGCTCGTTTCAATGCCGCATGTTCGTCCGAGCGCCGAGTTTTTGCCACCGAGTCGAACTCATCGATAAATAGAATACATGGTGAGAGCCGCTTTGCAACTTCAAATGTCTTTTCAACGTTCTTTGCTGTCTCCCCGAGATACTGTGAGGTGATCATCGAGAGCTTTACCTCAACGAAGGGTAGGCTGAGCTCGTGTGCGAGTGCTCGCGAAACCGTGGTTTTTCCAGTTCCTGGAGGACCAACAAACAATATTTTCCCAATTTCTCGGAGTCCAATATCGGCAAGATACTCACGATGTTCAATCGCTTTCATTAATTTCTTTATCTCGCCCTCTTGATCGCCTGTGAGTACAAGATCACCCAGCGTCATCTCAATTTCTTCTGGAGCCCTCACCTGAAC
>KE356563.1:1106264-1112582 GCA_000416005.1 Haloquadratum sp. J07HQX50 | reverse complement strand
CAGCAATTGTTAGTCCCACAGCCGAAAGTACTGAAAAACGTCCTGGAACACCATCTGGGACACTCAGTTGAGGGAGGCTGTACTGGGTCGCAAGATCAGACAGGTTGCCTGACTCGCCAGTAATAACGAGTGTCTGCTGCGTCCAGTCGATATCAGCCACTTTCATCGCTTCACGCACGACAAGAAAATTCGAAAGTGTCTCTGCAGTCTGTCCAGACCGCGATATAACGGTCACAACCGTTTCTTGAAGTGGAAGTTGGCTGAGGGTAGACTGAATCGAGTCGGGATCAACGTTATCCAGCACGTGCACTGGGGGATCATCCTCACCACCAAGTGCGTCAACGAGAGTAGCCGCACCAAGTGCGCTGCCACCAATCCCGATGACCACAATTGCCTGTGGCGACTCAAAACGAGATACTGCTGATCGAATCTGATCAAGGTTTACCGTATCAGGGAGCGAGAGTGCAGTATACCCATGCTCACTATTTGCACGACCGTGTTGGATCCGCTCGTGTGCTTGACCTACGACTCCGTTGAGTTGCTCTAAGGTGTGTTCGGAGAGTCCTGGAGTCGTCCCGAGCACCGTCCCGAGATCTACGTGCATGATTTGAAACCAGTAGCTGTATCAAAAAAACTACTGATTAATATAACCATAATCGGATATCTAAAGACACTGTCGGCTCTGAGAGAGTATGATGACAGATGGGTATCGCGGGGTCATTGGTGCTATTCACTATGCATTTACTGCCAGTTCGTCGCTTCTATTCAAACTATATGTCGCGACCAGTGCCGCAGTTGTCGCGATTATCGGAATTTTTCTATCGATTGCATTGGTTGTCCTCATTGGAAACACCGCGGAACTCCGGGGCGGGTCAGTGACACTCTCGCGCTCGTTTTATGTGGTTATCGGATTACTGTTGATTCTTCCGGCTGTTGCCCCAATCTTAGCAATCGCCCGCCGACACCGCCGCGGCATATCTCCCAGTTCGCGATTTGAGATGATACTCGCCAGTGTTGGGTTTCTATTTCTATCTAGTATCTATCTTGGCATCGTTGCTTCGATGCCGGAAACGTTCGTCCTTGACGGTGAAATGATGCAACGGCCACCCCCAAGCGGGGTGCTTCGACCTGTAATAACGTTCCTGTATATGATCCCCCCAAGTCTCTCTTGGAGCGTGCCGCTTGGAGGTGCAGTGGCAGTTGGATTCACCTACTGGTGGTATCGATGAATATCTGTACCACTCAGCAGGATACCTATGCACAGGTGCTTGAACATGAGTGATACACCACACTCCGCGACGGGAAGCTTTCTGATTGTAAGTGCAGACGATTCTGCCTCAGTGCTACGGGACGTCAATAGCGGACAAATATACACTGTGAGACATACCTGCTCACTCACTGAGTCATCAGTCGTTACTGCAGAGATTGAAAGTGAACCACCGCTACATTCAACGTATACGATTACTGAAATAACCGAAGAGAGAACAATTGAGATAGGGAGAAGCGAACAACCACCGACCGCTGCTTCACAATCAAAAGCAGCAGAGCAGTCAGTCGGTGAACTCACCCGCACGGAACGTGCAGGGAGAGGCGAAATTCATGTCATCACTGTGCCTACGACCCGTACCGAGACTGCTGTTGCCGATATCCTCGATGATACACAATCACTTCGTGAGCGGGCCGGCCGGATAGGTGTCTCGCGCGTTGAAATACGGGCTGCTGGCAATACTGTGTCAATTCGATACATGCCTTGAGCAGTCACTCAGTCGTATAATAAGGCTTATTCGGTATGACTCTCCAGCCAACTTATGGCTGTGTTTACTGTACCGGAGGTTGACTACACGCGATATTCGAATCGTCAACTTGCAGCGGTTCCAATATTTATTCTTTTTATTTCGCTGTCAGTGATCGGTGGGTGGTATCTTATGACTGGTTCTCCAGTCATACAGGGAATTGCCTTTACCGGCGGGACGGAGATACAGATTGCTGCAACGGGTCCGCAAGATGCAGTCGAGACGGAAATTCGACAAGCGTTCGATGCTGAACCGGAGTCGATCCGTTCGGTTCCCGCTCAGGACGTATATATCGTGACATTCCAATCAGATGTTGGCTCGGTTGATGCAGCTACACTCGAATCGCAAGCAGAAGCCGCAGGACTGACCGTTCGCTCAATTTCATCAGTCTCTGCCAGCTTTGGAACAAGCACCCAAGCACTCGCACTGGGCGGACTTGCTGTCGCGTTTGCTGGGATGAGTCTCCTTGTGTTTGCGATGTTTCGCGTGTTTGTCCCCTCTATCGCCGTCGTCATCTCCGCATTTTCTGATATTATGATTGCAGTAGCGTTTATGAACATTTTTCGAATCGAACTCTCGCTTGGTACTGTTGCAGCGTTGTTGATGATTATCGGATACTCAGTCGATTCCGATATTTTGCTCAATAATCATATTCTACGCCGATCTGGAGAGTTCTACTCATCAACGTATCGTGCCATGCGAACCGGTATCACCATGACGCTTACCTCAATCATCGCAATGAGTGTCATGGCGGTCGTTGCAACGTTATTCGGTATTCAACTGTTAGCATCTATCGGGACCGTGTTAGTTTTTGGGCTGCTGGCCGACCTCATGAACACGTATCTTCTGAATTTGAGCTTGCTTCGCTGGTATAAATTTGAGGGAGTGAGCCGATGATCTCGATTCGCTCGAATTGGCGGGTAATTCTACTCGTCGTCTTCGTGCTCATCTCGACGTTCGCGCTTTTTCACCGACGCTCACCGATAGGAGTGCAACTGCTGAAGTCATTACTGAGCAAAGCAGCGTCACGAATCTTCAATATGGCTTGCAACTATCTGGTGGAACGCGGATTCGTGCCCCGCTCGATGGATATACTGCAAGTGGTATTGAACTCGGTTCAGACGCACGCACAGGTGACATTGAGCGAGAAGTCGCTGAACAGATACAGGGTGCAGACCCAACGGACGTGATTGTCAGACGGACAGCACAGACGACAGCGACAGTCGAAGTCACCGCGGCAAATATGACGGTCGGTGAAGTTCAGAACGGCTTAGCCGCAGCTGGCTTCGAACCAGACGGTATTAGAGAGGGCGTCACAGAGACCACTCGTGAAGAGGTTGTTCGTATTCTACAGAATAAGGTCAACGAGGCAGGCCTCTCAGGTGGGACCGTTCAACAGGTTTCAACAGCAACAGGTGATAATTTCATCTTGATAGAGGTCCCTAACGAGGATTCAACAGCTGTTCGTGAGTTAGTGAGTGATCGTGGGACTGTCGTTGTTGACGCACGTTATCAGCCCGATGGGTCACCAAACTACACCCGTGACATCGTCCTTCAGCAAGAGGACTTCCAGAGCATTGGCACTGCTCAAGAGCGTGACTCAGGGCGACCATTTGTCCCGGTTACAGTCACTGAAACAAGCGCCCCGCAATTTCAACAGTCGATGGTAGAAACAGGACTTGCTCGGCCAGGCGGAACCCGTTGTACGTATGAGACGAATCCAAACAATACCGATCCGTGTCTCCTGTTAGTCGTCAACGGTGAGGTGACGAATGCTTTCGGGATGAGCCCCAATTTAGCGAATAGCCTCCGGCGTGGTGAGTGGGCACAGGAGTCCGTCTTCCAGTTGCAGACGACAAATATTAGCGAGGCACAGCAAGTAGCAATCAATCTTCGTGCTGGAGCACTTCCTGCGCGGTTGGACTTTAGTGGTGATGATGGCGGAACGACCTCATTTATTTCACCGAGTCAGGGAGTTGACTTCCGGATCAATTCACTCATAGCCGGGATTATCGCGGTATTGGCCGTGAGCGTGGTCGTCTTTGTGCGATATCGAGACGTTCGTGTTGCTGCGCCGATGATCGTAACTGCCCTTTCAGAGGTATTCTTACTTCTTGGATTCGCAGCTGGGATCGGCTATCCGCTCGATCTTTCGGTAATTGCTGGATTCATCGCAGTTATCGGCACAGGTGTTGATGATCTTATCATTATCGCTGACGAGGTACTCGCAGAGGGTGGTGCATCATCTCAACGTGTATTCAAATCTCGCTTCCGGCGTGCCTTCTGGGTAATTGGTGTGGCTGCTGCAACGACAGTGATTGCGATGTCACCACTTGCGATACTCTCACTTGGCGATCTTCAAGGATTCGCTATCTTCACCATCTTGGGCGTGCTCATTGGAGTGATCATTACGCGACCTGCTTACGGTGATATCTTGCAACTACTCACGACAGGCAATCACTGAGCCGGGAGCGAAGTAAATATATACAGGTCGGGTGATAGTTCGTACTGTCATTGCACTCTGCGAACTACCCCACCCTGCTCGCGCTGACGCGCTCGCTGAAGATGGGGCTTCCTGGTTCTCCGACGCGCTTTGTCACGGATGTTCGGCTTGTGTCGACCGTCCGCGCAGGGGGCGCAGTCTCCGCAAGTCGTTCGAAATCGGAGATTTTCGTGATCAATCCACGGCACAGAGTGAGAGTCATCTAAAGACGGCGCTGTATCCCCTCCCTACTGCGCTCCTTGTCCGCTAACGCGGACTGCGGTGTCGTCCGAAGATCCCCGATTTTCGGGATCATGAGAATCCTCGATTCACGAACGACTCCTCAACAAAGGGGGCTGAGCGCCTGCATTCAGGCTAAAATTCTGACAGAGTCGACTGTCGAACCTGGGTAAGGATATCCTCAGCAGTTGACCATGACCCTCGTGCACATGCGGGAAGTTCATTGGTTGCTCTCACATATCGAGTCAAAAAAGACCGCGTTTGGGGGTCGTTTGGATATCCGCTACCGATCGGCCCCCACTCTGCGTACTTCTTAGCTAACTTGGCCATCACGTCCTCGCGGTGAACTTTCGCCATAATCGATGCAGCGCCAACAATCGCCTCGGTCTGATCGGCCTTGTGTAAGGCAGTGATTTTCCGGCTGTCGATGTTACCCCGAATATGTTGCTGAAATCGAGTGACGACCCGCTCTGTTTTGACATCGCTCGCATCAATAAGCACTGACTCGCTACCACTGAGAAGCCTCTCGACAGCTCGGGCTTGCGATTGAACGACTAACACATTCAAATTTGTATCTGACAGATCGATTCGGTCTGTCGTCACCTGTTCAACGGTGGTCGTAACGCATTTTATTTGTCGCAATTCAGTCGCAATGCTCTGACGCTTGTCGTGTGGAATTGCCTTTGAGTCTCCAACCGTTGCCGGTAGCGCGTCTTGAGGAGCTCGGACAGCCGCAATTACCATCGGACCCAATACAGGTCCTTTCCCAGCCTCATCACACCCAATTAGGATCTTTGATTCACACGAGTGCACATTCACTCAGAAGATTGCGGTGACACCTGAGTTGGCGATTCAACAATCCGGTCGTCACGAAACAGTGTATCTTTCTCAAATGGTGCAGATTCACCGTAGACACCGGTCACATCCAATTTATTCACCGTGGCTGATACCTCCAGTAGCTCCGCCAAACTTGGCTCTGTTCGCCCTTCGTCGCTTGAAATGAGTTCTTTTATATAAAGACCTCCAGCAGTGTGAATATCGACGACTGCTTTCGTGGGGGTATGTAGTTCACCTCCCATTTGATACACCTCCCGGGTACGAGTGATGTCTGCGCGCCGGTGTGAAACGCGTCGGGGAGTTCTCTGCTCAATACTGCTATTTTCCAGAGAGCTAACTGCCTGAGTAAAAGCGTCTTCATCAACTCTCTCATCGAAGCTAACCACAGCGCGATACCGCTTCGATGCATCCAATTCTTTGACCCACTCAACTATGTTGTATGTGGCCAGACGAAGCCCAGTCACCTCAACCATATCTTCAGCAAATGCATTTATGTCTCCTTCAAGTCGAACTGTGTTGACATCCCGTCGACGAGGTTCAAACACCTCGATCACAAATGGACGGCCAGTCCCAAGCATGCGGGCATCGACGTCTTCGCGCCCAGCGCCATGGAAACTTGTCTCGGTTCCATCCATTACGTCACAGACAACTGGCGCAGTCAGCTGTTCAACGCTCGTCTCATACAATAGCCCCACGCCGTCACACTTCTCACATTGCTGTTGGCCAATGTAGCCACTTCCTTGACACGCGTTGCACGGCCACTTCGTCTGTGGAATATCTCGCTCAAGCTTTCGGTATCTGCCATAAACAAACGCCGAGTGGTTACTGCACTCGACAGTGTCAGCCTCAGGATCGATCAGAAACTGGACATCAGGACGTTCGAACGAAACCTCACCGCCGGTCATCTTTCCAACTCGCTTGCCAACCTCCCGATTGAACGCTGATTTAAATGCTTCTCCTCTATCA
>KE356563.1:1098878-1105022 GCA_000416005.1 Haloquadratum sp. J07HQX50 | reverse complement strand
GGATTAGCACGAGCGACTGGTGGCTCTGCACGAGTCTTCGGACATAACGTTGAGAGTGACTATCGCCAGGCACGAGATAAAATTGGATTGGCGCCTCAAGAATTCAATGTCGATCGGTTTTTTCCAATCAGAGAAGTTCTTGAGCATAAGGCAGGGTACCACGGCGTACCCGACTCAACCGCTCAAGATCGCGCTGAGAGTGTTCTGAAACGCGTCGGTATCTATGATAAGCGAAACACCAGATTTGACTGGCTTTCCGGAGGTATGAAACGACGGTTCATGTTGGCTCGCGCGCTCATTACCGACCCTGACCTGCTGATTCTTGATGAGCCAACCGCTGGTGTCGATGTACAGCTACGTCACGACCTTTGGGAGACCATTATTGACCTGAACGAACAGGGAACGACCATTCTCCTGACGACACACTATATTGAAGAAGCGGAGCGACTGTGTGATGAAGTCGCAATCTTGGATGCTGGTCAAGTCGTTGATGTCGCTTCTCCATCAACACTCATTAATCGTGGAACTGATGATATCGTCGTCCAACTCCGTGCAAAGCCCGCTGCGATTCCGGATTTCACTAATATCAACTCTCGCGTGACTGAAACAGTGCTTGAGGGCAGGCGACTTACCGTGACGGCAACTCGTGGTGGACTCGTTGCCCCGGAGGTTGTTCGTCGTCTTGACGAACAGGGCCACGAAATTATTGATCTCGAAATCAAGCGCACATCACTCGAAGAAATATTCGTTTCAATGACACGTGAAACAAGATCAGACTCCCCAGAGGCGTCCATACAATGAGTATCGATACAACTGGATTCGTAACGCTCCTTCGACGCGAAACCCTTCGATTTCTCCGCCGCCCTCGGAACACATTTATTCCAGCGTTCATCACAAACGTACTCTACTTTTCAGTATTTGGAGTCATCCTCGGCGAGCGGATCGATCAAATCGCCGGTGTCGAGTATATTCTATTTATTCTGCCAGGACTGGTGGTGTTGGGAGCGATATCGAACGCCTTCGAGAATGCATCCTTTACTATCTTTCACGGTCGGTGGAATCGTTATATTGAGGAACCACTCACTTCGCCACTTTCATATCAGACCATGGTCGGCGCATATGTTCTCTCTTCGGCATTTCGAGGTCTCATCGTTGCTGTCTTGGTTGCCATCATTGGTGCATTCTTTACGCCTGTCGGCGTGGCTCATATAGGCTATCTCCTCTCGTTTGGCATCGTGATCACGCTACTATTCGCCAGCCTCGGTGTTGCTGGAGGCCTATGGGCAGATGACTTTGACGACCTTACTATGATGAATCAGTTTATTCTCCGACCACTCGTTTTCTTTGGCGGTGTTTTTTATTCGCTCAACGAACTTCCACCGTTGCTCCAGCAGGTTTCATTGGTTAACCCAATGATCTACATGGTCAATGGAGTTCGATTTGGATTCTTAGGTGTCAGTGAGGTTGACCCAGGTATTTCACTTTTGATACTGACTGTCATGACGCTTGCTGTCGTCGCTGGAGATATTATTTTGTTCCAGCGTGGCTATGGGTTGGCTGACTAATCGACTGCGTCTCAGTATCAGCAAATTCGCTGGCGACTTTTTGTATGCAAACCCAGTAGCAAGCAATTGGCGTATGGATCGTGATTCTACAACATCTGCAGCAGTGAATACGACAGTGATTATCGCCGCTGTTGTGGCCGTCTTGGTAAGCGCAGTACTCGCCCCTGTCGCATTTGATTTCGCCCAATCCTCACAATCAGAGGGGACAGTCTCAGTTATCAGTATCTCTGGACCAATTACAGACAGTCGTGTTGATTCGATTGCTGAGGATCTCCGCGAAGTGCGACAGAACGACTCTGCAAAGGCGGTCGTGCTCAAAGTTGACAGTGGTGGCGGTGCAGTTGGACCAAGTGAACGACTATATCTGGAGGTGCTCCGGACAAGTAACGAGATGCCAGTCGTCGCCTCCGTGCAGGGATTTGGTGCCTCGGGGGCATATTACGGTATGCTCCCTGCGAATGAGATATTTCTTTTATCTTCCGCACAAGTCGGCAGCGTCGGCGTGATTGGAAGTGCAGGCACTGTGCCGATTCCTGATAGCATTATCCGAACTGGTCCCGACAAGGCGCAACCAACGACAGAGCAGCGTCGACAGCAAATTGAATCACTCAAACGACAATTTGTCAACCGTGTCATGGATCACCGCGAGCAGAATCTAACGATTAGTCGCGAGCGTGTTGCATATGCGCGGACATATCTTGGGCCACGCGCTGTCGAAATCGGATACGCAGACTCGATAGGCGAACTACCCGCAGCAATCGACCGTGCCGCTGAACTCGCTGAGATGGAAAGTTATGATGTAAATCGCAAAGAGCCGCCACAGACGCGCGGTTTTATTTTTGCTACAGAAGTTGATGATCGTATACAGCTATACAGACAGCCAATGAACGGCGAACAACCAGTCCCAGTGAAACGACCACTCATGATCAATCAGGTCCCGTATCATGATCCGGGGGTGAGTCACAATGCAAGCCGGTGAGTTCAAACGTCCCCTGCAGGTCTTCGCCGGTATCGTGATTATTGTGCTTATCGGAGCAGTTGCTCTGCCATTTGTCACAGGCACTGCTGCGCCAGCAGCCGATAACTTAGCATCACAACAAACTGATCAGTCATCGGTTCGCGTGGCCGATTACGCGAATCGTTCGACTGAGACTGGCACAATTGAACTCGATCAGACTCCACAGTCGAAGACGATACTAATTGACCGCGCACACGGAAATCAACTTGATGATAAAAAACTCTCCACGATGGTGAATGCACTTGTTAAGGCCGGACACGAAGTACAGATTGCATCACAAAGCCAAGCAAGAGGCTCAGCGTGGAACGAGTCACTCCGTGGTGCTGATGCGCTGGTCGTTGTCAACCCAACAGAGACATACACACAAGCACAGTTGGCTGGAGTACGAGAGTTTGCCGACGGGGGTGGGCGTGTGTTATTATTAGCCGATCCGCCAAGTGTCTCTACCGGCGGGATTTTTGGATTTGCGACGCGCGAGCAGTCAACTCAGTCCACAGCACTCAGCTCAGCACTCGGTGTCTCTGCACAGTCGGGATACTTGTTCAATATGAACGAGTATGAAAACAACTTCAAAGGCATCTACGCAAATGGTGTGAGCGGACCATTAGCTGACGGCATCGACCGAGTTGTGCTCCGAGATGCGGTCTCTGTACAGAGCGCATCCGGCCAGACTGCACTTCGCACGAGCGAGGACACAAGGCGCGAGTCGACCCGTCGACAAGATGCATTCTCTGTCGCTGTCACAACGCGGAATGTCGCATTTATTGGTGACTCAGACTTCCTCGCTCCACAGTCTGTTTACACAGCTGACAATGAAGTGTTGGTCGGGAATACACTCAGTTTCCTGATAACCGGTAAAAAGCGCCCTAACGTTCCATCAGAGCCCGAGCCAGAGAGTGAGCGCGGCGCGCCAGTGCCATCAGGCCCGTCAGGCCCATCCGACCCCTTCTGGGGAGACAATCCACCCCGCTGCCTCGATAGACCACATCCTCTTTAGAGGACCGGTCGTTGCCGTTACACTTGATGGGACAGTATCATTAGCCATGATGTGTCATATCAAAAGACCACTCTTGCCAACACGATTGCCACTACAAGAAGTGCCAATCCATATTTGAGCATGTCATTTCCCGTTGATCGGGTTTTCAGTCCCATTGAGCGCATTGCACTTCCCGAAATAGACTCATCAGATCAGGTTTCATCTTGAGACTCTGTCGCCTTTCAGCCTGGACACTCGTGTTCTGGGAGACGGTACCCCATCAGTGCGTATATCCACAGGAATTACACTCATACGAACCTCTCAGTGATTCATCACACACCGTACACTCCAACTCTTGTGACACACCAACCCATGACGATGTTTCTTAGCTCAGATTATACTCACTCTTGCTGATCCCTGAGTTGCTACTGACAGTGATTTTACACTCTCCCGTTGCGTCATCGCTGTTCATATTCGATATTAGTAGAGGTGGCGACGAGACTGATCCTTAAAACTGTATTTGGCTCGATGCGCCGCAAGGGATGACAGGCCGTCGGAGATAGCCGATTTCTGTCACTGCTCAACTTCGTACGCACGACGACTTCTATGTGTCACAACGACCAACAGACATGACTCGAAAATCGCGCCGTCACTCATCAAGCAGAACACCACTGAACTGGCGGGTTTCCTCAACGACAAGTGCTATGATGACCAGAATATTCGTATGTGGCCCGTGAAACCGGTGTTCTCTCGCTCATCAAGCACCGAAAATTTTCGTCACCCCACAATGCGTGAAACCCTCGACTGGACCCCTCAACGGTCAACGGAGCCAGGACGAGACGGTGACCTCTCGTGTTAAACGGAAATATCGCTCATTCGTCCGCTCACGGCACTGGTGAAAGCAGTTCTGTGAACTCGTCTTCGGCTGTCTTCTGCACGATATCAACAAGACGCTCTGAACGTTAGATGTGGAGTGTAATTTGAAGACTTAGCTAAACAAATCGCGGCACGTAACTCAAAAATATGCTCCAAGGCCAGTTCCGATTGCCGTACCGACGGCGATTTTCATACAGGTTTGCCAAGACTGCGAGCTGAAGCTATAGAGGAGGAATCCAACGGGAACCGATCCGATAGCCGCAGCAGCACAGTCTGACATATACTGAAATAGATTCACCCAGAAGTAAAGCACAGTCACACTGACTCCGCCAATAAAGCCAAAAATACGGCTCCACTGAAACTCGGACCAGTTTGGCCCATCAGATGAGGTGCTCATCCCAAGAAGCTCACGCCTGGAAGGCATACTTAGAACTCTGTCTTCTGGCGAATATGGTTTTCGTAGCACATCGGTCGTAGTCGAATAACAGAATCACAATATGTTAAACTATTCCCAGGGACGAAGCAGCCAGTTATATACACGCCCATTTCACGGCTGTTTGACGGGTTAATTGTTGATTCGATCGGATTTCAACAGAGCCTCAGATGTTTCAATATTCAACTGAGATACGCATTTAAATTACCATTCCCTGCTTTGGTCACCTAATTATGTGAGGTTCGCTCGTTGAAGAGAGCGGCTTCCATGTCACCTCATAATGTTGCTGCACCACAGCAGGAAGTTAATTCAACAATGCATGGTTTGAGAACTGGTTCATTCACAGCTCCGAGGTGAGGTAATGGGCTTCACACACTAGTTTTCACATGTTGCGCATCCTCACCTATCTTCACCTCACCGTTCAAATTATTTCCCATCGTATCATAATAAATCGTTTGTGGACAGCTGTATCCCCTCCTTACTCGTTCGTTTCACTCACTGCTTAAGAGAGGGGACTTCACCTCATACTGATTAAAATACGCTCAAGCCCCGCGTTGCATTGACCACGTCACAAACCTGCCACTGTCTTGCCGGTTATGCAACTCTATCGAATGAGCCGTTGTGCATTTTTGGACACTGAGTGGTTCACAAGATTTATTTCCGCACTATCTGGCTATGCATAGCCAACAGTCAGGTATGGCTGAGAATCAAACAACTGTCCCTTCAGGTCATGCCGTCTTGAGATTCATAGAGCAGGCGGTTATGACAGGTATCTTAGGATAAAAACTGCAGTTGAGTCCGCAGACACTCCATACAAGTCTCTCGATTTCCATCAGAAACTCAAGGCGGATACCTCGGGGCCTGACCCCAAGGCAGTTGACCGCACAGAATTATATTGATACAGCTGGGTCTTTGCTTCATGAGTGATCGACGCACCACCCCCGCCATAGCAGATGACTCGCGGTTCGCGGTATCGCTCAGTGGCTGTCAGGTTGATTCAGAGACCCGGTGTGCTCACTGGGACGGCACGCGTGATGTTCTGGCAATTAAATTTCAGTGCTGTAAATGTTTTTTCCCGTGTTTTCAGTGTCATGAAACCGTGACCGAGCATGAGTCAACTCAGTGGCTATCAACAGAGTTCTGCAAGGAGGCAATACTATGTGGACATTGCCGAACACAGTTCTCAATTTCACAGTATATTGAGACACCGGAGCAATGCCCTTCCTGCAGTCATTCATTTAATCTGGGCTGTCAGAATCATTGGAACCATTATTTC
>KE356563.1:1097554-1098858 GCA_000416005.1 Haloquadratum sp. J07HQX50 | reverse complement strand
TTGAGTTGTGGAAGTGTTATATGCCGAAACTGGTGCCAACGTTCGGCCCCATCAACAGCAGCAGCCTCGTATAGTTCCTCTGGGATTGACTGCAAACCAGCGAGGAGAATTATTGCCATAAACGGCGTCCCAATCCAAACATCCGCAAGACTAGCACCGATCCATGCTACTGTTGGGTCGCCCAGAATACCAACGGGTTGCTCTATTAGATTGAGCTTTAACATGATTGCGTTCAGATAGCCATACTGGGGGTGATGGAACCACCGGAATACGACTGCTGAGATAGCATAGGGAATTCCCCATGGAATAAGAAAGGCCGTCCGGAAAAATTTCCGGCCACGGATATCATGCTGGAGATGCAACGCAATAACCAACCCAAGGATTGTCTTTGCGCCTACACCGACCAGAACCCACCGACCGGTCTGCCAGAGTAGCTGATAAAATACGTCACTCTGAATTATATCCGTATAGTGCTGGAGCCCAATGTATGTATTGACGCTGGCATCGGCTGGCGACTGATATAATGATAATCGGAAGGTTTCAACAATTGGATATGCAACGACAGTCAGTAGGAATAATGTCGCCGGGGCAATGAACAGATATGGCCGGTAGTTTCGATCAAGATACCGGCGCGCTTGCTCAGTTCGTGAGTCCGGGACCTGATCAATATATTCCTCTACAGTTCCCATTTATATCCTCTCAAACTATTTCTTCAAGTTCAGCCTGTGCGCTATCCAGTGCTGCGCGTGGGCTTTTTTGACCACTAACAGCTTCCTGAATAGCCTGGACCATTCGATTGTTGAATTCATTGAAATTTGACAGTTTGGGCCGAGCACGAGCGTACTGGCCAGCCTCAATATAATTACTCCATACATCGTCCTCGGAGAAGTAGTCGCGGTTGCCCACTGATTTCATCGTTGGCATAAATCCCTTGTTTGACGCGTACTCAAAATGGCGTTCCTCCTCAAAATAAAATCGAAATAAGTCCTCAACAAGACCTTTGACGTCGGTTTGTGCATACACACAGAGTGCGTCAATGGTATTCAGGCTGTACCGACCGTCTGGACCCGCCGGGACTTGCATGATTCCGTAGTCAAAGTCAAGTTCCCCGCTTTGTTTAGCTTCGTTGATATTAAGACCCGTGTAGACATGAGCTATGACCATTCCGAGTTCACCGCTCTCAAACAACTGCCGTGTATCTTGTCGAACTGAGGACAGCGGCGATGGTTGAGTGACTCCATGTTCGTTGACAAGATTAGAGTAGAATGTAAGCGCCTCAACACCCTCGTCAGAGTTAACAACGG
>KE356563.1:1095115-1097219 GCA_000416005.1 Haloquadratum sp. J07HQX50 | reverse complement strand
GTTGAAAGATAGAGCCCAACCACAGCAATTGTCGCAAAATAGATTATTGCGACAGCCGTTGCCTCAGGACCGACGGACTCAAAGTACGAGACAGCAATCAGCATAATTCCACCCCCTGTTCCAACTGCGAGAATGGGTGTACGACGATTGCTGTTGCCACTCACTATTGTCGCCACCGTCCAAGCGATGAGCGCTCCAGTGACAGCCACTGGCAACGGGTGTGTCACTATTCGGTGGACATTGTTAGCAATACCCCAAAATGCATTCCACCCAATCGCTGTCCCCTGTCCAATAGCAAATAGATAGCTCACAGCGGCATAGAAAATATCCAGATCCGGTAACACACCAAAACAACCAGCGATCATACCGATGGTTAGAGCACGGGATTGCTTGACGCCTGCCACCACTGCAATACTAGCAGCCAAAACGAATGCACTCACTTCGTGACCAATAAACATCGTAATGTGTGATTATGTCGAATGGGAATACCGATCTTTAGATTCGTGTCACAGTTGGTACTGCATTCATCTGCCTGCGTTTTATTTGACTCTGTTTGCTACCAGTATACATGACACCTGTGGGCTTTGACCATGTAAAATTACAGATTCCTGCAGATGGCCTCGGCGATGCGCGAAGATTCTACGATGAAGTGCTTAAACTCCCACTTGAGGGGGTTGACAGGTATCGATCTGGAGAGAAACCATTTGTCTCTGCTCGCATCTCCCCCTCAAGTGTCATTCATATCGAACCAACAACTGAGTTCGAGACGCCTCAGCAGACACACTATGACCATCTTGCGGTCCGTTTCGAAGAATCAATCGAGACGATACAAACACATCTCCGCAATCACAGCATTCCAATTGATCGTGAACTTACTCCATTGGGTGCAACCGGTGTCGCCCCAGCGGTATACATTACCGACCCATTCGGCTATCGGGTTGAGATCAAAGCAACCGCCGATACGGGGTCTTCTGAGTCATGTTAAATTCGCCGGCCAGCCTGTATGATAGTTGTCTATGTGGTCCAACAGCGTCAAAACACAACGATTATTCCCTCCGATAACACCATTTGGGTCAGGGCAATTCCATGACCTGAGTGTTGGTCCGCTCTGGACGGTGACCGTTGATACAGCCGGGGAATTGCCGAATATCTCGTTAGAATTGTTGCCCTGCGGGCCGACTCATTCATTACACGATTTAATCCTCATATGAAACCAGTTCGAGCCATTACACCACCACACGGTAGCTTATTGATCATCGCCGGCTTGTCCCTATTTACGCTCTCACTTCTTATCGGAATCGTAGCCGCGCCGAGTATTGGCGTTGCAGGCGACGGAAATCGACAGACACTCGTCGGGTCACAAGGGGGCGGACCGGGGCTACATGCGGCGGGGTCAGTGTATCTCATTGACGATAATTCAGTCGCTTGGCAGACGGCAGACACAGATAGTTACTTTGATGTGACACAACAACCCGATGGAACGGTCCTTGCAGCGTTTATGCAAGGCGATCAGACCGACTGCGGTGCTTATACGTCACCCTGCGCACGGACAGGCTTTCGAGTGATCGAAGATACAGATGCCAACATACAACGATCGGCTGTTGAAACGATTCATAGCTTTCCGGTTCGCACCCGCGCAAATAGTGAGGTGCACGATGTCGAACCACTGGGTGATGGCCGTTACCTGTTCACCGACATGGACGCTGAGCGAATCGCAATTTATCAAAATAGTTCAATTCAGTGGCAGTGGAATGCCAGTGAGTATTATACCGCTCCAGACGACCCGACCCGTACTGACTGGTTACATATTAATGATGTAGATGTCATCTCACCCGGCCGCTATCTCGTGTCTGTTCGAAATGCCAATCAACTGGTGGTCATTGAGAGGAACAACGGAATCACCGAAGTCATCAATGCAGACTTTCCCGGTGACACGGAGGGCGATCCATCTCTCCTTCGTCAACAGCACAATCCCCAGTGGATAGATAACGAGACAATACTGGTCGCAGATAGTCATAATGATCGCATCATCGAACTTCGCAAGCAATCAAATGGTGACTGGCGTGTTGGATGGGAACTCACGAGTGCAGAGGGTATTGCTTTC
>KE356563.1:1093649-1095095 GCA_000416005.1 Haloquadratum sp. J07HQX50 | reverse complement strand
ACGAGCACTTTAATTGCACCAAATCGTTCGATAGCTGTATCAACCATCTCTTGGACTTGCTCTGTCTCTGTGATATCACAGGCTACTGGAACGGCCTGGGCTTGGTAGTTATCGGTGATGTCGTCTGCAACCGGTTTAACTCGGTCAAGCGAGCGTGAGCAAATCACGACATCGCTCCCCGCTGCCGCGAACCTCTCAGCGATGGCTCGCCCGATTCCACGGGAGGCGCCAGTCACGATTGCTGGACGGTCTGCAAGCGAAATTTCAACCATTACAATTATACAGCAAGCCGACCGTCTTGATTGTTTCTACCATCATAATCGAACTTCTACCTGACACAAGATTCAATTCAATCGGCTGGCTTTATCTAATAATGTACGACGTATTCGGTAATAATCGCCACTCACTGGGAAATCGGACATACGAGGAAATAAGAGAGGTGGGCCAGCAGGATGGGTCGGTTTTGATTATTCCGGTTGGGAGTATCGAACAACACGGTCATCACCTACCGGTTGGAACTGACACGATTCTCGTGGCCGAAATTGCGAATTTCGCGGCTGACCGAGTTACAAGCTCAGTTCCAATTATAGTTACGCCGCCAGTGTGGACCGGCCACTCACCACATCATATCCCTTTCGGCGGCACGATCTCTCTAAGTGTCGAGACTCTTCGTAAGGCACTCATCGATACGGCTGATTCAGCTCTGAAAAATGGCTTCGATGCGGTCATGTTGCTAAATGGACACGGAGGCAACGCATCACTCATTAACACCACGACCAGCACCATTGGGGCTAATCATCACGACGTAGAGGTGCTCGGATTGACTTATTTCACACTCGTCAAGCCATTCATCGACGAGATTCGTGAAAGTGAATCCGGTGGGATGGCCCACGGTGGGGAATTCGAAACCTCTCTCATGCTTTACCTCCGTCCAGAACTCGTAAGAGAGGACAAGATACAAGCAACATATATGGATGAGCCTTATGAACAAAGCGGCACAGATCTTCTGGAGAGTGGACCTCTGTCCGTATACCGCACGTTCGACGAGTACAGCGAGTCAGGTGTTATTGGTGATCCAAACCTTGCCGATGCTGAGAAGGGTGCCACAATCCACGAGCGCTTGGGTGATGAACTTGAAAAAATCCTGATTGATATCCATGAGCAGAACTCGTAATAATTAATTAGCCCTCGTGATCCCGGGATCACGAGAGTAAGCATCGTTGGACTATGCTTGGGAATACTGAGGCGTCGACCTCAAATATCGATTCCGTACTCGGCGAGCTTTCGCTCGTCAACCTCAACCCCCAGTCCAGGTCCGTCAGGGACGAGAATCGCTCCCTCTGTGAGGGTAAGCGGATCAACAAGAATATGATCCTCCCAAGCGTAATATACTGTATCAGGCGGAAGATTAAATCCAGGGACACTACTGACAGTATGAGCGATCGC
>KE356563.1:1085207-1093392 GCA_000416005.1 Haloquadratum sp. J07HQX50 | reverse complement strand
CTGTTGTCATTCTTGCATTTACCCCAACTGACGAAGTTATTATTATCGACGAGTGGCGGCAGGCTGTCGGTCGAGTCAACCGAGGACTCCCCGCGGGGACACAGGAATCGAGTGATTCAGATCTCCGTGAGACCGCTCAGCGTGAACTTCGCGAGGAAACTGGGTATCGGGCCGGCGAAATATCGAAGCTATGTGAGGCTGAACCAGCGAATGGGTTATTGGATGCATCACATCACTACTTCGTCGCCAACGGGTGCGAACCTACTACTGAGCCTGATCTTGATGATAACGAGTCGATACGTTTCGAAACAGTTCCATATGCCCGATTCAAGACAGCAGTGAAAGAGGGGTCAGTTCGAGATGGCCGGGCAATTTTGGCTATTTCACATTATGAGTTGACTCACGGGTCGTGACTAAGCGGTCGTTCAATGAATCTGGCCGAACAGTTTTCTGACGCAGTAACTGACAATATTGTGTGACAGGATCTGACCGCTCAAGTAATACACCGCCCACAAGCGGTTCTCAGACACAATCTGCTGATGCCTCCTCAAAATGGTGGATAGCGCTCGTCGCAATTGTTACTGCCATCGCGATTGCACTCATCGGGACCACCGCTGGTGCTGTGTTAGTCGTCATAACGACACTGACTCTCAGCAGCGCTGGAGTAGATATACAACCTCTCTCAGAAATACTGATATCGCTGGTAATGGCAACAGGCTTGGGATTTGGTGGGGTCGCCGTAGGATATCTTCGCTATCGCGGGCAAAGTATCCGGTACGTCGGTCTACACTGGCCTTCATTAAGACATATATTTCTTGCGTTGGGTGGATACATATCTTCATTCATCCTTGCGATGAGTGCTGCCGTGTTGATTACACTCACAGGTACCGAGGCCGCATCAAACTCTGCAGCAGAAGCAGGCCGCGCGAATCCTGAGATTCTTTTATTTCTCATCCCAGCCTCATTTCTACTGATTGCTCCGGGCGAAGAACTGCTCTTTCGAGGGATTGTCCAGTCCACACTCCGAGAAATTCTCTCTGCGCCGCTTGCGATTGTTCTAGCCAGTTGCATCTTCGCAGCGATCCACTACTTTTCACTCATGGGCGCTCCCCGAGCCAGGTTGGTTAGTATAGCTGTTCTGGTGCTTCCAACGCTTATTTTTGGATCTGTATATGAAATAACAGATAATCTCACTGTCCCAATTTTAACACATGGAGCGTACAACGCGACGCTATTCTCAATACTGTATCTCCAGTTCGCCTGATCACAACGAGCATGGAAATATATCTCTATCTGGCTGTCCTATAGTGAATAAAATGTGTGGGGACGCATAACAACAAATGTATACATCATTCACGAAATCCAGTCACTGAAACAGCAGGCACAACTCGGTGGCTAGATGAGTGACTGATGTTTAACAGTTCGATTGCGACTGACTCTGGGACAGTTCAGCGAGCTATATACGTGACATCACAGTCACAGCGAATGAGATACTCTGGTTTCAGTAGTAAATCGGAGCTGATATTATAACGCCGGTCAATATTCCTACTTCTTCTGATGTTTGGCGTCAGCGCGCACGGGTCGACATACTTGATCCATAAGGAGCGCTCAGAGATGCACGAGCGTTCGACTTGAGCGGCTCCTCTGAGCCGACTATCGGAGCAATCGTATGGCGTCGTGTGGCGTATGACAGAAGTTCAAGGAGAAACCCCACGAGGTGAGTTGTGGGAGAAGTCACAACTCACCTCGTCGTGTTGTCATGTCGAACATTTTTTTTCGGCTTTGTGTATTTGTCTCGACGACGTTGTCAGACGTCGTTCCATACCCCGTGTCGTGAAGTATCATCCCACAAGCGTTGCATCTACACATAACTAAAGCGAGTGCCTCGGAGTTTGACCCCGAGGTGCTTCACATTAGTGGAAGACCCACCAGCCGTGGACGTGAGCGGGGAATTCCTGCAGGCCTTCGAAAATCAATTGCAGATACAGCACTCAGATGAATTCGGTTGCCTACGAAGCGGTATCGGTTTAATCCACCATGTGAAAGGCCAACGTGTGCTTAGCAGTCGACTCCCTCCTGAAATTGCCCGTGGAATACGTGATGTGAGCCCGATACTTCTGGGTATCATCCCATTCGGGCTCGTCTCTGGCGTCGCAGCGATTGAGGCAGGACTTACACCAGTGCAAGCGATGGGGCTCTCTGTGTTTGTCTTTGCTGGAACATCTCAACTTGCTGTAATTGATCTCTTAGCGCAGAACGCAGCGCTGAGTGTCACTCTTTTGACTGGTGTGGTCATAAATCTTCGAATGCTGATGTACTCAGCCTCCATTGCCCCATCATTACAGTCGATTCACGGGTACTGGAAAGCTATCTCTGCCTACATTTTAACCGACCAGTCGTACGCACTGGCGGTTGCCCGATATGCGGACTCCGACCTCACTGCTTATGAGCGACTCCAATATTACTTCATCGTCGCCCTTGCTCTCTGGATCGTCTGGCAGATAACAACAATCATTGGAATTCTTGTCGGTGCACAGGTGCCAGACGCGTGGGGACTGGGATTTGCAGTCCCGCTGGTATTTTTAGCCATACTCGTCCCAGCAATCACCTCTCAACCGAAACTTGCCGCAGCAATTGTCGGCGGGACAGTGGCAGTAGGCGGTGAGGTACTCTCGCTTCCATACAACTTGGGGCTCATTGTCGGCGGTCTCGCTGGAGTCGCTGCTGGGCTCTCCACCGAGCGGATATTAAACAAAGGAACAACTGGACAGAACGATGTCGACTGAGTACGGTCCCATTGCGATCTGGAGTGTGATTCTCACCCTTGGAATCCTCACGTATACCATTCGCGCGTCATTTGTCACGTTATTTGGTCTCATCGATGACGTTCCCCCTGAAATCACCAACGCACTCCGGTACGTTCCTCCAGCAGTCTTAGCAGCGCTCACTGTTCCAGCATTCCTCTCGCCGACAGGATCAGTCGAAATCATCGGAAATGAGCGTGTCTTCGCTGGAATAGCAGCCACAGCCGCTGCATGGTATTTTGACGACGTCACAGCGACGATTGTTGTGGGTATGTGCATTCTTTGGATTATTCGATTTGGACTCTAACTCTGCGAAGAGACAGAGTACTGTTAATTACTCCATACTCATCTGGCTGAGCAGCTACCGACGACGACACTCGAATCAGATCCACACCCTATCGTCAAGTTACTCCTGTGATATGTGTTTGTACGAAATCCACCGGTGGTCATATTCCTCCTCAGTGCATAAGATTCAGTAATTGATGGCATCTACACCGTCGTTATTTGATAAGCATCGAGTTCACCTCCGCGCATTTGGCGGGAGTTTAGCTGTAATACTTCTCGTGCTACTTATCGCAGGAATCGCTGTCGCTCTTGCTGACCCACTGTTGTCTGTGTTTGGTGTCGACAGCGACAGCGCATTAGGAAGGGCTGCGATAAGTGCCGCACAGTTCATTGGATTCGGCATTGCAGGCGGTGGATATGCACTCCTGACAGATCAACGTCAGTTCATCAGTATCGAATTACCTTCGCGGTCAGACATGCTGTGGATTGGCATTGGAATCGTCACACTACTAGCTCTCTTTGGCGCAGTAAGTGGCCTGTTCTCGCTGCTTGGAATTGAAAGCGCAGACAGTGCAATTGTTGAACAGGGACAGGACAACCCAGTCTATTTCTTATATCTGATTCCCATCACAATATTTCTTGTAGGCCCAACCGAGGAACTGATATTTCGGGGCATCATTCAGGGACACTTTCGAGAGGCATACGGTTCCGTGGTTGCGGTAATTACCGCTAGCAGTATTTTTGCAGTCATTCATTTTTCCTCATATCAGGGGAATGGGCTCATTGCAACGCTGACCACAATTATGATTTTAGGATCGACACTCGGGGTGATTTATGAACGAACACGTAATCTGGTTGTGCCAGCTGTCGTCCATGGACTGTTCAATACTGTCCAATTTTTCTTTGTATATGCGAGTATCACAACCTCAATGGGTTAGCACGCTTACCGTGAGACCAGTGCTCGTGCTTATGCAGGATTCTTTCTGGCCAATTCAGTGCCGCAAATTGGACATCGGTCACGGTGTTCATCGAACTCTCGACCGCAGCCCTGGCACTGGAAAGTCCACTCACGTGCTTCTTCGATCCCTTCTTCTGCGATAACCTTCACGTCAACATCCACGCGATTTGCAACGTTTTGCATCGCGTAGTCGTCAGTCACCAAAATCGCATCAAGTTCGAATGCCGCGGCCAGCAATCGAACATCAGTTTCTGATAACTCCTCAGAATCTCCTGTCTCTTTTGCCGCGCGCTGAATTGTATTTACTGTGCCACCGGCTGGGATATGGATGTGCATTCCCGAGCCTTCGTCCGCATCGAATCGATAGGAAGCTTCTCCCTCGAGTTCGTCTCGGACCATGGGGATCGAAGCGGTGTCTTCAGTCGTATGGTACTCATTGATGAACGCTGGTGAATCGAGAACCTGCATCGGATTGGTTATTGGAAACTATTGTTGGATGACAATGTAGTCTTCGACTGACTGAACTCGTGAGACTGGGATTCGAACATTTCCTGCCTCATCTGAATTGAATTGCAACTGATCCGGATCAACCTCACTTCGTGGTGAGACCAGTAGGTCATTTAATGCTCCACTTTTGACGTCCATTTCGACATTATATAAAATACCGAGTTGTTTGCCATCGGACCCCATTACTGCTTTTCCGGAGAGATTTTCAGCAAGTTGCTTGCTCATACGGTTTTATCAGAGCGGAGTAATATAAACATCGTGGGACTTTCGTGAGGTTGCATCTCCATCATTACCAATTATCAGCAGTCTAAAGCCTTCGTTCGGGACTGGTAATCTTCGATATCCGCAGCAGCACTGGGTTTGTCTTCGAACTACTCAAGTCCATGGTGATTCAGCACCATAGGTCGGATGGATGACGATGGAGTTAATTACAGTCCATCCACAATTTATAGACAAGCCTTCTTGGGGTGTATTCTATGTCTGATACCGATTCCGAACCCCCTTCACAAACCGAGCCGAATACACTACGAACACCGATTGTTGCTGTTTTAGGCCATGTTGATCATGGGAAGACCACGCTTTTAGATACCATCCGTGGGTCAACAGTGAGCGAGGGAGAAGCCGGAGCGATTACCCAGCATATCGGCGCAACAGCGGTTCCTCTCGAAACAGTCTCAGAGATGGCTGGGGCACTCGTCAATCCGGTGGACTTCGATCTCCCTGGACTATTATTTATCGACACTCCTGGTCATCACTCCTTTACCACCCTTCGTTCCAGAGGTGGAGCGTTAGCGGACATAGCCATCCTGGTAGTTGACGTCAATGATGGATTCCAACCACAGACGATTGAAGCACTTGATATTCTTCAACGTACAGGAACTCCGTTCGTAATTGCAGCAAACAAAGTTGATACCACCCCTGGATGGAATCCAAATGAGGCAACGCCTATACAACAGACATACGATGCTCAGCCAAGTTCAGCACGAAGTCGGCTCGACGAGTCACTGTATGAGATTATCGGGGACCTCTCAGATGAAGGGTTTTCAGCAGACCTGTACTGGCGAGTGCAGAACTTCACACAAAATATCGGTGTAATTCCACTTTCAGCGATTACCGAGGAAGGGGTTCCTGATTTGTTGACCGTGTTGATGGGTCTGTCACAGCGGTACATGCGCGATCAAATGACGGTGGATGTAGGCGGCCCCGGTGCAGGGACGATCTTAGAAGTCAAGGACGAGCGAGGCTTTGGTGCAACGGTTGATGTTGTTCTTTATGATGGAAGTGTTCGTGAGGATGATACCGTTGTTGTCGGTGGACTTGATGGGTCAATTCATACTGACGTACGAGCGTTATTACAACCCCGTCCGAATGCTGAGATTAGGACTGAAAGCGCGTTCGATACTGTTGAGTCAGTGCAGGCTGCTGCTGGTGTAAAAATAGCGGCCCCGGACTTGGAGACAGCCGTCGCTGGTGCTCCACTGCGTGTCGTTCGTAATCGTGACCAGCCAACAGTCGTCTCCGAAGTTGAAGCTGAATTAGCCGAAATCACCGTTACGACTGCTGACGAAGGAGTGGTAGTCAAGGCCGATACGCTCGGCAGTCTTGAGGCCATGGCGAATGCACTTGAGGAGGCTGAAGTTCCAATCCTTCGAGCCGAAGTAGGCGATATTGCACCCCGCGATGTGGCGGTGGCTTCGACAGCATCTGAGGATTTGCACCGAGCGATTCTCGGGTTCAATGTTGATCTGCTCGCCAATGCAGAAGCAGAACTTGAGGACAGCCCTGTACGACTGTTTAATGATGATGTCATATACCAACTTGTCGAAGAGTATGAGTCATATGTCGACGAGATACAGCAGGCACAACAGGAAACAATCTTAGACAAGATCGTTCGCCCGTGTCGATTCCAAATTCTCGATGATCATATTTTTAGACAATCCAGCCCAGCAGTCGTTGGCGTTGAGGTTCTCTCAGGAACGCTCAAGAACAATCAGTACGTCGTAAAATGGGAGAATAATGAACCCACGCGGGTTGGTGAACTCTCAGGTATTCAAGAACAGGGAGAGGATGTTTCACAGGTCCGCGCTGGGACTCGCGTTTCTGTCGCGATCGACGGGCCAACTGTTGGTCGTCAAATTGAGGAAGGCGACGAGCTATGGGTTGATCTTCCAGAGAAGCACGCAAAAATACTTGAACAGGAGCTCTCTGATGAAATCCCGGCTGATGAGCTTGAGGCACTTACTGCGTATCTGAATAAACATCGGAAGCGCAGACCATTCTGGGCCAGGTAATTTCCAAACGAAAGCCAACTTAGTGTTTCGATGCTCCTAAACTGGCATGAGTCAACAAGTAGGCGTCATCCTGGATAGTGACTCCAGGCTTAAACCGTGAGCTCCCCTGTCCGGGCTCTGTATCCTCAAAATGTAAATACTGTGTTTTCATGACTGCGTGTAACAGCAGGCTCCGAGTGAATATTATGCATCAGTTTCCTGAATAATTAGTCAATTATTTCAATAATATGTTTCATATATCCATAACAATTGTTGGGATTACTTCTTCTGACTTGGCGGAAGTTTTTAGATATATGTAGATATATATGAATATGAAGTGTATTGTTATGAGTACTAAAGAACCGACATCAACAGAAACCCTCCGAGTCGGAGCTGAATCGCGCTACGATATTCTACTGGCAGTACTGCCATTGCCGCTAATCCTTGGACTATTCATTGCATCGGCAGCACAAATCACATTAGCGATTGGTGCCGCCCTTGGTGGAGTATTATCCGCAGTTGTGTTGGCTTACGGACTGTTTATTGATACTCCAACACCTACGTATTGAGATATCTCAAAGACAAACTAATAGAAAACTAATTTCTACTCTTTGACATTTTTAATTCTCTGACTTTTTGTTAAATTCTCCCTCGTAAACTCATTAGTGAGTTCTTAGGCGTATCAGCTAAGATGCCCGTGCGACTAAGATGAGCGATATCGCCGTGCGATAACCCCAAAGCAAAGAAGTGAAATAATCCCAACCGAGAAGCCGAGTCCCGGCACAAACCCGGAGGACCCTCCAGTTGATGTCGGAGTTGGAGTCGCAGCCTCGGTGTCTGTCCTGGATGGATTCACCCCAATCACGGTCAAATCCTCTGAGCTCAGTGATCCAGTCCCAGCAGTCAGTGTAAACTCACCAGCCTCAGGAATTTCGACCTGCATGTCACCATTTTCATCACTCCGACCGATTCGCTGCCCATTTCGCCGCACAACAACGTCTTCTGCTGGCTCACCGTACGCGTTCGTCACTGTGACTCCGACTTTCTCACCAGCGATAACCCGCTCATTTCCTGATTGTATAATAAACTGTGGTGTTCGACTTATTTCAAATGTAATATTTCCCCGCTCTTCAGAGATGTTTACGGCTCGTTTCACCTCTTGATACCCCTGTTTTGTGACTGAGATATCTACCTCGGTATTAACGGGGACTCGAGCAACAGTTCTTCCATCTCCGAGTGTTCTGAAGTCACCTACATCTGGTATCGAAATAACGGCATCTTCCACCGGTCTGACGGGATCAAAGTGCGGGTCAGTGATTCTGAATTCATAGGTTACTCCCCCAGGCTCTAATGAGAGTGTG
>KE356563.1:1080078-1083632 GCA_000416005.1 Haloquadratum sp. J07HQX50 | reverse complement strand
GGTGTAAAGCCAGCACTGACTGGTCGGCCAGCAGGTGGTCGGACAGCAACTGTCGCTTGCGGCCCACTTGTCCCATAAGTTAATTCAGCCCCGACAGCGTATCCATCTGGTAAGTATTGTTCAGTCCGAGAAACAATGCCTGTGACTGCTTGCCGCAGAGTACGGACTTCTGCCCCTGAAACCTCGGTCTCCTCTGGTTTCCCTGCATCAACAATACCCGGCGTGCCTGCATACGGATTATTACCGTTCATCTATGAGTATAATTGTACGTGAACACGAATAATAAACGCGTCGGCTGTCATAAACATGGTGTCTGATCATATTCTCCTTGCCTGTTTGGCCGCATACTCGCATCCCATACCACTGTTTTTGCCTCTTACGTAGGTGGACTGAGCGTATGAGAGCTAATCATCGTCAGCAGGCGGCTGTGTCTTCCTTTGGCCGGCTCTTGGCCCTTCAATGTCAACAGCAGGCAACATATCTCGCAGATACCGTCCGGTGTGTGACTCTTCGACTCTTGCAACGTGCTCAGGCGTTCCGGCGGCGACCACTTCTCCCCCGTTCTCGCCTCCCTCTGGACCAAGGTCGATAATGTGATCAGCGTTTTTGACCAAATCAAGCTCGTGCTCAACCACAACAATCGTGTTTCCGTTATCAGTCAGCCGCTGTAATACTTGGATGAGCTTTCGCTCATCCTCCTTATGAAGACCCGTTGTCGGCTCGTCAAGTAGATAAAGTGTCTCTCCAGTCTGTCTCTTCCCAAGTTCCTCTGCGAGCTTCACCCGCTGGGCCTCGCCACCCGAAAGTGTCGTTGAAGGCTGGCCTAACGTCATATATCCCAACCCAACATCTTGTAGTAGCTGGAGTCTACGACGAATCTGTCGATTTGCTTCAAAAAAGGAGAGTGCCTCTGAGACTTCCATATCCAGAACATCCGAAATGGTCTTGTCTTTGTATGTCACATCAAGTGTCTCAGTGTTGTATCGGGCACCATCACATGCCTCACACGGCACATGCACATCAGAGAGAAAGTTCATCTCAATCTTCACTGTCCCTTGTCCACCGCATTCCTCGCATCTTCCACCCTTAACATTAAACGAGAATCGACCTTTCTTATATCCGCGTTGCTTCGACAGTTTCGTTTCTGCAAAGAGTTTGCGCACGTAATCAAAAACGCCAGTATATGTTGCCGGATTCGACCGTGGGGTCCGACCAATTGGCGATTGATCAATGAGCCGGACTGTCTCTATTCCATCAATTCCTTCGATGGCATCGTGCGCACCAGGGTCAACTGACGTATTATCATTCATATCCCTGGCCAATCGCTTGTAAAGAATATCATGCATCAGTGTGGACTTTCCAGATCCAGAGACACCAGTTATCGCCGTAAACTGCTCCAGTGGAATATCGACATCGACTCCCTTGAGATTGTGCTGCCGCGCGCCCTGAATCTTCAGCGCTGTCTCACTCTCACGCCGAGTGTCTGGGATCGGGATCGTCTTCTCTCCCGAAAGATAGTCACCAGTAACTGACTGCTCAGCATTACAGACTTCCTCAAAGTCACCGTGCACAACCACCTGGCCCCCACGCTTCCCGGGTCCAGGTCCCATGTCAATAATCCCATCAGCTCGCCGCATCGTCTCTTCGTCATGTTCAACGATTATCAAGGTGTTGCCAAGGTCTCGCAGCCCTTCGAGGGTATTTAATAATCTATCATTATCACGCTGGTGGAGGCCAATGGATGGTTCGTCTAACACATACAACACGCCTACAAGTCCTGACCCCACCTGCGTCGCTAAGCGTATCCGTTGGCTCTCACCCCCTGAGAGGGTTGAAGCCTCTCGATCTAAGGTAAGGTACTCGAGACCAACCTCCTGCATAAACTGAAGGCGCGAACGAATTTCCTTTAAAATCTCGCTGGCAATTGTTTTCTCTCGCTCGCTTAATTCAGACTCGAGGCCATCGAAGTGACGCAGTGCGTCACCGATGCTCATCTGGTTCACCTCTGTAATGGAGGTCTCACCGATGAGGACATGCCGCGACTGTTGTTTGAGTCGTGTCCCCTCACATTTCGGACATGTCGTCACAGCCATATACTTCTCAATGTGCTCTCGTGTTGAGTCAGATTCTGTTTCGACGTGCCGTCGCTCTAAGTTCGGTATGACACCCTCGAATCGCTTCCTTTTACGACGTGTTCCATTCCGAGTGTGTCTTTGGAAGACAACCTCTGAGCGGGTTCCATACAAAAACTGCTGCTGGACGTTCTCTGAGAGTTCTGAGAATGGTGTCTTAACACTGACATTGAAATGATTCGCAACGGCATCTAACCGTGTCTGATAGTAAGACCGACTGTACGACCACGGCTCAAAGACATTCTTAATGGCCTTTTCGGGATCCCGTATTACGAGATCCTCATCTATCTCTTTTGTCTGCCCGAGGCCTTCACACTCAGGACACGCACCATATGGACTGTTGAACGAGAACGAACGTGTTTCAATCTCGGAAAATTGAAACTCTGAATGTGGATTCCCGAGCGTCTCGGAGAACTCGACCATCGCCCTATCTTCTCCCTCACCTGAGAGTGCTCCAGTCGATCGGCTATTGGTTACGATGTCACTCTCTGTCGGTGGGTCCGGAATAATTACTTTGAGCAACCCCTCGGCCTCATCCAATGCGGTCTCGACCGAGTCGGCAATACGGGAGCGTGATTTGTCTGAGAGTTTCACTCGGTCGACAATTACATCAACCGTGTGGTCATAGTTCTTATTTAACTCTGGTTCCTCTCTTGTCAAGTCATAGCTCTCGCCATCGACTTCAACCCGAGCATACCCATCGGCGACGAGCTCGTCAAAACGATCTTCAAAGCTCCCCTTTTGATCGCGAACAATCGGTGCGGCGATCATAGCACGAGTCCCTTCAGGGAATTCCAAGAGTTGCTTCACCATCTCCTGGGCAGACTGCTCGCCGACCTCTTCTCCTGTAATTGGATCATACTGTGTACCAACTCGCGCATATAGCAATCGTAAGTAGTCATGCAGCTCAGTCACTGTCCCAACGGTAGAACGCGGGTTATTCGCTGCATTCTTTTGATCGATTGAAATTGCAGGCGAGAGCCCCTCGACAGCTTCTACCTCTGGCTTATCCATCTGGCCAAGGAAATTCCGTGCATACGCAGACAGTGACTCAATATACCGCCGCTGTCCCTCCGCATACACTGTCTCAAAGGCCAATGACGACTTGCCTGACCCAGACAGGCCTGTCACGACTGTAAATGATTCACGCGGAATTTGGACGTCGAGGTCATCGAGATTATGTTCTTTTGCCCCCCGCACCTCGATAAAGTCCATACTCATCTCCTAATCACACGAGCGGGGATAATGAAAGGGCGTCGGTTATGCTCACGATAGCATTGCTCACGATCAATTGAGCTTCTCTCGCGAGATTGCAACACCCGTTGGTGCGATAATGAGTTGGTCATCTCCTTTCTGAACAATGTCGCCATCAACTTCGTCTGCGACCTGTCGAAGCGAATCAACAATATGCTCCATAGTACT
>KE356563.1:1077417-1080051 GCA_000416005.1 Haloquadratum sp. J07HQX50 | reverse complement strand
ACTCATATTCGCATCACCACGTGCCGTCTCAAAGTCATCAATGTCCAGTTCGACATATTCATCCGGGGCGTTTGAGTCGCTCCCGATTATCTTGCTCATGATTCCCATACATTCTATGAACGAGCAAGTGCTGTTAGTTCTTGCGTCAGACATCGAAAAAATGTCATTTTACTGCTTACAAACTCTCATATTCTTGTGTTCTATGGAGAGAAATCACGGTGGTATAGCCCCGCCAGAAGACTGGTCACTCTGAGTGGCCTGCAAACGACCGTATCCCGCAACAGGACGGAAAGTTGCGCCCTTTGTCACACGGGGGAGATGCTCAAGACTTCGGTATCAAAATTGTGCATTTAGATCACTGCACTGTAGTCGTCCCTTCGGGAGAGGTAACTTGTTGTCGGGTTTCTTATTTGCTGTCATCGTATACTCATTAACATGTTGTTAGTGCGCGGCCACGGCGGTGGGACCGCTCTCACCGGAACAATATTTGAACCTGGTGAGGATCCACCAAGTTATAAAGGCGCACCTGATGAAAACGCCCCATTTGTGTGGGTTTGCGATGAGTTCTATGAAGTTGACAGCGGGGGTACAGAAATGACAATTAATGATGAGTCGATCCGTATCGCGTTCGAGTCACCAATGCCTCGTGGATTTGAAACCCGCGAGCAAGCTAAAAAAATGGCAAAAGAACATATTAGGACGCAGTTCGCACGCATCGGTGTTCCGACGTCTTCTGTCCGAGTTGAGACTCTGTCTCCTGATGCTCGCCCTGAATCATAAACTGTTGGGGTAGATATCAGAGCTGATTGAACTGCTGAGGCAGTAAGCAAACAGTGTTACACACTATCTCTATGTACCATTTTGTATGCGCTTAGCTCCCACTCCAAAGACCGAGTAGGATGAAGTCGTTCACGACAGGTATTTGTGTTTTTGGAGTGGTCATGGCGAAAGATAATAGACATTTGGAATGCACTCTCCGAGTGTGACAATCAGTGCTGTTGGGTTTGACCTCGATGAAACGCTGGCAATCCCTACCAGAGATCGAACTGCTATCTTAGCCGAGGCAATCGATCTCACAGACGCGCCACCAGTTACGCGTGAGCAGTATCTTCAAGCACATGGTCAAAACCTTACTGCAGATTCCAGAGTGCCAATTTTTCGAGATTTATTTGAAGAAACACAACACTCAGATCCTGAGCACGTTGCAGCCACCTATCGACGGCTGATTGGGGAGGCATTAGAGCCACTATCAGGTGTTGAATCTTCGCTACGGCGCCTCCGCACAGAGTATCAGATTGGATTGCTAACCAATGGCCCACGCCGCGCACAGCGGGATAAACTCAAACGGTTATCTTGGACAGATCTGTTTGATGTAACGCTCATTACTGGTGAACTCGAGGCAGGGAAGCCAGATCCTGAAGCCTTCGAAGCGTTAATTGAACGCCTCGAAACTCAACCAGCGAACACTGTATTCGTCGGAGATGACGTTCAAGCCGATATCGAAGGTGCCGCAGCTGCTGGTCTTGTTCCAATCCAAGTGCTCTATCCTGAAGGACCGCCACCATCCGATGTAGCAAGGTCGACGATTATGAGAGAAGAGCTTCCATCTGGCCTTTTCAATATACTCTCAGAATTATAATCCAGACGATCAGTGTTTATACAGGTTCGAGAAGCATATCTATGGCTGTCTTTGTGTCTTTACCCGGCAAGATGGATCCGACAATATATAAATAAACGCTCAATATCCAGTTCTCACATATCGTCTCAACTGGTGTCTTTTCAGGGATCAGGCTGAGAATAAAACAAATCCGGCGAGTTTGACTCCTATTCCAATGCCGACGATGACAGTGGTGACATGCCCCCGAGCGGTCAAACAGTAATCGGAATCAGTCAATGACCGGTGCACACAGGGTACAACTGGGGCTGACCACTGTCAGCAACGCAGAAACCAACCCCAAGTCTGTCGAAACCTGCTCAATCTTCGCTGGACAGGCATAACGAGGTTGAACGCAGTCAGCGATAGCGAGGAATGCCGGGGGCTAACTTGGCACTCCAAGCAGTCCCATTCTACCATATAGACCACGAGCATCCCCTCAGATTCGGACTGAATTGATGCTTGGTGAAATTCTAAACCTGCAATCTCCAGCAGTTAGGTTCCTCCGTGTTCACGCAGAAGGAGACCTCAAACGGTATCTTTCACAACAACGGCCTGATGACAGACAGCATCAGAGCTGCTGTAAGACTGCTAAGAACCACTTAACCTGTGCTCCATTCACGATTCGCACGGTTATTTCACAGTCTCCTGTCATGTCGAGCGTCAGCCCCTGTTTAGTAGCCTCTCTCTCAACTTTTGATGTTGCTGTGGTGAAGATAACCTCGAGATAAGTGGGGTATATGACTGTCGTGGCAAGATGATCCGACTGGTCGCCAACGTCGTCTGATGTCCGGCTCATACGATATCCGTGTGCTCCTGTTGCACTTGGTTGTGCGCTTGAGTCGACGTCGTACAGCTCGATTTCCTCAAGTGATTCAGTGTGACCGGTTATTTCAGAAGCAAGTAATTCTGCAAGTCGATTCCCGTCATTAAGCGTATCTTTCACCATCGTTTTTCTCTAATTCCTGTCTCGCCAACTG
>KE356563.1:1069741-1076755 GCA_000416005.1 Haloquadratum sp. J07HQX50 | reverse complement strand
CTCTAAATATCGACTCAGATGGCTCAAACGATTCCGGAATTGAAATTGATGTATGATCGAACTGCGCATGAATACCGCGGTCATCGCGCACAACTAACTTCTTTGCCTCAGCGATATCGATAAGTCGCTGTGCCTGATCAGGTGAAAACCATTCCCGATCGACAGCTAATGCGACCACAAACTCTCCGGGTGAGAGTGTCTGTTCGCCGTGTTGTTTAAACGGGACCGCGGCAGTAATCTCCAACGACATAGATTTATTCATTCAGTGAACGGTTATGAGACTCCTGTTTTGATTATTTCGAGGTGGAGTCGCCCTCTTCGGGGAGCGATCATGGAGGAGAAGAAACTGACCAACAATACAGAACATCATAGTAGCCTGGGTAGTTGGCTTCCTCCCGATACGATTCATTGAAATAGCCGCCATAGAGTGTACTATACATGAAGGACCAAGGACGCTCAACTCGGAAGCGAACTGGAGGCAGGTTACACCGTTCGAGCAAAAAGAAACGACACCAATTAGGACGCGAACCAGCAGAAACGACGGTTGGCGAGCCAAAATTCCAGATAATTGATTCGATGGGAAATGAAAAAAAAGTTCGCGCGCTCTCCACCAATGAAGCTCAGATATCCGACGGTGAGACGACGACGTCTGCGACTATTCAGAATGTTATCGAAAACCCAGCGAATGTTAACTACATTCGTCGAAATATTATCACTAAGGGTGCAGTTATCGAGACAAACGAAGGTAATGCCCGTGTTACCTCACGTCCCGGCCAGACCGGCCAGGTGAATGCGGTTCTGATTGAGTGAACTCATTTAGTTTCCTCAATCCAATTACATAGTTTTTCGTCTAGACATATCATTCGAACAAGGCCCAGTTCGTATGAACTGCCGCGTATGGTGATTCGAAGCAGGACACAGGGTCATAGATATCACCCTCGCGCAGAGAGAGATAAGAAGATATCTTTTCCATGCGCACGAGAGTCACGGGGTAGGGGTTGCTTTTTGCAATGCTGTTTCGGCTATATTACCACCATAATCCGCACTCCGGGAGATTGAATCAACGATAAGCCCGAGCAGTTGTGCACGGGCCGGGTCCAGATCTCTGAGTAAGTTATCGACTTCTCGAGCGCGTTGGTCGATTTCATGAACTGCTTCACGAGTTTCATTTGCGAGGTCTGTCGCCTCCTGTGAGTCAGCCGTAAATAGTGCGTTCATAGCATCATCGATAATCTCTTCTGAGTCTTGCTGAATATCGCTCAGCGAATTAAACACATCAGTCGGCACAGACTGCTCGAAATTCAGTGTTAGATGCCCAATCTTCGTCGCATGGTCTGCAATTCGCTCTAATTGTCGCGCTGCGGATTGATAATCAAAACAGGTTTCACGCTCTAATCCGAGTTCCTTAGCAGCTTTCGGCGTCCGTAGAGTCGCTCTAAAGATCCTGGAAACTACCATCCAGAGGCGGTCAACATCATCATCGCGCTGTATGACATCTCTCGCCATGTTCTTGTCGAGCGTTGAAAGCGCATCAACGACATCCGAGAGCATAGAGAGGGAGATGAGCCGCATTCGCGTCACGGCGTTATGAATCGAAAGCTCAGAGGAATCCAATAGATCCTGAACGACGATACAATCACGTGTCTCTTCAAGTACCTCTAAACCTACAAGACTCTGTGTAGCTTCTCTGATTGTGCGGCGCTGTGCAGTGCTGATACGATTACTCTCTAATGAGATGATATCAAATCCACTGACATACATCGCCATCACTGCTCGTTTCAGCTCTTCACCAGATAAACCTGTGATATCTAACCCACCCTTCGTGCGCTCGTTCTCCGTTGCTGGGGCCAGGAGGAGGGAATCTCCTTCAGGATAAAACTCAACCACACTTCCTGCGGCCACATTATTCTCATTTGCCCATGACTTTGGGATAGAAACAGTGAATGTGGATCCCCCAGTGACCTGCACCTTCCGGGTTTCAACCATATACTAACTGCATCACACTCGGTCATAAAAATATTCATAACTATATAGATAACCGATGCCCAATCTTCCTGTGTAACTCTCATGAGTAAATGTATCATAATATATGCCGTTCATGCGCTCGTTTTCTGATTCAGTAGATCTCGCTCATAAATCAGCTTTTGAATGTATTTGCTGAACTCATGTGTTATACATATGCAGTCATATATCTATATATACATATGCGCTGAATTACAAGACCATGTTTTACACCGAGTAGAACACACATCCACACCTGTTGATTGAACTGACATCTTCTCCGTTCTAAGCAGCGGGGCTTCTAACGCATGCAGAATACCAGTTAGTTGTTGTCACCGGAACCAACGGCTCTGGTTAGCTCACGAAATATAGCCCCGTGAACACTAACAGAGGGTTTGCACTCGAAACGACATGAGCGTTATCTACGTCGCGACGCTGTCCTCACGGTGAGTTATAGCGGTGGTACAGCGGTAGCGAAATAAAAACCAACCGGCTTGAGCCGTTGAGGCCGGCACTGTGGGAGACCAGCTATCTCTCAATAGCCGACTGAGAGTTTGAGTTCAAGCCGTTGATTGAATATTTCTTGTTCTATGGGATGACTATATTTCCCGGGCCTGGCCCGGTTACGGGGTTTTCGGCCTCGACGGATGTTTCGCGTCCACGGCCGGGTAAGAAAGCCAGAGCAACATTGCACCACATTCCGATCCAACTGGTCAGACGCAGTGGTCCCCAGTCGGCTGAATACCCGATTGTATCATATTCTATCCTGTCGAAATGCCTGGTGCGGGTGGATGGAGATATGAAAGCCCGTCTGGCCGGGCTGTTCGCGCTGGGACACACATTCGGGGTCATCATTGGACGACATCTCTTGGACGCCCAACGCGAAAGCCTGCCTGAGGGCCGAGGAAACATGCAGTGTTAAACTCTTCTTCGGGGAATCCCACCGCCTCAGGGGTACGAAGAGGTCAATACTGTCACATACCTATTCTGTGTGACAGGAAGTCTCGTCGTTTCGTTTGAGAACGATGTCACGCCCCCCAATTGATGTTTGTTTTCTGACGAGAGGATATCGGCGCTACGTCAATTGGACCCTCTTTCGCGTCCAGTGCTTCCAGTGCAGCAAAGGCTGAAGCTGTTGTTGAAAAATACGTAATCTCTTCTTCAACGCATACCTCAAGCGTATCACGATCACGAGAAACGACAAAATCGATCTGACCTTGTCTGAGAGAATTGTGTAGCGACTCCTGTGAATTATATTCCACCATATCAAAATACTGCTCATACCCTTCGTACAGCAGTGTTGAATCATGACTCTCTGCAGTTGGAAACTCTTCATCAGAGAAGTCAATCCAAGCAGTCCCTTCCGCTGGAATTGGCTTTCCAATCGAATCTTGTGCCTTATCATACGCCTTTGCAAACGTTTCGGCCGTACCCATCACTTCACCAGTCGACTTCATCTCAGGACCAAGACGTGGATCTGACCCTGGCAAACGATCGAAGGGGAGGACAACCTCCTTGACGCTAACGCTCTCAGGAATACTCTCTGTCACACCTAACTCTTCAATCGAAGACCCAGCGATTACCTTTGCTGCAATCTTTGCGATTGGAACGTCAGTTGCTTTTGAAACGTATGGAACGGTTCGTGATGACCGCGGATTCGCCTCTAAGACGTATACGTCTCCCTGTTTCACCGCCAACTGAACGTTCATCAATCCAACCGTATTGAGTCCTTCTGCAATCTTCTCGGTTACTTCACGAACACGTTTAGCGGTTTTAGGGTCGAGTGACCGCGGTGGTATCATACACGCTGAGTCTCCAGAGTGAACACCTGCGCTTTCGACGTGTTCCATGATACCTCCTATGAGTGTATCTGTGCCGTCTGAGACGGCATCAACATCGAGTTCAATCGCATCAGCCAGGAATTCATCAATAAGAATTGGTTTCTCTGGGGAGACACGGACAGCCTCTTTTAGATACTCAATCAATTCGGCGTCGGACTCGACTACGTCCATTGCCCTTCCCCCGAGTACATAAGAGGGCCGAACCAGCACAGGATAGCCTAACTCATTCGCCAGCCCAAGTGCCTCCTCTTGACTGGTCGCAGATCCACCGCAGGGCTGAGTAATATCCAGTGAATCCATGAGTCGATTGAACCGATCTCGGTCCTCAGCTAAATCGATAGCATCAACACTGGTTCCCATAATCTGACAGTCGAGACCTCGGCGATTGATTTCTGATTGTAACGGATGACCAATATTCACAGACGTCTGCCCACCAAACTGAACCATCACTCCGTCGGCATCTGTCGCCTCAACGACATCAGCTACCTCCTCTGCAGTGATTGGTTCGAAAAACAGGCCATCAGAGGTGTCATAGTCTGTCGAAACTGTCTCGGGATTATTGTTGACGACATGCGCGTCAATGCCCATCTCACGGAGTGCTCGGACGGCGTGAACCGCACAATAATCAAACTCAACGCCCTGTCCGATTCTAATCGGACCTCCTCCGACTACGACACACTTTCATATCTCGGTCGACCCGCAACTCACTGCTGCTGCATCGCCTTGTAAGGCCAGAATAAAATTCGGGCTTTCGGGATGAATAATAATAGGGTGTCTGTGCGGCGAATTCCCCCGCACATGTATCCACCTGTTTATACGTTCGGCCAGGAACGACAGTTTCGATCTGGCCGAGTGTTTGATTGGTCATCTCAGCAATCTCCATATTTGTCATACCAGCTGTCGCCGCCTGTGCGGGCGATGTCTCGGCTGTCTCAGACTTTGCAGTAGCCACCCGTCTGTAACGTTTGAGATACCATGGCTTGATTCCAGTCAATTGCTTGACCTCTGTGACATCATACCCACGCTGGAAAGCTTCAAAGATCGCGAATGTTCGGTCTGGTGATGGTCGGATAAGATACTGCTGTTCGAGCGTCGTGTTGTCGACGGTCTCCCATTCCACCGCTGGTTCGTACTCTGTTGAGCGAATTGACTTCAATAGCGATTCCTCAAAGGTGCGACCAATTGCCATCGCTTCTCCTGTGGATTTCATCGCTGTCGATAGCTTGAACTCTACATCCCGGAACTTATCTATTGGCCAGCGTGGGATTTTGGTGACGATGTAATCAATTGCCGGTTCAAAAGCGGCTGTCGTCTCGCCTGTAATTTCATTTTTGATCTCGTGAAGTCGCTTCCCAAGTGCCACCTTGGCTGTTACTCTCGCAATTGGATAGCCGGTCGCCTTTGATGCAAGCGCAGACGACCGCGACACTCGGGGGTTCACCTCCACCACACGGTACTCTCCACCAGGGGTTCCGTCATCATGCCAGGCGAACTGAATGTTACAACCACCTTGAATCCCCAGCTCCCGAATGACTTCTAAAGCCGCATCACGCATCTCTTGATGTCCCTCATCAGGGATTACCTGTGAGGGCGTCACCACGATGGATTCACCAGTGTGAATTCCCATCGGATCGATATTTTCCATATTGCAGATGATGATTGTCGAGTCGTCTGCATCACGCATTACCTCATACTCTAATTCAACCCACCCAGCGATTGATTCGGTGATTAATACCTCGCTATTACGCGAAAGACGCAGCCCTTTGCGAACTCGCCCGATAAGCTCGTTCATTTCGTCAACGACTCCAGACCCCGACCCTCCTAATGTGTAAGTCGTCCGTGCAATGACTGGCAATCCACCGACAACTTCGACGGCTCTCTTGACGCGTGTCTCAAGGTCATCCTCAGTGAGCCTCGCTACTGTCTCCTCTGAGTCAAGCGAAATTGTCGTTGAGCGTGGAACAGGTTGACCAATTTGTTCCATCCGCTGTCGGAACAGATCTCGGTCCTCTGTGGCGTATATCGTTTCCAATGGCGTTCCCATCACATTGACATTGAAAGCATCTAATACGCCCTCCTCAGCGAGTTCAGCGGTCACGTTCAGCCCTGTCTGTCCACCAAGACCTGCGATAACGCCATCAGGATTCTCTTTTTTGATAATTTCGCTGATCGCATCGGTTGTGATTGGCTCGATATATACCTTATCGGCCATCTCCGGATCAGTCATGATCGTTGCTGGGTTTGAGTTGACGAGGACCACCCGCGCACCCTCTTCTTGGAGCGCCCGACATGCCTGTGCGCCTGAGTAGTCGAACTCTGCTGCTTGTCCGATTTGAATCGGGCCACTGCCGATTAACAAAATTGTCCGATTCTCCGATCCGAGGAGGGTATCCTCTTCAGTCATCACTGCAGGTGAATTCGCACATCGTCATAAGCCCGGCGAAACACTACGAGAAACGAAGTGTGATTACGAATTTCGAAGTTTTGAAATATCGTGAAATTCACCCCCTTCTGGCTCAAAAAATATCATATATCCATACGGTGAGTGGTCAATCACATTCAGAACGAACGAGGGACAAGGAGAGTTAATACCCGACATCGGCAGCTGAAAGATCACGTTGTTCTCTATACTGATCAACGAATTGAGCAGTGTCGAATTTCAGCATCTGCTGTTCAAATTCGGAGGTTATCGCATTATCATCAGCATGACTCATTGCGTGTTCCATGAGTTCAACAACGAGCTCAACAATTATTTCATGAAGTCGACGAGCGTCAAATTCTGTCACCCAGATGATGCCTGTCCCAACCTCTCCATCTTCGCTTACGTCCCGCGTGGCGACCTGTTGTGGGAATTCTTCAAGAACCATTCCCATTAGATGTGCGGTCCCAAATTCAGGCATTGAATCGCTTGTTGTTTTGATTGCTTCCTGAAGTATCTCAGTGAGAAACTCCGGAAGAAACCGATTTGCTGGATGAACATCCATTACCACACCGTGTGTCGTACCACATTCACATTCATATTCGCGCATTCCAAGATCAAACGACCGAACTGAGCGACTCTTTCCACATGGTAATTTTAACCGGTCACCACCACCATCGGGAACACGCGGAGAACTCATATCTCTATCTTTCTCATCAGTGAAAGTAAAGACCCTGCTTAGGCTGTCGTATA
>KE356563.1:1065120-1067148 GCA_000416005.1 Haloquadratum sp. J07HQX50 | reverse complement strand
AAGCGGTTGATGAATCTCATCGACTACAAAGCCCGTGAGCATGGCATTGAAGTAGAGATGCCTGATGAACGGGGTACGTCATCGTCGTGTAGCGTCTGTGGACACGAAGATGGTGACAGTCGTATTGAACGTGGACTCTGGAAGTGTGACCGCTGTGGCATCGTTGCACACGGAGACGTAAACGGAGCAGATAACATCAGACAAAAAACGCTACCCGTGACTCCCCCACTCGGGGATAGCGGTAACGGTTGTTTGGCCCAACCTCGCGTCATTCAATTCAGTCGGACTCACGGATTCCAACCGCGAGTGCCCGCCGAGTGACGCGCAAACCCGAATATCCCAACTCTCGGGATTCCCCCGCGTGAACGCGGGGGAGGAGGTCAAAAGCGATTGATACTGATCAGAGATATCACTACCACGGAACGAGCGTACGTACTATCACCGCATCAGAAAGTGATCACAGCCGCTTGAACACACATACCCTGGCTCTGCGGTAAAACGAATCTGATGCTATCCAAAGCACTGTAACAAAATTCAATAATGGAGCTCCTCACAGAGTACGCACAGTGGCCGTCTGGTGTCGTTCAGCAATAAACGAGTTCGGTGATCATGAAGGACTGTGTCCTTCGAAGTGGTTGTGCCAGTGGTACCTCATGCCGGTTCGTTTCTCGTGATTTTCACCACATCTTCCATCGGTTTGATCCATAAGTGGTGCTCATCATGACTCTCAAGAACTACTGTTGAGTCGGGCTTGAGCTCAATTTCGATGCCCTCTACTCGCAAGCGTTCACGCGGAACACTGTAGACGATTTGACTCCCATGGTAGTGAGCGGTGATTTTATATTGCGAGTTTTGATCTTCAATCTGCACCGTCTCATATGGCGAAGTGCCTGTGATTGCACCGATTATGTCACTCATGATTAACTCTCAGTGGTGAGGCTGATACAATTTCCTTCGGTGAGGTTCTGATAACTGCTTTGGAATATCTTCACAGCTCATCAATGCATGCAACAGAGTGCTGCAACCAGTTTGTGCCCTATTAATGGACGGTGGGAGATTTTATCCACGCGAGTTCAGTGAAAGTCGCGTGCACAGATCAAATGAGAGAGGCAACGCCTTGGACCCAAGTCGCATTATTGCCGATTAACTCTTGTAGGCTCACCTCTCTCTGTTAATCAGCGAGACGAAGACGGACGAATATGGAACGCTATGTGCATGCCCATGCTTAGGTGGGCAGTTCACGTCTGAGACCCTCTCGTGTGCACTGATACAATAACGATCGGTAGGGGGTTCGCTCGCAAAACCTCACGTACCGGGTATGTTGGTTACCTGATTCAAGATATACGACTCACACGATACTGTATCACGGATAAGTACTCATCAACGCGCGGATGGGCCAACACGGATTTGAACCCGAAAACCTCCACTTCTCACGAGCGTTATGACACCTGAATTAATCCAGCTAAACGCCGAAGAAGCCGTGAACAAGTATCTAAAGCACCGAAAGAAAGAGGTCAGCGAGAGTACACTTCAAGCTCATACCTATCGCCTGAGCCACTTCGTTCGGTGGTGTAGCCTAAACGACATTGATGGAGTCCATCAACTTGACCCACATCATATGCAGGACTACAAGTATTGGCGACAGAATGACGGCGACCTCAATGCCGTTTCACTTCAGACCCAACTCTCAACACTCAGAGTTTTCATCAAGTGGGGCGAAGACTACGGAGCTATCCAGCGTGAACTACACAAACACATTCGAATACCCTCTCCTGAAAATGAAAGCCGAGAGGAAGAGCTATCAAGTGATAATGCAGAGTTGATCTTAGACCACTTCTCGAAGTTTGAGTATGCAAGCCGCAACCACGCTTTGTTCGCTATTTTATGGCATACATCAATGAGAATTGGCGGTGTAAGGGCACTGGACTTGAGAGACTTCTATCCCAGTGACAATTACGTTGAGGTAAGACACAGACCGAAAACAGAGACGCCGCTAAAGAATAAGGAAAATGGAGAAAGGCCGATCTA
>KE356563.1:1059845-1065100 GCA_000416005.1 Haloquadratum sp. J07HQX50 | reverse complement strand
ATACAGCTTTTACACGTCATGTCAGTGTCTCGGGGTCAGGCTCATCGAATAAATCTCGGTTGAAGATGACGATCAAAAGCTTCTTCAAGCGGTTTATCTATGCCAATGCCACCAAATGTCACAAGAAATCGTGAGTGAGCACAACAGCTAGATAACCTCGGAATCATCTCTGGAGAGCCTACGGGCATGAGGATACTGAGGATCCTGAATGAACCGACGCTGGTATTCGTCGCCTTTCACACGATCTTGTGTCGCACTAATCCGTGGAATGCGGAGTCCCATCGGAGAAAGCTGATCCGGCGAAGAAGTCTCACAACCCGATCTGAAGCGACTCACACTCTCCAGACTCAGTTATCATCCTTGTCTTCAGTTGAGCGTGCGTATTCCTCTGGATCTAAGTTAACGACATCCTCACTTGGAGTTCCGCCGACCCAGACATTACCTGAGACAAAGCCTTCACTTCGGCGGTCAAGTGCGGGCATGATTATGTATCGTTTTAACGCCGTGCGGATTGGAATTCTCGTGACTGGAATCGAAGCAGCGAATCCAATCAGATCAGTTACGACCCCTGGTGTCAAAAGAAGTGCACCAGCGAAAATTAACAGTCCTCCATCGACCAATTCGTCAGTCGGGAGTTCACCAGTCGTCACACGCTGCTGTATCTTAGCCACAGTGTGTCGCCCCTCTGCTCGAACTAGTAACATACCAACCAAGCCAGTCAGGACAACAAGAAGAACAGTCTGCAGTAACCCAATCTCTGAAGCCAACGGAAGTAGCAACAACGTATCCACTAATGGCACGGCCAAGAGTCCGCCAATCATCCAGCGGGTCCGCATAATTGTATCAAGGTGAGCGCAATCATAGGCCTTGCGTCACATGCTGTTGTTTGCATCCCACAAAGCGCTTAGTTATGCTAGTTCCATACTTGAAGAGAATGAAGAATTTCACCCGTGTCGAATGGTTGGAATGGGGAGAACAAGCATTTAGTTCGGCACGCCAATTGGACCGGCCATTGTTGCTGTCCCTTACGGCAACGTGGTGTAGCGACTGTCTCAAGATGGACCGTGAGACATACACCGAACCACAGATAGCAGCACATATTAATGATGTGACTGTGCCTGTCCGTGTTGATGTAGATAGGCGTCCTCGTATTCGTGAGCGGTACACTATTGCTGGATTCCCAGCAACGGTCTTTCTCGCCCCTGATGGATCTGTTATTGCAGAAGCTGGATATCTCACCCCAGACGAAATGCGTCACATGATCGAGAGCATCAGGCATCGCTTGCGCGACGAGGTCGATCTCGTGGGCGAAGTCCCCCCTTCATTAGATCACGACTCACTCGTGCCAGAACCGCTGACGGACGCTATTGAAGCTCACATGACAGGGCAGCTCGAGGCACAGTGGGATCAGCAACATAACGGTTGGGGTGATGCTGCTAAGTTTCCACTACCCAGGGCAATTGACTTCGCTTTCAAACGAGACCAATCAAAGGCGTGTGCTGCGCTTAAGCAAATTGGAGATGCACTCTGGGATGACACCACTGGTGGATTCTACCGGCACGCGCACGAGCAGGACTGGTCTGCACCTCATTCTGCCAAGCTCGTATCGGTCAACGCAGCGCTTATTCGAAGCTACGCACACGCCTATGCATATACCGGAGACCCCCAGTATCGAAAGAAAGCTAAAGCGACAATCGAGTTCCTGAGCACCTACCTCTTCCGAGAGAACCGTCTTGATAATAGCATTGTAATATCGCAATCTGAGCAAGATGACCGGCGCGATATCAATAGCTACGCTGGTCCAAATGCGGTAGCGGTAGATGCACTGCTTCTCTTCAGCGGATATACAGACGATGAGTCGACTCGAGCATTGGCTGTACAGTTGCTTCAGACACTGAGCTCTACGTTTCTCACGAATGGAAGCCAGCTGACGCTTTCACATCAATATAACACTCCTTCACCACAGAATTTACTTGAGGACTGTGCGTATTTTCTTCAAGCGTTGGTTCGTGGCTATCAAGTTCTTGGCCCACGACAATCCTCTCTTAATTCACATCTCCTCTCACTGGCGTGCTCATTTGCTGACCATGCCCTTGACCGGCTTCAAGCTGACAGTGGAGCAGTACTTGACGGACCACTGAGGAAAGTTGGACTGCTTGAGCGACCACTTTATCCGATTGACTTAGCAGCAGAACTCGCTGATGCATTGTTTGAGTTGGCTCATCTGAGTGATAAGCCACGCTTTCGAACAGCTGCTCGTGAGGCACTTGCTGCACATGCTGGTGCTTTTGATCGCTTTGGTGTCCAGTTAGCACATTACGCTGCAGTCAGTAGTCGACTGCAACGACCATCGCTGACGGTTGATATTGGCTCTGGGCCAAACTCACGACTACACCGTGCTGCACTTCGAATCGCGGATCATGAAGTCATCGTAGACCCATGTCCATGCGGTGTCGATAGCTCAAGTGCAATCGTTCGAGTGGATTCGAAAACACAGAAGATATCCTCTCCAGAAGAAATGATGACCGCAGTACAATCTCTCTCGCTCGGTAGTCAGTATTAGCAGCTGTTGGCAATCTGATTTTGTGATTCGAAACGGGACGCCATGCCTCAACCAGGGTTCTAAGCCCAATAACTGCGGCTTCGCATCTTAACACTGGTCATAGCCAACGACTGTTCGTGAGACCCACACAATCAAGCATGCCGAACTTCGCGGCGTAGCTGCTTGAACGTCATCTCACGTTCTGCGTGAGCATTATGTTGGTGAATTGATTCATCGTTCGACTGTTTCATATGGACGACTGCGCTGTCACCAAGATGATCAAATTCTGCAACAACTTGCTCGGCCATCGACCGAACGCAGTCTTCGACGAATTTCGCATCAGCATGTCCACGGTAAGTCATATAGTCTTCATCTGGCCGCTTCGCCAAATTGTAAATCCGGGCAGACATCGCGTCACGAGCGATATTTACTACCTCCATTAAATCTACTTCGGGAGACCCATCAGCCGTGATCGTCAGCGTGGCATGGCCTCGTTGTGAGTGACCCGGTTGCGGGACCTGTTCGAGAAACGTGTCGATCGTCTCCGGGTCAATATTCAGATCGTGTAGCACATCGCGTGCACGTGATGCAGACATACCCTGAGAACATGGGCAGACGGTCATTCCTTCAACCTCGGCCCCAATCTCCTCTCTCGTTCCTTCCTCAGTCGCTGTGGCACTTGCAACGATGGTAATGGTGCTCTGTGAAGGAAGTTTACTGGCAGGAGTGTCCTCTCGTACAATATAATCAGCGCTCATTCGAACTTCTGCAGTAGATGTATACTCGTGTTTACTCAAGAGCCGCTCAGCAACATCCCCACACATGTCCTCAACACGATAGGTCGGCTCAGAGATCGCAGCTTCAAGTGTCTCGTCAATGACCTGCATATTCCGGCTCATATCAATTCCTTTGCGTCCGCTCGGGAGATCGACAAATACCTCAAATTCGGCCATCAGTACCAACGGGTCCTCATCGTGTCGGTCGATCTTAATCAGCTTATCAACTCCAGTTACACCCACCTGACTCAACCCTACAGATACATCCGGACTGCTTGCCTGAATATCAGGCAATTGGTGACTCATCAGCTAAACACTGGTGTGGCGGTCGATTAATGTTTTCGTTCGGTGGTTTCCCCCTCGCTATCGAATTCGCTTAGTTGATGAGATGACCGCTCTAAGGCCAGTCATCGCGGGTTTGCGTCTCAAACGGGTCGTCTTCGTCTTCCGTTTCCGATATCTCCCACCCAGCAGCTGGTGCAGCTTCATCGAGAGGTAGAAACTCCCAATCTGCATCTATAGCGACAGCGCGGTCGTCTGGGTCATTGCTGACAAGGACGTGCCGTGCTGTGCCGAATTGGGTTTTGACATTTTCGAGACTCTCTTGCACCCCGCGTGGACCTGAAAAAAAGTCTTGTCTCACACGATGTTTCCGTGTGTAGTTTGTGACGACGTAGGTCGGCTTTTCACTCACAACACCGACATACTCGGTCCACTGTCTAGCATCGTTGAATACTGCTGCTGGATCTGCAAGCGTTTGCAGTGCATCAAGTTCAAACGCTAACGTCATATCCGCATCCCCTGTGGTTGAGCCTGTGTTGTCTGTCATACAAGAAGTTGCGAGTAAGCTACAAAAACAGCATCGGTCCGGGACCTATTCACTGCACCATAGAAATCCTGCTGTTCATAATAGAACCGATTTAGATACCTTTTCCCACATTGGCTCTTCAGTCTCCCATCGAACGAGGTCGGTTATGATGAAACGATCAAATACATCGTTCGTATCTCTGAAGCCCGATCACCCTCCCACGACCCAACAACTCCGTCGTGTCCGTATGATGTTTGAACTCCCGTTACGGGGTGTTGGAGTGAGTCCGAGACGAACTTGTGGAGTTGTTCCAATGAACTGCTGAACAGGACTATTCGGTTACAAGATTATGTCGATAGAGATTGCCACCGAACACGCTCACCTGTTCGTGAAAGCTGACCCAATCCGAAATCGACTCCTGCCGAGATTGCCAAGCAACTCAACTGCTACTTGAGCCGAACGATTCTGAGACGTCATCCAGAAATGAAATATGGGTAGGTTTATTCAATGGATTATAGAAGGACCGATACTACATTGGGAGTGCCGGTGTTGTTTTCGAGGACATGGTTCGTCGGTGTAGCGATTCACCAATCGGTGAGGTAACCGATGGGACTGTCGCTGTCTTATTATACCCGACTGCAAGGAAACAGAGACTCTTTGTTACACGGGAAACAGAGTCGTTCACAACGAATTATTTGAGCTTATAATACGATGTATAACGGATCACGGTACCCGGCTGTACCGAATCTACCATCGCTGTGGTAACCTCTGCATCAATAGCCTCAACGATTCGCTCGCGATCGTGAGTTGGCAACTGGTCGACGTGTGTGACCGAGTCAGTTGGTTCAATCGTTTCGGGATCACACTCAACGATAGCGACGGGAGTTGTTGATGCAGTCTGGCTATCGATGGACTGTGACATGGTTTCACATACATTATTAAGCATAATAAATACTTCGACGACACCACATCACGCTTGCATGAAGATTATTCGACCGTGGTCCCAGCCGCCTCAAGTTCATCAAGCTCGAATTCTTGTTTCATCAGAATCTCTTTTTGATCCGTGACACGCGTTGTTCTCGATAGTGTTTTATATTTTGACTGTGGTGAGAGGTCACCGATCAGCACA
>KE356563.1:1048655-1059118 GCA_000416005.1 Haloquadratum sp. J07HQX50 | reverse complement strand
TTTCACAGGGGTGTCGTGAAGAATCTCGGTATTGAAATCTAATCCAATTGCGATGCCGACAAAATCTGCTGGATAATGGTCTCCGTTTGGATCCACAGCTGCCTCAACAGCCCCCGTGTCGTCGGTCTCGAAACGGTCGATACCTGACTGGAAGACCGGAGTCACATCTCGCTCACGAAGTGCATTATGAATGATCTCTGCACCGGATTCCGAGAGCGCATATCGCCACCAGCAGTCGCCCCGCATGAGATACTTTGCTTCGACGTTCTGTGCTGCTGTTGTTGCTGCTAGATCAATTCCCAGAAGCCCCGCTCCTACGATAACTGACTGCTCTGCTTTTTCGATATGTGACTTGATCGCTCTGGCATCCTGAAATGTCCAGAAGTGATGGATACCATCTGCGTCCGCGTTTTCGACAGGCAACTGGGCTGGCGTTCCCCCGGTTGCGATGAGCAACTTATCCCAACCGAGTGTCTGTCCATCGTGAGTTTCGATTGTATGACCGTGGACATCGACATCAACGACCAGTGTATTCATCCGCAGATCAATATCGCGCTCACTATACCACGACTCATCATGAATAGAGATAGGCGCCTCAGGTAACTTCCCTTTCGCGTATTCTTTGATCAGAATTCGGTTATAAAGTGCCTCTCCCTCATCAGTGACAATGGTTATATCCGCACTGGGCGCCTCCTCTCGCAATCGCTCAGCAGCGGAACTGCCAGCGACGCCATCGCCAATGATAACGTACGATTGAGTCATACTTGAATCCTCGCGCTGGGGGTTAATGTGGATTGCCATCCGCTAAAATGCAGATATACACCCTATTAGGATCATAATCCATCCCCGTTTGCTCAATCTCTACAGGCAGGACAAGGCGAGTGCCTCGGGGCTTTGATGTGAGCCCGAAGGTGAAGCCGAAACGGCTATGACACAAGCCACCATTTCTGAGAGGACAGTTGCGATGCGGATTAAAGATTCTAGTTCGAAGCAACTGCGCGCACTTGCGGAGAAATGCGACACCTCTCAAAACCCACGCCCTCAGCGTGGTGCGACGGGTGTTGTCGGGCGAGGTGGAGTCGCCGACCCTCACGCACCAGGCGTTCGGGTGTGAATTTCAACCGACCCATCTCGGGGAGGTCAAGGAACTCGTCACCGTGCTCTTGAACAGCGGGACGTTGAACATGAACGGCGAATATTCGCCTACTGTCTTGAGCAGCGAGAACAGGTGCCTACGCTGAATGTTTTCGGGACGTGGTAGTTTATACAGAACCAAGACGTGTTGCGTCTGCGGTCGAGATAGAGAAGACGAGAGTCAGCGTGTCGAACGTGGCTTGTACGTGTGTAAGCCGTGTGATGCGGCGTTCAACGCTGACGTGAACGGGGCGGAAAACATCCGTCTCAACATCAACACCGGAAGTAACTCCGAGTCTTCGGCCAGTTTGGACGCAGATAGGAGTACCGGCTGGTTGGCACAGCCAGCAGTCTCCCTTCATGAGTTGTCCAGCGGATTCCAACCGCAGGAACAAGTGGTAGACTGCAAACCCTCAGATCCCACCGCTCGGGATTCCCGCGTTGACGAGACCGAAGGTCTCGTTCGCACACCAGAAATCTCCGATTTCTGAGGGCGTCTTCAGGCGCGGGAGGATGTCAATACGATTCCAAGTTAAACTGTGGGCACTCTGATTGAAGCTCTCTGAAGTGGTGTGGTGTACTAAAGAAGTCACCACTTACAGTTCAGTTGTCAGCGTGGATGTGTGTGTGCCTGTTGGTGTACCCGAGTCCGCTTCAAAATCCGAAACAATCCTGTCTGCTGCATTAAACCCAGCAACGACTCCCCCATTCAGTGACCGCTCTGGGTACTGTGCTTCCGATGCCATACCCGCATAGTAAACCCCGTGAGCGATTCTCTCGCTCAAGTCATATGGGATGACTAAATCGAGATAGCCACATTCATATATCGGGGCGGCCCGCGGATTTCTGGCGATCTTTAGCTCTGTGATGTTCTCTCGATCAAAATCAGGAAACATTGACTCAATTTCATCCAGCCACTTCCGTCGAACTGCCTCATTGTCGGCTTGCCACAGTGGTTCAGAGGGGTCTTGAACATACGCGGCAACATATACCAAATGCTCGCCATCGTATCGATCTCGGTCGATGAAATTCGTATGTTCGATCAATGCTCCAAACGGTGCATCATGAGCGATATTAAGCCAGTATGTGTCCATGAGTGATTCCTCAAGATGCATCAATCCACATACGGCTCCTTGGAACTCAACCTGACATGTATATCCAGTGAGTTGCTCTAGCACGTTTGGCATCGTCGCGACGACGACTCCGTCAACCGAATAGTTGTACTCCGTCTGTGTTGACTGGTCATGAGCTGTTATTGACTCAACTGTACCATCTCTACATTTTAAACCAGTCACTGGGGTATTTACTGAGATGTTCTCATGACCGACCGCATCAATCAATCCGTCGATAATCGTCGTGAAACCGCCTCTTGGATATCCTAAAACTTCCCCACGAAGGAGGTCTCGCTCACCACGGAACCGGATGCGGCCTAAAAACCATGCTGCAGAGATATCTTTTTTTCTCGCACCGTATTTCCCATCAAGCAGTGGATCAACAAAATTCTCATACACGTTGTCTGTTGTGTGCTCTCTGACGAATGATTCGACGGTTTCATGCTCATACTCACTCAGATCTTCATAGCTGTCCAACGTCGGGTACCCTCCTCGAAGGTCGACGCCTGCAGTCAGCCCTCCCAATCGTATCGTATCATGCATATTGAGATGAGGGTACGCCAAAATCTCCCACGGCGTATTCAGTGGATGAATAACGCCATCTACGTAATATCCGTTCGTTCCGATTTTCCACTCAATCTTGTCGCCGATACCTAATTCTTCGGCCAACTCGACAATCGTTTCCTCTGTCTTTGAGAGATGATGATAGAATTTCTCGATATTGTCCCCTGCCGTCTCATAAACTGCTGCAAGTCCGCCAATCGATTCTGAGGCTTCGAATACGTGTACATCAAATCCTTGTTGTTGGAGGCGGTACGCACTCGCCAGTCCTGCAATCCCTCCCCCAACGATCCCAATCATGGTCGTGATTTCTTTTCACTCTATATAAAAAACTGGTCTGTGGAGTGCAATGAAACCAGTTCCAAGTTCTTCCGCAGTATCACTGCCTCACGTTCGAATCCGACTCTCAGTGTGGCCTTCGCTACCTTTTTATCCGCTGTTTCGCAATCCTGAGCGTATGCTGAAGGTCAGGGTTCCAGCGACCAGTGCCAATCTCGGCAGTGGATTCGATGTATTTGGGGTCGCTCTCGACCGACCAGCAGATATCATTACCGTTAGTCAGGCCGAGCACACGACAATTGAGGTTCGCGGTGCAGGGAGTCAATTTATTCCCGAAGACCCAGATTCGAACGTGGTTGGTGCTGTGGCTAACGCGCTTGACGCCCCAGCGCATATCAAGATAGATAAAGGAGTTCGTCCATCGTCTGGACTGGGATCGTCTGCGGCCAGTTCGGCAGGGGCTGCGCTTGCACTGAATACACTGTATGAACGCGGGTTGACGCGGCATGAACTCGTCCCTATTGCAGCCGAAGGCGAGGCCGTCGTATCGGGTGATGCACATTCTGATAACGTCGCGCCAGCATTACTTGGCGGATTTACTGTCGCACGTGGTGAGTCTGTGACTGCAATTGAGGCTGATATCCCACTCGTGGCTTGTCTCCCCGAAATCGCTGTTTCAACACGCGATGCTCGAAGGGTTATTCCTGACTCAACCTCAATGGAAAATCTGATACACACAGTCGCTTCGGCAGCGACTCTGACCGCTGGGATGGCACGCGATGATCCTGCATTGGTTGGTAAAGGAATGGACGAGCGCATTGTCACGCCCGCTCGAGCGAACCTCATCACTGGGTATGAATCAGTCAAAGAGGCTGCGTTCATGGCTGGTGCAACAGGCGTCACCGTATCTGGTGCCGGCCCGGCGATTATCGCCGCCTGTCCAACTGCAACACGACGACAGGTTGCAGGCGCTATGGTTGATGCATTTGAGCAGGCTGATGTCGCTGCTCGTGCATATCAAACTCGGATCTCTGCCGGGGCAACTGTATACGAGTGCGAGTAATGTTCCCAATAACCGCATGTGCGGGCTTAATCGTTAGATCTCTGTGAACAATATAAAAAAAGAACAACGATGGGGACTTGTTGGACCTGCTTGACTGGCTCGTTTCAGACGCCGCGACTCTGTATTTTTTCGGCCTCGGTCATGTCCTGATTGGCCTGACCTTTCATGCCTTTGCCTAAGTTTGACGCAACGTCTGCGAGTGCCTCTGGGTCATCCCAGTTATTGACTGCTCGCACAATTGCTCGACCCATTGCAGGTGGATTTTCGGCTCCAAATACACCTGAACCGACGAAAATACCGTCACAGCCGTGGTGCATCATCAGCGCTGCATCTGCTGGTGTTGCGATACCGCCTGCGGCGAAATTAACGACCGGGAGTCGTTCCATCTCTGCGGTTTCATGAACTAAATGCTTCGGCGCTTCGTGCTCACGTGCCCACTTCTCACGTTCTTCGAATGTTTTGCCTGTGATCTCTCGAATAGCACTTTTAATATTCCGCTGGTGTCGAACAGCTTGATTGACATCTCCGGTTCCAGCTTCGCCCTTTGTGCGGATCATTGCCGCTCCTTCGTCGATTCGTCGGAGCGCTTCTGGAAGATTGCGTGCTCCACAGACGAATGGTGCAGTGAAGTCTCGCTTATCGATGTGGTAACGCCCGTCTGCATGCGTCAGCACTTCGCTTTCATCGATCATGTCGACACCCACTGCCTCAAGGATCTGAGCCTCTTTGGTGTGTCCGATACGTGCTTTGCCCATCGCAGGGATAGATACCGAATCAACAATATTACTGACGTCAGCGGGATCTGCCATCCGGGCAACACCGCCTCGCTTCCGAATATCCGCAGGGACCGCTTCCAAGGCCATCACTGCAACTGCACCAGCCTCTTCTGCGATACGAGCCTGTTCAACATCAATAACATCCATAATTACGCCACCCTTCTGCATCTGTGCGAATCCACGCTTGACGAGATCAGTACCCCGCTTGAGTTCGCCCAGATCTGTCCCTTCAGCCATACGTGATCTACTCGCTGAGTGTACTTAAACCGTTCACTTGAACATTCTACAGAGAAGGCAAGGCGAGTGTCTCGGCTTTGTTCGGAAATCTTCGATTTCCGTGATGATGAAACGCTTTGCGTCTCAAACCACTTGAGGCCGAGGTGTAGCCGACACGTAGATGTATTCTGTCTGTCATAGCGTTCAATCGTCTCAGTCGAGACGGTTCCCGCAGTCCCGATGTAGTACGAACGCTTCCAAAACCCACCGCCCCACAGATACTCCTGCAAGAACGATTCGTGCCGTTCCCACGTCTTCTGGGCCGTGAGGCTCTTGACCGTCCGAACAATCTCACTTGGTGCGTGTCGTTCGAGAATCGAAGAGTCTCGTGATGACCAAACATCTCCAGTCTTTCGAACCACTTCGGGTGAGCCGAGAGGAACAGATGGACTCTGGTGAAATGTGCAACTGCCGTGTTCTTCGAGCTTGTATTTGACGTGGCGCTAAATTTCACGGAACGCTCACTGCTGGATTTACTAGCTTTCTCACCGTATCCGCCCTCGGTTATGCGCTCTTTGCAGTTGCCGAGGGCGGTGGCCACGAGGTTTCTCGCGGATTGAACGAGGCTGGATTGCAGTGAGAGGTTTCCACGGAATCAGAGTCCGTCTCGTTGTGGAGCGTACTCTTTGCGTCCGTGATTTGGGTTGTCATTACTTTGTGGTCAGCGCCGTGTTGGGCCGCTTGTCGGAACTGTTCGAACGTCTCATCCAGGAGTTCGTAGTTGTCCTCGGAAACGTCAAGTTTGATTTACATGTTCCGAACAATTTCCATACCTCGTAGTAGTTACAGAGATACTGAAAGGTATATATTAGCGGGGAAGTCGAATTATCTATTGGAGTTGGTTTGCATCATCGAGTGTCGGCTTCTTCGCCGATCTCAACGATCGGGGTATCCACTTCGACAGCCGATAAAATTTCAGGAAACATCACTACGAATCGGCACCTCTTTTCGGTCGTATCGAAAGACACTGACATGGTTACCCTTCGGGATCGCCTCATCTTGAGCGCAGATACATTATCTCCGAGAGACTCACTTCCGCGGTGGCTCGCACCACTCCCAAAAAGCGTTGAACACTGGGGTCTTCGACTGGCACCGGTTATTATCGGAATTAACCTACTGGGTACAGTGTTTGGATTCTGGTATTATGGATTCCACCCGCTCCCGCTGTCTGATCCAGTCATTACATGGCAGCTGGGAAGCGAGCCTCTCCTCCTGTGGCCTTTTGTCCCCGATAGCCCACTTGCGACACTGTTTATCGCGCTTGCACTGTGGCGATGGTATCGTGGTAATCCAAGTGAGTATCTGAGTATGTTAGCATTCTTTGGGTGCTGGAAACTCGGCCTCTGGACCCCATATGTGCTGGGTGTGTTTGCAGAATCATTTCTTGCAGTGACGTGGTTTCCGTTATACGTGTTTCTGTTCGTAAGTCACCTTGGGATGGTGCTCGAAGCATTTGTTCTCCACCGGATTGCCTCCTTTCGTCTGCGGGCAATTGGGGTGGCACTGGTGTGGTATGGATTGAATGATATTCTTGATTACTTTGTTCCAGTTGTGGGGAGCCCACATCATACCTCATTGCCACTCGCAGATTCTGCGATGGTCGGGGGCACGACAGCATTGCAGATCGCCGCCGCAGGGGCAGTGACGCTGACATACATAGCAACCTTCCTTGCCTGCGGAACCCGTATTGCGAAAGTAGCGCATTCTTAACCGCATTCACTCGTTTAGTCGGACATCAGCATCGTCACGAGTGTGCGCACGGACCCAGAGTTGACCAATGTGTGAAAGCCGAGTTCGATATGACTTCCCACGATCTTCCTGTTCGATATATCCTTTCCCACCTGGACCTAATCGATCAACATTATATATCACCTTTGAGCGGAATGAATCTGTGTATTCTTCATTCATATCTGTTGCCAACGTCTCGGCAAGTTCTGACACTGAATCAAACTCGCCGTACTCGCCAAGTTCGAACAGAATAATCTCCTCAAACGGCTTCACACTTCGGAACGAAGCAACCGGTAACTCAATCATGTGTGACCCGTCGATGCACTTTGCCCCAATCGTTGTCCCCCGCTCATCGAACTCCTTGAGCAGTGTCTGAGCAGCGTTGTACCGGCGCTCAATATCCTTTTGATCGACAGATGAATCTCCAAGCAGTGTGTACAACAACTGCTTTGCAGCACGAAGTTCTTCAGCCAATTCAGTTTCGAGATACTTCTCGGGAGCAGTATAGTACGTGTGTATCTGATTTCGATCTTCTTGTCGCTCAACCATGATTGAATGTGCCGCTGTCGCATAAGCGAATGAGACAGGCCGTGGCATCGCTGAGACATTCACCCAGACCTCCGAATTATCTGAAGAGTCCAATTCAGTGTTAATAAGTTCGTATGCCTGTTCGAATGCTTGATCGTAATCATAGACGTCGTTCACGATGACCCGCTCGGCATCGGCTCCGAGTAGATTCTGAAAATCCTTTTCGAGTTCCTCAGAAATATTTTGTGAATACTCGACATTTGATTCGCTACCGATAGCCCCCTCAAGAAGAATCACTTTATCAACATCAACCTGATCGCGTATCAGCGGTGCAATGAGTCGATCATAATCGAATCCAACGGGGACAATGTGTGTCTGCATGTATGTGAATCGTAGACGAGTGAATAAATAATCTTGAGACCCCGTTTCGGACGGATTTCATAGTGCGTGAAGTACCACGGGTCGGGTGACCTGTGGCGTCCGTGTCTAACCTTCGATAGGAGCAACGGTGTTTAATTCCTCTCGCACTTGCCGCGTAGCTCGTGTGGAAGCAGTCACACCTGAACACCAGCGTTGTGTCTGTGGAGGTTGACGGCTTCACTTCCACTCCCGCCCGACAAGAGCCTCACCAGCACCCATTTGCTGTAGCATGATGTAGGGAAAGAGGCAAAAGATTGAGACTGTCGTAATAGCTGCTCTGAGCCGTTTTGACCCAAATCGGTCACCAAGCATCTCTCCAAGCGTTACGTACCCATGCTGTTGGTCGATCAGCCACTGCCGGCATCCAATTACATACCACAGAATAGCGGATATAAACCCGTCCATCAATCCCATCACTAAAATTCATTCTGGACCGGACCCGTAGGTAAGATTTGGGCCCCCGAAGAAGATGAATGTTGACAGAAGCGTTGCAAAGGTAGTAAATAACAATACGATTGTTCCGAGCGTCCGGCTTGCCAGATAATAATCCTCCGCAGTGCTGGCTGTAACGCGATGGCCAACAATACCAACTCCCATCGCAATGACCAGATATGCTCCGATTATTCCCAGTTGAAGCACAGGTGTCGACTCAACCATCAGATTTCACCTCCTGAGGATCGATGGCCATTCCGTGGTCCCATGCCCCTCAAGTGAATATGCTGAATGACACCGACGCAATTAGCATAACAGCGATATGCCACCAGAGCCAGACTGGAAGGCCAATAATAGCCGCTGACGCTCCCCAAAGAGCCCATGGGATGGCAAATCCGGTAAGTAGTACAAGGACTGCGACCCAAATATAATCTCGCTTTTCTGCTTTATATCAATTAGTTTATGTTAGTATCTAAATATTACTTCAGAGAAATTCGAACGCACAAGAGCAAGAAAATAATCATTCGATATTCGTCTAATACAAACACATCTTGTCGAAGATGTGCGCGATAGGTATTTGGACGTTCACTTACTTAGATTCAATGTTCATTACTACCGCTTCAACAAATTTATTGATATCATGAATGATTCAGACAAATATCTCATCAACGCTGCAATCACCGCCGATGGAGTCGTTGAACGATCAGATGTCGTTGGTGCGATATTCGGTCAGACAGAGGGATTACTCGGTGAAGAACTCGATCTCCGCGACTTACAACAGTCATCAAAAACTGGGAGAATCGATGTCGATATTGACTCACAAAACGGACAGTCCTACGGAACTGTTACTATTGCGAGTAGTCTTGACCGTGTCCAGACAGCTCTTCTTGCTGCCGCCTTAGAGACCATCACTCGCGTTGGGCCCTGTGGGGCGCGTGTCGAGATCACTGAAATAAAAGATGTGCGAGAGGCAAAGCGTGAGCAAGTTATCGCACGTGCCAAAGAACTTCTTTCGGAGTCGTTCGATGAAAGTGTCATGTCGTCTGCGGAAATCCGTGAAGAAGTGAAAGATGGGGTTCGAGCTGAGAGCATTGAGGAGTATCATGGAGTTCCTGCTGGTCCCAGAGTTGAGCACTCAGACGCAATCATTATTGTTGAAGGCCGCGCTGATGTCATGCGGCTACTACAGTTCGGAATCAAGAATGCACTCGCTGTCGAGGGTACGAACATCCCTGAGCCAGTCGCACACCTCACAACTGAGCGTACCACAACTACATTTTTCGATAATGATCGAGGGGGGAACCTCATACTGAAAGAGCTCGAACAAACTGGGTCAGTTGATTACGTAGCATCCGCACCAGCAGGAAAGTCAGTCGAGAATCTTGATAGAGAGGAAGCATTCGCCGCGCTTCGAAATAAAGTTCCGCAAGAGCAGTTCTCACTCCCAGAGTCTACAGAAGCCATTGAGCACAAAGACAGTAAGGCCTCTGAGTCGGTCGGTGTTCACCGACCACTTTCGCGGCATGAGCAGTTCAAGAATAGCGAGACAACGACTTCTGATACTGAAACAAATCTGCATCTGGAACGGAATAATTCACTGACTGAGTCAGTTCCACAAGCCACTCCAGTTGAGACAGTGGTTAACTCAGATGCCCTCTCGACTGATTCGGAGGATACCACAACAGTGCCACCATCTGTCGGTGAACCAGCATCACTTGCATCACAGGTGAAAGCTGTCATTGAGTCGCAAGAAGAAAGTCTTCGGCTTCTCGATCAGGACTACCGTGCATTCACTGAAGAACGAGTTTCAGATGTCGATCCATCAATTATCAACTCAGGAGAACCAGCGCATGTCGTAATACTGGGCACGACAGTAACCCAACCGTGGGTAGATGTGGCTGCTGCCGCTGGGGTGGAGACGGTGATCGGAACTGCGACAGCTGAGTATGTGAAAATGCCAGTTAAGCCTCGTATTCGAACCGCAGATGAACTCATCTGATTTCGATAGTTTCTGTCGACAGCATCGTTATTGTGAACGATTCCGCCCACCCTACTTGCCAGCCACCGCCGGCTCTTCAACGGCTTCCGTGCTTTCGGATTGAATCTTCTGCTTCAACGACGGTGTTTGCAAGCAGTGCATCTCGAGCTTGATGA
>KE356563.1:1043931-1048131 GCA_000416005.1 Haloquadratum sp. J07HQX50 | reverse complement strand
CGTACAGCTGCATCCCCTCTCTACTCACTTCGGTCGTTGATTGAATAAGTGGACTCCACTGTATTAACTCGATCACGGTCAAGCAGACATTCAACCAGTGCGGAATAGACTCACTCGTTGGTCATAAACAATGCATCGACTGCCGACTCATGTGTCTCATAGAATTCCTCCTTACGTGCAGCGATGGTAAAGCCACAGCTCTTGTAGAAACCAATAGCAGTCTTACTTGAGACTGCCACGGTGACTGTGAGCGTTGTGCAAGGAGAAGTCTTGTCAACAACAGCACTTATGAGACGCGACGCTCGCCCTGCTCGCCGGAATTCTGGGTGAACAACAAGCTCGGTAATATGCACTTGCTCGGCAGAAAAATATGAAATGTATCCAACTGGTTGCTGAGCGTGCGCACTGATGAGGCACTGCCCCCCACCGGTGGGCTCAATGGCGTGCTTCAGTAAAATCGGTGAGGGAGCACTCAGATAAGCCTGCAAATTCCGTAACGTTGGGTAATCCTGTGTTTTCGCACTCTGTACTGTCATTATCCAAGTAGACCAACCGCACTCACACTTAGCATAGCACCAGTGAATGTCGCCGCCAGATTAACCGCCTCATTTCCGATTCGATCACCCTCAACTGTTGCCCCTAACACACTATCTGTTACCATGCCAAGGAATCCAGACACAGCGATACTTATCGCCCCAAGCGGGGTGAGCGCTGGGAGGAGTACAAATGAAATTGCTCCAACGAGTGATGCACCAACGAACCCGAACAGCTCTCCCTGCCACGTCACACCCCCATCTGTTCCCGGTGGTACTGCTTCGAGAGTAGTAATCAACCGTGGTTGATCAAATAATACTCCGAGCTCAGATGACAATGTATCACTCAATGCTGCTGCCATAGACCCGGCAAATGCGTATTTGAACCATATTAGGTCGATAATTACTGCATCGCCAGCAGCGAACAAAATGACACATAGGAGTGCTATAGCTGCGTTTCCAAGCACGTTTCCTGTTCCCCGCGCTCCTTCGTTTTCCTCTGCTACCCCTCGCTTCGTCTTGATATCATATTTATACTTCGTCGACAGTGCACCGACACTGAAGAAAGTCATCAGTATTGCAAACCATCCGAACCCGCCGTATACAATCACTAATAGACCCAAGATCACGCCAGAAAGCATTCCCGCAACGGAAGCAGTCCCCAGCAGATAGGAGAGTAATCCAAGCACCACTGTCACCACCAGTGCAGCAATCACTTCAATCGCACTCACATCTGTGGCGAGATACCCGAAGAGCCACAATAGCAGTCCTGAACTCATCATGACGAGCGGATCGTCTCGTTCAAACAATATTTCTCGAAGAAGGGCTGCAGAAAGTGCACCAACGGTCGCTAAGAACACAAATCGCGGCCATAATACGGCAGTGTCAGTGAACGACGCTGTTGCAGCCTGGCCTCCAATCCCGCCGACAGTCGCTGCTACCACAAATCCTGCTGTTCCAATAAATGGGTTGTCTGATGTTTCTGAGATAATTCTTTTTCCCAGATTTCCATATGCGACGATGAGCGTGGCAGCGACAAATGCCGCCGTTGGCATTCCAAGTTCTGCTGAGATCAGCGCCAGACCTGCTGCGGCCAGCGAGAATCCGATCAAACCATTTAATCGACCATCCTGTCGGTCACCTGGTCGGGCAAACAACTCAAATAAGGGCCCATCGGTAATAACGAAGGCACCGAGAACAGCCATAGCCACGAATGGAGCAAATGCCGCTTGTCCGAGCACTGGCGCAGTCACCGCAGTTGTCCCGACAAGAGCAAATCCACCTGCTCGTCGGAGCGTTGAGTTCACATCGACTGATTTCACAGAGACGTATTTAATGCTCCCGAAACACATCGTTAGTGGTTGTAGTAATTTCCCAGCAGGACCACCAAAGTAAATTATACCATGTCCGCATATATACGGCTCGTGGGCGTTTACGACCGATACTTAGCGCTTCGAAATCGGTTTCACGAAGCAGACAGCCCGGAGCACGTGGCGGTGGTAATCACCGAGCGTGATCTGCTCGAAAAAGGTGCCTATGAGACGCTGGCCGCGTTTTTTAACTGGGCGTTCGAATACAGTGCGAATCGAGTGACAGTTTCGGTCAGCGTACTTGATGAAGCAGTTGTCCCGACGTTGAAGAGAGAACTGCAGGGTGTGGGAGCTCCTAAACCAATCGCAGTTCGAGGACCTGACGATACCAAGCGCGCCGAGGCACCAGTGCAAATGAACATTGGGTTGGGTGGCAAACGTGAATTTGCTGCAGCAGTCCGACAACTGGCATCTGCAGTGAGTGAAGACGAACTTGATCCAGACGACATCGACCCAACAGATATTGAGAACCGTCTGGTATTTTCTGACGAACCTGACTTACTGATCAAGACCGGTGCCGAGCGACTCTCAGACTTCCTTATTTGGCAGTCGGTATACTCAGAACTGTACTTCACTGATGTAAACTGGCGTGACTTTCGTCGGCGTGATTACCTACGTGCCCTGTTAGACTATCAGGATCGACAGCGCCGCTTTGGTGAGTGAGACCAAATCAATCAGCCCTCTCGTGTGAAATGGTTTCGGATGTGCGTTGTCGTTCAACTTCAGCAGAGAGTTCTTTAGCATTCGAAGTACATAATTGCTCTCGTAGCCGCGTTGCAACACGCATACCTTCTTCATACTCTGTCTGTGCAACAGCTCGAACGAGAGCAATGGCGCGATTTTTTCGCGACTGACGCCACGACTCTTCACGTGCTTCATAAGTCCGTAAACCGCGAAGGAAGTCGACTTTTGAGAACTCCGGCCAGTAAGGTGCGCAAAAATACACCGCAGCCTCATTGCCGTTCGCATGCCATGGTAGAAAGTTCGAGGTTCGCTCATCACCGCCCGTGCGGATAATCAAGTCAACATCTCGAGATGCATTCGCCGAGAGTTGCGCTTCAACTGTGTTCGCATCAACATCTGCTGGGGTCAGTATGCCTTTCTCAACTTTTTTTGCAACCTCTCGTGCTGCAGTTAATAGCTCAGATCGGCCGCCATAAGCCAGTGCGATATTCAATCGAAATCCCTCGTATCCGTCTGTTTGGGATTCCGCATACCGGATCGATTCTTGTACACTCGCTGGCAATCTTGCCACATCACCAATCGCTTTTATCCGTACCTCGTTCTGATGAATCCGATCAGCGTCAGCGAACTCATACAACTTCTTTTCAATCAGTCCGAATAACGAATCAAGCTCCTCGCTCGATCGTTTGAAGTTCTCCGTCGAAAATGCATACAATGTCAACTCCTGTATCGATAGCTCTTCACACCAGTCAAGCACTTTCTCTGTTGTCTGGGCTCCCTCTCGATGCCCTTCAGGCACATCATCCCCCTGTTGACGGGCGTATCGTCGATTGCCATCTTGGATAATAGCAATATGTGCTGGTCCGTCTGAAATTTCTCGTCGCAGCACTCTCTCGTACGCTCGGTGCACCACTCCCTGCACCCGATTCCACATGTACCTCAAGATTACAGTTAGTCGTATCTGTCTTCCGCTTTGGATACTCCACACCATTCGCAGAAACGCAAGCCCCATATTCAGATGAACCGTCATTCGTTTATTCTCGCTACTCGAAAAAATCATATGAGCAAGACGGTTGATGACGACCTCTACCGACGAACGGTCGCTCTTCTTGAGCCAGGCGAGATTGAACTTGCAGGAATGATCATTCATACAACCCTTTCAGGCACCGAGGATCTCGAGATGCAGGAGCTGACAGTCGATATCAATGAAATCGTTGCTGAACACGCTGAGAAGGGTGAATGCTTTATCTATGCGGGGAATGACGATTCTGATTTCGCCTCAAATCAATTTCAGGGACTGACGCTCACTGATGAGGAGTTTGTATGGGAATGCCAGCAGTTGCTTCGAGATGGGTCATTCGACCTCGTCTGGTATTATGAGGCAGAGCCGAATCAAGAAACCCTTGCGAAGGATGTCGAATCACTCGAATCAGTTGACCGTGTCACGCTCGTTCCGTAGGACGGACACCAGCACGACCGTGTCCGTGTATTTTTATCGAGATGCTTATGAAAACACAATACTGACCGAGTTGTATGACCGAGGTACATCCGGACGAGTCGTCACTTTCGACACTTGATACGGCAATCTTGAATGGATTTCAGGGTGGATTTCC
>KE356563.1:1037207-1042089 GCA_000416005.1 Haloquadratum sp. J07HQX50 | reverse complement strand
GGATTGATGAAAGCACTCCGTGTTGGCAAGCGAGCACGCGAGAAGACAGCTATCAATGAGGGTGTGACGTCAATCGGCTCTGCCGCAGTCGAGTTGCTTCATCGCGAGACCAGAGTCTCGTCGGCGACAGCTCTCGTCGTGGGTGCTGGAAAAATGGGAACGCTCGTCGCAAATGCATTCTCGGCGACCGATATTGAACATCTGATCATTGCAAACCGAACCACAAAACACGCTAAAGCTCTCGCTCGGACGGTCTCAGTGTCTGCTGAGGGGGTCGGACTAGAGACATTGTCTGCCGTGCTGGGCCAGGCGAGTCTTGTCGTGGCAGCAACAGAGAGTGATGAGTTCCTTATCGAACGCGAGGACCTCTGTCGGGTAACAGAGACTTTCATCATTGATCTTGGTCAGCCACGCGATGTCGAACCCCTTACAGAGGACATCGTGGGTGTTTCAGTTCGAAATATGGATGATTTGGAGTCGGTAACTGCTGAAACAGAGGTCGCACGACGATCAGCCGCTGAGGACGTTGAGCAGATGATTGAAACGGAGTTCCAGCGGCTCTTGGCTGATTACAAGCGTCAGCGGGCTGACGATGCAATCCAGGCCATGTATCAGGCAGCAGAACAGCTCAAGGACAGAGAGTACGAGCGTGCAGTTGCAAAGCTCGAAGCACAGGGGTCACTAACCGAAAAGCAGAAGTCGATTATAAACGACATGGCCGAAGCATTGGTCGGACAGCTACTCGCAGCGCCGACAAAAAGTCTCCGTGATGCAGCAGTTGAGGATGATTGGTCAACCATTCAGACAGCAATGACACTATTCAATCCAGAGTTCGAGAGCACTGGCCCCACATTTGATTATCCGCAAGCTGGCCCTCGGGCGAGCGAGGAAGCTGACACGGCAAGAAAACACATGCATGAACCCTTCGCTCAAAACATATCAGAGCCACCATCTGACGGTTGATTCATACAGCTGGCGGTCGAAGCCAAACAATTATTCAAACTCGCAAGAGTCTATGAGTATGGCCGAACTTCTCTCAGATGATGAAATCAAAGACCGAATGCCAACTGAGTGGGAGCATAGTGGGGACGAAATCAGTCGAACTTACACCTTTGATACATACATGCGTGGCGCAGAATTCGTTCCTATTCTTGGTGAATTGGCTGAGGAGGCATTCCACCATCCATCGATCTCTGTTGGTTATCAAGAAATCGAAGTCAGTCTCACGACACATGATGCGGGAGGAATTACAGAGAATGATACCTCTTTGGCAGCCCAATATGACGATGCATATGAGGAGTATTGATCCTGTCTGAGGGCACGGAAAATCAAAAGACGAGTCACTCTCAAGTGCCGAGCACAAAGCCAGTACAATGAATACGTTTTCAGAACACGATTTCTGGCTGTTTGATCTCGATGGAACAGTCGTTGATGCATCGTGGACATATACACGTTCGGTATTCGACGAAGTAGGGACACAACTGGACCGAAAGTTCAGTGACACAGAGGCTGAGATTTTGTGGCATGGATTGCAAGGTAATCGAAATCCGCTGCTCCGGTCGTGGGGATTAGATCCTGAGCAGTTCTGGGATGTCTTCCATACCGTCGAGGATCCCCAAATGCGGGCCGAAGCAACATATCTTCACGACGACGCAGTGAGCGTGATTCGAGAGTTGCTTGACAACGATATTCCGGTCGGCGTGGTCACACATTGTCAAGATTTCTTAGCTCAACCAGTGCTCAGCCACTTGGGAATCGATGAGTGGTTTGAAACAGTAGTTACATGCACCCCAGATCTCGGGTGGAAGCCAGATCCTGCGCCAGTTTATCACGCGATCGAGCAGCTCTCGACGGTCGAATTAGCTCAGGACACAGGCGTTCTTATCGGCGATAGTGCGAGCGATATCGGTGCAGCGTGGAATGCAGGATTGACTGGTGTGCACGTTGAGCGCCACTCTCCAGACATCCGTGGCCAGTGTGTCATCGCTGACCATCGAGTAAAGCAATTAACTGATCTTCTTAACTGACTGTTTCGAGCATGATGCTGAGATTCGCGACATCCACTCAGTGTCATTGTTGCTCCTCAGCATCTGCAGATTCTAATCTGTTTTTCACCCAAGCAGTCACACGAACGACACGCTGTCGTCAGGTTACCCCCCAGTGATAGACATCAATCTCGGTCCCCGGAGATACTGTTTCAATTTCCTCTGGGAGAATTATCCATCCATCAGTCAGTGCGATTGAGGAACGTACTCCCATTTTATTCACATCGATTGGTTCAACCACTGGATGGCTATCTGCATGTGAGGGATGTGTGAGTTGGACCTGTACGAGCTTTCGAACGCCTTCTGAACTGGATATTTGCTGACTCAATCGACCGGTCGTTGTCGGCGGGTCAAATTGATCAAAACGACCAACGTGTGCCACAAGCGGCGATAAGAAAACAATCGAATTGGCAATCGCATCGAGAGGATTGCTGGGTAACATAACGATTGGTGTTTCCTCAATAACTCCCAGTGCAATTTGATAGCCCGGCTTAAGTGCGACCCGGCGAACCAGTATTTCTCCGAGTTCACGAACGACTCTTGAAACTGCGCTCGCTCCAGTCATCACCGAGTCCCCTACCGTCACAATAACATCCTTTGTAAGATCGCGCTGGATAGCAGCACGAAGCACTGGTCGATCATCTCTCACCACATTGCGACGTGTGGGAATAGCACCCCACTGCTGTAGCAGTCCTGAAATCGTCAGTGTATTCGTTTCAATTCTCTCATCCGGTCCAGGATCGGTTTGAACGAGTTGTTCTCCGACCGGAATGATACCCACAGTTGGCCGCTGATACAATGTGACCTCGTCAATGGCGGCCGATTTGAGAACTCCCAGATCAGATGATTGTAACTGATCTCCCGATTCAAATATCACTGAGCCCGACTCAATATCGTCTCCCACTGTGATCACGTTCTCGCCACGCTCGTACGCACGAGATATTTCGAGAAGTCCATGATTTACTTTCACATCTTTGGAATGGACGACAGCGTCAGCCTCACTGGGGAGCGTCGCTTGGGATTCGACCCGAACCGCAGTTCCTTCTTCGACAGGCGCTTTCGATGGGGGATTAGCATCGGCATCTGTATTCGCCCCGACAATCGACAGCTGATGCTGCTGCTGATCAGTTGCATCGGACATGTCAGCTGATCGAACGGCCCACCCATCGATCGCGGCACAGTCATGGTTCGGAATTGTTCGTTTCGCCTGTATCGAATCAGCAACGACGCGGCCACGACATCCTCTTAACGGTCGTGTCTCGACTCGAGTCAGTGGGGATATCATCTCGAGAAGTCGAGACCGGGCTGTTTGGACACTGACCTGTTGTTCGGATTCGCCAGAAGGTCGTTGATTCGCCGTCCTGCAGACATCATCGTCACCAGTCATAATCAATCTCTATCTTCCAAGGAAAAAATGACTCTGGGCCGCTGTGACAGACACCTCTCCACGCAATCGCGGCCTTTTTCGACCCTGCATTCTTTTTTCGAACTATGACAGGCTTACGGGACGCACTACAGGAACTCCCCGAGGCAATCTTCGCCGACTTCCTGGAGTCTGAGGATGGCTATCTGGTAGTGCTTGATCTACCGGGAGCGACTGAGGAGACGGTCGATCTGCGTGTGGAGATGGGTAGGCTTATTATCGAAGCTCGCCGACAGAAGGATACTCCGAGAGAGTTTAATTATATTCGCGAGGAGCGTCCTCTCTTTTTGGACGCTGAGCTCCCGTTACCTCCAGATGCAACCGGTGCCAGTGCAACAGGTGTGATTGACCGCGGAGTGCTCACGATTGAGCTCCCCAAGCAGTCTGCAACACCGGATCAGAGTATTCCAATCTCTTCGCCCGAGGACGACTGATCCGTAATGGAGTGGTCTTTGCGGTGAATCTCCGCGCTTACTGGCGATTCCTCGTCGTTTTATTCCAGTTTTTCCCACTTATCGTAGCGTATACGCGTGACCGCCGCCGGTTCCTCCTCTTTGGTGGGTCCCGAGAAATCGGGTCAGAGACACAGACACAGCGTGCAGAAATTTTACTGAATTCTCTGCTTACCCTTGGACCGACGTTTATCAAACTCGGTCAGCTACTTTCAACTCGACCAGACATCCTTCCACCAGAGTACATTGATGTCATATCAAGTCTACAGGATGATGTCCCTGCCAAGCCATGGGAGGACTCGAAGCGTGTTATCGAGGCTGAACTCGGCGAGGTCGATGATGTCTACGACGAATTCGATCGTGACCCCATCAGTGGGGCAAGTTTAGGACAGGTCTATACTGCTCAGTACAACCGAAGAGATGTTGCAGTGAAAATTCGACGACCGGGTATCGAAGATTTAGTTGAAGCTGATCTGCGGGTTATCCGGTGGTCGCTACCACTTGTACGCAGATTCATTGGCCAGGGCCGTGCCTTCTCACTCGAAAACTTGGCCGATGAGTTTGCGAAGACAATTCGACAAGAGATGGATTATACTCGTGAGCGGCGGATTCTAAGTGACATTCGAGAGAATTTCAAAGACGCCTCTGAGATTCGTATCCCTGACCCAATCGAGGAATGTTCCAGTGCGCGTGTACTGACGATGGAGTACCTTCCAGGGATCAAAATCACCAATCTGAATGAACTTGACGAAAATCAGATTGACCGGACTGAGATAGCGACGACGCTCCAGCGAGTCTATCTCCAGATGATTGTCGAGGATGGTGTGTTTCACGCTGACCCTCACCCTGGCAATCTCGCCGTGACTGATGCAGGTGAAATTATTTTCTACGATTTTGGAATGTCTGGGACGGTAACTCCATTCATTCAACAAAAATCATCGAGTTTTATGTGTCTGTGGCAA
>KE356563.1:1034851-1037187 GCA_000416005.1 Haloquadratum sp. J07HQX50 | reverse complement strand
TATACATACCACGGCAGAATCATCAATCATGCCCAGAGAGCAGAAACAGGTTCGTGAACTACAGGAGGGTAGCTACGTGATGATGGAGGAATCCCCCTGTAAAATCAACGCCTATAGCACTGCCAAGCCAGGAAAACACGGGAGCGCGAAGGCGCGCGTTGAGGGACGCGGTGTCTTTGATGAAAGAAAGCGGACACTGTCACAACCCGTTGACGCCAAAGTGTGGGTTCCGATTGTCGAACGAAAGGGTGGACAGGTTGTCTCTGTCACGGGTGAGGATGCACAAATTATGGATCTTGATACGTATCAAACGTTCACTATGCGGATTCCAGATGGTGAGAATCTCTCGCCTGATGATGAAATAGAATATCTTGAGTACGAAGGACAGCGAAAGATCGTTTGATCGGTAATGTTTCCTGGGGCGAACGAGTCGCGCACTGATGCGACGTATACCATTGTTGGCGCTCCACTTGAACGATCGACAACGTTCCGTGGAGGGACCCGATTCGGCCCAGACCGCATACGACAATTTGCTCGCCCATTTGAAGATTACGATCATCACCGTGATCTACACTTTAGTCAGTGCGCAGTCCACGATCACGGTGATATACGTGCCTGGGATGATGTGTCAGCGTATCTTCAGTGGCTCGAAGGAGAACTACGCGATGTGGCCCAAACAGCGATTCCACTCTTACTCGGCGGCGAGCATACAGTAACGCGAAGCGGTGTCCGGGCTGTTGAGCCGACTGTTGTCGTGTGTGCTGATGCACACTTGGACCTGCGTGCAACATTTGACGGGAATTCCGACAGTCATGCGACAGTTATGCACCACATCCTCGACGTTCCCTCCGTTGAGGAGATTTTGCTGGTCGGGACGCGCACTGGATCGGCCGCAGAGTGGGAGCGAACACAGACTTCTGAAGTCACAGTCATCTCCCCCTCTGCATTTGAGCTTGATCAGATTGAGCAATGGGTGCAATCGAGAGCATGTTATTTGAGCATCGATATTGATGCCGCTGAGATAGGTATTGCTCCAGGAACAGGCACTCCTGAACCGTTTGGACTACACACCACACAGCTCCGGGACTTGGTCCGAACGGTCGCACCAACAACGGTTGGTTTTGATATTGTTGAAATAAATGACCGCGACAACGGACAGGCAGCATCACTCGGGGCAAAGCTGCTTCGAGAATACGTGTTCGCCCACACAGCAGCCACCGATGTCGCTCAAGACTAACAGCAATCTCATTTCACCAGAATATCGAGGCGGATGCCACGGCCTCGTTCGGAAATCATAGATGTCCGTGACAATGAGACGCGGGGAGGTCTCAAACTACTTCACTTGAGCTTGAGACTGTTGACTGGACGGCTGTGTTTGATAAGTAATTGAGCGCATACCGGGGTGTTTAGACGCTGGAGGAGGTCAAAATCTTCTCCAATTACTGATGGCAAGGCTCGCTCACAGCTGATCTGCTCAGCCAGAGCTTGAGTGTCAACCCAGAAGATTCACGTCACTGTTGGCTATGAGGATGCGTATGAAAACTGCGCAATTAGTCGACCGGCTTGATGCGGAACTTGATACAGCGGCATATGCTGACGTTGACGCGAGTCCGAACGGACTTCAGATAGGGAGCCGATCTGGGACAGTTGAAACTGTTGGATGTGCCGTCGACGCCGCAGCAGCAACATTCGAGTTTGCGATTTCAGCTGGCGTAGATATGCTATGCACACATCACGGTGTTATTTGGGATGGAATTGAGAGGATCACAGGACGCTCATATGACTTGGTCTCGAAGTTAGCCCGCGCTGAGTTAGATCTGTATGTCTCACATCTTCCGCTCGATGGTCATCAGACACTTGGAAACGCTGCTGGACTAGCTTCGTATCTTGACGTGACCTCAACCAGTCCGTTTGGTGAAATTGCTGGGCTGCCCATTGGTCAGGCTGGGCAATTCGACCAGAGCACCTCCCTGGATCGTCTTGCCAGTTCACTTGAGGCACTCCCAACGGGTGGTGGACAGATTCGGACGTTTCCGTTTGGGCCAAGTGATATCAAAACTGTGGCCATCGTCACCGGATCTGGCGCCGACTTTCTTGACCAGGCAGCCACTGCAGGCGTGGATGTGTACATCACGGGCGAAGGAAAACAAAAGCTCTATCACGAAGCCCGCGAGCGAGAAATGAACGTCATCCTGAGCGGGCACTATGCGACAGAAACCTTTGGAATCGAAAATCTTGCGAGTGAAATAGAGCAGTGGGGGGTCGACACACAGATTTTTACACACCCGACTGGGTTGTGAGACGGGCGAAACCGCGGACCATATTCGAGCGCACCG
>KE356563.1:1027208-1031146 GCA_000416005.1 Haloquadratum sp. J07HQX50 | reverse complement strand
TGGCGAGACTGACGGTGCATTTACCCGTCTAACAAATCTTAGTGACATTGCAGACACACTTGACCGGGACGTAGAGGATATTCATCGAACGATTCAGGCGACGTTAGGAACGAATGGCCAGCTTACGGAATCTCGTGGGCGATATAATGGGTCATTTACTGTCGCAGATTTCGAGTCAGCAATCGATGAATACGTTGCCGAGTATGTGACCTGCAGTGAATGTGGCCTTCCAGATACACGCCTGGTTACTGAAGATGGAGTTGACATGCTTCGGTGCGAAGCCTGCGGTGCATTTCGACCGGTCGAGAAGAGTCCAAACACAACTCAACACCACACCCAAGAAACAGTTGAAGAAGGCAAAACATACGAAGTTGAGATCACTGGTACCGGTCGGAAAGGTGATGGGGTTGCTGAGAGAGGGAATTATACTATCTTTGTGTCCGGCGCTCAAGAAGGCGAAACCGTCCAGGCACTTATCGAGCGTACTAGCGGCACGCTTGCATTTGCGCGACCCGTCTGACTCGTTAATCTATATGAAACCTCGTGAGTATATACCGTCTGTGGCTGATGACGAGGTACCCGCTCTGAGCCAGTTGGCACCTGGTTGTGAAGAGCCCTATGAGTGCCGAGGCCACCATTTTTTTATTCGCCGCGCCATTGGAGCGAGTTTTCATTGAGTTCTTCAACGACGGGCTTGCCTCTATCAAGCATCCTGTCTGCAATATGAATCGCTTCACGCAGCTCTTGTTCTGAGAGATTTTCATACGCAGGTCGCCCATCAACATAATCGTACCACTCGTCCTGGAACATATTATCGAGGATAACACGTCCAAAGCAGTGATTGAGGTGGATAGGCCACCCATCGCTACTCTGTGCCTTGTTTGGCAGTTCCTGATTTACTTTCTTGACATACGTTTCACGGAGTGTCGGAATATCATTTCCGTCGAGAGTTTCTTGTCCCATATGATATGTCCCTCAGAGATCGGCTTCAGATTGTCGTGTTGACGAGTAAATCAAAGCTCAAAGTGTCGAATTTCCTCAGGTATGCTACCTCTGGAAAAGCATTCCCCTTGGGAATAAAACCAACAACAATGTTGTTGTCGTAACAATAGCGTGAAACCAGAGGGGTGGGCTCGCAGGTTTCAGGTAAGCGTGTTCAGATATCTTCAGACATTTAGTGTCATGTCTTCGATTTCAAACCTTTTGATTCAGAAATACCGAGAGAACACAATTGTGAGAATGGTCATACTCGGATATCACGATTCACTGCTTCCCTGACTGGGTTTGTCCCAGTCAAGAAAGAATATCGACCATACGAGAACGAGTTCAAGACTCACTCATCTCAATTCCGGTAATATCGAACCGAGCACCACCATGAGCGCTCTCGGTGACTGTTAATTCCCAGCCATGTGCTTCACAAATCCGTCTGGCAATTGACAGTCCAAAGCCCGTGTTATTCTGGACGGTCGTGTACCCGCTCTCGAATATATGAGACAGGTATTCGTCTGCAACTCCTTGACCATTATCAGCGATATACAATCCATTCTCTTCTTCAGCAATGCCAACGTGAATTTCAACCGGCTCATCACAGTGCTCGATAGCATTCAAAAGTAGGTTTTCGAGAACTTCCGCAAGTCTGCTCTCATCAGCCTGTATCGTTGCTGTGCTTTCGATTGTGAGCGTCGCGTTGGCCGTCTCAACCCTCTCCCAGCACTGAGAGACGACAGCATCAATATCAACTGGGTTCATTTCACCAACGACTTGACCTTGCTGAGCAAGCACTGATATATCCTTGATCAATTCTTCCATCCGTGATAATGCCTGAGATATCTTTGTTAGGTGTGTGCTATCGCACTCTTGTGCTGCGAGCTCGGTATATCCGCTGGCCACGTTTAATGGATTTTGCAAATCATGTGTGACAGCTCGTGTAAACTCATTCAATCGGTCACGCTCACGTGTTAATTCTTGTTCCCTGTCACGCAGTATCTGTATCTGTGTTATCCTGGCGAATATCACAGTCAGCGTCTTGGCCCATAGCTCAATCAGGTCTATTTCATACTCTGCATACGCGTCTCTCTCAACTGAGCCAATGTTTAACAGCCCATGCTTTCCCAATGGAACAATCACCTCAGACCGAATAGGCGTGTCTGGATTCGCTCGCTGTTCATGTGTGGATACGTCGCGAATATACCGTAATTGCTGACTTTCATATGCCTCCCATGATATTGACTGCATGTCTGCTGTATACGTGGGTGGTTCCGAAATTAATTCCTCCCCCTGATCAGAGAGTGAAATCGGCTCAAGTGCCCGTTGATCTTCTGTGCTCACCCAGACGCCCGCGATATCATACTCAAAGATCGTTTCGAAACATTCGATGACACGGGTTGCGGCGGTCTCCATGTCCGTCGCTTCCAAGAGTGCTGGTGTCGTCTCATGCAACTGTTGCAGTGTCTCATTGTACTGCTCAATAGATTGCTCCTGATCCTTTCTATCGTTAATCTCACGTGCTGAAATCAGTATACCGTTGATCGGGTCTTGATCAAGATAATTGAAAGCGTGGTTTTCTAGCCACACCCAATTGCCATCAGTTGTCGCCGTCCGATACTCTGTCGTGACTAATTTCTCTGGATTCGACAAAGCTCGATTGAAATCCTGAAGAAAGCGATCTTTATCCTCCGGGTGAACGTAGTTGACTGCATTTTCACCACTCATTCGTGGGAGATCGAAATTATACAGATCCTGTTTCATCGGGCTTTGATACACCACCTCACCAGTCTGATCCAAGATTGCCATTATCTCTGGCGAGTGGGAAAGGTACTCCTCATATTGCTCTAATGCTCGCTGACGACGCTTTTGTGCCGTGATATCGGTCGAGACACCGCAGATAGCTATGACATTGTCTGCATCATCGAAGACTGGTGATTTCCGCGTGAGCCACACCTGCTCGGCGTCAGGATCTGATTCTTCAATCTCAATCGTATCTTGCGTTTCGACAACTCGTTGATCATCGCTTCGATACCGGGCGGCTACGTCGGACGAGAAGAGATCATTATAATCCAATTCGTGCAGTTCTGTACTGGCACCGATACATACTCGCTGCTTATACGCCTCGTTCATAAGCAAATACTCTCCATCCGGCTTCTTAAGAAAGACCGCTGCTTCAATCGTGTCTAACACAACCTCAAACCGGTGCCGAAGTTGGATTGCATGTTGTCTCTGTCGGTAACTTTCGACTGCATTCTTGATCCGATTAGCGAGCAGGTCATACGTCCCCTCTTTCATGTCTTTCTGCACATAATCCGTCACATCAAGAGAGATGGCCTCACTGGCAACTGCCTCTGTTCCTCTGGAGGTGAATAGAATAAATGGGAGATTTGGATACTCTTGACGGACGGACTCAAGTAGACTCAGCCCATCTACCTGTGGCATTTCATAATCGGACACGATGCAATCTGGAGGTTCGTGTGTGATACTTGCAAGGACATCCTGTGGGTTGCACAACGTTTCGATAGTCATCTGATTGTCCTTACGGTCAAGAAAAGTAGCAACGACATTCGCAAATTCGGTGTCATCATCGACGTAGAGCACTCGTATCTGGGACTGTATGGGGGTCATCTAGTGTTGATTCGTTGTCAGTGGAATCACACAGAAAAATCTGTTTCGCAACTTGGTGATTGCTTTCACACACGGAGAACACACGCTGTATATCCACATGTTCCAGATCGTCTGTTTGGGAATCAAATGAACAGTTCTAAACATATCTATCTGGTGAATTCATAAAAGTGAGTGCGATGCAAGCGTCATTCGCAACCACGGACGAATTAATTGACCTACTAAGATTCATCCTTGAAGATATCAGCCTTCGATTCGATAAGTGGGAAAACCAGTACGTGAGAGGTCCGAGCTTATATTTCGTCCTCACCGGTGGTGTCCAGTTT
>KE356563.1:1022566-1026497 GCA_000416005.1 Haloquadratum sp. J07HQX50 | reverse complement strand
TACGCTCTGTCGGATATGACATACGAACGCTCAATCGATACGGTTGGTTGGAGTATCGCATCGGAGACACAGAACTGTATCAGCTACGTAATTGATATCGTGTGAGCCACAATCAGGACACCTGAACTTTTCATTACCGTACTCGGTCGAGCCTCGCGGTGCGTGCAGATGACCAGCATCAAGACGAGATTTCATAAACGTCGGGACGCGCGAGCGAATAAACTGGATGCGTCTTGATAGGGCATTTGATGGTGCTGAACCGTGCATATCATCCCATTGGAAATCATCCGGCCGAGAGATTTGTCGAAGCGCCCGCTCGCTCGCCTGTAGAAGTGGTTCTGTAGTTAACTCAACCTTTTCAGATGACTCAACCGACCCATATCGCGTCTCGGCGCGCTCGAATGCAGCGTTCGCCCGTTCTGATTTCTGGGTCACCGCACGGAATAGACCGACCCATTCCTCGCAGCCTGCTTGCAGCCCTAATTGCGAAAGAACAGTATCTCGAAGGTCACTCGCAATGAGAATCCCTTGCCCAGCACGTCCACGTGCTCGTGATTCATTTCCAGCAATCTGAGAACACACCGTTGCGAGTAACATTGACTCAAGTGCATACCCGCTCCAATTGCCACCCTCAGATGTGAACAGATCTCGCCCGCGCTCGGATTCTCCTGATAGTCGTGCATACGCAGACCGCATGTAGTAATTCCCTGCCTCAAGATAGTCTCGTGATGCGAGCGCCTCTATGGCATGATCACGATTTGGTGTATCCATATTTTATCCTCATGCTCCAGCCAAAGACTTGTTTCGCTTTGCTTGGCCTGTCTGAGACACAGAATGTGCACAATTCAAGCGTTCATCCACTCAGCCAAGACCAGCATAATTGCTGTTAGTCATATAAGCCAGCAATGAGCTCTGATATGCATACATATTCATTTTCCCGCGGCTCGAGGTGCTGGTGTCCCGGGCCGCACGGATGGCGGTTCCCGTCAATTCGGACGGTTCGGAGTCTCACGTTTGTGACCGACAACACTGGCACTGCCATTGCCACCGCCACGAAGCCGATATTCCACGTATGGGGGTTCAAAGATATCGTGTTGTGTCAGTCGAATACGGGCTTGCTTCCGGCTATCGCTGAGGCACACCACAACTCAACTGCCAGCCCCCTTTCACACAGTCCACGAAATACCACTCAGGGTGTACATATTCCGACACCAAAGAACGAGAGACATCGTGATTCAGCCATAGCGTAAACAGCATGCTATTCTCGCCTACAACCGATGTGAGCCACCACAGACAGGTCACAGCTCTACAGGAAGCAAGGCGGGTGCCTCATCATCGAACGGAAATTGCCGGGTTCCACCATGACTTCGAGTCCATCTTTCGAACCACGTACTCCCAGAGAGTTGACATACAAAGCCATAGACAATCAGTTCACTCAGAGAACGAACTGCTTCAGCGTATTTTGCGAGTAAATATGACTATCAATACAAGTGCTAAACTGCCCCGACCTACCTGACTTCGCTCTGCTTGAGGAGGGGCTTCTAACCTCTCAGTTTGGACTGTCTGCTTCGACGACGGCGTCTGTCAGCAGTTCATGTCGCTGATGCCTGCTCACGGTGACACCAGTCTCCACAGACACTCGGACTGCCGTTTGGCCCCACCCAGTAGCGACGGTATCATCTGTGTTTGAGTAATTATTATGCCATCTGAGGCCACTCTAATAGCATTCGTCACGATTCATCGTGAGGAGTGCGATTACTGAGGGTTTGTTGAGTTTGGTGTAGGGCTGTCTCGCCCTTATCCCGACTCGCTCGGTCTTGATTCTTCAGGAGGCCTGTAGATGTTAAATGAGCAGTCTTATCAGATTCATTAGTAGATACATAACTAATGAGTACACCGCGGAGAATTGATGTCGCACGGGAGGGTGCTCGCGCTGGAGCAGATGTTGCAAGCGGTCATTTTCGCACGACACTCTCGGTTGAACACAAAACCGGCAAAACCGACGTTGTCACGATAGCAGATCGCGACGCACAGCGAGCGGTAATTAATTCAATCAAGTCGACATATCCCGAGGAAACGATCGTCGGTGAAGAGGAAGATGCATTGAAAACAGTCCCCTCAAGAGGTGAAACATGGGTGATTGACCCCATCGACGGCACAAATAATTACGTTCGTGGAACCCAGGTGTGGGCGACAGCAGTCGCTGCAGTGACCGATGCGGAACCAACTGTTGGCGTTGTCAATCTCCCAGAGTTGGGCGATGAATACTGGACCGATACTGAAACCGCATATCGAAATGGTGAACAGATCAATGTCTCTGAAAAGACTGATCCTGCTGCTGGTATCGTTGCGCCAACACTGTGGTGGGACTTCGATTCGCGAAAACAGTACGGCCGTGCCTGCCAAGCTATCTTGGACCGCTTCGGAGATCTGCGTCGGATCGGTTCCGCTCAGGCGACGCTTGCAGGCGTCGCGGCCGGGATTATAGATGGAGCCATTACGAATCTTCAGGCAAATCCCTGGGACACCCTCGCTGGAGTTGCATTAGTTCGCGCAGCAGGCGGGCGTGTTACCGACGTATCAGGTGACCATTGGCAGCACGACTCGGATGGGTTGGTGGCATCGAACGGGTATCTCCATACCGAAACGCTCACAGCAGCACAAAATATTCACCCGACTCACTCGACATGATAGGAGACCGCAATCCTCAAATTTAACGATACCACTCTACCGAGTATGTCAGCATATGTCGACCGCACTGGCTACTCGGCTGAAAATATCTGGGCTGGGGGCGTTTTAACTGCTCTTGCTCTCCTTATTGGTGGGTCGATACTCGCTCCTGAGACCGTATATGATAGCTTTATCTGGCATTACTTTTGGGGACCTGTTCAAGCTGATGCGAATTCAGCCTTCTGTGCGATTCGCCCAGGTCAGACTGTTGAATATCTCAACAGTGCATCGGCGTGTGCTGCGGCCGCTGAACCCGTCGCCTTCCCAGGGTATACACTCGTCTCGGAGATTGGGTATATGATCATACTCATTACGGCGCTCGTCGGAGTGATATTTCTGTTGCAGCGACTTCAGATTGGAACCGAATCTCAACTATTCTATGCACTCGTTCCGTTCATCTTCTTTGGCGGCGCGTTGCGGGTCGTTGAAGATGCAAACGATACTGTCATGACCAGCGAGGCACTGATCAGCTATCCACTCAATACCCTACTCATCAGCCCAGTTATCTACTTTACTGTGTTTATTATCACCCTCGTCTGTGTCATCCTCGCGGTGACTGCTGCACGATCCGACTTTATCGAGCAGTATGAAAGAATGCTCTTTGCCCTTGGGTGGACTATTCTGACCCCTACAGTTGGATATCTGTTTTATTTATCTGCTGTCGGCTCTCAGGGGGTCGAATTCTACCCGCAAGTCATGGGAGTCGTGGCAATTGGAGCAACCCTGGCTGCAGGAATAGCGTGGTTCTGCATTCAGCAGGTAGCACCATTTATTAACGATGGAACAGAACAATTAGGATTTGTTATTCTCTGGGGACATGCGGTGGATGGTGTCGCCAACGTCGTTGGGCTCGATTGGATGCCCGCATTGCAAGCTGGGCCAAACCTTGTTCCAAAGCATCCAGTTAATCAATTCGTCGTCGATCTAACGGGAGCTATTTTTCCAGCATCAATTATCTCACTCACCGGCGACACGTGGCCGTTTTTGATTATCAAACTGGTCGCTGCAACATTTGTCATATGGGTGTTTGAGCCGGATATCTTCGAAGAGAGCCCCCGATATACGATCTTACTACTCATCGCTGTATTAGCAGTTGGCTTGGGACCAGGAACACGTGATGTGATTCGTGCAACTTTCGGTGTGTGAAACGATCGTGCCTCCTCATCGAAATGAGTGGCTCAGTATCTATAGATCACGAAAT
>KE356563.1:1007400-1021499 GCA_000416005.1 Haloquadratum sp. J07HQX50 | reverse complement strand
ATATGGAGCCGGATATGACTCGCGTTCACCGACCTGTGAGATAATCCCAATTCGAGGATCGACAGCTTGCTCGGCGCGTGTGAGTGTCCCATCAAGCGAAGTTGACCGATGTTCGAAACTGACCTTCTCGAATCCTAGTGGCCCATCAGGAATCGGTAATATCACCCGCGGCTGTCGAATAGCTGTCTGGGCGATTTCGATAACGACGCTCTCTGAGTTGGGGTCCTCAAGTAAGGCCCTCAACCGCTGTCCAGCAATTGCCCCAGCAACATACTCTACGCTGGTGCTCGTACCCGACGTGTTAGATTCCTTCGTGTCGGACTCTGACTCTGACGCCCTAACACGCGCCCGCAGGTCACTACTTTGAACACTCGATGTTGGAAAGACCGAGACCGCAGCATCTACATCCGAAATGGAGTGTGCCCCTACCCCTCCACGCTCGATGAGAACACTCGGTAGTTTGCATTCATCAATAGCTGACGGATATTCACTGACTGTTCTGGTCCCTATCGCTACATCTGCGTCCATCTCGTTTTCGACGAGTGTGAGATTTAGATCAGTAAGCGCTTTGATTGCCACTTTCATCGCCGGACTCTTGCCGTACTGGATGAGGGCGTGATTCATGCCGGTACCTCCTTCGTCGGCATAGAAAAACCCGCATGATTCTTACTGTCTGCTAATTATTCAATAGGGCGTAGGCGTTTTCTGCGAGTTCCTCTGGGTCAGCTTCTGCGACTGATTCCGCAGCCACTTGCAGTCGTAACCGCGGTCTACCCACTTCGATTGGGACCTTCTCTGTTGAGATTAACCCTTTATTTTCAAGCTCTGACTTCGTCCGAGAGAACGTTGCCTTTGACGCTACTCCGACATCCTCGCCCCATTTTGAGATTTCGTATAACAGGACATTATGTCGTGCTGCGACCAACAAACTAAGTGTCACCCCATCGAGGCGATTGCTCATCTTATTGGTATGTTGGAGTGTCTGAATGACGCTCCTGAACTCTTCGCTCACACCCTCACCAATTTCTGATTTTAATGTCTGTTGTACTTTTGACAGTGGCGGCGTGCGAAGGCTGAATGCCTCGCCTGCTTCGAATACTGACCGAGCAGACGCATTGGCTGATTCGACACATTCTCTCTCTACGGCTGTGAGCCCTATCACCTGCTCATCAATCTGAACGACTGAAATTAAATGAACTGGCGTGATAATAATTGCTCGCTGAGCAAGGCTGTCTACAGACCGTAGTGTGAGCAGGTCTGTTTCGATCAAGTCAGCAGTCATACTAGCAATCAAGAATGGATCGGTAATCGTTTTGAGTCGTGACTCTGTCGCAACGACGCGCATGTGAAATTGATCTGGGAGATCAGCTGAGACGTGCTCACTTCTGAATAAACCTGCTAATATGCTAGCTGTGGGATTAAGTAAATACACTTCTCCAGAGATATCCTGTAAAGCAGCTGATAGAATGTGCTCAACGTCCCCTCCGAGCACATTCGAGGTCACCGTCATATCATATTTAATACAAAACCCCTTATTTAAGATTAACTCACCGGTAACTGAGGGCCCCGCTCGTGTAGGCGTATCGACGTGCCACCACACTGGCCCAGCAAGATTGTCGTAGGCAGGATCGCGCTCGCAGGAGACATTACATATATATGAAACATTGTGTTCTTCAACTTGATGGGTGAGTTTCATCGAGTGATCTGTGCGCTGCAGACGGGAGAGTGAACACACTTATTGGAACTACGCACTGGATTGTGATATGGAGCGAAATCACATCCGAGAGACCGACCCAGCCGTCGCTGATGCGCTCGCTGGTGAGCGAGCGCGGCAAGAAAATACGCTGGCGATGATTGCAAGTGAGAATCACGTGAGTGAGGCAGTTCTTGAAGCGCAGGGAAGTGCATTAACTAACAAGTATGCAGAAGGCTACCCTGGTTCGCGGTATTATGCAGGGTGTGAATATGCTGATGATATCGAAGAACTGGCGATAGAACGAGCAAAGAAACTCTGGGGGGCCGAACATATCAATGTCCAACCACACTCAGGAACCCAGGCAAACATGGCTGTGTATCTGTCGATACTGGAGCCAGGCGACAAAATTTTGTCATTAGACTTGACACATGGCGGGCATCTGAGTCATGGTCATCCGGCGAATTTTACAGGCCAAACCTATACAGTTGAACAGTACGAGGTGAATCAAGAAACGGGCTATATCGATTATGATGGGCTTCGAGACAAAGCTGAAACGTTCGACCCAGATATCATCGTCTCGGGATACTCTGCCTATCCGCGCGAGGTTGATTTCGAACGCATCCAGCTTGCAGCAGACGCTGCCAATGCATATCATCTTGCTGATATCGCACATATCACTGGCCTTGTCGCTGCAGGTGTGCACCAGTCGCCTGTCGGTGTCGCTGACTTTGTCACTGGGTCAACTCACAAGACTATCCGATCAGGCCGTGGAGGAATCATCATGACACAATCTGAGCATGCCTCAGATATCGATAACTCTGTGTTCCCAGGGGCGCAGGGCGGTCCGCTGATGCACAATATTGCAGGGAAGGCTGTCGGATTCAAAGAAGCCTTGAGTGATGACTTTGAGCAGTACGCTGCTCAGACTGTGGCAAACGCCGAGGCGCTCGCAGACACGCTCAGCGACGCTGGTCTCGCAGTCGTTTCTGGTGGAACTGATAATCATCTTGTCTTGGTTGACCTGCGCCCATCACACCCAGATACGACTGGAAAAGACGTTGAAGCAGCGCTCGAATCAACGGGAATCATTATGAATGCAAATACAGTGCCGGGTGAAACCCGTTCACCATTTGAACCAAGTGGTATCCGACTTGGAACCGCTGCACTCACGACGCGGGGTTTCAATGAAGCAGCGACCCGAGAAGTTGGTGAACTCATCATTGATATTGTCAAGAATTATGACGACCAGGCGATCATAAGTGATGTCTCAGAGCGTGTAGACGAACTCACGAACGAGTACACTCTTTATCAGTAAATCCCCACAATCTGTCTGAGATCAAATCCATTGTGGTCTCATGACGACATCCATTCGAGACAGACAGGCCAAATCAACGCGTTTGAAGTCGATTGATATGCATCGGTGTATGTGACCAACATAATTGACGGTGAGGCAGTGGCTGCGGACATTCGCAAGAGTTTGATTGATTGTGTCTCTCAACTTGAAGATGCTGGCGTTACTCCGACGTTGGCAACTGTATTGATGAATAACGACCCAGCCAGTCAAACGTACGTATCAATGAAGCATGACGACTGTGAGGAGGTGGGCATTGAGACGCGTGACATCAAACTCGATCCTGACAGCAAGGAAGCAGAGTTGTTTGATATTGTTGATGAATTGAATGCTGATGAGGCGGTTGATGGTATTTTGGTGCAGATGCCACTTCCATCGCACGTTGATGAGCGCGATGTACTTCGCCATATCACTCCAGAGAAAGATGTTGATGGCTTTCACCCAGAAAATGTTGGTCGACTCGTGGCCGGTAATCCACGGTTCAAACCTTGCACCCCGCATGGAATACAGAAACTCCTCGCTGATGCCGCAGTAGAAACAGAAGGCGCTGATGCAGTCGTCGTCGGGCGGTCGAATATCGTTGGAAAGCCGATGGCAAACCTCTTGATACAAAAAAACGACACAGGGAACGCAACTGTCACGATCTGTCATTCGCGAACGGACTCGCTTGCAGAGAAAACACGTGCAGCAGATATTGTCATCGCTGCGGCTGGCGTCCCAGAGATGGTGGATGGATCGATGCTCTCTCCTGGCGTCACTGTTGTTGATGTCGGAATCAATCGAATAGAGACTGAGGATGGATCCACACTCGTTGGTGACGTTGAGTACGAGTCTGCCGCAAAGAAAGCACAGGCAATCACTCCCGTTCCTGGTGGTGTGGGGCCGATGACGCGAGCAATGCTGCTGTGGAACACTGTCAAAGCAGCAGCAGAGACAGCTTCAATCGATATTACACTCCCCTGATTTTAGAACCCAAATGGCCCGCCCGGACCCGGATTCTGTGGGCGATCCGGACTGGGTTGGCTATCTGATAACTCAACCGTTTCAGGGTCAGGTCGTGGCTCAACTTCAACGCCATCCTCAAATCGAACGAATGAAAGATAGAATTTCTTTCCACACGGGCTGTCTATTTCGGGTGACTCAATGTCATCTGCAGTCATCACCATCTCTGTCCAACTCAGTTTATCAGTGGAGGAGTTACCACACACGAGTTGGATCCCATCAGCAGACTCAAACGAATCAGTCGGGGACACATACTCCCATCCAATGAGTGGATACGGGGTGACAGATTTGTCTGCTAAGTATCCTGCTCGCTCTATTTCGAACACCTGGCCACAGTGTGGACAATAGTACCTTACTGAGTAACTCATTGTTGTGAGCCCTCTATCTCGGTGAGATATGCAAAGCTCATTCCAGCAGCCTCCGCAGCCTGTTTATCTGTTACTGAGTCACCAATGAAAATAATTGACTCCATATCGATATCAAGATTCCTTGCTGATTGTTTCAACGGAAGTGGGTCCGGCTTGTGCGCCGCGACAGTATCACGGCCGATAATACTCTGAATAGACCCTTTTAGTGCATGTTTCTCAAGCGCGACTCGACAGGCTGACTCACTATTGAGCGAGCAGACTCCCTCCACTGTTGCGTCCCCAACGTAGGCGGCACCCGGGGCGAGTGTCGCAGACTGAGCCCCCTCCCGCTCGTATGCTGAAATAATCGACTCAATGTCCTGTCGGATATCGTACTCTGATGCGAGTGTAAGCATATCCCACAACTGATACGAGTCAACACCGATACCTTCCCGCTCGAACCGCTCTGTCACCGCTTGAGCGACATCATCCCAGTCAACGTCCAAGTGTACGAGCGTTCCATCAAGATCCCAGACAACTCCTTGGTATGTCGATAGCTGCATTTGTATGTTAAAACGCGCTTGAGCCTCTTATAGCGCCACATTTGTGGAGCGAATATGTCCCGTTTGAGCCTATACGACCAAGGTTTATACTGCTGCTTCTCGTCTACTTTGTATGTCGGAACAACGCAACCGGACGACACAAGCGGCTGTGTACGTGGTGGTTGTCACCGCAGCATTGGTCGCTGCAGCCGCTGTAGCGCCGGTGGTGTTAGATACTGTCTCAGACTCAGGCTCGGATGAGCCGAGCGTTGCAGTTATTACATTCCGTGGTGGAACAACTGATGCAAACGTTGCTGCAGCAACAGAAGCAATGCGGGACGTTCGACGAAACAGTTCCGTTGATGCAGTCGTGCTTCGTATCGATAGCCCAGGCGGGCCTGTCGATTCGAGTGAGGAATTCTACATGGCAGTCAACCGAACTGCAAGTGAGATGCCTGTCGTCGCTTACGTTGAAGGCACAGCTGCTTCGGGCGGATATTATGGGATTGCCCCTGCCGATGAAATTATTGTCAAGTCCAGTTCAACGGTTGGGAGTATTGGGGTAATCGTACAGGCGCCATTGAGTGCTGTCGAAAATGTCGAGACCCAACGTGAAGTATTCATCCGTTCTGGGCCAGATAAAGCGCAGATTAGTAAAGATGGAATTCGCAATCAACTAGAGCTTCTTCAAAAGGCATTCGTTGATACGATTATGATTCATCGAGGTGAAGAATTAGATATCTCTCGCGAGCAAGTGGCTAATGGAGATACGTTCTTGGGACCGAGAGCTGTCGAGAATGGATTTGCCGATAATATCGGTGATCTGAACTTCGCTATCCAGAGGGCAGCGAGTCTTAGTGAAGACATTTCCGAGGATCAATATAATGTGTATTATAAGAGTTCATCACCCGCAGAAGTGAATATTCTCGTCCTAAATGAGGATGGCGAAACGGTCGGTAGTGATACCGCGACAGTGAAGCCACAGGCTGAAAATCCAGAGTTTGTTCGACCTGTGCGATACTACGCTGTATGGGGAGTCCCTGCAGACACAAATGCGACTGTGGGGGTGAACTCGGATGAGTAATCAATTTATCAAACCTCTTGCTGTATTTATTATCCTCTTAGCAGTCTTTGTCGGTATCATAGCTGCCGTCGGAATCATCGGGACGTCATCTTCCACACCTGATGGTGAATCGATTGTTGGGCAGAGCCCACAACAGTTTCAACCAGACAATCTACAGTTCCCAGGGGATCCTGAAGAGGGTGATATTAGCGTTTCATCTGAGCTTGAAGGAGGAGACATCTTGATCGACCTTCGCCATGATAATCAAATCTCAAGGGCTAAGCTTGAACCGATCGAAACAGCGCTACAGGAAGCTGGTCATACTGTAACGTACGACACGGGTGGTGATACCCTACAAGAGCAACTCGCAGATAAAGACGGCTATCTGATCGTCCAGCCGACAAGCTCTTTTGCCGACTCTGAACGAAACACGATACAGTCATTCACTGCTGATGGTGGCCGTGTAGTCGTCTTAGCTGAGCCGACCCAGCCAGCAGTTACTTCTCAGAGTCTCTTCGGCAGTTCAACTTCGCTCGTATCATTCGGTGCTGATACGCTTACCACACAGTATGGCATCATAGTCGGACCGGAAGTACTCTATAATGCAGATGATGACGCAATAGATAATAACTTCAAATCAATCTATGCCGAACCAACAGCGAGTGGAAGCCTGACGTCCGGTGCCGAACAGATAACTTTCGATTCCGGTGGGTATCTGCTATCGACGTCTCAAAGCGAAGCACGGCCTCTCTTTGAGGCAGCCGAAGGCACAAGGACGCTCGAGACCAGACGGGAGGGCGAGTATATCACTGCGATGAGAAATAAGAACGTCGTCGTCGTTGCAGATTCTGATTTCATCCGTCCATCCGAACTGTATGATGTCGATAATCAAGTATTCATTTCAAGCCTACTGGAATTCCTTCTCCCTCCTGATGCAAATACTGAGACCACTGTCACAGGAAATGAATCAGTTGGGAATACGACTCTGACTGAGACGCCAACTTCGACATAAGATACATTGGAAGTGCTCACGTGTTTCAGGCGGTGGTCGTCTGAGATCTATTCAGTTTGGCAGGGCTGTCCACACAATAACAACAGTGACCACGACATAACTCGTTGCTGAAATCGCCCAATCACGACGGATGCCGTGCACTCTCTTCGATGTGATATCCGCTCGTGGGAGGACGATACCAATAAAGAATCCAACCATCCCAGTGTAGAGCGCGGCTATCGCGAGTAAGATATGCACTGGCGTCGGCCCAACAATCGCCTCACTACTCAGCCGTAGCCAGACAAATAATGGCCCAGTCAAAATGGCAGCAGTGTAGTGAATAAAAATTGCCAGTCGGGATGATGCTGCCGCCGGTGTCTTGTTGGTTAGTATGCCAGCAGCCACCCGTGGGGGAGTCTCACCCTCTGGTAGTTGCATCATTACCCGGTCCATTACCAGTGTGGCCACGCCAGCAGCAACACCACCTACAAGAAACTGCCCGCTGATGTCGAGCGCCGTATACTGCATCAATGAGTTCATACACTCGTGTCGTAGACGCCCTCTATCGATGTTACGATTATTTCATCTGACTGGTGCGTCTCCGAAATAGGTATGAACGTTGTTATCTGATTCAACGAATTCGTACTGTGATGGTGGATCGATACCCCACGATTGTAACCTTTTTTCGATAGCATCAACGATCGTCTCAACGTATGAACCATATGCCCGAAGATGTGCGTGTGATTGAGTATGTGAGATGGAGTACTCAATACGTGCCTGACCTGCGGATGAGTTCAATGAAATTCTGACTCGTAAGTCATTACGAAGCTGCTGATCGAGGGGCTCTGTATCACGCGTCAATAGATCAGCCCCAAATTCATCGATGGCGCTCAGCACCGAATCAGGGATATGATTCATTTGACGCTGAGTCAATGCGCTCGCTCACAGTATCTAACTCTGCCTGGACTTCTGTTACTGCTGCTTCAATCGTTTCAAACTGAACAGTCTCTCCACCCGAGCACCCTCGTGTTGGCTTGATTTGTACTGCTGCGTCGCTTAAATAAGCAGGCCGAGCAGTAACCTTCGCAACAGCACACATCCCGTCTGGGTCTGGCAGTCGATACTCAATGATTCCGCCCGTATGCTCATATCGCTTCCACTTCCCGGAAGCAGGTGGAAGTGCATTACTGAGTGCTGTTGGATCCGCAGCGGTGTCAGTGTCTAAACGTTCCATATATTACTCTAACTGGCCACACGGTCAAGTATGTTTCAGCCACCCTCCTCACAATGCTGCGACGAGGGCACTAACATAAATGAACGCTCTCTGTGAAGACTCAGACACGTCTAAACTAAACCACAACCCGGACAACGACAAAACGACCTGCATATGACGCTGATAGCAACACAGTCAGGTCCAACGATGAAAAGACACAATGTATACATCTATCGACGAACAGGGTGACTATTCAGCGTCAGACAGAGATCTGTGCGGTGACAACGAACGCTCCGATTCTCAACGCACTTTATCTGACACCGAGGCGGCCCACACAAGAAACAACCTGAGTGTTTCGGGGTCGGACGAAAATGGAAACTGTGGAGTTCAGTTTCTATGACGACGAGTGAGTGTGGCTCTCAGTGACCCTGAGGCGATTCACTGGATTCATCAGATAGCAAAAGTCATGATTCTTTCGTTGACGATCATAACCGACGCTATCATGTGTGTAGAACCGCTAACACTCATAGAAATGCCGGAAGAGAGGAAACTCACACGACGACGTATTCTCACTGGCGTTGGCGCTGGATCAGTGGCTCTTGCTGGATGTAGTGGGCAGAGCGGGACCACTCCAACCCCAACAGAGGACAGCGCAACAGATACCCCAAGCACGATGGAGACCTCAACACAGATGGGTGAAGACGAATCTGGGATGGCAAATATCCGGATAGCCCATGTTTCGCCAGACGCACCGAACGTTGATGTCTCGGTCAATGGGAGCGTCATTTTTGAGGACGTCAGCTTCGGAACTGTGAGCGAATATGTCGGAGCTCCTGCAGGTGAACAGCAGGTCCGGATCACGACTACCGGTAACGATGAGACGACTGTTTTCGAAGGCACAGTCCCCACCGAAGCGGAGACTAATTATACAGTCACTGCACGTGGGGAGATTAGTGAGGGTGCAGATGAACCGTTTGAACTGCTCACACTGGAAGGGAGTAACTCAACCCCTGGCTCAAACATGGCGCGAGTGCGGCTTGTCCATGTATCCCCTGATGCACCAGCCGTCGATGTGACGCTTGCTTCTAACGGCGACGTGCTCTATGACGGTGTTACGTATGGCGACTCCGCTAATGTCACCGTCCCAGCAGGCGACTACACGCTACAGGTTCGCGGCGACTCAATGAGCAACGATGGTGATGTGGTCGCAGAATTTGACGTCACTCTCAGGGGTGAAGAGGCATACACTGCATTTGTGGGCGGATATCTCTCAACAGATGATGACCCATCAGATTCCGCATTTGGCCTACTGGTCTCACAGGATACTGCGGCAGGCGCGACATCAGGCTTCTTGACTACAACTACCAGCACGACTACGAATCTCCGGGTAGCACACCTTTCGCCAAACGCGCCGAATGTCAACGTCTCTCTTGACGGTAATGTAATTCTTGAGGATGTTGGCTTCGGAGCGGTCAGTGAGTACCTGGAGGCACCAGTTGGTGAACGGCAGATTCAGATCACCTTGGCCGATGACGCCGAGACGACTGTCACCGAAAGGTCAGTGTCTATCGAAGCAGAGACGACTATACGATTGCAGCGAGCGGAGAGTCGGTGACGCTGCTGATGAATCATTCCAACTCCTTGCTCTTCGGGATGACAACTCGGAGATTCAAAATGATTCTACCCGAATTCGAGTTGTTCATCTATCACCCGATGCGTCGTCAGTCGACGTCACGGTTGATTCAACGATGAATACACTCTTTGACGGAGTGGCATACGGTGAGTCTGGCTATACAACAGTCCCTGCAGGTGAGTATACGCTTAATATCCGCGATGATATGATGGGAATGAGTAACACCGGCGACGTAGTCCAAACAGTCGATGTGACACTTGCAGAGGGGGAAACATACACCGCCTTTGCTGGTGGCTATCTCACCCCGGACGACGACCCGGCCGATACGGCGTTTGGTGTGCTTGTCTCACAAGACACAGCAAGTGGTGGGACATCTGGACTGACCGGTAAGAGCCCGAGTGAAGGAGACGATTCAGGCTCTGGGTACTACTGAGACTCTATCAAGAATACCGGAGTCCCGCTCAAAACAAATACCAGACCAACCGCTTCGTAATTGAGGGAGGACAAATCTCTCCGAGAAGGAGATAGCGGGTCTCTCAGTCCACACGCTCTTAGGTAAATAAAACATCTGGTAAAATTGAGGATTCCAATCATAACGGAACGATGACAGCACAGATCTATGTGGCCGGATCAAAATACATTATGAGAATCACATGTCGCATCGTGGGTAGCTCACTCCAGTATACACCATATGAGTGATTTGCCTCTGAGTGCCTCCATTCGCGTCAATGACTGGCGTGGGTTCGAGTGGAGAAATGGTGATGTATTCTTTCACAGGTCAGTGTATCATCTCCACAGAGCCATGAGTCCAAACTATTATATTGAGGTCTCCCCTCTGGCAGTCGATGGCACGCCAAACACCGTCTCATAGTCATCACCCTGGTCCACCACGGTTTCTCCAAGTAGGCGAGCGTATTGCTGACCCGATTTTCGTCGATATGGCACATGGATTTGATCGAGACAATCTTGCTCCAACAATTGCAGGCGACCCCGAGCGAAACCCAGAAAACTATCACAAAGATGCGTTTAGCTGGCGCCTATCAGTTCGACCACCCGATAGTTCAGCTACGATTAAACATACGCTGACAGCGCATGATGATGGGGAGCGGTACGATCACGGGTTACATCACACCGCTGAATTCGAGCCTGATGAGCCAGGCCGGTATATCATCCAGCTGCATGCTCCTGACGGTATGCATGAATTGACATTGCAGGTATTTGATGGAGAGATGCCCGCAGGTGCCAAGGCAGGCACCACTCACCAATCAAACGCCACCAGTGGACTCCCACGGATCAACCTGAGGGGGCATTATGACTCGGAAACGGCAACGTTCATTATTGACTCCAACCCAGCAATCTCTTCTAACAGCCACGCACATGAATCGGAACTCATCGTTGAGTTTCTTCCGCACGATGCGAGTGAGCTTGAGACCACAGACATGAGTATTGAATCGACGTCAGCGCAGATCCCCGCTGCAGCATTGGACGGCCCTACAAGCATCTATGCTGCTCCATTCGATGGTCAGCGCGTTGGGGTCCGCGATCAGATTGTCCTTGACCCCGAATCTGAGACAGTGTCACTGCCGAACCGTCCGCCAGACTGGCTTGACGATGCAGTTATGTATGAAATTTTCACACGGTCGTTTGCAGGTGCACCAGGTGAGACGACATTCGGAACGCTCACTGACCGAGTAACATATCTAGATTCCTTGGGTGTGGATGTGGTGTGGTTGACACCGATCATCCCCGCGTGGAGCCCGACTGTTGATCGAGCCCCAGGTGGGCCACATGGATACAGTGCGACTGACTATTTTGATATCGCTGACGATTTAGGAACGTTGGCAGACTTTGAGACATTTGTCGACCACTGCCACGACCACAATATTCGGGTGTGTTTCGATTTAGTGATCAACCACTGTGGGTGGCCACATCCATTCTTTCAAGATACTATCGAGAAACTCGGACCAACGCCACAAGAGACCGGCGCATTTCCAGCGATTGAATCGTGGGACACTGACTCACAGTACTTTGACTGGTTTGATCGTCAAAGAGGCGCAACCTCCGACGACGCTGCCCCTGCACAGACAAGCTTCTTTGATGTCAGATATCAGCCAAATCTCAATTTTGATAATATTGCCCTCCGTGAGCACGCTTTAGCAGTCGTTGAGTTTTGGGCTGAGCGGGTCGATGGATTTCGCTGTGATATCGCATGGGGAGTGCCACACAGCTTCTGGACGGAGGTTCGCGAGCGCGTACACGCGATAAATAGCGAGTTCTTTTTACTCGGAGAGGCTATCCCACGAACAGCCGCGTTCGCCGCCTCAGAGTTCGATTGCCACTTCGACACGACAGGGTTTACAGAGACTGCCCATGCCATCGCTCGAGGGGAGCGCCCACCAAGGGATCTACTCCAGGCCATTGCCGCTCGTCGTCATGACGGGTTTCCGCGGTATACACGCGTGCTGAACGCCACGGAGAATCATGACGAAGCTAGGTTGGGCTATGAAGCAACGACAGGTCATCGGGAAGCTCCAGCACACGCTCAGCGAGCCGCCGCAGCAGCTGCGTTCACTCTTCCCGGTATCCCGATGATCTATTATGGTCAAGAGCGGCGTATCACTGAACATGGCCAACGTCGACAGCCCGCTTATGCTGACGACCCTGACCGGTGTGATGATATTGAGTCTGATCCATACAAGCGGGCATTCATGAACTGGTCAGTGCTTCCGACAGATCACTTCAATTTCTATCAGCGACTCATTTCATATTATCAGAGCTCAGATGTCCTTGGCCCCGAGGCTGAGCTCATGCAAGTTGCCTATGACACTAAGGCGGCGACAGATATAGTTGCCTTCGGTCGAGATGCTGGCGCACAGAAGCGTCTTGTCGTCGTCAATTTTGCTGCTGAGCCACGGAGAGTAGATCTCCGCTCGGTCGTTGACACGAATAATAGATTTACGCAGCATAATATAGGCGTGGCATGTGATGATAATCTCGTTACGATTGAGGTCGACACGCTGGCAATTCTTACGACGCCAACGCTCCTTGGACAGCGCTATATATCATGATATGTCGAACTGGCTGGCACTCGGTAGATATTTTTCAGTCGATCGGACACGTGGAATCTGCCCCAATCATCTGTGGATCTCCGCGGCCACGTGTCGAGAGCACTGAGAGAAGCGGACCAATCGTGGTTTTTGACCTTTCTAAAGAGTGCGCGGATATCAGTAAATGATCAGCTAGCATATACTTAGATGTGCCTTGCAGTTTTTGACTTTTTGAAATCAACAGCCATCTGGCTCAGCCTGAAATCCACTGATGTGGTTATTGAAACGAGGTCACTCAGACAGTCACTGTCAGTGCCCGTAATATCGTCCCGCACTGAGTATCCCGATGTTGAGACAGATGGTTCAAATGTCTGTCTGGTCTCACGGATCAGCAACTCCAGATGTCGATTTAAATACGATGACCACATTGCCGGGAATGTGTCAGGAGACATGAACCAACGATGTCCAGATTGCGACGTAATTACCGAAGAGATGGAACCACGCAGTGCTCAAGGGTATGCACTCCAGCTTGTTTCTGATGAGAGCCGTGAAGGTATCTTGGGAAAGATTGGACTCAAGGAGAGTTATGATGCGACCGGCTATGTTTGCCCAGAGTGCGGATTGACCCGGCTCTATGCGGATATTAGTGAAGAATAACACGTGTTCGCAAGCGCCACGAAGCGGGTGCTTTGGCCCTCAGGCGCGAGATGGAGCCGACAACTGATGTAGCAAACAAGATCACAATCGCAGGCCCGACTCACAGATATCTGGTTTCAGCAATGGTTGTGGGTCACAGTACAATCCTGTCGCTATCATCACACTCGACGCTCCTGAAGAAGCCATGGGTGACTGGCAAACAGTCAGTCAGCAAAGTCTACACTCGTGATTTCGAACTGTGCTCCACCACTGGAACTCTTGGTTACCTGTATCTCCCACCTGTGTCCGGTCACAATCTGTTGGACGATACTCAGCCCGAACCCAATTCCGTCCTCATCAGTCGTGTACCCTGTCTCAAACACGCGGGTGCGCTTGGTTGGTGGAATACCAGGCCCATCATCGGCAACGTAGAATCCATCTTGGGTGATACCGAGAGTTACGTCAACCTCTGCTCCAGCATGTTCAATTGCATTCCGCATGAGATTTTCAAAGAGTTGCTGTAAGCGAGGTTCGTTGGCCAGTATATGTGGGTTCGACGTCGGGTGTGTGTAGGGCTG
>KE356563.1:1004972-1005987 GCA_000416005.1 Haloquadratum sp. J07HQX50 | reverse complement strand
TACACGCCATCATCTTCCACGGTAATTTGATATGTGAGAGACTTTAGCATAATCACGACTAGTCCACAGAGGAGTAGCAAGGAGATGCCTACTCTCAATGAGAACAGAAAAGCAACCACAGTCGGGGCTGCGAATATGGCGAGGAGCTTGTACACCGTTCGATTTTGCATCGTGAACCGTTCAGAGTACATATGTCGTTAGTGGCTTACTGAGACAATCGTGGTGGCTCGTGGGTTAGCCGTTCAGGGTCGTCCATCTGTGATTACTGTAGAGTCGCTGTTCTATTGACTCAGTATACATTCCAGAGGTACACCAGCCCACCATCGAAGACCGCACTCACGGTCGCCGTTGAGAGTGCTGAGAACAGGCTTCTGTCGGTGAACAGATACCCGCATACTGAAATGACCACAAACCACAGAAGACCGTGTACGAGTGGACTCTGTCCGAGTGACTGAATATCTGTGTCGGCGAAGGACATCAATTGTCGAGTTGGACTCGTCGAACAAAAACGTCCGTTGAGACTCTCTCACTCAGTAACTCATTTTGATTATCGGGGTAGTGTTGTTCGAAACACATACTGACTCCTCGCGTCCTGAGTGGGATTCGGAGCTTATTTTTGCCTCATTCGGCTATCGAATATACGATGGTATCAGACAAAGAACGGCTTGAAGAGGCTCTCAGGTGGCTTAAGGAGGTGAAACGGCTTAAGCAAGACGAGGAACGTCTTTATTCGAACTCCTTTTTACAGGGATACAAACAGTATATCATTCCCCGCAAATATCACGACATGGAGGGAGTCTCGGAGGATGAGGTTGACCAGATAATCCAGCGATATGAACGTGATCTCGAAGATTTGGAGACAGGTGAGTTCCAGAGATGAGCAGTGTCTCAAACATCATCTGGGAGAGTGCTCTCGATGGGTCGGGCATAACTGAGTCTGCTGGCGAGTTGGCAATCTCAGCCGTCCTGTGGTCTCTTTGACTTACGTTCATCCTCTATGGGAAGTATGATATCA
>KE356563.1:1002324-1004952 GCA_000416005.1 Haloquadratum sp. J07HQX50 | reverse complement strand
GGCTCGGACTGCACTGGGGGACAAATGTGCTCTGTCTCAAGTCTCTCCTCACTGAGACACCTCGCAAGACTGTGGTGTCTCAGAGTGTCTGTATAACAACGAGTTGAGACTGTTGTACTTTGTCAGTCGAATCTCGCTTCTCTGAGACACACATATGAACAACTTAATCAGATCCGAAATTCATTCGCCCACAACTACCTCCACACGCCAGTCCAACGTAAGGCTCCACACGACGACCCGTACGCCATTGAAGGGGAAGATACAGCCGTTGCACATCAGTTGTTTAGACGTTCTGTCCAATTATCCCAGCGACGATTACAGTGTTCGTTTTGAGGGAGAATAGCCGAGTTGGGCGTTCAAACTCCGAGAAATTTAACGGGAATAGTGAGGCTAATCGCCAAACATTTGACGCATCATCGGATGCATTTCCATTAATTGCTCTTCAGCGATCTCTTCATAGAGTTTGTAAGTAATCGAGACGGTGAGCAGCAATCCGGTTCCAGAGACACCCCCAATCGTGCCTAGCATGTTTGCACCGACAGCCAACAACCCAACAAGAGCTCCACCAATCACTGTGACCTGTGGGATGTAACGCTCCATTACTTTCTCAATAACCTGTGGATTCCGTCGAAATCCTGGAATCTGCATTCCTGAGCTTTGAATCTGTTTAGCGGTTGCTTCTGGACCCATTCCAGTTGTTTCGACCCAGAAAATGGCAAATATTGCACCGCCAAGAATCATAAACGTCAGATCAATCAGCACGCGAACGCCGATTGCGAGCGGGTCCTGTGAGGTGAATCCCAAAAACCACATCCAATCTTGACGGGATTGAATCGGTGCCAAGTACCAAAATAGTCCTCCAGTCACTTGCCCATCTGCATACTGACCAATCCATGCAGGCATCTCGGCCCAAAACCCGGCGAGGATCTGTCCGAGGAACTGAATATTCGCCTGTAGTGCACGAACAAGGATCATTGGCAACACGCTTGCATAGATGAGCTTTACCGGAAACCGCCCACGTGCACCTTTGACGTTTGCGTGCGCAAGGGGAATCTCAACCCGGACAGACTCTGCGTATACGACAATCCCGAAGATGAGCACTGTCGTAATGAGTGCAAGAATCTGACCAGTTCCCAGGAAGATATCAGAGAGTCCACCTGGTGTCAGTGGCGACCCGATCTCGACAGATCCTGTGATTATTCCAACCCACGTCGGAATAAATCCGCTTTGCCCACCGAGCCCTTGCCAACTGAACAGCCCAGCAACAAGTTGTTGACTCACTCCAGCAATAATGAATAGCCCAACTCCAGAGCCAACACCCCATTTGCTGACAATTTCGTCCATAAACAGAATAAGGAGGCCGCCGACGAAGATTTGTGCAAAAATGATTGATTTCACACTCCCCTGGCCGAGGCCAAGCGATGATGCAAGCTCCGGTGAGGCAGGCAAGAAGCTACTGGCGAATACCATCGGCAATCCTGTCAGACAGATCATCACAACCACGAGTAACTTTTGCAGGCCCTGGTACAGCACCTGATCTCGTGGGTCGTTCGTGTCCAATCCTAACAGGTCCGCACCACCAAGAAGCTGCAAGACGATGGAGGCGGTCACGATCGGTCCAATACCTAGCTGTAGGATTGACCCCTGTGACCCTGCGAGGATACTCCGAAATTGCCCGTAGAAGTCTCCTCCTGCGCCAGAGGTCTGTAATCCGAATAGTGTCACATTTGTCAGAAAGAAATACATTACCAAGATGCCGGCTGTCCACGCAAGCTTGCGCCGGAATGGGACATGTCCCTCTGGTTGAGCGACTGATGGCATCCGTGTTAGTACCGGTTCTGCGGCCTCCTTCCATCCCATATGTTATTCCTCAGATTCTGTTGGCTCAGTGGTAGATGCTTCGATTTCTTCGGCTCGGGTGATACCACGGTCAGTCAGTTCTGCGCTTCCGGCTTTCTCAAGTTGCTCGCGAGCGGTGTCAGTAAATGCATCCGCAGTCACGTGTAACTCCTGTCGCACTTGTCCGCTCCCAAGCACTTTGATTACATCAACGTCGTCATTTGTCTCAACCACCGAACGAGCGTCAATTTCGTAACCGTCATCAACGCGCTCTGCTAATCCTTTTGCGGCGTATACCGCTGCATTCTCATCAAGCTCTTGGACGGTCACCTCAGCGACTGTCTCTTGAGTTTCTGCTGGGCGGGTAAAGCCATGCTTACCGATCGGCTCATAATTGTGCGAATTATGCTTATCGCGCCCAGCACGCCCACGCCCACCACGATGGCCTGCTCCGCGTCGATTTTTGTGCGTGCCGCCACCGTGTGTTCTCGTGCCTCGTTGTCGTCGTTTCTTTGAAGTCATCGCATTGCCTCCAGTAGTTCATCAATCTGCTCAGTCGTATGTACACCGAGTTGGCCTCCCTCAGCGGTTGGTTGCTTCTGACCTCGATGTCCGCCACGCGGTGGGTGAAGCCGAACAACTGGTGAAAGTCCCGCTGCGTGTAAGGTTGTCTCTTCAGACACGAGCGCAGATGCGAGCTCATCAAAGTCCTCGTAATTAGTATGTGCTGAGAGCCATGCTGCATCGACATCTTCATTCCCTTGCTCAGGTTCTGCACGACGTTCAAGC
>KE356563.1:1000328-1002304 GCA_000416005.1 Haloquadratum sp. J07HQX50 | reverse complement strand
CGAATCGTGAGTTGTCTGTTTGGGGTTGTCTATCTGTGGTTAGTGTCGGTTCGTTGTTTTATTGGCTCAGTATACATTTTAGAGGTATACTAACCCGCCATCACGCTTGCTGTTGAGAGTGCTGAGAGAAAGGTTCTGTCGGTAAACAGATACCCGCTGAACTGACTACAAACCACAAGAGACCCTTCACAATCGCACTCCGTCGGAGTGATTTGATATCTGTGTCGGCGAAGGACATCAATTGTTGTGTTAGACTATTCAAATAAAAACCTCTGTTGAGACTCTCTCACTCAGTAACTCATTTTGGTTATCAGGGCACTGTCTGAAACGCAGAATAAATCTCCTTGACGGAGCCGTAGACGTGGGTTTCTCTGGGTATCTGTGCGTTTCCTCGGTCGCTTTCGCAAATCTATTCGGCAGTTTTCCACAGTTTGAAACAAATAGATATGAGTTTGAAGACTGATGAGTAAGATTACATCATCAATTGTCAAACATCTGGTGCAGTATCATCGGAGTAGAATCGCATCCACCACGTTCGCCCATCTGGATCTGAATGCTCAACTTCTCCGACAAAGCCGAACGTGACGGGAACCGCTACAAACCACCTCTGACAGTATTCATAAGAATATATCTGCTCCTCGATAGCTAAAAGGACTGTCTGGGTAGTTCGTCATCTGCCTCAACAAGGCGTAATTTCTTGATACGACCACTGTTGGAACGGCTGATGTGTGTATGAAGACGACCGCTGACAGAGATTGTACTATTTGGACCGAGGCGGATGGGCACGCTTGGACTCGAACCAAGGGCTTTCCAGCGTCTCTCGCTTTGACGCAAATCAATAACAGAACCCCAAAGGATTCCCCGACCGTCATCGCCGTTGACACTGGCTGTTCTTCCAAGCTGAACTACGTACCCGTACCCGTACTGAGATGGTATGAGTATTGATGATATAATTCCCCGTGTTGTGAGAATCTGATGAGTGTCGGTGAATATGAGCTGAGAAAGTATCGCAGAACCGTTCCCAAGTGGTCTGTGACACCGTTGAGTCTGAGTCGCCTGTCAGAACGAATGCGTCCCTTGAGACACAGCGTGTGGATAGAGTAAGTTGCGGAAGCACTACGACTGTCGCCATTATTGAAACGAGTCCTGCTCTATATCTGTATGCCATCTAAGAAGCCGTGCCCAGACTATGAGGAGTCATGAGAGCGGATGAAACTGACCGAAAGTCACGGACAATTATCAATCGTTTCAACGGAGGAGGGCTTTCTTGACCAACTGATGTCAGGAAGCCTGACACCAGTCCCATACCATACATCTGTCCCGAGTGCCAACAGACGGTGCTGTACGCACAAGAGTAAATCGCCCACGCAGTTGTTGGTCGGTCTTCCATCGAACAATCTCTGTTTCACCTGTACTGCTCACTAACTGATTCTGCGAGGTCGTCGGCAAGGGATTTCGCTTGCTCTTCGTCTACTTTTCCCTCGTATATCAACTCGAAGACTCTCTCTCGAAGCCGTGATTCAAAATCATTTCGTCTAACGGAGACTGACTCAACAGCCTCGAATGAGCCCTCATCCTCCAAGCTCTCACCCTTGAGGAATCGCTGAAGAACGACTCCAGTTTGTTCATATCGGATCGCCCCGACTCGTTCGAACAACTGTTTCTCGCTGTCTATTCGGAGGATCACAGCACCGTCGTCTAACGATTCGATTCCATATTCGTTGTCGTTTGGGTTCAAATCAAAATCGATTCGTCCGTGCCCTTTCGAAGGGGTATTGTCGTCGTCATCGTGTATGTGAGTCATTATTATCTCGTATGTTGTGGTATTGGTTGAATAATCGCAGAGTTGGTTCAGGAGCGATTTTCGGCGTCGTCTATCGGCACAAGCCTCGAAATTGGAAACGAGTATACTTTCGAGTCCGTATTTCTGGCAAGAAGATCCCGCCCCTCTCGTGTCAGTTCTTGTATGTCAGTCG
>KE356563.1:991033-992480 GCA_000416005.1 Haloquadratum sp. J07HQX50 | reverse complement strand
CATCTTCGACCTCTGCCTCTGTCTCTGCAGACACTTCGAGGCCGCCAACGTCCGCTTTAATACGAGCAGCAAGAGCATTCCCAACACCATCGACATCGGAGAGCTCCCCTTGACTTGCTGCTTTGATATCTTCGACAGATTCATACCCAGCTTCTTCGAGCGATTCAGCCTTCGATGGACCGACACCGCTGATATCGTTGAGTTCTGTTATCTCATCTGACATTGATCATACTCCTCCCATCTGTGGTTTTTGAGTAATATAGACACCATCTTGGAATATTCGCGTGTCTTTATCAGTAACGCGCGTCAGTTGTTCAATATCAGCCGCGGTTTGTCCGACGTCCTCTTTCGATGGTCCTGTGAGCGTGATTTCTTCTCCATCAACGTCGACACTCGTTTTCCCCCGGATAGGCGTCCGACGTGAGGATGTCTCACCGAGGAAATTCTCAATAACGACCTCATCGCCCTGAACGGATACCTGCATAGGGAAGTGTGCGTAATATATCTCCATCTCATACTCCCATCCCTCAGACACACCATGAATCATATTCGAAACATGACTCTCGAAAGTCCCGATTGTGGCTGTGGTCTTTGCATCTTCGACGTCACTTTCGATGTAGACGTGTTCATCTCTCACCTCGACATTGACTGAGGGATACCATAGTGTTCGGCTCACACTGCTATTTGGCCCCTCGACTGTCATCTCAAGATTTGAGACGACCGCAGAGACATCTTCTGGAATCTCGATTGCTACTGTTGTCATACTTTCAGTACACGTAAGCGAGTACTTGACCACCAACGCCCGCTTCTCGGGCTTCGTAGTGGCTCATTACCCCATGACTGGTCGTCACGATCAACGACCCATAATCACGGGCTGGAAGGTACCGCTTCTCCCATCGTTCAAATTCATCCGCCCCGGCTGAATACCGTGGCTTTACTACTCCACATTCATTAATTCCTCCACTCAACGCAACATCAAACTTCCCGGCTTTCCCGTCATCAACGTACTCGAAGCCATTAATATAGCCACGATCGTAGAATACCTCAAGGACGGAACCGATGACGTTCGATGCTGGTTGAATCTCGTAACTAAGATGACCAACGCTCTCGGCGTTACTAACACCAGCGAGCGCATTGGCCAGTGGATCATTTCCTGTCATTGTTATCGATACTTTTTGAATCCCATCTCGCGTGCAACCTCGCGGAAGCACTGTCGACACAGATATATTTCGTACTTTCCGACAAGCCCCTGATTTCGACCACAGCGACGGCACTCGTGGCTCTGGCCAGTCCGTTGGCTTGCATGTTCGCCTGTCTGCTCTGCTTCTGATTCACTCATCTTCACTCTCGCTCTGGATATCAACCTCGAAGTTCGCTTCTAAAAACATCACTGCATCCTCTGGCGTCAGCCGGTGCCGTGATGGAATTGTCTGCGTCGCCTTGTCTC
>KE356563.1:986238-989512 GCA_000416005.1 Haloquadratum sp. J07HQX50 | reverse complement strand
CACCCGCTTCGGGGAAGACGCGGTAGTGTTCCTCTCGCTCGGTGAATACTAAAATGTCAAACAGCCCCACTGGGCGCTGTTCATCGGAGACAGCAGTTCCATTGATCAATACAGTGCCTTGATTAAGCGCATACCGTGCCTCTTTTGTCGTATCTACATAGCCCAACACGTCGCGGAGAAGGATGATGAGTGGAACGCCAGACTCGCCGTGAGGGCCTGCCCCTGCTTTGACCGTGAACGTTTGCGTCTTCCGCTCAATTGGCCATGCGTTTGGAGCCGAGAGCCGTTTTTGATGTCGAGTCATTGCTCATCCTCCGTCGACTCAAGCCTGGCAACTCGGACATCGTCTTCAAGCGTGAGTTCTGTGACTCGGAGATTTGAGGCATCAAGCGGTCGTGGGACCTCCTCCCCGTCAGCCTTTTCGATTGTCACATCTTCGACATGGACGACTGTATCTGTGAGGTCGACCTTGACAACTTCAGCCTCTGTTCCAGCGAAATCGCCGCGGAGTATCTCGACAGTATCACCGCTGTTCACGCGGACGTTCCGTTGGTCATACTCCTCTCGAAGATCATCTGAGAGCGTTGCTCGTACAGCACGCTGACGCTCATGTAGTGGCGCATTACGTGTCCGTGTTCGTTGTTTATGTGGTTGTTGTGACATAGTGAATTACACAATCATCGTGGCAGTCGAAGCAATGCTCCCAAAGCGTTCGGCCACCTCGCGGGCGATTGGACCCTTGATTTCGGTCCCTCGTGGCTCTTCCATCTCGTCAATCACGACTGCTGCATTATCTTCGAACTTCACGCGGCGGCCATTCGGTCTTCGAATGGATTTGCGTTGTCTGATTATAACTGCCTGTAACACCTGCCGTCGCATCTCGGGTGTTCCTTTAGTCACCGATACAGTGACCTGATCGCCAATTCCTGCTTTGGGGTGTCGATTCTTTGTTCCTGAATAACCCTTGACACTGATGACTTTCAGTTCACGTGCACCAGTATTATCTGCGCAGTTGATGAGTGACCCACGTGAAAGCCCTTTTGTCACGTCTGCTTTCAGTGCTTCCATTAAAGATCACGCTCCAGTTGCTCAACAACAACGTGTGACTTTGTCTTCGATAGTGGTCGGGTCTCTGCGATTCGAACCGTCTCTCCTTCCGATAAATCCATACACGGCGGTGCATGGGCCGGAACTCGACTTCGCCGCTTCATAGAGCGGTCGTATTTCGGAACGCGAACGTCATACTCGCGCTGAACGATGACGGTTTTTGTCATGTCTGTGGAAGCAACAGTGCCTTCGAGTGTCTGTCCCCGCACCGAAAGGGTACCATGGAACGGACAGTTCGCATCCGAACACTCCTGCTCCGGTTCTTGTATATTCAATCCTATTGCCATAATCTATCTCCTGCTTTTTCTGTCCGCAAGACAGGTCGTGAGAGTAACTGTGATCCATCCACCGTAACGTAAGCTACGTCCTCGCAACAGTTCGGCTGGCCAGAGTGAGTAGCACTCGTAGTTTCGAACTGAAGTTCAGATGCAGTCCCCGGCGTGTTCATATCGCCGGCGGTTTCATCTGTATCCGCTGCATGTACGCGGGTATCGATACCCAGTACGAACTCAAACCTCGTATGCTGCTTTGGTACAGCACACACCCGAGCGTCAACAGCCCCGATATGGAGCATCTGTCGTGTTTCATCTACGACACGACCGGATATTCCGTGAAGATCGGTATTTGCTGCTGCCACTACCTGAACGGGCAGACCGATCAGTTCGTGACGAATGAGTGTCTCAGGTGTTAATGTCATATATCTGCCTACCCTTCGCTATCGTCTTCTTCTTGCTGAATTGTTTTGATTCGCGCAATCGTCCGCTTCAATTCACCAACGCGACCGGGGTTCTCTGGTGCTCCACCAGCGGCTTGTACTGCCTTCATATTCAACAACTCCGTCTCAAGCTCTTCAAGCTCGGCTTCCCGCTCAGCAGCAGTCATATCACGTATCTCTTCAGCGTATAATATTGCCATTACTCTTCATCCTCACTCGGTATCTCATCAGTCTCCATCTCAGCAACAAGGTCCTCGGCCTCAGCTTCAACTTCTTCGTCTAACTCTTCAAGATTAGCCTCGATTTCAGCTTCAACTGATTCGACGTCTTCTTCAACTGCACCCGTTTCGACAGCCTCTTCACCAGTTTCCTCAATGACGTCTTCGACCACCTCTTCATCAATGACCTCCTCGGGTGCCTCCGTTGGAATTTCAACGTCTTCGTTCTCACTAACATCAGGAATCTCTTCAGGCTCTTCTTCGAGCAATGATTCGACTCCTTCAGTTTCGGTCATCTGTTCAACGGGCTCGACATCCACGTCCTCGTGAACCTCGAAATCATCTGGGAGTTCTGCTCCTGGAGGAATCGTCTTGACTGTGACGCCAATGGTACCGAGTTTCATCACCGCAACGCCCTGTCCTTCGTCGACAATCTCCTGCGCAGGTTCGCCATTGTGCTTGATATACCCTCGATTGAATTTCTCTACGCGTGAGCGCGCGCCTGTCACTTTTCCACTTAGGACAATCTCGGCTCCGAGTGCACCTGCTTCCATAATTCGATCGATGGTGGTATGGCCCGCTTTCCTAAAGTACCACCCTCGCTCTAAGGCATTCGCTAATCGGTCTGCGACGATCCGTGCGTTGAGATCCGGCTCCTCAACCTCCTGTACGTCGATTTGTGGGTCATCCAGATTAAACCGGTCCTCAAGCTGTTGTGTTACTTTTCGAATGTTCTTTCCACCCTTGCCAATGACCATTCCTGGTTTCTCAGCCTTGAGAACGATCTGGGTACCCATCGGGGTCTTGGCAACGTCCATACCACCATATCCGGCACGACCAAGCTCTTCTGCAAAGAATTCATCTATCTGCGACCGCTGGAGGCCGTCCTCAATGAACTGATGTTCGTCAGCCATTAGATATCTCCCTCTTCGGCAATAAGTTCGACATCACATAGTGTCGTGTTCCACGGATCAGCACTTCCGAATGCTCGTGGCTTTCTACCCTGTCGTTCGCCAACTTTGTGCGCTGCGACATGTGTGATTGTCATCGACGAGCCGTCGAATCCCTGCTCAGTTGCGTTCGCCTTCACGTTCGCAATAAGTTCTTTGAACGCCTTTGATGCCTTTTCAGGGTAGCGACCTGCATCCCATCCATCAATATCACTTCGATGTCCGACACCAGTATTGTGTTGCCGGAATGCTACAGACTGCCGCTCGGCTATCACATCGTCAAG
>KE356563.1:982402-985996 GCA_000416005.1 Haloquadratum sp. J07HQX50 | reverse complement strand
GATGCTGCCGACCTCCACCGCCAAATGGATGGTCGACAGCGTTCATCGCAACGCCTCGCACTCGTGGCCATTTGATTCCACGGGCCCGCATTTTGTGATGCTTATTCCCGGCTTTGACCAGAGGCTTCTCAGTTCGCCCCCCACCGGCGACAACACCAATCGTGGCTCGACACTCTGGGTTGAGTCGTTTCGACTCACCAGAAGGTAGCTGAACAACAGTTACCTGTCGGTCGTGTGTCACCAACTGTGCGCTGGTCCCTGAAGCCCGGGCAAACTTTCCGCCGTCGCCAACTTGCCGCTCAACATTACAGACAGGAACTCCCTCTGGAATTTCAGCAAGTGGTAGCGTATTTCCCGGTTTGATTTCTGCACTGACACCAATCTGGATTTGCTCGCCGACTCGAACACCCTCAGGAGCCAAGACGAGCCGTTGTTCGCCATCATCGAACTCGACGGCCGCAACTGGTGCACTGCGAGCAGGATCATGCTCGATATCAACGATTGTCCCTGAAACTGTCTCATCACTCTCCGGCTGCTTGTGAGATAACTCAGACTTATACCGGTGTGATGGTGCTCGGAACGTTGGTGTGCCACGTCCTCGACGTTGTCCTTGTATTCGTCGCCCCATGCTCAGAACACCCCGATCCGCGAAGCAACTTCCTGTGCGTCATCATCTGAAGAGAGTCGGACAGTTGCTTTCTTTTTTGCTTGTGGAGTGATTTGTGTATTTATGTGTGTGATGTCGACCTCGTACCGTGATTCTACTTCAGACTTAATCTCGGGCTTAGCTGCGTCGACATCAACGATGAACTGTAATTTGTTCTCAAAATCCATCTCATCCATCGCTTTCTCGGTAACTAGTGGGTGGTCTATGAGTGAACTCATCGTGATTTCAGCTCCGTAATCGCTGCTTTCGAATAGACTGTGAGTCGGCCAGCATGTGTTCCTGGGGCAAGCTCTTCTGCTCCAAGGTTGTCCGCAGTAACGACGTCTGCGCCGGCTAAATTCCGCGCCGCTCGGGACGGTTCATCAGCTGTGACGAACAAGACAGAGTTGGGTGTTTTGTACTTTCGTCCACGTGTTTTTCCACGCCCGGCCCTGATTGTCGTGTTCTCATCTGCCCGTTCAATATCGCTATGTAAGCCGAGTGTTTCGAGCAGATCAACGACTTCCCTTGTCTTGTTCAAAGACTCGAACTCATCGGTAATCACAATCGGGAATGAAGCTTCTGTTTCGAAGTCGTGCCCTCGGTCTTCGACAATCTCTGGGTTCGCTGTCGCTGCAATCGCGGAGCGAATTGCCAGTTGGCGCTCTTTATCATTGATATCTTTCCCTTGATTTTTTTCAGCTTTTGGTGGATGTGCTTTCCGACCCTTTACTGTCTGAGGAACACGCCGGGCACGCCCACTCTCGCGTGGCACGTGAGCCATTCCTCTGCCACTGCCAAACGACTCTGCAGGTGTCCGCATTCCCGCATATGGGTCTGCTCCATACGGTTGCTTGCGGTTTGCCTGTGCTGCGACGACGGCTCGTTGGATAAGGTCGGGCCTATACGGTGTGTTGAAGATGTCCGGAAGCGTCGTCGACTCAGCTTCTTTACCATCGACGTTGTATACTGTTGTTTCCATAAGTTATCCCTGGTTAGAAGCGGTTGAAACGTGCCGAACCTCGGGGTCAAGACGAGGCTGACCAGTTGGTCGGACCGCTGGCCGGAACCGGAGCAGTCGTTTGTCAGGGCCAGGGAGCGACCCCTTGATTAACGAGTATGGGCCATCGACTTCCCCGTACCCGACGAAGCCACCATCAACACTCGGCTCAGAGCCGGTGCCGACGGTAATAAGTCGCTTGTTTAGCTCAGTTCGCTGGTGATAGCCTGTCTGTCCCTGCTGTGGAACTGTTGATCGGACACGCGATGGATTCCACGGACCGAGATTTCCGATCCGACGACGGAACCCCTGCCGCGCATGTTTGCCCTTCCGTTTCTGGACACCCCAGCGCTTGACTGGGCCTTGGGTCCCCTTTCCTTTCGTAATTCCGGCAACATCCAGATACTCACCAGAGCGAAAGATATCTGTCATCTCGTGCTCGCCACCCGTCTCAACGAGGTCAAGCCCATACTCGACGCGTTCAGCGATACTCCCACCGCCAACTCGGGTCTCCATCACATCTGGCTTCTTCTTCGGCACATTATCGACTGCGACAGGTAAAGTGTGGGTAATAATTCTGATATCATCGATCCTGCCTTCCTCAAGCGCACCCTCTATTTTGTCTGCGTCCGCTTCAAAGGTATCCTCACTCGGAAGATCAAGAGTGCGGTCTAAGCTCTCATCAAAGTCTCGAGCCCAGACTTCAGTCAGTGGCTTTGTTCCATACGGTGTATCTTCGTAGGCTCGAAGCGCAACTGCTCGCATTGGTGGTGTCTCAACGACAGTCACCGGAACGGCTTCCTCAATTCCCTCTCGTGGTGAGTTGGCCTCATCGTTCACCATCATCACCTGCGTCATTCCAGCTTTGTACCCTGCGAATCCCTGTAGAGCAGGTGATCCGTCATTGTCGGGCCAAGACCGGATACGGGGAACTTCAGAGGTCGCTCGCTTCCGCGGGCTGAAACCCATCGAGCCTTTTCGTGGTCTGTTTGATTGTGGCATAATATTACTCCGTAAGCGTAAGGGTTGAAAGTGAGGCGAACATTGCTTCCTCAGTCCGCACCACCTCAGATCCCTGTTGCGGAATCGTATTGAGCCAGAGGTCAAACCCGACACCGTCGGAGGGCTCGACAGTGGTCTCAGAGTCGCTTGCTACGTCGACCCCAAGGATAGCTGGAAGCCCTCGGCCAGGCGAACCAAACACCACTGTTGCCCCTTGATTCGCTATCCGTGCAGACAGCGTGGACATCAGTGAAGGGGTAATAGCAGTGCCATGTCGAGAGGTTGCGATTCGAACCCCTGCTTCATCTCGATTGAGTGCGTCTGACAGGTCCATACGAGAGACCTGGAAGCCCGGTAGTGGCTCATCAATGAGCCGTGCCCGGACTGGTTCTCGCGAAGAGATTCTGATGGCAACGCGTTCTCCCTCAGTGAGCGTCATTGTTGACGGTTGCACGAGCGAGATTGGGTGTTGTAGTTCACAATTGACCCGAACGCGGCCTTCAGATCCGACCTCGGTCACGATTCCTTGTGTTAACGACTCTGAATCATCTGATTCAGAGCCGGTCATAGACGGGATACGGAGGGGCGGTAAGACACCTGCGTACTCAAGTTCATCACGACGTCCCCAGAGCGACTTTCGAAGCGTAGGCGGAGTCGCCGCGTAACTGAGTACAGTTTCAACGAATTCACCCGCGAAGCCGGTTTCACCAGCCTTATCGTTGAATACGACGAGTGAATCAGCTTGGAACACCCCTGCCGCGCGAGCGATGTACCCAATTTTCAGGGTCGCTGTCCGCTTATCTTCAGTCTCGCGAACAACAGAGGATGGAACGAGTAATGTTAATGTCATACCTGCCCGTTCCGTATCACGTCTTGACTGTTGTTTTTGATATCAAATCGCTCGGTAAAAGGCTAGCGAAAGGGAATTCCCCTGAGAGTCAGTCTC
>KE356563.1:977581-980462 GCA_000416005.1 Haloquadratum sp. J07HQX50 | reverse complement strand
TGCCCGAACCCAATAAAGTAAGCATTCGAATGTGACGACCGCTTGCTTGCATCCATCTCATATACCTGCTCGCAATGAAATCCAGCTTGATCGAAGACATCATCAACTGCCTCCCGAACAGATCCTGAATTAAGTGGCTCAAACTCATTGAACAGTGGTGCGACTACACGCGGATAGATAATCATCATCAGAATCGAGACTGTCATTACGACGGCCCACCCAACTAGAGGCCATATCTGTGGTAGTCGGTCAATAATAACCAATACAGCTCCGCCAATCAGACCAGCGGCAATCAGCCCCAGAGCTGTTCCAATACATCTATCTCGAAGCCACAGCAACGGGGTTTGATTATTAAATCCGTACCGTTCTTCGATGACGAAGGTTTCATACAAATCAAATGGTGCTGAGAGCAATTGTGAGCCGACAACTGCACCAGCAAGAACCGTTATTCCCTGAGCGACGACCGGAATAGAAGTCTCAGTTAGTCGCGTGATAATCGTGCCGTACGATCCCGAGGCAACGAGTGCAAACACAATCACGACGGTGACCCACGATTGAATCCGAGATGTGATTGTCGTGATCCGTTGATACTCTATCATCTTCTCCGGCGTCGATACTTCCAGTCGTGATTTGATCCATGATTCAGCAGAACGCAATTTTTCAGCACCGTATCTTAGATTTATTAGGTCCAGCCCTGAATACAGCAGCTGCACTCCAAAGAGGAGCACTCCTAATATGACAACTGGTGTTGCGACCATATTCAGAATACGCTCCTACGCAAGTTTTAATCGCTCGCTAAGTCGATTATATATCTATCGAGGTAACAGTCCCAACTCCTTTCGATTGACCCTCTCGAAACACAAATCGTTGCCCTTCCTCTACAAGATATGGTCGGAACTTGAATTCAATCTCTGCATCACCCGTACTCCCTGGAAGTAGTTGTCCTTCCTCGGGGTGGAAAACGACAGCTTCGCTTGCAGTCTCAAGATGGACGACCGGTTCGTATCCATCGCGAATGCGCGTTGGATGATTCAGTACCATTACCTCGGCTTCAAACGACTGAACTGGCGTTGGGTCGGCTGCGGCCGGCAGTAACGCCATTCCACGCTCAATCTCCGATTCACGAATACCCTTCAGTGCGATCCCGACAATTCGGCCTGCCTCAGCCCGGTCAACCCGGTGATAATGCATTTCAATCGAGCGCACTTCGACTTGCTTAAAACTCCCATCCGGCATTGGACCAAGTTGCAGTGAATCGCCAGGTTCGACACTCCCCGAGTTAACTGTCCCAGAGGCAACAGCACCCACACCAGTGACTGAGTATGTCCGGTCGATGTACATCCGGAAGTCACCGCAAGCATCCGCAGTTGTTTTTGGCAACTGTCTGAACATTGCATCCAATCGGCCAAGCCCCTCCATTGTGACTGCACTCGTCCGCATGATTGGAACGACTGAGTCGCTTAGCTCTTCAACAGCAGAATCAATCCCATGCCGTTCCAGACGAAGCGGAGTTCGTCCAACATCACGCAGAAGCCGCTCCACATCGCGTTCGACAGTTTCGACTGCCTCCGTATCAACTATGTCAGTCTTTGTAATCGCCACGACCGTGGGAAGTTCCATCGCTAAGAGAATACCCAGATGTTCGCGTGTGGTTTTCGTCGGCCCATCATCTGCCGCAACAACGAGCAAGCCGTAGTCCAGTCGTTGGCCCACTAACCCGCGAATTGTGGTTCGAAGCCACGGTTCGTGACCGACCGTATCAACAAAAGAGACAAGACGGTCAGATTCCTCAACAACACGTGCTCGGTCGCTTTTCCGATGGGGATTATTCAGATGGACGGCATCATCATCTGTGAAACCATAGACAGCGTATGAGAGATCAGCGGACAGTCCGCGTTCGACTTCATGCGGCTGAACATCAAGAAATCCGCGCGTTTGTCCCTGCCCATCGTCTGCAGTTCCTGTGACGAGTGATCCAACGAGTGTCGACTTTCCGTGGTCAACGTGCCCAGCGGTTCCGACAACAATATGATCATCATCGACGTTGAGCATCGACCCCTCGCTCAGAGTTGCAACCCCAACTACACCTGCATCCGAGGTATCGTTGACCTCCCATGTCTCAACATTCTCGACATGTGCACCGGCCTCTTCAGCAACTACTGAGAGGACCTCCATCGTTTCTGAGAATGCAGATTCTGAGATACCAGCGATGCCACCCGCATCGGTGACGCCGAGGACATATGTTGCGTGACCATCTCCTGAGAGCACCCGATGACGGAGCTGTGCGACCAAACTCTCCATTCGCCCATCAGTCAAGTGAACGTCACGCGATAGCCGTTCTTTGAACTCGATGTTTCCATCTTCTTCCTCGCCGCGCTCAAGGGCTGCGTGTAAGACAGCCCGGTCAGCGCTCATACACGTTGTTTGGCATGTTACAGTATAACGCTTTTCGTAATTGGACTGTCAATGGCTCAAAATGGCGAGATCACTCTGTCAGACGCTCATATGCCGCAGTCACTGCTTTGAATTCACGCTCGTTTCCAGAATTTCTATCAGGGTGTACCTGCTTGACACGCTCTCGGTAGGCAGCCTTGACCTGGTCTTGATCAGCATCTGGTGTGAGTTCAAGTCGACGATACGCCTCAGCCTCTGAGAGCGATGGGTCAGCCGAGAACGTGGAATACTGTCGTGTCCTTCGCTTATCTGTGCGAAACTCGCCTGTGACTGTGTTATATTCTTGCCGCTTGGACACTTTTTTCTGCCAGACACGTTGTTTGAGACGTCCACTTGCGTGAGACCAGAGGAGGTATGTAACGACACCAAACAGGAGGGCAACGATAGAAAAAAACCATGAGTAAGCAAGTGTCAAAACCACAAACAA
>KE356563.1:971748-977373 GCA_000416005.1 Haloquadratum sp. J07HQX50 | reverse complement strand
CACAACGACCGGTAATAGAGACATCATCAACACCACGACGATATGTGGTGATTATTTTGACTCTCTATCGATTATCGCATAGCCAGATGAAAGATACTCTCACGACTGCTAAATATGAGAGAAATTGTCGCCCGCAACACTAACGACCAGCCTCATCCCAGGGCAGCAAGCCGAGTCAGCCGGGAAACCCTCGTGTCGGGCGGTCCACGGTATGGTGTGGACGAGCCAGTATGTCCCATACCCGGGTTCATCGCCAAGTCATCGCTTCCAGTGTGGAATCACTCCGGCGCGGACATAGGGGTATGGACATAATCAAACGACTGGTGACTCAAAATCTCTTTCGGTATAGATAGCCATGTACTGGGAGTATAAGTTAATTCATACCTCGTGCCGCCCAAGTGTTCTTTACAGAGAGAACGGCTTGTTTAGCTGATTGCAGGCGCTCAACCGCCTCTCTCTCCCCTCAAGGGTCGTTCGTGAATCGAAGATTCTCGTGATTCCGAGAGTCGCCGATTTTCGGGCGACACCGCAATCCGCGCCAGCGAGCAACGAGCGAAATAAGGAGGGAATATAGTCTCTCCAGAAGTCGAAGGGTGCCGGTATACGAACGAATCGCTCTGGGGTTCGTCAACGTCTGTGCAGACTGCGTTCTCCTGTTTACTTCATCGGATGCTTCCGAAGCTATAGATGGGAAAGCGCGTTTGTGAGAACCTACCTCATAGGTTGTCAGGAACCGTCTAACGACATCATCAACAAAGCCGCGTCAGCGGCTGAGTAGGGTCAACTCAGGTGGAGGAATTCAGAAAGCGTATTCAGATTCAGTTAACTGCACATATTGACCATTGCGGAATCTGAACTTTGCCATCTTATACGCGCCTAATAGCTTCGTTGCGTTCATGCCTGCTCGAATATTGCTTAATTTAAACATCTCCAATCCGCCCGTATCAGAGATCAGCGACCGGGCAGTGGCGAAGGCGTGGTCCCAATCGTCAGGTCGATACGAGCGGACAGTATCAGCCATTGCCGCATTTCGCAGCACCTCGTCACCGATTTCGTTTTTCCATCGATTATTGTAATTTGCTATGTTTCCATTCGCTGCGAGTTCACCAGCAATGTTACCAGTCCGGATAGCTGTGTGATCTCCTCCTTCATGGAACGCAGACGTGGCACCCATTGCACCACCAACGACAGCAATCCCTGCTTGTGTTGGTGACTCAATTGGCCGTGTCGATGAGATAGCGTACGTTTCCGTTCCATCTTTCTTTCCTCGATCAGTCACGACGGGGAAGTCATTTGATACATCATACTCATCGCCATATTCCTGCTCTAATAGACGTCTAATATACTCTGAGCCCTGTGGTAACTGTGTGTCATCAGCTGATAGTAGTGGATAGTCACTTGGTGACGATATATCCTCAAGCGAGAGTCCTATTGGCATTGTCAAGCCGATACGAGCAATATTATCATCATTTGGAAAGATCCAGGGATACGCGGTGTGCCCTGGCATATGTCCCCACCAGAATTTGATTGCGCCATCAATCTCAGCGGCGACTGCATCCGGTAATCGCCGATGCTCCTGATATGCAATATGATTTGCCTTGCGAGTCGAAAGCCGATCAGTTACCTCAAATGACAGGAACGTATCGAGAACACGGTTCGTGAGCTGGCGTTGTGGACCATCAGCTAAAATAACGGTTTTCGCGTGTAATTCAGACCCATCAGCCAGCCTTACCTGATGCGCAGTTGGGCTCTCGGTATCGACCGACCGAACAGACGTGCCAATACGATATGACGCGCCTGCAGATTCGGCTCGTGAGCGAAGGAAGTCGTCGAATTTCGCTCGATGCATGCAGAATCCGAACTGGTCGTACGACGAGTTAATGCCCGTCGATTCCATGGTAAGTGACTCCGTCGGGCCAATAAATTCAGCTCGGTCGAGTGTATCGAGGATTACCCCTTCTGGCATCTCATCAGGGTGGATTCCCATGATATCGACCCAATAGTCTAGAATGCCGGCTGCATCAGTCGAGTCAGGGCCCATCTGCCCATTACGATCATCTCGTGGCACCCCCTTTTCGATAACTATCGCGCTCGCCCCGTTCGACGCGGCAGCATGCCCCGCAGCGGAACCAGCAGGACCGCCCCCGATTATCGCGACGTCGAATTGCTCCATGTATAAAACCGCTTGTGGGCAGTAATAAACTTCCTGACCCGCGGGGCGGTTGAGATTTATCCCAGTCGAATACGATTTGACACTAATGACTGCCAAGGACTCAGACACAGATATCGCTGTGCTTCGACAGAAAATCCATGGCCTCTCTGCCACAGCATACGCCGAGCGTCTTCAAGAGCGCCTCCCTGAACAGACAGTCACCGCTGCGCAAACACCGGATGCAGAACGCAGACTTTTAACACAAGCGTCTGTTGCCACTGGATACTCTCTCCCTGAGGAGATGCCAGAGATAGCGACGAACTTAGAACTATTTGCGTGCGTGTTTGCCGGAACGGGACACTTGTCACTTGACGAATTTGAAGCAAACAACATTGCTGTGACAAACGCCTCCGGCGTCCATGGGCCTAACGTTGCAGAATATGTGCTCGGCGGTATTCTCTCGTTTGCACGCGGGTTTCACCAAGCCAATCGCCGTGCACAGTTTAACGAGTGGCGCTCATATCAGACAAAGGAACTCACCGGTTCAACAGTTACTATCATTGGTCTTGGGGCTATTGGCACATCAGTCGCCGAACATCTACAATCGTTTGATGTGCATCGAATAGGCGTTCGGCACTCCCCTCAGAAGGGTGGCCCAGTCGAAGACGTTGTTGGATTAAACAATACTGAGGCAGTTCATAAAGCTGTCTCACACACTGAATATGTCGTATTAGCTTGTCCATTGACAGAACTTACCCGCGGACTTGTTGATGCGAACTTATTTCGGTCGATGCCTCCCGAAACAGTCATTATCAATGTCGCACGAGGCCCTGTCATCAATACAGATGATTTAGTCACCGCTCTTCAGACGAACGCAATACGTGGCGCGATGTTGGATGTCACAGACCCGGAGCCACTTCCTCCAGATCATGTGTTATGGAATTTCGGAAACGTCATTATTACCCCTCACAATGCAGGCCATACTCCGAAATACTGGGACCGCTTAGCTGATATTGTCGCTGAGAATATAGCGCGGCTTGAGGCAAATGAATCGCTGCGAAATCAAGTCGTTTAACCCGAGAGGCTGTCTCCTAAACCCACCCGGCGTCGACGAGTAATTCTGCATTAAGTAGCGAGGCGCCAGCAGCCCCTCGAATTGTGTTGTGAGCAAGGCAATTGTATTTGATTCCAGTAGCTGTCTGTTGAATGCCTCCGACGGAAATCTGCATTCCATCACCACGAGCGCGGTCAAGTCGTGGCTGTGGTCTTATTGGGTCATCAAACACGTTGATTAGTTGCTCTGGTGAAGAGTATAGCGATGTGCCACTATATGACTGCATCGCATCAGCAGCCTCGTCTGTGGAGACCGATTGACTCGTTTCAACAAACACGTTCTCAAGATGTCCATCAAGCGTTGGGATACGGTTACACGATGCAATCACGTCCATCGAATGCAGCTCTACATTCGCTCCAGTAAATGATCCGAGTATTTTCCGCGACTCGGACTCCATTTTATTTTCTTCACCTCCGATATGTGGAATTGCATTGTCGATAATTTCCATCGAGGTGACTCCAGAGTATCCTGCTCCAGACACAGCTTGCAATGTCGAGACATGGACAGAGTCTATTTCAAGTTCTTGGAGTGCAGCTAACGTCGGCATCATAGTGATTGTCGAACAGTTCGGGTTTTTCACGAGCGCACCGTCCCACCCTCGATTTATTCGTTGCTGTTCGATGAGTTTGAGATGGCCCGGATTAATCTCTGGAATCGTTAGTGGAATGTCTGATGCCATTCGATCGTTCGAAGAATTCGATGAAATGACATATCCTGCCTCCAGGAAATCTGGTTCGACCTCTGCAGCAACACTTGATGGCAGTGAAGAAAAAAGTAAGTCTACATTACTCGGCAGTGCCTCTGGCGTCGTCTCTGTGACAACCATCGAGCCAATCTCCTCCGGAATGGGTGTCTCAATGCGCCATTTTGCCGCATCGTGATATCTCTTTCCAACACTTGACTCGGAAGCTGTCACTGCGACGAGGTTGAACGTTGGATGGTTTTGAAGTAACTGAATGAACCGTTGTCCGACTGCACCGGTCGCGCCGAGTATGCCCACACGTACGCTCATATGATGCGGGTGTGCACCTCTTGCATAAGGTCGTTTGGATTCCACCATCATACACGCCTACGCTCTATCAAAAAGCAGATTATCTCTATTATACGCACAGAGATACGTCAGTGCACCTGCGCTATGGATGTGCTGTCAGTTTGGTTACCTCCAAGCCGATCGGGAGTATCTTGGGCGTAAGTCGTTGAAGAGATGAGCGACTACAAAAACAGCGTCTGAGAATTGCTGAGTGCCACTATGGAGGCGAAAACGTCACCAGTTCCCCGAAGGGTTCTTTCGTTACTACGCATAGGGTATGCTTTGATGACTGCCGAAGAGCCGAGTATGAACTCAATCATAGAGTTGACAGCTAAGAGTCAAAACATCGCCTCAACAGTACAGGGCATCTTCAGGACAATGTTACAGGTACCTAATGCAATCGGGGATACACATGTCGTGGAAACAAGAAACTCCACATCAAACAGCCCCCGCAAGCAGGTAGTACATGAGGATCGTTCACTAAGTCATCAGTTGCTGTACGTCAGTTGTCGAAGATTGGTTCGTCCAAAATCGATAGATAGACGTTCCAGGTTAGAATACGTGGGATAAAATGTTCAATAAAGTGCTCATCGCTAACCGTGGCGAGATTGCTGTCAGAGTGATGCGTGCCTGCCGGGATTTAGGCATTCGGACGGTAGCAATATACAGCGAAGCAGACCGCCACGCGGGACACGTCCGATACGCAGATGCGGCCTATCATATCGGTCCTGCGCGAGCAGCAGAGTCATACTTAGACCAACAGGCGGTGATGAAAGCCGCCAAAGACGCCGAGGTTGATGCAATTCACCCTGGGTATGGATTTTTGGCTGAAAACGCGTCGTTCGCTCGCAGAGTTGAGCAAACTGATATCACTTGGGTCGGCCCATCGTCAGATGCGATGGAGCAATTAGGTGAAAAGACGAGTGCCAGAGCCGCCATGCAATCAGCTGACGTCCCTGTCGTTCCAGGCACAACAGAACCCGTCAAAACTGCTGAAAGGGTCGCTGAGATAGCCGACGACTACGGCTACCCGGTGGCAATCAAGGCCGATGGGGGCGGCGGTGGACGTGGAATGAAGGTCGTCACTGACTCTTCAGACATTGAACCGCAACTTGAAGCCGCAAAACGAGAGGGTGAGGCGTATTTTGATAACGAAACTGTTTATGTCGAAAAATACCTGCAGTCTCCCCGTCACATAGAGGTTCAAATACTTGCCGATAGACACGGAAATATTCGTCACTTAGGCGAGCGAGACTGTTCGTTACAGCGTCGACACCAGAAAGTAATTGAGGAAGCACCTTCGCCTGCGTTGAGTGAGACAGTCCGAGA
>KE356563.1:967778-970811 GCA_000416005.1 Haloquadratum sp. J07HQX50 | reverse complement strand
CAAATCACTTATGTCGATCAGATGACAGCACGAACATTCGCGGTCGGCAACTCGCTGAGGCCGGCAGAACAAACACCGTTGTTGTTGCAGACAAACAGACAGGCGGGCGTGGTCGACTTGACCGCTCTTGGGAGTCACCACGCGGAGCGATTTGGGCAAGCATCATTATCCAACCGAATTGCCCCTTCTCATACCTTCCGATGTATACACTCGCCGCGGCGGTGTCTATCTCAGTTTCACTATCGGCGAGTGGATACGACGCTACAATCAAGTGGCCAAACGATGTGCTCATGGGCGAGTCGAAACACAAAGTTGCAGGAATCTTAACAGAAAGCGCAGGCGAAGCAGATCGAGTCTCTTGGCTAGTTATCGGGATGGGTATCAACGCGAATGTGAACCCAACTGCCCTTCCACCCGGGTCTGTAAGTCTGTCGACAAAAGGTAGTGTCAATCGGCGCGAGCTTTTACAGGCAATCTTGGAAAAATTTCATTCACTCACGACTCTGGGTAATAAAGAAACATACCAACGTGTCGGAGAAACCATTCTACATGAGTGGCGAGCACAGGCAGCCACACTTGGTCAGCAAGTGCGAGTTGACACGACAGAGGCGACTATCGTAGGGGAAGCGGTTGATATTCAATTTCCTGGTGCGTTAGTCGTAGAAACAGAGACAGGGACGAAGAGTCTCCATGCTGGTGATTGTACACACCTCAGGTCAGATACTCCTTGATGAGCTACTTTTTGAGGTGACAATCTGCGACACGACGCATCAACGGTTTGCCCAGAGGATTGAGATTCAGACTGAGTTGGCCGATACTCATTCGATAACCACACAGGTGCTGTGTATATGCATCGGCGAACTTCTCTACCATTTCAACCGTTCGACACCCCGGTGAGAGTCTATATACTACTCCCGCCGTCAGTGAGTGGTTGGGACTGCCCAGAAAGAATCCTATCAGCGAGTTGGCGCGCCTCATCAGGTGAAGGACGGCTTTTTGCATCACTCTCGACGCCGAGTTGTGAAATTAGGTCCATCACATCTGAGAGCGATCCTCGCTCAGTGACCTCTGCAAAGGCGTCTTCATAGACCTTGCTTTCCCAGTAGGTAATGGTATAATCTCGGGTGTCTGTGGACGAGTTGATGGTGTACTGCAGTTGCTTTGCAGCGTCATCTGGATTCATACATAATATGAATGCATACAACTTACTAAAAGGTACTTAGACTCGAAATTGAGTAAATAATCACACAAATATCTACCTGTTGCACTTGACGGCATTAGAACAACGCTTCGACGGACTTAAAACTCTCATCTGAGTTGTCTTACATGAGACAGGCACATACCTGTTTCACTGACCCGTAGGAGCATCCCGCGCACTACGGAGGTGAATAATGGCAGATACAATAATTAATGCAGTTTCTCGCGCACTCGACGAGGCACCACCGCGAAATTTTCGCGAAACAATTGACCTTGCCGTGAACCTGCGCGATATAGACCTAAACGACCCGTCAAACCGTGTCGACGAATCAATCGTCTTGCCTGCTGGAACCGGTCAGGAGACACAGATAATCGTGTTCGCCAGCGGTGAAACCGCGCTTCGTGCTCAAGACGTCGCTGACGATGTGTTAGGCGACGACGATCTTGAGTCGCTCGGTGATGATTCTGATACAGCAAAAGACCTTGCCAGCGAGACTGACTTTTTTGTGGCTGAGGCCGGACTGATGCAAGATATTGGTCGGTACCTGGGGACCGTTCTTGGACCTCGTGGTAAGATGCCGACGCCGCTACAACCGGATGACGATGTCGTCGAGACAGTGAATCGAATGAAAAATACCGTCCAAATACGGTCTCGTGACCGACGAACTTTCCATACACGTGTCGGTGCTCAAGACATGGAGCCAGATAATATCGCTGAGAATATCGATGTAGTCATGCGACGTCTTGAAGCGACGCTGGAGAAAGGCCCACTCAACATCGACTCAATGTATGTGAAGACGACGATGGGACCCGCTGTTGAGGTGCCAGCATGAGTGATAGCACAGCAGTCCGACAGACGGAGACTATCCCTGAATGGAAACGCACAGAAGTCAACGAACTTGTTTCATTTGTTGAGCAGTTTGAATCCGTTGGTGTCGTTGGCGTCGCCGGTATTCCAAGTCGGCAGCTCCAAAGTATGCGTCGTGAACTTCACGGTAGCGCATCGCTCCGTGTGAGTCGAAATACACTCACGACACGAGCGCTTGAGTCAGTCGGTGAGGGGTTCGAAGCACTCACAGACTATGTCAATGGACAGGTCGCTCTTGTTGGAACCGATGACAACCCATTTGGGCTTTATAAGCAGCTCGAAGAATCGAAAACGCCCGCGCCAATCAGTGCCGGCGAAACTGCTCCAGACGATATTATTATCGAAGAGGGAGATACCGGTGTTGATCCGGGTCCATTCGTTGGAGAGCTCCAGCAGGTCGGTGCTTCCGCTCGCATTATGCAGGGCTCAATCAAAGTTACAGAAGATTCAAAGGTACTTGAAGCAGGTGAGCCCGTATCCGAGGAGTTAGCCGGTGTTCTCGGCGAACTCGGCATTGAACCAAAAGAGGTAGGGCTGGATCTGCGTGGTGTACACTCTGACGGCGTGTTCTTTGAACCAGAAGAGCTTGCAATCGATGCTGACGCCTACCAAGCAGATATCGAAACCGCAGCAGCACACGCGCAGAATCTCGCAGTGAATGCTGCGATTGCCACAGAAGCGGTAATGCCGGCACTTGTCCGGACTGCGGCTGGCAATGGTCGCGCTCTCGGATTGGATGCTGCGATTGAGAATCGCGAACTGATGACTGATCTAATCGCACGTGCCGATACTCAACTTCGGAGCGTTGCTGCACAGATTGACGACGAAGACGCCCTACCAGAGGAGCTAACTGATATCGAACCGGAACCCGAGCCTGAGGAACCTGTTGAAACAGGTGAAGAATCACCCGAAGAGGAGCCCGAGTCTACGTCTGCTGGCGATGCCGATGATATGACGACGACGATGAT
>KE356563.1:960040-967422 GCA_000416005.1 Haloquadratum sp. J07HQX50 | reverse complement strand
CTGCGGTTCTTGAATCCGCTGGCGCGAATGTTGAGGAGTCACGAGTGAAAGCTCTCGTCGCTGCGGTCGAAGATGTTGATATCGAAGAAGCTGTCAGTACTGCTTCGACTGCACCTGCTGCTCCTGCTGCCGGAGGCACGACCACAGAGGTAGCTGAAGAAGACGCCGATGCTGAAGATGCAGAAGATGAAGAGGAAGAGACTGCCGAAGACGCTCAACAAGAGGACGATGATGATGATGATGAGGCTGCAGGCGAAGGATTAGGTAACCTCTTCGGCTGATTGGGATTCATGATTTCGAGAAGAAGCTAAGCGCTTGAGTGCCCAATCGTTCTATCGACGACGACTGAGAGTATAAATAGCAATCCGGCTCCATCTAATGCGATGGGAGATGGACTGCTCATATTATCATATGCTGTTGCAGGAGTCGCGCTCGGAACCGTAACTGGGCTTGTTCCTGGATTACACGTCAACAGTGTCGCCTTCTTATTAGTCGGAATTGCGCCGACACTCTCCGGACCTGCAGTAGCTGTTGGGGCGGCTGTCATATCAGCAGGCATCGTGCACACATTTCTTTCAGTAATTCCTGGCTTAGTCCTCGGTGTTCCAGAGGCCGCTACTGCGGCTGGTGCTCTTCCCGGGCACCGGCTTGTATTGCAGGGATATGGCCGAGAGGCAATTAGACTTTCAGCCCTCGGGAGTGGCATTTCCCTGACTGCTGCACTCATAGGCGCGGTGCCACTGTCATGGATAATCGCCTCACAGCAGGAACTTCTCCGAGAAATATTACCATTCCTACTGTTGGGTATCGCAGGCGCACTCGTCATTATGGAACCGACATGGCGATCCCGAGGTGGTGGAATCATCTGTTTTTGTATTGCTTCAGGACTCGGATTCCTGGCGCTTGATCTTCCAGCCGCAGGTATTCTTGCTCCCGACGGTTCAGCCTCCATGTTAGGCCCAATCTTTGCTGGTCTGTTTGGCGCACCAGTGCTCCTTGATGCGCTCACAGCTGACGGTGAGATCCCCCCACAAACACATGAGCAATTGTCTCTTTCGCCACTCTCGACTGTCCGGGCAGCGCTTGCTGGGACTGGCGGTGGCGCACTTGTTGGATATTTGCCTGGCGTCTCATCCGGGGTTGCTGCTGTTTTAGCACTTGGTGGTGCGGGTGGAAGTGGGGTAGCCGGACAAGGTGCTGATCGAACCTATGTAGTCGCAACGAGCGGTGCAGACACGGCAACAGCGGTCTTTGCAGTCGCTTCACTCGCCGTCTTAGGCTCGCCTCGAAGTGGCGTAACAGTTGCACTCTCGGAACTCGGTGGAGGTTCTCTCCCTGCTGGGTTAGTTTCGATGCTCATTATCACTGTGGTAGCCGCTGCTCTCGGAATTGCAATACTGGTCACGATTGGTGACCTCTATCTCGATATCGTCCGACGACTCCCACGACGCCCTCTTGTACTACTGGTATTAGGCTTGCTTATCATACTCTCAGTGGGGTTTGCTGGCTTGCTGGGAGGAGGCGTCTTTCTATTTTCAACAGTGATCGGACTCGTTCCCCCGCGGGTCCGCGCCCGTCGTGTCCATTTGATGGCTGTCTTACTGGGGCCTGTTGCACTTGGGTAAGTTCATATACTTTTTCGACTGCTCGGGAAAGAAAACGATTAAACGTCGGCGTAAGGTCTGAAATTGTATGAGCAAGACTGACGAACAAAAGACAAAGCAGTGCGTGTCCTGTGGAATCAATATTTCGGGACTCTCTGCTGCGAGCTTCAAGTGTCCAGAGTGTGGCGAAGAGATCTCTCGATGCGGCAAGTGTCGTAAACAGAGCAATCTATATGAGTGCCCCGAATGTGGATTCTTGGGTCCATAGCGATGGGCAAAGTCGCCGCTAAAATCAAAGTCATGCCTGATAGCCCTGACATTGACTTAGATGAACTACAGGAAACGCTCGAAGACTCACTGCCTGAAGGTGCGAAAATAAATGGATTCGAGCGCGATGATGTGGCTTTTGGCTTAGTTGCGTTGCTGCCGACTGTGATCGTTCCTGATGATGCAGGGGGAACTGAGGCCGTTGAAGAGGCATTTGCGGGCGTTCAGACTGTCGAGAGTGTGACCGTTGAAAACGTCGGTAGAATATAGCCTTCGCACTTCTTTCGAGATCTTCTGTCTTGATTTGTGACAGACCAGCACAAACGTCACTTTCCCCGCTATGCTGTTGAATATGAATGAAATTACTGCATCAAAGTGTGGTATGTGATCTTTCACTGTAGCCTCACCACCACACTGCCTATTCGACGAACACCAATTGATAGACGTGATAGAGGCGAAATGAGTACGAGACTAATGCACTGTTGAGGTGCTCAGTTGAAGAATCACACTCGAAGGAGGAGGATACCGAGTAGCGGTGAAATCATGAACCCCCCACCAATCCGATCAACAGCGGAAGGGCACTGTTACTATCTAAGAACCACATGGCAGCCACGCCAATACTAGCACCTGTTAGAATACAGATTGTCACACCTGCCCCGAACGTCTCTAATTGTGAACTCAGATCGGTATCCGAGTCATCACCAGCTTTAGGACTCTGCGGTTGTTCGACTGCTCGGCTGTGGTCTTGTGACATATCAATCCTTACACCTGCATCTGATTTATCCCTTTAGCTATGTGTCGATGAAGATGTGCAGTATCAGTGATCTGCTCGCTGGTAACTACTGGGAAGAGACAAACACGATTCAGACAACCCAGCACATATTTCCCGGCACGACTCGTCTGCTCTCTCTCAACATGAAGAACACAGGTGAGCATACTCGAAAAGTGAATCCAACACGGTCAGGGTGCACTGATATTTGAAATCTTAATCAAACCGATCCCAGTCGCAACTGCACCGTTGGTGATACATAGAACGTGTCTTTTATTACTATCTCAACAGTACAATATAACATTACAATGCCTAGCTCTAATGGACCTCTGCAAGGAACACGTGGTAAACTCTCCAACTCACCGCGAGACCGCGGTACATCTCCACCACAACGAGCGATTCAAGAATATGAAGTTGGTCAGAAAGTCCACCTGACAATTGACCCAAGTACTCAGGCAGGGCGATTCCACCCCCGGTTTAATGGTCACACTGGCGAGGTAATTGGTACACAGGGCCGCGCTTACAAGATCGAAATTGTTGATGGCGGTAAAGAGAAAATCTTGATCGCACGGCCAGCACATCTTCGCGCCCAACAATAATCTATCATCTGATGAGTATATTTAAACAGAAGATTGGGCAAGACTATCAGACAGTAGCTGAAATAAAGGTCCTTCTTGAAGACGTCGAAGCTGAGCGCGCTGCCGACCCGGACAGAGACCTTCGATATGAATTGGCACGGGCAATTGAGCATGTCAACCGGTTCGCGTTACTAGATCCAGAGGAATCCCGCACATTCGTGGAGGAGCTAGCTGATTTCGAGAAAGTCGACTCACAGACTGCAATCAAAATTGCCGACCTCAAACCACAGAGCCGCGATGAACTCCGTTCTGTATATGCACATGAACGATATGCATTGGATGGGACAGAACTTGACGACATCTTAGATGTCGTTGCTCGCTACCTGTGAGTGACCTACTGTTTAAATAAGTTCTTTGTGTAGTATTTGTCATGACTGCGAGTGAGAGTGGTGACTCCGAGAAGAGTAGTGATGATGAGTCGGCAGACCACCGCCATGCAATCATCTTGGATCATATCCCGCATGGACAGACGAATCCAGACCGCCCGCGATCGCAGCAAGAGCCGATAGCATATGGTATCGAAGAGGAGGACTTCCGACTCTACCAACTTACTTTCGAAACTGATGCAGATGTTTCAATCGGTGATCGTGTCGTTATTGGCCCAACTGAGGCACGAAAAGCAGTCGACGGATTCAGGCAAGTTGGGTACGATGCTCTGTCGACAACAGGACAAAATGAGCTGAAATATGCTGTTGAGGAGATTATTCAGAGCGATGAGGATCGATTCGTCTCGTTTTACAACGAAGCCCAACCGATTACTCTTAGATTACACCAATTAAATCTGCTCCCAGGAATTGGAAAGAAACTCCGTAACGACATTCTTGACCAGCGAAAGCGGGGACCATTTAGCTCTTTCTCTGAGATCGAACAACGAATTACTGGATTGCACAATCCCGCTGAGATATTAGCCGAACGGATTCTCGAGGAAATCCGTGAAAATGATCTGAAATATAATGTGTTCGTGGCTCCGAGTGAGTAGACCGTTTTTGAGATGGTTAGTCATCGGCTCCGGTTGGAGTTGACCCCGCGTCGCCAATTTGTGGGCGGTCCACCTCTCTATCGGTCCGTTCTCCTTCAATATCGTATGGATATTCTCCGGTGACACATCCAAGGCAGAGCTCGGACTCGCTCTCGTCCAAAACTTTCGAAACTGCGTTGATTGAGAGATATCCTAAACTATCAGCCTCAATAGCAGCACGAATCTCGTCGACAGATTTATTCGCTGCAATAAGCTCATTTCGCGACGCCATGTCAATACCCATATAACACGGCGCAACGATCTTTGGTGCACCTATTCTTACGTGTACCTCCTTGGCACCTGCATCTCGAAGTAAAGACACAAGTTGCTTTGAAGTCGTCCCTCGAACGATACTATCATCAATAATCGTCACTGAGCGGTTTTCAATCGTACTTTTGATTGGGTTCAGTTTGAGTCGAACCGCTTGTTCACGCTCATCCTGTGTCGGCATAATAAATGTTCGACCAACGTATCGATTTTTCATCAATCCTTCAGCAAATTCAATCGTTTCGGCATCCGATGCCCGAGGGGTGCCATCAACTCGAAACTCTGTCGCTGCATCAGCGTATCCAGATGCAAATGCACGGCCAGAGTCTGGGACTGGCATCACAACATCGGTCTCGATTCCGTGTTCATGCCAAAGCTCTCTGCCAAGATTTCGGCGTGCTTCATATACTAAAGTATCATCAATAACCGAATCAGGACGGGCAAAATAGACGTGTTCAAAAAAGCAGTGCGCAGTCGATACATCATCAACAAGCTGATACGACTCGTATCCTGACCCATCGGATTCAAGTACAACCAATTCACCCGGTCGGACGTCCCGAATGAGTGAGCCATCGAGAGTGTCAATCGCGGCCGACTCTGATGCTAAGACGTACCCATCCTCCATCTCACCGATGCATAGCGGGCGATTTCCCTCTGGGTCGCGGACACCGAAGACTGTTTCATCATGCATGATGGTCAAGGCGTACGATCCGTGGATGCGACTCATTGTTCGTCGTATCGCCCGGACAAGATCAGCTTCTAATAGATTTCGTGCAAGTTCGTGTGCGATTACCTCCGTATCTCCGGTTGAGGTGAATGCATGACCAAGCGACTCCAGTTCGTCTCGAATTTCATCTGCATTGACTAAGTTTCCGTTGTGTGAAAGTCCCAACGACCCGGATTTGAACGAAACCGAAAATGGCTGTGCACAACACGTATTCACGCCTCCAGACGTTGGATACCGGACGTGTCCGATACCAGTTCCACCTGTTAATCTGTTTAGGTCGTCTGCCTGGAATGCATCACCAACCAGTCCCATACCGACGTGGCTGTGCTGCTGAAAGCCATCATGTGTGACAATACCCGCAGACTCCTGTCCGCGATGTTGAAGCGCATACAACGAGTAGTACAGCGGGCGTGCAGCTTCTCGGTCTGCAAACGCCACACCAACCACTCCACATTTTTCAGTCGGATGATCAGTATCGTGTTCGTGAGAATCCGATTCAGCCGTTTCTCGTCCGGGTGTCGGGGGTAACTCCCGCCCGTTGGGCATGTTAATAAATGCAGGCCGAGATGTCAAAAACCCCGTGGATATATTTTTCTTGCCGGTTTTTGATGAAGAACATCTCACTGAAATCCTATATATCACATATATGCAGGATGTGAAGTCTCTCAGGGATAACCAATTTGGGAGACGAACTTGAAGTCATCACGAAGACTTCGCCATCTTGTGTTGCATCAGGCAAATTCTCTCCGAGCTTCTCTTGCGAGTCACCTGGAGTTCATGCCCGAACGCAAAATCCGCTCGATCTCAAGTCATGAAAACTGCCGTCGTGGCTCACGTAACCGATTTTGAGAGGAACCACGTCTCGAACCCATCGAACGACCGCCTCATATGGAGGCGTTCAATATGGTTTATACTCGTTGTTTCACGCCACATCTTGTAGTTTGATACTTCCTTCAGCGGGCTTTGCCTCGGTACGTGCTTCGAGAATCGGAGGGCCTTACCGTCACGTCACAGATTTCTTGCCACAAGGTACTCGCTCTCCGTGGATACCTCTCGTGGGAGTTTGAATGATACCGATCAGTGTCAGAATGAAGCCGGCTTAATTATCGCCCGTCTTCGAACTCCATTCGTAATCTCTTCGTTTTGCCGTCTTCCCAAACCCACATGAAGAGCATACCTTCTTTCGCGTGTGATATGACTTCTCTCCACACCGTCGGCACTTCACATGGGTCGTTTTGTTTTTCTTCCCTTGGCTTGGAGTTCCTGCACCGGTCATAGATTGATTGAAACCACGTTATCGCCGCGTATAATCATTGTGTCTTCAACAGCGACGTAGCTAGCCTGCTCAGTTGTCAAATCTGCTGATGCTGGTGGGTCCAACACCGCGTTCATATGCTGATCATACCCCTGTAATTCCCCAACGTAGCGTGTTCCATCTTTCAACGTAATGGTCACCGTATCCTCCAGAGCAGCTTCAAGCACGTCAAGGGGTCGTCCACTCATATCACATCCGCGTTTGGTCGCAAATATAAATGTGCCGAAGCAGTGCCCACAAAAGACTAACAGACGACATGTTGGCGATATACATGTGACTACGGAGCCGCGTGTGCTCTCCTGTCGAGACCACTGTATTAGCTCATGCAGAACGTCGAAAAGCAGTCATATCAAATGATCGCTTGTGTGAACATCTTGAGAACAGGTGATTTAAAAGGCGGTCTCAAAGTCGTCACGACACAGATTTTGGTCTGACTTCGAGACACTCGAGTTGTACTTCTGTGAACTGCCTCGAGACCCAGAGCGTCATGACGGGAACGGAAGTCTTCGACTTCCAATCGAGAACAAAGCCGAGACACTCGCCTTGCTCTCTCTGTAGAGTGGGATATGAGACTTTATTATGTCGTATCGCACTGCATGATGCCGAATCAACGAGACAATCCACGAGTGAACTCCTGAGGCCGACACGAGTTTGCTCAACTGTGTTGCCCAAGGACTCGTGCGCTGAAAGTGGCAACTGACTCGGTGTCCTCATCAAAGAAGCCGACCACGCCGACCGTCACAGACTAATCGGGGCTCAGAATCAGTGACACGAGCA
>KE356563.1:953694-957820 GCA_000416005.1 Haloquadratum sp. J07HQX50 | reverse complement strand
CTCCGGCGAGGTGTGCCAGCAGTGCATCAGCAGTATGACACTGAGACCGCTATCTTAGCAGGTGATACCCTCTATGCGAAGGCCTTCGAACTCATGTCAAGCACAGGTGCAGACCCAGCGAACGGAACGAAAGCTGTCCACCGTCTGGCAACGACGTGCACGAAAATCTGTGAGGGACAGGCCTTAGATGTCGAATTTGAGCGACAACAAGAGGTGCTTCCTGTAGAGTATCTGGAAATGGTTGAGCTCAAGACCGCAGTCCTCTATGGTGCTGCAGCAGCAACGACAGCGATGCTTATGGACGCATCCGACAAAACCATCCAAGCGATGTATCGATATGGAATCGATGCTGGGTGTGCGTTTCAGATCCAGGATGATGTGTTAGACCTCACTGTCCCCTCAGAGGAACTCGGCAAACAGCGTGGGTCGGATCTCGTTGAGGATAAAGAGACGCTCATCACACTGCATGCTCGAAAGCACGGGACAGATGTCGATGCCCTCGTCCCAGAGACACGTGTGAGCGAGGTATCCGAGGCAGATATTGATGCTGCAGTGGAGTCTCTACGTTCAACTGGTTCAATCACCTATGCAAGTGAGAAAGCGACAGAATTAGTTGAGAACGCAAAAGGCCACCTGACAGTACTCCCTGATAATAAACCCCGCTCACTGCTGGCGGATATCGCAGACTTCTTTATCACCCGTCAATATTAATTTTCATTTGACCTGAAGCGAGGCTATTTTTACTGGCGAATACGCAGATATGAATGATGGATGATGAGTTACAACGTGCTATCCGTCAAGCTGCTGAAAAACACGCGCTACTGAATGCAGTAAAGTACGAAAGCGCAGCAGAAGTGAGCGCAGTAATGGGTCCTTTGATGAGTGAGAACCCTGAGTTCCGCTCGCAAGGAGGAAAAGTCTCACGAGTAGTCTCTGATGTCGTTGAGGATGTGAATTCACAAACTCCTACAGAGCGGCGTGCACATCTTGAGGAGACGGCGCCTGAGGCACTCGCAGAACTCGAAGTCGAGTCCGATGAACCAACACATACTCTGCCTGCATTACCTGGTGACACGTCGCAAGTTCGAATGCGCGCAGCACCAAACCCGAATGGACCGTGGCATATCGGACACGGTCGCATGCCAGCAGTTATTGGGACGTACAAGGACCGCTACGACGGCTCATTTATCGTGCGATTCGACGATACTGATCCTGAGACAAAACGACCAGATCTTGATGCCTATGATGCCATTTTAGATGATATCAATTATCTCGGATTTGAACCAGATGACGTCATCTATGCATCTGACCGGCTGGAAACCTACTATGAACATGCTCGTGAGGTGATCGCCGCAGAAGGGGCGTATACGTGTTCCTGTAGCGGTGAACACTTTTCAGCACTAAAGAATAATGCTGAGTCCTGTCCTCACAGGCAGAAGTCAGTCACGAAAACGCAGGAAGAGTTCGAACGAATGGTCGCCGGAGAGTACACAGCTGGTGAGATGGTGTTGCGGATTCGAACTGACATTAATCATAAAAATCCGGCACTCCGCGACTGGGTTGGATTTCGACAAATCGATACTCCTCATCCCAGAGAGTCTGCCTCTGAATATCGGTGCTGGCCAATGCTCGATTTTCAATCAGCGATTGACGACCACCTGACTGGTGTCACACACATTATTCGCGGCATTGATCTCCAAGATTCGGCCAAACGGCAAGAATTTCTCTACGATTATCTTGAGTGGGACTATCCAGAAGTCGTTCACTGGGGGCATATCCAAGTCGATGCATATGATATAGCACTCTCGACGTCTACAATCAAACAAGAAATCGAAGCAGGTAGATTGAATGGCTGGGGAGATCCTCGTGCTCCGACAATACAGAGTCTGCGCCGACGTGGTATCAAAGGTGACGCAATAGTTGAGGCAATGAATGAGCTCGGCACCTCAACGAATAATGTTGAGCTCTCAATGTCGTCGATCTATGCGAACAACCGTAGTCAGGTTGATCGAGACGCAGATCGATACTTCATGATCAGGGACGGTACAGCATTTTCGTTCAGTGATGGTCCACCCCACGCAACACCTCCATTGCACCCAGACGCAGACCGGGGTACTCGGACAATCCCTGTTGGAGACTCTATTCAAATCGAGTCTGCAGACGTACCACAAGAGGGCGAGCGGGTTTGGCTGAAATCGTTGGGGTGTGTTCGTCGTACCGGCGATCAGCTCATTCCCACTGGCGACGAATTAGAGGTAGTCCAATCAGGTGCTGTCGACGTTATCCACTGGGTGGATACAGAAAGTGCAATTCCAGTCGAGATGCATACCCCTGAGGGGACCGTTTCTGGGGTCGCTGAACCTGATTTTCACCAGACGTCACCTGACACAGTCGTACAGTTCGAGCGGATTGGGTTCGCTCGCGTTGATGATCACACAGAGCATTCAGCACGACCATCAGTCGTTTATTGGACTCATTCGTAACCGCTGAAACAACACACTCTAACGGCGTCTGGAAGCACATCGAAATTAGATTGATGAATCAAACTGCAGACTTCCGTGGCAGAAATTCGAGGAGGCGAAAGAGCTGGGGCTTATCGTTTTCTCTGTTGAAATACACACTTGAGAGTGCTGTCTATTTGAGTACGATTGAGACAACCCGTGTATCTCCTGTCAGTACTCTCTCTTCGATTAACCTGGGATGGTGCTCGACCTGTGTGCCATCGCAAATAATTCGAACACAAACAGCGTAGTTTCGATGTTGGAAGTGTATAGTTTCTCGACTGAGTCGTTCTCGATTAACCGATATCAAATTATGCTCCGATATCGGTACCATGACATATTGTGTGCCGCGATACCACGGAAGAACGCTATTGAAAGCCCTTTTATGCAGGCCAGTAAATTTATGAGTAGACCCTGTCCGGGGTTGATGATGCTCTCCATCGGAGGAAATTTGCTAAACAATCGGTGGGGTAGTCGAGCCCGGGAACAGGATGGTGAATATACATGCCAGTATACGTAGACTTCGATGTACCCACCGACCTCGCAGACGATGCTCTCGAGGCACTTGAGGTGGCACGAGATACCGGAAGCGTAAAGAAAGGAACGAACGAGACAACCAAATCAGTCGAGCGTGGAACAGCAGATTTGGTCTTAGTCGCCGAAGATGTCACACCTGAGGAGATTGTCATGCATTTGCCTGAGTTGGCTGATGAAAAAGGTATTCCATTTATCTTCGTCGAAACTCAGGAGCAGATTGGCCAAGCTGCTGGTCTGGAAGTCGGCTCTGCTGCCGCAGCAATTATCGACGGTGGCGAGTCAGACCGCCAAGTCGAAGAGATTGCTGAAAAGTAGAGGAACTTCGGTAATCCAGAATGAGTGCCGAAGAGACGACCAACGATTCGACATCTGCAGAGGTGATTGAAATCGTTGGCAAAACTGGAATGCACGGCGAGGCAATGCAGGTGAAATGCCGAATCCGGGAAGGGACGAATCAAGGCCGCATAATCACCCGGAATGTACTTGGCCCAGTTCGGGAGGGTGATGTTCTACAGTTGCGTGAGACACAGCGCGATGCAGACTCAATTGGAGGTCGATAACTGATGGCTGAGACACGTATCTGCGATTTTTCTGGTGAGGAAATTGAACCGGGAACAGGAACAATGCTCGTCAAGAACGATGGAACTGTGTTGTATTTCAAGGACTCGAAAGCTGAGAAAAACTACCAACTTGGTCGTGAGCCACGAGATCTTGAGTGGACACAGGCTGGAGGAACTGAGGACGGCAGCTGAGAATGACGCAGGAGCGCACTTTCGTGATGATAAAGCCAGATGGAGTTCACCGCCAGCTCATTGGAGAAATTATCACGCGATTTGAACAGCGTGGATTAAAAATCGTCGCCTCAAAGTTCGTTCATTTGAGCCGTGAACGTGCTGAGGAGCACTATCAAGAGCACAGTCAAAAGGACTTCTTTGATGACTTGGTTGAGTTCATCACGTCGGGTCCAGTGATGGCCATGGTCTTAGAAGGGGCTGATGCGACAAGACAGGTGAGATCGATGGTGGGAAAAACAGATCCAGCAGAGTCTGCTCCCGGCACGATTCGAGGAGACTTTGGTCTCGATCTTG
>KE356563.1:948598-952954 GCA_000416005.1 Haloquadratum sp. J07HQX50 | reverse complement strand
ACAGGATAACATAGTCTCTGAGAACTCGGTCATGTCTACAGATAAACAAGGCGAGTGCCTCGGGGCTTGACCCCGAGAGGGTGAAGCCGACACTCAGACGTGTTCTGTACGTTCGATATACTGTTCAATCGTCTCGCTTGATACTTGTCCCGCCGTTGCGATGTAGTACGACTGCTCCCAGAACCCACCGCCCCACAGATACCTTTTCAAGAACTGTTCGTGTTGTTTCCACATCTCCCGCGCCGTGATGCTCTTGACCGTTCGCACAATCTCGCTTGGAGAGTGCTTCGGGTGGGCTGACAAGAACAGGTGTACGTGGTCTGGCGAGATGTGCAACGACAGTATCTCGTAGCCGTACTCGTCGCACACCTCGCGGAAACTTGCTTCCAGCGAGTCCTCGATTGGTTCGAGAATCGCGTGGCGGTACTTCGGACACCACACGAAGTGGTAGTTAACGTTGTACACCGTGTGGTTCGACCGCTTCTCACCCATACAAACAATACGTGGGCAAGAATTAAGTATTTCAGTATCTAAGTAAGAATGTGAGATGACGAAACGACTGTCCGTAGACTTCGAGGACGATGTGTACAAGGAGTTCTCGAAGAAGTGCATCGAGGTTGACGAAACCAAGTCCGATGTAGTGCGTGGACTCGTCAACGACTGGCTCAACGAATCTGAAGAATGACCGACACACAGGCTCTCGTCAAGACGCTGGACTTCCAACTCGACATCCAGAGTGACAACGAGAGCCTGCTGTACGACGCCACACTTGAAGCCCGTCGAGTGTACAACGAAACGATTTGCCTCGCCAAACAGGGCGTGGATTGGGACGCCATCTCCGACCGCGTGTTCGACGATGCCAACCTCGTGAAGAACACGACTCAGCGCGTCGTTGCCAAAGCCCTCGGTGCGATGGAGAATTACGACGAGTACGACGACTTCGGACTCCCGAGCCACACCAAGGACGGTGCGTACCCGCTTCGAGCGAACTACGAGGAAGGGTACAACCTGTCTCTCACCGACGATGGCGACGTAGCGTTCCGAATCAGCGCGAAGCCCTACAAGCATGTCAAGGGGGTTCTCAAAGGGAGTGACACCCACCTCAACATTCTCAAGACCGCACTCGAAAGCGATGAGTCGAAGGTTGGGACGGCGGAAGCCCTGTTCCACAACGAGAATGCCGAGTTGCACGTCAACGTGACCAACACTGAGCAGACCGTTCGAGACCAGCAGGATTCGCGGACTGTCGTCGGTGTGGACGTGAATGAGGACAACGTGGCTCTCACCGCACTCTCCGAAGATGGCGTCGAGGACACGTTGGTTATCGACTTTCCCGAAATCAAATTCGAGCGTCACCGCTACTTCACGATGCGGAAGCGTGTCCAGAACGCGGGGAAAGAGAGTATCCACGACACGCTGGAAGGGCGTGAGGAACGGGTTGTCCGCGACCGACTCCACAAGGTGAGTCGGCACATCGTGGAGTGGAGCCGTCAGTTTGAGAAGCCGTGTATTGTCTGTGAAGACCTCAAAGAGATGCGTGACAGTATCGACTACGGCACGCGGATGAACCGACGCTTGCACCACCTCCCATTCCGCGCTCTTCAATACTACACGTCGTACAAAGCGTCGTTCGAGGGGATTCCAACTGGATGGATTAACCCCGAGTACACGAGTCAGCGGTGTCCGATGTGCGGGCATACGGAGCGTGCGAACCGCAACAAGAAGCGGTTCAACTGTCGGTCGTGTTCCCATCAAGACCACAGTGACCGTGGCGTGGTGCAAGCGTCAACATCGCCGTGAAAGGCATCAGGAAGCATCAGGACTGGAATGTGCCTGCTCTCAACAACCTTCCCGTTGTTCGGAAGGTGCGACGGCAGGCATCGGGGGCTGTGGACGCCCCGACCGTTCGAGGCTATCAGGCCGATAGTCACGTGGGAGTGTCCGACTAATCCACGGGAAGCCTCGGGGTCGTACGGAAGACTCAGTCTTCCGTGATAACGAGACGCCTTGCGTCTCGAACCACTTGACCCCGAGGCGGTTCACTTGAGAGGATAATCGTGTATGCCCACAGTATCGGTTTAAAATAAGGTACAGAGTACGGTATAAAAGTAGTTACTCCTTAGACCTTAGTCAGTGCAATTTCTTCTACGTCTCCCGCATCGAGTTCAGATTCGACCGCTCGTGCCGCTTCAACCATGTTATCCATCTTTTTATACGCCACCTCGCGTGGCAGCAGCTTCAGTCCACAATCTGGTGAGATAGTCAGTTTTGATGCTGGAACGACCTCCAACCCCCGCTTGATGTTCTGCTTGATCTCGCCAACAGACTCGACATTCCCATCGTGAGCATCTACTACACCGAGTGCAAGATCGGGTTTAAATGACGGTTGCTTAAACACATCAATCTGCTCGTATCCATCATTACACAATTCAATATCGAACTCATCAATTGGGAACTCATTTATTTCGGGATAGATCCGCGAATAATCCCCATAGCACACGTGTAGACCGATACGAACATCATCGCTAATGCCCGAGACAATACGTTCGAGTGATTCACCAACAACAGCATGATCATCTGGTGTCGTAGCTAATGCAGGCTCATCAATCTGGATGTAGCGAGCACCTGCGTCGACGAGCCGCTCAACCTCTTGGTTGACAAGATCTGCCAGCTCGTATGCTAGTGTCTCTTCAGACTCATATGCCTCATTAAATGACCAACGCGCCAGTGTATACGGACCTGTAATCGGTACTTTCACCGGCTGTGAGGCGGCACTATCGGTAAAATTGAATTCATCAACGAGCCATGAGTTGTCATACTCAACCGAGGAGACGACCGATGGTTTATTAAAGTAATTGTATCCCCATACTTTTACTGGCCCATTAAATTCGTATCCTGGTATCTGTTCTGCGAAGTGCTCAACCATCTCCTCACGACGCATTTCGCCGTCTACGACGGTATCCAACCCACACTTCTCATGTTCGTTTGTCATCACCCGCGCAGCATCATCAAGTGCTTCTTCAAGATCAGCCTCATCAAACTCTGTGTCTGCATCCTCGACCAGCTCATGCGCTCGATTCAACCACTTTGGTTTTGGATAGCTCCCAACGACCGTTGTGAGCAGAAAATGATCGTGTGGATATTCACTCGGTCGGAACTGTGATCGATTATTTGTATTTCTAGCCATTAGACTTCAACCTCCCCACTGATCGTCGTTGCAGTAGCCAGTGCAGCGAGTTTTTGACGATGTTTGTTCACTGGCAAATAAAACGGCTCAGTATTTGTTGAGATATACACGTCGTTGAATTCTGTAGCTGGTACTTGCGAGCAGAACCACTCTGCTCGTTCATATAATGTTTCTGGTGATTCGACGAGCGTGTTCTGCCCATCAGCAACGCCGAGTGCGACATTCTGAGTTACCCCATACTCAGTGACATTATACAGCGTTTTGTCACGGTCCCCAGCGACGATATCGAATCCAAGTGCATCAACTGTTGCGTCCATTAGGTATGCATATGTCTTCTCGTTAAGCGCGCCGAAATATGTGTGTATGACAACATCTCCACCTGATGCAGCAGAGACTTCACTGAGCTTCTGCGAAACAAATGGAGCGATTTCATCATTTGGCGGTGTACTCACCAATGACGGTTCCAGTAAATAGAGTGTCTCATGGTCCGGAAATTCAGCGACTTCCCTGGCTAAGTACGAAGCAGTCGCTGAGAGCAGCTCTTTGTCATTCTCGTAGAATCTGTTTGAGGATAGCTGAGCTAAAGTATAAGGCCCGGGCATCACTGTCTGAAGCGGAGTCTCTTTAATCAGCTCCGTCGCAGCAGTCAGTTCGGCTGCGACGTCCCCTGAGTGTGATAACTCATCGCTGATCTGTGGGTCACGATAGAAATTGTTGTTATCGTAATACCGGACGATACCACCAGTCTCAACCGCATCATTCAGCGTTAGGGGGTGCGCAAGCATATCATCCCACCTTACTTGCGCTTCAACTACCCGGTCGAGCCCTGCGTTTTGCTGCTCTGTGATTGCTTCACTGCGAGCCTCAGTATATATTCGTTCTATTTCCTCCGGCTCGTCGCCGGTAATCAAATCACTCTTTTGATGTCCCTTGAGCGAGGATAGTTCTGACTTTGCCCAGTCGGGTAAGGGGAATAACCCAGGGCTTGTCGCAATGAGATTTTCCATCGAATGATGGTTGGTAATGCCGCGGCTTAATATTTCCTATAGATAAATATGCCTACAGGTTATTATTCAACTGTACGACAGTGAGCGTTTCAAACGGGTATGACTCTTCGATGAGCTTTGTATAATCGAATCCACGCGTCTCAGCATAATTCATGACTTTCT
>KE356563.1:945124-947717 GCA_000416005.1 Haloquadratum sp. J07HQX50 | reverse complement strand
AGATATGCGAAGTCCCCTGGTGTGAGCTTCTCTGGTCGTTTCGAGAGATACGATGAGTCAATTTCAGCCAACACCTCACCTGCCCGTTCTATGTTCGATATGTGTGTGGTATTTCGAATTGCATTCCGAACGGTCTTGCGTCGCTGTGTAAATAGTGCCTTCACAAAGTCAAAGAACCGCTCTTCATCACTGACGGTGTAACTCGGCTCCTGCGGGACAAATCGCATAACAACGCTCTCGACAGCTGGCGGAGGTGAGAATGCAGATGATGGTACTGACTCAATCGGTTCAACATCTGCGAAGTGTTGCGCACCGACAGAGAGCCGTCCGTAACTCTCGGTGTCTGGATCTGCAGCCAGTCGTTCACCAACTTCTGCTTGGTACATCAGTATGAGCGGTCGTTGCTCTGGCAAGAGCCGAAATGTGATAGGTGTAGAGATACTATACGGTAGATTTGAGACACAGGCAGTGAAGTCTGGCAGAGACACTGTCAGTGCGTCGTCGTGTATGATATCCAGCCTCCCGGCAGAAATCTCCGTCTCAAATTCCGTCTGAAGGAAGCTAACTAATTCACTATCCTTTTCAATAACGGTTACCGTGTCAGCGACTGTTAAAAGCCGGTCAGTCAGTATTCCTGTCCCACCGCCGATCTCCAAAATATGTGACAAGTCCACTGTTGCTGGAAGATAACCTGGAATTCGGTTAACGACTCGCTCATCAATCAAGAAGTGTTGGTCTCGGTCAGGATTGCCAAATTGATTAGCCCGTTGAAGCAGTGAGTCCGGATCGCGTAACGTCTCGTGCTCGGCCGAGACCGCCCCGAGCGTCTGCTGATTCATACTTCTCATAATGAGATACAGATATTAAGTCTCCAGTATCTTGCTGCTGTCTCTTATCACATAGATAGTGAACTGCCTTGGAGTCAACTGAAGTGGCTTGAGACCCAAAGCAGCGTTACAGGAACTGAAATCGAAGATTTCCAATCGGGAACGATCCCAAAGTACTCGTCCTGTCCCACCTGTAGATATAAAGAACCAACTCTGATCCTTGAGTTGTGCAGTCGATAGTGCGGCGTATCTATGATTTGCCAGTGAGTTCAGTAGTTATCCTCACTTCGCCACTGTCAGTGAAAGGAAACGCATTTAACAAACCTGGGATTATTCTGAGACGCAATTTATCCTCTTTGAGCGTGGGTAGCCAAGCCAGGCCAACGGCGCAGCGTTGAGGGCGCTGTCCCATAGGGGTCCGCCGGTTCAAATCCGGTCCCACGCATTAGAATACGTCGTAGGTGGCCGCACACTATTTAAATCGATACACCAATTGAACACATACATGACTAAATATTCCACTGAGTCCAGCGGTGGCAGCAGCGAGGGAAGTAGTTGTGAGCTCTGTGGAGAAGCCACAGACTCACTCGAACTCGCAAACGTTGCCGGGGCGAAACTTCACGTCTGCACTGAATGTGCTCCCCACGACGATGCACAGACTCACAGTCAGTCCCGCTCTGATGCGTCTACAACTGAGACTAGCCGCCGTCAGCGCACAGCTCAAAACCAGGCACAAATGTATGATCAAGTGACTGGTGATTCAACGCACTGGGAAGAGGGCGGCACGGAATATGAGTCAGATCAGCTCCCATATTTAGTATCTGATTACGGCGAGCAGGCTGAATCAGCACGCCAGCAGGCTGGACTCACTGTCGAAGAACTCGCAACTGAGCTAGGTATTGAGAAGGCAGAAATAATGGCGGTCGAGCAAGGGCGTGCCACACGGGCTGGGATTGGTGGCACCGTCATTCGCACACTCGAATCGCGACTCTCTGTGACGCTTCGTCAAAAGAGTGAGACCAGTTCATAACTGAACACTCATGCTTTAGACTCGAAGAATCTGAGTCGGTGAATTATATTACTCGCAAGGAGTGCTAGCAAGCATGTACCCGCAAGCAGCGGAGAAACCTGATATTCGGGAGTTCACTGCTGAAGTAACTGCGATCGAAGATAACACAGTGCAACTGTCTGAGACCTACTTTTATCCGGCAAGTGGAGGCCAGCCCGCTGATCGGGGAACTATCAGCGGCGTAACTGTGGAAATGGTAGCAAAATCTGATGGATCGATCATTCACCATCTCCGCTCAGAACCGGAATTGGCGGTCGGCGATACAGTGACGGGCAGAATTGATGATACATTCAGAGTGTACTGCATGCGAGCGCACTCAGCAAGCCACACTCTCTATGGCGCAGCACGAACGCTATTCAATGAGCTTGGATATGGCGGATTCGAGATCACCCCCGAGAAGATTCGCGTTGATCTCTCCACAGAGGACGCTGTTGACGCCGCTGACGTCGTAGAATTAGAACGGTTAACCAATCAAGCAATCTGGGACTCACGCCCTGTGAGCTGGCGTGAAGTGCCTGTGAGTGAGGCACAAAATAACGAAAATATCGCGTTCAACACACAAACCGAAGAAGGAGTGATGACAGATCAATCAGCTGTCAGGTTGGTTGAAATCAAAGGCTGGGATATTGCTGCCTGTGGCGGAACACACGTTTCAAATACTATCGAAATTGGACCTGTCACAGTTCTTAATCGTTCA
>KE356563.1:937654-944224 GCA_000416005.1 Haloquadratum sp. J07HQX50 | reverse complement strand
ACGTTCTCTCGAGATGGAGACACCTGGCAACTGGGAATGCTCTCTGATGTCGATCCAAACACTGTCGGCGAGATTCTCAAACAGCAAGTCGACGAACACCCACAGACAATCTATGGGGCGATTCTCGACGGGACGTCAGTACGTGTCGTCTTCGCTGTGGGTGAACGCACAGCTCCCGGTGCCGATGAGATTGTGAACACACTCACGAGTGAGTTTGGTGGCGGAGGCGGTGGGAAAGCTACGTTCGCACAAGGTGGTGGCATAGGCGCTGCCCCACAATCTATCGTCGAGCACCTACGCGAACAGTAGAGTAAGCAAACACGGAACCAGAATCAATATCGCCACACTGCATCGGCAATTCCAATCGTCTGGCCGAGTCCCACCAATGTCAGTCCAGCAAGTTGTGCCATAGTACTCTTATCCATGAGATAGAATACCCCAGCCCCACAAAGCGTGAGTACTGCGGGGGCAATCGTTGTCATTTTCGCCGCCCCTGAGCGACGGCCGGTATCGATGAGTCCGACTGCTGGTAATATCATCCATCCACCTAATGCGATCGCAGGCAATGTGCCATTGAGTGGCGAGTACAACAATCCGAGCAGTCCGGTGAGTGTCACGACAACCCCTATCACAACCACATACCACCACGTTCGCAGTGCTCCTTGTTTCATATCGCGATATGAAAAGACTGCAAACAGAACCAACAGGACTGTCATTATACCGTGGGCAATCGTTAGTGTACGCACCGTCGTGATACCTTGATAGCTAAGAGCAACGAAGGTCCATGCTGCGGGGACGAGTATCGCTGGTCCGTTATTTCGAAACCTGTTAAACATGGTACGTGTGTTTAAACACGATTGAATAAATGTTATCTGATAGGCTCACTCCGGTCTCATCAGCCGGATCGCAGTGATAGAAACTGCGACTGGAATCAGCCACGCACGAAACCCCGACATTGCGACGGGAAAAATTCGCTCAACACGTTGAGAACCACCCTGGTCAGAATCAGCGCCAATTGTTGGCTCTGCATCTAACACCGTTCGGAAATCAAAATTTGCTGTTGTTCGCGGTGGCTCAGTCTGTGATCGTCGTTGTTCAAAAAACGTCTGAACCCACCCCCGATCTGTCGAATAAAATAAACGTCCGTTGACGGTGTAAAACTGGTCATGAATCGGATAGAATAGATTAATTCCGCCTACCAGTAGGTCAGGAACAATCCCAGCAGCAAACATACATCCAACGGCGACGAACGCTGTCGGCTTCCCATTCGATCCATCCCAGGTAGAGAGCCACCTATCAAGCCAACCAGAGCTCAGGATGGCAATGATAACCACGGGGAGTAGAACCGTATGTCCGACTGATCTATGTGCGCCTGAAAGCACTGGCTCAATGAACACATCGATATCAGGGAGCGCGGTTAGAACAACGATCAAGATTGCAGGGCGGAGATCAAATCGCCCTCCAAGCACGGCTGCACCAATAATCAGTCCCAATGAGACGTGAACAAGTGTTGATGGCACATCTGGAAGTGGCACCCAGAACAGCATAAGACTCGCTCCTACACGTCGTTGACAATGCTGTGGTGTAGGATTCTACCAGCGCTCCGATACTGTTTTTTTCACCGCTGGCGAAGCTGCCGACTATGCGCTCGAAAAAGGCACTTACTGGGGCTCGCAATCGTGACTAGTGTACCAAAAGATGATTTAGCTCGCCGGATGGCAGGTGAGGTGACACTCAGTGACGACCCTGGCGCGACACTCCGAAAGTGGCGAACCGATTTCGACATTTCACAGACAACACTCGCAGACCATCTTGATGTCTCATCCTCGGTTATCTCTGACTACGAGAGTGGACGACGTGAGAGTCCTGGCATCGGGGTTATCCGTCGGATGGTAGAGGCGCTGCTCTCTATCGATGAAAACCGCGGTGGGGGACGAATTAGGCAGTATGCGAGGGTTATCTCAGCAGGATTTGAAAGTGATATTGTTCAAGATCTTCGTGAGTATCCCGCGTCAATCCCACTTGACACGCTGTATGAGGCAATTGATGCAACAGAGCTTGTTCGAGGGAATAGAGATAGGTTGAGTGGACACACAGTGATTAACAGTATTGAGGCGATTACACGGCTCTCCTCAGAGGAATTCTATCGGTTGTATGGTCAGTCAACATCTCGTGCACTCATTTTTACTGGTGTCACTCGTGGAGAATCACCGCTTGTCGCTATGCGAGTGGTCAATCCCACGCCTAATGCAGTGATCTTGCATGGGGTAGAAGAAAGCGATCTATGGGAGCATGCGCCGGCTTTGGCAACGATAGATGGGTTTTCACTGGCGATAGTCAATCAGGAATTAGGAACGATGTTAGACTCACTACGAAGCATTCCCTGATTGACGTGGGCGGTATTCGTATCGGCGCTCATTCATTCGCCCCCATCCGGTAAAAATGAACTCTCCATCTGGGTTAGTAAATGGTTCAACCTCTGTTTCTTTCTGTGCGTTATGTACATCGTGTATTCGTTCATATTCCTCAAATGATAAGTCGTACCGACTTGCAAGTGACTCGGCGAACGTGACTGACTCGATGGCTGACTTCCAGTTGGGCTGGACGGTTTCGACGTGAATCTCTGCCTCTGCACCTGAACCATATGAACCAACAAGAAGTTGCTCTCCACTGAGAGAGTCTCCAGCAGTGGCAGCACTGTGAAGAGCCGAGTACCGAGCGATATGCACTGATCCAGTGTACCAGTTTCCGACCTGACGCGCGAACTGAATTGTCGGTTCGATACGGTCTGCGTACCACTCCTGATATGCTTCCGTCTGTTTCAGTCCGTCCATGTATGTGCGCATCTCCGCATCAAACTCCGAGTTGGAATCAAATTCGTTTCTTCGAGGCTGGGTACCGATATCGCTGGCTAAGTCGTCCTCAATATCTGTATTCCGTATTGTGTGTCGATATCCTAGTAAAGCAGCTTTTCGGACCATCCCTGGGAATGGCGTGTGAAATGGGACAGCAGCAAACGCATCTGGGTGGGTCTTGCCAGCTACAGACTCATAATCAGCAAGTGCCTCTCGCATGCGGGCGAGGTAAACTTGAACCGACCGCTTCCCATCGACACTTGGAAACTGTTGATTCGGCTTGAGAAAATCGGTCTCGTCAGCACTCCCATACCCCTGTGAATGTGATATGGAGACGATGTCAGGATCTTCGTCAATAAGCATCGCAATCGCCCCTGCGCCCTGCGTGGCTTCACCGGGATCACCCCGTTCGTATAGTGCAGTATCCGTCGCAATCACAAGAGCGGGTTTCCCTCGATGACGCCCTGCTTGAATCCAATTGTATGCATCGTCGATAGCTTGAGTGCCAGAAAGGCACGCAAACTTCCGCTCCCCTTTATTTGCATGGGTGAAGTTGCTCTCATAAACTGACTCAAGACAGCCTGCAATGTAGGTCGAAACTGGCTTCGAGTTATCGAATGAAGACTCAGTGGCAACATCAATTCGCCCAATATCGGCCGGCGCCAACTCTTCTTTATCGAGGAGTTGCTTTGCAGCATTTGCACCCATCGTGACAATATCCTCATACACATCTGGCAATGATGAATATTCAATCCCAATTCCTTTCAGATACTTTTGTGGATCGCTGCCTTTGACCGGAGCGAACGTTCGAGGCAAGTCTAACTGTAATTTCCCCGTCCAGATCTCAATAGCATCAATTCCGGCTCTCGACATATCGAAACTTCTTCGACATGTCCATATGTCTCTGTCGAATCACGTACCCGACAATCGTCGAAATATCAAACGATACATGCACCGCTCAGTGGTGTCTACTGGTCCAGTTCAGCTACTCTTCTTCAACCACCTCTGGGTCACTCAGCGCACTTTGAAGACTGTCTAATCCATTCACCCACTCAGACACCAACCCATACTCGATATCCTCGACGACACCAACGTCCAGACTATCGCCCTCGATAATTCTTGTTCCTGCTTGGACCAAATACCCAAGAGCAGCATCAATGTCATCCTCTGCTTCCGCATCAACAGCGGCATCAATATACTCACTCAGCGGAATTTCGTCTGCTGATCCATCCATGATAAACTCCTCTGCGGAGTAGAATACACATACGAGGCTGGTCTGGACACCATCAATAAGCATCAGCTTATCCTCGCGATTGTCACTTTCATCAATATCGAGCTGTGGTTCAGAGAGCACAATCGACCGGACACGCTCTACCTCATCCAGCGACGTCTCTCGGTCAATCTCACCTTCCTCGAATGCAGCGACAATCTTCGCAACGGCAATTGCTGCATCATCCTGCAAATTCAACAAAAGTCGTGCTGAATCCTCATTCTCGGGATCAAGATCTTCTTGCTCAACCCGAGATAACCAATTCTGCCAGCGTTCCTCGGTATAATATGTCTCCTCAGCCTCAGTCATATCTGGACCATTTCGGCCGGTACTCAAAGGCCTTTCTTGTCGACTTTTCGGTGACAGCCACTCTCAATACGATATTTTGAATACCTATCCACATGGATATACTTCTCCAATATACGTGCAAAAACAGCACACAGAGGCCGTCGAAACCGAACAGACTGAATCAATCGACCAATGTGGCCCGTGTATCGATATCGTAGACAGCTGCTGGAGTACTCACATGTGCACGTCTGATTGCTTCGACATGTCCCTGCTCAAGTAACCAGCGAACTCGTCGTGGCACTGTCTTTGGGCCGAGCACAGCTCCAGGGCGGTCGGGGTCATCAATAAAGTCAGTCTCCATCAAGAACGGTGTTTGTGTTGATGCTGCGGTTAACAGGCGATCACGATCACTCATGACGCTTGGTGTCGGCCCTTGTAACGTTCCTTCTGCGTAGTGTTTGATCACGCGCTCAGTATCAAGTCCACGGGCCTTGGCCCAGTTCGCTACCTTCTGCAAGTCTTTCGTCGCTTCTGTGTGCAATTGTACAACACAGTCATGTTGAGCTCCCAGTCTAAAGGACTCCTTCATGACATCATTTGACGCCTCCCAGACCATGTCCGTGACTTCATAATGTGGACGGCCAGATTTCAGTCCAAGCGCCTTACCCTCTGAGACGTAATCCGCAGCTTCCCTGAGCCCTGCTTTCATGAGCGTTGCCGCCTCAGTCGGCTCAAATCCCCGGTCATTGACTAACCGTGAGATGAGTCCTGGATGAATGCCAAGGATACCCCAGGCTTTTCCTGGAAGGCGTTTATTCACTGCAGCGACTGTCTGCATTGTCGTCTCAAAGACCGGCTGAAAGTCTTGACCTGTCGTTGCACACACTCCGAGCTCCCAAGACGGTTTATTGAGTATAATCATGTGGGTGCCACCGGCACGGACAAAATCATCAACCGCTGAAAGTCCTTTTCCGTTCTCAGGATCCAGATGCAGGTGATTGTCTATGACAGGCAACACCTCACCGTCATGTTCTATCACGAATTGCATTGAACGAAAGCCGTGCGCCGTTTGTATTCACTGGTCGTCATATCCAATAAACTGAGGCTGTGTTTCATCTTGAGTCTCTGCTGTCTTCGCATTGAGTGTCTGTGAGCGACTTGCAGCGTTTCGTAGTGCATCTGAGCGGCCGAACGCACTTGGAGAGACAGCGATTGTCTGGATCCCGTACTGATTTGCTGTCTCAATTGCAGGCTTGAAATCAGTATCTCGAGATGCAATGATGATTATATCTGCTCGCTTCTCAACAGCGAATGCTGTTAAATCGACAGCTAACCGCACATCGACGTCTCCACTCGTCACAGTGATAGCAAACCCCCGTGCCTCAGCGGCCTGAATGAGCCCTGGAGTGGCGTGTTCATCTAAATACAGATTTGTGAGAACGAGTTGTCCTGTCTCTTCTGCTGTTTGTCTCACATCATCAAGATCGACATCAAATTCTTCTCGAAGTACGTTTGGACCATCGACAAACAGCGCCACTCGATGATTCACGGTGGTGCCTTGGCGATGGTCTTGCTGTTCCATATTGCGATATTCCGCTGAGGGGTCAAAAATTTGAGGCTTCCAGCATGTATATTGGGTTCGATGTGAGGTGTGTACTCTTTGACAGTCAAAGAATATACCTGTGGTCTTGATATGACAGGACACGTGTAAATACCCAAACACGTCAAAAGCGCTGGATAATAATGTTGAAGTTGAAATTGTATGGACTGTGAGCGTCACATCCCTGCGTTTGCCGCAGGAAGAACATCAGTCGTTTTCTGATCGTATACCGAAATTGGTGCAGCACACTGTCCTCTGTTCGGAGAGCTCATCTCATGTTTACACTGGTACAGCTCGGACTGGCCGCTTGACCTCTGTGAGTAACTGTTTCGTGGTACTCCCGAGGGCAAGGGTAGCTGTTGGGGTCGGCCCTCGCACGCCAATGACGAATTCATCTGCATCAACAGATGCTGCATGTGCACGTAGATCCTCTGAAGGAGAACTGTCACTGACGAACTGATGTGTCTCGACTGTTGTATAAACGCTCAGTCGGGAACGAACGACTGAGAGTGCTTGCTCACCGTCGCGGACATCAGTCGAGCTCGTCTGGTCGTCAT
>KE356563.1:936378-937244 GCA_000416005.1 Haloquadratum sp. J07HQX50 | reverse complement strand
AGCGTGCGCATCACCTGACGCTGATAACAGCGTGTGAATTTCACTGCCTATTTCACAATGAGGAAGAAAATCCATTGCAACGTGGAGAAACACACCAGCGGCAAATCCAAATACAGTGGCTCTTACTATCGTGTCCACCGGAAGAGCGATAATTGAAGACAGTATTGCAGCAATCCCGACGCCTGTCGCCGGGAGAAGAATTATTGAGACATTACGGCCAGTCGCAGCGAGCCGGCCCGCTGCTGCATATCCTGCTGGGGCTTTGTGTGACACAATTGAGAGCCCAAGTAAGATCCCCAGATTCGGCAAATTCCCGTATATAATGCCAATAATCGCTCCCGCTGAAAGAGCATGAACGCTTAGCTCTGCAACTGTACGATCAACTGGCCACTCGGCATGTGCAAACCAGTGACCACCGGTATGTGAGGCAAATCCTGCGAGCAACCCAAATCCGACCCCAACTCCTCCCCACTGTGGGTGTTGCCCGACTGCCTGCGGAATGAGAAATATTGTCGCCGATGTGATCATCGCCCCTGCGGCCACTCCATATCCCCATACCAGCACGTGTGGTCTCCGGTGTGTGGACCGACGTCCGAGGGGAATGGCTGCTGCCATCGCAACGAATGCAACCCAACCAATCCCGACCAGTTTCGTTCCATTTTCGATCCCACTCTGTAAGGTGTATATTGAGAGAATTGAGAATAGACCAGTCGCGAGAACTCCAATCAGAGAGAGTGACCGAGCAAATTTAACCGGGGCTTGTCGAGTAAACAGACTCACAATAATAAATTGTGTTGCATTTTTATTAATATTATCGGAGCAGGTCAGTCAGTTTATTGCGCTCACGTCACAAGTATATGTATGAA
>KE356563.1:930402-935654 GCA_000416005.1 Haloquadratum sp. J07HQX50 | reverse complement strand
ATCGTGGTATCTGATGCCCGACGTCTTTGAGCAGTTCTTTGGGTACTTTGACCGGTCGCCGAGTGATTACTACGAACTGACTCGGCTAGACCCGCATTATCGCATCTTCTTCAAAGACGGTGATCAGGTGGATATGGTTCCAGATCTCGAAACAAACCGCCAGACTTTCGAATCATATGAACCGGGCGCAGGCGAGCGGTTCGACACTTATCTGGAGAAGTCAAAACTAAACTATCAAGTTGGGATGGAACATTTCGTCTACGAAGACCGAACATCACTCCGGGATTATGCAGACTGGGATGTCATGAAAAACGCCCGCGGTCTTTCGCTGATCGGCTCAATGCAAGATCACGTTGAGAAGTACTTTGAACATCCAAAGCTGCAACAAATAATGCAGTATTCTCTCGTATTTCTTGGGGGTTCACCTCAGAATACACCGGCATTATATAACCTGATGAGTCATGTCGATTTTAATATGGGCGTATACTACCCTGAGAATGGATTAGGTGGTGTCGTCGATGGCATCGTCTCGCTGGGGTCGGAGTTGGGGGTGACATATAAGACGGGAATGGATGTCTCTGAAATCCGAGGCCGAGAGGGAGCATTCGTGACACGAGCAGACGATGGATCAGAATTCTACTCGGACTATGTTGTGAGTAACGCGGATTACCGGCACACAGAGATGGAGTTGCTGCCCCCAGAAAAGCGACAGTACGACTCTGATTATTGGGACTCTCGAACCTACGCTCCTTCGGCGTTTCTCCTGTATCTGGGTGTTGAAGGCGATGTAGATGAATTAGCGCATCATACACTCGTCCTTCCTACTGACTGGGACGACCACTTCGAGAAGATATTTGATGAGCCCGCATGGCCAGATGAACCCGCGTATTATCTCTGTGTTCCTTCAGAGACGGACGATACGGTAGCACCAGATGGTCACTCGAATCTATTCGCACTGGTACCAGTCGCAGCAGGGCTGTCAGATACAGAAGAGATGCGCGAAGCATACCGTGATAAGCTCCTTGCTGATATCGCTGAAAACACTGGCGTTGATCTCCGTGATAGAATTGTCGTGGAACGCGCGTTCTCTATCAGTGATTTTGCAGATAGATACAACAGCACTGAAGGAACTGCTCTTGGGCTTGCACATACGCTTCGGCAAACGGCATTACTCCGACCAGATCATCACTCGACGGCTGTTGATGGCCTCTTTTTCACTGGATCGTTTACCACACCTGGTATCGGCGTCCCGATGTGTCTCATAAGTGGGCAACTGACCGCCGAAGAGATGGCCGATTACGCACCTGCGACGTGAGATTTGGCGTCGATATGTTAGGGCGCTTCGCTTACTTACTCACCCTCTCTCGCCCCCGATTCTGGCTCTATTTAGCAGGACCAGTTGTTGTCGGAATCACGTTTGCCGCTGATTCGGTATCTCAGCTGTTCGGTATGGCTAGCTTTGGATACTTTTTTTATTTTTTACTTCCGGCGAACGTATTTTTATATGGAATAAATGATATTTTTGACGCTGACGTCGATGAAACGAATCCAAAGAAGGACAATCGTGAAGCGCGCTGGCAGGGCGACCCGAGTATTGCGGGTGCGATTCTGGGATTCACTGCGCTTGGTATTTTCCCGTTCATCATCTCATCACAGCAAGCGTGGTGGTATCTCGGCGGATTTTTTCTACTCGGGTTTGAGTACTCTGCTCCGCCATTTCGATTTAAAACCACTCCTCTCTTGGATTCGATATCAAATGGATTATATATTCTTCCAGGGGCTGCTGCATACACAACACTCAGCGGCAACCACCCTCCAATAGCCGCCGTCGCTGGTGGGTGGTTGTGGACGATGGGGATGCACACGTTTTCTGCAATCCCAGATATTGAACCTGATCAAGCAGCCGGAATTCGAACAACGGCGACATTTCTTGGAGAATCACGGACATATGCGTACTGTGTCGTGTGCTGGCTCGCTGCTGCAGTCGTGTTTGCGTTCGTTGATAACCGAATCGCGCTTTTACTCTTAGCGTATCCAGTCATTGTATTCGCCATCTACTGGTCTGATATCCCTGTCAGCCAGGCTTACTGGTGGTATCCAGCAGTGAACACTCTCGTTGGAATGGTGATGACGATGGGCGCACTATGGAAATTATTGTATGGGTAAACGCCTTCCAGAAACCCAGATAAACTCGAAACAAGAGTTGCTGGCATGGCTTGATGAGAAAGTCGTCGAGAATCGGTTCACAATTTCTGTGTTCTTCCCGTTGAATGGAATCGTCCTGCTCTTAGCAAGTGCAGAGGGGGTTCTTCCAGACCCGCTCGCATTTAATGGGCTGATGATCCTGTTTGGAACCATCATTATGCGTTCACCCCTTCTTATCGGCACCCTTCCACTGACAGGCCGTCGAGCAACACTCAGTGTTGGACTACTCACGCTTTACGCATATGGGATCGAATATCTCGGTGTTCATACTGGGGTGCCATATGGTGAATTTTACTATGGAGTCGACCTCGGACCAACACTGTTTGGAGTCCCACTCGGACTGCCAGTGTTTTTTGTTCCCCTCGTAATGAACGCATATCTGCTCTGTCTGCTCCTGCTCGGAGAGCGTTCAGAGAGTACGACGATTCGATTGCTCGCGGTCATCAGTACCGTGTTATTCATGGATGTTATTCTCGACCCAGGTGCCGTCGCAGTTGGATTTTGGGTATACGCAGATGGCGGGTTGTTTTACAATGTCCCATTGTCGAATTACATCGGATGGGTTCTCTCAGCAACAGTTGCTGTTGTGCTGCTCGACTATGGATATAACCAGAGTGACGTCATTCAACGGGTCGATCAGTGTCCATTTATGCTTGATGACCTGGTCTCGTTCGTCATCCTCTGGGGTGGAATTAACCTGTGGTTTGGTAATGTGATACCAGCGTTATGTGCTGCAGCACTTGCCTGTGGACTGTTCCGAGCACAAGCGTTTGACCATGGGTTGCTCAGGCTCTCGTCTATATCTGCACTTCTCGATCGAAAGGGCTGAGATCACTCATTCGCCACGAGTAAGATGCCTGACGAGGCTGCTAAATCGTCGGCCAAAAAATCCAGTTGCCCGAGTTGACCACGCTGTTGGTTGTGTCTCCGGTTCGGCGTCACCAGGGTATGGCACATCACTCACCTGCTTGAATATCTCTTCGGGATCGTCAGATACTATCCAATGTGCGCGGGTTTTGAGAAAGAGCCAGAACTTCCGCATTGAGGAAAGAGACGGTGTCGTCGATAGGACGTCATACTCAACACGCCGGATTGCCCGGTGATGATCCGCATATAGTACGGCCGCCAAGAGCACTGCGAACTGACAGTCCTCAGGGAGGTATTGAATACCTGCGACTCCCTCACGATACAGTGCCTCTGTTCGCTGTAGCTCATCCTGTATCGCTGATTTAATTGATCCATCGAACTCTCGATCGAGCACCTGTGATTCCGGAATCTCATGTTTCGAAAGTGTTTCCTGAGGAAGGTAGATGCGGTCCCGGTCAACAACATCCTCACCAACGTCTCGGATGAAATTAGTCATCTGGAATGCCTCTCCAAGTGCTGTTGCGTGCGGGAGTGCCCTTTCAGGTTGAGCTGGTTGCATAATTGCAGTCATCATACGACCAACCGCTGCCGCAGACCCATCCATGTATGATTCAAGCTCTGCGTACGTTTCATACCGACTCGTATCGACATCAGTCTCCATCGCCTCAATGAAGACATTAATATCATCCGGGTTGATGTCGTATATATCAGTCAACTCTGCGAATGCAGAGAGCACGGGATCCTCAGTCTCTTGCTCCCCCAATGCCTCTTTGCGAAGTCGCTCCAACTCTGACCGTTGCTCTGCCGGTGGTGCAGTATCAGCAGCATCGACGACCTCATCAGCAACCCTGAAAAATGCATACAGAACATAGGTTGCATGTCGTACGCGCTCCGGTAGCACACGGGTTGCGAGATGAAACGTTTTGCCCGTTTGCTTTTGTATTGACTTACTCTGTTTGATTTGTTCGTGTTTGACCATCGTTAGTTGTCACACGGTGAGTATCTCGCCGCCTCATCCATCGATTTTTTCGGTATCTCATGTATGCTCCCGAACGATATAACACTTAGTCCCGTCTTGACGCTCGGTCTAAAGTCGTTGTTTTCTTGAGGGCTTGTCACCGTTGAATCCGCCCCAGTACGCTCCGATTCATTAGTTACTGGTCCCAGAATGTATCACTACAGTCATATATCACACCGTGCATAGGACATACATATTTACAATGCCGGTGAATCATCGCCGTTCCACAGAGGGGACACGGTCGACCACCGACTGATTCACCACTCATATACATATTGGCTCAATCAGAATTAAAGAAGATATCGACCGACGGTCGTTCACGAGTTAATTCCACCAGATGTGAATGCTGTGAAGATGTCGTGAACTGTCCGAACAATCGCGCATGAGAGACACCCCTGCCGAGTCGCACGGCTATGATATGGACCATCGATCTGCTAAGATGAAATCAACCTATTCTTGACAGCCTGAGGGGATTCCACGAAGCGGAATTCGGGACTGCGCGTCTCTTCGGTCCTCACAGACGCTTTCGCGCGGAACATCGACAGTCGCCGCCCAATTATTCCCGACGGCGTGCTTCCCAGCGCGCTCGGTCAAACGAGCCTTCCCACCCACATGTGGCGGGCGCTTCGCCGGGACGAAATACTAGTCCCTCCGCGGTCGGGTATCCGGCTGGGCTCCACGGTTCGCATCAGCCAAGCCATTACGCCGTGGGTTGAATCCGGCTTTCTTACCCGGTGGTTGTGGACGCGATGTGTCCGTAGGGGTCGATGACTCCGTGCCACAACCGAGCGAGCCGTCACAATACGAGACGAGAGCGTCGAAATGAACGGTTTGGGAGAGGTCTGCGTCTCAATGTGTCGGCTTCATCCTACGGCTGCGTGGCCTTTCGCCCCGTACTACTGTAACGAAACTGTCGCCCCCGATCATAAACGCGGTGTCCACAGCGTCAAGAGGACTTCAGTTGGACGGCTTTGAGCTCACACAGAATCGAATACGGCTACTCTCGTCGCTGTAGGTGAGGCGGAAACTTCGGCATGTGTCATGACAAACAGATAGACAGCTTTCTTATCCGTGGCTGTGGAGACGGAGACGCTTTCGCGACGTTTGTCTCGTCTTGGCCGTCCCACCAACTGAGAGTTTTTCGGAGGAGTTCCACGTTTAC
>KE356563.1:926568-927823 GCA_000416005.1 Haloquadratum sp. J07HQX50 | reverse complement strand
AGTATTATTTCTTCTACGATAAGTGAAGAGAATGCAAAAATCAATCCATCGAAATCGACGATTGTGATGATATGTGATAGTGTACTGTCTTATGATCTGTAGCTAATTCGACAGTTCAACACTCACTCCATCCACAGGACTCGCACGTCTTACATCCCTCAGAGAAGTACAATGACATGCTGCCGCACTCTGGACACTCGGGGCTCTCACCAGCATCAATAATATCATCCGTAGCTGCTGTCCGCTCAGAAGACACGTCATCTGTGGTGCTCACAGTAGCGCCCCCATCTGTCTCAGGGTCAATCGATGCCGGAGATTCGTGTGTATCAGTCACCTCAGTCAAGTTTTGCTGTTGTGGATATTCTTCGTTGATGTCACCATCGAGATACCGTCGCATCGCCGTCCCAATGGCATCTGGAATTGAATTAATCTGTTCTCCTTTGTCCCATGCAACCTTTGGACTGCGAATCCCCTGTAGTTCACTGGCAATCTCTCGTGGGTCAACACCCGATCGAAGTGCTGTTGAGATAGTCTTTGCCAGGGCTTCTGTAAACGAGGCGGTAAAGCCGCCTGAATTTCCGATATTTGCGAACAGCTCAAACGGTTGATTGTTTCCATCCTCGTTAATATTCACATACACCTTCCCGTATCCAGTGTCAATTCGCTGTGTCACCCCGTACAGCACGTCTGGTCGAGGCTGTTTTTGACCCAACTCACGCTCGCCATCGGTTGCTGCAAAGATCGCATCAATCTCTTCGTCGACGGCCGCCTGAACGGCTTCATTCCCGAAGAAGCCATCAATGCCTCCGAATACGTCTTCAATTTGCTCAACTAAGGTTTCTGCTGCTTCAGCTTCGTCGGCAAATTCTGTATTCTGTGCTCGTGTAGTGAGAACCTGTTTCGAACGGGTTCCATCTCGATACACTGTTACACCCTTGCCACCGTTCCGATAGATGTAGCGATACACCTCATCCATGTCTTCTTTGCTGGCACTGTTTGGGAAGTTACAGGTTTTCGAGATAGCAGAGTCTACCCCTCGCTGCGTTGCACACTGAACTGCAGCGTGTTGTTTTCCTGAGAGATCTCCTGTGACGACAAACAACTCCGCAATCGCGTCTGGAACTGTTGACAATGAAGTCACGCCGTCGAACTCATTTGCAGCCATCTGCTCCTGTGCCTCACGCTTGACCGTCTCAACGTCAATGTCATTCTCTCTCAGGGTGCGGAGGAAGTAATCATCAAACTCGACCAACAT
>KE356563.1:918709-926518 GCA_000416005.1 Haloquadratum sp. J07HQX50 | reverse complement strand
TGACTTGTCGTCTTTGATGCGTGGTTGATGTGCATCATGATCTGACGAGCAACCTCATTCCCTGCTTCAGTGCCATATTGAATACCTAACTGGATATACATCTGAGCAAGTCCCATCACTCCCAGACCTATTTTTCGCATCTCGCGAACCTTTGTCTCGATTTCAGGAACCGGAAAGTCGGACATCGTCACGACGTTCTCTAAGAAGCGAGTCCCAAACTCGATGCGATGATTAAATTCGGCCCAGTCGACTGCTTCATCGAGAAAGTCTGTTACTGCTTCGTCAAACTCATCGTATGAATAGCCGTGTTCATCATACCAAACCCGCCAGTCTGGTGCATCTTCGGCGACCAACGTCGAGAGATTGATATGTCCAAGGTTGCAGGCTTCATATTCTTCGAGAGGTTGCTCGCCGCAATTATGAACGTTCACAAATACATCCCTGCGAGCTTCACAGTCCTCTCTCACGTTCACTCCAGCATAGAAGTTGTGTGTCTCTGGAACTGAAAGGTCATACACATCAGCTGAGTCAGCGACGGACACTCCTGTCACCTCATGATTTTCCGTAACTGTGGACAGTGTCTGCTGAGGGGCTGCCTCTGGTATCTTGTGACTTCCCCGCACTGGGCTATTGACCTCAGGCCTTGATTCGGTCAGGTGATGTTCGAGCCGATTTATGCGGTTCCCTGCATTCAACCAGCGGTCTTTTTCCTGACTTTCGGCGTCAGGTGGAGTCTCGTATGTCGTGAGAATCTCCAGTGAGTCCCCATTGTCAAGACTCTCAGCCTCTACCCACCCGCGGTTACGGGTCCGAACCTCGTGATCGGGGGTAACTTTGAGTGTCGTGTTGCCGTCGGTGTGAACTTCAACAATCTGTGCATCCCTGCTGGTTCTGAATGCGCTCGCATCACGTATCGTGAGGTCCCCACTCTCGTCAAGAGTATAGACCGGTGTTTCGTGACTCTCTCTTGCAAGCTCTTTGATTGCAACCGATTCTCGACCATCAGCAACTGCTACTTGCATATCCCCGTGAAGACACGGGTTTGTAGCGAGGATCCGATGGTCTGGATGCTGTTCAACATCGAATGAGTGCTGTTCGTTGACACGCTCTAAGTAGATGACTCCTGGCTCACCATTCTCGTGTGCCCCGTCTATCATGTGATTCCACAGAACCTGTGCAGGTAGCGAGAGTACCTCGCCCACCTCAACATACTCACCCAAATCAAACATATCGTACAGTTCCTTCGTCTGTGGCGTCGCGATATGTGGTTCCTCAGTACGCGGATTGGTGAAGGTGAATTCATCGCCGTCGAACAACGCCTCCATGAAGTCGTTCGTCACTCCCACTGAGATATTGAAATTCGACAAATGTCCCTCGACTGCATTTCGAAGATGTTTCGGAACACGACCTTCCTCATCAATAAGCTCGCGGGCCTCATCTAATGCATCAGCGAACCTGGTGTGGGTAAAGTCATCCGGATCATTGAGTCGAAGCGTGTGTGCGAGCGATACATCCTTATTTTTCGCATGGATGAATTGGATGACATCTGGATGACTGACACGCATTACAGCCATTTGTGCACCACGACGTGCACCGCCCTGTGCAATCGTTTCACACAACTGATCATACGTCCGCATGAACGTGATTGGGCCTGAGGCGATGCCTCCTGTTGATCCGACTGCATCCCCGTATGGACGAAGTTGCCAGAATGCATAGCCCATGCCTCCCCCTGACTGGAATACAGAGGCAGCCTCCTTTGCAGTTTGGTGGATATCATCAATGTCATCTGCCGGGGAATCAACGAAACATGCAGAGAGTTGTTGCAGTTCATCACCGGCGTTCATCAGTGTTGGAGAGTTCGGAACAAAAGACAAATTCTCCATGAGATTTTCAAATGTCTCGCGTTGTTCCTCAACGGATTGCCGAATCGAGGAGGGTAATTCTGGAACGACAGTATCGTATGCAAACTTGTTGACGTTGTATTCTGAGAGAACTGTAGTGGTGTCACTCTCGGTAGTGGCGCCTGCACCGAAGACTTCCGCAGCGAGCTCATCACGTCGTGGATGATCCGGCTTGAGTTGTGATGGGTCTACTGTAACTTTCCTATCTTGATGTTCAGCCTCATATATCGCCTCCGCCAGTGCAATATTTTTCGCAACACGTGTGAACAAGTCCTCTTGAGACTCAACGAGGTCTCCATTGGCATCCTTCCGGAGATATCGTGCCGGAAGTATATTATGATATGCATTCGCAGTGAGCCGATCTTCAATCGTTTCACCTTCGGTTCTCTTTATTGGTAGTGCTAATTCGTCTGTATTTATTGATTGATCAGTCATTGATTAAATCTCTCCCCCGTTCATCGCTAAGATGACATGGTTTCTGTTCAGATTGGTAACTCAGTTCGTGTCACCTGAAACGATAGATGCTACACGCCACATCTGCCCATCTACCACGATATTCGGAGAGCGTCCAGATATATATCACTAATCTGGAATAGAGCCGACAGGCCGATCCGGCGTTGAGAGTGGAGCAACCCATCCTATGTTGGTTGATGGTATGAACCTAATGAGACCGTAGTGAAAGTGATTTGATTACCGACTCATACCTTTGCAGTCATACGATTATCCAACCGAACTGAGGGGGTGTTTTGACTCGCACAGTGGGTCAATTTCGGATTTGATGTGATGTGTTGTTGCCTCTCACAAGGCGGCTGAGCAGGGTCTCTGTAGATATGTATGTATGTATTGTTATACATTCGGCACAAAGAACGACACAGTTGATCTGTTAGTTGGAGAGTCTCTTTTTTTGCTCGCAGTGTATGCGACGAGTGTAAACTGGAAATTACTCTCATTGTTGAGTTCTGTTCTCTCATCACTGCCACCCTAAAAAAAACAGTGTGACTCACCCGGAATTCAGCTTCATTCCGCTCTCAAGCTGCAGGTGTGACTGCCGTGACAGCCGCTGTGAGCATGTGTACTCAAATAAAAGTAGTACACACCACGCTATTCATCGATCTCTGGGTAGAATAGTTTGTATGCCTAACAACACCGACGGTGAACTCCCAGAAACTGAAATGGAGTAGAAGGAGGGACTCACCGAAAAGCAATATGACATTCTGCGCGAACGCGGAACTGAGCCACGGTTTAGTGGACCAAATTTTGAGACTGACACAGGCGGTGTGTTGGATGTAGCACAGAACTCTTTGGTCGCTCCTTGAGGACGGGGGCCTGAGCGCCTACAAACTGCTAAATTTGACTCAGGAACCAGATGGCCATCACTTTACGATGCAAATCCTGATGCAGTAGAACTTGAGACCGATACTCGCCACGGTATGCAACGAGCCGGTTCTTTGTAGCACGTGTGGCGGGCATCTCAGCCATATCTTTGAATCCGGCCCAGATCCAACTAATTAATGCTATTGCATTAATGGCGCTGCAGTTGAATACAATACTGAGGTCTCTGAATAGCTGCTCTCCTGATACTGGCTTTGGTTTTATTCCTCAAATAAGTCGTCGTAGTCGCCTGCTTCCATTCGTTGTTTGAACTCTCTCGGATTGTTCCCTTCAATCGTGACCCCGAGTGAGGTGCAGGTTCCAACGACCTCTTTGGCCGCATTGAACAAGTCATAAGAAAGTAAGTCAGAAGATTTCTGTTCAGCAATCTTTTTGACTTGATCAACACTCATATCAGCAACAAAGTCTTTCTGTGGCTCACTCGAGCCTGTATCGAAGCCAGCTTCATCTTTGATCAACTCGGCAGTCGGCGGTACACCGATGCCGATATCAAATGAGCCATCGTCGTCATATGCGACAGTAACAGGAACTTCCATCCCATCAAATGCTGCTGTTTCATCATTGATATTCTGCACGACTTCTTGTACGTCCACAGGAGTCGGTCCAAGCTCTGGCCCCAACGGCGGACCGGGGTTAGCTTCCCCACCGGGGACAAGAACTTCAATCGTTCCAGCCATACTCGCCAACATCCTCTGGCAGGGTTTAACCGTTTTCTTTCCTTTGAGTGTCTCAGCAATCACTGATAATTACATTCATTGTGGACTCTCGGCATCAGAACGAGTGGGATTTGAGATGAACTTTCGGTTTGACCAGTTGCGGAGGGAGTCGTTTCTGCTCATGTTCAACTGAAGCGGTAGCGCGGATTCCCCTTCCTCAAGGAACGACCGAAGGGAGCGAGTAGGGAGGGAGGAGCGGGTTCGTATCTGTCACAAACACCTGTTTGTAAGTAGCCATAGCACTACATTGAAACTGTGGCAGACGACTACGTGCGTCGGACGGCAGTCACCCGACTCTCGGTGGATGGAGAGCAGCGCGACCTCCTCGAAGAAACCATCTCCGAGTGGAAGCGTGGGTGCCAGATCGCCACCGACATAGCGTGGGGCAAGTGCAACGCCAAGAGCGATGTACAACCCCTCGCCTACGACGACGTGCGTGAGCAAACTGACCTCGGAAGTCAGCACGCGATTCTCGCCACCCACTAAGCCGCACAAGCCATCACCGGCTGTATCGAACGCCGCTCGAAAGGCAAGAAGGTCAGCAAACCGACGTTCACCGCACCCACAGTGAAATACGACACCCGGACGATAACGCTTTTTGACGACGGTACGGTGTCGCTTTCCACCACAGCGAGCCGCGTCCGGTGTGACCTTGCTCTGCCCGACGACGATGACGGCTACCAACAGCAGTATCTTGACTCCGACGAGTGGAGTCCCACAGAAAGCACGCTCACCGCCCGTGATGGCGAATACTTCTTGCACATCGGTCTCCGCCGACACAAGAGCGATGCCGAACGGAACACCGCCGAGGACGGAACGGTCCTCGGGTCGATCTCGGTATCGAAAACCTCGCCGTCACCAGCACCGCCTCCTTTGTCAGCGGGCGAGAGTTAACCCACAATCTCCGTGAGTTCGAAAGGGCACGCGCCGGACTCCAGCAGACCGGGACCCGAAGCGCCCACCGAACGCTGGAACAGTCGAGTGGGCGCGAACTTCGGTACATCCGCGACGTACTCCACTGGGCGTCAAACGCGATAGTGAACGAAGCACTCCGATTCGAGTGTGACGTGATAGCCTTCGAGGACTTGACCAACATCCGCGAGCGTACGGGTGCGTTATGGGGCCACAAGTGGGCGTTCCGAACACTGTACGAGCAGGTGGAGTACAAATCCGAAGCGGAAAGGATTTCGATGAAGCAGGTGGGCTCGGCGCACACGTCCACGCGGTGCGCAGAGTGTGGCTTCACAGCCGACGAGAATCGCCCGACTCGAAACGATTTCTGCTGTCAGAAGTGCGAGTCGGAAGCGAATACAGAGTATAACGCGGCGAAAAACATCGGGATGCGCTATGTCCGTCGAGGCCAACAGTCGTCTCGGCGGACGGGCAACAGTCAACTTGCCCTAAAGTCTGGGACGGTGACGCCGAGTGGCGGATTTACGCCCACTCGGACGGGTTCGAGGCCGAGGACACGGACAAGCCCCACCCTCCACGAGCGAAGTCGTCAGACTGAGCGAAGTAGGTGGGGTAGTTGACCTCTCGCTGTTTGGAGCACATGCCTCTGTCACTCCCAGCTTGATTCCAATGGAGATGCTACAGGTGCATATTTCTCGCGGTGGTAGAGTAAGTATATGTGTAGTTCACGTACTCGCACCTCGGACAGCTGCCCACCGTCAGCGTACGCGTAGCCACAGTGAACTCACCCCGAGGTAGTCGGCTTGTACCGCGCGTATACATCAGCTGTTCTCGAAGCCAGCCGAGTTAGCTGTGTTGGTGCATTCTTTTCGATATACATAAGATACTCGCACAGTCGCATGGGCGCATCCTTATGAGCACACGACACGCCGCAGATCAGCGTCAATTCCTCAACTTCGACGATCGTGTGTCAATTCTCGTTGGCTTATGCGACCAGCTTGGTGCTGATGGAGTGGAGGGTCAGTTTGAATAAGTTTCTAATCTAATGGACCAGACATTCTCGGATGCACAGTGTGTCCCGCAGCATTGGGGTCGGATACGGTAATTCTCGTACTCTCCGCGTTAGTTGTCGTCTACTCTCACGCATCGAAACGTGCCTCTTGCAACGAATGTGAAATACTCAGTCGCCGTCGCAGCGGTGCAGCTTCGCACCTACACTCAATCCAACACCTGGCTTCAAAACCGTCGTCAATCGCGTGCTGGCACGACTGCAGGGACATGTGTATACAATTTTTTAAACCGCTGCGCGTGGGTCGTGAATCTCGCTATCGGGATGAGCTCAGCTCGATACAGCTGTGACTGGATTCGCTACAATTCACGGCTAAACGGTGCATATGCCGCTGTGAGATCTGCCATTGCACATGCTAATTTAGCCACTTCCTCAAGATCCTGCGTGTCTATTACCTCGACCGGTGTATGCATATATCGGTTTGGAATCCCAACGTTGAGCGAGGGAATTCCACCGCGGGCGGTATAGAATCCATCAGCATCTGTCCCGGTCCGCGTCCCTGCTGCTTCAAGCTGAACCGAAAGCTCTGCGTGATCAGCAGCGTCTCTGGCCAGGCTAACAAGGCCAGGGTGATTGACACTTCCACGGGTAATGACCGGTCCTTCTCCGAGCTCAATCGGGCCGAGTTGGCTACCAGGAATATCCGGATTATCTGTTGCATGTGTCACATCAAATGCTACCGCGGCATCCGGATCCAAGTCAAAACCAACCATTTGAGCGCCTTTGACTCCAACCTCTTCTTGTATTGTGCTCACTGCATAGACAGTCGGGTTGACTCCCGCAGCCGCTGCCTGTCGGAGTGTCTCTGCAGCAGCCCACAGCCCAACCTGATTATCCATTGCGCGAGCACTCATTAAAGAATCATGGAGCGGCTGGACATTTGTCTTGATTGTTACTGGATCTCCGATATCGACGAGTTCTTGAGCAGCTTCTTTGTCAGGAGCGCCAATATCGATGAATTGTTCGTTGATGTCGTCGTACTCTTCGCTTCCCGTATTACGTAGATGAATAGCCGTCTGTCCGATGACTCCACCGACCGGTTGCTCTGCGTGGACGGTAACATGCTGTCCTTTCGACACCGTTCGGTCAGCACCACCAATACGATTGAGCCGAAGATATCCGTCCTCAGTGATGTCTCGGATAATAAATCCAATTTCATCAGCATGCCCTGCAAAAGCAATTGAGACATCTGTGTTTACATCACCGTCATACACTGCGACTGTATTTCCGTAAGCATCCGTCTGAATAGAATCTGCATACGGTTCGATATATTCTATCCACTGTTGCTGCCCTGCTGACTCAAATCCAGAGGGTGTTGATGTTGTTAAAAGATTCGTGAGAAACTCATACTGTTGATCATTCATATATAATCATCATAGCGTCAGAGTCCTGAATCTACCGCCTGATGAGTATTAAAGAAGACGAATTTTTGAGTCCCTCTGGCGTAGGGCCCCGAAGCTTCGCTGTGTCGTCTATATCATCCAGAAACGATGGACAGACGTAAGAGAATTCACATTCCTCTCGACTTTCCAAAGGTGAGTTGAGTGGAATTCACACCCGAACACGCCTTGTGTCTGGAGAGGTTGCCCCACGACGACCACGAACAACATGGCTAGCGAAGCGTGGCGACACATCGAGATTCTCCGACAGATTCGCAACCACGCTGTCCGAGATTACTATCGAGGTGACTACAACCAACACAACAAACTCACCGAGTGGACAGACCGGTGGCCGACCTTTGCCGAACCGTCACAACATACTACACACCAGGCGATTAGCCGGATTCACGACGACATAGAGACGCTGCAAGAACGCCGAA
>KE356563.1:912753-916929 GCA_000416005.1 Haloquadratum sp. J07HQX50 | reverse complement strand
TCTCTTCGGTGATGTCGTCTCACAAGTATCTGCAGGGGCGACAATTCTGAGTGGTGATGAAATTGTCACATCGCTCGCATCATCACTTGAGGCGGATCGAATCGGACTGTGTTCAACAGAGCCTGGTGTGTATGACCGACAGCAGAATGTGATTGATAAGATTACCGCATATGAACCCATTAAAGATGCAGTTGGAAGCGCTCAGCAAACCGATGTGACGGGTGGAATGGCAATGAAAGTTCGATCATTATTACATCTTGAGACAAATTCGCACATATTTGACACTTCACAGCTCGCCGACTTTCTCCAAGGACAATCTGTCGGTACGACGATCTGTACAGAGCAATGACTGATTCTCTTGCGGGTGTTTGATATTGTTCTTTATGTGTCACTGAGTGAGAGACGCAGCCCATCTCTTGCAAATTTAATCATCCCCGTATAGTGAGTAGTGATTTGCTCTCTCATTTGCCGATGGTTCTCCTCGGTGTGTGGATACAAATGAGTGAGATACACCCGCCCCACAGAGATACCCTGTAGCGCCTTGCCAAGAGTTGTCGGTGTCGGATGGCCTGATACGTCGACAGAATCTGGAAATGAACAGTCGTGCACAAGTACCGTCGCATCATCAGCAAATCGGGTCAAGCTATCGGAGGCCTCTGTATCTCCTGAGAAGACGACTTCAGGACCACTTGGACTCTCTATTGAAGCGACCCGATAAGCCAGGCAATTCATCGAGTGCTGCGTTCGATGCGCTGCAATATCGAATTTCCCAGCGGAGAATTGATGTGGCCCAACCTCTCTGATTCTCAGTGTAACTCGTTCTTCTAGATATGCATACACATCAAAGAGGGAGCTAACTAGCGCTTTCGTTCCTTTCGGCCCGATGATCGAAAGAGTGGTTTCTCCGGCTAACCACCTGGCCTTTATCAGCGGGACCAGATCTGAAACGTGATCTGAATGATGATGGGTTAATATCACTTTGTTCACTCCCTGATATCCAGTATCTGTGCCCGCAAGTCGATGAAGCACACCACTTCCACAGTCGATTAACAGCGCATCAGTATCACTCTTCACCAGATACCCTGCCTGCATTCGTTGAGGGGTAGCCATTGCGCTCCCTGTGCCCAAAAAAATAACTTCCATGTCGTGTCGTACTGACTCAAATGAGTTACATGTATTCTATTCAAATTATGTCTTTGGCTGCAAGTGCTTAGAGGTCGCAAGCACTAATAGTCATGATCTCGGCACCACGAACACCTAGCAATCACTGGTCAGTGTTTCTTCGAGTCATTATTTCTACGGGTGGATGCAAGCCGGTCCGTGAGAGAGCGTTCCACGGGCTGTCAGACGTCGTCTGATAACGCAAGCAGGAAGACACACGGGTGTGACTTTGAGGCATACTTTATCATAAATTGTTCTCAACATGCTTGATTCAATCCAGACTAATAGATAGAGAATACGATCTCTTTCAGAATCAACTTACCTCCTCACTACATATGAGTCATAATGGCACAAAGCGGACGGGAACTTCTCATTGCCGCCGCTACTAAGGCAGCAGATTCAACCAATACCACCTCCGAAGAGGCGGTGACAGCATATCCTTTTGATCCACACACCGTGACCATTGAAGACAGTGATATCCTCCAGCGACTTACTCCTGCGATTCAGCGCTGGTGGGTTGAGCAATTCGGCCGGTATGTGAAAGAAAATGGCGGGTTTTTTACTCCTCCTCAGCGGGAAGCAATCCCATTAGTTCAAGACGATACCAACACATTAGTGTGTGCACCAACCGGATCTGGAAAGACTCTCGCCTCATTCACCGCGATTCTCAATGATCTTTTTATCAAGGGTCGAGAACACGGGCTTGAGAATTCAGTTTACTGTCTGTATGTATCCCCCTTACGCTCGCTGGCAAATGACATCCACCGCAATCTCGAGGTCCCATTAGAGGGTGTTCGTGACCGGATGGCAGCCCGTGGTGACGAAGTCACGATTAGACATGCCATTCGACACGGCGACACTGACTCAACAGCGCGACAGCGGATGCTCAAAGAGACACCACATATACTGAATACAACTCCAGAAACACTAGCGATCCTGTTGAATTCGCCGAAATTCAAACAGAAACTCGCGACTGTTGAGTATGTAATCGTTGACGAGATACATAGTTTAGCAGCGAACAAACGTGGGACTCACCTTTCAGTCTCTCTCGAACGACTTGAAGCATTAACACAAACGTCTCCAACAAGGATCGGGTGTTCGGCGACAGTTGAGCCACTCTCGGAGATGGCAGAATTTCTCGTTGGGCAGACTGAGAGTGGATGTCCACGCTCATACGAGATCGTCGATACCCGATTCGTCCGTGACTTTGACCTCGAACTTGAGTGTCCGACCGATGACTTGATTCACACATCCCGGGAAACAGTTCAGCGGTCATTTTATGATCGGTTAGATGAGCTCATTCAATCACATCGCAACACCATCGTGTTTACAAACACGCGGTCTGGCGCAGAGCGCGTCTTAGAAAATCTTCGTAGCAAGAACTCCTACTATGATGAATCCAACTCGGGGTGTCACCATGGGAGTCTCTCAAAATCGCGTCGTCAAGATATTGAATCATCTCTTAAAGATGGATCAATTGACGTTGTGACGACTTCAACGAGTTTGGAACTTGGCATCGATATGCCACATGTTGACTTGGTAGTACAGATTGGTTCGCCCAAATCTGTGGCTGCTCTACTCCAGCGAGTTGGCCGAGCAGGTCACCAACTTGGCGAGACTGTTGAAGGACGGGTCATTGCACTTGACCGTGACGAACTTATCGAGTGTGCAGTTATGCTGTCAAAGGCTACGTCTGGATTTGTCGATCGTGTCTTCATCCCGGAAAATCCGCTTGATGTCGCTGCTCAGCACGTCTATGGAATGGCTATCAATCACATTCTTCGAGAGGAGACAGCGTTCAATATCCTCACCAGAGCCTATCCCTACCGGGCTTTCAGCGACGGCCAGTGGGATACATTGCTTCAGTATCTGACTGCAGATTACGAAGGATTAGCAGATAAAAACGTCTATCCGAAAGTATGGCGTGACCGAAACGATCCACCAAGTGGTGAGCATCACCACCCAGAGTTTCCGGTTGGGGAGCCACTCATTGGCAAGCGCGGTAGGATGGCTCGCGTTATCTATATGACAAACATCGGAACAATCCCTGATTCTTTTACTGTCCAGGTCAAAACCCGGGCGGACAACGAGCAGGTTGGGACGCTTGATGAAGAGTATTTGGACACGCTTGAGAAGGGCGACGTATTTACATTAGGTGGACAGCGATTCAAATATCAGTATCGGCGGGGTTCGAAAGTATACGTCGACCCAACAACTGAACGATCGACGGTCCCCTCATGGTTCTCAGAACAACTTCCACTCTCATATGACCTCGGCCAGGAAATCGGTGCGTTTCAGGCCGAATTGAGTGCATCATTACGTCGTGGAGGCAAACCAGCAGTCCGTGAGCAACTGAGGAAACACCCAATAGATGAAAATACCGTCCAAGCCATCACACGGATATTCGATCAGCAAACCGAATATGCTGATCATGAGAGTATCGCAACGGCTGATCGTCTTGTGATCGAGGAAGTGCTCGATCACAACGAATATAAGCGTCGATTCTATGTCCACAGCCTGTTTGGTCGGCGGTTCAATGATGGTTTCTCTCGACTGGTTGCATATTATTGTGCACAGCGAACGAACGCGAACATTCAACTCGCAGTTGCAGACAACGGATTTAGCTTGACCATGCCAATGAACAGAAAGGTTCAGCTAGACGATCTCATTGAGTCGCTCTCAGCAGACACGGTTCGCCAAGATCTCAAAGCCGCTCTTGATGGTACCGACCTACTCAAGCGCTACTTTCGAATCAATGCAACTCGCTCGTTTATGATATTAAAGCGCTACAAGGGACATGAAAAATCTGCTGCACAGCAGCAAGTTTCCTCTGAGATGCTACTGTCATTTGCAGACAATCTTGACTCGTTCGCAGTGATTGAAGAAACTTATCGAGAGATACTGGAAGATAAGCTCCACATTGCAGCTATCGAGAACTTTGTTTCATCAGTTTCTGATGGGACAGCACATGTCGAAACATATCAGGTTTCAACACCATCACCTCGAGCGTTTGGC
>KE356563.1:898296-909999 GCA_000416005.1 Haloquadratum sp. J07HQX50 | reverse complement strand
GCTACCATCGGGAAGCTGATGTGACCTGACACTCCAGTCCAATCAGCGCTTTATCCTCTGATGCTCGCTCTGCCGGTGACTGTGTCCACAGTTTTCGATACTCTTCATGGATGGCTTCTCGCTCTGCCTCGATAGCAGCGTACATGCGTTCGAAGTACTCACGAACATACGTGGGGAGTGACTGACCGACCTGCCCTGCTTTTGCGGTTTGTTCGAGCCGACCAGCGACAACCATGCAACTATCTTGTTCAAAACAATATTCACAGCGTGCATCAGCCTCAAATCCCGTCGGTACAGTCGTATCAAACTCCATCGCGGCAAGCTCATTGCGTTTCCTGAGGATGAACTCGAATAGTCCCCTGCCCATCCGAAACTCCTTTGCTGGAGTGAGGTCTCCCGACTCTTCATCTTCCTCGATAGCAGCATTCTTTGTATATAACAGGGTACCCGTGTCGACTGGAACATCCCGTTCGCGCAGTAGTAGTCCATATGCAGCTGCCTGAATCTTATCCTGAAACCGTGGCTCCTGTGTGGTATTTTTACCTGTTTTGAGTTCAACCGGCATTCCACCGCGAAGAGCATCAGCGCGACCTTTGAGCGCGAATGTCGGCGAGACAAGCGTATACTCCGAGCGCCATTCATCTTCTTCAATCAATTTTCCTTGTTTTAGCCATCTTTCTATCGCGCTAGCATGCTGTTTAGCCTCATCACGGACTGTCTCTTTATCATAGCCCAAAAGTCCAAGTTCTAAGCCAACCTCTTCAATCCGCTCCTCAAGCGCACTCGACATGTCACGTCCCCGCAGGAGGTCCCCAAAGACTTCGTGGACAATCGTTCCTCGAACAACGGGGTACTTCAACGGCATTCCGGAAAGTTTGTTCAGATAGTAGACACGAGGGCACTGGACCCACTCTCGAATCGCCGTCACATCGACAAGGAAATCGGGCTCAACGATAAGATATGAATCCTTCGTAGACTCATACTGCATTTGCCCCCGAAAGACCGAACTCTTGGCCTCGGTTAATGAAATTTCCATCCCCTGCTCAATATACTCGACTGACTCAGCCCAGCGACCCCACAATGTCACATTTATTGGCTTCTCCGTGGTTATCTGCTCCTCAGCGTCCGCTCGTTCATCTATCGCTTTGCGGTCTCTCTCAGCCTGATGTGTCTCATGGTGTAACTCAATCTCTGCAAGCGTGCGTGTCCCCTGTTTCAGTTCGACTTCTCGCGCTTCGCCAACAGTCACGACACGACCACGAATATGCACGGTCCAAACCTACCGAGGCAGCCCTAAGACGCTATCGGTAATTCCATCGCAGTATCACTCCCGATGCACCCGTGTACCCGTCATGCGCAACAAGCTGATAATCTGTCAACAGGGAAGTGAAAAAGCGTCATCTTCTTTCAGGCCCAACGTCTTAGATTCAACATGCGCGTGAGGAACTGGAAAGATATTCTATCTGATGTCAGTGAATCGAATGCAGACGCATCAGGCTGGCGTGCTGTCGCCGGGAACCGACAGTCTGGAATTGGTGAAGTACTATTCTTAGGCCACCCGAATGTTGGTGTGTATGAAATGAAGACCTATAGCAAAAACCCGCGCCAACTCCGTGGAGTTGGCGCCAAGGTAGCTCGTCGAATCGACGATGAATTGGATCCACTGTTCCCACGTCAAGATCAGGCCGCTGAAGATACCCCTGATCAGGGTCGATTCGCTGTCCAATCACCACCATCTGATGAGGAACAAGCGAAATCAATGGCCAAACGTGTTGAAGAGACGATTAAAGTCCACGCAGAGGCCCCAACTTCTCGTGATGATTTCTTTGAGGATATGATGGACGCTGTTGAGAGTCCTGCATTTGGACCGATGCAGTATGAGTTTGATGACAGACCCGATGAACTCGACCAGCTCAGCTCAACCTTCTCGGATGCTGACGAACTCCTCACGAAAGATCTTGATCAGCTAGTCGACGAGGATGAAGTGGGCCGAGGATTCCAATAATACCTCTGCGAGATTAACCCAGCAACATCAGCACAGCCATTTTTTTGACGTCGACAATGTAGACATATTACGGTTGGTCCAACTCACACCGCTTAAGTGCACATGCCGGTGTGTCACTCTCTGAAATAGCTTTATTTCGCCTCTCTCTGATAGGGTTATTTTATCATGGGTAACGATTCAATGAATATTATTAAGAAGTCTCTCACAACCGCCTGTCATACTCAGCGTATGAAGTGTCGTATAGGTACCCTGGCCGATAATGAGGTTTGGGTTGAATGCAGGCGATAAACCCCGTTCTCTCAAGCAGCCGCCAAAGGCAGCGAGTAGCCGGAGGTAGTTCACACCACTCGGTCTATCCATATTTGTGGGTCTGCTAACTCCGCCTGAGTGGGTAGTGACGCTGGATCTTCCCAGACTGCTTTGGTTGCACGCACTCCTTCACGCTTTGCAATCGTATCGAAAAACGCTGCACCACGCTCATACTGGTCGCGTTTCATCCCGATGCCAAGAAATCGGCGGAGCAGCGTAGTGACTGCACTTCGACTGCCCCGGCGTTGATCTACTTTTCTCCGCAGATCGGCAAACTGTTGATCGAACGCTCGATCCATTATCATCTCTGCGAAGCCCTCAATCACTGTCATCGTCGTATTGACTTCTGTAAGTGGTGTCTGATCAACGTGGCCCTCCGAGAGGGACTGCATAGCTGTCGTCAGTTGTGTCTCAAGATGTGATTGCAACCACGGCGCGATATTAAATTCGGCTGCGTGCGTTACTTCGTGAAATACGATCCACCGACGGAATCGGTCGAATTCTGCATCAAGTTCGCTTGCCACTTGCTCAATATTTGGAACAACAAAGTAGAGTCGATGTGTGTCTGGTGTATCGCTCAGTATCCGAGGGTCGTACTGTCCAAGTACATTCGAGCTCAACATTGATAATGCAGCAGCCATTGAAGCTGAATTGATCACGACTGGTACGTTACTTACTGACACATCTGGAATGTCGAACTGCGTGATCATGGCTTCAAACATATCGATGTTCGATGCAATCCAGTGATGACGATTCTGAAGTTCAATCACCGATGGTAATGAAAAATCAGCATCAATCGTGCGCGATATGTGAGTAGCCGCGTCGGTAATATCACGCTTGAAGTTCTCCATGTTAGCTGAATCACGCGGGAGTTCCCCAGGAGAGACGGCTTCTGTGGCAGCACCACTGACTGCGGCCCAGTCAATCATCCCTTGAGAAGAATTTGCCTGTGCAAGTGTGCGAACACTATCATAGACGGCCATACATTCTATACGACCGACAACTGGAAAAACACTACCAGTGAATTACGCTCGTGAATACCTATTGGTTCTCTCGTAAATTGGGGGCCAAGCCCTGGAGGTTCTGCCCGCAGATTAGTCGGACACGCCTCAGATACCATCGGTCTGGTCGCCTCAAACAGTATTAGAGGCTAGATTGAGCCGTCTACACGCCCCGATGCTGTCGCAATTCCTATTTCCGCACCTGGGGAGTGTGTTGAGAGCAGAGCAGGCACACCTCTATTCGTTGTCTTCTCAGCCACTCCTGTGCGACACTGATACAGCGCCACGGTCAGCGTGGTCTTGATGCTCGCACTCACAGCAGTTGAACCGTTTCTTGTGGCGGTTTGCTCATTCTGTGTATCCACACGATCGAAATTGTTGGCCAATCTACCCTGAGTAACATCATCTGATGGAATCTCGCACATGGGGTTTTGTAAGAGATGAACTCCTGAACTGGGACGGTCAAATCGAGTCCGCCGACAAGAGAGATCTCTTAGATATACTCGTTTGTATCGGTGGTCACTGAAGCGTGTGGCATTTGCATCCGAAGGCACATGATCTAAGACGCTCTGCGTCTCATCATCACGGAAGTCTGTGACTTCCGAACAAAAGCCGAGGCATCTTGTCTGATTCCTGTAGATGGTATACAACACACCGCAAGTAAGCCTCTCTTCACGGATTCATTTCTATCTTGCTTCGCGGTGGGGATGAGTAAAGGTGATATCGTCGTCATGAGAATTAGATTTCCATGTACTGATAACTCTCAGCGGCTACTCGTGTGGGTCTGGTATACAGCATGGTATCGGCGTGTCACACGAAACGAGCAGATTTCCGTTGACTCACTCCGAACTCAGTCTCTCTTGTTAAAAAACGGGCCACGACTGGAGCGAATAGAGATGGCGTAACTCATGACGATCCGATGAGACTAACGGAACCAAATCACAGTTCGGCTTCGAATTCTTCGAGCGCGTAGACTGTGTCTGCGCCTCGGCGATCGAGCGTCTCATTTGCGAGTAACCAGTAAACGACCGAAAGTGCCCGTCGACCCTTATTATTTGTTGGGACGATGAGGTCGGCGTTACTCACCTGATTATTTGAGTCACACATGGCAATCACAGGAATCCCGACGGTAATGGCTTCTTTAACTGCTTGTGCATCTCCAATCGGGTCGGTTACCACAACTACATCTGGTTCGATATATCCAGCATAATCTGGATTCGTGAGTGTCCCCGGAATGAAACGCCCCGTTCGCGCCCGCGCGCCGACTGCATCCGCAAACTTCTCTGCGGGAAAGCGTCCGTACTGTCGTGAACTCGTCACGAGCATCTGCTCGGGTGCGTAGTTCGCTAGAAATCGCGCAGCTGTTCGAATACGATTATCTGTTTGGCTGACATCAAGGACATAAAGCCCATCATCACGCACCCGGTGAATGAAGCGCCCCATGTCCTTCGTTTTTTGCTGTGTCCCAATGTGGACCCCAGCAGAGAGATAATCTTCAACAGGAATAAGCAGGTCTGCTTCCTCGTCGGGCATCACATCCTCATCGAACTGTGGGCCTGCGTCCGTCTCCTCTTCGGTCTCTTCGGCCGGTGGCTGCGCTGACTCGTCCTCGGTTGTCGATTCTTCAGTCTGTGCCTCGTCTTCTCTGTCGGCCTCAGTTCGGTCGATCTCTTGCGATTCCTCATCGACCACCTCGACCACGTCATTTTCATTCTCTGTCATACGACACCATCCGCTATTCGGATGAGTTCATTTAGTTTGGCAGTGCGCTCGCCTTGGACAGTGCCGGTTTTGATATACTCAGCAGCAGTAGCCACGGCGAGGTGTGCAATTGTTGTATCTTCTGTTTCTCCTGATCGGTGTGATACCACGTTCAGATAGCCTGCCTGAGTAGCCATCTTGATCGCGTCGAATGCGTCTGAGAGCGTTCCAATTTGATTTGGCTTGATCAGAATCGCATTGCCAGCTCCGGCTTCGATTCCGTCACGCAGCCGTGAGACATTCGTCACAAAGAGGTCATCACCGCAGATGATCGTCTGTTCCCCAATCTGTTCGGTTAATTCAGCGAATCCCTCATAGTCATTTTCATCGAGCGGATCTTCGACATAAGCCAGGTCATATCTCGACACCACCTCTGCTACGTATGATACCTGCTTAGCAGTCGATTTCTCCTCTGCACGATACTCGTATACGCCGCGGTCTGCATCGAAGAATTCTGTCGCAGCCATATCAAGGCCGAATTTGATGTCGAATCCGACCTCTGTTGAGGTGTCATCGACTGCCTTGGAGACCACTTCAAAAGCAGTGTCATCTGAGATTGATGGCGCCCATGCGCCCTCATCTCCCTTCGCAGCGGGAATACCTCGCTCATCTAAGAGTTCTGAGACCCGAGCGTGAACGGCTGCATTAGCGAACACAGCTTCGGCAATGTTCGGCGCACCAACGGGGGCTGATAGAAACTCCTGAATTGCTGTTGCTTCTTTGGCGTGTTCACCACCTCCAAGTACGTTTCCTAGCGGAATGGGAAACGAATCACCTCGGAATGTCCCACCTAAATGCTGGAACAGCGGGATACCGGCTTGGTTCGCGCCCGCTTTTGCCGCAGCCATTGAGATCGCCACTGCACTGTTTGCCCCAATCACAGAGAAATCGTTTGTCCCGTCGGCTGTATGTAACGCGGTATCAACTGCCCGCTGGTCACCCACATGAACCTCCCCGACAAGACGTGGAATCGCCTCTTGACGAGCAGCCGCGATCGCTTCTGATGCGGGGAGTTCAATTGCCTCATACTGACCTGTACTTGCTCCACTTGGTGCCGCAGCGCGACCAAATCCGCCCGAGTCTGTCAACACGTCTGCCTCGACAGTTGGGTTTCCCCGGGAGTCGAGAATCTGCCTGAGTGAGATCCCACTGATCAGCACCATCTCACTCTTGCTCCTGCTGAACAGTGAACGGGAGAACACCGGCATCGTACTCCTCTGCAGCGACGAGAATTGGCTCTGATTGTTCTGTCTCGACAAGAACTGGTGCACCATATGAAACCTGCAGCGCCCGTGCTCCAAGGATTCGAGCTTTCTCGTATCGGTTGTATTGTGTTTGGTACTGGCTCATTATTGATACGGGGCCACGATATCGACGAGGTCTTGATGTGACACCATCATTCGACGGCAACAATGTCGATCAATGCCCAAATCATCAAGTACGGCCGCAGGGTCTTCATTTCCATCGCGTGCTCGATGTTGAAATTCATCCCAGTGTTCACCGACGACATTACCACAGGTGAAACACCGGACTGGAATCATCATATATTAACTCACCTCAGCGATATGATTTTTGATATCGGGCACGTGCACCCGAGCCACCCCATTTTTTTGGCTCTGACTGTCGAACATCATTCACGAGCAGTGAACGGTCGAATTCCATATAAGCATCTCGCAATTCGGCGTCATTGAGATGCTGAACCAAGCCTCGTGCAATCGCAGTTCGAGTTGCGTCAGCCTGTCCAGCAAACCCCCCGCCTGACACGCTCACATTAATATCAACCTGCGAACGGAGGTCCTCGCCAGCAATACGGAATGGTTCGAGCATTTTGAGTCGTGATAATTCTGGTTCAACCAGTTCAACTGGTTGTGAGTCAACGCGGACACGTCCTGACCCATCTTTGACTGTTGCACGAGCGATAGCTGTCTTTTTTTTACCGGATGTATTTGTTACCATGTTACTTTCGATCCAAGGTTTTCAGCAATTGTACCAAGCGACACAAATTTAATATTTGAGAGTCGGTCCAGTGTTGTTCCTTCAATTGCCTCGCCGTCAACATCATACGGATTTCCGACGTAAACGCGTACGTTTGAAAGTGCCTGACGACCGCGCTGTTTTTTATACGGCAGCATACCTCTGATAGCTCGTTTGAAGATCCCATCTGGCCGACTTGGGTAGTTCGGCCCCTGGTCAGAGCCAAGTTCTGCACGAGTTCGATAGACATCCATTACGGACTCGTTTGAACCCGTGATAACTGCATCCTCTGCGTTGACAACAGCGATTCGTTCACCCTCTAATGTTCGCTGTGCAACGTTGCTTGCAACCCGGCCCATGATACAGTTTCGTGCGTCGATAACTGAATCGACTTCGAATTCCGCATAGCTCATCTGATTATCCTCACATCGCTGCCAGACGGGTTATCCGCGACAGCACGCTCTAATGTTTCTGCGCTTCCGACTTGTTCTATTTTTTGTCGGGCAGTTGATGAGAAGTCGACGGCAGCAACTGTGACGCTCTTTTCGAGCACACCGCTTCCCAAGACTTTGCCTGGGACAACAACAGTTTCATTCTCGCGAGCATAGCGCTCAATTCGACCGAGATTTACTTCTGCGTGGGTGCGCCGTGGCTTTTCGAGACGGTCTGCGATATCCTGCCAGATGTTGGCATCAGAATCTCGCGATACCGATTTTAGTTCAGTGATGAGACTGTCAAGCCTCGGATTTGTCTTATTCATATATTCTCTTTCTTTGTTGGGTTGTATACCGATCTTTCTGCTGGCTCTGCAGAGATATCTCAGTATAATTACCAATCTGAAAACAAAGTGAGTGCAGGGAGCAGGATTCGAACCTGCGGACCCCTATAGGACAGCGCCCTGAACGCTGCGCCGTTGACCAGACTTGGCTATCCCTGCGTGTACTCACTGTTATTGCATGTCGATTCAAACCCCTTTCGATGCATCTTTGATCCATCAGATGGTTCCACACCGAATGTCTATCTGTGGCGTCGTCAGGGCAAACAGCATGAAAGCGATTTGAAACGACAGATCCCATCCTTGTGAGCCTCTTAAACTGCAACCTTTGTTTCGAGCTCGGCAGCCCGCTCAGAGATTGATTCGGCAGCCCGCTGGACTAATTCAGCGACACTAAAGGAACCATCTGTTTCGACATGAAACACAACAGCTCCAGAGACATCAGTGACTGCAACGTCTTTGCCGGGATACCGGTTCCGCAGATCATTATCGAAGTCATCCGTGATGACTAACTCACCCTCTGCGGCAGACTCATCAGCGGCCGCCTCAGGAGCGCCCTCCTCAATGACTCCCCGAATAATCTCTGGCCCCTCATCCGCAAATTCATCTCTATCACCAATTACTTCAACGCGCTGGAGATGGCGATAGCCTACTGCGACACCGCCCTGTTGTTTGGCGTGTTTCTTCCCACGCTCTAAGACAGCATCTGCCTCTAACTCCAGCCGTTGATTCTCCTTGAGCTCGATAATTGGCACGTTCTCCTCTGCTGGTTCAACCAACGGCTCACTGGTGACGATGTCTCCAGAATATGCCGTCTGTGGGCCACGGATATCGAGAGAGAGCGTGACTACATCACCAATTTCGAATCCAGTTGCTGGTGTCGTCAGTGGAACCAAGCCGAGCCGTAGCGCGATCATTTCATCGAACATGACCGACGAATTTTCTACAAACCGAACGTCATCAACACTGAACGTTGGCACGTCAGCGACCATCGCGCGCCGAATTCCATTGGCGACTGCGGGCGTGACACCCCGCACTAAAAACCGAGCACTCCGATCTTGCTGCTCAATAAACTCGACATTGAACTCACCCTCCATATTTATAAACGGCTATTTTTCGGGGCTCTGGTTCCGTCATGTGGGATCGGTGTCACGTCTTCAATTCGACCGATTTCCAGCCCAGCACGAGCCAATGCACGAATTGTTGCCTGTGCACCGGGTCCTGGACTCTTGTTCCCGTTTCCACCAGGTCCACGCACTCGGACATGAAGTCCAGTGATTCCAGCAGCCTGTATCTCTTCTGCAACTGATTCTGCCATCTGCATCGCGGCATATGGGGAAGCCTCATCTCGGTTTTGCTTGACAACTGCGCCTCCGGATGACTTCACAATCGTTTCTGCACCAGTCAGATCGGTCACCGTAATGAGCGTATTGTTGAACGATGCGTGTACGTGTGCAACGCCCCATCGATCGTCGGATGATTCTGACTCGCTCATTGATTACTGTCCCTCCGCGCGAACTGGGTGAAGATCATCGGCAAGTGGACTTGTGCCGTCGAATCCTATTTTGTCCTCCTCATTAGCCTCCACCATTTTTGAAGGGCGAGATACTCTTGCTTCATCAACGACGATATGTTCATGCACGATGAACTGCCGAGCCTGCTTCGGCGTGCTGGCGAGTCCGTTTCGATAGACGACTGTCTGGAGGCGACGTTCTAGAATATCTGTGACATCCAATCCAAGCACATCATTGATATCGTCATCTTCGCTCAGAATCCCATATCGTCGCAACCGTGACAGAAACTGGGCACCAGCAGCCTCTGCTTCTTCCATGTTTCCCTGTGCCTCACCGATAAGTCGACGTGCTTCTCGCCGATAACTTCGGAGTTCTGACTGCGTTCGCCATAACTCTTCTTTATTTTTCAGTCCGTAGCGGCCCAGCAGGTCACCTTCTTGAGCGATTCGCTCACCCTGATAGGGGTGGTTCGGCGTTTCATACCGTTTCGTGTTTTTGCCTGTCGACATGTTGGTTATTCTGCCTCAGCCTCGGCTTCTGCTGCCTCTTCTTTGATTGCTTCGACATTGACGCCGATTGTTCCCTCCGTCCGACCGGTAGATTTTGTTCGCTGTCCACGAACTTTTTGCCCTCGTTTGTGACGAACACCACGGTAAGAGTCGATCATTTTCATCCGGTTGATATCATGACGACGCTTCTGTTCAAGATCAGATCCTGTTTTATGAGTTGTCTCACCGGTGTAGAAGTCCTTTTGCCGATTTGCCATCCATGATGGAATATACTCGTCAATATCTTCAACCACTGAGACGACTGATTCGATCTCATCTTCTTCCAGCAGACCGAATGTCGCGTGTCGGTCTACATCAGCTTCTTGAGCGATGACCTTCGCTGTTCGCTTACCGATACCCTTCATTTCTCGTAGACTCCGCTCAACAGACTTTGTTCCGTCAAGATCGGTCTTGCCGATCCGAACGAAATATCGAAGATCGTCATCTTCTTGTTCCTGTTCTGGTTCTTCAGCACTCATTTTATAATGTCCTGTAACCGTTGCGGCGGGGATTCGAACCCCGGAGGCATTACGCCACTGAGTTAGCAACCCAGCGCCTTGGGCCAAGCTTGGCTACCGCAACACAGCTTTGATACTATCGCCCAAACTGGACTCGAGGAACGATCCCCCTATAGCTATTGCATGAAAAAATGGCGTGGTCGCTATTTAAACATCACGAAAGGCGTATTAACTACGGTGAGCTAACCCAAGTTTGTGGCGCTGGAGGACTCATAGCCCGGGTGCTTGTTCAACAGAGTGGTTTCTCTGTACTATTTGCAAAAAATTATCGAAAACATTCTTGATCTTTTGTGTTCTCCCGTGCTGGCTTGGCGAGATACTGGTCAACACCTGCTCAACTCTCTGATCCTCGATACCTTCTTGACGTTTTGATTTCGTAACCGATCTGGCCGTCTCAATATCGTATTCAGGGTGAAACTGCACCCCAATGGCCGTCCCAAATGCAAATGCCTGCACGCCACGATCGTTACCGGCCAATTCAGTTGCCTTCGGAGGTAATCGTGTGACCGTATCTGAGTGTGTTTCAAAAGCGATGAATTCTGCTGGGATATCATCGAATATTGGATGTTTCTGATACCGTTCAATATGTTTGTATCCGAGCTCATATTCATCCATCGGGGTCACGCATCCTCCGAACAAATGTGCGAGAAATTGGTGTCCCCAACACACTCCCAGTATAGGAATTTGTAGCTCCGTCAGATCATGAATGAGTTCACTAAGTGATATCATCCATGATTCCATATCATAAACCGCAGTTTGTGACCCACTGATAACAGCTGCATCAAAATCCCAACTCCCATCAGCAGCAGGCCACGCTGGCAGTTTCCCTTTGCTTGCTTTGTATCTCGTTAGTCCTGCATCAACTTCCCGACGAAAATTGCGCTCCACGGGTGTCTCACCGATTGAAGCGTCTAATAAAGCGATAGCGGGGTTGCTCATGTGAGTATATATCGACTGCGCGAATATTAATATTGTGCAGAATACACAATTTAAAACATGACTAATTCCTCTAATATATCATATTGCCTCAGAAGCGATAGTATCGCGATAATTATTTCCTGTCTCTCAAAGAAAACAGAAATGACTCTGAACTATAATCGTATTTATCTGTTTTGCAGGGGCTCCTCAGGAAGCAACCGAAGGGAGCGAGTAAGAAGTGAAAGGGAAAACGGAGAGGAAGGGATGGGATACAGTAGTGTCATCGTTTCGCTTCCACTGCACTGCCGTTCCTTCCTTTCTTTCCCCCCGGAGGTGGTGGGACGACGCTCACCACGTCTCCGGCGGTGTTCAAGTGCGTC
>KE356563.1:892971-897240 GCA_000416005.1 Haloquadratum sp. J07HQX50 | reverse complement strand
TATCCTCGCTGTGAGCATGAAAGTTTTAATAACTCATAATTGAGAGGGCAAGTTACTTATCAGTCACTTGTGCAAGCCACATTCTTATCTTCCACAATCAACAGTTCTTAGCGGTGCGATATCCTGATATATACATGATATGAATGAATCTCAGGTAAGAGACCGATTACAAACCGTGCTAGATCCTCATTTTGAGGACGACTTACTCTCGCTCAACCTGATTAATGCAATCAAAGTCGATGAACAAGATGAAACGATTCATATTTCTCTTGCGCTTGGTGCACCGTTCTCCCCACAGGAAAGTGATATAGCGGCTGATATTCGGTCAGTTTTCGAGAAGAGCAACTATACGGTTGAACTAACAGCGAATATTCCTTCTGAGCGGCCACCAGACGAGGCGGTTCTCCCAGGTGTATCGAATATTATTGCGGTTGCCTCTGGGAAAGGTGGTGTTGGAAAATCAACTGTGGCGGTTAATCTAGCCGCTGGATTAGCTTCACTAGGTGCGCGGGTGGGACTATTCGACGCAGATATCTACGGACCAAATGTGCCTCGAATGATTGCAGCCGAAAACGGTCCAGAGACAGCAGGGGATCAAATCATCATCCCCCCTGAGCAGTTTGATATGAAGTTGATGTCGATGGCATTCTTAGTTGATGAGGATGACCCTGTTATCTGGCGAGGTCCGATGGTACATCAACTACTGACCCAACTTGTTGAAGATGTGCAGTGGGGTGAGCTGGATTATCTCGTGCTTGATCTTCCGCCAGGGACCGGTGATACGCAACTCACGGTACTACAGACATTACCACTGACTGGTGCAGTCATCGTAACCACCCCACAGACGGTCGCAGTTGATGACGCGCGGAAAGGGCTACGAATGTTTGATGAACATGAGACCACCGTCTTAGGCATCGTTGAAAATATGGCGAGTTTCAATTGTCCAGACTGTCACTCAACGCATGATATATTTGGCTCCAACGGTGGGCAGGTGTTCGCTGCAAACAATGATCTTCCGTTCTTGGCTTCACTCCCACTAGATCCGTCAGTCCGGTCGGGAGCTGGAGAAGGTGCTCCCGTTGTCCTCCGAGATGGACGTACTGCTGATGCGTTTAAATCCATGACTGAGAGCGTCGCAGATATGGTTGGTGTGGTGCGACGAAAAGAGATGATTCAGCAAGCGTAATCGAGAAGCAATTATTTTCCCCGAGGCTTTTCACCGAGTGCTGCTCACCATATGATGTGCACGAACGACAAGGATCGCTTAAAAATCCATTCAATATGGATGAGGATTGTCAAAACTGTCCTGCCCTCTGTGAAACCAGAAATACGGTATTACACGGATACGGTGATGTGGGTGCGGAATTTCTATTTATTTCCCGCCATCCTGACCGCGGAGCCGATCAAAGTGGCATTCCATTTGGTGGAGAGCGATCCGGAAGAACACTTCTCTACATCTTACATGAGCTGGGGCTAACCCGGAGCAGCCCTGCGGAGCACCCGCCAGAGTTACAAAACGCATTCATGACGTATCTGACGCGGTGCCATCATCCTGAACGAGAGCCAACCAGAGAGGAACTCATAGCGTGTGAGCCATATCTCAATGCTGAGATTCGAATGATAAATCCTGAAATCCTCGTGCCTATTGGAGAACAAACACTACAGTCGCTCGCAACCGAGTATACAACTCGCCAGCCAGAGTCATTTGCCATCGATCAAGTACATGCGACGACTGTTCGTGGACGAGGGTTTGAGCTTATACCGATGAAGAGGTTGCAGAGACTTGACGAGGCTGCTCGTGACGAGTTTATTAATCACGTCCTCTCAAATGTATTCACGCGCGATTACCGACAAACAAAAGGGCGTCAGAATCGATGATTAAATCCGTAAATATGCCTTCCAGCTCAACACGACAGACAACTGTGTCGGATCTCTTGCAGTACCGAACTGAATGACGGTAATCACCCTTTTTGTTGACCCTCCGCGCCCAGGATTAGTCTTTCCCGACCTCGTTGAGCAGTCAGCCCTCTCGGCGGGTGAAGCAGCAGAATTATACCAAGCTATCTTTCAAGATCTTCTGCTCTCGGCTACTGCCTCTGGAGGCGACGTGTTAATCAATTATCGACCCGACGATCTTCTTCCGACAAAATTCACTGACGAGAGTGAATCGGCTGCTGAAAAAATTAGTCAGATAGCCGCATCAACCGTAGAGACTCTCGATAATATCCGATTCGAAGTACAGATTGGCTCAACGCAGTCTGCCCGAGTTGGTAACACTGTGACACACCTGCTCGGCAAAGAAGACCATTCTTCAGTTGGCGTTCTACAACCGACAGTGGCGAGTATATCTCGATCCGGTCTTGACTCGGCTGCAATGAAACAGCGGCGGGCAGACGTAGTCATCGGACCTGGTCAAGCAAATACGATCTATTATGCTGGCTTCTCCACACCAATAGACTTCTCAGGCGTATTCGATTCATCTCCGCTCGCGTCTGTGATACAAGGCGCTAATGACGCGGACCTCAAAATATCACTCTTAGATATGCATCCTGTTCTTTCAGATATTCAAGGCCTCAAGACGTACATTTCGCATGCACATGCCCGGAAAAGAGCAGGCCTTCCATTCGCTGAACACACAGTTGATGTCATTGAAACGCTTGATCTGAAGCGTAGATAGCATTGATGCCGGTATGAACGGCAGAGCGTTCAGTATAGTGATTACCCCAACGGGGTAGCCCGTTCAAAAGACGAACGTGAAGTTATCGCGAACGTCTTGAACTGTCGTTTGATTGAGTAACACTTTCTCTAGTTAAGATGTGGATACCAGACACGCTAGATTGAGCCTTAGCTTTCGAGCCGTATTCGCGTCAGTTATCTCTGAGTTTGCCCCCGCTCCCACTGGTAATGAGAAGAGGTCTCAGCATCGAATGCCTGCTTGTTAAGCGCGATCCCCCTCAGCGATATGTCTTCGTGAGACTGTGACTGGCTCTTGCCCGACACCAACTCATCGTTAATTGATTTGCAACGCCTCACCACGGATTTAACTCGTCACTAAGGGCGCTCAGCCCTTTCGCCCTCCTCAGTGAGAGGCCGTAGGTGCAAACGACGTTCGTGAGAGACCATATCACGTGCTGTCAGGCGTCGTTTGACAACCCCGTCGAAGCAGACAATCTCGCGCTTGGCCCCAGGGTGAGTTCACCCAATCGCTGACAAACGTTGGCATGCCAAACCCGATGTTAAGCAGCACAGACCGAAGTGACGTTCATACAACTCGTGCAGGGCGACGCTACTGGACAAAGAACCCCCTGTGCTCCCTTCCAAGACCGGCGTAGAGAATGTATGCACACATTCGGTATTCACTGTCATCTCATACGACACAGTTGCTAATGCGCCTTGCTGGAATGAGCTTGCATCAAACAGAGTCTGCAATATCTTTGATGCTCAGACTAGATTGGTCGGGTACGATGAACTGAATACACGTAAAACGAGAACGATAGCTTCAAACTCGTCCAGATCCTCCCCTCTATTAGCTCTCAGCGAGCGAAAATAAACTGAGTGAATCATCTCTCGTTTAGATAACAAAAGAGAGCACTTCAGCTGCCATTGTGGTGGGATGGCGGAGTGGACTAACGCGCCTGCCTTGAGAGCAGGTGGCCTTACGGCCTCCTGGGTTCAAATCCCAGTCCCACCGCCACTTTCTATTGAGAATCAAACAGATGATCAGGATAGGCTTTGGATGAAATTCGGAGGCCATCAAGAGAAACGTATATTTTATACTGGCACCCTACGGCTAATACATGAACTGGCCACATGACCCTGACGGAGAACAGGGCTCCGAAGGAAGACGAAAGTACGGTCATGCAATAATTGCGAAAAAAGTTGATGAAGAAACTGACTTTCCGCTACAAACTGAGGAGTTTTTGACGTCACATGGACAGGACCCTGTTCGGCTTGCGGAATCAAAAGTTGTTGCGGTCTCTGATATATTCAAATACGTTGAAAGATCAGTATTTGAGGACTTTATCGAATTTCATCAAGAAATTGGTCAGGCTATGCGAGATGGCGGACTCTGGACATATGAAGCGCCTGAACGGGGCATTGAAACTGAGCAGGTATAATTCAGTCTCTCCGAATCAGTTCAAACGGACATATTTTGACGTCGTATCAAGCAGTCTTCACTGAAAGCGAGTGGTGGATAATGCGTCAGCTCAACCTCAGAATTGTACAATATTCACACAAGCCTTTTACAGAATAACTGAATACAATCTA
>KE356563.1:891089-892951 GCA_000416005.1 Haloquadratum sp. J07HQX50 | reverse complement strand
GCAGCTTATTTCAAAGTTCGAAAATAAATATAACGAGTCAACGAAAGCTCATGATGAATTTGTTGAGGCTGGTGACTAACAAAGTTTGACATCGTTCCACTCTGAAGAACAGACACTCTACCGTTGGGGTTCGGCTACGTTGCCCTCCGGCGGTCACTCACGTAACAAGTATGTTTGTGGTCGGGCGTTCACTCGTGGCACTTTCACCAACTCCAACAGTTCATTACATCCAAAAGCGAGCGTGCTGGTATCCGCGTCAAGATGGTCGATGCGTCCCATACAAGCCAGCGGTATTCGACGTGCGGTTCGATGGGAACCCGTGATGGCGACCACTCTTGATGTCCGGAGTGTAACCGTGGACGCCACGCCGATTTGAACCCGTCGGAGAATATCGCACAACGGGAGGGAGAACCATGCACGGCCTAACACTCTGAGTGAGGCGAACCGCTCCCTCACTGGTTGAATAGCTAGTCGTCGTTGACGCCCGCTGTATGCGGGGAGGAAGACCCGACAGGGCCACACGCACTGGAAAGCACACCGTTTCACAACTCGGTGGCGACCGTTAACGGCCCACGCGAAAGCGTCTGTGAGGTCCGGAGAAACGTGCAACCTGCATATCCACTTCGTGGATTCCTGCGTCTTGAGCCGCGGGAGGATGTCAATCGTGTATTTAGTGCACTCACCTTAGACTCGATAACATCAGAAACCCGTGAGGGAAACTGATTCTCTTGGAAAATATAAAGTTCGACAGTTACAATCATCTGAAGAGTAAGTATACGACATGACAAATACAATGCGTGCTGCAGTTATCTCAGAACCTGGTGGAGAGTTCGAACTTGTCGAACGTGATATCCCTGACCCAAGCGCGGGGGAAGTACGAATTTCTATCGATGCCTGCGGTGTATGTCATAGCGATGCATTCGTCAAAGAGGGAACCTATCCAGGGGTTTCGTACCCGCGCGTCCCGGGTCATGAAATTGCAGGAAAAATTGATCAGGTTGGCTCTGATGTAACCCGACTTTCGGCTGGGGAGCGAGTCGGTGTTGGCTGGCATGGAGGTCATTGCTTTACATGCGAACCGTGTCGGCGGGGAGATTTTCTGAAGTGTGAGAATAGCGAAGTTACAGGGCTTACACACGATGGGGGATATGCGGAGTACGCTGTCGTCCCGGCTGAATCAGTTGCCCATCTCCCGGACTCGCTCAGCTCAGACGACGCTGCGCCTCTTCTTTGTGCCGGCGTGACGACATTTAATGCGCTTAGGAACAGTGGTGCTATGCCTGGTGATCTTGTGGCTGTGCAAGGGGTAGGTGGACTCGGCCATTTAGGTATCCAGTACGCTGAGGCAGCAGGGTATGAGACAGTTGCAATCTCACGAACACCTGAAAAAGAGTCATTAGCTCTATCCCTTGGTGCACATCACTTCATTGACACGACAAACGAAGATCCGGCTGAGAGGCTACAATCACTCGGCGGTGCAAAAGTTGTCCTCGCTACGGCCCCTTCAAGTGATGCGATTAGCCAGGTGATTGAAGCTATTGGACCTGGGGGAGCCGTTATAGCTGTGGGAGTGCCAGCTGAGCCAGTCCCGGTCAATGTTCAACATTTAGTCGGAACGGTCGGTTCTGTAGAAGGTTGGGCATCAGGAACGGCACGGGACTCGCAGGATACACTCGAATTTAGCGCGCTTAGTGATATTACTCCACAAATTGAACGATACTCACTCAGAGAGGTGAGTGCAGCGTATAAACGAATGATAGAAAATGAAGCTCGTTTTCGAGTGGTCATACAGCCGTAGGTCATTTTCTATTCAGGCCCACAGAAATACTGTTTTATCGCTGCTTTCTCTTATCTAAGCTAAG
>KE356563.1:888539-891069 GCA_000416005.1 Haloquadratum sp. J07HQX50 | reverse complement strand
AATTTCTTCTCAATTCTTGCCATGAGACGACTGCTTGGCTGAGCTGGGGTATAGATTTTTGGGAACTTTGTAACCTGCATATCTCGAGTTGATTTACTCATTATTTATATACAGTTGTGTGTCTTTAGTGAAACTTACTCCGAACATGTACCGGTGTTTATAACCCACGTCTGAGTGGTAACATCCACCATTGTCTTGCAGTTCGCTGCGCATGTTATTATGTTGCATAGATAATGTCTCCTCAAATAATACTCTGGTTGTGTCCACGATATACATTTCAACCAACGAATAGGATCCAGCTTCTGATTACACATGAGCAATGTAAGTCCCCCAAAGATTGAGTAGATATTCGACGCATGGCACGCCTCAGGGCATTGGTCGTGAAATCCCTGAACGGTTCTCCAAACATGTCACTCGAAGGGATTGAGTGTCTATACTAGATATGCTTCATATCACGGCGGTATCCCATCTTGAATGACTGTCTGAAAACTGGGAGTTGTGTTATCTTGGTGCTTGCCTCAACAAAAGGGAGGCCCTCGGACACCCTCACTGAGGAAAAATCATTACTCTGCATACCTTACGGCGCGACATTCTCCCATGACTCAAGCTGTGGGTCTTGGGCCTGCTTCATCATATAACCCGCTCCAACAAGTCTGGCGCACGCATACCCACGAAGGCACCTCACAGAAACTATCAACCATTGAACCACAGCTTTAGTTCAGGCTTGAGATGGCTGCTGTCTCTTGCTATGTTACATCCAACTTCGACCTCAGATGGTGCGAAGAGTGTAAAGTATCTTGCGGCAAGTGGTTTGAGACGTAGAGCGTCTCGTCATCACGGAAATCGAAAGATTTCCGAACAGAGCCGAGGCACTCGTCTTGAACCGCCTGTGGAAATACCGCGACCGTGTCGCCAGGCAGTATATGAGTACTTGCTAACTGGTACTGCTGTTGACCTGACTCACGCACTCTGAGCGCGAACATTGGGGAAGTAACGTCCATGAAAGTCGAATGGTAGCGCAACTGGTAGTCGTGAATGTGCCCGAAGCGTAAATGAACTGCCATCTAGTACGAGAACATGTGAGTGCTCCGTTTCGACATCTAATCCGACGACGATTACGACACCACTATCTTGATGTTCTGCCTCAGGTGAGGGTACGAATATCGGCTCAGTAAAGTAATCACATACTCCTGCGAATTCAACAGTAGTGTCCTGCTCAATATCGTGTTTCATTACAGCAGTTGCCCATTCAGTTATTGGCTCGTCTAAACTCATCGCGTAGATATATCGGTGTTTTTGATTCCACTGTGCAGGTGACACTGTTGGCAATGCCGTTCCATCATCGTATATCACCTCAGTGGTTGTTTTCGGTGCCTCTGGACCATACCGTGAGTCGGTCTCTGGGGCCAACTCAATGATGACCCGTCGAAGCTTCCCTGCCAGCGATCCCAACTGACCAGCTCGCAAATTCTCGAGATATAGCGACTCAATTGAGCTATTATCAGGCACTGTCTCTATGTCAAATACAACTGTTTGGCCATTATTACTCTCATATGCATTGACATGGTGAAATCCAAAGATCGGTTCAAGCACTGGTGAGGCCTTAATTGTTCCAGTCGTTCTATCAACCAGATGAATAACTGTCCCGCGGTTTGGCTCCCAATCAAACTGCTGAATAAACGCTTCCTGGGTTCCGGGTTTCAAGAACCGGAGCGGGTTGAGACGTAATGGAAATTCAGTTAAGATAACATACTGCGGTGTCAATCCGAAGCTGTGCATATATGCTGGCTTTTCAGTTTCAACAGAGGCAATATGCGATCGATCCTGTGGACTATCGATTGCGTAGATGTGATACTTCGATGTCCGGCCAAATTCAGTATCAACTGCAATTAGGGAACCGGTTGTAGGGTCGCGCTTATAATGTGCGCAATGGAGCTGTCCCGTCGGAACCTCTCCATCGTACTCAAAATGGTCTTTCATTTTGAGCGTGCGCGGGTCAAATTCCACGCTACGCGGTGACTCCGTCAGGGCGTAGAAGGAGTCACCGATCCGCTCAGCTATGATATTCGTATTATCATATGGCTCTGAAAAGAACGTTTTTAATCTCGCTCGAAGCGTTGTCTGCCCGGTCGCAAATCCTCCGTCAAAATTACCCTTCCGTGCACTTTTGAAAGAATCTGTCTGAAGAAACCGGTTCTGAAATAATATTTGCTGGTCTTCGGGTATGAAACTGAACCGTGAGAGCATCGCCAGCCCATCAAACCAGTGGTCGACTGCGTTTCCATCTGGAAAATTAAATGTGCCCGGACCATTCCGAATGAGGCTTCCGGTTAGCCAATCGGGAAGAGACCCTTCGACGGATACTCGTTCCTTGGTCTCCGTCCGCAGCGAGTGAAACCCCAGTTCAGAATCCATGCAATATCATTAGCTATGTGAGTCTAAAACCGTGTTGACCCTCATTTGCAGACATATATCCGGTCCCCGACGATCAGTGGCTGAGATACGATGGCGACTCCTTTGAGTTGATATG
>KE356563.1:887373-888519 GCA_000416005.1 Haloquadratum sp. J07HQX50 | reverse complement strand
TCAGCGAGTCAAGACGCTGTTGAATCACCTCAGACACCCACAGATATGAAATCATTCAAACGGATACTCACGTTATTCGTGGTCCTGTGCTTAGCAGTTGGGTCTGTAGGTTCATTTATTGGCATTGCCCAACAATCACACCCAACGATTGGTGAAATCACTGTGTCTCCAAATAATCCTGCACCTGGTGATCAGGTCATCATCAGGCCGACATTTCGTAACGGAGATACCAGTTCAGCGAGCGCTCGTATCACCGAGGTTAGTATTCGGGGTGATTCAATCTTCGAAGCTGTCGACGACATTGGCACACTCGGCCCTGGAAACTCGGTGTCTGTACCATTTTCTGTCGCGTTTGAAACGACTGGACAAAAGAAGATTACTGTCACTATGCGTGGACAGACAGAGAGTGGCAGCATTCTGTTCGTTCAGAAGCCAGTGTACATCCAAGTTGAACAGAACGCGGCCCTGCTCTCATCACCGACTGACACAGCGGTCAGTGGCGGTGAAACCCCGGTTAAACTCACGGTCTCCAATGGCCGTTCAACGAATATTACCGGCATAGAGTTGATGCTTCGCGGTGAGGCAAATATCAACCGGCCGCTCCGAACGAACGGATCGATTCCACCAGGTGGTGAACGCACGTTTGAATATGATGTCTCATTTGAGCGATCAGGGCAACAAGAGCTTATTGGCGAGATTAGCTACCGAACACCTGATGGGTCTACTCGACGCAGTACACAGTCGATTTCGATCGATGTGGAGCAACCAGACGTCGATATTTCTCTGAGTGCTCAGAATACGAACGGCACGGGCGGCAGCACGGATGTCGAAATCCACAATTTCGGTAATACACATCTCGACGATGTAGAGATACTCGCTCAATCAGAGGAGGAGACAGTTGCGCGTGTGCTTGCTGGCGACGTCTCTCCAGATACTTCTACCATCATTTCAATCCCTGCACAGCCACATGCTAATGGACCACTGACAGTTACTGCCTCATATAGAACTGTTGGCGAGGAACACCAAATTTCGACCACAATTGGGCAAGCCCTCGGCGAAATCCGACTCACCGGTGTCGAGACGACTGTTACTGGGAGAGAAGTACTTCTGGAGGGCGATGCAGCGAACCTTGGCCGCACGGACGCA
>KE356563.1:884323-887141 GCA_000416005.1 Haloquadratum sp. J07HQX50 | reverse complement strand
ATACTCGCAGTGGTAGCTGGAGGGTATCGTTGGCGAAACGAATGACCGTTATTCAACTTTCAGAAGTTATTAAACGATATCAGAACGGTGAAGAGACAATTGAAGCGCTCAAGCGCGTTGATTTTGAAGCCAGTTTAGGAGAGATGGTAACGGTGATTGGCCCTTCTGGGTCCGGCAAGAGCACGATGTTGAATATACTTGGATTATTAGATACTCCAACAAAAGGAACAGTTGAACTTCGAAACAAAGATGTAACAAATTTCTCTGAGGATGAACTCACGAATGAACGACGATCTGGCATCGGATTCGTGTTTCAAGAATTCCATCTCCTCCCGATGCTGACCGCGACTGAAAATGTTGAGCTTCCTTCGATGTGGGATACCAGCGTCGACCGCCGTGACCGAGCGAGAGATCTGCTTCGTCGAGTTGGTCTCGGTGATCGTCTTTCCCACACTCCTGATGAGTTATCTGGCGGGCAACGCCAGCGTGTCGCAATCGCTCGAGCGCTGATCAATCGGCCAGAGATCCTCCTCGCCGACGAACCGACTGGGAACTTGGATCAAGACACCGGCCGAACAATCTTAGAGGAACTCACACGATTAAAACAAGACGAGAATATTGCGATTATAAGTGTGACACACGACCCACAGCTGAAAGAGTATACCGACCGTAGTGTTCGATTAGTGGATGGAGTGATTCAGACATGACGATCGGTGACCTCTTTCGACGGGTTCCAAGTGTGCAAATGGCCTGGCGTAACTTGGGTCGCAACCGTGTTCGCACTGGGTTAGCCACACTGGGAATCATTATTGGTGTGGTTGCGATTGCTTCACTGGGTATGGCGGGGGCTGCCTTACAACAGCAGGCTGACTCAAACCTTAGTGGACTAACTGATGAGATTCGCATCGCCTCTGGAGAGGATAGTGAAGAAGACGGAGTCACCCCAGGACAGGTCGATAAAATTCGAAACGTCGTGCCCGAGGCAACGATCGTCCCTCAGCGGACGAATTCGACCACAATTTCGGTCAATAACGAGGAATCAATCGTCAGCGTAACCGCAGTCACCGATGCAAATGCGCTCTATGACGTTTCTGCTGGCAAGGCTCCTGCGCGCCTGCTCAGTGGGGCGCTCATATCAAGCAGCACTGCCCAGAGCCTTGGACTTGAACTCGGTGATCCGATAAAATTTAACGGCAACCTCTATCGAATTCGTGGCTTTCTTGCCGAAGAAGACGGATTCGGGCCAAGTGGCGGAAATGAACTCGTTGTTCCGCTTTCTGCACTGTCTGAGCAGGATAATTATGATTCTGTGACGGTTATTGCCTCTGACGGAGAATCAGCGATTCAAATTGCTGATATTCTTGAACAGGAGTTCAATCAACAGGGGAGGAAAACTGAGGAAATTTTAGATGTAAGCACATTTGCGAGTGCACAGGAAAATATTAATTCATTCCTCAGTACGCTGAATCTTGCATTGCTCGGTATCGGGTCGATTTCACTCATCGTTGCCAGTGTGGCTATCCTCAATGTAATGTTGATGAGTACGATTGAACGACGTGGAGAAATTGGCGTCCTCAGGGCAGTTGGTATTCGCCGGAATGAAGTTCTTCGAATGATTTTGGCCGAGGCCGGATTTTTGGGTCTTATTGGGGGAACCCTTGGTGCACTTGTTTCGATGGGTGCAGGCATCATCATCTTTCGGTTTCTTGCCGATAACGGAATGTTGGTGTTCACATGGAGGGGACTCCAGCATCTCCTCTCCGGATTCGGGTTCGCAGTTTTTGCAAGCCTCCTCAGCGGGATTTATCCAGCATGGAAAGCAGCAAACGACCATCCGGTAGAGGCCCTTCGGGGCTGAGTGTCTGTGTAGCTCTACAAGTAAAAAGGGAGAATACCTGGGACTTGGACCTTGATGTAGTTCAGCAGTTAATTAACGCGGATATCTGGGCTCTTGACTACAAGCTAGTCACTCTCATGGTGACTGTCTCATGTGGTGAACGGCGGGGCTTCTTCGCTATAGCAAAGATGAGAAGGTTCAAACCCCGAACTGGCTTATCATAAATAGTGTGTCATAAACATGAGTTGTAATGCGAAATTCTCTATCTGGGATCTCAAATGAGCGCTCCAGATAGCGTCGAATTTCAGTACTCTCGGACGCAGATCGTCGCCTATGCAGTTATTGGTCTCATTATCCTAATTGTTGCACTTCCGACTATACAGTCGATATTATATAAAGTGGTAATCGGAACCCCGAGTATTGCGCAGTGGGGGCTCATATCAGGAATCTTACTTGTGCTTGCATTCCAGCAGGAGAGCAATGCAATCTTTACCTTAGCGATTCTGATATTTGTTGGACTTGGCCTTGTTGTCGGGCCCGTCGCTGGTGGGGTGTATGCACATACAGACGTAGCGGAGACTATTGAGGCAGATGCAACTGAACTCGACACACTCCCAAACACCTCAACCGAGAGTGTGCGTGTTTTGCCACGAAGCGTTTCTGATAATTATGCGCAGTCATCGATGCAGTTCCCACAGTATCAACTCTCAAATTCCGATATTACATATCAGGACGGTGATTACAAATGGTCGTATGGATTAATTCCAGACAACTTCTTTGTCTCGTTGCTGAACACACAACGAGGGGCTCTCTATGTCAATATGACAACGACAGAGAAGTCTGTCAGTACTGAGGACACAGATTTTCAGACTGGTCGCGGGCAACTCCTATTTGACTCGTATCACTACCAAAGCGTGCTCCACTCACCGTTGAAACTACACAATTGGGATACTACATTCAACGCTAAAGCAGGCAACAGCT
>KE356563.1:882629-883754 GCA_000416005.1 Haloquadratum sp. J07HQX50 | reverse complement strand
TGGCGACATCTGGAACGTGGGTTTTGACCGGAACACTGGTGACCACTTAGCTCCCTTCCCGTCTGAGCTTCCAGAGCGTGTGTTGACGATGGCTGGTCCTCGTGCTGTCTGTTCAGAGTGTGGTCAGCCGTTGGAGCGCGAGATGGTTCGGACAACGAAGCTTGATGAGAGCCGTCAGCAGGCTTGTCGTGCAATGGAAATCTATGACGACTCGAATTTGACGGAGGAGCACATTAGGGCGATTCAGGCGGTTGGTATCTCAGATGCTGGTAAGGCGATGGAGATTCAGGATGGCACAGGTCGTAATGCTGACCATGTCCAGAAGTTAGCTGACGAGGCGAAGGAGGTTCTGGGCGGGTATTTCAGGGAGTTTACTTTTCCGAAGAAGGAGACTGGTGGTTGGAGTGATTGTGATTGTGATGCCCCTACAGAGCCTGGTGTTGCTATGGATCCGTTTATGGGTTCGGGTACGACGCTTCAGGCCGCGTTGAAGATAGGTTTGAACGCTGTCGGTGTGGATCTTGATCCGGTGGAGGATTTCCAGATGCCTATTCAGGCGAAGACGGAGTTGAATGGAGGTGATGTTATGTGATAAAGCATATATTGAGGATGTTGATGGGTCAAGATGCTATTGAGGGATCTCACAGCCGTGGGATTCAGTGTACAGAGTCCAAGATCCAGCGAGGATATCAGATGACAGAGTCAACATGTCTGCCCTTGTCTATACTCACAAGTGAACGAAAAACCCGGTTTATTCAGTCGTGTTGAGACTGAATGAAACGAGTTTGCTGAACAGGTGGACGATTCAGCCATCACAACGAGTGTGACGCTGTCTTAAGAAACGTGTTGTCCATGCCGTGTCCAACAGTGCACGTCCAATAACCGTGTGAGTAGCTGTCAGCTGTCTCACAACCAGTCTCAATGGAGATTTGCCGTACATATCGGCTCAAGGAATCCGTTGAAGCCATGACCGTGCGCTCTGAGGCGAGGTGTACACTGACACAAAAATGCACATTATTCTTGACCAGAGTTCTCTGATTTATTCAGTGAAGAGAAGTCACATCCTGATTCAATACGAAGCATCAAAAGAGACGTTGGTAAAGACTCAAGTCGAGCGATGCTGAT
>KE356563.1:875173-882579 GCA_000416005.1 Haloquadratum sp. J07HQX50 | reverse complement strand
GGTAACGTGTCTGTAAATATCGACAATAACAGGCAAAATAACACGAGCCAAACATGACAACCCGTGCGTTCGCTCAGTTTTTGATTATCTCCTGTGAGGGATAGCAGACGACTGTGTCCTCTCGCTGAGGAAGAGAACCGAGCCTGCATCAGTCAAATCCCTGGCCGAAGGTGAGTGCAGTGCATGTGTACAAACTATTCATATAGTTCTCCAACTTAGTTATATTTCGTTCTTATTATTGAGACTCAATCTTGATGTAACGCGCTTGTCAGTGAGCCGACTGCTTCACGCTTGAGAGTCAGGGTCCGGGCCTCTGCCCCGCCCTGCAGATAAAAATAATGCAGTGAAGTTCCTCAAATTAGCAGATGCTATCAATCCTCCTGATGTGATAGCCAGCAACACTATTCGACCATTAAATGAGCACCTACCGCGTCGCAAATGCACCTAACCTATTCAACAGATTGAGGATCATATTTAAATCCACGACGTGGTGAGCATGATTATTTATATCGGTATACTCAATAAATGAACAAGTATGAGTGATAGTCAAGATCACCCGAATCATCCGGATGTCGATCAGTCTGATCGAGTGCTCCCGAGAAATCTGAGACAGACTGGTGACCCCGGAATTGAGATGCTCGTTTCGACGCGTGTGCGAAAATCCCCCTTTTTCGATAAATCATTCAACGAAGAAGGTGCCTGGCGGGGCACTGTTTACAACCGGATATATCATCCTCGTGGACTTGTTGAGCCAGAAGATGGCGGTGCGATGGCGGAGTATGAAGCACTGACAGAAGCAGTGACACTGTGGGACGTCGCAGTTGAGCGTCAAATACGTGTCAAGGGTCCAGATGCAGAAGCACTGACAGACTACGTTATTACCAGAGATGCAACAGAAATCGATCCGATGCACGGAAAGTATGTCATTCTCTGTAACGAGGATGGCGGCATCCTAAATGATCCAATTCTTCTTCGAATATCTGATGATGAATTCTGGTTCTCTATCTCAGATTCAACGTTAATGCAGTGGATTCAAGGTGTCAACGTGGGCATGGATTTCGATGCTGAGGTGGATGAAATCGATGTTGCTCCCATGCAAATTCAAGGGCCGCTGTCTGAGGATGTAATGATTGATGTTGTTGGTGAATCTGTGTCTGAGATCCCTTATTATGGGTTGATGGAGGCAGAAATCAATGGTGCAGAGGTACTTATCAGCCAGACTGGATTCTCTGGTGAGAAAGGCTTTGAAATATATGTTCGCGACGCATCGAAAAACGCCGAACGTGTCTGGGATCCTGTGTTAGATTCAGTCAAAGCACACGGCGGAATGCAGATTGCACCGGGACATCATCGCCGCATCGCAGCAGGAATTCTCTCATGGGGCCAAGACATGGACCACGAGACGTCACCATTCCAGGTGAATCTTGGATATCAAGTTCCAGATGAGAAACCAGGAGACTATATCGGCAAAGAAGAGCTTGAGAGACAGCAGTCTCTCATCGATGAAGGCGAGTATCCGTTCAATCTCAAGCTTGTTGGTCTCAAGATAGCTGGCGAGCCTATTCGAGACTATGCGCCTGATTTCTGGCTGATCTCCGACCCACAGACGGGCAATGAATGTGGATACATGACCTCTCCGTGGTGGAATCCAGATCTCGAAACAAATATTGGACTCGGGTTTGTTCCTGCAGAGAAGCTTCAGGAAGAAACTGATGTGAGATTAAACGACGAGATATATGAGGACGATCTTGATCTCGAATTTGAGGTCCAGCTACCAGACAGGTATAGTAAGAGTGATGAATCAGTGTTTGCGACAGTAGCTGAGGTTCCGTTCAAGGAGTCAGTCAACCCAAGCGCAAGAGAACAGGCTAAGTTAGGAGCAAGGCAAGAAGCGAGTGATTAAGTAAGTTTCTAAACCGAAGCTATCAGGGTCGATACCAATTCAACTCTCATCTGAATCTTGGCCGCGGCTCACTCTTTTGCGTATCTGTGCATACACTGAGATGCATTGCGAGGTGTCAGAAATAAAGACGTGGTGACGATTTGCAACGTCAGTTTACAGATTGAATGACGACTGTATTGAAATACAGTGCTTGTGAACTGTGTAAACGACCGCGCTCTCCCTGCGCTCGAATAGCTTGCAGATGTGGGAAGCGTCGTGTCATATGCTGTGACACAGGGCAGAATAAACGTGTGGAACTGTCTGAACAGCTCAGAACGTGACGAATCGCTCCACGATTCGCATACCACAACTCACAGGCGACGCTGTTTCCCGCCCCGCCCCGACTCGCTGTCGCTTCTGACGTGATGGGAGTGATTGTATCCTGCTAAATGAGGATCATCGATTGAGATCTTTTGAGACACGCTGTGTTTCCGGAAATGATACGTAATTATTTATTTCTGTGTGACTCTGCTTTGTCGCCAGGACTCGACGTCGGGTGTTTGATTGAATGTGTAGATGTGAACGCCATCGATATTGTACTCATCATCATCGTAATATGGAGCTAACCCATCGATGAGGTCATCAGGTTTATACACACCTCGAGACCCTACGAACCGTTTCACAGTATCAACAATTCCTGATGTCTTCCGCAGGAACTTAATTGAATCACCAACCCCAACTTTACGCGATATTTTGAGTAATTTCGCATAATTCATTACACCTGGGATGCCGATCTCGACAGGAAGTTCAATCCCTTGATCTCTGATATCGGAAATCCATTCTAAAATTGCTTCATGATTATAACACAATTGTGTGACAATATATGTTGCATAGGGGGCTTTTCGGTTCATGATACGTGTCAATTCCTTATCTGAAATAAAATCGTGCCCCTCAGGATACCCTGTAATACCAATCTCATCGAACGAATATGGCATGTCATCTAGTGCTTCTAAGAGATCCAATGCTGATTCGTATGAGCCTGCAGGCTCCTCTTTATCTCCACCCGGGACGAACATATCCGTGATACCTGCCCCAGTGAGTCGGCGTGCAATGTCCCTGAGCTGATCGTCTCCATTGACGTATCTTGCAGCAATGTGCGGAACGACCTCATATCCCATCGATGCAGCCAGTTCTGCACGGTCTACGGTGCTTTCGATACCTAATTGTGGTGATGTGGTGATTGCAATTGCTGATCCGGTCGGAAGCGCTTCGATCTCAGACTCAAAGCTGTCGAATGGCATCAGCTCAAACCGTGGGTCTGCCAGCAAGTGACTCACTCCATCGTTAGTCGCCTGTGAAACCGCACCAAGTGACATATGTTGTCTATGTTAGTTCTTCACGTATTTTGATGTACGGGTGCATTGACAAACCCGTTTATATGTGACTGTCTGTCCTATGAGCTCAGCTATGACACTCGTTGCTGAATACGCTCTACGAGATCGTCATAGGTTGTGTTATGTTGTGTGTTCTTGTTCACACGGTGAATAACAAGATCCAATAGATCGAACCGTCTGAGTAGCTGTCTTGTCTCATCATCGCCAAGCGAAAGCCGCCTGCGCACTTGGTACACTGTCTGCGAATGAATCACTGCCTCTGCCAATTCTGCGGCAGTTACCTGGTCGGGCATTCCTCGCCCATCGGCCAGTAATTGTTGCTCATCAGACCGATGAACGCCGCTGTCGTCGGAGAGGTTGTCGGGAGATGAAGCTGTGTCTTCTTGTGATTCTTGAGTGGTAGTTTGCTGGTATGTAGTTGGGGAGTGAATACCTGCGTCGATCATATATCGACGGACAGTCTCTCCAGAGACATCAAGTTCAATTCGCTCGGCCATCTGCTCAAACGTGTCCAATTGATTGTATAGTTCACGAAGGTACGCTGTGTCATCGTACGCAGGGATATCCTCGCTTCGTGCATCCTCTAATGCGTGTATGACCGTCTGATCTGCATTCGCCGTCGACGGTTCATCGCATTGCTCTTCTGAATCCACATGAGTTGGATTTGACTGGCTGCTGGTAATCCCTCCAAAGACTCCAACCTGCCGCTTTGATCTGTCTTGATTCTCAACAGTTCGTGATGCTGTTTGTTGATCTGATGTCGTCGTCATCACGCTTGATTGCGTAGACGATGCTGGGTCAATACTTAGAGTTACGATGAGCTTGAGCTCCTCGTCTTTCTGTGTGACATCAGTATCTTCTATCGACACTACACTTGATGACCGAATAGATTCGACTGCAGGAATGGATCCGCACAATCGGATTGAGTCTTGTTTGAACGCAATATCTGAAATATCGATCAAAACGACATCTGAGCTCTGATCTGAATTAGCACACAGACATAGCGGGACTGAAAGCTCTGCAGTCAAGCTTTCGGCTGGATTGCTTTGAGTTTCAACATCTACCTGGCCGATCGTTCCGTGTTTAGATTCAAACGTGTCGACAAACTCTGATAGCGCATGAAGTGAGTCATTAATCTGCGACCCCATAACTTTGTGAGTAGACAACAACTTATGATCTTCTAACGGTATATGGGGAATACTGAACCTATTGAAGTGTACGTTCAACATTCATCATTTTATCTGTCCACCTGGAGACTGCTCCGTAGCGATGCTCGCGATGCGCTCGCCACTGAATACAATTCCGCCGTCAAGACGGGAATATAACACACCCGAGTCTCCTCCGGTTATGATTGCCTCTTGATTAAACGTTGCTGGATTAAATACATGGCCTAATTTTGTATCAGCTTCGACAACTTGACCAACACCTAATTCACTCGTTGGCTCAAAGATACCAGAAGCTGGTGTTCGCACTGGCGGCACGTCGTCGTATATAACTCGCTGTGAAGATGGCTCCGGGAGTGTGAGTCCGTCTGGAGGGCCAGTGACAATCCCAAGTGATTGGAGTATTCTCATCAATCCATTCCTCCCTCGTCTTACAGCTTCAATACCTACAGACCCACTGTTGCCGAGCTCAACGGTCAGTGCAGGAATATTGACCCCCTCCGCTGCGAGCCGAAATGTCGTCTTCTTTGAGTTATTCTCCCGGTTCCCCGGACCTTCGCCTACTAGCCGGTATTCTGATCCAAACGGACGAGCGAGACGACACTGTGGTGTCGTGTTCTGACATATGCGCACATGAGGGAGCATGTCCGGAGACCCTGTGTGGAGGTCAATGGCGTAATCAGCTTGAGTAACAATAGGCCAAAGTTCGTTTACCATCCGTTCAACGTAGCTTCCATTCTCATTTCCTGGCCACACGCGATTGATATTGCCATTTCTCGCGTCGTAATTCGGTGGCGTGCTATACTTTCGATTGTCGAACGCGATTGGGTTCACCACTGGGACAATAACGACGGTTCCACTCCCTTCAGATCGTATGAGAGCCTGATGAAGACGTTTTAGTGCAACCGGACCATTCAACTCAATCCCGTGTTGTCCGGCCTGTATATATACAGTGTCTCCTGGTCCAGACTCATATCGGTGAACGGTAATGTTGATTTCGTTGCCATGCGGAAGGATTCCAATCGGGACTCGCTCGGAGTCATGTCGGAATAACTCTGAAGACATGTGCTGATTCGTGAGCTATCTATGTGCAGTAGGTTCATGGATTAATCGCTCATATCAGTCTGATATCGTGAATCTCGAAGAGTATTCAACCACAGATGTAGCCGCTACGAATGCTGACTGTGCACTGTTACCAGTTGGGAGCACAGAGCAACACGGACCACACGCACCACTTGGGACCGATACACTCACAGCCAAGGCAGTTGCTGAGGAAGGTGCAGCGTCGTCTGACTCAACCGTTATTGTTGCTCCAGCTGTTCCGGTCGGAATTGCGAAAGAGCATCGGGCGTTTGATGGAACGCTCTGGACGCGTCCAGAGATATTCAGGGCGTACATCCGAGATATCGTCAATAGTCTTGCCTCACACAATTGTGAGCATGTGATTGTTGTGAACGGCCACGGTGGGAATACGAACGCTCTGAAAGAGGTAACAGCGACAATCGTGCGCGAGGACCCAGTATACGCCACCGCGTTCACCTGGTTCGATGAAATTGACGAACACCGGTCTCAGATGGGACACGCTGGCTCAATAGAGACAGCGTTATTACTGGAGACATACCCTCAGCTGGTTTCGACAGATCGTATTGAAGCAGCCGCGGCCGATGCCAGTGATCAATGGGGAGAGTGGCAAGGACAAGTAAATCTCGCTGTCGATTCTGATGAATTCACCGAGAACGGGGTCGTTGGCGACCCCCGTGAGGCGTCGAATCTCTCGGGGCAGAGCTCCTTCGCCTCGCGGAGGAATCACTGTGTGAGTTGATTGATGCTGTGTTGCATCGCTCTGCTGCGCCCCGAACAGGGTAGATAGTTATCTATATGATTACTGATGGTTTGTGTGAACACAACAAGCAGCGGTACATATTAGTTTACCCATCAAAGATAATCTGTAACCAAATGAACCCGAATGAGACACTCCCTGCCAGTGCAGATACTGTCGTTGTTGGGGCAGGTATTGTTGGATGTAATGTCGCCTACCAGCTGACCGAAATGGGGCGAGACGATGTGGTCGTTGTTGACCAAGGACCCATGCCAACGACGGGCGGGTCATCTACGCATGCCCCCGGAATTATGTTCCAGACTGCTGAGCCGAAAGTGCTCTCGAAGTTCGCTGACTATAGCCGTCAAGTATACACTAATCTTGAAGCTGCAGACGGCCAACAAGCATATAATGAAGTTGGCGGTATCGAGGTAGCCCGGAGCGAGGAGCGTATGGCATTCCTCCAACGTCGAGTCGAGCACGCCAAGGCATGGGGAATCCCTGACCCAGAAATTCTCTCGCCATCTGAAGTCTCAGAGCGACTTCCTCTCGTTGACGAGAGTCAGATACTCGGGGGGTATTACTCTCCAACTGATGGACAGGCCTCTGGTGTGGTCGCATGTGAGGCGCTCGCACGGAAGGCAATTGACAATGGCGCCACCTTCGTGCCTCATACACGGACGGAGAATGTCGAAACCAGTGGTGAAGAGATCACTGGTATTGACACTGAACGAGGGACGATAGACTGTAATGAGGTCGTTATTGCAACGAACATTTGGGCTCGACAACTAAGTGAGAAACTTGGTATTCACGTTCCAATCACACCTGTTGAGCATCAGTACACGATGACTGAGTCACTGCCTGAACTCGCCGATAGTGAAGTAGATATTTCATCGCATCCACTGTTGGAGAACTACGAAAACGTCTCTGGGAGCAAAGCTGCCCAGCTACTTGTCGGCCCAGATCGCCCGATCCTTCGTGATCAAGATAACGCGATGTACTATCGTAATCACGGTGACTCATACGGAATCGGGTCGTATAATCACGAACCGATCGTCCCAGACCCACAGGAACTGGGTGGAAACGACCCAGACGGCGAGCAAGGATCAGTTCATGAGTTCACCGAAAAGCATCTGAACACTGCGACG
>KE356563.1:873577-875153 GCA_000416005.1 Haloquadratum sp. J07HQX50 | reverse complement strand
TGTTGAGTTGGGGCTTAATCGTGGTCTCCTCACAAGAGAGGCGCTCATACTGTGGGTGGTGTTCGTCGGCGTCAATTATGATATCATATTCAAACAGATGCGTCGGATCATACAGATCCCGGTGAAACTCATCAACAGATGAGTATATGTTAAAATTATCGAGATAAAACTGTGCCAGCTTTGGCAGTGGCACTATTACCGGGTTCTCTGTAGCTCGTTCCTTAATTTCGTCAAAGTGTGTCATTAGTGTTTTCGCTATCATCCCCTGCGTTGAGTAATTTCGATATCAATCTGATTGAGCACGAAGAGTCGCTGGATGCGGTCTAGCAACTCCTCAGGCTCGACATTATCTCCGATATCATGATACTCCATGAGTAGGTCTTTGAAGTCCACCCGTCGGTTGTTTTTGATACGCTCTAGCGTTTCACTGATCTCTTTGTCATCCGGCGGTCGATCGTCTCGAAACTTTTTCGCGTCCTTCAAAATCTCCTCGGCAGTATTAAGCAACTCATTTCCATCACTACCGAGTGATGTGTCGTCTCCGATGTCTGTAAACGAGAAGCGATCAAGATTATATTCGATATCACTCAACGAGGACTCGGCTTTGTTAACCCGCTCTTCAATTGCATTGGGACTCACCTCAACCGTGGTATCAATGCCAACTACCCTCGCGTACTTAACCTCCCGGCGGGCGTCCTCAATGTATTCTCTTGACCGCTTAATCACGTTACTCGTGTATGCCTTCTCAAACTCACTCAGAAGGTCTTGTCTGGATTCTTCGGGATTCTGGATACTAAATTTCGCTGATCGCAGACCCCTTGCGGAACCATCGGTCGCATTTTGGAGGATTTCCTTCAGCGTTTTACGCTTCTGGTTGAACACCTCCTGATGCTGCCTGCGTTTGGTGCGGTACTCTGTCTCGATAGGGTCTAAGTTGGACTTGAATCCGCCGAGATTGTCAAGAGCACCGACAGGCTCATCCGCAAACCGTTCCGAAATCTGATCGATAAGTTTGTTCAGTTTGTGTTTCACTTCAACGGGTTCAGAGTCAAATGTTCGTGCGTAGTCGGTGATTTCATCATTGAGTTCAGCAGTACGAGTTGCGAATATCTTCCAGCCTTTGAGTTTGTCCACTCGCTCCTCCAGTTCTTCTATCTGGTTATCAAGCGATTCAACCTGATCTTCGATTTCTTCGTGGATATCACTCAGCGCGACGGCGTTATCGAGACTTCTGTCGGCGTGCTCATCAATGGCATCGTTAAGTTCATGAGCCAGCTCTTTCAGTTTATTGCGAATCTCAATGTAATTCCCTCTTATTCTGTTCCGTGCCTCGTTGAGCCCGCCAACAAACTGAACACCACTCCTGATTGTATCATTAAGTTGATCTGGGACGACCTGACGAGACTTTCGCTCTACTCGGTGCTGAAGATCTTCACAAGCTTGATACTGACGACCATGAATTACTTTTCCTTCCTGTTCGAGGGTCTCGATCTGCTCCTGTGTCCTATAGAATAGGACCTCTATCCGCTGACCATCTTCCGGATTAGTCTGTTCAACTTCGACTTCGATTTCTTCG
>KE356563.1:867892-873557 GCA_000416005.1 Haloquadratum sp. J07HQX50 | reverse complement strand
TCGATCTCTCTGAGTGCAATGTGAACCGATTTGATGAACATGAAGGAAGCTGGGATTTTGCACGAGACATTGGCGCCGAAGAGTACCGCATCGTCTACAACGCCATGCACCCGAAGTGGGTCTGGACAGACAAACAACGGAATATTCGTCGAACACCGATGTATCACACGCATAAAGAACTTGATGCGGAACTGTGGGCTGAAGCCGGGTGGGAAGAGCCACAGTGGTTCGAGTCAAACGCAGATTTAGTTGACCGGTATGAGGATCAGATCCCGTCTCGAAATGGATGGGAAGGAAAGTACTGGTCTCCAATAGAGGGGGCAGAGGCGCTGAATGTTCGTGAGAACGTCGGGCTTCATGATATGACCTCTTTCAATAAGATGGAAGTCATCGGGAGTAGCGCACCTGAATTCATCCAGCGGCTGTGTACAAACAATATGAATATAGATGTTGGTGAGATCAAGTACACCTTGATGTGTAATGAGGGAGGTGGTGTTCGAGCCGATGTAACAGTCACACGAACCGACACAGATAGGTATCTTGTACTCACTACCGGACGTGAGGTTGGAAACAATCACGTGGCATGGGTCCGAAACCAGTCGCCGGCCAATGTTGTCGTGAATGATGTAACCTCAAGTTACGCTGCAATGGTGTGTACGGGCCCGAATGCACGAAGGGTCCTGTCGGAGGTCACTAACGTTGATCTCTCAGACGAGGCATTCCCATTCTTTACCACGCAAGAATTCTATGTGAGGAATGTCCCTGTACGGGCGCTTCGAGTGTCATATGCTGGTGAACTCGGATGGGAGCTGTACACTCCATCGGAGTATGGAGAGCAGTTATGGGAGATCTTACTTGATGCAGGTGAATCATATGGACTCCGGCCATACGGAAATGGTGCGCTGAATGCGCTCCGTATTGAAAAAGGATTCCGCCTGTGGGGTGAGGACCTACACACCGAGCATACTCCGAAAACAGCAGGTCTTGAGTGGGCGGTTGATTACGACACTGAATTTATTGGCAAGGACGCACTTACCAAACGGATAGCAGCAACCGCTGATGGGGGTACACCCGCGAAGGAAGTTGCTTGTCTGACTCTTGATGACCCAGATGCAGCAATCTTAGACAATCGTCCTGTTCTTGATGGAGATGAATCATTAGGATACGTCCATAGTGCAGAATATGGATATACCGTCGGGTCTTGTGTTGCATACGCATATTTGCCGCCTGCGTACACGGATCCGGGCACATCTGTTGATATCCTGTTTGAAGGCACCCGCTACACAGCAACTGTCCGAGAGGAACCACTCGTATAGCGCCGTCCCTCGGAATACATACTTCCTCTACCTATCAAATCGTTGCTATATTGTGTGAATCCACGTCCTAGTTTATTACCTCGAAATGGTTTTTCACGCCTGAGTGGCTGAAAGTGAAGAATTTCGCCTGTTCGTTGCTCTCACCGTTGTATTTATATCCGTGACAAAATCATTGTGAGTTATCACCAATGAGTTCAACCGAACTGCCGGGCCAAGCGCACACTGTGATTATCGGTGCCGGTGCCGTGGGAAGCTCAGTCGCATATCATCTAAGTGAACTTGGCGCTGAGGACATACTTGTTCTCGATCAGGGACCGCTACCAGTCACTGGAGGATCTTCTGTTCACGCACCAGGGATTATGTTTCAGACATCTCCATCAAAGATTCAAACCAAGACTGCATATTATACTTCACGTCTTCTCTCCGACGCTGGAGTATATGATGAAGTGGGTGGAATCGAAGTAGCAAGAAGTGAACAACGAATGGATTTCCTGCAGCGACGAGTTGAGTGGGCGAAGTCGTACGGACTACCGAACCCGACGCTTCTCTCACCATCAGAAGTTTCAGAGCGATTACCACTCGTTGATAGCTCCGAGATATTAGGTGGATATTACTCCCCGACTGATGGGAGAGTTGATGGGATCGCCGCACTAGAGTGGTATCGCGAGCACACAGATGGACGGTTCTTTGGTCATACCCAAGTCATTGACTTAGAGACAGACAAGCAGTCAATGAGCCGTGTCATTACAGATCGTGGCAATATCGAGTGTGAACGGTGTGTGATTGCGACCAATAACTGGGGGTATCAGACAGCACAACTCGCTGATATTGACCTTCCAATAGCACCTGTCGAACACCAGTATGTCGTCACCGAACCGCTCACTGAACTTTCAAATGAATCCTCAAGCATCGGGAATAATACGACAGGATTAGAGATACCTGGCAATCGGGACATTCAGGAGGTGATGAGTGAAGGCCCAACTCTGCCAGTCGGTCGAGACCAAGACAATTCGCTCTATTTCCGTACGCATGGTAACTCCATCGGATTAGGCTCATACAATCATGAGTCCTTGTCGGTTGACCCTGATCAGATGGGGACGAATTCAGCAGACGAGCAAGCGTCTGTGAATCCATTTACACCCAAGCATTGGGAGCAACCAACACATCCGAACCGAGAGAAATCCGCGCAGGAAGCGTTTGAAACACTACTGCCCGCCGTCGAAAATCAGGGATACATGGCGACCGAGAATGGCATTTTCGTCTTTACTCCAGATGGAATGCCAGCACTTGGACCACTCACCGATGTCGATGGGCTTTGGAGTGCACTCGCTATCTGGTGGACACACTCCGGTGGATACGGAAACATATTGGCAGAGTGGATGGAAACGGGTGTTCCTCAATTAGATGGACAGCGCATCGATAGCAGCGCGATTCATGTTGAGCGATTTGCCCCGCATGTCGGCGAGAAAGACTATTTCGTTGACAAAGGTGCCAAACGATATCAGCAAGTATACTCTATCGTTGAACCCCGATGGCAATCGTCATCACACCGCGGCCTCCGTCGAAGCCCATTCCATGCTCAGCAGGATAATCTTGGTGCGGAGTTTACCCACAGCGGTGGGTGGGAGTCTGCACGATGGTATGCGAGCAACGAGGACCTATTAGAGCGATACGAAGACAAGATACCAGCACAAGATGGGTGGCAGGCCATTAACCGTTCACGTATCGAAGCTGCCGAACATCTTCACACGCGCGAGGCGGTTTCGCTCTACGATATGAGCTCATTCAGCAGTATCATGATCGAAGGCACAGATGCAGGTTCATTCCTGCAGCGCATGTGCAGCAATGATATTTCGCTTGATGTTGGCGATGTTCGATATTCACTGCTTTTGAATCAAGGTGGTGGTATCCTTGGCGACGTGACCGTGGTTAAAATCACTGATACCAAATATATGGTTACGACTGGAGGCGGAAGTTCTCCACAGATACATGGGTCATGGCTCAAGTCGCATGCTCCAGAAACTGTCGCAGTTAATATTGAAGAAGGCGCCAAGAGTACTATTGGATTGTGGGGTCCTGACTCTCGGTTGCTCTTGCAGCGATGCACAGACGCTGATGTGTCTAATGATGAATTCCCATATTTCAACGCTAAGCAACTGTATGTTGGTGAAGTTCCAGTAACAGCACTGCGCGTATCCTACGTCGGTGAGTTAGGCTGGGAACTGTGGGCACCAGTAGAGTACGGTGCTCGTCTCTGGGAGACCCTATGGGATGCCGGCCAAGACCTTGATATTAGACCGATGGGTGATGGTGCTCTTGAGTCAATGCGCTTAGAAAAAGGATATCGACTCTGGGGAACTGACATCGATACCGACGTTAATCCGTTCGAAGCAGGACTACCGTTTGCTGTCGATATGGAGACGGACTTTATTGGTCAAGCTGCGTTAGATAATCAAGCACAGAGACAGCCTCAGAACAAAATCACACCACTCACGGTTGATAATTCGACTGACATTATGTTGAGCGGCCGACCTGTCTCACACGATGGCTCAGTGAAAGGGTATGTCCAAGCCGGTAGTTACGGATATAGTGTTGACGCCTCGATAGCGTATACCTACCTACCCGCCTCAGTCGCAAAACCAGGCACATCGGTAACAATCCAATGCGAAGGTCAAGAGTACGACGCTACTGTTCGTGATGAACCACTGTATGATGCAGCCCGAGAGAAAGTCACTCAATGAGACTCATATGCATACAGAACGATCTCACGGACTGATACCCACCGGAGGTGAGGTACTGTGAGCGATACCGAAATAAGCTCAACACAATCACTACCGATCGATTACGTCGATATTCAGCGTGCACGGGAACGACTGACTGATGAATCAGTCGTGAAGTCAACGCCGATTGAGCAAAGCACTTCGCTTGGACAGATGCTCAATGCGGAGATTCATCTCAAGATGGAACATCTGCAGTGGACTGGGTCATTCAAGACGCGTGGAGCGTACAACAAAATTAAACAATCGACAGCAAATGGAACGAACTCCTTTGTCGCAGCAAGTGCTGGCAATCACGCACAGGGGGTTGCTTTAGCAGCAACGAAGTGTGACGCAGAAGCGGAGATATTTATGCCGACCGATGCTCCACAAACAAAAGTGGATGCAACGCGTGGCTATGGAGCGAGTGTGAGATTAGTCGGACACGACTTCCAAGAGACAATGATGCATGCCAAGCAGGCTGCTGAGGACAGCACAGCAGAGTTTGTCCACGCGTTTGACGATGCAGCGATTATCGCAGGGCAGGGAACCCTTGGTATCGAGATGTATCACGACCTGCCACATGCGGATACTGTGGTCGTCCCCATTGGTGGCGGTGGTTTGATTGGGGGAATATCGACTGCAATTAAGCATCTCTCTCCAGAGACCAGAGTTATCGGAGTCCAGGCTGATGGTGCCGAAACAGTCATCAAAAGTTTAGCAAAAGACCACCCGGTTACGTTGAATCGAGTTGATACGATCGCCGATGGTATTGCAACTGGTGGTATCTCAGAACAAACGTTCTCGCTCATACAGGAAAACGTTGATGAGGTCATCACGGTGAGTGACACCGAAATTGCCCAGGCAATTCTGCTCCTCATTGAACGTGCAAAGCAGGTCGTTGAGGGTGCTGGCGCAGCGTCTGTAGCCGCTCTGCTGAGTGACCAGACTGATGTCTCTGGAGAGACAGTCATGCCAGTTCTCTGTGGCGGAAATCTTGACATGACCCGACTCAGAGAGATCCTCGATCATGCTCTTACCGCCCGTGAGCAACGACTACGATTACAAATTCGAATCGACGATGCCCCCGGTGTTTTAGAGGACATTTCAGGCGTAATCGCCGATCATGATGCGAATATCCATGATGTTCGACATGAACGTTCAATCCAAGATCTCGATATTGGTGAGGCGTTCTTGATCTTTAATATCGAGACGAGTGGGTCTGAACATGCTGATACGATTATTACCTCGATAGAGTCGGCTGGGTATCCAGTCGAAAATGTCGCCATTTCTGGGTGAATTTGACCTGGCACAGAGTATATTGCTGATCTTTGGCGAAAATTATTTTAAATTGGTATCGTATGACTCTAATACGTTAACTATGTACAATGATATGTTGCTGCCGTATGATGGAACCAAAGAGGCAGATAAAGGCGTTGAACATGGCATAGAACTAGCCGCCGAAGTAGGTTCCACGGTTCACGGGTTGTATGTCATCAGCCTCCCTGGTGCGCCACGTGCTGTTGCACTTCGCGATGACGAAGAAGAAATTCGCCGAGAGTATCAAGAGTACGGTGAGTCTATATTGAATGA
>KE356563.1:863882-867872 GCA_000416005.1 Haloquadratum sp. J07HQX50 | reverse complement strand
GATTCAAGCTAATCGGCCCCTATGATGTCTCGGTAAGCCGAGTCTCGCGGAAATAGATAATCAAACTCGCAATGAGAAATGTGATTCCTGCCGTCTGTAAATTGCCAACAGTCATCAGAGCCAATCCGACCACAAAAAATAGCCCAGCAAGGACAGCAGCAATTACTGCAATCATATTCTTCTCCGTGTAATCGGGCTCATGATTTTATTCGAATTAGTTGGGTTAGTTAATTCAATCGGCACCATTTCTCTAATCGTTTAAATCACCTAACTGTATGAATGCTCAAATTCCCAGTGATACCGACACTGACTGCAGGTTGCCCACTCGGGAATTTCAAACTCATCAGGATGGCGCTTTCCGTGCTTCATTTGACTACCGCAACTTGGGCATTGAAAATAGAGGAGAGTCGCTTCTGGAAAGTCATAGTGTGGTAGACGCGCTCGACATCGATCACAGTCGATTCGATCGGATGACACAGGTTGTGTAATATCTGCCTCACACTGCGGGCATTCAATTACTGCCGTTGGTCGGTTTGCCCATCCCACATCTCCATGATAAGTCGTTGTTGCAGTCTCGATACTTGAAAGTTGAAACTTATTCGGGCCATTTCCCTTCTGCAGTGGCGCCACAATGCGATTAAGAATCGACGCACACCATTTAACAACCCCGCGTGAACTCAGACTCATTTGTTGGTGTGCAGTACTCGTCACAGGCATATATATCATAGCCCGTGTTTCTACTCTAAGAGAATTAAGATGAGACGAAGTAGCCTGCAGCAGCGATCAACTCTCAATGGAAAAAAACGTTCGAGAACTTTATTTCAATCGAATGAAGTCAATCTGGTCCGTGTCAATCACTCCCTGGCGCTTCATCGCTATTTGATATGTCAGTTACCATCTCATCACCTGAGGTAACGACCTCAACCTCATCCTGATTAGTAAGGTCTTGAATTGACTCTGCGAACTCCTCTGACTCCAAGATTTGGTACTCATTTCGTAGGCCCTGATACACTGTGTAACACATCAGACACAGTATTACAGCAAACGGAAGACCTGTGGTAATTGATGCTGTTTGTAGTGCAGTCAGGCCCCCCCCGACTAACAGAATCGATGCAACGGCTCCTTCAGTGACAGCCCAGAAAATCCGCTGCGCCTTCGGGACATCATGCTTCCCACCAGAAGTCAGGTGGTCGATAACAAGCGACCCAGAGTCTGATGAGGTCACGAAGAAGGTAATAACTAATAACGTTGCGATAATGCCAGACAGTGCGCCTAATGGGAACTGCTCGAGCATTGCGAACATCGCAACGGTTTGTCCGAGCTCATTGTAGGTCGCGATCGCAGCACCACTTCCTTCAAGAGAATTAAATAGTGCTGAGCCACCGAAGGTAGATAGCCATAGCGTGGAGAACAAAGACGGGAGAAACAGTACACCCATGATGAACTCACGAACAGAACGCCCTTTTGAAATCCGGGCAATGAACATTCCCACAAATGGAGACCATGCAATCCACCATCCCCAGTAGAATACTGTCCATGCTGTTGGGGTGCCGTTAGCAGCTTGACCAAGGGTTCCTGTAAAGAAGCTCAGTGCAAGAATGTTTCCAAAGTATGCACCTAATCCTTCAACCCAGGAACCGAAAATATAGACTGTTGGACCGACGATCAACAGAAAGCCCAGCAGTGCAAACATCAGATACAGGTTGAGCGTGCTAAGCCTTTTGACTCCTCCATCTAATCCGGCTGCCACTGACATTGTTGCTATCAGCGTGATCCCTGCGATCAATGCAACCTGTGGAATCGTCCCTGTAGGGATATTAGCGACGCCGAGCATATCCCCACCGACGTACGAGAGGCCTGTGTTGACTTGCGCAACGCCGAGCCCTAACGAAGTTGAGAGACCGAACAAGGTTGCAAAAACAGTGACGAGGTCAATAACGTGTCCTGGCCACCCGTAAATCTTGTCACCCAGAAGTGGCCAAAATATCGATCGAAACGTGAGTGGGAGTCCACGATTGAAGGAAAAGAATGCGAGTCCTAATCCAACAAGGCCATAGATTGCCCATGGGTGGAATCCCCAGTGGAAGAATGTCTGTGCCATTGCTGCAGACGCAGCCGCGCCTGTTTCAGCTTCGGCACCAAAGAATGAGGGAACAGTCTGTAAGTAATAGAGTGGTTCAGAGACGCTGAAAAACATGAGTCCAATGCCCATGCCTGCGCTGAATAGCATTGCCATCCAAGAAAAGTCACTGAACTCTTTTTCAGCCTCAACACCACCAATTTTGATCTTTCCATATTTACTTAATGCAAAGAACAGTAAAGTGACAATAAATAGATTGACCGCCAACAGATAGAACCATCCAAACGTATCACCGACTGTGTTGAATAACCATGTATATGCTGCAGAAGCTGAATCTCCCATCCCAAGTGTTACCGCAATAAATAACGCAATGACAACGAGAGCGACAGGGAACACAACTGGATGAATGTCGAATCCCCACTTCTGAATATTTGTGTCTCCGGGCTCTCGGTCAGACTCCGGATGGAATAGCTCTACCTGAAGTCCATCAGACATCTCTCCTGCTGCGTCTTCATTCTCTGACATACGATCCCTCCAAGCGGTTTTGTGATGTTTTTATTGGCATAATTAAAACCTTTCACAGGTATCGGACCTGGAACTGGTATGTGTAGCACCCATACTCCCATTATTTACTATGTGCACACACGCTCAATCACCCTCCCCACAGTTTGGGGGGTGCGATAACCCAGCGAAGCCTCACCTTGATCAAGAGTATGGACTTTGCCATGCTACACAACTACACGCATCTGAGAGTTATCGACATATAAATGTTCACTCCACGTGCTACCGAATTAGTTATATCCTTATGCGGCAGTATTTTTCGCCTTCCTCGACCGGTGTTTCTTGTGTTAATGACGATTATTTGATATTTTGTGGATGATAACTTGACAATTATCTGCAATACACGGTATATGTATGCCGCTCACGAATACGGAACGAGCAATGAAATATGTCTCAGGGCTACCACCCAGAGTCCTCAGCGATTTCGAATCCCTCTAAATGTGTAAACGTTCGACCGCTTCATCACCATCTTCAACTCGCGTTTTGAACACGCCAAAGACATGTCAACGTCAGAGTGAAACATGGGAAAGGTGTGCAGCAAAGGAAATGGACAGTAATCGTGATCTGACATCCTCCAATAACTGAACTCGTGGGATTCCACGGCCACAGACCGTGTGCCCTGACTTCGCGGGGTTCTCCACTCACACTTTTTAGTGGGGTTGTGGGCCGTGCCAGTGCAACGCCTGCCCGAGATAGCGGGTTTGTCGGGTTTACCTGATGGCGAAAACCACCCGTACTTTGCTTGAACCTCTATAAATTCCGATCCGCAGGGTCGCGGCTACGACTCATTCCTACCCGCCTCCAGGCAGAATCTCAATCTGACACCACTCTCACCGCGTTTGAGTGGCCGCTGAGCGAACTGCCGCTGCATTTTCTTCTACATCGTGCACTCGAACGATCTCGACTCCACTGTGAGCTACCAATGTAGTCACGGCGACTGTTGCAGGAAGCCGGTCTGACTCTGGACTTGAGATGTTCTTCAGCATTGACTTTCTTGAATGGCCAATCAGAAGAGGACAGCACAGTGAATCGAATTCGTGAATCCGATCAACCAGTTCAAACGACTGTTGTGAGGTTTTTCCGAACCCGAGTCCAGGGTCGATGACGATCTTATCTCGGGAGATTCCGGCCCTTTGTGCCCGAAGAATACGCTCGTTTAGCACATTTTGTACCTCATCAACAACGTCATCATATCTTGGAGTTAATGACGGGTCAACCGGTGCTGAGAGGCTGTGCATCAAAATTAGATGCGCGTCATGTTCAGCAACAACATGTGGTAACTCTGGATCTTCAAGTCCAGACACATCATTAACGATATCAGCTCCCGCTCGTAGTGCTGCTGCGGCAAC
>KE356563.1:860221-863862 GCA_000416005.1 Haloquadratum sp. J07HQX50 | reverse complement strand
AGAATCGACATACAGGAGCGGAGATGCAAACATAGTCTGATGGCCGGATACCAAGCATGACTTAGGCTGTCTGTCCTAATGATTCTATGTTATGTCCTCCGCACAGCAAAAGGCGGTTTCGGTGGGATTCGCTCTTCTGCTCGTTGTGGGCCTCTTGGCTGGGTTACTAGCGTACAGACAAGTCCCCGAAGGCAGCGCTGGCGTCGAGAAGGAATGGGGTGCAGTCACTGGCACGACACTTACTCCCGGCGCTCACTGGAAAGTCCCAGTTATGACAACCATCCAGAGCGTCGACATACGGCCTCGGACGTACACGATGAGCGCGACCGAAGGGGAAGGTGATAGGACAAGAGCCGACTCAATCACAGTCAAAACGGTTAATGGGTCATCTGTGGATGTTGATGTCACTATCCGCTACCGGATCAACCCCTCCGAGGCAGACACGTTCGTCGAGGATTGGAACCAGGAGCAACAGATGGAGGAACTACTTATCCGGCCGACGATTAGAACGGTCCTCAGGGATGAGGCCTCAGGCCTCCAGACGACCGGGACCAACGCTATTTACACGCAGACCGGGCGTGCTGCGCTCGAAGGGGCAGCACTCGAAGCACTGCGTTTAGAGTTTGAGGACGAACCGATCACTCTTGAATCCGTCCAGATCCGTAATATCAACCTCCCTGATCAGATTGACCAGACACTTGATCGAAAAGAACAGGCAAAACAGGAGATCGAAGTCGAGAAGGAGAAAATCAGACAGGAAGAGGCTCGAGCCGAACAGAGGATTGTCCAGGCCGAAGCTGATGCCGAGGCGATCGAGATTCGTGGCGAAGCACTCAGGGAGAATCAGGTCGTCTTGGAACAGCGTTACATCGAAGCGCTCAAAGAAGGCGAGACAGTCTACGTACCAACCGACAGCGGCGGGATAACTCTCACCCGCGACGTAAGTGCTGGCGCAAACTCAGCGACGACTGCCGAAACGAACGCAACAGGCTAATCATCGGTGTGATGATTGCCAAACACGCACTGTCTTGCTCGCAGTGGCGATCATCTTAGCTGCCGTCGTAGGGGCGTACCGGTGCTTCAGCCAGCAGGAACGACATCGCCATGAAGAAGAGATGTTCCGTAAAAAACGCGACGACCCTGGAACAATACATATCATCGGGTGACGGTGGTGACACAGAGCCTTCTGGAATGAGACAGGAAGCAGTCACGAAACAGCAGGCATACCAGAAACTCGCAGATGAGCACTTTCCCCAGTTGCGGGACTCCGTAGACGGAGTCCGCAAAGTCAAGTCACTCATCACACTAGCGTCACTCCCGCTAGAAGTGCGCGGATTATTCAAACAGCCTGATGAGCGGACGAAGCAACCGACGCGAACGCGGACAGGTCAACAGATATCGGTGACGGTGACGGTGACGCAGACACACAGACAGAGACGACAGACGACTGTCGCCGTCCGACATGGAGCCGTTATTCATCAAAATCGTCATTAAAACACGGAGCCTGTGGCACTGTGGCGACGTGGCGGGCGAGTGAGTGATGAAAAAACGGTTCCGTAATTTATTACAAGTGGCGACGTCGACCACGACTCAAAGGCCGGTCTTCGCACTCAAACACATAGGATGAACTCTTAACCAACATCGCCACTGATCGAGTCCTCACTGTTGGTGAAGACTCAAACGCCGGCCTGTTTTCGACAAGAATAGAGAGAGAGACACGCGCGACTTATGAGGCAAGTCGATAAAAATCTCACCGAAGACACTGAAACATTATTCCTCGGATTCTGTCAGGGAGAGCAGTGCGAAACGTAGGGCACGTCTCAACATCGAGTTGGGAGTATAGGTGCCGAAAAAATACAAATCCACTATCGCTACACAGCTTACACAAGTTGGCTGTAAGGACTTAGTATCGCTCTTCACAGTTAGAGCCACAGCATTTTCGAACGACTGGAGTCACTCGGATTCCACGAGATCCCATCAACTAGTGGAGCATACAGTGCTGTATCTGCTCCACTCCCGCTTTCAGTGTCAGTCCCCGTCCCCGAGAGCGTAGACGGAGTTGTCGTGACTCCCGACGTAGACGGTGCCATCCACCACTGCCGGTGATGACTCCACTTCGTCGTCAGTCTCGAAGCACCACTGTTGCTTCCCAGTGGCTGTATCCAAAGCATAAACATAGTTGTCATTACTCCCGATGTAGACGGTTCCATCCACCACTGCTGGTGATGACTCTACACTGTCGTGAGTCTCGAAACGCCATTGCTGCGTGCCGGTGACTGCATCCAAAGCGTAGACGGAGTTGTCGAAACTCCCGACGTAGACAGTGCCATCCACCACCGCCGGCGACGACACCACGCCGCCGTCAGTTTCGAAGTGCCATCGCTGCATGCCGGTGACTGCATCCAGAGCATATACGGAGTTGTCGTAACTCCCGACGTAAACGGTGTCATCTACCACTGCCGGTGACGAGCCGATATACCAGTCGGTCGAGAAGCGCTAATGAACAGTCCCGTTGGTTCTGAGAGCGACGAGATTTCCAGAGGATGATCCTTCGCCTGTGGCGACATAGACTGCCTGATCCCAGACAGCCACTTCACTCGCTCCGTTGTGGAGTTGGTATGTCCACTGAACAACTGGTTCATCACTTGGACCTCTCGCCTGCTTACGTGGGCTTCGGTGTGTGGGATTATATGTCCGCACTCTTGAGCGCGTTCGATATCGTGGTCACTCATTGCCAGTTGGTCATGTCGAGTGTTCATAAATCATACTTTGAAGACAGTGTCTGAGAACCGCTTACTCATAAACAGATATCCGATATGATTATTGAACTTTGCAGTGTGTCTGATGAATCCAACGTTTCTGTTCACAGTTCACATATCGACGAGAGGAATTGATTGGATTTCAGAAATCACATGTGTATTCCCGGTCTCTCACGAGAAGAGAAATCATGGCCTCAGATAAACTCCTCGTGGGTTTGGCTCTCACGAGTCTGTTTTCGGGATGTGCGGGCTTACTTCTCATGGTCACGAATGAGTATTCACTGTTTGAAGCAGCGACATCGGTTGCCTATCTGATAATCGGGATACACTTGACTGACAGGTACAGACATAGGCGTGAATAGCGTCTGAGCAGATGGTCTCTCTCGCGGCGCTGTTTTTTCCTCTCGATTCTCGTCGAAACACTCGCCTGTTTTTTCAGTCGCCGACGACGGAGTTCGGTTTTGAGTCGTTCACACACGAGAGTACTGTGTCTCAAGACGCTCAGACACACTGTTCCCACAGCGTTCCTGTCTCGGCACAGTCTGAGCCTCAGGCTCTATTGTGAGTGAGTATAGTGAAACTCCGCCGTCGGGAAGACAACGGGACCAGGAATATTCACGCCGTATTATGACGCGCATGTCAATCATATATTGTCGTTCAAAACTGTCAACTTTCAACATTGAAACTGGTCAGCTTCAAAAAAGTAACATAACTTTGACATGAATGCAAATATGGTACCTATATGCAATGCCAGAGTTTTCACGACGGGAAATAATCCTCGGAACAGCGGCAGTCGGTGCAGCCGGTGCAGGTGTCACAGCAGCAGCGGGCGGGTTCTCCGGAAGCGTTGAAGGACAAGCTGACGTGCAAGCTGAGCAAGCA
>KE356563.1:854788-860201 GCA_000416005.1 Haloquadratum sp. J07HQX50 | reverse complement strand
ATACCCATGACAGCTGTTCGCTGCTCTTGGATGCCTGGGATCTGACTATGAGTTTCATCTGAGAGTTGCGCCTGCAATTGCGAGCCTATGTGTTGGATCCCATCTTCAGTAGACTCCATTTGTGCTGCAACTCGCCGTAGTTGCGAGAGCGTTCCTTGGATAAGTAGTGTTAATGACTTAGTAGAACTCTGTTCATCGATGATACGCATAACTGCCCCTTCGTCACGAGTTAACTGTTCAATTGCCTCCTGTTGATCTGGCCGAACTGTGAGACGAAAAGACTGTGTTGCTGTTTGCGTATCGACGGTACTAAATTCATTACGGAGAGCTTTGTAACTCGTTGTTGTCGACTCACTATTGTTTGAGAGTGGCACTATCCGCTGAGTCCATCGATCCCGTGCTTCACTAATGAGATAGAATGAGCCAGTGATAAGAACCATATCATTCTCTCCAGCTGATTCAAGTGCTCTCTCGGTAGCCCGGCCACTATTTGGCTGAGTATAGACGACCTCCGCACAGTCAGTGAGAGCATCTGCAATCTTGTTGGCATTTTCAGACCGATCAACCATTGGTTGCGTCGCATAGCCAATATTCACATCGGGGAGTTGATTGACCATTTTTTCATGATCTTTATCTTGCATTGCACCAAAAACAAGAATCAGATTATCATACTCAAAGTGGCGAGTAAGTGATTCGAGTGTTTTGCATGCACCAGGATTGTGCGAGCCATCAAGGACGACGATCGGGTCGTGATCAATAATTTCAAACCGGCCCGGTAATGTTGCTTTTCGCAGTCCCTGCTTGATATGATTGTCGCTAATATCAACCAACTGATCGACGACGCTCACAGCCAACCCCTGCGTTCTGCGCCTGATGCTCACCAAGCAACTGAAGTTCCGCTTCCAAATCAGACCCACCGCTCGTCATTCGAATTAGACACTCAGTCTCGTTCACCAATCCGCCGTATGTCACAGTTACATCAGCTTCAGAATGGGATTGAGAGACGCTTATCACCTCAGTCTCATCTTTAATTGCTTCCAGCGCAGTACCTGTCGCACCAGTCACGAGCGGCCGAGATTTCGGAGCGACATGCGCTTTATCACGTGCGATTTCGGCCCGAGTCTCTCCTAACAACTCAGTGTGCTCAAGACTGATACTAGTGACTGCGCTCGCGACAGGGTTCACAGCGCTCGTTGCATCATATTGGCCCCCAATACCAACCTCAAGAATAGCGAAGTCCACGTCACTCTCAGCGAAGTGTCGAATTGCAACTGCAGTGAGGGCCTCAAAGTGTGTGGGCTCATCATCCTCCTGCCTAAGCTCTTCTAAGATAGGCTGAAAATCACTTGCATATTCTCTGAGTGCCCGCTTGGGAAGCGGACGACCATCAACAGTGACCTGTTTACGAATCCATCCAGTGCTGGAGAGGTAATAGTCCAACAGAGAAGCCTGCCTCTCGGAGAATCCTCTCGATCATCGTTGCTGTACTTCCTTTCCCATTTGAGCCAGCAATCTGAATACAGTTGATATCCTCCTCAGGGTGACCATATTGCGCCAGCATCTTAGACGTCGTGTCTATACCAAGCTTCGGTCGTCGGGTTTGAAGAGACGAGAGAAGAGAAGCTGCTTCTTGATATTCCATACCAGCTAAGGATGTTCCACGATTAATGATACTGTCGGACGGGTCCAGCCTGTGTTTGGATCCGTTTTGGGCCTCCGATTTGGGACGGTCGATATCTCAGTAGGTAGATATTTTATGGAGCGTGATGACGACACGAAAAAACTCATTCTGGTAATACATTGTCACTATCGCGAACACTCTTAGGGCGGCCACGTGCAGACGCAATTACATGACTAATTCAGGCGATGGAGCCTCAATACCAACTGATTATGAAATTGCACAGAACGCCGAGATGAAACCGATCTGGGACCTGTTGGAGCCTTGGGGTCTTGGGAATAACGAACTGTCGTACTACGGAGAATATACGGCAAAGTTGTCTCATGACGCAGTGTCGCAGTTACAACGAAAAGCCGCTGACCGAGAGCAAAATCTCGTCCTCGTCACCGGGATGACACCGACACCGATGGGCGAAGGAAAGACTGTCACTACTGTAGGCCTTGGTCAGACGCTGAACTCATTGAATGAAGAAGCAATGATTGCAATCCGTGAGCCCTCATTAGGTCCTGTCTTTGGAGTGAAAGGCGGGGCAGCAGGTGGTGGGTACTCACAGGTTCTCCCAATGGAAGAGATCAATCTACACTTTACTGGAGATCTCCACGCACTTACTTCGGCCCACAATCTCATCTCGGCAATGCTTGATGCGAAGCTATCGCAAAGTGATGAATTCGAGATCGAAACGAACGATGTTCGTTGGCCACGCGCCTTAGATATGAATGATCGCGCACTCCGCGAAACGGTGATCGGCCTCGGCGGGACAAGCGGTGGGACGACGCGAGAGGACGGATTCCTGTTGACGGCTGCCTCTGAGCTCATGGCTGTGCTTTGCATCGCAAGTGATCTTCAGGATCTGAAAAAACGAGTGAGTCGAATTATCGTTGCCTATGACCAAGATGGGGCACCAGTGACCGTCGAGGATATTGACGCAACTGGGCCAGTGACCATGTTACTGCGTGATGCGATTGAGCCGAACGTCGTCCAGACAATTGAGGGCACGCCTGCACTTGTCCACGGTGGTCCCTTCGCAAATATCGCTCATGGGACAAACTCACTCATTGCTGATAAGGCTGCCTTCGGGATGGGCGATTATTTAATTACTGAGGCGGGGTTTGGGTCAGACCTTGGTGCGGAGAAGTTCATGAATATCGTCTGTCGTCTGGGTAATATGAAACCAAATACAGTGGTTCTCGTCGCATCAGCGCGGGCGCTCAAATATCACGGCCTCGAGATGTGGCCGGCAGACATGGACGCGATTAATGATGCAGGAATCGACGCATTGAAACTTGGTTTCGAAAATCTTGATAAGCACATCCGCAATTTGCAGAAATTCGGTATTCCAGTTGTCGTGGCGGTTAATCGGTTCCCTAACGACACCGATAGAGAAGTAGATACGATTCTCTCACACTGTCGAGATAAAATCGGCGTGCAGGCGGCTGAGTCCAGAGTCTTTGCTGAGGGGAGCGATGGGGGGAAGGAATTAGGAAAACGTGTTATCTCTGCAGTTGAGTCAGGCGACGAGACGGAGTTCCAGCCTCTCTATGAAAGCTCTGACTCAATAACTGAGAAGATTGAAACGATTGCGACCGAGATTTATGGCGCCGGAAGTGTGACATACTCTACGACTTCAAAAGAAGATATTGAGAGAATGCAAGAATTAGGCTTTGATGATATGCCTATTTGTATGTCGAAAACGTTCCACTCGCTCACTGATGATCCGCGCAAGAAAGGTGCTCCTGATGGATGGACCTTAGATGTGCGCGAGATTTACCCATCTGCAGGAGCCGGATTTCTCGTTGCGCTCACTGGCGACGTGCTGACGATGCCTGGACTGCCGGCCGACCCGGCAGCTGCAGAAATGGATATCGATGCAGACGGGAATATATCAGGCTTGTTCTGACTCTCTTGATGCCTGAGTAGTCAACATATTTTATGAAGCCACGCAATGATAATTACAAGTCTATATACACGATTTAACAACCATCACGTATCAATTATTAAGCCAATCATAGCCCAATACGTTACCCCCCCGACTAAACACCGTGGACATCAGAGCGCTTCGAGATAATCTTCAATAATCTCACGCTCGTCATCGGTCAAATTGAATAGATCATGCACGGCTTCGTCTATCTTAGCCTCAATTTCACTTATGTTCGTTTGATTAACTTCTTTCGTCTTCTTCAACTCGGTCAAGAAGTTATTTAACGCCATCATCGCTTTGCGGGATTGGAATGGGCATTTCTTCACCACGCTTTGCGTTCCGACCGTTCACAGCGGTACAAACGTATTCAGCACGTCTCTTACGTCCCTCACGGTCATTCGAGTACATGGATGGATCTTTCATTGTGTCTGTTCGCCCGACCTCTACGGTGGAGTTCCCGTCTATATTTCCCTGCATATCCGTATTAACTGGATAGCGACGGGCTTGCCATTCGTAGGTGATGTAGTCAAGTTGTCCTCTATAATCCTCATGATCGGCTGCACTCGTATTTGTTTAATCGTACTGTCGGAAGGGCGCTTATACCCCGAGTGAAATATAACATGACAATGGCGGATAGGGAGCTAAAGCCCGAAGAGAAAGCACGTGAGGAGATCGATGAACTCCTCAGAGATGCCGGGTGGGAAGTTTAGGACTTCTCGGATATCGATGTAGATACTTCAAAAGGTGTTGCAGTCCGTGAGTTCCCTGTCAAGACGGGGGACGTAGATTATCTTCTGTTCGTAGATGGGGAGGCGGTGGGCGTGATTGAAACGAAATCAGTAGGAACCACCCTTAGTGGGGTCGAAGCTCAGTCACAGAAGTACATAGGAGGGTTCCCTGAGGGATACGAGTACGCTGAGGATCCGCTTCCATTCGCTTACGAGAGCACAGGGACTCAGACCTACGCTCGGGATGCACTCGCAGCAGACTATGAAATACTCATCGAGGAACGGGGCGTCGTGATAAATCGGATCGACGTTCGCAAAAACCAAGCCCAGCAAATGATTGAGTGGGTCAACGATGCCTTCGAGGAAACCCCAGTGTGGGAGGTAAGAGAGCGAGCTTCTATTCAGCGGGCACTGACAAACGGGCACTCAATTTTTCGCGAGGAGTCATGCGATCAGGCTGATGTGTTCACACAGATAGCAGCCAGTCTCAATACACAGTTTGGATTTGCTGAGGTGGAGACGAACTCATGAGCGACGATCGTGCCGAAAGACTGCGGCAAAATCGAAATCGAGCAAAACAGCGAGCGCAAAGTGGCGAACCGAGTGCCAACGACCAGTCCGAGACATCCAACCCATCACAACCATCCGAATCATCTAAACAGAAGACGACTAAAGAATCTGAGAGCTCAGGCACACGGGAGGACAGTGAAGAGAACTCAACCATGAAAGATGATCAAATTGGCACATATATGTATTTGCCTAAGCACCAACATCAGGAGCTCTCTCGGCAATTTCATCTGCTGAAAGCCGAGTATGAGTATGAGTATAACGAGGAGTTTGAGAAGAATCCGCACTTCTACCCACTAGCCGTCAAGTACGGTTTAGATAGTTTAGACAGTTTGGACGCTTCGGAGATACAAGAGAAATTAGACAGTTTGGATAGCTAAAATATGTTTCATTGAGTTGTGCCATATCTGAGTGAGACAAAAGACAGGTAAATGAAACGCGATGTGTCACCCGGGGGCGAGACACAATTACTCAAATCGCGGGTGTGTTAATCGATGATAACCCAGTGAGCTCCCACCGACA
>KE356563.1:851502-854768 GCA_000416005.1 Haloquadratum sp. J07HQX50 | reverse complement strand
GAGCATTTCAGTTCTCGGGTCGGTTGGAACTGTGACCGCCCAGCAGAACAATACCACGACAACGACGACACCAACACCACCAGAAAATCAAACAGTAATTACAGAACCGACACCGACGCCAACCCCAACACCAGCTCGCGCAAGAACAGACTTCAGCGATTCAACACCAACACCAATGCCAACCACAGTCACAGTCAGCAATCCTAGTAGTTTCACAACACTATTCAACGACCTGATGCGGTTAATGCGGTTAATATCGATCGTAGTCGGGTCTGTTGTTCTGTTCATTATTCTGTTAATTGCCTACCAATTTTCCAGATGATTCCTTCAGGCTGAGTAGTGACAGTCATAGGACTTGCTCTTATCTACTGTGGTTGCACAGATAATATGTATAATCTGTGAGTGTGCAGTCTCATTCTGAATTGGAGCTCCGAACGAGATAACATCACTCGTGATGTTGTGTGTAGAATTTTTGTGCCGACGCTATGAGCGTGTCTGTAGTGTTTTGATGATGTGCCCTTAGGCACACTCCCGAGACGATGTTAGCATTCGGTATCGATTGCAACCTGATCAGGCAATCGTCACCGGCATCGCCCGAATAGATACGAGGGATGGAATACTCATCAGAAATAGTTGCAATCCCAGTAGACTTGACCGGGCGATATACACTCAAAGGGCATTTTCGGGCAGAATTATCAAGCGGATACAATTCGTACACTTCTCCGCTGATGGATATGAAATTCAGGGACGGCTCGATATATAAACAGGCCCCCACACACAGGCTGGTTACGCAGACTCCCTCAGAGGTCAAAGACTGGGAACAAGAAGGGATAATCCGTGTTGAGAATCGAGCTATGGAGGTCATATTGGACTATGGCTCAACCGTCCATGTTGAACTTGACCCCGCAGACAGTTTGAAACAATCGAAAACAAGTTGACCCAGGTGCCGGAATCGGATCGGATCTTCGTCGCCTCAGAGCACGAGTATCGGGCGGCACTCCCCAAGGATTGCGCATCTGTCGACTCACTGCTCAAAATTCAACCGAATGAAACTGACGAGTGGACTGACCGACTATTCAATATTGAAGCATTTGCAGTTCTCACCGACAAGTCTTGGACATATCGTTCAGTTCCTCACGAAACCCATATTCGTGAGATCAATACCGCTGGACACAACGGACTGAGAGAAGAATTGCACACACGCCTGGAGCAACTCCGAGGCGCAACTGTCAAGCCATATGATAATTCCTAAAAACGCTCGTTGTCGCTATCACCAACTCCGAGCGCGGAGACAATCAGGGAAGCACGGTGTGACAAGAGCTCGGTGACACCCTCTTCGATTATCATACGGAGCACCCCATACTGAATTCTCACAGCTGCGCTCTAATTGATGAGAATACCGTGAAGAAAACGAGATGAGAGCCACGGGCGAGTGCTCCGAAATATCAATTGAGTTCTCCAATTCTCTCTGCGCGTGATACAGATTATTTAATGCCTTCATTGAATTTATTTATAATCGATATTGAGCGATTTTTGAGTATTTGATTCACCGCCGGTTGTGTCAGTCCGACAGCATCTGCTACCTCTGTCTGTGTCAATTTCTCTGTCTCATACAGCTCAGCGATGAGTCGATTTCGATAGTCGCTCTTTAGATCGGCTTTCACCGACTGTATTTTTTATCGACTTCAGACTGCGATAGATACTGTGTCCCACCTTCATCTTGGCCCTCTAATTTCTCCCGCTTCATTTCATCTCATCGCTGAAACTCAGGGTGATCGTCCAGTATGTGGAACTCGATTGTCTCGTATCGATGCTTTGTCTCATTTTCGTCGAACTCGTTGCTCCCTAATCGATACACCACGGCTTCGCCTTTCGGTTCGCCCATATCGGTTTCCTGGCACAATAGCCAGTAATCCGCTGGATCGCTTCCGATTCGACCATCCACCCATGATTTTGTCGGGGCGGTGAGTATCGAGTTGACATCCTCCCCGCCGTAGGCGAGGATTCCCGAGCGTTGGGATATGAAGATTTGCAACCGACCTGTTCGCTCGGTGCGAAACGCCCCAAGGTTTGATTGAACAGGTAGGCGACTGGCCGTGCCAAACGACCGTGACTCATATCCCCTGTTGGGAGATTCTGAGTTATCTGTCTGCGAATGTTTACTGCAGCATTCACGTCCGCGTTCATCGTCGCCCCGCACGACTCACAGACGTACAACCCACGCGCTACACGGTTCGCGTCTCGCTTGCGCCCATGGCACGAACACGTCTTGCTCGTGTCTCGTTCGCTCTTTCGGTCAACAAGGATACCGTGTTCTTCGGAGTGGAATATCCGGCTGTGCCATCGAGCGTGGTTAGTGGAGGAGTTGTCGGCTGTATCCCCGCCCTGAAGAGAGGGGTTTGAGCCTTGAAACTTCCCTAACGATCAGTGCGGTGAGATTCGGCAGTATAGAATGAGCACATGAGCTGAACAGGGAATCGACAGGCTGTGAGCTGACTGACTTTTTTTATCGAGACGTGTTTGGTCGACATATGGAGCAAATCACGCTCCGAATACAATCTGACGTGCTTGATTCGATCGATAGCGAGGCTGTCGAACACGGTATATCACGAAGCGAACACATACGCAATATAGTCAAAACACGAAACAAACACGGTGATGCGAAGCAATTACGCCAGCGTGTCGATGATCTTGAAGCTAAGCGAGACCAACTCGTCGATGAAGTCGAGCAATTAGAGAAGACGATCACCGAAGTTGAAGCTGAGATTGAGACGCTTGAGGCACGGAATACTGATCTCACCAACCAACTCGCCGAGGCGAACAGGCGAATTGACGCTGCAAATGAGTTGGTCAGGTATGTTGACGACGAGCGAAGCGCGCAGCAGCGCTGGCGTGAGGCAGGACTATTCGGGAAAATGAAATATACTGTCCTCGGGATGCCAACTCATGATGAAACTGATAATTAATACTCAGATCAATATGAGTGATCACTTGGGAGAAACTGGATACTGCCTGACGATGCCTTCCGGTTCCCGTGTAAGTGCTTGGACGATGATTGCCTCCGGGGAGGTTAAGACAACGTGAGCGATGCTCCTTGTTTACCGAGTGAGGGAACATCTTGACGCGGTTACACGACACAATGTCTGATGTTGGAGAGAGTTCATCGACGCACGATGGGTGATTTGCTCCGACTGTGGTTGTCCGAATGAAGACCTGGATAAGAATTTTCGACCAAGTGTCACACATACAGCCGTGTCATAGATACG
>KE356563.1:846452-851482 GCA_000416005.1 Haloquadratum sp. J07HQX50 | reverse complement strand
TGATATATCTCTGATTGAGGAATGCCATTGTCAAGGAGATATTGCTCGTGATCCTCTTCATCTGGGGAAGTAAGGACGCATCCGAACTTTACACTATCTCCAGATTCAATCTCTAAGACTGGGTCGCGGTCGGGATCAAAGATTCCCCATTGGATATTTTCTGGTGTCGGTGCAACTGCATACTGTTCACCACTATTTTGACTATTACCGTCTTCTGATTGTTGGCCTTGTGCGAGTCCAGATGTTAACGCGAGCGCCCCCGCCGCAGTCCCTGCTGTCTTTAGGACCTCTCTACGGTTGAGTTCTTTTAGTGACGGGAGCTTTTTTGTTTTATTTTGTTCATCTTCACCGCATTTCTGGGAAACTCTCTCACCTATACGCTACATTAGTGTTCATATGTTATCAAAGTACGCTAATTTAAATCTCTCTATATAATTTTTTATCTTCCACGACTTAGCTGGGTAATCTTGATTCAAGCTCGCCGTTTAAACGCGAAGCGACGCTGATCACGACTCAAAAGCGGGACTACGCTACTCAAACTCAGGATTGAGTCTTCACCAACAATAGCCACTGATTGAGTCCTCACTGTTGGTTAAACACTCAAAGGCGGAGTTACGCTGATCACGACTCGAACTCGCCACTCAAAGGCGAGGCTCTACTGACCATGACCCAACCCTATGTTTCTCGACGAGAGTTGAGGGAGATACCACCGACCACCCAGATGAGTATTAGCCGACACGTATCGCTCAAAAGAGAGGGGTGGGTCTTCACCAACAGAGCCATCAATTGAGCTCTCAGTGTTGGTGAAGACTCAAACCCGAAACGACGTTCATCACGATTTCAAAGGTGAGCAAGTGACCCGTTCAGACGAGGGTGGGATTGATGAGACGCGTCTTCATCAACTGTCCCAGCTGTGAGCAACCCGTTGCACCGTGCCAGGTGTCGCGATACGTTGTGTCACGTGGTGATCGCACCCCAGGTGTCTGAATAATGCGCTGAAGCAAGGCAACAATGATAATGAATCTCGATTACTTCGTTCCTATCTGTTGTCTGTGAGCGACACCATGCCCACGAACCACACTGTGCCCGCAGTCGCAGTTTCTATCCCACTTACAGCATGATTCACACATATCGGATGGACAGACCGACACTTCGGACGGCTAGCAACTGCGACTGGATGCCCGCAGTCACAGGTATGGAGTCAAAAGCCTGTAGAGTCCATCGCCAATCACGAGTGCTGCCAATGTGGCAAGTATTCCGAGCGCGAGCAAGCCGTAGTTTCCGAGGACGCTGTCGGCCGTCCAGAGATCGTACGAGTAGTGTCGATCGTCGCCAAACGGCGTGACACCCATCGGTGTGAGGGCATCCGCGGCGATGTGTGAACAGATCGTGAGGCCGCCGATGAGAGCGAGATAGAGCCCGGATCCAAGCGTGAGGAGCCAGTGACCAGTTGCAGCGTGTCCGATTATCACACCGAGGACACCGGTCACGGCAGCGAAACCGGCCGCAAAATGAATCGTATGCGTCAGTCCACGATGCGAGAGATTTTCGAGGTTCATATCGACGTCAGGGACCATGGCTAACCCGACCGCGATGAGTCCGCCACCGACAGCTGCTACGTGGAAGCCAAGCGCAAGCGCCCCCATCCCAACCGGCGCATACGCGGTCAGTGCAGCCCCGTAGTGACCTTTCTTATGCATCCAATATACAACAGTTAGAGAGCTGACGGTTTATCTGTCTTCATGATAATTATTGAATTTCTGTCAAAAACGGAGAAATCCGCCCATCGACCAGGGCGATGAGAATATGATGACGCTCCTGCACTGGCTGTCTCTGTTGTTATGCTCAGATGTTTCTGACCTCCACTTCGTCATTGCTCGATCGACGAAGCCAGCACAAATTGTGATGTCGAAAGCGAATCGGGAGTCTTTCTCCCGAATCAAGCCGCTGGAGCTCGTTTCGGTGACTGTCAAGCTCACGTCGCCATGCTCAGGCAGGCCGATCACCACGCTCACCCAATTTGATGAGAGCCACAGGTGAGTGCTCTGAAATATGAATTGGGTTCTCCAATTCTCTATGCGCGTGATATAGATTATTTAATGCCTTCATGAATGAATGAATAATCGATATTTAGCGATTTTTGAGTATTTTATTCACTGTTGATTGTGTCAGTCCGACAGCATCTGCTATCTCTGTCTGTGTCAATTTCTCTGTCTCATACAGCTCAGCGATGAGTCGATTTCGATAGTCGCTCTTGACATCGGCTTTCACCGACTGCATTTTTTTATCGACTTCAGACTGCGATAGATACTGCGTCCCGCCTTCATCGCGGCCCTCTAATTTCTCCCGCTTCATTTCATCTCATCGCTGAAACTCAGGGTGATTGTCCAGTATGGGGAACTCGATTGTCTCGTATCGATCACATCTGCATCGAAGTTGGAAATTTTTCCGAGTTTTCTCCAATAACCTCGAAACTGGCAACCAACGTAGCATCTCGATATTTCTCCTGTGTCAAGAGCCGTACTCTCTGCCGAAGCAATGATTACTACGATGCATCCGACATACCCCTGTATCTCTTCGTCTCTCTCGCACGGAGAAACGGCTCTCTATGGAAGGTGCGAGCTTGCTATCCCCTGTCCTCTGGATCCTGACTAACATAAAAATGAAAACCGGATATGAGACTATATTGAGAGTGATACAAGTTCGAACGACAAGGTATTGACAGTCACCTCCCTTGGGTCCTAACCGCTGGACATCGACGGGTGAAATCGATACAGATATATTAGCACTCATTCGGTCCTGATTTGTCGACGCTTCCAATTGCAACAAAAGGATTGGTCCGAGGTTTTGAACATTTTCTCGGACAACTTCAATTCTCAATAGTGATAACCCCAAAAAGCCGGGTCCAGACGGCGACCTGTTGTGTTCGATTACTCTTGGCGAGTGACACGACAACGATATACGACCGGAAAAAACAGGATATTCGTTCTGATATGTCTTTCAGTGTGAATGTTCCAAAATCACGCCGTACAGTGGGTTTCATGATAATTTCCAACGGCTGTATCCACACAATCAATCTGCATACCAGCACGAATATCAATCCAATCTGGTGAGTATTTGACTACTCAATCGATACGTTTGCTTTCGATTGAGACTGATTCTATGACACGCTGTCGGCAAGTATTTTTTCTACTTTCTGTAATTATATGATATGTTAAGTTTATCATGGTCGTCCGGAATCCTTCTATTTCCTCTGGTGATTTTGGCATCGCTAATCTCTCGGTTTGCCGAGCAGGCGTTTTTTATTGCAGCGGACTCCCCAGACTCGGCTATTGGAGCAGACGTTGTGTGGTTCATACTCCAAATGATTTCATTTTGGGTAGGGATTCTCATCGCAGTAGTCGTTCTTGTTTGTTTACTCGCTGACCTTCGGTCACGTAAAGAGGAGAGAACGCAGTCAACAACTGCTTTCTGGGGACTTACAGGTGCGATTCATATTGGTGGAGCCATATTTATAGAACTGCTGCTCATTTCAGTTCCCGCACTCTCGTATTATGTGTACCAACGCCGAACTGGACCGTAAATTCCCAGTCATGATGATCTATTTATATCTCGTTTTTGGCCGACTGACTGTGTAAGATATCCCCTGTGTTGAGCAACTAACCTGCTTGAAAGAGAAACGTGGCTCTGTACGAAATATGCGCCCTGTATCTTGCATACCAGTCCGAATACTATTCCAATCTGGTGGGTATCTCACCTCTCAATCGACACGTTTGCTTTCGATTGAGGATGTTTTTTTGACATCCTCTATTCAGATAATATCTGTCTGACTTCTCTCGGGAGTCGGGTTTGTTGTCTGGACCAGTTGCCCCGGCTCCAGGGGCATCCTACGTTAACGAGGATTGATAAGTCAATATCAGTCCTATACGGTCTTTTTGAGAATCCCATGCTCGCGTCTGGGAAGTTACCGGTAACCGGTCGCTTCGACGCTGATCTCTCCACAGTCACTCATGATATAATCGAAAAAGTGAGAACATAATCTCTGCGTGCAAGCCGTCACTTTCAGATGCATATATCCCGGTATAAGTACACTCAGAGTATCCTACACGGTGCATTGGACATGCAAGTGTAAGGGTATGTGCTGGGGGAGAAAGTAATAAAAACACGTCAGGAGCGAGTTTGTGTTGTTGTTTCTCCGGTTTGTGGGTATTTTCCGGTTGTTATTATTCTTTGGCTAGTAGTACAATTGAGTATATACTGCAATCGGTGAGAAATCGCACTCCAAAAAACAAAGCGTTGGTGTCTGGTGTGATCACCACGGATGCAGATGTGGATCCGGCACGCTCACTCAAGCTTTAATTGGTACCCGAAATATCCCTCTCCTAGCAACATGCCGTCATCCCCGAGGTGCTCAAGAATGTTATCAATGATCTCACGCTCCCAGCCAAGTTTGGCTTCCAGGTCATCACCCGTGAGGCACTCACCATCCTTACTTGACTCATGCAGCGTGTCTTTGAATATCTTCAATCGCTCTGCTTGCGTATCGGGTGCATTCTCATCCGGATTTGTGATACTCTCTGCTTCAATCGAGAGTGAATCATCATCATGATCCGCTTCGGTGCCGTCCGGTTGTTGCACGGATCCAATACTATCAATTTGCTCACCGTCTTCAGGAGTGTTTTGAGCGGTTGTGGTGCCCCCATCTGCGGTTACTTCCTGTTGCTCATTATTGGCACTGTGAGCCGTCTGTGGTTGCTCTGTCGTGTCTGGATGCTCACCTTCTCCACCCGGATCATCAACCGGAGTGGTGCTGGGCGTTGTCTCTTCGATTGTCACAGCATCATCAATCACCGCTTCCGTCAATCCATCATCATCCGTGCGGAGTGTGACATCTTCAAACCGCACTGTATCATCTTCATGGAAGTGCAGTAACGAACCGGCATCATTGCCACCGGGCACGACAAAGCCAATGTACGTGCCGTTTGCTCCCTCCAGCCGTCCTTGTGCTTCTCGTGTGTACTCACCATCAC
>KE356563.1:843615-846432 GCA_000416005.1 Haloquadratum sp. J07HQX50 | reverse complement strand
GCGAGCGCGAGCAGAGGTCGTTCACAGCCCTCACAGGAGCAGGTGAGTAACAGCCGTTTGGCACGGCTCGTAGCCTTCCCGTTCAACCAAACTTCTGGGTCGTTGCACCCGAAGGAACAGCTATAGCTGGGTCGCAAGTTTTCATATCACAACGCTCGGCAATCCTCGGGTCTTATATCGGGGAGGATATCAACTCAGGTGAACATTAACGGACGTCTGTGCTCACAAAGATCGCCTATGGTGAGCGTGTTGCGATCGCTTCGATTTCAATCGCAGCCCCCTTGGGAACTGCCGCTACTTCAATTGCACTTCGTGCTGGTGGCGCCTTCGAAAAAAACTCCGCGTAAGCGTCGTTGAAATCGTCAAAATCAGCCATATCGTTTAAAAATACATTCACTTTTATGAGTGATTCTATCTCCAACCCTGCGGAATCAAGGATGGCTTCAATATTCTCTAAACACTGCCGTGTTTGTTGGCCAACTGGCGCTTTATCAAGCAACTCTCCTTCTGTTGTCAGCGGGAGTTGCCCAGCAGTGAGCAGTAAATCATCTGTCATAGTTGCCTGACTATACGCTCCGACCGCAGCAGGTGCATCAGTTGTGTCAACAACTTCTTTCATGTTTGTAATTCAACCCACAGGAGCAGTATAAGTATAGGTATATTACGACCCACAAAATACTCAACCGGCTATGTAATCCTTCGTATAACTCATCGATTAGCTATTTATGATAGATGTTTCAAAATGAAGATCCCGCTCTTCAGGGCAGGGAGGATGTCAATCACTCTGTGTACGGCGTTTCGCTCGTTCAGCGAACAATCCATACTGTGTCATCGTCGTCATTCCTGCAATTGCTGCGCGAAGGCTGATTCCAATCAGTGGAATATCAGCAACTGTTATGACGATATCAGCCTCGATGACGGCGCCATCCCGAAGCAGTATATCGACGAGCTCAACTAATGCATGTTGACTATCTTTTGTCGGCTTCATCTATTCTCCTATGTCAGGTGCAAACGAATACGGTGGCCATGGACCACTGAATCGAATAGAGACACCCTGTACCTCTGCGACTTCGTCCAAGGCGCTCCCGAGTGATCCCTCGTTTGTTTTGTGAACAAGAGCACTAAATTTGGCGACGTCTTGTTTCTCATCTGATGATTCCGAGCTAATTGAATCTAATGCTGCAGTTTCTTCAACTAACTGAAATTCACGACTGTTCGATTGAAGTATGGATCGAACGTGCGAGACAATCTCAGACTCTCTCTCATCTGTGAGCGATGAGAGACGCTTTTCTCGCTTCTTTTCGAGCATAAATGCAGTGCCTTCAGACGCAGCTGCAATTTGAGCATCAATCTCTTGTAATTTCTCGTCTGAATCGATGAGCGTCTGCTGATATCCGGACCGATTAAATCGCACCTGGACGCGATATTCCCAGTGATTGACGAGACTTGATAACCCATCTTGAATATCGTCTTGATTTTCAGTAATCCACGCTCGTATTCGCCGTTTCCCACCTGCTAACACTGTATTAAACCGCACAGGCAGCGGCGTTCCAAACGTTTCACCTATCGTATCAACGACTCGTTGGTGGTTCAGAATCTCTTTCTGCAGAATATCTACCGTTGAGACCTCATACGGGCCATCACACGGATGTACAATACATCCGATGCCGTCCGACTGTATCAATTCGACTTCAGTTGAATCAACGCCATTCAACTCAGGTATGCCGTTTTCACCCTGTGGAGCGGGTATCAAACAATAGAGATAGTAACTGTGAGACACGTCTGTCTTGGATTTATTCTGCTGAGATGAACCATCACTCGGGCTTCCCAAAGTCTATCACCCCATTCGGTGTCTCCTGTCCATGTCTCATTGAGTCTGAACTCACCAGCGCAGACCGGATAAGTGAGTCAAGATCTGATTTCATATTCGAGACGTCCTCATCAATCTCGAGTTCAGTCTTCAGTGAGTCCAATTCAGCCTCGAGTGTGAGGAGATGTCGACCAAGTTGTTCAATTTCTGCCTCTGAAAGATTATCGGCATTCATCCGTCTTACTGCCTCCTGCTCTAATGCCTCGATCAAAAGTTCGACAACTGTGATAACGAGAGCTGAAAGTCCTGTTTCAACATCACCATCGGAATCTGCGAGTGTGAACTCCATACTATTCGGAGGTATTCAGATGATCGGGAATATGCTCAACTGTGCCTGAATTGCTCTCAGAGCTGTCCTGTGAGGCAACGGATGATATCTTACCTGTCTGTTTATTGTCAGCTTCCTTGGGAAGTTTAGACATATCTGTCCCAGCAGGGAATTCAAGACCATATTTTGCGGCAGTCTCGAATGAGGCAATGGCAGCCCGAATCTCGACCCCCAACAACTCAGTGTCGCCTACGCTGACAGCAATATCAGCATTCACGACAACTCCCTTATCAAGAAGCAGTTCAAGCATCTCTGCAAGATCACCCTGTGAGCGGGTTGGCTTTGGGTCACTCCCCATTGTCAGTGTCTGCCCCAGACTGGTGTGTAGCTAATCGAAGTCCGTACAGCCGCTGTTGAGCATCAACGTCTGAGTATTTGGGCACTCTTGGGACCGTTGAATGCGAGTTCCGTGCCGCGTTCTGCCCGTTCGTTTTCTGTGGAGGAACCGTTGAGTGTGCGGATGGGTTTTGAGTCGTTTCAGAGCTTGGATCTTGCGCCCGATTCTGCTCAGATTTGGATTTGTTCTGTTTTCTCCGCTCTGCTAGGCGTTCTCGCTGCCGGAGCAACTTTTTCCGTGCTTGATCTCGATTCGACTTTGCCTTTTTAATTGCCTGCGTAG
>KE356563.1:838383-843585 GCA_000416005.1 Haloquadratum sp. J07HQX50 | reverse complement strand
CTGTTAAATCAATTGAATCAGGAAGATCAGCGACAAGTATCCTTTCATCTGTGGTCGAACGCAGTTCCACCTGTAGAGATGCATCTCTCTGTGTCTGATTCTGAGAGTCTAAAGACACTCCGTGGTCAAGGCCAATCTGTGTTCGGTGACTATATTCAACTGACCATTGCCCAGTATCAAAATGACCCCGCGTATACTGCACATCACAGTCAGAGTTTTCTAGCTCTGTCAGGTAACTGACCGTATCCGCGATCATTTTAGACGCTTTCCTTATCTTTACCATCTTAATTGTATGTTGTTTCCTCAAGTGTCAGTGTGTGTCTGACATCACTGTTTAATCTCGACTTTACTACTCATCTGCGACCGTACTTCATCTGCAAGTTTGAGCTGTGTTTCTAATTTTTCTTTTGTCTGCCGATACTCAGACTCTGAGCGCTCCCCTAACTCAAATAGGAGTTGATTTTCTTTCAGCTCATCACGTATTTTCTCGGTATCATACATCTCATCTAAGGCCATATTTTGGATGATCTCTACGAGTGAAATAAACGGTCGTATGAGTAAATCATCGATTAATAACATGAGTTATCGACCAGACTGTTCAGCACCGATATGTATATCCACGAAATTATATGGTGCCCAAGGACCAGTATATTGTATTTTTACGCTGTCAGTATGTGTCGATTCAATCGCCTCGATTGCCTCATCAAATTCACTCCGATTGGACCGATCCACCAGATATGATTTATTCAGGATAAGCCGGTCGCTGAAGAGATCATTTTCAGTCTCATTCACGCTGACTGCAGAGAGTTGTTCAACGATATCACTACGCAGCTCAGCTTCATTGATCATGTCTTCTTGAACTGTAATCACTTTCACACCTAACTCGATCATCCCATCGATATCGTTCAATGCACTCCTGAGTGCCCGTCGAGCGCCGCGTATTACTCCCTTAATGGTTCGACTGTTTTTGAACGCCATCCCAAAACTCATCGGAACGACAGTCCGGCCATCCTCAAACTCTAGTACCTGTTGGAGGACTCGATTATGCCTCTGTACATCCTCATCGGTGCGTTCTGGCTCTGTTGTATCAATCTCTGATACGAGTGCGGAGAGAGTTCGATAATCGACGGTATAGAGTGTCTCTGCATCTTGAACACCCTCAATATCCATTTCAATGTCTTCCTGTTCGATTATACCATAGGTGTACAAATTCTCACTCATAATGTCATCATTAGTCTCTGTGATTTACTGCCTGCGATGTGGTATGACCACATATGCTCATATATGTGCCTCATAAACTGTTCTGGGAGAAACTGGCTTTATATTGTCGCAGGTGGGTAGCAATCTCGGTGTACTGCTCACTCATGTCTGAATCCTCTTTATAATCGAAAATTGAGTTGCCCTCTGCCCATGCCCGCTTCAGTGTGACTCGATTTCGGATATTCCACACATTTGAGTCGGTATCAAACTCCGATTGAAACCACTTGACTAAGCGGTTCGCCTCACCATCCACCTCAATTTTATTCACGATGAATCCAAGATTGTCTATCGAAACACCGTATCCCTGTTCGATTGCGGCGAAGTGATCGAGTAAAATATCTATTGCGTGTTTGGAACTCGCCTCCGCAAGTGCGGGGATTAACACACGACGACAGGCAAGTAATGCGTTATCTGTCAGCAAACTGAGCGAAGGTGGCGTGTCGACTATGACGAACTCATATTTTGCATCGATCTCCTCGAACAACATCCACATTCGCTCGCGTCCTCGCATCGCAGTCTGTAACTCTGACTGTGCATCGAACATCTGGACATGTGATGGCAGGACATCGAATTCCTCATGTGAGCGAATAACACGAGAGACCGCGGACTGCTTCCCTACATCTGTAAGCAGGTCGTACATACTGAGGCTGTCATCGGTATATGCTGAATCGGATCCAAGTGCCGTTGTCGCATTGCCTTGCGCGTCAAGGTCAATAAATAATACCTCAACTCCCTCCGCACTCAGGGCTCCAGCAACGTTAATCGCTGTCGTGGTTTTGCCCACACCGCCCTTTTCATTGACCACTGCGACAGAGTAGTGCATTTCTTGCACTATCGTGGGCTAGATTTCCTCTTTCATATCGCCACGCTGATATCGCTCTCGTAGCTCGTACCCTTCGACACTACCAGAGTGGTCCAATGTGATCTCATACCGACCGATGATGTCTTGTGTGTCTGGGATCGCGCTTCGCTCCACTAACTCCACAAGGGTTCGCCATCCACCCTCTTCTGTTGTCTCCGCCTTGATTATCCCATCGAAGCTGTGATCAAACAAATCTTCAGTGACCTCCTCAACGATATCCTGTGCTTCAGCCAGCGAGAGTGCCTTATTTTGGCTCGATTCGTTATTTTCTTGCTGGCTCTCGGGTTCAGTTGAGTTCTCCGGTGGCTTTGTCTGTGAATCGTCGCTCATACTGGGCGCTATCTCCACTCGGTATCGGATTTATGAATCGCTTCAGCAATTTGCTCACGAAGGTGGTCTAACTCGTCTTGGTGAGCTATCTTTGAGGCGAGAACGTCTGTAGATAACTCAATGACATCTGTCTCGTCATATGATTCCATCGTGCTCAGCGCCTCGGCAGTCATGAGCATTGCCCGCGTCCCGATACTGTGTTCAACTGTTCCTCGAAGCTGTCTAAAGAATCGAACTATCTCCGTGACTGTATCGGCGTCCAATGAGCTAACATGTTGGGAAACGATCTTTTGCTCTGTTTCCTCGTCATAAAAATTCATGTGAATTCCGATAAGTCGGTCAAGAAGGGCATCTTGTGGCTTGTGGACTCCTGCATATTCAGTTGAATTCGAAGTCAAAATCGCACGGAATTCCGGGTGAACCTCGATATATCGTGATTCACCACGTTGACCTGGCAGTTCAAGAATGCCCTCCTCAAAGACAGAGAGTAAGACGTTATTCGCGACCGGCTTCGTTCGCGAAAATTCATTATACACCAGCGTTGCACCCTCTCTGACAGCGATGCTAAGTGGGTTATCGACCCATCTATCACGAATTATTTCCTTACTTTTCTGAACGTTGTGAACGTATTTATCTCTCTCACTGATTCGTTCTTTTTCCCCGAATTCACCAATGAGGTCGCTGGTTGATAAATCTGCATCACCATTGATCCACACAGTTGGTCGGTCACGCATTCCAGCGATATTCATTGCTAGTGCTGTTTTACCACAGCCAGTAGGACCGATAAGATGGACAGGCCTATTCACATCTATCCAGCGACTGGCTCGACGCTTTATTTGCCTGACTGCGGGTGTCTCAACAAATGAGTCAGACTCTGGGAGCACTCTTGATTGATACTGGGAATCATCATCTCCCTGTTGCTGTCGTTCTAAGCGTCGAATCTCTTTCTTATCTCGACTGTTCGACCGCTTGTTCTCTCGAGACGAACGAATCTGACTTCCACGGACTTTTCGCTCACGGGAATTATTGCTCATATATTACACTATGGACGGAGAGGGACATCCTCACCGAACTCTTCGCGATATTCTTGCACTGACATGTCATGTGTCTGTAGATGTGGTTCTGTAATTGCCTGATACTGTTCGCCACAGATTTGACACCGCACCATGTCCTCAGCTTCATTTTCATCGGTCTCTTCCTCAATCAATGTGGATACTTCGCCGACTTCAACTGACTCGATTTCTGCTGATTGCTCTGCTTCCTCACCCTCCTCAGTTTCAGTTGATGGCTCTGTCTTTTCAGTCTCCTCACTCTCAGTTGATATCTCTCCCTGTGACTCTGAGTTTTCAGCAAAGTCTGTTTCGAGCGACGACTTCTCTTCGGTCTCCTCTGACGATTCTACATCTTCTGCGGATTCCGCTTGACCCTGGCTCTCAGTCGAAGCTTCTTGTCTTCCGTAGAATTCAGTTTTATAAATCTCAAAATTGCGCTCTGTCTCTCTAAATTCGTCCTGCATAATCTGCATTGCGGATTCGACATCATCAATACTCGCAAGCATCGGTGCGACTAACTCATCGTCGAATCGCTGGCGATACTCCACGAACGTATCCCGCGTGATACTAAATTCATCCTGTTTGTCGATAATTTCCGAATTTAACGACTCTACATCTTCGGCAAAGACGATCCTGTACTGCCCAAATACATCACTCACTCGGGTGAATTCCTCTTCTAACTCCTCAATGGCAGTCTGAAGCTGGCTGATGTCTTGGATCTGTTCGACGCCAGCATCGAACTCGGAGCCAAACGCATCGAAGGTATCTCTCGCTGCTTCAATTTCAGCATTGAATTCCTCAACGGCGACGAGGAAGGATGAGATGTCCTGTTTTTCGGTGACATCTGCTTCAAACAGTGTGCTGTACTCCCTCATAGTACTCTCGACATCTTCGATTGCCGATTGAAGAGCTTCAATCGCTTGGTGCTGCTCGTCCACCGCAGCATTGAACGAGTGAGCATATTCTTCAAACGATCCAACCTGTGTGATGATGTCGGTGCGGAACTCTTCGAAGGCAGCTTCGAGATGTTCTGTCTCCTGCTTCTCTGAGAGACTTTCTTGGAAATTCTCTACGTATGAATCAAATACGGATTTTTTCTCTGCAGCCTCTTTTTGATATTCTACAATAGCATCCTGCTTGTCTTGTACACTCATGCTTGGTGGATAATGTGAAAAAATTTGATCGCTGACGCGCTGTTCATCTCAAGCCAAAATAAGACGCGAACTCGTTAGGCTTCAGCTGTTGCGGTAAGTTCCGCCTGCTCAATCTTGGCTATTTCCTCTGCGTAGTGGAGGAATGTGTCAACAGATGCGACAACAACGCGCGCCTCAACGGTCAGAATCTCAATCCCGACAAGCGAGATTCGGGCAAATGTGTCAACGACGATTCCTTTGTCTAATACTCGATCCAGCACTTCTGCTAAGCTTGAAGAATCTGGCTGTGCCATAGTTAGATTGGACTAGTGTCCCGATACAATCTGTATCAACTACTTTATTAAAGGTTGCGATGCAACGGATTTTGATTACATCTTTCATATCGTTTATCGGGACAATTTCCATACGATATCTGCTTTTTACACCTGTTTAGGTGATATCTGAAAAATTACGGATGATTTGTTTTCCCTGTGTGGTGAGGATACTCTCCGGATGGAACTGGACACCGTAATGTGGATATCTTGGGTGTTGAACCCCCATCACG
>KE356563.1:830772-837955 GCA_000416005.1 Haloquadratum sp. J07HQX50 | reverse complement strand
CCAGACACACACCCAATGTGGGGATAATCATGTGCCGGAATATATCAATCGATATGCCAGCTTCCTCTGGGCTTCCTGGTCCCGGGGACACGATAATTCCATCTGGGTCTAATTCTTGGATATCATCAACGCTGACTGTATCGTTTCGCCGCACGACAACCTCGTCATACTCTCCAACATATTGCACGAGGTTGTACGCAAACGAATCATAGTTGTCGATTACGAGAATCATTGTGATCCCCCAGCAGACTGAGCCGCATCAACAGTCTCCTCATGCACTGATTCAATCGGGTGCTGTGCAACCGAGAGCGACGTTCGTTCGCCGAGAGCCTCATTCATTGCTTCGATGAGTCCTCCAGCTTTATCCAACGTCTCAGCATACTCTGCCTCTGGAATCGAGTCATGAACAATTCCAGCACCTACACGCAGCCGAAACTGTGAATTGACGTGGGTGATCGTTCGTATGGTGATATTCAGCGTCGCCTTCCCATCAAACCCGAAAACACCAATACTTCCAGTGTATGGACCTCTGCGAGATTGCTCTAACGACTCTATAATTTCCATTGTCCGAGGCTTTGGTGCGCCTGTAATCGTTCCGCCTGGAAACACTGCCGCGATAGAATCAGCTAATGAGAAACTGCTCTCTTTGTTCCCTGTTACTTTCGACACGAGGTGCATGACCGATGCATATCGGTCGATACGACGGTGTTCGCTTACGTCGACAGTGCCGTAGCTGGAAACTTTCCCTATGTCGTTTCGTTCCAGATCAACGAGCATCGCGTGTTCGGCCGCCTCTTTTTCATCGGCCAACAAGTCTGTCTCCAATTGCCTGTCCTCTTTTGATGTCTCTCCACGTGGACGCGTGCCAGCGATCGGCTCGGTCACGAGCGTCTCACCATCTGTTTCTAAGAGCAGCTCAGGACTCGCGCTAATCAGGTCAATATTTCGAAACTCGACGAACGCAGAGTACGGAGCAGGATTTACCTCCCGAAGGGCATCATATACCGCAATCGACTCGATTGGTGCAGGGGCGACCAATCGATGGGAGATGTTCGCTTGGAACGTATCACCTGCCGTAATGTATTCTTTTACCTGCCTTACCCGGTCGGCGTATTTCTCACGACCGCACTCACTTTTGAATTGAACATCTGTGTTTGCATACGAGGCATGTTGGTCGACAGAGGCAGCGTGATGGGTGCACGTTCTCGCAAGCTGCTTTGCTTGCTTTATGCCATTTTGATACGTTTCGCGAGGATCCGTCCCTCTTGGTGGACAGTGCGTGATTTGTAACTCAACCGGAGAGTCTTGCGGCACTTTCCACGCGATAACGCTCTCAAAGAGGCCCGCCTGTAGCCGCGGGAGGTTTGAGGATGGCGTCTCGTCTGGGAGTGACTCAATTTCACGTGCGATATCATACGATAGCCAGCCAAACACTCCGCATGGATATGGAACCTCGCATTCTCCACGCCGTAGACTCTCTTTTTGAAGTACTGCATCAAGTGCTTCGAGCGAATGACTCCCGTTTGCTATCTGATTGGAAGAATTGCGAACCGCACTGTCTAATTGTTCAGCATCCTCATTGACCTGAAGACGTTCAATCGGATTGACTGCAGCATAACACCAACCGGAGTTTCCACCGCTGGTCTCTAAGAGAACTGACTCGGTTGTATCTTCCCGCACTCGCTGGAAGGCTCTGAACGGGTCTTCAACTGTCGTACGAACCTCGATAGGGATTCGAGTCGAGGCCGTTTCACCATCTGCGGTTTCAAGATACACTGACTGTGTCGTCTCGACACGACACTTCGTACTGTCTTTAGACATTTTGTTCGATATTTGTGTTTGTCCAATGCTGATTCATTCTTTGGTTACTCAATAGCACTGTTTACTGCTGGAAATTCAAATAGTTCTCTACTCAAATGTTCATATTGATGACATTCACTCGTTAAGACCGTGCAACTGCAGTCGCTAAGGTCAAACCGTGGCGTAAATATTGACATATATGAACTACCGATATGGTGGAAACGCACACAAGGAGTTACATACCTCAATACAGGCAGACGAGGAACCGTTTCCGACCAGTGTTTCGGTCTGTTTTCCAGAGCGGGATCAGCGGCGGGGCGAGATTGAGCTCATTCAACGCCTCCTGTTTCCGACCTGTTGGAATGCCCCAGAGCTAGTTCGAGATGAACTTGCCATCGTAGACTCACTTGATGAACTTGGTAGTCTTTTTCATGCGGGCGTCTGCCCATACACGAGTTCGAACACTGATGAAATCGTGACGAGTGTTCTTGATGCATTGCCACAGTTGCGTGAAACACTGAAAAAGGATATCGAAGCGGCGTATAAAGGCGACCCAGCTGCGAAGAGCTACACAGAGATTATTCGCTCGTATCCTGGATTCCTCGCGATTGCCATGCAGCGAATTGCACACGTCCTGTACACAGCAGGAGCTCCTGAGTATGCTCGTGAGCTGACAGAGTATGCCAAGACACAGACTGGTATCGATATTCACCCTGGAGCGGAGATTGGTGAGCACTTTTTTATTGATCATGGAAACGGAGTCGTAATTGGTGAAACAGCGACAGTCGGGCGGTGGGTTCGATTATATCAGGATGTCACTCTTGGTGCCCTTCATTTTAAAGAGCAGGAGGGCGAAGCTCACAAACTCAAAAAAGATTACAAGCGACACCCAAATATCGGCAATCACGTCGTGATCGGTGCGGGAACAAAGCTTCTCGGGCCTGTGAATGTCGGCGATCATGTCTCAATCGGGGCAAACTCTTGGATCACCGAGGATATTCCCGACCATACCAAAGTGTATATTTCGAATCATCCCACCCAGGAGCGAAAGCAGAATCGCCAAGAGAATCAAACCCACTGAGTCCTGTATTGTAATCCTGTGGAGGTGAGCTCAGCTTAGCTTAGCTCCATTCCTTGCTCCGAAAGACAAATACTTACTGGAGAAATCTTTTCGATATGGTCCTAGATGATTTCTTGCTCTCTCCAGTTGGACTTGGAGCCCTCCTCGCGGCCGTTCCAATTGTTTATTTATATTTCATACAACCTGATCCACAAGAAATCGAACTACCAACTGTCCGGTTCATTTTTGAGGAGGAGGAACAAGACTCATCTCGCCCATTATTTGATACACTTCGTCGAAATACGTTGTTATTACTTCAGCTGCTCGTCATCATTATCCTCGCCATGGCACTCGCTGGCCCATATATCTCGGTCGCCGAAAGTCAGACGATTTCGGAAACCGTGTTGGTCATAGACGGGAGTGCTAGTATGCTCACCGAAACATCTGATAGCACTCGGTTTGAGCAGGCAATCTCGGAAGCCAAACAATCCTCCACTGGGACAAATTCAATCGTGTATGCTGGCAATCGACCAGAGGTAGTCTTGCAGACGGGGACCCCAAGTGAAGCAGCGACTGCCTTAGACGGATTGCAGGCACGGCCAGTGCCTGCAAATTTACAGGCAGCAATCACACAAGCGACAGCGGTCGCCGGAGAGAACGCTCGGATAGTCGTTTTGAGCGACTTTGCAGGAAACCGATGGGTTGAAGCAGTGAGGTCGGCTCGCGCGCAGGGATTGCAAGTCTCGCTTGAACAGTTCAACGATGGAGGAGAAGCAAACATCGGATTCATTTCGCAGTCATTCTCTGGGCAAAACATCACATACACAATCAAAAACTTCGGTAGCAGCACGGTCACCAGCACGGTATCGGTTGGCAACTCAACGAAGCGGGCCCGCCTCTCGCCTGATGGAATCACCGATATGACCTTTCGTGCGCCTCCTGGTGGAGGGCGTGCAGAGTTGCGTCCTGCAGACTCCTTCCCGGAGGACAATATTGCGTATGTCTCGGCACCAACTCAAGACACCGTTGATGTGCTGCTCTTGTCAAACGACCCGAATCGATATCTTCAAACGGCACTTTCAGTGATTGATGTTGTATCATTGTCGGTACGAGAGCCACCGACATCAATCAGACCAGATTATGATGTGATACTATATAGTGATGTTGCACCTGAGCGTCTGCTTGATGGGAGCGTCGAAACTGGACGCGATGTCGTATCAAATGGTGGCGGAGTAGGGATCGTGGCTCAGGAATCGCCGCCAACATCCTATCAGGATCTACTCTTGATTAATCCAGAGGGAACCGCAGCAAATCCAACAGTCGTGCGTGGTCGCTCATCTCCACTGACTGAGCAGATAGAGTTTCCGCCGCCAGAGCAGTATCTCAAGGGTTCGTTGACAAACGGACAGACTCATATTGCAACCAGTTCGGGGAGTCCACTCATCGCGACCGCTGAGCGTGGTCAGGGAAGAATTCTGTATTACGGGTCTATCGCTGATAGTGATCCTTTTCGGTTTAATTATCAGTATCCCGTCTTTTGGAAACGAGCGGTGTTTTACTTAGCTGGCCGTGCCCAGACATCGTCGCTGAATCGCGAAACCGGTGAACGACTCCAGTATGAAAATACAACCACTATTGAGGGGCCGACGACAACAATAACTGGTCAAACGATTTCGTTACAAGAGACAGGCATCTACCGAGGTGGAGGCAAGACGTACGCTGTATCACTTATGAGCGAATCTGAATCAGCCGTGGATACCGCCTCAGTCTCTGAGACGCAGGCCTCGGAATCGCTTGAGACAAGACAGGAGGAGACCGTCGTTTCACGCCCGCTAACGTGGGTAGTAGCGCTGTTCGGGGGTGCGATTGGCCTTCTCGAAGTTGGTCTCCTTCGTAGACGAGGTGATCTGTGATGACTTTGTTCTCTTATTCATTCACTACAGCTTGGCTGCGGCTTCTTAACATACAGACCTCAGTCTTAGATACGTTAATTGGTCTCTCCCGACCCATTGCCTTGGTTGGACTCCCGGTCGGTGCTTTTGGTTTATTTGTGTTAATCTACTTCCGAACTGATGGAACCGCATCGGCTCGGTCCAGACATTTATTTATCATCTCCCGGCTCCTAATCATTGCGCTATTAACTATCGGAGCAGCAGGCCCATACAGCATCGCAACCGTGGAAAGTGCTGGTGACCCATCAGTGACATTGCTCGTTGACAATTCGAGTAGCATGTCAGTCTCACCAACGGTCGCTGACCAACTTGAAACTGATATTGAGGAGACCGGAATGCCGGTCAGGAGGTCACAAATTGCGACGGCGAATACGTCGCGGCTTGGCGACTCAATTGCTGCGAATCTCAGGCAGAATAGCTCGGTCGTGGTTCTCTCGGACGGTCAACGAACTGGTGGGCAGAGTTTAGCTGAAACAGCAGAATTCGCTCGCTCATTGAATGCAACAATCAGTTCAGTCTCCCCAGATGCGCAGCGAACGGAACAATATGTGAGCATAGAAGCCCCGCAGAAAACAAGCGTTGGTGTCACGACTCAAATTGGCGTCACTGTACAAGGTGTCGAGGCGTCTGAAGAGCTTCCTATTCGCATATTAATCGACGGCGAAGAAGTCAATGCCACAGAGATCTCCACTGGCACCGGACAGATTCAGATACAGCATACGTTCGACTCGGTTGGCTCACATCGGATACGTGCTGAAATTGCCAGCGATGACCTCTTCGGGGTAAATAACATCGCGCGTGCAACCACCCGCGTGGTTCAGCAACCACGAATCCTGTATATCTCTCGTGGTTCGTATCCATTCGAGAGTTACCTATCGCAACTGTATCGAGTCGAGACTGCGACTGCGGTTCCTTCGAATTTAGACCCATACAGTGCCGTTGTTGTTCAAAATGTTGCAGCTGGTGAGCTGGGAAATATCGGAACGCTTCAGGAGTTCGTGATTGATGGAAATGGTCTGTTTATTACTGGAGGCCCAAGTGCATTTGAAAGTGGCAATTATGATAATACCACATTAGCGACGATGTTGCCGGTACAATTCGGAGAATCGTCACCAGGCAGCGCTCGGATCGTTATGGCAATCGATGTCTCAGGAAGTACCGAGGGTGGCATGAAGATTCAAAAGGCAGTTGCATTGGACGCGCTTTCACAACTCGGCGATCAAACGACTGTTGGGGTCGTTGGATTCAATCGGCAAGCATACCGAATTAATAATCTATCTGACCTCGGGCAAAGTCGAGACCGAGTCCGTAAAAACATTCGTCGACTGACATCCCGAGGCGGGACGAATATCGCAAATGGACTCCGCGGCGCAGAAGAGCTACTCGATGGACAGCGTGGGACAGTGCTACTCATTAGTGACGGTGTCGATAGCCGCAGTCGCTCCGGTGTCGTTGCAGAGACACTTGGTCGGCAGGGCATTAGAGTGATCACAATCGGCGCCGGAGCACAGGTCAATGAACCACTCCTCCAACGATTAGCTGACATATCTGGGGGGACGTACTTTAGAGCCGACCAAACAGACCGACTACGTATTTTATTCGGTGGTGCCGGCCAGGCGGTCGGTGGCGACTCACTCACTGTCGTCGATACTCAGAATTATATTACCCAGGGTATCTCATTAGAAGCTTCACCGACACGGGCGAATGACGTGTCTGTTCGTCCGGGTGCGAACTTTTTAGTTGCCAGTCCTGACGGCGATCCAGCGTTGGCCACCTGGCAGTTCGGACTGGGGCGTGTAGCAACTTTAACAACATATGATCTGGGTGGATCCCTTGGTGGATTACTTGACCAGTCGGACTCTCTCCTGCTCACGAAGACAACAAATTATGTTATCGGTAATCCAGATCGAAAAGCAACCGGCTTCACTGATGCTCCAGATACACGTCTCAACCAGCCGACATCGATAACCTACCGTGGAAGCGAGCCACCAGAGATTGAAAATCGCAGTTTCCGGTCGGTTGGAGATGAAGTGTATGAAGCATCTGTCACTCCAGAGAGAATCGGATTTCATCAGGTTGGCAACATTACTTACGCTGCAAACTATCCAGCCGAATTTGCTGGGTTTGGTTCATCGCCAGCTCTGTCAGAAACTGTATCCGCAACCGGTGGGCAACAATTCAGAACTGGCGAAGCCGCAGACATTGCGGAGTTTGCCCGTGACCAGTCAGTTCGTGTCCGTGACATCCGTCGTGAGTGGGACTGGGTTTTCATCACAGTTGGACTGCTCGTCTTCGTAACAGAGGTCGTTCTCCGGCGAGTTCAAGTATACCAAGGTCACACCACACTAGAGAGCGGATTAAAATGAGTATC
>KE356563.1:826975-829084 GCA_000416005.1 Haloquadratum sp. J07HQX50 | reverse complement strand
TCAAATCACTTCGATTCAATCACCCCAATGACTCCAAAACACAACTCACACTCCTCATCCGCCAACAAGGAAGAAATCCGAACTGCACTATCTGAAATCAATCGCGAAGGAGTCAAACTGGCAGCGATTTACGCAGTTATTGACGCTGCGGTAGTTGTGCTGTTAGTTAATGTCGTGTTGACAGTATTTTCGGTTCCGGTCTTGCCAGACCAGATACCGCTTGATCCGACGACGTCTGAGTTGCTCAGCGATACGCTTGGATTAGGAACCAGCGGCCAACCTGTCTTGCTCTCCGCAGGAGTTCTCATTGGAAGTGCTACAGGGATAATCGTGTTCGTAGCTGAAGTATGGTGGCGGCAGCGACAGCCACTTATTGAGCAGTTCGAAGCAGCTAATCCACCGTTACGGGAGTCACTCCGCACTGCGCGCGATGCAGTGCGAAGAGACGCAGATTCCGCAATGATAAATCGACTGTACAGCGAGGTCTTAAATAATCTCAACAAAGCATCGAGTGTCGGATTGCTTAATTTTAAACGAATAGCTGCATCCCTCGTGCTTGTTGCTATTTTAAGTGGGGCAACAATTCAGTTGGCAGTTGTCGACATTGAGCTCACGGGACAGCAAGACTCCGTCGAGACGATTCCTGGTGAATCAGAAACCGAATATGATGGATTACAGAATGGTTCTTCATTATTAGCGGACCCGACAGATGTCCCAGAGGGTGAAGCCGTTGAGAACGCAACGGTCAGCTCTACGGGATCCGGAGATACAGACGGAAACGCGACTGATGCACCATCCGGTTATCAAAACACGGGATTTGACTCAGCAACGAATATTCAAAGCCAACGTGCTGCATATGATAGTGGCACAGATGTTGAGGATGCAGCACTCATTAGAGAGTACAATATTCAAATCCGCACAGAAACAGACTCTACATAACTAAACAACAATATGAGTGAAACAGAACTGGACGTTGACGCGCTGCAGAGACGGCTGAAGCAAGTTCGAGAGGAGACTGAAAAGCGAATCATTGGTCAAAAAGACGTATTAGAGCGGCTATTGGTCTGTATCCTGGCAGATGGTAATGCACTGCTCGAAAGTAACCCTGGATTGGGAAAGACGACCATGGTTCGAACGGTCGCCGATGTAACTGATCTCGATTTTTCGCGTATTCAAAATACCCCTGATTTGATGCCATCTGATATCACAGGGACCGAAATCATCCGTGAATCAGAGAACGAGCGCGAGTTTGTATTTGAAAAAGGGCCGATCTTTGCAAATGTTGTCTTAGCAGATGAGATTAACCGGGCGACACCAAAAACACAGGCTGCTCTACTAGAAGCGATGCAGGAGAAACAAGTAACTGCTGGGGGCGAAACATATGATTTACCCCTTCCATTCTTCATTCTTGCTACACAGAATCCTGTTGATCAGGAGGGAACATACCCACTTCCAGAGGCCCAGACTGATCGATTTTTATTAAAATTAGTCTTAGATTATCCATCGGACACTGAAGAGCAGGATATCGTTGAATTATACGTAGAAGGAGAGTCCTCACCGCCAGTCAACCGCATTTTAAACCGGCAAGAGCTCATGAAAATTCAATCATTGGTTCAGGATGTTCCAATCGCCCAAGATATGCGAAATAAAGCGATCGAGCTTGTCCGTGCAACACGGACAGCTGAGACAGTTGAGTTTGGTGCCTCTCCACGAGCAAGCATGGGGTTAGTAAGAACTGCCAAAGCGCGTGCCTTTCTTGAAGGGAGAAACTATGTCTCCTGGGAAGATGTCACGGCGATGGCAATCCCCGTGCTCCGACATCGGATTCTTCTTGACTTCCGCGCAGAACGCGATGGTGTGACGAGTGAAGATGTGATACGCGAACTAGTGAGCGAGTTCTCGTGATTTCACCTGCATTCCTTGACGAACTAGCACGATTTGAATCCGGAATAGATCAGCAGACAACGAGTATTCAACAGGGTGAACAGCAGTCACAGAGCGTCGGCGAGGGACTGACATTTAGTGATTATCGGCGGTATTCACGTGGTGATGATACTCGGCTGATTGATTGGCGACTGTATGCACGGACCGGTGAATACTATATCAAGC
>KE356563.1:820992-825069 GCA_000416005.1 Haloquadratum sp. J07HQX50 | reverse complement strand
TAGATATTCCGTTCTCAATCAGTGACGTCCAAAGCGTTGACGACCCCCTTTATAGCGTTGGTCGTGGTGCTCTTGTGGCTGCTCGGTCTGAAGAGGAATCGGCACAGGGGACGACTGCGTCAGCCAACGAAGAGTAAGATTTACTCACTGCGCGCCTTTTAGGACCTGTTCTCATCGTTTTGCTCGTCGATTTGTGCGTCCGACTCGCTATCAGCTTTTTTTCGAACACGTATCTTACCGATCTCATCAGCATCAGATCTGAGCCGAGGGAGATCTACTGATGATGATTCCTCGTCTTCAGTATGTGCCCTGTGTTCGGTTGTTTCGTTGGTGTGGTGAACAGTGTCGAATCGTTCAAACGCATCATCCCATGACTCAGTCGGTTGACTGACGCGGAGGTGATCCGACTCAATATCAGCGAACCCACAGTCATCACAGTAAGCCACCTCATGCTCACCGCCAAGTGACATTATTGTCAGTTGTATTTCACAACGAGGGCAATCCATACAACTAGTTTATTCAATAGGTATATTGATTCATGGGTATTTCAGGATATGTGAACTGCGTCTGATCATCTCTGTCCAAACAGACCAGAGCAAAACATCGACACACTCAGTGATAGTCCGACGCGCACGGCGCTAATTGGTGTCCTGTGCTCACCATACCAGCATTCACTCATCGGTCTCATCATCTGTCGTGACTGGATTTCCGTGGCCACCACCACCAGGTGTTTTGACAGTCACAGTCGTCCCAGATTCAACGTCTGTCGTGATTTTTCCAGGGACAACTTTCCCCCCGATACGATTGCTACCAGTTGATCCACACTCGCCTTCGTCTATCCCCTCTGGTGGGGTATCTCTGCGCCCTGTCAGTAGTGAGATTGTTGCTGGTTCGCATATTCGCAGGGTTCGTACAACGCCATCACCGCCTGAGTGAACGCCTGCTCCTCCACTCCCCTGTCGGAGTTCATATCGTTCAACCCGTAGTGGATATTCTGTCTCAATAACTTCAATCGGGGTATTAAGCGTATTTGTCATCCCAACCTGCACCCCGTCTTCACCGTCAGATGTTGCGCTGGCTCCCGCCCCACCACCGATTGTCTCATAATAAGTGAAACCTGATCTACGCGATCCGATAACAAGATTATTCATCGTTCCCTGCCCGTGTGCTGGTGCCATCTGAGGCTCTGCCTCACCGAACGCAGCAAACAGGACATCCGCCACACGCTGGCTGGTTTCAACATTTCCACCAACGACTGCGGCTGGTTGGTCCGGATTGAGAAGGTTTTCATCTGGGATGTGTATCTGAATTGGTCGATAACACCCAGCGTTTGGCGGAATATCTGGGTCGGTCAGACATCGTGCCACAAAATAGACCGCACTTTTTGTGACCGCTTGCGGGGCATTGAGATTCCCCTGGACTTGATCGCTTGTCTCAGTAAAATCAAAATATACTTGCTTTCCATCGACTCGAATGGTGACACTAATATCGATACTCTCAGACTCAACTGTTCTCAATACATCCTGCGCTTGGTACTCGCCATCTGGAATCTCAGCCAATTCTGCTTCCATTCGCTCTGCTGAGTACTCAATAACAGCGTCATATGCCTCAGTCAGCCTCTTACCGTGTGTCATACTCAACTGTTTGAGCCTTTCGGCGCCACGGCTATGTGCAGCGACCTGTGCACTGAAATCAGCCTGACGTTTCGCTGTTCCACGCATATTCGAGAGAATAAGCTCAACAATATCTTTTTGTTGGCCGTCGTGAGTTGCGACTCGAGTCGGAGGAATACGGATCCCCTCCACATAGATCTCTTGGCCTACCGCCGGCATACTCCCTGGCGCGCTTCCACCGACATCCGCATAGTGTGCTCTTGAGACGACGTAACCGAGGATATCATCAAGCGTGCCCTCCGATCCATCTGGGGCACCGACCGGCGAGACAAGTGTAATGTCCGGTAGGTGTGTCCCCCCAATAAATGGATCATTCAGCATCCAAATCTCACCCGGGACAGGTTCCCGCTCGCGCACAGCAGCAACTGCATCAGGCATCGCCCCGAGATGGACTGGGATGTGCTCTGCCTGCGCGATTTGTCGTCCGTGGTGATCGAAGAGAGCCGTCGAACAGTCTTCACGCTCTTTAATATTCGCCGAGTAAGCTCCACGGATCAGCACTTCGCCCATCTCTTCGGCAACCTCCTCAAGCTGATTTTTTATGACCTCTAAACTGATTGCATCTAACTCACTCATTATGTTGAAGATCTGATCTGTATTGTTCCATTATTCATCATATCAGCGGTCCACTTGGGCGGTACAATAATCGTATGCTCGCTTTCTTCGATAACTGCTGGTCCATCTATGTAGTCGTTGACAGATATCGAACTTCGTCGATAGATTGGTGTTTCACGCTTTCCATTTGAGGAGGCAAAGAGCACATCACGATAGTCGACTGGTTGAGTCGACTCTGCGACGCCTACTGATGCCGGTGGAATGTCTCGATCTTGTACCGCTGCAACACGAAGGGTGACAATTTCGACGGTATCATTCATTTGGTATCCATATTGGTCTGCATACGCTGTGTGAAACTTAGCGGTCATTTTCCTCCTGTCGAATGGTGTCTCAACAGCAACTGATATCTCGTGACTTTGGCCCTCATAACGTAGCTCCGCGGTCCGAGACAGTGAGCTGATCTGTTTTTCACCGAACTCATCGCTCACACTGTCCTCTAACTGTGAATAGAGTGACTCGATTTCGGTATCACTGGCTGATTCGAGGGAGGCCTGATACGTCTGTGAAGACATATACCGCTCATTTGCGCTCACAAGTCCATATGCAGATAATACCCCACCTAACGGCGGGATAATGACAGTGTTGATGTCGAGCTGTGATGCGAGTTGTGTCGCCACCATCGGGCCAGCACCACCGTAGGCAACGAGTCCGCACTCTCGAGGGTCAAACCCTCGCTCGACGGTCACACTCCGAATTGCTCTCCCCATGCGCTGTGTTGCGACTTCAAATATTCCCTCTGCGGCCGTATGAGGATCTGACAGGTCGGCTTCCTCTGCGACTGCCTGTAGTGCTGAATATGCCTTACTCTGATTGAGTTGTACCTCATTCCCGAGGGTTGCATTATCAGCTAAGAATCCCTTGAGCAGTGCTGCATCGGTCACAGTTGCATCGGTTCCCCCGCGATCATAACATGCTGGGCCTGGCACGGCACCAGCGGAGTCTGGGCCGACACGAAGTGCACCACCTGAATCGACCCAGGCAACTGACCCACCACCTGCCCCGACAGTCTCTATGTCGACAACAGATATGGCCACTGGCTGCTCTCCAACTGTTGCATCTGTGGTTCGTGTAATCTCACCACGATCGAGATAACTCACATCAGTTGAAGTTCCCCCCATGTCAAGCGAAATGAAGCTCTTCGTAGCTATCCTCTCACTTCCTGACTTTGCAGTCGATCGCGCTCCGACAACTCCCGCTGCTGGCCCTGACATTATGGTCGTAATAGGTCGAGATTGTGCACTCTCAAGACGTGCGACTCCACCATCTGATTTCATGATATGTGGTTCTGGAATGCCCCGTTCACGACACTGTTGGGCGAGTGTCTCAAGATATGAATTCATCACAGGTGTGAGATACGCATCGATAACCGTCGCAGCTGTTCGTTCGTATTCACGAATCTCGGGGAGTATTTCACTTGAAATCTTCACTGGGATCGAGAGCGTGTCCTTCAGATAGTTTTTGAGCTTCTGCTCATTTGTTGCATCCTGATATGAGAACAAGAAACACACGGCGACGCTATCGATCTGCTTCTGTGTGATTTCCTGCGTTACCTGTCGCATTTCCTCAGCTGACACAGTCTCTCTCAATCCATCCGGCCCAACTCGCTCTGAGAGAGCAAATCGACGGTCCCGTGGGACGAGAGGCGCGGCACGTGACGCAGTTGGATCATACAAATTTGGTCTGTTTTGTCGCCCTATCTTGAGAATGTCCCGAAATCCAGCTGTGGTGATCAACGCCGTCTTGGCTCCAGTCCGCTCAAGCAGCGCATTGACCGGCACCGTCATTCCAT
>KE356563.1:818982-820228 GCA_000416005.1 Haloquadratum sp. J07HQX50 | reverse complement strand
CAGATCACATATTTTCTCAATTCCAGCCACCACGCCATCAGCCTGGTTCTCTGTCGTTGCTACCTTCGTTTGTGTGAATTTGTTTCCGTCCCACAACACGACATCGGTAAATGTGCCACCAACGTCTACGCCGACTCGAATCGTATTGTTACTCATATAGCCTCTCTGAGCACATATCTTGAGCAGTCACTACAGGAGTTTAACAGTCCGGAAATCAGCCGTCGAAGTCGACTATCCATGTATCTTGAAGCATCATTACAGCGTTTTGAGGAGAAAGCCCACAGCTTCAGCCGTGGGATGAATCCGACAACAGCTGGAACAACTCCCACGGTTCGTCCCGTTGGTTATGCTCCCGAGTTTGAGGGAAGGAAACGCACGCCACTGTGACGGAAAATGAAGCCCGTCATCTCAGTCGGTGGCCGAACTGGCACGGCCCACGATCCCACCGCCTCTGACGAGTGGAGAACCACCCCATCGTGGGCGTAGTCTGTGATCGTGGAACTCCACGAGTTCAGTCGTGGGAGCATGTCAGACGCTGATTAGATTATCAACATCGGTTTCTTTGATGCTCCGATACCGATTATATATCACCTTTTATACTCGAACTACTCCGGCCTGAGGTCATGCCTCGTTGTATTTGCTGCCTTGGCAAGTAGCGATTCATGAGCGATAAACGTACGTTTGTCCGAATAGCCCTGTGTAATAGAGAGATAGTTGTGAAAAGATTACATCCGCGGCCAGATATTCGCTGGCTTCTATTCGGTAATGTCACCGCAAAGGTATCGCGTCAGAATCTGACCCCACTATTGCTGCATGGTCAGTCACACGGGCTGTGGGGTGATATGAGGTAAGATAATGACGAAAATTATCACTCTGGGTAGCATCAATATTGATCTGAAAAAGTCGGTCACTGTGGATAGAGTCACACAGCTGACCCAAACCTACCCCTGGTTCCCGTCTCGAGGAGAGACAGTTACTATTGGAAAAACACAGCCCCAGCTTGATGAGAATATTGAGGAACAGTACTATGGAGGGAAAGGAGCAAATCAAGCCGTTGCGGCTGCGACGGGGGAGTCCAGAACTCAATTGCTTGGGATGGTTGGGAGAGATGAGAATTCGTATGACCTGTTGAAACATCTTCAATCGACAGGAGTCGATACCGATGCAATACAGCAGGTCACTGCACCAACTGGAGTTGCATATATCTATGTTGAACCTGACGGGTCAAACCGTATCATCGTTGTGC
>KE356563.1:810511-818517 GCA_000416005.1 Haloquadratum sp. J07HQX50 | reverse complement strand
ACTAAGATATTTGTAGACTGAGCAGATGCCATCTTACGCCGCAGCGCGGCGTAGATTGGGAGCCCGGCAATTGGACGGCAAATCTGAAACTCCCTCTGAATTTCTCCGCATGAACGTGGAGGGAAATGTCAATGTAGTTGTATGCGAGACAAATAGCTCTCTCATCAGGAACCGACACTCATGTATCCGTGCTCTCGCCGTGTTTTGTCGTGAGCGGAATTTCCGTTGGACTTCGAAGTGGAGCAATGATCTCTTGAGCTGTCGGGTGCAACTCAAATGATCCATGTATATCGCTCGGCCTGTTCCCGTGAACAATCAACCCGAAAGGGCCAGCTACTGATGGATATATCAAGGTGAGAGTATTAATCAGCTCTGTTGATAGTTCAGATAGCTCCCCTAGCCGCTGAACTGCCCGATCACCGACATGGACATATTCATCTTCGACAATCATAAAAACAAATGGCTTCCCACCAAACTGGACATCTAAAAACCGCTGTACCCGTGCAGATTCCCACGGGATGGGCTGGACATCGCCTACCAAGGACGTGACACCATCCGCCACTCGTCGAAAGATGTCTCTCTGCCCATCGTAGACTAACAGTGGTCGTGACATTGTGGCATAAATTATCTATATTCTCATTTACGGGCGTGAGATCAGTTGTAAGGAGAGCTGTCGTCGCTTTCTATCTCTGATGACTGTTACTTGAATTGTATCTCCAGGCGATGTCTGTAAGGCAAGGTAACTGCCTAAGTCCTCTGCCGTATTGACCGGGTGGCCGTCAACAGCAATGATAATATCGCCGCCAGCTGGAACTTCCCGGCCCTCGACAAAGAGTTCAGTTGCGCTCGATTGCAGGGTCCCACTCGCCGGGGTGTCTGAGCGCGTTTCAACGATAATGAGCCCTCGCGGATCTTCGATATCATTCGCATCTGCAATGGCTGGATCAACCGGTTCAAACTCAACGCCAATGTATGAGTGATTGTAATCTCCCGACTGAATTAACGCTGGGACGACACGAGACGTGAGTGCTGCTGAAATACCAAATGCAATATTCTCTGCCCCGCCTGAATTTATGACCCCAACGACATTCCCGCTGAGGGACATGATTGGGCCTCCACTATTCCCCGGGTTTACTGCTGCATCAGTCTGGATAGCATCTGGGATACGAAACCCTGTCGGTGCAGGAATTGAGCGGTCAATGCCACTAATAATACCGGTCGTGACTGTCCCATTCAAATTGAACGGATTGCCTATCACCACAACCTCCTGTCCAATCGTGGCAGACCCATCAATAAATGATAAACCGGTCGCCTCTGATGGGATTTTCTGGACTTGAATGACCGCTAAGTCGGAGTGAGGGTCGATTCCAATAACCGTTCCATCAGTCCATTCACCGGCTTTGAATCGAAGAGAGACAGCTCGCTCCTGTCTCACCACGTGCGCATTCGTAATCACATGATTCGAATCATAGACGAATCCCGTCCCCTGCCCCTGTGAGGCCCGGATAAAAACAACGGAATCTGCGGTCGAATTATACACATCTGTGTAGACACTGCCAGCTTCACTGGGATTCGGTACCGGTGTTGTGCTGGCACTCCCAACACGAGTGGTCTCACTGTCTGAGCTATTGGACTGGCTTGGACGGGCATTACATCCTGCGACTCCGCCTGCAACTACCGTGCCAATGGCCTGAAGCAAACGTCGCCGATTAAATTTCTCCATGAGCTATCTGAGGCCTGATTTCAGTGTGTCGCGCTATATCTTAACTGAGTCAACGAGTGTTTTTGCGGCTGCACCACTTGAGGCAGGACCACGACCAGTTATGAGGTCCCCGTCTATACGGACACTCGTTTCCTGGTCAAGTTCAGCATCCCAGTCGGCGCCAGCGGCGCGCACCTCATCTTCAACCCAGTATGGGAGTTTTCTCCCATCTGGCATGCGGTCATCTTCGTCGACAATTCCTTCTTCCCATGCATTCGGAAAGCCAGTTACCGATCGACCACTCACGAGGAAGTCACCAGTGGCGTCACGCGTGAATCCGAGAATCCCGACCGCATGACACAGAATCATTGCTTTTCCATGATCGCCGCTGACCGTCTCACGGAGGATCTTGCGTGCATGTCTATCATGGGTAATATCATACTCTGTGCCGTGTCCACCCGGGTACACAACCACATCATAGTCAGCAGCGTCAATTTGCGCAAGGGAAGTCGGATTTTGGAGCCGCTCGTCCGACTCATGAATTTCACACACACGATCTGCTAAAGATTGTCCGACTTCTGAGGGATCAATCGAACGGTCGTCAATGACGGGCGGTCCACCAGTAGGAGTCGCAACGGTGATGTTGAGGCCTACGTCTGTGAGGATTCTCAATGGTTCGATACACTCCTCCCCCCAGTATCCTTCCTGACTGACAATGAATAGTGCTTCTTTCACAGTCTCTACTCATCCTGCATGCCACATACCAACTTCGGTTTTTTACTTCCTGTCTGAATGCCCGCAGTATCACGGCGATTCCGTTACCCGTTGTTTTGACATATTATCTAATGCACATGATTGTGGACTGTATACGGAAACTATCCCATATCACATTATCTCACATATCGGAATCGCAAAAATGACAGCCACGACACTTGAGACTGAATCAATCGGTATTATTGGTGGTGGAATCAGTGGACTCGCTACCGCGTCACTGCTTGCTAACGCTGGTGCTGACGTGACGCTGTATGAACAACAAGAGCAACTGGGCGGTGTCGCAACCCAGATCTCGCAAGATGGATTCCAGTTCGACGCTGGCCCCTCGTGGTATCTAATGCCTGATGTCTTTGAGCGGTTTTTCGCCCACTTTGATGAAGCGCCTGAGCAGTATTATTCACTCAGACAGTTGGATCCGAATTATCAGGTCTTTTGGAAAGATGGCGATACTGCCGTTGTCCCTGCAGACCGAGCAGGGCAGCGAGCGTTGTTTGAATCATATGAGGCGGGTGCCGGCGAGAAGCTTGAGACATATCTTGAGGAGGCCAAGGAAGCGTATCATATCGGCATGGAAGAGTTCGTTTACGAACACCGTCCACGCCTTCGTAATTGGATTGACCCCAGTCTGTTGAAGACAGCCCGCGGAGTGACATTGCTTGGATCAATGGACGAACACGTCTCTGGGTATTTCGAGTCGACGAAACTACAGCAGCTCTTACAGTATACACTCGTTTTCCTTGGTGGGTCACCATACAACACGCCTGCGCTGTACTCGCTCATGAGTCACGTCGATTACAATATGGGCGTCTACTATCCAGAGGGTGGTATTGCGAGTGTCGTAGATGGACTGGTGCGTTTGGCTCATAATCAGGGAGTCACTATCCGTACAGCAACAGGTGTTCAATCGATTCAGACAGTGTCAAACGGGATTCAATTTGAAACAGAGAAAGGAACACCCCAATTTGATCGTGGTGTAAGTGCCGCCCCACCGGCATATACTGAGCGTGAATTACTGGCCACGGGCGTTCGAGATCATCGCGAATCGTACTGGGAGAATCGTACATATGCCCCCTCTGCATTTTTACTGTATCTTGGTGTCGAGGGTGAAATAGAAACACTAGATCATCATTCACTCGTGTTACCGACAGACTGGGAACCACATTTTAATTCAATATTCGATGAGAAGCGATGGCCAGAGAATCCATCGTATTATCTTAACGTCCCAACAGCAACTGACGACACTGTCGCCCCAGACGGCCATTCAACTCTTGTTATTCTTGTTCCTATCGCACCAGGGCTTCCCGATAATGAGGCTCAGCGTCAGCAGTTCCGATCGAGAGTATTTGATGATATCGCAGCATACACTGGTGTCGACTTACGTGGCCGAATCGTTTTCCAAGAAGAAGCATGCATCAGCGAGTTTGCAGCGATGGGATACCCTGATGGTACAGCACTGGGGCTCGCACACACACTTCGACAGACAGGGCCATTTAGACCGGATCACCGATCAACGGCAGTTCCAGGTCTGTACTATGTTGGATCATTCACCAACCCAGGAATTGGTATGCCTATGTGCCTTATTAGTGCAGAGCATGTAACGCAGGCGATCAGAAATGACGTGGATTCGGACCGCTCATCAAGATTTAGTCGGCTCAACCCAATGAAGGCGCGTAACTGACCCGGGCGACGGGAAATGTAAGAACCGCCACATTCAGGCGGTGAGGCCGGGTTTATTTGGCCGTGACTGTGGCCGTAGCCATAGCCGTCGTGTGACATCCTCTCCGTCGTGGACGGAGTGGCCCTCTACATAAAGAGAATGTCAGTGAGTAGTAGGTTCACGACTCTCAACACAGTGTGAGTGTCATTGACGCTGGGACGCTCTGCTCACACTGAGTCGTGTGGTATCGCGACCACACCTGTCCCGCGTCATCGCCCATCTGTTTCACTGGCAGGTTATATTTATATCTATATTATGTGCAATAAAATAAATGTCGTCTCCCTGCGGAGTCGCTTGGCTTCCTTTCCGTTGAGTCATAGAGGTTTGGCAGGGGTGTCATACCGGGAGGCACAGCCCGTGACTAACATCGAATCCTCAATATCAAATCCAACCCGACTCGGGTTGTCGGGTAATTCAGACGTGTCCTCGATTTCGTATTCGATGGTGACATGGAGCGTCCACGTTTTTCGGTGTTTCTGCAAGCGAAGTTCGCGGGACTCGATTCGTCATCGAGTATGTCATCCTACAATCCTTGCTGGTCTGGAGTGAGTTGAAGTGGTATCCAGAAGTGAGCCCTACAACCAGGTTGCGGAACGCTCCAACAGATTTCGTACCACGCGAGGAGTCGTAGTCGAACTTTCCAGCCCGACTCACGAATCAAAGCGGATGTTCCTGAAAGGTGTGCTTGCTGTTCAACAGCACCTCAGAAGGAATAGGTATGTTCATCAGATGAGATAGTGCTCCCTGAGGACATCACGAAGATAGATTGATAGATTACATCAAGGGACATACCAGATCCCACGCTGTCTGTCTAGTATACCACCGATCGCCACATGCGGAAGTGCAATCACGCTGATAAACACACTCCAGAACGCGACTCCGCTAAGTTGCACTGACCCACTCGGAAGCGGATTCGGAATGGCAAACCAGAATACAACAACGACAGATGCCGTGGCGAGTGCCCCAGCGATTAACACGAACCATGCACGCAGCGCGACAGAGGTGGGGTCTGTCTCTGGACAATCAAGTATGTCCGTTTGAGTGGTGGGTGATTTGTCGACTGATAATTCACGAGCAATTTGACGGGCTGAATACCACAGCGGAAAATACAACCCGACTGCGATGACGACCGGGACAATGGCGAAGTACACGACCAGTAATATTGTCTCTGCCACATCGATCTCCCACGAGCCAGTCCCCTCGCGATTACGAAAGCCGAGCCACACATGTCCGATGAAGACCAGTCCATATCCGATACCGATGAGCGGTCCGGTGATGCTGAAATACGACCCAATGGCACCAATCCCTTCGGGATGAATCATGCTCACCATCAACTCAGAAAAGCGGTGAAAGCTCTCTGGGAAAGCAACTATTGGGACGGCCATGACAGCACCTCCTCGGGCTCCAACAGCCAGATACATCTGTATCGTGGATTTGATGTGCTCTGCGCCAGTTGTCGATTTCAGCACGTATATATCACCACCACCGCCCTTCGCAACAGCAATGCCGATGGAGAGAGCTAGACCAACTATTGGGGCGAGTAAAAATAGGCCGATGAAGCCACCAGCCATGAGAAGATAACCAAGTATATACTTCCCACGAAATTTCATGGCACGGCGACGAAGATTCATGAAGTGTTCATACCCACCGTGCGGGAGATTGAGTGCAACCATTCCAACGAGATATATCGCCGCTTGTGTTTCCAGTGGAATTGAGATATTCAATAGCCGTATTCCCAAGAAGATAATGATGAGTCCCACGATGCTTGCTCGGGAGGTCGTGAGTGCAACTGTGGTAATATCAAATAAGTTGCGCGCATGTGCTGTACTCATGTTTGCGGTTATGTTCGAAAATGTAGTTACTCACACACCCTGATGATGCGGGTTCTCTTAGGGGAACAGAGTCTCACATGAGTTTCTATCTACAGGCAGGGCAGACCGAATAGGTTGAAACCAACAGTCGAGATTTCATTTGAGTTTGTGTAGTGACTCTCACTCAGTGCTAGCTAAGATCAGGCGAGTTCAGCGACTGGCTGAGACAAGGACAGTGCTGCTGTGGTGTTCGGCAGCGAGGATTTCTGTGTCAGAGGTGTGTCTCTCACGCTATCGGTCCGTAGAATACTCTCAGGAGCAAGTCGGAGACAGCCGTCTGGGTGAAAATTAAGCATTTTTATTCTGCCAGCGCGATATGCGAATGATGGTAGATGGTGTTCGAACCGAGTTAGCTGTGCATGACCCAGATAACTGTCCAGTGGCAACACTCTCTACATCCGGCTGCGGAGATATCTCAGATATCTCTTGGGCACAGGCAGGCCCGGATGGGAATATCGTCGAAGAGTTTCGTGCTGGCAAGGAGACCACACCATCTCTCCCACAGTCGTCATTTGCAATCGAGCCGCTCGTTGATGTTGGGAACGAAACGGTGTATCGATTCGACCGAGACGAAACAACTCGATGCGCCTGTGATGTAGTGGAGTCAGCCGGCTCTCCAGTTGCGGACGTGCGAGTCAATTCTGGAACACTTTATCTGACATTGCATCTTGAAAACGTTGAAAAACTACGCGACATTGTGTCACGACTTGACGAGGTCGCTGATCAAGTCGAACTCCGATACTTAGTGCACGCTAATGCAAAGAAAGGTGGAAAGAAGCAAGACCGCACGTTGGTCGATCGAGGTGCACTCACCGAAAGACAGAGAGAGGTACTACGGACAGCATACAACATGGGATACTTCAGTTATCCAAGAGACGCAAACGCGACGATGGTGGCTGGAGAGTTGGATATTGGCTTATCAACGTTCACCGAACACATTGCTGTAGCGCAACGCAAGCTCCTCTCTGAAATCCTTTCGTGAACTGATCTGAGGTCAAGTAAAATCGGTTGAGGATATTCGATTCTCTTCATGTTAGAAATCCCCGACTCCCGGACGACCCAAGCCACTTAAGCTGCTTTCTATCTCTGTTCATCAAAACGACTCTCAGCGGATGCTTCTAATCGATTTGTCGCCGGTGTGCACGCGTATTCAGCTGGTGCCGACTCAGTCCCCCTGCTCAATAATCGACTATCAGGTGCGAGTGGGCTGAGGGAGTTCACTTGGCCATACGGTCGAGTGCCTCAACCAATATCTCAACATCTTCTCTCGTATTGTATGCGTGTATCGAGGCTCTAATCGCATCGGAAGGCTCTGGCAAGGTTCGGAGCACTAAGTTGTACTCGTCTTTACACCGTTCAATTGTCGTATCTGGATTCTCAACCTGGATAGTAACTAAGCCAGTCTCTGGGTCTTGTGGGCTGTAGATACGTTCAGCGTCAATTGAATCGGTCAATAATTCGGCGAGACTCAGTATGTGCGACTCAATCGCTGGCAGACCGATATCCTCGAGCAGAGTCACAGCCGAATCGAGAGCTACATACGGTGCAGTGCTCGTCGTTCCAACTTCAAATTGCTGTGCGCCTGAATGGAGTTCATATCCGCCTGAAGACGTTTGAGCAACGCTGCGATACCCGATTTGTGCAGGCTCTAAGCGCGACAAGGCTGCCCGATCAATATAGAGAAATCCAGCACCCCAAAGACCAAGCATCCACTTGTGACTGGCCATCGCGACTGCATGAGCATCCCAAGAACTGACATCCAATGGAAGATGTCCTGGCCATTGGACTGCATCAACAAGAACAAATGCCCCAGCGTCCGCTGCTTCTGCTGATAACTCCGCAACCGGAAGCACAGTCCCATAGTTCCACGTAATTGCACTCAGACACACGAGCTTTGCACCCTGGATGGCGTCAGTGAAATCATCTCTGTGTATGCGGCCAT
>KE356563.1:801216-810072 GCA_000416005.1 Haloquadratum sp. J07HQX50 | reverse complement strand
ATTCCATCGCTCGTGCTTTGTGTAAGTGCAATCTCTTCTGAAGTTGTCTGAATGAAGCTAGCAATAGAGTCGCGAACCGTATCGTAGAGATTGAATGCGTGTGGATAGGGGCCATCATCACTTGCTGACTCCCATTCGTGGCTCTCAAGTTCAGCCTGTCCTGCTTCGAGCACCGAGCGCGGTGTCGGGCCGCTCGCACCAGTGTTCATGTATCGAACATCATCGAAAGCCGGGACTGATTCTCTTAGCTCAGTCGGTATCATGCTCATTGATACAATTGAATATGATCATCGAAATGCGCTCCTTGAATACTAATAGTATATCACAGGCAATGTAAATATCTCTGGTTCATAGATAGATAGCACTTCAGCATATGCATTCATCTCGAGGGTATCCAAGGCTCCGAATGTAAGGGTGCGGATACTATCTGAATGTCTCATGTTACTGTATGTGAGCATATTCATCATCGCATAGAACTGTCTTGACAGGAACGTTGGAAGATAAAATTAAGCATAGGTGTCTGTAATGCTATAGCAACTTGGATTAAGCGTCCAAATTATAATTCCATGTCAATCACCGCAAAAGTGTATATCGAACATGAACAGCTCTCTTTGGTTCCAACACTTCGACAGCTGGACGATATCCATATCCAAGTCATCACACAAGGGACGACTGATCCTGGTTCAACTGTATTTCCATTCCTCATTGAATACGACAACCAAGATGAACTTGAGCAGTTACTCGACGTTGATGAGACTGTTGATAAGTTCGAGTTGGTTGACCGGACTAACGAGACCAGTATCTATTATATAGAGCATACTCCTGAGACGAAACTCATCAGTACCGTGGTGACAGATGTGAATGGATTCTTGATGAGTACAAAGACAAAAAGTGAGGGATGGCTCGTTCATCTATTATTACCAGAGCGGCAAGCGCTGAATAGCATCTGGGAGTATGCTGCAAAAGAAAATATTCGTCTCGATATCATCGAGATATACTCGAATGAAGATGCAGGTGGTGATGAATCGTATGGACTGACAGACGAACAGCGAACCGCGCTACAGATAGCATTCAATCGAGGGTATTTCAGCGAGCCGAGAGACGTCTCGCTGAGTGAAGTGGCTGGGGCATTGGGTCTCTCTTCAACTGCGATGAGCGGTCGGTTACGACGCGGGATGCGAAACTTGATTGCGGCCACGATTGCAGAAGTGAATCGCGAGAACTGATATTCTCCCCTGTCTGAACTGCGGGCATACGAGTCGAGTCGATTAAATCGAAACAAGGCTCGTTTCAACTGTATGAAGTGCGAGTGGAAAGGCCACTCAGACACAAACCCGTGTTTTTCGACTGCGAAGCAAGGCGTTGAAGAAGTTGGATTGAATTGAATTGAGCCGCCTCTCAATAGATCTCCAGTCATAAGAACTGAGAATGGCTGGTATTGAGTAATGTGAAGCCACCGACCACAACTGAGCCAACCGTTGAGACTCAAAACAACCTGATTTCAAGAGTGGCTCAACGATTGTATAGTTCAGGGTGCGAGTGGCTTGGGAGTATCTCTGTGCGGAACGCCCTAATCAGGCTAAAATAGACTGTGGGAACGGGAAGCCACTCGTACGGAGGATGAACACTTCCGTGATGACTCCGAGTTCGTCTCTCAAACCACTTGATCCCAAGGTGCTTTAGGAGAGTTCAGCCTGGAATTGAGTCAGGTCGGTATTATATCCCAACCAGACGCTCAACACAGCGGCTGATAATATCAGATAGATCGGAAAGAGAAACAATAACACGTATATAGTGAAATACAATGAAAAGGCCCCACTGTACCAGAGCAACCCGACGGCAGATAATCCAATAATTGTCGCAATAATTTGTCCAGTTCGAAATGCAGCATCGGCATCGGGACCAGGAGTGTGCATACAGACAGTAGCGCTGCTGTCATTGTAAAAAATGCGAGTCACAAGATACCACATTGCACGATATGGCCGGCTTACAACTGGGTTGAGCGGGGTCTCTAAACTCGCCCAGGACCGGTTCCAACTCTCCACTCACAAGCTCACCCAAAACAACTGCTTGAGGACGAATATCTAATCTCGCCACGGCTGAAGAGGTCTCTTGATACTAGCTTTGAGCCGAAGAACAGAGACGGTCGGATTACCGCGGTGACGAGGCGAAAGCCAATCGGCTTGAGCCGTGGGATGAAGCCGACACGATGGGAGCCAGTGTACCGCCCGCCAGCCGGGAGTCGTGTCCCAATCGTTAATTTCGGCCCTCTCAGACGTCGTCAAAACAACCACCTAGCTTCAGGTGGTGAGTATTGATGGGTAGTTCAGGCGAACAGGGCTTGACGACGAGGCAACGGCTAATGATATCATATATACCTCTGTAGGCCACATTATATAATACATGCGCTCCGCAGAGACACCGTCGGCACAGGAAGGCGAGTTTCTTGCACAGGCGAATATCGGCTGTGATGAATGTCGAGAAGCTTTAGAATCTGCACAGCGAGAAAGCATCTCATTCTTTATAATCGATAATCTCACAATACCGATGATCAGTTGTGATACTCATGGTGACCAGTTTAGTTCCATTTGCGGATTAACGACAAGTGATTCTGCCGAACGACTTGAGTACTATCCTGCTGGAGGAATTTCATGTCCTGGGTGCCAGCTAGCCCCATACGAACCCGGACATCCGGTGATTCAGATCGGTGATGGGATGGTGGCAATCCCGGCATGTCCTCGGCATCAATCAGAGATCATTTCACGGTACCAGGCAGGACTTGAAACTCAGCAAAAACTCACCAGCTCGATTGATGGGAGCGACCCTAATTCACTCCTTCATGACTCAATCCGCTGAGTTATATTTCTCCATAGTCATTACATAGACACGATTGTGGCGATGATGTTGAACGGAACAGAGCGAAACGAAAGTGTGCATTTCATCCTTTCAGCCTGATATATTCGTTCAAATACCTGTTACACAGATCGGGATCACCCACTGTAGTGATAATGAGCACTGAGCGTATCTGTGATTGTATCCTTACAGGTGAACCGCTTGGGGGTCAGATAAACTGGTTCGAGACGTAGAGCGTCACGTCATCGCGAAAATCTTCCATTTCCGAACAATCCCGAGGCACTCGGCCTGCTCCACCTGTAGAGATTCCGCCGTCAACAGACTGAATTGAGTGAGAGACAGCCTGGCGAAAACCAGCCATTATTTTCACTGATTAAGACCGGTCAATTCTGACTGTCGGTGGGAAGGCAAACCCAGACCTGGTGTTTCTCTCACCGCATCCGGGATTATATTTATCAGTACCCGTGAGGGGTAGTATGGACTTAGAATCGATTACAACTGATGTGACACATCGTGACTGGCAGCATGTTGAGGAGACCGACGACCCAGTCCGATTCGCTATGATCGGGATTGGCTGGTGGACGCGTGAGCAAGCAATCCCGGCTGTCCAGTCGTCATCGTTAGCAGAGACGACAACATTGGTAACCAGCGACACAACGAAGGCCGATTCTGTTGCACAGGGTGTCGATAGTATCAAACATGCAATCACATACGAGGAATTTCACCGAGGAGCGCGGAGTGATGCCTACGATGCGGTGTATATCGTCACACCGAATGCCAAACATCTCCCTTTCGTCGAAACAGCCGCAGAGCTAAACAAAGCTGTGCTGTGTGAGAAGCCGATGGAGGCGACAATTGAACGTGCCGAAGAGATGGTCTCTGTATGCGAACAATCACAGACCACACTAATGATTGCGTATCGAATGCATACTGAGCCCGCAATTCGTCGAGCGAAAGAGTTGATCGACGCTGGATATATCGGCGAACCTGTCTTTGTCCATGGAAATATGACCCAACCGATAATGGAACTGATACCAGATCCTGACCAGTGGCGACTTGACTGGGAACTCTCTGGTGGGAGTGCAGCGATGGATATCGGCATCTATTCGATCAATACCGCGCGATATCTACTTGGGAGTGATCCAGTGCGTGTCTCCGGGATGGCTGCAGCTGAGAGTCAACCATTTGACGACGTCCCAGACGAGCACATTTCCTTTCAACTGGAGTTCGAGAATGGTGTTTTTGGCCTGTGCTCAGCGAGTCAAAACGCACACGTAGCAAGTCATATTCGCGTTACTGGGACCGATGGACAGGTTCGGGTTGAGCCCGCGTTCTTCCCATGGGATGACCGGAGACTCCACATTGATCACGGCGAAGGAACGATTGAGGTAGAGTTTGAGCAGATTGACCAGATGGAAGAGGAATTCGAATACTTCGCACACTGCTTGTTGACTGGAACTGAGCCATACGCAGATGGAAAGCATGGCCTCACAGATATACGCATTATCAAGACGGCCTACGAATCCGCGGATATCGGTGAGCAGCAAAAACTCGAGACGTGATATCTCACTCGATGCAACCGGCTCATGTTTGTTTCGTGTTGGTTGTCAAACGATGTCTAGACGTATGAGATCACTCTGAACTTCGCACCTCAGAATAGATTAAGTAACTGACATATGAACTGTCATTTCTTTCCCCCGAGTGAAGCGACTACGTGGGGGGTTTCGGCTGCAGGTTCCAGTAATCTAAAACCAGTCAATTTAGAAATACTGGTCAAGATAGTCACCGCCATTCTCCTGTGTTACTCTGAGTCCCTCAATTGGGATTGTGTCATCAACATCTTCGCCTGCCATGTGAGCCTTTGCTTGTGAGATTGATTCTGTTACCATTTTTTCAGGTAACTGTGCGATTGTCCCGTAAAATTCATTATCACTAAATCGATTGACCCATGCTTCAGTTCCGTCGATCCCAGTCACTGGCACATCAAGATTGCTATTCTGTAAAGCTTGGTGCACACCGAGACCCATCAAGTCATTCTGGCAAAAAACACCATCAATTTCATCACCGTACTGTGTAATGAAATCCTCCATCACGCTCAGCCCCTGCTGCGTAGAAAATTCCCCTGTTTGACTCGCAAGGCGAGTGAGGTTGTCTGAATCGTTGACGACGTTTTGAAACCCTTGGCCTCGATCATTTGTCACACTTGCTCCGGGAGTGCCCTCAAGCTGAAGAATATTATACGATTCTGCATCAGATTGCTCTTGCATAAACTCAAGACATAATTCGGTGGAGCGCTCTCCAAGGCGAACATTATCTGAGGCCACGTATGTCACGGTCTCACCCGCCGCGACATTCCGATCGATCGCTATCACAGGAATCTCCGCTGCATTCGCTTCCTCGATTGCGTTTATTACCCCTTCTGCTGTGATTGCTGAGATTATCAGAAAGTCTACATCATTCGATACGGCCGTTTCTACATCAGATATCTGTGCTGACTGGCTGTTGCCCGAATCATAGAATGTAGATTCCTCTGCGATGAGTCCATCGCTGATAGCCTGATTAAATGCGTTTTCCATCCGTGCAAAAAACGTGAATTCCAGCGACGGAATCGACAATGCCGCGGTTGGCAGGGCGCTCTCATCCATGCTCGGGCTTGAGGTCTCGGTCTCGCTTTCCGACTCCGACTCTGACTCTTGTTGCGACTCTGTCCCATCTCCAGACTGTCCGCTACATCCTGCAAGTAGTGTAGCGCCTGAAATAGCGCTTGCCTGTAAAAATCGACGACGATGCACATTTTCTGACATGCCTGAGAAGATAATGAATTACGGTGTAAAATGTATATCGATATGATTTGTAGCTATTGTATGATCGATATACTGTTTTCTTGTCATAACAAACACGTGGCGGCGCCACTGTCAAGACACACTGAGCTTAGATGTACAGACAATTGAGGCGACTGCCCTGGGGTCGCAGAGAAGCCCCGAGGCAGTTCACGCCCTCTGAGATAGTCTCATTATTGTTAATCGATATGACAACGATGCTCGTAATACGACGAACAGACCGGGATATTGATGAGTGCAGCGAATTCAGGAACCCCGCCCGACGACATTAGCTAAGACGGCTATCATCAGTACAACTCCTTGTGCAACGAGTTGGCCAGCAGGACTGATACCAATCAAATTCAGTCCATTCTGCAATACCCCTAAAATAAGTACGCCAATGAGAGTCCCGAGCATATTCCCAGAACCGCCAAATAAATCTGCTCCCCCCAAGATAACAGCCGCAATTGGCGGTAACAACAGCCCAGCGCCCATTGTTGGTACAGCACTCCCCAATCTTCCAAGAGACACTAGTCCGGCCACAGCAGCAAATACCCCTGAAATAACGATTGTCGCTAATCGCACACGGGTCGCATTGATACCCATACGCTCGGCTGCCTGGCGGTCACCACCAATTGCATATATATATAATCCAAACTTCGTGTATGATAACACTAGCTGCGACAGCACAAGAAGTAGAAAGAAGACCAAGATGATACTTGGGACGCCATATATACTTGACCCTCCGACATCAATAATAGTTGATGGGAGACCAATTATTGGTCGATTACCAGAGATAATCAGTCCGAGCCCGTCTGCTAAAAATAATACAGCCAAGGTGGTCATGAACGATGGTACGCCAAATCGGGCTGTCACGTAACCGGAGAGCGACCCAAATGCAGCACCAAATGCAAGCCCGATGATGATAGCAACGAACGGTGGAACTGTAAAGTCTTCAAACAAGCGTGCGCCGACTGCAAGTGTGGCAATGGTAACACCCGTCACCTCCATGACCTGTGCGATACTCAAGTCTATTTCAGCACACAGAATGGGAAACGTCACCCCAATTGCTAAGATACCGATAATAGAGATTTGCTGGAGTATATTAACCTGATTTGAAAGAGTTAAAAATCGCTCATTAAGAAAGCTAAATCCAGTATATAATCCAACCAATCCGATTATCGGACCATACTGGGAGAGTTGTCGAAAAGTGAGTCGCCTCTTCAATGAGTCAACATCCGCCACCGATTGTAACATAAAAAGGGCATGAACCTACCGTCATATTATAACTTCGAAGAATGAAAGTGAACGTTCTGTCTCCAATCAAATTGGTATCATACCAAACAGGTAGGTCAGTCTCGAATGATTTTAATCACATCATTGAATATTTAAAATAATGGCCGAAAGAGAACCGCCTGATACGAAAAATATCATTCAGATGCAAGGTGTTTCGAAGCGATTTGGAGAAGTCGTTGCACTTGACGATGTTGATTTTCATCTTCGTCGAAATGAAATAATGGCTGTCGCCGGTGACAATGGTGCCGGGAAATCCACGCTAATCAAGTGCCTAGCCGGCGCTCATCAGCCGGATGAGGGCCAGATTCTGATCAACGGATCAGAGGTATCTCTGAACAGTCCTCGCGAGGCCAAGCAACTGGGAATCGAAACAACATTTCAGGATCTCGCTGTGGCTGGTAATCTCACCGTCGCACAGAATATATTTCTGGGCCGAGAGAGGATGCATGGCCCAGATAGCTTGTTTGGAATCTTGAACAAAACCAAAATGCGTGTTCGAGCAAGGGAGTTGCTACAAGATCTTGACATCGACGTCAGCGTCGATGCTGAGGTAGCTAATCTCTCGGGTGGCGAACGACAGCTCGTCAGCATTTCACGTACCTTACTATCTGATCCGGAAATTGTGATTCTGGACGAACCCACGAGTGCGCTTTCTGTTGAGGGTGCTGAGCGGGTTCTTCATCTGATCCAGAAAATGAAACAGGGTGGAATATCAATTATACTTATCTCGCACAATCTTGATTACGTTCGTGAGGCCTCGGATCGAATCCATGTGCTTCATCAGGGACAGAGTGCTGGCGTCATCGAAAAGGAAAATGTGCAGCGGGACGATATCGTCAATCGGATGATAGCTGGGATGCCCGAAGATGAACAAGCGCATGTCGTGACATCTTAATTGTTCTCACAAAAACGCTGAGAGTTCAGCGGGCCACCCAACTTGTGGTCGCTTACACGAGCGAACTACCGTCACACGTGCGAGACGGTGGTGAACACGCTCCTAAGGACACTTGGCAGGAAGTATTGTGAAATCCCGCGAGGACAAGCCCCACGGTCTTACTATTCTCACCGCACAAATAAAACGGGGCCGTGCTGTCGCAGGCAATTTTGTTCTTCTTGACCTCCTGCTTTCACAGTCGGAACTCACACCCGAACGTCCGGTGTACCCGTGAGGGTCGGCGGTTCCACCTCGCTCCCCTCAACAACACGCGTCTCACCTGCCGTCGATGTTGAGAGGTGTCGCATTTTCTCGCAACTGCCGGCCGTTGCTTCGGTGAAGGTGACTAATGAACGTCGAAACTGTACGCCCACGGTGACGTGCGTCATAAGCGTACAGCCTCTGGGTCAAGTGAAGTGGTTTGAGGCGCAGAGCGTCTCGTCATCATAGGAACTCACATCTTTGATTTCCAATCAGGAATGACCCTAAGGCACTTGACCTGTCCCCACCTGTAGAGCCCTGCTCGTGATAAGCCAATACGATTCTCAAATCAAGGGTGGTATGAGGTCTGATACGTATAAAGCGATGACACATGGAGTACTCACGACGACTCAGCTTGCCCGGCTGAGTCGTGATAATAAAATTTTCAGTTACATCAAGTTTCCACCGCCGCTCACCCTGAGAGTATCACCGACTATATAATCGGCTTTCTCGCTGGCTAAGAACATGACTGCATGTGCCAGATCAACCGGCTGTCCGACACGTCCTAACGGTCGTTTCTTGCCTCGGTCCTGAAGAATCTCCTCTGGCGTGCGATCCTCTGTCTCTGCTTGCATGCGTGCCTCTTTCCGAGTTTGATGTGTTTCGGTCACATCTGTCGAAATCGCATTCATTCGAATATTATTCTCAGCGAGTTCCTGCGCCATCCGCCACGTGAGTCCACGGATTGCTGTC
>KE356563.1:792900-799757 GCA_000416005.1 Haloquadratum sp. J07HQX50 | reverse complement strand
AGTGCGATAAGATAAGATCCGACAAGAGTCGCATAAAATGGGGTATGAGTATCACCAGCGCCACGAAGAACACCACTGATTGAGCCATCGACACCAGCGGCGATTCCACTTACCGCTGCCACCTGAATGAACTGTGTCGTGATTTCAGTTTGAGACTGACTCACAAATAACCCCGCGATAGGCTGCCCTCCGACCATTACAAAAGAAGACGCACCCACAAATATGATTGCGGAGAATTTGATAATCTCTGTGCCATAGACCGCAGCAGCCGTTTCATCTGCGTTGCCAAGGGATTGACCCACGAGCGTTGATGCAGCAATTGAGAACCCCCAGCTGAAACTATTCAGTAGATTCCGTATCTGTCTCGCAACACCCAATGCGGCAAGCGTGACTGCACCAAAATTCCCTGCAATCCACAGGAGCGGGAATACCACAATCCCCTGTGCAATACGTCGGCCCACAAGTGGGGCAGACACAGAGAGTAGGCTCGTGAACAGATCGGATGAGGGCAGCGGCGTTTCTTGAGTAATCTGCACCTGCGGAACAGTACTCCACGGCACCATTCCTCCGATACCAAGTAAAAATGCAACCGAGACGATAACCGTTGAGACAGTCGTTCCCAAGGCAACACCAATCACATCGAGATTGAATCCAAAGACAAATATCACACTCAACATGATATTTAGGACCGCTCCAGACGCGCGCACGTACATCGGAGTTAATGTATTGCCGATCGCAGCGTACGTTCGCGAACCAATCAAGCTAATCCCCTCAAAAAAGAGTGCTGGTGCGACAAATAACAGGTATCTGGCTCCATGCTGTGTAACCGTTGATCCACTGCTCAATGTCGCAATCAGCTCGTGTGCGTAATACATGAACGCAGGTATCAAACCAATCGAAACCACAACGATACCGACAAAGCTAGCCACTACCACCGCTCGCGCTGTTTCATTATCTCCTCCCCCGAAGTTCTGTGAAACAAGTGACAACGTTCCTCCAGCAAGACCAATATATGCAAACTTCCCCACCATCCAAAATGAATTCGCAACGGCGAGTCCGGCAACGCCACTGGCCCCAAGGACAATACCGATGAGAGCCAGATCGACTGTTCGCATCGACATAATCGCGAATCCGGTTACGACGCGTGGCCACGCCAATTCAACTGTCTCATCGAGATGGTCTTGACCAATCACCCCCGATTCTGATAACAGATAGCCGATACGCCGACGAATCGTCTCTTTGTCGTTCATCAATCGCCGCCACGCGGGCGTCGGTGGGCTTGGTGTTGAAGCAGGTTGAATTCGAATCTCATTGCACTTCCGATACGCATACTTGGGCACATGGAGACAAGTATTCTTCACTCTGTTTCTGTGTAGTGCCAGCTCAACGGACAGATGAGGAAAAATGTGTGCTACTCAGGAGTTTCATCTGGGACGACCGGGTTATGTGATAAGACATCAGATGCTGTGAATATATCGTAGCAATTCAGACCGTCATTCTTCCCTGCAAATCGAAGTTCGTAAATTATCTGCTCTATCAGAAAGGGATATGACGAGTTCTGTGAGCGTGCTGGGGTGCGGTCATATGGGGAGCGCGCTACTCAAAGGACTGGCGTCCAGTGAAGAGTTCGAAACGATTGGATACGATATCACTGAAGATACAATTGCTCGTATCGAAAAATTCTGTACGAGGACAACGACTGATATCACAGAGGCGAGCACAGCGGATATCGTCGTCATCGCAGTCAAGCCTGATACTGTCCCAGCAGTTCTCTCGGAGTTGTCTCTCTCATCTGAACAGACGTTAGTGACGATTGCTGCGGGAGTAACCCGAGACTTTGTCATGAGTCGTACAAACGCTAATGCGGTTCGAGTAATGCCGAACCTTGCCGGTCAATTGAACGAGATGGCAGCGGCTGTCTCTTGGGATCATGAAAATCCGACGATCTCTGCAATGCTTGATGAACTCGGCAATTATGTTGTTATTGACGAAGCGCAGATGGATGTTGCGACAGCGCTAAACGGGAGCGGACCCGCATTTGTCTACTATCTGATTGACGCAATGCGTCAACAGGCAGTTGAAGAAGGACTCAACGATACAGCAGCTAAAGCGCTTTCAATTCAGACTTTTATCGGAGCTGCAGAAATGGTCCGAGCAGCTGAGAAGTCCATCGACGAGTTGATCGACGCCGTGTGCTCTCCAAACGGAACAACAATCGAGGGAATGTCGGTGCTATTCAGTAGTAGTGTCGAACAACAGGTTGGAGAGGCGCTCACGGCAGCGACCGACCGATCTCGTGAAATTTCTGCAGAGGTCTCTAATGACTAATTTTCACCATGGTGATGAATCGCTCAAGCCCAACGCTGTTCCTGAATCTCAAATTCAATCGGCGAGAGAAGCCGCTGCAGCAGCCGACCGGATCGTTGTCAAAGCAGGCACGAACTCGCTCACTGATGATTCGTCTAATCTCTCAGATAGCAAACTAAACAAATTAGTTGATGATGTCTCAGGACTGGTCGCTGCAGGAAAAGATGTCGTGTTAGTATCCTCAGGTGCCATCGGTGCGGGCATTGGTCGCATTGGATACACGAGTCAGACCGTTGAGGAATCACAGGCACTCTCGACAATCGGGCAAAGTCACTTAATGCGGAGATATACTGAAAGCTTTGAGCGGTATAACCTCACTGTCTCACAGATCCTGCTTACGAACTCTGATCTCAATAATACAGAACGATTTACCAACTTTAAAAATACGATTGAGACTCTGCTTGAGTGGGGTGTCGTTCCGATAGTGAATGAGAATGACGCGATTGCTACCGAGGAGATTCGTATTGGGGATAATGATATGCTTTCTGCATCAATCGCGACTGGGATTTCCAGTGATCTACTTGTGACGCTCACCGATGTCGCAGGGGTGTTTACCGGTAATCCAAAGGACGATCCTGACGCTACCAAGATTAAGGCAGTTGGCCGGAACTATACGCAGGTTGAAGAAATTGTCTCTGAGACTGGCAGCGGAGATTTTGGTGGGATCCAAACCAAGGTCAACAGTGCACGGTCTGTGAGTGAGCACGGTATACCAGCGATCATTGCGAGGTCAACGAAGCCAGATGTGCTCGCACGAGTAGCAGACGCCGAGCCGGTCGGAACAATATTCGTGCCGATAGATAGGTGATTGCTGTCAAGATAATCAATTTCAATCAATATATGAGCCTCAGTTCTGAATACTCTATATCCTCTCTGAAATGAACGACTCAGCACAATCGACTACAGAGAAAGCAGCGGCCGCAGAAGCTGCAGCTCTTCAATTGGCCAACCTATCAGATACGACTCGCACAAACGCAGTTATGCAAATCGCTGATGAACTTGAGGCGCAAAAGGATCGTATTCTCGATGCGAACGCAGCCGACGTTGAGAGAGCCACAGAAAAACTCGAAGCTGGTGAGTACTCGAAGGCTTTTGTCGACAGATTAACGCTTTCTTCGTCAAAAATCTCTGACATTGCCGAGATGGTCCGAAGCGTTGCCCAACAAGAAGATCCCTTAGGAAAGACGCTTGAAGCTCGAGAGCTTGATACAGATTTAAATCTCTTTAAATTATCCGTTCCTCTTGGAGTAATTGGAACCGTCTTTGAATCTCGACCAGATGCGCTCGTCCAAATTGCCGCTCTGAGTCTGAAGTCAGGAAACGCGGTGATTCTGAAGGGAGGGAGTGAAGCCGCACATTCAAATCGCGTTCTATATGAAATTATCGAGGAGGCGACTGCTGGTATTCCAAGTGGATGGGCTCAATTAATCGAAGCGCGGGCGGACGTTGCAACTCTTCTTGAGTTAGATGAGTCAGTCGACCTCATCATGCCTCGCGGCAGTTCGGCGTTCGTCGAATATGTTGAACAACACACGAGTATCCCTGTGTTAGGCCATACAGAGGGGCTGTGTCATATTTTTATCGACAATCAGGCAGATCTTCAGATGGCTAAAGAGGTTATCATTGATGCAAAGGTCCAATATCCAGCTGTGTGTAACGCTGTCGAAACAGTGTTACTCCATCAGGACATCACTGAACAACTTCTTCCGGAGTTGGCGACCGGATTAAAAGATGAGGGAGTTACAATTCGTGGGGACGAAACAGTCCGCCGTCTGATTACAGCTACTGAGGCTACAACTGACGATTGGAGTTCAGAGTATGGTGATCTTATTCTCGCGATCAAAACTGTCGATTCTGTTGATGCAGCAATCAATCATATCAACTCGTATGGATCGAAACACACTGAGTCGATCATAACCGACGACGCCTCGACTGCGCACGAATTTATGCGCCGGGTCGATGCAGCCAGCGTGTTTCATAATGCCTCAACTCGGTTTGCTGATGGATTTCGATTTGGCTTAGGTGCAGAGGTCGGCATCTCGACAGGCAAGACACATGCCCGCGGTCCTGTTGGACTTGATGGTCTCACCACGTACAAGTACTATTTGAAGGGTGACGGTCATCGTGTCGGCACGTACGCAGGTGAGTCAGCAGAACCATTCACCCACCGGGATACTGATTCTTCTTGGCCCTGAGCGATTGAACTTAACTAAATTCTTTTTGAACTTTCTCAACCTTCGGTTGCACGTGAGCGCGGCAGTACGCATCACGCGGGTTTTTCTCGAAATAATCTTGATGATGTTGCTCTGCCTCCCAGAAGCGAGTGAGCGAATCCAGCTCTGTCGCCAGTTCTGCTTCATACCGCGAGGCCACGGCCTGCATCACCGACCTCGCTACGTGAGCCTGCTCATCAGAGTGATACAGGACGATAGATCGATACTGTGTCCCAACATCGGGTCCCTGTCTATTGACCTGTGTTGGATCGTGAGTTGAGAAAAACACTCTAAGAATATCCTCGTACGTAATTTCTGCCGGATTAAATGAAACTTGCACAACCTCGGCATGTCCTGTTGACCCCGAGCAAACTTCTCGATACGTTGGATTATCTGTCTCCCCACCAGCGTATCCAGATGTAACGCTTCGAACACCGTCGAGCTCTTTCATTGCAGCCTCAGTACACCAGAAACAGCCACCGCCAACAGTTGCTTTCTCGAGTCTCATGTGAAAGGATAACTGTTCGATGGGTTTGTAGCTACCGCGTTAGGCAGTATTCACTGTGGGCACCCAAGATAGACTGCCAGCCACGGGTATATCAGCGGCTGATGGGAGCAGTGAGTTCGTTTGCCTGGCTCTGAGTATAGATATCGCACGGTGGAAGTCGTGGATACCCCGCGGTGAACACACGTCTTATCTCTCAATCAGGTGATTGAGGATTTGAACTGCTGGGAGCTCCAATTGGGAAAGAGATTGTCAAACAAATAGATAGATTGAGCCCGTTCAGTTATTCATTGCACTACAGATTTGATGCACCAGCACCCCCGTCAACGGGAATAGCAACACCATTCAAATACGCCGAGACTGGAGATGAGAGGAACGCGACGAGTTGCCCGAGTTCCATCGGACTCCCAATCCGCTCCAATGGGATGCCATCAGCCCAGTCGTCTAACCCAGCTTCATATGAATCATATGTACCCCTCTCGACACCCTGCTCAACAAGTTCCTCAATTCGAGGTGTTTCATGTGTGCCGGGGAGCACAGCGTTTGCTCGAATCTCAGGCCCGAGTTCGTTTGCCAAAGTCTTCTCAAGACCGATGACACTCATCCGCACGGAATTCGACAAGACTAATTCATCAATCGCTTCCTTGACGCTCGCAGAGGTGATATTGATAATCGTTCCTGCTTCGCTGTCCCGGAGCTCAGGCACTGCCGCCCGTACAGTCCTGACAACACTCATGACGAGCAAATCATATGCCTCGTACCATTCCTCATCAGTGGTTTCGAGAAATGGCTTCGAAGGTGGTCCGCCTGCGGAGGTGACGACGTGGTCAAGATGGCCAAACTCTTCAATCGGTCGTGCCACTAATTCGTCAACATCTGTTGGCTCTGTCAAATCGCCGGGGTGACCAACGACTTCAGCACCCACTGCTGCGACATCAGCGACCTCTTCGACAGCGTGGCTGAGCCGCGATTCGTCCCGGCCGTTAATTACAACATGAACGCCTTCAGCTGCAAGTGCTTTTGCAGATGCTTTTCCAAGACCACTACTTGAGGCTGTAACGAGAGCGACATTTCCCTGTATACTGAGATCCATACACACTCATGTCGCCGGTACCAACAAACACGTTATGATATCCTGACCGGATCTACTCATGGATATTTCTTGAGTTCGTCTCGGCTGACTGAATACCCATACACTCTCACCCTCAGGGTACGACAATCACCATTCAGAGCCGGTCGTCATCTATACCGCCGGGATCTGACGCTGTATCAAACAGATTATTCTCTGCGCCTTGGATGATATCGTCTCCTGGGTCGGAGTCGTCCATCACATCGACATTGTATGCATCAATACCCATGGTAAGGAGATCTTCGACTGCCTGTTCCTCCGTAACAAATTCTTCACTCACCAGCTGTTCAAATTCGCTGAGCAATTCATCCGGGAGTGTTACCTCAACGATTGGCATTGCGACCTATTGGACCCGACCCTACTTGAGTGGCAGGGTAGAAAGTCTATATCTCAATCTATTCAGAAATGTATCGAATGTCGCACAGCTGAGCGTTCACGCCGGTGAAGCTATCAAGATGACCGTAATTGCATTTTGATCCGACTTTCATCGATTTCTACATGGACTTTTGTTCGAACGAGTGAGAACTGATGACATTGATGTCCATCTTTCGTCGTGACCTCTTCTGTCTCGACGAAACCCGCCTCTACGAGACGATTGAGACGCCGATACACTGTCGGCCGGGATCCACTACAATTTCCTGTG
>KE356563.1:790585-791719 GCA_000416005.1 Haloquadratum sp. J07HQX50 | reverse complement strand
AGGCTGTCAGCTTGAACACCTCACATCTGTGACCCGATATCTGGGAGATAGTTGGCTCAACCTATACTGACAAAATTGCTGGTTCTCGATTGAATCGGTAAAGTTAGACTTCAAATTCCGCTGATACTATCAGTAGCGTGGACTGTCTGTCTACCAATTGCTCCGCACTACGAGTAGGCCTGTTACATGCAGGGCCGATTTGGAGAGAAATCTTGATCTCGGGTTCGCCTGATGGGAATATCATTTTGAGTCAAATCGGTTCTGAGTGCGGGTGGTCAATTCACACTCAGTTCTGTACCCTGTTTCACTCTGCGAAACTGGGCCTAAAAATCGAAAACTATCAGTATTTTATTTGTATATGTGAGTTGTCACACTTCCACACAGATTCTTGAAGTTGGTATCATAGATAACTCGAAGAGATGACTGACTCACCTCACTCAAGATCTATGCAGAATAATACTGAACAGGATTCAGATTCAGTATTGGATTCTTCGCCACCTCAGATATTGATCATCGGAGGTGGACTCCCGAGCATTGTTTTTGCTCGACTTCTCAATCAGAGCGGATTCACACCTGCTATCGCTCCAACAATGGTACCATCGGATGATAACCAAATTTACTCACTATCTCGGAGCGCGCTGCGAGTCTTAGATCAGGCAGGTCTTCGGGATCACATAGAAGATCATAGCCATTCGCCAGCACGCACGCATGCACACATGCTACCGACTGGCGAATCAGTACGTGACTCGTCTCGATCAGACGTTTCTCTCATCACGGGGAACACAGTACAGTCGGTCATACAGAGGCAAAGAGATTCAAATGATGACATAAACGTACTTTCACGACAGATATCAAAAATTCGTCCGAACAAGCGATCAGTCATTATCCAATTTGACGGCGGTCATACGGAGGCATTCGATCTCGTTGTTTCCAGTCAAAAAACCGGCTTTCCGGGCCATTCAACGAGACATACCACTGGAGTACACGTGTGGCGATTTCAAATAGAGAGCGCAGACAGTGCTCAAACACACATAAACGAGATTTGGGGTCATTCTCGTGCGGCTATTCATCTCAACTTCAGTGATAAAAGTCATTTAACACTCATTTCGTGTGAAAACATTGAGTCAACACAGG
>KE356563.1:786771-790392 GCA_000416005.1 Haloquadratum sp. J07HQX50 | reverse complement strand
GGGTTAGTCTCTGAGTGTCAAAACTGTGGCTACGAGAACCACGCTGGCAAGAACATTGGCCTGCGGTATTTTCATCGCACCCAAACCGGGGCGGAGAGGGCACACTCTGGGCGTGTACCTGAACAGCGGAATGTTGAATATGAGTGGTGAGTGTGGTTCACCTGCCGAGGTTTCGGCCAGAGCGGGAGTCCATGCTGAATTCCACCGCTTTGGCGGTCTCAATATAGAATCAATTTATTACACAGCACGTCCAATACAGACCCTCTCTGTTGTCCAGGTGATGAGTCAGTCTATCTATCTAGCCATTTTGATCGAACGTGAGTAATAATAATATCCATGACTGATACACAGATACACATTATATATTACAATGACGACGATGAACCAGCAAAGCCAGCGTGCAGCTGCAGTAGCACAGTATCAGGAGAGCACACGGAATGGTTCACGACATGAGGAGCACCTCTCAACAGAGGACCAAGCTGTCGTGCTTGAACTATTAGCAGACGAGTATGCATGCTCAATTCTCCAGGCATTAGATGATACGCCAACGTCTGTTGATTCACTAGCAGAGGAGTGCAATATGTCTCGACCAACACTGTATCGCCGCTTGGAACGGCTCCTTGAGGCAGACATGATCAATGCGAGAATTAATCCGCTTCGTGATGGGCACCACCATCGCGAATACTGGATCAAAGAATGCAGTTACGAGTTTGATGTCGCAGATATTGCTCTGTCGTAATCATAAATAATTTATGAGACCACTCTCCCGGAACACACCTTCTGGGTGAACTACCTCTGTTTACTCGTCTTGGCGACTGCCTGAAGACCCTGAGCGTCTCTTAATTACTAAGTATACGATAGAAGCTCAGTATTCCTCCTTTGTCTCAGTGGATCCAAATAGAATCTCAAACAGTCCCTCTTGACCGAGTCGAAGGTGCTTGCTGACCGTTGGTTGTGTAATACCTAATTGCGTAGCTACCTCTTCTCCGCTGTTCGCGCGTGGCCATTCGAAGTATCCCATCGAGTATGCTGTTTGCAACACCTCATACTGACGTTCGCTCAGTTCATCTGTAATCGCGTCCTGAGTGTGTCTGATTGTGTCCACTGTCTGGCGGTGCTGGCGTTTCGCAGTCAATCTAAGTGCTGGATACTCCTCTTGAATCCGATTCACGATACTTCTCGTATTAGTCTCTTGGGGTAGTTCGATAACGATTTCGATATCGTTCTCTGCAGCGTAACACCGCCTGAGGATGCCACCATACTCAGAGACTAGTGACCCGATCCAAGAGTCCACCCGATGCTCTATATCACATGTCTCGGTCTGCTCGGAGAGAATATCATAACTTCCAGGGAGTGAACTACAACACTCCTCTACATCGGAAACTTGCGGAGGATCAAATATACGGTAATATACGCTGACAACTCCCTCTTTTCGCCGAATGGTGCGCTCGTGTGCAACGTCGGTTTTCAATTTATCGGCAAGTCGAGCAACGGGCAACTGCATTTCTGAGGCGTGAAACTCCAATTCAATTGTATTATCTGCCTCAAGCGCCCGCTGCCGCTCAATGGCAGTGATCGCGTATCCAACCGACTTCCCAAGTTGACTCAGGATTTCAGTCTCGCGACGATTAAACGCATCTGGTCGCTCGGAAAACACAGTGAGGACGCCATATGTGATCTCGTTATATACTATCGGCACAGAACACACAGCGGCGATTCCAGCACGACGGATATCTGTTGCCCACTCCCCCGGTTACGCCTCGTAAGATATCCTCAGCGACGCATGCTTCATTTGACTGCCATGCTTTAATGGCAGGATGAGATGCTTTTTGTGTCTTCTCTGGCGCTGACAGACTCTGGTGGACCAGCCGTGATTCAATCCCAACGATTGTTTCTGTCGTAAGTCGATTCGTCCCAACTTCTCCCGTTGCGGTCATTGCACCAGCGAATTGGTCGACACTGGTTAATTCATTACATACTGCTTTTTGAATTCCTTTTCGCGTTGACTCTCGGGTAATCGCTGCCTCTACGCGGTGGGTTAGTTCCGCAATTGAATCGAGTCGCTGCGCTCGCTCAGTTTGTTGGTTTAGTTCCTCACGGTGGGATTCGAGTTGTTGCTCTCCATATAACCGGTTAAGTGAGGCTTCAAGTGTTGCTGCAAGAATACTTCCTGCTTCAGTGTCGAACGATGATTTTTTTCCCCAGATTATCAAGACTCCATTCGTTCCTAGTGGCAACATGAATACATACTGGTACGAGTCCGTCTGCAGAACTGGCGTTGCCTCAACTGACTCAATCTGCATCGACTCCCCGATGAACGTCTCCCATACCGGTTGTGTATCTGCAGTTAGCGTATCTGGGATTCTATCGGCATTCATATCCGGTCCTGTCGAAATCAGTGATAGTTCTCCACTTCCCTCTTGATAAGTATATACTGCTGTCGTTGGGATATCGAAGACGCTTGCCGCTGCATTCACAGCAATGTTGCCCGCCTCGTGCACTGCTTCCGTAGTGGTTAGTTTCGCTGTGATGTCGTGGAATGACTCAATCGTTTCCTCGCGTGCCTTGCGTTCGGTGATATCTCGAGAGACAATTACAATTCGAGGTTCACCTTCAAGCCATGAGGTCGGATAGTACTCTGATCTGATCCACTTCGTAGTTCCATCGTGAAGACGAATACGATATGTCCGAATGTACCGCTGATCCACCTCGCCTGCTTGTACATCAGCCTGAATTGACTCAATAAATCGGCAATACGAGTCATAATCATCTGGGTGGAGTGCACCAAAGAACCCCTCGTCGAACACCTCATGGATCGTACCGAGTGGTGTTCCGAGTAAGTCATCGTAGCCAGAGCTGACATAATCCGGCTCCGGCCGTGGTTGGTTTAGCTTTGATACTGGCAAGAGTAAGATAGCCTCATCGATTCGATTGATGATTGCTTGCAAGCGTGTTTCGCTCTCTTTGAGTCGTTTGCCACGATGGATACGATCGAGCGCAACAGCGGCGTGTGCAGTGAGTACTTGTGCTGCGTCAGTAAGATACGGCTCATAGTCACCTCTCTGGCATTGACCAGCGGCTAGTATACCGTAGTCTCGAATTGGAGTCAGGATGGCCGTTTGGACTGATGCTTCTTGATGATTCTCAGCCGGACTATACTCCAGAGTATTCCCGGCTTGGAACGCTGTGTATTCAGGACTCTCTGGTGGCAATATGTCGGGCCCGAACTCACCAGATTCGGTCTGTGAGACACATTGAAGTTGCTCTTCAGACTCATCATAGCCCCAGCAAGCTGTTCGTGGAAGTTGCAGAACCTCTTCAGCAGTTTTTTCAACAATCCGATATATCTGTTCGACATTCTCTGCAGCCTGCATTTTGTCGATTGCACCTTGGAGATTCTCCATCACTGCCTCACGCTTCCGCCGTGCCGTAATCTCTTGAGATGTCGCTAACACTCGGTCTGACCCATCAATCGTCGCCAGGGTCGCATTGACCAACATTATATGAGTTTCTCCCGAAGAGTCCTTAACGACCCATTCAAACTCCTCGGTCGCACTCGATTCTGCTACGCGGTCGATTATTTCCGCTCCACGCTTTTTGCTATATTCAGATGTATTCGCA
>KE356563.1:781724-785428 GCA_000416005.1 Haloquadratum sp. J07HQX50 | reverse complement strand
GAGCACTCTTGTTGGCCAGAGCTTACCTTTTCGACTGACTCGCTAATCAGCTCCTGTTTCGAGTATCCAGTCATCTCACAGAAACGCTGATTCACATCAAGCATTTCCCCAGTGTTAAGATCGTGGACAACTAAGCCATCAGATACGTTCTCGAAAAGCTCTCTGTTGGATTGCTCAAGTTTTTTTCGCTCTGTGATGTCCTCCGCAATTCCGACGTATTTATTCTCACCAACGGTTGTCTCTACAGGATATCCAACAGCATGTATCCACCGAACTGAATCGTCCGCGTTCTGGAGCCGAAATTCGAAGGTATAGCTTTCATCGGCAACCCCCGATTTGATCTCCTCACGCATAGTGGCAACCTTCTGTTGCACTTGGGACTTGTCACGTTCATCAATCGCACTAATAAACGATGTCTCATTCGCGTATAGCTCCTCAACAGGTTCCCCCCACATATCCTCGTAAGCCGGGCTGATGAATTCAACCTCAGAGAAGTCATAATTGGCAATATAAATCACCTCATCGATATTCTGTGTGACAAGATCAAAGCGTCGTTTCACACGCTGGAGCTCGGATTCGCGTTGCTTTTCACGGGTAATTTCTCTTGAGACTGTAAATATACACTGTGTCCCGTTTGTTGTTCCTGGCCACGCATGAGTCACAAACCACCGACTTGTTTCACCAGTTTGTATACACCATTCCTCAAAGCACGGTTTCCATTCGGATCCTGCCTCCGCAGCAAGGCGTTGTAACGACTTGATCGCGGCGTTGTCATTGCATACCATCTCACTCTCGTCTGCTGGGGGATTCAGTACCGAACGTAACTGAGCATTGAAGTTCAAAACCGATCCCGTATCTGGATGGTGAACCGCTGCAGGAAGATCAAACTGTGACACTACAGTCGGTGGTGAATCTTCCTTGGTCTGTTGAATCTTGAGCTCCCTTCCGCGGAGAATAGCCCCGTCAGTGACGCCCTCGATTGAGTTAATCTCCGCGTGGAGCCATCCAATCTGTTCGTCGCTCGTTTTGAGCGGGAGGTGTCGACGGCCTGACTCTTCATCCTCGCTATGTTGGCTAAGTGAATCAGTCAGCTCATCAAATGTGATCTGTTCAGATAGGAACGAATCAAGACTGGTGTGTTCGACAAAAGACTGATGATGCTGAATGAATGATGCAAACTCTTTATTTGAGGCAAGTATTGAACCCGTTCGATAATCAAATACACATGCTGGTTCGGTGATTTGGGATACAACAACATTCGGCACCTGGGATCCCTCTGTGGGTACGTTGAGCGTGTTAGCCAGCTGAGTCAGTGCTTCTGCTGGCTCTGTTTCCCATATCGGCTGTGGAATGACTGCAGAGACATCTGTGAGTGCGCTCCTGCTCAGTTGGCTTTTGTCACGACATTCGTCGGTGATTACAATCGAAACCTGTGGATGATGCTTTCTAATTTCATGAACAGTATCATTGGTGTTCTGTGTAATTCCTGCTGTGTTTATAATCACGCAGTCAGGTGGGATGGTATCTGAACACAGTTCTGTGACAGATTGCGCTGAAATATCTGTCGAGACACTCAATTCTGACCCTTCGTCAGACTTTGAGATGGTATCACTGCAGCCAATAACCGAGATAGTATGTCTCCGACAAGATATCGCCATTTTTCTGAAATCGGATGGATGAGAAATAAAAATGTTATTGTATAGGAAAGAAGGGACGCTGAGCAGCAGGACAACACCAGTCGAAATAATGACAGCGAACGAGTGAGCGTGATTCACTCAAATCATGCATTACCCCACCTCAGCACTGACGCGATTACATCTTGAGGAGGTTGGTGGTGGATGACAGTTCAAATACATTATTTCAGTCATCTAAAATTTATTCGCTCGCTTATTCTTGAATGCCCCCGGTACTATGGGTGCCGACATAAATTATATCAGCTAAAATCGTGAGGAACATTTATAATGATTCACTATATTGTTTACTGATAAGACAGGGTAGATAATAAAATAATCAACCTTGTCCTACTGAAGGAGATAACAATGACAGATACATACGTTGGTTCCATCGACCAGGGAACTACTGGAACTCGGTTTATGGTTTTCGACCACAGCGGTCAAGTGGTCGCTAATGCCTATCAGAAGCACGAACAGATTTATCCTAACCCAGGCTGGGTTGAGCATGATCCGATCGAAATCTGGGAGAATACAAAAGAGGTCATTACGCGTGGACTGGAGGACGCGGGTCTTGACGCATCTCAGCTCGAAGCGCTCGGTGTTACCAACCAGCGTGAGACAACGATCGTATGGGATGAGGCATCTGGAAGACCAGTTCATAATGCGCTTGTCTGGCAGGATCGCCGTACCACGGATCGAGTAGAAGAGATCCAAGAGGACGGAAAGGTAGAGATGATTCGAGAGAAGACTGGTCTCGAATGTGATGCATACTTCTCCGCGACGAAGGTAGAGTGGATTCTTGATAACGCGGAACCACTCAAAATGCAGGCCTCTCGTGGAGGCGACCTGCAAGACCGCGCAGAGGATGGAGAACTGTTGATGGGCACTATCGATACCTGGATCATTTCAAATCTCACGGGTAACCACATCACAGATGTGACTAATGCATCCCGGACGATGCTGTACAATATCGAAGATTTAGAATGGGATGACGAGCTACTCGAAGAATTTAATGTCCCTCGATCGATGCTCCCTGAGGTACGCCCATCCTCTGATGAGGAACTCTATGGACACACAGACGAAGACGGGTTCTTAGGCGAAGAGATTCCCGTCGCAGGAGCGTTGGGTGACCAGCAGGCTGCTCTGTTTGGGCAGACCGGATTTGACCGTGGTGATGCAAAGAATACCTACGGAACCGGGTCATTCTACCTAATGAATACCGGGAACGATGCAGTAAGCTCCGATCATGGCCTCCTGACGACAATTGGCTTCCAGATGTCTGGTGAACCAGTTCAGTACGCGCTTGAGGGATCAATATTCGTCACTGGTGCAGCGATCGAGTGGATGGAAGATGTTGACCTGATAAACAACGCAGCACAAACGGCCGAATTAGCAAGTTCCGTCGACTCAACTGATGGTGTGTATATGGTCCCAGCATTCACCGGACTGGGTGCACCACACTGGGATGGGCGCGCACGCGGCACGATTGTCGGGATGACTCGTGGCACGGGCAAAGAACACATCGTTCGAGCGACGCTTGAGTCGATCGCATATCAGACTCGCGACGTGGCTGAGGCTATGGAGGCTGACTCGGGAATCGAAACCACATCGCTCCGAGTTGATGGTGGAGCGGTGAAGAATAACTTCCTCACACAGCTACAGTCCGATATTATTCAGACAGAGATCGCTCGTCCAGTTGTCGATGAGACGACAGCTCTTGGTTCGGCGTACGCTGCTGGCTTGGCCGTCGGATATTGGGACACCGTCGACCAGCTCCGAGACAACTGGCAAGTTGACCGGGAGTTCAGTCCTGAAATTCCAAGCGAGGAAGCAGATGAGATGTATGAGCGCTGGGATGACGCAGTTGAGCGCTCAAAGAACTGGGCACAGGAGGAGTGAGTATGAACGCGTTACTACAGGTTCCCATTTATGGAGGCACAGTTAACGAGTTTATCTTCCTGTTAATCGCAGCCTTTGCTGGTGGTGCATTTGGTGCAGCGTTAGGTGCACTGCCGGCGTTTTGTTTCACTG
>KE356563.1:777797-780354 GCA_000416005.1 Haloquadratum sp. J07HQX50 | reverse complement strand
CGAATGTGAGCTGGCTGGCCGTGAGCCGAAAACGACCAAACCAGACGCCATTAACTGAGTATACCGGTAAATCGATCTCAGTTGACCGGTATCGAAAACAAATCCTCGTCGATATACTCATGCAGCGTGCCTCTGATGGCTTGGCGAATCAGGCCATCCGACATCCAATCGCTGCTGACATCGCACAGTGGGCTGACGGAAATGCACATGATGCACTGTGCGTACTGTTCGGGGCTGCCATGCGTGTTGATGACGCCAATCGAGCACAGTTCGCTGATACTGATATTACGGCGGTTATTAAAAACATGCGACACTCAAGAGTCCCACTGGGGGTTGTATTTTCATTACCGAGGAATCGCCAATCAGTCCTCCGTGAACTCGTTCGGTTAGGGCCTGATCAGCGGCAGTCAGTGAGCACAGCAACGAACGCAATTGAGCAATCAGACCTCTCGGAGTCTACAGTCAAGCGGTTCCTGTATGAGTTGGCAGAGTCCGGTATCATCGAGCGAAAGGAGTCAGACACGACGCACAGCAAGGGAAGGCCACCGAGCAAAGTGATCCCGAGGTTCCCTGCAGAGGTGTTTGCCCGCCTATACGACTTTCAACAAACCAGCTGAAGCGCGCGCTATGTATGCGAATTCTCACTCTTCGCGCTGATAGAGAATATCGAATTGGTGTGCGACGTACATGAGATCTGCATTATCCAGTTGTCTTCGCCGGGTCTGAAGCCATTCATCAAGGCGATGTGGTCCATCAAGTGATTCGACACTCTGCTCGATGAATCCTAAAATACATGAAAGAAAGAACGCCTCATCCCTTGGATACCCTCCTCCATCTGGTCGAACGATCCAGTCAGAACTACGAACTGCACGAAGGGTGCCGTTCAAGCGCCTGCAGACCTCAATTGACTCTCGGCCGGCCGTGACTGCTTGGTCATCTGTTGAACCCATTTTCTGGTGGAATCCCTTTTCAACTGCATGGTCACCTGGGTGGCTTGGATAAAACATTGTTGCCCCATCGAACGTAATTGGAGCATAAATAAGACCCCCTGGAGTAAGGGCTTCGACCGCTGCGGTGAAGAACTGCTCTATCGAGACTAAATCTAAGAATGCTTGTGCCATCACAACGTCATGATTTTGCTCATCTGCCAGTGCTGCCGGCACCTCGCCACGGTCAAATTGTGCCTCAAACGGTCCGACAGAAAATCCATCGTCTGTCTCCGCGACTGAGTGGCCCTGATTTGCAAGTTCACGGGGGCGGACATCCTCTGCGAAGTCAATCAGTGTCTGACTTTGATCGATGCCTTTGTACGCTGCGTCTGAGATACCCCATTCAAACAACCGAGGGACCGTCACTCCAGTTCCGCACCCGACCTCAACGATCGACGGATTCGATGGAACTGCATCGACGAATGACGTCCGAACTACTTCTGACAGTGCTGTCTGGTCAACGCTCCGTTTCGATTCTAAATATCGCGTTCTTGCATGATTCATTCTGATATAGACCGAGAGTGACTTGCCCACGCCATTTCATCTTCCCACACCCGAACAGTCAGTGAATCGCCTGTCCACTCACTGATCGCATGGCTCATTCGTTCACTCAGTATTCTCGCAAAGTTCTCAATACTCGGATTGAGTCCCTCAAACTCAGGAAGCTCATTGAGTAGTGCATCCGTGTAGCGCTGCTCAATTTCGTCAAGCGCCCCGTTGACTAAATCAATATCAATAATATATCCATATTCATTCAGAGTCGTCCCCTCAAACTCAATTTCAATCGTGAAGCGGTGGCTGTGAATGTCTCCTTCCTCACCGGGGTTAGGAACTGTGAGGAAATGCTGTGCGATGAGTTCACGTGTCACCATCAACTGATACTCACTCATTTCTTGTGTCTTTGTAAAGATGTGTTAGTGTCGAATAATACATTGGCGAAACGTATCAATACGTGAGTAGTACTTGTAACGGCCTATTTTCGTCCGAATCCAGGAGGTCATATGCCTGCGGTGCATCCTCAAATGGAATCTGATGAGTAATCAGCTGAGTCACATCAAACGTGTCTATCTGTTGGAGTGTCGTCTGTGTCCGACGTTCCTTTGACCACCGTCCACGCAAGTCTGGGTCGATTGTGCTGACTTGACTGGACTGTATTGATATTCGGCCACGGTGAAACTCCGTATCGAGTTCTAACTGTGCCCTCTCGGTTCCATACCAAGAGCCAACAACAATACGGCTATCGTACCCAGCAACATCAATAGCGGCATCTAACGCTGCTGGATTCCCCGATAACTCATATGTGAGGTCTACTCCATCTGTCGAGACTGAATCCACGTAGTCCGAGACCGCCTCTGGGTGAATGGCACAGTCCGCACCCATTTTTCTGCAAAGTCCTGTCTCCGTGAGACTGGATCAACAGCAACTAATTTTCGAAGCGGAAATCTGGAGAGTAGCGCAATCGTTGACAGCCCAATCACTCCCGCTCCAAACACTAACACGACTTCGTCTATCTTCGGTGACCCATCCAATATGAGTGTGACCGCGGTTTCTATACTCGGATAAAAGGC
>KE356563.1:768743-775989 GCA_000416005.1 Haloquadratum sp. J07HQX50 | reverse complement strand
GCTCAGTGCCGTAATCAGCAGTGCCGACGATATAACCCCCGTCGCGACGATTCCTGGATGGCGGACTCTCGGCATGGTTGACCCAACCCGTCTCCACCCGATATCTCTCATCGCGTATACTCCGCTCCTGCGAGCGATGTGAGTTCACGGTCCAAATTAGATAACCGAGTCCCGGCGACGGTACTGCTGTCAAGAACGTGTGGCTGTTGTGTGCCTGACGGGAGCAGTTTCACTCTACAATCGGTGTGATCTGCCAGTGCACTCATCGCCGTGGACGTGTCGTAACAATCTTCAAAATTGTCGCGATCAAATGTAAACATCGTCCAATAAACAAACTGTTGAGAGCCACCGATACCGGCATCATTGCCTGTGTCGACAGCAACGTTGAGATCGCGTTTATCTGCGACTGTGATGAGTTGAGAAGCACGACCCGGGCTCACCGCTCGGGACTTTTTGATAGATGCATCCGTATCCGGCCTCAAACGTGGGTTGGCGATTGGGGTGTACACACTATTTGCGGTGATATGAACACCAATTGTGGCTGCTTCATTGGCAGCTGACTCATCAGTCGAGGTATGTAGAGTAATATCATACTTCTTGACTACAGGCTCTGGTTTGCTCGTATAGAGATTACACATGCCTGCCAACTCAACCGGGGAGTTGAGAGTTCCAGCGGTATCTGCCGACGCCACATCATTTGCTCCAGTGAGCACACATTCCATTATCAGACTTACGAATGCGACTAACTAAAGCCCGCGGGCACGCTTGATTCGTCACATTCATTCCCCTGTCGCAGTCGATATAATTAAACAATCAATGGCTCATATCGCAATCATTCATAACACATTAGATTTCCAGGGGGGTGCAGATGTGGTATGTCTCCAAACGATTGCGACCCTGCAGCCAGCTCATGACATAACATTATTCACCGTGTCAGAGACATCGCCTGCGAAATTAGCGTCAAAATTCAATATCCAGATTGACTCGGAGTCATTAAAACTAATGAGGCCACCAGCAGGTATGACAATCGCATCAATCTTATCAGCTGCGTCAGAACAACTTGGTGACCTGCTAGCTTCACGGAGTGTACTGATTCAGTGGTACTTTCGTCAATTTGCAGAGGACTTTGATGCAGTAGTCAGTACCGCCAATGAACTTGACACATCGATCCCGTCGCTACAATATATTCACTACCCCCAGTTCTGGCATGCAGATGATGGTAGAATTGAACTCGCTAACACTCTCGTTTCAAGCGTTGGTGCTCCCCAGCGGCAGACGCTCTCAGATCACAAAACAACGGTCGTTGCCAATTCACAATGGACAGCAGACGTATTTTACGACCGGTATGGTGTCATGCCAGCTGTCGTGCACCCTCCTATTGCGCAGATTGAATGTCCACACCCATGGAACGCTCGACAAGATGGAATCGTCGTCATCGGTCGGCTCGCACCTGATAAACGACAGCACAAGGCAATTGAGCTCATAGATAGACTTCGAGCAGATGGGTATGATCTTCATCTTCATATCGCTGGCTCGGTGAGCGCAGCCTATGGCTCATATGTGAGGGCACTCAGCACTGCTGCTGCGAAACGATCATATGTGCATGTTGAACGTGATATCTCCCGCAAGAGATTAGAACAACTTCTCTGCGAACACAAATATGGGCTTAATCTCAAGCAACGCGAGCACTTTGGAATGTCAGTCGCTGAATATGTAAGTGCTGGATTACATACACTTGTTCACGACAGTGGTGGTCAGCGCGATATTGTCAGACACCGCGAGGAGTATCTTTTTGAGACGATCCCACAGGCGGTCGATCAAATTGAGATGATCCACGACACTGATATTCCCCCTGAGCTATCGTCAGACCATTTCGGCATATCAACCTTCAGGTCTCAAATCAAGAGTTTCGTTGATTCGACGCTTTCTATTGGTTGAAATGAAAAGCAATACCGAGAGTCTTGATGTATCGTCGGGGATTGATACATAGAATAAACGCCCCTACTCAATGTGTCCTTCAGTTCGGAGTTGCTCCGCATCTTGCTCAGAGTATCGCCATTCAATATTTGCCTTCTCATCCTGCCAGTCCCAGGGCTCAATAAGCACTACGTCACCCTCATTGATCCAGGTTCGATACTTCATTCGGCCTGGAATCCGACCCATGCGGTTCTGTCCGTCCTGACACTGAACACGTACGTGATTCCCACCATTGTGTTCAACAACTACTGCGAACATCTCCGTTTCATCCGGCATTCGGAGATTTTGCCGTCCAGATTCTTCACTCATACAGTAAATTCGGTCGGCATAGTAAAAAGGCGTCCGTTCTTTCAACTAAGGTATCCTCACCTGGCAAAATATAAAACTCATGTGGGTTGAATCGCTGTCGAATGTTTGCTTCGTTGATACAACTGTCTTTAGCACATTGTCAAACCTGCTCTCATATAGAACATGAACTCATCAGTGAAGATGTGGCCTCAATTGAGAGGTACCTGTGTTATCTCACATGATGTCGCAGATTGCTTACGGCAGTATCAATTACTATTTCAAGACACTATCTTATCTAATGTAGTTTAATCTAATCGAATTGTTTGTAGAGTAGACTGAATAAAATCACACGCAGAGACCATCGACTGGTATAGCTACTTCGGTTGGCGTTTAGCAAGTGTGCACGGTCGGTATGATATATCAACAACAAAGTGAGAATGTCAGATAACGAAATCAATTATTCACGCCCGGAAATCGATGAAATTGGGCAGCTAGTCTCGTTGTGGATGCGTTTAGCGGATGGACAACGAAAGTTCGGATCGGATGTATCGGTAACAGAAAATCGCACACAGATACAGGACGTTATCGCTCAACACATTGTCGATGATCAAATCTGGGTTGCAAGAACAGACAGTCAAATCATCGGATTCGTGTTATACACGACCGAAGAGGGATACTACGTTCTCTCAGAGGCGCGCGGTATCATTCGCGATCTCTATGTCAAACAGGATTATCGATCACAAGGGGTTGGTAGCCATCTGCTTGACCGTGCTGAGATGTCGCTGTCAGGTGCGGGAGTGACTGTGATCATACTTGATTCGATGGCAGATAATAGCGCTGCACGCGATTTTTATCAATCACACGATTATACTGTGCATCGGGTTACCTATCGAAAGGATATAGAAAACGATACACACTCAAAGGGGGAATAATTAGCATGTAATGTGCCAGGGGAGCATGGGCGGTACATGCACTCGACTTGTAATCGAGACTTCGTGGGTTCAAATCCCACCTCTGGCTCTCTCACTGTCACCTCGTGTTTCTATCGCTGTCTGCTGCTCTTTCGATAAGGGGACACGTGTGATTCAACAGACTCTCTTTCTCCACGACCGGCGAGAGGACATTCCCAGTCGTACATACGCACAGTGCTCACCGAAGAGCATCGTCTTGAGTCACGACCCGACCGCGAGCAGATTCACTATCTATAATAATTAATTCTTTGTGTGAGTGATACGGTCATGTTTACATGTATCTCAACTTAGCACAACATTTACTCAACTGTTCAGTGTGCAGCCAAGAGATTACAGATGTCGGATACCTTCCGGCTACGGTGAACGAAAATGAATACGAACCTCATCCACAGAATGCGGTCTGTGATGTCTGTGGCTTTAACAAGATTGGGATGGTAGGGTGCGCTCCTGAGCTTACCGATATAGTTGACAACAAACCACAAAAGACCCTGCTATACATCCGCATAGAGGATGATGAAATCAGCGTAATCAGCGAGAAAGAGTAGAGCACGCCGGAGCGCCTCTCTCGTGAGGTATTGGAGAAATAGTCTGATACCGCGTTCCATTATTTGATCACATCATCAAGCGATTGTCTGATTCAGCACTGGAGTAACATCTCAGTATCTCAGTTTGAGGACAGGATCTCTCAATGATGTTGTGTTTCCGATACGCTCAGACACCATTCTCTTCATCTGCCACTCTCCACCGACTCGACTCGTGGGCTTCCCGCTTAGTGTTGGCCAAGCAGATCAATCCTGAGGGTTGGAAATTGAAGATTTGCTGGATAGTCGGCCAGTGGCTCCATCACGAAGCCGCTGCTCGCACCACACAAAGCGTTTCGAGTTCCTGTCTGTTTCACGACTGTCGATGCGGTTGACTCACTTGTCTCGGCTCTTGCCATAGCAAACACCAACCCAACTGCCAGTTTTCGGTATATCAAGACCGTGACGAGTGGGTGAGAAACCAGACTGACGGTGCGATCCAACGAGTTCAGTCGTGGGTTTTGGGCCTGCTTTACGCTATAAGCGAGCAAATATGTAGTTCTCAGAGCCCAGATGAACGTGATGATACCGAGGTCAACTCGGTTTGTCTGTTTAATGAGAATATCTTCGACAGCAGGCTTTCGTGGATGATCAGCATGCATTCGACGATGATACTTACAGTCCAGTTACCTGTTTTCTGCTTTTTAGGATGAATTGTTGATTTCGCCGTTATTTGAGGTTGGTGGGAGTCCAAGTCCGAGTTCAAGTCACTGATCTTTGAGAGAGCCACAACAGTGCGTCCAGCCCGACTCGTGTTACTATCCATATCAAAGCCTAAGTGATTGCACCTGATACTTCAGTATTCTTGTGGTGCATTCCATCTAAGACGACCAATCTTGAAGCCGCGTCTCCCATTTAATGACATTTTCGCTGCTCTTGATGTGTCTGACTGCCATTTAGAGGCATTTCGAGTGACCTTGCTTCTCTTCTACCCACTCTCGTTTCCACTGCAGCAATTTGTCCTGCATTGTCGCGATGGGTTGTCGTCGTCTGGAGCAGGCCGGTATTCCTGCATGAGAATGTGAGTGTAGACTTTACTACAGGGTTGAATTGTTTGCTGTGTTGAATAGCGACTTTCCAGTCGAAGTGTAGCGATACCGGTTTTGAGACCGCCCGGCTCACCCGTTGATGAAATGACTCACATTCCGCTTGTCAGCTCAACCACCGCTATTCAACAGGGTAGAATTGTCTACCGTGCAGTCTTGCCAGCAGTGGTGTCCTCTAATATCGTTCAATACTGGAATGCCTGTTTTATCAATAACTATTCTTTGAACCTGTGTGAATGATCTGTTATCAGGCACAACAGACGCCTGTATCCCCTCCATACTCGTTCACCTCACTTTATCGGTCGTTGGCAATATGACCGATATGTATACTCGAAACCACACCAATTTGAGTTGAAACGATAGTTTGCACGTCCCATTTCGAATAAAGAAAGCCACATTACCAACAACTGTTATTTGATTCGCCTCTTGAGGAAAGGGAGCAAGATTATTTGAATCAAACCCACTCACGAGCGAGAATATCGCAGAGAGCATTCAGCCTGTTATCGTATACTCCGCTCACGCCAGTTTCAACGAACCGCTTGTCCGCCCAACTCAGCAAAAAATGTGATTATTTCACTATGATCGCCAACATGGCTACAAATAAAGTATTCGCTGAGCGTAGGATTATTCATCATGGAGAGTCCACTGAAAACGTGAATCAGTAAATGGGTGTTGCTGAAAGGGTTTGGCAAGGCCGTGGCCGTATTTCAGACCGACTTGGAACAATTTTGATCGCCGTGATGATCTTAATCCTTATCGGGGATATTCTTTCTCAGCTGCTAACGGGTGTCATTGCAGTCCCGTACGTTGCTTCTATTATTATCGAGGGTATTGTAGTCGGGCTGGCATATGGTCTTGCGGGAATTGGCCTTTCGATGACGTATAGTATTCTAAGTTTTGCAAATTTTGCACACGGAGATACAATTACTGTTGGTGCATTTTCTGGGTGGTCAGTTGCTTACGCTATTGGTGGAATCGGGTCAACTAGCTTTGGGAGTCTATTTCTTTTGAATGCGACTCCGGGTATCTCTATTATTACCAGCTTCTGGGTAGTGATACTTGGCCTCATCTCGGCAGCGGTGATTACAGTTGCCGTCTCACTGGCAGTCGATCGTCTCGTATATTATCCCATTCGGGATGCAGAAGGGATATCTCTGCTCATTGCTTCAATCGGCGTCGCGTTAACATTTCGATACTTGATAGCGTTCTTCTATGGGACGAGTGTGAGAGGAATTACTGACCCAGCTTCGAAGGTCGGGTTATTCTCGGTGAACGGGCAGATTGGTGTCGGGGTGATAAGACCGGACCAACAATTAGCGCAACTGACATCAACTGATGCGCTTCCAACTTTTCTTGAGTTGACATCAACTACTGGACCATCCGAAGTGATTCTCTCTATGACACTTCATGCGGTGGTACTGGTTGTCGTTGCCAGTCTGTTGATGCTCGGGGTGCACCTGCTTCTCCAGCAGACGAAATTGGGGAAGGCAATGCGTGCGATGGCCGATAACAAGTCGTTAGCACAGGTGAGCGGGATACCCACCGAACGGATTATTCGAATGACATGGATCATTGGTGGTGCACTCACCGGGATGGCTGGATTTCTCATTGTCCTCAATAGTGGCACAACAAACTTCAATTTTGGATGGCGGTTACTACTGTATATCTTTGCATCAGTCATCTTAGGCGGAATTGGCTCGATATATGGCGCAATCGCAGGTGGACTCATTATTGGATTAGTCAACTCTGTTGCTATCATCTGGCTTCCCAGCGGGCTTACCAAAGTCGCTGCATTTGCTGTGTTAATCATTGTACTACTTGTCCGCCCTGAGGGACTGTTTGGAGGGGTGACCACTGCATGAGTGGTAAGCGATCGCAAAAAACAGTCCGTGAGACTGTTATCACAGCAATTGGCGAGATGGTCGGTGATAACGACCTTCGAATGATTGCTGGGTTGCTTGCAGGTGTGTATCTTCTCTGTATTGCTCTTGGATTGCTTGCAGGCTTCCCCATCGGAGGAATCGTGAACACATTGCGGGCAGTGACCGTCTTTGCAGCAGGGTATGGTATGCTCGTGTTAGCGCTGAATCTTCACTGGGGATATACGGGATTGTTCAACATCGGAGTTGCAGGGTTCATGGCAATTGGAACATATGTCACTGCGATTCTTTCCTCACCACCGACGATGATGCCGGGTCCCGGACTTGGACTCCCAGTGCCGATTGCAATTCTCGGTGGCATGGTCGCCACGGCGATTGCCGGATTGCTAACCGCGCTCCCAGCGTTAAAAATGCGAGCGGATTATCTGGCCATCGTGACCGTGGCTCTATCAGAAATCATTCGATTATCGATTAAATCACAGTCACTTGCAGAATTCTCTTTC
>KE356563.1:764806-766225 GCA_000416005.1 Haloquadratum sp. J07HQX50 | reverse complement strand
GTTACCGTTTAAAATGTGAGACCGAACTGAGCGATGTCCGCAAGCTCATGATCTACATTCGATCATATTCAACGTCGGATGAACTCATGAACTGAACTGAATCGTGGTTTGTGTCTCAACACCATCCTGTGTAAAGCTGAATATTTCGTATGTGACAGCTTGCATATCACCATTCTCGTCAAAGTCAACCGGTGAGGACGCACCGACATAGTTGATTGACTCACCACTTGCTACAGCGTTCACTGCCTCTGCAAGTTCGCTCGGTCCGTATTCAGTACCATCGGGATTGGCTACAGTCCGCATATTATCCTGTATTGCTGGCCCCTCGTTCGAACCAGCAGCGACATTCGCCAATATAGAGACTGCTGTGGCGTCATAGGCCTGCGATGTGAATACTCCTGGCTCACTTCCATATTCATCCTCAAAGGAGGTAGCGAAGAACTCACTTCCAGGACCGGCCGCTGTCGGAGCTGTTCCTCGCACGCTTGCCATATCACTTCCAACTTCGCTCGGTAAGCCCGGATCTTTTAGCCCATCGGTCACTACAATATTGGTTCCTGTGTCGAAATCACTGTAGTAATCTCTGAACATCTGAATGCCAGAGGCCGGGTACCCGATAATAACCATCATGTCGGGACTATCGCTCAATGCTTGTTCAAGTCGAGATGTGTATGATGGTTGCTCTTTTTCGAACGCCACTGTATTCAGAACCTCTCCACTGAACGCCTCAGAGAATGAATCTGAGAGAGCCTGGCCGTAATCATTGTTCACGAACATAGTTGAGGCAGTTGCTGCATTCAGATTTTCAGTGCCTACTTGAGCGATCACTCTCCCTTGTAATGCATCTGATGGCGGTGTACGGAAGATAAAATCATTATCGTTTAAACCCGTCACAGTCGGAGATGTTGATGATGGTGAGATGCCAACAGTCTCATTCGGAATAAATACTTGCCGTGAAACCTGTAGATTGACTCCCGAGGACGCAGGTCCAGTCACCGCAGGATATCCATTGTTGATAAGCGTCTCGGCTGCGGAAATGCCAGCTTGTGGGTTCGTCTGTGTGTCGCCGACCTGATAATCGTACTCGAAGTTCGTATCGGCCTCTTGTAGCTGGGTCAATGGCAAGATAGCTCCATCTCGAATCGGCTTTCCGACCGAAGAGAGATCACCCGTCTCAGGCATCAGAATTCCCTGCAAAATGGTTCGCGTTTTATTGCTGCCACCTTGGCCTCCACTAGCAGTTTGGGTTCCACCATCACTGTCGGCTTGACCCCCAGTAGTAGTTTGTGTTCCATCACCACTGCCGCCTTGGCCTCCACCAGCACAGCCTGCGACTGTTGCGATGCCAATAGCACTTGCGCCTTTTATTACATCTCTTCGATTGAATCTGCGAGACATATTCAATCATGTATAGCTACC
>KE356563.1:756678-762501 GCA_000416005.1 Haloquadratum sp. J07HQX50 | reverse complement strand
GCTCATCTGTGACGACCAAATCTAATACGTGCCACTCGTCGTATACCTCTATCCCACGCTTGACGAGTTGCTCATACATCGTGTGGAGCAGTTGGTGACCAGTTTCTGCTCCTGCGTACGTCGTTCGGGGGAATGAGAGGCCACCAAATGGTCGCTGACTGACACGCCCATCATCGTCTCGGGAGAACGCCATTCCCCAGTTTTCAAGTTGAATGACCTCCTCTGGGGAATCCTGTGCCAGTGTTTCAATTGCGGGAGCATCACCGAGATAGTCTGAACCCTTCATTGTATCATATGCATGGTTGCTCCAAGAGTCACCCTCTCGCAACGCCGCATTGATACCCCCCTCGGCAGCACCAGTGTGACTCCTCACCGGATGGAGCTTCGAAACAATGGCTACATCAGCACCTTCCTGCTGTGCTGCGATTGCTGCTCGAAGTCCCGCCCCACCAGCGCCGACTACGATGACATCGTGATTGTGCATGGATAATTGCCTGAATATAGGTTGGATTGAGGTAACTTAGTTGTTTCACCAAAACTTGAGATTATTTTTGACTGCCTCTCGCTTGAGCTCTTGGATATGTTCTGTGAGCGGAATGTCCTTTGGACAGACTTCTGTGCATGAAAACTGAGTCTGACACCGCCAGACGCCATGTTCTTGCTCAATTATCTCCAAACGCCGTTGTTTCATTTCATCACCCTCGCGGTCGTCCATGGCAAATCGATAAGCTTTGTTGATCGCTGCGGGCCCTAAGTATTGATTATCTTCCGCAGCAATATTGCACGATGACATACAGGCCCCACACCAGATACAGCGTGTCGACATCTTTATTTTCTCACGATTTTCGCGTGATTGTCGTTGCTCGTCAAACTCACCATCTGGAAGATTCTCCGTCTGAAAATATGGCTCGATAGCCTCCATTTGATCATAGAAGTGTTCCATGTTCACCACAAGATCTTTAATGACGTCTTGATGAGGAAGTGGCTCAATACGGACAGGTTCCTCAAGATCGGATAGCTGTGTCTTGCAACAGAGCCGCTGTGACCCATTGACGAACATTGCATCAGAGCCACAGATAGCCTGTCGACAGGAGTGTCGAAACGTGAGACTTGAATCGTATGTATCCCGAGCATAAATTAATGAATCCAAGACAGTCATTCCTTGATGATATGGCACATGGAAGTCGTCAAATCGCGGCTCCTTTTTTCCCTCTATTTCAGGGTCATATCGGAACACTTTGAGGTGGTACGTCTCCTTGTCAGTGGTCACATTCTTCGTTACCTCTTGACGCTGTTCTTCGACTTCAGTTGTCTCTGATTCAGATTGACTGGATGACTCTTCTTTCGCCTGTTGTGTGAGTTGTGTGCTCATGATTGGATTATATTGGAACACCGTCGGCCCAAACGACTGCTGTTCGAAGTCCCTGTGCGATGAGAAGTAAACTCGCTGCAGAGAGGACAAGTTTCATTATGATCTTTTTTTTGCCCGTGACTCCCTGATTAATCAGCGCATTGTATACTCCATTTACTCCATGAAATGTTGCGGTGATCAAGAATAATACCATCAATGAAAAGTATGCTAATTCTTGCATTCGACCCTGTGTCATCCCGAATGTGACCTCATTTGCATGGTGAACAAAGTGTAGTAGAAAAAAGTGGAATGCTAATACGACGATGAGAAATGCTGCGGTAATTCGCTGCCACAGCCATCTTCGTCCGCCGCGTCGGAACGATGTATAACGCTCTGCCATTATCCGAATACCCCAGCGAGGAATGTTGGGACACTGGCTACGACAATTGCCCCAGTTAGAATGAGTGATGCGTAGAAAGTTCGATCCTGCGATTCCAGCCCGACGCCGAGGTCAATGAACAGCAGGCGAAGTCCATTGAGAATGTGAAACACAGCGACCGCGAGCAACCCAATCTCGAGTAACCGGACAATCAAGAGCCCCTCCAGCGTTTGTATAGTTGTGGTATACACCCCGGGACTTTCCAGTGCAGTTGATAACACTGCAATATGCGTGAAGAGATAGCCCACGAGGACCCAGCCAGTGAACTTGTGGAATATCCAGGCCCACATTCCTGCTGAGAACTCCTGCCATCGACCAAAGTCTTCAACGAGGTCTCGATTGTAAGATTGACTCATACTCGTGCATGATATGAGGCAGAGTGTATAGAACTTACGCGTGACTGCATCGTATTTCTGCATCTGCGAACGGAATATTTAACAGAGCGTATCGTTCATCTATTTATATATGCTCGATTGGTGTAGTCCGGCCAATCATCTCGGCCTTTCGAGCCGAGGACAGGGGTTCAAATCCCCTATCGAGCATTCTCTTCCGTGTGATGACAGAAAATAGGCACACGATGGATCCATATGGCTATATATAGCATCAAAAGCAGACCATGTGCCTTCTGAGCATAGGGAATAGGGTCTTATTTCTACGGCATCTAATCTGTGCACGAACGGTTATGAAATCCAGCTTGACCCAGATTGGGGATTATATGGCAGTGTATCAATGCGAGTGTAATAAAGTCCTTATTAGTCAAGAGAACGCGCGAAGTCATTTTCAGGACTGCAGTTCTATGCCACATGTTTCTGAGTAAACCGCAAGTGAACTATCCCACTCAACTTAGCGGTCGACGCTGCTTGCTTGAGAGAGCGACTCCATCGTAAACGAGTGGGTAGCCAAATTTGCGCGGGAAAGGGCACAATACCGTCTCTCAATGCGCCCTCTATTAGCCTCTTCTTCTCCCAGCTAAACGTGTGGCTATTGAAATCCCGGACGCCTTATGATGCCAAGGTAAATCATTTTTCGACGCTCATACTTTCGACGGCTGGTTTTGCTAGATATTCAGTATCGCGCCGCCGACGATACTGACCGCCCAGTTTCCTGCTTTCTGTTTTGCCAGAATGACTTCGTTGATGTCTGCGTCTTCTGGAAGTTGTCGATAGGAGTACAAGCGGAAGCCACCGAGTTTTGAGACATTCATGATAGTGTGACCAGTCCGACCTGTATGACTATTCACATTATCGTCTGACTGATTGTATTTGATACTGTGGTACTCTCATGATGCTTTCCACTCGAGCCGATCAAGATTGAATCCACGTTCTGTGAGCGATTCGAAGACGCTTTTATGATGAGACGCTTGAGTGTGTGTGTGATTGTACACTTCTCGACAGGTTTTGGACGTGGTTCTACGCGGTTTTGTCAATGGCTCTATCCTATCCTCTGATGTCGCTTGATACTGTGCTGTACTGGAACGCCTTCTCGACAACCGCCAATTCTTGATAATAAATCCTGTTACCGTCTCTTTCGGATCAGTCAGTCCCTACTGACGAGCGTCATCTGAGATCCCTGCGTAACTCCTGAGACCTCACCTAATCACAGCGGTTAAGCATACACCAGCGAACTGATACATCAGTAGTTGAGACTGCAGTTCTCAATGCATACGGGATGGAACCGATCTGAGCAGTCTGTCAAAGACGATGGTTGGACGGTGAAACGGAACTGCTGTTTCCCATGGTTCCAGATTCACAGAGTCGTTTATTTTCCAGTGACATAACCGGAGGAGTCATGTGGATTCGGACACAGAAAGACCGCATGGATAGCGATGAGAGATTGAGCTCACAGACAACTCCCGAACTGGAGGATGTCTCATCGCTTGACCGGCTTCCGCTGCACTCAACTGATCTGTTGACGCTGCTTGACCCGTCAGGCGTCGTGCTGTACGAGAGTCTATCTATCGAGCGCCTCTACGGGTACGATCAGGAGGAACTGGTCGGGGAGCTGGTTGCCGAGTACTTCCATCCCGAGGATCGAGACCGGGTCGTCGAAGCGTTCGCTGCAATCGTTTCCGACGACGGCAACCACGTCGAAACTGTCGAATACCGCCACGAGATGGCAGACGGCTCCTACAGGTGGATCGAATCTGTCGGCTCCTCGAACCCCACACCCGAGGGTGATTACGTCATCAATTCTCGGGACATCTCCGAGCGCAAGCGGCGAGAGCAGCAACTCCAGCAGACTCGTAAACAGGTTCAGTCCGAACGCGACGGAAAGGAGGCGATTCGCCAGCTCCTCCTGGAAACCTCGACAGACCGGGAGATCGCCGCGAGTGTCTGTCGATTGCTCGTCGAGGACTATGGGTACGAGGCGGGCTGGGTCGTCCGAAACCAAGCACGGGACGGCGACGACCCGCGTCCGGTGATGGTCGCCGATCACGGCTCGGACCGGGGGTTCCGGGGACCGGACGCGGCCGGCAGTATCGACACGGCGACACGCCGGACGCTCGCCACGGACGCTCCCGTGACGGTCACGACGGGCTCGGACGAGGAGCCGGACATCGTCGCTCGGCTGGAGCGGTGTGGGCTGTCCTCGGTCCGGTCGGTGCCCCTGGACCACGAGGGCCTGTCCTACGGCGCGCTCACCGTGGTCCGGACGGATTCCGGAAGTGACGTGGCCCAGCAGTTGGTCGATGAGGTGGCGGTCGCGATCGCGTTCAAACAGCAGGTCCACCGTCAGCAGGAGGCTCTCGCCAGCGAGACAGTCACGGAGCTCACGCTCCGATATACGGGTGAACACGTCTTGACAGCCCTGTTGGCGGCGCTGGCTGCCGACGAACGCGAGGAGACCGACGACGGCGACAGGCCGGAAGTAGTCGTCGAGGAACTACAGAGCGGTGGTGACTCAGGTGTCACGTTTCTGCTCAAAACTGCGGACGCAGACGCGGAGACACTCCGATCGACCGCAGCGGGACTCCCGTCGGTTCAGGCGGCGACCGTTGTTACGGCGTCGGAGACAATAGCGGTCGTGTTGATGCGCGCCGACGGACAGTCAATACGGAGACTCGTGGGCGGGCACGGCGAAGTCTTGCGCTCGATTATCACCCATGACGGTTGTTTGGATCTGACTGTGGAATTCCCGCGCCGGACCGACATTAGTGCTATCGTCGACACTGTGGAAGACCACTGGCCGGAGGCCAGTATGTACGCCTGTACCGAGCGGCCTGTCGATGATGAACATCCAAGCGCGTTCGGCAGGCTGACGATCAAACAGGAAGACGCACTCCGGGCGGCTTCGTTGGCTGGCTTTTTCGAGCGCCCACAGCAGGCCAACGCCGAGGACGTGGCCGAAACGCTCGGCTGCTCGACCTCGACCTTCCTCCATCACCTGCGCAACGCCGAACTGGCCGTTTTCAAGGACGCCTTCTCTCACGACGGGCGAGTCGACTGATCCGACGGCGCGTGGCTATCTGTTCTGAATAGTTGCCTCGTTGTCACTGTTGCGTATATTTGCAAGCCATCTTTACACCAACATGATGCGCAATGGATAGCAACGTGTATTTACTAACGTGTCTCTGTAAGAGTCGGTTCCTGGCCACGATTGCGGTCTATTCTGCCGGCGGCCAGCACCAACAGACGACGGACAGCGGTGACAGACACCAGCAACGTGTCGTGGGTTCTGCGACCATCGCAGCGGGTCGCACGACTGGTCGGGCACGCCCGAGTCAAGGAGCGAGGCGACCCCAGTTTGTGCGGTGGTCGGCGTGAGCCACACGGCGAGCAGACTGGTCGCGGTGTATCTCGTCGCCATCGTGGGGCTGGCGATGCTGGCGACCAGCGGCGGCTTCGTCGGGACGGCGGCCGGGGCGGGGAACACAGCTCCGGACTGTTCCGCGGTGAGTTACGCTGATGATGACAACGACGGGAAACTCGACGTGGATAGCGTCGACAGACTACAGTGTATCGAGAATGAAGATCTGGGCAACGACTACGAACTCACCAGTGACATCGACGCAGCGGGACGATCAGTGGAACGG
>KE356563.1:753438-755447 GCA_000416005.1 Haloquadratum sp. J07HQX50 | reverse complement strand
CACGACGTGGGCGGCCTCGTCGGGTCCAACGTTGGCAACACGAGTGGGTCCTACGCGACCGGCAATGTCTCTGGAACCGGAACAAAAAACGTGGGTGGCCTCGCTGGGATTAGCGAAGGGGAGATCGCGGAGTCGAACGCGACCGGCACCGTCTCTGGAAACAATCTTGTCGGCGGCCTCGTTGGGGAGAACAACGGAGGCACGGTCACCGAGTCGTACGCGACCGGCAACGTCTCCGGAACCGGCGACCTCGTGGGCGGCCTTGTCGCACGAAACTTCGGGGCAACGGTCACCAAGTCGTACGCGACTGGGTCCGTCACTGGGACCAAAGGCGTTGGAGGTCTCGTCGGGATAAACAGCGGTATAAGTGGCCCAAAAGTCTCGGAATCGTACGCGGCCGGCTCCGTCACTGGGACCGACGACGTGGGTGGTCTCGTCGGGGTGAACAATCGCACAGTCAGCGACAGCTACTGGGACACGGCGAGGACCAACCAGTCCGACGGCGTCGGGAGAGATGACGGCGGCACCGCCACCAACATGATCGGCCTCACGACTGCGGAGATGACCGGGGACCGCGCGGCGGGGAACATGGGACCGTTTGACTTCTCCAGCACCTGGCAGACGACCGGAGACGACGGCTCCGTCGAGGGCTACGGCGTCTTCTACCCGACGCTACAGAACAACACTCAGCAGCCCGCACCCAGTGCCACACTCTACACTGGCGGTGACGGCTCCGCAAGCACTCCCTACGAAATCGCGAACTGGTACCACCTCGACAACGTCCGCCAGAATCTCGGGTCGGAGTTCGTCCTGACCGCCGACCTCGATTCGAACACCGCTGGCTACGACGACGTGGCGAGTTCGTCAGCCAACGGCGGTAATGGCTTCGACCCCATCGGCGACGACAGCTCGCGATTCACAGGCACGTTCAACGGCACCGGGCGCACGATTTCGGACCTTTTCATCGACCGGAGCGTTTACGTCGGACTGTTCGGGTACGTGGACGGTGGCCGTGTCGAGAACGTCGGCGTCGTGGACGCCGATATCAGCGTAACCATTCAGTGGATGGGCGGCCTCGTCGGGTACAACGACCAAGGCACGGTGAGCGGTTCATACGCGACTGGTCATGTATCCGGCACAGAGGCGGGACAGACGGAACCACGTGGGCGGCCTCGTCGGGTACAACAATGGCGGCACGGTCACCGAGTCGCACGCAACCAGTTGCGTCGGCGGACTCGTTTGGATTGGCGGCCTCGTCGGGACAAACGAGGGCGGCTTGATCACCGAGTCGTACGCGACCGGCAATGTATCCAGCGGCTCTGGTGCGGGCGGTCTCGTCGGGAAAAACAGCGGCACAGTCACTGAGTCTTACGCAACGGGCGATGCCTCCGGAGTCATCACCGTTGTAGGTGGCCTCCTCGGACAAAACAGCGGCACAGTCAACGAGTCGTACGCGACCGGCGATGTCGAAGCACTCGCCCTCGTGGGCGGCCTCGTCGGGCGCATCAACAGCGGCACAGTCAGCGGCTCGTACGCGACTGGCGATGTCACCGGAGACAACGACCGCGCTGGTGGCTTCGCCGGAGGAAAAAACGGTGGCACGATCACCGACGGCTACTGGGACGACGAGGCGGCGACGGTCATCAAAAGCGGCACCGAAATCCACGAGAGCGTCGGTAACGGCGATGACTCCGGTGTGACCGGCCTCACGACGACCGAGATGACCGGCGGCCGCGCGACGGGGAATCTGGCATTTGACTTCTCCAGCACCTGGCAGACGACCAGCGACGACGGTTCAATCGATGGATTCGGCGTCTTCTATCCGACGCTGCAAAACAACGTCCAACAGCCTGCACCCAGTGGGACGCTGTACGCCGGCGGTGACGGTTCCGTGGGAGCGCCGTATGAAATCGCAAACTGGTACCACCTCGACAACGTCCGCCAGAATCTCGGTGCGAACTTCACACTGGTCTCTGATCTCAATGAGGCGACAGCGGGCTACGACGCCG
>KE356563.1:749096-752914 GCA_000416005.1 Haloquadratum sp. J07HQX50 | reverse complement strand
GCCGGCGACACGCTGTCGTTCGACACCATCGACGACACCAGTTTCAGCAGCGGGACACCAGTCACGCTGGGCTCCGGTGCGACCGTTACCGTCGACAGCGACGGATCCTGGACCTACGACCCGAACGGCCAGTACGAGTCATTCGACAGTGCCGATTCCACGACGGATACGTTCACTTACACGGTCGCGGACAGCGACGACGACACAGCCCAGGGAACGGTCACTGTCAGCATCGCTGGCGTCAACGACGCACCGACGGCTATCAGCCTGAGCAGTGCCAGCGTCGACCAGTCCAGCGGCACCAACGCAGTAGTCGGGAGACTTTCGGCCGCGGACGTTGACGATAGCAGCCATACGTTCTCGCTGGTCAGCGGGGGCGGTGATGGTGACAATGCCGAATTCAACGTCGACAGCGGCGACCTGCGTGCGGACGACGCGTCAGCGCTCTCTCAAGGGGACTACGACGTTCGACTCGAAGCCAACGACGGCAGTGGCGGAACGTACGAGACAACAGTCACAATCAGCGTGACTGACGACATCGCGCCCACCATCACGTCGAGTACGCCGGCCGACGACGCCACCGGCGTCAACGAGACCACCGACATCACGATTACATTTGGCGAGGATGTCGCCTTTGGGTTGGGGTCAATTATATTGCGGGAGGACGCCGGCGGCTTCAGCGACTCGGAGACGTTCGACGTGAGCACTGATACCGGGGGTGGCGACGGAACGGTCTCGATCTCCGGACGCAACCTGACGATCACTCCCACGAGCGAGTTTACTTCAAGCACGGGGTATGCCGTCCAGATTGATGCGGGAACACTCACCGACACGGCCGCGTCGCCGAACGACTTCGGCGGCATCGGTGACGATGCTACCGTGAACTTCACCACGACCGACTCGATGCCACCGACCGCAAGCGTCGGCCCGGATGGGACCGTCGGCGAGGGAGAATCGGTGAGTTTCGACGGGACCGGCTCGACCGACAACGTCGGGATTGTCAGCCACGACTGGGACTTCGACGACGGTGACACGGCCATCGGCGCAACAACCACACACACGTTCGACAACGCTGGTACCTACGAGGTGGAATTGACCGTCGCCGACGCCCTAAATAACGAGGCAACTGCTATCCGGACGATCACTGTCGAATCGACTGGCGGCGGTGGTGACGACAGTAGTGGTGGGAGCAGCGCTCCCGCCGACACTGATGACGGCCAGCCTTCCGCGGACGAGGGCACCGCCCACGTCGTCACCGGAACCCGCTCGGACGACGGCACAGCCTCGTTCAACGTGGCCGACCCCGGTGGGGATGGGCCCATCACGCTCAACCTCCGCGGGACCGCCACGGATGACTCTCAGTCTGGGGCCGGGAGTGACGGCAGCGACGCAGGCGATGGCGCGGATACGGACGCAGTCGTGGTCGACCGCCTGTCGATCATCCCGACAGAGAGTGCCACCCGCGAGTTCGAACTGTCGGTGCGGACGTGGCCAGCCGACAGCATCGAATCCGAGAACGAGACCGATGACACTGGGACGGACGTGACAGCACCCGCCAATCAGGGGGAAACGAACGACACCGTCCGCACCCGCACGGACCCGCAGGCGTCCCTCGACACGACTGGGTCAGTACCTGTAGGCTACGTTGAGGTGACCCACACGAACCCAGACACAGACATTGAGAACGTCACGTTCCGGTTCCGGATCCAGAAAGCCTACTTAGATGAGAGGGATGTCGCCCCGAGTGCTGTTGCGCTCTATCGCAACGAAACCGACGGGATAGTCCGTCTTCCAACTGAAAATGTCGGTGACAACACCAGTCACTACGTCTTCGAGTCGACATCGCCCGGGCTTTCGCTGTTTACCATCGGTTCCAGCGGACCAGCAGTTCGTCATCGAGCGTGCCAGCGGCCCAGCAGACACGCTCACCGTCTCCGAGCCGGTCACTGTCGACGCGACAGTCCGTAATCTCGGCAGGGCGGCTAGGGCCTACACTGCCGAGTTGCGATCCAACGGAACGGTGGTTGCCGCCAGAGAAGTCGAACTTGCCCCGAATTCGACGCGGACTGTGTCGCTCTCGTTCACGCCAGCGGATCCTGGCGAGTACACGCTCACGGTCGGCACAGTTGTAGCTGGGACGGTCTCGGTCCAGTCAGATGAGACTCCTGAACGCGTCGACACCAGCCCCAACAGAGCAAGCGAACCCGCAACAGACCCCAGGGACCACAGGAGAATCGACCCAGCCAGCAGGTGACAACGGGGACACGGAATCGGCCACCGACGCGAGTGGGCCCGGGTTCGGCGTCGCTGTGGCGTTCGGTGTACTCTTGACGGTGGTCATCGTCTTAGCTCGGCGGCAGTCGTAACGCTGCCTCCCCGCTGTGTCGCGAAGAAGACGCGTTTTTGAGCGAGTCGTGTTCTGCGTCTCGTAGTGACTGCAACTCGTGAGTCTCGCCGGAGTGTCTTCCGACAGATTGCCCGCCGACCACACGCTGATTGGCCAGTATACGATGCGACGCCGCTGTACGAGCAAAGCTCGCTCGACGGGCTGGAATCGGATATCAGAATTGTCTCGCAGATCTGGTTCAGACACGACCGCCACGAGTCGGTCGAGAACTTCGTCTACTTGCTCCCGCTGGCGTATTTCGAATTCGACGCGCACGACTGCTACGCGGGGTCGCCCCGCTACGAGATGGACACGCTATTTCGCGTGTTCTTGCTGAAAGAACTCCACGGGTGGGAGCACGAAACAGCACTCGTCGGCTACCTCGGGAACCGTCCTGAACTCTGCGAGCAACTCGGTTTCGAGACGGTTCCGGACCAGTCGACACTGTGGCGAAGCTGGCACGAGCGGTTTACCGCTGATCTCCGGGAGACGGTCGAGACGGCGGGTCGGACTACCCTCATCAAAGCCCAGAATGCGGGTGTTGAGGTCCCGCGTGAGCCGGCACGAAAGCTCCGAGACCACAGGAACGAGTCTGATGAGTTAGACCTGGACGATCAAACCACGTTGGAGCAGGCAGAGAAGATCACCGACCACGTCAGCCGCATCGTTTTCCCGACGTTTTCGCTGGATTGTGGGGACGGCTGTGAGATACACGAGAACGCCTACTGGGACCTCCAGACGTATCTCGGGTTGCGCGAGCGGCTGGCTGCGAACGAAGGAGCCCGCAGTTTCATTCATGAGTCAACGCGGGATCGAACACCACTTGGACACGCCCACCGCGACCACATTCGAGATCTCTCTATCCAGCAGATTCGCGAAATGTACCGACAGGCGGTCCGACAGCTCATCAACGAACTCGCAGAGACGGAGGAGTTCTACCAAGCCGGAATCGTCGCTATTGACATTACCGAAGCCGACCCCTTCACAGGCGACCGCACCGGCCACGAGGACGAGATTATCGGGACGAAAGAACAGACCGACGAGTATGCTTACCAGTGGGCGACCATCCAGTTAGTCGGCAACGCTGTTCCACTCGTCCTTGATGCCCGCCCAGTACGGAAAGGCGAGTCACGGAAGGAGATCGTCGAGGACCTGCTCGACTCTGCCCAGGACCTCGTTCACGTCGATAATGTGCTGATGGATCGAGAGTTCGACAGTCAGCATGTTCTGGAGATGCTCAGCCAGCGCGGCCTTTCCTACGTCGTGCCGAAACGGATGCAGACCAGCGAGAAAGCGCAGGCGAAGCGATTGCTCCAGCGTGACCGGGACCGATACGAGACCGACCGGAAGCTCCACCTCGTGAAGAACGAGTGGCACGAGACGACGCTAATCTACCGTCGGAAAGAGGACTCAGAGCACGACGATCATCGGC
>KE356563.1:746089-749076 GCA_000416005.1 Haloquadratum sp. J07HQX50 | reverse complement strand
TTGACCGGTGAGTACGAACATTCACCGATTGTGACAGCCGACAATACGCTGACGCTGGTGAAGAAGAAAACCGGAATCGGATAGTACTGGGAATCTCTCAGCGACAGCCCTCCATCTGAGTGGCAACACTATCCGGAGTCTCTGAAACTCACCGAATCAGTTGCCTGAAAAACAAGAACGTCCGTTTGGAGTGCAATCTGAGTCAGTTTCCGTTCACCAGATCGGCCGGAACCACGCATTACAGCCTCTCTAAACCCGCTGTAGTCTCAACTTCCAGATACATATACTCCCAAACAATCTCGAAGTATAAAAGCTAAATACAATCGAATGATTTCTAATTTTTTACGTATATGACAGTGACGCATGCACCAGACCCACCGACTGGTTGGCATCTCTGGAATGAAGAATCGGATGGGAGAGTCATTCTCCTATATCGGCCAGATATTTTCTCTGAGGATCAGGACCTTCCACCAGAGTGTATTCCAACACTTCTCATTTCAAATGGTTCTCGTGCGAATCGCCCTGGTGCATCACAACTAACGACTGATACGTGGCATGCTGCTCTCACGCTGGAACCAGATATTGATCTCCGAATTCAGGCGTTCAATACGCGTCAAAGAGCGATCGAAGGGGGATATGCGCTTGCTCAGTCGTTTCATGCTGGTGAGTTTGACTTCCGTGATCCATATCAAGTTCCGCGAGAGGCATATTTCACGAGATTGGACTCTGTCTTACAGACAACGGAGTAATATATCATGTCTGACATCCTCCCACGACTGAAATCGTGGGTTTCACAATCACAGTCCGTGCCAGTTCGGCCGCCGACCGAGATGGCGGGATCTCCCGCCACGGTGACGTATCCTCTCCTCGGGTTCGAGATCATAATCAACGGGACGAACCGTCGTCGTTGTTTCGGCTGTTGTCGGATTCATCAATGAAGCTGTGTCTCCTCGAAACGCTGTAAGAACGTGAAATAAGGAGGGTAAATCGACTGGGTCGGACACAGTCGGATGTTGAAATCCACATGCTGAGATTAGCTTCGCTCAGCTCAATTCAACGTGAAGTAACCTGTAAGCACTGCATCAGGCAAGCCACTCATCTGGCTTCGTGTCGTAGTCAATGTCGGCTGCTTGTATTCGCTCGCTCAATTCTTCGGCCAATTCAGTCTGAGTGACGTCTTCACCATCGTATCGGATACGGACCCCTTTTTCGGTTGGTTCCGGCTCACGATTCCGTCGTCGGGCAACTTCTAATTCGTGTTCCTCGTATTCTTTTCGAATCGTCATCAGGTTTACTGGCCGACCCCAGAGTGTATGCACTCGCTCAAGAACCGACGCCGCCTGTTCAAGATCGAGCGCGATTCCATTATATCGATGTCCCAGGAGAAGTTCCCCACGATTCTTGAAATTATCGTCGAATACTGCGATGGTTGGTTTCCCGAAATTGGTAAAGGATAATAATAATTTCTGTTTTACGTCATCTGGATCTGTTGAAGCGACCCTGAAATCCTCAGTCGTTTGCGTGTACTCATATGTAAAATAATTATTTGTGGAGACAAACTCCTCAGAGAGGAACTCGTCAATGAACGTCACATCGTTATGACTCTCTCGAACCTCAAGCATGCGTTCCCATCCAGCGGTTTTTGAGACTTCTTCCAACGCGGCTTCGACGGTCTCGTATCGATCACTATCAAACAGATATCTATCTAATTGCTCAAGCTCTTCGTGACGAATCTGTGAGATAAAGCCCCTGTTTTGTGGTTTGACCAAGGAGAAGTGCCTACTGGCGAGGCCTTCATACGTCAGTACCTTCCACGGATATTGGTCAATATCAACACTCTCTGGATTTGAGAGTGCTCTATCCAGTGTCTCCCAGTCGACACGAGGGTCATCATCAGGAAGAGTCTGTAACTCATCAACGGTTTCGGGCGTAATCCGATCAATGCGTGGGTCAGGCTCAAGCAGCGATCTCACGCGATCAAAGTCGAGCTTGTCATGGAAGTTTCGCCAGGTGATTCCTTCGACACGCAACAACTTGTCAACGACTTCGCGTCGATTTGCTGTATTTTCGATATACTCCCACAGTTCCTTGCCGAGTTTGTATGGATTCAATCCTGGTGAACCCAATACACGGGACTGGTGGTCGGCGTACGTGAGGAACTCATTCTCACTTGCGAATCCCTCTTCGCTCATCATCAGCGACTCATAGATGCTCGCCCAACCCTCGTTCATGACCTTTGTCATTTTTTGAGGTGCAAAGTAGTATGCCTCCTTTCGCAGCGTGTCGAGAACCTCAATTTGCCACGGTTCCATGTCGACCGTCGATTCGGTCTCTGGATCGTATGTTTGTGCACGATCTCGGAGGAAGCCCAAGACATCAGTTCGCGGTTGCTCAAGCGAAGCACCTGGGCTCTTTGGCTCATCCATCTGTTCAATCCACTGCTCATCGAAAACTTCCTGCCTCACATCATCTGCAAGATCCAGTTGGTCCAGTCTGTCAGCAATCTCGGCCGTCTCTGTGTCGTCATCATCCGGGTCGTACTCCATCGCCCGGTGTTGGTCAATCGTATCCTCTAAACAGAGAATCGCATCGATAAACTGCTCTACATCTTCTTGATCGATGTCTGGGTCATCGATATATCGCTGGACTGTCTCAGCGTGCGATTCCAGCATCGCTGCGGCCTCTAGGCTCTCTTCACCGCTAAATCGACGAAACCAATTGTTATTCTGGAAGAAGTCAGCATGGCCTTCGACGTGAGTGATGACTGCCTTCTGGTCGGCTTTCGAGTTCGATTCCTGAAGAAAGGCATGACTCGGGTTGTCATTATTGACGATTTCAAACGCTTTCCCCATACCAAACTGGTCTTGTTTTTGTTGTCGATCATAGCTCATTCCCCATCGCCAATGTGGATAGCGCCGTTGGAAGCCTCCATATGCTATCAACTCATTCATATCATCGTGATCGACCACCCAGTACTTGACTGGATA
>KE356563.1:741696-744484 GCA_000416005.1 Haloquadratum sp. J07HQX50 | reverse complement strand
TTTCTTTTCGAAACCGTTTGACTGCGTTCGATGGCGTCGTCCCAGCGTAATCGGCTGCCTCAAACCGACCGAGTTGCTCAGTCTCGAATAACTTCATCCGGAGCGGGTCAGGGTCTGCCGGTCCTCGACGTGTTTCGACAGTTCCGTTATCATACCATGCATAGACATGTTCGACGTACGATTCCACGGTTTCTCGCTCGACAGACCGCTCTGAAAGCAGCCCTGCGAGCACATCCTCTTCTTGTCGTTCTTGAATATGCTCACGAACCGGGCTAATGTGCTCACGGTACTCTGATCGCTCTCCTCGCGAAAATACCGGAGCTTCCCGAAGTCCGCTTGTCATAGCGTCTAAAATATCTGTAGGCATTACCACTGAGCCAACATTGAGCTCTGGATGGTGGCGGTCGAACTCCTTGTGTAAGAGATCAGCGATAATATCTCGCGTGAATGTCACTGGAATGCCTTGGGACCCCTCACCTTCCGCTGAGAAACCGAAGTCTTCGACCGGTGTCCGCTCGTCGCCCTCTTGAATGTATCCGAATTCATACAGGAGCGCCTTGTCAACAAGATCATATCCGCGTGAAAGTTCGTCAGGCTCCAATCGTGTGACAACACTGTACAGTGCCGCAGCTTCAATTGCGTGTGGAGCAAGTTCACGTTCAGAGACCGCTCCTGGCTCCTGTCTCACGTCCATACTCAGTGGGGCTCGAATCTTTGACTTGAGATCTGCTTCGTCGCTTGCTTGCCAGACAGTTGTCTCATCTGTCAGCTCCCGACGAATGAGTTCTGCCTCGAGCGAAATATTCGTTAGGTATCTGAACTCGTGTCGATCCAGTCGGCGCTTCAGCGCTTTGAGCGGGTCTTCTCCATTTCGATCGGCATACTTGTCCAATTCAGAGTTGAGATCTGGATTCGAAATGATCAGTAACTGCGAGTCCACATCCATGCCGATTCCTTTGTCCAACTTTACATGTCCTTCATCGGGGACATTCAACAACTTCTGTAGTAAGTCTGCATGTTGTGAGGCATCCTCCACAATCGTCAGCAGACCGTTGCCCTGCGACAACACACCATCATAACTGAATGCCTGCGGATTTTTTCTCCCGCGTGAGTCCAGTTTTTGAAGCATGCTGGGCATCCAAGACCCGACGAGGCGTTCTTTAGTGGTTCCATCGTCTTCCGAATGAAGCACGCCAATACCTTGGCCAACATCGACGATATAATTCTTAATTCGAAGATGCTGCGGGTCGGTGATTGTTGAAAACAGTTGATCGACGCCTTCGCGACGATATGTCTCCTCAAGATAATTGTACGCTTCACGGGAAAACGGATCAAGCTCCTCACTGACTGTCGTCTGAATATGATTCGTGGCTTCCTCGTTCAGCTCTCCTAAGACCGTCTGTCTTACTGACCGAGGGAATACAGACAGTGGATGTGCTTGAACGGGACTCTCATACCAGTCGCGGTCGGCTTCAGGTCCGCTCACCTCACCGCCATACGAGAGTCCACGGGTTTCGTCTGCAGCAGTGATATTCCACTCGACCGTATACCGACGGCCTGCATCTGTCTTTGAGTATGCCCGCAATCCGTTAATTAGACATCGCTTCAATTCTGATTTTCCTGTTGCTGTGGGACCATCGAACCAGAGAATTTTCTCTGACTTCCCTCGATCAGCAGCGATCGTCCGAAGGTCATCGACAAACCTGTTGAGTACCTCTGTATTTCCTAACACAGCATGCTTGCCGTCGTTTGCTGGGTCATCGAAAAAGCGATATCGCTCACGACTCTCACCTTCTTCAAACACTGTTCGTGTTCCCATCGATTCGATTGCCTCTAAAAGATACTTTGAAGCGTGTGAGGCTATCGATGGATTCTCGAACGCGCGTGAGACGTATTCCTGAAGACTGAGTGGCTGTTCATATGTCCCGCGAAGTTGACTGTTAGCCTCTGCAAAGAAATGATGTGGCTGGCTCATGCCTCTAGCTCGGTCTTAGCCACCTCGGCACCTGCGAATTCTAGAACCTCTCGCGCACCTGCCTCAGAGTAGCCCCGGTCGACGAGTGCGCTTACCCATGAGTTACGCTCATCATCGTCCAGCTCGTTGGCACTCACCAGCGCAGAGAAGTTTATATTATGCTTTTTATCCTCCCAGAGCTTCCGTTCAAGCGCACGCCGCAGTCGGTCGTTATCCTGCGGGTCGAACGAGGTCCCCTCACGTGCTCGTCGGGATACCCAGTTTGATACCTCTTGACGGAAATCATCTTTTCGATCCTCTGGAATTTCGAGTTCCTCCTCAACAGACCGCAAGAACGTTTCGTCTGGATCTTGCTCGCGTCCGGTAAGACTATCTTCGACAGTTGCATCATCAATATACGCCATCACGTGATCCATATACTTCTCACCCTGGCGTTGAATCTCATCTAAATCATATGCGAGGGCGTGTCGAACATCTTCAATCGCCCTTTCACGATATTCTTCGCGGACCATCTCAAGATATCGGTAATACCGATCAAGATTCTCCTCTGGAATTGACCCGTGATTTTCGAGATTCGTTTCGAAGTGCGAAAACACTGACAACGGTGACAGATACGTTCGCCCACGGTGCCGCGAGTCCATGATTGCTTCAGCAATCTCATCACCAACGAAGCGCGCTGAGACACCTTCCATTCCCTCTCCGATGTCAGCCTTTTGTTCCCCATTTTCACGGATCTTCTTTACATCGATGTCATCGCCGTCATCGAGTTCTCCGTTGTACGCCTTTGCCTTCTGAATAAGTGATACATTTCCA
>KE356563.1:738770-741676 GCA_000416005.1 Haloquadratum sp. J07HQX50 | reverse complement strand
AGATTTCAGCTTCCTCATCATATTCAAGCACGTATGGGAAATCGACGCGCTTGGTACGATCGTTAAATGCCTCCATCTTTTCATCGCCCTTCTTCTCTCGGTACTCAGGCATGTTAGTTCGGCCAACGATCACTTGATCGATGTCTATCCGAGGATTATTTTTTGGCTTGATTGTCTGCTCTTGTGAAGCGTGAAGGAAGTCATAGAGGAATTCTCGCTGGAGTTTCAGTAACTCTTCTCCAGAGAACAGTCCTCGGTTAGCGTTACAGAACGCTCCTGAGTAATCAAATGCCCGCGGATCTGACTCGCCGTAGATGGCTAACTTGGAGTAATTGACATCGCCGGTCAGTTCAGTTTCGTCTTGATTCTTTTTATCTTTCGGTTCAAATGTTTCGATACACTGACGTTTATTCTCTGAAGCGACCAGACGAACGATCTCGATATGATTCTCTAAAACGGTTTCGAGATCGTCATTATACTGAGCCAGGAGATTGTCGAGATAGAACTCTGAGGCAGGATCGAGCGTCTGTTTATTTCGGATCGTATATGGCGCATCCAACTCCTCATTGAGTCGCTCAATGACCTTATTGCGCTGTTTCTGTGGGAGAAGGACCAGCGGATCCTGATTCATTGGTGATTGGACCGTATCATCAGCAGGGTCTTGATCTTCAATTACCTCACAGAGATTGACCCATCTGAAAGTATACATCCGACCGGCATCTGTCTGCGTGTATGCTTCAAAATACCGTCGGCTCATCCAGTCAAAGTGTGACTTCCCTGATCCAACCGGACCTAAGAGCAGTTTAATTCGTTTCTGCGGCCCGAGTCGCCGCGCTCCTGATTTTACTTTGTTGACAAACTCATGTATTGACTCGTGTACTTCGCGACCATAGAAGGTATTTTCACCATCATGTAGAGGATCTTGAGATGCCATCCGGTATTCGACAACACCTGCATCCTCATCATATTCTGTGCCGTAATAGTCAAACATATCCGCGACCCGCTGGTGAGCATTCCGTGCAACACGCGGATCCTCATATACCTCTTCAAGATACCAATCAAACGACTTTGAGTCGCGGAGATCTGTTGGGACTGATGTCTTATACTGTTGGCTGAGTGTCTCGAGGGTAACTCTGTCACCGTTCATTGTTTGAGGCTTCGATGAGTTTACCAGCGACAGACACGGTCATATCTCCATTTGGCAGTGACCCGCCCAGACACACCTCTCATTGTCTGCTGGACGACAACGCTTCATCCGCGGTATCACCCCTGGTAAGCTGCTACGACAACGCACGATGATACGACAAAACATCGAATTGGTTGATGAACAACACGCGATGGGTCGCTGGATTACTCGGTCCGAAGCGTACTCCATGTTAGCAATCATCAGTCTTAAACCTTCCCCGGGTGACATGATATCTCTGCTTGTTTACGGCTCAAAACACGACATAAAGGGCTCTCATAAACATGAATTCGTTTTCTCGCTGAATACACACAAACAGGCGCACACGCTTAACACAGTTCGTCTCATATATATTTCCGACATGTCACAAATCACTCTCATTGGCGAGCAATTAGCATCGGTCGGAATGGAGTTTGTATACCAGGGTGAGTCGAGTTCATGTGAGGGCTGCCCCTATCGTGACCAGTGTCTCAATCTTTCAGACGGGGTCCAATATGAAGTCACTGCAGTTCGGGAAGATGCACAGCTGTTAGAATGTGCTGTACACGAAAACGGTGTCAGAGCGGTTGAGGTTGAACCGACATCTGTGCTAGCGAACGTCGACTCACAAGGGGCGTATGCTGGGTCGAAAGTAAAGCTTTCAGGCCCATGCCCACACACTGAATGCCCAAGCCACCCATACTGTGAGCCGGCAGGAGCAGATTTTGACACTGAGTATCAGATTAAATCAATTGAGGGTGAGCCACCACATGACTTCTGCAAATTGGATCGGGAGCTAACGCTCGTCGAGTTCGAACCATCCTCTGAGTGATGGTAACTGTACACGACGCCACCTGACATCTTTGCCCGGCGTGAACGGCGGGATTCTCTCGCTGCTCAAAGATAGAGTCGGCTGACTGTGTTGGTTATCTCAATGTGCCGATCCTGTCGGCGGCGTATCCGAACACATCCTCGTATCCATGTGCCGAGAGTAGTATCGGAAAAAATGATTGGTCAGCAGTATACCGATCCTCATCAGCCCGGGCAAACAAATCACCAGTGTTCACCTGCTGGAAGTTGTCGACGAAAACCTCGTAACTGCTTGCCGGCTTTTTTGGAATCTGATTGAGCATCTGAAAAACAACCACCTCCCCTTCGTCTCGCTGTCGAAGCGACAACGGCGGTTCGACATCGCCTTCGATAGGTGCTGAGAGCACGCCTGTGGCTGAGAGAAATGCGCGTGTAATCCAGTAAGCATTTTTTCTCGCAGAGTCACTCTGTTGGAGACCACATTCCACTTCGATCGTGTGGGCTTGTTCGATAAGCCGACCGTCAGAAAACCTCTTGGTTTCGACGAGCTTCTTGATCGGTAGATGCGGACACACAGCCCGTGAAACCGCGTCGACCTCTTCAACTAACACGAATGGTTCGGCTGAAGACTGTGTCGAATGGAGAGATAACACTGTTTTCCCTCGAACTTCGCGGAGCAAGTCATGTGCGAGCCGATTTTCATGCGAATCACTCTCGGGACTGCCAGGAAAAGCACGATTAAGATCGTTATCTACGTAACGCTGCTCTGCCTTGATGGCTTGCTCATTTGCTATAATAAGCTTTACTGGACGTTCAACTGCTATATCAGCCTCGACAAGTCGTTCGACTGCATCCTTTCCGCAGGGCTCATCACCGTGAATTGCTCCTATGACTGCAACCTCCGGGACCCCTTCACCTAATTCATAAATCCGCA
>KE356563.1:735188-738120 GCA_000416005.1 Haloquadratum sp. J07HQX50 | reverse complement strand
GCGAATCGGCGGCTGAAAGGACTGTCGAGTCGGCTGTTAAACAAGGGGTCAATGCTACTGCTATTCAGGCTGACATCACTGATCCCGACAGCGTTGATTCACTCTTTAGACAGGCAAATGAAACACTTGGACCAGTTGATATCCTCATAAATAATGTTGGAGACTTTGATCCTCGCCATTGGGAGGAGATTGAGTGGAATGCATGGAAGAAGGTTGTCGAGACGAATTTCTACGGAACTGTTCTCTGCACAAGAGCAGCATTGCAATCGATGCGGGAAGACGGCTGGGGACGAGTCGTCAATATTGGGTTCGCTGATAGTGACCAACTCTATTCCAATCCAGAGAACTTTCCATATTTTGTTGCTAAGACCGGTGTGTTAATGTTTACCCGGATGGTTGCTTCTGAGACCCAAGATGCAGGCATTACAGTCAATGCAGTCTCTCCTTTTGCCGTCGAGAACACTGCTTCAGATGTGAGCTCATTTCCTCGGGGGAGGGCAGCAACGTTCGATGATGTTACAGCACCAATTTTATTTTTTCTGTCTGACGATGCAGCCTATATCAGCGGAGAGAACGTTGGAGTTGATGGAGGTCGACTTGCAGAACGGTGAGTCCTGTTGAAAAGAAACCGATGGATTCAAATCCGTTGGTTCATCCTATGTAGAGGTGAGCGAGGGTGGCCGAGTCTGGAAAAGGCGGCGGACTCAAGATCCGCTCTCGTAGGAGTCCGTGGGTTCAAATCCCTCCCCTCGCAATCTCAGTTCATGATAAGTACTCTCTAAGTACACCTCTCAAAACGTCCAGACGATCAGAATCATCACAGCCTGATAGCTGTGCGCGCGACCGCGTGCCTGAGTCACCCGATTCCTCTCTGTCGTCAATAAAATGATTATTGAATGGTCCAGATGAGTTGTCGCACTGAATTACACTCATGCGATCATATACCTCTATGAGGACTGCTGTTACCCATTATAGAACGGCTGATGATTTATATGTTGAAACACGGAATTTAATCCATGTCAAACAAACAGTTAATCGCGGGTGCACAAGTGTATGTCACCTCAAACTTTTCTTCTGATGGGATTGAACAACTCAGATCACTCGGGTTTGATGTCGAATTCGACCCAATCGAAGAACGCGACGGCCGAATGCCGCCAGCAGTCCTCCAGCAGCGACTTGATGATGTCGATATTTTTATCTCTGGATTTGAGGGCGTTCCTGCGTCTGTGATGGATGCGGCGTCTAGTTTAAAATTACTCGCATGCCCTCGTGGTGGGCCTGAAGCAAGCGTTGACATAGAAGCAGCAACAGCGCGTGATATCCCCGTCCTATATGCACCTGGCCGAAATGCCGAAACGGTCGCAGACCACACGTTCGGCCTCTTACTCGCGGCGACTCGTAATATTGCACAGGCTCACCATCGTCTTCAAATGGGCGAGTATACTGGCGAACCGCAAACTGATGCTGCTGCTGGAGGTGAACGTGAGGACGTGACGTGGGGAATAGGAAGCGACTCGCCGTACGTCACGCTACGAGGTCCGGAGCTCAATTCCCGGACACTTGGAATCGTCGGGTTTAGTCGCATTGGTCGTCGGGTTGCGAAGCGCGCTCGCGAGGGATTTAATATGAATGTCATTGCTTACGATCCGTTCGTTGACCACGTCGAAATGGAACCATTTGGTGTCGAGAAAATAAATGACATCACTGAGCTCTGCGCACAAAGTGATGTCGTAAGCTTGCATGCAGCAGTCGCGCCAAGTTCGCGCGGCATGATTGGCACAGAGGAATTCGCCGCAATGCCAGATGATGCATACTTTGTAAACACAGCGCGTGCAGCACTGATCCAAGATGGTGCACTGATTAGTGCACTCAAAACTAACGAGATTCAGGGTGCGGCCGTTGATGTCTACAGTCAAGAGCCTATTCATAGAGACCATCCATTATTATCGATGGATGATGTCGTCACCACGCCGCATATTGCTTCAGCTGCTCAAGAAGTAATCGATCGTCATAGCGCCCTTATCGTTCAAGATATTAGCTCGATTATTTGCGGCGACGACCCAATGCACGTGGTAAATCCTCAAACCCTCTCGTCGTTTGAACCTGCACAGCTCTTGACTGCTGGAGAATCGTAAGTAGATGCACTCACCGAATCTCTGTCACTCGCTTACTGATACTGCTTAATTGTGAAGTGAGCCTGATTGAAGTTCTCGATTGGTTTGTTGATTTTATCAGAGGTGTCTCAGTTATGACTAACGTGGACCGATACCACTCCATTTGAGCGGATCTGGGACAAATGGAATTCGCGGGGTGTGAACTCCCCGCACTCGGGGCTCTGGCCTGGTGAGGACTTGCTGTTTCTGTGTCGGAACGTGCAGAATCAACTGAGCAGTTTTAGACTCTGCAGGCGATTTCGACAGGTGGTTTCAACTCGGAGCCAGAGTCAGACTCTCCTCTGTCGGATACTCGAGACCGACGCGCTTGAACACCACTGGAGATGTGGTGAGCGTCGTCTCACTATCTCCAAGGGAGAGGAAAGGAAGGGAACGGCAGTGCAGTGCAGTGCAGTGGAAGTGAAACGATGACGGCACTGTATCCCATCCACTCTCCCTCCCTTCGGTCGCTCCTTAAGGGCCTGCAAAACAGCTAAACTGCAGTTTCTCCGCTATCGCGCTCACAACAGAGAAATCTGCACAGTTGAGTTCACCTACGAGTGAACTCGTGAGGCTCACACGGTCACAGGTCGTGTAGCTCACGGCTGGCTGTTCCGAACTTGCAGCGGTTCGGTTCTGGGCCGACCCAGTACGGCCCCCGGTGGAGACAGCGGGTTTGGAGCCTTGCCTGCACCTCGTGTTTGTAGGTAATCGTCCAACGTGACAACACTCAATGATTTGGAACAGGTCTAAAATCACGGGCTTCATGACACCGCTGA
>KE356563.1:730717-734822 GCA_000416005.1 Haloquadratum sp. J07HQX50 | reverse complement strand
CCCACCTTCTTCGATACCTAACAGGTTTGTTGCGTAGGCACCTGCCTCTGCGGCCATCTTGGCTGGGACATACACGCCCATTCGCCACTGTTGTTTTTGCGCAGTTCGCAGCGCAGAAACCAGCGGCGATTCATCTGATAACTGCCTGATTTCCCCACTCACGATGACCCGAGACGTTGATTCAGCCATCGTCGGCGTCGGTGGCACGTCGATAATGACTGACGTTGGGTCTGTCTCCAGCTGAGTAGCGATTTCCGCCTCGGCCTCCCGAAGCTCTTCATACGACATCTCACGAACTCTCGGTGGAACAGCACTGAATTCGGCCCACATGGCCCGCTTGAATAACCTGCGTTCATCTAATCGCTTGGCTAGTGGTTTTGTTTCGGACACTTTTCGAAGCGTGACGAATAAGTCGTAGTCATCCATCCGGCGTAACTCTGTTGCAGAAATGTCCGTCTCTTCGAGCAGCCGCTCGGCGGCTTGCCGAAGCATTGCCTTGGCAATACGGGCGACGTGATGTTGATACACGACGGGATTCATGAGCGCACGCGCTACTAACAACGATTCAGCTGTTTGAACATTTCCAGCACCTAAGACGAGCTCACCGTCAGCGAAGGTAAGCCCCTTAATAAGCCGTTCATGATCGATTGTTCCATATGGGACACCTGTATGATGTGCATCACGAACGAGATAATCCATTCGATCGACATCAAGTTCGCCAGCGATCAGTTGCCCACACATTTCATCTCCTGTGATTAAATTTGCTATATGAGTCGGATCAAGCCCATATTCCTGCAAGGTCTCGCTTATACTTTCGGTGTGAATGATTTCGTCAACATCGTCGTGATACTTTCCAGTGTGGCGATGCGTGACTAATTCAATATTATGACTGTAGGGTCCATGTCCGATATCGTGGAGAAGAGCTGCGGCTTGGAGCCGCTTCATTTGAATCCCTTGGATGTCTAATGTGTCTATTGCCTTGGTGACAAGATGATACACGCCTAACGAGTGCTCAAACCGGCTGTGATTCGCAGACGGATAGACAAACTGGACCGTCCCAAGTTGACTAATTCGTCTAAGCCGTTGCATCGCTGGAGTATCAAGCAGTGCGCGGGCCACCCCTTTGACATTAATATGATTATGGACACTATCCTTAATGACTGTCATATAAATTATGTGTTTGTCCTTGATGTTAATATGTATTGCAGTGAAATACTCTCTTTCTGGTTAGCCGAGAGTTGATGTCTGTAGGCACGGGGTTTCGGTACATCTGATATATAAAGACAGCTGATATCACTACCACACTGATTCAGTCATGGTTGATTACTGAGAACAGCATCGGAGCACCGACTACACGTGAATGACCACTCGTGCAGACTATCGTAGAGTGTAGCCGATAGCGTAATGCTGAGAATGCATATCAGACCTTCTCAACAATTACTTGAGGACGTATGGAATAGTCCAGAATCTCTCACATTCGTGAACACGCTGCAGCTATCACAGTAAAAAACGTTCAAAACATTGAGACCCTGTATACACATATGGTTACCTTTCTCGCTGGTGGAACTGGAACGCCGAAACTTCTTGCCGGTGCGCGCGATATCTTTGATCAAAACAATATCACTGTTGTTGCCAATACTGGCGATGATATCGAGCTCTCTGGTCATCTTGTCTGTCCGGATGTTGATACAGTTCTCTTTCACGAGGCGGGGCTGCTTGATACCGAACGATGGTGGGGTATTCAGAATGATTCAATTGAAACACACGAGATGCTTGGAAAGCTCGCAGCGGCAAATCATCGCGGTGAAAAGCCCCAATATCTTGAGCAATCGAAACAGACCAGTGGCCGTCGTATCTCGCGATGGCGGCGATTCAGCGGACTCTCCACATTTATGGAGATCGGTGACCGTGACCGTGGTATTCATCTCTACAGAACTGCCCGCATCGATGAAGGAGCAACGCTCACCGAAGTGACGATGGAATTAGCTACTGGGCTCGATATCGATCTTACAATACTCCCAATGAGTAACGACCCCGTTGCGACGATCATACACACTCGGTCCGGACCAATGCATTTTCAAGAATACTGGGTAGCTAAACGTGCCGATCCAACAGTGACAGATATTGAATTCCGTGGAAAGGAAACAGCAGCAATAACGCAAGAGGTCGATTCTGCCCTCTCCGAGCCAGTTGTTATTGGACCATCAAATCCAATAACGAGTATCGGACCCATGTGCGCACTTCCGGAATTTGTTGAGAGGCTCAAATCTGTTCCCGTGGTCGTTGTCTCGCCATTTATTCGCGAGTCGGTCTTTTCTGGACCAGCAGCAGAATTGATGGAAGGTGTCGGGTATGCCCCCTCAACAGTCGGCCTTGCTAATCGGTATCCGTTTGCTGATGCATTCGTGCTTGATGAAACCGATGACACCTCACTTGACCGACCAACGTATCGAACTGACATTACACTCAATGATGCGACGGATGCAACTCGTGTTGTGACAGCGGCTCAGCAAGCAATATCTGATATCTCTGGGACGTGAGCGTCAGCACCCCCACTCGGTATCACATTGTTTACTATCATCGAAGCTTCTCAATCAAACATGAGTAAATCACCTGTATCTGCGTCTGAGGTGGTTGATTCCGCCCAATTAGCTCTCTTGTTGGATATCGGTGTTGAGGCAAAGCCAGGGAACGTTGATCGCGATCATGATTTAGAAGATCTCACATTACCGCAATTTCTCGCTGGGGCAGCCGACTCGAGAACTGGACTGGAACGTGCTGCTGCTGGGGCACCACTCGGAGAGGCGTTTGAGCGTGGTGTCAAAGGCATGGTCACACGAACAGGAGAAAATACACAGTTTGGGTGTCTTCTCCTATTAACTCCACTCGTTTCCGCAGCAACGCAGACAGTGCTCACCCCGGCTGGTCTTCGGGATGTTCTTGCAACGACAACTGTTGACGACGCTGTCAATTTTTATCGAGCATTTGATCATGTTGATGTCGCTGTGGGGACACCACCAGCATCTAATGGCCCCCCTGATGTACGCCTCGGAGCAGCGGCCGAGCAACAGCTTCGCGACGAAGAATGGCGACTGATTGATATAATGGAAGCAAGTTCGATTGATGAGAATGCAACAGAATGGACCACAGGATTCAAGCGGACTTTCAGCATGGCAAAGCAGATGCAGTCGATGGAATATTCGCTCACAGAGCGGGTCCGACGCGCATTCATCTCTCGGTTAGGGATGACCAAAGACACTCATATTCTCAATACTCATGGGCCAAAGGTGGCAACTGAAGTTCGGCAGCGGGCAGCATCACTTGAGGATGATATCGATCAAATACGCGAGTTAGACCGCGAGTTGGTCGATCGTAATATCAATCCTGGGACGACTGCTGATCTAACTGTTGCGGCGACGTTTGTGGCACTCGAGCGGGGGATGTCAATATGACCGCGCAATCTGCTGATTCTGGGCACTGGCCTATCCCGCTTGTCGGTATTACAGAATCAGTTGTGACCACACTTGGACCAAACAACAAGTGGAATGTGGCTGCATTAGGGTTGCACACAGAGCCAGGTGAGCCCGTAACAGCTACAACATGGGGGCGAACACGTACATGGCGCAACTTTACCGAAGAACGCCCTGCGACGATCCAATTTATTAGTGACCCACGGATATTCGTGGCGGCAGCCTTATCAGTCATTGAGATCGACGCCTCGACAGTTGCAAACGCTCATGCGTGGGTAGATATTGAGATCCGCTCTGTCGCGGACGGCCAACGTGGTGGAACACAGTGGGAAGAGTGGGAAATTACACCTGTCGATGCGACAGTCTCTGACCTCACTGTTCCGATTATAAATAGAGCAAACAATGCAGTCATCGAAGCAACTGTTGCTGCGTCCAGACTTGACGTCGATGTGTATGATACCGATGTACTAGTTGATCGACTGGTTCATCACGCTGAGGTGACTGACCGTTGCGGTGGTCCCCATGCTTGTGAGGCTTTCGCTGGTGTTGATGAGCTTACCGGATGGCGGTCTTACTTAGATGATGATACAGCCGCCCCGACGTTTGATTTGACATACGACCGGAACGAATTGTTT
>KE356563.1:726301-729720 GCA_000416005.1 Haloquadratum sp. J07HQX50 | reverse complement strand
GTTTTGTACCTCACCACGTGAGACGTCTGCATCTGATTCGGTGGATGTCTGTTGCTGTTGGTAAATAATTTCAATGGTAGCCGAAATTGCTGCCACCTCCGCATCTGTCGCCTGCTGATCGACTCTCACTCTAATACTCTCTGGCGAACTCATATCGGAAGATTACCGTGCTTCTTATTTGGCTGTGACTGTCTCTTTGAGGAGAGCATTTCAATATCATCGACCAATCGCGATCGTGTCTCTGTCGGTTCAATCACGGCGTCGATAAATCCACGGTCAGCGGCCGTGTAGGGATTGGCAAATTCCTCTCGGTACTCCTCAATCAATTCTTCACGGCGAGAGTCTGGATCTGAAGCAGCCGCCAACTCCTCGCTGTACAGGACGTTAACTGCACCTTGCGGACCCATTACCGCAATTTCCGCTGTTGGCCACGCGTAGTTAACATCTGCACCGAGGTGTTTCGAGGCCATCACGTCATATGCACCACCATATGCTTTCCGAGTGATAACCGTCATCAGCGGGACTGTCGCTTCCGAGTATGCGTACAGGAGCTTTGCTCCATGTCGGATAATACCGTTATGCTCCTGATCTGTCCCAGGCAAGAACCCTGGAACATCAACGAAAGTCACGATTGGGATATTAAAGCTGTCGCAGAACCGTACGAACCGCGCTGCCTTCTCAGACGCCTCAATATTAAGTGTCCCTGCATCGGCTTGTGGCTGATTGGCGACAATGCCAACAGAACGACCATCCAATCGTGCGAAGCCAACTAAAATATTTTTTGCGAATTGTCTGTGTACCTCAAAGAATGAGTCTTGATCTAATACTCCATCAATGATTGCACGCATATCGTATGGCTTCCGTGGCTTGTCTGGCACTACGTGAACTAACGATTCATCTACGCGGTCAGGGTCATCCCACGGCTCCACTCGAGGCGGTGTCTCGACGTTATTTGCGGGAAGATACGAGAGAAGATAGCGAATGTCATCAAGAGCTTGTTTCTCTGATTCACAAATAAAGTGAGCCACGCCCGACTTCGATCCGTGCGTCACCGCCCCACCTAACTCTTCGAATGTCACCTCTTCGCCGGTTACCGTTTCGATGACGTCTGGCCCAGTAATAAACATTTGACTCGTTTCTTCGATCATAAAGGTAAAATCTGTGAGTGCTGGGGAATAAACAGCTCCTCCCGCACAGGGCCCCATAATTGCAGAAATCTGTGGAATTACTCCAGATGCTTCGGTGTTCCGTCGGAATATCTCACCAAACCCACCAAGTGATTGGACACCCTCCTGAATTCGGGCACCTGCAGAATCGTTTAATCCGACAATTGGCGCACCAACATCAACAGCTTTGTCGATTAGTTTCGCAATTTTCTCAGAGAACACCTCACCAAGCGAGCCACCAAACACGGTGAAATCGTGGGCAAATACGAACGTTTTGCGCCCATCGACCTCTCCATACCCAGTAACGACACCATCGCCGGGGAGCTGTCGTTCCTCCATACCAAAGTTGTGGCTTCGATGTGTTCGGAACTGGTCAAATTCGCGAAATGTGTCTGTATCGAGAAAGTACTCAACGCGCTCGCGGGCGGTCATCTTTCCTTTTTTATGTTGGGCGGCAACTCGCTCTTTGCCTCCTCCTTGAAGCGCTCGCTCACGCATTTCACGGAGTTCCTCGATCCGGTCCTCCATCGTCACGTCGGACCACCTGCAGTCATTGTCACGAAGGTGTCCACGAGGATTAAAAGGGTTTCCGCAATCCACTATCCCTACTATCGACAGCTGTCGAATGCTGAGAGATTGACAGGCGGGACAACTCGTCAGAAACGAACGGAAATCGCCGAACTCAGGTTTGTCTTGTTCTGTATTCGCGATAATTTCAACTCACTCTTTGAAGACAGTCGAGAGGCGAAGACCGTGACACCATTCGATCACACTTTCAGCAGATATCTCCTGTTCTGATATGTCGCCGTCATATATCTTTCAAACAGTGGATGTAACGAATACAGGCTCAACTCCCCTCCGGCGAGTAGAAAACAGAGGCGAGGCAGCTTTGCTAGACCCAATAAGAGACAACTAACACAAGCTGTGAACTACCCCTGCCTACTCAGTCGCCGACGGCGACTTCCTTAACACAGGGCTTCGCTCCTTTCGGAAGGAAGTTCCTGCTTCGACGACGCGTTTTGCAGACAGTTCATGCATGTCATCCATGTCCACAGGGAGCATAGTCTCCACAGGCGCTGACGGGAGCGAAGCTCTCGTTCGCACATCAGAATCGGTCCGCGATTTTGAGGACGTTCCCTCGGAGTGTCGGACTCCAAGTTTCGAGGGGCCGAGAAAAAGAATATTGACAGCCGCATTTGCATCTCTGTCCGCCTCAAACCCACAGCCAGGACAGGAATGTTCACCTACCTATAGCGAATTGTCTGTTTTGACTTCGCATGACGCACATTCTTTCGTCGTGTCTTCCGGGTCAACCTCCACAAAATACGTGCCTTCAGGCTTGCATTTGTATATAAGCAAACCAATGAAGATATTCCACGCCGCTGACGCTGTGTTACGGCTATTTCTCGCTAATTCCAGTATCTCTTTCGCGTCAAGGTCTTCGACCGCCACCAACTCATATTCTCGTGCGTAGTATGCTGAAAGTGTGTCCAGGAAGTCACACCGCTTGCGCTTGATTTGCTGGTGACACTCTGCAACTGTTTGCCACTGTTTTTCCCAGTTGGCAGAGCGACGTTCCTTGCGGGAGAGGTTCCGTTGCTCCCGTTGTAGCCTCTCGCGTTCGTTTGTGAGATCAAGTGAGTTGATGCTGTGGTGTCCGCATCGTGGACAGAGGCGTCGATACCACCATCTCATCGGTGGTAACGCCTCTCGCGACGGTTTCTTGGGTCCCGCTTTGTCGTCCACAGCGAAGGACGCATACAACTCACCAGTTGACTCTTTCTTGAACGTGAGTTGTTTGATACTTTCATGATCAGTGATTTGTCGGTGTTCGAACGGTCAGAGTTCTGGGACAGTCCGAACGAATGCCTGTGGAGACTGGTGTCTCTGCGGGCAGGCGTCGTTGAGACGTACTGCCTGCAAACAGTGTTGTTGAAGCAGAAAGTTCAGTCAAGAGAGTAGAAACTCCGTCCTCACTGGAGCCGCTACGACAGATGCAGTGACTGAGTAGGTCGGGGGAGTTCACACAGTTCAATTCCCTCGCTGATCGTTTGACAGGGCGGAACTGTGAGTTCTCTCCAAATCTGTTGTTGTGCGACAGAAGCTGTCGGGTTATGGCCGTTGTGAAATGACTTCACAAACATATTGCGAAGTACGAATTCGAACCATAGCTGACCCTCGCAGGAAGGCAAGAGAAACGAAATTTGCCAGCTGGTGCTGTGTGGACACAACATAGTGAGGCCTCAGGAGTGA
>KE356563.1:720268-722486 GCA_000416005.1 Haloquadratum sp. J07HQX50 | reverse complement strand
GTTTGCTGGAATAAACATTGTCTGTATACTGGCTGGACATGTCCTTGCGATCTGGGTAGCTCACTCTATCGCATACTGCCTCTTTTCGAGCAGATTACAAGCAATTCGCAGCCAATATCCGTTTGTCGTCGTAATGGTATTTTACACAGCTATCAGTCTCTGGCTCATCTCTCTTCCAACTGCATCACCGCCCGGCGTAGCTTAGCATCACGATACGAGGTAGCCGTAGTATAATCGATCGCGAATTAAACGTCCCTGTGAGAGTCCCCGTTGTTCTGGGCTTCTGCATATGTGCGCGATGACGAAGCACACTCAATCGTTACTCACTGATTTCGTTGCTGGCGACAGAGAGCCTCTCCGACAGTTTCCAGCTCACGCAACATGTCGGCTCCTATAGAAGAGGTGGGTCTGAGATGCACGCTGTCGAAGCGTATCAACTGAGCATTTGTCTGTGTTGCTAACCGCGATGTCAGAATTATCGAGATTCAATGAGAATACTGGTGTCTTTTACCACCACATGAATCCGACAATTGAACTGACAAAACACTCACAATGTGTGTAGAGAACTGGCAGTTGACTCGGTGGTCGCCACGGCTACGGCTCTGAGTCGAGATCAAGAGCGAAGCCAACTGACCACGCCGACAATCGTGGAACAACTCGCTCAACACCCTCTATACGATGGGGAGGCCGAGTCACAGCTCTCAAACCCACCGGCTGGCCGTCCAGCAAACCTTTGACTCCCACGCTTCAAGATTAACCTAACCTGACCTGATCTGCCCAGCCAACACTGCGTGGGAAGCCTGCGTTTTGAGTTGCGGGAGGATATCACGTTTGAACATATCTGCACGGCACGCGCAGGCATCTCTTAGAAAGTATCGTGTCTCGCTGGAGTAACACAGTGTGGCAGGGTGGACGCTGCAGCTATACTTGACAATCTTTCACAGAGGGATCATAGTTGGATCGTGGGCAACACAAACAAAATCTGCTATTTTGATACAGTGTTCAACCCGGATATCATCCCCGACAGAGTCTGATATATGTGCACTTGCTGATATAACTCAGAGGGCTCAAATCTCATCGCAGGGGTTGGCCCTAACAGCTTTTTGAGATTTCAGGCCTGTCCGGGATCAATTGGAATATATATACATATGCAAAAAATATACAATATGTAACCATATATATAGATATTACATACCTTCATTTATATCCAAATCGCGTGTTTACACGATGGCTCCGAAAGATGCCTCACGACGTCGGGTATTTTTGAAAAGCTCTGCAGCGGCAGTTATCGCAGGGCTAGCAGGGTGCGCAGGGAGTACGAATAATAGTAGTGGAAGTAGTGGTTCAGACGACACGAGCGAATCAGCAACAGACCCGCTGCTCAAAAAGTCAGGTTTCGATCTCGCCTCACCTGGCTGGGATGAAAATAATTATCTCAGCACACCACTGATCGATGAGGGCTATGAGCGGGGATCAACAACAGATCTTGAAAACATGGGGAGTCGGGATGTCTCCGAAGTTCCACACGGTAGTGCTGTACCGGAGACGCCAGACTCAGAGAGTGAATTATTGGATCCAGATACGCTCGTTTTTACAGAATCCCCGAGTGAGGACGTCCAAGGTAGATATGAAGAAGACTTCAAGGCGGTCTTTGACCGCGTTCGCGAAGAAACTGGCAAGGAGGTTGAATTCAATAAAGTCAATAGTTATGCAGCATCCGTTGAAGCGATGCGATCTGAGCGAGCACACATCGCTAATTTCTCTACAGGCACGACAGCGTTTGCAGTAAATCTAGCTGATGCTGTTCCGTTTGCCGTGGGTCTCACTCCGGATTCTGCGTTTGGCTATCGGCTGTTCGCAACAACCCGTGCAGATGAACATGACATACAGAGTGTCGAAGATTTTGCACGGGATGATGTTCGCATGGCTCACTCTGAGCCTGCCTCAAACTCTGGTCACCAAGCACCATCGGCACTATTCGACCAATATTACAATGTGACACCCGAGGAAGACTATAAAGTGAATTTCTCTGGGGGACATGGAAATACGACACGGGGTATTGCTGCTGGCGATTACGATGCAGGTCCAATTTGTTCTACATGTTTCGTCGACACAGTCGAAGCTGAGAGCAATCTTAGCTACGATGATTTCAAAGTTGTCTGGGCATCGAATCCGTTCCCGAATGGCCCGGTTGCGTATCGATATAATCTCAAACCTG
>KE356563.1:717408-718546 GCA_000416005.1 Haloquadratum sp. J07HQX50 | reverse complement strand
GCAACTCATCTTGGTCGTGGGCGAGTTAATCGGAGTCGCTCACGATTAGAAGAGTTTGAGCGACTCTATATCGCGGGGCCTTTTCTCGGCAGGGCTGCGCACTATGGATCTCGCGTCGTTTTTGGGGCAGATAACATGATATATCAAACCATTGGTGACAGGCAGTTCAAGAATTTCGGCCCTGAACATGTTGCACAGCAGCTCTCAAGTGAGCTTGGGACGGTAATCCGACTTCAACCAGATGGCTCAATTCCACGATCAAACCCATTTATACAGACGCCAGGAGCGAAAGATGCGATCTACAGCTATGGGCACCGGAACGGACAAGGACTCGCTCGCCACCCAGGGACAGGGAAGATTTGGGAGAGTGAATTCGGTGAGAAAGACGGAGATGAAATCAATATCATACGCGCCGGTGAAAACTACGGATGGCCAATTGCTGATAACAGCTGTCGATATGGAACAACAGAGCAAGTCGGTGATAGTCACGAATCACGGGCTGATATCCGCAACCCAGTCGCCTCGTGGCCATGTGGTAGTGGTGGGTTTCCTCCGAGCGGAATATGTTTCTATACAGGTTCACGACCTCGCGATTGGGGGCTATCATTGCTGGTTGCTGGACTCGCATCGCGGTACGTTGCGCGGTTTGAGGTCGGAGATGATGAAGCTACTCAACAACCCGGACTACTCACTGAGAGAAATTCACGAGTCCGGGATATAGCGCAAAACCCAGAAAAAAACGAGCTATATGCCGCTGTTGATGCGCAAAATGCACCTCTCATCCGAATGAAATTTGATTAATAAAACTCGTCGTGGTACACCTGTCGGCTATCTGAAATCCCCCTAAGAGCGTCCAGTGCTTCGTCATCTCGAACGTCGCAGTTGTCTTCACGCACGAGTTCTTCAATAGTCCGTGCACCGATTAATAACTGTGATAATTCTCCAATGCTAATTCTGATAGGAGCCGATTCCGGATCATCATCGATTTTATCGAGCGTAAGTCGTCCATCAGAGACATTGAGCGTGAATTTTCCATTATTTTCGTCGAGAACTGGATCGGTTAACCCTACCTGAGTGGTGGTATCTGCGATATGAACTGGAAGAGAGTTGATAGTTGAGGCCCGGGTTAATCGGAGCA
>KE356563.1:716260-717388 GCA_000416005.1 Haloquadratum sp. J07HQX50 | reverse complement strand
TTGATGCAGTTCGGTCAACTGGTGCCTCACCCGTTCAAACGCTTGTCTATGCGGTAATTCCGCAGATCATTCCTCGCTTTGCTGGGCTATCGGTTTATCGGTGGGACATAAATATTCGAACCTCGACAATTGTCGGAATCGTCGGTGCAGGGGGAATCGGGTCTGTCCTTGTGACTGCATTTAATCGTTACGACTATCAGTATGTCTCAGCAATTCTGCTGGCGATTATTCTTGTTGTCTTGGTAGCTGAAGGAGTAAGTGCTGTCGTACGTCGGAGGTATCAATAGATGGCTATCGATGACCGTGCATGGGACCGTTTCGACCAACGTAGACGTTTAGGGCGATTTATCGGTCTGCTTTTGACAACAGTTGTCGTCATCGGTTCTTGGGAGTACATGGAAATTGGGTTTGTGAATGCAGAGACAATCCCTCGGGAAATTGCTGATCTACTTACACGAATGTATCCGCCGGACGTTGGTTACACTCCGACGATTATTTCTCCTCTTATCGAGACAATACATATCGCAGCATTAGGGACGACCGGTGCACTGATTTTATCGATTCCCGTCGCGCTCATCGCCGCTGAGAATACGACAATAAATAGATTCACTTTCTGGTTAGGGAAAGTAATCGTGACAGTCAGCCGCTCAGTGAATACGATTATTTGGGCGCTGATCTTCGTCGTCGCATTCGGTGCAGGGCCGTTAGCCGGTGCAGTGGCCATCGCGTTTCGTTCAGTTGGATTCCTCGGCAAATTGCTCGGTGAGGAGATCGAGGAAATTGACTTTGGACAGGTCAAAGCAATACGAGCGACTGGTGCGTCTCCAGCACAGGTGCTATTATACGGAATTTTACCACAGATAAAACCTGCTCTAATTGGGCTCTCTGTTTATCGATGGGATATCAATATCCGCGACTCGACAGTCTTAGGATTTGTCGGTGCCGGTGGGATTGGTGTTCAACTCTTCCGAGCTGTAAACGCCTTTGCATGGCAGTCTGTCTCAACGGTTTTGTTGGTTATTTTATTGATTGTGATCGGGAGTGAAGTCATCTCAGCATATACCAGAGGGCTCGTTCGATAGTCGCTGACACTCTTTACCCTCCTGAGGGTATCACAGCTATATCAGA
>KE356563.1:710669-712755 GCA_000416005.1 Haloquadratum sp. J07HQX50 | reverse complement strand
TGAGTATGAGGGTAGAATACTTGATGCACAACAGTACTCCGCAGCAAAATGGCTCGTCGCCCATCCGAATGTGGCATAAAAACTCGTCTGGAAGGGCCATAGTGTCACCAGTGAAATTCCTCGGTCACCGTATTCACTCAGGACCTCGCGACAGAGCTCACGCACGCGCCCTTGGCGACGTGCAGTTGGCGCAGTGGCGACACCTCCGAGACCGCCTATCTCGACCTGTTCATTCTCAATCCACACTCGCAGGTCATACAGTTTGCAAGTGCTCTGGAGGCTCCCTTCAGAGTAAATTCCTCTGGGCTGGAACAAATCTGGTGGCCATGGTCCACTATCCACCGATTCGGATGGCTCTTTTGCAGGGCTAAATGCGTAATCCAGTATCTGCTGATATCGAGCACGGTCGGTGGCTGGAACTGATTTGTAGGTCGTCATGGAAGAATATTATTTCTGATATATCATCATGTAGCCGCGTGTTGTACATCAACAGCTAAGCCTACATTCTCAATGTAGACGACTACAGATTCGATTCGGGGTGTCGCAATAGTTGAACCACTCTATTATCAGAGTCAGTTTCAATACCTCATCAACTTTGCCCATCGTGGTCATGTCAAGATTGTCGACATAGAGCGAACTCGATTGTCGAGAGACACCACGAATCTAACCGAGTCTGACCAACGAGTGCTCCTCAGACGGCGGCTCCGCTGCTTTAAGAATATCTTGAATGAATATTGTCGGTTACAGTTGTAGGCGCGACGAGAGTCGCACCTGAGCCCTTTCTCTGACGTCGATCCACAGGCGGAGTAGGGCGAGTGCCTCGGCTTTGTTTGGGAGTCGAAGACGTGAGTTCCCGTGATGATGAGACGCTTCGTATCTCAACCATCTGGCCCCGAGGAACTCCACACATCTACTGCCGGACGTGTCCTCTTTGTTTCGTGGCCTTTTGCGGGACTATGGCGGATAATGGCGATATCACTGCTGGACTTCTGGGTTGCGACTCTTTTCATTTGTGTTTGGCTATCTGCCGTGCCCAATCTGGCGAACAGTTGATTTGCTGGTGCAAGTCGAACTGACCGGGGAGTGCAGATATGCTGTTCGCGCCGGCCGATAACGCACTGACGGTGTTCAAGAGGGACACCGGTACTGGGTCGTGAGCCGCATAGCCTGACCCGTGCCGAGATTCCGAGTGGCAACACTGGTAGCAGACTCCGAAACAGGTGGTCGTAAGACGAGAGTAGGCGGCCAAGAGGCGAACTGAGGCAGCTTCCGGTCACGAGTTCTGTCGAAATCGCAGATCACACCTCAATCAAACCAGATATGATTCTAATTTCGATATAGATATCACATGACAACTGAGGGAATTGCAATATCCATATGGTTCGCTTAGCTGAGTCCTATACCACTCGATAAGGAACACACAGTGATTTGCTGATTCACTTGCAGAAATGTATGATTCCACCGCACAGAGCGAATACTGTGAGTACTTTTGAGTATGTGATTTTACTCGTGGGTAATAATACGAAAGACTGGAATATCCCAACAGACCAGAACGCAGTAGCTGCGGTTGAATGTTCGACTTCAGAACCGAATGCAGAGCGTCTGGAATCGACGAGGGAGTTTGCTCGTCAGGTCTGAACCGGACGGTCTGTGGTCACTGTCTCATGTGACGTGAGCTGTTCCAATCAAGTCGCCGGAGAGGCGAACTCGGAACCATTGCTTACTTTGAACCAGCTTTATTCAGGGTGCCTTGAGCCAACTCTGTTCGGTCACTCAGATATTTGAGTATGGACACTCGTCTGTTCACACGTCGAATATTGAGTCGACAGATTTCACGTGAAGGATGTAACTACTGGTACCATATTAATCGCGACTGCCGCTGGTGGCTTCGGGACAATTGGCGTCTTCGGTGAGCTTGCACGCCTTGCTAATCTTGAGTTGACGACACTACTTCCTGCTCGGTTTGTGTTTGCAAGTGTGGGAGTTGCGATAGTTGCGTACCTGAATAACTGGAATATCCCACATTCGACAAACCAATGGGCGATATGTTCTATATTAGGCGGAGTGTATTTTGCAATGACGATCG
>KE356563.1:708058-710649 GCA_000416005.1 Haloquadratum sp. J07HQX50 | reverse complement strand
CTCGACTGAATCGCTCGAGATGTTCAAGTTACTTGCATTAATGATGTCTATCACGGGTGTTATACTGATCATCGGCATTGACACCGGTGGAATCGATATACGTGGGGTGCTACTGGCGTTGCTCGCCGCTCTCTGTTATGCGTTTTACACGCTCGGCAGTCGAATAGCTACCGCAGATGTCTCACCCAAGAGCCTATCATTGGGAATTCTTGTGACGACCAGCATCTGGATGGTAGGGTATGGATTCGTTGAGGGTGGAATCTCTATGCCCACGGAGATCTCTCACTGGGCGATAATTTTCGGGCTGACAATCATCTCAACTGTTATTCCACACTTACTATTCTACGAGGGCATTCTCCGGCTCGAGGCAAGTCGTGTTGGCATTATTAGTACTGTTGAGCCGCTTGTAACCGTCGCTCTTGGCGTCCTTTTTTTGAATGAAAAAATGACGCTCTCGTTGCTTTGTGGCGGGGCACTCGTACTCGGTAGCGTTATTATAACTCAACGTGGTGCCTCATAAGAGCAAGATTCGTGGATGCTTAGAGCACTCATCCCGAGCGCACGATGACCAAGGTGGATGAACAAACCCACAATATCAACCGCATATCTCTTTATTTACACCGTGTGTATCAGCGTTGATGACTACTGACAGGGCGGAAGCTATTGCATCAGAACTCCTCACCGAGGCTGAGGCATGCACCCTGGCGACGGCCTCATCAGGAGGTCAGCCTGAGGCAGCAACAGTGCGATTCGTGTGCGATGAGGAGTATACTATCTATGTGAACACTGCAACAACATATCGAAAATATCACAATCTAATAGAGAACCCCCGCGTGGCACTCGTCGTCACGAATTACACGAATGATATCCAGATTGAGGGTGAAGCCAGAGAAATCACTGGGAGAGATGCTGAGCACGCTGAAGAACTCTATATACAGAAATATGGCAGGAGTAAGTACTTAATCGACCCGAATAGCACTTTTTTTGAGATCGACACGACTTGGATGCGAGTGTTAGTTGACTCACATCACCCGCCAGATTATGAGATGATCATCGGAGATACTGATACAGAGAGCCAATAAATCCTCAGGCATGACTTGCTCTGGGGACCATCCAATATGAAGCTCCGCAGCTGAATTGTCGGATAGTGTCATGATCTTTGTATGTGTGTGCGAGTGAACTGAGCTGAGCTGACCATTGGACCCAAATACACGGCGACATAATCTCACACAATGATACAGCCTGCAGTTGGGGACGTCGATACTTACCCCATGGATGACTCACAATCGGTTCCATGGCTCTTAGGAACACATCTTCACCCTGAGGTTGGTCCCATCTCTCGCGCCGACGCCGGATCGCGGGTCTTGATGATAGAGGCTCATGACTTTGCACGGCGGAAGTTCTATCATCATGATAAACTCACGATTATCTTCAGCGGCATGCGACATCTGCGAGATGAGCTCCGTGACCGCGGTTATGAGGTTATTTACATCAAATCTGACTCGTTCGGGGCAGGTCTCAAGCAGTACTTTGCAGAGTACCCTGACGATGAACTCGTCTTGATGCGGTCGCCAAGCTACAAAAGCAGTACACGATTCCGAGAGCTCGTCGAGAAAGCCGATGGAAATCTGCGTGTCGTCCCAAATGAGTTATTCATCAGCACACGGAAAGCGTTCGATGAATGGGCCAATGATTCGGAGACCGACACATTTCGACATGAGAACTTCTATCGCTGGATGCGTCGCGAATCTGGCGTCCTCATGGAACCTGATGGAACTCCGACCGGTGATGAGTGGAACTATGATGACGAAAATCAAGAGTTCCCACCCGATGATTGGGAGGCACCATCTGTTATCGATCTTGAGCACGATTCACTGACTGAAGAAACGAGTGCCTGGGTCTCAGACGAGTTCGACACGTGGGGAGACGACTCAACACTTGTTTGGCCGGTCACACGAAAACAAGCAGTCCAGAAGCTTCGGCACTTTATTGACGAACGACTTCCTGATTTTGGCCCATACCAGGATGCTATGCGAACTGATGAGTGGGCAATGTCTCATGCATTACTGGGGTCAGCGATTAATATGGGACTCCTTCATCCATGGGAGGTGATCACCGAGATTGAAGACGCATATCACAGCTCAGATGATATCGAGCTCAACTCGGCCGAAGGGGTCATTAGACAGATGCTCGGCTGGCGCGAGTTCATGCGTCATGTATATCGACACGCAATGCCTGATCTTGCCGATGCAAACCAGCTCGACGCTCACAATGAACTCCCGTCGCTGTACTGGAGTGCTGACACAAAGATGAATTGCCTCAAACAGACTGTCGAAGGCGTTGACCAACGAGGATACTCCCACCACATCCAGCGACTGATGGTATTGGCTAATTTCGCAACGTTGTGGGGGGTCGAACCATCAGAACTGAACGAATGGTTCAATGCGACTTATGTCGACGCATATCACTGGGTCACGACCCCGAATGTGATCGAGATGGGTCAATACGGAGAGGGCGTTTTTGCGACGAAACCGTACGTTGCCTCCGCCAATTATATTGATAAGATGAGCGATTACTGCGGTGACTGTGCG
>KE356563.1:705219-707140 GCA_000416005.1 Haloquadratum sp. J07HQX50 | reverse complement strand
GAGTTCCTGATTGGAAGTCGAATATTTCCGTGATGACGCTCTACGTCTCGAACCACCTCATTTGACCCCGAGGTACCTCCCAGCTCAATTAGTCGCGACTCCTCAGTTAGCCTTGGTGACCTCGCTAATGATGCAGAGGAAAATCCAGAAGCAGATGACTCAAAAAGAGCTGGCGACTGGGCCCAGAGGGGGTTTTGTTTCACCCACCGACAGTCCAACAGATACTGTCTTGCTCATGGGTTCGAAGTGAGTGGAACAGTTGGTATATTTGAGGTGCTTGGTGGCGCAGAGCAGGAATCAAGTAATACGACCAACTCACGACGATCTCTGGGTTCGGACTGAAATGGATACTGTCATGATTGTCGTTCTGAACCGGTTCGGGGTTCAATTGGCTCGAGAAACTAGCTTGGAGTCATCGCGATTGAAGATCTCCAAGTGACTATCGAGCACTCGCCTCAATCACAGACGAATCGAACCATCTAATCCGCTGTGGATTCTTTATGTGATGTGTCGGTGATGAGTCGGTTGGCTGGTATGATGGTCGTTTTGATACTCGGAACTGCCCTCCGACATTGGGGTGTATTAAACGAACGTCGTACAGATACTCTCAATCGAATAACATATATTCTTGCACTTCCGTCGCTCATTTTCGTCTCAACATTTAATCGCTCAATTACGACTTTGATGACACCATCGTTATTATTCGGTTCCTTGGCGACGCTGTTTGTGACGTTCGGGGTGGCCAAGGTCCTCTATCACCGGATCAATGAACCTGCACGACAGAGCGTCGCGACCGTGCAGTCATATCACTCTAATCTCGGATACCTCGGATTTCCGCTGGTTGCAGCAACATTTGATGAAGAAATCACTGCAGTGGCCTCACTTATACTTGGTGTCGTCTCACTCACACAGGTCGCTCTCACAATTCTTGTTCTGACATCGATTAATGAGGGTAGTACGACGATCCGATCGGAGATGTCTCAATTGGCCAGCAATCCTATTCTCTTTGCTCTGATTGCAGGCATTCTCATCGGTGAATTGTCGGCTACGCCCCCGATAATAATTATTTCGGGGCTTGATTTCGCTGGCATGTTTGCTCTTCCACTGGCGTTGGTTTGCGTCGGTGCTTCATTCCAGACTCGGGGCCTGCGATCAGATACGTATCTCACTGTCTCAATACTCGTGATAAAACTCGCTCTCATGCCAATTGTTGCTGCGGTAGTGTTCGGTGTGCTGGTAGATAATCCCGCCGTATTCACGGCTGCAGTGGTGATGTTTGCAACTCCAACGGCTGTTTCGACGTACGTGTTCTCAACAGAACTTGGTGGGGACACGAACTTCGCCTCGTTTAACGTATTTGTGAGCACGTTCGTATCGATATTCTCTTTATTAATGATTATCACAACCGTGGAGTAGACGGCTCACGGTCGCACTCCCGTGGATTGCCTGAAGAATTCCCGTTAGCCCTTCGCAAGTCGCTCAATCATGTCTGTCGGTGATATCAGTCATTATGTTCGGTTCGTCATTTGCAATGATAATTATCTGGTCTCCGACATCTTCGATTGTATTTGGAACCTTGTCAAGTAGATTGGCCAGTTCACGGTAGATCAGTGGCTCAGTTTGCCGTGGTTCCTCAAAGACTGTTTGAATAATGTCGTTACGCGCGTGATCACAGCGACTTTCAATCTGCTTGATCTCTCGTATATGATCACCCAACTCTGTGGCACCCTCTCCAGTCGTCAATCCGGCGATGAACCCCGTGATAAGTTGAGTGAACTGGGTAATCATTTGCACGATATCTACAGCTGTCGACTCAAGATCAGCGAACACATCTGCCTCGCTGGCGGGTTTCATCATGTGAACTTCTTGTGCGAATCGCTCGGTATGATTGATGATAACGTCAATAGTATTAGAAAAATTC
>KE356563.1:701071-705199 GCA_000416005.1 Haloquadratum sp. J07HQX50 | reverse complement strand
ATGGCCTGGACTCATATCTCATCACCGAGATGGAAGACTTCGGAACGGCGACAGGTCTTGAGCGACATGACCGTCTCTCGCAGTATCTATCCATTAGAGGTATCTCGAACTTTGACCGCCCGATTGATGATACGTCTGCATCCGAAAATATGTTTACTGATGGGTTTGAAGCCGGATTTCAGACCGCTATCTCTAATGCGGTGAACGTCGCTCAACTGGTAATTGCGGATTACGATGCGTAATTAAGACTTCGCACATATTGCATGTTTCGATATATCAGTGAGAGCTAACTGTGCCGGCTGATGTGGTGACCAACTCACCCTGGCTATCACCCGACTGAGTGAAAAGTATGAATCGCCTCTCGAACGCATACTGCAGTCGTCATGGATCTGGACGATGAGTGATGTCAAAGTGTACCGAACCCTTGTGTACGCAGCCAGACAGCAGTCACCGCGACAACGAAGGCGACCAGAATAACTGCCCAGTCGACTCTCTTGAGAGACGTTTTATTATAGAATGTGCGCTGTCGTTGAGTATCGAATCCTCGTGCTTCGAGTGCCATCGACTGTGTGGTCACATTTCGAAAGGCTGTCATAAACACTGGAATAAGCAGCGGGATGTAGTTACGGAGTCTGTCGCGCAGTCCACCACTCTGAATGTCTAGTCCGCGAGCCTCTTGTGCTTGCCTGACAGTCTGTGCAGCATCAATAAACGTCGGGAAAAGTCGAAGAGCTGTGCCGATAGCAAAACAAAATACATAGGGAAACCCCAACTGGCGGAGTCCACGCACAATCTCTTCGTTTGTCGTCGTTGTCACAAATATCAATCCACCGAATATGAATGTCGCAATTCGCTCCGATCGACCCAAGGCGAAAAATATCTCTCGTTCGGTGAGTGCGACCGGCCCAAACGCGATCAGTGTTGATCCCCCGGCTGGAGTAAAAAAGGGCCAGACGGCTAATCCGACGCTAAATAACGCCACAATAATTGGAGTGAGGCGTCTCAGATTTGGCCATCCACCAACGAGTACTAGTATAGTAAATCCAACGAGCATTGGAACCCCGGCGAACGCGGGATGATCAAAAATATATCCGGCGATAAATAGCCCGATGATTCCAGCTAATGTACTCCGCGGGTCCAGACGGTGCAGGGTGCTGTCGCGATTGATATAAAGAGAACTCCGACTCATTTTCTTGTCGACACCGTGTCGTTAACGCAGTCGATGAATTCGTGTACTGATAGCGGAAGTGACGACGATAGTTTCTCACTGCGAGATGAGAGCTTCTGTGCGAGGTTTACCACCGGTGGGGGGCGTAGATTATTCATCTCAAGACGCTCCATATCGGCAAAGAGCGCACGCGTTGACCCATCATATACAATTGAGCCATCGCGCAGCACGATTGAACGGGGCGCGTACTGTGCGACAGTCTGCATGGAGTGAGTAATCATAATGACAGTGAGATTTTCCTCTCGGTTTAACCGAGTGATGAGTGACATGAACGAATCACGCTGAGCAGCATCAAGTCCGGTCGTTGGCTCATCAAAAATGAGTATCCGGGGTTGGGTAGCCAAGATACTTGCAAGCGCAACTCGCTGGCGCTGCCCTTTGGAGAGATTAAATGGATCTGCATTTTCATGCTCAGAGAGGCCGACCGTTTCAAGAGCGGAATCAACTCTTGTTTGTAGTTCAGATTCTTGAATATCGAAATTTCTGGGACCAAATTCGACTTCCTTGCGAACGGTGTCGGCGAATATCTGATGGTCAGGATTCTGAAATACAAATCCGACCGATTGCCCGATTTCCGACATCGAATATGTGGAGATATCTCTTCCTTCGAACTCGACTGACCCACTATCAGGAGTGAGGAGACCATTGAGTTGTTTTGCTAATGTGGTTTTGCCCGAGCCATTGTGTCCGATAAGTGCAATCACTTCGCCGGCTTCAACCTGAAAGCTGACGTCATCAACAGCTGGTATCGTTTCACTTGCCGAGTTGTAGCTAAAACTCACGTCCTTTAGTGTAAATTGCACTTCACCCGTTGCGCTTCCAGTGCCCGCTGGGGCTGTTCCATCGAGAGTAAGTTGCCCTGGATTCCAATCCATGCCTCGGGACTCAAACACCTCAATCGCATCAGGAACAAACAATGGGAGCTCAGACGTGGGCACGCCGAGCCGATCAAATATATCGACCAACTGCGGTACTGCAATATCTCGCTCACGGAGTGTCGACGCTGACCGCAGCAGCTGGTCTGCCGGCCCTGTGTCAGTTATTTTTCCGTCAGCTAAGATAACTGCGTAATCTGCGTGTAGCGCTTCAGTAATGTCATGTGTCACCATCACCATCGTCTCTGGCCCTCCCCAGTCGGTTTCTACTGTAGATGAAGTGGCTGTCTTTTGAGATGAGCGTGTCCCGAGTTCAGTGCCGGTTAGTGATCGAATGGCTGCGAGTAACTGGCCTGTCCCCTTTGGGTCAAGATCACTCGTTGGCTCGTCTAAGAGTAACATCTGTGGATGCATCGCAGCAACCCCACCACAGACGAGTCGCTGCTTTTGTCCCCCTGAAAGATCGGCTGGTTCGCGAGAGCGGTCTAAATGATCAAGGCCAACAAGCTTGGCAGACGCGGAGACTCGTTGCGCAATCTCATCAGGTGGGACGGCGATGTTTTCAGGGCCAAATGCAAGTTCTGATTCAATGCTTGTCGCAAACAATTGTGACTCATAGTCTTGCAGCACGAACCCAACATCTGTTGCCATGTCACTCACACGTGTCTGGGTTGTGTCTTGATTCAATACCTCAATAGAACCCTCAAATGACCCAGTGATAAAATCAGGAATAATCGCATTGAATGTTCGCAACAAAGTCGACTTTCCGCCTCCTGAAGGTCCTAAAATGACGGTGAATGCACCCTCTGGTATGTCAAGGTCAATATTCTTGAGAACACCGTCGGCCGCTCGTTCTGACGATGTTGGTGTTGAGTCCCCCTCAGGAGGTTGCGACTGACGGTCATAAGAAAAGAAGACGTCTCGAAGGCGGGCTGCTATTGAGTGATTGTCGCTTACCATTCGTCACTCATACTTCTCAGACACGAGGGGTAAAATTTCCCTGGTTCATACAATGTGTCACTCGACAGTTTGACAGATTAACGAGGGTGGGTACCTGAGATTTGCCCTAAGATCGTTCGGGTCTCTGTATCAATGAATGTGATCTCACCCAATCAGGACGGCAGTACATGGACTGCACGCTTTGATTGGTTATATCATTCGAGAGAAACGTTCTCTGGTCATGCCGGCCCCAATCACCGAAATGATGAATCCAATGGCTCCGATGACAGCAACAGAAATGGCTCCAGGAGCCGCACCGGTACTGATAAGAATTCCTCCTCCCAGCCACAGCAGTGATACGGCGACTAGTCCCCAGGCACTAATCAGATTCACACCAGACCGCGGTGAAGGGAGATCGTCACCTCTGAGCAAATCAGGATAGAGCAACCCCATCTCTTTGATCCGTGGATAGGTGAGATAGAGCAGCGGTGGACCCAAAACAACTGAGGCCACTGCATTATTAATCAGAATCGTTGGCCCAAGAACAGCGAACGGAACCAACCCTAACACGTCAACGACCCATGAAATAATCACAGCACAGAGTGCAGAGGCAGTAATCGCAATAATCCCGTATTCGACAAGCTGGCGCCCTATCTTACCCCGAAAGTTGGGTTCTGTACCTGATGACAATGGAGAAAGATTCCCCCAGAGTTTGTACCCCACTAGCCCATAGGCAAAATTCCCGACGAACCCACCAACGCTACCAGGTCCGAATGTTCCCCCAAAAATATCACCAATTAGATTTCCAATAGCAGATCCCCAGGCTGCGGCTGGGCCAAACAGGATACCAAACACGACCGGGAAGACGTTTGCTGGTCGGATGCTGGTGATACCAGGAATGATTTGAAATGTCTGAAATGGAATGAGTACAGCGGCGTACACCGCTGCTGTCACGGCGACTAACATAATCATCCGCGTCTCGCGCCACATTGTCAGGAGTTCTCTCATTACTGTCTACAATTTCATTGACAAATATAATATGCTCGAAGATATTTATCCGTGATTGCTGTATTCTCAGACAACTCC
>KE356563.1:697921-701051 GCA_000416005.1 Haloquadratum sp. J07HQX50 | reverse complement strand
ATGCTGGTCACACTGGCTCTCAAGTGTTTCAATCTCACTTAAAATTGACTCATGATCCCGACCTTCTTGATAAGCATGCAGAAATGTCGGTAGTGCCTCCATACATGCGGTGATATCTGAAAGATACGCGTCAGTCATTGATTCGAGACGCGCGCCAAAGTCGTCTGGGGTAGCCATATCTCCACTACACGGACGAGTCCTCAAAACCAGTTCGTATTGAGAGAATACCTGAGGCGAAAACCTACCGTTTGAATTGCTAGAGTCAGCACCCGAGACATGACGCTACTGTGGCAGGCCGATTCCTCAACGCCGAGTGAGTCCTACAGTAAGCCAACTTACGCCTCCTCCTCTTCAGTGACTGTTCCAGCAACATATCCGGAGACATTCCCAAAGTTCATCGCAATAGCAAGTGCTGCTGCTATTCCAAATACAATCAGAGATGACACCACATTTAATTCTGGGGCGTCTAAATTCTTAATTTTGCTAAACATCCATATGGTCAGTACGTTGGTGTTTGGTCCGCTTAGGAATAGCGCGCGAATATAATCCTCAAATGACCGAATCCAAGCAAACAGGAACCCGGCTCCAACGGCTGGTGCAATTACCGGAAGTGTGATATCTTTGAATGTCTCCAGTGGACCGGCACCGAGGTCACGGGCGGCCTCCTCAAGCGACTCATCGAAGCTGTATAATCTGGCGCTAACGATTAATAATACAAATGGAATCCCGTACAATGAATGCGCTAATACGACTGTCATGAAACCAGGAAGTATTCCAAGAATCTCTTGGAAATAAATCCGGAGCGACAATCCAAGCACGATTCCAGGAATCACCATTGGGATAATCCCGAACGTCCGATAGAGTTCCTTGAATTTAAATGCATACCGAGTGAGCGCGAGACTTGCTAAAACGCCCAAGACAGTTGCAATTGACGCAGCAACGGTCGCAATCAACAAGCTTCCTTGTACTGCATTCCACATTGCTCCATCGGAGACCGTCACGGCATAGTTTGAGAGAGTAAATCCCTCAAACGGAAAGATTGTCGTGGTATTCTCAGCAAATGAGAGGAAGATCATGATCGCCAATGGAATCCAGAGGAATCCGATCAGGACAACTGCAGTGGTGTTGAGAGAGAGACTGAGTATCCGCTCAACGGTTCTAAAGTGCAACAACCCTGAGTGGCTCTCATGAACCGCTCCATCTGTGTTTCGCGACTCCTGCGATTCAGTGGCCATGCTATCCTCCTCCCAGCTCTTCGATACTCACATACCGAAAGGTCAATACCATTGCAGCGACGATCGATATGAGGACGAACATTGAGGCGGCGCTCGCGTATCCGATCGCGTAGCCGCCATTCACGCGGCCCTCAATGAGGATTCCAATCATTTGGACTTTTCCTTGGCCTAAGAAACGTGGTGTAATAAACGCCCCAACGCTGGGAACGAAGACAAATAGACTCCCTCCAACAATTCCTGGCGCGGTAAGTGGAAGAATATGATCTTTCATAACTGCGACTCGAGAGGCACCGAGATCACGGGCTGCATCGACAAGTGAAAAGTCGATCCCATCGAGACTTGCATACAGTGTCAGTAGCATGTATGGAAAATACGCATGTGTTAGTCCGACAATAATTGCAAACACCCCATAATTTAGGAGTTCGATTGGCTCGCTGATGAGTCCAATCGATAATAGAGTGCTGTTCAGGACACCACCTTGTCCGAACATCAGAACCCACGAGTACGCTCGGACTAAGTACATAGTGAAAAATGGCAGTAGAACCAAGAAAATAACTACTTTGAACGTCTGCCCTCCGCGCTTAGCCAGTAGATACGCGAGTGGAAATGCAAGAGTAAGACAGAGAATCGTCGAAATAATAGCGATTCCATACGATAGCAAGAGCGCCTTGACAAATGGTGATTCCCAAAATCCAAGAGAGCTGTCGAATAGAGCCTGATAGTTCTTCAGCGTGGGCTCGAAGATAATGTCATATGTCTCTCGGCTAACTTCAAGGAAACTCACTATCACCATAAATATCATCGGAGCCAGTAGTAACAGCAAGATCCAGACAGTCGCTGGTCCTGCAGTAATAGCTACTTTTCCCTGTTTTGTGGTTAATATCTGGGACAGGCTCGAGTGCAACTCCTCTGTTCGATCAGATATGGCCATTATGCAGACTTAACAGCTTCCCATGCGGACTCATATTCTTCTTCAACGTCGCTACTAATCGCCTTGAATGGAATCATCCCATCCAATCGCGATGGGTCGATACTTCCATAGAGACTGTTTTCTTCAGAGCTCAGTTCTTCAGATATTGCTGGATTAACACTGGGTGAGAAGCCGGCCTTCGCCAATGCTGCTCCGTTGTCAGGCGCAATGAATTCATTCACAACTTCCCATGCAGCGTCTTTATTTTCAGAGGCAGATGAAACGACGGCCGTCTCATACCATGCCATAGCGCCCTCTTGTGGGACGACATACTCGACCCAATCGGCGCCCTGATCGCGCATTTCGATAATCTCATTTCGGCCGCTATGTCCGACAAGGAAGTTCCCTTGTTGGAACTCTTGAATAAATGTCGGGTCGGATGAAATATATCCTTGCAATCGTGGCTTCTGCTCGATGAGGCGGTCGCGCATCTGTTGGATCTGGTCTGTGCTGAAGGTCATACGATCACCCTCAAGTGCCTCTTCGAACCCCATGTATAGTGCCGTCACTGGCATTGTTTTATTTGCCTCATCATACATGATGATTTCACCGTCGAGGTCAGCGTCAACATAGTCCTCTTCGAACATTATACTGTAACTAGGTTCGTGGTCAGGGACCGAGCGTGTATCATACGCATACCCATACCAGCCGAATCGGACTGGGACGCCATGAACTGCACCATCAGCACTAAACTGTGTTTCGGCCAGATTTTGGAACTTATCGTACATATCACCATAGGCTGTAACGATATCCCGATTGAGTGGCTCAATTAAATCCGCTTCTATAAAGTTTGGGACGAGATTATTATTCGGGACGGCAATGTCGAATTGCTCGTCTTGGCCCGAGTTCCACTGAGTGAACATCTCTGAAGAGGAACTCGAAGGAGTGATTTCGATATTAACATCGAGCGTCTCCTCAATGTTCT
>KE356563.1:690065-697901 GCA_000416005.1 Haloquadratum sp. J07HQX50 | reverse complement strand
ATGCACGCCGAGAGAATCCATCTGTCGTCGTGTTCGTTTCAGAACTCGCAGTGTGTGTATCGTCCGACATACATATAATGTGGCTAATCCGCATTAATAAATCCCCGCATCTATTCCGTTTTTGCATTCGGTGGTGCTAATCATGAAACGTGCACATCAAATGGCGGTCATATGTGAGCGCATGTATTATTTTACAACAGTTAATCAAACACGACCGGCGTGCCAGGCAGTATACTAACTGTCACTTGGTCACCAATCTCGGCTGTATGTCCACTTCCCTGCGAAACAATCTGAATTGGTGAGAGATCTATATCTGGCTCCACGACATAGTTTGTCTGGTCGCCTTGAAAGAACCGTTCGATCACAGTGGCCTCAACACCGGTATCACTCAACTGGAAATCCTCCGGTCGAATCGAGACTTGAACTTCCCCTGAGTGGCCATCTGCAGGGATCTCAATTCCCCCTGAACCTCCAATTTGGATTACCGCGTTACCTGAGTGGGTGACGACGGACCCTGTCAGAAGATTTGTGTCTCCAATAAACTCTGCGACAAATTGCGTCGCAGGCTCTCGATATATCTTCTCTGGTGGTCCAATTTGCTCGATTTGACCTTCGTTCATCACAGCAATTCGATCACTGAGAGTCATCGCCACTTCCTGGTCGTGAGTAACATAAAAGAATGCGCCATCAGTACGTTCGTGAATACGCCTGAGTTCAACTTGCATCTGTTTTCGTAACTTCCGGTCCAGACTGGAGAGTGGTTCGTCCAGCAACAGGACGGCTGGCTCGTTAATGAGTGCCCGAGCGAGTGCAACTCGTTGTTGTTGGCCTCCGGATAATTCGGTTGGATCTCTCTCCTCGAACTCTCCCAAATCAACCAGTTCGAGATACTCAGACACTCGGCGCTTTCGTTCCGATGCGTCAACCCCTCGTTTTTTGAGCCCGTATCCGACGTTCTCACCAACGGTCATGTGTGGAAACAGCGATAATCGCTGAAATACGAGGTTCGTATCACGGGACTCAGGAGGAATTGCTGACATAGGCTGGCCCCCGATTTGGAGGGTCCCAGCCGTCGGTTGCTCAAATCCGCTTATCATCCGGAGCGTCGTTGTCTTGCCGCTTCCTGATGGACCGACGAGTGTGAAAAATTCTCCTTTGCGGACCTCGAAATTGACTCTCTCGACGGCGTCTACGTCACCAAACGATTTTGAAATGCCATTTAGTTTGACTAACGACTCCTTTTGTATCGACATACTGAGATAACACGGCCATGATTACAAGAACTTGGTGTCCAAGACTCGCTGCGACAGAATCACACACACCACGGTCGTCTAGCAGTGGTTATGACTTTCCAGCAGCAATACCAATTGTTCCCCACAGATGTGCCTCCTGGTTTGTCGTGCTCATATGATCTTTCAGTGCTTGGTGTGCTATTTCTGTGCGTTTCTGAAGTTGAGTAAGCGGGTTGCTCTGTTTGAGATCGAATAATCTCTTATTGAGTTGTGCAAACCCAGCCAGTCCAATATTCGCTACTGTGTTTGACCCTGGAGTAAAGGAGGCAATTACAACTCTATCAGCGAGGTCGCACCACTTTTTGATAACGCTGTATGGGTCGGGGAACAGTGACGAAACGAACGTTGCGAGGACAGCGTCGACTGAATGCACAGGCGGCTCTGTCGCATCTGCTTGGATCAACTCGGTACATGAGTTCATGTGCTTATCCGCGCGGGCCTTTGCTCGACACAACATGTTGGCACTGATATCGACTCCAACCGCCTTTCCTGAGGGGCCAATCGCTTCCTGCAGTTTGACGATATTTATCCCAGGCCCACACCCAAATTCAACGACCGTGTCCCCTGTCTTGAGTTCTAATGCTTCTATACACCGCTGACGGATACCCCCAACCGAGGCAGTCAAACGAGCAAACCAATCATACGGCCGCGCCCATGCATCATATCCGTGCTGAATATGCCTGATATGAGCTGGTTTCATTCTGGTGGCACAGTGGTCTCACGCGAGAGATCGTCCGGGTCTGTTTTTGGCCACCACTGCTCAGGGCTCGAACGAGAGACAGCTGAATAACATTGTGTCGCACTGTCGCACCCCCGAGGCCGTTGATAATCGATACCACGCTTTTGGAGATACCGAACATATCCATCATCAACACGATCGAGCTTTTCATGACATACAGTCCGTTTGCCATATATCGTTGAACCAACGTTCCGGTATGGACAGGTGAATGTCGTTGTTTCACATCCCCCTGTGGTGTTTATTGAGTCGATTTCAACTCCGACGACTTGATAAGCAAACCGGAGTCGTCGCACTATGGCACTGGGAGAGGATGCGCCAGCGAACAACACAAATCCAAATAGATATCCCAAACGGTTGAGTAACCGTTCATCTGCTGTCAGGTCATCGAGATCCTGCTCTACCGTATTTCGGACGGACGCATACCACTCGCTCATATTGTGCACGACTGGCTCATCATCTGCCACTTGTCGAAGCCTCTGCTGTCGGCCTGTGAGTGGTGCAGCACCATCCGATAGTCGATATGAGGGAACTGCCTCAAGATGAGCGATTACTTCTTCACGAAGAACTTTACCTGAAATATACTGCTCTATTTTTTCCTCCAACTGAGGGAACCAATCTTGATGTATTCGGTTATATGTCAGCTCAATTTCTGAATCTCCATCACCAAACGTACTCGCAGACTCAGGTTCAGGGAATGCAGACATGAGGGACCGCAGTCGCGAAGATTCTGAGGGAATCATCACTAGTTCGTGTTCCATGCTACTGTGCGAAATCGAATATAGCTCACGGTAGTTTAAAACGAGCGACTCTACAGGCGGTGCAGGCCATGTGCCTTAGAATCGAATGGAGATCTTCAAGTTCGACTCACCTCACCTCACCCCACCTCAGTTCAGTTCAGTTCAGTTCAGCTTCTGTAATGACTCCGGGTTGATCTCTTTCAGTGGTCCTGAGAGAGAAGGCATACACTCTCATGAGCACGCCCTGCTCCGGTTCAGTATATCGATGTGTGGCAACGGTTGTTAGCACAGTGATTGTCTTGAGTCGAGACGGAACGCGTCAACTGGGGTTCCAAGCCTGATTGGGTTCGCATATATAAACTGGTCAAATTACCAACGACTGGTAAGGGTCAAGAAGTTCTCGGGCGTGAATTCGACTCGTTTGAGGACAATGCTCACTGCTAACAAACGATGGGAGTGAGTCACTAAACACAGTGGACGAGCCAATGACACAGGCTCAGGCTCTCTCATCAAAACACTCGTGTCTACGATCGCAATGCAGAGTGACAACGAGAGCGTACCTCAGGACACCAATCTAGAATGTTGTGGTGTTGCTGAATGAGGTACGATGAGTTAACGACAGTGGATGCTGTGCCAACGTTGGAGACGTGTTGACCAGGGCACTGACCTCATCAAAACACTGCATAGCGCTTCGCTGATATTGACGCGTTCATTAATCATGAACGGGCTCGTCGGGATGTCAGGAGACCACAAGATACACGCCTTCATCATACTCTTCAGATGGGTGATACAGGCGAGACAATTCCCGTCACTGTCGTGGATAAATACCCACTACAGAAACGCACTTATGAAGTAGTGTTTGAGGTAGTGTTCGAACGAGCACGTGAAGGTTCAACAATCGGATTGACACCCACACCACCTGTCATCCAGCATCCCTCATATGGCTCCTGTGATATCTTCTGCATCTGAAATTCATATTCGCCGGTCACACTGCCATTCCTTCGTGTCGTAACTGTAACCTCAGCAAAGTTATCGGTGTACTGGTCTGGTTCGAACTCTGCAGATGTGTGACGAAGCAGAGGAGCATATGGCTCACTTTTGACGATACTCACAAATCTGGAGAACGAGTCAATCGCTTCCCGATTGCGTGGAGTCGCAAACTGTCGAACCACCCAGAGTCCATCATTTGTATCGTTATTATTGTGCTTCATCGCGTTCACCTGTATCTGCACCACGTGAAGAAAGGAACGCTGACAGTTGGGTCGGGGCCGGACATTCCGGTCTGCATATAATTCTATGCCGTTAGCGGCAAGCGGTTCATCAATGTCATCGTTTGGAATCGCCTCATCCTCAGCGGCCGACTGTGCCGATTGGGTCGCGTTTGTTACATTTGGTGATGATATCTCCTCAAATGATGGGTCTTCACCACTAAGGCCCATACTTCCGGCCGTAACTCCAAGCATAACGACTACTCCCACAATCATCAGTGACTGGATATCTTTCTTTTCAAACGGCTGTTTTTCGACCAGTTGAGTTGCATCTAACGTAGTCTGACTTTGTTGCTGCTTCTCCGTCTCCCCGGCAGGTTCGTCTTCTTCATCCTGTCGATACTGCTCAGCCCATACAGGCTGAGCAAAAAATTGCTCCGCGATCGTGTTCGCTGTCTCTGGTTCCATTCCAAATAAGAGACGATTGCGAAGATCATCTTCTCGGATTATGCGTGTCTCAATCTCACCTTGATCAACGGCAGCGTCTGGACAGAACACGACATCATCCTCAGAGGCCAATTGCGTGAGTCGTGATGTATCCGTATGAACAAACAGTCGCTTGGTCTTCGCTTCCTCTAGGTGAGATGAGGCAGATGGTTCAACGACAGTTATTGACTCGCCTGAGCGGAGATATAATGACTCAAGAAATGCTGACAGCTGTTGACGATTGAGGCTGTCGATCAGATGTTTGAATGCCTGCAGCGGAATTGGGGCACGCCGAGTCACAGGTAGCTTCTATAAGTAATGTGTCGTGTGAATGCTATGAGTGTTCCCCTTGCAGTTAGGTGACACCCACATATGAGCTTGCGTTCTACAGGTAGCACAGGGCTATCCGGTGAGTGGCGTGCGCGTTAGAGCACTCCAGCTCCCACAGGCCGAAGTAGGAGTCACTGGTGCAGTAGACATAAGATATCTAAATATGAGATGTCCGCTCAGCCGAGTTGAAACGAATGCTCTACCTCACGCCTCAAGCGGCTGTGGTCCCGACAGGTGGGTCGGGCCTTGTGGACCTCTTGCCCCCTTGCTGATTTGGAGGGGCTGTTTACTGCAAGTCTGCAGGAAGCCTCGAAATCGAACGGGAATTGAAGATGTAAGCTCCCGTGACGACTCTGAATCGGTTCTCTCGATCTATTCGAGTCCGACCCAGGGCAGTCTACCGTGGGATTTTACATCATTTTAGTCATAACTGTGCTATATGGAACGCTCAAATGACGCTGATACCGAGACACGCAACGCCGAGACTGACCAGGACACGAACACAGACCCATCTGAGCAATCGTCGGTCTCTCCACTCTCACTTGACCTTCCTGAAGGGAGCGAGAGTGTTTCTGAAGCCATCTTCTCACATCGTAAGATGCTCACGAATCCAGCCGATCATGGTCTTGCTGTCGCCGATGAGGTAGTCACACTTGAGGCTCGTCTTGAAGAAATGGCCGATGTGGTTGAGGAACGGACAGCCAGACACGATACGTTAGAGTCCTCACTCAAAAGCCAGGAGAGACAGATCACCGAATTGAAACAGGCCATTGATTCATTAGCTGAGGTGTTGGGCACCTCCGTTGATTGGCAGGCGCTTGAGACGGAGTCTGAAACCAGGGACGAGAGCTAAACGAGTGTTTGCCTCCGAGAAATCGGATTGGTGAGACCCCCAACGGAATGAAGACGTTCACGCTGGGAAATCTCATTCAGATAGAACATGTGGATACCGAACGATAGCCTGGTGACCTGTTCGATGTGTTAGAAACGCGCTGACCGTTTACGATGAAGCAAACACATACATTCTAAATGCTCACATACAGGATCAATAGTTCAACTCGTTGTGTTGACCTGGTTGCTGAGCGCAATAGAGTTGCACATGTCAACGACCCCACTCCACTTCGCTCACCTATTCACGGGTTCGCTCGTTGAGGGTGGTGCTTGTCAGTGACCTCTCACCCGTATAGGTGAGGGCTGTCTGCCCTCGCTCGGCGTCTTCGGTCTGACAGCATATTGACTGATGCTCCTCCTACGAGACGACTGATGGCTCCGTCGGAGATACAGATCCGCAATATGCTTTGCCGTCGCAAATTCACGCTGTGACTTCGTTACCTACCGGACACAGCCCGGAGACCGCGTTGTAGTCCGCGTGATTCTGATTTCCGCACCGCTGACAATCGCATTCGCCTCGATGACGGGTGTCGTCTCGGACGCACCCACACTCGTGACACCGCTTACTGGTGTTTCTCGGATTCACCGTGTTCACAAACACGCCTCGCTCTTTGGCTTTGTACTTGACACACTGCTTGAGCTTACGGAACGCTCACTTCGAATGCCAGTCAGCGTACCGAAGACGGTCTCGAATACCGTCGAGCTTCTCGAAAATGATGCCATCGTAATCGTGTTCAAGAGCTTCCTCTATGATTCCGTTTGCGGCGGAGTGCAAAACATGCTTGATGTATTTGTCTTCTCCCCCGCTCACTTTTTGCAAGGTGCAGTGTGCTGACTGTGTCCCACACTCTTGGAAATCTCCGCGGGTGTTCTCAAACTCTCCTTGAGCGTGGTCAAGATATTGGGTTTTGCTCGCCCCTGTGTAACTCAATTCTGTACTATCTGGTCAAACAAATGCAATCAGTAGCCCGATACCGAGAATTATCACGAGCAGCATCGTTGTCCAAAACATGAATCTATCTGCGCCTTCCATTTCCCTATTCTTTTACACACGTATGTATGACTTCGCTGCGATAGTGCTGCGGATATCATAAAGAAGTATCAGATTATAATATTATTTCCCCACAACTGAAGCTATGGGCTTCCGCGCTTCGACGCCGTGACGGACGACGTGTCGTAATGACACACAAGAAGCACGCAAGGGATTTACTCATGCTGTGAAAAGATTTGATATGGGTTTCAAGAAGGATCTGTTGAATGGAATGATCTCACTCATAATTAGTGTCGTCGTGACTGTTGCTATGGCTGATGAAGAAACGGAATCGTACAGCCTATCGGAGATTGCTCTTGCTGTCGCCCTCTCGGGGTTCCTCTCTGGGTTTTTTACGAGCTACTTTTACACTGAGTGATACTCACCATTTTATCTGAGCTTCTTGTGGAGTTCACCAACACCGGGATGGTAATTATCATCTTGGGCTGTGGCTGAGTTCGTTAGCAGTAAAGATGTGTTAGTCGTGTTTTACAGGAAGTACAGGGCGAAAGCCCACGCCGTGAAGCCGACACCTCCGAAACAAAAAAACATGTCTGACACCTAATCCCAAATTTTAGGAATAACGAGAGAACGTACGCGCTCTGGAGTCATGGATAGCTCGTCGAGCGAATCACACTCACACTTGGCGAGATTGAAATGACTATCGGTGAAATAAGCGAGAAAGATTCGTGCAGCGAATGCCCAGAGTGTGGCTCTGAAAACGTGCAACGACGTGGTGATGAGTTTCACTGCCACGAGTGCGAAGAGGCACAGACTGACGTGACGGGGGGAAATCGACTACAATCGAAGGAAGGGCCGATGGCTCGGCCTGCTGCCCTCCGTGCTGGATGCCGTAGGGACGCATCCATAGATGGAGCGTACTGGGAGTGGAACGAGCATGAATAAATACTCAGCAGTTTTGAGAGACAGTCAGGCTCGCTTGACCAAACCAGCGTCAGCAAACCTGCACGTTCACAGCTGTAATCGACTGGCTGGATTACCTACAGAGGAATCCTACGACTGAACTCATGGGAGGAACTCAGAGGAGTATCAAGAGAATGCCGCGAGGCCGAGTGAAAATAAGTGACGTGATGACGCAAATCGAGCATTTTCAAATAACGCT
>KE356563.1:687819-689347 GCA_000416005.1 Haloquadratum sp. J07HQX50 | reverse complement strand
TGATATCAGAGTTGCCTGGTGCATCCCCTGTGTAAAGATGTGTGTATTCTCCCTACTGATGACAAGTGAGTATTCGTTACTCAGACTCCAGAAGACCATTCACACACTAGGGAGGAATCACAGTTGTCCAAGCAGAGAGCCAGCGATTTCAATCGTGAGAAAATACCAGTCTGAGCATACTATACCGAATCATCTGTGTCGATAACGCGTTTTCCTGTCGCTTGTGGGATAACTTTTCGCTCAGCGTTGGGCCATGACCGACTGAGTTCTGTCCCCTCAAATAATCGATCTAAAAATACCGCTAAGCTTGCCACTTCCGAGTGTGGCTGATTTGTGACAGCAACATTCCAGTCCGCTTGCTCATAGACAGAAAATGGGACTTTCTCACCACCTACGATGACCAATAAATTTGTGTCAGTTGCATTCGACTTGATGGCAGCGATCTCCGCCTGGATGGGTTCACCATACATGGTCAGATGCACGACCATATCATCAAAATCTCGAATGTATGCATCTAATTCATCAGTACATCGAGCTTGGAATACTCCACCGAATCGAGTGGTGATATCTTCGACCGTCTCCTGAGCCTGTGTAGCGTTCGACGGGAAGAAGACCCGGTCAGCGCCAAGTGCCCGAGCGGTAAGGCCAACGTGTGTGGTCATCCGATCATCGCGTCCCGGGCGGTGCCCATATCTAATAACTGTGACTGATGATTCATCGTTCATATTGGTCTGGTATTCGCTGAATGGATAATTGACTTCGCTTCGAAATGGGGCGTGAGTGATGGCACAATACCAATATACTTTGAACACTCGTTCGATATATCATATATGCAACTTCGTGATCAGCGAATTATCGTAACTGGGGCAGCTGGACTCGTTGGTTCACAGTTAGCAAAGAGATTAACACCAGCAAATGAGGTTATCGCTGTCGATAATCTCTCAAAGGGAACCCGTGCGCGACTTCCCGATCATATCGAGTTCATCCAAGCCGATTTGCGGGACGAAGCCAAGACTCATCAGGTCATCACCGATGATATTGATGCGGTATTTCATCTTGCAGCTCATACAGACACCAACCACTCAGATCCCCGGGCGCTATTTGAGGAGAATACCACAATGACCTATAATGTACTTGAAGCAATGGACGCAGCCGGTGTTTCCCGTATTGGGTTCACCTCCTCTTCGACTATCTATGGCGAGGCCCCGCGGCCAACAAACGAATCATATGGCCCGCTTGAACCAATCAGTGCGTATGGTGCAGCGAAACTGGCAGACGAAGCACTGCTATCACGCTTTGCTCACACGAAAGGATTCACTGTCTGGTGTTTTCGATTCGCCAATGTCGTCGGTCCACATCAGCGGGGGAACGTCATTCCAGATTTCATCGAAAAGCTACTCGAAGATTCCTCAGAGCTGACAATTCTTGGAGATGGCCGGCAAGAGAAATCGTATCTCTATGTCACAGACTGTATCTCAGCAATGTGTCACGTTGTCGAACATGCTGATAAATCCATGAATATCTATAA
>KE356563.1:684587-687283 GCA_000416005.1 Haloquadratum sp. J07HQX50 | reverse complement strand
TTTCGATATCCCGCCAGCCGATCAATTTGATTTCGAGTATGGATTCTCGGTTGAGACGAAGCCCGTCTCTGAGACGATTGCAACTGGAAGGGTGATTGGAGTCAAAGGTAGAATCCTCATTATTGAGCATCGGAATACCACATATGCTGTTGACATGCGTGACTTGGTTGGTTATGAAGTCCGCTCGGGCCCACTCAAACGGCATCTTCAATCGAGTCTTGGTGCATGGAACTGATAAGCACAGGGTGGCGAAGTCTGGGTCTCGTCAAATCTCGAACGCCGTGTCGTATAGAGCAAGGCGCATTCTGACGGACACCAACAATACTTTGCGGGCAGAGTAACTGATAATGGTATGGCAGACGATTCTGCATCATCTGATGAGAACGAGGAGTCGAGTGATGAGAATGGCGAAGAGAAGTCATTCCGAGAGCGCGTCGAGGAGATAAGAGAGCAACGCGCTGAAGAGCGTGAGGAAGGTGAACGCCCAGATCCAGAGGAAATGATGGGCGGCGGTGGCGGCCCTGGCGGGATGGGTGGTGGTGGCGGTGGTGGCGGAAATCCATTTGCCCAGATGATGAGCGGAATGATGGGCGGCGGTGGCGGTCCGGGAGGTATGGGTGGTGCCCCCGGTGCGATGGGAGGTCAGGAGAGTGCCGATGATGGTGGTAATGAAGAACTCGTAAGAGAGGTCAGACAACTTCGCGATGAACTTCGGGACACCACGCGTCAGTTACAGCGGATTGCTGATGCCGTTGAATCGTTAGATGATTAATCGGAGTCTGTGTACGAGCAGATATTGCGATAGATATCAGCCAAATCACTCAAAACCCGATTAACACTGAGGCTTGAACGGCTCTCGATGCACTGAGTTCTCAATGTCTGTGAGTTTTCGAGCGCTCGATATACGGCTTGACGACATGCTTCGATGTTTCCGTGTGGATAGTGATAGCCCGTTTCTCCGTCAGTAATTGTTTCTGAGAGTGCACCAGCATCGACAGCAACGACTGGTGTTCCACAGGCGATTGACTCCAGCGCAACGAGTCCCTGAGTCTCGACAGGGCTTGGGAATATGAACGTATCTAGTGCAGAGTAAAACGCTGGAAGTTCTTCGCGAGGTAGAAAGCCGAGAAAGGTAGCATCGACCTCAAGCCGTTCAGCCAGCGATTCGAGATTTTCTCTTGCCGGCCCATCGCCACCGATCACGAGATGTCCATCCATCGATGCTGCTGCTCGTATGAGTGTCTGTAGATTTTTTTCATACCCATGGCGACCTGTATATCCAATGAGTGGCCGATCCGTGAGACTATATGACTCACAGAATTCAGTCGGGCAGACAGGGCGAAAAAAGGTAGTATCAATACCATTAGACAACACGTGGAGCGGAACAGATGGATCAATTTCTCTCTGTAAGCGACGCCTGGCCTCATAGCTCGGGCAGATGATCGCATCCGCATGTGAAAGAAACCACGACTCATACTGAGTGGCTAATGAGCGAACCAGGCGAGAAGTATGCTCGTTTGTCGTCACATAATCGGCATACTCGCTTGTCGGAGTATGATAAGAAGCCACAAAAGGTATTTTACGCCGTCGAGCAAGTCGTAATCCACCCAATCCAACACTAAATGGAGTATGTGAATGCACTATGTCGACCGTCGTTGCAACCGCTGGAATTTGCGGCATTCCTAGCCTAAATCCGTCATATAATGGAAATGGAAAGCTACGGACAGGATATTCATCAGGTCCCGGTTCATACTTATTTGAGTGTGGATAGACGACGTGCATTGTTCCGTCGTGGTGACGCCATCGATCATGCCACATCTGAACGGTATATGAGACGCCGTTCACTGTTGGGAGGTATGTATCAGTAAATGCGGAAACCTGTGGCGTCTTCATTGGACATCATTTTTACAGAAACCAGTAATGGGTTCCGAATTATCCTGAAGTGATGTCTTTCCGATTTGTATCTGCCTCTCTTGACACAACTGTCGAGATCACTGCTGTATTAATCGCTCGTATATATTCGCTAACTTCATTCCGATATTCTCGAGTCGATGCTTAGCAGCAGTTGATCGAGCATTTGATCCGAGTCGGTCACGAAGCATTTTATCCGCTGCAAGCCGCTCAACCGCTGTTATAAACTCTTTCTCAGTTGAGCATTTCAAGCAATCATATCCATCAGTGTAGAACTCCTCAAATACTGGAATGTCGCGTATAATCACGGCTTTTTGACAGGCCATTGCTTCCAGTACCGCAATACCCTGATTTTCAGCTTTTGTAGGGAAGAGGTAGATATCTCCGGCAGCAAATCCTCCCCGCACATCGTCGATCCAGCCTGTAAATGTTACATTGGACGGCGGATCACTGGTCCAGTGTCGAACAGAGCGTGATGCTTGTGGACCACTATCGTACGGGCCAAACCAAATAAAATCGTATGAGAGTTTCTGTGCAACATTACAGAATGTGGTGAGTCCCTTTCGCTCAAACACATTTCCAACCGCGAAGACCACAGGACCCTCCAGGTTATACTGAGAACGATAAGACTCACGCACCGACCGATATCCAGACAGTGCATCGAGGTCCACCCCATTACTTATGATCTTAATCGGTGCCTCTACCGGATAGGATTCAAGAGTTGATTTTGTGTACGATGAGGGACATAGCACCATATCTGCCTTTGAGTATGCCCATCGCAGGTA
>KE356563.1:681472-684056 GCA_000416005.1 Haloquadratum sp. J07HQX50 | reverse complement strand
ATATATTGGTATGTCAGTAGCCGCTGAACGGATAGAGCGTTTAACCGCTCTGGCCCGAGAAGCGGCTACAACAGAGGCCATCGATGTTAGCAGACGATACGTGCGGCTTGCTCGGCGAATCGCAGAAAGACATCGGCTTGCGCTGCCATCATCGCTCGCTCGAAACCACTGTACGAACTGCGACGTATATCTGCTTCCGGGAGTCACCGTGCGAGTTCGAGTACACCGTGGCCGCCTCATCTATACATGCCTGGAGTGTAAACATATACATCGATATCCATATGAATGACAGCGATTCGTTTTGACATTGGCATCGCATGGATCATCTCAGAGGCATCGGTTCTCTCTTATCTGGATCAGGCTGCGGGTCTCTGGTTCGACATATTATGAATATATAAAACGACTCGGATAGAATAGAACACATGAGTATTGACACCCAGGCGCTTCGTAAAGAAGCTCACGACGTAGATGTAACACTCTGGGTTGGCAAAGCTGGAATTGGTTCGGTTATCGAGGAACTGGACGATCAACTTCGCGACCGTCAGCTTGTGAAGATCAAGTTTCTTCGATCAGCACGCGGTCAGAGAGACGTACCGACACTGGCAGCTGAATTAGCTGAATCGGTAGATGGAACCGTCATTGAGACACGTGGAAATACTGCAGTGGTGTATCACCGATAACGCTCCAAGGTCGTATCATTCGACCTCTCGTTCAAAGTTCGATTCGTTCGACTAAATCCTCATCACTCTGTGTATTAATTGCAACAATCCTCACATGCTGTTTGAGTCCCGAATCAGTTAATTTGGCTTTTAACAGATTATCGACTTGATATACCCCAGCAGCGTTGATCATCTCAATCTCAACAAGCACTGGCCGATCAGTGCCCGGCTTGAGACTTACTCTGCTGATTGACTGACTTGAAAGTGTATCGATCCCCCGGCCGCCTTTTTTATATGGAATACGCGACCGGCCGCGCTCCATATCAAGCGCATCCGCCACACGAATGACCCCTGCCTCTGTCGTTAGTGGTTCTTCGGCTGTATGATGACACAGGATGGCGTGCAAGACTTCAGCTTTTATTTTCACGACATCCTCAGTCGAGTAAAAATCAAATGTCGGTAAGATTCGGTCTAATATATCAGATGCCAGTGGAATTGAGTAGTACACGTGCTGGTCACGGTGGACGACGTGCCCGACATCGTGTAATGTTGCAGCGAGAGCCAATATGACCGGTTCATCTTCCTCTGGAAGTCCCTGGTCAGCAGCTCCGTTGAACACAATGTCATGTTGTTTCAAAAGCTCATACAACTGGAGTGCGCGACTTCGAACAATGTTGATATGCTCTGCGCCGTGGTCATTATACCCCTTTCGTGTCACAGCATTGACATTCTGCGCCCGAAGAAGGGTCGTGATCTCTGTATCAGTCGTAATTGTCTCATAGACGGCGTTGAGACGGTCCGTTGGAAACGGGTGCGATTCCCCGGGATCATAATGAGGCGCCTCGGTCTCAAAAAACTCGGTCATCATCTCTATGTAATCAGTCTAAGAAAAGAACCTACGGAATCACCGCATCATGGGGACGATACGACGAACAATCCTCTTGATTCTACATGTTACACTCGAAAACCACTAATTGTGTTCCCTTTGGACAGCACGTGACATTGTCATATGATAGCATCGTCTCCAAAAAGCCTATAATCGCCTCTCAGTTACATATTTATAGCAATGATTGAGACAGTTACCCCGTTGTTCCCGGGGTTGCCAGGTGGCCCAGAATTACTCATCGTTTTGCTCGTGTTAGTATTATTATTTGGCGCAAACAAAATCCCGAAACTGGCCCGATCAACTGGCCAAGCGATGGGAGAGTTCAAACGCGGTCGTGAGGAGATCGAAGACGAATTGAGTGAATTAGACGAAGATGAGGCTGAGGAGTCAACGAAAACAAAAACAACTACAACCACGACCGAGTCAACCGAATAAGCAGCTTCTTGGGCGACCTGAGTTCACTGTCGACACATATGGACGTGTGGCCTAGTGGATCAGGGCGAGAGGTTCCTAACCCCTAAATCGCGGGTTCAAATCCCGCCACGTCCGTTCCGTTACCGAGCGTCAAAAAATCGCAATCCGGCAGTGGATTCCATGGGGTATGAACACCAGAACTGGCCGAAATTCCGCTCCGTTGCGTCACACTCATCCATTCCGTCATGCGATGAAAAAAACTGAGTCTTGCACAGTCAGAAACGCAGCGTTGCGCTTGCCGAATTTTCATTTTGTGAGACAACTCAATTCTTGCTTTTCTCTCACAGAGATGATTCTCACACTGAGCAATCTGCTCCAGTCGTCGTCGTGACGAGTCTCACCCTGAGACGACCCAGACGCAAGCACATTTATCCGACCAGCACAGTCCAACCGAAATGGCACAAGTTGGGTCTTCACTCGCAATCGCTATGCTGATAGATAACCTATGACAATGACGCCGTCAGCCGTGGCAACTGCAATTCCACCGAGGATACTTATCTCAACAACAAACCTATGTAGTGATAACCAACGATGACGACTCAGAAGGAACACATGGACACAATCT
>KE356563.1:677239-679567 GCA_000416005.1 Haloquadratum sp. J07HQX50 | reverse complement strand
AGAAGCTCTCATTTCCGTCCCGTTCCCGTCAGGCATTCTTTCTAGTCACAATCGCGGTCATTAGGGACACGTCACTCAAAACGGAGCTATACAACCGCACCGAACTGTCTCGTCCCATTCCAGTAGCCACAACGACTGTCAGTATCTAATACGTCGTCCACCAACCGAGTGCGGTGACGGGCAATCCATTTATGCTCTGATTGAGTTGCTCACACTTGTGTATCAGGACGGTGATATTTTATTCGATAAAGTGCAAGTCAGACCGACACGCAGGTCCTCTCCGGGCGATGCGACGAAGTCGTTGTGAGGAGTAAAAACGCCGCTGAGAACTGCTACTCCGACCAGAGCGTCTACGATTATAACTCTCGATACGGGTGTGAGCCACAAGAACCAGTGGTTAGAGCAGTTTACGCTGAGTCTTTGCCCTCCTCAATTGACCCCCCTGAGTTAACGAAAGAAGGCGGGGTCTCCTCGGCAGAAATACGGACTCGAAGGCTTACTCGTTCCCGATTTCGAGACTGACAAGTGACGCATAGAATCGCTCCTGAACCAACTCTGCGATTATTCAACCTATCATGTGGGCATCTATGCTGCAGCTATCGCAACTGCTGGACTGACTTTTTTTAACTGAATCAAATAGCTCTGAGTATGGCTAACCAGGCAGAGCATGGAGGCACAATCCGTGTTCTCCATGTTGATGATCAACTGGACTTTGCCGAGATGACCACAGCGTTTCTTGAACGAGAGAGTGACCGATTTGACACTGAAACGGTAAGTAGTGCGAGCGAGGGGCTGAATCGTCTTGCTAACTCCACCTTTGATTGCATCATTTCTGACTATGAGATGCCTGAGCAGAACGGCATTGAGCTCCTCCGAACCGTTCGTAGAGAGTGGCCTGATCTCCCGTTCATTCTGTTTACTGGCAAAGGGAGTGAAACCGTCGCCAGTGACGCAATCTCTGCAGGAGTCACTGATTATCTGCAGAAATCGTCTGGAACCGAACAGTACGAACTACTTGCCAATCGCATTCTGAATGCCGTCGGCAAGGCACAGGCCGAACAGCAGATCAAAACAGAGCAGGAGCGTTCGAAGGCTCTGTTCAACCGCCTCTCACAACCTGCCGTCGAAGTTCGGTATGAGGCCGATAAGCCAATGTCAGGCAGGTGAATCCAGCTTTGAGGAGGTATTCGGTTACAGATCCGAGACGATGATCGGTGACTCACTTGACACACGGATTGTTCCTGATAACCGAACTGGTGAAGCCATCGAGATCAATGAATACGTCCAATCTGGTGGCAGTCTTGAGTCAAGGGAGGTGATCCGACAGACAACGGACGGACTCCGTAAGTTTCTCTTACAAGATGCTGTCTACGACGACGGGACAGGTGGGTTTGCTATCTATACGGACATTACCGACCGAAGTGAGCGCAAGGAAGTACTTGAACGAAACCGAGACTTGTTGCGGCACACACAACAACTGAGTCACACTGGCGGCTGGGAGTTCAACATCGAAACTGGCGAAAACCGCTGGACAAAGGAAGTATACAATATTTATGATCTTGATCCAATTGAAGACTCCGAACCATCGGTTGAGACTGGAATCACATTCTATCATCCAGACGATCAAGAGACGATTGAGAGAGCAGTGAAAAACTGCCGTACCCACGGCGAGCGATACGAGCTTGATCTCCGATTGATCACCGCCGAGGACGAACAAAAGTGGGTGCGTACGACTGGCGAACCGGTATACGACGGTGACGACGTTGTCAAAATCCGAGGTGCAATCTGTGATATCACCCAACAGCGAGAGCGTCGCAAGGAACTTGAACAGATTGAGACACTGTTTCAGAACACCCAGGATCACCTGTTCTTGATTAACGTTGGTGAGCAGTTCACAATCGAACGGCTCAACCCAGCCTGGGAGGATACACCAGGTATCTCAGTTGAGAAGAGTTGTGGACAAACAGTACAGGACGTGCTGGGTGAGAGGCAAGCAAGAGAGGTTCAAGAAAAATATCGGAAATGTGTTGAGCAGCGGAAACAACTCGAATACACAGAGCAACTTCAGTTTGGAGATGAGCATATCCAGTGGGAAACCAGAATCAGTCCAGTCATTGTCGACGGGGAGGTTGAATATATTGCTGGTGCAAGCCGTAACATTACTGAGAGGGAAGAACGCACGCAGGAACTGTCAGAGTTGAAACAGCAATACCAGAGACTGACAGAGAACTTTCCTGACGGTGCGGTGTACCTGATCGACGAGAATCTGGAGTATGTCCGTGCTCGTGGTCAAGAGTTAGATCGGGTTGGTCTGTCACCTACCGACAT
>KE356563.1:660588-676414 GCA_000416005.1 Haloquadratum sp. J07HQX50 | reverse complement strand
TGAGTGAGTCAGCAACGTGGTGCTTGCTCAAGAGCCTATCAAAACTCATCCCGAGTTCACTGATGTGTGCTGGCGTCCCCGTGGCACAGACGACATATACATCTCACATGATAGCTAAGATACCCATAGTATCGATTATACTCTCCGCTGCGTCTCGCCCGCATTCACCCCAACCAATCCACGCACGTGAATGGCTCGTCGTTGCCGTTATAATGATAGGTGCACAGTAACTACACCTGACTCGTGTACGTAGGATTCACAAACTCCATCAACGATGCTCTGAACTCAATGCTGTACTCGACACGTGTTATGATTTTGGATGCCTGCCAGTATGCACGCACACGAGGCCGAATTTGGGCATGTGACATCCCATCTCGTTCCCAGTGAGGCGAGGGGAAGGCGGTCCGAGTTCGTGTCTGAATTTGAATTACTTATGTGTCGTGGTAATAATCCAATAGCGCCTCAAGAAGCAGGTACTCGCCTCGTTCCGAGGGGTAGTGTGTCTCAATATACTCTTCGGCGGTATCTATTTCACCACGGCGGGCATGCCGTCGGATGAGAATCGCAGATTCATAGAACATACTCCCACCTGACTGCCCGCCCGTAAACTCCGCCAGTTGCTGGCGGGTGGTCCCAGCAAGGCTATCATAATTGAGCATCTCTGGGTCGTAGTCTTCTCGCAGCGAATCTAACAACAGCTCCGTCGCAAACCGGTAAAACTCCGATTTATGTTCGAACGTGCCCTCGTTGACGAGTGCCTGGACGGCCTCAACAATAGACTCGGAAATTCGCACTGTCTCTTGAACCATAACTATGTCTGGCTACTGTATCAGAGTATGATGTCTCCGCTGTCATAAGGATATATGCTCAGACAACCGTTTGGCTTCATCTGAGTCGTAAACAATCATCGCTTAGAGTCTCTAACTGTGTTGTCATGCTGAGTGCATAGTTTATTTAAATCTGCATCTGTCACCTATCGACTCAGTCTCGAAGCTGTGATTCAAACTTGTCTCGTCCAGTTGAAGTCGACTCAACTATCTCAACAGGACAAGCTGGTACCTGAGTGCGATTTCGCGGATACACGCCGGTCACATCGTCAACTACCGATAAGCAAATCAAAAGTGAATTTCAAGCTCGGAAATATTGTTTAACAGTATCATTGAGCGGTACGCCTATTGAACTGGATATCACATTTGAGCATATGGTAGCTATCCGGGACGAAGAAAATCAATCCAATGCTGATGCTGTATCAGTGACAGTCACTATAGAGGAGAATGAAACATATATTTCGGTCGCTGGCGAGCGCGACACAGCAGTCGTTGTGCGATCTGATTCGGGAGAGCGGGTCTATCTTCCACCAGAGAACTTTGAGGAGGGTATTTCAACCGATTCCGACAACGCAGATCAATCAGCAAGTTCTTCACCGTACCAATCGCAGAACTCAAGCCCATATCAGGGGAGCACATCTGACAGCCCGTATAGCGGGTCTTCATCATCCCCATACCAATCAGCAAGTGGCGACAGCCCTTACCAGCCGGTGAATTCACCATTACCTGAGGAGGGGCTCACACCCACTGCAGATGGCTATCAGATTCGCCATCCAGAGCCCGTGACTGATATCCGAGTGCTTCGTTAGACAGCGAACGCGCAGCAATCTTCAAAGAATTGAGTAATAGAAATCGACCGTTTCTTCGACGACTTCATCCCACGTTATTGGAGTATATTCCGGTGTTCCCTGCAATTCGAGGCCGCGCTTGATACCCGCAGCGATTGATGTTGAGTCTGGCTCAATCTTAATGACGGAATCCTCCGGCAAAACCTCATTAACTCCAGATTCTGTTGCAACAACCCGAGTTCCTGCTGACAGAGCTTCGGTGATTGTTATTCCGAATGGTTCAGCGAGCGATGGTGATATAAATAAATCTGCAGAAGCATAATAATCACCAAGTTCCTCCTCTGGCACGTATCCAACCCACTCAACACTGTCTTCGATACCAAGTATCTTCGAGAATTGTTTTAATTGTGCAGTCAGGTGTCCTGATCCCCCTACGACGAGAGTGATGTCGTCGCGTCGGAGTTTATCCATTGCATAGACGAGATGCGAGATACCCTTCTGGTCTGTATGCCGGCCCACAAAGAACAACATGTGCCCATCGATACCGAGTTTAGATTTATAATCGATTCCGGTTGTCTCACAGGTCGAAAACCCATTATAGATGACTGTTGCCTCTGAGCCGTAATTTTCCTTGACATCGCGCGCAGTTAATTTGCTGACCGCGATCAACTCATCAGCCCGTCGCGCAAGCCGCCGCTCGGTTTCAACCTCACGCTCAGGTGGAGTTTGATTCCGATCAGCTGAGAGCGAGTGGAACGTTGACACCCATGTCACATCTGTGTTCGCAGTGGCCCGAGATCCTGGCCCATATCCAAACCAGTCGTGGGTATGGATGATGTTTGCCTCATCTGCTCGCTCCGCAAACGTTGCACTGAGTCTCCCGATGCGTGTAATAATATCCCCATCACCTGTCGGAACGCCGATAATACCGTCACGGTCCGCTGGGGCGTACTCTTCGGGGAGTACAAGATCTATTTCAACACCCCGGTCACGCATCCCGTCGAAAAGTTCGCCGACATGCGTGTCAAGCCCACCACTCACATTCGGTGGGAATCCCCACCCCAACATCTGTACTTTCGGCGTCATTGTGAGAAATAATATTAGATACCGTTACATAAGTCCTGTCCGTCTGTTATGATCGTTTGGCTGCGACCCGAAGGCTCAATTTCTCGGCGTGTATTTTGTCCATGTGCACGTTCAGGTAAACGCAGCGATGAGTGTCGACGGGAAACTCTCAACGCGCGAGCGCCGGCAAATCAAAATAAGCGGGTCAGACGATTTCGCGAGAGTCACTCATCTACGCAAAGAATGCGATGCAATCGCTGTTGGTGTCGGGACAGTTATGGCTGACAATCCTCACTTGGTATTAGGTGATGAGGAGGCTCGAGATGCCCGCAGGGCAGATGGGAGGCCAGCGTCCCCACACCGAATCGTGCTTGATTCTACCGGCCGAACACCGACTGATGCACGTATTCTTGACAGTGAAGCAAAAACATTTATTGTTGTTTCCAAGCGTGCCAAAAGTGATTCAAAACAAGCACTGAGGAAGGCAGGTGCTGAGATTATCGATACTCATACTGAGCGGGTGTCGATCGAGACGTTGCTGACTGAGTTAGATAACTCGGGAGTTGAACACCTGGTTGTCGAAGGTGGTGGTGAAATTATTTTCTCTTTTTTCGATATCGGAGCAGTTGATTCGCTTACTGTGTATGTTGGATCGGTCATCATTGGCGGTCGAGACGCCCCCACATTAGCTGATGGTGATGGGTTCAGACTCCCAGAGGATACGCTCACACTTGAAAACGTGACGACGATTGACGACGGTGTCCTCTTAGAGTACTCGTGTTGAACAAACACTCTCTCCGGTATCGCGATTGTTTGAATGTGCGTTATCGAAACTAACCTGTCTCACGCGGCGTCATCAACAAGTATGCCGAATCAGTGACTCTATGCCAATCTTCACTCGAGAATAGATCCAACCCTGTGTGATTGGACAGATTCCTGGCGATCTTTATACGGAGAACATGCATGTACCCTTAGATAATGTGGAGTGTAACAGTGTGTTCTGTCACCGAACATCCGCGAAATAAGTAAATGGCTGCCTGACTATAGTATACCTATGAGCATTCCAGATGAGGCGGCGTCACCAGTTCATTTCGAATCTGAGGGTGAGTTTTCAGAAGCGGTGGCTACGGGCGATCGTGTGCTTGTGGATTATCACGCTGACTGGTGTGGGCCATGCAAAATGCTCGAGCCAACAGTTGAGGAGATTGCCGAAGAAACCGATGTATTAGTCGGGAAAGTCGATATCGACGAGTTACAAACCCTCGCGAGAGATGAGGGGATTCGCTCAGTTCCGACGCTTCAGTTTTATGCAGATGGAGAAGAAGTCGAACGGTTGATCGGCGTCCAAGAGAAGGACGAAATTCTTGATATCCTGAGTCGATTTAAATAGATTCAGATCTTCTCCAAGTGGCATAGTGGCCTTTTTAGTATGCAGTGAGTAGTTGCTGATATGATTTCACTGGAAGAGGCCGTTACTGCAAGACTTGAGTCTCATGGTGAGCGATTCGAGGTACTCATCGATCCTGATGCAGCACTGGACATGAAACGTGGCGAGTTTGAAGACGATCTTGAAGATATTATTGCAGCCGAGGACGTATTCGAGAATGCGTCACGGGGAGACCGGCCCGCAGAGAAGGATCTTGAAGAAGTTTTTGAAACGACAGACCCACTCGAAATAATTCCAGAAGTTGTCGAACGAGGTGAGATACAGATTACAGCCGAACAGCGGGCTGAAATGCAAGAGCAAAAGCGCCGCCAACTCATCAACCGGATTGCCAGAAATGCAGTTAATCCGCAGATGGACAATGCCCCTCATCCACCTGAGCGTATTGAGCGAGCACTCGAGGAGGCTGGATTTCGAGTTGACCCCATGAAACCCGTTGAAACGCAGGTGGACGATGCGCTCGATGATCTTCGGCCGATTATTCCGATTCGATTTGAGGAAGTAACCGTCGCTGTTCAGATCCCGGCCGAATACGCTGGTAAAACACAGGCACAAGTTCGGGGGTATGGCGAGTTAGAGCGAGAGGAATGGCAGGCTGATGGATCGTGGGTGGGGATTATTACGTTCCCTGCAGGTATGCAGAATGATTTCTACGACCTGGTAAATGAATACACCTCTGGCGAGGCTGAGTCACGTATCATCAAAGATAAAGATGAAATAAAGACAGTCTGATCATCCTTTTTTGAATCCAGCTAAGAATCCGCCAGTAAAACCAGCCGAAATCGAGAGTGTTGACAAAATTGTTGAGATCCAATCGGGCGGTGACCCATCTGCTGCAACTTGTGTCGAGTCAGCAACACCTGCAGTGAGGCGCTCCCAATCAACAGTTAAGATTCCGCGTGATTCAAGAAATTTAAATAAAGCGAGCTCTGCCCCGATTATGACGGCGATTATCTTTGCGAGCTTCTTGGCAGCGAACCCAACAATCCCACCAATAATTGCACCACTCCCGAACTCAATGCCTAATTGTGTGGGGTCCACAGACAATTGTAACATATCCATTGTTGTTTTGAGTAATCCTCTGTCTCAGTATAAGTCGCTTGTGGGCCGCGGGAATCATTTGGGGTAAGCGTTCAAGTGCATCGATATTCAATAGTGTTCGAGCACAGTGTTAGGACTACACACGCCCGCCACATATCGTGAGGAACAGCAATGACGGAGAGCTCATCAGTAATCGTTGCTGCCCGATGTCCAAGTACAGAGACGGCTGATCTATCCGAAATTACAGACCTTGCTATCGCCGCAGGATACAGCGTTGTCGGAACACTGACACAGTCTCGTGACGAGGACGCCGCCTACCACTTTGGTGAGGGAAAGGTTGATCAGCTGGCAGTAAAGGTGAACCAGAGCGGTGCTGAGGCAGTCATTATTGATAATCGACTCGGGCCATATCAGACATATAATATCGGCGGAAAGCTTCCAACCGGTGTCGAGGTAATCGATCGGTTTACACTCATCTTGGAGATATTTGGCCAGCGAGCAAATACTCGAAAGGCCCAGTTACAGGTTGAATTGGCCGAGCTACGGTATGAACTGCCACGTATCGAGGCCAAAGCTTCACTTGCCAAACGAGATGAGCGACCTGGATTCATGGGCCTTGGTGAGTACGACGAGAGTCGTGAGCAAGATATTAAAAATCAAATTTCACGGATCACACAAGATCTTGAAACCATCGCTCAAAAAGAGGAAACCCGGCGTGAACAACGCCGGGAATCTGGATTTGACCTGGTGGCCTTAGCAGGCTATACAAATGCGGGTAAATCAACGCTTCTTCGTCGTTTAGCGAGTGATTTGAGTATTACCGAAAACGAAGACCAACACCCAGATCTACTCAAAACAGCGAAGTCTGAGGACCAGCTGTTCACCACACTCGGAACGACCACACGTCGAGCGCAAACACAGCGGCGTGATATTTTATTAACTGACACAGTTGGGTTTATATCTGAGTTGCCACACTGGCTGGTTGAATCATTCCAATCAACGCTGGATTCGGTGTATCGAGCTGACTTGGTCTTGTTAGTTGTTGATGCCTCTGAGTCACTTGATGCGATGCGCGAAAAGCTGGTTACCAGCCACGATACATTATATGAGCGTAATGAAGCCCCTATTATTACTATATTGAATAAAGTAGATCTAATATCAGATACTGAACTGCAGAAAAAAGTAGCAGCATTAGACGCCTTAGCCCCAAATCCAGTCGCCGTCTCAGCAGCTGAGGACGTGAACATTGAATCACTCACCGACCGGATTGAGCAAGAGCTTCCAGCATGGCAAAAAGAGCGCCTCATGTTACCGCTGACTGATGAGTCGATGAGTTTGGTATCATGGATTTACGACCACGGGCACGTTGAGAATAAACAGTATACAACAGATCAAGTTACTATCGAGTTCACTGCACGCCCAGCTATCATCGAACAGGCACGTTCGAAAGCAAGTGAACTTACGGAGTTATCATCGTACCAGCCGAAAAGTCCACAACCAATCGAAGCCGACAGCGAGTCGGACTGATTTCGGATCAATAGAATCGAACATCGGCATCTCTCCTCCTTGGATGCATCTGGAAAGACCTCAGAAGCCGCTGATGGCAAATAAACAAACGGATGACCGGGAGCCTGTGAGCAGTAAGAGATCCGTCGTCGCCACAGAGATATCTCTCTACTCTCATCCAGAAGAAAGCTAATCTGCTGCTTCCTGACGGATTTTTGATATTTCGTCGATGATGTCCGTTGCATGTATACCGACTCCTCTGGACTCTGCAACGCGATCACCGGCTCTGCCATTCACATATGCAGCCACAGAAGCAGCCGAAAGCGGGTCTAATACGCAGGCGAACGCAGCTGTAATGCCAGCTAAGACATCACCGGTCCCCCCGACAGTCATCCCCGAATTTCCTGTGCGGTTAACACGGACCATTTCATCGTTCGCGATAATATCATACATTCCTTTAACAAGTATTGTCTGGTCAAGTTCAGTCGCCAAACCCTTAACAGCAGACTTCCGCTCGCGCCACTCTGACTGCGGGTCGCCGCCCATTCTCGCAAACTCACCCTGGTGTGGAGTGTAGATATGAGTTGTAGAGGTTGAGATTGATCCGACGACATCAAGCGCATCTGCATCGACAACGGCAGTCCCATTGAATGAGTTGAGAAATGACTCGACAGCATTCATCGTCTCTGCATGATTGCCGAGTCCTGGCCCAATGAGCACGATATCTTGCTCGCTGGCCAGATTTTGGAGAGTCGTCTCATTCTCTGGCGAGAGGCGTTTTCCCTTCAGTGGTCGAATGATGAGATTCTCGCTGTACGCTTGAACAGTATCCGCCACAGAGGAGGGGCATGCCACACTGACGAGATCGGCGCCAGCCCGGAGGGCAGCCTGTGCCGATAACGCGGGTGCACCAGCGTATGGACCCCCGCCAATGATGAGTATCTTCCCAGAATCACCCTTGTGACTCCGCGGTGACCGTCCGAGACGCAACAGATCACCAGGCCCCACGAACTCCTCTGCAGCGGCTGGAATCCCAATGTCAGCGACAGTAACGGGGGCGGTCACTGCCTCAAGTCCTGATTTCTGTTTGTGGAAGGTGATGATTTCACTCGGGTTGACAGCGATATCTGTGATCTCTCCTGTACCTGGGTCCATCCCTGTTGGGACATCAACCGAGAGCACCGGTGTCTCAACTTGATTAATGGTTCTCACGAACTCCCTGACTGGTTCTCGTAAGGGACCACGGACACCAGAGCCAAGCATCGCATCAATAATCATGTCCGGTGATTCAATTGCAACATGCTGAGAGTCGCTTACCGTATCAGTCGGGATACTCGTCTGCTGCAGTGCTTCCCAGTTTGCTCTTGCAATAGAGGTGCGGATTCGTTCAGGATGGCCGGCAAGCGTGACACGACAGTCATACGATTGCAGAAACCGGGCAGCTGCAAATCCATCACCGCCATTATTTCCACGCCCTGCAACCACCTGGACAGTGGATCCCGTATCAACCGCTGATTTGACTCGGCGCGCAACTGCGTTGCCACTTGACTCCATTAATTGCTGCCGTGAAATCCCCAGTGCCTCTGCATTTCGATCGATAGCAGCCATACGGTCAGCGTCAATCATGTTGGCTTGTATCATCTAAGCTGTCTAAAACCTCCGGCACCAACTGAGATGAAAGTCAGAAGGTTTCTGTGCTGGCACGGCAGACCTCCTGTGTGAGTCGGACCCTCTTCGGATCTCTGTGCGGTTTGGTTTTTGTCATCAACTTTGGACGGACAGTGTTTGCTCCACTTGTTGAAGAATTTCAGACTGCATTCGGCGTTGGACCAGCCACCTTAGGGAGTGTCACCGCTCTTGTCTGGATCGGCAGTGCGCTTCCTCGTATTCCACTCGGGTATCTATTAACACATATTTCCCGAGAACGCCTCGTCATTATTGCTGGGGCCGCGCTTTCTGTGACGGCCGCATTGACTGCAACTGCGACGAGTGTCCAATACCTCCAGATAGGAGCATTCACTATTGGTCTCGCCTCGGGTGCCTATTTTGTGTCTGCAATTCCGCTGTTAGGTGATTTACGCCCAACTGCTGTCGGTCGAACAATTGGGATCCATGGAACCGCTGCACAGGTCGCTGCTGTTACTGCTGCGCCCGTGGTTATTTTGACGCTCCAGATAGGTACATGGCGAATCGTATTTTGGGGGCTTTCGCTCTGTGCTGCGGCTATCACGATTATCTTTACCGTACAGTCATGCAATCGCACGGAGACGATTGGACAGGGTCCAGATCAAAATTTCCAGTCGGTCGTTACTCACTGGCGGATAATTGGTATCGGCTTAGTAATGATAACGGGAGCTGGATTCATCTGGCAGGGATTATTTAATTTCTATGTCTCATATCTCGTTGATTCGAAACTAGTCACACAGGCAACTGCAGGCGGATTATTGACAGTGAGTTTTGCTGCAGGTGTCCCCGCATTCTGGGCATCTGGGCGTCTTGTTGATCGGTTTCAGACAATCCCGTACATTATCTCTCTCTTGAGTCTGTTTGTGATTTCTGTGACAAGTTTCATTTTCACGCAACAGCTACTTGTGATAATCGGGTCTTCAGTCGGAATTGGGTTTGCCATTCATGGGCTTTTCCCAGCTCTTGACACGTGGCTTTTGAACGTGTTGCCGAGCGATATTCGTGCGAGTGCCTATGCAGTATTTAGCGGTATTTCCTTGTTTCTGGAGGCATTAGGCAGCGGGACAGTTGGATTGCTACGGGATCAAGGACTGAGCTTCGATATGATCTTCTCTGCATTAATTATCGTTCTTGGACTAACTGTGTGTGTGATCACCGTTGGGTACCTGTACGATCGGATTCCAACGCCAGAACAATGAGCATCGTCGAGCGTCCTAAACTCACTCACTGCACACGCCTGGTTGATGTGAAGTCCCTCGCGAGCCCCGTTTGGGCCGCACGGCACCGGCAAAGGAATTGAATTCCTCCCGACATTTCCATGACAGATTGGTTGAAATGAACACCCGAACACGCGGTGTGTCCGTCGACTCAGTTGCTCCAGACGCGACAACATAACTCCCGCCACACACCGAGCAACTTTGAGAGGAGTCGTATTTCCAAACGAAACCGACACACTGAGTATTGGATGAGGGTCTTTCACCCGTCTGTTGAGTTCTCTGACTGTCTTTTTTCTCAGTGAGATAGCGTCAGGAATCTTCATGTCGGCTCCACCGTCTCACGTGGTTTGAGACTCAAAGCGTCACTGCGAGAACGAAAGCGGAAATCTTCGATTTCCAATCAGGAACAAAGCCGAGGTACTCGCCCTGCTCTTCTGTAGATTTTATTAGCTCAGAGCATCAGTTTTGATACACTTCCCGACACTCTGCAGAGCAAAAGTGCAGATGTTGCGCAGACCCATCCTCAACCCACGTAACCACCTGATGAGTCGTTTCGTGGACGATAGGTGAATCACAGTTAGCACACCGTGGTGCTGTTTCCTCATCGACATCCTCTCCGAGATCAGAGGTGGGATCTACCATTATTGATAAAAATAGAGAGTCGGGTATATTTTAGCTCCGTTTACGATTAGATGAATACTGAGTTCTCTTGCGCTGCAAATGCTGAAAACGTCCAACGGTAACTGTGAGTGACGGAGACAAACAGAAACACAGTGAGCTATCGGATCATAGCGAATCACGACGAACCACCTCGTTATCCAGAGTTAACATCATATACGAGGAATAATTCACAAGTAGCCAAGACAGATATCAGAAGGTCGTATCCGGAAATTAGTGCCGTGATGACTCCGAATTCGTCTCCCGGACCGCTCAACATAGAGGTGGTTCAGCTCAAAAAAATGCCCGATGCGATAGACGACTACAGACACACTTAGAATAAGCAGCGCTGACTCTGTACTTCTCCACGAACTGGTATGAAGTTTCTGTGGGGCAGCCAGCAAATCACCAGCCACAGGCTCACGACGAATACCCCAATCATATACAAAACAACGCTCAACGGCAGGAAGTGCCTGCCGTGGGTTTTACACTCGGTGAACGGCGTCTTGGACAACACCTCAGTGGTCAGCGGTTCGCGCAGTACAGGTATTCCTCGCCGCCGGTTCGGTGGATGCGTCGCGTTGCCCAGCGAGTTTCACGACGGCGGTTCGACGCACACCCACCATTTAGACGAAGGGAAACGGTATTTGAACGTTCGGGAGTCGGTCGCAGTGTATCGATTGTATTATGTCATGTTGGTTTCCTCCTCAACCTACTCACTCACTCTGTCCGCTCCTTGAAATCGGGGGGGTCCCCCTCGAATTTGCTGAAGTCCTCATACTTGACCGCGAACGCCGACGACTCACGTCAGGGGAACAGAATAATTGTAAACGCCTGTATCATAATAGGCGAGGTTAGGTTTATGTGCGGAAACGCAGGTGAAGGTCGATAGGACCCGCTAAAGTAGAAGTTGGACTCCTTGATCGACGTTGAAAGCGTCACCAATGATAGATATGGTTTCCTCACGAGCACGTACATTTATTATTTGTCTCCAAAATTGATTTGCTATGTACGAACGAATCGTCGTTCCAACCGACGGTAGTGCGTGTGCGAGTGCCGCTGTCGAACATGCAACAGACATCGCTCAGCAGTATGATGCAAGTCTACATCTGCTGTCAGTTGTCGATTCCAGAAATATTAGCCATGGATCACCTGCTGTCTCACCAGCGCAAATTGAGTCAACACTGCAAGAGCAGGCAGAAGGGGTTGTCAGTGAGGCTGCCGACGAGGCAGCGAGCGAAGGACTAACTGTTCAGACGGAGGTTATCACTGGCATTCCCGATACTGCAATCATTGACTATGCAGAAGAGAACGATCTTGACCTCATTGTAATGGGTACCCATGGGCGAACTGGGCTACACCGGTATCTCCTCGGGAGTGTAACTGAGAGAACGGTTAGGCAATCACCAGTCCCTGTGCTCACGATCCGAAACGCTGAGGAATGACTGCACAGACTGTCTTGGCGATCTCCTTTGAACTATCACCAGGATGATAGTTCGTGTCAGTTTGGGATTTATGTTAATTCGAGGACAGGACTCCTACTTCTCTCTTGACGAACAAGAGTCAAAAGAGGGACACATCCAACCCATCTAACGTTTGACATCCTCCCGCGCCTGAAGACGCCCTCAGAAATCGGAGATTTCTGGTGTGCGAACGAGACCTTCGGTCTCGTCAACGCGGGAATCCCGAGCGGTGGGATCTGAGAGTTTGCAGTCTACCACTTGTTCCTGCGGTTGGAATCCGCTGGACAACTCATGAAGGGAGACTGCTGGCTGTGCCAACCAGCCGGTACTCGTATCTGCGTCCAAACTGGCCGAAGACTCGGAGTTACTTCCGGTGTTGATGTTGAGACGAATGTTTTCCGCCCCGTTCACGTCAGCGTTGAACGCCGTATCACACGGCTTACACACGTACAAGCCACGTTCGACACGCTGACTCTCGTCTTCTCTATCTCGACCGCAGACGCAACACGTCTGACTCGTGTTCCACTCAGGCACCTCTACGACATCGACGCCCTCGACCTTCGCCTTGTAGGTGAGAACCTTGGTGAAGCGGTCGAACGCCCACCCGTGCAAGTCGAGATTGCCGTGTTTCCCCCAGTTCTTCGAGTTACCATTCTCGTCCTCACGGATACCAGCGAGTTTGCCGACGTTGATTCGACCCACGCCCCGCTCAACACACTGTTCAACAATGTGCTTCGCTAAGGAGTGGAAGAAGTGGGTGCGGCGCTCCGACCACTTGTGATGCAGACGAGTGACTTCTTGACCTCCCGAGTCGTCGTATTGAGCGATTTCCTTCGGGAAGTAGTAGCCGTCTTGCTTCAAGCGGTTTCCGGGATACAGTTCGGCGTCCTCCGTGCTGTACGAGACACCGGCGAAGTTGCAAACACCAAGGTCAATCCCAGCCGTCCCACTACCGGGAGCGTCGGGCGTCTCTACTTCGTGTTTACACACGAGGTGGATTTCCCATCGTCCCTTCGAGTTGTCGTAAACGGCTCGAACCTGTTGCAGGTTCTCACCCGTGACCTCGGGGCGAGTCTCGTATTCAACGAGGATATAGTCCCAGTCTCGCGGGTGGTCTTTGTGGTTTGGCCCCTTTGAGAGACGGACACGGTTGTGTTTGGTATCGTGACGAATGCCTTTCTGCTTCCACGTCACCGTGCTACGGGGGTGTTCTTCGTGGACGCGGTTGCCGTGGTCGTCGTCGTATTTTCGTTTGCGGTAGCCGGGCGGATTCGCACGAGAGTCATTCTTGGGTTTTCGGTACCACGAGTTGAAGGCTTCAGCGAGTTCCTCCAGAACGCGCTGACTGGACTAGCTATGCAGTCCCTCGTAGTTGTCATGACCTTTCAACTCGCTTTTTCGCTCCGAATCGTCGGGAATCTCGCCCGTATCATCCCACACTTGGCGGGAGTAATAGTTTGCAACGTTCCACAGTTTTGATGCACTCCATCCGTGCAGGTCGAGCATCCGTTCCACTTGTGAGTGGTTACGGATTTTGGCTCGGTATGTGCGATGGATGTGCATTCGTGAAACGTTTCCATAACACGTTATGCGACGTTCTAAGCTAAAAGTTTGGATTTGAGTGTGGAATATCCAGTCGAGCAATCGAACGGTGGGGGGGAGGGTATTGTCGGATTCATCCTGCGGCTCAAGGCGCAGGTATTCTCCTTGGTTCTGTATAATTACTATCCTCAGGCCGTCCAATGCGTCGGACGATACGTGATACGATGTTTGGCTTAATCTCAGCTTCATTCTGGGAAAACGGGCACACGATTGGACGAGACTATTTATTGACGGGCAACATACATGTAACATGGAGGTCCGTGAACTTATCCGAGGAACAGTAGAGTGGTCACGGATCGAACTCGTAGCCGAAGAGATTGCGACCCGCTATGATTGTGAAATAAGCGACATCCGTCAATTGGAGGCTAATAACTGGCTATCGACACCACTCATAATTAATGGCCGCTGGTTCGTAAAGATCGTCTCGCGGCAAAACTCGCTGATACACGCCATATTCACCACCGGCCGAAATATGGGTGCTTTCTCGTCAGGAACCGAGGGATTTTTTCAGCACTTTTCGACTCCATATGAAATGGCAACCTACGAACTAGAAGCAACGGAACGGATGCGGGAAAGCGGATTAAATGTTCCCACCCCCGTTGATGCGTTTGAAATCGATGGACTTGGTGTTGTCATGCTCGAATATTTACCAACGTTTCAACCACTCAGCGCAGTTGATACAGAGCAAGTCACTCAACATGCACCAGAGGTATTCAGGATGCTTGCGACGATGCATGAGTCAGGTATCATTCATGGAGACTTGCAAGCAGAAAATGTGTTACTCGTTGATGGAGAAGTATACTTCATTGATGCGACAAGCGTACGCGAAGGGAGTGGCAAGCAGGCGAAAGCATACGACGTCGCGTCTGCATTGGGTGCGATAAGTGCCATACTCGGCGAAAAGGAAACCGTCGCTGCGGCGCGGCAATCGTATGATGCTGAGATATTGCTTTTTGGGCTTCGATTCATCGACTTCGTTAATATCAGACCGGATCACGACTTCAATGCAACCGTTCTGAAAGGTGAGATAAGGAAGATGGCCGAGGATGTGGGTGCGGAGGTCAACGTTTAAAGGGTGACGAGGAACCCTTTTGTGCGGCGCAAGGGGCAGTCCACAGGTGACCCCACATCTGTGGTAACGACGAGCACTGTATTGGCCGACGTCCGACGAGAAAAGCGTCGTGCCGGCATTTGTAACCAAGAGATATAGGTAATTAAACTCAACGGTCACTGAATCCAAGAAGAGCTTCTATCTGTGAATTTCGATTATGTTGGGTCGCTAGATAGGGGGTATCCAGATTGAGCAAGCCACAGAGAGAGGCACCAGCGCAATCGATGATAACTTCCTACACTCTCCAGTTCTCTCCCCCCGGTCATAACTCCAGGGTGAGAGTCATCAGTCACGATCTGACACGGACGAGCGATAGCGAGTATTCACTCAACCTCATGGCGGAGTGCACTCTCAAGATTCGATAACTCTGTATCGAGATTCCGCTTGAAAAACTGCTCAACACCTGGTACTCGTCCGTCAACGACGAACTCATTGATAAGATTTGCACCGGCATCAGTCGGTTCAATCGTGTGCTCGCCACTCACCCGCAAGACGTTTGATTTACCGATGAATTTGACGTGCTCAGGCGGATTTCGTGACACATCACGTGTTTCAACCGTCGTCGTTGTACTAACAAGCGGAATCGGAAGTTCAATATGCCACGTAGCGGCTGTGCTCTTCCGATCCAAATCGTACTCAGCGACGACGCTTATCGCCTCAGCACGATTCGCTGGGTCAGCGATAAAGCTCCAAATATCCTCGGGGTCAGCGTCGAACTCAAAAACACGGCGTAGACGAACAGTCATACCAATCATTCAGTGGGTATCGTCAAAAACAATCCGGCAGAAAGAACAGAGCACTTCACAGCGTCAAGCGGTTCATTGGCCTACCCGCGGGTGACACGCCAAGTCGTTGATCGGGCACGGCCCCACTTCTCAATATCCACCTCGTCAGTCTTCTCTGCTAACCGGGGGAGCCTTGATCCCACCTGTTTTGCAGAGAGTCCGATCGCATCAGCAATGTTCTTTGCTCGAAAGTACTGCTCTCCTGCGGCAACGCTCTCGCGGAGATAACTTACGATCTGTTTTTCAGTTTCGGTGAAGTTGCTCATCCTTAGTGGAGTTTAGGCTGTTTCATTCTTAATGGTTTCTTGTCATATACTCGGTGCCTCTGCTCCAACGTATAGAACAACGACGAGGAATATCCACACCACGTCGACAAAGTGCCAATACATCGATACAGTGCTCACTGAGACATGTCGATCTGCAGAATACTGTCCAAGCAGTGCGCGAAGCATAACCACAGCAAGTAACACAGCGCCCAGACTCACGTGCAAGCCGTGCAGACCTGTCAACCCAAAGAAAGCCGACGCAAAGAACCCGGAGGTGAGCGTGAACCCTTCGTGAATGATAAATTCATAATACTCGTATACTTGTCCTCCAATGAAAATGAATCCAAGAAGAAGTGTCGTAAATAGTC
>KE356563.1:655937-659824 GCA_000416005.1 Haloquadratum sp. J07HQX50 | reverse complement strand
TGGGGATTCCAACAAAGATTGATTCCCAGTCACCACTGCGGATATAAAAGTAGTATCCAAAGAGCGCTCCGAACGTTGCTAACTCTGACCCAAGGAACGCCAACATACCAAAGCGGAGTTTGGTTGCGCTTTGCTGTGACCCCTCGCGTTGCCAAAAGTGGCTCACAAACGCATGATACACCCACCCATACAATCCAATAAGAAATATTCCGACACCACTGACCATGGCTGCAGGACCATACAACGGATCAACAGCCGCGTTATCGCCGCGACTCATAATGTAGAGCGCCGCTGCCAGATAGATTCCTGTTCCACCAACAGCAGTTACGAATGGCCACCAACTGGCTTCACCAAAGCCGCGCGGCCAGTCCTCGACAGCAGGGAGATGGTGGCCATGCCCGTGGTCCTCGGGTGTCTCCTCAGATACCATGGGGGCGAGTTATTTGTCAATGATTAAAAACCCACCCAAACGAATATGCGTGGTCATTCACCCGAACCCGGGTTTACACTTCGGTGATACGGTTCTTCAGAAATGCGGCTTCGCAGTTCGCCCAACGTCTCTCGTTCAGCATTTTTGGAGAGTTCGCTGACGACTGCAATCACTTCCTCACGTGATATCTTCACCCCTGCCTCTGAAAGAGCATCCTCTGGGCGGGCGAGGAGCTCTCGGAGCGTCCCAACTGCCAATAAAAACGGAATCGCCCAAGCTTCGAGTGTATTTCCGTCTCGAATTGGAAGTGCTTGAAGATACGTCTCTGCATCATCCAAGAAAGAATTCGCAAGCGAAGCCGTTCTCTGAACGACCGCTGCTGCTCCCTGCTTGTTTTCGGGGTCAACGACACTCTCCTGTGGCACATCCTCAGCACTCAACCACTCCGCAGGCAGGTAGACGTTATCCTCATCAGTGTAGTCGTCATAGACATCCTTCGATACATTGACAAGTTGAAGCAGAAGCCCAAACTCCTCGGCGGTATCATATAGCTGTTGACGCCGCTCTGTCGTGACCCCGCCTCGTGTCAGTAAGTTCGTGATGAGATTACCGACCGTGCCTGCTGCATAGTAACAATACTCTTCGAGTTCCTGACGTGTCTGAATGCGAAGTCCGCCTGTCTCTGCATATCGCTCAACGAAGGCAGCCATTCCCTGCACCAGTTCCCTGGCGGGAGGCACAACCGCTCGTTGGACTGGCTCTGGAAGCGCTTTGAACGTGCGGAGGACACGAGGAGCGTGCTGCACTACTTCCCAATCAGCTGTCAGTTCACCCGCAGGGAGATATGGGTTGGTTGCCGCTGCAAACTCTTTAGCATCAGTATCGGCGGCCGGATCTAAGACAGCATCATATGTGTTCAATAGGTCTGCTTGTGTTGAAGGGTCAATGTGTGACGCATCTTCGACTGTATCAGCGATCCGACAGACGAGATAGCCCAGACAAATATACGACGACATCGGTTCCTCAAGTACGTCAACGGTTAATGCGAACGTTCGCGACACCCCTTGGACTGATTCATGACACCATGCCAGATCAGCCTCGTCGACTCGAGGATGGTCATACAGCTGAGACATTCGGGTTACAATGTGCCTACGATGGGTATGATAAAAAGCTTCTTGAAGTCACCCCCAGCAAGTTGCACTCGCCAACCGGTAGATTCGACTGTCCAGGGGTATATCCTTCTATATGCCATCCGATGATGAAGCAATGGGAATAGACGTTTCCTATTACGAAACAGACAGCGAACGGATCTTGACGTTCGACAGTGGCGCTAAGACGGCTGCAATTGCACAGAATGTTGAAGGCTATGCGATGTTGAAGGTTCGGCCAACTGCAGATGGGGACGAATTGGAGCGATACTATGGATTCGATATGGCGCTTGACCACGCGGCTGAACTCCTCAGTTGCTCTGCACATGAACTTCCAATTCCTGAGTCAGCAGAAGATATGGGTATGTAACCGTCTCGTCGTTGTTTTTGACTTCACGAGACACATCCGCTCAATCACGACGCCAATAGAATCGAGGGCCAAGGGTCAGATATGCTAACGAGAGAAACAGCAATCCGAATGCGAAGCCTTCGCCCAGAGTGCCAACATGCCTTCGTCCGAGTGGCCCAGTCAGTCCAATCGCAGCAATCTGAACTGCACCCATCACGATCGAATCTTGTGCATGTAAGTCTGGATACGTGATCGGCGTTAACATAAGAATAGTGAGCACCCCAGTCAGGATCACCAGCAATGATGGCGTTATAAAGCCCGCCAGCAGACTCGCACCGATAATCGTTGCTGCGAGTGTCGTCTGGACACCCTCAGTCTCTGCACTTTTACTATCATACGCTGTATAGAGGCCTAGTCGAGTCACTGCAGACATAACAAATGCGGCACACAGACGATGCCGATTGCTGCTGATGCGGACCTGACACGAAGAGCGAACACTCACTGTCGCGACGATCAGAGCAGGGGCGACACCAAAAGAGGCAACATCTGCTAACCCATCGAGATACTCACCAACTGCTGTCCCGCCACGATGCCGTGCAATCACTCCATCCAGTGCATCTGTTATGGCCGCTAGTAAAATGAGTCGCGCGGCCAGAATGAGGTCTTGCGATGCGACGACTGCAGCAAAAAACCCCAGGCCAGCGTTTGCGATGGTGACCATGTCGGCCAACCCAAGTTGAGTAATGACCCGCGGTTGCATATCACCTGGGTCACGGAGCAGGTGTTTACCTCTTATTATCCACGAATCAGTCGTCACAGACAGCTGAGACGTGTATCCAGAAATCCGGAGCATAATGACTCCCATGTGAGATCCATCTTATCGACGACGATGCACAGTATGAAACTGACAGCAAATGCCGTTCATTTCGGTCACGATGAGTGCCTCTCTATCGAGGTTTCTATACTGCTTGCCACACGATATACTACGATGAATATTCATCGGGAGAAACAACAGGCCGTGACGAATCGTCGAGGCATGCTTCGCCTACTCAGTGTTGGTGGAGCGGGGGCAATCGCAGGCTGTATGAGTTCTGATTCAGGTGGGGAGTATGATATTGGCATGTCAGCAGTGGCTTTCAAGCCGGTCGAAATATCGATTACAGCCGGCAAAACTATCAGGTGGCAAAACACCAGTTCCAGAGGCCATACTATCACAGCCTACGAAGACCAGATTCCAGCAGAGGCAGAGTATTTTGCCAGTGGGGGGTTCGAGACTGAAAAGAGGGCTCGAGAAGCATTCCATAGCGAATTTGGTGGGATTATCGATAGTAATGACTCGTGGACACATACTTTCGAGATCCCAGGCACGTATGGATATGTCTGTATTCCACACGAAGCCAGTAACATGGTCGGAACGATCACTGTTGAGCCGTCTGGATAAGGAATCAAATATGGAGTCCAGATGACTCTCAGGCGTCACCGTCTTATTCGCGACTGTTATCCATCAACTGCAAGATCGCTTTCGTCGACATCGACGGCGGCGGCCTCTTCGGCGGCGACCTCGGCGGGTCGAGCCTCAAGTGTTAATTTCTTCACCTCGACACGACGAAGCGGATAGATCGTCTTCGCATCTGCATAGATCGCAGATGAAAGAGTTCCTTCGATCACACTGTCGAGAAGATCACTGAATGTTCGTTCGGCAGCGGCCTCCTCGACCAGATCAATCATCACACGCCTGATTGCCTTTTCTTGACTGCGGTCAGCCTTTTTTGTTGTGAAGGCGACGGGTTGAATCTGAATTCGATACTCATCAGTTGTCAACACTGTGATTGCAGCGTCGATTTTCGAGGCGCCACGTCGGACAAGACTACGTAAGTAATCACGAGCGAGTTCATGTTTGATGAACTCAGTGTACGCAGCGTCTGTGCCCACATCTCGAATTTTTAAACGTTAATTTTGT
>KE356563.1:654347-655335 GCA_000416005.1 Haloquadratum sp. J07HQX50 | reverse complement strand
GTGAGGCTGATCTTAGCATATCTAGTGTAACCTGCGAACTGAGATCGCGTCCGGCAGACTCAGAGAGAGGAAGTGACATCTCCGTATATGCCTCATATGCATCCGCTGTCGCTTCACTATCTCCCGACCACGGTCCATGGAGAAGCATCGAATGCGTCAATCCATCGATAGGATCTGCAACAGGACTTGCAACCCCTGGCGTTTTTGACATATCTGCGACTGACCGAGGAAGTGCATCCTTTGATGATAGCATTGGGACAGCTTGTGCGCCGAATAACCCACTCACTACAACTGAAGACAACCGAGCACTCTGAGCAATGAGCTCAGGCGCCAGTGTCGTGGTCGTCTCGATAGCAGTTTGAACCATCGACTTTGATTGAGCTGCGAGGCTTGTCGAGACCTGCAAGCTACTCCGACCAACGCCAATATCGTAGCTATTATCATGGATCTGCACAGGTTCAGTTGTTGGGGTGAGCGGCCTGATTTGAAACGGCGTCTTACACTGACGAAGGCCCCATGCCAACACACTCGCTGCAGCAAGTGCTTCGGGATCGCTCACAGGATGAATGCGTACAAACGGAGCTGCACGCAATTCCTGAGCGAGGCTCTCAGCCTCGGTATCGACAGTTGGTGTAGATGGCTGGGGCTTTGTTGCCATAATTCACTAAGACTCGAGGAGGTCGACGGCTACATCGAACGTATAATTGAAGTCTTCTTCGAGTTTATCGCCTCGATAATAATTAACCAGACGTCGAATCTTTGACTCGGTGTTCTGCAGTGCCCGTTTGTTTTGCATGTCCTGTCCGTTGTCATCGACATGCCGGCGGAGTCGAACGGCGCGCTCCATCAGGTTTCGAAGGTCTTCCGGTAACTCATTGCCTGCATCGTGCTCTTCGAGAATCGTCGTGACTTTTTTTTCTGTTGCCAGCTTGATATTTGGAATTGGAACGCCTTTGACGCCTTCATCACGTAACTTCATCCCAATCTG
>KE356563.1:646849-653175 GCA_000416005.1 Haloquadratum sp. J07HQX50 | reverse complement strand
CCGGCCGGACACTTGTCTATGAACTAGAGGCTGAAACGAGAGACCGAGTCTGGCAACAAAATTTCAGTATCACAGATACACACGACGTGGATTTGATCAACGGTGATCAGTTGCTCGTTGCGAATATGCGTGAGTACGACGACAACAACGGAACCAGCAACGACCGACTGTTTATATACGACCTTTCGGAGGATAAAATCGTCTGGGAGTGGTACTTCAAAAACCATTATCCGAGTGAGACAGATGGCGGAATGAACGACGACTGGAGCCATGTGAATGACGTTGACAAAATTGAGGATGGCAAATATCTTGTTTCACCGCGAAATTTTGATCAGGTCATCGTTGTCAACCGATCAACGAAGAATATCACAATGCAACTTGGAGCCGACCAGAAACACGCAATATTGAATGAGCAACATGACCCACAGTATCTTGAATCACAAACCGGCGCACCAACGGTCCTCGTTGCGGATAGCGAGAATGACCGAATCGTCGAGTACAGTTGCGTCAATCGGAGTGAGACAGGAGAGTGCCAATGGGAACAGGTGTGGGTGATGGGTGATGATCAACTAAACTGGCCACGCGATGCGGATCGCCTCCCTAATGGAAATACGCTGATTGTCGATTCACTTGGTCACCGCGTGATCGAGGTCACACCGACAGGCGAGATTATCTGGGAGGTGTATACACCATGGGCACCATTTGATGTTGAACGTGCGGTACATGGGAATGAAGCCGGCGGACCGACAATGATTGATCAGAATATTTCTGGGTCATACCAACTCTCAGGAAGTGCCGGAGAGACACCTGGAACCGGAACAGGAACAGCAACAACAACATTCCCTGAGTGGATAAAAACGATGGTAGGCGGGACACCACTAAACTCACCTGGCTCAGAGTTCGCTGAGGCGTGGGAGGGTATCTCACAATGGATTAAGCCAATCTGGATGGCCCCATGGAGTCTTGTGTACTTCACTTTGGATATTGTTCTGCTATTCGTTCTGGCTACGGCAGAAGTAATCATCCATCGACGCTGGATTTCGAGCAGAATCAGACAGGCTCTCGGGCGCATGCGTCGTCCCGGGTCATCATGATACAGGATCCAAGATCAGCAATCTTGATATCTTCTTCGGCTTAGATAGGAGGGCTTTTTCGCTCACGATTCCGTCTTTGAGATGAGTTATGTTTCTGTGTGATCATAAACTACTCGTCGAAGTATCAGAGGGTTCGTGGATCTGAGAGGATATCACGCCGAGTCACGAGGTATTTGTCGAGAGTGAGTGATCAACCTCATCTATCCGTCTGGATCAGGATCAAATGATTGTGACTGTGCCTGACCGATGAGTGTTCCTCAGGGTCAGATATCCAGTAATTGAGACATTCTTCACGCTTTTCGGTCGACACAACCCTGTCGATACTATTAATGGCAAAAACGAGTGACCGTGTCAGTGCTTGGATGGGACGAGTTCTGTGGATAGTCTACAGGCAGGCAAGGCGAGTGCCTCGGGGCTTGACCGAGGTACTTCACTTGGTAAAATAGGCACTCATAGCCGTTCCGTAGCAACTGTCGCGCACGAAGCAACAGGGTGCCCGCAGCGTGTCCAACGCGACTGCAACGACAGAACATAGCTTCGGCAGACGATTTGTTGAATGTGTGCGGCTACCGGAACAGTATCCAGCTTTGGAAATCCTCTATAAGATATAAATTAGCTGTTAGTGCCGAATAGTTGTACAATTCGATATGAATCCTCTATTGAGTAAAGTGGGAACCGTTTCGACAGTGCCATTAGCGTCTTCAATCGGACGCGGTGTCGGTGACTGGGTTCCGTGGGTGGCCACCACGTTCTGCGAACCACCCGCCTAATTGTCCACCAAGCCCACCGATGAACGCTGACAGCCCGATAATAAAAGCGAGCGACAGTGCGAGGACTACCAACTGAACAGCCCGAATCCACTCCGGCTCGGTGAGTCCAATAAGAAAACCTACCATGTCGCCGACCATCCATAGTGCCGGCAGCCCACCAACGACCCCAGCACGAATCCCCGTCGACGTCCCTGCGAGTCCGCGCCGCTTGGCGAGGTAGCCAGCCAGCAACCCACCCCAGAATACCATACTGAGTGTCAGTTCTTCGCCTGTTTGTGCGTAACTGAGCGTTGTGAACGGAAGGGCAAGCAATCCACCGAGCAGTGCGTAGCGCCACGCCTTCGGCAGTCTGTCGACAACGGCGAAGGAGCCATTCCAAGCCATACATATTTGACTTCTCGCTAATTGTAAATTCCTTTCTACGAATTGCTCGGACAGATAGACAGACCGTACGGAGCTTAGATCAACTCCAGAGAGTCTGGGTAGCAATAGCTTACACACTTTACCAAGATACAGCCACTCCCGCCACGCTAGGAGCGACCACAAGTGGGGGGAGACAACGTCGCCTGTGAGTTGTGGTGTGCGAATCGTGGAGCGATTCGTCACGTTCTCGCTGTTCAGACAGTTCCACCGACAAGGACTCTCTATGAGATGCCTCCCACATCTCTGTCGTGTTTAATCGCGACAACAACCACGTCTCCATTGGGTGTGGTCAAGTGTCGAACAGGTATGTGACACTCTCACTCCCACCCCGACTGCGACTGCGAACACCCGTGGAGTCACCTGTAGAGTCTGGAATCTGTGCGGGGGATCAATTCCGAGACAGAAACAACAAGCCCTGTCCTCAACAAGCGAAGCGAGAGTGAGGTCGCTCAGGGTCGTTCACACGTAACAATTGTTGGCAATGTGGGTGATGTTGTTGAGCGCGATGGTGCGTCCGGACCTCTCTGACGCTGAACTTCAGGGACAAATCCTTCGGAATCATCTCACTGAATCCTGATAACTCTCCCTTTGGGGGGCTTCCGCCGAGTGACGCCGGGTCGTCATGTGACTCAGGAAAATGGTTGGCTTCAGTATTTCCCGCGCTCTCTGGGTTCGTGATTGTCCTGCCCCAATCACGTTCGCCACCGCCCAGATGTTCGACAGCAGCGTACCCGAACAGGAACATTCGATGTTCGATCTGACTCGAACTCGACTGTGGCAGAAATCAACTCTTGATGACCTATACGAGGTCTCTACCCCCCATCTGCCACGGAATGTCTCGGCCAGCACCTCCGCGCCGTTTCGCTCGCGGGTCGCGGTTGGTGTCGGACTGCGTCAGCGCGTCGGTCAGGCCGTCACAGTCCTGTTTCTGGAGGTGCGACTTCTCCTCTTCCGGCAACACGAACATGGAGTCGCGTCCATCCTTGACGCCTCCGACGCTCCACCGGAGGTCATCCCACGCGCCGAGTCTTCGATGAGCTCCTCTTTGACTTCCTGAAGTGTGTCTGTGCCCCTCTCGTCTTTGAACAGGTTTGCCAGCAGAGGCGTGCGTAGTCGTTAACCGAGAACTGCCGTCCGAACGAAGGGATTTCAGCTACGTCGCCATGGCGCGGCTTGAAGTCTAGCTCGCCCACCCCATTTGGTGAGATCGTCATGATGGGGGATGTTGTTCAGCAACTGCGTCTCCAGATTGTGGCACGCTGGGTTAGGTATCGGGACGCGGATGGCCTGCCCCTCCTCCATGCAGTTCTCACCCTCTTCGTGCCTGTGGAATCGTTCGTATCAGTGTTCGAGGAGTTTATCAGTCGTTTCAGTGTAAAAAGCGGCTACACCACGTTTCTCTCCCTCGCCCCAGTCGGAATGAGGGTCGTTGTGTGTCCCTATCCTATCGACTCATTTTCAACTGACCAAACGAGAAAATACCTGACCTTCTTGTTTGAGACACGTTCCTCATCCAGAAGACAGCGAAGGCGACAGTCTGCGCTCTGTCGTTCGATTCCAGGTTCGCCGGCGACCTCGGTGGTACCGGCTGGCTCGCTCTCCGCTACTGCTTCGACCTCCTCATGGGATGAGATATCTGGCTCCTGCTTGGACATCGTGTTTATCTTATGGGGTTGTGACTGACCAGACAATAGTTTCAATGAATACCAATGATTCAACTTACATAAGTATATATACATATAAAGCATATGTAGAGTGTGAACTACAGAAACATAGCCACAGGCGGTTTGATCGTTGCACTACTCCTGTTCGGTGTTGGTGGAGCTACTGCTGCATTTGGGATTTCATTTGATGATGTACAGTCTGTATCGTTCGGTGAGGTGCGGTACGAACAGTCGGACCTCGTCGTACTGAGCACCACCACAGTCGGCCCTGGCACCAACGTTGATGAAATCGAACTCAACGTCGATCACTCCGGGTCTGGAAATATTAATGCGACAGTTGACGTCTGGTTACTCGCGAGTGACACCGAAATTACAAACGGAACATTGGTCGAATCCTTTACACCAGGCGAGAGCATGATCACCGTGACTCTTGAGGACAGAGTCCGGGAGTCAGCGTACAACACGGTTGATATCCGAATTACAGAAAACTGAGGACAGAGAGTGAATGAGCTATCCTGATCCTCTCAGCCATCAGAGCCGGCTTCCTCAAGCACAGAGTTTCCGGCGGAAACCCCACGAGGTCTGATCAGATTAAGTTCAGGAAGGCTCATTGACCGCGTGTCGTCCGTGAGACGGCCTGCTCTCCATTTTTTTCGACCCCAAACAGGTCAGAGCTTCCTTGTGGCCCTTCGAGCCATGCTCATTATCCACTCGCCTCACTATTTCGAATTCCATCTGACGCTTCGAGCAACCCTCGTTCAACCTACTTACCAATAGACTCTTTCTCATGTTCAATAGATTTCTTGTTGTTGACCTCGTCGTCCATGAGCGGTATTTGGATCCTCTAAAACAGTTTCGCGAACTTCTCATCGACTGCGCTGTTTTAGAATATAGAGCAAAGCCTTGCTATTCCATCTGCGATCAGTGAACGTCCGCACAGGGGAACGAACTGCTGCGTATAGCGCGCAGTCAGCATTTCAGCCAAGACGATCCTGCAATGCTATTCGATTGTTCCTCTCGTTTTCGGCCAAATCACATCTCGTGTCACAACTGCGAGTGCAAAGGTCCACACAAATGACACACCTGCGTATGGAATACGCTCAAACAGTGCTTCTGGGAGAAGTATCCAGAGGATGGCTGTCACAATCACTACAACTATCGAAGCAATACCGACCGTTATCGCATCATTAGTGTGCTCGGTTCCTATTGGAAGTTGGTACCGGCTCATCAGCGAGGGTGCTAATATCCCAGTAATAACCCCAAGTGTGACTGCTGCGACTGTTATTTTGGCTGACCCAGTATCCACGACTTGCTCAGTGCTGACAAGAATGAACGTTGTTGCAGTCGCCAGCAAGAGTGTTTGAACTGCTCTCGACTGTTGATATTTTCTCTCGGTTGAGACACCATCGGAGGGCATCATTGTATGAAACTGCATGGCCAATTAAATGACCTGGCTTCAGAATCATCAATCCATGCGAGCACACTCCAACCAGAATCATAGAGCAATATGAGACGGTTACCGGCGTTGCTTGCGTAACTGTATCGGACAGTGTAATTGACTTCTACCTGATTTAGACAAGCGGCTGTGCACGGGGCACTGGTAATCGATTCGGTGTCTGCCACAACTCGTAACCGCGATTAAAAGGCAAGCTGACCACGTTGTGGAGGTGATCAGAGAACTCAAATCCGCGACAAGATCAAGAGTTTCCTTCCTGCCCTGCTCGCTCCCTGCGGTCGCTCTTTGAGGAAGGGCACTCCATCAACTCCACCTCGAAGATGTTGAAATAGCAAAGCAAGAGTCTCATCACGAAAGTCGTCGTCCAAGCTGTAGAGCTACTGGTAACTGTCCAGCACACGTTCAACTCCCTCTCCCCAAGAGATTAAGTTACACAGCCCACGCCGAGTGAAAGATCTACACGTTGAACAAGGCGAGTGTCTCAAGATCGTTCTTGATTTCGGTGATGGCACTCTGGGTCTCAAACCAACCGTCCCCGAGATAATTCATATTTCGGGCGTAGGATAACCAAACGTGCGGCCTGTGTGAGATGCGTAACTCACTGGTTCTGTTGAAATATCCAGTTGGAGTCTCAAGAAGATACGTCATCTCGTTTGTCCTCGTTGATTCAGATAGACTCAAAAATGGATGTTAAAATCACTCTCGTGGCTTTCAGTCTGGTCGCGCACGCGCGCAAAGGTCATATGTACCCTTGAATTAATTATACAATATGAGTAAGTCGGGAAACAACAATACTAGCATGGCTCGGACTCCTGAGTTCGATCGTCGAGATATATCAGTGCTCGTCATTGGTGCTGGAGCTGCAGGCGCTCGTGCCGCAATCGAACTCGCCGAACGTGGTGTTGAGGATATGTTAGTG
>KE356563.1:644744-645600 GCA_000416005.1 Haloquadratum sp. J07HQX50 | reverse complement strand
GACTCATGGGAAATTCACGCTGCTGATACACTGAATGAAGGCCATTTCCTCAATGATCCAGGAAAAGTTGAGACAGTCACGAAGCAAATGCCTGACCGACTCCGTGAGTTAGATGAATGGGGAATGGACTACTCGCGGACCGAAGATGGCGAGATTGACCAGCGATTCTTTGGTGCTCAGTCCTTCCGCCGGACTGCATTTGCCGGTGATCACACTGGCGAATCGATACTGAATACTCTGGTCGACCGAGCCAAGGAGCTCTCAATCCCGTATCAAGAAAATGTCATGATCACCAAGCTACTTTCTGATGGTGATCAGGTGTACGGCGCTGTTGGGTACGATATGGAGTCTGGTGATTTCTTATTATTCAATACTGGGACAGTTGTACTCGCGGCTGGAGGCTATGCAGCAGCCTACAATCGACACACCTCCAGAGACGATGAGAACAACGGTGATGGACCAGCGTTAGCATATGATGCTGGTGCCGAGCTGATGGATATGGAGTTCGTTCAGTTCCATCCGACGGGAATGGCTGTTGATGAAACTGATCCCGAGTGGGAGCCATGGGGCGGGCGCCTTGTCACCGAGGCTGTTCGCGGTGAGGGCGGTCGCTTGTATAATACTGAAGGTGAGCGGTTCATGGAGCGATACTCGCCAGATCAAATGGAACTCGATGCACGCGATGTTGTAGCTCGTGCTATCGCAGAGGAAGTTTCCGAGGGTCGTGGCACTGAAAACGGGGGTGTCTATCTTGATATCTCGCATAAGTCGAAAGAATTCATTCAAGATCGATTACCGCGCATGTACGAGCGCTTCGACAACCTCGGTGTTGATATGTCAAGCGACCTGTCGAGTT
>KE356563.1:621027-644724 GCA_000416005.1 Haloquadratum sp. J07HQX50 | reverse complement strand
CTCATATGGATGTCGGCCCGGTACCCAGCCGTTCATTTGAATTCGCTCTCGACGTCGGCTTTATGCTGACTGCTGCCGAGGCAATCCTCCGTGGTGCGCTTCAGCGCGATGAATCTCGCGGTGCACACTATAGAATTGATCATACTGAGAAAGATGCTGAATGGCAGCGGAATATCTACGCGAAATCGGCCGACGTTGGAGGAATGACGACGTATACCGAGCCCGTGGGAACCCCAGGCAAGCCTGTTCAAGAGGCCCTTGACGAGGGACACGAACTGGACTATCATCAACTCGAATAGGACCGAATATTCACATTCGTTTTCTAAGCCTGTATTCTGCATCAGGTCTTATTACGACGCAGGATAATATGTGAACAACTCGAATGAATTCGGATTTTCGTATCGGTATCATCCAGCATAATCCAGTTGTTGGTGATGTGACTGGGAATGCCGAGCAGATTAGTGATGAATACAACAGATTAGCCGAGTCCAGCGCAGATGTTGTTATTACCCCGGAGTTATCTCTTCTTGGCTATCCACCCCGTGACCTTCTTCACCGGCCGGGGATGCATGAAGCACAAACCGCAGCCATTCAAACGATTGCCGCACAGACGACAGACGGTCCACCTCTGATTGTGGGTGCTGCTCTTGAGCATGACTCTGATACCGGACCTCCGCTCTCTAATGCAGCAACAGTCCTTCGCCAGGGTGCCCAAACTGCAGTATACTACAAACAGTTACTTCCAACATATGATGTATTTGACGAGCATCGGTACTTTCGACCAGGGAACAAGCCATTAACTGTTTCCATCGATGGAGTGGATGTGGGTATTACAATTTGTGAGGATGCATGGCACGACGCTATCGTCACTGGCCAACAGCGACATGAAGCATCACCACTCGCTGATGCAAGCGCAGACGGTGCGGAAATCATTTTGACACTTTCGGCCAGCCCATTTAGTCTGGACAAACCCGCACGACGAGAGCATCGATTCGTGAGGCATGCACAGCAAACGAACTGTCCCGTTATATTTGCAAACCAAGTGGGGGGAAATGATGAGTTGATATTTGATGGGCATTCTATCGTGGCGACAAGCGATGGTGTGAGTGAGCGCTTCGCTGGATTTGAGTCGGAGACCGCGATTGTTGATGTCCCGCTTAGTCAGGACCACACAAACAATCTCGCAGCATACAGTGCGACGACAGCTACACAGGCACGAGACGCACTCGGCCTTGGGATTCGTGACTACTTTGCAAAGACTGGATTCGATGAAGCTGTGATTGGTTTGTCTGGAGGTATCGACTCATCCGTTGCGGCCGCATTAGCAGTCGATGCACTCGGTCCCAACCGTGTCTATGGAATCTCACTTCCGAGCAATGTTACAAGCCAACAGAGCGTTGATGACGCACAGACCGTCGCACAGAATCTGGGTATAGCGTTTGATATCGTTCCAATTGGGACAGCAGTTCAGACGGCTCACCAGACACTCAGTGAACATGCCGAATCGCTCACGGGTATTGCTGCAGAAAATATTCAGGCTCGGATTCGAGGGGATATGCTCATGGGATTGGCTAATGAGCGTGATGCGCTTGTACTCACTCCAGACAACAAAAGCGAGGCCGCGGTCGGGTATTGTACACTGTACGGAGACACTGTCGGTGCACTCGCACCACTCGGAGACTGTTATAAACAGATCGTATATCAGTTAGCTTCGGCATTCAATGACAGACCTCCAGTATCAGCCCGGTCATCACCAGTCATTCCATCATCTGTGATTGAGCGTCCCCCTTCTGCCGAGCTTCGTGAGGATCAGACCGATACTGAAGAGCTCCCAGCATATGAGCAACTTGATCCGATACTCAGGAGATATCTTGAGACGAACGATACAGGCGCCGCCCTCCGGGATGAGTACCCTGATGATGTTGTCAAAAGAACTATCGAACGAGTGAGTCGAGCGGAATTCAAACGTCGTCAGACGCCACCGCCGCTTCGCATCACGCAGAAAGCTCTCGGTCGGGGATGGAATTATCCAATAGCTGCCGAGTACGAGCATATCATACCCGATGAGGGTTGATATCTGCGTACAACGCTTTCTTGAGTGACGTGAAACGGTCACTGCTTGACAGGCACCCCGGGCACAGTGCCACGAGATGAGACAGGAATGTCGAATTCAGTTTCGTTTTGTTTTCCCCCTTGAGTCCGGGCAACGCTCTCTGGAGTCACGCTATCTTTGAACGAGTCACACGTATCACAGCCTCACGCAGTCATCGTTCATATCGCATCATGTTTTTAAACACGTGTACAGGCCTCTGGCCTTCAATTCTGGTGGGTTACGATTCGTCCCACGGTAGATTGAGTCGTGGCGGACTGAATAATTCAACACCGATAGCTGCCTCATCCCCCTCGCCATATGCAGCATGTACTGCACCGCCTGGGATGACATATGAATCGCCTGGCGTGAGGTGATAAATTTCATCTCCAACAGTGAGTCGAAGCGAGCCATCTATCAGAAAGCCAGCCTGTTCGTGCTCATGGCTGTGATCATCGACCCGCGCACCTGGTTTGATCTCAAAATGCTGAACACTCATGCGTTCACCAGCAGCAAGTTGTGCCAACGTGACACCGTCTATTGGTTCCTCACGCCCGTTTTCTCTGAGTGATTGAACGTTCATAAATAATTTTTTGAAAATGAAGCATGTAAATACCGGTGTTTTGTCACCACTCAAAACAGACTATCAGCAGTGGCAGCACCAACGATCGAAGAAACACTCGCAATCCCAACCGCATTGAGAACAGTATATGCATATTGTAGTCGTGTTGGCTTATCAAGCACCTCGCCATCTATGAGGAATGTCTGTGGTGCGGTGATGAGAGTCGCGAGAACAACTGTTGCCCCGAGAGCAACGGTTAATAATGAAATAAATCGGATCGGAACACCACCAACGTCTACTTCATCCTCAGGATTCCGACTCGCATCGGCTTTGTACAACGTCCCATATCCGATCAGCACAACTAGAGTAAATACTCCACCTGTATGGGCAGGGCCCATTGAAGCTGCTAAAACCCACACTTCTTCAGTCACGACAAACGGGATGGCTAACAGAACTCCACCAACAAATTGTTGAGCTGTATCTGCGAACCGATATCGATGGCGATGCGTCACACTGAAGCATGCACCGGCGACTCAAAGAATCTTGATACACCAGCGATCGTATCTCTTCGTGTCCAAATTCATATCTACTCGCATCATCAACTACACCGCAATGGATAGGCGGTTGCCCGACGCGGACGATCATGATGATCTGGTTCCAGAAGCTTCAGTTCCTAAAGCAGACCTCCGTGGGGCTGACCTGTCAAATGTTGATCTCCATGAAATAAATCTTCGAGGTGCTGACCTACGAGGCACGACACTTGATAATGCGAATCTCACTGGTGCAGACCTCACCGGTGCAGACTTAGGAATCGCCTCGCTACGAGGGGCTGACCTCACTGGTGCAACCTTGGTTGATGCTCAAGCGAAATGTGCTAATTTCGACTACGTCAAGCTTGGATTGAGCAATGCACGTGATGCTGCGCTTACTGGCTCATCGTTTTATCAGGCGGAAATTGGGAACGCAACGCTTGATAATGCCGACCTGCGCCACTGCAATCTCGAAGGAACAGATTGTATTTTCACTACATTCGTTGGGGCAGACGCCCGAGAGGCAATGTTCATTGGAGCTGATTTAATCTCTGCTGATCTATCTCGTGTCGATGCTGAAGGAGCCAATTTTACCGACGCTGTGTTGAAAATGGCGACGCTGTCTCGAACTGACTTGACGAATGCACGACTAGTCGACGCAGACCTTCGTGAAGCAAATGTGAGCCCGACTGGACTCGATGGAGCTAATTTAGCTGGGGCTGCGATCCAAGGAACAGCGCTATCAGACCTCTTTGAGTGAATTCAGACTGTGGGCCACAGGTGATTATCTTCGATTCAGTCAGCCCCGAGCTGGTAGGTCGGCACGGCGGTTACCATTGGGCTTGACTGGGAGTATTCACTCAGTCTACCTGCTTGGCGCAAGCCAGTGTTGAACCTGAGCGTGAAGTACGTCCCACCTGCCGCAGGCCAAACGGAAATCAGAGACTCCCGTAGTGACTTCCGGTCAATCTCTCTGCAGCCGATTAGCTGTAATGTTCGTGTAAAATGGCGTAGCGTCCTCAAATTCAGTGAATTGCGAGCATATGATCCAACTGATCACGCTCAAGATTCATTATCCGATATAATGATAGATAGCTGAAGAAAACACTATATTTAGCCAATTCATCTCTCCGCCAGTCAATACATGATGAAATGTCGATTCCTTTGAAACAAAGAGGAAGGGGCTTCATCAGATTGAGAAGGACCTATCATGGCAAGATACAAGACCTCGATAGTGTTGTTAGGGACGATTATTATAGGGGCTCTCTGTGGGGTCATCGTCGCGTCAAGCTATCAAGCAACCGCTGAATCGGTCAGTATTGAATTCAATCAAACTGCATACACTGACAGTGGAACAGTTCAAGTAAACGTCACCGACCCGGGTCTCTCCGTCGGTGAGTCCTACATACTAAATATAGAATCGGACTCTGAACCTGTACAATTTATCAATGGAGAAAGGCCCCCGATAGGCATCACATTATATCAAACAAATCATCCAGTCCAAGATAACAATAACGATAGAAAATTAAAAAAAGATGACTTACTGGTGCAAAATAATGGCATAACAAATTTCACCCGGAATGAAAGCGGGAAAGGGTACATTGAATTTGATTCATCCAGCGGACTACTGACGGCAATCGACTACAAGGCAGGTGAGAGTATCATTATTAATCACATTGAGAATAATAAATTCACAGGAACAATCTCACTTAACGATGCTAATTCAGCTGGTGTCCTGAATGTATCAGATGGCGATACGATTACCACCACATATACTTCTCCGACTGGGGAATCAATAACTCGCATAGTCACCGTGGACAATAGCTACACGCCACCGACACCAACGCCAACTGCGACACCGACGTCAACGCCGACACCAACGCCGACTGCGACACCGACGCCAACTCCAACACCAACGTCGACTGCGACACCGACGTCGACTGCGACACCAACGCCGACTGCGACACCGACGCCAACTCCAACACCAACGCCGACTGCGACACCGACGCCAACACCGTCGCGTTCCCCATCTACTGGTTCCAGCAAGTCTACACCGAGACCACCGCCACTCACCCATGGTGAGGCTGTCAGCTACGATGCCACTGGACTGGGCTATGATGTCACACACCCAACTAATATTGTTGAGCTGATTTTTTCTGCGCCGGTGGTGAGCGCACGCGACAGTGAGCCAATCCAGCTTGGGAGTGATCTCAGTGTCATAAGTGAAAATAAAGACATAACGGATCAGTATGTGTTGGATGCTGCCGGCGACGCGACTGGTCGTATTCGATTATCTACACACAGAGAAATAGCTGCTAATGAGACACCGCGACTCCAATTTTCAACAGCATTGATCGGAGGTGATAGGCAAGCAGATCCGAACTCTGTCGATATCGCAACAACGCTTGAAACGGTCGATCTGTCAAATCCTCTCACTACCACCCGGAACACGACACTTGGTGTGATCATTGATGAACCGATTTCTGAGACTGAATTTACCGCTGAAATATTGGACGATTCAGCCCAAAAAGCTTTACAGGTCGTTGAGGCCAGTGCACACACTAGGATTGTCGCTATTAGCACAGATTCGCTCACTCCGGATACATATCGTCTCCGTATATCATCATCGAGAGGGTCGACCCACGTACAGGATCTTCATGTTGATCAGCTGAACCTCAGTGTCAGCCCAGCCGTGACAACGTCTCAACTCGGTGATGATATCCCGCTCACTATTGCGACCAACGCCAAAGCGCGAGTGGTTAAGCTCAAGTTAGTCTCCGGTGCAAACACTGTCGCAGAAAAAACTCTCACACTGGATGCTAACGGATCTGGACAGACAGTATTTGAGGCATCCGTGATCAGTAAGCCGGGAACATATGAAATCCAGATTCAAGATAGCTTAAGTGGTGTCTCTGGCCCCCCAGCACAGGTTTCAGTACGGCCATTAACATCTACGAGCGTCAGCGTCCAATCAGTGACTGAGTCGATTGAATGGGGTGAGTCTCTGTCTATTCGTCTCCAAACTGCTCCGGGAGACACCACAGGTATCTCTTTCGGTGATACTGATACAGCAATCTTTGGGAGTCTCACAGTTCGTGACACTGATGAAGACGGGATGGTCGTCGTTGATATCGACACAAGCGAGGGGTATCATGCTGCTGGTCAGCGCGACCCTACGTCAGTCATTACTCTTGATGTTGATAGCGGTAATGACTCTGTTCGCGCTGGCAATATTCGTGTCAAAAACGGTCATGGGCTCACGACACAACAAGTTCCCGTTCATCTTGGAACTGAGACCTCGACGCCAAATGCCTCCATAGAAATTCAATCACCAACAGCCGCAATTAAAGACGTCTGGCGAGCACCTGTCGGGACCACTTTTTCAACCCATCAAGCCGTAGCCACTGCGGTCGAAGCAGGGGAACTCTATCCATCAACGACTATCGCCAGTCACGACACGATTATTTACCGTATTGAGCTGGCTGGCTTGCCTTATGACCTGAGCGAGGAGCCGCTTGCAATCGACACATTCCGGAATTTAACTGACCCGCATGGTAATACGACTCATCGCTTTTCTGTACAGCTCAAGTCAGCATCACAACCGCCAATCGACCTTCCGCCACAGTGGGTTATCCCAATCACGGGAACAGATATGTATTACGTGGGGCTCAGGGCACCGCTCATCTCGAACGTGTCTGAGCCAATCACTGCCATTCGTCGAGGTACTGCCTCTCATCGATTCTATCATCTCGCCCAGCTAGATAGGGCGAGTGCCCAACTGGATGGAAAGAAACCGCAGCTTTCTGCGGTGGCGACAATTCAAGCGGCGAACGAGTCAATATCTAACGCTACTGTCAAGACAACGATCACGCCAAGACGATTTGAATTTGCAAATGAAACCTACCGGCTGTCACCCAAGTCAGACCAGCAGTTACATGGAACGACATCTGTGTCACCTGGGTCGCCGCTGACAATAGTTATTCGACCAAGCAATAGTAGTCCCAGTGAATCGTCGTATCAATACACGACGGTCGTCGGCCGCTCTGGCTCGTGGATAGTGAGTGCGAATCTCTCCACGGTGGAGACAGGAACCAACTTTACAGCTTCAATTCATGATTCGTTACTGAATGAAACGATCCGAGGGACAACAGCAACGACCGCTATTGTTGGGCCATATTCATCGGATTCTGGGTCTAGATCCCGACCCAGGTCAGGTTCAGGCAAATCCAAGGTAGATACTACAGTTGATAGGATAGTTGATACGATTAATGATCTGAATCCAACAGAGGTGTTTCCAGACATTCTCACCGACGCTCGCAAAGCTTTACCGGTCTTTTCGGACGAATCCTCAGGCGGACTCACTGAGGATGAGAATCTACCAACTGGAGGAACTGACCCAGTAAATGTCGGCGATAAAATGAATCAGTTTGATATCAGCAAATACCTCCGTAAAGATGTTATCATGATTTCCTGTATGCTTGTGACTGCATATGTGATGCTCACGCGATGGCTATAGCCGGTATATGACAAGAAACTGCGCGTCGTAACGCCTAAGAACCGAAGCTTCTTTGTCGTTTATAATGAAACAAAATAATTCTCGCGCCTCTGCAGATATCACATATCTGAGACGATGGAGGTTGACCTGTGGGCGTTGAGATTAAAGAATCAGGTGTTTCCGAGGAAGAGTTCGAACAGATGGAACAGTTTGTTCATGACTATCTGCAGGCAAGTATTGAAGGAGCAGGCGATGGCGGCCGAATGCGCTGGTATCCATGGCACAGTGCTGACTATCGATTCAACCATATTCGTAATGTTGTTGCGCTCTCCGAGGAGATTGCAGCCAGTGAGGGCGCAGACTTGGACGTCGTGAGAGTTGCAGCCCTATTCCATGATATCGCCAAACTTGAAGCACCACAAGAAGAGCATGCCGCAGAGGGTGCACGTATTGCAAGAGAGTATCTTGAGCGCGGTGACTTTCCACCGTCATTCATCGATCAGGTGTGTCAATCAGTGACTGATCACTCCTACCAGGGACCCCTGAGCGATGTCTCGCTCGAAACACGGTCATTGGTTGAGGCTGACTTACTCGATAAGATTGGCGCCAATGGCACAGCACTCATTCTACTCCGAATGGGGTACGAATCGCGCTCACATATGGACTCTGCTGAGATGGTTAATCGTGTTTTTGAGCGTGGTCAGGAGGCCGCAGATCGCGTTGTCTCGGATACCGCAGAGTCAATCGCCTACAAACGGTTACAGCGAGTCAAATGGTTTCAAGAATGGCTTGAAGCAGAGGTGTCGGGTATAGACATGACAGACTCTCTGTAACGCGTGAACCGCCTCGGTGTCAAGTAATTCAACAGAGCAGACCACTCTCATTATTACAGAGGACTACCGAGCTTCTGTCGGAGTCCGAGGCACTTGCCTGATTAATATGTCGACTAGCTTGGAATGGGCTCCAAAGGATGAGTGTCGATAATTCTCGATACCAGTGAGATTTAAACTGCAGAGTGTCTACTAGCCTCGGACTGTCGTCTAGCCGATGACGCAAAGAACAGGAAGCGTCGACCAACAGTGATCAAAACGATACCAGGATTAGAAAAACTCGACGTGTGTGTGATTAATCGTCGCTTGTTTGAGCGACTGCATCGCTATCATCAATCGTAGCCGATACACCAGCAGCAGGTGGCAATTCGTTTCGAACGTCATCGCGTGCTCGTTCCTCGATCACCTCTGCATATGCATCTGGCATAATCTTCACGAAGTCAGATACAACATCTGACCACTCCTCTAAGAGCTCGTCTGCTCGCGAGCTTTCAGTATATGCCGCATGATTTTTTACCAACCGCCTGATCATTGGGAGATCCTTATCAGACAGTTCGTGCTCAACACCAACCATCTCTCGGTTAACGTCCTCAGTAAATGTGTCATCTGGGTCGTAGACATAGGCAATTCCACCAGACATACCAGCGGCAAAGTTGCGACCCGTTTCACCCAGAACAACAACAACTCCGCCAGTCATGTATTCACACCCATGGTCGCCGATTCCTTCAACGACTGCTTTCGCACCAGAGTTACGCACAGCAAATCGTTCACCAGCGATGCCATTGACGTACATTTCTCCTTGAGTGGCTCCATAGAGCGCGACGTTTCCAATCAGGACATTTTCTGATGGTTCGTATGCAGCCGTGTCTGGCGTTTCAATGACGAGCCTCCCTCCAGAGAGACCTTTTCCAGCGTAATCGTTCGCTGCCCCAGTGAGATGCATCGTCACCCCATGCGCAAGGAAAGCGCCGAATGACTGCCCGGCAATCCCATTGAAACTACAACGAATCGTATTATCGGGGAGCCCTGCATTGCCATGTGCCTTCGAAATCCGATTTGACAGCATTGCACCTACAGATCGGTGAATATTGCTAATCTCACGCGTGAGCGCGACTGGTTCGCCCGACTGGAGAGCTGGTTCTGCACGCTCAATCAACTCATGATCTAGATGCGTGTCGATATCATGATGTGATTGTCCTTCTGTCCGATAACGAGCGCCACCGGCTGGCTCTGCGATGACATCTGAAAGGTCAAGGTGTCGTGCCTTCTCGTGGTCCGTTTCATGCTGTTCCAAGAGCGATGGACGACCAATCATCTCATCGAGTGTTTTGAAGCCCAATGAAGCCATGATCTCTCGCAACTCCTGTGCGATAAACGTCATATAGTTGATGACATGCTCTGGTTGACCAGGGAACCGGTTTCGGAGTTTTTCACGCTGTGTCGCGACGCCGACCGGACAGGTGTTCGACTGACACTGGCGGGCCATCACACACCCCGAGGTAACTAGTGAAGCCGTACCAAACACGTATTCCTCACCGCCAAGTAAGGCTGCGACAGCAACGTCACGACCGGTCTTCATTCCTCCATCGACTGAGACTCGAATACGCGAGCGTAAGTTCGTCGCACGTAACATTTGGTTCGCCTCAGCAAGGCCCAATTCCCACGGAAGACCTGCATTCTTGATCGACGTCTTTGGGGAGGCACCAGTCCCACCACTATGTCCAGCGATATGCACTACGTCAGCATTTGCTTTCGAGACCCCAGCAGCAATCGTTCCGATTCCAGCCTCTGAGACGAGTTTGACATTGATATCTGCCTCAGGATTTGCCGTCTTCAGGTCGTGGATAAGCTGTTTGAGGTCCTCAATCGAGTAGATATCGTGTAACGGCGGTGGTGAAATAAGCCCGACTCCCGGTGTTGAGAACCGGACGTGCGCAATCATCTCATTCACCTTTCTTCCAGGAAGGTGACCTCCTTCACCAGGCTTCGCTCCCTGTGCCATCTTGATCTGTATTTCCTCAGCATTCGTGAGATATTCAGAGGTAACACCGAACCGGCCAGACGCGACCTGTTTTACCTTACACTCTTTTTCCGTTCCGAAGCGCTCTGGGGGCTCACCACCTTCGCCAGTATTTGACTTTGCTCCCAGTCGGTTCATTGCGATTGAGTTATTCTCGTGGGCCTCAGGGGAGAGACTCCCGAGTGACATCGCCGCAGTTGAGAACCGCGTCACTATCTCTTCGACTGGTTCGACCTCTTCAACAGGTATCGATTCACGACCATCCGAGAATGAGAGTAGACCGCGAAGAGTCTGTAATTCTTCGGATTGGTCATTAATCAACGAAGCGAACTCCTTGTACTTCTCATAATCACCAGCTCTCACCGCCTGCTGAAGTGTTCCAACTGTTTCGGGATTCCACTGGTGGTGCATTCCATCGGATCGGTGCTCATACTCACCTTGACGTTCGAGTTCTGGGTCGCTCCCGTACCCAACAGCATGACGCGTGCGAGCATCTTCTTCGATAACGTCAATTCCAATCCCTTCTGTACGAATCTCTGTGCCCTCAAAGTACTCTGCGACGAACGAAGAATCCAGACCAACCGCTTCAAATATCTGGGCACCTTGATAGGATTCGACTGTTGAAATCCCCATCTTTGCCATCGTCTTGAGCAGTCCATCCTCCAGCGCCTTCTTGTAGGCGGCAATGGCTTCTTCTTCGTTTGCACCGTCTGGCCCAGCAACGACATCAGCAATCGTTTGATACGCAAGGTATGGGTTCACCGCATCAGCACCGTATCCAACAAGCGTTGCGATGTGGTGAACTGCTCGAGGGTCGGCCGATTCAATGACTAATCCAGCCTGATTGCGGAGACCACTCCGGACTAAGTCATGGTGGACAGCACCGGTGACTAACAGACTTGGGATCGGAATTCGCTCATGTCCAACGTGCTGGTCGGAGAGCACGATTACTTCTGCCCCCTCGTTAATTGCATCTCGTGCTTCTGACCGAACCCGCTCAATAGCCTCCTCCATCGGTGTCTCCGGAGAGTACGTAATATCAACGACTGCCGAACTCATGAAGTCAGACTCGGTTGAGCCGAGTTCCCTGATCGAGCGAAGCTGTGGGTCAGTGAGAACAGGCGAATCTAACACGAGTTGCCTCGCATGTTCTGCTGTTTCGTCCAGTAGATTTTGTTGTGCTCCAACACGAGATTCAAGCGAGGTGACTAGCTCTTCTCGAATATAATCCAGTGGTGGATTTGTCACCTGAGCGAACAGTTGTTTGAAGTACGTGAACAGAGGTCGGTTGAAGTCAGAGAGCACCGAGAGGGGTGTATCATCACCCATCGACCCAACTGGATCTTTGCCATCTTCTGCCATCGGCTCAATTAGGTGATTGATCTGATCGTGAGTATAGCCGAACGCAGCTTGCGCAGCTCGAAGATGTTCGATATCGTTCTGAGGTGCACACGAATCTGACTGGCATACTTCTTCAAGATGGTGTTGTTCATCCTCCACCCATTCGGTGTATTTTTCATCAGTCAGTGAATCGAACACCTCATCATCTGGGATCACACGCCCTTCTGCTGGGTCAGCAACGAATAACTGGCCTGGTTTGAGTCGGCCACGTTCACGAATTTCACTCGGATCGGGGTCAAGTGCGCCAACTTCACTTGCCATGATGAGTGTATTATCAGTCGTGATATCATATCGGCATGGACGAAGCCCATTTCGATCAAGCACAGCAGCAATACGGTCACCATCTGTCGCGGCGACCAATGCAGGACCGTCCCACGGCTCAACCAACGATGCATGATAGTCGTACCACGCTTGGCGTTGAGAATCCATCTGATCATCACCGCGGTACGCCTCGGGAATGAGCATCCGAAGGACGTGTGGCAATTCTCGGTCACTCTGTAGGAGTAGTTCGACGGCATTATCAACTGATGCCGTATCAGACTGGTCTGGATCGTTGATAACGGGCTTGATGGTCTCTAAATCATCACCAAACGCTGGATGTGACAGGTCAGTCTCTCGTGACCGCATCCAATTAATATTTCCTTGAATGGTATTTATCTCGCCGTTATGAACGATGTGGCGGTATGGATGTGCTAAATGCCATGCACCAAGCGTGTTCGTCGAAAACCGTGCATGAACGAGTGTGAGTGTCGACTTGACTCGCTCGTCATTCAATTCTATGTAGTAGTCTGCAAGTTGCTCGCCTTTTAGTAATCCCTTGTAGACGACTGTCTGACGAGAGAGTGAGCAAATATAAAATCGTGCAGCCCCTGTCGAATCGAGCGTTGAAATCTCCTTTTCAGCTGCTCGTCGTGCAATGTAGAGAGTGCGGTCGAATTCATCATCATCTTCGATAGACTCTGTCGGTGCTACGAACGCTTGATACACATCAGGCTCAGACTCAACAGCTGTCGCCCCCAAATCACTGTTATCAGTTGGAACTGATCGCCACTCAAGAACTTCGAGATCATATGTTGAGAGAACTCGCTCAAAAATAGACATGAGTCCCTCTCTCGCCGCCTCGTCTCTTGGCATGAAGATTGATCCGACTGCATACTCATCCGGTAAGGAAACGTCTGTCACCGCCTCAAAGAACTCATCGGGACGTTGAATGACGAGACCAGCGCCATCTCCTGTATCCTCTTCTGCCCCTGTCGTACCCCGATGTTCGAGATTTTTGAGCAGCCTCAGTCCTTCAGTAACTGTCTCATGTGAGGCACCACCATCAAGATCAACAACACCGCCTACACCACAATTAGACCGGCTATCTTCCGGATCGGCCAGTCCGGTTGATGCCGATTCATTGTGTCCACGTGAGTTGGTCATGTATGTGTGTTAGCGTGCCCCCTAAAGGGTCTTCTCCCTCATACGTAAGGGTAATTTGAGTGTATATAAGGACATATATATAGTTAATATATGTTATGAGCACAGTTCGACAGTAATCGAATAAAACTATCGACAATGAAGGATTATGATAGAGGCCGTGTTTCAGTAACTCTTGGCAAAGTATGCTGTCTTTGTGGCTGGATTGTCACAGATGGCACAGGAATGTCCATGATGAATTCCTTCTTCCTCAAGCGGTACCATGACAATTTCTGCAGCTATTTCGTCTTTAATTGCGGTTTCGCATGCCTCTTCTCCACACCACGGCGTTTGAACATATCCACCATGCCGTCCGATTGTCCCAAGCAATTCATCACGCGACATTGCTTGACGAACATTTGAATTGAGTGTTTCCTCTGCTGCTGCGTATAATTTCGCGTATATACGGTCAAATGCTGTCGTTACCTCAGATACGAGGTTTTCACGAGAGGCCATTTCGCTCTCACCGTCGGGGCGATGAACTAGTGTCACAGTTTTCTCGCCTGCTTCGTTCGGCCCAATCTCGATCCGGAGGGGGACGCCTCTGAGTTCCCACTCGTTGTATTTGAATCCTGGATTGCGATCATCGCGGTCATCAAGATGGACACTCACATCAGCTGCAGCAAGCGTCTCTTCAATTTCACCTGCATATTCAAGAACGGCTGCTTTCGTCTCCGATTGCCAGATGGGAACAATGACAGCCTGCGTGGGTGCAATTGTTGGGGGGAGAACCAATCCCTGTTCGTCAGAGTGAGTCATAATCAATGCACCCAGCGCCCGCCAAGAGAGGCCCCACGATGTCGTATGAGTCGGTTGGTTGATCTCGTTTTCGTCAGTGTACGTGATATCAAACGCCTCAGCAAACCCGGTGCCAAGGTAATGAGAGGTTGCTCCCTGCACAGACTTCCCGTCTGGCATCAACGCTTCGACTGTAGTCGTTGTTTCGGCACCTGGGAACTTATCATGCTCTGGTTTGGCCCCGCGCAGAACTGGAATTGCCAGGAGATCCTCGTACGTATCAACATATTGATCCAAGCGTCGCATCATTTCTTGACGCGCAGACGGCCTTGAGCGATGTGCGGTGTGCCCTTCTTGCCACAGAAATTCTTTCGTCCTGAAAAATGGCTTCGTCTCAGTGGCTTCCCACCGAACAACCGATGTCCACTGATTCACTCGAAGTGGGAGGTCACGATAGCTCCGTATCCACTGTGCGAGATATGGCGCAATAATCGATTCAGAAGTCGGTCGAACAGCGAGTGGCTCTTCTAACTCGTTACGACCGGCCCTGTCAACCCACGCCACTTCGGGGTCGAACCCTTCAACAATATCTTTCTCTCGCTCAAGATATGACTTCGGAATGAAGAGTGGAAAGTATGCATTTTGTACGCCTGTTTGTTTAAATCGGCTATCGAGATACGACTGCACTGCCTCCCAAAGTGCATATGCACGTGGCCGAGTGATAATGAAGCCACTCATGCCATCAGGCCCATAGTCGGCTAATCCGGCCTTTTGAACCACTTCAGCGTACCACTCGCCTGTTTCATGACTCTTTGATTTAGTTATCCCAAGTTCCTGCTCATCTGTCATACCTATCGAGAGCGTCAGCGCAGTCTTAAACCTCTTGACCTCAATAATTCCTGACCCAGGGGTATCCAGGCCACCAATTCCAGAATGCTGTAGTGGATACTCGTGAGTGGCGCAGTTGATGAGAATGACAAGTCTATACGACTCCGAACTATCGAACGAGACACGACTGATCTAAACTGACGAACGCATACCTATGCTTTTAGCCGCGCGAAGAGGTCAGTATACTTATCCACGACAGGTCAGACAAAACAACAGAGGAAAGATCAAGCCGACCGGGGATATGCAAAGAAGAGTCCACAGGCGGAACAGACTGAATGCATTGAGGTTGGTCCGAAACAATCGATTCTCGTGATGAGTTTGAGTTCGTCTCTCAAACCACTTGACCCCAAGACAATTGAGGTTTCTTCCCCTCTACACCTGCTCCCACAGATACAGCCGTTCGAAGAAGATCTGAGAGCCTTGTGTAGTCTTATCGTGGCCTTGACAGTGGCTATTTGATTCGATTCACACCCCAGCGTAATTATCACGCCTATCAAGGCGCTTGGTCACGGCGACAACACCCGATTACGCTGTTGAGACCGCCACCTATCGAGATTATGACGTCATCAGCTCTTGACTTCATCTCAGCATAATTATTGTCACCATAATTAATAAATGACGTATTGTAAATTTTGAGAAGGCTTTTATATACCACAATAGGTATTCCACAGTAAGTGGGTTTTCCTGCCTCTTACCACAATCAGGATCGCGTGAGTTGGTAATTCGTTTCATTCACATACAATGTATACTCACATGCTGTCGGTATTCGATCAAGTGGTTCGTCTGCCCTGGTTGGGGGTCACACAGAGAGGTATGATGCCCCTTTATCAAGTCTGCTCGCAGTCTTGTGGGCAGATTATTCTCAGTTATGAGCTCAGTAGATACGCAACTTGAGGAGTTAGAATCGAAAATCACTGCGGAGTTACCAGCTGATATCTCAGTCTCTGATGTGACATATGAGGGACCAGAATTGGTCATCTACACACGTGATCCCAAGCGGTTTGCCAAGAATGGTGAGCTTATTCGGAATCTCGCTGGCAAGTTACGCAAACGGATTACGATACGTCCTGACCCTCATGCACTCAGCTCTCCTCGTCACGCAAATAAACAGGTTCGAGAGGTCATCCCAGAAGAGGCAGGGATTACTGGACTTGACTTTCACGAAGACACTGGTGAGGTTGTGATTGAAGCTGAGAAGCCAGGCATAGTTATTGGGCGAGGCGGATCAACACTTCGTGAGATCACACGGCAAGTGGGCTGGACGCCAGAGGTCGTTCGGACGCCCCCAATCGAGTCCTCTACAGTATCGAATGTCCGTAATTTTCTGAAGCAAGAGCGAGATGAGCGTCGAGAGATTCTCGAGCGAGTTGGTCGACAAATACATCGAGAGGAACTTTCGGACGATGAGTGGGTTCGAATTAGCACACTTGGGTGTTGCCGTGAGGTCGGACGAGCATCGTTCATGCTCTCCACACCGGAGACTCGAATTCTCATCGACTGTGGCGACAAGCCAGGGTCAGAAGATGTGCCGTATCTGCAGGTCCCCGAGGCACTGGGTGCTGGTCCAAACTCGATCGATGCAGTTATTTTGACACATGCACATCTCGATCACTCAGCACTACTTCCGCTACTATTCAAATACGGATACGATGGCCCAATCTATACGACTGAGCCGTCACGCGATCTTATGGGACTGCTTCAACTTGACTATCTTGATGTCGCCTCAAAAGAAGGCCGTAACCCACCATACGATTCTTCTATGGTTCGTGAAACCATCAAGCACACTATCCCACTGGAATATGGTGATGTGACCGATATTGCTCCCGATATCAAACTCACGTTTCACAACGCTGGTCATATTCTCGGGTCGGCTGTCACACACTTTCATGTTGGTGACGGCCTGTACAACGTTGCCTTCTCGGGCGATATCCACTACACTGACACACGACTGTTCAATGGTGCCGTCAACGACTTTCCACGGGTTGAGACGCTGGTACTGGAATCAACCTATGGGGGAAGAAATGATTACCAGACCGACCAGGCAGACTCAGAACGGCGACTCATTGAGTTAATCAATGACACTTACGAGAACGATGGCAAAGCCGTCATTCCTGCGTTCGCCGTTGGGCGATCCCAAGAGATTATGCTCGTTCTCGAAGAGGCAATGCGAAATGACAAAATCCCAACCATGCCTGTCCACCTGGATGGAATGATCTGGGAAGCAACTGCAATTCACACCACATATCCAGAATACCTGCGAGATGATCTACGAGATCGAATTTTCCATGATGATGAGAACCCGTTCTTAGCTGAGCAGTTCAATCATATTGACGGCGGTGATGAAGAGCGACAGGCCGTGACCGATGGCGACCCGGCGATTATCCTGTCGACGTCTGGTATGATTACGGGCGGTCCGATCATGTCGTGGCTCCAGTATTTGGCTGGAGACCCGGACAACCGGTTAGTGTTTGTAGGGTATCAGGCAGAAGGAACGCTTGGCCGTCGTATTCAAAACGGGTGGGATGAGATCCCAATGGACAGCGGCAACAGGGGGCGAGGAGAAACCCTCTCACTGGAAATGGATGTTGACACTGTAGACGGATTCTCAGGTCATGCCGACCGGCAGGGACTTGAAAATTTTGTGAAGACAATGAATCCTCGCCCAGAGAAGATTCTCTGTGTTCATGGTGATGAGCGATCAGTACAGGATCTTTCTTCTGGTCTCTATCACGAGTATAATCTTCGAACGTTTGCTCCAAAGAATCTTGAGACGTTCCGCTTCGAATAATTAATTATCCGCTGGATCCAGACGGCGGAGATGAGCTGCCACCGAGGTATGACGAGAGATCCAGCGTCCAGCCATCCCACAACAGACTCCAATAAGTATTCCACTAATAGTGTCAGAAAAGTAGTGCGTACCCAAGTAAAAACGTGAAATGCAAATGAGGGCCGCCAGTGCGACCACTGGAAGAAATGGAAGCCTCTCTGATTGAGTCGTTGTAAGTGCAAAAACAGTTACTGCAGCGGCATGTCCCGATGGGAATGAGTGTGCGACCATTTCATTACCCTCGACCAGACAGACTGGTGACCTTGGAAACGACCGTTGGACCGCCATCATTAACGAAGCGACAGTAATGCCTGTGAGTAACAATCCAGTCCCCGCGGCACGCCATTCTTCTGTCCACCCAGCAAGATAGAATACTCCCAAGAAAGCGAAACACGCCGCTGCCGAGCCTAAGCCTGTCACAGATGCCATGATTTTTGTTAACAACGGGTGGCGAATCTCAACAATCCACGCGTTGATGATATTGTCTAAGAGGAGTATAGCCTCAATAATAGCATTTATGACTTCCTGCATGACCTATCAAAAAATGAGTTAATAACTTATATATGATGATGTTGTGCTTCTCAGATGCATATGTCACTTACTGCAATACAAATGATTGAGTCGGGAGGCGTCAAAGAAGCCGTGTCTGTGCCCATTTAGTGACAATCCCAACCCATAGAACGATTTCCACAAAAAATCCAGGCGAGCCAAGATAATAAAACACGAACGCTCCAGGTGGAAGTGCAAGTGGTGACGGTGATTGCAACCAAGGCCAGAAGATGAACAATAGGTCCGTGAATCGCCCATTGATTGCAATTTGAAACAAGTCAAGAGCGATGTGCGAGCTCCATCCCAAGAAAATCAACTTTCCATATTTCGTCAAAACCACGATACCACCCAGACAGATCACAGATACGAATGAATGCCCGATGGAATGATAAACATCAAACACCCCAGCCATTGCGAGTGGCTTATCGATGAGGTCAGGCAGTGCAGAACCAATCAACGCCCAACCAATCGGGACCCCTTTTATACGATCAATCACAGCACCGATAAGTAAGTGTGTGACAAATATCATTAATATATTGACATAAATTGGGATTTAGATACGGTAATTGATACGATATACAAAAGCCATTGAATTTGAAGTGACAACGTCTCCCAGATTTAAATATGTAGGATTGGAGCATAAACTATGGCCATTGAGACAGTGCTAGTAGCAGTCAGCGAAGAGGATAAAAACCGGCTCGATTCAATTGCATCCACAGTAGTTGACATTGCAGGTCCCACCGGAGCAGCAGCCAAATTAGCACATATCTTTGCTGCAGATGATTACGAGACTGCGCGTGAACAATTAGAATTCGGGTCAGATAACAGAGTAACACCAGATGATGTAGCGAACCGGTACGTAACCATACGTGACTTGGGGAAATCACTCGAATCAGCTGATCTGGAGTACAGTACCCATGGCCGGGTGATGCAGGATACCAATAAAGGAGACGAGATCGTGAAATTGGCTGAGGATATTGCAGCAGATCTCTTGATTGTTGGAGGTCGTAAACGGTCGCCAACAGGAAAAGCAATCTTTGGGTCGACCGCGCAGACAGTCATATTGAATGCACCATGTCCAGTGACGTTCGTCAAGAGTGACTAAACATGAATTTCCTGCCGCTCAAAGTTGAAATATTCTATCTGAAAGCTACGATTAATTATATATTTTACCGATGAGGTATTATGATGGATAGGTGTTAAGTAAATGCAAATCTCAAATTACAGTACGTGTTTGCATCAGTCGAGACAAACAAGCGGCTGTGTTCAGGGACAATAGTTGGTCAACAAGCTAAATGCGAGTTGTGCAAAGACGTCCGTCCCTGTATGGATAGAGATGGAATTACTGTGTGTCAAGCGTGTCAAGCTGAATTCCTCCCACAACGGACAGGGATCTACATGTGAATCCGCTTCGAATTCAGCTCTGAGGCACCCGGTATGATTATGTGTAGATTCGACGGTCGCTCCATCCAGATTTGATGTTCGTGCTGAAATCCTCTCCACTGAATAATAGGATTTTAGCTCCGTAGTATCGATATCATCTATCCACAGAGGTAGGTCAGCCATCTGGATACTCAGCCACAGAGCGGGCAATTGACTCAGCAGCCAACTGATCGCTCCGGATATGCTGAGAATTTCGTGGCTCGGCGCGGTCATAGTGGCGCTCTCGGGCATGTCGCCGTAGAGTACACTGATTGCTGTCTGATTGCCGCGCTGGTTGTCCCGTTCATGTTCCGTGAATGAGAGAGGTCGGAGCCCAGTCGTGCGCTCCACGTCTTGTGGAGTAACAAGAACTCACGATGTCTGATGAGTGCTCAACCGTCGTGATCACGGGCGAGACGCCAGAGCTTCTGGTCATCATACCCCCTCCCGCATTCGACTCCGTATTGCGTTTCATCACCTGTGATGCAATCTGTGTATCGTGCTTCCGCGTTGTCGCTGCACGTGGATATTAAGCACTACGTTGGTCGCACTATCAACGAATCGTGTCGGCTTGTTTCCTTGGACAGAGCATAATCACGTGCTGAGGGGGGTAATCGTTTAGAGTACTTTGACGAGACGAGTAGAGCAGCGGGCAATTATTTGCTCTGCCACCTCGAAAGCGCGTTCGACAAACTAAGGCAGGTCATATTCTGAAAGATCGTCAGTGAATTAGCACCCAGTAAGTGAACCTGTTACCCTTCAAGGATTTGAGCAACGGCTGTCATTCGATGATCTTGAGACATCTCCTCGGTCAGGTATATTTATCTAATACGAGTGAACCGAGACCTGCAGATTCAAGTAGCTCAATCGGGGTCAGCATCGAGAGCTGGACGACTCCTGGCAGTCGCGCGATTTCGACGCCGCCAGTGAAGGTGCATCGGGCACGAACTTCCCCCTCTGAGATATGAAATAATTCACTCGCTCGGTCAAATGCATTCTGCGTTGCGTCATTAATTGTCGCTCCGGAACCAATTACTTGCAGAGGGGCAGCGTCGTCCACGTCAACATCGTATTGCTTACCTAGCGCCTGTCCCCGTTGACGCTCAGTATTGGAGTATGGTTGTGCAATACGCGGGAGATCTGCTGGGTTCGGGAGTAGGAGCGGGCCGGGAAGATCGACGTTTTACAACTTCAACATCAAGCGTCGTCCGGCCTGATACATCGGTCGTATGTAAAGAGAGTTCACCATCTCCTTGGTTTGCGTGCAGGTCACCCACATAGAGACCACCGCCAGGGACTCGGACCGGGCAAACGAGCGTCGCCCCTGGTCGAACATCGTTTGAGTCAAGATGCCCATCTGTTCGGGCCGCAAGCGCGTCTTCATCTGCGAGCCCCCAGTCATGTGATGCTCCAATGAGGAACTGGCCAAAGTCACCGGCATTGTGAGAGTCTGGCAGTTCAACTGCAGGTGTTGTTCCAATGTTGCCAATGAATGGGGTGAGTCGGCCAAGCGCTCCTGGCATTTCATCCGGTTCATAGAGTAGAATCGGGTGTTGCTGAGAGTTTTCAGGCAAGGCCATCGCCTCCTCTGCGCGTGTCGCCAACTCGTGTGCTCCATCGTGATCAAGTGTAAGCCCGACTGTTCTATCCTCATCAAACGCCACAGTATATCCATACTCAAACCCGAATGAGGAAGCGTTAGCACCACACTCTTGACACCGAATTGCTTCCTCACCCGTTCCCTCAACTATAGTTTCTGGCCATTCTGTCCCACATTCGGGACATCTGTGATCCACGAAAGGATCATCAGCAAATGCCTCATCTCGTTCAGCCATGCTCCCCGTGCTTGTTGCGACGCTGGTTACTTCTACATCACGAATATGGACAGCGATCGCGTCGCCAACTTCAGCCCCCTCAACACCAATTGGACGTGTTACCTCATGTCCACCTCGAAATGATGGTGTAATCATTGGTCCCCAACAACCAGCAGGGGTGTGCGTTTCAATCCGACCACCATCGGAAACAGTGCCTGCCCACCTCTGTTCGGGACCAACTAACCCGGGGGTAAACTCATCGACTTCAAGCAAGTCGCGTATCTGTTCAGACATCACATATTGTTTTATGAGTAGTTAGTATGAGACTACCGGCGGCAGAGCACTCAAAACTCAGTCAGTGTTGACTGATTCTGCTTGAGCGCACGTACATCATATCCATGATGCTTAGTCAGGTATTGTGCGAACGTCTCAGTGAATCCATGCGTGGTATATACCATTTCCGGATCAACGGACTCCACAAGGCCGACAAGTTCATCAAAGTCACAGTGGTCTGAGAGAACGAATCCTTTGTCCACGCCACGTTGGTATATAAAAGAATCATCAATTGCCCACCCCGAAAACCCGGCCGTTATCGCCCCGGTTCGCTCTACGAGCGATTCAATCCAGGATATTCGGCCGGTCGACATTGGAAGCACCAACGCATCACCCTCTCGAAGCTCAACGTCAGCATCATACAACCTCGCATCAAAGCTTAGATCTCGGTGAGATGAGATTATCCCATTTAATTGATCAATTGCGTCGGTGATAAAAACGCGGCTTCGTGGTGAGTGGCTCAAGATGTGCTGAATTTTTTGTGCCCGGCCAAGCGCGTATCCAAAAAGGATCACGACGGTATCCATCGTTTCCTCTAACCACGTGTGTATCTGCTCTAAAGACTCGGCTATCGGTGGAAAACGGTATGCTGGTTTTCCATATGTGGTCTCCATGATCAACACGTCAGCCTTGACTGGGGTGAACCCCTCAATATACAACCGACTTCGAGTGGTGCAATCTCCAGTGTACAGGTATGTTCGGCCAGTCTGTGGGTCGGTCACTCGTGCTGCTCGAGACCCTGCTATATGTCCTGCTCGGAACAGTTCAACTGTCGGATGGGTTGTTGTAGTGAGTGTCTGCTCAGATTGTCGCACGTTGCTCAGCGCAGCCGTGAGCTCAGAGGTCACAGCACGTGCAGAGTTATTGAGCAGATGATCGCCATGCGCGTGGCTTAGCACTGTGACATCGCCTGGAGCATCGCCGTCAAAGACAATCTCTGTGTCATTGCTAAGAGTGAGTCTGATGCCATCTCGGTGCTGGATAGTGTCTTTCATTATCTGGTTATCTGTATTATTGAAGACGTAATACTATGCTATGCGAATATAGCTATCACTATTCCTGTGATTCATACAGCTGTTCAACCCGGTGGAGTGAATCTATCTGTGAGGCGTCTAAGTCTGGTCGTAATTGTTTGAACCGAGGGAAACGGAGCGCATATCCCGAATCGTATTTCGAGGACTGTTGAATCTCCTCATATTCGACTTCAATTACTACCTCAGGTCGCACGTCTGCTTCCCGTCCGTCAACCTCGGTGATGAGCGGCTCAATCTGTGAGTGGAATTCAGCCAGCTCTGCATCAGTGAACCCAGTGTGCATCCGACCGACTTCATAGAACGTTCCGTCCGTGCCTCGACATCCGAGATACGGGCGTCCGAGATATTCGCTCTTTCTCCCCTCACTCCACTTTGCGCGTGTGACGACCAAATCGAGCGGTTCCATCATTGGCTTCACCTTTCGTTGATATCCAACACGCGAGCCTGGCTGATACGGTTGGTCGAGATTCTTCAACATGATTCCCTCGTGCCCAGACGCAACTGCATCGGCATAGAATGATTTAATCTGATCTACAGAGTTCGTTTGCAGGCTTTGCGCTCGATCAATGTCTGGTGGTGAAGAGTCAACAATCGACTCGAGTGCATGACACCGGCCAGAGAGGGGTGCATCAAGCATCGACTGCCCATCGAGGTACAGGATATCAAACAGGTATACACTAACTGGAATCTGAGATGTCATTTCA
>KE356563.1:619858-621007 GCA_000416005.1 Haloquadratum sp. J07HQX50 | reverse complement strand
TGAGCGGTGATTTCAGTGAGGCGACGAGTGAATACTCGCTGGGATTCTCCGTCGAGATGAATCTTAGCACGAATGCCATCATATTTAATTTCAGCGAGTGTTTGTCCGGATCCGTTTTGTAGATCTGTGTGCGCTGAGGGTATACTCTCCGCCTTCTGTGCAAGCATTGGCTTGACTGGCCGGAAGAGCTGAATATCAAGCGTCGAGAGCCTCTCTATTCCGTCAGAGACCAACCGATCTGCGATGATTGAGAAGTCATTTGTCACATCGTATGCTGATTGAACAGCCTTGATGTCGGTCTGCGATTCGGTCGCAAACGCAGATGCTAACGCGTCTCGTATGAGTCCCTCGCCCACCCCGATACGCATCGATCCAGCTATCGTTCGCACAACATACTGTGCTTCTTTGGCTGTTGCATCGGAAATAAGCCCAGCAATCGCATTGATTTGTCGCTGCTGACTCCCTGCTCCGGTATAGTCTGCTGTCTCTCGTATGGTGCTATATACGCGTGTAACTGTCAATGGCTTCGAATTAAACGTTCGTTGAACGCGCTTGTTCACAGCTTTGGCGGCTGCAGTTCCAAGATCACCTTCTTGACGCCACCACTCCTCAAGTGTGTCAGAATCAATACCAGTCGACCGAGCGATAGCCTTCGTTGCAAGTGCAGACGAGACTCCAATCTCTACCGATTCCCACGGAGCGAATACCTTTCCTCGTACTAATCGGACGAGCATCTTCAACAACGGGGGATCTGCGGACTCAAACAAGATACTCAGACGTGACCGCTTCTCTAAAGTAGCGGGTGTTTCTGCAAGATCCTCGTAGACATCGACGAGCGAGGTATATCTCATTACATTTTCCTTGGTAAGGAGGAGCCAAGTACCTCAGGATATCTTGCAAAAGTATTGAATCAATCTATTCGGGGCTCTCCAATGAAGAGTCTACACGGATAGATCATATGTCGAGAAACCAAACACCGCTCCGAGTTTATCCCCCAGAGGTGACTCGGGGCGATTCACAGTAGTCCACCGGCAGCGAAACAACACAATGTATGTATGTAACACTCTGCATTCATAACGAAAGCCATGGACGTCACTCCGCAAACAATTCAACGGTATGACGAGCAGATGCCATACAAGACAGAGATCG
>KE356563.1:614277-618389 GCA_000416005.1 Haloquadratum sp. J07HQX50 | reverse complement strand
CGCTCAAGAGATGCATCGGCCGGCTTCCGTAGTGGATGCCAAGGATTTCCAGGCTTCGTCTCCCCGATGGCGTACAGCGGGCATTGAATTAATTCAATGACTGCCTGGTCTCGGTCGTGAAGAGTGCCTCCATTGCCCCAAGCGGCAACTGTGACCGCAGCCGCCGCAGTTGTGTTTAAAATATAGTGGTTATTGTCGGCTCCCACTGGATCGCCCGCTGTCGAGAGTCTCTCGGGGTCAGTGGCCCGATACGCAAACAGATTAACGATATATACTCCGCCGAATCCCCATTGGGTAGCGTATCCGATACAACGTCTTAATGTTGGGTCAGATACAACCGCATCAGCGGTAGATGGATTTAGCATGACAAAGGCAACCATCTGATCAGTTTCATTCCACTGCCGCCAGAGCATGTATCGATATTGCCGCGCTGTATCGAAAACCGCTCCACTACAATGCATTCTTGTATAATTGCTCAGTCTTTACTTTGTAGCTAGCGAAAATTGTCTCGACCGTGGCAGAGCCGATAGCGTGTAATGAGATCAAGCAGTGTTTTCCAACTGGTTTAGCTGCCTGAAGAGACTGGTTTTCGGTTAGTATTCTCGTCTCACGACGATTCATCAGCGATGGCATTTATACCGACAGGTATCTTAATAATGCTATTGCATTCTGTAGAGTCATGTCCAATCGTGTGTTCACAGACGTCCAACTGGCGCCTATCTCCACCAACAAAATATAACATCCGTTCGCAGCAGTATCGTCTTATTACGAAATTTGTCCACAAATGAGTGTCCGAGAAAGTGTTCAAGGGCTGTTCAAGGGCCCAGAGGAATTAGACCTGACCGGTGGTCAGATCGGACCATCGCTGTTCTATTTGTCGTTACCGATTGTCATAACCAATTTACTTCAAGTAGCATATAATTTTGCAGATACATTTTGGCTCGGGCAATATAGCACAAACGCACTCGCGGCGATTAGCTTAGGATTTCCACTGATCTATCTATTTATTTCGTTAGGATTGGGACTGACCATTGCAGGCAGCGTGCTCGTTGCACAGCACATTGGGGCAGGCAATCGGCAGGAGGCGGAATACGCCGCTTCGCAAACTGTCGGATTTACCCTCATTGTGAGCATCGTTCTCGGCGGGAGTGGCTTCTTCTTTATTACCGATATACTCGGGATATTCAGTGCAGCACCCACCGTCTTAGGACTCGCGACGGCATACATGCGAATTATCGCACTTGGACTACCGTTTTTGTTTGGCTTCATTGTATTTATTTCTCTCATGAGAGGGTCGGGAGATACGCTCACTCCGATGGTCGTGATGTTTGGAACAGTTATGTTGAACGTTGTTTTAGACCCAATCTTGATTTTCGGGTGGGGCCCATTACCTGAACTCGGCGTTCAGGGTGCCGCGATTGCAACGGTAATCGCACGGGGGGCAGCGACGTTCGTTGGCATATGTATTCTCTTTCGAGGGACGCATGGAATACGAATCCATCTCAGCCAATTGTGGCCAGATTTCCAGTATACACAGAAGCTTCTCCGTATCGGAGCACCAGCGTCGATTGAGAACACCGGCCGCGCGATATCAGTCAACGCAGTGTTATTGATTGTGACACTGTTTTCGACAACAGTTGTTGCTGCCTTCGGCATTGGCATTCGTGTCTTCTCAATCATATTCATGCCTGCCATCGCTATCGACCGCGGCGTTGAAACCATGACGGGCCAGAATATCGGGGCTGGAAAGCTTGCACGAGTGCAGAAGACCAATCGATTCGCTGCCAAGAGTTCATTTAGCATCCTTGCGATAATGGGTGTTATTACGTTCATATTTGCCCCCGAAATTATTGCTATCTTTGATAATACGCCCGCTGTCGTCGAAGAGGGTGCGACGTTCCTTCGCTGGATTGCTCCAACATTTGGATTTGTAGGGATTTTACGAGCATATAGCGGGGGATTTCGGGGAGCAGGAAAAACACTTACTTCGGCGACAATCGCTGTTGTTCTCTTTGGATTTATTCGGTTACCAATTGCCTACGTTGCCTCACAGGGGTTGATTCCAATCGATTGGTGGATCTTTGCTAGCCCTACTCCTCAGGGTATCTGGTTTGGATTCGCTGCGAGTGGAATAATCGCTGCAGGAGTGGCTGCGTTGTGGTTTGAACGAGGAGCATGGCGCGACGGTGACCTTACCGATGAAATATCACAGGTGAGCCCCACGCCTGACGAGCCAAGTGACTCATAAGAGGCCCATTCGCCGCCACGAAATCCACATGACTGTAGACATTTGAAAAGAAAGCTCACTCGTTCAAATGCTCGGTGTACCCACTCTTCTGCAATACCCACTGTCCGCTGTCATAACTACAGTGTGTAATCCCACATAGCGGGGCATCAACCGCCTCAACCGGTGCGTCTACCCCGTGGACGACTCCTCCGACTGTCAGCCCATGTCCAATAATCAGTACATCCCCGGTAGTTGAGTCAAGAATCTGTCGCGTCGTCTTCGCCACGCGGGCCATCGCCGATTGATGATCCTCTGGAAACTCTGGGATGACATGTGGTTCCTTTGGCTGTTGGATTGGGCCAAACTGTTCTGTGAGGGTATCAATAGAGAGCCGTGTAGGCTTTGAGTCAAACCACTCTGGATTGAGGTGCTCACCAAGTCCTGGCTCTATAACCGCCGTACTATTTATTTCCTGACATATTTCTGTTGCTGTCTCAGCCGTCCGGAGGTACGGCGAGGCAAAAATGTGATCAAAATCGAATCCAGTCTGAGCAAAATACTCTCCGGTTCGCCAACCAGCCCATCGTCCTAATTCGGTCAGTGGCGGATCATGCACCCGATCTGCGACATCGGGCCACTGGGGGTCTACGCTATCACGCCGCTCACCATGTCGAACGACCCAGATGCCTCGTCCCATAATTAAGGTATACATCATCAGAGAAAATGACTATTTTGAAAGGTCAAACTGTTCGGTTGTGAAGTCTAAGTGCAAAAAGTGGCAGATTCAAGTTAACCCAGCCGATAAAGTACAATTATGAGTTATGAGGATCCGGCGAGGCTTCCGCGATCCTGCAATTGCTGTGGTAGTAACAACGTCTCGGTAACGCAATCGTATGGAGCCATTGATCGTGGAGAGTTTGAGGAGCAATGGCGATGTGGTGACTGTAACGCAAAAGGATGGATTGAGGGTGAGGCCAGTAACCACCCCGCTCAGTGGCGACGCAAAGGTGCCCTCTTCAGGTAGCCTCTTTAGCGGAGAGTGGCAGGGGCACATCGATGTCAAGTAGCGATGCGCTCTCGCGCCAGAGTCGGTCCGCGTCCTGTGACTGCCTCGCACTTTCTGATGGAGATGTCGGCACTTGGTCTGAGAAGTATCGACCACTAATATCGTCTGTCCGCGGTGAAAGTGCAACGTACAGTAATTCTGCGGCACCTTCGGCGACTGAGGTCACTCCAGGGACCCGATCAAGCGCTTGCGCGAGCTTTGATACTGGGCCGGGTAGAAACCGCGTAAATCCGCTGCCCGGAATAGCACCTGGGTGTACACAGTTGGCAGTCCATCCGCATCCGTGCACCTCACCCCGACGGGCAAGCTCACGCGTAAATAAGATATTCGCCAATTTGGAGTGGCTGTATGCCCAGAAGCTCCGATGCGTGTCGACTGTTCGGACACGGTCCAAGTTGAGTGATGTGCCATTATGTGCTGCCGAGGCTGTGGTTACAACTCGTGCAGATGAATTGAGTTGGTCGACCAACTCAGCCGTTAGCAGAAAGGGAGCAAGATGATTCACTTGAAATGTGTATTCAACCCCAATCTCTGTCAGTTGCCCGCTTCGGAACACCCCGCCTGCATTATTAATTAACAGATCTAACGTATCGGACGCCTCGCGCACGCGATCCGCGAGTTCTATTATGTCGCGGCGACGTGTGAAATCTGCAGGAAAGAACTTAGCAGTGCCACCCGCCCGCGTTATGTGATCGGTAACTTCCTTGCCTGCCTGCGCGTCCCGACCATGAACGTATACCGTCGCTCCACCTGCCCCCAATGCTTCTGCAGTCTGCCTGCCAATTCCGCTCGTTGATCCAGTAATAAGTGCCGTCACTC
>KE356563.1:611656-613156 GCA_000416005.1 Haloquadratum sp. J07HQX50 | reverse complement strand
ACATAGAGTAATGCTCAGACTCATATCCAAAACTCCCAGCCATTCCACAGCAAGTCGAATCAAGTGGATCGACTGCATACCCGGCGCGACGCAAGACGCCCACAGCGTGATGATCTTTCTTCGTTGACTTTTGATGGCAGTGCCCGTGATAAGTTAGTGAGGGGTACTCGTCGTCAACTGTTGGGGTGATGCTCGCTGTTGAGAGCAGATTGAACGTGTCAATATACTCAAGTATTCCGTATGAATTATCAGCAAACCGCTCAACTGCAGGGCCGCTCAGTAAGTCAAGATAGTCACGCTGGAACATCACTGCATCAGAGGGCTCAATAACGACAATATCATATCCCCTCTCAATATACGGATTTAACAGTTCAATATTTGTCTTCGCAGCGGAACGTGCCTTATCTAAAAATCCTTTTGAATGCGGCGGCCGTCCCGATCCTGCGACTTCATCTGGGATCTCCACATGGATGCTCAACGCCTCAAGCGTGCGAACAGCCGCTTTCCCAGCCGTGGGGTGATTATGATTTGAATAGATATCTGGGAACAGTATGACTTTTCTGCTCGAACTCTCTGCTGAGACGTGCGTTCCCCCACGTTTGTTAAACCACTTGCGCAGCGTTTGACGGTGAAACTTCGGGAGTGTTCGCTCACGAGCAATCCCGAGTAGTTTTTCCTGAATTATTCCACTTCCGGGGAGTTGCTGTGCGACATTGGACACTGGTGCGAGTGCGGAACCGATTTTCGAGAGTTGTGTAATATTCGCGAAGACTCTATCGCGGAGGCTGGACCCATTGCGCTGGTGATACTCGTGCGTGAGTTCCGCCTTCATTTTAGCCATATCGACCCCGCTTGGACAGTCTTTCGCACATCCTTTACATCCGATACAGAGATCTAATACCTCTTCGACGAATTCATCGGTAAATACCGTCTCATTATCCAGTTGACCACTGAATGCCCGTCGAAGCATATTTGCTCTTCCACGGGTTGTTTGAATCTCTTCCTCAGCCGCACGGTAAGTGGGACACATCACGCCACCAGTTACCTCCTGCGTACCGCGACATCCACCGCAACCATGACAGAGTTCAACCATTCCGGCAAACCCATTATCATTCTCCCAATTCATGACTGGCTCAAAGCCTGTATCAAACTCGTACTGAGGATCAAAACGAAGATTCTCTGTAAGGTCGTAGTCTCCACAGATGTTTCCGGGATTCAGTAACCAATCTGGGTCAAATGCTGTCTTTAGCTCTCTAAACGCTGAAAAGAGCTCGTCGCCGTACAGTTTCCGATTCCATTGCGTCCGTGCTCGCCCATCGCCATGCTCGCCCGAGATGGAGCCACCGTGCTTCACGACTAGATCAGTGACAGACTCAGCAATCGATTCGAATGTTTCGACCTCCGCTGCTGATTTCGTATTGATCAGTGGACGGATATGTAATACACCGGGGCCTGCGTGAGCATAATAAGATGCAAACGTATCGTGGCTAGAAAGTATCT
>KE356563.1:603921-607493 GCA_000416005.1 Haloquadratum sp. J07HQX50 | reverse complement strand
CACTGTAACCCCAGTGGTAAACCGGCATCAGTCTGACTCACAGGAAAGGTGATTACTGGTACTCCAGCGTGACTCCATGGCAAGTTCATAATTGGGTCGCCAGTGCTATCGATACCTTCCGGAGGCGGGCCAGTCGCTGCCGGCGAGACGAGAGTGTCAAGATTGTTATCTTTCATCACATCTGTGATCTGTCTGCGGAGGGTACGCTGGCTGACCTGAGCCTGCTTGCGTTCAGTGACTGAGACGTCTTGACCTGACTCAATCATCTCCGATAGCACAGATGAGTAGTCCCCAGCATATTGCTCATATAATTCGCGATGAGAAAGAGCAGCCTCGGCAGCAACAAGCCGCTCATGGCGGGTATTAATCTGTGAGATATTCCCTAATATATCCAACTGAACGATCTCATGTTGAGTTGAATCGAGTGTCTGCACGTGGTTTTCAAAGTGATTGAGGCCAACGGCATCTGCTTGCTGTATGTAGGCCTGGGAGGGAACCCCAATTCGAAGAGGGGATTTGATCCGTGGAATAGGCCGCCACTCATCAAAGAGAATCTCTGCCGCAAAGATAGCACTCTCAATATTTTGTGTGAAATACCCCGTCTGGTCTGCCGACTCTGAAAGAGTAATTATCCCCTCATTTGAGAGGCGATTGAAGCTGGGCTTGAATCCAACAATACCACAAAACGCTCCTGGACGGATGATAGAGCCAATTGTTTGTGTCCCAACTGATAATGGACAGTATCCTGCAGCGACTGCCGCTGCTGAACCACTGCTTGACCCACCAGGTGTGTGCTCATAATTGATTGGATTTCGTGTCGGCCCAGGGTCATAGTGGGCAAACTCCGCAGTGACTGTCTTTCCGAGTATCACAGCTCCTGCTGCACGAAGACGCGAGATAATCGGACCCTGCGCGCCTGTCAGCTCCTCTGATGGCACTTCTGCGTTCGCTTTCGTTGCGTACCCCTTCGCGTGGAATATATCCTTGACCCCTATCGGAACGCCATAGAGCGGAGGATATGGGGAATCTATTGAATGAATCGCTTGAAGTTGTTGGTTGACACGCGCGAATCGGCGTGAATCTGGGACCAGCGCCTCAATGACTGATTCACTCGTTTTGACTCTTGCTTTGATCCGTTCATAATAGGCTTGCTGGGTGGCACTATTACGCCTACACTGGCGACACACTGCTGAGAGTGATGCTGGTCGAATCATCTGCAAGATTGCGAGTCAACGACAAATGAACAATCAGCAATATCAGGGCGACTCTTCATTACCCTGAATATATAAGATTACACATATATAATGACGACGTTGAGACGCTCCGTGGCAACTATACTTATTGCACCAATTGCGCTTCCTCACGAGATAGCGCACGCGTGCTTAGCTGTGGTTTGTGGCATCCGTCCGGAGATATCACTGTTGCCGCGTACCTCGTCCTCACAGATAGTGCTTGGAAAGTTTGATGCAGATGTCTCACCGCTGACGCCACGATGGCGTATTCGATTAATTGCGGCTGGACCAGTTATTCTGTTCCTCCCTTTGGCACTCGTCATTGACCCACTTGTTGAGAGGGGAACCGCATTTATTACAGCGGTTATGTTATTCGGTTACTGGGGAAGTCTTTCTGGTGGAGACATCGTCGTATTCATGAATCCTCAAGCGGTCTGCGAGCGCGGTCAGTTTGAAGCGCCACGGTCGGCATGGGAGCAGGCCCCATTTATCACCACCCCAATTACCGTTCTGCTGATCACGGTTATCTTACTATGATTGCTTGAGTGCAAAATTACGCTTATCGCAATCATCTGAGTGATAGTGATCGGAGCTGACGGAAGCAGTTGTTAATCGTGATTAAGAGCGCTCATCCACCTTCCTCAGCGAGCGGCGAAGCGGCGAGCAGGGAGGGGATACAGCGCCTGCACGAGTTACTTACACGTTTCCCCGCCACGATTAGTCCTTCTGCGGTCAAACAAGATAGTGTGAAGCTCACTATGTCTCAGATAGTGTTCAAGCGCGACACCAAGCGCACACCATCCGGTCTTGAGTGTCCAACAGGCACGAGTAGGACACTTCGACTCCGAACCACGCCTAAAGGGAAGTGGCCTGCGGAGTCTGGAATCCCTGTGCCTACGTTGGGTATAAACTCCGACACAAAAACAGGAAGCCCTGTCCTCAACAAGCGAGAGCGCGGTAGGTCAGGGCCGCTCACAAGTCAGTATTAATCTACTACTATTCTCCTGGGGTTCAAGCCGTGAGCCTCCCACCTAGTGTTCACTGAGCAGGTCAATTCGATTGGTGAGTGTCTCAGGTTTACTGGACAGTCAGTGGCCCTGCACAGAGCCGATACTCGTCCCCACGAAGGGCTCCGGTCTCACGACTATCGGCATACCCTCATTTTGAGTATCGTCGAAACCCGTGGCGCATACCGAGTCAACTGCCAGTTGTCCATGCACGCCTCTTTTCACCTAACGGCGGTCTGAGCAGTTCAATCGTCGGAGCTGGTTGGAAAAAGCCACCAATATTCTCCCTGGATTTGTATGAGCTCAACAACGAGTCGGGCCACGTGGCTTCACATTCATGCGAGCAGCTCCCAGTCATCAACAATCAACCCAGTTACTCCGTTGTGAATAAGGTTTTTTACCCTCTGGTCAGTCTGCACACGCCACGCGTTAACAGCATATCCAGAGTTAAGACAACGAGTGATACGCTCAGGTGTCAAGATATCAGCTGCTGGATGGATAGCTGTACACTCAATTGGTTGATCAAGAATAGCATCCGACCATGAGGCGATTATCAAGGCAGTTTGAGCCTCAATATCGCTCTCTGCGGCCTCAGATACCACTGTCGGTAGGAATGAAGAAATAAGAATGTCGTTGTCAGTCGCTGAAACATGATCACGAACCGCCGGGAGTATCCCTTCTTCTTTGATTTCAATATTCACGGCTGTTTGTGATGGAATCGCCGACAACACAGCTGAAAGGGGTGGGACTGCCTCATTCGAACCTAGCACGCTCAAACTCGATAGCGTAGATAAAGTCGTCTCACTGACTTGTGCAGATACCCCACAGAGACGGTCAAGCGTTGCATCATGAATGACAACTACCTCGCCCGATGCGCACCGTCTCACATCAATCTCTATCATATCTACATGCGGTGCTGCTCCTCGGGCCGCTGCGACAGTATTTTCAGGAAATCGGTCAGCAGCTCCGCGATGGGCTATTGCCACTGGAGAGTTGATTCCGAAGAGGGTTGGAGGAGAAATATCACTCATGAGAGCTAGTTATCCATTTTTTCATGATTACCGTATATAAACACTGAATAAAAAACACGTCTCCATCTACTTACCAGAGTGGTCTAGTTAGTCCATCAGAAAACCAATCTTGAATGCGCACACCTGTCGCGCCAGATCTCTGGTACCTATCCAGTCACACTCTTGCATGTCCTTTGAGGCTGGCATTCCAGTGAATGCTACGACGTATCGGGCAATGTCAACAGTGAATCCGAAATCAGCTACCTCAGGGTCAGCTGAAGTGGTTCGGGAATCTGCGATCTTCGTCATCACGGCACAGATTT
>KE356563.1:597287-600740 GCA_000416005.1 Haloquadratum sp. J07HQX50 | reverse complement strand
CGATGCAGCGACGTCGTGATGTATTCGAACTGTTGGAGGCAGGTGCAAAATGAACGAACAAGATAACTCACAGACACAGAGCTCTTCTGATCGTGAGACACGCTCGTTCATCATGGGCGATGGCTGGAGGAATCCATCCGAAAAGGCACGCACATACGGCCTGACACGCCGGGAGTTCATGCGCGAGTCTGGACTTGCATCACTCGGAGTTGCCGGTGCGACAGCATCAGCAGGCTGTCTTGGTGGTGGTGGCAGCGGCGAAACACTGCCAAAATCGGCTATTTACCTATTACGGATGCAGCACCGCTGTTGACTAGTTATGCGAACGATCACCTTGCGGATCATGGCGTAAGTGCAGCGGAGCCGACTTTATTCCGTGGATGGTCTGACCTCGCGGAAGCATTTCTCTCCGATCAGGTGAATGTCGCGCATTTCCTGATGCCGATGACTGTCTGGATGCGCTATGGCGAACAATTGAGTTCGGATGTCAATGTAGTTGCGTGGGATCACACAGATGGTTCAGCACTGACAGTCCAGTCAGATATCGAGAGTTGGGAGGACCTCGGTGGTAGGACCGTTGCAGTTCCATTTTGGTACTCGATTCATAACGTTATTCTTCAGTTGGGATTACGAGATCACAACCTCATTCCGCGAACTGACTCCTCCAAGGAAGATGTGACCGACGAGGAAGTGAACCTCGTAGTCATGCCTCCACCGGATATGCCAGCGGCACTCGATAACGGCTCTATCGCGGGCTACATTGTAGCAGAGCCATTCAACGCGATTGGTGAGCTTAATGCCGGAGGCAAAATACTCCGATTTACTGGCGATATCTGGCGTCAACATGCATGTTGTGTTGTTACCATGAAGGAAGATCTTGTCCAGCAGCAATCAGAGTGGGCGGCGAATGTTGTAAGCGGCATCGTTGATGCACAACAGTGGCTCCGAGGGAACCGGAATCAAGCAGCCCAATTGCTTTCAAGTGCAGAGACCGGACTCTATCCACAAGGACCAAAACCAATTAATCGAGCTTTGACACTGTATGATAATCATGAAAGCTATGTTGAGTCAGGGGCGATTCAACACCCTGAGTGGCAGACCGAGCGGATTGGCTTCTATCCGTATCCGTATCCATCGTACACGAAAGAATTAGTTCGACAAATGAACGAAACCCGTGTTGAGGGAGAGACTGCATTCCTCGGTGAACTTGACCCTGAGTCTGTCGCAGAGGATCTCGTTGCATACAACCCGGTAGAAACAGCACTCGAACAAGTCGGCGGTCCATCTGCCTTCGACATACAGGAAGACAATGGCTACAGAAGAGACGAGACGATACAGTTCTGAACTCGGTGAGGAAGCTGGACGGTTACTACCAGTTGCAGGCCTCCTGCTAGGACTCGCCATCTGGTATCTCGTGACGACGTACTCCAGTGGAGTCATCACTAATTTCCACCCGGTCGACTCGTTCGTAGTCTTAGGTGAGTTGGTGACAACGCCCAGCTTCTATAATCATGTTCTCGTCAGCATCATGCGGTTTGCAATTGCGCTGACGCTGTGCGTGTCTATCGGGATTCCACTGGGTATTCTTGTTGGGTTCTTCGATGCTGCAGAACGGGCCACAACTGTCTTATTTCAGTTTATGCGAATGATTTCACCGCTTGCTTGGTTCCCGATCGCAATCATCGTCTTTGGCGTTGGGACTGGCTCTGCAGTCTTTGTGATGTTTATGGCTGGTATCTGGCCGATATTATTGAATACAGCACACGGTATCGCCACTATCGATGAGGATTGGCTCACTGTTGCGGAGTCTCTTGGTGGTGATACCCGTCAAATCATCCGACGGATTATTGCACCAGCTATCGTCCCTGATATGCTCACTGGGCTTCGATTGAGTGTCGGTATTCTCTGGATTATCCTCGTACCTGCTGAGATGCTTGGTGTCAACACTGGCTTGGGTTACTATGTCCTTGACGCACGCGATCGATTTGCGTACGCAGAGATTCCGGCAGTAATGATCATTATTGGCTTTATTGGATATTGGCTCGACTTGGCCATTCGGAAGCTTCACGCTCGGCGAACTTGGCAATAATATGTCACCAACACGAGATTCATGATCAATGCGTATAATACCCCGATGCACGGTTTATTTTATCTTTCAGCATTCTCGTCTGATGTTCATAGAATCAGAAGGCCGATGCGCAAGTACAGATCTGTTGAGTTCCTTGGGATGACGGGAGAGTTGTGCTCTCTCGATCTGTGGGTATAATCAGCATCGGAAACGGAGCTCCTCTCACGTATACGGTCTGCCCATTCTCCAGTTTCTGCCGCTACTGTCGAGATATTTCACAGCTCACATATGGTCTAGTTCAAAAGACTCGTTGCTGATGAGGTGAATCAAGAGATATCGTGCGCACTGTGTGTAAAAGAACAATCAGATCTCAGTTATTTGTGTCTTGAATCATACGGAGAGACTCGTGCTGAAATCCTTCCTCGGTCCATCGCCACGAGCCGATGAACGGATACCCATCGAACGCACAAATCGCGTATGAGTAGCCAGGCCATGTCGCCCGTGCAGCATCTGTCTCACTGGGCCGTGGGGGGCCTGTGGGGTGAGTATGATAAAATCCAATGACCTCATGACCATTTGCCTCAAGTGACTGAGTTGCTTCAAGTTGTGCCTCTGGGTTCATCGCATACTGAGTCTGTGGCGTCTCAGCGACATTCTCAATCTGTTGGATATCACTCACAACACTTTGAGTGGGGCCATATGTGCCGGCGAGGACCCCACAAATCTCCTTGTCCTGACCGTTATACCCCTGATAGATAATTTCATCATATATCTCCCGTGTCAATGCAAGCGCAGTCTCTGTCATGCGAACGAGGTCGTAAAGCTAAGTGTCATCTTCTCGTTCAAGTTCGTACTCCCATGCATCATAGCCGCCAGCCATACTTCGGACATCATCAGAATCCTCAATTTCCTCGAAGCTGTTTATCAGTCGAGCAGCTTGAACAGAGGACTGTCCAATAGGGCATGCGACAACGACATCATTCTCCCACTCTACCTCCTTGATGCGGCTTGGAAGTTTGTGCATGGGTATGTTAACCGCCCCAGGAAGATGTCCCTCGGCGTACTGTGACGAACTTCGGATATCGATGATCTGTGGGTCATCTCCATCTTCTAACCGTTCGTGAAGGTCCTCAGGCATAATTTCATCTACCATTGTTATCGAATCAAATCGGCGAGGAGTTCGTGAGTTCTTGATCGTGCTGTGCGTCTGCTGGGATCAAGTATCATAATTGGTTGAATTTGATCTAAGGGAATTATATGACCAACATGCATCGTAACAGTCATTATATGATGGGTAAAAATACCCCTTTCGGATGCTGACTTTTGTGTCAGTGGTAAATAAATAACTAAGACCAATGTTTCAGAAGCCACTTGTTCTAAACCAG
>KE356563.1:595703-597267 GCA_000416005.1 Haloquadratum sp. J07HQX50 | reverse complement strand
CGTGAGAGGCGAGGCGAACTAACGCCTGATAAGACAGTCATTGAGCCGACAAGTGGTAACACAGGAAGTGAAATCGCCCGCTTAGCGACTACCCGTGGTTATGATGTTGAGATCGTGATGCCAGATAATGCCAGCGGTGGAAAGATTGGAGCAATTAAGGATGCTGGTGCAACCATTCATTTTGTCAACGCCGAATTAGGGTACGATGCAGTGATTGAGCAATGCGAGGAGATTATTGCCTCGGATCCCGATACATATTACCGGCTCAATCAGTATGAAAATCCTGACAATCCAAAGTCACACGAACGCACGACAGCTCCAGAGATATGGGAGCAGACAGACGGAGCGGTTACACATTTTATTGCTGGCACAGGGACTGGTGGAACAATCACGGGAACCGGTCGCGGACTTCACGACCGGGGTGATGTAACTATCGTTGGATTTGAACCGGCAGAGGCACTCCACGCGATTGATGGACTTAAATTTCTCAAAGAGGGTGACCATTATCACCCCTCAACGTATGATGAAACCGTTCTTGATGAGAAGGTATACGTAAATACAAGTGATGCCTATGATCGCGCTCGATTCCTCAGAGAACGATATGCTGAGAGGAATATTCCAATCATTCATCCAGGTCAGCATGATATATCGACCGTCCAGAACCAGCTTCGTGTTGACGATCAATTCCTTGTCGGCACATCTTCTGGAGGCGGTCTCCAAGCAGTTCATGAACTCCACGCTACCATCGGACTGAACAGCAGTGATACAGTCGTAATTATCTTGTGTGACCGCGGGGACAAGTACGCGGATATACCTCTATGGCAAGATTATTTTAATTAAGATGAGCGAAGATGATCAATCCTGTATCACTGCCGCCCTTTTATCCACCACTCGCGGCTGGGATAACGCGAATTTGGCTTTCATCTGAAACTGTTGTCTCAAGATCAGATACCTCAGTTCCATCTACATACACATTAATGAATTCCTTAATTTCGCCGTCCTGAATAACACTGTCGCGCAACTCAGGCCCATGCTCTGCAGCGTGGTTTTCGAATACTGCCGCAAGAGAATTCCCACTTATTTCGACCGTTGAGGAAGCGCTACCACCAGCCAGCACTGCCGGAATCTTAATCTGAGCCATGAGAGAGATTGGTTTGTGTGATACATAAACCGCACGTCAGCGGAAATAGCAGCACAAAGCGACCATATTAAACATAATCTGCTCATTTGACTCCAGGGCGATTCACGGCCGAAAAGAATGCGACACGGATCCATCGGGCTTATCGCTCGGCAGGTTCTTATGTTGTATATGAGCGATCTTGATCTTGATCCGACACAGTTAGACCGATATTCGCGCCACATTATTATGAACGATGTTGGTCCAGAAGGACAAAAGAGCCTCTTAGATGTCGATGTTCTCGTTCTTGGCGCTGGTGGACTTGGTGCGCCGATTATTCAGTACCTCGCTGCTGCAGGAGTCGGGACACTTGGAATTGCCGACGATGACCAAGTGGAATTATCGAATCTTCAGCGACAAGTCATCCATGGGAATGACGACGTTCAC
>KE356563.1:593844-595198 GCA_000416005.1 Haloquadratum sp. J07HQX50 | reverse complement strand
TGTCGTCGATGGGACTGACAATTTTCAGACACGATACTTGGTGAACGATGCGTGCACTTTGGCTGGAATTCCCTTCTCTCATGGCTCAATATTCAAGTTTGAGGGACAGATTACAACATTCACCAATAACGAAGACTCACCATGTTACCGGTGTATGTTCCCTGAAGCCCCACCGGAAGGGATGGTCCCTAACTGTGCAACCGCCGGGGTTTTGGGTGTACTTCCTGGAACTGTCGGATGTATACAAGCAACGGAGGCTGTAAAGGCGATTATTGGGAAAGGCGACCTCCTCGATGGACGAATGGTATTCTACGACGCGCTGAATATGGAATTCGACACGGTCGAGATACCACAAAAAAGCGACTGCCCCATCTGTGGAAAAAATCGAACAATCGACTCGATTCATGATGTCGAATATTCTGAGTCCTGTGCAATAGATCTTGAGCGTGATACGAACCCAGGAGTCTCGGTAAATTAGTTCCTGTTTCAAACATCACTGCCGGCCCTCCCGCTGGACTATGACTATAATATTCCTCGGGTATTTCTCGGTGGGATGAATCCGACAAGTTTGATTCCTTCTACGTTCGATAACATGGCAAGATATTCCACGCTCAGTCGTTACCTTTAGTCTACTAATTCTGATATGTAGCTATGAACACAGTCCGATACCGGAGACAAACCGTACCGACGAGCGAAACGCCTCACCACCAACAGGTGAGTGACGACCTCGATGACTGCGGGTATTCAGTCTTGAAACTGTGGAACATCGCTCACTAAACACATCATTGAGAAGTGCATCGACCGCGAAGTCGGTCTCATCGTTACGGTGATTTGAGCCAGATTCGAGAGGACGAGAGTGGTGACTCTTGTGACCGGAGCAAGCGCGGGGACAAGACGCCCCACGGGTGGGAAGTTTGACCGTTTCATCATATGCTCTTGGAGTGCAAGCTGGAGGAACGCGGCATCCTCGCTGAACAACCGAGTGAGACACGTCACAGATGTGTTCGTGCCGTGGCCAGAGGTGAGACGCGAATCGCGTGCGTGAAATGTGTCGAGTCGTGCGGAATCATAATAAACGCGGACGTGAACAGCGCAGTAAACATTCGCAGGATGAGAACTCAGAATTCTCCGACAGGTCATGTGAGTAACGATCGTTCGGCACGGCCAGTCGCCTACCTATTCAGCCAAACCTCGAGGCGTTTCGCATCAGGCGAACAGATGAGTTGCAAATCTTCATGCTCCAAATACGGTCTAAATTCTTCGGCCTGAAGCTGGAGGAGGATGTCAATAGAGAGGTAATCCAGTTTTATTCTTGCAATCGTTAGCATGAGTATATGTCTGATTGGATCGGAGA
>KE356563.1:587433-593268 GCA_000416005.1 Haloquadratum sp. J07HQX50 | reverse complement strand
CCTTACCGCGTAGTCCTCCCGGAAGTGTCACAGGCGAGCTGGTCGACGTTGGATATGGACTTCCGTCAGACTTCAACCGTGATCTCGAGAATAAAATTGTGTTGGCTGCGAGTGATATGCCAGGGTGGTTTGATAGGTATGTCCATCGCCGTGAAAAATATTATCATGCCGTGGAGGCTGGCGCAGCCGCGTTCATTTACAGAAATCACGTTGAGGGGTGTCTCCCAGCAACCGGAAGCGTTGGGACTGAAGATGCCCCTGTGGGAAGTATCCCAGCTGTCGGGGTTTCGAAAGAAGTAGGAACCCGATTATCCCGACGATCTGACGGTGAGCCTGTCACTGTGGAAGTTGATGCGGAGATTCATGAAGCAACCAGCCAGAATATCCACGCTGACCTTGGTCCTGCAACTGAAACCGAGGTTCTTCTCACGAGCCATGTTGATGCTCACGATATTGCAGAGGGGGCGACTGACAATGCTGCAGGGACAGCGATGGTAATTGAGGTTGCACGAGCACTAGCCCAAAGAGAAGACGAGTTAGATACTCGGGTCCACTGCATAGTCTTTGGAGCCGAGGAAGTTGGTCTCGTTGGGTCAAATCACGATGCGGAACGCCGACCGTCTGAAAATATAGTTGCGGTCGTCAATAATGATGGCGTCGTTCGAGATCGGACGCTGTCCTGCTACGCGCACGGATTTGATGAACTCGTGACCACAGCCGAGCGAATCAAAGATAGACTGGGTCACTCGATTCACGCGCCACCAGAGATGAATCCACATAGCGACCACTGGCCATATGTCAGACAAGGTATCCCTGGATATCACATTCGGTCTGACACTGGTGACAGGGGGCGCGGCTGGGGACATACACATGCGGATACGCTTGACAAGTTAGCAGTGCGAGACCTGCGCGAACAAGCGATCTTACTTACCGAATTAGTTATTGAATTGGCAAATAATCCAACAAGAATGTCACGTCGCACTCACACGGCAATCGCCGAGCAGCTGGCAGATGAAAACCTTGCCGAGGGAATGCAGATTATCGGTGACTGGCCATACTAATTGGAAGGAGAAGACGCTTCCATGCAACAGGGATATGTCTAAGTGTACAGTCAGGGTTGACCTGGCAGAGGTCATCTTTTTTCTAATGAGTTTCCAGCCGCCTTGACGTATGTTTTGCGCGGTAGTATCCGTCGCAAAAATGTTCGAATTTTGTGTTTGATGCCCGGGATAACGATTCGCTTTTTATTCATTAATCCTTCATATCCAGCTTGAGCAACTGTTGTGGGGTCCATCAACTCTTCTTTCTTGAACCCTGTTTCCTCGTAATTACCACGGCTCATGAAACCTGTATCTGTTTCTCCAGGGCACAGGGCGGTGACAGTCACACCCTCATCAGCGAGTTCTTCAGCCAACGCTTCTGAAAATGACCGTTGATAGTGTTTCGCAGCTGAATAAACTGCACTCTTTGGGAGTGGTGCAAATCCAGCTGTCGAGGCCGTATTGAGAATATATCCATGGTTACGCGCGACCATGTCTCGTGCAATCAACTTTGTAAGTTTGGTAACTGTGAGTATATGTAAATGTATGAGATTCATTTCCTCACTTAGCTTAGTGTCGACAAATTCGCCATATATGCCAAATCCCGCATTATTGACGAGCACATCTATGACACGTGTTTGAGATTGAATCCGCTCATACACTGTATTCGCCGCGTCAGACGCAGACAGGTCTGAGACGATTACGGATGTATTAATCCCATGTGTTGTTTCGAGCTCTTTTCCTACTGTCTGAAGTTGCTCTTCGCTTCGGGCAATGAGTACCATATCATAGCCATCAGCGGCGAACTGCTTCGCCAGTTCATACCCGATACCGCGTGATGCGCCCGTGATGACCGCTGTTTCATCAGCAGACTGAGATGAAGACACATTTTTATCACCTATCTACAAAAAATAAAGCTTTCCTGAATATGTGGTCTGACGCGTTATCTACCCCGAGCCCCGCAGTGAGGATGTCATCAAAATAGATAACAGATAGCGTCGATTGAGCAGTGGTGCGTGTCTCAAGAGTCTGACGAGCGACCTTGATGCATAGAAGAGCTCATGATGGTCGAGAAATGCTATTTAGAAACGATATCGTACTGCGATTTTTGTCCGTAATATATAGATGTTGTGCCTGACGTCATTTTTTGCACGCTTAGCGTAGCTAAATCAAGGAGGTGTGACACCCGAAACGAGTGGTGTTAAGTATGACCCGCACGGTGAAACATCCAATGAGCGTTGAGGGAACCATTTCGTCGGTGTCGAGATATGCTATTCTTGGCTGCGGCAGCGTCGGCTATGCCGTCGCTGAAGAACTCATCGCTGAGAATAAGGATGTCCTCATTCTGGATAAAGACGAATCACGCGTTGAGTCTCTCCGCGATCAGGATCTTAACGCTAATCAGCTCGATATTGCCGAACCCGAGTCTGTTGAAGTCGTAGCTGATAGAGAAGTCGTCCTCATTCTCTCGTCAGATATCGAGGCGAATAAAAAAGCAGTCTCTTCGATTCGTGAGCGCGGTGGTGAGCAGTTTATTGTCGCGCGAGCATCAGATCCGGTCACAAAGGATGAGTTGACAGAGATGGGTGCTGATGTCGTGATTAATCCATCTGAGGTGATTGCTGACTCAGCCCTCCGCTCTTTGGAATCGGGTGAGCTCGAATACAAGGCAAAACAGTTGAAAGAGGTACTCAAACAGGCATCTGGTCAACTCTTAATCGTCACACATAATAATCCAAGTTCTGATTCAATCGCTTCAGCAGTCGCTTTACAGGCAATCGCAGAGGAGAATGGTCTCACAGCGACGATTAGCTACAATGGTGATATTGGTCATCATGAGAATCGAGCGTTTGTTAACCTGCTTGGGATTGAACTCACATCGTTAACCGATGAGAAAGATCTTGTTGAGTACGACTCTGTCGCGCTGGTTGATCACATAGACTCAGAGACACGTTTTTTCGAACCGCACGTCAATATCTTCATTGATCATCTTGAGCCAGAGGTGGATATCGAGGCAGATTTCACCGATATTCGGCCAAATGTTTCCTCAACGTCAACCATCTTGACGAAGTATCTCCAAGAATTCGACTTGGCTCCAAGTGAGATCGTTTCGACAGCACTTCTGTATGGAATACGTTCTGAGACAGTTGATTTTAAACGCGAGACGACACCAGCGGACCTGACTGCGGCTGCGTATCTCTATCCGTTTACTGATCACGACACTCTTGAACAGGTTGAATCTCCCTCGATGTCGCCAGAAACGCTTGATATTTTAGCCGAGGCGATTCAAAGTCGCGAGGTTCAAGGGAGTCACCTGGTGTCTAACGCGGGATTTATTCGAGATCGAGATGCGTTAGGCCAAGCTGCACAGCACCTACTCAAACTTGAGGGGATCACAACGACAGCAGTTTTCGGAATCGCCGATGATCAAATCTATCTCTCGGCCCGTTCAAAAGATATCCGGATGGATATTGGCCGACTACTTGAGGATACCTTCGCTGAGATGGGCGAAGCTGGAGGGCAGTCCACACAGGGTGATGTCGTCATTCCACTGGGGATATTCACTGGAATTGAGACCGACGAGGAGAATAGAGATACCCTTTTACAGCTCACTGAGGAAGCTGTCCGTCGAAAATTATTTTCTGCGATGGGAGTTGAGGGGACAGAGAGTAGTAACGGAGGATAAATTCAGGAAGCAACAACAGATTCGTTTTCGTTCTCTTCGTCTGCGGGGTCTTTTATTCGTTCAATCACATCATTAATAAGAATCACATCTCCAACTGCCCGCACCCACCGATAAGGAATAATCACTCCTTTGCCTCGTTCGATCCGTCCCTCAAACAACTCTGTGTTCAGTTGTGTCAATGCCAGTCCGGTGACTGCACGTCTCTCTTTGAGATCTAATCGAACATCTTCAACCTCACCCACGAAGACACCGTTATTTGAATACACCTCACGACCAACCAATGTAGTAATCTCTTCAGTTGAATCGTCCATGTGCCGACTGATGAGAGCATCCTTCTTAACTGTACTGCAGGTAGTTTATTTAAACTCGTCAGCGGAGAGACGGACAATTAGCGTCTCTGAGACATCGCGAAGGTCATACCTCGGAATCGTCTCATCCGCCCCGCGTATTACATATAATGGCTCAACCGGGCGGTTTTCTTCGATCCCATATACGGCCAAATATTTGCCACTCTCTTCAGGCTCAACTTCCCCATTCCGCACCGCCTCAGCGAGAGATCGACTTAGCCACTCAGTATCAGAAACACTTGACTCTTGAATGAGTGAGAGTGCCACGAACCGGGTCAGATACCAGTTTAGATCGTTACACAGTGTGATTGCAGTCCCAAGGCTGACAGTCTCAACTGCGAGAGAGTTCGTAAACGGTTCAGAGATGTCATATGTGGAAAGTGCATCGCGCGCTGTTTCCCGAGAGAGTAGCTCATATTGAACCCCTGTTTCTGACGTTCCAATGAAGCATACTTGAGTCATGATTGAGATACTTGATGTCGTAGTGAGTTGCCCCACTTACTCACCGGTCGAAGACAGTTATCTTGAGAGCAAGACTCTGTCTCCAGTGCCCGCAGGTTCTCAACTTCCCGACCGAAAGTTCACTATAGGGTGTCCACAACTTGACACCTCGGACTTGTCCGAGTTCAGTCCGGATTTGATTTCTCTAAATAGTTCGCTTGTTTGAGATGGAAGAGTTGAAATGTAGGCATAGGATTATGTCTGAAGAAAGTGGAGTCGTTTACATAATAAATCTGTTGCATTGTCAGATGTCTCCTCTCTTCTCTCTGCTCAGACACCTTGCTCGTCCTCTCAAGCATCTTATTTTCTGATTGTGCGCATACCTGGGTAAGTCAATATAACCGAGTGCAGACGGAAACATGATCCTCCTGTCACTGAATTCACGTCCGAGCCGAGGTTATTAGTTCGTATCAAGCCACTCGGTTGCGCACTGCTGATTACAAAACGCCAGTAACCATCGTTCATGCGTCAGTTTTGATCCCTCCTTGAGATTCCGCTCGCGGTCAAGTTCTACCTGATAATGTGGATGCATTAAGTTCACTGACTCCCCGCATTCTGGGCACTGTTTATCAGACTCCTTCCATTGGCTACACGGTATTACTTGTCTTACATTCCATTCACCACTCACCGATGGTGGGGGCCTAGCAGATGCACTTGTCATATTGAATTGTAGGGACTCAGCACATCTAAATGTATTTTTGTATGAATATTCGGGTAGATTACGATTATAATTGAATCTGTTAGTTGATTATCGTATATTTCTTACAATAGTGACTAAATAAATGTTAGAACGTGTCAAGCTCTCCTTGGATGGCTCGGGAAGTTACCTCGGAAACGTCGCTCAGCCCTTGTTCAATTATCTCGTGTATCTCTGGCTCGATCGCATGTAGGTCGTGTCCAGTATCAGTCACAACCTTTGCATCAGCCACGTGTGGCTCATCAATTGGCCGGCCTATCTGGGAGAGTAACCGAATCTGTAAATCGCGAATTCCGTCAACCTCCTGTACGACCGTACGCGCAATCTCAGTCGAGAGAAGATTATATATCTTACCGATATGGTTAACCGGATTCTTTCCAGAGGTCGCTTCCATACTCATCGGGCGGTTAGGTGTAATGAGACCATTTGCTCTGTTGCCCCGACCGACTGACCCATCATCACCCATCTCTGCACTTGTTCCAGTGACTGTCAAATAAATTGACCCTGTTTCGTACTCATCAGCGGTATTGACTGCTACTGTTACCTCCCGGTCGGTGTATGACT
>KE356563.1:584181-587006 GCA_000416005.1 Haloquadratum sp. J07HQX50 | reverse complement strand
AGACCGTTTTCAGTTGTCATTCCGTAGTTTCATTTCGAGATAAGACTCACGCAGATGCGTCGTTGGGTCGATTCCCAGTCCAGAGGCGAACTCACGGATTTTGCTGCTCGCAGCCTCAACATTCTCCTCGCTCTTTATTTCGCACTCTATTTCGATGAATTCTCCCACCTCCTCGACATTATCTAACGTAATCTCAAATTGTTCGATTTCATATACCTCTCTATGCTTTATGACTGCAGCAGCGATCTCAAACCCAAGTGATTCGATAATCTGTACGAGACTTTCTTCGGAGTCAACTTTGATCTCGTGCTCTGGGCGTGTTTTCGAGCTTTCCTCTAACTTCGCCCCTTTATAAGTAAGATATGTCGTTGTGGCTACCTGTTGAGATGGTGAATCATCAGTTGGTCTCTCGGTGCGTATCCGTAGTGCCTCATCCGTTTGTGCGAAGTCACGGTGAGGCGCATTATAATATCGATCCTTCTGAGTAAGTTCCCCGCGGCGGATTGCTTCCCGCTGTTGTAACTCACGCTTTACACTATCGTGCTCTGCTGGGACCTTTAGTTCGACCTCAAGCATGATTTGTGCTTCGTATGCGATCCGTTTAAGACCCGGATTTGTGCGTTATCTTGGTTCGATATGTATCAATAAACCCGTCATCCGATTATTGCGCCGCGAAACGTGATTCTTAAGAGTTAGACGAGAGTTGTTCGGGACATGAGCGACGAATCGCAGGCGAACGGGGAAACTGATGAGTCAGTAGGCATTCAAGATGGAGACTTTATTCGGCTCTCTTACACTCTACGGACTGCCGAGGACGGACGAGTTGTTGATACGACTGATGCAGAAACAGCCGAAGAAGCAGAGATCGATACTGATGAGTATGACTTTGAGCCTCGTATCATCGTGGTCGGCGCTGGACACTTATTCGACGCAGTTGATGAGGAAGTTGTCGGCGCAGAACCAGGTGACGTGGGAACAGTAGAAATCCCAGCTGCAGAGGCATTTGGTGAGTATGAGGATGACCAAGTACGAACAATCAGTGCCTCAAAAATCGATGAGGATGACCGATACCCTGGTGCGCAAGTTCAATTAGACGGTGAGCAGGGGCAGATCGTAACGATTGTCTCTGGCCGCGCGCGCGTCGACTTCAACCACCCACTTGCTGGTGATGATCTTGAATATGAGTACGAGATACTCGAAGAAGTCGAAGACAGAGATGAACGTGCAGGCTCTCTACTCGGAATGTATTTACAGGAGGTTCCTGAGGTACGAATTGAAACCGACGTAGTCGAAGAAGAGCAAACTGTTGAGGCTGAAGAGATTGAGGAAGCGGATGAAGACGATGATGACGAACCTACGAAGGAAGTCGTTGAAGTCGAAAAAGAGACGCTGTATATCGAGGCGACGCCTCAAATGACGATGAATCAACAATGGCTGTTTCAAAAGCAGCAGGTCGCCCAAGATATCATCGACCGGTTAGAGTTGGACCGTGTAATCGTTCAGGAAACCATCGAGGGGATGGGTGGAATGATGGGCGGTCTTGGAGGAATGATGGGCGGCGACGGAATGTCTGCAGGAGACATCGAAGATGCAGTCGAAGACGTTGATGTAGATGCTGACGAGCTAGCCGCTGAACTCGAAGGATCCCAAGAATAGGGTCATCTACCGTGTCCTTGCGACAGTGCCGTTACCCATCATAGTAGGTGTGAGTGCCTCGGGGTCAGACAGAAATCTGTGCTGTAATGACTCCAAGTTCGTTTCTCAAGGCACGTGCCCTCGAGAGGGTTTGGCGGTATCGTCTGAAATTATACCTCATTCCGGAATGACGGACTGTGTCTCACTGTCTTAGCGACTATGCTGAGGTCGCTACAGATGTGTTTCTTACTCTCTGAGAAAGTATCATATATATTGATACAGATTAGAGATGGCCTGTTTAAATGCCAGATTGACTTGTGTTGACCGGAGTGGCGCTGGGTCAAATGGGACTACCGAAAGTAGCGGTGACTCGAAACAGTCCGCAACCGAGTGGTCATCCTCTGTGGTCTTGACACACATGACACCTAAACAAGGGGCTCTAAGCGTCGTGGCCATCGTGATCGTCTTCAACGTATCAGTAATGCTCGCAGTAGTTGGGGTCGTAATTGCGATGATTGCGCTTGCGAACCGTAGCGGGATTGCTGCGGCTGGCGTGGCCCCTGCAGGGCAGTCGATATACACCATCTCTTGGGCGGTTTCTAACTGAGCAAGCCGGCTCTGAAGTTGTGACTTCGACTGTGGGGTTTCGATAATTGTCGTTGTGTCATCCGGGTCGATGCTGCGCGTAAGCGTCGATGAAGACGCCTGCGGTGCGCCTGCTCGGGCGCTGAGATTTGGAAGAGTAATATCGGCGTCGATAACGACCGTGGCTTCAGGTGTGCTCCGTGCTAACCCGACAGTTGACGTGGTCTTTCCACATCCGCCCTTACCACCTGCAATTGCAATCATACTGCCACTGCCGGCCTTATTATTGAAGTGCTTCAGGCTAACTCATAGGAGCGTTCCAAAAGCTCAGTCTTGACAACAACCACCAGACTCAGCCCCAAAGTCAATTTCAAGTGGCGCAGATATCTGTCTGTTGACTGTCTCCAAGCGCTGCTGTAACTCATCCTGCGCGCTCAAATAGTCGTTCATTTTCGGCATTGAGTGAAGCTCTTGTTGGGCCTGCTGAAGCTCTTCTAAAGACTCCTTAGTTGCATTCCCGGCATTTCTCGCCTGCATGAACGCCGTGCGTTTCTGTTCAAAAGTGGATATCTGTGACTGAACTGCTTGGTCAGCTTCAACCGCTC
>KE356563.1:581551-583683 GCA_000416005.1 Haloquadratum sp. J07HQX50 | reverse complement strand
AGACGGATTCATTTTACTTGTCCTTGTCACCATTCACATCTCCATCCTCATGCAACGGTTGACTGGAGTCCCCTCGTCGGGAGACGCTGTCTTCAGTGGAAACAAATCTTTGTTGTGAGCTCCGGGGTATTAACTATTGAATGAACCAGTTCACGACGTCTCAGCTCAGGTAACGCGAATCGTTATCGTGATCGTGGAACCTCGCTGGCTGAGGGGCCAATCTTTGGTGACGCTTGTGCGGGGAAGAAAGTCTCTTTGACAGGGTATCATGTGCTACAACGCACTCCTTCGGTCGCGATTGGGAGGTACCCGCTGACGATATAACCGAAAGCGAGCGTCAGAGCCACGCACACTTCCAAGGCTTGCTTCGTGGATTTCTGGTCAAGGATGAGAAGAATCTCAGAAGTGTGTTTCTTTCGCCGGGGTTATCTGTCCACACTTGATAAATCAATTAAATGAGTAACGAACCAGCCACAGAGGGTGACCTTCGGAATACTGGCATGTCGCTGAAACATGACCGCGAGTGGGATTATGAACTTGATCGGATCATTGAGGCGGTTGAGGAACGAGATGCGAGCCGGGTTGGACTTCAGTTTCCTGAGGGTCTCAAACGGCGTGGGCCAGCAGTCGCTGATGACCTACGTGCATCTGTCGCTGATGATGTGACATTTATGTTATCTGGACAACCGTGCTACGGAGCCTGTGATTTAGATACATATCTAATGCGTCGTACTGATGTGTTTGTACACTTCGGGCACTCTCCGATGAAGGAGTCTGATAAGATTATTTACGTTCCACTGTTCTCAAATGTTGACCCGGTTCCGATAATGAAAGAGGCCACTGAGGAACTGCCAGAGGATGATGTCGGCCTCGTCACGACTGCGCAACATATGAACCGGTTCTCAGAGATGGTGGAGTGGTTAGAAACGCGTGGATTTAATGTACACACTCGCCGCGGGGATGATAGGCTAACGCATGAGGGACAAGTCCTGGGCTGCAACTATGCCTCGGCAGATATCGACGCTGACCAGGTCTTGTATGTTGGCGGAGGTAAGTTCCATCCGCTCGGGCTGGCAATGGAATATCCCGAAAAACGTGTTCTGATTGCAGACCCAGTCAACAATGTCGTAACGCTTGCAGATACAGAGAAATTCATGAAGCAGCGATATGCCTCTGTTCATAAAGCGATGGATGCCGAGAAATGGGGTGTGATCTTCTGCACCAAGATTGGGCAAGGTCGGATGGAAGCAGCTGAAGAGATTCTATCAGATAACGACAATGCCTACCTCATCACCATGGATGAGGTGACACCAGATAGGTTGCGGAATTTCGACATGGATGCGTTTGTCAACACCGGTTGTCCACGGATTACGACTGATGATGGGCCACGCTTTCATAAGCCAATGTTAACTCCACAGGAATATCACATCGCGGTTGGCAATGAGCCGCTTGAAGCGTTAGAATTCGATACATTCCACGGGACTTGGTAACAAACGCAAAAAGCCCTGAACAGGTAGACGACAGACAAACTGAATGCGTATTTTCGAGCGATTCCATATGCTCAATGTTTTTTTGTGTGTATAGTATCTACGTTGTATGATACAGAGTGACTGGGGGCGGTGGCTCGTCGATGAAATTGAGCAAGCATCACCGACTGGGTTGAAGATATGGTATCTTGGGTGTAACGGATTTATACTTAAAGCCAGCGATGGAACAACGATTGCTATTGATCCGTACCTCGGTCTAGGCGACCCACCTCGGACCGTCCGGATGATACCGGTCCCATTTAATCCGACTGATATCACAACCCTTGATAGCATTTTGACTACTCACGAGCACACTGATCACACACACGGTCCAACACAAGGGCCAATGATGAACCAGACAGGCGCAAACTTGTTTGCCCCGCCTGCGTCAGTTTCAAAAACCGTTTCACAAGAGTGGATTAATGAGTATGGTCTCTCGGAGACTGACTTCATTGAAGTTGATGCTGGACAACAACACTCGGTGGGTAGCTTTGACATCTGTGTTGAGTCTGCTCATGACCCAGATGCCATTGATCCAGTCTCGTATGTAATCTCACATGGGGATTCGACGTTTTTCCATGCTGGTGACTCAAAGCCGTCACCAGA
>KE356563.1:578258-580541 GCA_000416005.1 Haloquadratum sp. J07HQX50 | reverse complement strand
CGTCTGGGCGTATGAGTAGCCACCGATCCAAAGCCATCTCTGCTTCATCATCGAGTGGTATTACAGTTGGCCGCTTTCGCTTGTTCGATGCGGTTCGTATTTCTCCATTGTATTCTTGACCCGCTGTCGGCGCAGTATCAACATATATTGATCGACAACGACCATCAAGGGCAGCACGTGGCTGTATTGAGTGTGTATGGTGTGTCTCGGACGCACTGAGATTAATATCGCGCATATCTAAGTTACATAACTCACCGGCACGCATCCCAGACTTTAACAAGACTATGATGATTGCTTGAGAGAGTGGGTGCTGTACTGAATGTACGAACTCCCGCATTGTGTCGATAGATGTTTCACGTCGAGAAGGGTTTGTCTCAATCTGCTCGTCCATCTCCTCAAGAACCAGTCTCATCGGATTACTGTCGAACAGACCAACGTGCGAGAGATAAGTATAAAATCGATGCACGTAAGATGCATAAGTTGCGATTGTGCTCTCAGCACAATCTGATTGTCTGAGAGAGTGGACCCATGCCATGCAATGGCGATGTGTTGCCTCTCTCACTGGTGTTGGAGCAATTGTTGAGATCTCCTCGCTCTCGATGTACTGCTGAAACTGACGTAGGACACGATTATAGGCCTCACACGTCCGCTGTTTTCTTCCATGCAGTTGCATGTCGTCAAGAAAGTATCTAATCGGGTCTTCTGTGGGTGTATCCCCTAGAGGTTCGGTGCTCATGCGTCAGTGCGAGAAGCATCTTTGACCAGGCAGTAGCCACCGTGCTGGCCACTGTATCTGATCACATTGTCTTTTTGTAGTCTCTCCAGTGCCTTTTCGAGTGGCTCTTCCAGTGATGAGACGACTCGTGTAGACAGTTCGTCCCAGCCTAAATACTGATCTGTCGATAATAACTCTCGGATGTGCACGTGTAAATCAACGCCAACCTCTCTGTCTTGATTTGCCCTACTCGCTGATGATATCTGAGTATCCTCAAATGATTTTCGTCCAGCTTGAATCATATTACGGACATACTCTGCCTGTGACATGCCCAACTCGTCAGCCTCACGGGCCCATATCTGTTTTTGATACGCTGGAACGTAGGTTGTAACTGACTTGTGTGTGGGTGAGTCTGATTCTGGTTGCACAAGGTGATATCAGCAATTGAGTACATAAAACTGCGGTTACACAACTAAATGGAATTAGTTGTGTAGAGACAGTATGATAGGTAGCTCGCTATTTTGTCGTTTGAGTCGCTGAAACGGTGTTTGAGTGCATATATGGTGGATATTAGTACACTGTGCACACCTGTATATTGTGCACAATGCACGTTATTAAACCACTCACTCCTGCAAAAAGTCGCATCTCCAAGTATCGAATGAGAGATTCTGTGGTGTGAGGGATTCTCAACTGGGTGTAAGGAGCACCACAGAACTCACCAACACTGGGCCTCCCTCGGGTTGTTTGTATGTCTCCACATATCTCCATTATTCTCACCCAACTCCCTATTATCATATAAATCACGTAGCCCCACTGTATGGTTGTTCCTATTCGATACTGATATTTAACAAAAGAGGTATACAAGAGCGTTAACCACTATGTGCATATACAAAATGAGCCGAAAATTCGGGGTTGTGTTTGATGAGCAAATAGCTCAAAAAGTTGAAGAGTCTTTAGAATACGGTGAATCTCGCTCAGCACGAGTAGAGATGTTAACCGCAGTCGGACTTGAAGTTGAGAGGCAGGTCAAAAACCATGATATCCCTGCTCAGAATAAGCATGAACTCCGCGCAATTGTCCGTCAGGCGTTCCATGAATATCGTGAGCAGGTGGCCGATACTGAAGCAAAGTCTGGAGAGGTATAGCTTGAGCTTTACTCAAGAGTAACTATATGTCTCTTGCCCAAACTAAACGAATAGAGCACTACAGCATAGATACTTTTTATTTGCCCCCTCGCGGTGATTTCACGGTAATACTAGACCAGTAGAAGACAAGATATCACTCATAAGTATGATCCACAAGAGCGTGAGCGTTGGTGATGCACACCGACCACTATTCATTACAAAGTCGGCTCCAGCCTTCGAGCCATCTTTTATCATGGGTCTGATGAGAGAGCACAGTTACCTACTCAATTTTAAGTTGACCAGAGCAGCTGCATACACGGCTTATTTCCACCTAAACAGAAAATCTTGTTCTCGGCAGCAGGGTCAGCGTAATCCGTTTACACTGGATCCTCATCCTCAGATTTCACAGACGTCGTTCCACCTGTATCAGATGTTAGTTCACCA
>KE356563.1:575328-578238 GCA_000416005.1 Haloquadratum sp. J07HQX50 | reverse complement strand
ACTGTGGACGTCTCAAGAGTCTCGATCATATCACCGATTGCGTCGGATATCTCCGTGAGGTCACTGGCGGCCGGTGATTCCTTATCAAGACACTCTTTAGCGATGTTTACCTGCTTCTTTGCTTCTAAGAGCCGTGATGTTGGTGTAATATTATTGAATGACATATTTTTGACTATAACAATGGCTCTTCTGTTTACATATAATAGTAATTCAAAACAAATCGAACATATTCGGCCTTCTGGAACTTCAGAAGTCCAAGGCTACGTATATCCGCTTTCTGTATATTAATAATGCCTATATTCGTATTGCATTCTGTTATTTCCACAATCGTATCAGAAATAAATCATTCTGTCACGTTCCCCGAATCGTTGTCGTCTGCGTGCGCCTGCATTTCTTCGGTCCCCTGAAGGAAAAAGTGATTAAACGGCTGAGCGTGTCGGCGTCTGACCATCTCAGAACTTTCAATTTCCACTCCAATGTCGTGAATAGTGTCGGTAATTCTGGTGATTTCTGTCGTTGATGTCGCAACGACATCAACATGAATATTACGACGGCCAGTAAGCATTTCTCGGACGTGGGTTACACCCTGAATACCACGAATTTCCTCTGAATAATCATCAAGATTGTCTGGAGGTGCAGAGACAATAAATCTCACCTGTAGCGGAAGATTAGCTGCTTCGTAGTTGAGCTCCGGGTGATACCCCTGAATGATGCTGTCGTCCTCTAATCGGTTAATGCGGTTGCGCACTGTACTTGCGGAGACGCCGACCCGGTTGGCGATCTCTTGTGCCGTCGTGTTGCGGGCATCCTCTTGGAGCATATATAGGATACTCCGATCCACGTCATCCAGATCTCTACCCATCTCTTGTATGTTATGTCGGCTAATTACTAACTACTTACTATGACACATATCGGTTGTATGACCGCTAGACGCGTGTTCGAAATAGGTGATCAGAATCAACAATTACTTGCATTGAGTTTACAGATTCAGTCAATCGTTGGGTGTTTTACTACTCGCCGCCCATGCGCTGGATGGGTTCTCCACTGTCACCAGTCAATATGCACTAAGTCAGTGATTTCGTTTTCTTGGGCGTTTCCAGACTTCGAAACTAATAATTTGCTGTGGGAGATCCTCACAAATCCATATCAGAGAGATTGGTTACTCGCGTCTATGATAAGAATGCTCAAAATATTCTTTGAAACGGTCCCCACCTCGCACATGGATGATTGTACGGCTGACACGGCTTGACCTCGGGGTGGGTTCACTCCTTAGGAAAGGGGACCCTTCTCTCGGCCTCTACTCGAATCGAATAATAAACTTCATGATGATATATCAAAACCATCCATATCTCTCACATCCATTATCTCATCAGTGTGTTTTGCCAGATTATATCTGCAGGTGGAGGCTCTATGAACCAATTCATCAACAATATAATCTACGTGACGTTGTGCAATACGGTCAATGGAACCGGCGATGTGTTCTCTGTTACCCCGATGGCTCCGGCGTTATCAACTCGGGATCGTCGTTCGCAGGAGAATTAACGCGGTCAGAGACAGGATATGCGTGCCAATCGCGTGAGGGATGAGGGTTTAAAATATCCTTTAGATCTTCAGATGTGCCATCAAGCCACATGGACTCATGCTCTGGTTGAAGAACGGCGGCCATTCGATGATGTAGGGGAGATACTGTTTGGTTTGGCTCTGTTGTGATGATGGTAAATGAGTGAACACGATCCGGAGAATTATCCACCTTCTTATCGGATGTGAAATCTCCCAGACCGGTCTGTGTATGAGACGACTCCCATGTTCGATATAACCCAGCCATAGCAAAAAGTCGATTATCCTCAAACGCGACCCTGTATGGCTGTTTGCCGGTCTCTGTTTCAGCCCATTCATAGAATCCATCTGCAGGAACAATGCACCGCCTGGCTGTATAAGCATCTTCGAAGAGCGGCTTCCTATCGACTGTCTCTGCCCGGGCATTTATGACTCCGTCTGTGGGCGAGTCTGCCCATGGTGCAATTAATCCCCACTTAGATTGTTGGAATATTGAGGAGTCTTGATTCGTAATGACAGGCAGGTGCTGACCAGGTGCGCAGTTGTATTTGGGAGAAAACTCATCAGTTAGCTCTGCCTGAAACCGACTCTCCAGCTCAGCCGGTGTCGCACTCAGTGTGTATCGACCGCACATATTGTATCAAACGTCGGCGATAAGTAAATTGCTCCGGCCAGCCACTCTCTTAACGCTTCAAAGACACACTGTATATATGCGAATTCAGAACAGCTATCTCCCAGTCTCGGGTGTCGGCGAGACCCGAGAACAACGATTATGGGAAGCCGGACTGTATGAATGGGCAGAGTTCTCGCCTAAACGTGCACCTGTGGGACCAAAGACGACTGAGGCAATTGAGTCATTTATTAGTGAGGCCAGCGTCGCACTGGATGATGCAGACACGAAGTTCTTTCAGTCTCGACTTCCGAGCAGTGAGCTCTGGAGGATATATGAAAATGTCCGCTCAGAGGCACTCTTTTTCGATATTGAGACAACTGGACTGGATGCACGTCGGAACACTATCACGACGGTCTCATTCTACCAGGGAAACGACACAACAACACTTGTCCGCGACGATACACTAACTGAGGAATCATTACGGACAATGTTTGCTAATGCACCACTTATTATCTCATTCAATGGTGCACAGTTTGACGTGCCTTTCATCGAGACAAACTATTCATTGGATATTGATACACCCCATCTTGATTTGCGATATCCCTGCAAGCAGGTGAATCTCACAGGCGGTCTGAAAAGTATCGAGCAAGCTGTCGGTATTTCAAGAGACTTGGAGGCAGTGGACGGTCGGGATGCAGTTCGTCTCTGGTATCAGTACGAACGTGAGAACGATGACTTCG
>KE356563.1:572615-574871 GCA_000416005.1 Haloquadratum sp. J07HQX50 | reverse complement strand
GACCTCAGGGTACTGTTTCTGTGTCGCATCCTCAATTAATGATTTTTCCAGACGAAACTCCGTTCCTTTGTATATCACTTCTACGCCTTGTTCATCGAATGAGAGGACTGTCATTGATAAATATCATTTATTGTCAAGATGGATATGACAACCGAATCCTGGGGTCACCAGTCCGACGCAGGGAACATGAATATCGGCGGGCGAAGCAGGCCGAGTGCGCATAGAGTGAGTGCAAGTGTGTAATTTCTGTGCACACTCCGAGTCAGGCCTCTTGAACCACGCGTCTCCGGAGGTCGCCCACTATTTATTTTCGTGATTTAGATACCCCTGACGGAACTATAATCAGTTCGCCTCGCTGATTGATATCCATGATATCACTTGCTCTCGCGGGAAAACCGAACGCTGGTAAATCTACATTCTTTTCAGCCGCAACACAAACTGAGGTTGATATCGGGAACTACCCATTTACGACAATTGATGCAAACAAAGGGATTACTCATACTCGAACGACATGCCCCTGTCAAACCCGTGATATAGTGTGCCGCAACTGTCAGGACGGAATCCGATACGTGCCTGTGAAACTGTTAGACGTAGCTGGGTTAGTCCCAGGGGCGCACGAGGGTCGTGGTTTGGGTAATCAGTTTTTGGACGCACTTACCGACGCTGACGCAGTTTTGACCGTTGTTGATGCGGCAGGGAACACAAATGCCGAAGGCGAACCCGTTGAAACAGGGGAAGGCGACCCATTTGAAGAAGTCGACTTTGTTCAGAGTGAATTGCAGCAGTGGTTAACCGGCATTATTCAAGAGAACTGGCAAAAAGTTGTGAGAAAATCTCGCTCTCCGTCATTCGATATAGATACAGCTCTGAGTGAACTCATGACCGGGTTCGGGGCGACTGAATCAGAAATCAAGGGATCACTCCGGGCCATGTCATACCCAGATAATCCACAAGAATGGAGCCAAGCTAATTTCAAAACTCTTGCTATTGAAGTGAGAAAACGAAGCAAACCAACGGTCGTTGTGGCAAACAAGGCTGATGTGGCTGACCCAGCAACACTGAGACAGCTCAATGGAATGCACACACCGTTGATACCAGCGACTGCGAGCGGTGAGCAGGCCCTACGAAATGCTGCTGGTCAAGAATTAGTGAGTTACCACTCTGGTGATTCAACATTTCAAATCAAGGGCGATATCTCAACCCATCAGCGCAGCGGACTGGAGAAAATAAAGGAATTAATGAATGAATATGGAGGTACCGGAGTCCAATCAGCAATCAATACAGCTGTTTATGATGTTTTAGATCAAATCACTGTCTATCCTGTGGAGAACGAGACGCAGTGGACCGATACGTCTGGTGAAACGCTTCCTGATGCGGTTTTACTCACGAGTGGGGCAACGCCGCGAGATCTAGCCTTTGCAATCCATACTGATATTGGTGAGGGGTATCTGCACGCAATCGATGCACGGACAAACCGCCGAATTGGTGAAGACACCACGCTATCAGAGGGTGACGTGATCAAGATAGTGAGCACGGCTTAACCAACTGTGATGCCCCTGCTGACGAACACGGCTGATGAGTGCGCGAGACAGAGTGGATTTCCTTCCAGAATCACGCCTTCTCCAGTTCGTTGAACGTGCTATTGTATTGGCCTATCGTGCTGTTTCTCGGTTCTCAGCTTGCCATTCGTGAGAGCAGTTCACGCTCAACGACATGGTGTCTGGCTTGTCTCAAGATGAAGAAAACGACCACGTACCGCGACACTGCTCATGAATCATCGAGATGCCGCGCATCTCTAACGCACTCGATCTTGCCCCGCACCCTCAAGACTCTGCAAGGCCTTCGACTGCCCAGAGATGGCCGTCTGGAAAGTGTCACTGGACGTTTCGCTCGCGGACATGCCACTAAACGGTATCACCAGTATCGATACGTCCCAGTTTGAACGGACATATGCCTCAACTCACTACACGAAACGCACGAACCTGACCATCCAGCAATTGAATACGACGCTCTGGTCGATACAGCCATTGAGACCGCTCTCGATATTTATAACCCTCGTTGTCTCACACGGGGAGTGCGACTGCCCGTGATTATGAGAGAAAAGGACTGCTGAATAGAGAGATTACAGTCAGCACGGCAGTCGAGTTCCATTCACGCTGAAGTTAGCGAACCAACTGTTCAGCAGACGTGCGTACTGACCGGCGTTTTCAGGCCACCTGACGTATCATCCATATGATACTGCGAGTACTCCCGAAA
>KE356563.1:565528-572595 GCA_000416005.1 Haloquadratum sp. J07HQX50 | reverse complement strand
CGCCCAGAGTCACAGCCAACACCAGTGGAAGAATCATAGCCACTCCAAACGCACCGATTGCAGCTGTTGCAATCCCACGAAAGGGGAACTGATCCACCGCCTCGGTTTGACCACTTTTCGGACTGAGCTTGGAGGGCAAAGTCGTTACCTTCCCACATGATGAGAAGACCAAATAATTCACTCTTTTGCTACATCTCTGTCTGCGAACACGGTTCATCTATGAAATCATATTTCTGACTTTTGAGGACTTCACAATTGCTACGGGCCGGTCACGTGTCAAGCATGCCCGTCGGATCAACTCATGTCCGCGGAGGCTGTTACCGTCGCACCTTGCACTGACCGAGCCGTCTGGTTGAATCGCAGAATGATTCTGTGTGAGATACGTGCCCTGTATTCAGCGCGACTGCTGAAACTTATCACCGCGTGAGGTTTCAACAGAGCCATGTGTATGATTGAGAGACACGCAGATAGAAAGTTTCGGAATGATTATACAAACAGACTAATTCACTATTTTGATCCAGTGTTAAATATCAATTGCGCACCAGATCAATATCTTCATTGAAACGTCCACAGCTCATCGTATCAGTTTAGACGACGGCAAATCCCAGTGACAAACAGTTTAATCAAGAACGTATAGGGTACATATTCACCGAAACTCAAGTCGGATACCTCGGCTTTGTTCGGAAATCGAATATTTCCGTTCCCGTGATGACGAGACGACCTGCGTCTCAAACCACTTGAACCCGAGGAAATTGACTCTCCCCCTATCGGCGCTATGTAACCGCTTCGTAGGCATCGGCCATGATGTCTAATGCAGTCGTGAGTTGGCCTGTATCAGTCGCGTATGAGATGCGCGCAGACCCAGCCCCCTCTGCACCAAATGCCTCTCCAGGCACAACAATAACCCCCCTGTCAATGCAGGCATCAACGAATCCGTCCGGTACTACAGGCATGCAATAAAATGCACCTTTCGGCGTTGGAACTTCCATGCCAATTTCACGAAGTCGAGACACGACAATGTCACGCCGTGTTTGAAATGTAGTGGTCATCTCGTTCACAATATCTCGTGAGCCACGAAGAGCTGCTTCTGCGGCATACTGTGATGGGGCAGCAGCACATGCTTGTGCGTACTGATGCACCCGAAGCATCTTTTCAATTCGGTCAGTAGACGCGAGCACCCATCCCAGTCGCCAGCCGGTCATCGAAAACAGCTTCGAGGTGGAATTTATCACAACAACGTTTTCTAATTCAGTAAACTCAGTCGGCGAGTGAAATGAACCATCAAAAACTGTATACTCATATACCTCATCTGAGAGGCAGACTAGATCGTGAGACTCCGCGATAGCGGCAAAGTCCTCGATATCTGCTCGAGAGGATACCGCACCAGTCGGATTGCCAGGACTATTTAGCACAAATGCAACGGTATCTGGGCTGATTGCCGATTCAACAGCCTGTGGGCTTAATGTCAGGTCATCGCGTAGGGGCACAGGGACAGGGGTACCACCAGCCAATTTAGTTAGGGCAGCATAAGAAACAAACCCGGGATCAGGGACCAGAACCTCATCGCCAGGGTTCACATGCGCTTGAAAAAAGATGTGAAGTGCTTCAGAACCCCCAGCAGTTGCAATCGTATTTTCAGGCGTGATCGAGAGGTTTTGATCTTGGGCATATTTATCGACGATCGCCTCACGGAGTGACTCCATGCCACTGTTTTGCGTGTACCCGTCAGCCTTTCCTGCAGTAATTGCAGATGCAGCGGCCTCTTGTGCGTGCTCAGGAGCGGCAAAGTCTGGTTGTCCTAGACCGAGGTTGATCGCGTCTTCGCCTGCAGCTTCAAAGACTTCACGAATACCACTTATTGAGATCTCGTTTACCCGATTCGAGAAATCACTCATACCGATATCCACACGCCAACGTGGATAGCTTTTGCTTCATAGATATCTTAGACGGGGTTCACTGCTAAGGTGCCAGTATCGCCAACAAACTATGTGCAAATTTTGCAGGTAGAATTGACGCGGTGTTACACCCAAAATACGACTTAGAAGGTAGCTCTATCGAACGTATAGGTAATGTCAAGCTTAGTCGTTGTCAGATATACACGCGCTCTTCGCCGGTGACGTGCCCTAATTCAGTGTCGACATATTACCAACTGTAATGAGCAACTCAAAAGAAGGATCAAGCCCTTTGATATCTCGTCGTCGATTTTTGACATATGGTAGCGCGGCCGGCATTGCTGGATTAGCTGGATGTAGTGGTGCAACGGGAAGTCAGGGAAGCTCACTCTCAGAATTGAGTGTTGCTTATATGCCAATTTATCCAGACATGCAGTATTTTGTAATGAAAGAGCAGGGATTCATCGATGAATTGTCTGTGCAAGTGAGTGGTGAAGTGTTTTCAGATGGACCCTCCATCGTGCAAGCATCGGCAACAGGCGACTTTGATGTCATGATGTTTGGCATCGTTCCAGCGATGATTGTGATTGATAAAGGAATTCCATCGCGGATTACGGCTGCGAATATCCAAAACGCAATGGAAATCCTTGCACGTCGCTCCTTTGCTGAAGTCTGGGATGACAGCGACACAGGGAAGGAAGCATTCGAACGATTTGAGTCAGAGGAAGGTCGAAAATTCACCTTCGGAACATTCCCACCGGGATCCGTTCCCGATATATTGTTACGGTATTGGCTCTCAGAGATAGTTGGCGTTGACCCCGAGTCTGCGGTTGATATAACACCGCTTAGTGGCGCCGGCCCAGTGAGACAAGCGTTACTTTCGAATAAAATCGATGGAACCTCAATTATGGAACCGGTTCCAACGATTGCTGAACAGGAAGATGCTCCGTTCCAGTCGATTGCATGGGCAGGGGATTTCATGCCGGGCCAACCTGCTGCAGTTACACTCATGCATGATCGTATACTATCTGAGAACCAAGAGATTGCAAAAGAGTTCATTCAACAACACAAACGAGCGACTGAATTTATTCAGACAAATCCAGCACAGACTGCACAGGCAGCCAGTTCAGTCATCGGAGAGTCTGTCTTACCTGTCGAAACTGCCCGGAAAGCGATTGACGCTCGTGCGTCTGATTTCATTTCGAACCCCCGCAATATTGCTGACGGCGCAGATATCTTTTCGAGCTATGCCGCAACTGCAGGGAAGATAGAAGAGCCATTGACTCGTGAAGAACTGTTCGACTTTGAGGTACATGAGTCAGTATGAGCGTTGAACCCGCCACCGAGTCAGAAACATCAACTCAATCAAGAGAAGCAGAAGGTGTCAGTCGCCCTCTTCGCGAGATCAAACTCAGGCAGTTCGTTGAAGGTCTTGCAGGCGCGCTCACTTTCATTAGCTTGTGGCAATTAGCAGCCGTTGCTGTTGATCGAACATATCTTCTTCCGTCTCCAGTCGAGGTAATCACGGCGTTCGTCACGGAACTATCGGCAACGACAACATTCACCATCCCACTCACTTCAGTGAGTCTGCCAGCAACCAGGCTCACTGCAAATCTCGCGCAGAGTCTATTCCACTATATTCCGGGGCTAGTCGTTGGCTCGGTCCTTGGAATTAGCCTGGGTATCGCGATGGGATGGGATAGACGACTAGATACCGCACTGACACCTGTCACACGATTTTTGCGTCCCATTCCACCGCTTGCTTGGATCGTCTTTGCAATCGTCTGGATTGGAATTGGTCATGGTGGTGCAGCATTTATTGTCGGTATTGGTGCTTTTTGGATCAATTTCTACAACGCATATGCAGGTGTCGAGGGAGTTTCAACACATCTTCAAGAAGTTGCTGCAAGCTTAGGAATCAAGAGTGATATAGGGATGGTAAAAACGGTGATTATTCCGGCAGCTAGTCCATCAATCATGACCGGTATTCGAACAAGTATCGGACAGTGTTGGATGATTGTGGTAGCAGCAGAACTCTTCGGAGCACCAGGCGTCGGATTTCAGATCATTAACGCGGCACAGAACTTGGCAACTGATGTGAGTGTTGCATACATGATGGTCATTAGCCTTGTGTTCCTCGTCAGTGATGGCATATTCCGCCGCGTCGAAAAGCGTATTCTTGCATGGCGAGCATGAGTTCAAAAGTTGCTGTCCAGAGTGTGAGTAAGACATTCGAATCAGACCGCCAACGAGTAACTGCACTTACAGAGGTCTCCTTCAGCATCACCCAAGGAGAGTTTGTATGCATTGTTGGCCCATCTGGCTGTGGAAAAACCACTCTGTTTCGAATTATTGCTGGGCTTGAGGCCCCAACGACAGGTGCTGTCAGCATCGATGGAAATCAAATTGATGGGCCCGGAACAGACCGTGGGATGGTTTTTCAGAATTATGGGCTATTTCCATGGCGAACCGTTCGCGCGAATGTCCGCTTCGGCTTAGAGCAACAGGAACTCTCTGACAATGCACGACAGACTCGTGTTCAAGATATGTTAAGCCTCGTTGGGCTTGAAGAGTTTGCTGACGCGTATCCAAAAGAACTCTCTGGAGGCATGAAACAGCGGGTTGGAATCGCGAGAGCACTCGCTGTGCGGCCTGAGATTTTACTGGCTGATGAGCCATTCGGCAGCGTTGACGCACAGACGAGAGATAATTTACACGAAGAATTGCTCGATATCTGGACAGAGACACAGAAGACGATTTTATTTGTCACACATGACATTGAGGAAGCAGTCACATTGAGTGACCGAGTTATTGTCATGTCAGCGAATCCAGGTCGCATTCAAGAGATCGTATCAGTTGATATATCACGTCCACGCTCGCGCTCAGATGTTGCATTCGGTGAGCATGTCGAACGCATCCGGAGAATGATCGGAGAGTAACGCACAAACTTTGTGCCCATTTCGGTTATGTAGCTTTGTTTAGGGCAACGGTATCTGACGCGTCTTCGGAACTGTTGAGCGCAGTTCACCATGCAGATATAGCCCCACACCGATGGATGCTGATATTCCCGCATATTCGTGTTCAACGATGAGATATCCCCATTCGCCGTCCCAACGTGGGAGTGACTGGTCGTTGCCGGCGACAAATTGCCCTGCCTCCTTTCGTGTAAGACTTATCCGTCGTTTTGTCGCCAAATGGCCAAATCGTTGGACTGCATTGGTTGATGGCTTCCAGTGGTCCTGTCGGGTTCGGAGGATTCGTAAGCCAAGCGCCTCAATCTCCATCGGTGCCGGAAGATTATCTGCACACACCCACAGTTTCCCGTTGCCCTTCTCCCAGAATGTGAACTGATCCCAAACTGATAGTTTGATTCCGTATGTATCTTTCCACCAGTGTATCACCTCTTTTCTCGTTGGACGCTGGTCAACGACCCGCGTATCAGCATTCGCAGGGAGCCGATCAAACTGATGTCCATCGTTGCTCTGAGATTGCTCACTTGACTCAGACGATCTTCGATTTTTCATGCTGTCACTTCCAGTACCGCGACAAAGAAGCCACCCGTGTCATTATAGTGCGGGTACACGCGGTGAGTATTTTGTAATGAGTCATCAAACATCTCTCCATTCCATTGGGTCTCTCCTTGCGTTGTCTCGAATCCATTTGGCGGTTTCCATGTCATAATTTGGCAAGGCAACTCAGTTAAGACGTTATCAACGACTGCCTCGTTCTCTTCAGGTGAGAAACTGCATGTCGAGTATACAACTCGGCCGCCAGGAGTAGTCAACTGTATCGCTCGCTGTAGTATTGATTGTTGAATCTGAGTGATACTATTCATGTGCTTCTTCGTCCATTGCTCACGTACATCTGGATTTTTTCTGATTGTGCCGTCACATGAGCAGGGTGCATCTACCAAGACCCGATCGAACGTTTCAAATCCATCTGAAGCGTTGAATGTGCCCTGAAATGGCTTGATCGAATAATTGCGTGCGTCTTGATTGGTGATGGCTAAATTTGTTAATCCCAACCGCTCCGCGTTCGCTCTGAGTGCAGAAAGTCGCCCCAGATTATTATCATTTCCAACTATCAGTCCACGGTCATTCATCAATGCCGCACAGTGGGTCGTTTTACTTCCTGGGGCAGCACAGGTTTCAAGTATCCTCTCGCCAGGCTGTGGATTAAGTGCTATTGCTGAGAGTGTCGAGACTTCTTCTTGTCCATGCAACCACCCGTGAAAATACGGCCACAAATTACCTGGCCCTCGCTTGTCAAGTATCAGAAGCCTTGGATTCCAATCGACTGTTTCATAATCAATTGACTCGGCGTCTAAGGCCGCTTTTGCCTGCCTAATCGTTGATTTGACTGTATTCACTCGGACGACCGAAGGCAGCCGTCGTTTGCACGCCTGTCGAAAAGCAGATTCATTGTCGACGATCGGTGCAATCCGATCGATTGGGTCCATACTGACTGAAACACCTCGATCAATTTGTGAATGCTGTTTTCGACAGGGAGCATCCAAGCACGATCCAATGCCTGGCTGAGCACAGCCTGATACCGGAAAAGATATGTCGAGTGTAGCCCCGGTGCGTGTGGATGCCCACCCTCAGACCCGAGTCTTGTGGCTACACCGTCTACATAACCGTCAGTGACATTCTCTCAGAAGGATCCTTTCCTGTCGTGTATTGCAACAGAATGAGTCGGTATCGCTGTGTCTGAGCTTCTCCCACGGCTGAAGCTGTGGGCTTTCGCCTCGGAATACTGCATCATGAGTGAATCCTGTGAATGTATGAACAATGACGCCCAGAACGTGTCGCACCGAATAGACGGATCACACCAAGTGATATCTTAGCACTCGAAAATATTCATCCTTCAGTCAAGAGGGAAGTCAATTTTGTACCTTGCATCACAGAATAATACTATGGCAGAGTTGATCCGGCAAGATTCATCAGTGACAATTGAAGATGCAACTCTCATCGAGGGGCTCCCTGGTGTTGGATTAGTTGGGAAAATAGCTGCTGATCATATTGTTGATAAACTCAGTCTGACGCACTATGCTGATGTGGAATCTGAGGAGATTCCCCCGGTTACGGTATATGATCCCGATGACCCATCACTGCATACCCCTGTCCGGTTATACGCCGACGTGGAGAGTGAGAATGAAATACTCGTCCTCCAGAG
>KE356563.1:560935-564998 GCA_000416005.1 Haloquadratum sp. J07HQX50 | reverse complement strand
CAGCAGTCGGATTGATCGTCGAGTCAGACCCTCGATTTCCCGATCCAGAAGCAGCACGAGTGTTAATCAAACACGGTATTGAATCACTGCTCGAAAGAGAGGTTCCGGTATCTGATCTCACTGATCGAGCTGAGCAGATTCGCGAAACGAAAGACCGCCTGGCGAAACGCATGCAAGATGCTAATGATGAAAGCACACAGGCTCGCCCGATTGGAATGTACCAGTAATATATTGCGTCGGTGTCAGTTCAGACTATCTTAATCTCAGCGTCGTTTTCATTGCGAGCAGACTCACTGCGTTACACACTAGACGTCTGATAGGTACGATCAGTTTTCATCATCAGATGGATTGATGAATACCCAGGGAACTGATTAAGACTGACTCGAAGTCACAGCGTGGTGAACGCTCATAATTCATCGTTTTCACTGCAGAGTAATGCTGCTAAGGCTGTCTGATCATGAAAGAAACAGACCTTTCTTTATTCTTATTAGATCCCAAAAGTAGAGATATATATGAGCGAAAAGGAAATTAAAGATGAAAGCAACACCTCTGAATCCACTCCGACGGACTCAACTGAGAAGTCCCCTGTGGCACTGGTTGAAGAAATTGCCACATATGATGAATCGTTAGCAGAACAGGTTGTGGAGCTTCGCAATGAATTAGATGATCAGTCTGATCGTGTTCAAGAACTCGAAACAGCACTCAAGCGAACGAAGGCGGACTTTGAAAATTATAAAAAACGAGCACAGCGGCGTCAAGAGGAGATTCGAGAGCGAGCAACCGAAGACTTTATTCAGGAAGTGTTAACTGTCCGAGACAACCTCGTCAGGGCACTTGGCCAAGACGATGAGGTTGATATCAGACCTGGCGTTGAATCCACATTAGAGGAGTTCGATCGTATCCTTGCTGATGAGGACGTCTCGGTCATGAGTCCAGAGCCCGGCACAGAGGTCGATCCCACACGGCACGAAGTGTTGATGCGAGTAGATGATACGTATCCAGAGGGAACAGTTGCGGAGGTGTATCGGGACGGATATGAGATGGGCGATCATGTTCTCAGAGAAGCGCAAGTGACGGTAAGCACTGGAGAAAGCGTAGAGGATTCCAACGCTGATACGTCGTCGAGCTCAGAATCTGAGTGATTCTGAGTCGACTCGCGGTTCGTAATAAATCCTCGCACGACTCATCGTATATCAGTTCCGAATCGCAACACAGCGGAGACCTGTTTGTGTAGCATATAAGCTATTGTCTAGTAACCTTTAACCGACTTAGACCAATAGTTCAGGTAAAGATGACAAGTACCAAAATCCTCGGTATTGACCTCGGCACGACAAATAGTGCATTCGCGGTCATGGAGGGAAATGACCCAGAGATTATTGTTAACTCTGAAGGAGACCGAACAACGCCGTCAGTCGTTGCATTTACTGACGACGATGAGCGCCTCGTTGGAAAGCCAGCGAAGAATCAAGTCATTCAGAACCCCGACCGAACTGTTCGGTCTATCAAACGCCACATGGGCGAAGATGACTATACTGTGGAGCTCAACGGAGAGGACTACACCCCCGAGCAGATTTCGGCAATGACTCTGCAGAAAATAAAACGAGATGCAGAGGAATACCTGGGTGATGATATCGAGAAAGCCGTCATCACTGTTCCGGCATACTTCAACGACAGACAGCGGCAAGCTACAAAGGATGCTGGTGAGATTGCGGGATTCGACGTCGAACGAATCGTCAATGAGCCAACTGCAGCATCGATGGCGTACGGACTTGACGATGAATCTGATCAGACAGTTCTGGTTTACGACCTCGGTGGGGGAACGTTTGATGTGAGCGTCCTGGATCTCGGAGGTGGTGTTTATGAGGTCGTTGCAACCAATGGTGACAATGAATTAGGTGGTGACGACTGGGATGAAGCTATTATTGACTGGCTCGCATCAAACTTCGAGGATGAGCATGGAATCGATATCCGCGAGGACCGGCAGGCGCTTCAGCGACTCAAAGATGCTGCTGAGGAGGCGAAAGTTGAGCTGTCATCGCGTAAAGAGACGACGATTAATCTCCCGTTCATCACTGCGACCGATTCAGGGCCAGTCCATCTGGAAGAAAAGCTCTCTCAAGCAAAATTCGAATCCCTCACTGAGAGCCTCATTGAACGGACAGTCGGACCGACCGAACAGGCACTCTCAGATGCCGGGTATGATAGAGGCGATATTGACGAAGTGATTCTAGTTGGTGGCTCCACACGAATGCCACAGGTCCACTCGAAAGTTGAAGATCTCCTTGGAACCGAGCCAAAGAAGAATGTCAATCCAGATGAAGCCGTCGCGTTAGGTGCCGCAATTCAGGGAGGTGTCCTCAGCGGCGACGTTGATGACATTGTCTTGTTAGATGTGACACCATTGAGCCTCGGGATTGAGGTTAAAGGTGGTCTCTTTGAGCGGCTTATCGAAAAGAACACTACAATTCCAACCGAAGAATCAAAAGTTTTCACCACCGCAGCAGCGAACCAGACCTCAGTCAACGTTCGTGTCTTCCAAGGTGAGCGTGAAATTGCTGATGAAAATGAGCTATTGGGTGAGTTTCAACTCACAGGTATTCCACCAGCACCTGCTGGAACCCCACAGATTGAGGTGTCGTTTAATATCGACGAGAATGGGATTGTGAACGTTGAAGCAGAGGACAAGGGCTCTGGAAACGCTGAGTCAATTACGATCGAAGGTGGTGCAGGCCTCTCTGATGAAGAAATCGAAGAGATGCAAGAAGAAGCAGAGGAGCACGCCGAAGAGGATCAACGCCGTCGTGAGCGGATTGAGGCCCGGAACGAGGCCGAAAGCACAATCCAACGGGCAGAGACGCTGTTAGAGGAAAACGAGGAGTCAATCGACGAAGAACTTGAAGCCAGCATCGAAGAGAAGATAGAGGTCGTCGAACAAACACTCGAAGATGAAGACGCGACGAAAGAAGAACTCACTGACGTCACTGAAGCACTGACTGAGGAACTTCAAGAGGTCGGAAAGCAAATGTATGATGCACAACAAGCAGCAGCGGGAGCTGGTGCCGGTGCTGCCGGTGCTGGAGGTGCTGCTGGCCCCGGCGGAATGGGCGATATGGGCGGTGCCGATGTAGGCGACAGTGATGAGTATGTCGACGCCGATTTCGAAGATGTTGACGACGAATAGGTGGACATGAACTGTAGTTTCATTTATTAACAAACGAGATGAGTGCCCTGACGTCGTCCAAGGCCGAAAATATTTGATATCAGCCCCCGTGACGGAAATACATGTGCGACCCTCAACCCACCTGACCGTGGGTAAACTCGACACGGGTCCTTGATTGGGCTTAGCCTTTCTGCTCACGAGACGCAGTTGAGGTGAAAACTGTCTGCTGTACTCCAGAAAATACAATTACGAGTAGATGTCCCCATATGTGAGTAGTGTGTGAGCGCTTTAATCGATTACCAGCGACCACTTCCGAACGGCACTGACGATACTGAGTTCATTCTGAAAATTCATTTACCGTCGATTCAGGAGGTGACGATCTACCCGGTTCGTTGAAGTAGTTCAACCTTCTACAGTATTGATAACGAATGAGCGAGGACTTCTATGAGGTTTTAGATGTCTCACGTGACGCAAGTGAGGATGAAATCAAGCGTGCATATCGGAAGAAAGCAGCTCAATATCATCCGGATGTGTCAGACGAACCTGATGCTGAAGAGAAGTTCAAAAAGGTCAAAAAGGCAAAAGAGGTCCTCACTGATGACGAGAAGCGGCAGATGTATGACCAACTCGGTCACGAACGGTTCCAGCAGGCTGAGAAACGTGGAGGCGTCAGTGGTGGCGATTCGGGTCGCCGCTCATCTCAACAGAATCCCTTCGGAGGAATGGGAGGGGGAGGACAGGGGAGTCCGTTCAACGATATTTTTGAGCAGTTCTTTGGAGGCGGTGGCCGTGGTCAGCAAGGTAATCAACCCCGGCAGGGGCAGAACCTGAGAACACGGGTAGAGCTGAGTCTTGAAGAAGCATACGAAGGCAGTGAAAAGCAATTCACAATAAATCGTCCAG
>KE356563.1:556259-559110 GCA_000416005.1 Haloquadratum sp. J07HQX50 | reverse complement strand
TTCAGTGATGGTCATGCTCAAAAGCGGGTGATGAACACCGCTCAGCGAGGAAATTTCTCTAAGCCTAAAATTAGCCAGACATCGCAAGAGACTTGCTTGAAAGCTCAGTTCTATCCTAATCGAAGTCATCGAACAGCTGAGTCGGGGAGGTCACTTGAAAGAGACAATCCTCGAGATGCAAGATCTTAATCTGTGCACCCATGACAGCCCCGTCCAACCTTCTGAACGATGATATTCAATGCCTCTGCGAGGTACTCTGCCGAGACCGCCGGTGCGCAACATCTGCACTCGAGTTACCCTCATTAGATCGATTTTATACATACCGAAATCTCATCACGACTTCATACAAGACGGGGAATGTCCTTCGATATATGGGTGTGCAAAAGGGTGATTCGGTGTTCATTCAAAACCAGCTGTTACCTGAACCTATCTTGGCCTTTCTTGGAGCAGCACATTTGGGCGCCGTTACCACCTTTGATGTCGTCTCTGAGATGGGTGATTCGCGTGCGGCGGTAATCAATAGTGATAGTGACATAGCTGACATGTCGTTCTCCAACGGACAAGAAGTAGCAGTGTACGATGGAAAGCCCACTGTTCCAAGACATACACACTGGGAATCCGAAGTTTGGAGTGAGAATCCTGCTGTACATCCAGTCGCTGTCCAAGGCGGTGATGGTCTGTTCCAAGATACAAACTCAGTCGTCTCACACGCGTCCGTTATACAGAGAGCCACTCAAATCGGCTCTACGGTGTCGATGAAAGCAGGTATGACAGTACTGCTGAGCGGATCACTTCAGTGCACGGAGGTAGTTGTTTCAGGAATTATTGCGCCGCTATTGTCGGGTGCAACCATCGTCATCGGTGGAGAGAGAGCCGACGCGGATTTCATCGTCACCGATCAAGAACCGAGGCCGCGACGCATCGAGTAATGGATGTTTCCTTCCCGCAACGCACTTGTTATCGTATCTCGATTGTATACTCATGTACGTGCGGGATGCAAAAAATAGAGACGAGGTTTGGCTGCTTAATCAACTTGATGAGTCTGGCCTTACCGATCCCGCCTTCCGGTCAAGAGATTACGTTATCGCTCTTGACGAGGAAACGTCCGAAAAGGCTGGGTTCGGTCGAATTCGCACATATAGTGCCGATAGTAAGCCTGTATGTGAACTTTCGATTTTATACACTCTTGAGAGGTGGCGCTCTCAGGGAGTCGGCGCGCACGTGGTAGAGCGACTTCTCGCAGAGGCCGGTGATGAAGACTTCACTGAGATGTACGTCATTAGCGATGTTCCACTCTACTTTGGTCAATTTGGGTTTGAAGCCACTCCTGAAGTTGACCTTCCGGAGCCTATCCGAACTCGACTTAAGCAGAAAAGCAGCAGTGACCAGTCTGAGTTCATCGCGAGTAGCATTTCCATATCTGAATTTCAGATTCCGACCAGACTTCGTGAACGATTTAAAATCGCTGAGCCAGAGAGTTCATCAAATAACCAAGCCCAAATCGAAGAGACAGCAGAGGACTTCGGAATCGACCCGTCAGAGACAACTTACAAATATGAAACGAAGTAATCTGAATTCACTCAACTACCTTTGAATTGTGATAGCTGTATTCGATTCTGACGAGCCTATCTTACCTTTTGATTGGCGTACACTGTCAATTGAAATGTACTCTCTTGGACTCGGATCATGTTCGGTCATCAAGAAAATCAGTTCGGAAGACAATGTACGCTAACACTGAACAGAAAAGGATGGGCGGTAAGATAGCAAAAGCCCATAGCGGTTCGATGCCCCAACCTAACAATAAAACGACATTTCCGAGCCCGATGAGCAAAAACGGAGTAACAGCAAGAATCGCCCGACGCCGGTGACCTGCATCTGCCGTATCATCGAGGGGATCAAGAGGATCAAATTCACCGGCGTCTGGCTCTGGTGATTCTTGAGAAGTGCTTACATCAGGAGAGGAACTCATTAAATAACGACAACATGTTCAACGATATAAGCATCAGGTCACTATTTTGGCATTGTCTCACGCTGAGAAGCAACCACGACCAGCCCGAACACAGTCGATAATACCAATATCGAAAACATGATTCCATATAGACTCAAGCTCACTGGCGTCGTCGGGATGACAATGTTCAATCCAAATAGCCGAATTGAGTCTGAGACCTCCGAGGCGTTTGATCCGATGATCCAGCCTAACAGGCCTACAATCAAAACGGCACTTCCGGCGACGCCAAGTAATATCTGTTGTCCTTGCTTCATCACTCCAGTCTTGCCCCAAGTTGAGTGAGTTTATGTATGAACGTTCTGAATGCTCCCACTGCTGGACAATCATTCATTAATCAGCCCGTGCTTCTATACGTATGAACTCACATTTAGTTCAGCGCGCACGAGAGGCACACGAAGAGGCATACGTGCCGTACTCTGAGTACCCTGTTGGTGCTGCAATCGAGGCAGCCGACGGCCAGATATTCACCGGATGTAACATTGAAAACGTTAATTATTCCAATGCGCTTCATGCAGAGGAAGTTGCTATCGCGGACGCTATTAAGCAAGGGAAAGACTCGTTCACGCGATTAGCAGTCTCATCTGCATCTCGGGATGCAGTAACTCCGTGTGGCCGATGTCGCCAGACATTGTCTGAATTCGTCGATGGTGGGTTTGAGATAATTTGTGATGGTGGCAACGACCAAACAGTAACTTACACGCTTGAAGAACTCTTCCCACAAACGATGACTGCTGATATGCTACCAGAGTGACCCATTAGGTTGAGTTTCACTACGCTGAGTTCACATATTAAGAGTGAAGCAGATCATAATCGTGTATGAACGATAGCGAGAATCCTAACGAT
>KE356563.1:549468-554997 GCA_000416005.1 Haloquadratum sp. J07HQX50 | reverse complement strand
AGTGGCTAGCTATGAGGTCGTGTCTGCACTTATCGCTGCAGCAGAAGAACTCGGTCATTCATATCACACCGGGGTAACGTTGAGTACCGACTCGTTCTATGCCGGGCAAGCTCGGCCGGGGTTAGATGGATACCAGGCACAGAGTGTTGATTCAATGCTCACGAACCTTCGGTCAATTAATGTAAAAAATATCGAAATGGAAGCTGCTTCCCTGCTAGCGGTTGCAAACGTCTATGGATTGCGGGCTGGTGCGGTCTGTACCGCTTATGCGAATAGGGAGACTGGTGAATTTATTTCAGGAACTGATACCGCAGCGGCTGAAACTGCATCGTTAGCTCTCCACCTCCTCGCGAAGATGGATGAAAAAAAAGCTGAACACGATTGTTCGCATTGGAACCCATTCATGTCTTTAACACGTTCGTGAGGGTATACAGAATCGAGGAGAATACCTGGCGCCTCCGGGTCAGCATGAATCCGACAACTCATATACGATCCACCGTCGATGGCACACCACAGATGCTCAACGCCAACCGACACGAGTCACAAAACAGCACGCAGGAGGAGTTTTGACCAGAGAAGAACCCAAACCTTCGAGGCCATCATCACGAACCAGTAACACGTTCACAACAATCTTGACCACCCCAGGCTGGCTCAAAGGTCTGGAACGTCGCTACGGCGTACAACAACAGTGGGACGAGATTCCCGGCGACGGGGAACTCAAAAGCTACGACCGCTACACGAATTTCCACTCTCAGTCCAGTTCATTCGAAAGACGGAGTCGTGATGCCAATGAGTACAGCGCGTTCTCGAAGAACTCGCTGAAGTGTTCAACGACTCCGGCAAGCGTCAGAACAGCGATGGCCGTGCCTGACCGCCCGGCGATTGCAAAGATGGAAACTCCCATTCATGTCCAACCGTGTCGTTCAACTCGGGCGGCCTCAAGCACGACACACAATTCGCCTGCGTCCGGCTCTCAAGAGGGACGCAACCTCAAAGAAAACTGTCTAGGCTCCATCCTGTGCGAGTATCAGACCGCCCTGATGGTGACCTGACCGAGTTCAATCGGTTCGCGCGGTCTACAGGCGAGACGAGTTTCGCCGCCGTCCCCCTCAGGGGTGAATCGTATTGTATCCAGGTAGCGCATTCACAGAGGACGAATACGATTCCAAAAAGAAAGCCAACTGCGACGATTTTTCATCTCGTGAGGCCACCCGTTGCGACTGAAAGCGAACGGGTCGCCGGACGCACTTCTTGCACGCTCTCTCAATATTTTTAACCTACCTGTTTACGCGTAGGTAGCTTGGTAGAGTAGCTCTCCTCAGGGCGTAAATATGACTCCGTAGTTGATTTATTCACTGACTACTCAGTGAATATATGAGCACACGGGCTGTTATTGTTGGGTCTGGATATGCAGGCACAGGTGCAGTAAAAAAGCTCGAAGAAGTGGCTGGGAATTCTATCGACATCACGTGGATATCTGAGCACAAATATCACCTGGTGCTACACGAAGTGCATCGCTGTATTCGAGACCCGAGCATCGAATCTGACGTCGTCATTCCGGTTGATGAGGTAAAGCAACCAGATACAGAGTTTATCCATGATCGGGTGACGAATGTCGATGTTGATAATCGGATTGTGGAGACAGATACTCAATCTGATATTGCATACGACCACCTTCTTCTGGCTGTTGGCTCAGAAACTGCGTTCTATGGTATTGACGGATTGCAGGGCCACGCACATCAACTCAAAGGCCTGGATGACGCACAGGAAATTCACAGCGACGTCAAATCGGCAGCAGAGAGCGCCACACAACAGAATCCTGCAAAAATTGTCATCGGTGGAGCTGGATTATCTGGTATCCAGACGGCAGGCGAAATTGCAGAGTATCGGGATGACAAGCGTGCACCTATGGAAATAACTCTTGTTGAAGGGCTTGATGAGATATTCCCTGGCAACGACACGGAATTACAGACGGCTCTCCAAGAGCGTCTTGAGGAAAAAGGGGTAAATATAATGACGGGTGAATTCATCTCAGGTGTTGATGAAAATGTCATCTATATCGGGGGTAGCGAAGATCAGGATCCAACACAACTTGCATATGATACCCTCGTCTGGACCGGAGGAATTACTGGACAAAAGAAATCAGCAACGTTGATCTGAGCAAAGATGATCGATCAGCGCGAGTCGAAACGGGTGCTGACTTCCAGACATCAAATCCGCACGTGTTCGCCGTCGGTGATACGGCGCTCATAGATCAGGGCGAGGATCAGGTGGCTCCACCGACAGCACAGGCAGCTTGGCAAGCAGCAGAAGTCGCCGGGGAGAACATCGCGCGGGCAGCCACTGACCGGCCACTCAAAACATGGTATCACGATGACAAGGGGACGGTGATCTCTGTCGGAGACGAGGCCGTCGCTCACGATGTAAAATTCCCTGTTCTTGGCTCGTTCCCAGTTACTGTGTTTGGCGGTCCGATGGCCCGTACATTGAAGAAGGCTATCGCTGCACGGTGGATTGCAGATGTGGCGAGCACGCAGCGTGCTATGCGTGCCTGGAGCAACATGTAAAACTTTGTACAAATAAATGACTCACACTGTCACGAGTTGGATGTGACCATTATCGGTTCAATCTCTGCTCTCAGGCCGTACTACACAATCACAGGGAGAAACACAGATCAACTTGGTCAACCACCTCACCAAGATTGACAGACAGTGCGCCAATCAATGGTTCGGAGACTCAACTGGTGCCTCCATTTCGTTAATTTCTAAAATGAGAATATTGCTTGTATCATCTTTTCCGTCAATGCTACCTTCCACAAGTAATTTCGAGAGCGGCGTCGGTCCTACGCTCATCTTGTCGCCTTCTTGAAACTCTCTCACTGATCCTTGGATGTGAATTTCAGCTCGACAGAGTTCTGGGTGATGTACTGAGGATAGGTCAATCTCTTCAACGTTTGCATCCTCAACTTCCTCGCCTTTATGATATAACGGAACGAATGCCGGCTCATCCATCCGATCAACGTCTAAGGCCTCAAAGGCATTTGCGGTCGGCTTATATCCACCTTTTGGTCCCGGCACTCCTTCAACCAGTTGAAGCGCTTTGAGACTCTGCATTTGATTTCGAATCGTGCCCGGATTCCGATTTACCTCCTTCGCAATCTCTTCTCCTTTGACAGCATTCTCTGACTGACCATGAAGATTAATCAACGCGGTGAGGATGGTTTTTTGACTTGAGGTCAGTTCGATAGATGACATATATTATATTTGATTACAGACCATCTTAAATCCGATGGACATACACATTTGTCAACTAATCACGTGATATATTGGCTATGCTCTTTATGCTATCGACACTTTCCCATCATATGAGTGGAAATGACATGATCCGCTCATTATTTATTATTATCCATGATAAATAAAAGATGCTGAGTCGACACGATTTTGTGATGGCCACGTCGAACTCAAATCATGAATGGTAAGCGAGTTCTTATCACCGGTGGCGCGGGATTTATTGGTTCGAATTTGGCGAATCACCTAGCCAGCAATAATGAGGTGATTGCAGTTGATGACCTGCATTTGGGTACGCCGGAGAACTTAGCGAGTGACATTTCATTTGAGAATGCGAGTGTCGTAGACGAGTCTTTACCTACGACCGATATTGATGTTCTGTTTCATCTCGCCGCATATTCATCTTATACGATGGCAGAAGAAAATAAAGCCGAAGCAACACGTGTGAATATTGAGGGATTTGTAAATGCGGTTGAACAAGCACGACGGGATGGTTGCGATACAGTTGTATATGCATCAACGTCATCCATCTATGGATCACGCACGACGCCCTCACCTGAATCGATGAGCACTGAGGTGCGGACATGTTATGAGGCATCGAAAATGGCTCGAGAGACATATGCGGAGTATTTTCATAATCACTACCAAATGAACACTGCTGGTCTCCGTTTTTTTTCAGTATATCAGGGATATGGAGGAGCAGAGGGTCATAAAGGCGAGTATGCGAACACCGTAGCTCAGTTCGCTGATAAAATTGCACAAGGAGAACGACCACGGGTGTTTGGTGATGGATCACAAACACGTGATTTTACACATGTCAACGATATCGTCAGAGGGATTGAGCAAACCGCTGAGCACGAATTACAGGGAATATATAATCTCGGCACAGGAGACAGCTATGATTTCAACACGATGATCGATATGATCAACGCTGAGCTTAACACAAATGTTGAGCCGAGATATGTCGATAACCCACTTGAGGTGTACGTTCACGACACGATGGCTGATGCAACGAAGATACGAGATGCAACAGGGTGGAAACCGCAGATAGAGTTTGCTGAGGGAGTTAGACGCGTTTGTGAGCCATATAAATCCGGAGAGATTTCTCCATCATCCTGAGTGCAGGTGCTATCCATATGGCAATTTTATCTTCTTTATTCAAAACGGTACATCCAAACTGGCGTCCGAGGACTCAGTGCGACTATATATACACACCCTTGATATCTGAATATTGTTACCGGCCGTTCAGGACGCGATTTTTTGCCTCGTATCCATCATAACGAGAGAAGTTATGTTTCGCTCCCTTCTTCGCTAGTCATCTCCTGTACGTCTACACTGGACACAGCGTCGCTATTATCGAGTCTCATGATGATGACACCCATCGTATTTCGACTTACCGTCGATATCTCATCGACAGCTGTTCGGAGGATCTGCCCTTGCTCACTCATTACGAAAACATTATCATGCGTTCCGACTGTTTCCAACTCACACACCTTTCCATTTCGCTCATTCGTCTTAATATCAATCAGTCCTTTTCCATTGCGTGACTGTCTTCGGTACTGTTGCACATCGGTTCGTTTGCCGTATCCATTCTCAGTTACGGTCAAGACCCACTCGTGGCGGGTTTCACGCACTGCAGCTAACGCTGCAACTGTGTCGTTATTTTCCAGTTTGATTCCACGGACACCCCGGGCAGTCCGTCCCATCGGTCGAACTTCGCTTTCGCTGAATCGGATTGCCATTCCAGACCTAGTCGCAAGAAGCAAGTCTCGCTTCCCACTCGTCACCTCAACGTCAACTAACTTATCATCTGCACTCAGATTCACTGCGATAATACCTGTCTGGTGAATATTCTGGAACTCTCCAACCTTCGTTCGCTTGACATAGCCATTTTTGGTCGCCATCGTCAGGTAGCGATCTTGTTCGGCATCCATATCTGCGGTATTCACAACGGCCGTGATTTGCTCGTCTTCATCAAGTTCGAGTATATTGACTGCCGACTTCCCTCTCGCTGTCCGAGACATTTCTGGGATTTGGTATGTTTTGAGCTGATACACTTTCCCATGGGTTGTGAAATACAGGAGATAATCGTGTGTATTTGCGACGTACACCGAAGAGATTTGATCACTGTCTTTGAGCGAAGCACCGATAATCCCTTTCCCACCTCTGTTCTGTGAGCGGAAGCGGTCCAGTGGCATACGCTTAATGTAATCTTGCTCACTGACGACGACAACGACATCTT
>KE356563.1:547160-549045 GCA_000416005.1 Haloquadratum sp. J07HQX50 | reverse complement strand
GGTTTGAGTCCATCTCTCACGTCAGGAAGAGCACGCCCGGCAATGACCGACATCGCATAGTCAATGTAGGACTGCTCCATTTCCTGCTCAATACGCGATGTTTCGACATTTGCTGCGATATCGCTGTCCAAGTGATAGTCGTCTGATGATTCAGAGCTCATCAGATATCCACCCACTCTGCGTCCGTTGCATGCTCTTTGATGAACTCTTTTCTGGGCTCAACCGCGTCGCCCATCAACACTGAGAACATCTTGTCAGCTGTCGCAGCATCTTCGACGGTTATTTGTTTCAAGACTCGATTATCCGGGTTCATTGTCGTGTCCCAGAGCTGCTCTGGATTCATCTCGCCAAGACCTTTGAATCGTTGCACTTGGGTTGGATTATCATCACACACTTCATGAACGATACGATCACGTTCTGCTGCAGACATCGCATCATATGTTTCCCCACGGTATCGAATCCGGTATAATGGAGGTTGTGCCGCGTATATGTATCCCGCCTCAACGAGTGGCCGCATATGTCGATAGAGAAGAGTGAGCAGCAGTGTTCGGATATGTGCTCCGTCAACGTCAGCGTCGGTATTATGAGCACAGATTCCGCCAGTGCCGGCAATAAAGTTCTCGTCACTCTTTACCGAAAAGTCATATACGTATTCCCCCGTCGGAGAAACCCGCGAAACCGACTCAACAGTCATCCCGATCAAATCATCTGTCACTTGCGTTTGTGAGTCAGTATTGCCTGCTGATGAAATTGGATTTTGTGAGTGTGCTTTCGCACATTCCTGCCATACTGACTGAATCGAATTGAGTGCGGATCGACTACTGACGCAGATTTCCTGCTTGTCGTTTGAAACAGACTCCCGAGAGGCAATAATTCCGTTTGCTGAGAGAAGATACATAAGACCACTCGCCATCGCGTCTGATTGTACATGCCACCTGATGCCGTCTGGAGATACATCTCCACGACGACAAAGTAACCCCCGCAGGAAGGAGGATTGAGCCTCAGATGTCGTATTGAATAGCACCGACGGAAAACCGGATACCTTTCCGGGGACCGACGCTGATTCTGCTATCGCATGAATCTGCTTGATAATTCCTTCATTGGTAACTGTGATGGTGCCATCATGTACCTCATACCCCTCGGCTGGGGTATCTGAGTCAACGAAGCTATCAAGAAGTCTCTGAGTCCGAGTGACTCCCATCTCAGGGTTACGGAAAGCTTCGAGTGAAATATCGACTTTCTCGTCTGTCGGAGCTTCACCATTGAGTAGTCCGAGCAATTCAGCGACTGGAGGGGCCAGCGTCCTATCCGCTGATTCTTTACGAGTCTGTGTATGAACTGTATGTATCTGCTGAGACTCGCCTGCAGTCGTTCCGCCATCTGCATTCATCACAGTGGGATGCTATCAGGCGATTGACTGGACGCTGTCGTCTCATTTGTGACTAATGCCTGATCGAGATTGCCACGGAGCGGAATTGACTGCGGTGAAACAACAGTGTCTCCCGATCGAATCTCGTCTCCTTTTGACAGTTCCATTTCACCGTCTGTATAAGTAAACACACTATGCGATGCTGTCACTCGGAGGCACCGACCCTCTTGAGTCTCAATCTCGTATAGCTGCTCATCGATTTTATGTCGAATGACCTGCTCTATCGGATTGAACGTTGTCTGCCCACTGTCACGACTGAAGCAGAGCACCTCATATCCATCATATCCATCACCATTCGATTCGCACACAGCATCAATAAATGGGCCGACCTCAATGAAGTGAATCTGACCGCAGTCATCGCGAACAAAGGTGTGTTCTGCACCATCAACACTCATCAGTATGATCCGCTCGTATCTTGTCTGGTCGATATCGAATTCCTCACCCACTCCAGCACCT
>KE356563.1:527248-544507 GCA_000416005.1 Haloquadratum sp. J07HQX50 | reverse complement strand
TCTCCCTCGTCGATAATACATATTTCGACTCCAGAGTTGAGAAATGCCAGCTCTCGAAGTCTGTTCTCTAAGGTTGTAAATTCGAATTCAGTCGTCTCGAATATGTCTCCGTCCGGCCAAAATCGAATCTCAGTTCCTGTTTCTTCAGAGGAATCTAAATCTCGGACTCGCTCAAATGACTCTTGCTTCGGTTCACCGTGATCAAAGACATGCTGCCAGAGCGCGCCATCTCGCTTAATTTCGACCTCTAACCATCGTGATAGCGCATTAACCACAGATACACCGACGCCGTGAAGCCCTCCGGATACCTGGTACGATTTACTATCGAACTTTCCGCCGGCATGGAGAACGGTCATAATAACTTCAACTGCGGGTCTGTCGTACTGCTCGTGCGTATCAACTGGTATTCCTCTTCCGTTGTCGCGCACTGAGACTGAATCGTCCTCATGAAGCACTACTTCGATACTGTCACAATACCCTGCGAGTGCCTCATCGATCGCATTGTCAACAACCTCGTATACCAAGTGATGAAGTCCACGAGAGTCCGTCGACCCGATGTACATTGCCGGCCGTTTCCTGACAGCTTCTAACCCTTCTAGCACCTGTATCTGGCCGGCGCTGTACTCTGTTTCATGTGACATTTGAATCTACTCTATTTATGATGTGTTACTGGATAAACCCTCGCACGCGCGGGCGCGATACATGGTTTTGACGTCGATTAGTCCCGAACAGTTCATAAGTATCCCTCTGGTATTTCGCGGCACGAAATGACCTCATTTCAATCCTCACTCGATGAAAAAGAGGGGGAAATTGCCACGGAGTTGGCCGAGAGCCAACGCTCAATTTCTATTGCTGAATTTTTCGAGAAGAATAAGCACATGCTTGGCTTCGACTCAGGTGCTCGGGGTCTGGTCACTGCAGTCAAGGAGGCTGTTGATAATGCGTTGGATGCGACAGAAGAAGCCGGAATACGGCCAGATATCTCAGTTGAGATTCGCGAGACTGGCAGTTATTATACGCTTATTGTCGAAGATAACGGACCGGGAATAACGAAAGAGCAACTCCCAAAAGTATTCGGAAAACTTCTCTACGGGTCACGTTTCCATGCAAGAGAGCAATCATTACCCGGTGCGCAATCTCTACTCATTAACCGAGATGGGTGCGTTGAGTTCGTTCCAATCGGAGACTTCTGCGATAATTACCTGCCCGAGCAAACAGCAGCAGTTGCACCTGTGTCAGACGATATCACAGTTCCCTCGTTTAATCGGCAGACACAACAAATATCATGGCAGCCGGTGACCACTGCAATCCGGCACGAGACAGAAGCAGCGGTGTATGAGGTCAAAACAACGGCCGGTCGGACAGTGACAGTTACTGGAGATCACAGTCTCTTTTGTCTCTCTGACTCTGGGGAAATTCAGGAAGTTGCTGGGGGTGAACTTGAGACAGGTGACTCAATTATGGTCCCAAAGCAGATTCCAACAGTGGGATCATCTTCGGCATCCGATACGACGGAACAAATGAGTTCGGTTGCGGCCCTGTGCAGTGAAACCACGGCAGAGTCACTCAGTACAGACGGAGGCCTGCAGGCGAAAGACGCAACTGATCCATCACCAGATCGGCTCCAGACATTACTCAGAAGTCTCATTAACGAGTCTCGATCAGCATCATCACTCTCAGTGGCAGAACAACGGGCACTGACTCGCTCGCTGGCCACATATGTTACCTGTCGCGGTGCAATCGTTCCCGATCACCGCCAGCCAATATCAGTGAACAGTGCATCCAGCCAGACGCTGTCATTGTTTGAGATGTTTGATACCTGTTGTACATCTGACGATGGATATACACTTCCAGGCTTCCTCTTTGAGGTTCACCCCAGTGCTCAGCGAGCATTTGTAGCGCAAGCGTTCGCTGTGGATGTCTCAGATGAATCAGTGCCACAAGCGTCGGTTTCTGTTGGGACGGCCCATCTGTTACGCGAACTCACCACGCTGTGTACTCAAATAGGCCTTATGCCACAGCTCACAACAGCCGATGCCGTAGATGCCGACTCAGGACATACATTGACGATCTGTTCTCACGAAACGAATGGACCTCAACAGCAGAGTCCACAAAGTAGTCATCATATCTCACTAGGGTCTCCGCTTCGAAATGAAACCATACAGGAAGTCACCCAGGTAGCTCAGCCGGATACAGTATATGATATCTCAGTTCCCGGTGCGACTGGTGCTGATGAGAATTTCATCATCGCGAATGAGGCTCCAGTCTTCGTGAAGAACTCGCGTGGACAGCAAGGAATTGGAATCTCGGCAGCCGTGTTATACTCGCAGTTGACCTCAGGGAAACCTGCCAAGATCACATCTCGAACACAGAGTGCGAGCCAGTCTCAGTACTTTGAGTTGATTATCGATACCGACACCAATGAGCCTGAGATACAGCGAAGCATGTCTCAAGACCCCACTGAATCAGAACTCTCGCCAACGCATGGCACGCGGATTGAGCTTGAGATGGAGGCGAACCTTCGCGCCAGACAACAACTGCATGATTACATTAAGCACACCGCAGTCGTTAATCCACACGCACGGATTACCCTTGACGAACCGAATATCTCTGGTCCAATCCAGTATGACCGAGTTGACGGTGCGGAATTACCGGCAGAAACTGAGGAAATCCGACCACACCCGCATGGCGTTGAGCTCGGTACGCTACTGAAAATGCTGGAATCGACGGAGTCGTACTCGCTCTCTGGTTTCCTTCAAGCAGAATTTACTCGAGTTGGAACAAAGACCACGACGCGTATTGTTGATCGATTCCGGGACCGATATTTCGGACGTGAAATCGGATGGTCAATCCCAGAGTCATCGACTGATGACGCAGTAGAGTCCATCATCGACGCAGTTGCAAACAAACCTGCTGATGCTACGGAGGCGTTCGCCACACAGATTACTGAAACCGTCGTGTCTCGTGAGCGAACTACTCACCAACAACTACAGACCATCATCGAAACGATTGCGGAGGATATAGAGGATGAGTATCGAACCACATTTGCAGCCACTGTGAGACAGCGAGCACACACCGCGATGTGGCAAGTGTTGACAGCTGATTTATCAGACGATATTTTCGAGTTGGTTGAGCAGGCAACAAGTCAGCAAAAAGATGAATCGACACTGAATGGACTGACAACTCGATTAGAAACAAAGCTCCAAGACCACGACAAGCAGCACCGCCTGACTCGCGAGGTGCTCGCTGAATACGTGAACCGGTCTGCAGACCAGCTTGAAACTCAGGAAATCACATTCGGAGAAACTGCGCGAGGCAATGTCGCTGAAGCGTTTTGGGATGTAATGAACACAGTCAACGACTCCGTACCACAAGTGAGTGCTGTCGGTGACGATCGAGATACAGCATCATCGCTATTGGAGGCAATGCGCGAGACAGATATCTTAGCTCCTCCAACGAACTGTCTGTCCCCAATATCTGAAGAACTCGTTGAAGCAGGGCTGCGTAAAGAATTCGACGCTGATTTTTATGCTGCCGCGACACGCGATGCAGAGGTACACGGTGGCGATCCATTTGTCGTGGAGGCGGGCATCGCTTACGGTGGACAGTTAGACAATACGAGTATGAGACTACTTCGATTTGCGAATCGAGTCCCTCTGGTGTATCAGCAAGGCGCATGTGCAACAACGGACGTCATAAAGCAGATCAGGTGGCGAAATTACGGCTTGAACCAACCAGGCGGGTCTGGACTTCCTCAGGATTCTATCGTTCTGATGATCCATGTGGCATCAACGAACGTTCCGTTCACCAGCGAGTCAAAAGATGCATTGGCGAACATTCCTGCTATCGAGAATGAAATTGAGCTCGCTGTCCGAGAGGCGTCGCGAGATCTAAAGTCGTTCCTGAATAAGCGGCGATCCATGCAGAAGCGGCGAAAAAAACAGGATGTATTGAGTCGCATTCTGCCGGAGATGGCACACAAACTTGCTGAGGTGACTGGTCGGCAGGAGCCTGATATTGACTCAGCACTCGCTCGTATCATGAATAATGTGAGTATCGAACGGCAGATCGAGGAAACTGCTGTTACACTCAAAGTAAGAAATCATAGTGACCGAAACGAAACACCCGAAATTACGGAAATCGTTTCAGCCGAACCGCAGAACGTGCCGGATGACGTAGACAGCGTTAACATGGATGGAGAGTGGTTCCTTACGTGGAATCCCACGGTGAAAGCAGGCGATACTGTTCAGTTCAGTTATCGTGCTGTATCGGATGCAACCTTCGACATTCAAATCGATGGTATTGAGACAGAAAAACTGACACTCAATGTCTAAACCATACATATTCAAAACGAAGATCGTAATATGACTACCTCACAACACGATGAACTCGCAGAAGAACAGCTCATAGACTTAGCAGCAGAATTTTATGACCAGTTTGCTACTGGGGATATTCCTCATATGGATATTCCGACCCGAACAAAAACAAACATTGTATTCGATGAGGACTCACAGGTGTGGGTGTACGGTGACCGGACTTCAACCCGGTCAGCCAACAGTGTCAGAGGGGCTCGGAAGCTACTAAAGGCGACATATACAATTGATTTTCTGGCTGAGCAACTGAGACAAGGCCGGTCGTCCACACTTCGTGAATTGTACTATCTCTCTGAATCGTGGGATAATAAAGAAGCACAGTTTTCTGATCAAGATGAATCTAACCAATTGATTGAGGATCTGGAAATTGTGTCAGATGTCACACGAGAGGACTTCCACATGCGGCCTGAGGAATCTGGAGCAACCCTGATGGGCCCACTCAAAATCCGCGAGCAAACACGCCGCGGTGAAAGAGAGATCCACTGTCAGCAGGATGTGGGTGAGGGAGGCTATCAAATCCCAAATAACCCAGATACAATCGAATTCTTAGATCATGACATGGATTTTATTCTGTGTGTCGAGACTGGCGGCATGAGAGATCGACTGATCGAAAACGGATTTGATACGACATATAATACTCTTATCGTACATCTCAAAGGACAGCCAGCCCGCGCCACACGACGCATTACAAAGCGACTTCACGACGAGTTGCATGTGCCTGTTGTGGTATTTACTGATGGCGATCCGTGGTCGTATCGGATATATGGATCTGTGTCATACGGTTCGATCAAATCGGCACATCTTTCAAAATACCTTGCGACCCCAGAAGCACGATTTATCGGCATACAGCCGACTGATATCGTTGAATACGACCTCCCAACAGACCCATTATCTGACTCAGATAAAAATGCATTAGAGTCCGAGCTGGAAGATCCGCGATTCATGTCTGACTATTGGGAAGAGCAGATTGAGATTCAACTCGACATTGAAAAGAAAGCAGAGCAGCAATCGCTCGCAGCACGGGGGCTTGACTTCGTGACCGAAACGTACCTCCCAACGAGATTGAACGAGATGGACATTATCTGAGCGACCGCTCCGTACTCGCCTGTCTTAGCAGGCTCACCGCTCAAGGAAGTGATTTTCAACTTGACTCGTAAACTGACGTTCCGACCCACCGAAATGTGACCAGAGCAAAGACTTGGTTATCGTCACCCATTAGAGCGAGCTCGTCGTCGCTCCGAGGCTGGGGAGCAGAAAATCACGCTCAGGCCGCAATCTAAGGGCTATCTGACCACGGTGTCTCAAGCCGAAAGCCAACGCCTTGAGCCGGGAAGCCCGACAGCTGTCGGGTTCGAGTTGCAAACAGTAATCATGACTGATTCATTGAATTGCAGTGCAGTGGCTAACAAGCACAACTGTTGTGAGTCATGGACTGCCACTCAACCAGCTCCTCAGATCGGAGTGACTGACTCGTGAATGCCTGCAATTCGAGAGAGTCATATTGAGAGAACTCTGACCTAGAGAAGACACAGTGAGCCCATGCAAGCCCTGGGGTTGGACGGGATATGCAGTCCTCTGTGACGAGGAGAGTCAGGGATTCTTGAACTATTTGACCTCGTGGCCGTTGAACGCCCTGCGAATTATTGAGTTGAGAAGGGATAGCTGAATCAGTAGTAACTTTGCAGTTGGGGTATTACCCTACGATATCACACATGAATATCTCTGTAGACACATATCTTGTCACGCAAAAGAGTCACTCTCGTGACCGGAGCACGCCTGAAATTGTGTCTGAGGCAATTGAAGGAGGGATCGACGTTGTGCAACTTCGTGAGAAGCACGAAACGATCCGATCACGATATACGATTGGTAAAGAAATTCGCGCACTGACTGAAGAAGCCGGTATCCCATTCATTATCAATGATAGAGTCGATCTTGCTGCAGCACTAAACGCAGACGGAGTGCATCTCGGCGATGATGACCTTCCAGTCAAGGCCGCCCGAGATGTGCTCGGTAACTCGGCCATTATCGGGCGATCCGTATCAACTGTCTCAGCAGCGACCGAAGCCGTCGATGCTGGGGCGGATTATCTTGGAGTTGGTGCTGTGTACCAGACATCATCGAAGGATGTTGATGATGCAGAGGCTGAAATCGGTGAATCGAAACTGACAGAAATCGCCGAATCTGTTGAGGTCCCGATTGTTGCCATTGGTGGTATTACACCAGACAGGGCCCACTCTGTAATTGAGGCAGGCGCAGATGGGGTCGCTGTTATCTCAGCTATCACAAAGGCCGATGACCCCTGTGCAGCCACTGTCCAGTTGAATAAAGCGGTCGTATCCAGCAGTACATCCCCTGAGGAGGTCCATTCATGAGCACACCCACCAATCTTAGCGAGCAGCATCGACAGACGCAGCGTGAGAAACCGCTGGTCAATGCAATCACAAATAATGTCACTGTGAACCAGGTTGCAAACATCATTCTTCACTGGGGTGGACTCCCGGTGATGTCAGATGATATTCGAGAGTTAGACGAGATGGTAAGCATATCTGGTGCTTGCCTGCTCAATATGGGGACGGTGAGCGAAACAGGTGAAGAGGCCATGATTCGGGCGGGGGAAGCGGCCCGGCAGAATGATGTTCCATTAGTCATTGACCCAGTTGGTGCTGGTGCAACAGAAACCCGAACTCGGATTGCAACTCGCTTAGCCGACGACCTGCCGGTTTCGATTCTTAATGGCAACCGTGGGGAGATTGCGGCCATCGCGGGGAAGGAGGCAAATGTACAGGGTGTCGAATCTGTTGGAGACCATCCAGAAATTGCAGAAACAGCGATGGCGTGTGCAAGACAAACAGACGCCATTGTTGTTGCCTCCGGTGCGACCGATATTGTCGCCTCGTCACAGACTACATATGAAATCACGGCTGGAGACGAACTGATGAGTACGGTCGTTGGAACCGGATGCATGCTTGGTGGGACACTTGCTGCATTTGCTGGTGGTAGCGACGACTACCTCTCTGCAGCACTTGCGGGAACACTAGCTTTCGGACTCGCTGGAGAAGCTGCTGTCGACGAATATGGCACCGTGCACGGGCCTGGTAGCTATGAACCTGCGTTTCGTGATGCTGCTGCTAACTTCTCTCCAGATAAGATCGACTCGCATAGCAATCGCATAACGCCGATATTACAAGAATGAGCCGTCGAAAATTCACCGAAAGCTGATATGAGCTACAGACAGACTGATAGAAGAATCATTATGGACATCGCTGGAAATACACAATGACAACTGAAGATAAGATGAACTCTCCGTACGCACTCACTATTGCATCAAGTGACTCAAGTGGTGGGGCAGGTATTCAGGCTGATCTCAAAACGATGACACGATTTGGAGTGTACGGTGGAAGCGTTATTGTCGGCGTGACCGCGCAAAATACCCAGGGAGTGGATTCAACATTCATCTTACCTGCCGAAGAAATTCGGTCACAGTTCAACTCGGTCATGACCGACATTGAGATTGATGCGATTAAACTGGGAATGTTAGCAACACGTGAAGCAATTACAGTGATAGATGATTGCCTACAACAGTACTCCGGTCCTGTTGTTGTTGACCCGGTGATGGTCGCAACGTCGGGTGACCAGCTATTAGCACCAGGGGCAGTTGACGCATACACAGACCTGTTTAATCACGCAACGGTTGTCACACCCAACGCTGAGGAAACTGAGACATTGACTGGAATCTGGCCAGATTCACCTTCTGCTTGCACTCGGGCAGCGGAGCAGTTCTTTGAATGGGGTGCCTCTGCGATACTATTCAAGGGTGGCCATCTTCACAGCGGTGATGGCACCACCACAGATGTATTAATCTCCGACACAGATCAGACAGTATACGAAACAGAACACATAGAGACGACACGCACCCATGGATCCGGGTGTACGCTTGCCAGTGCAGTCGCCGCGAACTTGGCCAAGGATGAGTCTCTTCAGACATCTGTCTCTCGTGGAATTTCCTTTATTCATGAGAGTTTAGCAACAGCTGCGGAAGTGGGAGCAAATGGGAGCGTGAATCATCTTATTGAGGAATGGGGTGCAGAGAGTGTGTCAGACATCAGCCACACAATAGAATAATCATCATGAATTCTTGGGCCTGTCTGTTGCAGTTTCATCACAGACATATACATCCATGGGATTCAAGCCTCGTGGTTTCACAGTTGAGGATATGACTGAGGAGCTGGCGGCCAATGTCAGTGATGCCCTCGCTGTCGAAACCGCCAAGTTTGAAAAGCAGGCACGAAAGGATGCAGATTACGTAAAGGATGAACTACAGCGAGGGACCTTTGATAATAATCAATCAATCATCGGGCTAGAGTATGAATTCTACGCAGTTACTGACGGCCGCTGGACTCGCTCAGACTCCGAGAGAGCGACCAGTCTGATGCGAGTTCCCCGCCGGTTGTTGAATATGATTGGATTTGAGAGAGAGCTTGGACTGCATAACGCTGAGATGCTCACCAGTCCCCAACCACTCAACGCCGAGGGATTAACTGCTCAAGAATCAGAAGTGAGAGCACGCCTCCGTGCAGCACTCGACTGCACGAAAGCTGAGGGAATCCGGCTAGTCAGCGATGGACTATGGACGGTCGCACCTACTGGAGAGTCAGCACGACGGTATCTCTGTGATAGCATCGAAGACCATGGTATCCGAATTGCTACAAACATGAGCAATGCAGTGCGATATCACGCGATGGCTAACGGCCCGCTGGCGGCAAACACAATGCAAATTGACGCTCCGCACGTTAGCTTGTCGGCAGATACGGTCATGCCGGAGTCACTCATCACGTCAATTCAACCACACTTTCAAGTCGCATACGCAAACGACCTTTCGAGATATTTCAACTACGCACTACGGCTCGCTGGACCAGTGCTAGCGCTAAGCGTCAATTCGCCTTTTTTTCCTCCAGAACTATACGACGAAGTAGAGCCACAGCAGATCCTCGCAGATGGATACGCAGAGAACCGTATCTCTGTCTTTGAATCAGTGCTCAACACGAATGAAATGAAAAAAGTGCGGTTTCCACGCGATCTTGAGAGCACTGAGGACGCTATTGACCGCGTTGCAGCGGATGGAACAATCGTCCCGATGCCAGTGCCGCGTGGAAATCGATTTGACGATAACTTTGCCACGCTTCGACGGAAACATGGCACATACTGGCGATGGGTTCGACCAGTATTTGACGGTAAGACACGGTCCTCCGCAAACGCGCGCATCGAGTTCCGACCGCTTCCTGCACAGCCAACTGTTCGTGATTCAGTTTCGCTTCAAGCTCTCTTCGCCGGTCTCATGGAGAGTCTCCCACAGCGCGAACATCCAGTGATTGATCAGTCCTGGTCTACTGCAAAGCAAAATTTCTATGCTGCTGTTCAAGATGGCCTTGATGCCAACCTGCAGTGGGTGTGCCATGATGGCGTTGAAAAGAGTGAACCTGAGAGCATATTTACTGATATTTTTGCGCATGCAAAGGATGGATTAACATCTGCAGGATGCTCTGCGACTGTGGCAGATTCTTACTTAGACCCACTCCGCTTTCGAGTCAATCATCGCTTAACACCAGCAGGGTGGAAGATAGATCAAGTAAAAGACGAACTTGCCCACGGAGCGACCTTTTCTGAGGCAATATCAGAGATGCAACAAGAATACATTTCTCAGCAGCGCAGCACACTACTTGAAGGCTCATTCTCAGACTGGGACCGCTGAGAATCGTAATATGAGACCAGCGTCTCAGCCGTATTCCACAACACGAGAATGAAATTGAATTGCTCACAGCCAACCCGTACAAGCCCAGGAACTCCGCCGTACCGGATAAGCTCCGAGAGGGTGACACTGCCGTTGGCCAGAGACTACCGCCATAGTGGCCAAGGTAGATGAGAGTCTCAGTCTTGTCTATGGACCACCATCGAAGGTCAGTTTAGCTGAGTATGTATCGGATGAGAGAGAGCAAGCACATTTAGCTACCACACCGGACCGAGTGTATAATTGTCAGACTAAAGCCGAAGAGTCATTCATGCAGCTATTGAGATCTTATAGGAACGTTTCGAGCTCTTTTTGTTGAGTAATCTCAACGCCTTCTTCATCAACGACACACATATTTATTCCGTTGCCTGAAGCGACATCTCGCTCAACAGCACTCTGGATTGCCTTCGCGGCAACAGACTGAGCTTTCTCAACGCTTAGTTCATCCCCGTACTCCTGCTCAAGCACACCAAGGGCATACTGGCTACCAGAGCCAGTAACTGTGTACTCCTCTTCAAGCACAGACCCAGCTGGGTCTATGCTGTAAATGTGTGGTCCGTCGGAGTCAACGCCACCGAGTATTGGTTGGACAATAAAGAATCCGCCCGAACGAAGGAAATTACTCAAAATCGTTGAAAGTGCCTCCATGCTCATGTCTTCACCTCGGCGTGCTTCATATAGGCGAACTTCTGCCCTGACTGAGCTGATCAACGATTGGGCTGCTGAAACAGACCCTGCGATTGTTAATGCTCCAGTCGGGTGAATTTCTTCAACCTTCTGTACGTTCTTTGAAGAGACCATCCGTCCAAGGCTAGCACGCATATCCGTGGCTAATACGACACTATCCTGTGCTTTCAGCCCTACTGTCGTCGTTCCCGTTTTTGTCTCGGCATCGCCAATTTCAGCGCTTTGTGCATCCTCCGTTGGGAATTCACCAAGCTCAGGCTCGAATACTGGTCCAGAATTGTCATTGAGCTCGTTAGTTCGTCCAGAGAGGTTCTGATTGCCTGGATTACGCATTATCATAGTGAGGGGATGAGTGGTGATAAAAGCCACTCTTCGATATGTGGCAAGAGCATAATTTATTCACACCGTGGAGTAACAAATCACAAGACACTGGGTCGCTGGGTCATTTCTATTCCATATGACCAATTACCTTGTTGCGATGGAGGCTGCCTGGCTGGTTCGTGATGTGAATGACATTGATGATGCAATCGGTGTTGCTGTGAGTGAGGCTGGAAAACGGCTTAATGACCGTGATAAAGAGTATGTAGAAGTTGAAGTTGGCGTTACAACATGTCCAGCCTGTGGCGAACCATTCGATTCCGCTTTCATTGCCGCTGACACAGCACTTGTTGGTCTTCTACTTGAGATTGATGTGTTCAATGCTGACGGTGAGAAACATGCTTCTCGTATCGCTAAAAGCGAGGTTGGTGGTGCACTCCGTGATGTCCCACTGACTGTGATCGATATTGCTGAGACTGCTGAAGAAGAGTGAGTGGTGATGGGTAATCGGAAATTATTTGTGAATAAGAAAAGATTGAATCGCTTGAGATCCTTCGAGACGACTCTGTCGTGCCATTTCATCGGCTGCAGAGCCGGATGCCCCGACCCTTTCGGGGAGGGAGCTGACGGCTCACAAATTCGCAGAGATTTATTCTTAGCGACCCCAAGATGTTTTTTACTGACTGGCAACCACAGGTGTTGTCAGACATGGGCTGCCAGTCAACCAGCCCTCTAAATTGGGGTCGCTAACTCGTGAGCGTAATTCGATATCGAGTCATCTCAATTAAATTCGGGTATGATATTATGAGACCACCGATAACGCTTGGGTTTGTTCCCGATTGGAAATCGAAGATCTCTATGAAGACGAGACGCTCTGCGTCTCAAACCACTTCACTTGACTCCGAGGTCGTTGGCGATAGGTTCGATTTACTCTTTGAACCCGGTAATCGTGAGGCGGTTCACCTATATCAGCAGCGTAATGTGGCCTCTCTGTCGAAACCATCGCCCGAAACACTTTCATATAACTTGGGGTAATTCGACTGTATGGATCTTCCCACCTCACAGGACCTCCGGGAGCAACGAACCGAGCTTGAATTAACGCAGAGTAGTCTTGCGAAGATGGCTGGTGTCTCACAACCACTTATTGCACGTATCGAAGGTGGCGACGTGGATCCGAGACTTTCGACACTCCGGCGTATTGTTAATGCATTAGATGAGGCTGAGGGTGAGGTGATTAGAGCGGATGAGGTCATGAACTCAGTGGTCGTGAGTATCAAACCGGACGACTCCGTGCATCAAGCGCGAGATGTCATGCTTGATGAAGGGTTTTCACAACTCCCTGTGATCCGTGATGGTCGGCCGGTCGGTATTATTTCAAATAGTGATATACGACATGCACAGGAGAGAGAAGCCGATGTCGGGAGTCTACCAGTCGCAGAGGTGATGCGGGAGGCGACTACAACGGTTGAGCCATCTGCAACACTTGAAGAAATTGACTCTGCATTAGACCATCACGATGCCGTGTTGGTCGTCAAGAATGGGAACACCGTCGGCATTATTACCGAAGCAGATGTCGCCGCTCGTGTGTAGTTTACTACATTTTGCATCCGAGAAAGAGGCCCAGATTCCTTCCCATTCCCTTCTCTCCTATGTCCTCAGAGAGCGCTGAGTGAGTGGTGAGGGACAAAATATATTCGACACTCTCACAGGTTCACTTTACAATCGACTCTTCGAGAAGTCGGGTTCGGCATCTATGCTTTGAGATTGCTCACGACCGCCTCGTGAGTGGCATCAATATACCTCTCTCAATAGTGGAATTAAGAGCCTGAAGTCAGAAAGCTCCTTGTTTAGCGTCCGAGTCAGCGAGGGTCGTTCACAATACCATTCCATCGATCTTCACCCCCGTTCCGACATCCACCTCGCCGATGACCTCGCCGTCAGTTTCAGCAACTAATGAGTCAATCACGCTTGGTTCTCCCGCACACACAAACCCGATGCCCATGTTGAACGTGCGATACATTTCCCTATCGTCTATGTTCCCACTCTCTTGGATGAGTTCAAAAATTGAGGGGACAGATAGTGGGTCATGAATATGATATGTATTCTCACCCATCCGTTCAATATTTGTCCACCCACCGCCAGTGATATGTGCCGCCGTGCGGACGCCAGTCTCATATATCGGTTCTAACAGGTGTGTGTATATTTTAGTCGGTTCAAGAAGTGCTTCTGCGATAGAGTTGTACTGTGACTCTGGGTATTGATCTGTGTATGAAAACTGGTTTTGTATCGCTTTGCGAGCCAGTGTCAGTCCATTAGAATGAATGCCTGATGATGGAAACCCAGCAATGATATCACCGGGTTGTGCTGTCTGTGTCAGAACATCCGACTTTGGAGCTAGCCCAACACATGTTCCTGCAAGGTCGAATCCATTGATCACTTCTGGCATTACTGCTGTTTCTCCACCAATAAGTGAGATGTCGGCTCGGTCAGCACCGCTTTGCAATCCGACGCCAATTTGACTGGCAATATCTTCATCGGGATTATCAACGGCCAGATAATCGACAAATCCGATTGGACGGACGCCCTCCGCCACAAGGTCGTTTACATTCATCGCCACACAGTCAATACCAATCGTTGAGTATTCAGCTATTGCCTCGGCGATGAGAAGCTTCGTTCCAACCCCATCAGTTGTGACTGCCAGATACTGGTTACCAATATCAATGAGGCCAGCATAATCTCCTGGTGTTTCACCGACGGCCTGTAATAGTGCGTCGGTAGCAGATTCGCTTGCATCAATATCGACTCCTGCTTTTGCATATGTCAGTTCCTCATCAGAGGAAGGCGAGGAATCATCGGTCATATTAGATGGGACTTCTGAGAGTTGAAAAAGTTGGTAGATTCTGTGACTTCATGAACCGCTCACGACGGTGATAAGTTACGGGTCAATATATACTGTATGAAAATATGAGACAGCTGAATAAAAGTTTTGAGCGCATCTGCTCCGATTATAAAAAGTTCACCTTGCCGGATTTGAGTGGATGAAGAGTTACAAATGATGCAAATGCTCGTCGGTTTATATGTGCATGGACACTTTCATTGACAATAACACATGTCAAACGTGCCCCGGCAATCTAAGACGCAATTCCTCCAAAAATCTGCACTCAGAAAGACGCTCACTGAAGCCAAGCAGTTCGCTCAAGTAATTATGTTTTATTTGGCCATTATCTTGCCAGCGGCGTATTTGCCGCTGTTAGGTGGCGGGTTCACTAAACCAGAGCAGATCATCTTTCCCGGCTTGCTCATACTTCATGTTACTTCGCTTGTAATTGGTCACGGGCATGATCCATAGATGTAAGACGACTGAACCGCCACCCGAGAGCGCACAAATAAAATAGACAAAACAAGGCGCTATATTCCTATGCCATTAATCCAGAGGAACACCGTACACCCCAGCAATGAGATAAGCAGGCCAACGTGCACGGATTTATGCCACTGAAACACAACCTTCCCGTCCAGTGACCCAAGTGGGAGTAGATTGAATCCAGCTAAGAATACATTAATGATTAACCCGCGGCCACCAACGAATCTCAGCAATGCATTGTTGAATGTACCTCCATAGAGAAATACCGGAATAAAACCAACCGCAAGAAGGACATTCGTGGCCGGGCCTGCAAGAGCGATGATTCCATGTTGCCGCTCAGTGATCATCCCGCGGTGGTGCACCGCACCCGGGGCAGCGAATATGAATCCCAACACTGCACTCATAAGTGCAACAAACAGCATTCCATATTCTGCTTGAAAGGTGGCTTTTTGCCCAAATCGCACAGCCACATACTTGTGACCCAGTTCGTGGAAAAGAAACCCTATTCCGGCGGTAAAGAGGCTGACGATGACTGGAGTAATAAAATCACCTGACTGAAGAATGCGTAGTGCTTGACTCCCGCCACCTGCAAAAAAGATTGCAAAGGCGACTGACAACAGTATCCACGCTGCGAAGAAATCACCAAGCTCTCGGGCTTTAAATCTCACCTGAACCCTCTCCAAAGGACCTCAAGTCCGTTTTTTGCTCCCTCAATCAAGAGATTTAAAATCCCTTGTGCTCCTCCAAGGTCAAGAGCAAACAGTGGTAAAAGATACGCAATAAAAAGCGCGGAAGCAATAAAGCTCCCAATATTCGTAGCAGCAACGATGATAATCAACCTGAATAATGGAACATGAAACATTCGATTGACTAAATCGTTCAGAGCAAGTTCTTCATTCGTTAATAACTGATTGAGCTGGTTGATATCCGCAATGTTCACTGAGGTATATTGTAGCTCAAAGTATCCAGCAAACCACCCAGGGGCCAGAAACGGGTTGATTGAGGTGAGCCATGCAATTGCTCCTCCGACAAGCGATGATTTCCACTTTGCCCCTGCGAGTTTAGCTAATCCTGTTGCAAAAATGCCATTAATGAAAAACCACGCTCCAAAGAGGCGAAGTAGTATCTCATTCTCGGCGGATGATAGTGCAATAAGAATGAAGAATACGATGACGGTCAGAGAGATAATTCCTCCAATCATCTTTGCCCACGGAATAGATGACCCTTGAGTTCCCGAGAGTGTCTCCATTGGCGGGAGGTCTGAAGGTGTGCTGAGATACTGATTAATTCCCTCTTGATGACCCGCACCAACAACAGCGACCACATCAGCACCGGAAGCACGAAGCTGAATGAGTTTATGTGCAATATATGCATCACGCTCATCAATGAGCGCTGATGCTCCTCCAGGAGAGAACTGCCGAAACTCATGCATCATTGCGCTCACCACATCAGTGTCTGTCAGTTCACTCACATCCAACTCGGTGTATTCCTCTTCACCAGTCATAGATGATGGACTCAGGCCACTGACAGCAGTCCCACTGACGACCCCGATGAACAGCCCTATTGAGATACTCCCGATTGTTTCAGCAATCCACGGAGTGAGCATTTGTCCAATGACCGTAGCAACATCAAACAGAACACTACCACCACCACCAACCACAACTCCGACAATGCCGACAACCGCCAATTGCCGGGGAATATCAACCTCATCGGGCATAACAGTCCACGTCATAACCCCACCAGCTACCCCCAACACGACGCCTCCAGCGATTTTGGTCAAGATCACTGAGGTAATACCAAACGAGCTTCCGAAAATCGCAATGATTGGCCCAATAATGAGCCCCCCAATGATTCCAAATCCGATACCGACACCAACTGAATCGAGTCCTCCAGCTAACAATCCAAATAATAGCTGAAATTTCTCCCGTAGACGCATCCGGTTCCAAAACCGTCGTATTGTCTCGTTGATGTCTCGATCTACTAGCGCTACGTCTGCGTTCTGTGCCTCAGCAGTCTCAATTGCGGTGAGCATATCAGCGCCAGGTGAAACGTCAAACCGATCACCCAGTCTAGTCTGTATGTATGAGAGCATCCAGTACGCGAGAAACTGGAAAACAGTATTACCCCGCAGTATGTCTGCAGTTGATAAATCCTCAGTTTGTTCACCCTTGAGCTGTCGGTAGCGGCTTTCATCTAATTCAACAGCAACGATATCCGGGCGTTCCTCTGTGATAACTGACTGAACTTCGTCAGCGCTCTCTTGAGAGACGTGTGCTGTTCCGATAATCTGAATACGTCCTGATTCATCCGCCCCTGATCCCATTAGACACAGTTATTAGGGCACTCCCTTTACGCATGTCGAACGCTCAAAGGAGTGTATTGTGTGATACAATTTTCGCCGGTTCAGTGACTCATCGCTTTTGTGTCCTACTATTTTTCTTCAAGACGAGAATCCCGAAGTTCGGCAGGCACTCGACAAGGCGTTCTGGCACCCCGGATGCTTTCTCGCCACCACCGGACAGGTGAGCATCGACGTACTGATGGAATATGTGGAGGATCAGTAGCGATGTCTACGACCGTCACCAAAACGTTGCAGGCGACGTTCGCGCCCCCTACTGCGCACAAGCAGTCAAAACTTAAGCACCTGCTTGAAACGTATCGTGATGGTCTGCAAGAGGCGTTCGACGCCGGGGCAAGTACCATGTCGGCGGTGAGCGAGATCGTAACGCCCTACA
>KE356563.1:520856-526113 GCA_000416005.1 Haloquadratum sp. J07HQX50 | reverse complement strand
AGAGAGCGTCCCGCTTGACAAGGCTGGACGCGATGACTTGCCTCGGGATGGGAGCGGTCGTGACACCGCCACGACTCACCGTGAGAAGAGCGTCCCAGCGCAGATGACGCTCACGGCGTTCCAAGAGTCGGAACCCTCTACCAGCGACGACTGACTGGTATTCCCCATGCGTGGGAAGCCTCGCCGTAAACGGCGAGGAGGATGTCACGGAGTGAGCTGTATCGGCGCACCTGGCCGTTTAGAGTTGTCTCTGCCCCAATTATTGAGTTGGTGTTGCGTGCATCTAATAAAAAGCTGATAGAGCAGCACGTCGATAGCCTTCCCTCTCAGAATTTCAACAAAGCTTCATATCTGCAGCAACAATCATGGGTATGATTCACACGGCTGAAGTCGCCGGTGTTGGGGTTGGGCTCAGGGACGAAGAGGACGAAATCCCAGCCGTTGTTTTAGAAGCCCGCGACGAACTGATGCCGATTGCGGTCACAATGGATCAAGCCCGCGCGATTCAACTCGCACTCTCGGAAGAACCATTTGAACGACCACTCACACATGATTTATTCGTTACTTTACTCACTGAATTTGGTGGTGCGATTGACGGAGTCAGAATCGATGACATCGCTGACGGGACTTTCTACGCAAAACTGGATGTAGAGCGATATCATGATGGACAAAAGACAAAACATGTATTCGATGTGAGACCAAGCGACGCCGTCGCACTTGCCGTTCGAACTGAATCGCGAATTTCGATATCTGATGCTGTACTCAACTCTGCAGGACAGCCACTTGATGCGTTTGATACCGAATGAAGAGTCGCCTGAGACACTTTTTGGGTGGACATGATAGAGCGACATGAATCTTATTACCAGTGATATATTGATTCACACATGACTCTCTCCGTATCAACGCCAGACCCACCAGGGTTACAGAACTCTGTCGATCCAAGTGAATATGAGGACGCTGAGGTCATCGGAGACACCGACTATCGGCGCGAAGAGATAGAAGGACTCCTGATTCATGGAGCATGGGATGATGCGTTTTCATCTTGGAGTGCTGAGACATCAATGACTCGAACTGAATGGAAGATCGTTATGGACTTGAATCTCCTCTCGCAGTTTGACTTTTTCTGGGACGATTTCGCGGATCGAGTCGGATATCACGCGCCCGGGTTACCAGAGGACTGGAAAGAACGGAATCTTCACGATGCGCTCGAATCATGGAAAACTGTCTCAAGTATCAATGCCGGGTTGACTGAGTTAGGACAACTGACGTGTGAGATACTGAAATCGGACTACATCACATGGGAGTCAGAGTATTCCCCACCGGAGGATCTGCCAGACTTCTAAAACACCACTTAATCAACCATTGCAATACCGAGGCCCGCCCCGTCTGGCCTGCTCGCTGTGGAATCATATCGATTGTAGACCTGTTCAACTGTATTTTCACGTGTCCCTCAGGTAGTATGAGGGCCTCTGTGGTGTTCGGTAACTACTTGCTGAGCAGACTGCAGGATACGTGCTCTGTTTGCTTGACAGTGTTCGCAAGCACGGCAGTGCACCAATAATAGCTACCTCAGACTCCCTGACAGTTGGCAACCCAAGTGTCTTCAGAGTTCCCCCCGAGGTACCTCAGCATGACCCAGTCGTGACGATGACGAGGTAGTTCCGAATGAATCGCTGATGATGATTTAGCCTCAGCTAAGCCGATAGACAGGCAATGACTTCCTCTTTCGAATTACTCCTGATGATTGGCTTTGAGACACGGCGAATGAGATTGCTCTGTGAGAATTTCAATATGCTTCCATCGCCTTCATATACGTCCGCAGGTAGGCATTTGATATGGACAATATTGAGGATCAGTATACCCCGGCAGCCGTTGAGAGTGCTGTTGAATCATACTGGGAGGATGCTGACGCCTACGCTGCAACGAAGGAGGCACACGCAGATGATCCGTCCTTCTTTTTCGTTGACGGTCCACCATTTACGTCTGGACAGATGCATCTTGGAACTGCTTGGAATAAGATTCTAAAAGATGCAGTTATCCGATATAAGCGGATGCGTGGCCATCGTGTCATTGACCGGCCGGGCTACGATATGCACGGACTCCCGATCGAAGTGCAAGTCGAAGAGGAACTTGGCTTTGAGACAAAGCGTGATATCGAAGAATTCGGTATCGAACCATTCATTGAAGAATGTAAGTCGTTTGCTATTGAGAACCGACAGGCGATGGACGAGGATTTCCAGTCTATCGGCGTGTGGATGGACTGGGATGACCCATATGAAACCCTCTCGCCGGAGTATATGGAAGCGGCTTGGTGGGCATTTAAACAGGTCGATGAGAGAGGCTTGGTTGATCAGGGTAAACGATCGATTAGCTACTGTCCACGATGTCAGACGGCTATCGCGGCGAATGAGGTTGAATACGATGAAATCACCTCTCCGTCTATTTATGTGAAATTTCCCTTACGTAACCGTGAGGGATCACTCGTTATCTGGACGACCACTCCATGGACACTTCCAGCGAATACATTTGTTGCGGTGGGTGAGGGCGTAGAATATCAGGCTGTCGAGGCAGTGAAAGCTGACTCCACAGAGACGCTTTACATTGCGGCCTCCCGTGTCGATGATGTTCTCAGTGCTGGACGGTATGATGAGTATGAGATCGTTGAAACAGTACCGGGTGAAGATATGGTTGGCTGGGAGTACAAAAATCCGCTCGAATCCAGTGTGAAAGAACTGCCAACTGATTCAGGAGCAAAACAGGTGTACACAGCCGACTATGTTGAAGTTGACCGGACAGGATTGGTGCATTCTGCACCTGGACACGGTCAGGAGGACTTCCAGCGTGGGCAAGAATTAGATCTCGACATATTCGTGCCGGTAGATGAGACAGGTGAGTTTACCAATGCGGCCGGAAAGTATGCTGGGACGTTTGTCCGAGATGCAAATCCGACAATTATCGAAGATCTAGAGGCCACCGATGCTCTTCTTTCCGCAGATACACACACTCATCGGTACGGTCACTGTTGGCGGTGTGATACGGACATCATCTTTTTAGCAACCGACCAGTGGTTCATCTCAATTACTGATATTAAAGAGGATTTACTCGATAATATCTCGGAATCACAGTGGTATCCACAGTGGGCACGGGACAATCGGTTTCGAGACTTCGTCTCAGATGCACCAGATTGGAATGTTTCTCGACAGCGCTACTGGGGTACACCGCTTCCTATTTGGGAAAACGCTGCAGGAGAGCGCATCGTAATCGGAAGTCGAGCAGAACTCGCTGAGCGGGTTGATCAAGAGGTCGATCCCGAATCGATCGATCTTCACCGGCCATCTGTCGACTCGCTCACCATCACTGAAGATGGGGACCAATACGAGCGTGTCCCAGATGTTTTCGACGTCTGGATTGACTCTTCAGTCGCGACTTTCGGAACGATTGATTACCCAAGCAATACTCAGCAATTTGATGAACTCTGGCCGGCCGACTTCATTGTCGAAGCTCACGACCAAACCAGAGGCTGGTTCTGGTCTCAGTTGGGCATGAGCACTGCTGCCCTTGAGAAAACACCGTACAAACAGGTCATGATGCATGGGTTCGTCAATGATGAAAACGGCCGCAAGATGTCGAAGTCGAAGGGTAATATCGTCACTCCCGAGGAAGCAATTGACAGGGCAGGCCGAGATCCCCTCCGTGCATACTTGCTCAGTCACGACCAGCAGGGAATTGATCTCTCCTTTGGATGGGAAGGCCTCGGAGAGATGCAATCAACCCTGAATATATTCTGGAATGTCTTCCGGTTTCCACTTCCATACATGAAACTTGACGGCTTTGATCCCGGCCGTGCTGATATTTCATCTGTCGATCTAGAAATCATTGATAGGTGGGTCTTATCACGACTCCAATCGACAAAGGCGAATGTACGTGATGCATGGGATGAATATGAAATACAAGATGCACTCACTGCAGTGCTTGAGTTCATTACTGAAGATGTGTCTCGATTCTATATCAAAGCCATTCGAGAGCGCATGTGGGAAGAAGAGGATTCTCGGTCGAAACAGGCGGCCTATACGACCCTCACAATTGTATTAGAGGAGACGATTCGCCTTATCGCCCCAATTACACCTTACATCGCAGAAAGTATGTATCAACACCTGTTCAGCGACGCAAAAACCGTTCATGCACTCTCGTACCCAACGCCTGAACGCTCATTACAGGACCGCACGCTTGAGAGTGATATCAAGGCACTGCGAGATGTTGAAGAGGCAGCTGCGACAGCACGACAGCAAGGTGGTCGGAAGCTTCGCTGGCCAATATCACGGGTTATCGTTGAGCCAGATTCTGGATCGACCGCTGACTCGATCGACCGGTTGGATGAACTACTCGCTGACCGTGTAAACGCACGAAATGTTGAGATTGTAGAAACGTTTGATGAGATGGTCGAGGTAGCTGAACCAAATATGGCTGTGATAGGACCGTCCTTCGGAAAATCGTCACAGCGGGTGATGCAGGCCGTCAAGGGGACTCCACGATCCGAACTTAGAGACCATGTTGAAGTCGATGGTGAAAGATTCCAGCTTGATGATGAGATGATCACATATCAGCAGGAGGCCCCTGAGCATATCTCAGCTGCCTCATTCGAAGAGGGAACCGTCTATGTTGACCTCACACTGACTCCTGAGCTCGAGGCTGAGGGCTATGCGCGTGATATTATTCGTCGAATCCAGCAGATGCGTAAAAATCTGGACTTAGAGGTGGACACTGAGATTGAGACGAGTGTTACCATCGAGAGCGACCGGATCGAGAGGCTCGTCGATGACTACCGAGCGATGATTGCTGAAGAGACACGGACGAGCAAATTCGCCGACATACTTTCTGTCGGATCGGCAGGATTAGAAGAGACATGGTCGATCGAAGAGACAACCGCGACTCTCGCTATTAGACCAAACTGATCTGGGTAGTTCGCGCTGATTTCGTCGTTTTGGTATTTTCAGGATTACCGTGCTCTCACCGCGATTGAGAGGCACCCGCTCAGTATCGATCTTGACACAGCGAGAGAATCCCGTCCTTTCCGCAAACGGCGTGTGTTCCGACGCTCAGTTGGAACCGAGGACTGAGCAGGGAGAGTGAATCGCGTAAGCTCTGGTGAGAGACCGCCGTGTTACTTGCCGGTCTTGAGTCTTCAACGACTCAAGCCCTGCTTCTAACACCTCTGCACACGCTTCTGGAAGCTTCAAGTCGTTTGCTTCGGCGTAAT
>KE356563.1:519410-520836 GCA_000416005.1 Haloquadratum sp. J07HQX50 | reverse complement strand
AAATACAAAGCCGTTCTTGATGCGTCCACCGCTCAAACTGTCCGGAGAGCAAACAGCGAAGCGTGACGCGTGTTCTTCGAGAATAAGAAGCGTATGACGACGAGTCAAACACGTCGGTCACGGAACACCCGGAACTGCCGGGTTTCCGTGGCAACGAAGACCGCGGACATGTTCTCAAAGGCATCGTGCGAAAGGACGTAGACACCGTCGAATGGGGCGACCGCTCCCATCTTGAGATGGTTGTCGGAGAACAAATCCAGGCATAACAGCCCGAAGAGCCGTCTCCGACTGGAAATCGTCGGTGACCCAAACTGGCCTAACTACGAAGAACAGAGCCGGTTGTCGTGGCACAGGCGACGAGACTGATAGCATCTTCCGAGCTCCGAACGTGTGTTTCTGATGATGCACGGGAGACTCCACTGGCCGACGAAACGGCCGCTCTGGACATTGGTACGGACAATCTCGTTGTACCACGACAACCGGCGAGCAATATCTGTGCGAAGGCCGCGAGTTGTTCCAGTGGTCCCGCGGCGCGACGGAATAAATCGCCCGGTGACAGTCCAAACTCGAAGAAGGCCGATACAGTAGTGAGCGGGCGACTGTATCGGAAACGGATTCGTCGCCGTGACCACGCTCAAGAAGCACTGAGCGGTGACCTGCTGGACCGACTGCACGCCGAAGGTGTCGAGACCGTGTATATCGGTGGCTTGACCGATGTACTCGAAACACACTAGTCGGTCAGACGAACGCCAAGACGCACAACTTCTGGGCGTTCAAGCAGCTCACCGAGTGGCTGACGTGTACCGCCGAGGAATCCGGTATCTCGGTTGAAGTCCGGTCGGGAGCGTGGACCAGGAGTGCCCGCGGTTCAACAGACAAAACAATACGGCATCAGGACACGCTCACCTGTCTATGTGGGCACGAAGGCCGATTTTACGGCGTGAAAACGTTCCTGAGACGGTAGACAAAGCAGGCAGTCAGGCCGATGGCACGGCCCGTGCGGTTTGAGTGGGACGACCACAGCTGGTCGGAGTCAACATGCTCTCGTGAAAGTTCCAAAGAACAGCGTACAAACCCGGGTACCGTCCACCGTGACGGGAATGTTGCCTCTGGCGAGTCAGAAGCTGACACAGACTCTCACGGAGGAAACCGCGCCCTGAAGGGCGCAAAAATACCATAATAATTATGTATGGTATTTCCACCACAGAATCAATAAATCCCGTTCTTGACCTATACGGTGGTGACAAGATATCAGACTCTCTCTGAGCGATACGCCGAAACATTTGATAAATCTAACTATCACGACAAGATTCAATTCATGTTTTGTGCGCGTTAACAGAATCTCCAACTCAAACGAGATGAGCTCGATTTTGCTGACTACTCAACAGATAATCATAACTCATGTACTGTTTGCGAAATAGAGTTA
>KE356563.1:511546-518143 GCA_000416005.1 Haloquadratum sp. J07HQX50 | reverse complement strand
GTGTATTCGTCGATGGGGACAAATGTTCCATTAATATCCCACTCATGGATGCAATAGACACTTCCGACAGCACGTTCACCTCCAGTCATTGCGATTTCCCAGACGATCTCTTCATCGTTCCAGCATTCGACTCTCCCGCATTTCTCGCAAGTACGTTCCTCTGGTCGCTGAATTATGTCGATATTCTTTACTGCCACACTGTATCAGATGTTGAACATGAATTTAACTCTTACAGGCTCAGTGCCCTTCCGGCGAGTGAGCGGAGCGAACGAGTCAGAGGGGATACAGCCGTTCGCTATTCTCGACAAAAGATAACTAGCCTCTTCCCGCAAACCGTGGTGGATACTCGTCATCAGCTGGATTATACCGTGAGATTGAGATCCTCCCCGCCGTCGGCGAGGGCTCCCGAGTGTTGGGATATGACGGTTCGCAACCTACCTGTTCGCTCGGCGCGAAACGCCTCGAGGTTTGATTGAACAGGCGGACTGCTGGCCGTGCCAAACGACAGTGACTCACACCCTCCGTCGGAGGACTCTGTGTTATCTTTCATCGAATGTTCACCGCGCACGCTCGCGCTCATCGTCGCACCACACACGATTCACAGACGTACCAGCCATGCTCCACGCGGTTCGTGTCTCGCTTCCATCCACAGCACGAACACGTCTCGCTCGGTCTACGAAGATGCCGTGTTCTTCAGCTTTGTATTCGAGTAAACAAAGCGGTCGAACCCCCATCCGTGGGGTTTCTTGTTCCCACACTTGCCCCAGTTCCGCGAGTCGCCGCTCTCATCCTCTCGAATCCTGCGTAACTCACCGATAGCGATATGACCAACGTCGTAGTTGATGCAGTAACGATGTGTTTAGCGAGTGTGTAGAGGAAGTGGTCTTTTCGCCGCGACAACTTCTGTCGAGCGGTTAACGCACGGCTTGACGGCCCGTTCTCGCCCTCCATGTTGTACTCGTCGCGGGTGAAGTAGTGCTTGTCCTGTTTCAGCACGTTCCCCGGATACAACTCCGCATCACCGTCGTCGTAGGCGATAGCGAGGTGGTTGCTGATACCGAGGTCAATGCCCGCCGTGTTGTCACCGGGGGTGTCCTCAACGGGAATTTCGACCTTACAAGTGAGGTGGAGTTCCCAGTGGTCGCCGTTCCACACGGCGCGAACCTGCTGGATATTCTCCACGGTCACGTCTCGTACTCTATGAGGATGAAGTCCGAGCGGTGGTTCTTCAGATTGAAACCTTTGCTCAGACGGAGTTTGTCGTGCTTGGAGTCGTGCCTCATGCCGTTCTACTTCCACGTCACGGTGGAGCGTGGATGGTTGTCGCCTCGCTTTCGGGAGCCGGGAGGATTCGCATCTGTGTCACCGTTCTTGGGCTTCTTGAACCAACCGTTGAACGCAGCGAGTTCTTCAAGAACGCGCTGTGCTCACTGAGCGAAGCTCATTGGCATCACGAGGCGGCGGAGCCATCTCGAACGAACTTGACTGAGAATGTAGGTCTCTGTATCCTTCGTGGTCTTTTTATTCGCGTTTGAGGTCGGCTTCGGACGGGATCTTACCCGTGTCATCCCATTCTTGTTGGATGTGGTAGCGAGCGACATTCCACAGTTTCGATGCTGAGTGACCGCAATCATCGAGGTCGTCACTCACCTGTTGATGATTGACGATTTTCGCTCGATAGGTGCGAGTAGTCTCCAACACCAAACTGTGTTCATGAGCACTTATCAGATTAGTGTATCAAAAGAACTACTAAGACGTGGAATATTCACTTGTGCTATTGAGTGGTTAGTGGAGGGATTGTCGGCTGCATCTCCGCCCTGAAAGGCGAGGTTTTAGCCTTGAAACTTCCATAATGTGAGTATGGGACAGCACACATTTGATGTACAGAGAGCAGCCATGTTGAACGATCCATCCAGATACAGGTTTATTTCTCGTGAGGAACTCCTGTCGACGCTCGACTTTATTCCGTCAAAAAATACAATTGTCACGATAGCAGACATCGGTAGTGGCACAGGATTCTTTACAGATACTGTTGCACCCTACGCTGATCAGGTGTTTGCGATCGATGTACAGTCGGAAATGCATGAACAGTACCGGACACGGGGGTGCCCTCAAAATGTCTCGTTTATCACGGCGGAGGCAGGGCAATTACCACTGGATGATGCTGCGCTCGATTGCTGCTTCTCGACGATGACATATCATGAGTTTGGCCGGTATTGTTCAATTGAAGAGTTGGCGAGAGTTGTTCAAACCGGAGGTCGAGTAGTTACTTTTGATTGGGCACAAAGTGGAATGGGAGAAGCAGGACCCCCGTGTACAGAGCGATATGGATTATCGCATGTAATTGAGCGATCTAGCGAAGCTGGCTTGAAAACAATTAGGGCAGAAACCCGAACTGAGACGTTTGTCCACGTTGCGAAGAAATAGCTACGTAAAGCAACCAATTGACCACTAAATTAATAATTAAAATAATAGCCGGATGTTCTGAGTCGGATAGCGAAACATATTTGCTACTTTCGAAGGATTTGCCTGTGAATGACAATATATAATCAGCCACTTGACCCGCATGTCGTTGAGATGAATTCGTTTGAGTGTCGGTACTGTGGGACACGTATCAGTGACGAACCACGGCGGTGTGAGGAGTGCGGAAGTAATGCCGTAATGAATATCGCAGTGCCCCGAGAGTAGTGACCCACTGCCATAGACGGATCACGCTGCTGACATACGCTTTCATCGCGCGGAACACACATGAATAAGATGCGTGGTGTCACGTTGGCAACGCTGCTATCCAGGTGAGTGTCATAACCTCAGTAATCACCCTGTTAGCTATTAGTATAACAATCGTTGGCAATCTGACCAGTGTACATCTGCGAACTCGCACTCATCAGGCTTGCAATGCCAGTTGACGCGTTCCATTTCGGATCAGGATCATCACATTGCCAACAACTAATAAGTAGAGTCTCAACACAGTTCGATGACGCGGTAGTGTTCATTCTCCAGACAAATACTCCGCGAGTAAGACGAGAAACACGCCTAATATTGCCGCTGATAAAAAAAGGCCGATTATTTCGACGGTCCAGGTAGACGTATGCGCTGAGACTCGCGCGACTGGGGCGCGTAAGGCTCCAACAACAAGCGCAATCAAGAACGCCATTGTTGCTTCATAATAATGCTCGAGAGCATATCGGATTGAATGAGACACGCTCAGGAGGCCACACAACCCACCAAATAAGAAAATCATAACCACTGGCGCTGTGTCACCGATTGCTCCGATTGAGGACGTAGAGGGTGAGAGTATAAGATCATCAATAAATTGAGAGAGAGTGCCAGTAAGGTACTCATACTGTCCTAATAGGATTAGAATTAATGAGCCAGATATGCCTGGCAAGACCATCGCGCTGACTGCAATTGCTCCTGCGAAAAGCGTCGTGGGTAAACTGTGGCCAAGTAACGTCTGTGCCTGACCAGCCGTCACAAACGCAAGTAAGAATCCCAGGACAGCTGTGACGACTCTTTCCGGCGAATTAAGATGAAGATCTCCCCTAAGGACCCAGGCTGATGCTGCAATCAAGCCAAAAAAGAACCCGAAGGTGATGCTGGGGAATCTCACAATTCCAAAATGAACAATCCGTGTGAGTGTTGCTACTGCGGTGAGGATACCGGCACCTAACGGCACAAGGAAGAAAATATCTAATCGATCAACAATGTCACGCATCTCACGTGTTTCTCCCTGCAATCCAGCTTGAAAAAGCGTCATGGCCTGAGCAGGCGTAAACGCAGTGATAGCTGCAATCAACCGCTCATAGACACCTACAATAAGCGCGATTGTCCCTCCTGAAACACCAGGAACGGCATCTGCCGCCCCCATCCCAATGCCCTTTATATATATTATTGCGGCGGCCCTGACATTTTGAGGGAGTTTATTTGCAGTTTTACTCATGGTTGATCCGTCACGTATCTCATTCGATTCAGATTTGATCTGTTTTCGTTTGTATCTTGGTTTTGGTTTTGTAAACACACGAGACAGATTACCATGTCATTCCTTCATACACGATATTCTGGGATGGTTCAATGATCCGCCGCCCATCAACAACGATTGGCGATTCCATCTGTGCAAACTCTGCGTCCAGACTGGCGAATTCATCCCACCCAGTAAGCACAACGGCTGCGTGCGCCCCGGCGAGAGCATTCCTAGCAGACTGTGCATACTCTATCTGAGGAATCTGCTCACGCATTGGTTCTGTTGCCACAGGATCATATGCCACTATCTCAGCATCTCTCTCCTGTAGGATCTCAATCACCGGTAAGGCCTGGGAGTCACGGATATCATCGGTTCCCGGTTTAAATGCCAACCCTAAGACTGCAACACGGCTCCCTGAGAGTGTGGTGTGTTTTTCGACCAGCTCAACGAGTCGCCGTGGTTGGTGTTCGTTGAGTGTGATTGCTGCAGAGAGCATTTTTGATTGATATCCTGTCGATTTCGCAGCGGCTATAATTGCCTTTGTGTCTTTCCCAAAGCACGATCCTCCCCATCCGACCCCACTTCGGAGAAATCGCTCGCTGATTCGATCATCCAATCCGATTGCGTCAGCGACTTCGTACGCGTCAACATCGAACTGTTTACATATATTCCCAATATCGTTGATTAGCGAGACCTTGCTCGCCAAGAACGTATTATTCGCGTACTTAATCATTTCAGCCTCTGCGATTCCCGTCTCGACCAGAGGAACCTCAGTTTCACTCTTCTCGCGAAGTGGATCATAAAGCTCACGAAGTCTCTCGCTCGCTACTGGATCTGCTGTCCCGAGTACGAGCTTATCTGGGTTGAGAAAATCTGATACGGCTGATCCTTCCCGTTGGAACTCGGGATTTGCTGCGACAAAAAAGTCAGTCCCTCGAGAGATAGCCGCTGACTCGATTGCTGGGACAAGTTTCTCTTCTGTAGTCGTAGGTACAACCGTGGACTTCGTGACGATAACGTGTTGATGTTCGTTATTTACTTTGTCGAGTGCAGTCCCCACTGCCTCCGCCCCAGTTTCCATGTAGCTCAGATCAATACTTCCATCACTCGTTGGAGGAGTCGGGAGTGCCAAAATGGTAACTGCTGTCTCCGGGACTATGTCGTAAGATTTGGTGGCAGTCAGTCGATTTCCGCCGTGAGTGGCGATCAGAGAGTCAAGTCCAGGTTCGTGAATTGGGGGCTCGCCGGCGTTGATTTGCTTCACAATATCTTCATCAATATCAATTGTGGTGACAGTATGTCCAAGTTCGGCGAAACAGGCCGCGATAGTGGTACCAACATATCCGCTCCCGACGATACTGATATCCATGATACCAATAATAACTATCAATCAATTAGTAAATTCGGATTTGAGCCGAATGCAGGCGCTCAGCCCCCTCTCCCTCACTCAATGAGTTGTCCGTGAATCGAAGATTCTCGTGACCCCGAAAATCGGCGATTTTCAAACGACCCGCGGAGACTGCGCGGTCGGCTCCGAGCATCCGTGACGCGTCGCGGAACCAGGAACCCCCAGCGGGGGCGAGCAGAGGTTAGTTCACGGCGTATTTGCGCGATTCAGCTCGTGAGTCCTCATGCGGCACGTGTTGACGGAATCATTTTAACTATGCCTCTGGGACATTCATTGATGCCCGCCTCAAGAGATGTCACAGTGCTTATTCCAACGTATAATGAAGCAGAGACGATTGGAACTGTTATCTCGGACTTTAGAGAGCGGGGGTTCCAGTCGATCTTAGTTGTCGACGGGGAGTCAACTGATGGGACTGACGAAGTGGCGACTCAACATGGAGCAGACGTCGTCTATCAATCAGGGTCAGGAAAAGGACAAGCAGTCCGTGAGGCAGTACGCGATTACATTGATACACAGTTTGTATTGATGCTTGATGGAGATGCAACATACCGGGCAGAGGATGCTGATTCGATGCTTAAGCCGCTTCGCGAGGGGGATGCCGAGCACGTCGTTGGGAATCGATTCGCTGATATGCGTGATGGTGCGATGACTCGGTTCAATAAAATCGGCAATAAAATCGTCAACCGAGGGTTTTCGTTTGTTCATGGCGATTCATTCGTTGATATTCTCTCCGGATATCGCGCATTCACAACAAAATCATTCTTATCGATGAGTTTGGCAGCAGACGGATTTGGCCTTGAAACCGAGATGGCTGTCGAGTGTGCAAAACGAAATATTCCAACCGTTGTGGTTCCGGTGACGTATCATCGACGGCCGTCAGGATCGAATACAAATTTACGTCCGATTCGCGATGGGGGGATCATCTTTCTTGAGCTATTCAGACGAGCGAAAACAAATAATCCACTCTTTTATTTTGGAAGTGTTGGAGGTTTATCAACACTTACTGGTCTAGTTATCGCCACCTATGTGGCCGCTGAATGGATTATCGCGGGCATCAGTCACGAAGTCCTCGCAATCGTTGCTGCTGCAGGGATTCTCTTTGGAGTTCAGTTGCTGATGTTCGGCGTCCTCGCTGACCTCATTTACACGCTTCATCGGGAAACCCTACAGCGAGTTGATAAGATGGAGATATCTCACACAGAGAGCACTCAAGCTCACTTGAGCGATG
>KE356563.1:506045-507914 GCA_000416005.1 Haloquadratum sp. J07HQX50 | reverse complement strand
GTTAATTCGCCCCCCTGCTCTACAATTGGCCTTGCGAACTCCTTCGCTAACTCATTGAGGTCACCATCCACAGAGAGTATCAAAATATCTCCTGACATCACCGTCTCGAGCCATTCATTGGGATCGCTTGTCCCGTCAAGTATCCCCAAGACTACTTGTTGGTCAATACTCGCTCCACTAGTTGCTCTCTCAAGGTGGTTTTCTGCCGTTGAGAGATCCAAGCCGAATTCATCCATAGTTTGACTTCTCGTCGGTAATGAAGTAGCTTCGGTTCGTATAGATACCTATTCACGCCGCTGCAGAATGTTGTTGTTCGGGGCATCGCTTGCGGTTCGAACGACTGAGTCTCCGTTTTTCGTTTAGAGACATCAGTCAGTTTCGTAAGGATTTAATAACATAGTGCAGTTCTATTGAATACAATGTCTTACGACAACACGGAGGCTCAGTCGGAATCCCCGGCTGATCGAGTTCTTCCAGGGCACTTTGGCCCAAATAACAAATTCTGAAATTGACACCGTCAGGATCTTTGATACAACTCTTCGCGATGGTGAACAATCTCCTCGAACGTCGTTCAGCTATGATGAAAAGCGCGCGATTGCCGCAACGCTTGATGAAATGGGGACGCACGTTATTGAGGCGGGCTTTCCGGTCAATTCTGAAGCTGAATTTAAATCTGTCAGTGACATCGCCTCAGCGACAAAGACAGATGTCTGCGGCCTGGCACGCGTTATCGACAAGGATGTTGAGGCTGCGTTAGATTCGGGTGTAGAGCTCGTTCACGTCTTTGTAAGCACTAGTGACGTCCAACTTGCTGACTCAATGCATGCATCTCAACAGGAAGCAGTTGATCGGGCAGTCAAAAGCGTACAGCGAGTAAAAGATGCAGGAGCGAAAGCGATGTTCTCCCCAATGGATGCCACGCGAACTGACGGAGAATTTTTGAAAGAAATCCTTACAGCTGTCGATGAGGTTGGCGTCGACTGGGTGAATATCCCCGATACCTGTGGGGTGGCAACTCCAACTCGATTTGGTGACCTCATTGATGAACTCGTATCGCACTCGGATGCCCGCATTGATGTGCATACTCATGACGATTTTGGGTTAGCTACAGCAAACGCGATGGCTGGTTTCGAGGCGGGTGCTTCCCAAGCACAGGTATCCGTCAATGGAATTGGAGAGCGTGCTGGGAATGCTGCGTTTGAAGAGGTGGTGATGGCAGCTGAGTCGTTATATAATGTTGAGATGGATATTGATACGACTCGAATAACCGAAGTTTCAAAACTTGTTGAAAAAGCCAGCGACATTCCGGTTCCAGGAAATAAGCCGGTTGTCGGTCAGAACGCTTTCTCACACGAAAGCGGTATTCATGCTGCTGGAGTGATAGAAAACACTGATACTTTTGAACCAGGTGTCATGACCCCAGAGATGGTTGGTGCACAACGTGAGTTTGTTTTGGGGAAACACACTGGGACGCACTCAGTTCGAAAACGGCTCAAAGAGTCAGGTTTCGAACCCAGCAAGCAGGATGTCCGAGCGGTGACGAGGCGAATCAAAGATTATGGGGCGAAAAAGGAACGAGTAACAGTTGATGTGTTAACCCGGTTCGCTCGGGAGCGCGGGATTTCACGACAGGACGAAGATGAGGAGGTCCGAGCCTGATGAAAACATCAGTGATACCTCAAGAGAGTCGGACCGTTTGTGGGTCGCGCCGGATTCAGTCACGAAAGGTTCATATCCTCGCAGAGGAGCAATACAGATGGATACAGACCGATGTTCAGTCACCCATCCATCAGCACTCATCGAATGTGCGAAGTGCTGGCTGTTGGTCTTGTTGCCATCGTCATTGTAGGGGCATCTTAGCCCCTCTAT
>KE356563.1:503611-505064 GCA_000416005.1 Haloquadratum sp. J07HQX50 | reverse complement strand
AGTATATCGCAGATACTGAAGCCGTTGAAGAAGCTGCAGCAAAGATAACCGCAGCCGATCGCCCCATCCTGCTATTCGGTGGAGGCGTAATCAAAGCAAATGCGAGTCCTGTGGCGCGGTCTTTCGCTCAAGAATATGAGATTCCTGTCGTGACGACAATGCCTGGTATTGGTTCGTTCCCCGAAAATCATGAACTGAGCTTATCATGGGCAGGGATGCATGGAACTGGCTATGCGAACATGGCGATTACACATACTGACTTGCTGATCGGAGTTGGAACCCGGTTCGATGATCGCCTGACTGGTGGAGTAGACACATTTGCTCCAGAGGCAGAAATCATTCATATCGACATTGACCCTGCTGAGATATCGAAAAATGTTCATGCAGATTATCCGCTCATCGGTGATGCAACTCGGGTGATTGAGCAGCTTGACGACGCGATTGACCAGAAACCGAACACCGATGAGTGGCAAGCACAGTGTCAAGCTTGGAAACAAGCATATCCGATGGACTACGCAACTCCTGAGGATGAGCCGGTCAAACCACAATTTGTCGTTGAGGTTCTGGACGAAGCAACATCTGATGAGGCTATCGTGACCACGGGCGTTGGACAACATCAAATGTGGGCCTCACAGTACTGGACATACACGGAACCACGAACATGGATTTCGAGTCACGGTCTTGGGACGATGGGATATGGACTCCCAGCTGCTATCGGTGCACGAGTGGCAGCTGAAGATACTCAGGAAGTCGTCTGCATCGATGGGGATGGTTCGTTCCTCATGACGATACAGGCTCTTTCTGTGGCCGTTCGGGAGAACTTCGATATTACTGTCGCGGTGCTCAATAACGATTATATTGGAATGGTAAGACAGTGGCAAGATGCGTTCTTTGAGGGACGCCACATGGCAGCAGAGTACAACTGGTGTCCAGAGTTTGATAAATTAGCCGAAGCATTTGGTGCAAGCGGGTGGCGAGTCGATGAGTACGAGGAAGTTGCACCAACTGTTGAACAAGCGCTCGCATATGATGGCCCATCGGTGGTTGACTTCCACATTGACCCCGAGGAAAATGTGTATCCCATGGTTCCCTCTGGCGGAGCGAATGGTGAATTTGCACTGACGGAGGACCAACTATGAGGTCTGAGGACACGGACGACCCGCCAAATCACGGACTGAAAGGGCCCGGCCCTGACGAACGGCCACAGCCAGATGGTCGTCGAAATGATCAAGGCATTCGTATCAACCCTGAGGCCGAGGCAAAACGCGAGCCCAGACGAGCAGTCTTCTCAGCGCTCGTTGAGGATGAACCTGGTGTTCTGTCGCGGGTTGCTGGATTAATCTCGCGGAGGCAGTTCAATATCGAGTCACTAACTGTCGGACCAACGACGATTGAAGATCACTCCAGGATTACGATGGTTGTTGAAGAGCCTGAGCCCAGCATTGATCAGATA
>KE356563.1:497445-501063 GCA_000416005.1 Haloquadratum sp. J07HQX50 | reverse complement strand
CAGACCATGGAAATCACCCGGGTAACAGGAACTGGCGTTCCTGTTCGAGGAAACGATGTCGATACCGACCAAATCATGCCTGCTCGATTTATGAAAGAGGTGACGTTCGACAACATGGGTGAGTACGTTTTCTACGACGCTCGACGTGATGCGGATGGGAATCTAAACGACCATCCACTCAATGAGTATAAAGGTGCAAGCATTTTAGTCGTAAATAAGAACTTTGGCTGTGGTTCATCGCGCGAGCACGCTCCGCAGGGATTGATGCGGTGGGGAATCCGCGGTGTGATCGGTGAATCCTTTGCTGAAATATTTCGTGATAACTGTAAATCACTTGGAATGCCGGCACTCACTGCAGATCAAGAGACGATTCAGCAACTGCAGTCATTTATCGAGCACCACCCAGACGCGGGGTTAGAAATCGATGTTGCAAGAAGCACAGTCCACTATGATGGAGCTGATGTTGAGATGCATATTGACCCTGCAATGCAGGAGGCACTGCTCGAAGGAATCTGGGATACGACAGCTGTTATGTACTCGAACATGGACCAAGTTCAATCAGTTGCCAACTCGTTGCCGTATGTTAAAGATGAATGACAGGTGAGATAGCGTTAATCGAGGGAGACGGAATTGGTCAAGAAGTAATCCCTGCGGCGACTTCCGTGCTAGAGGCTGTCAGCTCGTTTGAGTATACGTCCGTAGAGGCAGGTGACGAGACAAAAGCTGAAACCGGGACAGCGCTCCCGGAGGTGACTGAAGCAGCTGTCAAGGAGGCTGATGCAACACTGTTTGGAGCAGCCGGGGAGACAGCAGCAGATGTTATCCTCCCACTTCGTAATGCGGTCGATTCATACGTTAATATTCGACCAGTAAGGGCATATCCTGGCGTGAATGCTTTACAGCCAGAGACTGATATTGTCTTCCTCAGAGAAAATACTGAAGGGGTCTACGCTGGTGTCGAAGATGATCTTACGTCTTCGCTCTCGACATTAACACGCGTCGTGAGCGACTCAGCATCGCGCAGGGTTGGGAAGTTTGCTTGCGAATACGTTACCTCGGTCAGTGCTGAGCAGTTTCACGTTGTGCACAAAGCAAACGTGATGCAAAAGACCGATGGTCGCTTTCGGGATAATGTGCGTGAGGTAGCGAAACAGCAGGGTGTCGAAATCGAAGAGTTTCTGATGGATGCTTTTGCGACACGTGTCTGTCTGTCTCCAGAGCAGTTTGATGTAATTGTCTGTCCAAATCTCGCCGGTGACGTCCTATCGGACCTCGCTGCGGGCCTAGTTGGTGGCCTTGGGCTTCTCCCATCTGCTAATATTGGCCCCTCAAATGCAGTCTTTGAGCCAGTTCATGGCACTGCACCCGATATCGCAGGGCAGGGCATCGCAAATCCAACTGCAGCTGTTCTCTCCGCAGCAATGATGTTGGATCACCTTGGCATGCAACAGGAAGCAGCACGCGTACGAGATGCAGTTGAGAAAGTGCTTGATACCGGTCCACACACGCCTGACTTAGGTGGCCGCGCAACGACACGAGAGGTCACATCGGCGATTATTGATTTCATCTGAGCCAATTTGATTGGATTGAATCGAATAGCTGTGAATCTATCACTCACATAGGCTTTTGTTTTATATAATTGACCGATTATGATTATATAATGAAAAAAGAGACCGAAAGATGTACGACGCAGTGAGGAAGACTATGAGGGGAGCATCAATCGCACATCACAGTATCAATATCGCGTATACAGCTTCACCTGTCCACGCTCGGGGGGTGCACGGGTAATGCCAGAGCGGATAGTCACTGTTGTCCCGACTGATGGATTGCACGCAAGACCGGCATCACAGTTCGTCGAAACGGCGACCGAACATGAAGCAGATACCCAAGTCGGCCTTGCTGATGAGCCGCTCGTGAACGCAGAAAGTATGTTAGCTGTGACCGGACTCGGTGTCTCAGTCGGGGATGAAGTTCGAATACGCGCTGAGGGAAGTGATGCACAGAGCGCCCTGGATGATCTTGAACAGATACTCACGACCCCAGTCAGTAAATCCTGAATTAGCATCGCTTCTGACTCCCGTACTGACATTGTCTGAGTAGTTGTTATGTTCGCATATCTTATGCCAGATGCGTCATCATAATTTAACGAGGTAACAAATAATGCCGTTTTACAGCGGGAATGAACTCGCGACTGTCTATGAGGATGCCTTAGAGCACGGGTTTGGACTGGTTGCATCAAATATTGCAGAGCCGAATATTATGATGGGTCTGATAGAAGGAGCTGATAGGAAAAATTCAGACTTGTTGATTCAGCTTAGTGCTGGTGCAAGTAGGTTTGCAGGATTTGGTGACCCTGTGGCCGGGTTGAAGTCGATGGGAACGTATATTCAAACGATTGCGGAGCGGTATGATATCGGTGTGTTTCTCAATATGGATCACCAGACTGATCTGGAATTCATTGAGAAGCAAGTGGAACTAGGGATTCCATCTTCAATCATGATTGATGCGTCGCATGAATCATTCGAGAAAAATGTTGAACGGAGTCAGCGTGCTGTGGAACTGGCCGAACAATCCGACGAAGAAATACTCATTGAGGCTGAGTTGGGCCAAATCAAGGGTGCAGAGGACAATATTGAGTCTGCACGAGCTTTCTACACTGACCCTGAACTCGCTGTGGAGTTTGTTGATCGGACTGGATGTGATCTCTTGGCCATCTCGGTAGGAACCCAACATGGAGTTGCAAAGGGCAAAGATCTAGAGTTACGTCCTGACCTGGCTGGTGAGATCAGAGATACACTCCGCGATCATGGCCTTGATGTGCCACTTGTGCTCCACGGGTCATCGGGTGTCCAGCCAGAGCAACTTCAACAGATGCTAACACGGGGAATTTGCAAAATTAACAAAGACACTCGTTATCAGTATGAGTACACCCGTACAGCATACGACCTCTATCGAGAGAACAATAGAGCGATTGTGCCACCATCACCTGCACAGGCAGACCGTGGGACCTTTTTTAACGACACTGACTGGTCACCCGATAAGGATGTCTTTGATCCACGAGTGAATGGAAGAAATATCAGAGAGCGTATCGCCGATGTGCATGCCCAATTAACTGAAGTTGCTGGGAGTGCTGGGCGGTCTCGCTTTGGGTAGTGAAGATTTGGTAGGTGATTCGTGGGGTATAATACAGCGAGAATATTGGTCACGCTCGGTGGCATAATATCTATACACATTCTGTAGCAGGTATCGCCTGCTATTGAGCGTCCTGACAGTTCGTCAAAGAAGGAAGATTTTGCTGAGTGTACATCTTAGGGTTGAGAAAGAAACTGCCGATTAGGAGATACGCGTCGTGAACCAGGGAAAACAGATCCATGTTGTTATCACAGAGTGAATACACATGATCAAAGTTGAGCAGATTTAATATTTTTAGAGTCATGAGGTAATCGCATACAGGATAAAAACTCATGCCTGTTTGAGACGAACACATACCATATTTACAATCATCATTTGACATGTCACGATCGGTACTGACGGTAAAATTATATTATTGCTGTGATAAGCATGCCTGTGAGCGCGAACGTAGAGGCGCAGGTTGATCCACCTGGAAACGGGCAATAC
>KE356563.1:496184-497425 GCA_000416005.1 Haloquadratum sp. J07HQX50 | reverse complement strand
TGTCATTTTATCAACACCTTGGATTTGAAACAGTCAGACGAATCGGTGGCTATTATGAAGACGGTGGCGATGCGTACTATCTTCGACTCGGCGAGAGTCAGTCACTTCGCGAGCGGTTTGCAGACTTAATTAAGCGGTGAGCCGTCTTGAGATCAGGCTCAGATTCAGAATTGTTTCGTTCTCATGACGTTGTCTAACAGCTCGTGAGATACTCTCTCACGAACGCGCTTTGCATCCACGACATCGAAGACCCTGATAAGCTAAAATCTGCGTAACGAGTGTGGCATCGTTCTCAACGGTCAGGTTGCTGATGTGATTTCTCAACACAGCTCGGCCCATAAGTGCAGTCACTCAACTTACTCTGTAGGTAGAGACGCCGACGAGACCTATCGACCTCTCATCACGGAAGCCACTGAGACTGTGCGTTCAGCATCGAATACGACGCCGACACGCCCATTGGTGTCGATACTGGCGGACGTCCTCGCTATGAGGCCGACCGTGAAGACGAGTCACTGCTAGTGTCGGATAATGAGGTGGAGTATGTTCAGCGCAAATATCGCTCCTTATGCGAGTCGGTTTCACCAGTGGTGTGCTTCGCGCACGCAACCGTGTGGCAAAGAATAACGTCGAATCAAGGACAACGACAGGAGTTGAACTACACTCGCTCACACTCTCCCGTCGCCTCATCGCGCTCGCGGAACAGTTTGAGGATCCCATGGTTCAGATGGAGAAGCTTGAAGATATCTGCGGAACGGTCCCCGTGGTCAAACGCTCATTTGTTGCATTTCCACCAACTTCACCAGTTCATCACGCACAAAGCCGAACGCGCTGACATCCGCGCCGAAAGGGTTGATGCATACCACAACCAGCCAGCGGTGTTCGGAGTGCACCCGTGGACGCCACGCCAATCTGAACGCTCCAGAGAATCCGCACAGCGGCGTACGGCGGGAGAGTGAACCATGCACTGACGTTTCGGACGAGTCAGACCGTACTGGCTCATGTGCTCAAAAACCCGCTGTCGTCATCGGTCTACGCCAATTGCTCGTGGAACGGGAACAGTGTTCCACGCGATTGATGCTTGCTGTATGCGGAGAAGAAGGTTCCACTGACAAGGTTACACGCGCTGGAACATACACTGTTGGTCACAACTCGGTGGCAACGACGCTCCACGCAAAAGCGTCCCTGGGAACCGAGGAAACGCGCAACCTGCACATCCACTTCGCGGATTTCTGCGTCTTGAA
>KE356563.1:484619-495179 GCA_000416005.1 Haloquadratum sp. J07HQX50 | reverse complement strand
ACCGTTACTGGAACATCAACTGCGTTGGCTGTCGCGACAATAGGTAGGGTTCCAATGCGGTTGTACAGTTTACCATCCACAATACAATCCATCCCAAGAACAACCCGGTCACACCGCGGTAACACCTCTCCGACTGCCCCATCCACCAGTAGACTTGGCTCTACATCTTCAATTTTTGCTAGCCTCCGTGCGGTCTTTCGCCCCAGATATCGCGGACGCGCCTCAGTCACATACGCCGTGATGGAAATATCACGATTGACAGCCTGTCGAATCGTCGCTAAAACCGTCGAAGAAAAGTCGTGAGTCAGAATACACTCGCCATCTGTGAACGTTGAGACAGCTTTTTCTGCAGCTCGGGACTTTCCGTGCTGTACATCCTCGACGATACGTGTGATAACCTCAGATAATAATTCCTTCGCATCTGCGACTGTCGTTGACCGATCAACCACGTTAACCCGAATTGCGCGCATCGCATTAAATAGCGAGGCATGCGATGTATTTGCACGTCTGAGTGCACCTAAATTCCGCTCCAAGTCACGCTCAAATTCATCGAGTGTCGCATACTCTCGATCTAAGAGCTCTGTCAATGATTGCGTCGCTTTGACAGCAACGACAGAGGAACTGTGTGTCTGCATCTCTTGAATCTCTTCAATCGTCTCATCAATCATATACAAAAATCGCTGAGGCTCTTCAAAATGCTTCCGGGAATTGCTCTTTTCAGGTGTCATGTGCCCGCGACCGAGCAAAGAAAAAAATAATTACTGTCGTTAGCAACCAAATACATGCTCCTACTCTGACCACAAATTCGACTCGTTCTTCCCACGTCAGTAGTGTGTGTCCTAATGACAGGAGGGTTACGAGTGGTGCCCCAATCACGATGGTTGATATGAACGTCATCTGCATTACCCACGCGTAGTCAACACCATCCGGGTTATACTCCTCAATAGGCTGCACACTTTACTCAAATCGAAGGAGGATAAATCTATGACGGTTTTTGAAAAGGAGATGACATCCTCTCATGTCTCAAGAGACGGGCCTCTCACCAGTGTGAATCGAGCAGGTCAGCCCTGATGGGTGAGTATCTCAGGTTTGCTGGCCAGTCAGTGGCTCTGGCAAGAAGCCGTTACACGTCCTCATGAAGGAGTTCGAGTGACTCATTTCACGACTGTCGGCATGGGCGACCTCGATTTGAGTATCACTCGAACCTCGTGGCACACACTGAGCTAACTGCCAGTTGCCCGTAGACACCTTCTTGACTCGACAGCGGCTTGCCCAGTTCAATTGTCGGGTCTGCTGGCGAAAATCGGCAGTGTTCTATTTAGATCTGCGTACATATCTGTAAGTACAATTTTTGATTGTCATATATCCTCTACATATGTCTTTTTACGATGTATAGGGTGCGTCCACCGCAATCGCTACACATGAGCATGATAAGTATCTCGGGGTCGAACAGTGATCTCTGGGATGACGAGAGGAGCTGGCTCTTTCGAGCTATCTCGGAGGGTCAAACTGACAGGGAACTATTCATTTACGTGACGAAATCGCATGAGCGGAGACGGTCAGAGACTCACAAACACGGCTAAGAACTCTGACGATGACTACGGGAGTTGAAGTGAAACTCCTCTCACAATCCCCCGCTGACGGTGGGGAGGCGGGGGAGTCGTCGGAGTGTGATCTTTGTTGAGCGATCTTCATCGACACACCGCGTGTTTGAGTGTGGGTTCGGAGCAAATCTTCATCGGCGGCCGGAAGGAACATGATTCGCCTGTGGTATAATGCGGTCGACAACGAAACCTCGTTGATTATTCAGGGGTAGTTGACACGAAGTCTTGAGTTCAAATAGTGGATTGTGGGTTCCTACGAATAATTTAATTGTAGCCTGACAGCATTGTTAGTATGCCAAGCGTTCGTACGATTCGCTCCTCTAAAAATGACAGTTCTGCACCACTTACTATGCTCACTGCGTATGATGCGGTGACTGCATCAATTGTTGAGTCATGCGATATTGATATGATCCTCGTTGGCGACAGCATGGGTGAGACGGTGTTAGGCTATGGCTCAACGCTACCCGTCGAACTTGATGCAATCGTATCACGCACAGACGCAATCACGAAAGTGACTGATGAAACACTCGTGGTGGCTGATCTCCCGTTTCTCTCCACAGGAGTAGAGCAAGCAGAGAGTATAAGAAATTGCGGCAGATTAATTAAGCAAGCCGGAGCTGATGCGGTCAAGATTGAGTCAGGATCCCACACCATTGAGCTGACAAGTCGACTTGTTGAGCTTGGAATTCCCGTTATGGCTCATATAGGCCTAACTCCCCAGCGTGTGAAAGAAGCAGGCTATCAACAGCAGGGTGACACTCCGGAGGATGCTGAAAGGCTTGTGAAGTTGGCTGAGCGCCACGCAAGTGCGGGTGCGTTTGCAACTGTGTTAGAGCACATTCCACACTCATTGGCTCAGCGAATCACGCAGGTTGTTGACATCCCGACAATCGGAATCGGAGCGGGTCCACACTGTGACGGTCAAGTGCTGGTAATACATGATGTTCTCGGTATGAGTGAGGACCCCCCGCCGTTTGCTCAGGAGTTCGGCTCGGTTCGACAAGAAATAGAGACTGCAGTCGAGTCGTATCGCGACGCTGTTGAATCGCACCGGTTTCCGTCAGATGCAGAGTAAAAATGGTATCTATCAAGAATGATAGCCACCGCGTATAGTGTGAACCGCAATTCATGACATGTGTATATTCATATCGTCGTATTGCGGTTTTGTACATAAGATATTTATACTACCGACACTAACTTTGAGTTACCGATAATGGATACACGTCAAAACACCAAACAAAACGCCATTACATTTCGAGAGTACACCTACGATAACGAGTGGGTAGTCGTTAGTGATTTCGGGCCAGCAGTATCAGACATCAACATCGAAACAGTCGGAAACACGGCGATCATCGTGGCTCAAATGAATGGCGGTGAGACACACAAGCAGATCGAACTCCCAGGCGAAGAGTCAGAAACTTCGAGTAATAACGGAATCATACAAATCAAGGGGAAAATATGAAACTTACAGTCAAACCATTAAAGCAGAAGGACGCCGGTCGCGGTCTTGCGGCCATCGATCGGAACGTTATCGACGAACTCGGATTAGAGGGCGGTGATTACATACGAATAGATGGCAATGACGGAACTGCCATCGCTCGGGTGTGGCCTGGTTACCCCGAGGACAAAGGGAACAATATCATCCGTGTCGATGGGCGTCTTCGGCAGCAGGCAGGCGCCGGCATTGACGACACGGTAAGTGTTGAAAAGGCAGATATCAAGCCAGCGAAGCAAATTTCCATTGCACTGCCGCAGAATCTTCGAATAAGTGGAAATATCGGCGGCCATCTTCGTGATAAACTCGCTGGGCGCCCTGTAACCAAGGGACAAAATATCCAAGTCCCATTCGGGTTTGGATTCATGGCTTCATCGAATCAGGCGATTCCACTCAAGATCGCAGAAACTGATCCAGATGGAACAGTCGTCGTGACCGACTCGACTGAGGTTTCACTCAGCCAGCAGCCTGCGGAAAAGATTCAATCTGGTGGCCGTGGTCAAGGCGACACCCCATCAGTCACCTACGAAGATATCGGTGGGTTGCAAGGAGAACTTGAGCAAGTTCGAGAGATGATCGAGTTGCCAATGCGTCATCCTGAGTTATTCCAACGACTTGGAATAGATCCACCGAAGGGTGTGCTCTTACACGGCCCGCCAGGAACTGGAAAGACACTCATAGCTAAGGCTGTTGCGAATGAGATCGATGCATCATTCCACACCATCTCCGGGCCCGAAATCATGTCAAAATATTACGGTGAATCAGAGGAGCAACTCAGAGACATGTTTGAGGAGGCCGAGGAGGAAGCTCCGGCCATCGTGTTCGTCGACGAGATAGACTCTATCGCCCCTAAGCGCGGCGAGGCCGGTGGTGACGTTGAACGGCGTGTCGTCGCACAACTGCTCTCGCTCATGGATGGGCTTGATGAGCGCGGTGAAGTCGTCGTCATCGGGGCCACGAACCGAGTTGACGCACTTGACCCCGCCCTGCGACGAGGGGGGCGATTTGATCGAGAGATCGAAGTCGGTGTCCCAGACCGTGATGGTCGTAAGGAAATTCTCCAAGTTCACACGCGTAACATGCCGCTCTCTGACACTGTTGATATCAACGAATTTGCAGACAGTACTCATGGATTTGTTGGTGCGGATCTTGAGAGCTTAGCAAAGGAGGCGGCAATGAATGCGCTCCGACGTATTCGACCACAGTTAGACCTCGAATCAGATCAGATCGATGCTGACGTCTTAGACTCGCTCCTCGTTGGAAATAAGGACTTCAAGGAAGCGCTCAAAGGCATCGAGCCTTCAGCCCTGCGTGAGGTGTTCGTTGAGGTTCCAGATGTGACATGGACCGACGTCGGCGGACTCAACGAGACAAAAGACCGTCTGCGAGAGACAATTCAGTGGCCAATGGAGTATCCATCAGTGTTCGAGGAGATGGACATGCAGTCTGCAAAGGGAGTCCTGATGTACGGACCACCAGGAACTGGAAAGACACTCTTAGCAAAGGCTGTCGCGAATGAATCTGAGTCAAACTTCATCTCGGTCAAGGGCCCAGAGCTACTGAATAAGTACGTGGGTGAATCCGAGAAGGGTGTCAGAGACATATTCAAAAAGGCACGAGAGAATGCTCCAACTGTCGTGTTCTTCGATGAAATTGACTCGATTGCAACAGAACGTGGAGGAAACACTGGTGACTCTGGTGTCTCCGAACGAGTCGTCTCTCAGTTGCTCACCGAACTCGATGGTCTCGAATCTCTTGAGGACGTGGTCGTCATAGCAACGACGAACCGACCTGATCTTATCGATTCAGCGCTCCTCCGACCTGGTCGATTAGACCGACATGTACACGTGCCTGTTCCTGATGAAACTGGGCGGCGGGCGATATTTGATGTACACACTGAATCGAAACCGCTCGCAGAGAGTGTTAATCTGGACACATTAGCTGCTGAGACGGAAGGATACGTAGGTGCAGATATCGAGGCTGTCTGTCGAGAGGCTTCGATGTCGGCAAGTCGTGAATTCATTCACAGTGTTAATCCTGAAGAAGTCGAAGAATCTGTTGGGAATGTGCGGGTCACGATGCAGCACTTCCGAGACGCCTTGGAGGAGGTTGGCCCAAGTGTCACTGCAGAGACGAGACAAGAGTATGAACGAGTCGAAGAACGCTTCGAGCAGAGCGAGGTTGAGCGTGAGCCAGAGGTTGGAGTCGGCCGAACTTTCCAGTAATATATAGCGCTCATTCGCAAGTGGGCTCGAGAGGATGTTGGCGTGTGTCTCGGGTGAGCCCGACAGGGTTCATTCTTTAATTGCTCGCACAATAGCCTGAGCTTGTCGGCTATTACCCCAGTGATAAAACACGAGCTGAAAACCCTGTGGTGATGATATGAGAGTATCAAAAACCCGACGACACCAGACTGATCTCGCTTTGAGCTTCCTCAATCAGACTCGACTGAAACCCACATTAGTCCAACTTTTTTGCTGCGTCCTGTGATAATAATGGCTCTGCATTCGCTTTCGGTAACGTAACGATATCATCAGCCGCTAACTCGTACTCTCGCTCATCGACACCAAAGATGGTGCCGACATCTCTGGTTATTCTAACCGTCGTTCGATCTACCCCTGTATCACTGGACGAGTCTTCTGAGCTTGCCCCGCTCGGATTCGCATCATCAGCAATTGAGCTCTCCTGCTTTGGATTCGAATCGGGGGAATCCTCTACAATGGCCTCAGCATCCTCTGAGTGATTTGTGGTGTACACTGCATCAGTCTGGTCACCTGATGAGTTATGAATTGCTGGCTGCCGTTCAAGTGTGGATAACACGCGCTCACGGTTATCTCTCATCCGTCCCACAATGTCCTCAAAGGCATCTCTTTCCTCAACTGTCAGTCCATCAGTATCAGCAGACATGTCCGAAGCAGCAAATGAGGCTAGCTTCACTATTTTTCCAACACGACGGTCATATATTGCGCGAGCAACGTCTTCTGCGGTCTCAATTTCGTCCGTTAGCTGAGCCACTTCGGGGTTGCTGAATGGATCGGCCGCTGTCTCGGCTATCTCTTGTCGCTTTGATTTGCGTTCTTCGATATACTCTGCAACTTCGTCATAGAATGAGTCGGGAAGATGTTGAAGACTATCCATTCGGCGCTCCGCCTGCTGTGCCTCCCGAAGTTCTTCGATATTCATTCTCCGTTATTCCGATACCTTCTCTGCGCGTCCACGCGTCATCAAGAAGATACCTAAACTCTCGTCTACTGATTGGATACCCGCATCAATTGTAAACATATCGCCGTCGAACTCAATATCGCCCGGTTCAGTTATATTCACCTGAATCGACTCTGACCGAAAGCGATCAGCAATCGCATCGGATAGCGGATCAAAAGAGTTGATTGCGTCCCGTGAAAGCCGACGAACGACTAACCCAGACCCACCATGTAAGCTACCAGGCAGACGAATCAATCGCCGCGTATCTGTCGTAACCGGTTCATCGATTGGTGCAGTCTGAGCCTTTGTTGCCTCGTTGGTAAGATGCGTGATTAAATATCTCATCCCTTGCCCGCCAACTTCGATATTGCCTGATGTCATCTGGTCGAAGTTTGTCGTAAACTGAGTGTAGAGCTTCCTTGCCCGTTTGTCTCCAATTTTGTCTATCGCTTGAAGCCGGTCGATTGCCTCACGTTCTGACAGGCTCTGTAGTTTTTGACCGAACTCAACGAGTTTCTGATGCACTCGTCTCCCCCATCCGCCGTGTTGGCGGAGAGCGCGGCGGTTGGTGCCTCCAGAGGACTGAGTGTATATAACTGACTCAGTCTTCAGATTGATCCCTCGAATATAATCGACGAGCTCACGCCGCGCCGAGCTGTCGAGATGCTGAACATCCATATCTCGAACATGGACATGATACCCCCGGCTTCCCGAAAACACAATTTCGATATCTGAGAAATTAAAATCGCGTTCGATAAACGAGAGAAGATTTGTCAACTCCTGCTTGCATGCTGCAAGCATATCGCTATACGATGTTTTCTCCGGATTGATTGCAGGTAGGTGGTCTGCATCGAGATCAAAAATGAGATCAGCACCCTCCCAGCCCTTCTCTTCCATTGATGACATCGCTGGGTTCTCATAATATGCTGCTGAAAAGTACACATGTTGCGGTGCTTGTTCATGCAGATACCGGTTGATATCGCCCATCTCAAGCAGTGAATGGTGACGAATCATCCGTGTCGACCCTTGTTTCCAGGGGATATGTCCCCACTCACGGCGCTCTGGATTTGGCGGCATCGAAAGGTCTGCCTGTCCGTAATAGTCGGCAAACCGGCCCCCGAGGTACCGGATAGTCCGTGCCTGCATCCATGGTGAATAGCTATAGCGGGTGTAAAAAGAGTTCTATCGTCGTGCGTAAGGAGGGTGAACGCAGACCTAAACAGTCGGTGAACATCCACAGACAGGTGACTCACAGTCTCCCACTGTGGCGATCTGAGTAACGGCTGGTTGGCACAGCCCGGAGTCTTTCTGTTCGACCACGAGAGCGGGCCGTCTCAGACAAGAGGACAGCGAGACTGCAAACCCTCACATGCCAACGGTTGGGAATCCCACGCCTGAATCGGTGGGAGAGGGTCAAGAGAGAGGAAACAGTCTAATTCTGATATATCTTGGCCAGTGAACCCACTCCGAGGCTCAACCTCAGAGCTTCCTGCTGCCGTTTCCACGACGCGCTTTGCAGGAACCGAGAGGTGTAGAGAGCGCGGTCTGCACAGGTGTTGACGAGAGCGAAGCTCTTGCTCGCACATCAGAATCGGTCCGCGATTCTGAGGACGTTGATTCGGAGCGTCCCGTCCCTATCTGTGAGCGACCGCCGGAAAGGATGTTCTCCGCCGCGTTCAACTGCCTGTCCTCAGTGTGACCGCACCCTGGGCAGAATGTTCTCGAATCCAGAGTGGTTTCGATGTTTCTACACCGCACTCGGAACACTCTTCGGTCATCCCTGCTGGCTCGACTTGAACGAGACGAGTGCAATGCAGGTTGGCTTTGTACTCCAACAAGTCCAGAAACCGTGCCATGCGGCGTTCTGGCTGGTTTCCAGCATCAACGTTCGGTCCACAAGCTTCAACGGCGACCAAATCGTGCCCTCGAACCGGCCACGCCGTATGCTTGTGCTGGTAGTCCAGCACTTTCCGTTTGATTTGCCGCTCTGCTGTAGCGACCCTCTGCCGTTGTTTCTCTCAGTTGGCAGAGTCGTGTTCTTTCCGGTCGAGTTTCCGCTGTTGGTGTGCATAGCGGCGCACTCGTCGGACAGGTTGAGCATATCCACCGCTGTATCGTCGCTGGTGTGGATGTACGAGGGGATCCCGAGGTCTACGCCCACGCAGTCGGCAGGGTTGAACGCACTGGGGTCGGATTTTTCCGGAAGGTCATCGCCCAGGCGCTCCGTGACGAGACAAACGAACCAGCCGCCGGTTCCCTCCTTCTTCAACACGACGCGTTTGATATTCTCGGTCGCGGGAATCTCCTGGTGCGCTCTAATCGGGATGTAGCCAATTTTCGAAAGTCCGAGTGTTGGGCACCCGTCTTTGTCCGTGGTGTGATTCACGTCGAAGCCTTCAGTCATACGCGAGTGATCGACGCTCACCGCTTCCCTGCCATTTCAACCGCCCTGTCTTATGGCCATTCTCTCGCCGACCGTCCTGCATCTTGATGTTCTCGTGTATCTCCGAAACGGTCTGTTGGGCAGCGTGTGCCGAGACCTCCGAAAGGAACGGCCACCGCTGTTTCCAGTCGGTGAGTTTGCGGTGCTGGTCGTAGGCAGCTGGCCGGTTTCCGTAGTCGTGAGAGTCGTCATCCCGAATGGCGTGGTTGCGTATCTGTCGATGCATTCTGATGTGACGCCACGCTTCGCTGGCGGTTTCCTCGTCGGGATATGCACGACAACGAAGCGTTATGTCCATGTGTGTTAGTCCAGTCGTTCGACAGTGAGTTTGATTCGGTCGCCCGGTTCGATACCGAGCGGTTCGCGCACGTCTTCGGAAATCGTGACCTGTCCGCAGTCACGGACAGTCGGGTAACATTCCATCTCTGTCTGACCAATACACACTCACTCTGATTTAATTGTTATTCCCGTTTCGAAATCGTGAGCCTGTGGGCCGGGAGAGACAACCCGGCGGCTGTGCGGCCACTGTCGGCTTCACCCTAGGGTTCAGATCAAAGCCCCGAGGCACTCGCCTCGCACTGCCTGTATAGCTCCCAAACCTACTTGGAGTTTCCACTATTGCGATTAGTATGACTATCGAGATTCACTCAGTTGCCGATCTCGCTCCTGACGAGCGAGAGCAGCTATTCGACCGGACATCCAATATCACAGAGATTAGTGGACGCGTCACAGACATCATCGATCGTGTCACAACAGAGGGCGATGTTGCTCTTCGAGATCTCACTGAGGAGTTTGATGAGTGTACAATCGGCGCTATAGACGCAACAGAAGATGCAGAACGAGCGTATGATGAATTGGACCTATCGCTTCAAACAACTATCGATAGAGCTATTCAGACCATCACCGACAGATACGAACCCAGAGCATCTGATAGCACCTCATTGCGACGCATACCTTTGAGCCGAGTTGGGGTATGTATTGACCCATGTCAGCAGGGATCCGCCACACAATTGCTTCACCAGACTCTCCCTGCACAGGCAGCTGGTGTCGATCATATCGCTGTTGTTTTGCCACCCCAAACTGAGAGTCAAGAGCTCGCCCTTGGAGTTGCTCATCGGCTTGAGGTGGATCGAATTTATCGATTAAGTCGGGCGCAGGCAGTTGCTGCGCTTGCATATGGAACTGAATCAGTATTTGCCGTGCAGAAAATTGTCGGGGGAATGAACCAGTGGACAGCAGCAGCGAAAGATCAAGTTCGAGATGACGCTGCCATCGATGGAGCCTACACTGCACCAGCGTGTGTTATCATTGCCAATGAAGGAACGACGATTGATCATATTGTCGGGTCACTCTCGATACACAGAAAATACACGAAAGCACCACTGGTAGTCCTTTCTCCTGACGAAGCACAACTGAAGACGGTTCAAGACCGTCTCGGCTGTGCCGAATCTGACTCACATGGTGAGCACGAACAGGTACATTCGAGACTACAGCAGGCACACTCAGGATTATTCAGTGTTCGGTCACTTTCCGAAGCGGTTGGATTCGTGAACGAATATAGCCCAACAGTTGCTTCGGTTCAAACCGACGAGAACGCGACGATTGAGCGTCGACTGAAGAATACTGGACATATCGTCCGTGGACCAATCACGGCACACAAGATTATGGAGACCGGCCCGAACATCGGCCCAACTCAGGGGGCGACGACGACGGAATCCCCTTTGTCAGCACACTCATTTTTGAAGAATCAATCAGTCCAATCAGACACCCCTGATCATGAGGACATATATACCGACTTTGTCAGCGCAGATAATGTT
>KE356563.1:481017-484478 GCA_000416005.1 Haloquadratum sp. J07HQX50 | reverse complement strand
TCGTTCAACAGGGGGGATGTGCAGGACTCTCTACGGGATGCGATTTGACCATGAGCCAGAACCCGATGATGCAGTTGTCGAACAGTATGGGCTCCGGATATTCATTGACCCAGCGAGTCAAGACTACATCGGTGGGTCTAAACTACAGTACGAGGGTGGACTTCAGGGAGCAGGGTTTCATGTGGAGAATCCAAACGTTGTGAGCGAGTGTGGGTGTGGTGAGTCATTCCGAACCTGAATAATATTTTGTCACGGTCAAAATAGTCGCCATCAGCACAAATCGACTCCAGATTGTCTCGTCTGATCGATTGGGTGTGTATCGTCGTATGTAGTAGGACTCCGGGAGTCTCAGGTTAACACACACTCGTTGTAACCTCGGTCGTTTGTCCGGCTTGCATTCTCCGTTTGGTTTGGTCGGTTAACTATTTATGAGCGTGGATGGCCGACATAGGGTATGCTGCTTGTCTGCGGATTAGTGGCTGGTACCGGAACCACAGGAACATTGTATGAACCTGGTGAGACTCCACCAACATATCGGGGGGCACCGACAGCAACGGGGCCGTACACATGGGTGTGTGATACGTTCTATCGAGTTGAGTCCGGCGGCTATCAACTAAACACTGATAACGGAACAATCCAAGTTGCATTTGAGCGACCAACGATACGAGGCTTTGAACAGCGAGAGCAAGCGCTCGCTGCTGCTAAATCGCATATCCGTGACCAATTTTTGCGAATTGGAATACAGTCTGAACCAGATTTTTATTATCAATTCTCCCGAAGAGGCAGGCCACACCTCACCAAAGTAAGCCAACCCTGTTCATCTACTGATCGACACTCTACATTGGACGTTCGATCTCATCCGCACATGACATAGTGCGGCGAACGGCACACTGACATCTTCTCCGCCTTCGACAATGAGGACAGGTGACCCGACTCAGCGGGGCTCAACCACGCTCTCGCGCAGTGCGACCTGTCATGACCCGTCAAGGGTCGCCGACCGAATGTGAGCGAAGACGCATTTCCAGCGCATGTGGCCCTGTCAATGAGGCCTCTCTCGTCGCACATGGTACCACTCCTCTCGATCAGGGAAGCGCAGACTATCGATGGAGTTCACCGGGATCTTCGAAGGTATAGATTCGAACGTGAGGCCACGAGAATACAATCATCCAAATGATTAACAATAATCCACAATATACGACTACGTTACAACACGTAACATAACTGTCTGTTGTGTTAGCAGTGTTGTGGATTAAATATGGTATATAAAAAAGTCACGCTGATCGGGCGCAGCACAGAGGGGTTTGACCAGGCAGTCGATAACGCGGTAGAACGAGCGAATAAGACTTTAGATAACGTTCACTGGATAGAAGTTGAGGAAATGGGTGTTGAGGTCGCTTCGGTTCCAGAGCATGAGTACCAAGCAGAGGTCGAGGTCGCCTTTGAGCTGAGGGAGTAGAGAAAGGAAACTGGTCATAAACTACCGCTACAACTTCAGTCGCTCTCAGTATTACACCGTCTCAAACAGGAGTACTGGTGGGCGACCAGGCCACGTCCACCACTCACATCTGCATTCGACTGGGACAGGGCGACGGCAGGCGCTATGACAACCGACCCACCATAGCGGTCGTCACTGCCTGTTCAGGTTCGTAGGCAACAACTCCAGTCCCGAATGCGAGTCGCGTGCCAGCAGAACGGCCACCTGCCACAATTTTAGAAACCCTTGGTATACGAGAAAATGAAACCGTGGTTTAGCTCGTCTGTGTCGCTAAAGATACCCGCGCCACGTTCAGCGCCCGATGTATTCTCGGTTGCGCTTGAACCCACACCGGGCGTTATCACACCGGAACTGCCCGCCACATCAGTGTTCTTGCCGGTGATCGGGTGACTTGCAGGTGTGTCTGGTTGAGCCGCAGCGAGGACACGACCGACTTGTTCCCTGCGGGTAGAAGAATCATATACTAGTGACACCGGTCTGTAATAGCCGTATGCCAATGAGAGATAGAAGTGTAAAAATAGTAACTCGTTGGGTGCGACTGCTCACAACTTTTCGAACACGTTGGCCAACGGCGACACCAGCTACTCCCGGAAAGACTGCCAAAACTGAGAGCGTAATCGCCTCAATATCTGTATAAAGTCCAATAGCACCTGCAATGAATACCCTCGTAAGTCCGATTCCGAGAAAAATCATCGCTAACACGCCGACAATTGTGGAGCGATCAAGCTCGAAACTTCGGAGATAGGCAATCACCTGTACTCCAACGTTTGAAATGCCGAACACAAACCCAGACACGAATCCGATTACAGACATCGTTGTCGTTCCCTCCCGCAGGCACACATCAGATAACCAAGATTCTCCAGGGACAGATATCTGTTCTTGTTCTAAGAGTACATACATGATAACGAATATCCCCAGGGCGAGTTTCAGCGGTGCGACCGGCACGTACTGAAGAGATATCATGCCCAGTAATGTTCCTATTGCTGCAGTAAGGATAAAAACTGAAAATCGTGACCCGCACGACCGTAGTCCAGCAGTATCAAGTTCAAACGTTAGCGATAGATTTGCTGCAAGGATTGGTAAAATCATCAGAGTAACTGCTCGTTGTGGTCCCAGCACTTCGACTATGAGAGTCGTCCCGATGACGGCAAATCCGAATCCGTTCATCCCTGCAACAATTCCGCCAATGCTGACAGCAATACAGATGAGTCCTCCAACTATGAGTTGTTCTGCAGAGATGGTCGTGAGCTGCCAAAGTAGATGCATGTTAGATATTACGGAGCTATTGCCATCTTCCTACAACGAGGGAATCCGACAACTGCTGAACTGATTACTCTTCGTTGCCGGGTTGGGACTCGAATGTACGTTGCGGATATAATCACATCCCCTTCCAGGTAAATCCGCAGTGGTGCTTTCTTTTCTTTAACGACTCGCACTGGTTCTCGGTGTCGAACTCACCCTCCGCGTGCTTCCTCACGTTTTGTGTTAGATATGAATGACATTTAATCATACCTGATTCGTACATGTTACTCCGCTCGCAAGCGTGAACAGAGCGCTGGAAGCCACGCTCGCAGTATACCCACAGGGCGCAAAGAGCAACGCCTTCGGCAAACACTACCTGGGTGCCGAGAGGCACTCCACGAGGCGTTCGATAACAGGTGCACGATGATGAGCGTCATATACGAGGTGGTGACACCGTGCGACCTACCGTAGCAAGCGAAAGACGCCCTCAAATCCTCCGTCGCAAAACTCTATAACACGCACCACCTCAAGAAGTTAAACGGTGACCAGCTCCGATTGGTCAATTGAGCTCAAAATTCCACTGTGAGACGAGCGCACCAGCGCATATGACTCTCACAGCGTATCAGGACTGAAAGCTTCAGGTGCTCGGCCTGAGTCTTCATCTTGGGGAGTTCCGACGTACACGGCGGGGAGGATGTCACGCCAAGATATCATCGTGTATCAG
>KE356563.1:479581-480750 GCA_000416005.1 Haloquadratum sp. J07HQX50 | reverse complement strand
AGTATGATAGCATAGCTGCTCGCGGTTCAATATTAAACCGTCTTGCAAGTGCCGCAGTGCTCTGTGTGATTTCAGCTAATTCGGCTGCACCTGGATCAACATTTACTGTCGTATCAGCAGCAAAAATAACTCTATTTTTGAATGTGAGTAAATAGACGCCAGCAGCGTGTGTTGTCTCAGGGCCGGTTCCAATCACCTGAAGAGGCGGACGAAGTGCTGATGGGTAATGATTTGTTAGCCCAGTTAACATTGCATCAGCATCACCCTGCTCAACCATTACGCTGGCAAAGTAGTTGGTATTCCCTGTAATGAGATCTTTCGCCTCACGTCTGGTGATACCATTTCGCTGCCTGAGTTCGAATAGCCGGTCGATATACCCATCCCAGTTTCCAGAGTCTGGGTCAAAAACTTGCGGTGAAAATTGCAATCCGAGCGAACGTGCGGTGTTCTGAATTTCATCCCCATCTCCGAGCAAAATCGGGACTGCAATTCCTTGCTCCTGCATTTGATATGCTGCCCGAATGATTTTTTCATCACTGCCTTCAGCGAGCGCCACTCGTTTTGGCTCCGATTTTGCTTTGTTCAGGATAACCCGCATGACTTCTCGGGATGTGCCGAGTCTCGCCTCAAGCTGTTCTTGATATGTCTGTGAGTCAACCTGTTCACGTGCACACCCGCTTTCGATCGCAGCGGTTGCTACTGCCGGGGCAACCTCAAATAAGACACGGGGGTCGAGGGGCTTCGGAATCACGTACTCTGGACCGAATTGAATTGGCTCGTCACCATAGGCTTTAATCACCGCATCAGGAACGTCTTTTCGTGCAAGTTCAGCCAGCGCTTCTGCTGCTGCCCGTTTCATTGCTTCATTAATTTCGGTCGCCCGGACGTCAAGGGCTCCACGGAAAATGAATGGAAATCCAAGGACATTATTCACCTGATTAGGGTAATCTGAACGTCCAGTCGCCATAATCACAGTGTCATCACGAGCCGCTTTTGCCTTTGCATACTGTATCTCAGGGTCGGGATTTGCCATTGCGAATACAATTGGGTTGTCAGCCATCGATCTAATCATATCTTCGTCCACGACACCACCGACAGATAGCCCAACGAACACATCAGCTCCGTTCATAGCCTCTGTCAGCGTTTTTGCGGAGACATCTGCAGCAAAC
>KE356563.1:474423-479284 GCA_000416005.1 Haloquadratum sp. J07HQX50 | reverse complement strand
TTCCCGAAGTCGGGTTTCAATCTCAAAACACTCCGGAGCTGTGATATCTTCCAGATTGATTCCACCGAACGTTGGTTCCATTGCACTTACCGTCGAAATAAAACTCTCAGTATCAGTAATATCAAGTTCAATGTCAAAGACATCAATATCAGCAAATCGTTTGAATAGGACACCCTTTCCTTCCATCACTGGCTTTGATGCCTGTGCGCCAATGTCACCTAACCCAAGGACAGCAGATCCATCTGATATGACACCCACAAGGTTCCCCTTTGAGGTATATTCATATGCACGAGATGTATCCGCCGCAATATCTCGACATGGTGCTGCTACTCCGGGAGAATACGCTAAAGAGAGATCTCGCTGAGTACTCGTGGACTTGGTCGTGGATATTTCAAGCTTTCCAGGCGGTTCATCGCGATGATATGACCGGGCATCCTCGTCTAATCCCATAACGGCGGCGAGGGGGTCCGTCATCAAAAAGCTGTCTGTCGAATTATTGTTCGACAATAAACGAACCGTTTCGCACAAATGAGGCAATTGGAACGGAGTTTTCGCCGATACATGTCAAGACCAGCATGAACAAAAAGTTCGATTCAAGTATCCTGAAATCTACTTCTGTGCATGAGCCCACGACTTCGTAACTTGATTGAACTATCTGCAGTGCTGACAGGTGGCCTGATTATCCTTGGTGTTTACACGGCCGCCTCAGGCGCTGGATTAACCTGCGCAGGCCGATGGCCGTTTTGCGATGGATATCTTGGGTTGTTCCCGGCAACCTGGAGTAGTTTCGTTGAATGGTTCCACCGGTTCATAGCTATGATAACTGGATTTATGCTGCTCGGGACGACCGTTCTTGCCTTGCGTGAGGGCGCAGCACCGCGCATCCGACGGTCGCTGATGGGAGCGACTCTTTTACTCCCCTCTCAGATTATTCTGGGTGGATTGACTGTGAGGACATATGAATGGGTGGTTCTGTCAGCCCACTTCATTACCGCATCACTGATTTTTACTGGAATCACCATGGCGTATATCTACACGTTACCGACGCCAGAGAGAGCCACCCTCACGAATCTATCGTTAGGCACCGTCGGAATTGCATCTGCACTGTTGCTACTTACTCCACATCAGTTTGTCACCTTTGGTCCTCAAATACAGTCACTCTACTATGCAATTGGTCTCTGCGGGTTTGGATTATTACTTGGGATTTCAACGTGGGGGGAATCCATACAAATTGATTCGATAATATCTCTCAAACTAATATCTGGCCTGACTGCAGGAGTATTATTATTTCTCCTCGTCGTTGGAAGACAGGTCTTCGACGGGATAGCTCAGTATGCATCGATAACAGCAGGGGTTTTACTGGTGGGATTAACCGTGATATGTTACATACTCCTTCGAAAGTCGGCCCCGAGCACGTCAGTCACAGGTAGGGTTAGTGGCGATTAGCGTATGAATACGCCGTAGGACAGATCCTGTAAACATTTGAAAATGCACGTGTAACCGAGCATGACCAGCAAACGTGGAGTGAAGCAGTTTTGTACTCACAGGTATATAGTAGAGTGGCACATCTGAGGGCACACCTCGTAGTGAATATCTTTTGACTTTGCTGGGCATGCAATCGTTATTCTATTTCACACAATCGTGTCAAAATAGACTCCGATAGTCCTGAGTTCCACATTCGATCCCGAGCCAATGTTAACAGCTAAAGAAAATAGCCGAAAAATTCAATCGATGGACTGTTATATGTTCGTTAAAAACCACCTCTTATCATGGATAGACGGAAGTACTTGAAATCCGGCGCGACAGTGATTCTCGGTGGAATGGTTGCAGGCTGTGCGGGATCCGAGTCTGGGTCAACTCCGACAGCCACGGAAACACAGGAGGCCGAGGATACAGAAGAACCTGCCACAGAGACTCAATCGCCCGAGACAGCTGAGTCTGTCGCTCCCTCGAACGTTGTTATTGGTTCAGATATCCCATACCGACCGTTCGAATATGAGACCACTGATGGAACACTGACTGGATTTGATGTTGATATTGCCTCAGCAGTATTTGAAGAGCAGCTAGATGTAAGTTATGAGTTCAAGCCGACAAGTTTCGACTCAATTATTCCCTCGTTGAATAACGGAAACTTTCGCGTTATCATGTCTGCGATGACAATTAATGATGAACGCGATCAAGAAGTCGATTTTTCTGAGCCATACTTTACAGCTTACCAGACAATCATTGTGCGCACTGACAGTGAAATCACATCTCAGAGCGATTTAGAGGGTGAGATTATTGGCGTTCAGAAAGGAACGACAGGTGCCGCAGCAGCCTCAGAGGTGCAGTCTGAATTCGATGGGAATCTAGAGATCAAAGAGTATGACCAAATTCCAGGCGCATTCCAAGCGCTCACAAATGGTCAAGTGGATGCTGTCATCAACGATAACACGGTCAACGCCGAATTTGCGGCTGATAATGATGAGGTGCGGTTCGTTGAAGGCGAAGGGGTTGCAGCAGAGTCAGACGGTGATGCGCCGCCGTACCTCACACTCACAATTGAGAATTATGGCATCGCATTTCGTGAAGATGACGATGCATTCTTACAGCGGGTAAACGAAGCACTGGCGACTATCAAACAAAATGGCACATACGATGAGATATATGCAGAATACTTTGCAGGGTAACACTCAGATAGATGCATATTATGTGAATTAGTAACGGATGTCTGATTCATTCTCGAAGGCACGTGGCGATGTCGGAAGTGGTCAAGAGACGAGAATCACAGATACACTTTTGCGGCGCGTGGCGATTGTCATTTCGAGTGTCTTTGCAATCGCTATTGCATTACTCCTCGGATACATATTACTTGGCAAGGTTGATTACAGCCTCATCCCAACGATTTTTCCACAGTTTGTTGATGCCTACGTACTCGTTCTGACGATTGTCGGAGTTTCAAGCGTCCTCTCGGTCTCTTCAGGCATATTTGTTGGATTAGCACGGGTCTCAAAAACAACACTCACCAACGGTATCGCAGCAGGATATGTACAATTTTTTCGAGGAACCCCGCTGTTATTCCAAATATTCGTGATATATTTTGGTATTCCAACGCTGTGGCCCGGCACATTTCCAATACAGGACTGGGGAACTCCAACAGCGATACTCGCACTGACACTGAATCACGCCGCTTACGTCGGTGAAGCCATCCGCGGTGGGATCGGAGCAGTGCCTGACGGGCAGATGGAGGCTGCTCGGTCTCTCGGGATGGGATATGTCCAAGCAATGCGAGAAGTTGTGATCCCACAGGCATGGCGGAATGCACTTGCCGCGATAGGAAACGATCAAATTATTCTGGTTAAGGATACATCACTCCTCACAGTCATCGCTATCCCAGAACTCATTCAACAGTTCCGCAATGTGAATAGTGCGACATTTGATCCGTGGACACCATTGCTCTTGGTCGCTATCGCATATTTATCGATTACAATTCCAGTGGGCCGATTGGTAGAATATCTTGAGAATCGCTCAGAGTGGGGCAGTGAACGGGTATGACTGCTGCGCTGCTCGAATTTGACAACGTAGACAAATACTTTGGAGAAACGCACGTCCTCAAAACTATTTCAATGGACATTACAGATGGGGAAGTCTGCGTTATCGTTGGTCCCTCTGGCTCTGGTAAGTCAACGCTGCTACGCTGTGCGAACCGACTTGAGGAAATCCAATCGGGTGAAATTAGACTTGATGGGACTGCCATCTCAGCAGTCGATGCAGATCTCAATTCGTTACGCCAACAAATTGGGATGGTTTTCCAGTCATTCAACCTGTTTCCACATAAAACAGCCATCGAAAATATTACACTTGCCCCCCGGAAGGTGAAAGCCATTCCCGAAACAGATGCGAATGAACGAGCCCGTCAGCTGTTAAATGATGTTGGGCTGGCTGATGAAGCAGATTCATATCCCAATCAACTCTCGGGTGGACAAAAACAGCGGGTAGCCATTGCCCGCGCTTTAGCGATGGACCCGAGAGTGATGCTATTCGACGAAGTGACTAGTGCCTTGGATCCCGAACTGGTTGGTGAGGTCTTAGCTGTCATGCGGGAACTCGCGAGAGAAGGGATGACCATGATGGTCGTGACGCATGAGATGGGGTTTGCTCGAGAAGTAGGCGACCGAGTTTTCCTCATGGCAGATGGAAACCTTGTCGAATCCGCTGAACCGACTACATTCTTTAATACTCCGCAAACAGATAGAGGCAAGCGATTCTTGTCGAAAATGTTGTAAGACGGGCAGAGCAGGATAGAGACGAAGGCGAGATTGCCTATGGGTTGAGATTGCTGCTGGCCGAAAAATAAATACAAAGCAAACACTCGCTTCAAGCGCAGATCATTTCTGTGGGTCAACCTTGCGGCGGTTTGGAGGCTTGGACGGAACCTGTCGAATTTCGGTTCGTTCTCATAATCACCCCCATCGGTGCCCTGTTTGTGGGTTCGGAGTAGCTGACATAGACGGCGGTGTCGTGTCATCTTCGATACCCGACTCCGCTCGGTGAGTCTTTGCACTGACAGTGTCTATGCGCGTCGTTATTATTCGATCAACACTGGAGCCGGGCGAGTGTGATCCTGATGTTGAGTAATTAAATAAAGTCTGAGAGGCCGGATTGGTCGTTAACTGAGTCAGCCTCCGCATTGTCTTCCTGACCAGCGGTGTCTTCAGATGTCTCAGCACCTGAGTCCCCAGAATTTTTGTCCGTCTCTTGCTCATCTGACGACGAGGATACAAATGCGTCGTCTGAATGTGTCTCCACAGCCTCAGATCGGCGCTCTGTGGCAGTATCGATGATTGATTCAATTTTATTTGTTGACTCACCGCTACCTGTA
>KE356563.1:472381-473541 GCA_000416005.1 Haloquadratum sp. J07HQX50 | reverse complement strand
GTACGCGCGTCCATCCACCTCGAGTCGATTTACGAGCGGCAGCTACCCCACCAGCCAAGTTATCTGTCGCATATCGCCACCAGCTGTAATCGAAATCGGTTGTGTACACTCGCGCTGTCCACAGTTCTGCATTTGCTAGGAATTCATATGCTGTCGCCAACTCCTCAGTAGTATACACCTTCGGCGCTTTGTCCTCGACCCATTTGAGCAGATCATCCGGCGTCTCATCAACATCATAAGATAGCTGTAGTGCCCGTTCAGCAGGCTCTTCTTTGAGCACTGCGTCCAGAAAACTAAACAAGCCAACTCCGCTATCTCGGCGTCCTGTTCGGACATTCTCTACTGAGACGTACTCAACCGCCTCAGCTGTTGTCTGGAGGTCTTTGATTGCCGCTCGAAGGTCTCCTCGATTCGCTTCAGCAATCTCCTTGAGTGCGTCTTCTTCGAATCCGATATCCTCTTTCCGGAGAATGTCTCGAAGCACTGGTACGATCGACCGCGGTGAAATGTCACGAAATTCGATTTCTTGGGCTGCATTTCGCAGTCCATTCGACATGTCATAGTAGTCGTTTGCGATCAGAACGATCGGCTGATTTGCCTTTTTGAGGAGTGCTGTCACAGCCTGTGAGCCTCCGCGGTCAGACTGATAATGAATATTATCTGCTTCATCAAGAATGACCAGCTGTTTCTGTGATGGATTCCCTGCCATGGATGCTTCCAAAGTTGTGTTTTGTGCTGCTCGCCCAGCGAATCGTTCGATAACATCAGCAGTCCGCTGGTCAGAAGCATTGAGTTCGACTACTTTCCATCCCTTGTCAGCAGCCAGTGCATGTGCTGCAGAGGTTTTTCCAACTCCCGGAGCACCGTGGAGGACAACCGGGTCTCCGTGTTCATCCCACGTCTCTGCCCACTCCAAGAAATTGTCACGAGCTTTATTATTCCCCCTGACTGAAGACAACGTATTAGGGCGGTAGCGCTCGGTCCAATCTGCCATTATTTCTCATATGACCGTATCGTGTTTAGCCTCTGCGATGCATGTCCATGTGCGAGTTCAATTACTCAAAGTCGTCGGCGCTGGGAATTCTCTCTCTCCCAAGGAAAATCTCCTGTGCCTCTACATCTTCAAAAGCAGCAACGAGACCACCAATCTTAATCTCACC
>KE356563.1:469071-471570 GCA_000416005.1 Haloquadratum sp. J07HQX50 | reverse complement strand
ATTCGCTGATGAGTTCATCTAATGAGTCCTGTACACTTCCAAAGGCGGTTTCAGGATCAACAGCGACAATCTTCATTGGCCGTGACTCTCGTAATTCAACCAATCCACGGTCTGACAGACTCCTGACTGTGTCATACACACGTGGCTGTGGAATCTCACTTCGATCCGACACTTCGGATGCGCTCAGTTCCCCATGCTCAAGAACGGTGAGATAGGCTATAATTTCATATTCACCCAAATTAAATCGATTGCCCACTCGCTCCATCGTCGATTGGAGGTCGTTGCTCATAATCCGAGGTCGACCTCCAGCGACTTACGATTACCTCTCGCTCGTCTCGCGATTGCTCACAGGGCGCTTCGTTTCAACGAGATCATGTTCTGAGTAGAAAACATGGAATAATGACCACTGGGGTGAATGAGTACTAATACATCAAAGGGAATTATTTTATTTCCTCTCTCCGTCGCTCAACTGTATGGGTGTAGCGATTGAGAGGAGATAAAGTAGTTCCCTTTCATCGAACAGCGGGTTTTCAGCATGAATTAATATCCCCGCTCTCCGATGCAATTCCTGACTGGATATACGTTCCAGGCTGGCGGATTTTGTTGGCTATATCGATCGTGCTCACCGCGGGTTTCCTCTCACGGTATGTCGTTCGATTGATCGACCAGCCAGTTGCGAGGCGCTTTCAACGCCAGAGTATCGCACAGACTGTCCTTCGAACGGTACGTCTTGCTGTCACTTTGAGTGGTGTTGCAGTAGGTCTGTCTATTCTCGGATTCCAAGTAGGTGATCTCGTCCTCTCAGTGACGGTTTTCTCAGTCGTTGCCGGTGTTGTGCTCGCACCTCTTGTCGGGAGTGTGATGAATGGACTCTTCATTTTAGCCGATCAGCCCTATGAAATCGGCGACTTGATCGAACTAGATAATGGAAACCGAGGATTTGTTGATGATATCACCGTCAGATATACCAAAATATTCACACTCGAGAATACATTCTTAGTTATCCCAAATGATGCGATACGAGATCAACTCGTCACCAACTTTTCAGCGGAAGACGAACGGACACGGCGCTCACTACTGGTAATTATTACATATGAGTCCGATATTACACATGCCCAGCAGCTCATACGCCGAGCAGCAGCAGAGGTCGAGAATGTCATCGAAGGTGGGCCTGATATTCGGATTGGAACCGCTCGTTATCCAGCGTCACCGACCGTGTTGATACACGACTTCGGTGATGATGGTATCGTGCTCAAACTTCGATATTGGGTCGAACGTCCATACCAAGTTGAAGCAGTTGATGCGTCTGTCCGCGAAACCATTTTGAGCATGGTCGAGAAAAGTGAGAAGCCAATTGAATTTGCATATCCTCATCGGCAGATCCTTTTCGACGATGCGCAGGAGTGGACTCCCTCGGAGTCACTTTGAGAATCAGGGACGCTTCTCAATGAGGAGACCGATGACTGCTGTCCGACCCGAAGGCACTCGGCTTGCTTCCCCTATCGAATGAATCTGTCTTCGGGTGGTTATCTAAGCGTAGATCTTCGAGCCTGGCAACAACTCTTTAGAAAGACAGTCGTTATCAGGTTTGTAGAGAAGTCCCGTAATTATGATTTGAAATCACGTCGACTCTCTCTCAGCGTAATTCGACCTCTCGTGATCATATTCCAATGACACTGACACACTGCTCACATTACCCGCGTGATATCTTCACTGGTGATAGAAAACAGAATGCTCCCAATGATATCTATCTCCCAAATGTAGCCATTATCCTCACCTGAGTGAAATATATCGCCCGTGTATGGATATCCGATTATAGAGATTCAAGCGGAATGCTGGTAAACTTAGCCACTAAATGAATCCGATATTTTCATCCAGATTGCAGGGCGGATACTCCAGCGCTTGAGATCAGAGAGAAGGCCGACACTCGATGACACAAACCACGCACGGTGGCAAGGCCGACTTCCAACTACTCACATAAATTATATCAAATATATTTTATAATACTGATGAAATATGGAGGTCGTCAGGAACATCCAACTAAACCTTGAGGTTCCCGAGGACGCTCACAGCGTTCTCGATGCGACGTTCGAGCAATTCCGCCAACCGACCCAACACGTGGCCGACACTGGATGGAATGACGACCCCACGAAAATCGAGAACACGAAGAACACGCTCGACAAACCTATACAGAAGGACGAGCAGACAGGTCTGCAAGCCAGTCTTGTCCAAAGTGCCCGCGACCTTGCCACGACGCGCTCGGCAGCTGCAAAGACCACATCCTCGAAGACGTTAAGAGGGCTAGCAAACCTGAGTTTCGAGGAGACGTTGTCGTGTACAACGGGCTCACTGCACCATTCGCTATGATAATGACCACGTGACGCTCGCAACTGTGGGTGACCGCGTGAGAGCCGAGTTCGTCATGCCCAAAGACGACAAGAGAAACACCGTTTGCGGAGTATCGGACGCCAGAGTGTGGAACGCAAGCCACGCTCGACA
>KE356563.1:465867-469051 GCA_000416005.1 Haloquadratum sp. J07HQX50 | reverse complement strand
GACGGTGTTGCCCCTGCGGTCGCAGCGGTGTGCAGTCACGGCGAGTGTGGCTTCACGCACGAAGACAACCGTGATGCTGGCGGGTCCGAGTGGCTTGAAGCGCGGGAAGGAACTCAATACCGACTACAACGCCGCCTGAGATATCGGGTGGCGTCACAGCACTGACTCACGTCTGGTGCTGGACGGGCCAACGAGTCAACTGGCCCTCAACTCAGGGGCGCTGAGCGCGAACGGTGATTACGCGCCTTTTGGCTTGCGCGGATAGAACGGGAGTCTACTGTCAAGCCTGGGGTCGTTCCCGATTGGGAATCGAAAATGTGAGCCTAATGACGAGACATACTGCGTCTTGACCCACTTGACGCCGAGACCATTGACTCCTGAAATAGTGTGTGGAAGAGATCTGTATGGACAGCTAACGGCCGACTCGGTTTTTATCTCGTCAAAGAGGAACTCCGCCGTGCCGACGGTCGTGGAACGACGAGGTAGCTCGAATCCGTTTTGATCTATAACTATCGGCTTCGTGGCAGAGCTACCGGTCGACTATTCAGTACATCCCCGATTTTCGAGCCTCAGGATTGACCAATTTGGTGAATATCGGATGAGAGACTCACATCTTGAGACGCGAGGAGATGTTATCAAACTAATCGCTGGCTGGTGATTCATTGCGAGATGGAGGTGGGAATTCTGGCGTCTCAGATACCTTTGACGTAGTTGAGTCAGGTAACAGAGGTAGAACGCACCGGCAAGAGGACTCGTCAAGGTGTGTATACTCCTCAGGAGTATTTGCGAGTGGATGCGCTGGATTCTCTCTGCCACTGATACGTGCTGCGCGAATCTCTTCAAATCCAGCTATTCGTGCGCGAATTCCCCGCCAGTGATTTTCGCTTCCGGGAGGTATCTGTGGGGTTGTCACATGACCCCACTCACGTGTCCCGGCACCGAGTATCTCACCGTTCACTGCCTCTGCCAGGGCATCGTGATCGACAAGTACCCCAACACGTGCGTGTGGTGGTGTCCGCGTAGCGAGAGTATCTAATCCAAGGTGCAATGCCCGATACTCTGCAACATTATTATCTGGTGCTGAATCTGGGATGGCAATCCGTGTGACCCGCTGGCCATCGTGAGTTTCGATTACAACTCCAAGTCCGCCGCCTTCAGGTCGATACGAGCCATCGGTTGCCACGTAATAGTGCCGATGGTGAGTACGCGGCGGATGAGCGATATGTGGAGTTGGTGACTCATCAAACAGGTCGCGGAGGTTTGGCCGGGCATAGCTGCCCATATAACTACTCAAAAACGGGATATTTATAAATATATCCCAGATTTCCTGAGGGGCAATGTGGGGACACCGTTGGAGATAGCGAAAGATTGAATCAGTTGTTTTCAAAAGAGTACCCGTGTCTTCATCTCGCACTCTGACACTCTTTTTGTTGCTCGCAGCAGCTTGGGGATCAGCTTTCATGGCAATCAAAGCTGGTCTTGAGTTCTTTCCACCAATCCTGTTCGCTGCATTTCGATTCGACATTGCAGGAGTGGTCATGCTTGCTTACGCGGCGTACGTGAATGATACTGTGGTTCCACGCGGGCGTGGGGCATGGGCGAGTGTGCTGGTGAGTGCGCTCTTTATATTCGCAGGGTACCACGTGCTGTTGTTCATCGGAGAGGCTGATCCGCTTGTCACCTCCGCAGCGGCTTCTGTGATCATTAGCCTCTCACCGATTCTGACGACGGCCCTTGCCCGGGTTTTTCTTCCCACTGAACAACTCAGTGTAGTTGGTATGTGTGGACTATTTATTGGATTACTTGGGGTGATACTATTGGCCCGCCCGGATCCGAGCCTCATCATCGCTCAAGGCGGGTCGGGGAAGCTTCTCATTTTAGCTGCAGCCGGATCGTTCGCATTTGGCTCTGTTCTTACTCGACGATTCGACGATTCAATTTCGATCGAAACGCTGGAAGCATGGGCCATGATTGGAGGAGCGGCCATTATGCATGCAGTGAGCGCCAGTGCTGGCGAGTCAGTGTCTGCTGTTATCTGGAGTGGTGAGGCAGTTGCCGCATTACTCTACTTGTCCGTGGTTGCCAGTGCGCTCGGGTTTCTGATCTATTTTAATCTACTGAATCGAGTCGGCGCCATCAAAATTAATCTGGTCTCGTACGTCGCTCCGATGTTTGCAGCAATCGCTGGGTGGATGTTTCTTGATGAAATTCCAACAGTATACACCATCAGTGGGTTTTCGCTTATTTTGATCGGATTCATGCTCATTAAATGGCAGACACTCGTAGAAATAATAGCGGTTTCAGAGCATTTCAGTCACTCGTGATCAGAGCCTCACTCAAACGAAATAGTGAGCGTGTGCACATATGAGCGAATGCTCAGCAACGACTTGATTGCCACAAGTGAAGCTGAATCACTTGTGTGTGCTTTAGTTATCAGAGCGATCTACTTCCCGTACATGTGACTCATCAAGTGACACCTCTTCGGCACCCTCGGAGGAAGTTGCTTCAACACGAAGAATTTCGCCTATCATCGTCCACTCATCTGCTTCTGGCTCCTGTTTACCAACCAGTACTTCTTCATAATCATCGCTCGTAATAAACCGATAGGCTGCATCATCTGATTTTTTCGATCCCTCAGCTTGGAACTCTTGTTGGAAGAATTCCGTATTATTCATCTCGAATATGCCTGAACTCCCATCTGACAGGAAAAGCCGAATTGGTTCGGGCGAAAGGTTGTGAATTTGCTTTGCGACGGTATTTAGATCAGCCATCTTCAATCACTCCTTTATTCACGAATTCAAAAGTCATTGTCGCCACCCTGTGGAATATATGAAATAAGACACATTCTATTCTTTGATATCCTCTCCCAACTTAAGTCGTTGGCTTCTGCCATTCGTTGAGCAAAGAGAGTGAGCGGCTCACTCCGGTTACATCAATGTGAAGATGTCAGAATGTCAGATCCGGTCTCTGGAATGCACCTTCATCATCAGTCGGCTGATACTCTTCAATCGCGGTAAGAGCAATATCGAGAGTCGCCTCTGGACTCCACCGTGCGGTGTTTATGACTAAGTCATAAAATGATCGATCAGAGAGGTCAACATCATAGTACGACTTATATCGTCCAGCTTCAGATACCTCACGAACTCGCATCTCTGACTCCATCTCCTCGCGATCGCGCGCTCTA
>KE356563.1:460959-464245 GCA_000416005.1 Haloquadratum sp. J07HQX50 | reverse complement strand
TGTCTAAATTCATCATCAATATGTTCGTCAAACCAATAAAAAAACTGTAGGTATTCGATTGACCCATAATCAGGCTCTGACCAAAGGGTAATTAAGCTGTTACTGCCCGTTCAGATGGGATTTGCGTATTCCACATTTTTTATCACCTGCCTCATCAAGTGATCCTCACTCTATCAGTCGTTAGTAATCTGACCAGTATTAATATGTGAACCCGCACTCGTCAGGCTTGGAGCGCCGGTTGGCGCGTTCCGCTTCGAATCAAGAAAATCACAGTGCCGACAGCTGCTATCGTCTGGGTGAGGATACTCCTTGACCGGGTTTGCAGTGTTCTCTCAGTGACGGTGAAAACGCGATGCATTTGTCAGTGAATTCAAAACACAACTTCCATATTACACTGCTCAGATATCCATCTATAGACATGCTTCAGAATCGTCAAGTGGCACTGGGTGCACTGCTCATGATCGTCGGGGTGATAACGATGATTCCTGGAATTCTACCGAATGCATCACAACTATCCACATTAGCTTTGATTCCGGGCGCAGCGTCACTCGTGTATGGGACGTGGCTTGTCGGGACATCTGGTGATGGGACCGCCGTGTAATGTCTCACTGAGAGGACTGGGATTTCCGAGCAAAATACATCTATCTCATGATGAAAAGGAATACACATATCGATGAAGAGACGTGGAGAACGGTCGTCTCACAGATGCCAATCGTCTCAGTTGATCTGGTTGTTGAGCGAGGAGATGACATCATATTAGGCCGGCGAGTGAATCCCCCAGCAGAGGATGAGTGGTTTGTACCGGGTGGTCGGGTCCACAAAAATGAAACACTCACTGCGGCTGTGTCGCGGGTTGGAAGCGAGGAACTTGGAGTAGACGTGCAGATAGACCGGCGCTTAGGTGTGTACGAGCATTTGTATACGGAGTCTGAATTTCCATCTGTCTCTTCGAAACACTATATTCCGGTCGGATACAAGGTCACTATCTCTGAGACGGCCCACTTTGAGGCTGATTCGCAACACTCGGAATTGTCGGCATTTAGGACACCAATCGCGACTGAGATGCTACATGAATATGTCGTAACATATCTTGCCGACGCGAATATCGAACTGACGACAGCGTAGTGTCGAAATCATCATTATATCCGTAGCTGATCACAGATGCTAAGCCCCCCTTCTCAAGAAGCGCTGCAGTCTGCGCAAGGGACAACCAGCGCAGTCGGAAGAAGATACAGCTCCTCATTGTTTTCCATACACTTTCACAGTGCAAACGCAACGGACGCACTTCGTGGAGATTGAACCAGAGAGAACGCGACCGGAGAGTGCGTTCAGTGTGGCGTCGAAATCGACAACTCATTGCGGGTGCGGGTGAGTGAGGACTCTTGTCCGGTGTGTGGCTTCAAGATGGATAGGGACCCGTGGCGTGGAATATTCTATCTCGCGGCCCCAAAGAGACAGGAGTGGGACGCTCTGTATCAGCGCCTGTGGAGGCTGCGGTCTCTTTATTCACGTTGTCGGTTTTCCATTCGTAGATGCAGCGTTCGTGAGAGACCACCTCACGGGCCGTCAGACGTCGTCTGAAGCGTCTTCGGACCGGCAAGCCCTCAGCGGGCGTATCAGCATGAGCAGGGTTAGGATATTCACTGGCAGTTAGTTTCCCTGTTGAGTATGTCATGTGATTTAATCGATGAAGTAACATTTCCTGTATGATGACAGCCACTGTGTGAGAAGTGAATTAACTCTCTGATGAAGCGTTGAGGAGATTTCTACATATAGAATAAGCCTGCATTCCAAATTCACGCTCAGTAATGTTCGAATCAAATTCCGACAGCCCGGAGATGACATGACGTGTCGTTAGTTGTGGGCAGGCCCGGAGTATATGTCCCACTTCGCCCGTAGACTCGACATTTTTTATTCATGCGAATTATCAATGAGAGTATAGTCGTGGTTTCTACTGCCGAGCGAAAAATTATTGAAGAAATTAGATCATCTGGTGAACCATTGTCACAAGATACGCTTATTTCCCGAGCCGATCAGCCTGAAACAGATATCAAAAATGCGATTGCCCGTCTTCGTGGTCAAGAGATGATACGAAAGCTATACAATTCGGATGGAACTGATAGATTCTGTTTGACATCTTGGCCTGAAGAGACCAACTGTCCGTTATGTGATGAGTTAATAACAGGGAAGAACCATTACGAACTCACACTGTCTCCACAAGCTGGGACTACCGATGGGGCGTATACGAGCACGCTTCACACAAAGTGTGCACATCAACTAATTGATAACATCGCTGCTAACGAGAGTGGCGTCAATTTTGACTCCTGACTGAAAGGATATAAGCGATTGAGAGAGTAGTGTGTTCTGCATTTTTGCCGCCTCCGAACATCGATATTTCTGCCCTTGATGTGAGACGACAAATGAATATCAGCTGTCCTGGTGCTACTGCGCCCAAATGGATCTGTTGTCCAAAAGCACCTGTGAGTTACTATCTACATGTCAAAATCGCCAGTGTCGTCAAGTCCACTCGGATTATGCCCGGGGTGGGCTCCGAACCCACGATCTCCGCATATCCCAGGTTAGAGGCTCGGCGGGCCTCATCAGGATGTCGGAGGCTTCCGAGGCGACCCGCACCGAATCTCAAGAAACCCTATGAGTGCGGCGCTATGTCCAACTAAGCCACCCGGGCGCACTCTCAAATAACCTCAAGAACATCTTAAACCTTCGCAACTCGGCCGAACATGTGTTGTCGAACATCATCATGGTAGCCAACAGCATCTGATTCCTGCGTCGTGAGCCCAGAATCAGATATCGCTTCACAGCGAGCGGATGATGTCTTCTGAACCCCTTGGCCGATATACCAGTCGTGGTAACTGTTGTTTCTGAGTCTCGTCAAAATCGCCACAACCCACGCGGCGACAGCAATGATACCCCTGTTCTGCTCTTGAACATCAGGACGCGACAAATGTATGTCGCGTATTCAAACGAGATTGTGTTTCGGTCACTATTTGACCGAGCTGGAATCCTCGTTGATGATTGTGGGAATAAATGACACTTTGACCCACGGATTTATGATAGCTGGGAGGGTTTTCGGAGACATGAGCAAACCACAACTCGTTGCATCGGCTCTCGGTGATGACGAGGTACTGGTGCATGAATCAATAGGAGGTGATGACAGCGTGACAATCACCCCTGCCAGAACGATCTTATATCGTGCCGATGGACTATTGAGTGATGAATCAGTCACGAAATACTCTCATCGGGCAGAGCGAGTTGAGGTAAGCGA
>KE356563.1:453772-460226 GCA_000416005.1 Haloquadratum sp. J07HQX50 | reverse complement strand
CTTGAGCGATGATCCGCATCGGCGACACTGATACTCTCCGGTTCTTTGCTCGACTGTTGGCTCAGCGGTAGCACCAGGGTGGTGGACCCCCTTCCGTATCGAACCGTTTTCTCGTGAAAGGATTCCGTGGGTCGTCGCCTGCTCAAGAATTGATCTCGTGATAGCTGGGTCGCTCGAAATCATTTCAATACGATCGACAATCTCAGAGAGTGTGAGTGAGTCTATCTGCATATGTCGGAGTAGATCAAGTCCTCTGTCAATACGATCATCACCAGACGAGCTACCTCGTGAATTCTCTTTATGCATCACTCGAACGCTCTCCGTACTGAATCCACACAAACAGTGATGTTGAATATATCGGTCATCTGAAGTACCTTGTCTGGAAGCCTCGAGACACTCGCCCTGCTCAGCCTGTAGATTCAGTCTGGATGAGCAGCGAACGGCCAGTCATTTCTGAGGGAGGAGCGAGTGTCATCAATCTTAGTATTGTAGGCGCGATGTCACAGAGCGATCCATTCGGCCGAACTGCTTTGTCTCCATCATCATCCTGTGGGGAGAGATATACAAATGGGACAGGGTTGGTCGTATGCGCCGTGTGTGGAGTCTCAGTCGTTCCCATATTGTCTGCATTTCCATGATCAGCAGTTATGAGAACATGGCTCTCCGCAGCAAAGCAAGCCTTCAGTACCCGCTGAAGCTGTCTATCTACGGTTTCAACAGCAGCTACCACCGCTGAGAAATCGCCGGTATGTCCAACCATGTCAGGATTCGCATAGTTGAGAATCATCGTATCGGGATCAGATGTTTGTATGTGCTCAATAGCAGTGTCTGTGAGCAAGGCTGCGCTCATTTCTGGTGCGCTATCATAAGTTGGCACATCTGGACTTTGGATTATCTCTCGGTGCTCACCAGCAAATTGAATCTCCCTGCCCCCATTCAGAAAGTATGTTACATGTGGATACTTCTCTGACTCGGCTATGCGGAACTGCGTCTTCTCGGCTGTAGCGAGTGTTTTTCCGAGAGTGTTCTCTGGAGTCTCCGGCTGAAAAGCAACTGGAAGCGAGAATGATTTGTCGTATTCGCTCATTGTCGTCAGATGAATCTTTGGTGGAGTTGTCTCGAGCTCCCACATTGGGTTGTGATCTATGAGCATTCGAACCAGCTGCCGCACCCTGTCCGGTCGGAAATTAAAGCAGATAGCCACATCATCTGCACGAATTGGTGGCCTGTCAGAAATAAGAGTAGGCTCGACAAATTCATCAGAGTCACCGCGGTCATATGATTGCTTGACGGCAGTGACCGCCGATTTAGCTGTGTGTGGGGCATTGTGATTAACAATCGCATCATATGCCAGATGCGTTCGTTCCCAGTTTTCATCTCTATCCATCGCATAATAGCGACCAACAATTGTCCCAACCTCACCTGTTCCTTGCTTGGCAATGTGGTCCTGAAGCCGACGGAGATACCTCTCCCCACCATGTGGGTCTGTATCTCGACCATCGATAAACGCATGCGTGACTGCAGTTAACCCATGTTCAGCAGCCAGCTCAATGAGTGCATGTAAGTGATTCTGCTCAGCATGGACCCCTCCATCGCTCACAAGACCGAGAAAATGCATATTTACGTCTGTCCGCGCAGCCCTCTCGAACGCATCCGAGAGTGCCTCGTTATCGACAAACTCCCCCGCTGCAATCGCATCTTCAATTCTGGTGTAAATCTGTTTGATGACCCTCCCAGCTCCAATATTGAGATGCCCCACTTCGCTATTGCCCATCTGACCTTTCGGGAGTCCAACCGCTCGCCCAGAGGCGGTCAGCTGACCTGACGCTCCACGATGCATGGCCGCATCGAAGGTTGGAGTTTCTGCCGCTTTGATTGCATCTCGGGCCGTATGTTCTCCATACCCCCAGCCATCTAAAATGATTAACCCACAGTCCATAGCGTTGGACAGTATCTCCTGTCATTTTGTAAATATGCTTTCCTTCCTCGACAGATTTTATTATTATCGCAGGCGATAATCATTTGCAGTAGCTGCATCGAATTGAAACTCATGGCGAATAATGAAGACACTGGCACTCGCTTACGTTGTATTCGCCGCCCATTCGATCGCCACTTGCTGAACTCGTATCTTGGGAGTCAAACAAACCTGTGTCTGCTTCTCTGTATCGACGCGTATGCATTTCTCATCGGGATTAATTTCTATGTTCTCTCTTCACCGTCGTTGAGTGATATCTCACCAATTTTTTATCCACTATTTGGTGACTCGCCGACTGCACTGGCGCTTGCAGCACTCTCGGTTGCCACCTTAATTCCATTAGCTGGAACATCTCTCGACACACAGCCCTCTAACACAGTTGTCGAAATCATTCACACGCTTGCCTTTGTCTGGTTGTTAAAATCTGGGCTCTGGACAATTGTGGCCCTCAATTTGCGATTAGATCTTTATTTTGGATTCTCCGCGACACTACTCTGGGAGTATTGGGGAATTATGCTGACACATGCACTGTTTATTTTGCAGGCCTCAACAATTCCATATTATGCAAAGACGAATACAATCGCATTAGTATCTGCACTTGTTCTCCTCCTGTTGAATGATCTCTATGATTATGGATTCGGCATGTTTCCACCACTTCGATATGATCCCGGCCTGATATTGGCTACTTTGTCAGTGTTCATTACTTTAAGTGTTGTCGGCATTGCGAGTTGGATATTTGACCGTCATACCCCGGCGCAGTCTGGCGAATAAATGAGTTCCTCTGTGGGCACCACGAACAGAATGTATTTATAACGCAATTATTTACCTATAGTTATGGACGCGGCGGTACTTCTAGATCTCCTGGGTAACGAAAACCGGCGGCGTATCCTTCGACTTCTCTCACATCGGCCGTGTTATGTTACAGAAATCAGCGAGTATATTGGTGTCAGTCCAAAAGCGGTAATCGACCACCTCCGAAAGTTAGAGGAGGCAAATCTAATCAAGAGCCAAGTTGATGAGCGACGGCGAAAATACTTTCATATTGCCCGCAACCTCCGATTAGAAGTCAACGTCTCTCCACATGGCTTTGGTGCAAAAAGTGCGTATCCTGCGAGTCAGAATCTCGATATGGGCGGCCGGTGTCAATATATTTCGATCCATCTATCAGAAGAACAGAATGAAACCGAGTTTGATACGGCTGAAATAAAGGACTTAGCAGCGGAGTATCAGGCACTGGACGAACTCGAATCTGAGTTATCGTTGGCGCAACGGTGGGTCCACGGTCGGATTACGGCTGTGCTTGATCGATTAGACGAGCAACTGGGATCTGACATAGACAGTCGGTTTTATGCTGAATTGCTTGGCGAGTTGGCAGGGAAATCGCTGACTACGAAAGAACTGGCACGCAGTCTGCGAGTCGATGAGCGCCGGATTCAAACTGCTATCAACCGGCTTGCAGAACATGGAATCGTTGAACTCCATGAGCGAACAGGAGAGTGGACTCTCAGGAGAGTTGACGAACGGTGATCAAGCAGGTGCCACTGACATCCCAGACTCAAGCCGCTGAGCGCTCCGGTCGCAGACCGAGCGACCCACGGTAGCAAATTCAGCACTCATGTATGGTGGGGTTATGTCGTTGGCTGTGGGCGGCCCCCGAGCAAGATAGCTGGCTTCAGACTCATTTACACGAAGGATGCATATTTTCCTCCAGAGTTAGCATTCTAATCAACATGGCTCAAAATATCCGACGTATCACCGGGTGTCGGCTCTCGGCCTTTGAGGACTTTCACCTGAAAACTCTGTAATGAGCAAAGCAGGCTCAGATATTCTTGGTTAATCCAGTCTTCAAGTCGCGACCAAAGTAGTAGCCTCCAATTGAGCTTATGACCCCAGCTATGAGTCCAGCGCCTGCTATCCAAATTCCATACTCTTGAATTAGATCGAACGCTAACGGGGCGACAACACTGAACGCTGTGGATATGAGTGTGAGTGCGACGGCTGAGATGCCACCACTTGCCCCAACCAGAACGTATTGACGTTTCGACGAGAGGAGTCCAAAAATAAACATCCCCGTGAAGAGACCAACAAATTGACCAATCGTACCAATCAGTGGGATTGCACCTCCGACAAGTAGCCCACTCATTGCAATCGCGATGATCATCAGTGCAGACTTGAGTCTTGAACTGATCCAACTCCCCTTACTCTGAGTTGATTGTGAAGCGTTTCGCTCTTGATCTTGGTCATACTCAACTGCATCATCACTGCTCACTGCAGGTGCTGATACGTCTACGGTTGATTGTGATGTCGTACCCTCTTCGCTCATATGAATTCTATGTGGTAGTCCCTTCTGGGTCTTTTCCTTGTGCACAGAGTTAGAACGAAACCGCTTCAACTCACGACAAATCATGATTCGCTGAACTGTGAGGAGGAAGCTCGCTTTGAGCCGACTGTGCGTGCTGGAAAACACGTCCTGGGTCGTAACCGGGCGGCGACCGCTGACGCGTGACGCGAAACGGTAATTTACCATTGAGGAAGCGCGTCAGCTGAATATCTCTTTCGGAAATCTCATGTATTTAGCCATGAGAAGAAGTCAATATAGTACTCTTCATGCGGCCTTCGGACACTTCCACGGTCCGATACCCGAGGTTTGTATCCGAGACTGTTGTAAAGAGCGGTCGAACGCCAGTCGTGTAGCAGATGGTTTGCGTGGCGACTCACGCTCTTCGAGTCGTTGTTCTCACTCTGGCAGACTCTTAGCGGCTCTGCTGAGCTGATGTGACTCACATTCTCGACACACCGCTGGACGATATTGTCTGTTGAGGAGTCGATGACATAGGCTCAATCACTTCGCGTGAGGACGAGCTACCCGGGTCGTCGCAGTTACGGACATTCTCTCACGACGGGGAGGTCCCCCACTCGTCGGAGACAGTGGGGTTGTGGGCCGTGCCAGCTCGGCCACCGACCGAGATAGCGGGATCTCCCGCCACGGTGGCGTATCCTTCCCTCGTACTTGGGACCATAATCAACGAGACGAACCGTCCTCGTTGTTTCGGCCGTTGTCGGGTTCATCCCATGAAGCTGTGTTTCCTCGAAACGCCGTAATTTTTCGAGAAGTAATAATCATCTCATCTTGAGTGGCGGTTTCTTACTGGAGTTTTAGCGATTGACTCCAGCGGTGAATGTAGGATTCTCTTGCTGAACGAGGAGAGGATGGATTCAATAGTACCCGGCGAATGCACCTAATCATGAACTCTGGTGACCGCGTTCGTGTGACGCGCGGGCAACATACTCATGAGGGAATCGTGCTTCCATCCTCAACCCTGGAGCATCTGGTGCTCAAGCTATCCGGCGGGTATAATATTGGGATAGACCGAGAAGCCGCTCAGGTCGATGTGATCGAGAGCGGTGCACATGAGATTGAATCTGCGCAGATGGAGACTGAAACCTCACGCATCTCTTTCGATGACTCCCTCCCAACAGTCTCGCTCATTTCGACGGGCGGAACAATTGCCTCGACAGTCGATTACCGAACAGGGGCGGTTACTGCGCAATTCGACGCTGAAGACGTTTTACGTGCAGTCCCGGACCTTGCTGGCCGAGCAAATTACCGCGGGAACGTCGTTGCAAACATTCTATCAGAAAATATGACTCCGTCGGTCTGGCAAGACCTCGCAGAGACTGTCGCAGCAGAGATTTCAGCGGGTGTAGATGGGGTGGTGATCATGCACGGAACAGATACAATGCAGTATACCGCAGCAGCACTCTCGTTCATGATTGAGACGCCGGTTCCGGTCGTATTTACTGGGAGTCAACGATCAGCTGATCGGCCATCGTCTGACAATGTCATGAACGCTGTCTGTGCAGTTGAGGCGGCTAAGACTGAGACAGCCGAGGTTCTCGTATGCATGCATGATTCGATGGCCGATGACGCCTGTGCGCTTCATCGAGGAACACGGGTGAGAAAAAATCACACCTCACGACGAGATGCGTTCGAGACACTCGGAGCCGATCCTATTGGGTATGTCAACTATGCGGATGAGTCAGTCCAATTCAATCGACCGGTTAGTCGACAGGAAGGAAAGGAATTAGCCGTTCATCCTGAGTTAGATGAGCGGGTCTCATTGATCAAGTTTACTCCTGGTATGTCCGTGTCCCACTATGAGACGATGTTAGCGGATCTGAATCCAGCAGGTCTCATCATTGAGGGGACAGGTCTTGGACACGTAAACACAGAGTTCATTCCACTTATTGACTCACTCGTTGATGAGGGCGTAATCGTAGGGATGACGAGTCAGTGCCTCTCTGGACGGGTCTGTGATCGTGTCTATGATACCGGACGTGATCTGCTGGATGCAGGCGTGATTGAACTCGAAGATATGCTTCCCGAGACAGCGGTTGTAAAATTGATGTGGGCGTTGGAAAATACGCAGGACCCTGAAGCACAACTCAGTGAACCGATGACTCAAGAAATCCAGCCTC
>KE356563.1:452276-453752 GCA_000416005.1 Haloquadratum sp. J07HQX50 | reverse complement strand
AGTACGAACCCCTGTTACAACAGTGCCTGTGAGATGGTGGCCTCTGGGAGGAATCGCACTGCGTCGGAGCAGGTGGTGACGCTTTGATTGATATACGATCGAACAGTGCATTGAGCGAACGGAATACGTTAGCCAAGCCTACGATCCTCACTCTCGGGGTCAAGTGGTTCAGGAGACGAACTCGGACGTCATCACGGAGATCTTCGATTTCCAATCGGGAACAAAGCCGAGGCACAGACCTATTCCACCCAGATATTACCTTTTCGACCTGGATACGCCCGAGGCTTTGATATGAATCAAATCCTTGGAGATTTCAATATTTTTAACCTGGAGTCCCCTTACTGAAGCAGTCAGCTTTGCTGATGAGTAGAGAGGGGAGGAACCCGACAACTTGAGGCAAGAGCAGCGTAGCATTTAATTCAAAACTCCTGCGAGGCCATCAGCCGCTTGGCGGGAGGAGCATTAGTCAATATGCTCTGAATCGGGGGTCAACGATGCCAAGTGAGGGCAGACAGTTCAGCTCTTGTTATGGGTGAGACGAAGAGGCCACTAACAAGCCCCACCCTCAACGAGCGAACCCCTCTGGGGGTGAGCGAAGTAGGGTTGGGTAGTTGACCACGTGTCATCGTCGCTACTGATCTGTAGTCATCGATGGCTTGAGGACATCATGCTCAGTCATGGAAAGCACCTCATCGAAAAATCCGAGTGAGTCATGCGGTCCAGGGTGTGCCTCAGGATGGTACTGGCGGGTAATGATATCTAACTCCTCATTTACGAGACCCTCAGCCGTCCCATCATTCACATTTACCTGCCGCACGCTCAGGGTATCACCTGGTTCGCCGACAGTATAGCCATGGTTTTGCGTTGTCATGACGACTTTTCCTGAGTCGAGATCTCGCACTGGCTGATTGATTCCGCGGTGTCCAAAGTCCATTTTTTCCGTCGTTCCTCCCAGCGCTCTGGCGATGACTTGCTGGCCCAAGCAGATTCCTGCAATAGGAATCTGACCGTTTAATTCCGCGACAAGTGCCTCCGCAGCCTCGAAGTTTGCCGGGTCCCCCGGTCCGTTTGAGATGAACAAAATATCTGGATCCATCGATGAGATGATATGAGGGGTCGTATCAAACGGGAGAATATTGACTGTTGCCCCTCGTTCAACGAGTGAATCAACGATCGACATTTTTGCACCGCAGTCAATGAGCGCAACGTCGATATCACCGGTTCCGTGCGTGGTATGTTCAACGGTCGTGACACGCTTCCCAATATCGACGTGATCACTCATTGATTGACACTGACTGAGCTCTGCCTCCGCCTCAGTTGGTGTAACGTCCGGTCCGGCCACGATGCCGCACTGCATCGCCCCTTGTTTGCGTATTGAGGTTACTAACTCGCGAGTATCGATATGATCAATCGCAGGGACACTCTCTTTATAGAACCACTCTATAATATCCTCGGTAAATTCATGAGCAACTGCCG
>KE356563.1:446412-450654 GCA_000416005.1 Haloquadratum sp. J07HQX50 | reverse complement strand
ATGACACGGTCGAACTCACAGACCAGTTCGAATATAAGCGGTACTATGAGAATGAGGGATTGGAGTGGGAGGTGTGTGCAGTGCTCAAAGTGGTGCTGACCGATATTAGCCTGCAACCAGATGAGAGCGAAATCGCAGGGCTACTGTGGGCTGACTATCTGCATTTACACGAGAATCCATCGTGGTATCGGCAGCTTCGACTATGTCCATGGTTTGAAATTGCAATGCGACGCGACCTATCTTAATATGTTATCCACACCGGTTAGCCCACTAGGACATACAAACACGGCACAGCCAAGTTCTGTTGTTGTAGGTATTCACTCTTATTCTGGCTCTGAGTTAGAGTCGGAGTCGACATGTGAGACAATCTGCTGGCGGACGTACTTTGGATGTTCATGTGGGAGCCAATGGGTGGCTCTGTCGACTAACTTCACCGAGATTTTCTCTCCCCACTGCGCACTTGCAGCGGCTAGTGGTTGCTCTAAGAACGAATCTTCGGTTCCCCACAGGAGTTGTGTTGGGACCGTGACCAAATGCTGTGGCGGTCGTGGGATGAATCGCCCCACTGCGCGGTACCAATTAAGCATGAATGAATACGCATCTTCGCGCTCCCACGCTGTTCGATACGCTGCAAAGTCATGAGCTGAGAATGTGTTTTTCCTGCTCGTTCGATCCATCATTTCGGTCACCAGTCGCCAATCCTGCAGGCAAGCAACACGCTCTGGAATCGAAGGAAGTTGGAAAAGCAGTGCATACCCGTTCCGCAATAGCTGTGAGGGGTGTGAGCGAATATATCGTCGAAATGCCTCAGGATGCGGTGCATTGATGACGGTCAATGAATCGATTTTGTCTGGAATAGAGAGTGCACTCCACCAGCCGATAATTGCACCCCAGTCATGGCCAACAACATGTGCTGACGTGACATCTGCACTCTGAATAACCGAGTTGAGGTCACTAACCATCGCTTTGGGGAGATATGAGTGGAGGCCAGAAGGCTTCCCACTCAGGTGATACCCACGCTGGTCGGGGACGAGCACGCGAAATCCTTCTGCAGCCAGTGGCTCAATATATTCGCGCCACTGGTACCAGAATTCTGGAAACCCATGTAACAGGACTATTACTTCTCCAGTTGGTGGTCCAGCCTCTACGACATGGAGTGTTGTCCCGTTGGCATCAATATGTGACGACTTTCCGTGAAGATGTACGTCTGCGGGACGAATACACTCGGTTGTCTCATACATAACATACATCTCTCAGGCATACAACTCCGATGTATGTTACTCTGAGTTCATATTTCAGTGACCCATGCCTGATACTCCTCATCTCGAGCAAACGCAGTGAGGAATAGACGTTCGGTAAACTGAACCAATCGATGTGTGTCAGTTATCGCTCGAATTTTGACATTTGATCCATCAGCGGACTCGGGTGAATCGATATCGGTGATCTGGAATTCAGCATACTCGCTCACCACAGTTTTGAGCTCATCCAATTCCTTCGGCGTCACATCGACATTAAACATATTCTCTCCGAACTGAATCCAAGGACCAGTGTTCGATTCGGTGTCAATTGCTGGGTCATAGACAGCTTGTAATGTCAGATATGCTGAGTCACGCATCTGATAGGCTTCAAACGCATCAGTGAACAGTGCGTAGCGCTCGTCTGGGGTCGACGCTGTAAAACGGGTCATATAGTGTGTATGCAATTGCAAGAAATATATCTTCAATGTTAAACAGTATCGCCGTAAAAAGCACCTGTGCAAAGTCACATCTTATTGTTAGGGCCGCCAGGGGCAGGCAAAGGAACTCAGTCGACACGGCTAGCCGAGACGTACGATATTCAGCATGTGACCACGGGTGATGCTCTTCGAGCGAACAAGCAGATGGATATCACTGATTTGGAGACGAAATACGACACACCAGGCGAATATATGGATGCTGGAGAGCTCGTCCCTGATACGGTTGTGAATACGATCGTCAAGGAGGCGCTCTCAGAGGCAGATGGATATGTATTAGATGGGTACCCTCGCAATCTTGAGCAGGCAAGGATTTTAGACTCAATGACAGAGCTTGACTATATCATTGCCCTTGAGGTTCCGGAATCAGACCTTCTTGTCCGACTGACTGGACGTCGAGTCTGCCCTGAGTGCAGTGAGACCTATCATACTGAATTTGAACCGCCAGCAGAGACTGGAATCTGCACGGCATGCGGTGCTGAACTGACACAGCGTGAAGATGATACTGAAGAAACAGTCAAGGAACGACTCTCTGTGTTTGCAGAGAATACAGAGCCAGTCATCGAATACTATGATGAGCGAAACGAGCTCACGCGCGTCAGTGGGCAAGGAAGTCCCGAAGAAGTGTTCACTCGACTGACAAGCGTTATTGAGGACGACTGATTGGCGAGAGTATAACGTTCTTAACTGACGAAAACGAATTTACGCATGATGCCACGAATCGAATCGAAGGTTGAAGACCTCATCTCGAGTGATGCGGGGATGCGGGATGCAGTGAAGACGGTCATTGAGCATAACAAACAGGGAGAGGTGAAATGGATCGAAATCAAAGATGAGATCACGTCCGGCCATTGGGGACGATTAATTGAATCAGGTGTCCTGACTGAGGGCGAAGAGGGATTCAATTTAGAGGATGTGTCAGCCACCGAAGCAGCATTAGAGTCTGCGGGTGTCGGCGAACTGACCGAGATTGACGACGACGACTCCTCATCATGGTCGACATATGATAAAGGAGCTGCGGGTGTCACTGTTGGACTCTTTCTTGGATATTCATGGAAGCCCCTACGTGACCTGATCGGGACAGCCATGGACATTGCACTTGGACCATTGGGTGAGCTGCTTCCGTTCTATGCAGTTGTCCTACTGTTAGCGCTTGGCACTGGTCTGTATTCAACGCTCTTACAGGCGAATTTGATGGACATGGAGAAAATGGGAATGTATCAAGAGCGAATGAAGCAGATCCAAGAAAAGCGCAAGAAAGCCAAGGAAGAGGGTGACGATGAAGCATTAGACAAGATTCAAAACGAGCAGATGGATGCAATGGGCGACCAACTGGGGATGTTTAAAGAGCAGTTCCGACCGATGGTATGGATTATGTTCTTTACAATCCCAGTCTTTCTTTGGATGTACTGGTCAATTGGTGTTGGGGGCAATTCGGAAGCCCAAATTGTCCTTGATGATATCGTCCTCCCACTCGCTGGAAAGGTTTCATGGACAGATCAGGTGCTCGGGCCAGTCCAGGTATGGATTATCTGGTACTTCCTTTGCTCGATGGGCTTTACGCAAATAATCCGAAAGAGTCTCAATATCGACATCTCTCCCTCTGCCTCGTGAGGTGTGTACGGATTCCAACACCACGCTGATCGAAACTTATCAGTATACGTGATGTAGCATTCGTCTGATAACCGAAATGAAGATGCGCCGTCTCTCGGAACCCTTCCACACGTCGAGAGAGTGAGACGAACGGTGTCGCAGACCGGTAGAGATTCCAATCCTCAGGGGATAATTTTGGCCTCAGGTCCGACATTGGACGTCAGCGCAAGAGAACGACCGAGCCAAAAAGTGACCTCAACAACACAGGACTAAACACCGACAGCCGGCACCGCCGCACTGTGAAGTTCACTCACGACTGTGATGCGAGCACCTCTCTCAAAGGTAACCTCTTTCAACGCGCTCGCACGAACATGGGTATGTTATTGACCGTCTCGGGACCACCTGGCGCTGGAAAGAGTACCTCGGTTCAAGCGCTAGCTGAGGCATTCGAACTTCAACATATTAGCGGCGGCGATATCTTTCGAGAGTTGGCGGCAGACGCTGGAATGTCAACAGTCGAATTCAATCAACACGCCGAAACAGATGACAACATCGACCGGGAACTAGATGAGCGGCTTCGAGAAATCGCGATCACAGGCGACGATATTCTGCTTGAATCCCGCCTTGCGGGATGGCTTGCGGGAGAGGAAGCTGATATTAAACTCTGGCTTGATGCGCCACTCGAAGTCCGTGCTCAGCGAATCGCAGCTCGGGAGGACAAGTCTCTCGAGATAGCTAGAGCCGAAACAGAAGCCCGTGAGACCAGTGAATCTCAACGATATAAAGAGTATTACAACATTGACATTGGTGATCAGTCGATCTATGACATCGTTTTGAACACTGCCAGGTGGAGTGAGACAGAGGTCCCGAATATCCTCATTGCCGCTATTCACGGATATACTGTCGATGATGACGAA
>KE356563.1:441231-445832 GCA_000416005.1 Haloquadratum sp. J07HQX50 | reverse complement strand
TCGGCACACCAAGTTTCAGCCTGGGTAAGTGATATCACTGGGGTGTCTAAGGCTGCCCACGCTGGAACACTTGATCCGAAGGTCACGGGTGTGCTTCCAATTATGCTTGCCTCAGCAACTCGTATTGCGCCTGTGTTGGTCGATTCCGCAAAAACATATATTGCGATATTAGAACTCCACGGAGACCCACTCACCCCGTTAGACACAGTGATAAGCCAATTTGAAACGGTGGTCTTTCAGAAACCCCCGAAAAAGAGCGCAGTCTCGCGACAACTACGGACGCGAGAGGTGTATGATCTTTGTTTACTCGATAGGAATGCAGATCAGGCATTGCTCAGCATTAGCTGTGAGAGTGGCACTTATATCCGGAAGTTGTGTCATGACATTGGACTCGCAGCAGGGTGTGGTGCACACATGGGAGAGTTGCGGCGCGTCTCAACTAGCTGCTTTGATGACTCTGAGCTCGTCTCAACCGCGCAGTTGACCGATGCTGCTGTATGGCGTGATGAAGCTAAGACGGAACATCTTGAGCGAATCATCGATCCGGCTGAGATTGCACTTGCGCCGCTGCCAGGTGTGACTATCGCGCCATCTGCTGCAGAATCTGTTGCAACTGGGGCACCTGTCTACGCACCTGGAGTCATGACAGCAGACAAAGACGCGCAGACAGCGGGACAAACGGATTTGCTTGTCTGTTATACACCCTCGGGAACGGCCGTCTGTCTTGGCCGGCGAGTTGGCTCATTTGACTCAGACCGTGGCGAAGTCGTGCAATTGGAACGTGTCTTAATTTAGCTCATATAGGCTCACTCGCATAAGGAGTGAGCGCAGCAAACGAGTGGGAGAGGCATGAGAGACAACCGTCCGCCGTTTCAATTCCCATGCTCGAAACTGGATACAACGACCGTCAAGTCGTGGTCAAAAAAGCGCTCCAATATTGAGCGAAGTTAGGTGACGCAACCACTGGCAAAGCTACGCGGAACCACATACAAGCCTGTCGAGTTTGACCACCCATTGTGGATATGAGAATATCAGTGCCCGAGCTATCGGTATCTTACTGACGGCGATCATGACGTGTCGTGAGAAACTTATCAGCGCTAATTGAGAAAACTGGGAGTGAATTTCAAACAGTCGGAATGTGAGTGAGATAGTTCAACAGAGCGCCTGCGGCGATTGAGACCCCACAACTAACCACTATCGAAATCGACTGCTCACATGCACCTTAGAGAAGCAACCAGTCCGGTGAGAGTGTGGAAGCCCCACCCTCACGAAGTTTGCGTGAACTGGCGAGTATGGGGAGTAGTTCACACTGAAATGAGTGAGAGTCACGTATAACACAAACCTAAACACCGAAACGAAGGAGTTAATAAAAATACATATGTATGATATAGTATGGGACCGTGGGGTAGTGGTATCCTCTGCCGATGGGGTCGGTAGGACCTGAGTTCGATTCTCAGCGGTCCCACTGACTCTGAGTCTCCAACCTCGATCCTTCGGCGGCCTGATCTGAGAATGCTGATTAATCAATAAGCGTCACGAATCTGATTGATATTTTTAATTTTCATCAACTACGATTAAGACGATACATTGATAAAACGTGAATTAATGTCAAACTGACTGAAATCAATTTATGTGTGTGCAATAGAGTAACTCAATTAGTTTGGAACGACGTAAACTACTAGCCACGATGGCTGCGTCTGCTGTTGCTGGGTGTGGGTCGGCACGACCTACAGGGGTATCAGGCGAGGCCGAACCGACGAGCAATCAACCCACTCAAGAAACGAAACCGACACATGAACACAAACCAGAGGATATCAGTCGTCATTCCCTCTCACCGCCTTATACAGTAACAAATAGGGGATCAATCCTTTGTCGGTATAACAGTTTAGATGGTAACATTCGTTCATGGCAGTGGGATGGCTCCGCTCTTGTAGCACAGAACACGATCGGAACTCTCGTTCGCAAATTACCATACTCTCAGCTCAAGCAATTACAACTGAATCGGCTTGGATTTAATCAAGAGAGTAAATACCTGAGTCTTGCTAATGGGAAAAACATCTACCAATATAGCATATTTATCGTCCCTTCATGTTTCACCCCCGTGTCAGAAGAAATGTATGACCGGCACTCTTCGATCATCAAAGCTGTTCGGGCGGCATGGAGCTTCGTCACACAACTGAATCAGTATACCAGTGAGTTCAATGAAAAGCCGCGGTTCCCGCTTGAGACACTCCTGTTAGCTGGTGGGGACTGCGAGGACTCGGTAATTCTTCTTGCGAGTATCCTCTTTGCGATGCCGATCGAATTAGATCTTAAGTTCGTCTTCATGGATATCAACAATCCCAGTGACCCAGTAGAGATCAACCATGTTGCCTTGTCGGTTACTCCCGAAGATGAGCCCCTGATCATTGAGACGACAGCACTGAATAAAATGACACCGTATGAACGTGTTGAGGGATTCTTCTATAAGATTGAACCACCTGATTTGTTCACATGAAACCATGAGCTTGAATTGCATGGCATCACACTCAACCGCTTCTTGAATCGCATACGTCGAAATATCCGTTCTGTAACGGGGAATCTGTGGAGCATCGTGACGAGTGCACCGGTATGGTGAGCGAGGAGTTCTAAAGCGTCGAATGGCATTTGATACACTGCTGAACTGCATGGTACAGTGAAATGGCTCAAAAGAGCACGGTGAAAGGCCAATTCAGAATTGTGCTGAGAAAGTGAGAGAGCGGGTCGTCCTGTTCCTGTGGATGCCCTACAGCGAATAACTCCCCCGACAATGCAGTTGAGCTCTGGAGAGTACTCCGCTGGAAGCCATGTCTTCAAGAAGCAATCAAGATAGGTGAGTCGGATAGAACAATTCAGTCACTCGAACACATTTGCCGGACGCTCATCCGCTTGATCAAATAATGTTGGCCGATACGCTCAATATTTTCCACAGTAAGCCCACGGGCCAATATCTCACGGAAAACGGCCGAACGCGAACAGCCCTCGTCACTGGCACGTTTCTCAATTTCAGTGAGCGTGTCACGATCTATCTGAACGGATACTTCTTCCATATTGCAACATTTCCCGCAATATATTTAGAAATGCGTCAGACATCTGGCAGACAGGCCGTCACGAAACATTGCGTCACAAGAAATGAGACCGTTCTGGGTGCATGAATCGAATTCCGAGGATTCCCAGTCTCGCGATTGGTGATGCACCGAAGAGAGCAGAATCTGATTGGGCTCTACCTCAGAGCTGAAAATTGTATCCGGCAATCGCCACACTTTCTATATGTCATTCCAAATAGTTAGCTGAAGTATTATGTCTTCAACAACAGATGGTGATGTTGCTCCGACATTCGAGGCAACACTGGCTAATGGCGACGTGGAATCGTTTTCACTGGACAACGCCCTCGGTGATGGACCGGTTGTATTAGCGTTCTTCCCTGGTGCATTTACGCCACCATGCTCGAACGAAATGGTTGCACTTGAGGAACATCTTGATCAATTTGAGGAGGCTGGTGCGACGGTCTTTGGAGTGAGCGCAGATTCAGCATTTTCACTGAATGCGTTCCGCGACGAGCAAGACCTCTCATTTGATTTGATAAGTGATATGAACCGAGCTGCGATCGACTCGTATGATGTCGAAATCGACATTGGCGAGCTCGGATTGATGGGTGTTTCAAATCGAGCAGTGTTTATTCTTGATGAGGATGGAACAGTCGTCTATAGTTGGGAAGCTGATGAGCCAACGACAGAGCCTGAATATAATGAACTCGTTGAGGCGGCCCACTCGGCTTGACATCCTCCCCGCGCTCAAGTGCGAGGATTCCTCCGTTGGGGGTTCGGCTACCGACCCACGGAGGCAACGTGCGGGTGTGTGCGCACTTCTTTAGATTCATGAGAGTGTGAGTCGCGGTCGTCCCACTCGAATCGCATGGGCCGTGCCATCGGCCTGAGTTCCGTCTGGCTGTGTTCTCGAAGGAACGTCTCTGACGCCGTGAGGTCGGCGTGACCCTCGAAGCCATACCGTCAACATATTCCTGTGGCGAACCGCCTCCTCGTGGTCGCAACACTCAGGACACGTCTGACTCGTCCACGTCTCCGACTCGGCCTCAAGACTGATACCGTATTCCTCACAGACGCACGCAAGACGGTGGCTGAACTTTTTGAACACCCAGAAGTTGTGCGTCTTCTTGTTCACCCTGACCGACCAGTGCGTTTCCAACATATCGGTCAAATCGCCCACGCCGTCGCCACGCCCTCGTCGTACATCCAACCGATAGCGCGGAGAAGATATCACGAATCCGATTCGATTCAGGACGGTCTTAGGTGGTGCTCAGTTTTGCTTGGCACCAGGACTCGTGACGGCACCGTTCGCTGCTGACCCGAAGGTTTGACCATACTTTGCTAACACTCCAGATGTGTATCGTGGGTCTCTTGAGGTCCATGCCTCGCGGCGCTGGTCCAGTTCTGCGTCAGAAACGTCAACTGACAACTCACGCGCAGGAATATCAACGGTGATCTCATCTCCATCCTCAAGTAGTGCTATTGGCCCGCCGACTGCAGCTTCAGGGGCAACATGTCCGACCATCGGCCCGCGCG
>KE356563.1:439090-441211 GCA_000416005.1 Haloquadratum sp. J07HQX50 | reverse complement strand
GTGGACCTTCATTCCGAATCACGATCACGTCGCCGGATTTGATGTGCCCCTCTTGAACATATTCCATGGCTGCTTCCTCATCCTCGAACACTCGCGCTGGACCTTGATGATGGAATGCGTCGTCACCAGTCACTTTGAGCACTGCACCGTCCGGAGCTAAATTCCCCGTCAGAATTTTAATCGCGCCTTCAGCCTGATATGGGTCCTCGACTGGGTAAATGAAATCACTCGTGATTTCCTCGTCTGCTGGAAGCTCCAGTTCCGCGAGTTCCTCTTTGATTGTCCGGCCAGTCACAGTCATTGCATCGCCATGGAAGTGGCCACCATCAAGTAGTCGGCGAATAATGACCGGCACACCGCCTTCTTCATGGAGGTCATTCATAGTCTTGGTCCCCCCAGGTTGTAAGTTAGCAATCTTTGGCGTTCGTCGTGAAATCGCGTCGAACTCCTCAATTGTGAGATCAACACCCGCCTCGGCAGCCAGCGCCAACAGATGTAGCACAGCATTTGTTGATCCACCGATAGCTACCTGTAACGCGATTGCATTTTCGAAGGATTTCTTCGAGAGTATATCTGATGGTCGGAGATCTTCCTTGACAGCCTGGAGGACTGCTTCGCCAGCCCGTGCTGCTATGTCATATCGTTCTTGCGATTCTGCAGGTGCATCGGCACTACCTAATGGAGCTAACCCAAGTGCCTCCGAAATTGAAGCCATCGTATTAGCCGTGAACATGCCACCGCACGAACCAGCGCCTGGGCAGGCATGCCGCTCTAAGTCGTCCAATTCCTCGGCAGACATTTGCCCCTCGGCGAATGTTCCTACCCCTTCGAAAACGTTCTGAATCGTCACAGATCGACCCTGATGTTCACCTGGCATAATTGATCCTCCATAGAGAAATACAGTCGGGAGGTCGGTTCGTATAGCTGCCATCATCATCCCAGGCAGATTTTTATCGCATCCAGCCACGGTGACGAGTGCATCCATTCGTTCTCCGAAGGAAACGAGCTCAACCGAGTCAGCGATTACCTCTCTGGAAATGAGTGAAGCCTTCATTCCCTCTGTTCCCATCGAGATGGCGTCTGAGATAGTAATCGTGCCGAACTCAATCGGCATCCCACCTGCAGCGTCAACTCCCTCAACCGCTGCCTCAGCGACGTCGTCTAAATGCACATTACACGGTGTTATGTCAGCTGCAGGATTGGCTACACCGACCATCGGCGAACTCAAATCGTCATCGTCGAACCCCATTGCCCGAAACATTGAGCGATGTGGGGCACGGTCTGCTCCTTCAGTTACATCTGTGCTCGGGAGATTAGAATCCTTGTCACTGTAGAACACATCGGACTCGTCATCCTGCCGTTTTGGCGCTTCCTGCTGGCTCATGTATATGAGTTGCTGACAACTGTATTAAAAGGCCACGCAAATAATGAGGGGTGACCTCCAAAGCATACATTTGTTTTCATATGCAGAACTGCACACAATTAGAAGATCTCTCATTTTTTATCACGCGCGTGTGACGAGTGCTTGGATTGTTTCATCGTGACAACACATTCGATCATCAATGGCTATGAGTTGGGTCGGCGTCGCACCTCAACACACTCAGCGTGGCTGTCTGTAAACTGAGACGACTAAAGAAGCGCCACGTCTGAGATATATACTTCGAGCACTCATCTATCAGGCACGCATGAGCTACAAATACCCCAACACAGGCTGTACAGTGCTGTGTGAACACCAAACTCACCGAACATCAAATTCCCCTAAGGGTGGCCTGAGTGTCTCTGAACGATACCACCCGATCCGAAGAGTTCGCTCATTGGCACACGAACACTGATTTATGTTGCTCATGTAGGCTTTCAAATGAAAGCGGTCCAGTTCACATCTCATGGCGGTCCTGAAGTGCTCACATATGAACCATATCCTCACCTTTCAGTAGGAGATATGGAGGCTCGTATCGACATCAAGGCTGCGGCCACCAACCATCTTGACCTGTGGACACGCCGAGGATTGCCGGGTGTCGATTTAGAGTTGCCGCATATCCCTGGAAGCGATATGGCGGGAATTATCAGCGAAGTTGGGTCATCTGTTACTGGATTCTCGGTTGGTGATCGCGTCGCATTACT
>KE356563.1:437707-439070 GCA_000416005.1 Haloquadratum sp. J07HQX50 | reverse complement strand
ACCGGATCAACTCAGCATAAACTCGCATATGCAACCGAATGTGGTGCTGATACGACTATCAATTATGAATCGGAGGAGTTTCGACCTCGGGTTTTCGATGTGACTGACGGCGATGGTGTCGATATGGTGATCGACCACGTGGGGGCTGCGACATATACAGATTCACTCAAGTGTCTGCGGAAAGGCGGACGATTCGTCACGTGCGGGGCAACGACTGGAGGGGACCCACCAGCTGGTTTGAATCGAATTTTCTGGAATCAACTAAAGATCATTGGCTCAACGATGGCAGCCCCAGCACAGGCACGCGAGGTGCTCAGTCATGTATGGGATGGAACGCTCACTCCCCGAATTCGTGCACGTCTTCCAATGAGTGAGATAGCCGAAGCACACCGCCTCCTAAACGATCGTGAGGGCTTTGGAAAAGTAGTGGTAATCCCTGACAGTGAATACTGATTCATCTCCCTCCGATACGTCTGGATTCGACCGCTCTCAGTACGCCGAGCAGGGGCGATGGGTGCTTCTTATCATACTTGCAGGATGCTTACTAATTATCCCTGGGTTCCTGTACATCCAGCCTGGAATTCTTGGTATGCTTGGATTTCCGTATATTGTCTCGTTGCTAGTCCTCCCATTGATCCCTGCGGTCATGCTCGGGGCAATCGGTGTCTATACTCTCTTCCTGTCAGATCACCGAGAGGAGGATGAGAAGTAGCGCGCCGGTCACAAGTAAGTGATTGTCTCACAAGGTGTCATTGAAGATCTTTGGAATATATGCACAATGTCGCGTGATACCCTTCTGGAGGATATCAATGTTCACTGGATGCAAATGGCGGTCCATACAGATACCTCTCAGAAAACTTATATTGTTGTATGTGCACTATTGACATGGGTAGATGTTTGAATCATTCTCGAATAGTTACTACGTAGGCAGACTCTACGTGAAACCTGAATCACGGGATATCCCCGCAATAAATGAGGCCGATCATAAAGAAGTGAATGCGCACGTGTACGGACCCGACGGTGTTGTGCGAACCGATGCCCCACTCGTGATGAAGCTCAACAATTCACATGTACCGGTGATGGGTGATGCATCAATCCCGACAGGCACGCTGGCCGTTCCCTCCGCGATGGGCGGAACCAACCTACCAGCAGAGCAGTCTGTGTTATTAGCTAAATCTGATCGCGCTGCTGAGTTACTTCGATACTCCGGATATCGTTTCGGTGACGACTCACAGGTCGCGTAATCATCTCAGCAATATATCTGAGAGTTATGATTGTAAACGTGCGCGCACGTCGTCTCAGTTTCTGGGCTAACACCAGTCTCCACAGATGAACAAGACGAGTGCCTTTGGGTCGGAGTCAG
>KE356563.1:435322-436395 GCA_000416005.1 Haloquadratum sp. J07HQX50 | reverse complement strand
TCGTCACGGGCACAACGCGGGTGTTCAAGTGTGAATTCCAGCAAATCGCAAACGTGGGGGTGGGAAGCCGAGGGCTGTGTCTTCTCTTAATTTCCGTACGTTCAAGTAGACACTCAGTTGGATATCTATGTATGATAGATGAGCTGCTCGGGCGGGCAGAGCTCAAAGCTCGTATTGAGGAGCTGGAGGAGGAAAATCATCATCTCAAACGACGAGTTGAGGCTGAAGAAGAACGGCGATCAGAAGCCGTCAGCGAACGGCAGTCTGCCGAGGCGACGATTAACCAGTTAGAGGATAAAATCACACAACTGGAAGATGCTGTTTCACGTGCCCGTGGTTCTGACTCGGAAGCACTCTCATTCCGCGAGGTACACCGGTATCGCCAGGCGAAGGCAGAGTCGCTTATTGAGCGATTGAATTCATATCACGCGCCTCCCGATGGCGCTTACACTGGGATGATTCACGATACTGATGCGATTCCAGACGCGCTTCGTGAGCAGCTTGATGACCGAGTCGCACTTCTACAGCGACGGCTTCCTTGTATCGTTGTGGTGGACGATACAGGCATTATTTCACTTAGTCTTGAGGTTCCACATCCACCGAATGCGTTTGCAGGGTGGGATGAGTCATTTTCATTGCAAAAGAGATGGATCCAGCCAACTCACCGCCGCCAAAGTATTATTGCGCTGGTACGGTCAGATGTCTTCGCGTTATGTACGTATGATGGCGAGACAATCGATACGGTCGATCTGACACAGACTGCGATAACCGAACAGCACTCAAAAGGGGGATTCTCGCAGTCCCGATTCGAACGGCGTAGAGATCAACAGATAGAGACGCACATCGACAGCGCACGTTCGACGCTCAAGACATTCCTCACAGAGACAGATACTGAACTCATTGATACTGTCGTGGTTCTCGGGGAGCAGACACTGTTGAGCGACTTTGATGACCTCGCCGACCACATGGAGACGGTTGACGCGAGAGGAGAGCCTGAGAAAGCACTACAAGAGGCAGTGACTGAATTTTATACGGTGCGAGTGTCTATCCTGTGAATACGAGCTATCCCGAGG
>KE356563.1:433658-435302 GCA_000416005.1 Haloquadratum sp. J07HQX50 | reverse complement strand
GCAACGACCTTTCTCACTGAATTCTTTCGCGACGAACCCGGCGACTACGCAGCCAGCGAACGAACACTCAATGACACACTGTGATGACCGATTTCGCGAGTTGACTCACGCCCAAGACATTGTTCTCAATGAGGATCTCGCAGGCCTGCAACGGATGCAGAAGCGCTCACGTATCGAACGATACAATCACCTCACAGCCGACGAGGAAGAGTTCCACTGGGACTTTTCCAGAGAGTGCTCAGACTTCCTTACCAGCGAGGAGACTGACCGGGTCCGTGGCCGGTTCAAGCTTGCCCGACTCATGCTTGTTGCTTCTTTCTACGCTGACGGAGAGGTCCCACAGCCGATGGAAGACGAATTTATTCACCGTGAACTTCAAGCTGTCGTTGATTTCGAGCGCTTCAAGCAATTCGACGCGCTCTCAACGAAACAGATTCAGGAGAAGATACGACGAATGGATGGAGAGGTTTACGAACTCGTCCAACAGTATACCTCCACTCAGATTGCGAACATGGACGAGATGCTGGAACATTCAGAGGTCCAACAGGACGTGATGGAGCAACTGCTCGAGCGCTACGACCAGCGCCGCGAAAAGATCAGGCAGGGCTTTTTTACGTATGTCGAAACCCACGGTCTTGAACACATGATTGAGGCCATCGAGGAGGCTGCGAAGGCCGTCAATGACGCCGTCGAGGAGCGTGAGCGGATCAGAGAGGAGATGCACTCAGAATTTCAGGAGCTGTCGAAGACAATCAATGATCGCCTCCGCAAACAGCAAGATGAATTGGAGTCGCAGGTTCGCTCGGTCGAAGGACGGTTAGCCACTAAGACAGTGAGCGCAGAAGAACTCCATGCGGAATTAAATTCACTCGATGCACAAACCAGCGAATTCTCTGAAACCCAAGTCCAAGCGCTATCCGAACTGAGCACCCAGATAGAGCGAACCGCCGAGATGGAACAGCAGTTGGAGAGGAAAATCAACGAGTTGGAGCAGGCTCGAGAGCGAGCTCTGAACGCTAAACAAGGTCGTGCTACCGAGGAGGTGATAGAGTTAATCCAGTCTGAACTTGAGGAACTCGAATCCGAGCGGGACACGTTACAGGGCGAGGTCGAACACCTTCGGCGAGAGCGCGAGCAGATTGAGAGCGCCTGTGATCGGCTTGACGAGCAGCGGAGCACACTTGAATCACGTGTCAAGAATCTCGAAATGTCGGTGCCAACCGAAGAGAGACAGAACGAGAGACTCCCCGGTGAGGACGTGGTGACAGCCCCAATCGCTCGACTTCTTGAACTCGATTATCTTGGCCGGTTCGATATCTCAATGCAGGATGCCAAAGCAATTCACACACCCGATGGGACATTCAATGTGCCTGATGGCTACTGGGACAATCGAAGCGAGAGGCGGAACGATCGCCCGCGACTTATCGATCTATTAGACGAAGATGATGATATTGAGCAGTACCCGAGTAACCAGCAAGCTCGATACGAGATCACTCAACCGCGTTATCTTGGCCTTGGTCAAAAGCGACGTATGGTTATTGAATCGATCGTTTACTCGCATCTGGACGCTTTCGCGACAAATGGGTTTGACGCGCGCCCTGCAGATGTGGACGATCTTTTGAGCCTGGTCAATCAAATAGTCTA
>KE356563.1:428136-433638 GCA_000416005.1 Haloquadratum sp. J07HQX50 | reverse complement strand
GAGACATTAACACTGGAAACCCGATTTGAGATTGCCAGAGGCGAGCAACATACTGCCGAAGTTGTCTATCTTCGGATGACCGACGAAGCCGGGCAGATTGGATTCGGTGCTGCAGCACCAGCGGAGTATTATCACGAGAGTGTCTCCACCGTTACGACAACTATCAATAACTCTCGTTCGCTCATCGAGACGAAAGCTCGTTCAGATTCACCTGCCTCATCGATTACCCAATTGGCTGAGAAATTACCATCCCATGGTGCAGCACTTGCCGCCATTGACATTGCTTTGCTTGACCTGTGGGCAAAGTGCTTGGACTCTCCGATATATCAACTGTGGGGATATAATCCTGCACGTGCTCCGCAGACATCATATACAATAGGGCTGGCAAGCCCACCGAGGATGGCTGAGCAGGCTGCCAAGGCAGTCGCTGACGAATTCAAATACATAAAAATTAAGCTTAATGGCGAATCCGATAAGCAACGACTCCAAACGATTCACGACCGTGTCCCAGAGGCGGTATTTAGAGTTGATATGAATGAAGCATGGACATCAGCAGAAGCGATTGACGCACTTGAGTGGCTTCCTGCGTACAATGTAGAGCTGATTGAACAACCGGTTGCTCGGGATAATCTCCGTGGATTAAGAGAGGTAACGGAAGCGAGTCCAGTGCCAGTGATAGCCGATGAATCCTGTGTCGTCCCGGCGGATATCCCGGCTGTTGAGGATGCTGTTGATGGAATCAATATCAAATTCATGAAATGCGGGGGGCCTCACAAAGCCAAGCAGATGATGAACACGGCACGTTCGCATGGACTCGATGTAATGTTAGGGTGTATGGTGGAATCGAGTGCTTCAATTGCCCCAGCATGGCACTTAGCTCCTGCAGTCGATTATGTTGACTTGGACGGATCCCTGTTGTTGGCTGATGATGGATTTCGCGGGTTGCAGTATATGGGTGGTTCCTGTAAGCTGGCTCAAAGCGGCCATGGAACCGGTGTACAACAAAAGAAGACACTCGGTTGGGAGAAATGAGTTAGCGGCATCTCGCTGGAAAGGTGAGATACCTTCTCGGACTCTCTTGCCAGATTCCTCCTGACTACTCACATCATTGAAAGATTCAGTCATGTCCTCGAATAGATACACATCGCTCACGTATATCGCTCTGACAGGCTATGGCCCTTTCCTCAAGGAGCAACGCGGGCCGTCGGTATCGAGTAGCGGCTGGCATAGTCCAAACGAATGTCTGTCGAGACTGGCGTCGCTTGAGAAAACCCATCACTGTGATACGCGTGTTTCAAGCGTCGCTATAGAAGCAGATAATCCTCATCGTCAACGGCATCGCGGGATCAAGCCTCGAAAATCGGTGGTCTCACCGCGTCTTGAGTTATCTCGATATGATTCTCCCTCGATCTCGAGTTGCAGGCATCCGCGAGTCAGCGACCCCGATTTGAGGGGCCTGACTGGCAGCCCGTAATTGACAATACTTGTGACCGCCAACTACTTTCGTGAATTTGTGGGTCTGTCATCAGACATCTTTGCAACTCGGACAAGTGCCGGCTTCCTCCCCGATCTCAAGGGTCGGGCTATCCCCCTCGAAATGTGATGAAAGAGGCAGTCCTCAACCGAGCCGAACGAAGCGAAACGGTGTTTGGGTAGGAGAAGGGGAGTTCACACTGCTGGAGCGGGGTCCCACTCGACGAACGAATCCGTCTGATTCATCTGTCGGATATAGGCATCTTGCATTGCGGATACGGCTGTTTCCAGGGTATGCCCGTCATCGAACTTTTGCTTCACTTGAGCATGCTTCCACGCGCTTGGTGTTTGATAGCTTGCATTTCGACGCATTTCGATTGGTCGTAGCGCCCACTGTATTGTCGCCTCTTCGACACCAGCACGAGACAACCCTCTCCGAGCAACGGTAAAGAGGTCAGCATACATCCGACTCTGGTCTGAAGTCACATTTCCTTCGGTGGTAATCCACTCAAGATCTGCAGACGGTCCGTCATCAACTGCTGTATAAAAGTTCTCGACGGCAACGTCCCACGAGAGCGTGGACAGTGGATGATCTTCTTCAACCAACCCAATTAATAATCCAGAGACGAGTGCCTGAAGTCCAATCGTATCCCGGACTGTTGGTTGCGTTGGGAGCGGACGATATTCGATTCGGGTCGATGGATAGCCAGATGAAGTTGACGTGGTGGGGTCTCTCTGTTCCTCTCGTGGTTTTCGACCGCAAATGACTGGCCGTATCCATCGCCAGTATGTTGCTCGCTTGGCGCTGAAAGCAGGATAATCGCACAGACTGTGTGAGCGATTCTCTTGATCAAGCGTCGGAGGTGAAATAATAATCTCATCTTCAACGATATCAGTAATGAGCTCTTGAACCGTGTCAACGTCATCTGGAACACGACACTTTCGAGAGCCAGTGTCGACAGACTCCTCAAAAATTGGGATTCGCAACTCATGAGACGCTTCCGTCATGATTTCTGCAGCATCAGCGTCAGATACCTCAGCGTAAAGGTCAGCTGGTAGAAACGGTGAATTACTACAGAGCGCAAGCACTGGTCCCATCGTCCGAATACCCGCGTTCATATAGGCAGGCAGATCCGTGGGGTTGGGAATCTGGAGGTGCGGTTGGATAGATGTTGCCAGAGATTCGACAATCATTGAGGGTGTAGACGACAGCTGGGGCAATCCAATCTCGATCGTGCCGTTATTGTACTCACGAATTGCGTAGTCAAGTGCCAGATATCGTGGCACTTTCCGTCCATTCTTCGCAATAAACATGCCATCTTGCTCACTCCCCGCTGAGAGATACCTCTGAGTTCCCTCTCTCGGTGGAATGGTCCAAAGCGCATCAGACACCACAGTCGCTTGATGAGCCGATAGTGACTCGCCCACTGTACGACAAACTGTCTCCAGCTGACTCTTTTGACGGCGTAATCCATCTGCGCGGAGCACATCCGGGTGGGTGTGCATCTCCACGTTATGGATCCCGAGCTCAGGGCTGCAACTCTCGGTCTCAAACACTGCGTCGGGGACAGATATGAGCCGGTTCGAATCATCGACCACATACGCCTCTAATTCCATCCCGATGGCGTATTCTTCAGTCTCAAACTGCCCAGAGAAGATAGCATCAAGAATATGTGTTGCCTCCTCTCGTGCCCGTGTTCGATATCGTGAGATTGAGGCGTCAGTAAGTGCGTCTACAATATCTGTCGTCGTGTGTTCCATGCCCATACGGCAAGTCCTTACTGCGAAGAATCGTACCAGCGGTAAAAAAGCCTCTACTGTTGAAACGGCGTCACTGTTTATTCATCTTTTTTGATCTCCTCAAGTTCGGCATCGACAGTTGAGGAATCTTTTTGTGGTGCAGACTCAGTGTCGCTGCCACCATCGACATTTGATTTGAGTGTCTCCAGTTCGGTCTCGACTTCTGTTTCAGTCCGTCCCTCTGAGAGCTCTCGTTCAATTGCATCTTTATCCGACATCGCCTCGTCAAATGCACCGGTCTCGGCAAGTTCATCCATTGCTTCAGACCGTGCTTCCATCTCATCAGTCTCCTCTTCGGCGCGTTCAATTGCCCGGCTCACATCGTTCATCTCATCACCTACACCCGTCATTGCCTCAGAGACTTTCGATGATGCCTCTGCTGCCTCGTAGCGAGCTTTCATTGTCTCCTTCTTGGTCTGGAACTCATCAATCCGCGACTGGAGTTCATTTTTCTCTCAACGAGGTTCTGTTGGGTTGACTCAAGTTCGGCGATTTGCGTTTCTAAGTCCTCCACTTGAGACATTTTGGTCTGCTTTTTTTCGAGCGCACGACGTGCCAGTTCTTCTTTGTCTTGTCGAACTGCCTCTCGGGCTTGATCGTTATGATTTTCGATGTTCTCTTCAAGACGCCGTTTCTGTATTTCTAAGCGCTTTTTTTGTGTCGTCAGGTCTGCAATCCCTTCTTTGACATCTTGGAGCTCATCACGCATCTGTTCATATGAGTATTCAAGTGTCTCGGTTGGGTCTTCAGCGCGATTCAGCAGTGTATTTAGCTTTGAGCGAATCACGTAAGAGGCACGTGAAAGAATTCCCATACTATACTTAGGATGAGGAGGATGTTAAAACCTCTCGCAGAATATCTTTTTCCGTGTGTGTAATCGGTTCGGGCTCAGTCCTTTCGTTTGAAGAAATCAGCGTGATCGATGAGTCTGGAGGGGTGACACGACAGTGTTCTCGGTCATAGAGGTTTCCCACACGTCGTGCGCTGTCTTTCCAGATCCGACGGGTTTACTCAGCAGTCGACGCATCGTCTGATACTTTTGAGTAGCACACCGCGAGCACAGTGGGCGAATGGGAGAACCAGTTTACACAGCTTTGTGCCTGTAGCATCTCATTTGTCTATCTGAGAAAACACGTCCTCTCAGCGTGAATGCAGGGTGCAGAAATCTGCTCGTCATCACGATCGTGTGCGAATTAGCTGTATTCTCGCCACCGATATCCACAGTCTGTACATTTAAAGAATCGTGTTGGTGGTTCGTCTGCTGATCCGGTCTGTTTGATCGTATAATACGCGACAGTATTTCCACAATCATCGCACACGACAGAATCATCGGTCGGCTTACCCTCAAAACTCGTCCCTTCCTCTGTTTCGATAACCTCAGCATCTATCTGTGCTTCAGTGCTAATGAAATCTTCCGTGTCGACGTGTTGCTCACTCTGGTATCCACAGTCGGTACAGACCATCTCGTCATGTTGCTTTTTCATCATCGAGCCACACTTATCGCAGAATTGCATACTAGCCTATAACTATACACTCAGAGCGATATAAATGCCCGAATGTCACCGACGCGGTGCAAAACACCCGATGAGCAGTCTCTTCAGAGAGACTCTCAAACTCATCATGAGCAAATCGAGTTTCTATCCGGTCACACAACACCTGCCTCGCTCACCGATAGAATGGTCATCTGCTATCGTATCGTCATAATCATCGCCTCACACGATCTGGAATTATCTCGAATCGACACGAGCACCAGCATTCCGGCCAGAGACGGTGAGTATCGTTGCATCGGTACCACTCAACTGAACAGCTTCACGTGCTGCTTCTTTGGTTGTCTGTAGATGCTCAGAGTCTGTGATTGTATACACAGTTGGCCCCCATGACGACTGCCCTGTCCCAAAGCATGCCGCCGAGTCCTGAAGATGAGAAATCACCTCCCCTGCTGGGGGTCGATATACACCGCCTTGCTCATTAGTATACCACGTTCCATTCAGCCGACTAATCTCAGTAATTGCTGATCCGAATCGCTCAAGATTACTATCAGCTATCGCTGGGAGGAGCCGTCGTGAAACAACTCCAGCCGATCTTATTTGCAATCTCTGCATCAGCATGTTCAACAACGTTCCCGCATGCTCTGCTCCTCGGCCTCTCCACTCCGTCCCGGTTCTGCCTGTGGAATAACCAACACGAAGCGCCACGATGAGGGAATCTGATGATGGACGGTTATCGCTG
>KE356563.1:424692-427589 GCA_000416005.1 Haloquadratum sp. J07HQX50 | reverse complement strand
AAGAGAGCCGGGTCTACTGCAAAGTCAGTCTGGGGGCGTGCAAATTCGGGTAAACTATTCTCAGCATAACTCACAATTTGGAGGCCTGCGTTCTGCTCTTTGGCGACTGGGATAGCAGACGCATCATCAACTGCGGTCAAAACAAACATCTTCGCCTCATCAATATCAGCGGTCATTAATCGTTCACGAGTGACTGGTGTCTCGATATGAGTGACTTCCCCTCCAGCAGTCTTGAGCGCAGGGATTAATGCGTGCTCGTCCGGACCAGATACAACAATGATCATTCGTACTCGATGGTCGCCGGTGGTTTGTGAGTCACGTCATATACAACTCGTGCAACACTGCTGTTTTCGCCGGTGATTCGAGACTGAATCCGCTGGAGAACCTCCCAGGGGAGTTCCTGAGCCCGAGCAGTCATTCCATCACGCGACTCAACCGCTCTCACAGAGACAATCCACCCGTGCACGCGATTATCGCCCTTCACGCCAGTTGCTTTACCTACCACTGCTGCAAAAGCTTGCCATGGGTCATACTCTGCTGTCTCTTCCTCGACAATATGACACGCATCTCGTGCGACAGCCACTTTTTCAGCTGTGACCTCGCCAATGACACGAATCGCCAACCCAGGGCCAGGAAACGGCATTCGCTCGGAGACGACTGATTCGAGTTCAAGCTCACGGGCAACTGTCCGTACCTCGTCTTTGTACAGTTCTCTGACCGGTTCAACAATCCCATCAAAATCGATCACTTCAGGCAGTCCTCCAACGTTGTGATGTGATTTAATATTCCCTTCTGACTCGATACGGTCGGGGTATATTGTCCCCTGAACAAGATAGTCTGCAGCCGTCGTCTTTGCTTCACGCTCAAATTCATAAATAAACTGTTGACCAATTGCATGCCGTTTTGATTCGGGGTCGGTCACATCCTCCAATGCAGCAAGGAACCGGTCTTCTGCATGAACCACTCGAAGTGAGTCCATATATCCAAATGTGTCTTGAATTTGGGCAGTCTCACCCTTGCGCATCAGTCCTGTGTCAACATAGACAGGCGTCAACTGATCACCGATTGCACGGTGCGCCAAGGCGGCCGAGACCGATGAGTCAACGCCTCCACTCAGTGCAATAATCGCATTCTCTGTGCCAATTGCCTCGCGAATCTCTACAACAGCCTCTTGAATAAAACTGGATGCATCCACCATTATATTTCAACCTCTTCATCTCGAAGCCGACGTGCATCTAGTTCATTTTTGACCGACTGAATAAAGCTCACGAAAGGTGGGCTGGCACGGTCTGGCCGCGACCGGAATTCTGGGTGAAACTGGGTTCCGAAGAAAAATGGGTGATCAGTTCGTTCGAGAATCTCCATGCGATTACCGGCGCAGCCAGAGAATGTGAGTGCACCTGATTCCAGTTCGTCAATATAGGCTGGATTCACCTCATATCGGTGCCGGTGGCGCTCTGTGCAAACTGTGTCATTGTAGATCCATTCGGCCAGTGACCCACCAGATATCTCTGTCGTGTGCGCTCCAAGCCGCATAGTCCCGCCTAAGTCCTCAACTTCGTACTGCTCAGGTAGAATATCAATGACAGGATGTGGCGTCTCAGAATCGAGTTCTGCCGAGTGTGCTGAGTTCAAATGCAATACGTTTCTGGCGTGTTCGACGACTGCCATCTGAAAGCCCAAACACAGTCCAAGAAAGGGAACATCTCTCTCACGACAGTATTGAATCGCTTTGATTTTTCCGGGTGTTCCCCGTGAACCAAACCCGCCGGGAACCACGATACCATTAGCCTCTTCAAGACGGCTTTCATGCCGATCTAACATCTCATCGGAATCCACCCACAAGACATTCACATCAACACGTTCCTCAATTCCTGCGTGCTTCAGCGCCTCATATACCGACATGTACGCATCTTCAATGTCATACTTTCCGACAAGCGCGATATCGACAGTTCTAGACCGCTCGCGTGTGACAAGCTCTCGCCATCGATTATCACGCTGGCTTGGAGGGAGTGACTCTGCGGCGAGTCCCAGCTGTTGCATGATGTATTCATCGAGATTTTCAGATTCAATCATTAGCGGGACGTGATAGATATCTTCTACATCAGGGTTGGAAAAGACTGCATCTGTCGGAACATCGCAAAATAACGCTATTTTTTCCTTCGTCGCAGTCTCAAGTTCATCATCACACCGCCCAACGACAATGTCAGGCTGTAGACCGATCGATCGGAGCTCCTTTACTGAGTGCTGTGTTGGCTTCGTCTTCTGTTCGCCATTTTTCGAGTATGGAACTAGCGTGACATGTGCAAATAAGATATTTTCAGGGGACTCTTCATGAGCAAACTGGCGAAGGGCCTCCAGATAGGGCATCCCCTCAATATCACCGACGGTTCCACCAACCTCAACGATGCATACGTCGGTTCCGGCAGCAGCTTCTCGAATGCGACGCTTAATATCATCGGTGATATGTGGAATGATCTGGACCGTTTTCCCGAGGTAATCGCCTGCTCGTTCTCGCTCAATCACCTCCTGATATGTCTTTCCAGTTGTGACATTATGATCGGAGGTCATGTCGACTCCCAGAAACCGCTCATAATTACCTAAGTCAAGATCGACTTCACCCCCGTCTTTGAGCACATACACTTCACCGTGCTGATAGGGATTCATCGTCCCTGCATCAACGTTGAGATATGGATCGATCTTGACTGCTGTGACATCAAACCCAGCGTTGGCCAAGAGTCGGCCGGTGCTCGCGGCGGTGATTCCTTTTCCAAGTCCGGACATGACGCCCCCAGTCACGAAAATAAATTTCCGACCCAGACCTGGGTCGTATTCTGTCTTAGGTTCCTTCGGCATACTAAGTGTGTGCAAGGCCACTTCAAAATCGTTTCGGAGGA
>KE356563.1:419933-424659 GCA_000416005.1 Haloquadratum sp. J07HQX50 | reverse complement strand
TGCTGACGCCCGTTGTATGCAGGGAGGAAGGCCCCATTGGCAGGGCTGTACGCGCTGTAATGCACACCATTGGTCACAACTCGGTGGCGACCGTTGATGTTCCGCGCGAAAGTGTAGTTGAACCCTGGGGAAACGCGCACCCTGCATATCCCCTTCGGGGATCCTCGCCGTTTAGCGTGGGGAGAATGTCAATACACCTCTGAACTTGGGGTTAGGTGGGTTGAATAATATTCGATTCTTGTCACCATGCCAGTGATTATCGTTTGAATCGAGGCACTCGTTTCGTTCCCTCTGTGGATGCACGCCTACGAGGCTGGCTTGTCGAAAGGGTTTTTACCCCAGATAGTATTGTATATAATGTGCAATAAAATGACTACCAAATGTCAAGTACACGTCCGGAGACTAGCAGGCTTCATGATTATTTTCGGATTAATACTGGGATTCTTCTTCAATGCTTATGGATACGTGCTTAGTGGATTTGTTGGGCTCAATCTATTCCAAAGTAGCTTTACAGATATCTGTCCAGCGGAGTGGATATTTTCAAAGTTGGGAATAAGTTGCAATACTATGGCAGGCTAAAACAACTCGACGCGGTGGCCGTTTTTGCTCTAACTGGGGTGGTTTTCAGCCGTCTCGATGGAGATTTAACCGGTGTTCTTCATTCCGGCCGCGATTCCTTTGACCGTGAGACGCAGTGTGCGCTCTTCAGCATCTGTTCGATGTGTTTGTTCAAGCAGATGCGTCTGCAAGAGATTTAATGGGTCGACATACGGATTACGTCGATGCAAGCTTTGCGCTAACCACTCACGCTCAAGCAGTGAGTCTCGGCCACTAATCTCACATACAAACTCGCATGCCCGCTCGTACTCTTCAATAAGGTGTGGGAAAAATGCAGAGCGCAGATCAGGGTCAGCCAAGGCAGCGTAATGTTCTGCGATGTCAGGGTCAGTCCGTGCAAGCGCGAGTGCAGAGTTGTCGAGCGTCGTCCTGAAGAATGGCCACTCATTGTACATCTCGCGGAGCGTTTCGATCTCTCCTCCATTGTCGAGGTATGACTGGATTCCTAGTCCGACCGAATACCACCCGGTGATGATACAACGGGACTGTGTCCATGAGAATACCCACGGAATTGCCCGTAGATCTTCGATTTTTCGTTCGCCGGATCTTGATGCTGGCCTCGACCCGAGATTGAGGTCCTCGATAACGCTAATCGGTGTTGCTTGTCCGAAGTAGGTCACAAACCCGTCAGACTCGAGAAGGTCACGGTATGCCTGCCGGGCACGCGTTGCCATCGTATCCATGGCACCTATCCACTCATCGTCGACACTTTCTATTGGTTCAATGAGGGAATCCGTTCGAGCGCGTATTTGCGCATTGAGCATCTGCTCCAAGTTTCGCTGTGCAATCTGTGGGTTCGCGTATTTTTCCGCGATCGCTTCACCCTGTTCGGTGAACTTAATTTGGCCGGTGACCGTCTCATTCGGGAGCGCTAACATCGCTTCATTCATCGGTCCTCCGCCACGTGAGATTGACCCACCGCGCCCATGGAAGAGTCGCATCGTGATATCGTGATCATCACAGATCGCTGCGAGTCGACGTTGATTTTTATATAAGTCCCAGTTTGCAGCTAAAAATCCATTCTCTTTATTCGAATCCGAGTATCCAAGCATAATCTCTTGAACCCCGTCACGAGCTTTCAGCGCGGTTTCGTACGCCTCATTTTCGAATAACGTTCCCATGATTCGTCGAGCCCCATTCAGTGCAGACTTCGTCTCTAAGAGTGGGACGATGTCTAATCCACAATGATCTGGGAGTGCAATTACTCCAGCCTGGTCAGCTAAAAAGAGTACCTCCAGCACATGACTTGGTTCCTCAGTCATGGAGATGCAATATGTATCGATCGCGCCAACACCAAATTCGTCTTGCCAGTCACCGAGCATCTCAAAGCGGCGTAAGACCCGCTGAGCAATGTCAGACACATCGCCTGGGTGATCAAGATCGATAATGGGTGTTTCTTGTAAGATGGCGTCTGTGAGCAGCTCTACACGCTCTGCTTCGCCCTTGTTTTGATAATCAATGCCGACGTTCGAGAGTGCTTCATGAACCGTTTCAGTGTGGTTCTGTTGGTGATCACGAAGGTCTAAGCTGGCAAGAGTAAATCCGAACGTATCGACCTGCCTCATAAGTGGTTCGACATACTCGTCAGCTATCACCTGGCCACCATTGGCTCGCAAGCTTTGATCAATGACCTTTAGATCTGAGAGAAATGTCGATGGGTTGCTGTAATCATCCGGTCTTACATCTTTGATACGTCGCAGTCGCTCACGCATCAGTTTGAGTTTCTGCCGGTACGGTTCGTTTGGGTACCGCTGTTCTGTTTCTTCGGCGACACCCGGAAGCCGCTCTCGGTCGGATTTGAGTGACCGTTGTAGCTCCGTCTCGACTGTCATTCGGCTACTATCTTGGCTCAGAATGCCAGAGAGTTCTTTGAGTGACTGGCTGTACTTCTCCAAGATCACTGATCGCTGTCGTTCAAGTGTGTCGGTCGTTACCTCAGGCGTGACGAAGGGATTTCCATCACGGTCTGATCCTGCCCATGACCTGAATTCAAACAGCTTGGGCACGTCGACATCCGGATACGAGTCAGCCAACACTTCCTCAAAGTCTGCATACACTTTGCCGACCACGTCGAAGAGAATCGACTCCAAGTACCACTGCACGTTTCGGGCCTCATCCTGCGGCTCAGGGCGTCGGTCTCGGACCTGAGATGTCTGCCAAAGACTGGTAATCTCGGCGTCGATCTTTCGCCATGTTCTTTTTCGCTCTCTATCGGGCGTTCGACGCTCATCCAACTGCTCGATTCGGTGAGCAATAGATCGTAACTTTGCTTTGACCGTTTTCCGCCTGGCTTCTGTTGGGTGCGCGGTGAACGTCGGCTCAATCAACACATCATCGAGGACCTGCTGTACCTGCTCCGATGATGCCTCTCTCTCCTCTAAAGATTCGACTGCAGCTATGAGACCATCGGCGAGTTCTTCGGCCTGCGTCCCCTCTTGCACCATCCGAACCCGCTCGCGTTCTTCGGCAAGGTTGACCAGCTCGAAGTATGTGGTAAATGCACGGGCAACCACACTCTCGCGACTTGGACCCAGGCTGTCAATTAATCGGTCTAATTGTGTTCGACTCTGAACATTGCCTTTTCGGTAATCGATTGCAGTGGTGCGAACCGTCTCAACAGTCTGAAACGCTTCATCTGAGGTTTGATCGGCCAGCACATCTCCTAGTAACTCCCCTAACTCACGGATATCTTGCTTGACACCCCTGCTATGTAACGCCATAAGAAGGCAATACTGTGGCGCGAGTAAAAATCCCCTGCTACAGTGTGTCGCATCCTGGAGACCGAAATTGAAGACCTGATGTTTCGTCACGCTTTTGATGAGTGCACCAGATGGAGATATATGGATCAAGGCGATAAATACCCGTCAGAATCTGGGAGACGTCGGTTCGTGAAGGGAGTTGTCGGAGGTGCTGCCTTAGCGGGAGTGGGTGCCTCAGGAGCGGCTGCAGTGAATTCTGCTACGAGGTCGCCCGGTGCTGGTGGCGGCACGACACAGGCGTACGCGATTGAGAACGTCGACGGACCAGCACCCCGAGGAATGCCACAGATTCCCGTCGAGATAGATTCAGAGGGGTTTCTCAAAGGCGTATGGCCAGAGGTGAAAACAGAGGATCAAGGTGGGCTCTCGATTCAGATTGCTGAAACCGAGGATTTCAAAGGCTCAGGCGTAACTTACTCTACCGAGTGGTATCAGTACTGTGGTGTCGAATCATACGCCGGTATTAATCCAGACTATGACTCAGATAATTATTTTCGGGTTGGGTCAAATCCAGGCTATGGCTGGGAAAGTGAACGATATTCTGAAGCAGACAAACTCCATGTAGATGACTTTAGTGACTATCAGACATGGTCAAACAATATCGGCCAAGATGGATTAGGCAAGCCGGCGACTGGCCGGTGGCGATCCGAGGACGCAGAGAATATTATCCCAATCCAACTGATCAAATCAGAGCAAGTTGAAAACCTTGCATCACAAGATCCGTGGCTTGAGGCCTCAACTAGTGAGGGGTTTGTTGCATGGCTGAACAAATGCACACACTTCTGCTGTGTTCCGAAGTATAAGAGTGAGGGTTCAGCGAAGTTCAATGCTGAAAACGATGTGTACTGTCAGTGTCACCAGTCTGTATATGACCCCTTCAGTATTGTTCAGACCCTGTTCGTCGCCCGCCCACGTCCGACCGGTTGAACAGTGGACTCAGATTGAGTCGGACAGGCTGAGCTGGCGGAGACACTCAAGCACCCGAACATCACGATTTTGGTGTGCAGAAAGTTGCAGTTGATTCAGTGTGTCTCACAGCGAGAGACAAGGCCGGTGACAGATCCAGACAGTGGTGTACCGTATCAGATAGCGTCTGGTGTGGCATGAGTCGAGAAATTACCACGGAGTGAATATGCCTCCCTCCTGCTACATCGACGCATTAAAAATTGCAAGGTCGGTATCAACTTGTTTGATTTGATGGAAAGTTGGTGGTGAAATGAATCGGGAGGCACCTGATCGGTCACGGCTTGATCCAACGAAAACCAGATCATACGTCTCAGCATTCGCTTGTACGAAATCCGCTGGGTCTGACCGGGCCACCCGTGTTTCGATATTTCCTGACGCAGTCT
>KE356563.1:417162-419913 GCA_000416005.1 Haloquadratum sp. J07HQX50 | reverse complement strand
ATCACCAGCCATAGTCGACTCTCTCGCTTCGTCTACTAATTCTCCGATGACGCCCCGTTCCTCGACAAGCTCTTTCTCGACATACTGGTCGTCAAACATCATACTCAACGCAATCTTGAGTTGTCGGATACACTCGTCTCTACTATCAGCCCTCTCGAAGTCAACCTCAGTGATCTCTCGCTGGTGTAGGTACTCTCGATTCGTGAAGTGAGCCTCTATCTGCACTTTTTGATCTAATGCTTGGGCTCTTGCCCACTCAACCCACTCGACCTGCTCCAGATGTCGTATCTGATCTCTTTTGCATCCGTGTCATCGTTGTATTCAATATCTGGGGTCATATTGATCACCTGTCACTGACTCGCTGGTACATACTCGCCAGCCAACGTGAGACAAACGAGGTGCTACCGAATTAATGCTCATATTCATCACTTGTATGTTGGTCGGCTCTTGATTCTAAGCGGTTGATTGCCTCTTGGCTCACACTCCCTTTCGTCATCAGATGAGATCCAGTTGTATCGCTCAAAATCAGCGATTCCAGCGAGTCTCTCACCTGACTATCGTACGACTCATTACTAAAAGAAACAAAATCAACTGGCTTTATGACCGATATAGCATCGCCCGCATCCTCGATGATACCCCGCACAGACAGGAGAATACCACTCTCGGTCTCCTCCAGCAGGATAACCACCTCATCGTCCTCTTCAATCTCAACAACATCGCCGCCGCTCTCGATGCTCAGTGTCATCGGCTCTCACCAGCATCTCTGCTGGAGGTCAGGTACTCTTCTATCTCTGTTGAGCGGATTGGTCTATGCGGTAGTTGGAACGTAGGTGTCGTTACTCTTGACAAACAAATACTTGTCATATAACCAACTTATAAATCATATGTCAAAAGAGTACCTGAGGAACTACTCATCCAATCTATTGCACCGTTTCCTCGTTGCAGCGAGTTAGTGGTAGTCAGAGCTCAAGTGGCACTGACCGTCTCTGTGTCGTAGTTGTACTATGCCTCTTCGGGGGGCATATTATGTCGGTGCTGTGGTTTGCTCTGAGCAATACTAATAGGATGTCTGTCATTAATCAGGAACATGGAGCGGTTAGATCTGGTATCACAATTCATTCTCTATTTTATTCGAGAACAGGAGCATTCAGTCAAACGACGAGAGATCGAGTCGAGGTACCCTCGGATGACGAAGAATCAAATCAACTATCGTCTCAACAAAATGTACAAGATGGGGTTGATTCGGAAAACAGAGCATCAGGAGTACGGTCGGGGAGTAAACACTACGTACGAGTGGTCAGCAGTGCCGTCAAAAGTTGAGCAATACGAGGAGGAGCATTCACGCTTGGTAACTCCCGCATGGAAGTGGCAGGAGTACGCAGACAAGTATTTTGACGCATTTGAAACCCGTCTCAAGAGACTGGAGAGAGAGGTACAAAACGGTTGAGAGGGTAGTCAGTTGACGAACTCCACATCGTCTGAGCAGACAGGACACTGTGGGTCACCTTCGTCTTTGACAGCAACCAGCTCTGTCTTGTCGCCAGTCCACCCGCACTCCGAGCAGAGTACGTCAGAATCAATCATTTGTTGGGTGGATTAACTACGACCAGCGTAATTGATCTTCGGATGGAGTGAGACTGCGACTGATATTGACTGAGGCGTTTACGACAGATTCGTGGTTAAGATACGACGGCTATATCAAAACTACGTGGTTGACTACTTATCCAGACGATTGAGTGTCGACTTATTGAGGGAAGGTTCGTACTATACAATATTTAGTTAATTTCAAGTCTATATTTGATAAAGATTTTTGTATATGGAGTACTATCAGTATTATTACATGAGTAACATCATAAAACAGACATATCGAAGAGACCTCACAGATACGGGTCAGGTAACGATACCATCCGAGTTTCGTGACGACGAAATAGTTGCATACCTGATTCAAGAATCGACTGACAATGAAGGGAGAGAGCACCTCAAGCTCTATCCAATCACGGATTACGACGATGACTAAAAGTACACAAAAAATATTAACAAATTATGGCTACACACAATACTGTACGCTCAAGTGCAATATATGTATCGGATATCAATAATGAATCACTGCTGACCAAGTATCAGGATAAGGACTGCTGGCTCTGCTGGCGATATGAGGAGTATGAGGATGACGAGAAGCCAAGGAAAGTCCCTGTTGACCCAAACACGGAGACAAGTAGCGGACGCAACAGACTCGGCGGTATGGACAGACTATGACACAGCACGAGCATATCACAAGCAAAAGAAGTCTGATACGGCAGGACTTGGGATTGCTCTCGGATTCGGAGATTTAGCTGGCGTTGACCTTGATAACTGTCGTGACCCCGAAACAGGCGATACCGAGGATTGGGCAATCGACATCGTGGAAAGGATTGACTCGTACGCCGAAGTGTCGCCAAGCGGTACAGGACTACACGTCCTTGTCAAGGGGGCACTTCCCAAAGATGCTCGAAATCGACAGAAGGACATCCCGTCTACCCTATCTCAGTTTGATGAAGCGGAGATTGAAATCTACGATAGCACCCGATATTTCACGTTTAGTGGTGACCATGTAGAGGACACTTCGACATCAATCAACGTCCGACCAAGCGAACTATTGGACATCCACGACGAGTACGTAGGCGAAGAAGACGACGAATCCGAGTCCTCTGTACCAGAGCCAGAGTCAGATCTCAATCTTGATGATGAAGACTTGATTGAGAGAGCTAAGAA
>KE356563.1:407439-417142 GCA_000416005.1 Haloquadratum sp. J07HQX50 | reverse complement strand
GTGACATCCTCACAGTGGCTTCCGATGCGATCTACCCGGCCAGGGTCGCCTGGCAGTAATGCGGTTTGATTGACATCAGATTCATCAACTAGCAGGTGAGGTTGTTTTGACATACAAATATAGATACAAAGCGTCTTGAAAAACACCTCGTTGAGACGACGACCACACTGACGGGTTAGAAGCAAATCCCCCGTGGTGAATCACCTCGGAGCCGAGAGACGAGCGCGGAGTGATCATGGGATCCTGTGATTTCTGACGATCTGCGCCGTCTGTAGACAAATCGAGTCATGACATGGCAAGGAACTGAATCAAGCCGCTGTCGCGACACTAAATAACAGCAAATTGTGAATCGCTGGTCCGACGCCAACCGCAGTCATAACCCCGAGCAATAGCTCTGCCTGAGTCCGATCTGATCGAATATACTCAATAAATAACCAGAGCACACCAGAAATCACGATGAGCTTGATCAAGATAAACAGCCATCCACCGCCAATTGCCGATACACCAGGAATCGAGCTCCCGACCTCCAGAATCAGTGCTGAGAGGGGTGATCGCTCACCGAAGCCGAGAACATCTACCCCCACCGCGGTTGTTATACCATCAAGAGCATGACCGAACAAGACCACTGGACCAAGTGGCCGGGTTTCGCTAATCGCATTTATTTTGAACCGAACTATCATCCACGTTGTGCCGGTAATGAGCACAGCAGCGAGTGTACTCCCGACGATGATGATTAGTGGTCGCCAAATAGTGGTGTTGACTTGAGCAAATAACCACCCGATGAGTACAACAGAGATTCCACCACCTCCGATGAGGAGTATTTGCCGTGCCCGAGTGACGGTGACGAGTGCCCGCAACCCTCGCCAACTTCCCAAAGCTCCGATCGCTGTGGTCACATAGACTGTTGGTGTTCCGGCGAGCGGCGCAATTGTCGTGCCCAGATATCCTTGAACGAACAGGACATGTGCGGTTGCCCCAACGACCATCCATGGCAGAAATGCGAGTACATCATGAGCGTTGATTGGATCGGGTATATCTCGCATACTCAACAGAACCACCGCACCGGCAATTGTTAATCCGAGAAGATACCGAATAGGAGGCAACGCAAACCCCTCTGGAAGGATCACCATATCAAAGCTCGATTGAGGAATCCATTAAACTACATCGAAGACACTGAACAGTCGTATCCTCTTCGTCGTAGACGGTGGGCGTACTGCACGGTGGATAATTGAGTGGTGGCGATACGAGTTGTCCTTTCGTTCCGTGGTTGTGAGAAGATAGCCTTACGATAGCCCGAATCGACGCTTGAGGAGATTAGCAGTTCGTAGGTGCTCAGCGTCATCGTGGCGCGAACGGCGTGAGCCGTGAGCGAGTTGAGTGAACTGGGGTGGGTAGGGTAGGAGGGGTAGCACCCACTGTAACGACTCTCACAACACGAGCAGACACGAAGCCTGAGTGTTGTTCATCTAACGCACCGAATATATACCAAGGTGTGATTCCTCTGGGGTTGGCAATACCACGCACAGAGAAACACATCCCAAAACCACTCCCAGAGGTACTTCACTCATGTTCCTGTAGTACGGATATGAACAGAGGAGACCTTGCCACAATTATTGATCATACTGTTTTGGGACCAACGACGACCGGAGAACAGGTACAGACAACTGCAATAGAGGCCGAACAGTATGGCATGAATGTCTGTGTGCCACCCTGCTATCTGGACGTTGCCTGCAGTGTGGCAGAGAGTGCTTCTGTTGTGACAGTGATTGGGTTTCCACATGGGCAGACAACGCCTACAATTAAGTCTGAGGCGGCAGTACAGGCGTATAACGCGGGGGCCGACGAGATCGATATGGTCCTCAACATCGGTCAGGTCAAAGCAGAAAATCGAGACGTGGTGTATGATGAGATTGCAGAGGTCGTAGCAGCAGTGCCAGCTCCCGTGAAAGTAATTGTCGAAACAGCACTGCTATCTACTGCCGAGATTGAACAAGCGGGAAGTATTGCGCAGGATGCCGGAGCTGCCTTCCTGAAAACCTCAACCGGATTCGCCTCAGAGGGAGCAACCGAAGAGGGTGTCTCAACGTTAGCTCAGTATCTCCCGGTTAAAGCGAGTGGGGGTATCCGTTCATATGAGGATGCTATGCGGCTCATCGACGCTGGTGCTGAGCGCCTTGGTGCTTCAAGTGGGGTAAAAATACTTCAATCGGCTCCAGTATCAGATTAATGATGAATCATTTTGATATCCAAAACGACCAATGTGAGTGCGATGGACTCAAATCGCTCGGTGATCCCACCTCAAAACTCTGGAACATCACCCACTGTACAGCCGCCCGCATCTGGAGCGAATCCAGCAGAATTCTAAAGATTTCACCGAGAGTTCCACGGGTCACCAACCCGTGGTCGTTTAGGTGGGTACTGAAAGGCTATAGAGTGCTGGAAAAGTTGAACGCACAATCCACTCGGAGAGTCACAACCTCCTGACGCTTTCCAGTCATGCTTTGAGCTGCGACAGAGCGACACAGGCTCGACGGTATTCGAGACCGTCTTCGGTACGCTGACTGGCACTCAAAGTGGGCGTTCCGCAAGCTCAAGCAGTGTGTTGAATACAAAGCCGAAGAGCAGGGAGTATTCGTGAAGTACCGCGAGGACAACGTTCATCGTCTCAACCGCACGCCCCAAGACACGGGCCGTGCCGTCGCAGGCGAATTTCATTTCTCTTGACCTTCCCGAGATGAGTCGGCTGGAACTCACATCCGAACGCCTAATGCGTGAGGGTCGGCGGCTCCGCCCCCGCCCGAGATCGACAACACCCGTCTCGCCTGCCGTCGATGTCAAGAGGTGTCGCGTTTTCTCGCAACTGCCGGCCGTTGCTTCAAGATCTTTCACCCACGTCGCAACGGTCTTCATTGTGACAGTGGGCTGCATTATAACCGTATGGTCTTCAGCTTCTCGCAGAGAAGTAGTTTGAGACCCAAAGCTTCATAACAGGAACGGAAACCGAAGATTTCTAATCGGGAACGACCCCCACTCAGCCTGTTCCGCCTGCAGACACAGTAAATTCGAAGAACACGAACAAGCGATGTAAACGGCGAGGAGGATGTCACAAAGAGCGTCTCAGTACGTCACTGGATAAACGGTGGTTGTACGACGTCATACATGTGGGTCTGGAATTATTGGACTCACCACAATTAACTAACCCGAGACAGTTGCAATGGTCTTGAGAGTCACTCTCGTTGCGATGGGTCATCTGCCTCAGACGGTGACTCTGGCTGCCATTGGCTATCCACCGTCACGTGTTGCAGATCCGCTGGCTTGTCGGTCGATTTCCACTCACCGAGTGATTTTGGGTCCACATGCACGAAAACATCATCAATCGCTGGAATATCCATAATGTCACCGACAATTGCTGACTCAATCTCATGTGCTTCAGACAACGTCAGGTCCCCCTCAACTTCGATGTGTAGGCTGACATCCACTTCTGGACCGACGTAGTGTGCGACAACGTCATGTGCACCTTCCACCTGCGGGTGCGATAACGCGCACTGTAAAATCTTGCGCCGAAGCGGTTCTGGCGGTGCAGCTCCTACCAAGTAGCTCACATTATCTTTCACGATTTCGTATCCGGTGTAGAAAATCCCGATCGAAACTGTCCCGGCCGCAATCGGATCTAACAGAGGAAACCCAACAGCCGCACCAACAACGCCAATCAGTGCTGCCGCGGCAGTCAAAATGTCATTTCGATTATCTAATGCCGCAGCCGTTACTGCCGGTGATTGTCGCTCTTCACCAATCCGACGGCAATATCGATAGAGTCCATACTTAACCAGTGCTGAGACCACTAACACACCAATAGCCAACCCATTGGCAAAGACAACGACACTTCCAGTCTGAATCGTCTGTACAGCGTTCCACAAGACTCCCCCTGCAGCAATGAAAATGCCAACTGCGATAAAGAGTGAAATAAACGGTTCGATGCGCTCATGTCCATGTGGATGTTCAAAATCTGGGGGTCGCGTCGTGAGATACAGTCCCCCGACGATGACCACGCTATAGAGTGAATCAGCCACACTGTTGACTGCCTCTGACCCGACTGCTAAGCTCCCTGAGAGCCACCACACAGCTATTTTGATTGCTGCGAGTAACACATTCGCTATTAGGATAGCGATTCCCACGCGGCGAACGACGTGCCGACGTGCGTTACTCATCAATAGAATGAGGAGATACAAAATCTAAGACCCTTTGGTCTCTGTTGATACTGAATCACAGGGTGAACAGGCGCAATGCCACGGTCTTTAGACCGTGGATACACGCCAGAAGTGACGCAAACCCGGCGATAGCACGGCCTGATATTCCAGCAGATAGTTCGAGTTTCACACTCAATTACGTTCGTGACTGTCACCGCGAAGTTCCACAACTCATCCCTCTCACAGCGGAAAGAGTGGCAACACGCCACTCAACTCTACCGTGACACCAAACGGTCCTGCATTGACGGATGGGAGACCGGCGACTTCGACGAATCCGTGATCACGGCCAGCATCGACAATGCCCTCTACTCGGCCATCCAGAACCAAGCCATCTGAGAGGCGAAATCCGACCACAACGAGGGGAGGTTCGCTACCGAGAGAATCAGCCGTTCGCCGTCAACATCCAGAACTGCGAAATCGACACGACTGAGAATGGCACGGCTGTCGTTGGTTTCCCATGCGTCTCCCAATGTGGTACACGCCAATAGAGGTGTCCGACGATACTACCGACACCGTAGACCGACTGGTCAAGATGATGCCGACAAGACCCGCCGACAGGTCTACCGTCGCGGAGAAAACTGGCTCTGCACGTTCAACATCGAGTACGACGCCGACATGTCGGGCGAGACGCCCATCGGTGTTGATATTGGCGAACATCACATCCTCGCGGTGACGGCCTACGGCGAAGGCGAGTTAATGCTGGTGTCGGGTGGTGAGGCAAAGTACGTTCGAGGCAAATATCGTTCCCTACGCGATTCGCTGTCAGATCGGATGGAAGAAGTTGAACGTATCCGCGTCGAAAAGATCGATGCGTACCACACCAGCCGGCAGTCTTTGGAGTGCAATCGTGGACGCCACGTCGACCTGAACGCTTCGGAGAATATCGTACAACGGGAGGGTGAACCACGGGCTAACACTTCGGGTGAGGCGAACCGTGCTCCCTCGCTGGTTGAATAGCCAGCCGTCGTTGGCGCCCGCAGATCGCGGGGAGAAAGGCCCCATTGACAGGGCTACGCGCGCTGAAAAGCACACCGTTGGTGACAACTCGGTGGCGACCGTTGAGGTTCCACGCGAAAGTGTCCTTGAGAACGAGGAAATGCGCACCCTGCATATCGACTTCACGGATTCCCTTCAGCCGCGGGAGGATGTCAATGCGCTCTCCGCTTCCTTGACTCGTTCACGGCTGGCGGCGTTCCTTCTGAGATGTATGGTTTCGTATTTTTACGCTCATTTAAAATCTGAGTTCGACGGCGTTCTCTGAGCCCTGATTATCCTCATTTTCAGCCGCCTCTGGACGAGTCTCGAATACATCATACAGCCGATCGTATGTATCCTCAAGTGCCTCGACGAGAACGCGCGTGTCACCGATTGCTGACATAAAGTTCGTATCGCCACTCCATCGAGGCACCACATGTGTATGAATGTGCGACTCAATTGAGCCACCAGCTGCGTCGCCGCCAAGATTTTCACCAGCATTCATTCCATCTGGCTGTAGAGTTGTCTCAATCGTACTGATTGTGGCGGCCTTGAGTTGACTATGATCCAATAGGGCATCATCATCCAGCGAATCCCACCGGCTTACATGTGCATACGGAATCACCATGACGTGTCCTGGATTATACGGATAATTATTCAACAAGACGAAACAGTGCTCACTACGTGCAACGATACGGCTCTCGCGGTCGCGGTGTCGCTCTGGAAGCACACAGAACGGGCACCCATTATCTCCTGCAGCAGGGTCACGTTCAACCCACTCAATTCGCCATGGTGCGAAGATATGCTCCATAAGTTACCGCGTGAGATTCTCGTACCCGTCTTCAGTGATAATGAGTGTGTCTTCTGCCTGACTCACGAGTTCTCCACTTTGCTCTTTGAGCACTGGATAACTGTGCAGGATACCCTTCTGCTCAAGCCGTCGTAGCGCGATCTCTGACCGAGATGCCTCAATCCACCGGCCAGCGAAAGGGAGGGTCTTGTACTCAGACTTCACCTGCTCAAGCACCGCACGGGCACTCCTATCCCGAACAGAGCGGTCGTTTTCAAGGCTGTATATCTCCGTATCTGCCCCTTCAGAGACTTTTCCACGACCGGTCGTCGCGAAGGGTTCGATCGCAATCACATCGCCCACAGAGAGCTCGACACTGCGGTCTGTTCCACGATTTGGAATGTTTGGTGCCGTGTGTGCATCCCACTGGGAAACACCGTGTCCAGAGAGATTAAGCACTGGCGTAAATCCATATCCACGGATGACCTCCTCAACGGCCTCGCCCAACCGCCCGGTGGGGACACCCGGACCGACCAATTCAAGCGCTGCATCAAGCGCTTCTTCAGCGGCGTCAACCAGTGCTGAATTTCCAGATAGGTCAACAGTCGTGGCTGCGTCGGCAATATATCCATCTACATGGACTCCACAATCCAGACAGACCATTTCATCATCGAACGTCTCAGATGAGTCTGCTGCAGGCGTCGCGTGTGAGGCTTCTTCATTGACGCTAATATTCACCGGAAATGCACATCCATCGGCATCTTCATATATTTGCGCCTCAAGCGTTTCAGCTACCTCAAGACGTGAAACACCTGGTTCAATCAGTTCAGCGCCAGTCTCTAATACGTCCTGTAGTACTGTCCCAGCCCGTTGATACTTTTCATATGTCTCATTTGGGACTCCAGTTTCTTGCATATACTCACTTCTGTCTAAGAAGCAAAAAGGGGTTCCGGAGAGGATTCAACAATAAGCTGCGACAGGTGACGACCACCACCACTACCACTCAGACGTTAAGATTCTTCATTAGATGGCTTCGCTCAGCGACAAAGCTATTTTTGAGCAGCGAGATGATCCCGCCGTTCACGCCGGGCGAGGATGTCACGTTAGCGCTGAGACGCTGTCACTGCAGCACATCGCTCAGCCAAGAATGAAAGTTCCTCTGGAAAGACATCGTGGCCTCGCCCTTCATACAGATCGAATCGGACGTCTGCGTTCATCGCACGGAAAACACCGACTGTCGTTTCTGCACGCTTGACCGGAATGTGTGGATCATCATCGCTGACACCGAGCATCATCTGTGTTCCCTCTAGTGAACCCTCAGTAGTAAATTCAGCAGTTGGTTCGCCGATCAATCCCCCGGAGAGTAGCACGATACCGCCATATGCAGCCGGATTTCTCATAGCATAATCAGCAGTCAGGCAAGCGCCCTGTGAGAATCCAGCCAGAATCAGTGAGGAATTATCAATATCAGCTGCTCGAATTTTCGTGACGGCCCGCTCAATACACGCACGGGCTGAATTGAGTGCTGGTTGATTGTGTTCAATCGGGGCCATGAATCGATCTGGATACCACACACCCCTACGAGCCTGTGGAGCGAGGAGTGCAAGTCCAGTCGGATCAATCTCTTTGGCGAGTTGCAGCATGCCTGCGGCACGAGCGCCACGCCCGTGAATAAGGAGTATTGCCCCCTCAGCGGCATCTAACGGGACACCGCGCGTCTTTATCGGCTGGCCTGCGTGGGGGTCGTTTGGTGTCGACGATGCGCTTCCATCGGTCATAATCTCTGTAGTGCGGTAGTTCTCATGAGCTTCACGCCCCAGGCAGAGGTGTTCGCTTGAGCTTCCGTCTCGTGAACTACTCTTCCTACCACACTTGCTCACGGTTTTCGCCATTCGCTTCCTGAGGAAGGAAAAAGCAGGGGGTGAGCGCATCAATTCTGCTCAATCAGCAGGCCCTGCTATTTTGCTCCACTCGATCCCCGCCCTCAACCACCCATGGAGAAACAAAAGCATCTTTCTGACGACCGCACAGTGTTTGTCCGGTCATTTCAGGTGAGTAATCACATACCGCCAATGGAGATTCGCGGTGAAGAACGGCAGTAATTTAGGCGCGCTCAATGAATCTATTCGCAGTATATGAGCTACGATCAAGTTGATATTCCCACTCAAGGCGCGCCTATACGCCTCTCTGACACCAGTGAATTAGACATTCCTTCGAATCCGATCATCCCAATTATCTATGGCGATGGAATCGGCTCTGACGTCGGACCGGCCGCCCAGAAAGTGCTTACTGCTGCCGCAGAGGCAACGGGCCGTTCAATCGCCTGGATGCGTATCTATGCCGGCGAGTCAGCCCGGAACCGATACGGTGAGAATCTTCCGACAGACACTGTCGAGGCAATTCGAGACCACCGTGTTGCAATCAAAGGTCCGCTCACAACTCCGGTGGGGGCAGGATTTCGCTCACTGAACGTTGCACTTCGACAGCAACTTGATCTCTATGCGAATGTCCGTCCCACGTATCATATTGATGGTGTTCCATCCCCCGTCAAGGACCCCAGCGCAATGGATATGGTTACATTTCGAGAGAATACAGAAGATGTCTACGCTGGAATAGAGATGGAAGCGGGCTCACAAAAGGCTGAGCAAGTCCGCTCATTTATCGAATCCGAGATGGGCTACGATGAAACGATGCATGACGGCCCGATTGGTATCGGTATCAAGCCGATCACAGAGTTCGGAACGAAACGACTCGTTCGACAAGCAATTGAATATGCGCTTGAGAATGATCGTGACTCAATCACACTGGTTCATAAAGGTAACATCATGAAATTCACCGAAGGGGCGTTTCGTGACTGGGGATATGAACTCGCAGCCGAGGAGTACAGCGAGGTCACACTGACTGAGGATGAACTTTACGACGAGTATGATGGTGAAGCACCGGAAGATAAGCTAGTGATCAAAGACCGTATCGCGGACAATATGTTACAACAGTTGTTGACTCGAACAAGCCAGTATGAGGTCATTGCAACGATGAATCTCAATGGAGACTATATGTCTGATGCTGCCGGTGCACAGATTGGAGGCCTCGGAATCGCTCCAGGAGGGAACTTCGGTGATGGGCTCTGTCTTGCCGAGCCAGTCCACGGCTCCGCGCCAAAGTACGAGGGTGAAGATAAGGTAAATCCAACTGCGATGATTCTCTCTGGGCGTATTATGTTCGAGTACATAGGATGGAATGACGCTGGCGAATTGATTCGTGATGCTGTCGAAGAGACAATCTCGAATGGAGAGGTAACGTATGATCTTCATCGACAGATTGAGGGAGGCGATAAGTTGGCAACATCGACGTATGCTGATGCAGTCGTAGACAAGATTCACGAGCTGGCGTAGTCACTGTACATCCCGGAACGTTGATTCTTCTCGATGGAAATAACAGCATATGTACGCAGTCGTCGGATGCACGGACTGTGAGGCACTATGGATTGTTGAAGATTTACCGGCCGCTAAGACAGCAACCTGCCCGCAGTGTCAGAGGTGTCATCAGGCGAAAACACTCCGACAGCTCGCCACCGAAAGCTCACACCAAGCAGCACAGCAGGCTAGATCAGCTCTTTTAGCACACCAGCAAGGCAACTCTGCGGCATTTGCATCGATCGGACATATCTCTGAACTCGAGTCACGACTTGCTC
>KE356563.1:406137-407317 GCA_000416005.1 Haloquadratum sp. J07HQX50 | reverse complement strand
GTAACATCGTCGCAACGGTGGCGGAAAACGGAGTCGAAGCCGATCGTATTCGCACTCTGATAGAAAAACTCCACCGCCAAGGAGAGATTACAAAGGAAAGAGACAGATTCCGTCGTCTCTGATTACTCCCTACCGAGTGCTGTGTGCGCTGAGGAGAGATGTTGTGAGGAGAGAGCCGCGATCAGCGATAGCTCACCGGCAAGACATCCAACAGTAATAGCCTCGGCGAGTCCTTTTGCATTCGTGCCTGGCGGGTCACCCCCGCCTTTGACGCCAATCATTTCCAAGGCCTCCGATTGCATTGGTAGCGTTGTTCCACCACCAACGGTTCCAACCTCAAGTGACGGAAGCGTCACGCTCAGATACAATCCATCATCACGAACCTCAGCGGTGGTAATCGCGTTTGCACTCTCGACCACTTGCGCTTCGTCCTGACCGGTTGCTAAGAAGATCCCAGCAACAACGTTAGCCACATGTGCATTAAATCCCAGACTCCCGGCTTTCGCCGACCCGACCAAATTTTTGCGTGTGTTCACCTCGGCAAAGGCAGCAGGGGTCGTATGCAGTCGCTCAGTGAGTTGCGCTGTGGGAATCGTGATATCTGCGGTCACCGAGTGCCCTCGACCTTCGATTGCATTCATCGCTGCGGGTTTCTTATCGGTACACAAGTTTCCAGAAAGGGCGACTAACTTCGCCGTCGTTTCGGCTTCGATAAGCTCACAGGCTGCCTCAGTGGCGATTGTCGCCATGTTCATGCCCATTGCGTCTTTTGTGTCGTATCGAAACCGTAGGTACACTGATCGGCCGACGCTGTAAGGAGTAATATCAAGCACTTCTCCGTGTGATGTCGTCCCTTCGGCTGCGCTCATGAGTCTTTCTTCATTGTTGTCTACCCACTCACACAGTGCTTCAACGGCTGCAACATCGTCAACTCTGAAAACAGGTGCTCTGGCCATTCCTGATTTGAGGACGCGCACGCTCGCCCCACCGGCATCGCTTATGACTGAACAGCCGCGATTGACGCTGGCGAGTAATGCTCCTTCAGTCGTTGCCATCGGGAGATACGACTTACCATCGAGATAGTCGCCACTGATTAAAACTGGCCCAGCGACACCACATGGGATTTGGACAGCCCCAATCATGTTTTCGATATTTGAATTGGCCGCTTCGGCATCGAACC
>KE356563.1:405014-406117 GCA_000416005.1 Haloquadratum sp. J07HQX50 | reverse complement strand
GTATCGATCGAATCGATAGTGTGCTTTCTGTCGGACTCGATGCCCAGTCTCGTCGACTTCCCGAAACAGTTCGTGATGAGGGGCTCCCCCAGTGGGCATTCAATCGCCGGATTATCGATGAGACGCACGAACATACAGCATGTTATAAACCGAATGCTGCATTTTATGAGACCCCTGACGGGTGGCGCGCGCTTGAAGAGACCATTGCGTATGCACATGGGAAGGACGTCCCAGTCATATTGGACGCAAAGCGTGCTGATATCGGGCATACCAGCCGTGAGTATGCTCAACTCCTGGAGATGGTTGATGCAATAACAGTCAATCCATATCTTGGTCGTGATGCGATTCAACCGTTCATACAACGGTCCGAAAAGGGGGTGTTTGTGCTGTGTCGTACCTCAAACCCAGGAGGCGAGGATCTTCAAAATCTCGAGTTATCCTCTGGTGAACCACTCTATGAACGTGTGGCAGCGCTTGCTGATCTCTGGAACAAGCATGGGAATATTGGACTTGTCGTCGGTGCGACCGCACCAGCCGAGCTGGAAGCAATTCGTTCGCAGGTCCCAACGTTGCCGTTCTTGGTGCCTGGTATTGGTGCGCAGGGCGGAGACACAGAGGCGGCAATCACTTATGGGCTTGCTGATGATATAGGGCTTATCAATTCGTCACGAGATATCATCTTTGCGGGTGAGGACATGAGCGATGACTTCCACCGGGCTGCAGGCGAAGCCGCGAAGCGAACAAAACGAATGCTGAACAGTTATCGGTCAGCTGATTCTTGACTTACACCATTCTATCGCGTTCGTCCCCAGGTGCACACGTCGTGCAGGTCCCAGCCGACTGCTTGTAGTGTGTCTTACAGATGTTTGCACCGCACTGTGAACAGCTGTGCGCACTCTCAGCAGTCTGACAGACTTCACAGAGTCCAGATACACTCATACTATATCATACTCGCCTCGTCACTTGAGAGCTCCCATTAGAAAGGTATTCAAATAGATGAAGGATTGTCATTCAGTATGGATCTTACGCTGTACGCGCTTGATGGATGTCCGTACTGCAACAAAGTGAGTGATGCACTTGATGCTGCTAATCTCGCGTATGAG
>KE356563.1:399945-404463 GCA_000416005.1 Haloquadratum sp. J07HQX50 | reverse complement strand
TGAGGTGAACGCACTCATAGGCACGGTCCGCCCGACAGGTTATGCTGATATTGACGAAACGCTTGGGTCAATCCAGAATCATCTTCATATCGTCCAAGCAGACTTTGCGAATCCAGATCCAGCAGAGGATGACCCGGTAATCGAGCAAAAACACATCGACGCAATCGAGGATTCGATCGATCAGGCCCAAGCAGAGCTGGACCCACTCACGGAATTTATTCTTCCGGGCGGGGGTGATGCCGGGGCCACATTGCATCATGCTCGAACTGTCGCCCGAAGAGCAGAGCGACGCGCAGTATCGTTTGCGACCGATAATCCTGCGAATGGCGAGGCGATACGCTATCTTAATCGACTATCAGACGCACTCTTCGTACTTGGGCGGCTCGTGAACAAACGAGAAGAGATCACAGAAGACACACCCACGTACTGAATTCACAGACAAGCAAACCGAGTGCTGCCTCGGAGCCCATATGTGACACTGAGAGGGTGAAGCTGACACTCAGACGTGTTCTGTTCGTTCGAGATATTGTGCAATCGTCTCGGTTGAAACCATGCATGTCGCTCGGATAGAGTTCGACTGTTGGATCCACTGCCCCACGGATACTCTTTGGGATACGACCCGTGTCATTCCCACATCCACTATGTGAGCCCATTCGAACAATCTTGCTCGACGTGTGTTGCTCGGGAATCGCTGATCCTCGTGATGAGTCCGTGTTCGTTTTTCGAACCACTTCGGTCTGCGGAGAGGAACGAACTGTACATGATCATCTAAAACGTGGAGTCGTTCGAGAGAGTTTGTCTCTCCTCACCACGAAACTCTCCGATCTGTGGACGAGAGTATACCAGACCTATGCTCATCGCAGACATCGCGGAAACTCTCATACAGCGAGTTTGGTTTGGAGCATTCCGCGGCGATACACCGGCTATTGCAAATCATTCATTCGTGAGCACCATACTCCGGATTAACGACACCAGATAAAACGGTGGATGATGGTGTACACTGTGTGATATGACCGTTTCTGAATGATACTCAGAACACGCCCCCGACACAGTCAAGTATATGTGAAAACCATGCACCAAGACAATACATTGGTTTGAAATTGAGGGAGAGACACTCTCGACTGCGAATTCTTCGAGAGTAGTGCCCGCGTCACATCTTAGGACACTGCCATGGAGTCGATGTGAAGGTTGTTCGACCCTCAGAACTTCAAGACAAACACGATGATTAGTACAACTGACGATTCTGACCGGACTTGCTTACTCGTTCGCATACTCTGTGAAGCAGAGGGCGAAGATGTGGTACTCCGATTCAGTGGACCGATGAATGCCCCCACATCGAAATACAACGGAGCAACCTATCAAACCGATACACTTCCCAAGGCAGCCCTGAATGCAACTATATGTCGTGCCAGTGTCGAGGACGAAGGGGAGACGCTCATGTGCTTTGCAAAATGTGGAATGGATGAATTAGACCGGGTGGGAATCGACACCTCAGTGGTCTACACTGAACCAGTCGGCGAAGAGCCTGAATACTGTGTTGTTGAGATTAATGCATCGCGAAAATGGTGGCTGGATGGATACGAGGACCTGACTCGGAAAGAGACAGAACAGGTAATCAAAGACGGACGTGAAGAGGAGCTGCTTCCGCCGTGGAATGGTCTCCCTATGTGACTGTCAGCGTTGAGCGGACTGATGAGTGTCTTGAGAAGTCATACAATTCGGACTTCTACTCCAGTATGATTCTCCAACACATGAAATTGGGAATGTACTCGACACTCGTATCAAGTGACGGCGAAACCTCCCGTCGAGACTCCGGGCTTCCAACTCGGGATCAAGGATGATAATAAAAGTCTGCTGTCCGACGACACTCTCGAAGCCTGATAGGATGAAACCGACCGATCAAAGAAGGCGTGGATTGAGACGCTATCCCTGACCGCGTGGCCGCTGCCAACTTTGTAAGGAACACGAATCAACGTGTCGTCGCTCAATTACTCGGCGCGATCAAAAAACGACGTCTGCCATCCATGGTATACCACATCTGAGCGACGGGCACGAAACGGGTGGTTTGAGCATTCGCGTTCCCCACACCACCTCGGCGTTTCAGAGACTGTGTCATGAGTTTCGGTGAAACCATCTCGAACGGTGCTGAATGCTTCCGGTCTGAACTCAGCCTGATCTGGGTTACCGTGCCAACTGAGTTGAGCTATCGACAGTGAAGCTAGCCCTTCGTATGAACTGGATAGGAAGAAGCGAGAAGATTAAATCATAGCATACAGATGTGTCTATGTGGGCTGCTGGTCTAGTCCGGTTATGACAGCTCCTTCACACGGAGCAGGTCGATGGTTCAAATCCATCGCAGCCCAGTGCAGTTTGCCTGTGTGTTGATATTCATCCGTAATCTGACATGAGGTGACACCTCGTCTTCTTTGAGACTGACTCATTCGAGTGCATCGTAGACATCGTCAAGAATCATTTTTCCGCTCAGCGTGTCCAGTGGGTCATTGTTATTCCCGCAGTCCTCACTCATCACACAGAGCGGACAGCCACGTCGTCGATCACATGCACACCCCTCAATATGTGCCCGGGTTCGTTCAATAAGCGTGTCAAAGTATTCATAAATAGCCCTGCTGTACCCGATTCCCCCGTCGATACCGTCGTGAACGAACCACGTTGGCCCCGGGATCGTCTCATGTTGGTGTCGCAACAGAGAGAGGCCCCCAATGTCGTGATTATCAATCATTAACTCGAGTGGTGCGAGTTGTATGATGCCGTGCTCAGCTGCGTGAATTCCACCTCCGTACGTGTAACGCTCCTCCTCGGCCGGAACGTGTGGATCAGACTGCGACCGACTCGTTGGCTCTAACAGTGGTGCATCCATGTTCTGGATAGTCGTACGCATATGGTCTGCTGGTAACGTGACCCAGAGGAGTTCAGTCTGAAGATCCATCGGCGGCGTATTCGTCGGTAGCGGTCCACGAACGACTTCGCCATCGAATACGTTCCTGACGAGGTATGTATCGTATGTGATTCGGACAGTGCCAGTGCCGAAGTAGAGATTGTACGAACCTGCCAGTGACCGGTGGTCTTGCACTTCGAGGTCGCGAATTCGCTTTGTGAATTCGCTGCGTGTACTCACTCGTACTCGTTTTCGAACCGTTATCGTCGGATGATGAGTGTCTGCTTCGATATCGGTAACCTCGTATTGTTGACCAGCGTGGAGGAACAACGCTCCGACATGATACTCTCGGTAGGCCCGCTCTTTTGCAATAGGGTCATGATTGATTTCGCCGTTTTCGCACGTCACTGAAAATTCAATGCCGCCAGTGCCGTACAGAGAGAGCCGTCCCTGTGGCCGCGCATCGCCAGTGTAGGTGATTCCACCGGCGTCAAGATCGGCCGTCTGTTCTAACAGGCCGGCTGCCTGCCACATAGATGTCGTCTCGCGGAGTCGTTGTTCACCACCCATATACGACGCGTCATCGATACTTAACGGCCGTTCAGCTGCTGCAGCAAGTAGATGATCTGCGTATACACGGTCATTGTTCACCGAAACAACTGCATCTTCGACTGTATCGTCGTCAAATAAATAGCCAGGATTATCAAGAATATATGCATCCATTGCGTCCTGCCCCCCGACGAGAACAGAAAGCGCATCGCTCGTTCCGCGTCCGGCTCGGCCGACTTGTTGCCAAAATGATTGCTTCGTCCCAGGATATGAAGAGGCAACGGTCGCGTCTACTGACCCAATATCGATTCCCAATTCGAGCGCATTCGTGGATGCAACAGCATCAACCGTCGCCGTTTTGAGTTTGTTTTCGACAGCCCGACGTTGTTGTTTCGCGAGACCAGCGTGATATGGGTCAACATCAATATATTCGCCCGCAGGGTGATCGGAAGCCGCCTGTTTCGTCTGTTTCGCCGCAATTTCAGTTCCCTGCCGGGCCGTGCAGAATTGTAAAGTCTGAACATCATTCACTGCAAGATGGGCTGTTACCGATGCGGCCTCTGCTCCGGTTGAGCGGCGTGCTTGTTCGAAGTCAGCCACCGGGTCGTCGCTCTCATCATCTAATTCCTCATCCTCAAGCGGTGGCTCCCACAGAACAATATCGCGATCTCCGCGAGGGGAGCCATCAGTATCAACTACGTGAAACTCAGTGCCAGTCAACTGTTTCGCATGGGCGGCTGGGTTCCCGATGGTTGCAGTCGTAATCACGAACTGTGGAGAAGCATCGTAGTAAGCGAGAAGACGGCGGAGTCGTCGGATTATCCACGCAACATGAGTGCCAGAGACCCCAGCGTATTCATGCCCTTCATCAATTACGATGAGTTCCAGATTACTGTAAAATCGGTGCCATCCACTATCTTTGCTATGTCGTGGCAAATAGACATTGAGTCCGGCGGGATTCGTCAGGATAACGTTCGCATGGCTTCGAATCCGACGTTTTCGTTCTGAGTTCGTATCACCATCATAAACCCCAACTGTCGCGTCCAGTCCCCAGTCCTGTCTGAGCTTGGTGT
>KE356563.1:396553-397794 GCA_000416005.1 Haloquadratum sp. J07HQX50 | reverse complement strand
CCGAGATTGGCCTCCGAGTTACCAACACCAACAATCGTTGCTGCATTTCGCTCCAGTCGATCGCCAAGCGTCGTGGTGAACCCCGCTCGTAGTGCGGTCGAAAGATGTGTCATACAATTGTGTGACCACTCCGTGGGGAGTTGGTCGCTGTACTCGGTGAATCCTTCAACACCCGCGGACCGTTCATATGGATCGACCGAGAGTGAAAGTGCATCTGTCACGATGCAATAGTGCTCAGGTAACTTTCCTTGAGATTCACCCTCTGAGGTTCCCTTCGTTGAAAGATGGTCTGGGATAGCCTCTATTGTGAGTGAGCGGTCACTGGCAGGTGGTGCGACAACAAGAATTTCATCATTGCCTGCAGTAATCGAGTCTGGCCGCATGCCGCGTCCCGGCTGAAGAATTGGCGTGTCGAGCTGTCGACGAATAGCCGGGGCAACTGAATTCGCAAACGGTGGGACCGCAACAATAGCGTCTGGGTGCACACTTTCGACGAGAGCTAATAATGTCTCAACGTGATACTGCTGAACAATAGCTCCTGAGAGAGCTAAGATGTGAGCAGGGCGTGCGTCCGCTGGCGGAAGCACTCTCTGTCTATCGCCTGGTATGCCCCCATCGGTGAGGAGAGGTCCCTCGGGAGAGCACTCAGCGTTCGAGTGTGACTTTTTCAGCATGCTCTCACGAGTCATTACAGTTATTTTCGGGTCTGAAGCGATTTGAACCTTTGTCAGCCTGGCCAGTTCGATCACGTCAAGCCCACCTCATCACACAGGCAGTGTCCAGCTTAGCCGCATATGCATCGGTCAAATCAACCGCTCAATTTCGTCGTTATGGAACGCAGGTGATCATCGTGAGTACAACATGATCACCATCCGACTCAACTCCGGATGGGGACATCCGCTGGCGGTGGAGAACGAGTATCTTGAGATTGAAGAGCTGAGTGTTCACTTTCCGTGATGGTTCCGAGTCAGTCTCTCAAACGTGACTCTGAGGGAGTTCACCAATCCGCTAATGTGCGGCCAACGCTTATCTTTCAGAACCGTGGACCGATATCGGCCTCAGTGACAGATCGAGAGAGCCAATTGGATTAGCTCGCCAAGTATCTTCAACAAAGTGAGTATATATATTCACCTGTGAGTCTGAATCTATCGAACTTAATCCCCTTTCGCCGGGAGTCTCTCATATCTACGCTGCGTGTCGCAATGTTGTTGACGCTTTACGAAATCACGCTGGAGCGCTCT
>KE356563.1:392684-396533 GCA_000416005.1 Haloquadratum sp. J07HQX50 | reverse complement strand
TTTTGCTTATTGTTTCGATTCGGTCGTGGAACAGTGCCGTGTCAGTATATGCGACGACGATTGGCCGAACAATACTACTCTTTGCAACGTCGATCAGTGGACTCTTGATCACCCAGCTGACACATAATTCACTCTCAGCCTCGTCCAAATGCTACAGGCCATTTTTAATCTCGATCGCAGGCGTCTACTTCGCTGTCCTTTGGTTTGGTGCACCAGTTGTCCCTGCACGTTGGAGTGGCATTCCATATACACACGTGCTGTTCGCCACAGTCAGTGGGCTGTGTATCGGGATATGGGTAATCACGCGTAAGACGGTAGACACACGGCGCAGACGGTGCACTGTGGGCGGATTACTGATTATGGGAATAGCAGCGACGCTCTCGGGTGGTTCTCTCAGCGTCATCGGAAGTGTACTGACTGGGAGTGCTCTCCCAATTCTTGTCAGTCATGGCAAGCAAGCATACTCTCCGATCAGAGGTCGTCTCGGGACTCTGACAGGACTCGTGCAGCTCGCTGGAGTAACACTCCTCGCAGGATTTATTTTCGCAGTTAATTTTGCGTTCGTCCCTGCCGGCGTACTGTTCGAGGGGACATCACCAGCTTTTGTGCTTGGACTTGGTGGGGTTATCGTGATCATCTCAATATGGCCAACAACAACGACACCTGATCTGAACCCCAATACCCACGAGGGGTCTGATCCGCGAGGAGGCACAGGGATGGAGGCAGTGGCTACACCAACTCGCCGTGAAATGCTCATCACTATACCTCTCGCTGCAGGCGGTATGTACGGCGGGCTGATTCAATCGTCAGAGCCCAGTATACCATCAGACTATTCACCTACTCAGATCAGCGTTATGACATACAATCTACACCAGTACTTCAATACAACTGGTGCATATAATCTTGAGGCAGTTGCTGATTTGCTTTCCGAGCGGGCAGTGGACATAGTCGGGTTGCAGGAAACCAGTGGTGCACGGGTTACGTCAGGCAATACTCATGGTGTTCGATGGCTCGCTCACAAGCTTCATTACCGATATCGAAGTGAGCCAGTAGTCAGACATGGTGGGTATGGTGTGGCCGTGCTCTCAAAATGGCCGCTTCGCGACACGTCGGTAATAAACCTCCCACAGACGGATGGACCGCCTCGAGTCGCAATGCGAGTTGTTGTTGCACACCCAACTGGGGATATACCAGTCGTCATAACGCACCTTGAGACGAGCGGTGCTGTTCGCACATTACAGGCAAGACAGGTACGGTCAATGCTGTCAGAGGATGAGACGGCTGTCATTCTTGGTGATTTTAATGCCACACCGAGCGAACGCCCAGTCGAAGTAATGACCGAGTCCTTCACTGACGCATGGGCAACAGTTGCCGAGCGTGAGAGTAATGGAGCAACGTTCAGTGCCACGAACCCGGCCAGACGTATCGATTATGTCTTTCATCGTGGGTTTGAGACGATTGAGGCGAATCGCTTCGGACATCCACAGATATCAGACCATCTTGGTGTCAGCGCGGTTCTTCGTTACCACAGTGCTGATGATCGGGTTCAATCAGAGACATCCGAACACAATTGAGATGCTGCACGAATGATTCGTGAGAGAACCCCCATGTATCTCTCACACGTAGCCCGAACCGCATCGGGGTCAAATCAAAGCCCCAAATACTTCCCGTGGATTAGTCAAACAATCCCATCCGACGATCGGTCTGATAGCCCCGGGTGGTCAGGTGGGTCACGGTCGGGGCGTCCACGGCTCCCGATTAGCCGTCGTCTCCCAAAATCTCCGATTTTCCGTCGAACCATCTGAACACCGGGAAGGCTGTCGAGAGCGAGAACAGGCACTCCAATCAAGTTTTTTGATGCCTTTCACAGCGATATTGACGCTTGCACCACGTGTGGTCTTGATGCTCGCAGGAGACGCTTGGAACGTATGCGTGTTGAAACCAGAGGGCTGCGCCCGGCGTGAGATTCTGTGGTGGGATTCCGGCATCTTTAGACGCAGGAGAAGGTCAAGTTGAAAAGAACCGACCGTGAAAGCCGAATGGCTCTGAATGTGGAAGTGGTGCCCGTGCTTGGATGTCAAGCGTTGATGCATCGAACAACAGAAGATCTGTTTGATCCTGCTCAGTGTCAAGTGCTGGCGCGATCACCACCCCATCATCGTCCTCAGTAGCCTCTGGGTGACGGATAGGGACCGGTTCTTCAAGATATACGCCCGCCTCCCACCACTCGCGTGTCTCTCCAGTATCACAGTCGAGTTTGACCAGTCCATTTCCTCCATCTCGATGTGTCAGCTGAGCGTAGGTGTAGCGGTGTCGACCACTGACATCGGCCTGCGCAATCCGTGGCAACTCCATGCCGACCTCACCGAGAGAGACACGTTCGACAGATTCGTCTGTTGTGTTAATTCGATACCGAACAGGTGTCCCATCTGGAGCTGGATTGGACGTTATCGTATCTAATTGTTGCATCTGCATCGCATCTAACACACGATTATCTGCATACTCGACCAGATCAAGCACGACGGTATTGTTGTCGAGATATGCATTAATATGATGAAAAACGAACGCTGAGTCAACGACCGGGTCTGCCACAAGCTCACCGGTGTCGCGTCTAATGACCAGTAGTCGCATACCGCGCTCTGGTTCCCAACTAAACAGGTCCTGAATTCCCTCAGTGAATGGATTGAGTGCTTGGAGAACAGAGATGATGAGCGGCACCTCAACGAGAACAATATGTTCGTCTGTAACACTACAATCGTGCATATACGCCGGTCCACGAGCTTCAACTGAGGTGAGACGCTCTCGCGTCCGACTGCCATATGGAATCCGATAAACGTGGTATTTTGGGACGCGTCCGAACTGTGTGGCGAACCCGACAAGCTCGCGCTGTCGTTGGTCATCAACAAGGTGTGCTGCAGTCAGGTGTTCAGTCAAATCATCTGCAAACTCAAACTCGTCTTGGGTTTGTAGCGTGTCAAGGTCGAAGGAGACGCGACGCGGTGCCTCAGTCAGTGCAACATATTCTTGATCAATCTGTGCAACATGCACGTTGGCATTATCTGTCGGTGTTGGCAGGCCTGAGCGGAGGGGCTCGATTAGGCGACGCCATCCTCGAGTATCAGTTCCAAACTGGCCAGTGAGGCGACCCTCTGCAGCGTCAGCGTGCGCGTCAGTCCGTAGAAATCGATTACTGTAGGATATATTGCCGTCAATGAACTTATATCGCCGTAGCATGGCTAAGCCGTCAAACCAGTGAGAGACCCGTGTTCCGTCTATATCGAATAGCCCTGGCCCATTCCGGATTAATGTCCCTTCAAGCCACGCGGGGACCGTTCCTTGAAATGTGAGCTCTTCATTATCGATCTCTGATTGCAGGGAACGGAACCCTGGGTGAGTCGACATGTCTGTACTGGTCGCTTGAGCCAAAATTGGCTTTCGGACGAGGAATTTGAGACTGATCAAAACAATGTACGAGTTGTCTGTTGAAAATAGCTTGATACGGGCCCCGCTGAGCAAACGAAGCTCTCGGCGTCAGGTGGTGTGAAATACGTCGTCACATCACCGCAGTCGCTTTTCGACTGTCGAATCTGTCCGATGTCGACTTACTACGCACATCTGTCAACACCCTCAGGGGCAACCTCAACACTTGTCAGTGGACCTCCATTCTGACTCAGATCAGAAGCACTCCCGACGAACGCACCTATGGAACTGACGGCGAACGCGCCGGTCACGTTCTACTCTACTCTACTCCAATCTAATCCAAGAACCGTTCTTGTCGTGGTCGTCGGGTAATTCGGTTTCCTGACGCCCCGTTCTGTCACCCTCGTCGTCTGGATTCTTCAGTGTGAC
>KE356563.1:387945-391566 GCA_000416005.1 Haloquadratum sp. J07HQX50 | reverse complement strand
TCGCACTGGAGAGTGGCGCTTCGTGTCTCTCATCAGGGGGACTCACGTCTTCGATTTCCGAATGACCACGTGGCACCCGCCTTGATGTTCTGTGAAAGCATCTGATCAACGAATGAATCGGATAATTATGATCGTTATCGCCTGAGCGACTGGTTTGACAGTCGCACTATTGCTCTCAAAACGAGTCTATCAACCACTATCCCGTGCTTTGCGCTTCGAGAATCAACAATACGATTCTCTTTCCGGCGGAATCTGAAGGCGAAGATCGGAGACACTGAATGACGCGAAGCTATGCTGGTTACTCGTCGATGTGAGGTGATGCTTGGCACGCGGGCAGGAGCCTCGGTCACAGTTTATCAACGAATATGTCACAATCCTCGGAGAGCAGTATATTGATATGCGAAAAGACAAATTCCGTCCGAGTGTATCGAAAAGTATCTGTATGTACAAATGACTGAACACGGATTCGCAGATTTACACGTTCACACGACTGCATCTGATGGTACAGACACGCTCGCCGAGCGGTGTGCCCAAGCTCAGGCAGTTGATCTGCCTGCATTTGCTGTGACTGATCATGACTCTCTCCATCCAGCCCTTTCGAAACCACTCATCAAGTACGAACAGTGTCATGTGATCAGTGGCGCTGAGATTCGGGCGGGTGTCGAGGGCCACGAAATCGAGCTTCTCGGTCTCTTTTTGAATCCACAAGCCTCAGATCTCCAAGACGTTTTAGCACGTGTCCAGCAGCATCGGATCGACCGTAATCAGGCAATCGTAGAGGCGCTCCGCACCCAGACTGAGTTTGAAACAACGTATGATACGCTCGCTCGTTGTTGCGATGGTGTCTTGACACGTCCACACCTGGCCGAGCAACTCCAGCGTGAAGGAGTCGTAGACACGCATCGAGAGGCGTTTCAACAATACTTGAACTCCGGGAGAAGTACCCATGAACCACTCCAGTTGGTCGATTGTGCAACAGTCATCAGCGCGATTCATGCTGCCGGTGGCATCGCATCACTCGCACACCCTGGGTATTTTGAGCCCTCTGAGTCAGACGAAACGTTCGATTCACTCAGATCGCTTGTTGAACGTTTGCACGCTGCAGGATTGGACGCAATAGAAGTGTCATACGAATATGGAGACTTTGGATTCAATGCTCCACAGGCAGCCACGATAGCAACCAATCTCGAACTTCTACACACTGGGGGCTCAGACTGTCACGGACTGGGTACATCAGCGACACAAATTGGAGATGTACGGGTATCTCAACCAGCATTTCGTCGACTCTCCGACAAGGCAGACATACAGTTACCACGGCCGCTATTGTAAGCTAACCCACCGCTAAAGGGGTGGGCTTTCAGCGTGGACTCCCGCTCTGGCCGAACCATCGGTAGGAGGCTCATACTCTCCATTCGCGTTCAACATCCCGCCGTTCAAGCGCACGCATACGGGTGCGCCCCCACCGGAGCCAGTTTGATTCCGGTGGAGATACCGCAATCCAATGTTCTTCGCCGTATTGTAATCGGCGTGGTTCTCGTAGCCACACTAACGATTCACTCTCACGATTATCCGGGTGCGTGAACCCACAGTCAGGGCAACGCCGTGAGGTATTCTCCGGGGCAACCTGCTCTACGTTGATGCCGTACTCTGCGGGCTTGTATTCAACGTACGCGTACAATCGTTTGAACGCCCACTTGTGGCCTCACGACGCACCAGTGCGATCACGAATGTCAGTCAAGTCCTCAAACGCAATCGCCGAACAGTCGTGGGTGCGGGCTTCAGCGACCAACTCGTTCGAGATACGGTGGAGCGTAACTTTGAATCGATCTTCCTCTTTGCGTCCGATCGATTGGATGCTCTCGTGTGCCCACCGGGTTCCGTGTTCCTGTAAGTCACCACGCCGGTTCTCTTATTCACGTCGCCAGTGATCGAACTCGTCACCAGCCCAGAACGTCCCTGTTGGGGCAACTGCTAGATTGTTTACGCCGAGGTCAACCCCCAGAACCGTTCCGCTCTCGATGGTCGCCTGTTTCGGCGTGTCAGACTCCACGTGCTTTTGCAGTTGATATGGAGCATCCAGTTGCTGTTCTTGTAGTGCAGTTCTGCCCCTATCGTCTCGTACTCGTCGGAGAACAGATATTCCGCGTTGGGCGTGTCTCGTTTCTCATCGGGAAGTACGTAGTCGACTTCAATGCGACCGTCAACGGTCGCCAGCGACACGTACTCGTCGTGGAAAGTGGCGGTGCGGTGGTCGTAGACGACGTGCGAACTGGTGAAGTGCGGCATCGACGCTTTCTTGCCGTTTTTCCACTTCTCAACCACGCTCTTGCAGGCTTCGGTGGCTTTGTTTCGGGCGGCTTGGACCTGGTTGCTGTGTAACTCTGTTTCCTCGCGCACGTTTTCGTAGGTGCCCTTGTGGAGCGTGTTCTTGCTCGTGGTGACGTAAGTATTTGGCTTGGAAGGCGTGTGACGTCGTTAGCGGCCCACAGAAAGTCGTCTACGGTGTCGCAGAGAAGTGCGGCACTGTAGCTGTCCACGTCGAGTTTCACGGGGACAGTTCGCCGTATCTCTATATATCATACGTCGACTTGGTAGTTCAGAAAGTTTGGCAGTCGGCCCTGCCATTGTCGGTGGGTTGTCGCACGGAGTGTACGCGCTTCCTCCCACCCCTGAAGGGTGGGTTTCCGCGCTGTATCCGCTATGATCTCGTTGAACAGATAGACGATTATCCGATATTGATCCGCTGAGCTACCCACCGGTAAATGGGTTGCGTTCAGCGTTGACTCCCATTCTGGCCACATTATCGGTAGGAATTTTAGACGTTCCGTTCACGACTTGCATAGTGAACCGCCTCGGGGTCAAACCCCGAGGCTTCCCGTGGATTAGTCGGACACTCCCACGTGACCATCGGCCTGATAGCCTCGAACGGTCGGGGCGTCCACAGCCCCCGATGCCTGCCGTCGCACCTTCCGAACAACGGGAAGGTTGTTGAGAGCAGGCACATTCCAGTCCTGATGCTTCCTGATGCCTTTCACGGCGATGTTGACGCTTGCACCACGCCACGCCACGGTCACTGTGGTCTTGATGGGAACACGACCGACAGTTGAACCGCTTCTTGTTGCGGTTCGCACGCTCCGTATGCCCGCACATCGAACACCGCTGACTCGTGTACTCGGGGTTAATCCATCCAGTTGGAATCCCCTCGAACGACGCCTTGTACGACGTGTAGTATTGAAGAGCGCGGAATGGGAGGTGGTGCAAGCGTCGGTTCATCCGCGTGCCGTAGTCGATACTGTCACGCATCTCTTTGAGGTCTTCACAGACAATACACGGCTTCTCAAACTGACGGCTCCACTCCACGATGTGCCGACTCACCTTGTGGAGTCGGTCGCGGACAACCCGTTCCTCACGCCCTTCCAGCGTGTCGTGGATACTCTCTTTCCCCGCGTTCTGGACACGCTTCCGCATCGTGAAGTAGCGGTGACGCTCGAATTTGATTTCGGGAAAGTCGATACCCAACGTGTCCTCGACGCCATCTTCGGAGAGTGCGGCGAGTGCCACGTTGTCCTCATTCACGTCCACACCGACGACAGTCCGCGAATCCTGCTGGTCTCGAACGGT
>KE356563.1:386008-387925 GCA_000416005.1 Haloquadratum sp. J07HQX50 | reverse complement strand
TATGCTCAATTAGATAGTACGTACGGCCCACCTCGTCCTGTCTATCAGGTATGTTGCCCTAATTCAACTGCTTCGGGCACAATCGTTACCGGAACTGCTGCTCCTTCAGCGACGACAAATCCAGTATGACCCTCACGGACTGCTGCCAGTCGATTTTTTGATCGGTGTCCAATCACGATGTGTTCAATTTCGACATCACTCGCAAGGTCAACGAGCTGCTTTCCAACTGCCGTGCCTGAACGGAGCCCGCTCCTGTTGAGATGCTCGAGACTGAACTCGACGGGCACGTCCGCACTCGAAAGGAACGATTGCACATTATCCCGAAATGAACGGTCATCTGCAGAGGCACTCTTGTTCTCCGTCAAGTGCGCTACATAAAGCCCCTCATCAAGCCCAGTAGCCAACTGCATTGCAACTGTCAGAACCTCTTCAAATCGGCCATCGTTGCCGATTGCGACCAAGATACTCATATTTAAACAGTCGGCTAAAGACGGTAGTACTTAACGCCCGGAGAGCACGATTACCCATGATCAAGCTCGTCTCACGTGTTAACTATCGTTGGGTATCAGCTGGAGGTGAGGTGACGTCAGGTCGCAGAGAGTCGGTTAAAAGGCCCAGAAGTTTCGTTGTGAGAGAAGCCACGGTCATCAAGTTTCTGTGTTTCGAATAGTTTGAAAGACAATTGAGACTGTGCTTTAGATCTCGAGACACGCGATAGCGCTCGATTGTTCTGTTCTCTACAGAATTATACTAAACAATTGAACACATATATTCTCTTACGTCACCACGAGTGACACAGTATAGATGATATTGCGATGTCAAATATACATCCGCAAGGTCTAAACGATTGCCCCGACGACTTACAGGCAATGGCTTTTGAGGAGTTGCTTAACGACCCTGTTATCCAGAAGTACCTCCACGAACTCGTCGGCCCAACTGGAATGCCTGTCGCGGCGGCACCGCCAGATGGAGAAGTCACTGATGAGGAACTGGCTGAGGAACTGAGTCTCGAACTCAATGATGTCAGGCGAGCGCTCTTTATTCTATATGAAAATGACTTGGCAACATATCGACGAGTTCGCGATGAAGATTCTGGGTGGCTCACATATCTGTGGACCTTCCATTATGAAAATATCCCTGAAAATCTTCAGGGAGAAATGCACCGCTTGCTTGAAGCACTCGAAGAACGACTCGAATATGAGCGAAGCCACGAGTTCTATCTGTCGGAGCCAGCTGGGATTCGATTTGAATTCTCTGAAGCGATGGAGCTGGGATTTCAGTGTCCAGAGACTGGTGCACCGCTCGAGCCGATAGAAAATGACGAGATGATCGCCGCAATGGAGCAACGAATTCACGAACTTCGTGATGAACTGAACGTCGGTGTGATACAAAGCGCCTAATGATCACTCTCGCCACACAGTGTTATGTGTCTGGAGAGGCGTCCCGTCGAGCACTCGATGGGCTCGATTCACTTATCGACAACGACATCGGCGACCTCGCGGTCGACTGGGAGATCACCGTTCGCTCAGATGAGTTTGTCTCTGTGCATCTTGATGGGGAAGATGCACACGTTGCAAAGAACGCGCTCATCGAACACTGGGGCCAAATCCCGTCCGAGCGAGAAGCCGGTGAGACATACGTCGGGACACTCGAACGCTGGGATGCGTCTGGATGGACGTTGCTTGTCGGTGGCGAGGAGGTGATTATCGCAGCGGATGATCTTGGTCTCGGTCAGGGAACGCCGAGCCAGATCCGTGACCGATTCGGCGTCGTCCAGCACATGCCACTGTGGTTCGTGGCGGGCGAGCAGCCCCGGTTGGCTGATAGAACTCGTGACCAACTGTATAATTGGACTCGCGAGGAGGGGGCTGGTCGAGTGAATATAAACAGTGCGACACGTGGAGAAGTGCGTGCGAC
>KE356563.1:379370-385340 GCA_000416005.1 Haloquadratum sp. J07HQX50 | reverse complement strand
TCGTACGCCTGGAATTCCACTCACGACGTTGATATTACCGTCCAAGAGAACACGCAATTCCGGATGGTTATTAATGCAACTGATAGAGAGTTGCGGTTGTTTAGACGAAGCATAGGCGGGACGAATCCACTCTCGGTATCAGCCGTTCGATATCAGTACCCAAACGGGACAATTATCAATGGTTCTACCTTCCAATCGCGCGGTGGAGAGGTTCGGCAGACGCGAGAGGAAACAGTCATTGGGTTTCCGGATAGCGACTCACAGCCACCCGGAAAGATCGCCTTTACCAGCAGTGGGAATCGAAAGCGATTCTCCTTGCCGACATATGTTGATGGCTCGTATCAGCTGACGCTCCCACCGAATCGACGCGTGGAGTTCCCTATCTTTGGGTCAGTCTCACCTGGTGGATCACAAAAACGAATTGACGAGCAGAATCGACTCGAAATCACATGGGAATCGATGGACGCCGAGACGGCCTCAGCCAGATTCTACCTCCAGCGTGATCTCTATATCTTTGGAGGAGTCTTAGGTGGGATTATTCTTGTAGGACTGGGTGGTCTCTATCGATATCGCCAGCGTATTCACCGACTGCGTAAAGAGCGACAAGAAATGGGACTCGATATCGAAGCAGACGACGAATAGCTCCCGAGATGCTTTTAGAGATGATACAGTTATCAGCAGTATGAACGCTGCAATCGTCACTGTCGGAGACGAACTACTGTGCGGTGATACGGCGAACTCAAACGCCACATGGCTCTGCTATCGTCTATCGGAGCGTGGTGTCGACTTGCGTCGGGTGACAACCGTTCCTGATGATGTCGCAGATATTGCACAGGTCGTCAATGAATATCGTGCTGAGTACGATGCCGTTCTGGTCACGGGTGGCCTTGGCCCAACGCACGACGATATCACGATGGAAGCCGTGGCTGCTGCCGTTGGACGGCCCTTAGAGCCACACTCAGAGGCACGTGAGTGGTTGACAACAAAAGGAGGATATACCGATTCTGAACTCATTGAGGGCACGACAACACTTCCTGCACGCGCCAGAATGCTTCCAAATACGGTCGGAGTTGCGCCTGGTGTCGTGGTTGAGTCAATCTACGTGTTTCCAGGCGTCCCTCAGGAAATGAAAGCGATGTTCGAACGTATTGAAACGGAGTTCAATGGTGAGCGCACCTATTCAGAGAGCCTGGAAGTCGATGAACCAGAGAGCAACTTAATCGACCGGATGACACAACTGCAAGACCGATTCGATGTTTCTGTTGGGAGTTATCCAGGTGGGTCAGTGCGCATCAAAATTAGTTCCGCGGATTCAGCAGAGGTAGAATCTGCAATTGAATGGCTTCGCGAACGCGTCACATTGGTAGAATAGAGCAAAACTCTCTCATCGATAAAGCAATCCAACCCACCCAATCGTCATTGCAACACCTATTATCAAGATAACGACAGACATTTCTATAATTGGGATCGGTTCACCGCCGACTGCGAGTGAAATCATACGACGCATCTCTCGTCTCTCGGCTTAATTGTATTGGCTGATCATTATGCGCTATCGGAGGGCGACGCGGTCTGTCCCTGTTTTCGTCTCTGTTTTGATGACAACAAGTCCATCGTCAGCCAAATCCATCACCAGGCTCCGGAGCCATTCACGGTCGTACTGCCCATCATTCGCATAGTCAACGCGAATGCGAGGGCCTAATTTTTCTAACGGGAGTTCTTCATACTTACCAAGAGTGGCAATCACGCGGCCACGCATCTGTCGACGACTTCCCTCAAAGGCTGTCTGGCTCTGCACATCTGGGGCGCTAAAGTCTCCTTTTCGATATGCTTGACATTGCCCACGCCATGGACATCCCACCGTATCACATCGCGGCTGTTTCTGGCACGCAACAGCACCTAATTCCATCATGGCGTTATTCCAAACGCGTGACTGGTTCGATGGCATGAGTCGTTGAGCCTGTTCAGCGTATACTGAATCTTCATCTTCAATATCGAAGAGTCGGTACAAGACACGCTTCACATTCGTATCAATGACTGCATTCCCACTGTTGAACGCGAACGAGGCAACCGCATTTGCTGTGTAGGGACCGACTCCCATCAGCGACTCAAGTTCGTCAGGATTTCGTGGAAATTCCCCGTTAAACTCGTCAATGACCTGATTTGCGGCCGTATAGAGATATCGTGCGCGGTTATTATATCCGAGTGAATGCGCACTCCAGAACTGGACGACCGCCGATTGCTCGTCTGTCGCAAGTGATTCGACTGTTGGCCATCGATCCAAAAAATCGCGGTATGGTTCGACGACACGACTTAATTGCGTTTGCTGGCTCATCACCTCTGAGACTAAAATCGGATAGGGGTCGTCTGTGTCGCGCCATGGAAACGACCGGTGGTCGGACTCATACCAGCTAACCAATGCCGTTTGGAGCTGTTCGATATTCTGTGAGTGAGTATGAGCCTCACCCGACGAATCACTCATATGTTAGATCATACGTGCAGACATTGAATTGTGTTACGTTGATGGGTGAGAGACACCAGAGCGGTGACACAGCGAAGAAACTCCGGTGCGACAAAACGCAAGGCTGTGATTTCGCGCTTGCGTACTGCATTGTGTTCCATCTCACTCCGCACTGCGCCACACTGTATCGCATCGTATCGCATCGAATCCAAGAGATGACCATGCGATCTGGTCCATGTGTCCGGCGTGACGGTCTTTACAAGATGGATAATGAATGTCGGCAAGTGACAGTCGGTGCAGGCATAGACACACTTGTTTCTGTTTCGGAAATCACCTTATCCGGGATCAGGTATAGATACATATAGATGACGCCAGATGAACTCGAACACCTAATCGAATCGAAACTGCCAGATGCAGAAGCAACTGTTTCGCTCCCTCGTGCACCAGACCCAAATCACGAGGATGCACACTTTGCTGCAACGGTTGTTTCGCCAGCGTTCGAGGGCAAGTCGCTCGTTGAACAGCATCAGCAGGTGTATGACGCGATAGATGAGAAAATGACAACTGAGATTCACGCGCTTGAACTATCCACGCAGGTGCCCGATTGATCTCCTCCCCGCCCGTCGGCAAGAATTCTGACTACCGTTGGGATATACGGCTCGCGGTTCGCTGTTCTCGTGGGATGAAACAGCCATCACGACGGTCGAACAGGTGAACCACTGGTTGTGCCAACCAGCCGTTATCCATCTCGCCGCCATCCGTGGTGAGACTCAGGAGTTCCTCTGGAGATCCCGAATCTTCTCCGCATCGTTCACGCCTGCGTTCGCAATCGTCTCGCGCGTTTCACATACGCACAGTCCACGCTTGACACGTTGCGTGTCGTCTGTGCGACCACACGCCAGACACGACTCGATTTCGGCGTATTGCGTTCAGATGTCAAACTCACGTCGATATCTTCGGCTTCCAGCTTGTTGTCAAGTAGCATCGTGAAGCGGTCGAACGCCCACGCATACAATCCAAGATTCCTGTAGTCGGCCTATCCGAGTTAGTGAAGATAGTCACGAACCTGTTGTTGGTTCGCGATTGTAACCTCGAAGATCGGACGGTTCGACTCATTTGCTGACTTCAGAATTGGTTGTGTCGTTTTGTTGATACTGTCGGTTGGCGTGGAGTATCTGGCAGCGACAGTGGATCGTATGGAGGTTGTCGGCTGTATCCCTGCCTGAGGGCAGGGTTTGGAGCCTTGCAGCCTCTGCGTAAATGGGTGGGCTTTACTCCATCACCTCACTTTTTTCCAGACATGCCAGAGAAACCTGAAACTGAGGATGAGCCCGATGAGGTACGTATCGAGCGTGACAGCCTCGGTGAAATGTCAGTCCCAGTAGACGCGTACTGGGGAGCGCAGACACAACGGGCGATCGAGAACTTCCCAATCTCGGGGATACCCTTCGGACGGCGCTTTATCCGGGCACTTGGGATTGTCAAGAAGGCAGCCGCGCGAGCGAATGCAGAGCTGGGTCATCTTGAATCTCCTGTCGCAGAGGCAATCACCGAAGCGGCAGAGGAAGTTATCGGTGGCGAACATGACGATGCGTTTCCGGTTGATGTGTTTCAAACTGGGTCGGGCACCTCCTCAAATATGAATGCGAATGAGGTGATCGCAAACCGAGCCGCAGAGCTTCGTGGAGAGTCAATTGGTGACCGGGTTGTTCACCCAAACGATCATGTTAATTTTGGTCAATCCTCAAATGACGTTATTCCGACGGCGATGCACGTCGCCGCAGTTGAAGCTCTCAGGAAGGATCTGATTCCGGCACTCACAACACTTGAAGAAACACTTCAACGAAAGGCTAGCGACTTTGATTCTGTGATCAAAACCGGGCGAACGCACTTGCAGGACGCAACACCGATTCGTCTCGGACAGGAGTTCGATGGTTATCGAACTCAGATCACTCACGGTATCGAGCGCGCTGAGGAGAGCATCGGGCATCTATCTGAGCTAGCGCTTGGAGGGACAGCCGTTGGGACAGGATTGAATACTGACCCGCGCTTTCCAAAGAGAGCTATAGAGTCTATTAACACTCAGACGGGATGCACATTTCAGCCGGCGGAAAGCACACCGGCAGCGCAGGCTGCACACGATGCAATGGGAGCCGCCCATGGTGCACTTCGGACAGTTGCAGGTTCACTGAATAAAATCGCGAATGACCTCCGTTTGCTCGCCTCTGGGCCACGAAACGGGATTGGTGAACTGGAGCAGCCAGAGAACCAACCCGGCAGTTCGATTATGCCCGGCAAAGTAAACCCGGTCATTGCAGAGGCAGTCAATCAAGTGCACAAACAGGTCGTTGGAAATGATGCAGCTATTGCAGCAGGGGCTGCAGAGGGTCAACTCGAATTAAATCTGTACAAGCCAGTTATCGCTCATAATTTCCTTCAGTCAGCTCGTCTCCTCACGAATGCTGCGGAGGTGTTTGCAACACAATTCGTTGAGAAGCTTGAAGTCAACGAGGATGTATGTGAAACACAGGTTGACCGCTCGCTCGCACTCGCGACAGCACTCAATCCAGCAATTGGATATGATAAAGCAAGCGAAGTTGCCAAAGAGGCATTACAGACGGGGAACTCAATCCGGAGGGTTGTCATTGAGAAAGGCTATCTCACAGAGGCAGAGGCAGAGGATGTCCTTGACCCTGAGGCAATGACTGAGCGAGCGATTCTCAGTGATGAGTAAGCGTCTGTCAGCTACATATGAAGCGTAGACTTCCGCGCTGCTACCGCTGTGACACCGACAACGGCATTTTCACGGCTACCCTGAGCTCAGAACAGTGTCTACGACTGAATCAATTTTTGTACCCCGGGAAAAAATGAGCAATAATGAGTGCGCAGGAGTTCGATTATGCGGATCTTGGATTAACCGCGGGCCTGGAGATTCACCAGCAACTCGATACGGCCACCAAGTTGTTCTGTCAGTGTCCAACTGAAACAAATCGCGACCCTGAGGCAGCCTCACATACGTTCACACGCTATCTACATCCAACAAAGAGTGAGCTTGGCGAGCTTGATGATGCAGCACTTGAGGAAAGCATCATTGACCGTGAGTTCAAATATTTGAGCTATGACACGACGTGTTTAGTTGAGGCAGATGAGGAACCGCCTCATCGGCTCGATACAGAAGCGCAGCATGTCGCATTACAGATTGCGTCACTTCTTGACATGGACCCTGTCGATCAGGCACATGTCATGCGGAAGCTCGTTATCGATGGGTCGAACACCTCAGGATTTCAGCGAAGCTCACTCATCGCGCATGGCGGATCGATAGAGACCTCAGAGGGACCCGTACGGATTGGGGACCTCATGTTGGAGGAGGAATCCGCCCAGCGAATCGAAGAAGACGCGGGCGTTGTGACATTTTCGCTCGACCGTCTCGGAGTGCCACTGGTTGAAATTGGCACCGGACCTGATATTTCAACTCCTGAACAGGCAAAGGAGGCGGCCGAACGGATCGGGAT
>KE356563.1:373581-378293 GCA_000416005.1 Haloquadratum sp. J07HQX50 | reverse complement strand
GCCTCCACCAAGCTCAGTTTGGGTGCCACGGAGATACCGCTCCCCTACTCTCTTGACAGGATATAATCTGCGTCGTTCTGGTGGTCGCACTTCAGACACGTGGAGCTCTTCACATCGCGGTTGTCTGGATGGGTGAAGCCACAGTGTGAACACCGAGGCGACGCGTTCTTTGGATTCACCTGCTCAACTACAATCCCGTACACTGCAGCGTTTAGGAGTCGACATGCCGCTGGGCGGTAAATCGATCACTCATGTTGGTTTCGTCCCACCAAACGAGCGGTGGGTTTCCGCCTTGCACAACTATGGGTTGGGAGTCTCGGCTTCTTGTTCTGTGTTGAGTCGTATTCCGGTGTGTCGCACTCTTGACTCACTCAGATGATTCGTTCATCTGTGATAGCTTATTATTCGCGCGACGGAACAATCCGGTTAGTCTCGAAACCTCCCGCTGAGTTGGGTTGGCTCGGCCTAACAGCCGGCGAAGCATGAGAGCCGTCTTCTGGCGTTTATACTCGCGCCCTTCGACGCGAGTCAAGAACTTCGTAAAGAAGCTGTGTAACCGGTCGATATCAGGTTCATCAGCACGCTCACGTTCGATATCGGGGAGTTGTGTCTCTGAAAGCGTCAGGGAACGGAGTTCATAGAAGACAACTGTCGCTGCCTGGCCAAGGTTGAGCACTGGATACTCAGCAGAGGCAGGTATCGAACAGATGACGTCAAGTTCGGCGAGTTCATTATTATTGAGTCCACGGCCTTCACGGCCAAACACCAGTGCAGTTTTTGCATCGACGGTCTCTAGACTCTCTGCAATTTCTGCGGGTGTTTTATACGGAAACCGGATATGTCGACGACTATCCTCACCAGTGATTGCAGTGGTGCCGATCGTATGATACTCGTTGACTATTGTCTCAAACTCGACCTCCTCGGCAGCGGGAAGGATATCTTCCCGTGCATGACCCGCAAACCCATATGCCTCTCCATCACGCTTGATCGGTGGGGGATCGACCAGTTTCAATTGCTTCAATCCGAAATTCTTCATTCCTCGCGCGATTGTCCCAATATTCCCTGGTGATTCTGGCTCGACAACAACAACGACTGGGGGAGATCTCTCAACGCTCATTTGTTCGTTGGGTATTCTCGTGAAAGGTCTAATTGCTGGATCCGGTTCTGTTCTGCGTGCCCCTGGTCTGTGCGCTCGTACGTGATCTCACCCGTTCGCAGATTGATTCGCTTTCGCCGGTCAGTATAGCCATCGTTGAGTCGTTTTTGTAACTCAGCCGGATCTGGTGGGTCCGGAAGTGCTTGCGGGTCAACATCGACATGTGTCAATCCTTCATATCCATCCGGTGCTCGATTCCCCGCATCAAACCATTCGAGAAAGCTCGTCCGAAATGCCTCAGTCTCGACAAACTGGTTTCCACCGGCTTCACGGAACCAGTAGAGAAAGTCTGATTCGTGTGTTTCACACAGCAGCACCTCCTCCATCGGCTCGCCATACACGATCTGTGCTTGTTTACATCGCTTTTTGTTTGCCTCACCGTGGATGAGATAGCAGGCATCGCATGGCTTTGCCTGCAGATACGTCAGTCGGACTAATCGCGTTCGGGCCGAGTCTGACATCGTATCGAGCGGCCGGAATTCGCCTGCTTCATCGAATAGTTCCGACTCCTCAAACCGCCAGCCACGGAGTCCGATACTGACTTTAGCCATATCACAGTGTCAGGTTTCGAGAAAATAAAAACACGCTGCATCAAGAGTAATAATATCCTGTTCATCCTCGGCTAAAACACACCGTATTTGTATCCTGCATGCATCCTGTCCGTATGCGAACAGTCGATGCGGCTGGGTTGAAGATCGGTGATTCTCACCCTCCTCGGATTATGGGTGTTCTCAACGTCTCAGAGGAATCACCATATGACCCAAGTGTATTTCATGAACCAGCAGAAGCTGCTGAGTATGTTGATGTGGAGTTGATTGACGAGGGCGCTGATATTGTCGACATCGGGCTCGAGTCTGCGAATAAGCGGTTCGATGTGTTGAGTGCCGAAGAAGAGCTCCAGCGACTGGACGTAGCCGCTGAGACTATTGCGAGTGTGAGTGGTGACGCCGTATTCTCTATCGAGACACGGTATCATGAAGTCGCTGAAGCAGCTCTCAAACGGGGCTTTGAGATGGTTAATGATATCTGTGGCTTCGCTGACCCGAAAATGCCCGACATATGTACAGAGTATGATGTCGCTGTTGGTAAGATGGCATCTCCGCCTGATTTGACGAGTCCGGGAGCAATCGCTGATGTTGACCACATCTATGACGCATTGACACGAAATGGATTCACTGAGAAGACAATCATCGACCCTGCCTTTGGTGGTTGGTCTGAGGAGAAGACGGTGGCTGAAGACCGCGAAACGTTTGACCGCCTCAGGGAGTTCCGCAGCTATGGACGTCCAATGTTAGTTTCGATTAATCGAAAGAACTTCTTGCGGTCAATCGCGAATCGCTCCACTGAGGACGCGCTCGCGGTGTCACTGGCTGCGACATCGATGGCAGTTGAGCGCGGAGCTCACGTCATCAGAACACATGACGTCGCTGAGACGCGTGATGCGGCACTGATTGGCGACCGATTCACGCCAGCACGAACATACGCTGAGTCACCGGTGACGATCGCGGAGTTGGACATTGATACCGTCAAAAGTGCAGAGCGACATTTCGAGCAAATGGAGATGATACCATCGACACAGCGAATACAGACGGAGGCTCTCACACGAGTATTCGAGCTACGAGATCTTGATGATCAACATGTCTCACTCCTCTCTAATGCTGTGTTAGGAACGACAGCACGCTTTATTCCGGATTCGACAGGAGAGCATGGACTGCTCATTGCAACACAGGCTGGATTGGATGCAATTGAGGCGAATCTTTCAGCTGATGAGAGCGCCACCTCATCCAGTCTACACGACATATTTCGCACACAGATATGCTGAACTGCGCACGTATAGATACGAGAAAGCTTATGCCACGGGATGCAAAAATCTGCGATTGGTAGTCGGAGAGGCAATTGGGTAGGGGTACTTAGGCCGCTCCGACTCATATTTATTATATCGTGAGTCACTCATATGCAATTCGCTGAGTGGGAGCCAATTTACAGACAGATACGTACTGATTTTGGCTATGACACTCAGGGTGATAAGCTCGCACGGGACCTGTTGGCGTCTTTCTCTCCGTTCTACAGCGCAGACTCGCTGGATTACACTGACAAGACAGTTGCAATTGTCGGCGCAGCACCGACGCTTGAGGAGCATGTCACACACGTCGAAGATACTGACTGTATTATTGCTGCATCGACGGCGGCTGACGTGATTACCAGTGCCGGCTATCGTGTGGACCTGATGGTGACTGACTTAGACAAGAATCCGGAGACGGTCAAATGGCGAACTGACCGCAGCAAGCCAGTCGTTGTTCATGCACACGGAGACAACAGATCGCTCCTTCGCACATGGCTCCCAAGACTCGAGACAGAGTGGGTGCTCCCAACGACACAGTGTGCGCCGACAGAGACTGTCCACAATTTTGGGGGGTTCACTGACGGCGACAGAGCAGCATACCTTGCGGATACATTCGGTGCAGAGCGCCTCGTCTTCGTCGGATGGGATTTTGACGATCCAACAGTCAGTGCGATAAAATCAAAGAAGCTTGCCTGGGCCGACAAGCTACTCACAATCTTAGCAACACGCCGTCAGGACTCATTTAATACGTTGTAGTCAATTCAGTATGAATGGGTACAACAACGGTATCGACAATTTCAGAATGATGCTGCACATAATCCATACATGCGAGTATTCTGGCATCGCGAGGACCTTCGTGCAACAGATAATCGCGGGCTTATGCAGGCGGCGCAAGATGCGGCTGAAGCAGACGAGCACCTTTTGCCCGTATTTATCTTTGACTCGCTCACGACTGACCACGATGGAAATCCAAGGATGCAGTATCTACTGGACTCACTGGCTGAGCTCCAGCAGTGGTATCGCAACCACGGCGGGGATATCTATGTGACTGTGGGTAACGCAGTCGACACCTTCGAACAGTTACTGGCAACATATGATATCAATGGAGTCTATTGGAATCGGCTCTACAACAAAGAGGCGCGGGCGCGAGACGAGCAGGTGAAAGAAACGATAAAAGCCGCTCAGGTCGACGTTGAGACAGTGAGAGATGAACTCTTCTTCGAACCAGGAGATATCACGACGAACAAAGGTGAGCCATATTCCGTCTACACATATTTCTGGAAGAAATGGCGTGACCGGCCGAAGGAGACACGCGTAGCTCACCCACCTGCACCGGTTCTTGCTAAAGAGGAAGGAGAAACCATACCCTCGATGGAAGATATCGACTTTTCTCCACCTCAGGCAGACATCCAACCGGCAGGAATGAACGCAGCGGCAGAACGACTCGAAACGTTCTGTGACGACGGCATATTTCGATACGAATCAGACCGAGATTATCCCACACGCGAGGGAGTGTCGCGCCTCTCGGCCGATCTAAGTGCTGGCACAATCGGAGTCCGTACAGTGCATGATGCGACAGTTGAAGCGAAGGAACGAGCGTCTGAGGAGGAAACGGACTCAGTCGAAGAGTACCAATCACAACTGGCCTGGCGTGAGTTTTACACCCACGTACTGTACTTCAATCCAGATGTCGAAACAGAGAATTACAAATCA
>KE356563.1:367841-372036 GCA_000416005.1 Haloquadratum sp. J07HQX50 | reverse complement strand
ACGAAGGTGCATTCTGGGGCGCACACCCGGTTCTGTCACTGGATGTCTGGGAACATTCCTACTATCACGATTACGGCCCGGACCGTGGCGATTTCATTGACGCATTCTTTAACGTTGTCGACTGGGAAGAGCCAGCCGCGCGCTACGATCAGGCCGTCGATCTGTTTGAGTAGGCCCACACGTCCGAATCCACTTTTTTTATACCTGTTCGCTGAGTGACAACCCCGCCGAAACCGCCGATTCTTTGAGCATTGCTGTTCAATGCATCTCAATGCCGAAATCAAAAGCTGAGTTTGAGACATTATACCCATATCAATTATACGAACCTGCAGAGATACTCGAGCGCGACCTCATGTACACCATCCCAGAGATCGCACGCCGTCTGCAGGGACTTGACCCAGAAGCTGAATTGGCCCCTGATGCTGAGGAGCGTGTTATCGAGTGGACAATTCCATGGATTATCATGTATGCAGATAAATTCGTCATTAATGACCCGGCTGGTGATGAACCAGGATACTTTGGAGTAGCCGAACATAACGACGAGAGCGAGCAAACTGAGGGCAAAAGCGAGAGTGACCGCAGAGGCGGCAACTAAGAGAGACAATTACTTTTCTATAGTGGTGAACTGTTGATACAGATAATGCAGGAATATCTCGATCTTATCACTGACGTACTGACGACCGGACAGTATAAACCAAACCGAACAGGTGTAGACACGATTTCGGGTTTCAGTATGCAGTACGATATCGACCTCACCACGGGGTTTCCGCTCCTCACTACGAAGAATCTCTCCGGTGGACGGTGGAACTCACTCCTGCATGAACTCGTCTGGTATCTCTCCGGTAAGGAGCATATTCGGGAGTTGCGCAAAGAGACGGGTATATGGGATGCATGGGCAGACACTGAAGGCCATCTCGATACGGCCTATGGCCGGTTTTGGCGGCGGTATCCTATTCCAGCGGCCGAAGCTCAACTCCCTGGAGAGAGTTGGGCTGAGTCTGAGTGCGAGTGGGTTACCTCCGAAGGTGTTTTCGACCAACTTCGATACGTCATCGACACGCTTCAAGACTCACCACATTCACGCCGAATGGTGGTTAATGCATGGCATCCGGCGAATGCTGCAGTCTCGACACTACCACCGTGTCATTATAGCTATGTTTTTAGTGTCCAAGGAGACAAATTGAACGTTCACCTCACGCAGCGGTCGGGGGATATCGCATTAGGTATCCCATTCAATATTGCGGCGTATGCCCTGCTTGCTCATGTTGTCGCGGGGCAGACAGCATTCACACCCGGTCGATTCGCACACACGATTGTTGATGGACACATCTACTGCGGAAAGGGCGACCGTGGGCGATGGTATGCTGATCATCTCGATGAGTTATCCGCACGCGTCGCTGCGGTGACCGACCGAGTAGAGTATGCCGATATCGCCGAATGGGTACGCACAGCAGCGCCACAGCATCACGCTCACACGGAGGCCAAGCCGCTCGATCACGTCCCCGGATTGCTGAAGCAATGCAGTCGCTTTCCTCAATCACGGCCGTCAATCGACATTGCAGATGTTGGAATCGATGAATTGAGTGTCGAGGATATTTCGCTCTCTGGATATAATCCAGCACCTGCAATCGAATTTGGTGTTGCTGAATGAGCGAGATACAAACGGTCTTAATCGCCGCGATTGCAAGGAACGGAATTATTGGCCGTGGCGGGTCAATGCCGTGGCACCTCCCGGCGGACCTGTCGCATTTTAAACAGCTGACTGTCGGTCATCCCGTCATTATCGGGCGGAAGACATACGAATCGGTGCTGGATGCACTTGGGAAGCCGTTTCCCAATCGGACGACAGTTGTTCTGACTTCGCAGTCACTCTCGGTTCCGGATGGTGCTGTTGTGGCGCATTCGATCGATGATGCGCTTGAGCGCGCACGGAGTGATGCTGAGCGTCGTGGTGTTAATCGTGTGTATGTGGCTGGTGGTGGGAACGTGTATGCACAGTTTCTCGACGATGCGGATGTACTCGAGTTGACCGAACTCGAAGATGCATATGAGGGTGATACGGCATTCCCAACGTTCGACACCGAAAAATGGGCAGAAACAGCGCGGGAGACACACGAAAAATACGATTTCGTGACATATGAACGCGTTGAGGCCTCAAAGTGAGACGTGACACGCACACTAACAGACTTGGTTGGGAAACCCTCGGCAAATGAGAGAACGGCATAAATAGACGGCATCATCAGCACTCTCATGTGAGGTATAAAAATAAACGGAGAGCACCTGCGTCGTTATCCCGAAGAGAATGTACATTATCTCACACATATGATAGTTGTATGTGCTCGACACCTCGTTGATGCCGTGCGAGACGTGTCTATGATATGGCTTCTGAGAGCGTGCCTAACCTTGCTGAATGTTTCGTCGAATAGTGTCTACCCCTCGTTTTTGAACAGACGTACTCAGATAGATGTCGGAGAGATACAGACCTCAGGTTTTCATCGTCATCTTGAGACGCTCAATCATCATCATCTCTCGCTAATTGCGGCAGGCCTGGGTGACTTTCGTGCATTTATGAGTGTACAACCACATAATTAATTTATGCAACGGAACGACCAGCAAGCATACGATCGGGGTACCTCGTTGTTCTCTCCCGATGGTCGGATCTATCAGGTGGAATATGCCCGTGAGGCAGTCAACCGTGGCGCACCGAGCTTAGGTATTCGAACATCAGAGAGTGTTATTCTCGCGGCACGTCGCCAAACGAGCTCTTCGCTCATGGAAGCCGAGAGCATCGAGAAGCTACACAAACTCGATGAATTTATCGGTGCCGCGTCGGCCGGTCATGTGGCAGACGCCCGAAAGCTTATTGATGAAGCCCGAACAGCCGCGCAGCGAAACCGACTCCGCTATGGAGAACCGATTGGAGCTGAAACGCTTACACGGACGCTTTCTGACGAGATTCAGGAGACGACGCAGATCGGTGGAACGCGACCATTCGGTGCTGCGCTGCTTATCGGTGGCTATGATAACACGAACGGAAACTCTGAACCCCGACTCTTTGAGACTGACCCATCCGGCGCTCCACAGGAGTGGAAAGCCATCGCGATTGGGAATAATCGAGAATCGATTCAAGAGTTCCTTGAGGACGAGTGGGGAACTGAACTTACCACCGAAGGTGGCGTTGACTTAGCGATTCAGGCATTGCTAGAGGCCGATGAAGAAATCGAACGTGACGGAGTAACAGTCGGCATTGTCGATGCAGATGGCTACACAGACTACCCAGCGGACAATATTGGTGAGAAGATAGAGACGTTCCGCCCGGCTGAATCAGACGAGTGAATCGTCTACGACCGTAGCACAGCACGAAAACTCTCGGTCTTAAAAGCGATGCGAACATGCGAGAATTTCCGAGAGCACTGGCCTCCTAGCTCAGCACAAGCAACAGCCGAAGACCTGACCTCCACCGATCAGGCAAAGCGAAAGCTGTAGAGTACCATCTGAATAGTCTCGGAGCACAGACCAGTCATCTACACTCATGGTTGTCAGTCAATTTGAGCAGTCATATCTGCTGCGACGATCTGCAAGATGGACATATTAGCCTCCTCCTCAGGTCGCGCCGTCCTAATAAGTGCGGCTGAGATAAGATTGTATCCAAATCGATACCTGCTCGCACGCCAGTCACCTCACACATCCCACTTACCTCGTGATGAGATCCTCTCTCCATCTTGCAGTTGTCCTCTCGGGTGTTCGGAAAAAATCTCTCTCAGCCCGCTCGCGTGTGTCAATTGAGTACCGCGCATTGCATCAAAACGGAATCGTTTTAGGCGATTCGATACACATATTCAATGGATGCTCTGTTGGTGTAGTCCGGCCAATCATCTTGCCCTCTCACGGCAAGGACCAGGGTTCGAATCCCTGACGGAGCACTCCTTTCCCTTCGCCGTCCGGTGGTTTTGCCCGGTGAACCAGGGGTATATCCAACAATGGTCTTGGGCAATCCGACTCGAAAACCGTATCGACCCCGACGCTGTCTTGCGATTCGACTAAAATCGAAGGCATGGCAGCTCAGGCAGGAAATCCCGGCGCTGTCTTGCGGTTTCGAAAAGAGGGGGAACAAGTACCCGGGTATCGCCCGAGGTGGCAGGCAATGAAAAACTCGAATGAGGCAACTAACCCCCTCGAAGGCATCGCTATCGTG
>KE356563.1:362310-365986 GCA_000416005.1 Haloquadratum sp. J07HQX50 | reverse complement strand
GGGTATGTTCCTGATTTCAACAACGTAACCGGTGACCGCCGGGAACGATGGAAGGCATACCTCGCACAGCGGTTCGAGAAGCCGAAGTCCGACATATCACAAGAAGACTGGGAACGGGCGAACACCTGGAAAATCCCGACACTCGTCTGGACGAGTCTTGATGCTGGACTCAGACCAATTGAAGTCGAACGCGCAACGGTATCGTGGGTTGACGTAGATAATAGCGTACTTCGGATCCCTCGTGAAGAAAGTTCAAAAAACGACGAACACTGGATTGTTGGTCTACAGAATCGAACTGCGGAAATGCTGGAATACTGGCTAACACAGCGGCAGGCGATCAGCAAGTACGACGACACAGATGCACTGTGGCTCACCCGCGAAGCGAACCCGTACGGGTCAAGTGCACTCCGTTATGTACTACAGAAGTTATGTGAAATAGCCGGGATTTCAACTGATAATCGGACGATGAGCTGGTATGCGATTCGGCACTCTACAGGGACCTATATGACTCGGGAAGAGGACCTCGCTGCAGCACAAACGCAACTACGGCATCTCAGCCCAGAAACTACTATGAAATATGATCAGACCCCTGTTGAGGATCGTCGTGACGCACTAGACAGAATGGGGTGATCACGACGAAGGGGACGGTTCATCGTCGGAGAGTAGCTGTCGGGTTATCTGAGCTCTATTTTCTATCGTGTCCTTGACGTGGGCGTTGACGTGGAATCCATCGTCTGTCGAGGTAATTGCGTCTTCAGGGGCCGTCTCTTTGGCTTCCCCGAACTCTGTTCTGATGTCAACGTCGCTGTACGGTCTGTAATTCGGGTCTTTCGCCGCTCGTTCAGCTTTCGCCCGACTTTTATTCAACGTCTCGCGTCGTTCTTCGGCTGCAGAACTCCCGTATGTCGTTTCCGTCGTTTCATATGTATCGTGTCGCAACTGGTCGTTAGTCTGGCTGAGGGATCCGTCAGATTTCATATGCCGTCCGATAGAGTGCCGAAGGCTGTACCATCGTACCGGTCTGTCCTCATACGGGACTTCGGCTTCGTCACACAGTTTGCGGACGAGTCTACAGAGACTCCCGGACTGGTATGGGTTACCTTCGCGGCTCAACCATAGTCTATTACTTCCATCATATTTCTCCAGATGCCGTCGTTCACGGATCCAGTAGCTCATAGCTTCATCCGACTCATCAGACAAGGACATAATCTCTTTCTCACGCTCTTTTGACGCCGCTTCTGTGGGTATTTCTAAAATCTGCTGTTCCGGCTTGTACCAACTCACTCTGGCTCGGCTGACCTCAATCGGCGTGAGACCCGCATCGTATCCCACTGAAACAAGCGACCATATTTTCGCACTTTGATCCGCCTTCCGCCAATCCTCACGATTCACGGTCTCTTTCGGTTTACTAAGCCGTTGGGCAACGAGGCCATTAATCCGGTCGCGTTCTTCCGACGACGTTTCATAGTATGACGGTAGCTTTCCGTGTGATTGTGCTACCTCTAATATTCGACCAACCTCTTCGTAGGTGAATTCAGCTGCACTTGTATGATTTCCATCGGAGAATTTGATGCGTGGCCGCCATTCAAATTCCAGATCGTTAGTGTGGTACCGCCACTCAAAGTACTTTTTCAGTGCGTCCGATAACTTTCGTTTGCTATCATATGGTTCACCATTTTGCTTGGTGATTGTATCCTTCGCAAGAAGTAGTAGCAACTCATCAGCTTGATCAGGACCGATCGTGACCTCATTTTCTATGTCTAGTAGTGAGATAGCACAGCGGTGGAGTTGATCTAACCGACTAATGTAGTTTGACGCGGTTGAGTCTTTCAACCTGTCCTCTTTGACATGGCTTTTCCCCCGCTCTCGCATCCACTCATAGAATGACTGGTACTCGTTATCTATCTGAACGTGACCGTCGTCAGCTAGTTCGGCAAGGTGCTCGCTAATTTGTTGTAATTTGGTACTGTCGTCGTCCGTACAGGTGTCTTCTACCATACTCTACACCCGGTATTATCCACTCCTCTTAAACGGTTAGCCTTATACAGCCCGAGGAAATAGATTACTGACTCCGAGTAGATGGAATAAAATCGGAATCTGGGGTGACAGAATCAGAGGAAAAATGTCAGAGGATACAGTATTGTAACGGCTGTCTTTTTTCTGGCTTCGCTAGCATCTATACGTGAGAGTTTACGAACCCGTCCGCGCACTCACAATTCCGTCAGTAGGTCGTCGTCCTCGTCTACCACGTCAGCTGGCGTGTACGGAGTTGGACTGGAGTTCGCATCACCGAGGTCGTAGATTTCATTGAGGACTTCCAGAAAATCGGCATGTGGTTTCGTGTGAGAGATCTGTGTAGGTACTCGTGAACCACCTCGGGGTCAGCCCCGAGGCGCTCGGCCTCTTCCGCCTGTAGATGTGTTCCTGGCGAAAATGTCAGAACTCGATCATACTTGATGTGGTTCCGAGATGCCACTTACCCCATAGTCAGAAAGCATATTTATCGTATCGTACTAAATTTATCTGACTATTTCTCAGTCTTTTCTCATACAATTCTGATGCTAATTATAACGAGCGGCTCTGTACAGCGATTTCATACTTTGCATATGCTAATTATAATATCGCCCCGATTTCTGCCGTCTCGTGGTTTTTGATTTTTCATATGCTAATTAAAACGAAGAGATTTTTATATCTTATAAATACAATGTTAGGTTGTCTTACTAACCATTATTGCGGGTTGATCGGGCACAGTCGTAGTTGTTAGTGAGATTTCACTCCCGTCTATGAATTTTCGGGAATTCGTACTGTTTTTCTAGTAAACTCGGGAGCGCTTGCTTGCTTGCGGTTTCCGTGAATTCATATTGAATTTATAATGAGGGCTAGTGCGCGTTGCACTTGCCGGTGCAATAATTCTACGATCTCGCTAATCGCGTCGAATTTCACACCCATTCATTATGGCGGTTTTGTGTGTTTCATATTGAATTTATTGTGAATTCACTACCTGCCGCCATTACTAGTGTAAAGTTGCCTAAATCATCCCGAGCTTCTAAGAGCTTTAGAAGCAAGGAGCTGTGATTAAAATACGTTATGTCTCTCTCGCACAGTTCTATTACTCCCGTAGATTGCCGTAGTTGGGTGTAGTAATAGTGGCTTAGAGGCATTCAACCTCAGAGCCGGCTGTCTCTCTCGCCGACGGGCGGTCCACATTCAACCGCCATTTGGAATGAGGCTTTAGTGGCTTCTTCTCACTTTGCTTATGTGTAATCAGTACCCTGTGAATAGGGTGTCGCCGCAATTGCCTATCTCAGAGAACTCCACCAAGAGAAAGGGTCAGCTGACAATTCTTAACGTCATTCGGTGAATGCATCCCGCTTGCCCGTATCAACAAAGCCTGTATCTCTCTGCTCGACATACCCGTACGCTTCGAGTTGATCCAACTGCTCGACGACGTGATCCAGATCGAGGCCACGTTCCTCTGCAATCGCCTCAACGGACATCGGCTCGTCTTCACTCAACGCGAGTCTGACTTCTAACTCATCCATATACTGCGCGTAGTACTCATCAATAACCTCTTCAAGCGGTGTTTGAACCTCGTACTGGTCGTATAATTCATCCAGCGATTCACGGATGTGGGTCGTGAATTGCTTCCCATTCAGCAACTCGATCTGTGCTGCGG
>KE356563.1:355991-359427 GCA_000416005.1 Haloquadratum sp. J07HQX50 | reverse complement strand
CGGAACCACAGCAGGGAGAGATCATCGACGCAGATGAGTATCCGATGCGGGTGCTTGCCGGGGCAGGGACAGGAAAGACGTTCACGATGGTTCGGAAGATCGAACATCTCATCGACGAAGAGGATGTGTCGCCGGACCGGATTCTCGCGTTGACATTCACCAATAACGCGGCAGATTCGATGCGGGAGAAGCTCAACGCGAAGCTCGGCACAGCAGGGTACGACATCGACGCGTACACGTATCACTCGATCTGTAACGAAATTCTCTCCGACTACGCATACACTGCAGGGCTTGACCCGGACTTCGACATCGCTACGGACGCCGAAAAGTACGCCATCGTTCTGGATGTCCTCGACGAGATCGAATACCGGTCTGTCAAGCCTAATGTGTACGGTGGCGACGGGTATGCATCGGGCGCTGCCTCGAAACTTCTCAACTTCATCGGATCGATGAAGCGCAGCGGCATCACGCCCGAGGACATCGACGCGTTCCTCGGCCCGGCCGACCGCGTATACGATCTTGCTGACCTACCAGACCGAATCGAGAACATCGCCAGTGACCACCTTGGTGGTCGCTCTGTCTCAAGCGTCTTGGGTGGGATTCCAGAGACACGTGAAGAACTCGTTGAGGAACGGGATGCGTTAGGGACGGCCGGCATCGAAGCCAGCACACGTGACTTCCTTGATCGTCTTATTGAGCTCTGCGACGCGCTTGAAGACGCGTTCGAAGCATATGAGGCGGGTGAACGAGACCTTCCAGATAACGCGTACAAACTGCCGAAATACCTACTCGGGGGATACAGTAGCGCACCGAAAGGCATCCCGAACGATCTTGATCTTGAACTCACAGACCATCTCGACTCGTTTGTCTCAGATTGCCTTACGGCCCGGGACCTAGCTGCAGGCTACGCCGCGTACGAGCGTGAGCTCGACGAGCGAAACCTCATCGACTTCGATGGGTTAGTCGTAAAGACCGCGGAGTTGATGGACTCGCCAATCGGTGACGAGATTGCCGCCCGGTGGGACTACGTGTTCTGCGACGAGTTCCAAGACACGGATCGCCTGCAGTTCGATCTCGTCACGTCACTGGTCACTGACGACAATCTGTTCGTCGTCGGTGACGACGATCAAGCGATATACGAGTGGCGGGGCGCACACGTCGCCAACATCACAGAGGAACTCGACAACGCGTTTGCGGCACTCACAGACAAACCCCTAGAGGAAAACTTCCGCTCACGACAACCGATCCTCGATTTGGCGAACGAGGCCATCACGAAACTCGACCATCGAGAGCAGCACAAGACACTCACCCGCGTTGACGAACCGAATTATGATGGCGACACGGTTGCTACCGTTGAATTACCTGACGATGACGACGACAGAGACGGAGCACCCCAGCTTCGGACCGTCGTCCAGAATCTGTTAACCGGCGCGGCAGATAGCCTTGACAACGCATACGACCCAGGAGACATTGCACTCCTTGTTCGGAAAAACAACCACGCTACCCCCGTCATCGAGGAGTTCGAAGACGCTGGGATTCCATACCAGGTCGCCGGTGATCTTGCCACAGAATCAATTGGCGTCGGCACGGTGACGGCCTACCTCAAGGCTCTCGCTCGACCCGAAGACGAGGTGAGCTGGAATCGCGTCCTGCTGATGCGGTACCGACTCTGCGATGCGGATCTCCGCACACTCAACGAGGGCGACACGCCACTCGTCGACGCTCTCCGTGAAACCCCGCCCGGTGAGTTTGAGGAGCCAGACCGCGTTGCAGAAGCCCGCGAACACGTCAACAAGCTCCTCGACATCAAAGAATCTGCATCCCTAAGCCACCTGTACCGTGAACTGAAGAGCTGTACGAATATCGAATGGTACCTCAGCGAGCAGGAACGACGCGACCTCGTACAGCTCGACGATGTCATCGAACAGTACGGCGACAGCGCCGTCCAACCCCCACTCACACCTGAGTTTATCGAGTCGCTCGAACACTATGACTCGCTGTTCGATGAGAGTGGATCCACGCCGACAAGCCAGCCGGACATTGCCGATGATGCGGTCAACGTGATGACCGTCCACAAGAGCAAAGGACTCGATTTCCCAGTCGTTCTCATCCCGCAGGTCACCGCCGATGAGTGGGCTCCGAGTTCACGCGCGTACGATGCTCTCGAAACAGGGGTATCAGACGGCCCGACTACAGTGTTTGCTGAAGATCACGTCGCACGTGATGCCCGAGAAACCAGGCGCGTGTTCCACGTCGGAATCACACGCGCTGAAGATATTCTCGTCTTACAAGGTGGTCACGAGGCAGACGACGATACTGACGACGGCATTCACTCGATTCCGAGCGTGGTTGACGAGATATTGCCATCACGGATCCCGTGGCAACCACAACGTGGGCAGCTTCCCATCTGGAGTGATGCACGGGAATGCTTACCAGATGGGTCAGCGGACTGGACCGACACGCTCGCGCGGGAGACCGTCGGTGAGGTCGGCGGGACCATTGTCCACGACGGTGACACGCTCGCAGTAGAGACCGCACGCAGCCGAGTGCTGGAACTCGCAACAGCATCGCTCAACAGTCGCCTTACAACAGAGGGAGAACGCTCACGGCTTCAGATCGAGTCACTGACCGGGCCATCTACCCCGTCTCCGTCGCTGACTCACAGCTATACATCCTTGGCAGCCTATGAGGAATGTCCACGCAGTCACTACCTCGACTACGTCGTCAACGCATTCCAGGACTATCGAGAATCGACGAGTAGTAGCGGGAGTGGTGTGTCCCAGCGCGCGATCGGATTGCTCTTCCACGACACGGCGGAGCAGGCAGCCAACAAGGAAATACAACGCCGTGAGGAGTGGTACGAAATCTGCGAACGGCTCGCCAGTCAACGTCGAGACGAAGATGCCCTTCCAATTGCGAAAGAGTGTATTGATCGGTACTTCGAGTTAGATCTCTCCGAGTACGAGGTCGTCGACGCAGAGCGAGAGTTCGAACTCAACATCGACGGACACGAAATCACCGGGTTCATTGATGCAATCTATCGGACGCCGGATGACGGGCTGATTGTCATCGATTACAAGGCGACTGAACGGCATCGAGACATACAGGACGACAAGCAGCTCCCTATCTATCTATTAGCCTGTCGAGATCTCTATGAAGAACCAATCAGACGCGCTGGATACGCGTATGTGGGGGGTATCGGACCGAAAGTCGAGTCACGAGCGTTCAGTGAGGACGAGCTGGAAGGTGTCGAAGACGACGTGGTAGAAGCAATGAATCAGATCACAGAGTTTTCGTTCACCCAGTATATCGCTGATGACCACTGCCAATGGTGTCAGCATAATCAGCTTCCCTGTGCTTCGGACGCGTTCACTGTCGGCCCTGGATTCGAAGAGTAAGACTCGAATCACCGCACTACCGCCCTTAGAACGACGAA
>KE356563.1:353734-355971 GCA_000416005.1 Haloquadratum sp. J07HQX50 | reverse complement strand
TATCCGGAAGAGAACTGCCCAACTGCCACGCAGATCCCGCTATGGTCTCAATCGAATTAGGATACCAAGCGGGAATCGCATCGTCCACGAAGAGAAGGGCTGTCCCGCCGACAACCACGAAGAGTGCAGTGAGACGATCGGCCACTGCCATTTCAATATGGTTTGTCTGGTTTACGTAAATATCTGCTCCCGAGTATAGATCAACTGCTTACAGTCATCTGCAGGATACCAGAATAAAACTTATACGCGCCGTCCCGGACTATCTGACAGGTCGAATGTCGCCAGGACTGCTCAAGGCTCTACTACAATCGGTTAACCACTTTCGCAACTGGCGGAAGGGTGACCCCGAGAGGGCTACTCAGCGCGGCCGCAAATATTCGCTCTGGATACTGGCTGGTGGCATCACTGGGCTCTGGATCCTCTATCAGTACAATATCGCTGTCCCTGTCGACTTTGCGATGTTCACCGGTGGATTACTCCTTGTCGAACTCTTCGAATTCAGTACACTGCTCCGACTAGGGATGGCGATCGATCCCTTGGTCGGTGGTATCCTCGGTACGATCGGACTCAGCGCTCTGGCGAAACTCTTCCGTGACTTAGGCGGGTTGTCCGCTGCCATCAGTTACTTCTTCTCGATCCGGTAAGATCCAAGAACGCTATTACATAACCCGGGGGGTACTGGCGTCCTTTCTAGCCTGTTCTACTTCAGTGGCTGGTAAGGGCCCAACACACGTCTATAGGATCGATCATCGCCGCTCATCTTTCTAGCACAACACGTTGTCCTCAGCTAGATCGCCTCACGGCCAACACATTCGACCAATTCCGAGAATGGCGATCGCTACAACGCACTCCACCGCTCAGGTGCCAACCATCGGCTCCAGGACGATCTCGGTCACACCCCACCTCGACGAAATGGATGATGAATACCTGCTGCCCAGCCTCGTAGACAACCTTGAGGACTGGTATAGCGACGAGACGTTCCAATCCGCCCGTGGTGCACTGAATCAGTTTGAAGACGCTGTCTCAGATGCAGAAGAACGCGGGTGGATGAACGTGGCCGCTCAATACCAGTATCACCGGATCCACCTCAAGGCAGGGTTGCAGGGCCATAACGTAACAGACGAACTCGAAGAAGTACTCGCATTTCTGGAAAGTTACCACTCAGATGTCTCTACGAACTTCACTACCTCAATTATTGAATCTGCAATCGACAACATCGACGACATATCGGATTCCCACAAAGATCGGTGGACAGACCTTATGGAGATGATTGTGGACTCTCATCGTACCGACAATCGGTTTAATCAACTAAGAGAATATCTCCGGCTGCTGCACGAGTTCAAACGCGAATGTGACCGAGGCACGTCAGACGTAGAGTCCGCACTCGTTGACTCATATCGCACTGAAGCCGACCTAGTCGGACAAAAAAGCCAGCTGCAGAAGGCAGATATTCTCCAAAGCGGTGTCGCAGAGTGCGCCGAATATCTAAGCGACGAGCAAAAGCGCGACTGGAAACAGGAAGCTCTCCAAGCCCGCCGGACCGGGACCGAAACTGAACTCCACGAACTTGATCCAGATGACCTGGATGTGAACGGATTCGAAGACGAAAGCATCCAGCAGGCCGTCGCAGAAGAGATAGACCACAACACCCAGGTCTACGTCGACTGGTTCAAGCAGATGAAGCAGGCTTCTGGATCCAGTTCATACGCCCTCTACTGTTTGGTACACTCCAGCAGCCTTATGCCCGATCCGAATAGGATTCGATTGTCAACAGAGGAGTTCGTTGTCTCCCAGCTAGTCAGCCGCCAGATTATCTCTCCGGAAGCGCACACGCTCTCCCCCGATACAGAAGCGTTCCTCACCGACGCTCTCCTCGATCTCTACGAGGATAACTACCTTCAGGCACTGTTCCTCTTCGTCCCGCACCTTGAGGCAGCAATCGTTGACACGCTTCGATCCATCGGACGGCCGGCATACACCATCATCGAGGAAGGAACCCAGCAACAACTCCTCGGCGGACTGTTCCTCGACGGAAAGAACCTGTTTGGACGCCACTACGCGATCTATCTCCGGTATCGGTACACGAGCCGTGAAGGCATAAACCTCAGAAACCGGCTTGCGCATGGACAACTGCGGTACCAGAACGCGAATTACCTGAGTACGGTTCTGACTCTGTTCGACATCCTGAAATGCATCATCACCCTCAACAGCGCCGACTATCTGAGTTACTACGGTAT
>KE356563.1:352311-353714 GCA_000416005.1 Haloquadratum sp. J07HQX50 | reverse complement strand
GTCTTCAACATATAGAGGTGGAGTCCCCTTCCTCAAGGAACGAGGCGAAGCCGAGTGAGTAGGGAGGGGAGGAAACCGTTTACTAGTACGGAAACAACCAAACTTTTAACAATTAATGGTACTTCTATGAAACCACGATGGCATCAGATGATGAGTACCACCGTCGAACTGCTATTACACGGCTTGACGGACTCTCCCAAAATGACCATGAGCTACTCCAAGCTACTGTCGAAGAGTGGCTCGACGGGTGCAACATTGCATCCAACCTTGCGTGGGAGAATGAGCATACTCAGTCTGGTGTCAGAAAAGTAGCGAAAAGCACGGTGGAGGAAGATACTCATTTGGGAAGTCAGCACTCGATTCTTGCCTGCCACGAGGTTGCGAGTAGCATCCAAGCCTGTATCGAACGACGAAATAAAGACAAGAAAGCAACACAACCACACTTCACCTCGAAGTCTATCACGTATGATAGACGAACGCTCACCGTGTTTCCTGAGAAAGAACAGGTGTCGCTCACCGTACTTGGTGGACATTCCCGTGTGAGGGCGGACCTCGCACTCCCGAACGACGAGGACGGATACCAATACCAGTACTTGCACAACGGTGAGTGGGAGTACACGGAAAGCACGCTTCACCACCGAGACGGAGAGTGGTACTTGCATCTCGGGTATCGAAAGGAGAAGCCTGAACCAGAGGTCGGGTCAACGACGCAGAACGGAACGGTTCTGGGTGTTGACCTCGGCGTCAATCAAATCGCTGTCACAAGCACGGCTCGCTTCTTTAGTGCAGGCAAACTTAATCACGCCCGCAGAGAGTTTGAGAAGACTCGTGGCGACCTCCAAGAGTGTGGTACACAATCAGCTCACCGAACGCTCCAGCAGGTGGGCGGTCGGGAAGATGAATATGTAAAGAACGCACTACACTCTGTGGCAAACGGAATTGTCAGAGAAGCACTCGAATACGATTGCGACGGTATCATTTTCGAGAAACTTGACGAGATTCGGGATGACCTCCCATATGCTGACTGGCATTCAACGTGGGCATTCCGCAAGCTCAAGAGGTTCGTGGAGTACAAAGCTGAAGAGGAAGGTGTGTTCGTGGATACGGTGAACCCAAAGAACACGAGCAAACGGTGTAACGAGTGTGGAAGTGTTCGAGATGATAACCGACATCGAGACGAGTTCGAATGTCAGCGATGTGGAAATCAGAACCACGCTGACTATAATGCGGCAAAGAATATTGCAGAATTGTATCTCCTGCGAGGCCATCAGCCGTCTCGTGGGAGGAGCGTCAGTCAATACGCTCTCAAGTCAGGGTCTAGGACACCGAGTTGAGAGATACACTCTCACACCCAACCAGCTGTGAAGTCGATTGGGGTCAGAGGGAGAGACCACTGACAAGCC
>KE356563.1:349110-351595 GCA_000416005.1 Haloquadratum sp. J07HQX50 | reverse complement strand
AGTACATAAATATGAACGCAGTCGCCAGCTATGTTTAAATCTCACCGGGTGATGAAAAAGCAAGTGCATACCCGCCCGGTGTATATCAATTGATAGCGGCAACACAGAGCGTGAAACGAGACGTAGTAGTCACGGGCGCGGGCTTCTCAGGCCTCGGCACCGCATTGAAGCTGGACAGGAAGGGACGCGATGTGACTCTTGTAGATGAGGACGGCGTCCACGAGTTTATCCCCGGCATAATCGACCGTATAAGAGGTCGGAAAGATGAGGACGTCAATCTCCTTGAGCTAAAAGACTTCATGCAGGATACCGGCGTTGAGCTACGGGAGGAGTCGGTTACCCGCTTTGTTCCAGAAGAAGACGTGGTGGAGACTTCGAAGGGCAGCCTGGAGTATAATGAGCTTGTCGTAGCACTCGGCGGCGTAACGTTCGAACCGTTCGAACTCGAGGACGGCGTGGAGAGGTTCTACACCGACGAGGACGCTGAACGAGTGGTTTCGCGCCTAAGCTCCGGCGACGAGGCCGTGATAGTCGGTGGTGGCTACGTCGGTGTCGAGTTGGCTGGAGAACTCGCCAAGTCAGGTCACGAGGTAACCGTCGTGGACGCATCAACTCAGCCGATGAGTAGTTCAAGCGACGAGGTCTCGAAGAAGGTGCTGGAGTACATGAGCGACAGGGGCATCGCGTTCCGCGGTGAGAAGCGGGTTGAGGAAGCATTGGAGGACGCGGTCATCTTCGAGGACGGTGCCTCTATGCAGGCTGACCTTGTGGTGTGGGCAGGCGGAATCGCCGCGAATTCTGTGGTTCAGGACTCCTTCGATTGCGGCAAGCAAGGGATGCCTGTTAACAGCGGGCTGGCCTCAACCGACTACAATAATGTGTATGGTCTAGGAGACTGCGCCGACACCGGTCAAATAAAGACGGCGCACAACGCTATGATACAGGCAGGTGTAGCCGCCGAGAACGTTGACAGGCCTGATTCCGAGGAGCTCAAATCAGTGCCTGAGGAGAAAACGATTATAGATCTGTCGCTCGGCGACACTGGGCTCTTCATATTTGGTGACAGGTCGTGGAAACATCCCGTGTTCCGGTATCTTAAGGACCTGGTCAGGTTCCAGTACTTTGCAAGAATTCGTCTGGAGCGCTTGGCGGCAAAATACTCGTCGTCGTTGAGGGACTGGTGAAGAGCCTGTTTGGCAGGATACATGAGCTCAGCCCCCGCAAGGAGCGACCGCGAGTTGGGCGGGGAGACAGCGTCGCCTGTGAGTTGTGGTGTCCGAATCGTGGAGCGATTTGTCACGTTCTCGCTGTTCAGACAGTTCCACCGACGAGGACCCCCTGCGAGAAGGGCGATGCTTCTCACACCTCCATCGTGTTCAACCGCGACAACAACCGCGCCTCCATTGGGTGTGGTCAAGTGTCCAACAGGTATGTGACACTTCTAGCCCCACTCCCAACCACCCAGGCAACTCGCCTGCAGAGTCTGGAATCTTTGTACGTCGGGTATCAATTCCGGCACAGAAACAGCAAGCGCTGTCCTCACCAAGCGAAGCGAGAGCGCGGTCGCTCAGCTCACTGAGGCCTCCATTTCAGCAGCAATATCGACTCTCAAGTAAGAGGAAAAGAAATCAAAGAGACGATTGCTTTCGTAGAAGTAGATGAACTCTGCTACGTGAGATGTCAGCTCTCAGTGTCCGACTGCCCACGGATAGCCACCGGTCGCTACCTGGCTATGATCGTGGCTATCGTGTCCAGCTTCGACCGCGTCGTCAGCTCCGACACGCATGATATCGTCGACGCGTAGAATCATGGTCGCGACCGTAACGGCTCGCTGTAGTGCAGTTTTGAAGACGGTCGATGGTTCGAGCACACCTAACTCAACCATCTCGGATGGTCGACCATCTGGACCGACACCCACGGTCGGAGTGCCTGCGTCATGCCGTTGTTTCAGTGTCGAAAGCACATCTAATGGATTCGTTCCTGCGTTTTCTGCGAGCGTGCGTGGCACTGCCTCTAAGGCTGACGCGAATCCGTCGAAAACAAGTTGGCTTCGATCAGGAATCTCCCGCGCTGAACTCGATAGATACATAGACAGCGCAGTCGGCACGGCACCGCCGCCTGGAAGGAGCATGCCATTATCGAGAGAGACTCGCGTCACGTCGATACAATTAGTGATGATACGGCGAGTTTCATCGGCGACATGCGGCGTGCCACCACGGAGGAGTAGCGATACTCGTTCTTCATTTGGACACCCTCGCAGCCATACTGTGTCTGTGGTCCCGACAGTGCGCCATTGGACCGAATCGACGGTTCCTGTGTCCGCCATGGTGAGGTCCTCGGCTGACGTGACAGGGGTACTCCCAGTCGCGCGGGCGATGACATCGAATTCGTCCCGACGGGTTCGCTCAATGGGGACGACCCCATTCTGGGCAAGCGCGGTCTGGACAGTATCGTCAATAGCTTTCTGACAACAGAGCACAGTCGC
>KE356563.1:339732-348137 GCA_000416005.1 Haloquadratum sp. J07HQX50 | reverse complement strand
ACGTGTTCTCAAACTGCACTGACCGGATCTGGTCTGGTTCCGAGATGCCGATTTTGCCGTCGACCATGGCAATGAGCGGGTTATCGATATCTCCGAACTGGGCATGTCCAGCCACTTCAACAGATGTCGAGGATGACTGCAGGTCAACCACGAGTCCGTCAACAGACATCGACTCGCGGAGTTCGCCGCCGGCGTAGGATTTGAGTGTAAGCTTTGAGGTGTCGAAATCAACAGCTCGAAGTGCATCGAGAGTGAGATGGGCGAACCGCTCGGTTGCATCGGCATCCCACCGTCCCGTGATGGCGGTCCGAGCAAGATCATTGAGGCGATCATCATATTGTGTGTCTATTTCCAGTTCGTGGTGTTCAAGTTGGTCAACGGCTGTTTTAAAAGCTTGAACGTAACCATCAACGATCGTTGTCGGGTGTAGTCCATCTGCGCGGAGCGCTGCAGCCTCACTGAGAAGCGCGCCAGCTAGGACGACTGCCGTCGTGGCTCCATCACCAACGGAGTCATCCTGCGCGACTGCGACATCCTTGAGCAGCCGTCCGACGGGGTGATCAATGTCCATCCAGTTGATGATGCTTGACCCATCATTTGTGATAATAACGGTCCCTTTCTCGCCGATGACCATTTTGTCCATACCATTGGGACCTAGTGTCGTTCGGATGACGCCAGACAGTGCTGTCGCTGCTCTCGAAACAGCGGTCTCCGGTTCCGCATATCTGCTGCTATCACCAGTTGTCTCTCCCAACATCAGTGTCGGAAGCGGGCATCACGAGTGTTCAGCATCTACAGCGGATCGTCCGTGATACAGATGTCGCCGCGGTCGGCGCTATTGTGTTCGATACCTGCTGGGGACGCGTCAAACTCAAACGCGCCGGTCGGCAGCGCAAGCGTCGAACAGGCGTTTGGTACATCGACGACGCCGCTATGTCGGCCCTCAACGGGAACTGTCCCGAGGAGGTGTAGCGCCTGCTGGCCGGTGTAGCCGAACTCCTTGAGATAGTCGATAGCTTGTAGACAGGCCCGCCGGTAGGCAGTATGGGAGTCCATGTACTTTTGCTCACCGTCCTCTGTAACTGAGTAACCACAGAAGGTGACGTAATCCTCGAAGTTGGGACCTCGGTGACCCGGTTCGAAGATGGGATGATCAACGCCAAACTTCTCCATCCCGCCTTTCACGAGATCGAACTCAAGATCGACGTAGGCAGCCATCTCAATAGCGCCACAGAAAGAGATCTCACCGTCACCCTGCGAGGCGTGGAAGTCACCAATTCCGAACTTTGCGCCTTCAACGTAGACTGGGAAATAGACTGTTGAGCCGATTGATAGGTCTTTGATGTCGTGGTTCCCGCCGTGTTCCCGAGGCGGAACGGTTCGGGCAGCGACTTTGGCGGCCTCCTCGGCCTCTTCGGGGCTCATCTCGCCCATCAGTGCCCCCTCGGAGGTCGGTGGGTTCGCCACGCCGGGTTCTGCCTCCCCAGTGGGATGGTTCGGTATCGACTCGGGGTCTTCAGCGTGCTTGTCGATGAGCTCCTGTTCACGTTCGTTCCACGTCTTCAGTAACTCTTCGCTTGGGGCACATCCCGCGAGCCCAGGGTGAATCTTCCCCTGGTATTCAACGTCGGGGATATGGCGGCACGAGACGGTGTATCCGTCGATATCCCAGATTGATTTGGCCGCCTTTGGAAAGTGGTCAGTTAGGAACCCACCGCCGTTCTTCTGGGAAAAAGTTCCGGTGAAACCGAACTCCCAGCGGTCGTTGAGTGGACCCATGTCGTGGAACTCAACTTTCAATAGGTCACCTGGTTCGGCCCCATTGACGTGAACCGGACCGGCCAGGTAGTGAACCTGTGAGAGGTCTACATCTCGAACTTCGTTTGCGTTGTCATTATCCATGATCTGTCCGCCAGTCCAGTCCAAGGCTTCTAATCGCATGCTCTCGCCAGGATCGGCTTCAACGACAGCCGGGATATCTGGATGCCATCGATTAAATGGGTTCGGGCCCGGCTGCTCATCTGGCGCACTGTTGACGTCTACCTCGAACTTCGTTTCGGGCATTACGCTTCGTCTTTTGGTCACATATTATATAAATTCCTATGATTTCGTTCGATAATCAAACGCTTTTCCTTATTATAGTTCAAATGACCATTATATGAGCACAATAATTAATTTAGTTAATTATAATCGGAGACCGCGGCGTAGTTTTTTATATGCATCAACAGAGATACGAATGTGTCGTTTGAATCATATTGACTAATGATATGCACAAGTGCATATTGTCGCATATTCGGCTCAGCACGCTTTAGACGACGTGTAGCATCACTTGGGGTATGGATATCCATGCTGACCAACCGGCGACTGCGACACGCCCAGTCATGACATCGCGCCAACGAGGGATTGTCAGAATAGAGACAGCACTTCTCATCGCGCTTGGTGCGTTCGCCGGAGCGAATTGCCGGTATTTGATCGGCTTATCTATTCACTCCTCGCTGCTCTCAACAGCGTTCGTCAATGTCGCTGGGTCGTTCGCACTCGGGGCGCTGACACAGGAGGCTCAACTCGTCGGTATGCTCTCTCAACGGAGTCAGCGTGTTCTCGGCACCGGATTCCTCTCGTCGTTTACTACATACAGCACATTTGTTCTTGACGCTGTCGCCGCAACACCTGTCGTGGCCATGCTCTACGTCCTCGCAAGCTACGCTCTCGGATTTATCGGAGCGTTCGTCGGACATCACGCTGTCTCTAGTCTCTCAACGAACCAGACAGGCGGGAATGATATCTGATGGTCCAACCAATATACGCTGTCGGAGTTGGCGGGGCAACTGGCGCTGTCTGCCGGTACGCCATCGGCCGGCGGTTCACCCACGAATGGATACCACTCGGAACATTAGTCGTGAACGTCATTGGAAGTTTTCTATTGGGGCTATCTGTGTTCAGTAACATGGGAGGTGAGCTATCGCTCTTTTTCGCTGTCGGATTTTGTGGTTCACTTACTACGTACTCGTCATTCTCGGTTGATACCATCCAATTGTGGACCGCGGAACCACGGCGCGCAGCGGCTTACGTGTCAATTATGTCAGTCTGCTGTTTCCTCGCGACGGCACTCGCAGCTGGCATTGTGCGATTTATTCCACTATGAAATGTGCCGACTGTCGGGCTGTGTAGCGACGTTGAATCATATGCTCATCGGTTATCGCACTTCAAATGAGATACACCTGACAACTCCTCTACTCACCTCGGGAGCACTATTGGATATTCCACCTCCAGTCGTTACTTCTCATCTGCAATCTTTCATCACTACTAGCCGAGGCGCTCATCTCGATGTCATGAGGCAGTCTCGGGATTTCCACTCGGTCGACGGTATCCCCGTCAAGCCGTCCGTCGTGGATACTGTCAGAAAACAAGTCAGCGACTCCCGAATCCATCGTCGGGATAACAACCCTCTGTTCTCAACTCAACAACTGCTATTCTTGTGGGAAGTCCCGCGCGGGGAGGATGTCAATAGTGGTCGTGCAGAATCCTGTGTTGAAATGCTCAACGCGAATTCAGATAATAGGCCAGAAGCCCGTAACCATGATGTAGCCAGCCGTGCCAGTGACGACGCCCACGACTGAAGTGAATCCACCGACTGCTTCTGTAATTCCCTCACGCTCCAACCCGAGGTTAACAAAAAAGACGGCCCACAGTGCAGCCCACAGCCACCACAGTCCGGCCAGTCCAATATCTCCACCACGCAGCACGAGATATCCTGTCGGAACCGCCACAGTGGCGACAAACAGACAATAGTATCCGAACGACCGCTGATCCTCAATACCCCTGTATGCGTTCGCAGCCAGCCATAGATATGTGAACGAGAACAAAAGCGTCCCAGCTGCGTTGAACACGGTTCCGTTCGTCGCGCTGCCGCCAAAAGCCCACCACAGCACGATTAAGAATGTGATCGATCCTGTTAAGAGATTAAATATTGCGACATCCTGGTTGCTGCCATGCCCACGGAGCCACAACCCATTGACGAACAAGACGCCGCCGACAAACAGAAGCCCCATGCCTAGCGTCGCGACTACTGACATTTGAGCGACCCTTTAGCTGAACTATCGATATAACTGGTGTATATTCCGTGCATTTCGCATATAAGAATGTAAAATTCTGGCACTTATATGTTGTTAATATAGATTCAAAAGCGTCAGTTAACTATATATGTACATATTTGATGCGAATAATAAATTATAATTAAATAATCATAGATATCGTATCGATAGTGAAAGTCGGCACCCGGATTTTTAGCGTGCTCCGACGATTATCACGTATGTCATCATCACCAGAGCACCAGCCTCACAGTTGCACTGTTCAAAGCAGGTCCCTGTTCAGTTCATTGCGATTTCATTGACATGGCATCCGAGTGGGACAGCTTTTGGGCAGGACTCAGAGAACGGCTACTGATAATCGCAGCCCAAATCGCGATATATGTTCTTATTGGGGTTTTCATGTATGTTGCTGCGAGTCTCCAATGAATCCATAACTTGAATGAGCAATTTACAGACACTTTTGAGCGTTCATGTCGACTGCACTTGGGTTTCAGACGGGCTTGACTGCCTCAATTGGATACCGCCAGAAATTTATTCCAAGCGGCTCGGACCAACTCGCTCAGACCATGACCTGCACTCGTCACAACGGTTCGATATTGGGATACCCAGCCAGTCGATGTCGTCTGGTCGTGTACACTCGCTCCATGAGAGTATCAAGCTGATACGCTTGGTGATCTGATCGATGTTATCTGACGACCGCCGACCGATTGCTTCTCACCTGTTGCTCATTATCATCGTCATCAGCGCGACAGGTGTCGCTTCGGTGTCGGTGACCGCCCGTGCGCCCCCCGAACCAGTCTGCGGAGTCTGCACGCAGGCGCTTGATCAGGCGGCCGATGACTACGACGTCAATCTTGAGCGTGGCACATCGAAGATGACCGTCCAGGTTCACCCGAACGGCACCGCCACGTTTACTGCCTGGGTTTCACTTATTCGAGGGGCCGATCGGCTTCGGAACGTGACACTTCGGAGATCTATCGTTCGAGACGTCAGCTACATTGTTACTGAGGAGCGTCGTAATCTTCGTACTCAGATCGACAGAAATACACTTGTCATACGATACCGTGCTGCCGTTGCCCACCAATCTCTTGGCGTAGTCCGGTTCGACGCGTTTGAGACGGCAGATGCGCCGCTTCTCGGCGGTAGTGGTGGTGAAGGAACGCCCTATTCCGGTGCAGACACACTCGTCATGCGGGCACCAGTAAACTACAGCGTCCACAATGGACACGGCGACTCAGCCAATGACACGACAATCGTCTGGGAGGGTAATAGCCACGAGCAGTATGCTGGCCATATCGAGGATGATATCGTGATTTCATTCACGCCGGCGGACGCGATTGTGCCGGCAATTCGCGTCAAGTTCGCGGCCCTTCTTGACTGGTTTAGATTGCTTGCCTGAGGAGTGGTCATTTATTCCTATTTTGTCGTGACTGTCGCCGACTCATCATGTGAGTCGTGGAAGCGGGGAGAGTCGCTCGTAGCTACATCTTCCGGCTCTGTCTGAGGTGAGATGAATCGGTGTATGAACGACTCCTGCCTACTCGCCGCCCTCAGCGGCTCCTTGAGACAGGGCATAGGCTTCCTGTTTCGATGACGGTGTCAGACGGCGTCTAACCATGAGATGCTCTCTCACAAACACGGTTTTTATGAACTTCGACAAAGTGCCTTCGTGCTTGCATCTTACGGGATGTCAAGTTGAACCGTTCACTCTGAAGCCCAGCTACGCCTCATCACAGTGACTGGGAATCTGACTATCGTGTATCGACGGACCCGCACTCACAGGACTTGCGAGGCCGGTGTGCGCGTTCTGTTTCGAATGAACAAACGACAAACACGCTTCCAACAACTGATACACGGACGCGTCGATCCACTCAACATATGCGGTGACGCGGTCGATTTCGAATATAAATACTCTGAGGGTGAGCGTCTCACTCTCTCACCCCACGCAATCCGTGAACCTTAGCGGAGGGGTATCAGAGGCCACTCACACATTGTGGTAGTGATGTGCCCACGGGCGGACGCGCTCAACCGCGGCGCTCGCCGCAAGAGCGTCACCGTCGGCGAACCGCGGGGCAGCAATCTGCATCCCAACCGGCATCCCGTTCGCGGTGCGTCCGGCAGGGACGTTCGCAACAGGATGTCCGGTTAGGTTGAACAGGTAGGTAAGACACCAGCCGATGAGTGGATCGACAGGCTCGCCAGCTACCTCGCTCGGGCCGACAGTACTCGCTTCCGTCCCCGAAACGTTCGCAATTGACTCGACAGCAAGGGTCGGCGCGACTAGTAGGTCGTGCTCTTCAAAGACGTCCTGAATCCCGAGGAACACGTCCGTGCGAATGGTGTCCGCCCGCTTGTAGTCGACAGCGTCCATCGCCGCACCCGCTTCGGCCATCGCGGCGAACTCTGGGGTCACGTCTGACCGGTCTTCGCCGAGGTAGTCAATACCGTCCTCCAGTTTATTCTCGACCAACGCGCCGAATTTGACCCGGAACCCAGACAGCCACGCCTCCTCAATCTCCTCTCGCGTCCGCCCACCATACGCTACATCCACCGTCGTGACGTCGGCACCTGCCTGTCTAAATGCCGAGAGGGCGTCCCTGACGGTCTTATCGACGGCTTCTTCGACTGGATAGACACCCAGATTGGGGCTGTAGGCTATTGAGAGATCGTCGATATCGCGGTCCGTCGCCGCGAGGAAATCCGTCCCGTCGGCGGGAGCGACCATTGGATCTCTGGGATGCGGACCGACCAGAACGTCGAGGAGGAGCGCCGTGTCGCGAACAGTGCGAGCGTGCGAGCCAATCTGGGAGAACGGTGTGTGTGTAAAAGCGTCCGGACGGTTCGGCCGGGCGATACGCCGATAGGTCGGCTTGATTCCGAGAACACCACAGAACGCGGAGGGGATGCGGACGGATCCGCCGCCGTCCGACCCCTGTGCGACGGGTGCGAAACCAGCCGCGACGGCGGCCGCGCTCCCCCCGGAGGATCCCCCAGCGTTGTTCGACGTGTCAAACGGGGTGCTCGTCGGACCGAACAACCGATTGTCAGTCGTTCCTTTATGACCGTACTCCGGCGTGTTCGTCTTGCCGAGGACAATCGCACCCGCTTCAAGCAGGCGGTCGACCACGAGGGAGTTCTCTGCAGCAATAAAGTCAGCCATCGGTTTCGACCCGCACGTGGTCGGGGTCCCCGCGATGTCTTCAAGATCTTTGATCGCTACTGGAACGCCGTGTAGCGGTCCCAACTGGCCGCCTGCCTCAACTGCTGCCTCAGCCCTCTGGGCTGCGCTCCGGGCTCGATCCTCAAGGACGTGTACGTACGCGTTAATTTCGTCGTCCAAGTCGGCGATCCGGTCGAGGTGTGCCTCGACCACGTCAACGGGAGACAGATCGCCGCGCCGAATCCGTAGCGCGAGCTCCGACGCCGATAAGTAACAGATCGAATTCGCCATACGCCCACCTGAGATGCGAATATCTTAAACATAGGGGTATAACTTGAGGAGCTCACACCTGCTACGGCGACCTGCATTGATGATACGCGTTCAAAATTGCAGTCTGTCGGTCGCAGGCGAGAAGTTTAGGCCGGGTCGGAAAACGTGCGCACCGAGCGAGGGCTCTGCGCATGTGTTTGGTTGGTCATATCGCCCGGTTTCATAGCATGAATCTGAAATACCCCAGAGTCAGACGAACTGTTCGTCTCCGAACCGGTTACCGATAAGCTTCGGTACCGAGCCAATAAGACAGTTAGCCCGTTCGGCACGCTCACGTTCAAAGATGGAGAGTTCGCGTGGTCGTGGGACCACTCCAGTTGAGACGGACCATTTGCCATGCGCCGCGTATGACACTCGAATGTGTTCTGGGTCCTTCCATGCTGTTCGGAGGTGACTGGCGATCTATGGCCTGTATCGGCAGAGCCAGTACCGAATAGTTGAAGCCAAAATGACAAAGATGACCGTTCGTAATGGTAGAAATCAGATGCGTCGATGCCCGCGAAATACTGGACTGCCGTCTTGAACCGACGCTGCGCGTCACGGTCAAGACGGAGTCCGGTAGCGGCCAGGCCGACGTGCCGTGCGGTCGCTCCCGGGGAACACACGAGGCTGTCGACCTTCGAGACGGCGAGGACAGATACGACGGACTCGGCGTCCAGACCGCGGTCTCGAACGTCACGGACACTATCGCGCCTGCGCTGACGGGGCGAGACGTGCTCACACAACAGGCAATCGATCGGACGCTGATCGAACTCGACGGGACGACAGACAAGTCCGCCCTCGGCGGAAACGCTCTCACCGGTGTCTCACTGGCCGTCATTAAG
>KE356563.1:331207-338330 GCA_000416005.1 Haloquadratum sp. J07HQX50 | reverse complement strand
CGGGGGAGTTGCCGTTGACAAACACGGGCAGGGGACGCCAGTACGGGACATCGTGTTTCGAGAGAGCGGTCATCCGGTTCCGGACGACGACGGACGACTGGCCGGTAACGCGGTGACCGAACTGGCCAAGTCGGTGGCGGCGGACGACTTGGTATTCGTCTGCGTTACAGGCGGAGCGTCGGCACAATTGATTGCGCCACCGGACGGCATTTCTGTCAACGACCTCGCGGGACTTACTGAGACGCTGCTCAACGCTGGGCTCCCAATCCACGAGATCAACACCGTCCGCAAACACGTTTCCGAGATCAAAGGGGGCCGGCTGACCCAACTCATTGACCCCGCCCGACTCGTCACGCTCGTCCTTGTTGACGAAGTCGCCGGCGAGCCGTGGGGACCGACTGTCAGTGACGACACGACCTTCGCGGACGCGGTGGCCGTCCTCCGTCGACACGGTCTGTGGACAGACACGCCAACCCCGATTCGGGACTACCTCCGACAGGGAATTGAGGGCAGCATTCCCGAAACGCCCGACGTCGACGTACTCCAGCGCTACGACTCCCAAGTTGTTGTCCTCGGTGATGCGACTGATCTTTGTGACGCGGCCGCAGCGAAGGCCATCGAACTGGGCTACGACACGCAGGTTCTCTCAAGCGTGCTTGAAGCCGAGAGCCGCGAAGTTGGCGCTGTCCTCGCCGGAATTGCCGCGGAGATTGAGCAACGTAATCGCCCGCTAGAACCGCCCTGCGTCCTCATATCTGGGGGTGAAACCACCGTGACAGTCGGCGATGACGCTGGTCGTGGAGGACCCAATCAAGAACTCGCCGTTCAGTTCGCCACGCGGATCGGAGGGCTGGACGGTGTCACGCTGTTATCTCTCGGGACCGATGGGACGGATGGACCAACAACCGTCGCGGGCGGCCTCGTTGACGACCGGACTCAAGAGCGTGCTACCGACTGCGGAGTCAATCTATCCGAGCACGTCGCTCGTCACGACGCGACGACCGCGCTGGAACGATTGGGGGATGCGGTCGTCACAGGGTCGACAGGGACGAACGTGATGGACCTTCGATTATTGGCTGTCTGCTGATTGAATCGATTAAATTCAGTCATTACAGACCTGCTATGTCCGCCGTAGTCTCAATGTCCGTATCTCTCCAACGTGAAGCAGTGCTCCGATCTCGTCCAAAAAGAAGGGTCGCGCCGATTCCATTCCTGTCGCGAGCATCAGCCGGTGATTTGACTGAGAACGCGAATCGACAGATGGAGACGTCCCCTTTGAGCGCCACGCCCGACGAGTACCGGGCAGTTGAGAGGATCGAGGACCCACCGACCATCGTTGCCGTGTGTGATTGGGAGTTTGAATAGCGGAGGTCGCCACATTTGACGTATCTTAGTTTGTACTCAACCTGGCGGACGACAGGTGTCAATACCTGGAGTTTGACGAGACTCGGATACCGTCACGCTGCTGATCGGAACGGGTATATTTATCGACCACCTGGCCAGTCTGAGAGACAAGCCTGACTGGGCGGATACTTCTTCGCCTCAGTGGCATTACAGACGTAGACGAGCCTGAGCGCTGTCGATCAACCCTGTGAAATCACTCCATTGAGAGAATTGGTGGCCACTTACACATCGATGATGGGGAGTGTCGGGCAGACAGCTCGCATTTCGGGTATAACCCGTTCCGAGCTACTCCTGCGTGAGCGCATGGCTGTACACTTCGCTATACATTTGGATGTGATTCCACGGGGTCTCGCCAGTAGTCGTGTCCTCTGATGTCGCCCGATACTGAAACGATTCTTCAGTTATCACTCAGTGCTGAGGACTCGTTTGAGTCATGACTTGTCAGGTATAGCATACGGCTGTCTCCCCTCACAACTCGCTCGGCTTCGCCCCGCTCCCTGAGGAAGGGAAGTTAGCCTGTGGCGGGTAAAAAACTCATTAATACTTGACAACCGAACTCTCTGTGATTAAGCTATGTACGATAGCATCCTTCTCCCCTTCGACGGTAGTGAGGGAGCGATCAAAGTTCTCCATCATGTTAGCCAACTCGCTGACTGGGCCGACGCGACCATCCAGATACTCTACGTGGCCGACACGGCGCGTGACAGCGTCACCGTCGTTGAGGGTGAAACTATCGACATGCTCGAACAGAAAGGTGAAGATATCGTCGAGGAAGCGGCGAAAACATTGGACACACATAGCGTCTCGTACGACACCGATGTCGTCCAGGGCAACCCGTCTCCGACAATCGTCGACTACGCCGAACGGTACGAGCAAGACCTGGTCGTGATGCCGACCCATGGCCGCGAGGGAGTTTCGCGATACCTCATCGGAAGCGTCTCCGAGAAGGTTGTCCGGCTCTCTTCGGTTCCTGTTCTCACCGTCCGGATGCAGCCCGATGAGACCGTTGAGTTCCCTTACGAGAACATCCTCCTCCCAACAGATGGGAGTACAGCTGCGACACACGCAGCTGACCATGTTCTCTCCTTGGCAGCGTCGCTCGATGCTACCGTGCACGTGCTGTCTGTCGTCGGCAAGACTGCACTCGGATTGGACGTCCGGTCAACGAGCCCTGGCAGCGAAAACGAACAGGCCGCGACTGAGGCCGTCGAAGCTGTCGTCTCGGAGGCCGAAACGCGTGGTGTGACGGATATTGTCCGTCATATCGAAGACGGAACGCCTATTGAGGAGATCCTCGGCTGTATAGAGTCGAACGACATACACGCTGTCGGGATGGGAACAACAGGGAAACGTGGCACGGATCGTATTCTACTCGGGAGTGTGGCCGAAAAGACCGTGCGCTCGGCACCGACGCCCGTCCTGACTATCGCAGACTCACCGTAGCGCTGGAACCGGCCTCTCAGTCGGACTCCACAGGTGTCATCCCAATCGGACCTGATCCAGCAGCCGCGCGGTCCAGTTTGGGGAGTGCTGAAATGCATCCAACCAGGGCAGAGTATAGTGATGACTGTTCGGCCAGCAAACGCGAAGATATGCCCTCACTGAAACTCGGAGCATCTCGCCTCGCCAGGACGGGGAGGCTCGCCAAGTAATTCTTCTTTGAGGGGCGCATCAAAAATTTCGGACTCTGCTATATTGCCCTTTTATGATAGATCGTTCTCCGACCGTCACGGACTCGCGGTTCGCTGAGACAGCTGAGAGGACATAGCGATGAGGCAGGCGGACGTCGACGATGCGACAGCCCAGCGCCCAGTTGACGACCTCATCGATGAGATCACCGATGAACTCGCGGAGATTGATCAGGTAGCAACGCTTGAGGAGTTCCTTGCAGAGGCCAGCTGACAACGGAGAACCGACGCCACGTATCGGTCGACGATGTGGCCTATCTCGTTTAGGGGCGAGTTCTTTGAGCGCCCGCGACGGGTGCCGGCGTTCCGGGATGAACCCGATATACGAATGAGTTCCGACACGACCGTCGTCTCAGCATTCGCCACCTGCCAACCGCACTAGTCTTACCCAACAAGGTCTCAAAGAGGTGTGAATCCCCCGGCCCTCTGGGACCCAGTATAAGGAGGTTATATGAATAAGCTACAGAGCAATACTGTTGTAGGTCGTCTATCTAATTGTATGACAGCGGAAACCCGAGCCGACGACCGAAGCAGCGCGATTGAGCTAGAACTCTATCTCCCCGCCGGGGTCACGCCGTTGAGCGAAACGAGTTGTCTTGAGCGCCTTTGGGGATACCTATTCAACCACGGCGTCGAACCCCAAGATAGATCCTAATATTCGGCCATACACATCAATATAAGCATCGAACCACCCGAGCGTGGACCAATCGGACCGAGCCGTCCTCCGGTTAGGCGGGCAACGCGGATATCGATCTCGTGGTCTCAAAGTACTCTGGAAGTCCTCCTTCTGGCACCTCTCCGTCGAGAAAGGCTATCACGAGGTGACGACGAACGCCGAAGCAGTGTGGAACTCAATTTTGGAACCCTCAAAAACCACGACAGTGCCGCGAAGCCGGTGAATTTCGGCGACAGATCGCTGTCGGCACCCTGCCGTTGGGATGAGATAAGAACCACGAAATCTCGGCGTTCCAACTCGGTTCAGATACCATGTGCTTGACGACAGGGTATGAAACTCGGTCAGCAAAGCTGAATTGGAACGGCAGACAGAGAAGGCCATCGAGAACGGCGAGTATCCACTCACGCACAAACTGGCCGGGGTGAAGATGGCGAACGAACCAATCCTGGAGAGGACAGATTTCTGGCTGATCTTCGATCTTGAGACGGACGGGAGTGTGGCTACCTTCCTTCGGCGAGATGGAACCCGGAGCTCGAAACCAAGCCCTCGGCCACGCACCGGCAGAGACACTCCAAGCCGCGACCGACGTTCCGCTCAACGACTCGATCGACGACACCGACATCGACCTGAAGTTCGAGCTATACCTACCAGATGCGTATACAGAGAGGCCCTATTTACGCGACGGTAGCGAAGGTGCCGCTCAAGCAGTCGGCCGACCGGGAATAGAGATATATCCAAGCCGCCCACCTTACACGACGATGACCGATATTAAAGCCGCTGTCCGAATCGAGCATCCCGATATAGTGCTCACAGAGACCGTCGCACATGACCGAACTTCGAGCGTCAGATCGGTTTCAGAGGCGGGGACCGATCCGACATCGGGAAAGTTTTTCTACCGTGTGGAGTCGTCTGACTTCCGCCGGTTCGAGGACGGATTACGGGACGATCACACAGTTGGTGAGTTCGAGCAGGTAATCGAAACCGAAGATCAAAAAGCGATCTACAGCTTCGAGTATACCGATGAAGCGAAGATCTTCTCGCCGGTCATTTCGAGCAAGAACGGTGTCGTGCTTGATATGGAGAACGACAGAGACGCCTGGATATTCACCATCTGGCTGCCCGAGCGAACGAACTTAGCCGCCCTCTGGGATACCGCGCGACGACACGACATCGATATCGAGTTACTACGTGTGAACCAGTATGCCAGTTTAGACACGACGGACGCCGGACTGACCGATAGCCAACGAGAGGCACTCCTCGTCGCGTTCGAAGCGGGGTACTTCGAAGAACCACGGAACGCAACACTCAGCGAGGTCGCCGGTGAACTGGACATCTCTCAGCCGGCGGCCGGCGGGCTCCTTCGACGTGGAATTGAGCGACTTATTATTTCGTCCCTGATGGAGGAGAGTGACCACTCCGAGTGACGACCTCCGTTCGCAGTCGAGATTGTCGACCGTGTCTGCATGATGATGGACAGCAACGTCGTCGAGACAGGCACACCCCCAGAAGTGTCCGACGATGGCCTGCTGGGATAGGTGACCCCCCACAGCGGACACGAGATGCAATATACCGGGTTTGTTGTTTCATTGTCTCAATGCATGTGCTATTCCGGCGCAGTTCACAGATAGTGTGAAGACATCACCTGAGCTAAAGCGATGGCTCGGATCACCGGCTCCTATCCAGACGAACTCCTTATTTAGAGCGCTGTCGAGGCTGGTGTGTTTAGTGGTAAGAGCGATACGTTATGCGAGTTCGTACGTGAATACTTCGAGGACCGCGAAAGCGAGCGTGTTGCAGCTGCGGTGGTGTTACACTGGCAATCGGAATCGATGAGTGAAATCATTTAGCACGAGGACTCCGTGGCGGCATAGAAGCTCTCTTTGGGTTCTGGTCTCGTCACAGGACGCCCAGTTCGAACACTGCAAGGTAGATCTGCCCACCACCAGCTACTATCATCACTACGGCCGCGACCTGTTGAACCCGTCTCGAGTACGCTCCCAAGGAGTGCCAGGAGTTGATTCCGACGCCCGCGAGCAACGTCATCCCAACAAGTGGGAGCGTTACCCCGAGTGCATACACAGCTAGTACGAAAGCACCGGCGTGGATTGGGAACGCAAGCGCTTGGGCGACCACGCCAAAGAGGAGCGGTACCACACAGCCTGCTGCGGCAACTGCATACACGGCACCGAACACACCGAATCCGGTCACTGACGCTGGTCGTTCCGGAAGCGGGACGCGGAGTTCCGGTCCGCGGCTCAGCAGCGTCACGATGCCGAAGGCAATCAGTCCAGCTCCGATAACCGGTTCGAGTGCCGGCAGTGCGGTCTTCACTGGCTGACCCACCGCCAGGACGAGCAGCGCGACGACAGCAAGAGCACCGAGTGCGCCTCCGGCAGCAGCACCAGCAGGTGCGAGCATTCCCGTATTCACATCGTTCTCGCTCAGATAGTACCCCACATAGCCCGGAAGAAGCGGGAACGCACAGGGGGCGAAGAACGTCGCAACGCCAGCGCTTGCAGCGAAGGCCAGCGCCCCAGCGACCGCAGGTTCAACCATTTACACCAGTGAATCGAGTTGGTCTCGGAGTGTTTTTTTTCCAACGAGCCCGCTGTGGCTGAACTCGATGGTTCCGTCCTCGTCGGTGATGCCGATGTAGGGGAGTCCGCCCGCTTCGAACGCCGCCAGCAGTTCACTACCGGGATCCAAGCCGACAATCCAGGCACCATTATGACGACTCCACCACTCGGAGATATCGGCTCTGGTCAGCGTCTTGCTTGGACGTTCGTTCGTCACGGAGATGAACGATACCTCCTCATATTCAGCTCGGATCGCGTTCAAAATTGCGAGCTGGTCGTCGCAAGGGGCACACCACGTGGCGAAGAGATCGACCACAGTGACAGTATCTGGTGTGGGGACAAGTGTTTGACCGGCAGTCGATCCGCGTGTGTCAAGGGTCTCGACACGGATCGGAAGTTGGTCCTCATCCCGAGATTGTATGCCTGGTAGACCGTTCTGGGCAACCCATAGGCTTCCCCCAGTGAGTCCGAGCCCCACGGTGGCGGCGACGACCTGCCGACGGTTCACGTGTCTCTCACCGTGTTTAAATCAGAGAGAATCGTTTCCTCGTCTGGCGATTTCGAGCGATAGGCGCGCTCGATGAACCCGTCAGCGTTGACGAGCAGCGTCAGGGCCGAGTGTGTGAACATATATAGGTCCATGTCTTCGGGTTCGGTGCGCTGGAAGAAGACGCCAAATTGGTCCTGTACGACTGTCTTGGCTCGCTCCTTCGAGGCAGGCCGGAGGAAGTGCCAGTTCTCGTGATCGGCGTCGACATTCATCTCATCGGCGTACGTCC
>KE356563.1:324160-328108 GCA_000416005.1 Haloquadratum sp. J07HQX50 | reverse complement strand
TCTCTCCGTGTTAGCGCGGCGTCTGAGTGGCTACACCGCCGGAAGTCTCAAAAATTCACCTATATGATTGTCAGTGTGATAAGAATAGGCGCTGAGAGAGCCATCTGGGGCAGTTTCCGTTGACTGAATCGGTCAAATTCACGCATCGCAGCCTCGCTAAATCTGGTGTAGTCTAAGCAGAAACAATAGTTGAGACTGGTCGTTTCAATGCATGTGGCATTCTGGCATATTTCATAAATCGTATGAAGACGTGTAGTCTGAAATAGAACGATGGCTCGAATCACCGGCTCCTATCCAGATGATCTCGACCTGCTCATCGAGGGCGCTGTCGAGGCTAGTGTGTTTAGTGGCAAGAGCGATGCGTTGCGAGAGTTCGTGCGTGAATACTTCGAGGACCATCAGAACGAACGTATTGCAGCTGCAGTCGCCCTCGATAAGTACGAGCGAATCACACTCAGTGATGCTGCGAGACTTGGTGATGTCGACCGCTGGACAATGCGTGACATCCTCCGTGAGGGGTTGAACTCCGCCTCGGGCTCGAAGACACAGACGACGCAGCCTACGAGGTAGAGACAGCAAGCGAACTCGAATTCGATGATGAGAGCTCGGACGGCCGGGAATCACCTACGAGATGACAGGTGACGGGATTCCAGCGAATCCAAGCGTCCTGAACACGACTGTCCTCTCGAATTTTGCGTATATTGACCAATTGTGGGTGGTTGCAGGACTCTCTGGAATCTGTGCGGTTCAAGTTGTTTGTGAGGAACTAGAGGGCGGCGTTGGTGACCATCCATATCTTCAGTTGGCACTCGATACACTTGACGACGAGATTCCAGTCGCAACGATTTCGGACACTGTCGCAAACAGGGAGGCGGTTGTCAGTAATCATCTTGACCCCGGTGAAGCACAGGCGTTTGCCTTAGCGGACGCTGAGGACGGTCGCCTACTGACCGACGACAACCCGGCGCACACTGCCGCGAACCGACGCTCGACGCCCTCACAGTCGCCTTCTAAAAAATCGCTCAGTGTCGATAATAAATCAATGAAAGTATTCAATAGAGGGAATCATAGAAGATCTCACACACTCACACGGAACCGCTCAGTACAGGGAGCGCTTCTACCGCTTGCGACAGACATGTCCGCCCTATTGCTCGAATCGTCCAGCGTTGTCCGTCGTACTCACTTCCCACGAGAACTCTCCGGATGGATATACAACACCTCTCAGAACGTTGTCGTATTCTCGATCAGGCGGTGAAGGATTGAATGGAACCCGCCCGCCTGTCTCTGGAAGGTCGCCATCGAGTGTGAACTCGACCAGGTAGTAGACAGATTCTGTGAAGACGTTTCGAAAGGTCTGTGTCTCACCGGGAGCGATTGACGACGAGGCTGTCAGTTCTCGTTGCTGGGGCCGTACAGTCACGTTACCAGAGATGCTGTATCTATCAGCGTCTGTTTCTGCTTCAGTACCAATGTCTATGACCGACATTCCAATGACGTGTGGGAGATCGTCCTGATTCTCGAACTGGAGGCTCCCGGCGGGGATGTCGTCCTGTTGTAAACTCGAACAGCCGGCAATACCCACTAACCCGAGCGAACTGAGTGAAGCGAGGAGGGCACGACGATTCATAATCGAGAGTTGTTTGATAGAAGAGAAGTATTTTTGTCAGTCTGAGAAACTGGTGGTTGACCGAAACACCTGTACGCAGGGTCTGACGGCTTAATCAGCTGTGAGAGTGTGAAATAAACACCGTGGGAACCCTTCCATGACACCCTGTCTTTTGAATTCTATATTGGCATAAACAAGACTGCTATGAATTTTTGCCACATGGTGGTGAGCATAGACTATTCTGGTTGTGCGCTGGGATAGACTGCCGTTAAGAGCGAAGGATCAAATAAAACCCCATCTGTAGCAGATGGTCTGCTTCCTACATTTGTATGATATGCCAGCACAGGGGTTTGTATGGTTTGTCAACAGACGGTTTGCATGGTCTATTTATGTTTTATTTTTCTGTACAACATTCACAGTCGTCGCCTGTGACGCCGCAAAGACCCTTCGTCAGGCCGAGCAATTTGAGAGCGGGGTGTTTACCCAACACTTTCGCAACGTTCTGCATACATATACTTCTGCAAGCATACGTTGTAGAATCCCTTACTTCTGGAACCGGATTGCACGCCGACTGTGCTGACACATCTAACTGTGCTAACTTGTGCAGAGACAGTGTCGCGCTCCAGAGTTGAAGTCACTCCTGTCGTCTGCTCGGTTATAGATTGTGCTTGTCGATCTGCATGTCTGTCTGTCACACAGAGGGAATCTCAGTTCCACAACCGGGGCAGAAATTAACTTCTGAGTCGTGCTCTGAAAGGTCGGTGTCACACTCTGAATTGGGGCACATGACCTCCCCAGACTGATTCACGATTGCTCCCTGTTCGCTCACCAACTCTTTCGATGCAAAGATCGGCTCACCCTCATCGTCATCGGCATCGGCATCGGCATCGGCATCAACATCGGCATCCTGTCTCATCCAGCGTAGTGTCCGTCAAATCCGCATCAGAGAGGTCCATTCTGGAGAGATCAGCTTCTGGTTCTGGGGAATATCCCTCACGAAACTCCCTCAGGCTCTGAATCAGTTTGAGACCAAGGAACACGGCTCCGACGATCATCGCACTGAGCATCGCTATAATCAACAACTCCGGTATTCCAGGAATCGTTTGGAGGGGAAGCACGGGCATATTTTCGCCTACCCTCGTAACACAGTTATGACAAGAAATGTCTGCCTACTCCCCATACTCCCTGCTCCATTAACTCCGGATCGTTGCTATATCGGATGGCAGGCAGACGCTCTATATTCAGCACTCCGCTCATTCTCATATCACAATTCAGACAGTTGTTTCATCAAATTAGGCAAGAGCCATAGTAGTAAACAACGGTGCATACTGAGCTGACATCTACGCGACTGACGTGGACGGCGCGGCTGTCGATCTGGGTGCCACTCACGGGCTTTCTCTCTCAGACAACGCATCTGCTGAGGTCTCACTGAATCCGTTTAATTATCCCCTATTGGACCCTAATAGGTGGTGGTTGGAGATTGTCGAGCGCACGAGTGTCGACAAAAGAACTCCCGGGTGTAACTGTGTCGCCAGTTAGCGCGCTGAGTCTGCCACTCGTCGCCCTCGACATCCGCTCCAGAGAAATACGGACACACTACCCACAAATTGATTCTATGAGTGAAGTACTTCTTGCTCCGATATTTGGGGACTATTTGATGATGGACGTCTGCGACTTTTGAACCACCATCATTGGTGAAATATTTTGTTTCAATTCCAAACCACCCATACGTTTTGTTATTAACTATCAGGTCCGCTTTTACTCGCGATCCCTTCGGCGATTGTTCCCGGAGCGCGATCCAGTCATGCGCCTCAAAGTACGAGTTTAAGTTTTCTTGGAGTTCCCTCTCACTAGAGACAGGACCGATCGCGGCGTTCATAGGAGTTAGCTATGTGACATATGCCGTGTGGGAGGTTTGAATCAAACAGTGGTGGGGAAGAGACGTCTCTGTGAGAATGGGTGAGGATCAATGCCAGACGCGTTGCTCAGGAAACGAATATTAAGCCCACGAGGAACAAAAAAACGGACAACAACAGCCATGAGCACCGACAAATCGGACGCGTCGGAGACACCAACAGAGACAATTGAGCCCCGATATAGTGAGATCTGCGGGGCGACGAACCGCAACGGTAATCCTTGCAAACTCCCCGCCGGATGGGGCACGTCGGGGTCTGGAGGAGATTGATCTAAGTTCCACGGTGGATTATCAAGCGGTCCCGATGATACAGCGCACTTAGAGGGGAACGACCACGCCAAGGGCAACAGCGGCGGTCGACCGCCAGAGGGCAACACAAACGCGGCTGTGCATGGTGGATTCAGTGATTGGGAGACAGCACACCAAC
>KE356563.1:320277-323296 GCA_000416005.1 Haloquadratum sp. J07HQX50 | reverse complement strand
GAAGTATCGGGATCATAACCATGAGGTCGGGGTCGACAGAACGACCGTGGAGGCGTACACCAAAGCGGGGAGACTAATTAATAAGTTGCTGCGCATCGTACCCGCACCTCCCGCAGACACGATCCGGTACAGAGAGTCAACGTTTCACAGCGGTGATAAGATAACGGTCATCGGGAAGAAGACAGAAACCGGTATCTCGTGTGAAGAAACTGAGAGTAACTCGGTCTCGCCAGCGGTCTTCTCGGGGACGCTGTCGGACCACCTGTCGGTCTACCGGCAACAGTATTTATCTCGACTCTATGGATTCCCGCTACTTTCCCTCCTGATTGCTGTGTTGTTTGGATACGTGATCGACTTTGCATGACTCCAAGAAACTGACCCCCTCGGTTTTCGAAATGGAAACCAGGATTATGATACTTAATAAGAGGAAGAAAATCGGAGATGTCGCTACTGAAGGCTGAGTTCTTCGTATGAAATCCAGTCACATTCGCGGGGTCATGTTCCTGCGAGACTGGTTCATACTAAACCATTCTCGTGAGCACTGTTAGTGTTTCAATTCGGAGGTATAGAGGTAGACAGTGAGCCGGGACAGTGTCACAGTTTATTCAGCAAGTAGATCAAGGACATCAAAAATTCCGGCAATCGCGAGCATTAGGATACCCACAATAAATAATGCATCACTCACTGGCTCAACAATTATGAAGACAGCGAAGGTGAACCCAGCGATGATAAGTAATCTTCCATCCAATGTCACGGTGAAATACACCTACATATGGTGAACAATTCCGAGTGAAAAAAAGAGACCCGGACCTCTGAAGCCGTTATTCGTGTGAACAGCCGTCGTAGTGACTAGCGTGCTGCGTCCGACCTTGCAAGGCTTCGACTTGGCACTCCTCGCAGGTCACAACGAAAGCGCCGGTGTGTCCGTGTTCGCCGATCTCCGGGCTCACGTATTCGATGTGCATCATGACGTGATCAGCGAGCACGTCTCGAACCTCGCGGGGCGATGCGTCCGGTCGTGTTCGTAGTGCTACTTCAGTGGCTATTTCGTCCGACACTTCGACCGTGACTGTTCTGTCTGTCGTGTGCAAAAGGCGACTGTCGCCGTCCGACATGAAGGCGTGACTCATCCCGGCGGTCATTAAAACGCGGGGCTGTGGCACTGTGGCGACGTGGCGGGCGAGTGAGTAAAAAATGGAAACGGTTCCATAATTTATTACGAGTGGCGACGTCGACCACGACTCAAAGGCGATGTGGGAAAATCGAGAGGGGAGAACATAAAAAAAGCGCCGCGAGAGTCAAAGCTTCAGAGGCAGGATATTCGTGAGCGACTGACGACGTTAGAAGAATCGTATCTTACAACAGCAGCAGAGAACGCGCCCGATGGGCAACGGAAAAATTGCACTGTTGCGCGATCTGGAGGGCCGCCAGGGGTCACCTAGAGACACTGCCCCCAGAACACAAGTGAGCTCAATTAATGGATATTGAAACATGGCCCGTGACTCCGAGCTTGACACGGTGAACACGACCGTTGGATACAGGGGCAGACATGCTCAGAAGTAGAGAAATCGTGTCACGGATACTGTTTCGTGAACCAGATGGACTCAGAAAAGGACTGTTGAATGCAGGACTCTCAGTTGCGTGCGTTATTCTATGGGTGTCTCTTGGGTTCGTTGGGTCTAATGATTGGTCATCCCCTTCATCCCCTTCTCTTCTCTTCTTTTCTCTCACATTGGGAGTTGTGGCGATCGCCGAGTCTCTGCCTCCGTCCCGACAATGGTCAGTGGGAATTCTGCGAATTGTGGCGATAACTATCCCAATAACCATGCTCATTCATCTCATATTATTTCCAGAGTCCCATGTGTCGTAACTGAGAGAGTTCGTCCCGTCTGTGACTGTCTTGTTTAAAAATTGACAGTAAAAACAGCGCCGCGAGTGCTCTCAGTCCGTGAGATCGGCGACTGTCGTCTCCTCAGTGAGGTTCTTGCCGCTGTCGATCTCGATCGGTCACGCAATGTCTGGCTCTCTCGTCATAAGCACACGACTCGTCGTATAACTCGATTTCGGTGAGCCTCGCGGAGCCGCTCCTGGGTCGCCTCGTCAACGACAATCCGAACGCTGGCGTCGCCGAACGTCTGTTCATCAATATGCTGTTGCTCGTCGACTGGTGTGGTGTCGTTCGATGACATAGTATTAGCCTTCACCCTCTCACAGCAAGAAGCGAATATGTCAGTTATTCTCACTGAAGAGCCGACCACGGTGAAGATGAACGATACCAGATACCGAGTGACGGTGCCAGAACGACAGCTCACAGGCCGCCCTGTCTACCAGTATCAAGCAAGCCACTACCAACGACACGGAGTACCTCCGTCAGATCAAATCAGCCAGTGCTGTCACAGTGACCAACATCCCACAGAATGCGACAGACTTGTGGAACAGATTGATTGACGATGATGTATACCGAGGAGAACAGACAGACGCAGTGAAACAACTCACTGAGCACTTTGAGCAATATCCTGAGATTGATCCTGAACAGTGGTTAGTAACCTATGAGCGACAGTACCCCGAAGAAAGTCCGGCGAGACAACATTCTCGATTCAATGGCCCTCGCACTCGCCGCCCAGAGTGAGGAGTTACAGAGCGTCGCAGAAGGCCCAAGCCCGGAGGTCCCACGTATCTACTACCCAACCACACCCGCGCTTGCAGATAGATCGTGGAATAAACCATGACGGTTCAAGAGGCAATTAATCGACTGGACGCTGAATTTCAAGAGACACCTCTGGGGTTCACAGTCGAGACCGCGCTTCAAGCCCGACTCCTCGAACTCCCACGGGCAAAGGTGGGAAAGACGATTCAGGTACGTGGTGGCTACAACATGGCCGATGCAACCAGGTATAAGCGAAAGTATCTCGACCGAATCGCGAAGCCACAGTCCATCAGTCGTGTCCAACCGGAGGTGAATTTCGGCATGTCCAGCGACGGGAATCGGAGCCTCGATATCGCAATTCTAGAGCCGCAT
>KE356563.1:315201-317332 GCA_000416005.1 Haloquadratum sp. J07HQX50 | reverse complement strand
GAGTTCGGTCCGATCTATCTCCCGGCGCTCCAGCGGATTCGTGACTGCTGGCTCGAACTCGAACCGCTCGTCGACGAAACAGCGTACGACGATGTCGTCGCCCCCACGGAACTGCAGATCAGTCTCAGCGATGGGTTTGGCGACGCAGAGAGCGCTCGGCTCGATATCCAGTGGAGCGAACTGTGGATGTATTCGTTTCACTACGTCGATAGCCACGACATCAACTGGCGCTTCGATCGCCACCCGAACACCCACTCGCCCGAGATCCACTTCCATCCTCCGCCCAAGGCCGCGACGACGGCCGCCGTGCCGTCCTGTATCGACGTAACCGAGGTCTCACTCGTGACGCGTGCCATCCATATGATGTGGCGGGCAGCGTACGAGGATGATACATTGGATCGGCTGAATAGTGCGTCAAACCCACCGTAAGAATGGACGTAACCGAGGACGCAGTTCGGGACATCTGCATGGACGCAGTCTTCGAACGGGGCGAACGATATCTTGTTGAGGGCCGTATCCGCAAGATTCACCGCGTCGACACCACCGTCACCGCCGTCGTGAGTGGCAGCGGTCAGTACGATGTTCGTGTTGACCTCGCCACTGACGGGTTTGCCCCGTGGTGCGATTGTCCGTACGACGGGCCGGGAGCGTGCAAGCACGTCGTCGCCGTGTTGCTTCGGTGTGTCGACGACCCACCGCCAGACGACGGCGATCGACTCGATGCCGAACTCGACGGCGCCAACGGCGACGAACTGCGCGCGTTCCTGCGTGACGAACTCGCGACCGATGCGGATCTCCGCGATCGGTTTCTCGCCCGCGTCGGCGAGCCGACGAGACAGTCGGTCGACGAGTTTCGTCTCTCGATCGACCGACGGTTCGAAGAGACAAACCCTGAGTACCACGTCGTCTTCGAACCCATCGACTTCACGCAGTGGTTCGATCTCGCAAACGAGTATCACGGGCAGGGGCGGTACGCATCGGCGGCAACCGTCTACCGGGCACTCACCGAGTCACTCGACGAGAACATGGAGCGCATTGACGGCGCGTACGACCATTTCTCGCGTGCATTTAGTCGGGCACTCGACGGATATGTTGACTGCGTCGCAGCTACGGAACGCGACGCTGATGCGGTCACTGAAGCCGTCGAATTCCTCACCGAGCGGGCGACATCGGGAACGCCGTTCCTCGCGGAACACTTCGAGAAGGCCGCAGTCGAACTCCAGCAAAAGGCGGATGAGCAGTCTTGCAAGTAGCTGTGTCGCCCTCGATGACGCCCGCAAGTTCGAAGATCACAAGAACTAGTTTGTGGCGCGGTCAGCCACGTTGATCCGCTGTTCGCGAGCGGCTTCGACGTCCGAGTAGAGCGCCAACGCGTGCTTGATGAGGCGACGGTCTTCCAGATTCTCCTCCCACCGCGTGATCACGTCACGACGTTCGTGAAGTTCGTCACTTATGAGGTCGCCGTTGGCGAGCGACTGTTCGAGCTCCTCCCACGTCTCGACGTCGTAGGTCGCCTGCCACTCCTCGATCTCTTCGGTGATCGCCACCAATTCGTTCCGCAGCTCTTCGCGCGTGTTCTCCTCGATGAGTGTGCGGATTTCCTCGAAGAGCAGTCGTGTGCAGTCCGGCTGATAGCGCGTCGTCTCGCCGGCCTCGACGCGGCGCAGCTGCCCCTGGTCGACGAGATCCTGAAGTTCCTCGTTGGTCGTGCTCCAGGCGGCGTCGGCCTGCTCGCTGATCCAGTTAATTGAGCGGGGTTCCCGAAGTGACTCGGCGACCGCCCGAATGCGGTCGCGGGCGCTCATCGACTCAGTCCACGACTGAGCGCCATCTCGCGGAGATTCGGACATGCTTGGCACCTCTTGCAATAGTGTTCGTGTCTATACTCATATATGATTGTACCTTCTCGCATAATCAAGAGTGCGTTGCGACAGAAGGCGTCCGGACGTTGAAATGCGATAGCGGCACGACGACGTCACCGCCCACACGCTCCGCCACTCGGTCGCCTGGCGGATGCTGCGCGTCGAGGACGACAACACGCTCTACGACGTGAGGAACAGACTGCGGCACTCGTCGATTCTGACGACCGAGCGCGAGTACGACCACTTCGAGACCATCTGACCCCGACGGC
>KE356563.1:312427-315181 GCA_000416005.1 Haloquadratum sp. J07HQX50 | reverse complement strand
CCCCGACCGCCGGGTTTTCAACACTCGGTAACCCAAGCGCGAGAGCATTGAACGCGTCGAAGCTTAGCACAAACGCCCCAAGCGGACCCCGGTACGATGTCGGCACGCTGAACAGTGAGTATATGACCGCATAAATAAGCGTCACAACGACAGAACTGCCAACGACGTAGCCGGACCGCTCTCCGAAGCCACAGGTATATTTTAATACACGGTTGCTGGCCCAGTTCCAGATGAAATACGCTTGTTCCCGTCTCGTTTCCGCGTCAGCCGCTCTCCGCCAATATGACCGCCCTCGGTTGTCAAGTTCACGAAAGTGGAATTTCCCTGCCGCATTAGAGTCGCTCGTTGCGATTGCGCCGTTTTTTGCTCGCATATAGTCGTTTTCCCTGACGGTAGGTGTCTCATTATTGTCCGTGAATAGGTTCCACCGTTCTCTTCGAAACAGCTTCTTGTGTTGGCCGAAATCAAAGCCTGCGTACTCAACGCGACTCAGTTTGAGCTGGTCCACCGATACTTCATCATCGACCTCCCGAAGTTGTGCGGCACCGAGAGTCGCCTTGGCAAGTCGGTACTGGACATCATGTTGAACCGGGAGGACCCCGGATACGCTGTTAACCTCGCGAAGATCAACCTCTATGTCTGAGTCACCTGTCTGAATTCCGTCAAGCTCCAAGTCTCCCTCAACGCGACCCGCGTTTAGTGAGATGTCGTGAGGGATCGTCGCCTCGGATAGTGATACATCACCACAGTGAATTCCCTTGGCAAGCAGGGAAAATCCGGGCAGTTCATCGCGCGTCAGGTCGTGCTCTCCCTCGCTTAGCGTCGGATTATCGCGCTTGTCGCGGCCGATAGCGACGGTCCCTCCGAACGTCGCACCGTCGAGTGAAAGACTATCGAGTTCAGCGCTGTCGAACAGCGCACCAGCGCTGAGTGTCGCGCCCTTCATGTTCGCCACCTGCTCAAACGTCGTGCTCATGGCGTCGAAGCCGCCACAAAAGTCCGCGCCCATCGCCGATAGTCCCATTTCGAACTGTGCTAAACGAAAGTTTGCCATTTCCTCAAACGTGCAGTCATCAAACCCGGCCCACGCAGCAAACGTCGCAGAGTTGAAATTGACGCGGTCATGGAACGTAGCGTCAACGAACGTGACATCACTATGAAACGTAATCCCTTCAGCGGTGACCAGGCCCTCAAAATGTGCGCCATCACAGTTTAGATCCTGTCGTACCTCAACATCAGCGGCACGCAACCCGCCTTTGAATCGGGCTTCTCGCAGGTCTATCGGATCATTTAATTCTCCGTCAAGTATCTCATTGTCAAGATTTACATCGCCAACAACTGCACCGAGCAAGCGGTTTCGTTCAGACTCTTCGGCGTTGATCGCCTCTTTGATTTCGGCTCCAAAATCCACTCGATCTGGCGGACCGTCGTCACTCGACAGGGCCGCATGAAACACGCAGAACTGCTCTTGCTCTTGGCCTTCGTCTTCGTCTTCGTCTTCGTCTTCGTCTTCGCCTTCGCCTTCGCCTTCGCCTCCGTTTCCGGCAGGATGCGGACAGATCCACAGATCAGTGTCGTCGCCGAATAGTGGCCCCGAGGTGTCATGCTCGTACTCACACGTCAACATCTATACTACTGTGTTCTGAGTAGCCGTAGAACTCTGCTGCATCAGCTTGGCTAACGTCGTCGATATCATTGTAGGTGATTGCAGCCATAAGCCGTTCTGAGGCAGCAGATTCCTCTACCTGCGCCAGTACTTGACGAAGATGATCTGCTGAGACGTTCTCAAATGTCACAGTATCACAAAAAGAGACTCAATCCTCAAGAAGTTTTAGCTCTCAATATAAATCGTCAACAGACACAGACAGACGCCGCAGACGGACGATCACTTATCAGTCGCGTCCTCGGGGAGGGAGAGGACGATAGTCGGAGTACGGCGAAGGCTCAGCGGCGCTACGAGCGAGTAGAGATGGAACGTGAAAAGCGGGCCGTCAAACTCACCGAGATCCATCCGCGGGAGTAGCGGGCAAACCAGCTGTCTGAAGAGTACATTACTGAACCACAAGCCAACTGAGCCGAGGGCCGTACTCGATAGCGTTTATTGACCCCTCGACGGGTGAGGGGTTCGCCGGACTGGCGAGTTCCTGAACACGGTGAGAACAATGGCAACGAGAGATATCTACGAAACGGGCTTCGACGAAGACGTCCGAACGGAATCGAGTGCGACGGCCGAGTCACCACGAACGCGGTTGAGACGGTCTGCGAGGACTGTGGTCTAGTCATCGACGAACAGCGTATCGATCACGGGCCCGAGTGGCGGGCGTACGACGACGAAGAGTGCGAACGAACAGGCGCCCCACTCACTGCCGCCCGCCACGATCGCGGTCTATCGACGGAAATCGGTCGCGGCACCGACGCGAAGGGGAACAAGATCTCCGAGCAGAAGCGACGGCGGCTCGCCCGGATCGGCGTGAACAGACTCGTGGTCGTTGGCGGTCGAAAGCGGAACGGAATCTCGCCCACGGATTGGGCGAAGTGAGTCGGTTGGCGAGTGCCCTCGAACTCTCCAATTCGGTCCGCGACCAGGCGTGTCAGCTCTTTCGGAGCGCCCAGAACGAGGATCTGCTTCGTGGCAGATCCATCGAGGCCATCGCCGCGGCCAGCGTCTACGGAGCCTGCCGGTGCAACGGCCGCTCGCGATTAGTGGACGACGTCAGCGAGATGGCCCACGTCGCGGAGTCACGGGTCACGAAC
>KE356563.1:309302-312407 GCA_000416005.1 Haloquadratum sp. J07HQX50 | reverse complement strand
CGGGAGAAATCTCCAATACGGACGCTGCAAAATTGACAAATGAATTAAAATCTAATAGCGTTGACGTAGCCATCGTTGATCCCCCGTATTTTGACAGTATTATGTACGGGGAATTATCGGACTTCTCATATGTTACCATGCGTCGATTGCTTGGAGATACTTTCCCTGAACTATTCAATACACAACTAGTTAGAAAAGAGGAACATGCTGTCGCTAATCAAAAAAGGCACGATGACCCACAAGAGTTCTATCAGAATAAAATGAAGGATATCTTTGATAAATTGAGTGATACTCTCGTTGACAATGGTATTCTCACGCTGATGTTTACAGATCGTGAGATAAAAGCTTGGAATACTATTTCCAAGGCACTCATTCAATCAGGATTTACTATTACTGCTAGTCACCCTGTCAAGACCGAAATGGGTGATAGGATTGGTGCACAGGATACAGCGTCAGTGAGCAGCTCTATACTTCTTGTCGCTCGCAATCAGTCCAAAGACCAAACTCAAAGTGTTCTGTGGGAAGAAATTAAGAATGATATTGAACAGACAGCAAGAACTGAAGCAAAAAGGCTCCTCTCTATCGAGGATATTGACAAAATTGACGCCTCAATCGCTGCCTTTGGTCCTGCTTTAGAACAGTATTGTAAATTATATCCAGTTGAAAACAAAATGGGTGAGAAGATAGAACCAGATAAAGTGCTGACAAAAGCACGTCAGGTGGTTACGAATGTTATTGCCAATGATGAACTTAACACAGAGACAGATCCAATTGACGGGCTTACTCGATGGTACATTCTTTGTTATATAATCTATGATGATGCAGACGTACCATTTGACGAAGCAAATCAACTTGGAATGGGAGCTGATATAAATATCACAGAGGCGTATGACTCTACTAGAATATGGTCGAAATCAGGTGGCGATGTGGATCTCAATGATCACAATTACCGAGTCCAGAATATAGTCAAATTAAGAGATGACAGGGCTAAGAACCCGTCCTCATACTGGAATCCAGTTAATCCGACCGATACCACATTCACACATGCAATCGATGCAGTGCACTCTGCTCTTCATGTTTATGAACAGGAGGGTCCACAATTCGCCCGAGACTGGCTCGCTGAGCGCGAGTATAAGAACGACACCGCATTCACAACCACGGTCAAAGCCTTACTTGAAGCTATTCCTAATAATGTTGAGATGCATAGCACACTCACTGACTTGGTCGCTGGGGAGACAGGAGATTATTTAGGAATCAATATAAGCAAACTCAACATCACGAGCGACTGCGAAGCACAGTCTGGACTAGAAGACTTCGAGTGACAAAATGTTCCCACAGCACGACTGGCAGCGAACTTACGAGACCGGGCAAGACGACCTTTTCGAGGATTTCTACCAACCGTTCCTCCGTGATGCTACACAGTACGACCGTATCGCCGGCTACCTGAGCCTGCGCGGATTGGCGAGTGCATTAGAGGGCGTTGATTCTCTGCTCGAAACCGACGGTCAGGTTCGGGTTATCGCCGGGGCAGACTTACGAGAGCGTGAGAAGGGTGTGTTGTTCCCTGACCGCGATGAGGTATTTCCGGACTGGATTGAATCACAACTCAGTATCATCGCTGAGCTGCTTGACCGAGGGAATCTAACTATCAAAGTTGCAGACATTGAGCAGAGCACTGGTGTTTTTCACTCCAAGTTAGGTATCGGTCGAGACGGCAATCAGAATGTAATCTCGTTTGAAGGGAGCGTGAATGAGACACCAAGCGGATGGCTTCGCAACTACGAACGATTCAAAGTCCATCGGTCGTGGGAGCAGGTTGAGCAGGAGTATGTCACTCGCGATCGACAGACGTTCAAAACGCTCTGGAATGATGACCATCCGTATGTTGATCTTTACGATCTGACAGACGCTGAAAAAGCCGACATAATCAACTGGAAGACTGACAGTAGCAAGAGTCTTAATACTCATATTGAAACTGTTAGAAACGGCAGACCTGATACTGTACTTTCCGAATGGGAACTAGCAGAGATAGTCTCCATCACGGGACGGACTCCTGGTGGCATTCACGTGGCGGAGGATGTCAGCACGGTCACACCATGGCCACACCAGCGCACGATTGCGGATACGGCTGTCAGTCTGTATCCAAACAACTTGTTATTTTGTGATGAGGTTGGACTCGGGAAGACAATCGAGGTTGGATTGACCCTCTCACGGCTGATACGTACTGGAGAGGTCGAAACAGCACTGCTACTAGTTCCAGCGAGTCTCGTAAGACAGTGGCAGAACGAGTTATATGATCGATTCAATATCATGGGGTATTATTTTGACCGCAGGAACCACCGGAATGTGCTGGTTGGTCCGCTTGGTGATGAATCAGAGCAAGTCCACGAGTTACAGGGGACTCGAACAGCAGGTACGTGGGAAGACACTCCGATTGGAGACTTCATCGCCACTCGAGACCGACCGACAGTAATTATACAATCTTGGCACCGAGCACGGTTGAGTCAAAACCAACGCCACGTCGCCCCAGAACAGCGCGAAAATATCTGGGATGTAACTGTTGTTGACGAGGCACACAACGCCCGTGGTTCACATACTAATTTCTATGAATTGCTTACCTACGTTGAGAATGCATCTACCTGCTTATATCCACTTACGGCGACACCGATGCAGATAGATATTGGCGAGTTATACGACTTGCTCAGGTTGTGTAACCTTCCGGAGTCGTGGGATGACCGCGATTCATTCCAGGAATTTTACAGAACACAGATGATTCTTGAGAGCGCGCTGGAGGTGGTCGGAGAAGATCCAACCGGATTTGGGTCACTATATAATGATACTGAGCGAGTATTCCAGCGACGATATGAGGAAATATTCGGCTCAAGCCTCTCAACTGAGGAGGTTAAACAACGACTGCAAATGTTTGCTCGGATGATCTCGGATCACGCTGAGTTATACCCGGGATATGACACACATGTGGACAAACTCACAGGTTCATCAGGTTCAAACTCATCGCTTAATCTCAGCGATCGAGCAAATATTGAGAAACTACTTGACACTAATGAGCGAACATTCAAATCTCCTGGAGATTTGCTATATGACTGT
>KE356563.1:304548-307321 GCA_000416005.1 Haloquadratum sp. J07HQX50 | reverse complement strand
TCAGCGGTGTACGCCGTCGATAGTATCCGCCGTCGTTTGCGAGGAACTGCAACTTCGCATCGGTGTGTTCACCGAGCAGTCGATCAACATCGACGCTCTCGAGAGCGTGCGGTGGCACTGACATCTGTCCGAGTGCGATTTTCGCACGAAGCTGATGTTTACATTGTTGGTCATCGCTGAGATGATACTGTGCATCGGGACAGTTACAGCGCCCATCCCGAACATCGACCGTGTAGGATTCACCACTGTGTGAGACGACCGACACAAACCATGCATCACTTTCGACCGGGGTTCCCTCAGTCGAGACAACCGAAAGTGGCTCTTCAAGCGCTCGTCGCAGACGGGGCTCGATCTCGGTGCTATCTTCAGTTTTACTCTCGGTATCGGAGCTAGATTCGGATTCTAATGTGGGTTCAAATACAAACATAAGTTCCACAGAACACGGGTTTCAGTATCGATTACCCGGGAATTACGTATAGTATCTGTCGACAGTTAGCACTTATTGTTACTACTTTGATGACTCCATATCACACGTCGACATTCGGCACCGTGGCGTCAGCGAGTACCGATTGACACACAGTCTGGTTGATATGATGATAGAAACTCGTGGTCTACTCACCCGAGTGGTGGATGATAGCGCGCGTATATTAATCATCAAAGTAGTTAGTGCCACCGAGAAATCGATTGCATCTATCACAACCCCTCCATCCCTCTGAGGAGAGTGCTCACAGCGTTCAGGTCCACATAACAGAATTAGAATCGCGTCACCACTATTATGTGTCAGTGCATGAGCACGTTGTATGGTACCAGACAATACACTCACCGACTTTAGAAACCAATCGGAAAGTCACGATGGTCCTGAATTGAATCTATACACAGCGGGTGCTAACACCGGTGCATGGGCATTTGTGGTGACAAAGACAGACACTAACACTGACACTGACACCCACCCAGACCCACTCGAGCGACGACGTGATGAGCTCTCCGAGGAGCTACAGTCCCCATTTCTCCCTCAAATTCATTCTGTTGCGAGAGGGCTCAGCTATGTAGATGACAGCTACCCCGATGCGGTTGTGTCGACACTGACGCATCAGGAGGCAATTGTTGGTCTGGTCGAAGGTACGAACGACCCAAGTGAACAGTATCGTGATCGCTATCGAGAAGCCAACCAGATATACATCGATCATCAGCCTGCGTGGGACATAACGTATATTCCGACTGATACTGAGAATCCAGCCCGAGAGTTGCTATAATCACAGTTCTCACCAGAGGACCCCTGCTGCGTGGCACTGTGGGCATACTATGATGCTGTCAGTCCCCGGTATCTGTATCGACCCCCACCCGCGTGGAAACCAAACTCACTGGCGATGGAGTATGATGTCTGTCTGCATCTACGGTCTGCGTTTATGATTCCATCTCGTTTCATCTCTTTGTATATTCATCGAGACTTCGCCATATATGACGTGACACTTCAGAGTATGCTGAATGAATAAGTAATGATTGCTTGTGACAATATTTCGCGAAAACAAACGTACAAGCGTGATAATTGTCCGTGTCAACCCCGGGGTTTTTGCGCCGAATATGATGCTTCAGATTCAAAATTTAATCACTGAGCCATAAGACTGGCACCGATACTATATTTTAGACGAGACTTTTCATGAGCCTGTTTGAGTTCACATATCGACACACGTAGTGAGTAATTCGGCACTGAGTTATTCCGTGTTATTGCCTGCGATATTGATACTGATGTCGCCAGGGTGTAATTCCGGTGTAAAAATCGACATACCCTACTGTGTTAGCCAAATCGGGGACGTCCATGTGGGCATCCCAACAGATATCATCGTGACGTCAGAAATCGTCGATTGGGGTCCTCCGTCCCCAAATGTATGACAGATACACCCACACCTGTAGCCACAGTCTCTGAGATTCATCTGATATCCGAAGGGACAGTCGAGCTCGTTCAGGCGCATGCATACAGCAAAAACGACACTGACACACGTCTCTCGTTGATGCCGATCGTGATGTCGATGTCGACTCAAACGTAGATGTCTGCCTATACGTGGACGGGAACCTAAATCTCCTGAGTCGCGTACTGTGTCCGGTCAATGTCGTGTCGTCTAAGCGGAAGACGGTCAAGCAAAACTGGATTGCCGGCTCTCTTGAAATCCCTCACATCTGACAGAAACGGCGTGCCGAATAGAGGGTGCATATCTTGCACGGACACCTGACAGATTTCCAGCAAACGAGTGTATCAACTCGCTCAGCCACAGGTAGGAGACATACCGCAACCGGGTCTGGGTTCATATTCAACTCACTGGATTACTCATCATCATCATCAGGGAGTTGATTCCGATACGGAGCAAGAATATCATCGAGGAGTATGCTTCGAGGGTCAGAGGCAGGATAGTGAGTATCGATGTACTCTTCAGCAGTCTGAATTTGCTCGCGTCTGCCAAACTGCCGAACCCGTGTCGCGATCTGGATGAACGTATCATCTCCATCGGAAGCCTGTTCAGCATTTAATATATCCTCCTCTGTTTGTTCTGCAAATATATCTGTGCAAATTGTGTCAAAATCCACTATATCTGGGTCGTGATCCGTTGCCTTCGAGAGCACGTACTCGACAGCGAACCGCTGGAATTCCGATTTGTTCGAGCATGTCCCTTCCTCGACCACTTGCTCAACTTTGTCCAGAACTTCTTCGGGGAACCGGACAGTCGACTTTACCATAACATATCCTGACGCGCTTCAACAGTTAATCTCTGCTGTCGAT
>KE356563.1:302361-304087 GCA_000416005.1 Haloquadratum sp. J07HQX50 | reverse complement strand
ACAGGCACGCACACTGATTTTACGAATTCTAGATGTCTTTGAATCACCTAATCGTATAATGGATGCACTCTCTATTCTGGAGTCATTCATGATTCGCTGGAAAACAGCAAATTACGCATCTGGCGGAAAACTCGATCGGATATATTCACGAGCCTGCTCTAACTGCTTTGACACCACAGGTGAGATCACGAACCAGCTTCGTGATCTGTTTGTGGACTGCTGGCCAAGTGACGGGGAGTTCCGAGAAAGCCTAGAGAACAAGCGAATGCTACTGAACGATCAGACAAAGTATATGTTGATACGAATCGAAGAAGATTATTACAACGGATCAAGTGTCGACTTCTCGACGCCTGAGAGAGAACATATCGCTCCTAGAGCATCCTATACTGCAAAAAAGTATAGCGCATGGCCTGTTCAGCTTGATATGGCAGAAGGAGAATTTGAACAGGTTCGTGATCGATTGGGAAATCTTACATTATTAGAACCTAGCCGAAATGCTTCCGTTGGTGCTGATCCATTCGAGAATAAAGCAACTGAATACTCAGCATCAAGCTACAACATGACGGAGACAATCGCCGAAGATTACGATGAGTGGTCTCGGGAGAATATCCGACAGCGGACAGAGGAACTTGCACAAGCATGTGTGAATATCTGGTCATTATGACATCATCATGTACGACAAAACTGACACTGAGCATCACCCAAGAGACTGATACAACTCCTTATCAAATCATACTGGACAGTTTTGTCACCAGCAGTCCATTTCAGATGATATGAATTTGAATTGATTAGATCAGTATCAGTCAGCAATTCTTCTAGCTCACCCGAAATGTGCTCCGAGCACAAACGTACGAGTATGAGGATTGTCGGCGTCGAAACCCCGGTATCTATGACGAAATTGATGCTCCAGAATGATACTATATCTGACGCTCGAAACGACGGAGGTGGACATTTGTCTGATATAATGACCTTTCTCGATTCTGTCTGAGCTTATGTGCTCACAGCCACAGACGTCCATCGTTTAGACCACTTCGGGCGTGAGTCAATTCATATTATCGCCTGCGATTTTGATTTTGTCGACCCCAGAGTACAATTCCGCGGTACAAACCGACGTATGCTTCCGTTTGTCGACAGAGAAAACCATCCATATGTGCATCCCAACAGATATCATCGTGACGTCAAAAATCGTCGATTGGGGTCCTCCGTCTCCCAAATGCATGAGAGACACACCCACACCTGCAGCCACAGTCTCCGAGATTCATCTGATATCCGAAGGGACAGTCGAGCTCGTTCAGGCGCATGCATACAGCAAAAACGACACTGACACACGTCTCTCGTTGATGCCGATCGTGATGCCGATGTCGACTCAAACGTAGATGTCTGCCTATACGTGGACGGGGAGCCTAAATCTCCTGTCGAGTCGCGTTGTGTCCGGTCAATGTCGTGTCGTCTAAGCGGAAGACGGTCAAGCAAAACTGGATTGCCGGCTCTCTTGAAATACCTCACATCTGACAGAAACGGCGTGCCGAATAGAGGGTGCATATCTTGCACGGACACCTGACAGATTTCCAGCAAACGAGTGTATCAACTCGCTCAGCCACAGTTAAGAGACATACCGCAACCGGGTCTGGGTTCAGATTCAACTCACTGAATTACTCATCATCATCAGGGAGTTGATTCCGATACGGAGCAAGAATATCATCGAGGAGTATGCTTCGAGGGTCAG
>KE356563.1:295976-302341 GCA_000416005.1 Haloquadratum sp. J07HQX50 | reverse complement strand
CACACAGTCACGATCTCGATAAGACACGATCTGGTGAACACGTCAGTATACAGACAAATATGGTCGGAGCTCACTGTCACCGTTGTCAGAACCACAACTCGTGTGCTCGTCCACCCTGCTGCAGTTACGTATATAAAGTAACTCGCGTGGGTCGCCCAGTCTTGCCAGTAAGAATAAGCAAACACCGTTCGTTTGTGTCAGTTGCCTATCTTGATGTCTGCGAAGATCGTGGTCTCACTGACGCCTATCCTTCCGCTCCGACTGACGACACTGACAGTGAACCGTTCATCATCCTGTCATAGACCTCCGAGTGTTCGTGTAGTACCAACATCTTGCCGTGTCTTGAGTCGTTGAAGAACGTGAGTGCACCTTCTGAAAGTGATTCTAATGCTTCTGCTGCTCGGTAGTATTGCTTCCAACAAAGCGAGTTGTCCATGTCGGCAGATAACAGCGACAGTGGATTATCGCTTGATTTGAGGACTATCCCCTTCGGAGTTCGATTCCCCCAATCGACGATATTCTTGAAGAGACTGACCGCACGTCTCACCGATGGTGAGTCAATTACTTCATCGAGATTATCATTGTCTGCACGAGATATTTGCTCGACAGGCGTCAACTCATGCTTCTGAATGGTGGTTCCACCGTCAGTTGATGTCGGGGTTGTCCCACCAGAATCGCCTTCGAATGACTCCTGGAGTTGATTCACATGTTTCAATGTCTCTGCTATCTTCCGCCCTGACCGTTCCTGATGATTACTCAATTCCTGCCGTAATTCATCAATCTCGTCCTGTTGATTCTGTCATGGTTTCCTGCTGACCGGTCAATTCCTGCTTTAATTCATCAATTTCGTCCTGTTGATCGTCAATTGTCTCCTGTTGATTCTGTATGGTTTCCTGCTGATCGGTCAATTCCTGCTTTAATTCATCAATTTCGTCCTGTTGATTGTCAATTGTCTCCTGTTGATTCTGTATGGTTTCCTGCTGATCGTCAATCGTTGACTGTTGCTCTTCGATTGTCTCCTGTTGATTATCCACCCTCTGCCCCAGCTCTTCAACACGGTGAACAATCGATTCATACTTATTCTCCGATTCACTATCTATCGTTGGGCTGTTATTGCCCTGAATATTCGAATTCATGCTACTTGCTGTCTGTCAGGTGCGGTCAACACCTGACGTTCTTGATATGACGAGTGTGAGCTATATTTCTCAAAATACTATATAAAACTATAGGTTGTGTCTGACGGAACGATTGAACTGTGGAATCCACGAGAATCAGTATCAATGAGTCCCTATCTGAGAAACAGGCACCTGACATCATCACTCAACTGTGGATTGTATTGGATGGATCCCAGGTCGAGCTAACGGTTGACATGATTACTGAGGTAGTACTGTCGCTACACACCCAATTCATCGAATTCGTGCCGGTGTCTGCAGACTGACTGTCTGTCACCCGACTCACTGGGGAATGTGACTGTCATCTCTCACAGCCATCTTCAACGTCTCCTCTAGGTAAGGAGCTCACGACTCTCATGTTATCCGCACTGATGACGTTCAGTGCAGCACACTGGCAAATATATCAAGCCGAGACGCCTGATAATTACTGTCGCGTGAGTCAATCACTTGTCCTTGCTTCCCGGCGAGTCCAACCAATCCATTCTTGACAACTGATGCGGGAATATCCGGTGGAGAGTTGTTCTCCATGCTTGTCAGAGAGCATTCGCTTGGGGTGGTATCTGAACCCCACTCCATCTCCCATCATGACTCACGACTCAACTCAACTCGAGTTGACTTCTGAGACTCCGTGGTGAGATATCGGACACTGGCAGACTCAGACTCACATCCAGATGACAATCGAGGGCAGACAGGCTCTCAATAGACACGTTCACCCATTGCAGAGAGATTCTGTCGATGTCGCATTGCACTCACACCGAGACTCATCTTCACTCTTCAATTGACTCTTTTAATGTCTCGATTTGTGCTAACTGTTCCTCTATCGTCGTCTGGTGATCCTCAATCGCTCGTTCAATTCTGTACAGACGAGCAGCTAATTCCTGAATTGTGGTCACTTCGCGAGGATCTGCATCCACAATCATCCCTTTGAGTGACTGTCTCAATTCTTCGACTTGTGCTAATTGCTTCTCTCTCAGCGTCTGGTGATCCTCCAAAGCAGCTTCAAGTATCTCAATCTGATCAATCAACTCCTCAGGCGAGGGGAGAGATGTATCGAGCCCACTTTGTTCGGCTTCAATGAGTTGTGTGAGTTCCGTTATCATCTCGTGTTGATCTTCAGTGGTTTGTCTGAACTCTGTGATTGTCTTGCGTTGATCGTCAATTATCTGTGCGATCATCTCGAGACGGTCTGATTTCGTCATGAGAGTAACCGTGGGAGTTCTATGGTATCTCTGTGTCTAATGATTGGTCATATCGAACCGTTGGATAGGTGATCTGCGTGTCACTCTCCCCGGGCTTGTGTGCAGAAAAAGTACATCCCCACAATCGTGCAATGAGAACCTCTTTTGATATGCAATGTGCCTCAGTCTCCATGAGTCGTGTATTGCGACCACTGCGATATCATCTGTTGGGTCAATTAATCCCCTGAGAATTGGTATGACTCATCCGTCAAAACACCCCACAATCAGAGTGGTTGTGCAGAAGATAAGTGATGATAGTGCCCGCTCGAAAGCACTCAATCGTGCGACGCGCTACTCCATTCGGATGTGCAAGAGACAAAATCAATATATGTGCCTTCGAGCGGTAGCGACTGAAGAAGAGAGTATACTCATACAGCATTTTCGATCAATAAAACACCTTGCTCAGACGGATTGGGACAGTCACAAACGAGTACGACGCTCGGACAAATAATAGAGTGAGGAACAACGCGGTATGAGCCTCTCCTCCCGTCGGTTCTCCACTGAACATTCCTGTCTTACCAAACAATCTTCTTACAGAATCCCCTGCTTGTTTGGTAAGATGGACGTCGACAACCCCGACCCACCGGAATCACTCCCAGCATACATCACTGATGGGGTCCCGAAACAGGACACCGAATCTCTCCGAGAGTTACAGGACTGGATAGATCAGTTGATTCAGTATCGGAACAATCTCTCAGGTGACGAGATTGGTGCCGATGTCGATCAAGACGAAAAGATAGAGCGAATAAACAACAGCGGTGACACAACCACTGTCATCAAAAAAGTTCCCTGTGGGAAAGATGCTTGCTCGAACTGCCCGCATGGTCCATATCGTTACGAGGTGTACCGACAGAGAGGGAAGTTGGTTTGGAACTATCATGGACCTGTCGACAATTGATCAGCACGAGGCAGCGTCTAATCATGTCCCCACACCAGTAGAGATATCCGAAGCAGTCTCAGTTCCATCGAATTTCCGATTGGATTTAATATCTAATAATAATCATCACAGTGATCTAAAATTGCAACAGTCTACCGATCTGTTGGGAGACTGATACCCCAGAATGACAGATATCAGGAGGTCGAAACAATGGAGACGACGCTCCAACGCGATTTGGAACGTCCAGTGCGACTGACAGATGACGGGTCTATATCGAGTCGAAGATTGTTCCTGAGTCAGGACAAGACTTCGGCGATTAGATTAGTCATTTCACTGATAGTTATTCGTTGTTCGAATTTCCGAACACCCGACAAACGGAAGATCCACAGCTTCAAATCACCCGCCAGAGAAACTGTCCATCATAACAAACCCCTCGCCAGACGCCACGGACTGTGAGGGCGAGACAGTAGATGATCATACTCTGATCGAAATCAGCATGATAATCAGACTCAAACTCAGTCTCTGAAGACTCTTGATAAGTGTGAGCGCTTTGTGCCTGCATATATCTGTGCATATTGGTATCTCTTGAGTGAATGAATATAACGGGAGACAGCCGGTTTCTCTGAGGGCAATAGTTTCAGACAGAGAAGTGGAATTCATCGAATGTGCAACAGTCTCACAACAGATATGCTTCTTTCGCTGATGCACGGAATCACCCCGTCTCGAATCCGGTCGACCACGGAGTTGAGATAAGCTAGGGATCTGAGAACAGATTCTCACCGTATCACCAGATCATTATTTGACCCATCCGGTTTATTACCACTCAAACTGTATTTTTCGCATTACAAGAGATGCACCCTGTATTAGCACTGCGACAAGAGATCAGACGATGTAGTGGATTTAGTCAGCGACGCGGTTGATTAAAGATTATTTACGAATAACAGTAGATATGAAATTGACATCGACATCCAAACTGAAAGGTGCTGTCGACGCGCAGACACAGGACGGAGGTGGCTAAGTGTGCTGAGCCGGGGTTCGAAAACCCCGAATCGGACGTAGCAACCGCCCGCTATCCAAACGTGTCAATTTGATATTTCTGTATTTACAGACGCCAGTAACGCTGATTTCAACCAGCACAGTGGATTCTAGCAAGGGTGGGACACCCAGAACTTCTTCTCACTGCCAAATTAGGGACAGTGATATTTGCTCACGTTATCATCAAGTTATTTCCCCACGAATATTGTAACAACGTTGAATATTATCTTGGAGAATGAAATCGCAGATCATGGACTAACCTGGGCAGAGTTTCTTGAACACGCAGCAGTGAGTCAGAGATGAAATATCGGCAAGAGGGGGCAGAAGAGATGACAGAGGAGACGGATACTGTCCGTTATGCACAAAGAATAGCAGGGGAAGTTAATCTGGATGACGATTATGACGATGCCGAGTGAGTCCGAGGAAGGGTACTCCCGCGGGGAACACGCAGAGAAAATTCGATCCTTCTTTTTGCACACTGAGTAGTCGCAATCATATGCAAAGCTCAATGATGTTTCAGGAACACTCAACACAATCAACACCGACACCCCACCGCTGTTTATCACATAAATAAAAATACCTCAAGCCGATAACGCTTGACCATGGAATATAATGCGACAACGGCGTGGATTAGTCGCGTTGTCAAATATGGGCACCGATACGTTGGAAGTCCGGTTCTGGGTTCCCTGCTAACAATAGGATGGATGCCAATTGTCCTGTCACTGGTAGCGATTGATCTGACAGAAGCATCTCAGACGTTTCTTATAGTACAGTCTTTGTGTGTGCTACCGTTGACGTTCGCACCGGTTACGGCATGGTATTACGACGAGCGCGCACTTCCATCGTTCTTTCAATCAGTTGAGGAGGTGGTGGCACCCGGTCAAGACTCGCTTCTTCAGGAGATTGCAAAAAAGTACGATACAGTTGTTTCCCGGTACTGGTGGGTGACAGCCCTCCCATTTACTGTGGTATATATATTAATATTTTTTGCAGGAAATGATTATTTTATATCTGAGGGGATTACATCATTACACGAACAGATCGCATATCTTATATTTTTTGCTTATTTTGGATTGTTCGTTGGATTAGGGTTTCATGCTGGGATTGTCATGATAGCAACCACTCGGGAACTCAGCGACCGAGTTGAATTAGAGATTGACCCGTTACATCCAGACAGCTTAGGAGGACTCAGTTCAACTGGTGAATTTGCTATAAGAACGACAATCATTCTCTCAGTCGGGTCGTTAATGGTACCATTGGGACTACAAATAGCATTGTACACCGGAGCTGAATTGGCACTATTAGTATATTCTATAATTGGATTATACAGTATCATCCTCGCTGGCTCATTTATTTATCCGACGTACCGGATAAATCAGAAAGCACAGGAAGTCCGTGACAGAGAATTAAGTGATTATCGAGAGCGTATCCGGGAATTGGAGAATCGTCTGTCCGGTCTTGATAATGATAACGAATCAAATTCAGATCCGTCTCATCAACAACAGTTACAACTTGAGATCCAGCGGACGCGTGAGGAGTTTCGCGATTTCCAGAATGTTCAGTTGTATCCACTATCTATTAGTATTATTATTCGTCTCATTACGTCGGTTTTTCTTCCAATATTTTTTGCTATTTTCGAGTTATTCATTTCCGATTTTCTATAAGTTGAGTACAAGACACACTGTTCATATTCAGTTGACTAGATAACTCTCTACAGCGAATATGAATCAACATCCAATGGAATGCGGTGTCAACTCGAAGACAGCACGAGCCTGGTCAAGTGGATTAAACCAGGGATTTCGAGATATAAAATCCGGACGTATCGGTTGTCTGGACTTAGTGGACACAGGAGCATTAAATCATATACGCCGGAGGACTGACTCACGTGAATCAAATTTGACATCAGGCTGTCGATGCGCGTATATTTCTAATGCCGTCTCCGCAGACGTGACTGGCAGCTCATCGGGCGTGACGGTCTCATTATTGGCTAATGCTTCCTCTATGAGCCAGCCACCGTCTCGTATGACTCACAACTGATACCAC
>KE356563.1:294526-295956 GCA_000416005.1 Haloquadratum sp. J07HQX50 | reverse complement strand
AAAGATACCACTTTGAGATATACCCAGATAACCAGCGATGAGTATGAAAAACTCCTGGAAGGTCCAATTGAATAAATTTCTTATAGTCTCCATCTGTGAGGCACCAATCCAGAGCAGATTGAATATGATTGCCAAATATATCGATGTATTGATCATTACGATTTGATAAGATGGAATAATTCCATCTGATTTTCTCGTTAACCAGATTCCGGAGTGATAGAGGAAATATGTGAGAAATCCAAATGCAACGATGATACCGCTGTTATTTACTAATAACCGCACGGGGTCCCCACTAACAAATCCTATTCCTTGTAATGAAAGTGGTAATGCATATATGATAACGTTCAGTAAGAAGAATATTGTAACTGATATCATAGTCCTAGATTTACCGACCACCGACTGATCAGTGTAGCGCGACGAGGACTCGATGAGATTCTGCGGGTTAAATACGATATCAAATAATATTCTTATTCGACCAATTCCTATCCGAACCACAATCGTTTATTATGTTTTTGAATAATAAATCCTCATGTGGCTGTTGGTTTTCTTCTCAGATGACTGATAAACCAGAAGTCGCTATAGATTTTGATTTGGATCCGAATGCATTACTTGCCAAACAACTCGACACCGAGGATTTTGCCGGCGTCAGTTCGATAAAAGCCAACAGCGTGCGCCTCAAATCGTACGTCCATGATGTTCGCACGATGCTCAGGCGAGTTGAGCCACCAATTTGTACACCAGGAGGCAACCTTACTCGGTGTTGAAAGAATTCCCCTGTCCTCAAGTTCCCGATTCCACCACGTATAAATAATATTCTCACCCCACATCTCAATGTCAACACCGGCTTGATCGAGTCTGTCACCGCCGTTACGCCCATCATGTTGATGTGAGAAAAACGACTCCTCACCCATCGTTGTTGCATACTCACGTGCCACATCGGCAAGTCCGCCGTGCCACGACAGCCGTGTGTGATCGTGTTGAGCGATAAGATCACATGATCTTTGAACAATTGAAACATGTAAAAAACGATTTAACACTTCCATAATTTGGTCATTCTTTCAGGGAGATTGCACTCACAGAACTACTCACTGGTAACTGTGCAGGGACAGCAGCTCATATTCTGACAGATAATCGAATGATAGCCTTTTGCATTTATTCACGAATGAAACCACGGCAGAGTGAACACTCCGTTTTTCGAGATGTGCTCACGATAATGACAGCACGAAAGGAAAGAAAACTAGAGACGTCTGCATTCGGCAGTGTCAGTCATGAAGCATAATGATGTGAAGATAGACAATAGAAGACCACTCAGAGATCAGATGTCGGAAGTGTCAACATAAATATTAATATTAAGCTCCAATGAACGCGTTGATGACATCCACGGCGACGTCAGCTGAAGTCTCATCCTGAATGAACGCATTAATTGCTTC
>KE356563.1:293219-294476 GCA_000416005.1 Haloquadratum sp. J07HQX50 | reverse complement strand
TTGAGACTTGCTCTATACTATCTCTATCTCCAGAAGTTACCTAGATGACTATTTTGCCAGAGATGAATTACGGGTCTGCCTCATCTTATACTGTCGTTCAGTGGAAAAGACCGTGTAAACCCCCTAAAGAGACCGTATGTAGCACATGGTCGTTTTCCCGCATTTACACGGTCTACAAGAGGTCAGTGTGTACACACAAAGGTTCTCAGCAACCTGTCTTGCTCATTTTGGACACTTCATTCACACAGATTATTGGGGTTAGTTGTGCAGATGTAATTCCCTATTCATCATACCACATTTCCATACACATCGACGACAGTCTTTCAAAGAGAGAAAATACCAGCATGATGTCATGGATAGCAAATATTGTGTGACTCCCGTCGCACACGAAACTATGACCGAACCGCAGAAGACATTCGACGACGAAGTGCCGGAGGACCGCTGTGGATACACCTTTCCGGAGGACTCTGCTGTTGAACGCGATCCAAGATTTGTTTCCCAGCAGGGGAGTTGTATTCGGGACCCGTTATCAGACAGTGACCGATGTGCCTTCCACGCCGGCCCAGATGAGACCGAACACAAACTTCAGCAACTGAGAAACACTGGCCCGGTCGGCGACTCTTTAGATGGTGCTATTCTTCCGGGCCAGTTTGCAGACAGTGTGGAGTTTGCAGATATCTCTTTGTTGAGAGATGCCGACCTGTCGGAGGCTCACCTGGAAGATGACAACCTGTCAGAGGTTCACCTGAGTGATGCCGACCTCTCTGGTGCCTACCTGCGTAAAGCCAACCTGTCGAAGGCTGACCTGCGTGATGCCGACCTATCGGAGGCTATCCTATTTGATGCCGACCTGTCGGAGGCCCACCTACCCCGTGCCGACCTGTCAGAAGCTTACCCGCACCGTGCCAACCTGTCGGAGACTGTCCTACGCAGTGCCGACCTGTCGGGGGCTGACCTGAGTGATGTCGACCTCTCTGAGGCGCATTTAGAGCAAGCGACGTTAGTCGAGGTAAATTTGTTTGACGCGGAATTGACGAAGGTCACACCATACGGAGCACGTATTGAGGCTGTCCAGATTAATGATGGAACTGAGTTTTACGGAGAAACAAAGGAGTATAGCCGGTGGTGGCAACGCGCAACCAGCCTGCTCGCCGCCCCACCTCGGTGCGGATATGACCCTGCTCTCGAGCAACCTGAGCAGGCCACTGGCAAAGATCGTGAAGCGTTATTGACACGAGCAGCTGATACGTACCGGCA
>KE356563.1:291622-293169 GCA_000416005.1 Haloquadratum sp. J07HQX50 | reverse complement strand
TCCAATAAAACTAATTATTGCAGCACCGATATCATCCTTCGCAATCGATGTCGTCCTGAGTCTACTCCATCCAGCAGCAACGACGACACTGACCAGCGACGTTGTCAACACCGTCAGGGGTAAAGAACCAACGTTGCGCGCCCACCAACTGAATAGTAAAACAAATACCACCGCGGTAATACCCACACCAACATTCGTCGCACGCGGGAGTGACTGCGTTCGACGCACCACGCTCGCCCCACCGAGCACGGCGACCCCGAGAATACCACTCATCATAAGTAATAGCGGACTGTCGCCACTAAGAATCGTTGCAGTCAGACCTTCTGAGCTGTCGTTGGGTGATTGACTACCTACTGGCGCTTGTCCAGTATCGGGTCCCGACGCAATGTTCACATCCCAGATTGTCTCATCATCACCGACGAGCAAAGCGGATCCATTCTCTGGATCTGGATACTCGCCTGCGTCGGTCTCAGATGATACACTCGTCACGGAATCTTGGGTATATGAATCATCCTGCGCTATCCAGAGTGTTGCTGGTCCAGATACCCCGGTATGAAAGAACGTCTCACGTGGAATCAAAAAATTAGTATTCGGACGGTATGTGCCAGTAACTACTTGCTTGGTTATATCCTCAGAGACGCTGGTCAGGATCTGAGTGGAACCTAGCTCATCGATATCATCGAGTGCGGTCACGCTAAATTGAGCACTGTTCGATCGACTTTGACTCTGATGAGATGTTGGAGTGGTGCTAAATGCAGTCTGTCCAGAAACTGTAATACTGTCTTTCTCTACCCCATTGATCCCAAATGTATATGATGTAACAGCAACCTCTTCGCTGTTATCATCGATAGTTACGCTGGTTGACGCAGCCGAAGCAGTTCCAATTCCATCAAAGATGACTCCACTGACGGCAAACATACATGTGGCAATTATCAAAAAAACACAAATCCGTCGAGTGGTCGTCTCTTTGCTAGATGATAACGACCGCGTGATACTCTCCTTACGCTCTGAGCGAGGGGATGTCACTATGATTAGCTGTGTTGGTTCAGATTAATAATCATTATTCCTGTATTGAAACAGTCTTCTCGTATCTGTTTCACGCTATTTTACTATACGACTGAAGCCGTCGAATATCGACGTTTCAGCCATGTCGTCAGTATTCGTTATCGGTAGATTGAAACAGCGCTCATAAGTCTGTTTCAATATGGCTGGCTGGACGCGGGAACCACTGGAAGACTTCGAAGCAAAAACACTCCGTGATCAAGCGACTTCGATAAGCGAGGAACATGAGTTGATCATCAAGACGCTGCTGCACACTGGCATGCGTGCCGATGAGTTCGCACATCTGCGCTCGAACTGGCTGGGACAACAGCAAGAAGAAATTCGAATCCAGTCTGTCGACACTGATAATACACAGTGGTCTCCCAAGTCCGATTCTGGAAATCGTGTTGTGCCTCTTCGGGATCCGGATGTGATCAGGCTCCTCAACAAACACTTCCAGAAACAGCGTGCGATCGATATCTCACGCACAACGATCTGGCGTCGGG
>KE356563.1:290075-291572 GCA_000416005.1 Haloquadratum sp. J07HQX50 | reverse complement strand
CCGACGGGAAGGAGATTACTCATGTGATGGCAGTGGCACAGAACATCACTGAGAACATTGAAAATAGAAACAAACTCCAACGCCAGAACAAACGGTTGGATGAGTTTGCAAGTGTCGTGAGTCATGACCTCCGAAATCCACTATCTGTTGCAGAAGGATATGTGGAACTGCTTCGTGAGGAATGTGACAGCAAGCGAGTCAACAAGATTGACTCAGCGCTGACTCGGATGGACGAACTGATTGAAGATCTCCTTGGGCTGGCTCGTGCAGGCGAACACATGGAGGACACGGAATCAGTCAATCTCGCCAGATTATCTCAGAACTGTTGGCAGAATGTTGAGACAACCGATGCCACAGCTCAGACCAATATCATTACCACACAGAGTATCAAGGCGGATTCAAATCGGCTCGCACAGTTACTGGAGAATCTGATGCGGAATGGCATTGATCATGCAGATGACGGGCAAGACGTGATAATCACTATTGGTGAGCTTGAGGATGGATTCTATGTCGAAGACAATGGCAGTGGGGTCCCTGCAGATGAGCGAGATGATGTATTCGAAGCGGGCTATACGACGACCAGACGAGGCACTGGATTCGGACTCTCAATTGTGAAGCAGGTCGTTGAAGCTCATGGATGGGAGATATCTCTCACTGAGGGCTCTGAAGGCGGGGCACGGTTTGAGGTGAGTGATGCTGAAGTAAGTCAAATTGAATCAATTGAATTAAGTTGAATGCTGAGCCCACAGCGTTCATAATATTTTGCGTGGTGTCCGACCATCTGGAGATGAGATATATCGTTTAATCCCAAGATCAGGAGAAGACTCGGTAGTGACTGTCTTGAACTCCGGAGCCACACGAGTACCTATCCAGCGTCACACACGTTGTGACGGGTGAATTGTCCAGCTGTTCGACAAATTCATTTTATTCAGTGTTAAACACTACTGAAAGAAAAAAGCGCTTGCCTAAATTGATGGTATAAAGAGACGATGACATGTTGATTCTGTGCGTCGGTTCCTCGTCAGCGATATGATGTTGAATACACGACGCCAGGCGTCACAGTGGTCTGTTCAGTTGCCGTCACAGCAATTGTGACGTCATCAGCAAGGTATTCCCAAACACGACCGATGTCTTCGCTGTAACGGAAGTATCCGGCTTCAGATAGTTCAGTTATTGAACGATGACAGAACAAATCTTGTTTTCGCTGTGGCTCTTGGGAATTTTTAAATATACTCCACTGCTGACTTTATTGATTCTTCGATAAATATATCGGGGCACGAACATCAATCAAAATATTTAGCTCATTCTCCTGAAATCCCTCAACCAACTCGCTGAATTCCTTTCCACTGTACCTTATCGTCCTAATGATATCGTTCTTAAACCGCTCAGGTAATCATAAACCGCATTACACTCTGCTCGGCAATCGAAGACTCATGACTGTTCGATCATCGGAGCCACTAACGGAGATGCTCCCACCTGCTTGTGTGATGAGCATTC
>KE356563.1:288860-290025 GCA_000416005.1 Haloquadratum sp. J07HQX50 | reverse complement strand
GCTGTCTCTCGTTGATCTCCACTGCGACTGATCCTATAAACTCAACTCGTCCATCACGGGCTTCACCGTCATTTAAGAAAATATCATGAACTGTTCGCCAAACAGAATCAACTCCATCATCCGTCGCAGCAGATTCTACTTCTCGATCGACATCACGTGACTCGATTGAGAGCCATCGATTCCCTCCATCAACACCGTTCCAGGTGGGACGTACTTGAGCTGGGGATGAGAGATGGGCAAGCTGGTCTTCGTCGTTCACCCGCCGGCTGAAGGTGTGGAGGTTACGATCCACATCTTTGTTCTCCGAGAGTTCAGATCCTAGAAATTGGATCGAAATAGATTCGCCGTTGATTGCGGATTCAACGGTTAAGATCAACTTATCTGTTTCATTTACTGCGGTAGGTATGAGGATTTGACCATGTAGTCGTCCACCTTCGAACAGTTCACTCCGAGTGAAATCTATACTGAGGAGATCAACGGCATCCGTCAACTCTGCTTCCGGTGGTCGGTATTCAGGACTCGATGTTGGTGTGAACGTTTCAATTCCGTTCTCTACGCGGTGAGCAGCTATTTTATTTCGAAGGTATCCGAAGTGGTCAAGATCTTTACTGCGTCGAAGGACCCCAACTTCAATATTTGCGTACTCGTCGTTTGCGTCAACCGACTCTAACAGTGCTGCTTGAGATGCGTTTGGGCTCCCGGTCAGGCAGTATGTAGCAGCCTCGGTTCTGAGCAACAGAACCTTGCCGTGTACGTATCGGTCAAGATCATATACGACCGCTTCTGCATGTTCGTTTTCACGCTCCCATCTCTCTAAACTAGTGATATCAATTTGGGTTTGATCTTGTTGTAACCACACTCGCGTGTCAACCCCCCTGTTTGTCAGTGAACTCGGAACGGAGACACTGTTCCCGTAGAATGGCGCGATAATGTCTGCTTAATTAATCGTCTCTCCTCTATTGTTCAGTCTCGATTCGATCTGATCCAGCAGTGGAACCTCTAAATTATGGAGAACAGCTGTCATTTGACCGAGCGAGTCCTCTGTGTCCGTCTCAGTGACCCAAGTAGTTGTCTCCAGCAGTTGTTCGATTTTTTCTCTCGGTGTTACTCCGATGGCTTCTGCAACCGGATGATCAAGAAATTGTGAGTAGAACTCATGGATATC
>KE356563.1:285568-288840 GCA_000416005.1 Haloquadratum sp. J07HQX50 | reverse complement strand
CAGCCCGCAAGAACATCTGCCACATATCTGTGACGTTGCTGGCGTCAGCATTTTGCAGATCAAATTCGCTCACGGCTGTCCCAACTTGGTCTTCGGTGAATGAACTTTCGGCAAAATTATGTTCGTTAACTTCGCCATCCTGGAATAACCCGGTGCTATCCGGGGGAAGCACCACACCCACTTCCTCTTCAGCAGTATCCGTCTCCTCAGCCGTATCCGTCTCTCCAGGAGTATCTGTCTCCTCAGGAGCAGGTTGTTCTCTCAGCCCCAAGCACCCGGCAATTCCAACGGCGGTTATGACAGCGGTTTCTGTGATGAACTGACGCCTATCTGGCATAATAGGGAATTCGTACTGCTGTATGCTTCTATATTTTGCACGACATCCAGTACAGTATGACGTGCTCTCTGGTTGTGTCGCCAGATCAGACAAGAACCGCGTGCAAAAATAGAGACTGCACTCAGTTTGTGTGCGAACTGCGGATTTTTTATATTGAAACAGTCTTCTCGTGTCTGTTTCACGCTATTTGATTTAATGACTGACACTGTCGAATATCGACGTTTCAGCCATGTCATCAGTATTCGTCACCGGTAGATTGAAACAGTGCTCACGAGTGTGTTTCAATATGGCTGGCTGGACACGAGAACCACTGGAAGATTTCGAAGCAAAAACACTCCGTGATCAAGCGACCTCAATGAGCGAGGAACATGAGTTGATCATCAAGACGCTGCTGCACACTGGCATGCGTGCCGATGAGTTCGCACATCTGCGCTTGAGTTGGCTGGGACAACAGCAAGAAGAAATTCGAATCCAGTCTGTCGACACTAATAATACACAGTGGTCTCCCAAGTCCGATTCTGGAAATCGTGTTGTACCTCTTCGGGATCCGGATGTGATCAGGCTCCTCAACAAACACTTCCAGAAGCAGCGCACGATCGATATCTCACGCACAACGATCTGGCGTCGGGTGACAGAGGTCGCCGATCAGACATCGATCGGAAAGAAAGTAACTCCACACGTGCTCCGTCACACATACGGAACACAGATCGCAGCCAACGGCGCATCGGCACAGTTCATCAAACAGACGATGGGACACGCTGATTTATCGACATCTCAGCAGTATATCGAATACTCTGGGCGTCGGATCCATCGTGAAGCAGATGCAATCTGGAGCCGTTGATTATCAGTATAATTGACTACGTTTTTATGCCGATTATAAATATGATCGACTGGAAAAATCCACTAGCCAAACATGGAGTAGCCGATTCTATTAACTAGACAAAACATTATTTTGCCAAGAAAGTCACATATTGAGTTATGACTCAGAGTCTCATCTCACAACTCCGGGAGGTGGACCCATATGAATTTGAGCACCTGATAGCTGATCTCTGGGAAGAGATGGGTTTCCAGACGGAAGTTCTCCAGCAGTCTCAGGATAAAGGGGTTGATATCAGGGCAACGAATCAGCTCGGGCAGAAGCATCTCATCCAGGTAAAGCGACATGGACCAAACTCAGTAGTGGGCGACCCAAAGATCAGAGAGTACGCAGGACTCTATCGTTTAGAAGATAGCGTCGATCAAGTATATGTTGTCACAACAAATGGGTTCACTCCACAGGCAATGGACACAGCCGACACCGTCGACGTAGAGTTGGTTAATCATGAGCGGTTAACCGAACTCATCACCAGCCACGACCAGGAAAAAATTCTGAATGGACATCTTCACAAGCCCGAGTCTGAATCTGAGTTCGAACCCGAACCTGAATACAGCTTGAAATCCCGTTCGAATATTTCAGTTGATGATACGACGAGCACGGCAAATAAACCCGATTCAATCCCAAACAGCCAGACTGCCACGCCAGCCGATATTGAGCCTGGTGCAATCCTCCGTGGCGAAGATTTGAGTAATGCCACTCTTGAGGGTGCGAATCTCTCAGGTGCAGATCTCGCTCATGCTGACCTCTCCAACGCCAACCTCAAGAGTGCTGAGCTGTCTGGGGTTGAACGTCACGGGGGCTGATCTCACAGGCGTGGATTTCTCTGAGGTCGATCTGACAGAGGTGAACCTCCCGGACTCTCTGAACGGTGTAACTTTTCAAGAAGCTGATCTGACAGATGTGAGTCTTTCACGCACTGACCTCTCTCATGCTGATCTCTCATATGCTGACCTCACTGGAGCCGACCTTTCTGATGCCGAGTTATGTAATGCTAACCTAAGTCATACAAACCTCTCTGATTGTCACCTCTCTAATAGTGACCTTCGTGACGCTAAATTGAGTCACGCAGATCTCTCTGACTCCGACCTTTCTAATCTTGATCTCCGTGGGGCAGATCTCTCTGGTCTTGAGCTGACAGACACTACACTGCCAGACTCTCTAGTCGGTGTAACATTCCGGAGGGCTGACCTGGCAGGTATGAGTCTCTCACAGATTGATCTTTCCAACGCTGACCTCTCTAATGCTAATCTTTCTAATGCTGATCTCTCTGATGCCAACCTCGAATGTGCTGAGCTGTCTGGGGTTGAACTCACGGGGGCTGATCTCACAGGCGTGGATTTCTCTGAGGTTGATCTGACGGAAGTGAACCTCCCGAACTCTCTCAGCGGTGCAACCTTTCGGGAGACCGACCTGACAAACGTGGACCTCTCACATACTGATCTCTCTGAGACAGATTTCTCCCACGCTGATCTTACTGGTGCTGATATCTCCGGCTCTAACCTTTCAGGTGCTGATCTTTCCAATACCACCCTCTGTAATATTGATTTCTCTCGTGTCAGCCTGAGCCATGCTGACCTCTCTGGCGCGGACCTCCGTGGTGTTGATCTTAGCGATGTCAATCTCGCCAATGTTAATTTTTCCAACGCGAATCTTGAGAGGGCAGACATCTCTGGATCTGACATCTCCGACGCCACCCTTTCTGGTGCCGACCTCTCTGATATCGATCTGACAGATGTTATACTTCCAGACTCTCTATCCGATGTGACGCTTCGAAGGACCGATCTTACCGGCACCAATCTTTCTGAGGCAGATCTTTCTGGTGCCGATCTCTCTAACGCCGATCTCACGAACGTTTCACTCCCAGATCGTCTATCTGGTGCGACGCTCCGGGGAGTTGATCTTACTGGCGCTGATTTTTCTGAGGCAGACCTCTCTAATGCTGATCTCTCTGACGCCGATCTCACCGGCGTTTCACTTCCGAATAATATAATTGGTATAACTATGTGTAATACCGATCTTTCCAATATCAATCTTCAGCGTGCTGAGCTTGCTGACGCT
>KE356563.1:284487-285518 GCA_000416005.1 Haloquadratum sp. J07HQX50 | reverse complement strand
CATCGGATTTGGGACACTGCCTGAGTCATCTACTTGACCTCCTCCCGCGCCTCAAGTCGCGGGAATCCCACCATAGGATTTCAGGCCGAGCTCGGCCCTCAGGTTTCAAGACGCATACGTTCCAAGCGTCTCTTGCTAGGTTTCAGCATCGGCTTGGCTGTCTTGTGGGACGGTCAAACGTCCCCCTTCCTCAGCCGAGTCATCGCCACTCGTGTGTTCTCATCACCGTGCTAACTGGGCGTGGCTTTCGAGAACCCGGGGGATATCGACACTCGGTACAGTGCCTGACGCACTTCCAGCCACCGCCCTGGCTGAGTCGAAACAACTGCCAGCAACGCCCGTCACAACTTGTTCTTCAGCCCGACATCCCTCGCATAAACCAGATACCACCCGACGGCAACCAGCGAGACAACCACCCCAAGCACTTGCGAAAGGAGTTCCATAAACCCGATTAATGCGAAGCTGCCAACCCCGCCAATAATTGGGACGAGCGGGTAGCCGGGACAGGTGAATGAAGGCTCATACCACAATGGATCACGCCGTCGAATCACGATCAAAGCCACACAGATCAGTCCGTATAAAATGAGATGCAGGAAAGAGGCAACTTCCGCAAGCACTTCAGTCCGCCCGAACGCAACCAACGCGACCGTCGTCCCACCTACAAATGCTAACGCAAAATGAGGGGTTCCGTACTCCTGGTTCACCTGTGCGGCTGCCTCCGGCACGAGATCATCGGAGCTGAGTCCGTAGAGAGCACGAGACGCGCTGAGGATTGATGCGTTTGCCGAAGAGATTGTCGCCAGCAGTCCACCTAAGAGTATCGCAATCACACCTCCGAATCCGAGGTATACGCCGGCAACCTCTACAATAGCGGTTTCACCCATCCCGCGTATCTCTTCAGCAGAGAAGGTATATCCCGCGACTAACATCGTAAATACGTATAGTACGCCGACGAGCATCACGGACCCGATCATAGCGAGTGGCAGATTACGATCCGGGTTGACGATGTCCTCAGCCACAGTTGCGACCTG
>KE356563.1:283334-284437 GCA_000416005.1 Haloquadratum sp. J07HQX50 | reverse complement strand
CAACGACCACCATACTCAATCGATTCGGATCATGGTCAGACGCACTCGAAGAAGCTAACATTGACGACGATCGTGACTATTCCGGACAACAGAAGTATAGTGACGAAGATATGTTGGAGATGATCCAAGACTGCAAAGACAAACACGGTGAGGCATCACCGAAGACATTCAACAAAGACGATGAATTCTGTTCGGTCTCAGCAGTCATGCGCCGGTTCGGAGGCTGGTCGAACGCGAAAGAGGAAGCGAATGTTGAAGACGAATACGATGGTAATGGTGGGAGACATAAACAATACACTGACTCACAGTTGCTGTCACACCTCAGAGAAGCAAAACGTCGGAACGGAAAAGTAACGCCAGAGGTACTCCACGGAGAATCCGATCTGTGTGCACCGTCGGTGATCATAGAGCGGTTCGGGTCGTGGTCTTCCGCCAAGCAGGATGCGGGACTCACTGAAGATCGACGCGTGTTCAATCGACGTCCGCAGAAGTACTCAGATGAAGACTACAAACAATTGTTACGCGAATGCGAAGAGAAATATGGGAAGGTGACACAACGTCTGTTCAGTCAGGATGATGAGTTTCCATCAGCAGGAGCTGTCAGGAAGCGATTCGGATCGTGGAATGACGCGAAGGAGGCAGCCGGTGTCAATATGGACACATCGCAGTATGATCGTGCTGAACTAATCGAAATGTTGCAGACATGTGAGCAACGATATGGGAAGTTGACGGCAAATGTCTTTGCAGCAGATGATGACTTCTGTTCACCCGAGACGATCCAACGCGCGTTTGGATCGTGGACAAATGCGAAAGACACAGTGTCTGATACATAACAGTATCTATTGTATCACGTCTTTGTCTATCGATTCGCGTATTCGGTATTACGGGTAGTATAAACAAGATGCTGTTTCGGTCAGCACTCATGCCTATCAGAGGGCTTGCAATCGCACGACCTCTCAATAGGAGCAAACACCGGATATCGACTGCCATCAGAGTCGCTAGCTGAGTCTGCAGTGACGCTGTCTGACTCCGTTGCAGTTTCAACACGGCTTTCCGAGACGGTCCAGTTATGATACTGGGTACAGAGCACCTATCCAGTACAG
>KE356563.1:281113-283284 GCA_000416005.1 Haloquadratum sp. J07HQX50 | reverse complement strand
AATGGAATCGTGACAGCTATCGTGAGACGACGATCGAGTATGCATCAGACAACCCAGACCGGTATACTGGAGCTTATCCAGATGTGAGTGGTGACGACCTGCTGCCGTGACATCGTGGTTGTTGCTGGCACGAGTATGATTGTTTGTTTTTGATTTACTCCACACTCAGATGCGAGCATCAAAATAAACACGACACGAATGAACACAGATGCAGATACGAATACGAGATTGAAATTGAACGCTGATTCGACCTGCTGCTGTTAATTGGGATTGTATAACGATATTACTACTATCGCTGTGTTAGCTGCGAGATTGGATTCTATCTCAGGTTTTGGAAGATTGTTATCTGTTGGAGAACACTGAGCATGAGCCCGTAGCACTCTCTGGTTGCTTTGTCGAGTATCAGGACGTTGGTATGGATGCTTCCGAGATGCTTCCCGAACTCGAAGTCACTGGAGACAGGCATTCATATTGGAAAACGACACTTCGGTTTGCGACGACAAATCTACTGTTATTTTTGATAATCTCAGTGCTGGTCTACGCTCTATATATGTTTGAACGCCCACTCATTGATAGTTTGACTTGCACGGGTTGTATGCGATTCAATTCAATTCAGTTCGATGTTTGATTCGATCACGCTGGACATACTCGAGGCTCTTGTGTTCGATTACCTGAGTGTAGATTGTCACTGGACTGTGTTGTATTAGTTGTGGACTGTGTCATGTTCCAACACACTATGCAGTGTTCACAGGACATATTCGGTTGTGACGGCGAGTGCGATTTTGTCTTCATCAGTGTATCTATGTCTTCACAACGGTCTGGGTGCTGTAATGACATATTGTATGTATTATTCCACACGCCCGGTCAGTACCAACCGACACGGATTCAGTCCCCCCCACCGCGTGGAAACCAATAATCGTCTCGATGTGAGCTAGCTGTTTTGTTGGCGTGTGATCTTCGTGTATAGAACCTTGATGCATACGTCACGTCAGAGTACTACAGCGTTGAGATGCACTATATTAGAATTGTCGTGAGCAACGTTCGGTGTCGGTATTAATCACACCCAAGCGGGTTTCGAGTCCAATGAAGAATCTCTATTTGTTTTCTATCATACCCCTTCATTAGTATATACCTTATTCGTAGTAGAAGGGCTTAGACGGCAGAATTGGACTCTGGGTTGTTCTGTGTGTATGACGTTGCACTCGAAATTAATTGATAGACTATACTATGACCGGGCTTTTGATTGCTATGTTACTCGTCCGCTAATCCGGACTGTCTCAGAGCCTCGTCCCACGAGCCGAATGCGTCAAGCACGATGAGTGTATCCACTAAATCATCCTCGTGGTTCAGATGCATCGGTGATGCACGGTCACAACGCCGGTGTAATTCGCGCAGATGTGAACGGATCTGTTCTTTCGAATATTGACCGGGGACGAGAGGCTGTTGGGTGTCCGTATTTATCTGAGCTTTCTGCTTCGCCGATTTCCAACTTCCGAACATGCGAATTACAGTTTCGACATTGCAGTACGAAGATTGCCTGGCGAACTCGTCGACAGTGACTCGCCCGTACAATGCGTTACAGTCTTTGAGCATTCTAATTATCATGTCCTCAGTATACCGTTTTCCTCTAGGATGTTTATTATCAGTCTGGTCACTCATCAGTTGATCCTCCATGTTGTTCACACGTCAACAGCTTTGATTGCGAGTTGTTCACATACGTCTGAGACGGTGGGTCGATGAACGGAGTACGAACGGCATGAACGAGATCGCTCATGTATTACCTCCGAGTTTGGTTCCCTGAATTCCGACCGGTGACTCAACATCACGTGCAGCAGGGCAACGAGGCGTTAGGATACCCGGGTGTATCTCGGCGAGATCACGCATCCGGGAGTCCAGTGTCGACTCATCGGTATTGAGTTCGGCTGCAATCGCGCTGAGGTCGAGATCCAATTCAGCGAAGGCGATGATCCGACAGTCGATAGCATCGAAATCGGTGATGCATTTGATAGACTGTATCCGAGAATCGCTCCAGCCTTTTGGGTCCGATTGGCTATCCCAGTCATGTGGGTTGTCTGTGGTTGGTTGTGGATTCATTAAAGTCTCTCTCAATGATTCCCGTCCGGAGTCTTCGGCGGGAGAAGTACGATTATAGCGGTTACGCTGTTTGTTAG
>KE356563.1:279568-281063 GCA_000416005.1 Haloquadratum sp. J07HQX50 | reverse complement strand
CTCACAGAGCTTTGTTTCAAGAGATATTATGATCGGAATGCCCTAACTATGAGCCAAACCGTTGATTTTCATGTTTGAAATTTCAGCGACGGATTTCACGTCGACGGAACCGTTTTAGATACCACAATTCAATATACTGCTGTAATAGAGAGCGACTCCCACAATATCGTCAGGACTGAGGAGTTCATAATTGGTGATTCGGTGAGTAGCAGTACCACTGTCTGAGACGGGAGTCACGATTCAAATTCAACAACTCATGAAATGGTTCTTGATTTCCTCAGAGGAGTCAATGATTGGAGGTAACGGCTGATGTATCACAATTCTAGCACTACATGGATAACGTCCACACACCCTGACAAGGATCGGATCCGAAAAACCGCTATACAGCTCGGGGATTACCAACTCACGTCCACATGTCCACCCTTAGACGGAGCACATCGCAGAGTAAAGACAAACAAAGCGTGTCGAACACATCTGTTGATGGGGGAATAGAGGTGGACGTGTGGACGCGACTGCTTGATCATCGTCTCCGTCGTCCGAAAAGATATCTCTATTCTCAGACCCAGTAGGTGAGCGCGATGACCAATGAATCGGACGGTGCAGATGAGTGGCAGGCATGGACAGATGCACGAGTCTCGGATAGTCTTGATGCAACACCGGAGTTGACCCGGAGAATGACGATATCACTATTCACCATCGTGAATATAGTCAGGACGACACTAACACATCGGTATCGGGGTGGGAAGAAATCCGATTCATGTACTGAGAGAACGCAGGTATCGGTCGGTATCAGACTGAGTTGTTCCTGCAAGACCAGTACGACTTCATCACGACGAGTTCTGATGATGAGTTGTTGATATACGATCCTGACACCGGCACGTACAACACGGAACTATCGAAATTTTGTCTGTTCAGTGACATAAAAAGGTCCCATTCCATCCGAGACGATTGGATCGCTTCCTGACCGACCGCATGTTGAGATCTACTATGCAGGGCAGTATGGCACACTCACCGGGTGGTCGGTTCCACCGTTGTCGACGACTCTCGGTGCCTCTGGGTCTGAATCCAACTCTGACTCTGATATTAATGCTCACGCCAGCTCTAGTTCCAACTTCGAGTCGAGATCCAAGTCCGACTTCAGTTGTCAGTTCCACACACCATGCGATATGTCGGCATCACTGGTAGACACTATTGGAACCTATCTCCAGACAGACGCACGATTGACGAGCAGTTCACCGACACCGACAACTACTGATCAGGAGACTGACTCTTCGACTTCGACCTCGGCTTCGGCTTCGATTTCAATAACCGAACTGTCTTCAAAAGCTGCTCGCCAGAGCCAGCGAGATACCACGGCGAGCAAGTATGAATGGATTAAACTGAGAGTCCAACACCAACTCAAATTTGGGCTACCGGACAGATCCATGGCGACGATGATTTCTGCCCGCTCTGGATGGGCGAGGACCTCCACCATCTGAGTCGATCGGAAGCAGAT
>KE356563.1:278492-279518 GCA_000416005.1 Haloquadratum sp. J07HQX50 | reverse complement strand
AGAGAGCAGCGCTGTCGCGAAAGGGCACATGCAAGATCTGTGACGATTTTGCAATGTCAGTTCAAATGGGAGCATGGAGGGACGATCATGAGTGACGAACTGAAATCAATGTGGTTCTGTCCTGAGTGTCGTGCTTGGAACGGCACACGACTGCAGACGTGTCTTGAGTGTAAGCGTGCCCGCCCACTCGTGCCCGTCACTGTTGGTGGGGTGCCCGTCGGTCATTCAGAGGATGTCACGCTGCGCCATCGCGTGCGAGCGAAGATTGACCGACTGACGTCTAATTAATCAAAAGAGGATTTGATGTCCAGCTGCCGATCGGTCAACGTCAGCGCCCAGCGTCAGATTAGCACATATCTATCTTCGACTTCCATGACTGCCTGACGTTTTAGCAGCGGTTCGACCGTTGTATCAACGACTGCAGCAGACCAGTCAGTCTTCGATATTAATTGTTCCTGTGTGAGCGGACTGTCGGTATCTTCGAGGATATGCTGGATTTCTTCGATGCGTGTGAACTGATCCGGCGCATCAAAGTCATCTGTTGTTCCACCGTCAGCCATTGACGTCCGTTCATTGTCGCTGGTAGTGTCGCTATCTGCGCCGATGCTCTGTCGAATGTTGTCCTGGGTCAACTGCAGGTGTTATTTTCGTCTGCTCAGTGACTTTCAGCTGTCGTCCGTCTTCATACTCTGAATGGTCGGGTTCAGTCCCGCGCACAGTAACTTTCTCACAGGTTAGTCCGCCTGTGCTGTCGATGGGCAGTTCAATGTCAGTTGCATCCCAGGCGATTAACATCGCTTCTGTTTCATTATCGTCAGTCAGTGTGACTTTGACATCAGACCCTCGCCGTCTGGGACAACGTCATGATATTCGCCGACTTCAATGCCGACTGTCGTCGATACGCACGCCTGATCGTCAGGATCAATATCCAGACAGTGTTGTTTCCTCAAGCGAATCCACATTGTAGTTGCCCATATTCACTGTTTGAGACTGATCATCGGGCGCTGTGTCCTCGTCAGCATCATT
>KE356563.1:273083-278442 GCA_000416005.1 Haloquadratum sp. J07HQX50 | reverse complement strand
AAGCTCGGTCATGACTCTGTTGACGCTGTAGACTACCGACAGAGTGTTGCGGCGCTGCTCACCGATGCTGAAAAGCAGCAGTTGCCGGATTCGTTGCGAGCCCTGCTTGTTGACCCTGACAGCGTTGCATATCCGCTTCCAGACATAGCTGAACGTATCGAAGAGGAACAAACGCGTCTTGATAAATCTGGATGTCTCTCAGCTGTCCGTGCAAGATATGTGCCCTGTATTCAGCACGCCGTTTGTATCACCTGCTGAAGATTTCAGCGGAGCTTCCGAAATCGATTCTCACAAATAGCCACGAATTTTGCACAGTCTGCATGAGATACCCCCGTGACAGGTTGGCAATTCTTCAAACCCATCGAAACCCCCGATTACTGAGAGTTGCATTGTGTCCATCATTACTCCCGATGGATCCGCATCAAGCCAGGATGTCTTCCGACTGGCGGGCGCTTCCCAACTGATCGCATGAGAAACAACCTATCATTCCGTTCGGACAGACCGACTCGACGCTCTCACATGACAGCTAGATCAATCCGGTTGATATCACCTGCTCCCCAAGCGTGATCAACAGTCCCTCACGGGCTATCTGTCGAGACAAATACATGCCCGACATTCGTCCACAATACATAAACTTGGATCCTGCAATTCCGTGACATTCGGTCCCCGAAGGCTCAAATCACTCGTAATTCTTGCACCAGATTCCGGTCCTTGGCCGATATACCTCGCCTCTCCAATGCAGCTCATCAATGACCTCATCAACAATCGTTCGTGGCGCAGTTGTCTTTTCGTTCAATTCTTCACGCGTGAACTCATCACCGAATTCGAACTCATCAAGCACCGTTCTGACTTCCTGGTGCATCTCATCAATCACATCGTCAACAATTGTTCGTGGCGCATTTGTGCGATTTCTCAGTTCCTCGCGCGTGAACTCATTATCAAGCTCATCAATTGCTTCTCTCACTCTTTGATGATACATCTGGGTAATTTATGACAACACACTCATCAAAGTGACTGTTGTTATCGTCCGATGAGCCGATCATGCTCAATCCAATCCAATCCAATCCAATTCAATTGACCCATGCAGCTCAAGACACGAGTGAGTGATTCCCCGCCAATCAGCAGACAATCTCTCATATCCCTCGGCAGCAATACGAATACGAACACGAGCGATTCTCATTGATTCGAAACCTCGAAATGCCACTAACTGGTGCTGCTGTCGCCATCGGAATCGCCTTCTTTATTCTTGATGACCAAACTGTTCAGTTTGCCATTGTTGGTGTCGCGGCGCTTTATGTTCTTGTAACGCCGCAGATTCTCAAGCGTGCAGCCCGGGAAGCGTAGTCGCCGCTAGCTTGACCGAACACTCATACACCTCGCCGATCCTCCCTGGAACATAGCTGTTACTTCAGCACCGATCCCCTTGACGAGATCCGGTGTCGACCTCGGGCTGGACGGCCGAGAGATACAGCTGGCCAACCGGTGACCGTAAGTTCTATTTTGTTGTCATAACACATTTCTAGCGGCTTCTAGTGAGCTTGATACCGTGTACACGGACAGTACAGTGGCGGCGCTAACGACTGCGGAGTAGCCGCCTGAGCTGTGGCGCCGTTGCGTTCGTGCCACGCGTCGACCGCTTAATTCTCAAGTTCGACGCTAAAACTAACCTCAAAAGAGCGGCGGACGTCGACGGTGCCCCCGTTCGTAGTGAACGCTCTTTCGTCGCCTCGCAGCCCGGAGCAGTCAATGTGGAAAGTCTCAGATAACCGATTCTGAGAGCCTCTATGACGCTCGTGAGCGCACTGGAAATTTCGACACGCAGTGATGGTGATATCGTTGAGTTCGTTCGTGGGCAGGCAGAGAGCCCACGAGCGGATCACCAAGACACCGCTTAGACGAAGCGATGGTGACTGTTATCCACGGGTACGGCTTGGAGGCTGTCCAAGCCGTTACCTAACGCGTACTCAAAGGCGGTGTGAGGTGGTTCGACCAAGTGAATTTCAGCGAATCGGCTTGATTCCCTCCCAGATCTTCCATCCGTCGTCGACACGGCGGAACTTGTACCGCACTGAGGCGGTTGAATCATCTAACCGAACAGAGAGATCTGCGACCACTGTGTCATCTTGCAGCCGATTAGTTTTGAGACCGACGAGCTCAACACTAAACGCCCGTACCCACTGGAAGTCTCGACTTGACCACAGTTCAAGTGGCCCTGTATCCGCGATGAGCTCATTGGCCCGTCCCCTGTTATTGGCGTCAAGTGCTGCTACATACGCGTTTGCAGCTGCTTCGGCGGACACCTCGCCAGTGGCTCGGATGCCGCCGACGGCAGAATACAGTTCAACGCGCCCGGCACCGGTGTCGTGAAACCGATAGCGGACAGTCTCTTTGTTGCCATCGATTGTAAGTTCGATATCGCCGATGACTTCGTCACCAGTTATTTTGTCAGCTTCAAAATCCAAAAAGTCGAATTCAAAGGCGGTAACCCATTCAAATTCACGAGACGACCACTTAGAGAGTTCCCCACCGGTAGCGATAAGATCGTTTACCGCGTCACGATTCCCCGCATCAAGTGCCGCCACGTATGCCTCTGCAACGGCTTCGGCATTTTCGCTCAGATTTTCAGTTGATCGAAGGCCGTCGACGGCGTCCCAAATTCGCCACCCATGGTCCGCTTCACGGAACCGATATCGAGCCGTTCCGGTGTTTCCAGCAATCGTCAGCTTGATTTCTCCAATGATGTCGCCACGTCGCTTTTCGACCGTTTCAAAGCCCACGTATTCAATCTCGAAGCTCTCAACCCAGGCAAACTCCGTTCGTGACCAGTTGCTGAGCGCTCCACTTGGGGCGATGACCTCGTTCACTCTGGTTCGGTCACCGGCGTCGAGCGCGTTGATATACGTCTGGGCGGCGCGGCTCGGACTGTCCTGTCTCGGAAGGCCACCTTCCGTCGCCATAGACGCAGATTCGGTCGCAACGGCGCTACTCACTGGCACAACCATCGTCCCGGCCGCTGTAGCTAGCAACCGGCGGCGACTGAATGCTGTTCGTCGATCGGAGGGCGCGCTATTGTCTGGCATTGACCGGATCACCAACGGGTTTGGCTCGGCACTGTAACATGTTGTGTAAGCACAACCATGAAACACATACGAAAAGAGACTGATAAATAAAAAGGTAGCGGGGAATTTCTTCGCGGTGTTAAGTTAACAAAGAGGCGGGACGAAGATTCGGTGCTCTATGCCGAAAACCGCTTGCCTCAGTGAGTGTACCGAGTGGATCGAGTTGGGTTTTGTGAAGCGAGACCGGACACCCCGCGAGGTCATTAAAAAGGTATTCGCCATCACCTTGCGGAATTATCACTCTCGAATACAGTTATTTTTCTTGACCGATTAGGCGTCGATCGAAGTCGTGTTGCTGTTCACAACTGGGTACAAAAAGCCGATCTACAGCCAGCTGGCGGTGAGAGTCCGGATCGCGTTGCGGTCGATCAGAAAGCGATCCGACTCAACGATGAGCAGTACTGGCTGTACGCTGCCGTCGATCCAGAAACGAACAGAATCCTCCATTCACGGCTGTTTCCAACGTATACGATCTTGATCGCACGAGAGTTTCTCACTGAATTAGCCGAGAAACACGATGTTGAAGACGCGTTGTTTCTCGTCGATGACGCCGACGATCTGATCGGTGGGCTCCGTCGAGAAAACTACAATTACCGCGTCGAACAACACGGCTTCAGAAATTCCGTCAAACGTGTCTTTAGAGAAGTAGAACGTCGAACCTCTTCGTTTTCAAATTGTTTCAGCCACGTCGATCCACCGACCGCGGAAACATGGCTACAAGCCCACGCCGTCTGATGGAATCATGGTTAAGTTAACACGACGCTCACAAAACACTCTCCGCTTAATAAAGTGAATGACTCTCCGACTCGGAACGGCCATTTATCACAGCGTTGGCTCCTGCTACGGCAAAAATTAATCCACAGAATATCAAAACCACTACAAGTACTGTATTGAGGGTACCTGAGATAACATCGTAGCCTGCTATCAGGTGTCCCCGTCCAGTTAGGGCGAGTCCCAGCGGGGTAATACCTATTAAGATTGCCGTCACATCAAGAAGGATATCTCCGATTCGCCTCTGATTCATGTCGGATGTAACAAGTCGCTTTTAGTTGGTTCTTCCCCTATACTGAACGACTCGACCCTTGTGTCTTGACCGATACGCACTGTGTATTCAGCACGGCCTCTGAAACCTATCACCAATTGAGGGTTTCAGCAAGGCCTTCACATACGATCAGCGTGTCAGAGGGTGTCATAGAACGCTTCTCAACGTGTTGTTTTGCACCTGATATTTGTCCGAACAGCCGTCAGGAAGGGCCTGATTATTGACCGACTGATTCGGGGATTCGTTGCACAATAATGGCGGCTACGACAGCAGTTGGAAATCTCACTAAGCTTGGGAGGTCTGTACACGTCGCTAACAGTAACAGAACGAGTGCAGAAACTAGCGGACAAAATCAACTATCGATTTTCCTGTGAAATCATAAGTGAATATCCGTTTCCTCGCACATTAACCCAATCATGGCGTCATCTGAGATTACTACACCTCACACTGTATTGAGTGATTCATTATATCACGTAGACGGTATATGAACTATTCTATGACACGCTTTCGGAAAGTCTAGTCCAGACGTAGCACCCGATGGATCAGTTGCCACACAGAATAAAACCAAGGGTGATCATAACTCACAATCTTGGTGGCGACAATTGCTTCCGTGGTGGTAGATGGAATATTGTAAAATCGTCAACAGACATACATCCAGCGTGTGCTATATGCGTTAGTCTCAAGCACGAATCGGTCAATTTCTACGAACTTGTAGCTAAAAGTTATGAGCGGGTTGAATCAAACCTCGTGACTCAAACCCCGGGCTGTGTTCGACGAGAATCGAGAGAGACAAAAACAGCGCCGCGAGAGAGACCATCGAAACCACGACTGGGCTGGTTGAATTCTGTCGCCACAAAGAAGACTGCAAATGCGAATAGCGCCTTCAGAACTCGGGTCTCTTTTTTTACTTGGTATTGTTCACCATATGTAGGTGTATTTTTCCGTGATAATGGATGGAAGATCACTTCTGAACGCTGGTGTCATCACCGCTGCCTTCATACTTGTCGAGCCAATCAGCCATGCATTATTCATTGTGGGTATCATAATGCTCGCGATTGCTGGAATTCGTGATGTTCTTGAACTCCTTACTGAGTAAACTGTGACACTGTCCCGGCTCACTGTCTACCTCTGTACCTCCGAATTGAACAGTAACAGTGCTCACGAAGTTTACTGTGTCTTTTGCCTCAAAGATATACTG
>KE356563.1:270394-273033 GCA_000416005.1 Haloquadratum sp. J07HQX50 | reverse complement strand
CACGGGATCCTCACTATTCTCGACAGAGTTAATAAACTCGCGTAATTCTGAGACATCTTGATTCTCGTCGAGTTTGATGTTATCAATATTCGCCTCGACGAGATCGGCAACGTCGCCGGCGGGATCAATGTGATCGGGATCACTGTCGGGCACGCCGTCGATGTCATCCTGGTTATTCATTCATATACTCGTTTAGACTGTGTTCATTTCCAGGACGATGCCACCTGTTAACTTGAGATGCATAGTCCTGATATCCTGGAGTGAGTTGATCCACAACAATCATATCATCGTCCCATTTGGTATTGTATTTCATTTCAGAAAACAGGTCGGGTCGAGAGTCAGTCATTACATGGAATCCAGCTTTGCCCAATCGCTGTGGTTGAGGGTTTGGTATCACCATCGCAAAGTGCATTGCTGGAGCTATACGGCAAGTTTTGTGTATATCAGGACGGTATGCATCACGATCTTCGCCACCCAAGATTAGTATCGCTTCCTTACAGGATCTAGTATAATTGAGTGCCTGTCCTATTCCAGTCTCCAAGTTGCCACTCGCGGTTTTCAGTTCAATTGCCGTGTCGGTCTTTGGTATATGTACGTCCATTCGTCGCCCAGATCCTGGTGTATCCGGCGATGGGATGCACTTCTCGGTCTCATACTCGATATCATAGTGGTCAAGAACGCCAGTGAACAACTCCTGAAATCACTCCTCTGACCCGTCATTTTTGTTGGTCATTTGTCTATTTTTCTCCATATGCTTACGACCAGTTACAATCAAAAAAGCTCTAGCTGAGAAATATCCCAAATAATCACTGACTCGATAGAATCATCAGGGATGTCGGCGTAATTATATGTTATCGCTGCCGTTGATTGTATCTTAGTCAGTCAAATTAGGTAATGTTATTTTGATTACTAGCGGTGCCATCATTGAGTTCAGGAGACAAACAGCGAGGAACGGTGTTTTAATTCTCAAATCTGATTGAAACACAGTTTTTGGAGGTTCTTATTCATCAGTACCTCCTCACACTGTGTCAGGATCAGCGAGTGTGTCAATTGCAATATATTTGTCCGCCTCAATAAATCGTCGCTTCTGGTCAGCTAAGGTTTTAACGACTGACTCAAACAACGCCTCAACGTCCTCACCGCTGCACTTCCTGAGGAACCAGACGTTACGGTAGTTATTATCTTCACTGGGTGATGCAAGCACTTTTTTATCGGTGTCAGAGAGCCACGTCCTCATCGTGTCAAGCTCTGAGGTCTTTTCAATCGGTACATTGCGATTATTGATACTGTTCCGCCCGATCCATAGTTCGTAATCAGCATCGTGAAGCTCCCTAGCTATTTCGTCGCCACGGTCCAGAAGGAGTTCTCGATGGCTCGGGACCTTTTGAACACCAAACACGACACCAGCGTGGACTGTATGTGCTTCCGTATCAATTACGACCAATGGTACCGATGCGCGTTTGCTCTTTGGTCGGTTTCCACTGTCGTGATCTGGGCGATCTTTGTGACAAAATGGTATTGCAATATACTCCGGTACGATCCGAGATCCTCCTGAGGGAGTAGGGGACTCTTCTGCCCATGTGTGCAGATTTCCACGGTTTTCTAATTCGATCCGGTTTACTTCGGGACGAAGATCACGAATGAAATATCGATACTGTTGTTTGTCTTGATGATTGAATCCTGTGAATGGTGTCATATCTTCTATTTCAAAGAGGTCTTGAAGCATCTGAACTGGCACTTGCTGAGAAGAAGGGATCTCCGCAGCGTCTAGCTGTGTGAGCGTTTGGGAGACGGTGTACCAGTTCAACCAAGAGATGGGCTCAGAATCGAATTGGGTCATTACAGATGGTCGTCCCGCGTGGTGTGTAATAGCCACAAGGTGGACATCACGGCTGTCAGCATTTACATTGAGCTTTGCGAGTTCGTCTTCCAACTGTGTTGATCGGAGCTGTGCGCCGTACTTCGACTCGAATCCAATGATCGTCTCCTCGTCACGCACTACCCAATCTATCTCCCGATTAACATCGGTATCTGCTGTGATCGGGAGCGGGTCGGCTTGATGAGCCACTATCTCTGCCTTGTCGGTGACCTCAACTGGTAGGTCCGCGAGAATCAGATTGAGCAGTGTCGGACCCTGCTGAAGGCTGTAATGCAAGTGAGCAATGACCTGATCATTAAGCTGTTCTTCGTATCCATCAGGATGATTGTATGGGTACCTCATATCATGCATTTGTCCGGTTTGATCCTACTGATAACAGTACACCCGCAATGATAATATAGGTCAGCGCTTGATTAATGTCAGTTGAGATTACTTTCGATGCTGCTGGGAATAAAAAGATCGCTCTGTAGCATACGATCATCAAAGGGAGAATCAGTTATGAGAGTGTGATCTATGACATCACTTAATTCGGTCAAAAGTAGTATCTCTGGTCGACTGGATTTCTGCGTCAATTGTATCGGTCAAGGCATTAACTTTTGATTTTGTACAGTAACAGTCGTAGTACATGCTGCTTGTGTATCAGTAAAGACACTGGTAAGATTCTGATCTGCCTGATCACGGAGCGAACCCACTACCACCGATGATAGATTTAATTTCCATTCTCAATAATCATAACAACTCAATGGCGATGCGGGAGTCA
>KE356563.1:266061-270374 GCA_000416005.1 Haloquadratum sp. J07HQX50 | reverse complement strand
TCATCAATAGCCGTGAAAGCGCAGTCCAAGGCTCCATCCGAGTGAAAAATCAAAATGGAGGTGCAATAGATCAAGAAGGATTTCTGATTAACGCTGGTGAGACAAGCATATTCACAGCAGGGTTACAAGATACAGAGGACATCATCATTACTGTGGAGCTTGATCACCCCGAAGAAACGACATATAACCAAACGGAGATTCCCGCTCATTCTGAAGAGTATGAAATCGACATCCACTCAGGTGGTATCGATGTAGAATGGACCGACTACTGATTTTCTCGATAGGATAGTATAATTAATCTGTAGTCTCCGACTAGAAGATGTGCTGATGTAGGTCAGATGATTATGAAATTCCGCTTCGCGTCTACAGAGTCATGATAGACAGTAACTGAAGCCATAGATAGAATCAATATTATATTGAACAGAGTCAAAAATAAACATGAGTATGGATTATCGCTCCAGTAGTATTCATTAAGATGCTCAAGCGTCTCCAGTTTATTACCAGCTTCTTCGGTTTTAATTGGCTAGAGTCTAGCTGGTCACTGATACAAAACAGCTTGATTGTCGTATTACTGTTATATTTCGAACGGTATCAATCCCGATTCTCAATAGATGAACGATTGTCCATCTGTATTTCGTAGACTTTCTCACGAGGGATGATTTTCTCATCAAAGTTTGACCCGGAACCATCAATCACGAACGCATCAAGTCTCCCGTCGTATTTGACGGATTCATTTAACGCTTCTTTCGTCTCGCCTGGCTCAGACTCATATTTGACGTATGCCATCAAAATATAAAAATAGATATAAATGAATCAAGTTTCGGATAGCCGATGGCAGCAGCTCAATTCTGTGGCAACTCGTGTACATGATACTGCATCAATCATTGTACCGACACATACATTATCAATAATTGGCATTACTGTAGGTGACAACTGTCGCTGTGACCGTCGCTATCAGCACCGGCGCTGTGTACCGACTGTTACTTCGCGTTAATCTCGAGTGTGACAGTGTACATGTGATATCGACTCATGTCTCATCACCTCATGAGTAAATAAACGAGCCTAGATCAGTTTGTAGAATCCATCACCAGTAACCATTCTGCGTATCAATTAGGTTTGGACATCTAAACTATCCAGTTTTTCTTGTATCTCTGAAGCGTCCAAACCTTCCAAACTGTCCAAACCATATCTAATGATTAGTGGATAAAAATGCCGATTTTTCTCAAATTCTTCATTATACTCATACTCGTATTCAGCCTTCAACAGATTGAATTGCCGAGAGAGTTCCTGATGCTGGTGTTCAGGGAGGTACATGTATGTTCCAACCTGATCTTGCTTGACGGTTGAGTTCGCAGCGTCTTCGGATGATTGATCTGCAGTCTCTTGTTTAGATGAGTTGGATGGTTCGGACGGTTTAGATTGTTTAGACGGTTTGGACGGTTTAGACGTCTCGGACTGAGACTGATCATCAGTGCTAGCAGTGTTACCCTGTGCTCGGTTTTTGACCTGGTTTCGATTCTTCCGGAGTCGATCTGCACGGTCATCACTCATTGTCCTGGTTGCACCTCAGTGAATCCGAACTGTTTGTTCAGATTGGTTGCTACCTCCATGAACACATCTGCCTGATCACAGGATTCGGTATCATCAAAGATTGATCGTCCGTTCGTCAGCGCCCGTTGGATAGAGGCTCGCTCTCTGATTTTCCATGTCGGTGTCTCCTCAAAGGCGCTGTTCACCCACTCGATCATCTCCTTAGCTTGCGTTTTTCGGACATCAATCCGATTGACGACCACACCCCGTTCCTCGATACCTATCTCATAGTCTGCTGCAAGCGCATTGATATGATCGAACAGTAATTCAAACGCGCGCTTGGAGGTATCCTCTGCGAGTGCTGGAATGAGGACGTTCCGTGTTGCATACAATGCATTGTCCATGAGATTGCCAAGATATGGCGGACAGTCGACGATGATGTAATCATACGCTTCCTCGACGTGTTGCAGACACAAATCGAGCTGTTCTCCGGACCGTCTTGACAATGTCAACTCTGGTTCAACCGCAGTCATATCGATACTTGCTGGGATGACATCCATCTCCTCGTGTGATTCGACAAGATCAGTAATCGTCTCACGAATATCTGCATTCGTCAAGACATCGAACAGTGTCGGCGGTTCTGAATCATACACTTCCCGCATTCCAAGATTTTCGGTGGCATTTCCCTGTGGGTCAAGATCGACGAAGAGCACGTCTTGTCCGAGTGTATTGAGTGCCCCAGCAACGTTGATTGCAACCGCGGTTTTACCGACCCCACCCTTCTGGTTCGTGACAGCGAGTTTGGCTGGTTGTGATGGATTAACCATACAAACGATACAAACGATACAAACGACTTAATACTGCGTCAGACACGCGTCTGAAGAGAGCATCATAATCAGATGAGAGACTAACTTGCCTGACACTGACAACACCTGAGTCGAGAGTAACCGCAACTGGAGAAAATTCGATTCGAAACAGCTGGAAGTTGAGTTGTTGATGACTGATCACTGGCGACTGATTGAATGAGGAAAGCAAGCAGAATACAATATAATGCGATTCGATATGCCTGATATAGCCAAAATCAACCAGTATACGGTTCGATGTACGGCGGCTGTAGTATGGATTACCACAATCACTTAGATATCGATCCGGACGATATAATCGGCGAGTGGGAGCAAACAGAACCCACAAGTCCAGACGTTGCGTTCGCTGCGATTCGAGACGCATCGACGACAACAGGTCGCAAGAAATTGAATGTTTGTCGCACCGAAACGAACACCTTCTACTGGAAGTTGGATCAGACAATCCAGGCAGACGGATACCGAACCTGGATTACATCACATCAGTCAGCATCGATGGATGTGGCATCGATCAGCGAAACAGTCGGCGATGTGCTCCATGAAATCTCGAATACGGACACATACGCAGTCAATTGTATCGGTGTTGATGAGTTCGAGGACGGATATGAATTCATCGCACTGTACTCAGGTGGTGTTCCGGAGGGAATCACAGATGACATCGCAAACGGTGTGGTCGACTACGTGTTGAACGACGACACCGAGGAGAAAGAACACCAAGGCGGGAACGGTGGTCCAAATGGAAACGTGGAACCGCTTGGCACAGACGCTGATGCTTCGAAGAGTACGGCAGATGATCATCAGACATTCAGAGAGGATGCTCAGACGGTCACAATTGATGTGTTCCCACGGACACCAGACAGAATTGCACGCGTATCAGCGGATGATACGGATACGACGAATGATTCGAGTGATACGGAGGATACACCGTAATGCTGGATGAAGACCAGTTTACAACACCATGTCCATCGTGTGGGACAGACACTGTTGAGATTCGCGCATTACAAGAAATTGAACGGAACGGAACAGTATTCGACGCATACAACCGTACAAAAACAATCGAGGCGACACTCACGTGTGCGTCATGCAAGGAAATATGGCATACACAGACACCATGTGAGATCAGCTATGGTGAGACAAGGACTGTGTGCGAGGACGCTGAATCATGATAGCGAAATCAGACTCGTGACACCATGCCCAGAGTGTGGGTGTAGAGAAGTATTCGTCCCATACATTGGTGAGTCACTGTATGTCAGCGAACGCGGTCCTGATGATATTCAGGCGAAATTGCAGTGTACCGACTGTGACAATCGCTGGGAACGTTCACCAAGTATACAATCACCGAGATCGGGTACGGTGAGCCAACGGTTAAAATGAGTGGTGATCCAGGATGTATTTTCCGCTATCACAGACGTTGTTCATCGGATTGACACTCATTGTCGCGTCAATCATATCAGGTGCTATTGTTTTGCTATCGAGTTCATTCACGGTCGGTTCGATACTCATCATCGCAACGATAGCCGTACTGGAGATCCTCGGCGGTGTCTGAGTTCGATGCGGACACACGTGTTACACCGTGATGGCACACAGTATACGTTCATTACGATTCGACATCCGATTCGCACCGACCGACAACTAACGCAATTGACGGAGACACAGTAACATGGCATTTTCAGACGACGTCGATCATAATAGCATTCACGATATTCCAACCGAACCATTCGGTGCAACCGATACCGTTCAACCAACCATCTCAATAACGAGAGAAGTCCTCCCAATCGCAATTCAACATGGCTGTGAGTTGTGGTGGGATGATTCTGCACAGGAGAAACGACTCGATCAACGCGGTGGCAAGAACGGATTCACCCGATTTGTCAACGCACGTATTGAAGGGCAACTCGCAGAAGTCGCATTCAGTACGTTCCT
>KE356563.1:253043-266041 GCA_000416005.1 Haloquadratum sp. J07HQX50 | reverse complement strand
ACAAGTTGTAGTCATCTTCGACGTTGTAATCACGCACATAGCGGTTCACAGCCGGATACGCAGTCGGCATGTGTATCGCTAACGCGTCACCTTTCGTCACCTTCGGATCGTACGCACGGTATGCAATCGTACCCTTATCATTGTGTGTAGGTTCGCGTCCGAATTCGTATCCGTGGACGTACCCGTTCTGTGTCGCCTGTGAGAGTAATTCTAAGAACTCATCGCTATGTTCGCGTCGACTCTCACCGACGTTCTCACAGAGGTGTTCGACAGCAGCAGTAAGGACACCATCTTCCGGAAGTCGGTCCGCTGAAACGCCTAGCTCAGCTGCGAACTGCTCATACAGGTGGTATCCAAAGACAACTGTCTGGGCTGCTTGAAAATCACTGCCTTTCAGTTCCGCATCGAGCGTAGTGAGTATCTCTCCTGTTGTGTCCCGTGAGTCGTTCCATAGCTTCTCAAGTTCATCGCTGTCGCGTCCAAGTAAAAAGCGATAATACGCAAGCGCGTGCTGTGAGAGATCAACACCAGTCGGTGTTTGGGTATGTCCGTCAGCATCTCTGTATAGTTCACCTGCGAGTTTGCTGTATGCTCTGCGGTGTTCGAGGGTTGTTGTTGCGCGATCACTCAAACGCACCTGAGCCATCCGCCGTCTGACAGCCGGCGCACGAACTTGTTGCTCACCGGAGAGACAAATTGGAGACTGGATTTTGAATCGCTTGAAGCTCTGATCTGGATTTCCTTTCGTCTGCTCACCTTCCCGTGTTGCCATGCGAAGGAGTTGATGCAGTTTATTGACCGTCTGTGAATTCATATCAGACGGTTTGTATTCATCAATCCAGACCGGTGCTCCACGGCTTCCAGCATGTAGCTGATCAAGTGAGTAACTCGTCGTCCCAGCACTCGACGGCATTGGCTTCATCCCGAATGCTTCTGTTAATAATTGGAGATAGGAGGTCTTTCCGCTTTCTGTCTTTCCACGGACGTGTAAGTGATTGAATTCGCTCTCACAATCGTGAATGAGCGGTTTCGCAGGAGCGCTGAAAAACCATCCGAGCGTGGCGATTGCCTGGGCTGGGAGTCGTGTTTTCGGAAGGAGTTTAATAGCCGTCTGTACTTCTTTACGATCGTATTCATCACCGCCGTCAGGTGAAAGCATCCAGCGTTTCCCAACAACTGATTCATTACCGCTATCTGATGACGCGCGTGCGTAATATTTGTGCTCAGGCGTCTCCGCCCACCCGTCTGCTGTCAGGATGCCATTTGGTGTGACCCATTCATCGAGATCCGCACTCGCAGCACCGACGTGTGCAACTCCAGTTCGAGTTGGCGCTTCCTGTGCGCCGACCGTCTCACGTAAATCATTGAGTGCACTGTGGTCTGAAAGTGTCGTTGTCCGTCCGATGACGATGTTATTGCAGAACGCCCGTGGGGTGTTGAATATCGTCGGCTCAACAGTCACCTCATAGGTAGGATCACACTGACGTGCTGGGTAGACACGGAGTTTGATTAGACTGTCAGTATCAGTCTCGATGAACTCTAGCGTTTCAAGTATGAAATTTGTCACCCGATTCAACTCTGATCCTGCCTCAGAATCGTCACCGGTCTCATATCCGTAGCATCCATTCCGCTCTATGAGACCGTGTGCAGGGCTTGTCGGTGTCGTTGCTGTGGCGTGTGTGTCCTCATCCGTGTTGTCGGTCGTATCGGTCGTATTAGTCGTGCTAGTCGTGTCAGTCATATTGGTAGTATTAGTTGTATCAGTGAATCTACTCGGAGTGTGATACGCAGTAGTCGTCGCTTCAGATTCAGATTCAGTTGGTAGTCGATCACGACCGTGCTCAATTCCGTTCGCGTCGAGTGCATCAAGCACGTCGGTGTACGTTGCTGCGTCAAAGCCCGGATACGTGTCACCGCCATCGGTCTCCTGTTCTTTGAATTCATCTCGTGAGTCAATAACACCGAGTGCGAGTGCTGCGTTTCGGAGCGCCCACAATGGCGTCTGCTCATACTCATCCTCATTACCATCCTCACCTCCAGCTTCGGGGACATAGACCGGGATATTGTACCCGTCTGCACGCATTGCATCGAGCGCTTCACCGAACTCTTCAGCGGTAAGTGAGTTCGTTGGTGCCTGCTCTCCACCTGGGATAATTCCCTCACCGAGTGCGTATGCAAATACTGGACCACCGCCTGCGTTGCATCCGTTATCAATGAAATTATTTCGACCACTTGGGATCGCACAGGACTTCCCAGACCCAGACTGTCGCCAGGACGGGTCGAAGGTCGTCTCATGCGTTCTTGATGATGTGTCGTATCGGTCGCTTGCGTGATCCTGGATGACATCACGCACGTCAATTGTGTCGACAGCTGCGCTTAGTTTCGAGCGTGACGTGACGATCTCCGTGCCGGAGACAAGACCACTCGAAGACCGGAGTGACCCTGCTGCGTCAGCATCAATATCCGGTCGGTCAATTGCACCGTCACCGTCTTCATTTGTGACAAGTTCCTCAATCGCGTCTTCGCGGTTCTGTCGGCGTTCTTGACGCTTTTCGTGCGCACGCCTGCATTGATCAACTACTGCGTCAACGATGCCACGCCAGTCGTCTGTGTCGTCTGTGTGCTCTGGATACATCGTCTTCAGCAGTGGTCCGACAGAATCCCGATTCTCAATTGTCGTCAGTCCGTCCGCCCATGCTTCGAGACTCCTGATGTCTTGTCCGGTGAACTCAGAGATTCGCGTCGGAGTATAATCGACACCATCTGTGAGTGCCTCAGTGTCTGGATGACGGTCACGAAGTGGCGTGACAACAATATCATGTGCACGATGCAGTGATCCGGGTGCCTTCGTTTGTCTGTTCTTGTTTTGTATCCAGTCTGGGTTCAGTAGATCTCCGGCATCTTCCTCTTCGATGATAGATTCGATTTCGTCGCTCAGTGGTCCCTCATTAATCCGGTCTGCGAGATCGTCAAAAAACCACTCACGCTCTTGTGGGTCATCTATGTAGTCAACGACATCGAGCGTAGCTTCCGGTGGTCCGTAGATGTATGCACCACCACCTGAATCCAATCCGTAGACGTCAGTATCATCCACACTGTATGCGTCTGCTACGGCGTTGATGACACGCTGATGAACCTGCTCGATGGTTGTGAGTTCGTCGGCTGTCAGTGCTGTGCGTCCGTCTTTGTGCGCTAAGTCAAGATCAACCCAGAATCCGAAGCCACGGAGTGCCTCGTATCCTGGTGGATGAGCATTATCATTCGTATCACTAACATTAGCACCGTTACTATCATCATCGCGATCATCGTACCATTCACGATCCGGTGCTGGAGTACAGTATTTCCATGCGTTCGCTTCATCTGGATCTTTCCAGGAACTGATATTAAACAGTTCGCGGTTACGTTCGTCAACACCGATCTGTGAATTGATGATATAGTCGATATCACGGTCAAATGTTGTGCATCGAGCGCGTTTGCTGAATCTGGCATCGCGTTGTGTGCCTGTGTCGGTGTCGGTGTCGGTGTCGGTGTCGGTGTCGCAGTAGCAGTGGCAGTCTCGGCATTACACGTCCGGTACCAACCAGTCTTTCCAGCGAATCCGAGTGTCGGATACTTCTCACCCAGGTGTGCCATATTGTCGATGACGGTGTCGATGGTCTGATAATGCTCACGGACCGATTCGATAGTACCGTCAAATCCGGGATCGTCGATATACTCGCTCATTTTGCTGTCCCTCCGATTCGTTCACACGCAGACGACTGTTGTCGGTGGATGTTCACACACGTTTTGACCATCTTGTGTGCACGGGAAATCACTGTACGGCATCGGGACCCCCCACCCTCGTTCACATCGTTCACACGATATACAACAAGAGAAAGAGAAAGAGAAACTTCATCAGGAATATCAATCTTGAGGGTAGAGCTGGATCTCGCCGATAGATCTTGAGTGCCAGCGGACGGGGCGGTGATGATGGGCGCATACATAGACATATTCCTTCCCTTGAGAAGGTGTGAACGATGTGAACGAGACGACTCTTCAGAACGCCGTCTTGCGATTTGTCGTTCACATAAACCCAGCTGTGAGCATGTGAACGGGATGTGAACGGCATGAACGAGATCGCTCATGTATTACCTCCGAGTTTGGTTCCCCGAATTCCGACCGGTGACTCAACATCACGTGCAGCAGGGCAACGAGGTATTAGGATACCCGGGTGTATCTCGGCGAGATCACGCATCCGGGAGTCCAGTGTCAACTCATCGGTATTGAGTTTGGCTGCAATCGCGCTGAGGTCGAGATCCAATTCAGCGAAGGCGATGATCCGACAGTCGATAGCATCGAAATCGGTGGTGCATTTGATATACTGTATCCGACAATTGCTCCAGCCTTTTGGGTCCGATTGGCTATCCCAGTCATGTGGGTTGTCTGTGGTTGGTTGTGGATTCATTGGAGTCTCTCTCAATGATTCCCGTCCGGAGTCTTCGGCAGGAGAAGTACGATTATATCGGTTACGTTGTTTGTTAGTTTGTTCGTCTATGTCTTTTCTTTGTGTCATTTATTTTAAATTTTATTCGTCAATTTGTAAGCGATCCGTCAGATACACCTACTCACGGATCTCAAAAGGGAGGTTTAAACCGGACCCTTTATTAGAAAAGTTGCATCGTAAAAGATGCAATATTGGATATAAAAACCCGTGAAGCAGGCGTTTTAATCCTAAACCCTGGGAACGCTACGACGTTCCCAGGTATTTTCCGAGTGTTTGTGATTTTATTCTATCATGGATATATGTTCTGTACGTGAGTGTGACACATAAGTGTTCCTTCGATGTATAAACCATATAGAATATTGAATCGAATTACGGTATATAAATTAAACCAATAATTGGAGTTGTTTATATACCCGGCAACACTAGGAGGTAGTGTGCAACAGGATCAATCAAAGTATGACTCTGATCGTCCAAACTCAGTCCTCACGGTGTCACACCGGGACAGGCTAATAAATACTGAAGCTGACTCAAGCGGAGATCTTACGTCGAAAACCAGACAACGGATCCGTGAGCGAACGCTGAGTGGAACAAAAGATCTCGGAATCTTATACGAGTACTTGGATGACCGTGATATTGAACAGACGTTCGAATCATACTCGACGGAAGAAATTATGGATGCCATGCGGTTTTTCCTGCGGGTGTGTGACACACTCGATGAGCCAATTGAGGAGCCACTTGAGGAGGCGATTTTTGACATGGTGTCTGAAAAGCACCCACAGAAAGTAGTCAGCAACGTATCTGTCAAAATTGAAACAGCAGATCGTGAGAAAGCAGCCAGACGAGGAAAAGAGAAAATTAATCAGAGAGGTAGAGTGTCGTTGTCACCAATCGAAATACAGGCGCTAGCAGAGACAGACTACCGGCAGTTATCACCGCTCACTGTCCCACAGTCGCAAGAAGAATTTGAGACATTAATTCTTGATAATCTAGCCGTCATTGATGATACGTTAGAGCTGATTGACCACCCACCAAGGAAGTCAAAAATGAACAACATCCCAGACGCAGTCGCGAAAAATGAGCGTGATCAACTCGTGCTCATCGAAGTACGGCGAGATCTAAGTAAGGTATCTACTGAACGCGAAAGAGCCAGACTGGAGCGTCTTGTGAAGGAGTATGGAGGAGCAGAAAACGCTCAAGGACTTCTGTTCACACTCGATAATTCAGGAGAACAACAGTATATGATCAAGATATCTCGATATCCAAGGTCAAACGACCAGCTATCGCCCATTCCTCTCGATAAGTTTCTGGATGAGGCGAATCAAATATAATTATGTGGGCATGCAGATCTGTTGTCTATCGTCTGTTTCCAACGTGTCATCCGACAATACCGCGTTTCGACAGGTCTGTTGTACTGTCTCGAACAGAGCACACCTCGAAGCTCGCAGAGTAGACGGATCCTCTGTGGCGAAGATAATGAGTAATTATTATATGTCAGAATACTTATATGTCTGGGACGTTAATTGTTAAGTAGAGTATTATGTCGGATAATAAGAATCGAGTAGTTCTGACAACAGACGGTGCTGCCAGCGACAATCAATCAAAAACGGATCGCAAAGCAGGTATTGGGTACGTTGTTTCCGATGGCGGGACAAAAATGACTGAGCGAAACCAGTTCCTCGGACAAGGAGAGTCGTACACGAATAATTTTGCAGAATATCGAGCCGTTATTCTGGGACTGGAGTGGATCCAAGATGAGTACGACTCCGCTGATGTTTCAGTTAATATACATACCGATTGTGAATTACTAGTCAGACAGGTTCGTGAAGAGTATGACACTAATAAATCTCATCTCATCAAGCAGCGAAATACTGTGCAAGACCTCTTGAGCAATTTCGGTGAGTATCAACTTGAGCATGTATCTGAAACAGACGAGAATCTTATCAGCAGAGCAGATACACTAGCGACCAAGGCGACACAGCAGTAAGTGTGATACCTCTACGGGAAGCTGATGTATCTGACAATGTGGACGGTGAGTTCGTTTGATCGTTGTTGATACTCGAATCGCCCCCACTTGGTGTAAGACCACCGGATAGATGTCTCGCCTGAACCGCATGGTAACCGCCCTCCGAACCAGAGAATCGATCAGAGACAAATGGTGGGTCACTCTGGGAGCTCCGTATCTGATGATTGGACTCCAGTTGTTTGCGATAATGATACTGGATCCCACAGACTACCCGTCTTCGAGTGCGTATATCTGGGTGGTCCGGATCCTCTCTGTCGGCTTCTTCGTTACTCTCGTCGTTGCTCTTGTGGGACTGTACTTTGATATAATATACGTCGTAGAATCCTCCAAGTGGACCCCATCGATGTGGTACTCGTTAATGTTCTTCGTGCCTATTGTCGGCGTGATCATTGGTCTGCACTACCTCTCAAAACGGAGCCGATATGTGGGGCTGTCTCTGAGTTTTTCTGCGTAAACGGAAGTGTCGATTCGGCACCTATCGACCCGCTGCTCCGGGTGAAAAATATCAAGATGATTTCAACAGAATCAAGAGCGAATCTACACGACTGGAGCCTTAGAGAGGGTACAATCTGCGCTCAATGCTCTGCTTTCTTCTTCGATTTATCTGCGAGTACCCACATCAGAACACTGAATTGTTTGACTTTGTTGAAATCCTCCTCTTCGGATATATTCTCCTGTGAAACAGCTGTTCGCTGAAGACTGCAAATTAGCTGGTGACATTTCTCCCAGCTCAGCGGGCTATTCTGAGAGCCCTACAGGATCCAGGGCGCGTCTCGGTCACTCTCCAACTTCGACACCCGTGAACTCGAACCGTGCACCTCCCTCCCTCTCGTTGCTTTCGGTCACAGTGATTTCCCACCCGTGAGCGTCCGCAATTTGCTCGACGATCCGCAGACCGAAGCCGGTCCCATCCTCACTCGTCGAATATCCCGCCTCGAATACGTCCTCACGGTCAGACGGAGAGATTCCAGGACCGGTATCTGCTACGTAGAAGCCGTTGTCTATCGCACCAACAGACACAGTCACCTCGGTCCCACCGTGTTCAATTGCGTTCCGATAGAGATTCTCGAACAGTTGCTGGAGTCGGCTCCGATCGACCTCGACGTTCCGAGAGGTACTGGGTTCAACTTCGAGTGTTGCCTGTCCCGTGCTCACCATTTGCCAACTGCTCTTGACCACACTCGCAAGCCTAACCGACTCGGTCTCATCGACTTGGTTGCCTTCTCGTGCCAGCGTCAACACATCCTCAATGAGCGCGTCCATCCGGGCAAGTGCCTGTGCTACATCGTCGATATGGTCACTCGCACACTCGTCCCGAATCAGTTCCAACCGGGCGTCTGCCACGTGGAGTGGGCTCCGCAGGTCGTGGCTGATGATGCTGGTGAACTCTTCCAGGCGCTCGTTCTGCGTTTGCAGCTCCTGCTCGTACTCTTTCCGCTCGGTAATGTCCCGGCTGTTGACGACATATCCCTGGATAGCCGGGTTGTCGAACTGGTTATTGCCGTTGGCTTCCAGCCAGCGCCAAGAGCCGTCAGCGTGACGAGCACGGTATTCGACCGGTCCCGTCGGTCCCGGCGTGGCGACCCACTCCTCAAAGGTACTTTCGAGCCTCTCGCGGTCGTCGGGGTGGATGTACTCCCAGACTGTATCACCAATCGTTTCCTCCGGCTCGTATCCAAGAATGCGCTTCACCGCGGGACTCTGGTACTGAAAGACATCATCATTATCAATAACAGAGATATTGTCTTTAGACTCCTCAACGAGCGCTTGGAATCGGCGCTCACGTTGTCGGCGCTCGGTCAAGTCCCGACCAATCCCGACTAACCCGGTGACGGTTCCATCCTCGTCGGTCAGTCGCGCACTGGTAAACTCGTAGGGGAGACGCTCGCCGTCAGCGGTTCGCACGTGTGCTTCGACTGTAGTCTGACCATCCGCCAGTGTCGTTTCGATGGCGTCGGCAATCATCTCGTGGTCGTCCTCGGGGAACAGTTCGATCGCGTTCATCTCGGCCAAGTCCTTATCCGTGTAGCCCGTCACTTCGAGGCTTCGGTCGTTCCACCGCCGGAGCGTCCCGTCCGCGTTAACCACGTAGAACAGGTCGTCGAGTGCATTGAGTGCCTGCTCAATGAACTGTTGTTTTGATGTGAGTTCGCGCACGCGCTTTCTCCGCTCGGTGATGTCCCGGATGGCACCCCGAAGTGTGGTGATATCGCTGTTCCCCGCAGCCGGGGCGACTCTCATGTCCACGAGGCGTTCGTCGTCATCAAGCGTTTGGAGGCGATATGTGCCCTGTGTCTGGTCGCCGGTCTCGGCTGCCCGGTTGAGGGTCTGTCGAACGTCTGCCTGATCGTCTGGATGGTAAAGTTCGATCGCTTCTTCTAAGCAGAGGTGAGCATCCTCGGGCAAGCCGACGAGTCGGCGAGCGCCGTCAGTCAACAGCAGATCCCCACTATCCACGTCAACTTCGAATCCACCGGTATCACCGGTGAACTCCGTTAACCGCATCAGTTGCTCCTGTCTGTCGATCCGTTGTGCGTCGCGTTCAGCCTGGACTCCATTGCGAATCCGATTGGCGAGCAGTTCGTACTGTTCGGTACCGCTCCCCTTCCGGAGATAATCGGTGACGTCGGCAGCAATGGCGTCGCTGGCGACGGTCTCGCTGCCCTTGCCGGTGAAAAGAATGAACGGGAGGTCGGGGTACTCCTCACGGACAGTCTGTAGGAATTTCAGACCGTCCATCCCGGGCATATCGTAGTCCGAGACGATGCAGTCAGGCGGGCGGTCACTGATGCGTTGTAGTCCCTCATCTGCGCTGGTCGCCGTCTCGACAGCGAACCGGTCGTCCTCGCGTTCAAGAAACGTCCCTGTCAGGTCCGTGATCGAAGGGTTATCGTCAACGTGGAGGATCTGAATCTCTTGGTGAGTGCTGAGTTGCATAGTGGGCAAGTTTGTGACCATCATACAAAATATTACGGCAGAATCAGATCTGAAATTTACCCTGTCGGTACCGAGCGATTGATTCAGAGTTACTGACCCAACAGAAACAATTCTCCGGTGCTGACTATACGCTCTGTATGTGTCACACAACTTCTGTCAGAACCTGAGGATTGCAACAGGGTCAGTTCTTTCATATTGTGTCATATTGTTTGATTGACATTTTGCTCCACGGAAGCATATCTAAAGTCTGATTACTGTTATATCAGCCCGCACAGAGTCGAAATCCGGCGTCCCGCGATCGCGCTGTCGGCATCAATATTCTATGTCAAATATCAATTATACAGGACGTCGTAACCGACTCGGCACAGTATTATGTTCACCAGTTTCGCTTGAACTGACTGAACCAGGCTTTCTAGAGGAGAACTAGCCATGTCAAGTGAGGCGACACAGTAGTAGGTGTGGGATACCTCTATGTGAAGTTGATGTATCTGACAATGTGGACGGTAGGTTCGGTTAATTATTGTTAATAGTCGACTCGCCCCACTTGGTGCAAGACCACCGGATGAACGATGATACTACTCGTTATTAACTGAAGGATTGATATATGTATGATAATAACACCCATCAAACACGTGATTACGAATCTCGGATAGTCACCACATTACTGATTTCGAATCGTGCTCCACCAGTTGTCGCCTCGGTTACTTGAATCGTCCAGCCGTGTGCAGAGACAACCGCTTCAACAATCGAGAGCCCAAGTCCAATCCCATCATCACCTGTCGAAAAGCCTACCTCAAACACGGTCTCACGTCTCGAATCGGGAATACCTGATCCATTGTCTTCGATGTAGAAGCCGTCTTTCTCAGGCAGTGCTCCAGCGCGAACCACTACGTCCTCACCACCGTGTTCGACCGCGTTCCGAAACAGGTTCTCGAAGAGTTGTCGAACGCGGTCAGAGTCTGTTTTGAATAGCAGATCAATCTCTATGAGGAGTTCAGCGCTGTCCGTTTCAACTGACCGCCAACATGCCTCGGCAATCGATGACAGATGAACTCGCTCGGTTTCATCGACATCCTGTCCCTGGTGAGCCATGGCAAGCACATCGGTAATCAGGTCTTCCATCCGGTCAATTGCGCCCTCAGCTATCTCGATGTGTTCATTGTCGGTTTCCTCACTAGCTATCGAGAGTCGTCCTTTAGCGATGTTGAGCGGATTTCGGAGATCATGTGAAACGACGCTCGCGAACTGTTCCAATCGATTCACGCGGTTCATCAGCCGATTGTTTTGGAGTTCGATTTCGAGCATGCGGGCAATGAGTTCTGCAAACAGCGTCTCGTCGTCTGTAAACGGGCGGTCGCGAGGGGCGTCGGCGACGAAACAGACTGTCCCATAGATTTCTTCATCAACTCTAATTGGCGTTCCATGATAGCAGTGGATTTCGTGAGATTTATTATCGGAATCGGAATCGGTTTCTACTGTCTGGTTCGGCACGTCATGTAATGCAATTGAATGTTCTTCTTCAACCGTCCGCCGGCAATGCGTGGTTGAGAGATCAGCTCGGAAACCGGTTGGAATCTCTCCATCCGGTGGATCAGTGCTGCTGATAGCCTTCCAGTACTCAGCCTGCTGATCAATCCTGGTCAGGTGACCGTTGTCAGCATTTAGGTACTCCTTGCCCAGATCGAGTACACGTTCAACCTTCTCATCGAACGGGAGATCTGTTGCCATCACCTCGTTGAGTTTCCGGCGCGCTTGGACCGCACTTACCGCACCCGTGTTCATGTCTGATTATTACACGGAGGAAAATAAAAGCAATATGATGAGTCTCACGTCGAATACGTATTTGAGACAGGAAAGAATCTCATCAGTAAGGTAGATACATTAGCAAGCGAGACACTTAGGCTATCAGTCATGAAGTCTGTCACTTCACCGAGGATTTTTATCTCAGTAAAAATACCTACCCGGCAGTGATTGAGTATGAGGACTAGAGAGGAATGCAAAGACACAATCCGTGTCCTCCATGTTGATGATCAGTTGGACTTCGCCGAAATGACGACAACCTTTCTTGAACGAGAGAACGACCGATTTGACACCGAAATCGTTGCGAGTGCAAGCGACGGGCTCGCTTGCCTCGCTGACTCAACATTCGACTGCATTATTTCTGATTACGATATGCCCCGGATGGATGGAATCGATTTCTTGAAAACTGCTCGAGAGAGATATCCTGAGATTCCATTCATTCTATACACGGGCAAAGGATCAGAAACAGTCGCCAGCGAAGCTATCTCCGCTGGAGTGACTGATTATCTGCAGAAATCATCTGGAACTGAGCAGTACGAGCTGTTGGCTCATCGGATTATGAACGCTGTCGATCAGTCACAGGCTGAGCAACGAGTTCAACGGGAGCAACAGCGATTTCAGACCCTTTTCGACCGGTTTTCACAGCCTATCGCAGAGGTTCGATATGAAGCCGACGAGCCAATCGTTACTCGCGTGAATTCGGCTTTCGAGGATGTGTTCGGGTATGAAGCCAACGCTCTCGTCGGTGATTCTCTCGACACTCACATTGCCCCTGATGACCGAATTGGTAGAGCCAAAGCGATTAATCAACGTGTTCAATCAGGTGGTTGTCTCAAATCACAGAAGGTTATCCGTGAGACTGTAGACGGTCTGCGTGAATTCTTTATTCAGAACGCTGTCTACAATGACTGTTCTGGTGGATTTGCCATTTATACAGATATCACAGACCGAAGCGAACAGAAAGAAACGGTCAAACGGAACCAAGATCTGCTGCGACACACTGAACAGTTGGCTAATGTCGGTGGGTGGGAGGCTGATATCGAAACTGGTGAGGCACGTTGGACGCGAGGAACATACGCAATCCATGATATCAATCCTGATGGAGATTTTGAGCTATCGCTGAAGACTGGATTAGAGTTTTGTCATATTGATGATCAGGCGAAGATTGAAAAAGCAGTGGATAACTGTCGTATCCACGGCGACCCGTTTGACATTGAATTGAGACTTATTACCGCTGAAAATGAGCAAAAATGGGTGCGTGCCACTGGTAAACCAGTATATGATGGCGACGATGTTGCCAAAATCCGTGGTGCAATCCGTGATATCACACAACAGCATGAGCGTCGTCGACGACTCGAACAGATTGAGACCTTCTTTGAGCATACACAGGATTCTCTATTTTTGATTGACGTTGGCGAGGAAGAATTTATTTTTGAACGAGTCAATCAAGCTGGGGAAGACACAGCAGGTATCTCAGCCGAGGAGCGTTGTGGACAGACGATACAAGATGCACTGGATGAAAGCCAAGTGCAAACAGTCAGACAAAAATATCGGAAGTGTGTCGAACAACAAGAGACGCTCGAATATGAAGAGCGACTCCAGATTGGCGAGGACCCTGTTCACTGGCAGACCAGAATCACACCAGTCGTCATTGATGAGGATGTCGAGTATATTGCCGGTGTAAGTCGTGATATCACTAATATTAAAAAACGAAAACGGGAGCTAGCTGATTTGAAACAGGAGTATCAGACGCTG
>KE356563.1:248703-253023 GCA_000416005.1 Haloquadratum sp. J07HQX50 | reverse complement strand
GATTTGTTATCCGGTGATACATATGTGATGCGTCGACCTGCTGGCTGAGCGCATAGAGGGAGATACATAACTGATGGACTGATACTTCAATATTAATAGACTGAGTTCAGCGCATCATTTAACACATACCGATACATTATATTGTTTTGATAAAATAAAATCCCTGATGAGTACTCAACAAAGCGGTGATCTCTCCGAACGGATGATATTGCGACATAGGTTGACTAGCCAACTGTGACTAGATTACAGTCGGAATGGTATCACGGACACAGACGGTTGGGTGTGGTTAACAGTGAGGAATAGGTCATGCAAATCGTGTCCGTTCAACCGGTTGCGGGACGCATGTGTTGTAGGATCTGAAATCTCTGTTTATACTTATTGGGAGTAACACTGTAGTATAGGATATGCAGAATATCACTTTCGACCGCCCACGTCCAGTTTGTTGTCTGTCTGGAGACAGCTTATACTGGAGTGATCAGATCAATCATAATAACCAACGCTAATGAACGTTGTCACCATTCTCAAGCGGAGAGCATCTGACCGCCCAGTCGGAACCTTTCTCGGTGTACTGGTTATGTACTCTGCTGCCATCACGGCAGCCATCTACACCCTGCTCGAGGGAGCCTCTCCGATTCTGAGAGTGACGATATACGCATGGGGTCCGATGATCAGTGCAGGAATAACAGTTTGGCTGTTAAATGAGAGCGTTCGTGATTGGCTCGGACAACTTCGAAACCTGAAGGTCAATCCCCGTTGGTATGTTGTTGGGATTGGAATCATGATGATTGGCACAGAATTCGAGACAATCATTGGGCTGATTTCTGGAGCCGATGTGACGGTTCCAGCAGCGCCTCCGATGGCGTATATTAGAAACTTCTTGATCACGTTTTTTATTGCTGGTGCACTCGAGGAGCTGGGATGGCGTGGCTTTCTTCAACCTCGCCTCCAGCAGCAGTTTACTGCATTGTGGACGAGCGTCGGAATCGGCGCTCTGTGGGGACTTTGGCACGTCCCGATGATACTCGCTGGACTTGGTGATTTTACTGTGTTTTGGGAGTATATGTTGAACATAATAGTAATGTCAATCATTCTGGGTTGGCTGTATAACAGCACTAATGCAGCATTGCCAGTTGTGATGGTCACTCATGCATCTCATAACATGCCTCCAATCGGCTCACCGACTGGGAATATACCCGGTATTTTCAATGCATTGTCCGGTGACGCAATATTTTATGTCCTCTGCGCGTCGCTCATCACAGTATACGCTGGGTCACAGACATTGACACGAGATGGAACTCTTCCCACGGTTCCTGGGCAGCTCAAAGCGCATCTACCAGTCTCAGGAAGGTCTGCGGAGTAATCACTCGCCGGGATTAGTCGTGTTCCAGTTAGTACAGTCGTTATACCGGTCGATTCGAACTCAAGTAAGTGAGACACCGGATTGATCTCATAGTTAACTCACAATACATATTCGACAAGACTGCTGAAGCGTGTTTATGATATATTTCCAATCAGACCGAAAACACCAGCCATGTCTTGAGCTATGTAGCATTCGGAATATCTCTTGGTAATCTTGAGCAGAATCGGAGTCTCTCCACAAGCCACACTCTCCGTGTGCGATATGAAATCAGACTCAATGAACCGAGGATGATACGGGCGACCAACATGCATATGATCAATACTCAACCGAATCAAGCAGAGCCTCGATTGTTGCCTCATCACTCGGGTACCCGTGCTCGGTTTTGTACTGCATGAATCGCTCCCGGGTCGCAGTGCTCACAGTGATATCCTCGCTGCTGGGACTGGTAACAACATGAGTTTTATTTTCATCCTCAGTTTTCGGTTCGTCGGGATTATTGGAAATGAGTTGACACTGTTCGAGTTCATTGCTCGATTGATCGAAAACCTCACTGGACCAGTACCATGCACCCTGGTTGAATTCAATATTTGAGACGCCTGCTGTCGAACATGCTGAGACAAGATGATGAGCCCACTTATCACGATTATTAATCGGATCTGCATCGACATCTGACCATACTGCCTGAATAATAGCAGCAACTTGCCCATCGATCGGGTGGACATATCTTAATTCGTCTTCACGTAGATCAGATTCTCTGTCGAGAGCCCAGACTGCCTGTCGAAGAGTAAGTCGAGCTATTTTCATTCCAACACCGTACATGTCCCGAAGCCGTTTTTCGACCTTGCTGAGTGTCCCAGCCTCGATATGGCTGTCAATCCATGCATAGAAGTTCTTTCGTTCTTGTTCTTGCTCGTTGAGCACCTCAGGAAGATCAATGACTGGACCTTTCGTCATATCGTTTATCTCGTATTCAAATTCGTCTTGACAGACCTGACAGAATTGATTCCACATCTTGTCTGGTGGGATTTTCGAACCCGTGTTTGATGTGACAATGTCGAGTGCCTGCCGAGCTGGTTCGCTGTACATACCTCCTCCTTGACGCGCGAACATGGTTGTACTGTAAGCAAGATCAAGTGATTGTGCTGGTGAGAGTGTCAAGATTTCCTCCCGCGTGATGTTCAGGTCATCGTATGGCTGCACCCGGTATTTTTGCTGGAACACCGAAGCATACTCGGAAAGTCTCTGAATGACCGCTTTCTGATCTGAATCGATACTCTGCATGGTAAATGTCAGACAGTCCAGATATAAATAAACGATAATTTTATATATGCATCATAAAATTTCATGCCCGGAGATTGTCCGGTTATTATACCCATTCAGAGTGGATTGTGGATTAATAGATATGGTAAAATACGATCCCAAAGAGGACGAGTCGTTGTGGCCAGAAAATGGATACGCTGTCATTGAAATGGACGAATTCAAACACCCGTCAAATGATGATCACATGGTCATGCTCGGGCAATTTGATGCTGCTGAAGATGTGGTTATTCCAGTCGCGAAACCAGGTTATACGTATTATGTCCACTCATCCGAAATGGAAGGGTGGGCGAGAGATCAGTGGAAAAAAGAATTTGGTGATTGACTGAGTTTGAGTCAAGAGCGTTTAGAGGACACTCAGATATGTCAACATCGGTCATTTGCTCAGTTAATTTCGTTGGTATAATAACTCATGTTATGTTCGGTGAGCCGTAGTCGCCGTGTCCACTACTCTGATCAGTGATGAGTGTCAAGTCCTTTTCAAGTAACTAATAAGTCGATTTTATATCCGAGTTGTCTTACAGCTTACAGATATCGTCAATTCTGTTTCAGAACCGACTGGTTTCATTGATCCGAATCAATCCCTGCTCCTATTTTCGAAGCGGTGGGTCGTGTATGAGATAGTTTCTCATGAGAACCAGTGTCAGTGATTGCAGACGCTGAAGAGTGGATTCGGTATTTATTACGTGTCAATGATACGGAGTGAATGAATGCATGTACGATCCGATCAATCCCGTTTGGTACCACTTCTGGTCATCGGCGCTTGTGGGGGCGCTGGGATTAGCGTTGATTTATTTGATATCCTCACAGTCGCAATCGACGGACCTCGATGGCTCCACCAACTGGATCTCCTCACAGCGATTTTACTTACTGTTGTTATTGGCGGTCTGGCTGCATATTCCAGTCGACGTCATCGAACACGGGGGACCCCCGAAAATAATGAGCGGAATCCAAGGACTGACTGACTTTCTCCTCACCATCATGTGAGTTACGTCTGATTTCAATTCCAACTCCAACTCCAACTCCGACTCCGACTCCGAGTTCAACGTCAATTCCAACTTGAGAATCCAGCCTGTGTCGCTGAGGATTGCTCCAGATAGATTATCAACAGCATATCATAGACAACTGGTCAATCTGCAATCGAATCCCTGCACACAATTGACCGTGATTTAGGAAAGGATCCACGCGATTAGTTCTTCAATCGGTGGTCACTTTCAATATCTGTGGAGTTTGTCTCATCTCCGTCTGCGTCTACACCTGATAAGTCAGATTCACTCGCACACTGACACCCGCCTGAATCAACGAGTGTCTTTGGTGAGCGACGGGCACCACAATCTTGACATGTGACCCAGATTTCGATATCCACTTCATATGACCCACCATTGATGACATTATTCTTGATCCACCGTGTCAAGTTGTTTTCCACAATCGCCTGGAGCCGTCCAGCGATTTTTCGCATGTGCGTGAGATTTGAAGCTGGATTATTATGTTTTTCGCCGGAGGAGCGTGAGACGCTTCGGTGATCTTTACAGTAATTATACACAGATTGATATGTGATGAGATCAGCTTCAAGTCGCTCAACGTCGATACCATCGTGTTTGAGACGCTGTCTAGCCTCAGTCTGCATTCCGGCAGACACGTCA
>KE356563.1:247228-248653 GCA_000416005.1 Haloquadratum sp. J07HQX50 | reverse complement strand
CCCGTAGCCACCATCCACATACGCTCCGAGTATAGCCCCATACTCACCTGCGACAGGAAGCACGCCCCCTCAGAGCAGAGAGCCCTACACTGAGGAGAGCAGAAATTACAGCCAGTGGAAACAGGAGAAAAGCACCAATTGCACCAATCAATACTGCCAGGAGGTTATCCGAAGAGAAGATTACTCCGAGAACAAGTGCACACGCGAGGTGCGCGAAGGTCAGCACAGAAAGCATGCTTATTCTGTGCTATTTTGCGCCATTTTCTCGAGTGGTCCTGCCCATCTGCTCGGTCTGGACTTGTGTTAACTGGCATATTCTACTAGAGTTTGGCTCTCTGAGTCTACGCTGATTCACGAGTGGAGTGCTAATTTGAGATTATGATCATATGTATTTGATATTAATGATCACATCCGTTGCTTACCTGCTTTCCCCGTTGATCTTGGCAGTACGGATACTGCTATTTGATCTGTGGATGCTCGCAAGACACACTCTATGAAGTAGAACATCATATTACGTTCGAAGATAACACACTATTCGGAGTTGTGCACGAGATGGAAGACTAGTCTACCACCTTGGCGGATACAACGAGTTCTTGCTTGGTCACTTGTCGTGATAGGAATATTCAGTATTTTTTATTGGGCTGTCGGGGACTACCTTCTCGGAAATGAGTCAAATATGACAATATTAGAGGCTGGTACCGCCAGTTTTGGATCATTCGTCACGCTATTCCTGCAACCAAACTCATTCTTTAACGCGAGTGCACTCAAATTATCCGCACAAATTGAGGGGTTTATTGGGGTGTTTTCGGTCTCATTATTTGTGTATACCCTCACCCGATCTGTTCACCGGTAAGTGGTTCAAGCATACTGACACAGGGATTCACCTCTAAAATCATATCCTCGCCTGTTTCGATACCGATCCGACCTAGAATCTCCACGTCGACGAGAATCCACGTCAACGAGAAGCTGCGTCGTGATCGGCCCGATGGGTCAGCACCGGTGAAGATACTTGGTGCACTGGGTGCCCACGATGTCGACTGGTCGTCGACGAGAACCCAAAGTCACAGGACGATCTCAAGCCCCGAACGAAGCGTGCTGTCGCCGAAGCGATGGACGTTTCGCTCCTCTCGAAAGGTGGCCGCTGCGAGGTTCAGTCCGCGTCCGGAGACCGGTACGAAGTCGACGTCATCGACGAGTCGTGTACCTGCCCTGACTGGCAGCAGCGCTCACCCGAAGGCGGCTGTAAGCATCTGCGTCGGTCGATCACGAGATAAAACAAGGGTCGTGTTTCACGTCCGGATGGGCGCCTTCCAGCACCCTCGAACTAGAACGATATCTTCTGGTACTGGGTAGTGTGGCGGCACACTAGGATTTTCACGACCGGTCACCTAGCGTGAGGTATGAGCGGCGACAGAATCGACGACG
>KE356563.1:244747-247178 GCA_000416005.1 Haloquadratum sp. J07HQX50 | reverse complement strand
TTTTCATCGGGGGTGAGGGTTGTCTGCTGTTTCCGTAGCCACCATCCCGCCGAGATGAGACTAATTGCTAACCCGCCGTCAAGAATCACTGAAATGATAGGTCCCAGCCGGGAGGCAACTCGCATCCACTCCTGAGAATGATGGGCGATCGAAATAATCAGGAGTGCTCCGCCGATCGCCATGACCACAATTGAACCCCGACTTATCATGACCACGTGCTGAAACGCTTGGTGAAATAATAAATGATGCGAATACCCATCAGTGGCAATATGACCGTCGATGAGGCACTCTCATACAACAAAATCACATCACCAGTCGGTTATGTGCTCTGCTCAGCGCTACAGTTGTTGCTCTGATACGTTATCAATATATCAACCCACGGTCTCGGTTGCAGAAGAGATAGTTACTCTCTGAAATCTTAAAAGTGAGTTTAGTTTTTATACTTCGTATGCATCTGTTAGCAAAATGGGACAAAAAAACGATATTGATAGGTACTGAATCGCTCGGATGACGTTGCTCTTGATGAACTTTGTCTGAGTATTAGTTGTTCAGTTATATTGGAGTATATGAGAGCTCTCAGATGAAATCCTGCTCAAAGCCGATATTCCAATGTGAGTCGGACGTGAACATTCGCTCAGCATTGCAGCTGATGTCGGAGCCACACACACACAGAGACATCCACTCGAAAATCGGAGTCGAGCTCGTGAGTCTGGGGTGGTAATGGAAGTGTTGTGTCACTGGTGACTGCAGAGAGTCGGAACAAATCTGGCTCTCTACTCGAGTGCTATCGACTGATCAGCTCGGGGTTCCTCCCACACGACCTGCGAGTGGCAATTATCCCCAGACGGTCGATGCTCCGAGAGACGAAATTCTGCCTCCGAGAGGAGTTATGCTTCAGTCTCGAGTAGAGCCGACATCGTCACCGCCTGTTCTCGTCTCGGTCTTGACAGTGATTGTCGTTGTGAGTGCCACCCCTGCCTTGTCGGTCTCCCGTCATATCGCCACGATAGCAACGTGTATTATACATCTATGTGAAGTTGATATATCTGACAATGTGGACGGTGGGTTCGGTTGATTATTATTAATAGTCAAATCGCCCTCACTTGGTGCAAGACCACCGGATGAGTGATGATACTACTCGTTGTTAATCAACGGATTGAGTATCTGTACGATGATAACACGTATGAGAAATGTGATCACGAATTCAGGACAGTTACGACATTACTGATTTCGAATCGTGCTCCACCAGTTGTCGTCTCGGTTACTTGGATCGTCCAGCCGTGCGCAGAGACAACCGCCTCAACGATTGAGAGTCCGAGTCCAATCCCATTCCCGTTGTCACCTGTCGAAAAGCCTACTTCAAACACATCTTCGTGTCTCGAATCAGGGATGCCTGATCCATTGTCTTCGATGTAGAAGCCGTCTTTCTCAGGCAGTGCTCCAACGCGAATCAGTACGTCCTCACCACCGTGTTCGACCGCGTTCCGAAACAGGTTCTCGAAGAGTTGTCGAACGCGGTCAGAGTCTGCTTGAAAAAGCAGATCCACCTCATTGAGGAGTTCGGCGTTGCCCGTTTCAACCGACTGCCAGCATGCCTCGGCAATCGATGACAGATGAACTCGCTCGGTTTCATCGACATCCTGTCCCTGTCGAGTCATAGCAAGCACATCTGTAATTAGATCTTCCATTCGCTCAATTGCATCCACAGCTATCTCGATATGTTCGCTATCGGTTTCCTCATTAGCAATCGAGAGCCGTCCTCGAGCGACGTTGAGCGGATTCCGGAGATCGTGTGAAACGACGCTCGCAAACTGGTCCAATCGATTGAGGCGGGTCAGCAGCCGATCACGTTGGAGTTCGTGTTCGAGCATACGAGCAATGAGTTCTGCAAACAGCGTCTCGTCGTCTGTAAACGGGTGATCACGAGGGTCCTCGGCGACGAAACAGACTGTCCCATATATCTCCCCGTTAACTCTAACTGGCGTTCCATGATAGCAGTGGATTCCGTGGGCTTCGAAGGCGGGATCGGTTTCTAATCCTTGATCCGGCACGTCATGTAGTGCTATCGAGTCACCTCGTTCGACTGTTCGCCGGCAGTACGTGGTTGAAAGATCAACCCGAAGACCTGCTGGAAACTCACCATCTGGTGGGTCGGTACTGCTGATAGCTTTCCAGTACTCAGCTTGTTGATCAATTTTGGTCAAATGAGCGTTGTCAGCGTTCAGGTACTCCTCGCCCAAATCAAGCGCATGTTCAGCCTTCGCATCGAACGAGAGATCTGTTGCCATCACCTCATAGAGTTCCCGACGCGCTTGGACCGCACTTACTGCACCCGTGTTCATGTTTCATTATCATAAGCATGACATAAAAAATAACATGATGTTTGTTGTCTTTCTCCGATTCAACTGACTGAATATACTTAACCACAAGT
>KE356563.1:241709-242731 GCA_000416005.1 Haloquadratum sp. J07HQX50 | reverse complement strand
ATTGCACGCGTGTCAGCGGATGATACGGATGGTACGAGTGATTTGAATGATGCGGATGGCACGGGTGATACACCGTGATACTCGACAATGAGGAATTCACGACACCATGTCCATCGTGTGAAACAGACGATGTCGAGATTTGCGAATTACGAGAACGTGAACGGAAAGCAAAATTGTTCGACGCATACAACCACACAACAATCGTCGAGGGAACACTCATCTGTACGTCATGTGAGCGAATGTGGAACACACGGACACCATGTGAAGTCAGCTATGATGAGACAAAACTCGTGTGTGAGGACACTGAATCATGATAGCGAAATCAGAACTCGTGACACCGTGTCCGCAGTGTGGGTCGAAGGAAGTATTCACTGATTATACTGATTCCGCACTGTATGTCGGCGACCGTGGTCCAGACCGCATCTGTGCGAAATGGCAATGTAGTGACTGTAATAATCGCTGGGAAACAAACACCGAGTATACACTCACCGGGATCGAGTACGGCGAAACGAGTGTGAAAGGGAGTGGTGACCCAGAATGAGCTTTCCGGTGTCGACACATTGTTCATCGGATTGAATCTCCTCTTTGGGTTACTCATATCAGGTGCCATCGTCATACTCTCAAACTCATTCACGGCAGTCGCAATACTGATCGTTGTGACAATAACGATACTGGAGATTCTCGGTGGTGTGTGAGCATGACGGGTACACACTTGTTACTCCGTGATGGCACGCAGTATACGTTCACGATCATCCAACACGCGATTCGTACCGGCTCAGAATCACCAGAACATACGGAGACACAGTAACATGGGATTTTCAGACGGCGTCAATTATCAGAACATCCACGATATTCCAACCGGTCCATTTGTCGCAACCGACACGGTTCAACCAACCATCTCAATAACGAGAGAAGTCCTCCCCATCGCCATTCAACATGGCTGTGAGTTGTGGTGGGATGATTCTGCACAGGAGAAACGACTCGATCAACGCGGTGGCAAGACGGATTCACCCGATTTGTCA
>KE356563.1:240493-241689 GCA_000416005.1 Haloquadratum sp. J07HQX50 | reverse complement strand
TTCTGTGTTTTGTTCGTGGGGTCGACAGATTGCGCTCAGATGGAGTGATAATATAAACAGATACCGACGCAGACGCACGCTCGGAACGGTTTTAAATATCGCAATCTAACGTCTTGATGTCTTGAAACGTCAGTGACGGTGACATGAGAGAGCGTCGCCAGTGTTGAGCCCTTCGGAGTTTACAATCTCCTAAGTGGCAATGCTGCCGTCTGAGACAAACCGTATAATTATGAAATTCCGAAAAATTCGGGAGCACGTCTGTATCATCAGACATGAACATGACCGAAAGAAGCCTCAGAGTTTGCATACGCCGGTCAACGATGATGAGATACGTCACATTTCGACGCATGACAACAGAGGATCTCATGATCTATCTAACAGTGACTTCCTCTGTCGTCAGTATCATCACGTCAATCACGATGATGACGTGATAATTCCCATTGATTGGTCCCACAGTAGCAGATATATGCGTACCGATTCATTTGATATGTCGATTCCGTTCGGTGAACAGACAGTGACCGAGGTGGCAGCTAATGTATCATAATCACGATACTACGTCTGCCACGTCTACTCAGCTGGACACAGGGCAGGAGCAGACGCAGAGACCCACCGTACAAGCTAGCCTGCTCGAAACCACGTCCATGCGTCCACCCTCAGACGAGGGACATTGGATCGTAGAGAAAACCGGACCTGGACCTGAACCCGAGCCCGAGCCCGACCCCGAAACCAAATCATACCGACAGACAGGCTTGCCATCACGAGATGTTGCGTCTAAGGGTGGACACGTGGACACGACCGCCCAAACGTCGTCTCTGGTATGTGAAACTCTACGCCTACCCGCAGATTCCACGGATAGACACGATAGATATGATAGATATGATAGACATCTTCAACATTTTTTGGATGAGATAACACGATGACTGGCATCAAAGAGCAGACCGACGACGACGAACCCATCGAGTATAACGAGTCTCACAACGGCGCAGAAGAGTGGGAGACGTGGGCTGATATTCGGATATCAGATGGTCTCGATGCAGCACCACAGTTAACCGACAAGGCACTTCGCTACATCGCCACGGAGAATGAGCTGTGTGAGTTTAAGCGTGCAGATAACATTCACAATCAAGCGCTATCATGGATCCGCTATGACTGGGCGCCAGACGCACTTGGAATTGACCCAGCGAATGATGATATCA
>KE356563.1:238241-239842 GCA_000416005.1 Haloquadratum sp. J07HQX50 | reverse complement strand
CGTCTGTCTGTGTCTGTTGACTGTGAGCCATATCATGAGAATCCGACTGATGGTATATAACCCCCAACTCACTGTTGCCGGGAGAGAAACAGTGAAAATAAACATATGCTCTCAGGTGGTTTTGGTTTCATCGACAGCCCTGGCGAGGGGACTCATGTGGTGACCCCAGACGGTCGCAACGTTGTGGATACGATCCTCGACGACCAGGCATTCCCTTAGCGAGTTCGCTAAGGTCGATCGTGTGTGTTGTATGCTTTTTCGAGATTGTTTTTTCTCCCCGCTTGCCCTGCCACAGATATGGCCGATGTGGTAGTTATTGCGGGCGTCGGAGAAACAATCGGCGAGGCGACGGCACGACAGCTACACGGCGAGGGCTACAATGTCGGTCTGTTCGCTCGACGTGCTTCGTTCATTCAAGAGCTCGCAGCGGATCTCGGTGAGGGGGCGGTTGCAGTACCAACAGACGTGACCGATACAGAAGCCGTCAAAACGGGCACTGAGCGTATTCAGGCTGAACTTGGTCAGATCGGAGCGGTCATACTCAACGCAACTGGCGGTGGCGGTCGACCGATCAACGACGCGAGTGTTGAACGCCTCCGATCAATCTTTGATGTCCGGGTCGCTGGGTCACTAGCTTGCGTCCAAGCCGCGCTTCCGGATCTTCGTGACACAGACGGGACAGTCGTGTTCAGTGGGACGACCTACGCTGAGGGAGCCGTCTCCAAGCAAATCGAATGGGGTGCTGTCGCACCAGCCGCACGTGGGCTTGCAACCTCGCTTGATGCCGCACTTAATCAGGTGCAGGTCACGTATGTCAGTATTGGAACGAGCGTGACACCAGATGGAACAACCACAGGCGCGCGGCAGAGTCTTGACGCCAGCGAACTCGCGAGCCTGTACTCGAACCTGATCAAGCGCGATCAAGCAGTCACACGGGAGATTGACGTATTCCTCCGTGGGTGACATCTCATGTCACAGGATAGGAAGACACAGATCGACGACCGGAAGCCGTCCTGGCGGTCGTGTTTTTATACTACGATACTGTTGTGAGTAGAACTCATCCCCAAACTCACGCCAAAGTGAGAGTGAGGGTAATGTAAATTTTTCTAAAGATTCTCAAAGTCAGTTTTTGTATTGTCATATGGAAACCCGTCTTTGTGCTAAATGATATTCAATTCATCAATATATCTCATCATGCTTGTGTGAGTGCAGTATGAACACCACCACCAACACCTGCGAGAACATGTTGGTCCGACCTTGCGGATCGCGATAGTGTTCTTATTTTTTATCTAACTGACCGGTTACCGGTGAGTTCGAGTTCGCCAATCGGGAGCGCAGGTCCGCCCTCCTCATCGTCTCACCTCAGTTTCGATAATTCGAACCGTGAGAGATACAGGGATCCTTCTCAATCTCAGTCTCAACTCGAGTTCTGATACCCACCTGAACGCGAATACGGGATTCTCCCAGAGTTGCTCCTGCTCATCGGTGCTCTTCATTCTCATTTTTTGCACGACCCTCCCAGATTGGCATCTCTCTGTGATGAGTCAACGGTGCAACCTGGATTATTGCACACTGTATCGAGCGCCCGATGTGCAAAACTA
>KE356563.1:236621-238221 GCA_000416005.1 Haloquadratum sp. J07HQX50 | reverse complement strand
TCGTCCCGTCCCACTTCCGGGGACCCTCGGATACGAGTAACCGACCACCAGGGCGGAGAACCCGCGTAAACTCGTCGATGACTGTCTGATGTGTGTCCGACGGAATATGAATCAGTGAGTGGTACGCGAAGATAGCATCGACACACCCATCCGTCAATGGAATCCGAGTCATATCGCCACACAGCAGCGTCGCCTCGGGGGCGTTCGAGGCAGCTATCTCGAGTTGCTTTGTCGAAAAATCCAGTCCAATCGTCTGTTGGAGTTGGCTGGTCAACTGTCGAAGAACTGGCTCTCCACCACCACAACCGGCGTCTAAGACCCGCGACTCTGGCGAAAGGAAATTCAGAAGCGAAGACAGCGCTTTGTGTTCGTTATCAGTGCGTGACCGCTCTTCAGTATATACTCTTGCGACGGTATCGTAGCCATCTAATACTGCCTCTTTCTCAACCATACTGACGTGCTCTTATTAACTGAGTATCTTGAAACTGAATAAAACCGTGAGGTGAGTGAGGCGGAGGCGACTGTCGCCGTCTGAGATGGGCGACAGTGGGGAAGTCATGATGAAAAATCCTGGAACATGGCGTACCACCACGGTGGCGACGTATTCACGAGTGAGTGACTCTCAACACATGACAAAGTATTAACGACTGTATGTATACTCATTCCTCAGTATAGTTGTGCAGAGACAGCAGGGTAGGGCAGAATATCTGCTTCGGTAAGATGTTCTGGAACGAACCCAGCCGGTATAAATATCTCCTGGCATCACGGTGTGAGATATGCGTCCTGGCCTTCGATATCTTGTGTCAATATTTATTGGACTCGTTGTGACAGTCTCTGTCGTCAAATTCGCAACGACAGATCACTTGCTGAGGACCTCACTCTTCCCACTTTATGTGGCTGTCAGTTCGATGGTGATAGCACATTGGCAAGCGTACTTTGCTCTATTTCATGGCGACGACACCTCGCCAAGTCAACGAAAGCGTTCAGGGGTTGTTGGTGGTGTTGTCGCATGGACCGGCACACTTCTCACACAGATATCAATCTTGGCTTGTGTCGCTGGGTTCGGATTACTGTTTCTTGGGATGACAGTAGTCGTTGCTGAATGTGATGAATCATCGAGCGCGTGAATCCAGGATTCACGTCTGGCATCTGGGAAATCACCGGGGACCTGGTTACGTTGCCATTGACATCGACATGAGGTAGATATCCTGGGTCATGGTGGGATTCACTCTATCGTATTTAGATCGGACTGTCTCTGCACAAATTACTCATGATGTTTGTGCAGCTACTGTGGTGACTACAATAGGCGGTACAGTAAAACTAAATAATGAACAAACCTCACTCCCTGCTTCCGCTCTGTCAGTAACCCAACCTTACTGTGTAGACATATTACTCCGCTCCGGTGTAACCCCGAGTTTGAGGAGTCGCTCTGTCAGCGTTCTGAATACCCATGCAGTCAGATTGACGGCGTGCAGACCAACAAGACAACAGATGATGCCCAGTGCCGAAGCAACCACTGCCTCCGGAAGCGTATTAATACTGACACCAGTGATTGACCCAAGATTCATTCCCACTGATCCGACATCGACCGTCCCACTCG
>KE356563.1:234508-236210 GCA_000416005.1 Haloquadratum sp. J07HQX50 | reverse complement strand
GGGGTTGAGTCAGTCCCGTGGCCAACCAGATCGATCGTGTCCACGTCCGTAGGTGTATTACTCGATTGCGCCTGTGCCATCCTGACGAATCCACCACCCGAGACCCCTGTCATAAAAACAGTCAGCATCAAAATAAGCATAATCACCGCGCTATGCCGTGGTAATGTCACGTGTACACATGCTCGTATGTGCAATACTAATACTTGTTACGTCTCAGGCAGACAATCGTGTGACATGACTGAGATGGGATACAGCACACGGCTCAGAACATGTCAACTATGTTTCGTTCTTCCAAGGATTGTACCCACACACTAATTGTACGTGGTCGTGCGGGTACATTTGCATGCAGACTGACTATCTCAAGGGGAATAAAGAGGGTGTGACTGTTCTCTCTTAACATCATTGAAGCGTTGAAGGAAGAAAATGGAAAGAGAGGAGTATTTGAGGCAATACCTGTGGCATTCACAAGATTATCTAAATGTCTTATGTCACTCGTTTTGAGAAGTTTGAAATCATGGAGGAATGAACGAAAGGTTTGACAACTGATAAATATTGTATCTGCAGTCTACTCCAACGTAACCTGAGGAACCTCGTTCGAATTCATCATGATGTCTGTGATATCCTCAGAGTCGGTACTTCCCAACTGACCTGAGAACTGAGGCTAAAACGTAGCTCTCATCAGGAAGGTGTCTGGTCGAGTGAATGTGTTCACGATTCGATGGGCGGGCGCGCCCAATTGAATCGCTAACCTATTTTTTCCATCGACCCGAATGTGTCGAGTCCCAGTACTGTTAGCGTCCGCTGCTGGCCTGGTTCGATGCCCTCCGCGTCAAGTAGTTCACGACCTGACATGATTGATATTATTCCACGATATGGTATAAGATTACATGCCCCAACAGGTGATAGTTTGCCGTCAAATAGTGAATACAATTGATTAGAGACACATCTTATTGGTAGGTATTGTCGTTGAGTTTCACACCTTGGATGTCTGGAATACAGAATATAAAGACAGCAGTGGACAAAATAGCAGTAGAACGTTAGCAGGGACCCTTTAGTCCGGATACTAACATCTCCCCGACCGGTAAATGAACTCAATCTAAGCACGTTTGCTCAACTGTTCTTCGGACGATTGTTGCTGATGCTTCGATTATCTTTGTGATTCACCTGTTAGCTGGAACTATCGCCTTCGCAAGTGTGCTCCTCGTAGCGATTCCATCACGCGGCTGGTATCTCCGGCAAAGCATTTTAATATTAATAATTATAATAATTGTATGCGTATGTCAACTGATAATGAAGTGCAATCAACAGCAGAGCGTAAATCAGCAATCAAAAAGCGACACGAGCAGGCAGCAAATGAGGTAATGCCAACTCACCGGTCACTGTATATTGGTGGGGAGTGGACTCAGAGTGCATCCGGAGAGACATTCGAAACACATGACCCAACGACAGGGCAAACATTAGCTGAGGTGCAAGCCGGTGTAGCCGCAGATATTGACCGTGCAGTCGATGCAGCACAGGAGGGCTACGATGAACGTGTTTCTGATATGTCATCAGCTGACCGACAAGCATTATTAGAGACAATGGCTGATAGAGTTGAGAGTAAAAAAGAAGAATTCGCTCAACTTGAGTCACTGGATAATGGTAAGCCAATTACTGAGGCACGGATCGATATTGATCTTGTCATTGATCATTTCCGATATTT
>KE356563.1:227814-234458 GCA_000416005.1 Haloquadratum sp. J07HQX50 | reverse complement strand
GGTGACGTCGTGTTTGACGCTTCCGCTCTGGCAATCACGAGGTCCGCGAAAAGTTTTCCAATCGCGATAATGAGGAACAGCACTGACGGTGGGGACGCACGCGAAAAGGCGAATACCCCACCGACACCGAGCACAAACACACCAATCGCGTACCGTCTGGACATCGCCGAATTGACGGTGTCCTCGATGTATCGGTTGTTCCTGAAGTAGTTGATCAGACCGACGGTGTGTCCGGCGACGACACCAACCACCGCGAGCAATACCGTTCCGATGGGGAGCTCCGGCCCGACGGTCGCGATGACGAACCCCCCAGCGATGGGCCAGAAAATGAGTGTCACTATGATAGATGCGGACACCGCCGACATGTTCCGCGGGTAGACTGGTGGGAGCGGACCTATCGAGACACCGCCGCGTTTGTTTTCCCAAGATGCAAAGGGCAACTTTCCTCTCACTCTCTGTTGCCCAGGAGTCAGCTCCTCCGGCTCGCGCCGCGCGAATGGACCCTGAAAGAATCCACGGGCCAGTGCGACACCTGCCTCAATCCAGTAAATAATAAGCAACGCACCCGCCGACCAGCCAAACACCGCAACCCCCAGAACAGTCACAAGATTCGTAAGCCCTGTACGCACCTCTGGTGTGATGCCATCCCCGTTAATCACGTCTATTCGTATATCGATGAAAAGTAAGTACTCTTGGGAGTGTCTCCACATTCGAAAAACGTTTTATCCAGACATCAGACGTGATTAAGTGCTCTTCATTCAAGAAGTCTACAGAGGGAAATTCCGCGTTCCCGATTGAGAACGTCTTGTTCTTGCAGCGATTTGAGATGGTAGAAGACTTGACGCCGCTTGGTCTTTACAGTGTCAAGATTGCGACGTCGAAGTCCTGCAGGTCAGACAGAACACGCCAGCCACGACGACAGGTGTGAGTACGAATCCTCCCAGCGTCGTATAATCAGTATTCAGCCGTATGAAGATGCATACGGGGAGGTTTTTATTATCTTCCTCCTCGGTTCGCTTCATATTCTCAATAGTAATAACGTCGTGAAAGCCGGCTCCAGACAAGACATCCCCCTGCTCCCGTGTCGATCACGATACCTCCCCTTTCCCGACAGAGGCCACATCTGGTGCTTACCCCCTATCAGACACTCACACGGACAGCATATCAGAACCCGCCGTTCGACCCGTCGGGTACATTGAGGACGGCTCTATCATCCGGCGAATCGGCGACCGAAACCTGTATTTGGGGAACAAGCACGCAGCAAATCCAGCAACACGACCAATCGTTTCGATGCGTGGTTTCAGTCTCGACGGACGACTATCCACGCCCTCAACAGTCCGAATCAGATCATCAAACTCACCCTTTGGGCGGCGGATCATATGACGCACGACATTATCAATTGAATCCGTTCGGTCGCTATCAGCGTCGAACAACCGTGACAAGTCTCCATCCTGTGGGTCAAGTGGGACGACGAGCGGCCTCAGTCCGGCGCGGGCATGTGCACCAGCGAAATTTGCTGCTCTGGTAGTTTTACCCACCCCACCAGCCTCACTATATGTCGAGTATACAAGCATATGTGAGTGATGCATGACCACCATCTCGAAACTTCGTCAGACAGTGTCATGAATACAGTCTATCAATGTTATCAGTGTGATCATTTTATGAATACGTGTACTGAGTGTTACTTGTGAACACACATGATGAACAAACTTGGGTAGTATTAGATGACACCCGGAGTAGTTAGACGTCAACTGGCTGACTCTCCCTAACATCAGCGGTTGGTACTCGAGTTACACAATGTCGCGCTGCCCTCTGCTCGTAATTGATATCACCCTTTCCTACCAGCAGCAAGACAGACTCCGGGGTCGCCTGTGAGACGGGGTAACATTAGATTCTCAAGTATCTTGGCTCTGTTGAAATCCTCAGTTGGTAATCGGTTTCTAGTAACCATGGTGAATGGAGAGCTTATGTCTGCGACTGGATACTCTAAGTGGTTATGAACAAATCTGCTTCACACGTCGTCGTTATGTTACCAAGCGGATACTGTGATGAAAACCAATAGATCACCACTCAAGACTCTCGAATAACTCAGTGAAAGAGTATTTGATGAGCAATCCTATTACTGGTCATCGTGCAGGAGATAGGGATCGTATGCAGCATAAAAGAAGTATCAATGATGTGATTATGAATTCAACACAGTTACTACATTACTAATTTCGAATCGTGCTCCTCCAGTTACTGGCTCGGTTAATTGAATCATCCACCCGTGAGCAGAGACGACCGCGTCAACAATCGAGAGCCCGAGTCCGATCCCGTCATCGTCTGTCGAAAAGCCCGCCTCAAACACATTTTCTTGCTCCGAGTCGGAAACGCCTGGCCCATTGTCCTCGACGTAGAAGCCTTCTTTTTCAGACAGTGCCCCCACGCGAATCAGCACGTCCTCACCGCTGTGTTCGACCGCGTTCCGAAACAGGTTCTCTAAAAGTTGTCGGAGGCGGCTGGGGTCTGCTTGGAATAGCATATCCACCTCGATCAGGAGCTCGGCGTCATCTGTTTCCACCGACTGCCAGCACGCCTCAGCGGTCGATGACAGGTGAACCCGCTCGGTTTCTTCGATATTCTGTCCTTGTCGAGTCATAGAGAGCACATCTGCGATTATACCCTCCATTCGCTCAGTTGCATCCATAGCTATCTCGATATGCTCGTTGTTGGTCTCCTCACTAGCAATCGAGAGCCGTCCTTGTGCGACATTAAGCGGATTCCGGAGATCGTGTGAGACGACGCTGGCAAACTGATCCAATCGATCAACGCGGTCTAGCAGTTGATTCCGTTGGAGTTCGTGTTCGAGGGCATGGGAGATGAGCTCTGCAAACAGTGTTTCGTCGTCTGTAAACGGGTGGTCACGAGGGGCGTCGGCGACAAAACAGACTGTTCCATAGATATCTTGATCGACTCTAAGTGGCGTTCCATGATAGCAGTGAATTCCGTGGGCTTCGAAGGCAGGATCGGTCTCCAATCCTTGATTCGGCACGTCATGTAACGCAATCGAGTCACCCCGTTCAACTGTCAGCCGGCAATATGTGGTTGAGAGATTAATTCGGAGGCCTGTTGGAAACTCGCCATCTGGTGGATCTGTACTACTGGTAGCTTTCCAGTACTCGGCTTGTTGATCAATTTTGGCTATATGTCCGTTGTCAGCGTTCAGGTACTCCTTGCCCAGATCAAGTGCACGTTCGGCCTTCTCATCGAATGAGAGATCCGTTGCCATCACTTCGTAGAGCTCTTTGCTCGCTTGGACTGCAGTTAATCTGCTACTACCCATGAACGTCCGTGATAGCCACAGTATAAAAAAACAGCACGTTGGATCTGCCGCCACATCGAGACTCACCTCGGCGCATGGCCCTGTGTCCTGCACAGTGCGTCCTAACAGAACCCAGAGAGGACGAGCTCAAAGAACTCTCCATCCCCGACCAAGTCCTCGTATCTCTCCCCGCCGCTGATCTACCGTCGGAAAGAGGATTTCGAGCACGATGATCACCGACAATCGCTACTACTACTGGCAGTGGCGGGACGGTGACACAGTGACGTATAAATATAAAGCTCCGGTCAATTCTGACTAGTAGCCTCTGACATTCATCAGTGATGACGTAATAATCGGCGAAATGGACACCCGGTGTGCTATTTGACTTTGATACACCTGAAAAAAGTGACCACACACCCCTCGTCCAGAGTGAAAATAGGGGGAAAATGAATTGTAGATCGGATCGAGTCGTTAATAGGCGGTAGAGCCAATTTTAGCCACTAACAAAAGAGAAATTGCGCAGTTGGAGCATAATTCTTTATTTGAGACAGACTACACCCCTGGTCACGAGTGTATCCGCTGACAGGTTCTCACCATACACCCCGTGTACAAAGTGTAAATATGCCGTATTCCAGCGATAGCGTTCTATTAAGCCGGTTTTGTATATTGGAGGGACCTACAACTCGTGGGATGACAAGAGTTACGAGAGGACTCCGTGTAAGAGAGGAATTGAGTAACAGGTCGATCAAGAACACCCCGTCTGCGAAGAGTAAATTGAACGTTGAGCATCTGGAGAGATAGAGACCGAACCAATTTGCACATCGATGACGGGGGGATGGTCGACCCTGTGTTTACACATCGATGACGGGGGGTGTCAGACGGACGGCTTGCACTTCGATGGTGGGGCGGGAGACAACTTGTTCCGATTACAGATACGTAATTCACATGAAGGCGAGCCGGTTCTACATTACACATCGATGACGGGGGGTCTTCCATCAGATATACTTCGGTATCGGTGCTAACTAACGAGCCGTGAAAGTGCTGATTTCAGGCGATATATCGGATTAAGCGGGCGAATAAACATCGACGGAGGTTAATCTTTTTAATTCTCCGGCGTACAGCAGGCATATGGCCGGTAGTGATCAAGAAGGGGCGGATCAATCCACCCTTGATGAAGGAACTAGTTCTACATCGGATGGACAGCAGTTAGAATCCGCCCGTGAGGATGCTGCCGGAGATTCGAGCCAAAATCAGGAATCGGCCGAAGAGGGCGCTCAGCGGTCGATCCGTGATATGCTCGATGATGAGGGTGACGCATCGGTCTTCGTCAACCGTGATCTCGTCGAGCCTGACACAATTATCGATGAGGAGCGAATCGTGGGCCGTGACGACCAGCTCGAGTCCGTCGTTTCGTTTCTGAAGCCGACTCTGCAAGGAAATCGGCCGCCGAATATGCTGCTGTACGGTCCCGCGGGGACAGGTAAGTCACTCATCATCGGGGCCGTCACCCAACAGATCATCGAGCTCTGTCAATCCAAAGGCGAACGATTCGGCGTTGTCGACATCAACTGCCAGCCAATCAATACGCTCGATCAGGCCGTCTACGAACTCGTCCAAACCGTCGCCCAGGACGTTGGTACGGAAGTCGGTGTTCCAGAGACCGGCGTATCGACGAAGCGCAAGTACCGACGTCTGTACGAACTCATCAACGAGTACTATGATTCGGTCATTTTCATTCTCGACGAGATTGACCTCTTGATCGGCCGGCGCGAAAACGACGAACCCGCATACTCGAAGCTTCTCTATCAGCTATCGCGGGCGAGTAACACGAACGAAATCGAAGGCCGCGTGTCCGTCGCAGCACTCACGAACGACCCAAAATTTATGCAAGACATCGACGGGCGTGCAGAGAGTTCATTCAATCCACGTGACGAATACTTCCCAGATTACGACGCGAACCAGCTGCGCGAAATTCTCGAAAATCGACGCGATGCGTTCCGTCAAGATGCTCTCGAAGACGACGTGACTCCGCTCGTGGCGGCATTCGCTGCACAAAGTCACGGTGACGCACGGAAGGCAATCGACCTATTCCGCGGCGCCGGTGACCTCGCAGACGAACGGGGAGATGAAGTAGTCACGGAGGATCACGTCCGAGAATCTCAGGAGGAGATCGACAAAGACCGGTCATTGAAGCTCGTTGAGGGGCTTACAACACAAAAGAAGATTTCACTATACGCAACTGCAGCAGTTGCGCATCACTCGAACCGAACGGGAAGCTCCGTCCCAAGCCCGGTTGGATTCAAACTCTATCAGTGGGTGACGAATGAACTCGATGCGGACCAGATGACCCGTGAGACCTATGTCAAGTATGTCAAAGAACTCTCGACGTACGGGTTGATTTCAACATCCCGGAAAAGCCGCGGAAGAGGCGGCGGGATGTATATGGAATTCACATTTACGGGTGATCCAGAAGCGATGATGAATCGGATTGTCGATGATACTCGCTTGGAAGGAATAGCCCAGCAGGAGGAACTTCTCAGTTCAATCGTGAATGCTCAACTGAAAGAATTTCACGAGGGGTGAGAAGCCAATCGAGCGTCCGATGTAGAACACACCCCCCGTGTTCGATGTGTAAAGTCGAGATAGTAGTGGGACAGAGGTCGAGAGAGTCCTGAGCTGTTGTCGGTGAGTCAGAGAACACGGAGTGTTCACTCCCACATCAGATCCTTCTAACGCACCTGAAATGATATCACGACATGGAGTCCCGTGACCCCCACCCCCCGTCATCGATGTGTAAACAGCAGAGGGTGGAAAGGGAAACTTACGTGGGACAAATCACGAAAATTGGGTTTGACGCTACTAGACGGTTGATACCAAGAGAGATCGTGGATAAAAACGAGAAGCGTGATGAAGACGTTCATGTTCGGTTAGTCGAAGCTTCGCTTCTTCTAACCTTCACATCTAAACTCAATACGGTTTTGATTATAACGCACTGCACATAAAACTTCGTTAGGCAATATGCATTTATTCCGAGAATAAAATTTCGACTATTGAGTCCTTTTCCTTCGTGTCTGTAGCCTTATCGCCTGTTTTTGCCGTTCTCTTTTCATCACCCCCTCCCTCCTCTCATAGTTTTACACATCGATGACGGGGGGAGGGAGTGTGACCGTCGTTGTCTACTGAAACCGTTCGATGCTCGGCCATTGGAAATCGGTTATCACTGGCTCATGTGTCCCTGAGGGTCCTTGATGTCCGTACGATCCCACCCAAGTGGAGAGAGGACACTCCCTATCGCCCGGACGAGTTGCGTCTCGGAGTATGACGCATCTTACGACTCGATCTC
>KE356563.1:226247-227764 GCA_000416005.1 Haloquadratum sp. J07HQX50 | reverse complement strand
TTATAACAAATAGTTGGTATCTAAATATACCGGTACGTGGACAGGTTGATTAATTGCGCGCATATATTAATAATAGGTCACACTACTGTGTCCGGATGAAATGATTTCGGTTAGTGAGGGCGAACCGCATGACGGTAGCGGATTCGTCTCATGAAAGAAAGTACGAAATTAGTATGGATTGGGGCGGATTAGAGTCTGCTGGGAATCGAAATCGGTTCAACGTTGCTGCGACGCGTCCGGAAAGGCGATTCATTATTCTGGGGAACCGTCCAGCGATTCGAGAGGATACGCTGGGTGAAAATCCGCTCCATCGATACCTTGAGCACGTAACAAACTAAGGAGAGATATTCGAGCGGAAAGACGGTAAGTAGGTTGCTGGAACTCCCTCAGGACAGGTCACAGCCACGGCGCCAAACTCTTAAAAAGAGACCCAGATATTGCCTCGAAGGATATGGGCTTAGACGACGCTCAAGATGCGTTAAAACGAATCTTAATGAGACTGCATACACCCCAGAGATATCGCTCGACGAGTGCCACCCACGAGCGGTGAACTCGCGGAGACATGGGGTCTTGTCGATCGGATAGAGACATTGGATTAACTGAGGATGGAAGTTTATGACTATTTCGAGCGAGATGAAAATCAGAAGATCCAGCCAACTGAGAAAGCCCGTGACATGATTAAGTGAGCGTGCGTGTATCAAACCTGAATCAAATGACGATATTGAGAGCTCAGTAAGCTAATTATGATTCAAGTAAATCGAACTGCCCCAGGTCTTATCGCTGATCTGCTTCCTCATCGATTCTATCTTATCAGGCGACTACCCGATATCCCACACGTCATCGAGCGTTGTGAATACGAGTGAAACCTGGACACTACGGCCAGTCACCTGTTGATTTAATTCCAGAAATCATAGATCACGTCAGCATCGTGGTACCCATCCGGACAAGATGTCTAATAGTATTGAACAATCTCTGAAGCCACATTCTCTCGAACTTGTTCAAAAGCATCTTGTAAGTCGTTTAGCTCAGTCTGTCCTGCTTCAAGTTGTGTTTTATAAACCACGTGGCTGGATTCAAATTTACACCCACCGGGCCGACGCTAAAATGGGAAGCTGAAGTGTTTAATGCCAGGTGTCGGTTGCACAGGTCGAAAGATCAGCCCGCACTCACTGTGAATCGTGAACACTGCAGCAGGAATAGTGAGGAACTGGGCGCTGGATATACTACCGGCCACAATCCAGTAGAACGGGCCAGAGACCTCGGTGTGACTATATCAAGACGACTAAGCAAACGTCAATCGAGACCACCCACCAATCCTACCGCGAGTAAAACGTCGTCGAACAACGAGAACGACTCGAGGAGATTCTTGATCAATAATCGAGTTTGAGTCTGAGGTTCAGCATCTTGTCTCCACCGAGTCACGACGGGACATCTCCGATCTGAGGCTAATTATTCACTGAGTTCCTCAGAGAAGAGGAGCACGTGCGGGCCATCGACCGTGCACTAAGCATCGATAC
>KE356563.1:223993-226197 GCA_000416005.1 Haloquadratum sp. J07HQX50 | reverse complement strand
GTATCTTATGAAATTCGATCGTAATCAGATCGCTAACTGCATGAGCAACTCTGATTCTGCGTCGTAATGCCCACAATTCGTTCAAAGCAGTCGTGGAGCTTTTGTTCCGCCTTGATATTTTCATCCCTGCCTCCGACGTAGAGTTCCGGTTCTTGCATCGCAGCTCCGACGCTCCCGACCGAGTCATCAATCGCGTCAGTAATCCGCTCAATATCCACAGGTGGGAAGTCCAGCTTCCGGACACGGTCACGTTTCTCGGCTGTGGAAAGTCCTCGTGATGGATTCTGGCACAGCCGATACAGCGTCTTGAGTTTTTCATCGCCGATTCGGTCATAATGCTCAGCCAAGTTCTCCACAACGTCCCGAATGACAGTAGTCGTCTGCTCTGCTGATTCCTTGAGTTGCTCCCAAGAATTTGTCTCCCAGTCGTGATATTGACTGACTAGAAAGAGCGTTCGATAATACAGGTCATCAGAATCGTCGAACATATAAGCGATTTGTAGAGTGGTGGTGAGAAGAATGTTCGTGTCAGTCCGGTACACAATCGAAAGAATAGATGAGACCAGCAACTGCGAGTAAGTCTCGTTTGAAGTAGCTGTCTACAGGAGTGGACGGTTACACTAACGGGGCGGATTGGAACTTTACCGAGTGTTTATACTCATTGCTGTGTGGTACTATATATAATGACCGAGAGTTGTCAGTTTGCGTCCGCAGCCCCGAATGAGGAGTATGTCCATGGGGCGTGCGCACCAGGGTGGGATCAACGTGCGGGCGGGACTGTTGAGGAGTGGATCTCGTTGATGCAGTCCCGGGGTATCAACCGTGTCTTGTGTTTGCTTTCGACGGAGCAACTCGATCGGTTCGATAATCTCTTAGCACAATACCGCCAGGCGTCCGGAGACGACCGAGTCGCTCACGCCCCTGTAACAGACCACACACTAATCGACGAGGACAGGCTTCGATCAGAGATCATCCCCGTCCTCATTGCGGCTGTCGAGGCAGAAGAGCCGATTGTCGTCCACTGTTTGGCTGGCATCGGCCGCACCGGACAGGCACTTGCGGGGTGGTTAGTGTTTCAGTACGGCTACGATGCAACAGAGGCAATCGAAACTGTCAGATCCCGTGGACGGCAGCCCGATGATGCTGTCAGGAAGGGCCACGCCACCAGAGAAGAACTTCAAGCGCTGCTGAACGGGATAAAATAGTTCGATCCCGGCGCCTGCGTCGGCTCTCTACTGGTCACCAAGTTCTACGCCTGCTGGTGGATCATCCAGCCCGAGAACTCATAGAGTCATAAGAGCCGCCAGACCGCGTCACATTCTCTCTTTCTAAAAACACCAGTGGACCATTCAGTCAGTATGCGTGATGCCCGATATGAGCTTCACCACATCGAGCACACGTTTCCGAAGGAGCGACGCGGGCAACTATATAACCGGGTAGCGACAGTATAGTTTACGCGTCGAAGCCGTGCCGCCGGAGTGCCTTGGCCAATTCACCCTCAGGGTCAGCCGAGAATGTCATCAACGATGACTCCGGCCGCGTCGTCTCGTAGAGATCGGCGTCAATGTTTTCCGGGATTTCGTTCGCGTGTGTGTCCTCCACGACAGCGATCTTTAGTTTCGGTCCCGTGTCTGCGTCTGTTGACTCGCTCATTCACCGATAGTACGGGAGAGTGACGTTTGGCCGTTGTCATTCGATAGCTAGGAAGAGGCTCTGAAAAGAGAGTTAACGCCGGCGAGCTGCGGGGAAGGTGACCGATGACGAACTGGTGACCAAACTGCCTCAAATGAAATGTAATGTTTCAATGTCGTACACGATATGCCTCGGGACTGGAGCACCACGCCGGAAATTTACTTTGACTGTCCCGGCTCTACGATGGAACGGGTGAACACTGCGTCGCATACTAACTCATTAGAACACGAGTTCGGAAGGTGGACTTCGACAAACCACCAGATTACTTCTCATTTTGATCGCAAGGCTATCTTTTTTCAAGGCGAGAATCCCGCCGTTTAGGCCGGGCGTGAAGCCGACAACTCCTACACGTTCCACCGTCGGTTACAGGCCGAATACCCCACGACTGCAAATGTTTATTACAATTGGGTATATAGAAATCAGGACGGCCAAATGAAGGACAACCTCGAAACCGGGTCGCACAGGTCCACGCGCTCCAATATCACTTTGTGACCGTCACGAAGTACCGCGTA
>KE356563.1:220890-223943 GCA_000416005.1 Haloquadratum sp. J07HQX50 | reverse complement strand
AGAGTGTATGCCCGGACCAGCGCAGAGAACGAGGCGTCACAGAGCGTCTGGGAGGAGCTTGGATTCAGACAGGAGGCGAAGATGCGCGACCACACCTACCAGCGCGGCTCGTTCCAGGACGTGTTCTACTACGGGATACTGCAGAGCGAGTGGGAGAAATAGATCTCTGTTGTATTTGCTCCCGAAAATGTATGAGACTGGAGGGGCATCAATCTGAATTTTGAGAGATATGTCGGTTGATCTCACACAAAATTCATCAAGAGGTTTTGTGACGCGGTTATGTCTGGGAACAGCATTCGATGGGCACAATCAGGTTTGCATAGATATGAGTGTGGGATCCTCAACTCATCAAAAAAGACACTGAGTGTGAGACAGATGTGAGGAGACTGCTTCAACGCCTTATGTAACATTACATCCGAACACACCGCCTAAACATTACATAAGACGTAGCTCCTCCCAGTTGCATATTATACGTGAATCTATCTGTTTCTGCCTCGTAAATATCAGATAATTGAATTTATACTCGTTAATATCATACAGATACACGAAAGGAGTTCGAGGGTGGGCTGTGCCAAGCTTGGACTGTCTCGAACTCGTTTCATGCATTCTTATGCTGGATGTAAATAAACACAGAGTGGCGAGTCTCGCGAGCGTTTGCCCTGTCTTTTGACTCAAGACACAATCTAACTCGAGGAGAGACCTCGTGCCGCGATCTGACTGACCCACGACCCTCCAGCATATTTCGGGCCCGTGTGCCTGAGTGAAGTTCTCATGAGAGCTGTGTTCACTGATTTCAGACGGTCAAAAATGCAATCTCGGTTAACGAGTTTTCCAGGGCAGAGAGTCAACCAATGCGTGTCCGGCCCGATCAATCCCGTTTGGTACCGTTTCTGGTCATCGGGGCTTGTGGGGTGCTGGGGTGGGTGTTGATTTGTTTGATATCCTCACAGTCGTAATCAACGGACCCCGATGGCTCTACCAGCTGGATCTCCTCATGGCAATTGTACTTACTCTCGATCTTGGCGGTCTGGCTGCATACTCCACTCGACATCATCGAACACGGGGGACTCCCGAAAATAGCAAGCAGACTGCGATGACTGAATCTCTGCTGACTTTACTGATGCCGTGAGTTACCTGTTGTAAGAGCGTCATCTGATCTCATGACAGACCCGCCGCGCTGTTTTTCTCTCTTCTCGATTCTCGTGGATAGACACACCTGGGACTCGAGTGGTGGACTCCGGCCTTTGAGTCGTGATCAGCATAGCCTCGCCTTTGAGTGGCGAGCCCGAGAGGCGTGGTGATCACCCCTGCTTCTTTGGTCTGTCTGTGATCCACTCGGACCAAACGTTAATCAAACGACAAGAACAATAACCGGCCAGCCCCAGAGCCAGCAAAGCAAAACGTCACAAACCACTGTCATAGCCGAATGAGATTCTTCCATCTTCCCTGGCAACAGGGCTATTTCTCTGATTGCAATACAGAGAGAACCCACACAGGAATTGGGGCAACGGCGCCTTTGAGTCGTAATTAATGTCGCTTCGCGTGTGAGTCTTCACCGACACTGGAGATTCAACCGGCGATGTTCGTGGGTGAGAACTCAATCCTTTCTTGTACACGAACACAGTCTGCAGTTTGAGTTGTCGTTGGCGTCGCTCTGCTGTTGAATGCTACGTACGTTCTGTTTGCTGTGTCTCGTATCCAAAGTTCTCTGACTGTGGCATTACTGAGAATACTGGGTATCTACACACCTGCGCCGTGGTGATCGCGTATCTGATCGTGACTACCGAGAGTCACGCCACTCGCTCCAAGCGTGACGATGACTTCCGCTCCTATCATCGTCGCTCCAGCCGTGATTCCTCTGTTGTCATCGTTAGTAACTCCAGTGGGTCAGACACTGGGCGATTCGATACGTCTTGAGTCGGGAAAGACAGTCCTGTATCGAAGGTAAAAATATCCGCTCATACAGAGGAATCCAATTGCGTACACCGAGAGCAGACTGAGTGGATCGGATGTCTGAAAGCTAATCGGTCCACCAGAGCTGCTATACTCCATGACTTTCGGGTAGGTCGCGCCGGAACTGCTGATAAGCATCGTGGACGTGAGATTCACGCCCGTGTGGAGACCGATGGGAAATGCAAGTTCCCCAGTGAGCAGATATGCCCACCCGTATAGGAGACCCGAGATGGATGTCATCGACAACGCATAGAATAGCGAGCTTCCTGTCGAAATCGCTCCGGAAATCACATGACCGAACCCGAAAATAACCGAACTACTGAGTAGAGCCCCGAGAACGACACCTCGGCGAGAGAGCCCTCTGGACACGAGCCCTTCGAGTGCATTTGTGATGAAAATCCCCCTAAACAGTGTCTCTTCCCAGACACTGACTGCTATCCAGCCGAAAACGAGAATCCCGACCTGAGGGATGATTGGACCGGCAGGAGCGTCGGTCCAAGTGCCGACGATCCGTACCCCTCCCTGCTGGTATTCAATGATGAACAGCGCAGCCAAAATCAAGACCCCCAACGCGAGACCAGCGAGAGCATCTGCTCCCCACTGACGGGATAGGTCGAAGCCGTAGTCAGAGATATCTCGGTGATCGATATACCGCCTCAGCAGACTCACCGCGATGAGGACGCCAATGACGAGAAACGGATGCACGATCGCTATTTCTGCCCAATCAGGAGGGTCTATCCCCGCCGCGCTCGCGATACGTATGAACCCGAACCCGGCACCGAGCGTGATGACGCCAGCTAACAAAATACGCCAGGAACATCGTAACTGTCCATCTCGAGAGCCACGGAGTGCCGAGCTGACCGTGGAGGTCAGCATTTCTTTCATATTCATCTGATCTTCTGTCCGTTACGACGGTAGGCAGGAATGCCACGAGAAAAGATATAAGAATCATTCTAATCTTCTAACTGTGAAATCGGCTCAAAGATTAGATACCTCTCCGCTTGCTCCCGCGTCGACCACATCACCCCGACTCCTGGGGAGGATCAGTTTTCGGCCCACACTACATTGATACCATTTGACTTGATATTGATGTGATAGCT
>KE356563.1:218429-220840 GCA_000416005.1 Haloquadratum sp. J07HQX50 | reverse complement strand
TCATCGTCAGCGCGGTCGATTTCATCAATAAGTAAGACGGTTTGATCAGCGGCTCGGAGCGAACGGAGGATCGGTCGCCCGAGCAGGAAATTCTCTGAGAAGAACGCTGATTCTTCGGTGCTGAGTTCCTCAACCGCCTCTGAGAGAGACATATCACCGAACTGGTCGGCGAGTTGATCCGTCAGGAGCTGCGTGTAGAGCATCTGTTTACTGTACTCCCACTCGTAGAGTGCGGTTGTCTCGTCGATACCCTCGTAGCATTGGAGACGGTGTAGGTCGGTCTCGAGTGCAGCCGCGAGCGAGAGCGCAAGCGATGTCTTCCCGACACCAGCCGGTCCCTCAAGCAGAATCGGCTTTTCCAACACGGTCGCCATCCTGACTGTGGTGGCGATCTCTTGGCTCGCGACATAGTCTTGCTCGGCAAGTGCCGACATAACATTTTCGTCCGTATTAATAACATCTTCGTCCATGTTAAACTCTAACATATATATCATAACATAGAGCAGTGAACATAAAACCGTCGTGCGAACCAGTACACGGCTTCCAGTCTGGATGTCAGAGATAGGGAGCAGTGCCGAGCCGGGAGCCTGCAACTCAACCGTTAACCGGGTTCATTCGGCTGATTCGGTCGTCTCCCGGATTGCCGCTCGGTATGCCGTATCGTCGGCTTTTTGCAGAAACTCTAGGAGGGCGTCGTGACCGACAGCGCTGGCAACGCGCTTGACTTCGGAGCGGTCGCGAAGGTGTTTCACACCGGCTTTTTGAACAGCGGCAAGTTGTTCAATCACCGTTTCGTAATCGGCTACATTCGTTGCCGGTTCGTCAGTCTCGAATCTGCCGTCAGACTCAGATTCTGTGGGTGCTGCGGCGAACTTCTGTTCAGACTCTGCGTCGGACTCCGTCCGGGATTCGGAGTCTCGATTCGTCGGCAACTCGTCTGTGGATGCCGTCGGTTCAGTGTCGATCCCTCCGGTCGCACTGATCGAGTCGCTCCCGGAATCGGGAGGCGAATCCGATTCACCGTCGCTATCTGGTGAATTTGCAGACGAGGAATTCCGTTCGGTAGGCGCCTGTCCCGTGTGAGATGACACTGTTCCCTCTACTGCGAGTTCAATATTCCTACATTGGATGTCGACGGTTCCTGTTTCCTGACACGCTGGACATCGAAATCGGAACGTGCGACGACCGTCGAGAGGGGACCTATCTAATTTCGTTATATCGATGCGTGATCCGCATGCGTCACAGGAGAGCGTGAACTGAGTCACGACAGAACCCCCACCCGAGACGGCTCCCCCAACGTCGACCGAAGTCCGTTCGCTACTGATCCAGCAGACCTGATCGGACTGCTCGTGGTCGGTGATACGCGCGACTGATTAATTTCAGATTCGGTCTTCACGGGGTGAGGCTGATACGACAGAGACGATTCCGACGCTGAACCGTCCGATTGCAGCGTCAATAGCCACCGTGAACGTGGCCTAAATGTATTTATTATCGAACGTCGTGTATGATGTATGAGAGTCGTGCTTCGTTCGAGTGATTTCGAGGAGCGGGAGATCAGCGAGCAGACGATCGCGAACACGCTCGGCATTCCTGATCCTGAACCCGACGACACATACGTCCGGATGTTCGTAACCAAGCAGGTCCGCCAGCAGAATATCCGTTCAGAGCGCACTTGGAGTGCCGGTGTGTTCGACGACGACAACCGATTGCTGTACACGAGCCGGCCGGTCACCGCAACCGACGAGTAGCGTCGGCACAAATAAAAGCACACGAGAGCACTGAAAGCTACAGCGTGACTCTCGAGGGTTCCTCGCTGGGATCGTAGCGGATCCAGGGATCGTCGAAGTTCGCCATGAATAGCTGGCTAATGGTTGCCGGGTCAAGGTCGCGCGGAGTCCCCTCCGTGCAGAAGTCCTCAAACGCGTACTCGCTACACTTCTCGAGATCTTCCTCTTGCATTCCGATCTGGTCCCATGTCTGGGTAACATTGAGATCGGCTTTGAGCTTTTCGACCTCTTCGACAGCGCGGTAGGCCGCCTCCATCTCGGTCATACCGTTGGTTTCGACGCCAAACCCGCGCTCGGTGATATCGGCGAAGAGGTCGGGCGCGGCGGGCACCTCGAACTCCATCGCCGCGGGCAACGCAACCGAGTTACACAGTCCGTGAGGCAGGTCGTAGACTCCGCCAAGGACGTGTGCCATCGGATGTACGATCCCGAGACCCGCGCTATTGAACGCCTTTCCGGCGAGGTACTGCGCCCACGCCATGTTCTCGCGAGCCTCGCGATCGTTCCCGTTGGCGTATGCTTGTGGAAGGTTCTCTGCGACGAGCCGGATCGCCTCGATCGCCATCGCGCGGTTGCTCTTAACACCCAGTCGGGAGACGTACGCTTCCACGGCGTGCGTGAGTG
>KE356563.1:214870-216427 GCA_000416005.1 Haloquadratum sp. J07HQX50 | reverse complement strand
CTGGACTGCTCCCGTTCGGAGAGAATTTCTTTTAGACCCCCGACAGTCTGGTGGAAAACGTCGATTTTCCCGTAGAGCTTTTCTAAGACGTAGTCTTCTACCGTACCCTCTAACGCGAGATTGTATACGTAGACATCTCGGTCCTGACCGATTCTGTCGATCCGCCCAACTCGTTGCTCAACGCTCATCGGGTTCCAAGGGAGATCGTAATTGATGATGACGTTGCAGAATTGGATGTTCCGGCCTTCGCTGATTGAGTCGGTGGTGACGAGGACACCCCCACGTTCTCTGAAGCGCTGAATCTGTTTGTCTTTATTTTCGCTTGATAACGACCCGTTCACACAGTGTACTGGGACATCGTCGCCGCCAGCGCCTGCATGTAATGCGTCTACGATAGCGTCTTGCGTGGCGCGAAACTGTGTGAATACGATTGTCCGACCGGTATCCATCCGCTGGTTTACGCTACGGATAATTTCTAAGAGCTTCTCCTGTTTGGTGGTTCGATCGATTTGTCGTGCCTGCTTTGCAATTGAGAGGAGTTCATCGCGCTCTCGACCCCTCACATCTCGTCCATCACCGTCCAGCCATTTTTCAACAGTACCGAGGACTGCCCACGGTGAGCTCACCACTTCCTTTTGCAGCATCAGCATCACGAGGTGCTGTCCGGCCTGCTTCGAGTAGTGGCTCTTCACATAGTCTGTGACAGCGTCGTACAGGGATTGCTCCTGCTGACTGGGTTTGAATGTCTTTGTCCGCACTTGGCGATCTGTGAAATCAATCGCGGTGTCCCCACGTTTGTGGCGAATCATCACTGACCGAAGTTGGCGGTTCAGTTCGGCAGCATTCTGCACCCCGCCAGAATCGTCCTTCGGGAGATATCGACGTTCGAATTCACTCTCGGTGCCAAACAGCCCGGGGCGAATCAGATTTGTAACATTATACAGGTCTGTGATGTCGTTCTGAACGGGTGTTGCCGTGGCGAAGAAAGCATATTGATATTCGATGTCATCCACGAAATCGTAGCGGTTGGTGTCTTGGTTACGGAGATAGTGTGCTTCGTCGACGATTAATGCATCCCACGAACGCTTGTGAATCTCGTCGGCATAGGAATCCCGCTTCGCAGTGTCAATGCTGGCAACGATTTTATTATACTCGCTGAAACCCTCGAACCCATCATCATAGTTGCAGGCAAACTCAAGCCCGAACTTCTCTCGCATTTCTTTCTCCCATTGCGTTGCAAGCTGTGCTGGTGTGAGGATTAAGAACGTATCATGAGCCTCCCGAAACACCATCTCTTTCAGCACTATCCCGACTTCGATAGTTTTTCCAAGCCCAACTTCATCGGCAAACAGCGCCTTACCATCCATTTGGAACAAAGCTCGGTGTGCGGCATCCAATTGATGTTCCAACAGCTGGACTTGATCCGCAATCTCTTCGAGGGATTGCAGTTCTTGCTGGCTTTGTGCAATCGAGAGACGATTTGCTTCGATGTTGAGGAGATGGTCTGAGAGATCCTCGTCAACCGATGTACCGATCTTATCGAGTTTGTCTGGGGAA
>KE356563.1:212509-214225 GCA_000416005.1 Haloquadratum sp. J07HQX50 | reverse complement strand
GATTTTGAGCAATGGGCATCCGCACCGAGTCAACTCGATTATCCAGGCGTAGATACATTATCAGAGCGGTACCGAGCACAGCGGATTCAGCGATCGCTCGATACAGCACGCGATCGCGGGATTGTGAGAGATGTTGAAGTCAGGCCGGAGTTATACGGTGGAATGGCAGGTGGCGAATTTAACCCTGCAAATCACGATATTTTGCTCGCTACAGACCCCGATGCACCACACCGAAATTTGGTGCACGAAATCGGCCATGCAATCGATCTTGAGGCTGGAGCGCCTGAGAGGGAGACATACGCCTCAGAAGGGATTTTTGCCAGACTTGATGAAGACACCCGAGAGACAGTGACCGAAGAATTACTGCAGATTAGTCGCGAGCGTCGGCCAACTGGGGTGACACTCGATCCTGAATACAATGAAGACCCAAAAGAGTTGACTGCTGATTTTGCAGCGTTGGCGATCGAAGACCCAGCACGGCTCCGGAAAGTCGCATCGACGGCGACAGAGGTATTCAACGATGCAGGCGTGTTGGAACTCTTTACGGGGAAGGCAGCAGTCGGTGGGTCGGGTGCACCACTAAACCCACCAGATCGAGAGATTCAGAGAGAATTAGGATTCACACTTGAGCAAAATCGCGCTGATATCTTTGAAGACGGGCTGAACATGGGGCCAACGAAGAAGTATTTGTGAGTGATTTCGGAATGACAGACGAAAACACAAACACAATCAAACAGAGGGTAAAGACACCAGCAGTACCGACCGAAAGGACACGAAAAGACATTACCCGGCAAACACACAGAATCAAAGAAGACTTGTTCCAGACGAGGGTCGGAAAACAAGACTCCGAACTCACAGATGTTGCTGGTATCGGTCAGAACACCGCAAAGACGCTCAGACAGAATGGATATACCCGCCCAGATCAGCTCGCTCGTGCCAGTCCGGGTGCGTTGCAAGAGATTGAGGGGATCGGGTCAGCGACAGCAGATGATCTTATTGACGCAGCGGCAGTGTCTATCCGGGCTAATTTTGAAGAATTGACAGATCTGGACGGTGTTGGCCCATCAATACGTCGTCAACTCAATGAGAGTGGTATCCGTGACCCACATGAACTTCGCGGGAAGACCCAGGATGAGATAGCCGCCATCGATGGCATCGGCCCCACACGGGCTGCCAAAATCCGTGCAGCTGTTGAATTTGAAGCACCATCACAAGCAACGACATCTAACATCACCCCGCGCACGACGTCCGATACAGAGGTCCTTAGAGAGACACGAGCGGTGAACCTCGCTGCATTTAATAACGTTTTAAAAACACCAGATGTGGATCAAGATCGAGGGGTTGCTCCGACTGCAAACAATGTTTTTACCAGAGGGTCTGACCGGCAAAAAGACAATTAAAAAGCACGCTGGACGCAGCAAGAAAGCACGCATGGCTGATGAGTCATTTCACGCGCCGATTATGTTGGACGTGAGTACGTGGAGTCGTCATCCAAACAGATTTGATTACCCTGGCGTTGATACGATTCCCCGATCGCGGAAGTTAGAGCGAGCACGTGATAAAGCGTCTGTCGCTGCAGAGATGGGCGCAATTCGGGAAATCGAGGCGAACACAGGCACAGCCGGTGGATGGAGACAGGCAGGTGCATTTCGCCTGGGTCGAATCGAAGTCGATACATCATTTCGCCAAGCAGAGGATACGCTAGCGCATGAGGTC
>KE356563.1:206772-212489 GCA_000416005.1 Haloquadratum sp. J07HQX50 | reverse complement strand
CCTGTGCGCAGTCCCCCGTTTGAGTGATTATCCTGCAGCTGTAGATCACCCTCGTATTCGAGTCGTAATAATCGTCGCTTCGCGTTTGAGTGGCACATCAGCTTGTTTGTCTGTCTTTGACCCACTCGCGAATCAGCGAGTGTAATCGATGTGGCTACGCGCCGAATTAAATACAAAGTTAATCAATACAACACTCATCCCAGAAGAGACACCACCTGACATCGCGAATCCCCAAGCAGAGCAATCGGTCGATTGGGTCGTCGCCCGCTGTAAGAAACTCGCCATCGCAGGGCGAGATGTTGACACAGGGATAGACGACTGGGCCAACTCGGAGAACGATCCCGACGACACCGATGAGTAACCGGCTATTGACACTGCTTCTTTTGGGCAAATCAGAAACCGACAGGAGCGATCATTCTCTTCGTTGTCTGATTTTTACAACCGATTGCAACCCCCCATACTCGCTGTTTTTCGATCTGGTGTTAGTTGTCGTCGCTCGAAGGCCGCCTCTGAGTGGCTGAGTGTTTTTAACCAACAGTGAGAATCAATTGGCGGGAAGACATTGAGGAACTAATGCGGAGGCTCCAGCGATATCAGTATGGGAACGGCGAGTATGACGATCGTTCTGATCTCGTGTCGCCGGGTGGACGTACGATTGTCCCGTCATATCACCGTTCTCACTGACACCGTCGTCAGAGACTCACAATTGCGTTCCTGTCCCTCACACGGTGTGTGCTATTTCTTAACAAGGTAACTAAAACCACGCCCTGCGTCAGACACACTGAAGTTTGGAATTGACAACCCGAACAGATACCGATATTGATAGACGGAGATCATATTCTCACTCAATTCTGGACTCCACGAAGTGAATCCAACGTCACTTCAATCATTTCAACCGACAGCCCACTCCCGACGTCTCATGCAATGAGTGGGACAGAGATCCTGTGAGGGAGAAATCCACCACCGTGCCTGCACACTGCCGCGGTGTGAGCGATGAGTGGTCTGACGCGGAGAAATTATATTTATAGAAATCCCAGTGGTGAATCATGCAGTCTCAGTTCCAGCGCACCATTGAGAACAACGTAGAGCATGTCATTTCGCTGGCGATGATTCCAGTGTTAGACAGTTATGACGAAAGCGATGTCTCGGACTCTACAGTCCAAGCCGCTGCGTCTCTGGTCATCGAGAGGACGGAGGGAATCATTCAGGGGATGTATCTCATGTGGTGTGAGACAAATGACGTCGAACAGAGTGCAAATGTGTATCGTGAAATCACAGAGATGGCCGCTGAGCATTACGCCGTGATTAAGAAGACATTGAAAGAGAAAATGCCGGAACAAACAACTGAAGAGTAGTCACTCGGTGCCCGAGCGCTCAGTGTGCTATTCGATGCAGCGTGATTTGACGGACGTACCACGATCTCAACCGTCGAACGTCGCTTCTTCGGTTTTTCTCTCGGAGGAGAGGGACGTCCCAAGGTATATATAGGAGTCATCTGTGCGTCCTGTCGGAGGATACAGGACACGACCCCCCTCTGTTCTGGTTCTCCCCGCTCTGCTCTCCCCGTTTTTTGTCCTGCCCAGGCCGGGCCGGTATCGGCTTTGGCTCCAGTCGCTCTTCATTTGTCCGTTTCTGAGAACGATAGCAAGTCACCCAGCGTATGTGTGCCCACGAGGGTAACAGTCCCTCTACTCGTGTCTCTGTGTCGCACTCGCACAATGAGAGTCAGACAAATGAGTGCAATCCGAAGAGGAAGCCGAATCCATCAGCCGCCGGTTACGCTTGCACCAGTCGTAGAGTTGCTTGACCGAGGCCATATCTGGGTCATATGACCGAGGCAGAATACCGGGCGCGCGCCGCTGGTTGTCTGCTTGAACTCGTCTCAAACCTCCGCAGTTCAATATCCAAATCGTCGCCAGCTCTCAGGCGAACTTCCCGCAGCGATCCACCGGCAGGTCTGCGGTGTTGTCCTTTGAGTGGCCGTTCCCTTTGAGATACGAGGCGTCATTCGGATCGGTCGAGCAATCGCCGTGTAACTTACACCGGCCGTCGCCAGACCACGCGTGCCCCACCCTGCAGGCAGCGCCACATTGATTTTCGTTGCGGTTCGTTGCCCTGCAGATGGCACTGTATCACCGCTTGCTTGCCGTTGTCTCTGCGCTTGAGTTGGGGCATTGTGCTTGATTACTTGTGGTTGCCGGTCGTTCGTAGACACTGTGTTCTCTCTTAGATAGACGCCACGGTTCTCGTTGCGATGACAATCAGTCTCGTCAAAAAGGAAAGGTCGCCAATCAGTCGTCGTTATCGAATGGAGCCTGGCGATGTTCAGCGACGGCAGCCGCATTCAGAACTGCCCGGGCGAACTCCTTCGCGTCGGCAGCGTCTAAATTTACAGTCGTTGTTCCATATGGCACCGTCAGGCTGAGTTCGACACGTGGACCATATTTATTGTTTCGATAGCCCGTCGTTTTGATGGGGGTTTCGGTTTCGCTTTGGAGCGTCGGTGCTGTCCATGCGACGGCGGTGGTCTGTTCACTCGTCTCGCATCTCTCAGCGGGTGTCGTATCCTTTTCACTCTGGTTCGATTTATTATCCATAGGGCGATCACGCCCTGGCATCGGGGCTGTTCCCCCCGGTGTCTTTGTGTAACACGTTGCCAGGGAGAAATCATTGAGACGGATTTGTCTTTAATCTGGCGTCGAAATCGGCTGATGTGTCGTCTGAGTCAGCTGAGTTGGAGTGAGTGTGTGCAATTCCCGTCGCACGTGAGAGAGCTCGTGAATTGCGACTGTGGTCAGCGTTCCAATGACGGAATTCTCTCAGCTATCTTAGCAATCGTGGAATGCAAGCGCTCACTCCATTCAGGTCGTAGAACTTCTGAATCCACGACCCTCGTGCGAGTTTCAGTTGAATCTCTTCACCGCCATCCCACTGGTTGTCGAAACCACCGAACACATTATGTCAGCGAGTGACGGCGCGTATCCACGTCGTGAACGACGTGGTATTGCGCCTGCTCCACGAATAACCGCACTCTCTATCGAGCGTCATCTGGTCGTTGAATACGACGCAGGCTCGTTCGACATCTCCCCAGCCGGTATTGCCGAGTATGACTTTTTAATAGCGTGTGTGACTCCGGAGGTCGATAGTGTGGTTGAGGAACGTTGTAGTTCTGATAAATCCATGTGTGCCACCGAACTCGTCGATGTGAATGAAGGGTGGGCTACTCATCGGGTCTCACCGTCGTGAGTGATGGTGAGCCGCCCAGGAGTTTGGACGGTTGATTGTGGCTCACCGTAGGATGAGCAGTGACTATCTGTGACCGGGTCGACAGGAACATCCAATTGTCGGATCTCGGAGCTTGAGTACGAGCATCATCGTTGAGGACGGCTCGTCGCCAGCCGTCGCTCACGGGTAGGAGTGCATCCGTGGATTTGACCGGCGGTGAGTCGTGCGCTCAATTTCTCAACAGACAGATTCTGCACTTTTCCATTCTCTGCGAGGGTGTATCTACCCGTCATGACGACGAATCAGCACGCCATCAGATCAAGACTTCGACAGACGATACTGAACTGGGGGCATGGCGGCGAGAGGGTCTCAATCACAGATACGAGCTGAAGGGATTCAAGTACCGGAATGGAGTGTACTGAGTCAATAGATGATGACCGATGACGCGGATAGTGTCCGAGATTCGGATCTAGGGCACATTGACTCGGCAGCCGCCACTGATTATACTGAATTCGACGAAGTTGATATTGAACTGCCCAACGACCGACTGCGCGAGTTTCTCAGTCTCGTTGAAAATGACGAGGAGGTGTCAGGCCCAGGGATAACGTCGACAGCGAGGATAGCACGGAAGATAGTTGAACAGACAGACGAGCAAGGACGAATAGCTGACGACGACGAACTGCCAGAGCACGAACTGCACTGATGCGAGTCAAAACGAGATGCAATGAAAACACCCTGGAGTAAGGACTCTTTCACTGATCAAATTCGTGAACTCATTACCCGCAACTTTCGACGGTCTCACTGAAAATGTGCGATCTTGATCACTGCTGCCTGATCGCGTCTCTTCATATCGGCATGACACACAACAATCAAAATCTGTTCTGGTGGCTCCGTTCGCCCGATTCAATCGGTGAGAGGTTCCAGCGGCTCTGCCGAGTGCAACATAGGGCGCACGTCTGTCAGCCAAAGCAAACTAAAACGTGAAGTCGTGGGTCGGTCAGTCCAAATAAAGGATAAATCGGCCAGTGCAATCATAAACAGATAGTCGATAGTGAGGATAGCAACCGATATGAGCGAATCTGACAACCTCACCGAATCTGAAATCCGCCGTGCTGTGAGGGAGGGGACACATGAGGCGGTCGGTTCACTCAGCCATTTTCTGGACGATATTGGCTGTATTTACGGTTCTCGTTGGGCTTCAAACGGTTCAGATTGCATTCTACACGAGCGGCTTGGCTGCTTTGGCCTTTGCGACAGTTGGTGTTCTTGTGACAGGTGCAAGCATCTATTTGCTTTATGATCTTCACTGGACCGGATAATAATTGAGCAACGAGCTTTCGATCCGAATTGAAGCGCGCGTACGCACACCGAGCGGGTGATCCCTTGGAATCGGTGGAAACGATACTAACTGCTGAATACGCCCTCTTTGTTCAGCGCGCTGTTTGCCTCACATTCTGAAAATGTCAACAACCGATTTCAACGTCAGAACAGTGTGCTGCGATCGATGACTTGCTTTGGCTGCCCATCATGCCCGAACACGGCTCCATATTCTTCTGAGAGTTCTTCTCCGACCGTATCGAAAACGGCCGGTGCGACGCTTAACCCTCGGGGCTGGCTCGTTCTAGGTGGAAGGTGGATAGTGGTAATGGATTCGGGTGAAACACCCTCCATTTCACATTCATCTGAGAGCGTGTTACCCCGAGATAGAGATCCTGTATGCTTCAATCCAACCTTGCTACGATCCCGTTCGCGAGGCTCTCAGCATGACTAAAATGCTTAGGAGATGCTGAGAGCAATATGGAAACCGTCACAGCCGAACTATCCGGGCAGGCGACGTAATGGTTCGGTAGCCTCTCCTCATTTTTTATTTTCTATCTTGTTACGTGATCTCACCATGGTATTACGAGGAGCGATGATATACCTCAACGTAGGTAATCAACAAACGATTCTGGCTGGGAAACCTACTTATTGGCTCCACAACTCGATATTCCATTGATGGAACGACCAATCCGTGTCTCTGTCCCCCCGTCGCATTCTATCCAGCGAGAACCCCGTTCGTCAGGAGTACCTCAATATGATCGCCGACTTGGATCTCAGTATTGAGCTGTTCACGCCAGGTCCACCGAAGGGACATGGACTATTCGGATCGTTCCTGAATGAAGAACTGCACAACGAATCCGCTGTAGAACGTGCATCGCAATATAATCTCGATGTCGAATCGGTCCACTGTACCCCTTTGCTTAGTGGCTGTAGCTTGTTGAGAGCGAAAGCCTGCGCTGACAAAGTCCTCAATGCACGACTCGATTTCAATATCAAGATTCGGCTCAAGGCCCTCATGACGGCGGTGTGAGTCGTTACTCCTACTGTGACCCGTCTGTGTTCGTTTTCTATCCACCACGAACCTACGCGAGCGAGAACGCGAATCCCGTATTCGCGTCTTTTTTTTTATTGTAGTATTATTCAATCAGCCTATTTGCTCAATCCTCACGGTT
>KE356563.1:204827-206752 GCA_000416005.1 Haloquadratum sp. J07HQX50 | reverse complement strand
GTCGAACTCGTTCATTACCATACATCTGGGCAAGCTCAGCTCCGAGAACCAGCTTGAGATGAGCTCAGAGTGGAAGACTTGTCCAAGCTGACTTAAAGCCCACTCAACGTCAACCATACTTTTGCTATGCTTGTCCACCAGTGATAATTCCAACCCCACGACAGAGCACCTCTCAGGTTGTCCCGTATTGGAACTGCCATGCCTCGCAGGCGCGGACTTACATATCACTCTGCTTGTTGATCTCTCTGTGATCCACTCGGACCAAACGTTCATGAAATGACAAGAACAACGACTTGTCAGCCCCAGAGCCACAAAGCAAAACGTCACAAACCACTGTCATAGCAAAAGGAGACTTTCCCATCTTCCCTGGCAACGGGGCAACTTCTCTGATTGCAACACAGGAATTGGAGCAACGGTGCCTTTGAGTGACTATCTCGATCATGCAGTGTAGTCCCGCCTTTGAGTCGTGATCAGCATAGCTCCGTGTTTGATTCGTAATGAAACAGATCTTTAGTGACTGTTTCGGATAACATCCAGCCACTGATATTCGTTCGGTGAGGGTCTGATGGTCTCTCTCCTGGCTCAACCACCCGTTATTCATCGTCCGAATTCTCACCACAACAGATGAGAATTCATCTGAGACTGTCGCACAGAGCACAGAATAACGATCCTTCCACCGACAGCGGACGAATACTGTGGTGCAGAAGACTGTCTCAGTCACTTGATTTCATCCAGTCACAACATTCATTGACTGTCTAAACGACATTTGATTGATGTCTCTCATTTCGCGGGCTCTCTGGTTTCTGTTCATCGGATGGTGGGCGAGTGGCATCTGGCTGACCGTCGCTTGGGTATTCAATCTGAGTCTTATTGGGATGCCACTTGGTATCAAGATGATCAACAAGATTCCGTGGATTGTGTCACTCAAGGATCCGAATGTTGACATTGAGGTTCTCGATGATGACAGCGGGACGAGCGTTCGAGAACAGACGCCTGATCAGCGTTCACTCCTTCTACGGGGTGTGTACTTTCTGCTGGTTGGATGGTGGGCAAGTGGGGTCTGGATGAGTATTGCATGGATACTCTCGGTCTCTATCATTGGACTCCCAGCCGCTATCTGGATGTATAGCAAACTCCCGGCTGTCGTCTCACTCTATAGCTACTGAAATCATATTTGAGCGGTCGCTACCGCGCCCCTCCGAGCTCACATCGCACTATCGCCACTTCCTTTAGCTGTGACTCATTTGCTTGCCACCTCCCTGAACAGTCAAAAAGAGGAATCATCTCTATTTTGCATGCCAAGTTCGGGTGTCCGTCTCAATCTGTCTTCGATAATTCAACATGTCGGTAAACTTGTCCATCCACCTCATACGCATCCTCATCAGCATCCTCCACAGTTATATTCGGATCCTTTGAGGAGTTCATCGCAATCTGATAGAATGTCTTTGCATCCTCAGCATCAGGCGTGACAAATACACCTGTTTCGGTATGCCGAAATTGTTTCTCATTCACAAATTTACGAGCACGCTCTCTCATGTCTTCTGTTACTTCCATCTCTATCGTAGTTACTTCCGATTCATGACCCACATGTCTGTTCATCAAAATTCACTATCGGTCTCATCAATCAATTCGTCGCGGTCCTCCCAGGCAATTACATCATATCCGTCATTACTCCCAATGGATCCGCATCAAGCCAGGGCATCAGACCTCTCACATTCGTCTCAATATCAATTGCCCCCCGACTGACGAGCGCTTCCCAATTGATCGCATGAGAAACAACCTATCATTCCGTTCGGACAGACCGACTCGACGCTCTCGCATGCCAGCTATCCAGATCAATCCGGTTGATATCATCTGCTACCCAGGCGTGATCAACAGTCATGGGCTATCTGTCGAGACAAATACATGCCCGACATTCGTCCACA
>KE356563.1:201535-204807 GCA_000416005.1 Haloquadratum sp. J07HQX50 | reverse complement strand
GCTGTCGTCCGTGTCATGTCTTCGCTTCTTGATTTCGTCTGGAGTTGATTTCTGCACTATACACGCGACTTGTATTAATGTGATAGCGGGCGAATGAGTGAATGAGCAGACATCCGTCGCTGTCGGTCAATTCTGACGCCCGTAGCTGTTCACTGGTAGATAATCTCATTTGTCCGTCCTGAAGACATATCGAAGACATCAGCGATGGCCTGTTGCGTCAGCTCTGGGCGTTCGTCAAGACGCTTCATCATATTTCGACGCCAACGTCTTCGCTCTGATTGAACCGCTTCTTGTTTTATCTCTTCAACCTCATCAGCGACGCTGGGGCTTCCCTGTTTGTCTGCCATCTACTCTTGCGGTAAAATCGTTAGACTACCGATCTACCGGCTTTTTTCACCGGCAGATAGCGTACACATAGTATGACCAGATCCGTTGTATGTAGGTGGTTCAGCCATGTCTGAAGCCCCTGGTGTCGAAATTCAATCGACCAGAGATACAGCGTTAACCGAACTCGATGATGTCATCGACCACGCTCGATACAAGTCATTTGGCGACTGTCAGGCCGACGTATGGCCGTAGTGTGACTTCTTTGTGCAGTCGATTCTCTCGATAACATTGTACTGTGAGTGGCTTCGAGACGCCTATCATGTGTATCAGCCGGTATGCCGCTGAGTCACACCTGAATACATACGCTGTGTCTCTTTCAGGATAGCGCCCGATCACTCCGCGAGCCTTTGCCGAGCCACTGTCTAAGTAAACGACGTGCTCGATGTGCTTCGGTATCTGATTCATTACTCAAGTGTCGTTGTGTAAATACGGCGCCACGCGCGTCGATCGGGCCGAACAGCATCAATTGAGCGTGTGTATCGTCACTCGATCGGAATCTCACGTTGATTTCTTTTCGCGTGCGTGGACTCTCAGGCCGGCCAGCAGAACGATAATCAGCGCGAGTAGTATCAGTAGTTTCTGCATCGCATCGAACACGGCCACGTACTCGATCGATGCCGGTATGGTTCGATCGCTGAATGTCGGGGCGAGGTAATTAGATGCAGGTTCCCGACGAATTTCATATCCATACATGAACGCACTCATCGAGCACACTGCGATCGCGGCGAGCTGCAGATGTAAGTTCAGCAGCGCGTCGAACGAACTCTCATTCTTGAGCTGATTCAGTCGTGAAATCAACAATTTTCTCACGATTTTCGTCCCAAAGTAGCTTTGCCGTGTGGCACTCGCAGGCGATAGTGATCACCGTCAGCTGTGCGAGAGGCGTGCTTCGGTTTTACCTGTGGGATCTCAAAGGTACGCGAGCCCACGAACGTACCAAGTTGAATCACGATGTCATCACGGGGTGATGCTGCGTGCCGACGCAGCTGGGCAATCTCTGCGTCTGTGAGCCACACTTTCTGCTCGTCACCGTTCGTTGATTCAACTCTCATGTCACTTCTCATGACAAGTCAGCAGAAAAGTCACGAGATTCGTGTGTCTTTTTCGAGATCATTAAACAGAGTATTCACGCGCGCGTCACCCCTGTCCGATACCGTCAGAACTCAATGAGTGGCGGAGCCCCGCCTTTGAGTCGTGATCAGCATAGCTCCGTGTTTGAGTGGTGATGAAACAGATGTTTAGTGACTGTTTCGGATCACATCCGACCACTGACATTCGGTCCCCGAAGGGTCAAATAACTCGTAATTCTTGCACCAGATTCCGGTCCTTGGCCGATATACCTCGCCCCTCCGATGCAGCTCATTGATGACCTCATCAACAATCGTTCGTGGCGCAGTTGTCTTTTCGTTCAATTCTTCACGCGTGAATTCATCACCGAATTCGAACTCATCAAGCACCGTTTTGACTTCCTGGTGCATCTCATCAATCACATCGTCAACAATTGTTCGTGGCGCATTTGTGCGATTTTTCAGTTCCTCGCGCGTGAACTCATTCTCAAGTTCATCAACTGCTTCTCTCACTCTTTGATGATACATCGGGTACTTTGTGACAATACACTCACCAGATGTGATTGTTGTTATGATCTGATGAGCCGATCATGCTCAATCCAATCCAATCCAATTGACCCATGCAGCTCAAGACACCATGGTCTCCCTCGATTCTCGTCGAAAACAGCCCGGCGTTTGAGTCGTGATCAGCGTGCCCCGCGTTTAATTGGCGAGCTTGAGAGGCGTGGGAATCATTCTGCTTGTTTGGTCTGTCTTTGATGTTATATTGTCACAAAACACCACGCCTCATTTATGAGTATCAATATTATATATTAAAAGCGAACCCAGTCTGAGACTGGGCTGTGCCAAAGCTTGGACTGTCTCAAACTGGGTTCGTAGGTTCTTCCTCAAAGTTTAAATAATCACATAGTGGCGTCGCCTCGCCTTTGAGTCGTGGTCAGCATAGCTTCGCCTTTGAGTCACGAGAAATTGCACAACTCGTCAATCTAATTCTCCGCCTGCATCGAATTGATATATATGACTTTCATGCGTAACCGCTTTCACTCGTGCGCGAGGTGTGTCATGTTGATGGACGAACGGGTATGAAGCGTCAGTCAGGACTTGCTCTTTCGATACTTATTGTAAGCCTCTGGATGGGTCAGACGGCTCTGACCGAATCGGGGCCGCTCCCGGTGGGGTTGGGGTGTCGCATGCATCACGCTGACCTGCTTGAGTGGTACAATCCTCTCTGGAGTCTCTGAGCCTGAGGCAACCCCCGATGAAGAACTGAGCCCCCTTGCCAGTCGTATTCTCATCGCTATGCTCCTCACTTACGTGATACTCTTTCTACTGTTAATCACATGAACGAGTGGCGCCTTAACTCCATGAAGCCGGCGTCGTGTCAACAGTGGAGTCAGTGTCTGGAACCTCCGTGGGGTGTCTGACATATCCCAACATACCGGACAAATCGCGAGTTGTTGTCTCCACACAACGATGCCGAGTCATCTGTGTGAGTATAGTCTGAATGTGTGACTCCGAATCCCGCACGCCGTCCGGGAGATCCGCATCAGTGATTTCACAACCCGTTTTCCCCTTAGCAGTACCACTGTTTGATCTCGAGAGAATAGTTGAGAGTCGGTCGCTCTGAGCAACAGTTGAACTGCTTGGCAATCTCAGCGGGACTCCATCTTGGCTCGACCTCCACGAACAAGTCAGCGTGGTCTGTTGCAACCTCTATTGGCGTGATTTTCGTGATCGAACCGTCCTATTCAGCAGTTCCGAGTAACTGCACGTTCGTCCCGAACTCACTTCATCAGCGTTGTGACTCCACACGAAATC
>KE356563.1:199487-201515 GCA_000416005.1 Haloquadratum sp. J07HQX50 | reverse complement strand
CCGATGGTATGCCGGCGAAGACACCAGTCGAGCAGTCCGATAGCATCGCAGCGGATTCATATGCTGCCGTACGGTCGGTGTTCCCAGATGCTGATGAACACACTGCCTATGGCGAGGACGTAGCGACAGAGATCTTCGAAACCGTTGACAAAGTTGACGCCAGCGCCATTGCTTACCGTTCGCGTGGCGGGAATCGGCTTCTGCAGTTTCTCTCTGGTGACATATCGCTAAAATTGGTTACAAATACAATCTGTCCGGTCATCGCCCTCCCCGTTGAGGACGGAACATGAGCGAAGAAGACCTTGCCAAGGACCTCGGGCCACTCGCAGCTCTGACGATTGGCGTTGGGACGATGATCGGTGCAGGTATCTTTGTGCTCCCGGGTGAAGCTATTCTTAACGCCGGATCGCTGGCATCCGTGGCATTCGTCTTGGGTGGCGTTATCGCCATGTTTACTGCGCTGTCGGCCAGCGAACTCGGTACCGCGATGCCTCGCTCGGGTGGGGCCTACTACTACGTCAACCACGCTCTTGGGCCAATGTTCGGGTCAGTCGCTGGATGGGCCAACTGGCTTGGACTGGCGTTCGCCAGCGCGTTTTATATGGTCGGCTTTGGTCGATACATTGCCCGTATCTTCGGTCTCTCTGGAAGTGTTGGTATCGGCCCGATATCGATCACTGTCGTGAAGATAGTCGCGCTTGTTGGAGGAGCTGTTTTTGTACTTATTAATTACATTGGCGCGAAGGAAACAGGCCGGCTTCAGAGCGCCATTGTGACTCTGCTGGTTGGTATTCTCACTGTGTTCACGCTGTTGGGAACACTGCGGGCCGAACCGTCAAACCTCCCAGCCGCAGCGGACGTTGTCTCCACTTTGGAGACAACAGGTCTGATATTCGTCTCCTATCTTGGCTTCGTCCAGATTACGAGTGTCGCAGAGGAGATCAAAGACCCTGGCAAGAATCTCCCGCGAGCAGTCATCGGTAGCGTCGTCATTGTCACCGTGATCTATGCACTTGTCTTAGTGATCATGAGTGCAGCTGTTCCTGCAGGGTTCATTGCGGATATCATCGGCTCAAATGCCGAGAACCCGATCGCTGTCGTTGAAGTCGGAGACTACATCCAAGGGGCGTCGATGGGCGGTGCCCTCCTGTTTGGTGGCCTGCTTGCGACGGCCTCCAGCGCGAACGCTTCTATCCTTGCATCCTCGCGAATCAACTTTGCCATGGGCCGTGACCGTATCGTCACTCCAGCACTCAACGATATCCACGGAAGGTTCGGCACCCCTTATCGAGCTATCGGCATCACCGGCGGACTCATTTTGCTATTCATTATCATCGGCGATCTGACGCTACTGTCTGGAGTCGCCTCGGGGTTGCATCTCATCATATACGGGTTATTGAATTTGGCGCTCATCGTGATGCGTTATGTCGAGCCCGAAGAGTACGACCCGGAGTTCATTGTCCCACTGCATCCACTCCTGCCGATTTTTGGGGTCGTGTTTTCCTTTGCGCTGCTGATTTTCGTCGCCGGTGATGCACTGATATTATCGTTCGGTATTGCAGCGGCAGCAGTGCTGTGGTACTTTTTTTACGCTCGCACACGAACTGAAAAACAGGGAATTCTCTCACAGCATGTCATCTCTCGCTCGAGAGCAATGCCAGACGCAGCCGTCAGTGCTGCCGCGGGCGTCCGACCAGATGGCGGACAGTTCCGCGTGATGGTTCCACTTGCCAATCCCGCACACGAGCAGGAACTCATGACACTTGCCAGCGCCATTGCTAAACGGCGTGGCGGTACCGTTGTCGCTACACATATCGTAACCGTGCCCGACCAGACGGCACTTGCCGCCGCTGCGGATCAATCCGATGAAATCGACAAGGACTCAGACAATCTGCTCGACGCCGCTCGCGAGGACGCTGAAACGCTCGGTGTCAATGTTGAAACACAGACTATCCTCTCGCATAAATCGTATGAGGCTATCTTTGACGCCGCACAAACCAATGCCGCCGATCTCGTCGTTATGGGGTG
>KE356563.1:192417-199467 GCA_000416005.1 Haloquadratum sp. J07HQX50 | reverse complement strand
TAATCCTGCCTTTGTCGTTCGAAATGCTAAGGAAGCATAATTGAATATCCCGCTACTTCGCTTATCCAGATGTCTCTGAGATATCTAAGAGCTATTCATACGACGAAAAGTTGAGTCTAATAGCGATATGTGGCCACTCACAACTGGGTTACGCTCCCTCACTGTTGTGTTTGCTCAAAATAATAATAAGCTGGGTATATTTCAATACAGTCATATCGAATATACGACTCTTCGGTGGAATTTAAGAATAACTAGTCGCTCAGACGCGCTATGACCCGCGAACAGAATAATAAATGCTTGCTAATCCAAGTCCAATCAGAAGCGATTCAATTGTATAAAGAATGAGCAGTGAAGATCCAGATATATTATAAATCCCAATGACAGCAGGTGAGTAAATCACTTCGGCAATAGTGCTGAGCGTGACAAACCCAAATCCGAGTGTTGCGTACTTGAGATTTGGCTTACCAACGCGACGTTGAGCTCGGAATCCATAGTAGGTAAGACTTCCGCCAATGACAAAGACGAAAATGTTACTGAACACTAACATCCAGAGTGTCGGGTCGCTACTCATAACTCTATATTAGTCTAATTATTTTCTTTCTCTGACTGCTCAAGATCTTCAATGAGTTCAGCGAACTGGTCCACGGTGTCTTTTTCAATATTAATATTAATATCAAGTTGTTCTTCTTCGACGCTAATCGTGATTTCATTCAATTCGCTCCTGTATTCACTGTACTGTGTTCCATCAGCATCCCTCGTCATCTCCTCAGAAAGAAGATTATAATTTTCCATAGCCTCTATACGTCGGTAAATAGTCGCCAGTGATCGATCACAGATATCAGCTAATTCTTTCACAGACATCGGTCGAACGTTTGTAGCAACCAAAATACGACGGACATCCTCGCTTGCCAGCACGTCAAATATATCATCTGGATCCCATGCTTTACTCACGTTTGATTAATCACAGACCTGCAGTCACTATCACTGGGGTGCGTGCATGAATTAACCTTATTCTAAGAAACGCATGAGCTGAATATAACCATCAAATATGTGATATAGATGCTATCTACTTCCATGCAATTGTTCAATCATAGCTTCTGATGAATATTGACAGCATTATAGATGCAAAACACAACATCTCATGTCATGAGCATACGAAATCCGCCATCAGATGAGCTCAATATAGTGACCACTGAGGATACTTATCTCAGTTGTCACGATTTATCCTTCTAACGTGAATATAAGCAATTCAGTCGCTGCTGGCGGCTTCTCCCTCCTGTTGCCGCTGTTCGAGGATTGTGCCCAACGCCCCATCACGGCTGGTTCGAGAGCGACCATATATGAGATACCACCCGATGCCACCAACGATGATACCAGCTGCGCCAAGGATTGGAAACATCCCCATCTGAGTGAGTAACGCCAGTCCACCAATAAACCCAGCAAATTGGACGTACGGATAACCTGGCGACTCAAATGATGGTTGATATGAGTCGACTCCACTTGTGCGGAACACGATCAGGGCAACATTCACAATCGAAAACACAAGAATCTGGAATGCACTAGCCAACTTTGCTAACTCAACGACCGGTACAAACGCGATAAGCACTAAGAGGAGAGCACCAGTGATCAAAATTGAGTTTCTTGGGGTGCTGAACCGCCTACTTACCCGAGCCAGTTGAGTGGGTGCAAGTGAGTCTCGGCTCATCGCCAGTGGGAACCGCGAAGACGCCAACACTCCAGCATTAGCCATGCTGGTCAATGCCAGTATTGCAATTAATGCGATTGCGACAACACCAAACCCGCCAAGTAGTTGACCTGCGCCGTCTGCCATCGGGGTTAGTGATGGTCCATTATTTGGGCCACTTGTCGTCAGGGCACCTGGATCGTTGAGTCCAACTATCGCTGCGACCACAAGTGTATACAGTAACATCATCACTCCCATTGAGATAAGAATGCCAAGCGGTAGGTTCCGATCAGGGTTTTCAATCTCCTCAGCGACGCTTGCAATTTTCGTGACACCCGCGTAGGAAACGAACACGAATGCCGCTGCAGTCACGATTCCGCTTGCTCCCTTATTTGTAAAGCCCTGGAATCGGGTTGGCTCAATAACGAACCCTGAGTTGAGAACGTACGCTGCAAGCGCAAACACAACAGCAGTGACGATAATCGATTGCGCCTTACCACTTTGCTCTGTACCGACAATATTGAGCACGATGATAACGGCTGCGAGTCCGAGTGCAACAATCTTGACTAATCCATCCGATATTGGAACGAGTAATAATAGATACGCGCCTAATCCGACTAATGCGAAAGAGCTCTTGAATACTAGCGAGAACCAAGCTCCGATCCCAGCAATCGTTCCAGCCAGTGGTCCCATTGCGCGGTCGATATAAAGATACGTGCCACCGGACTCAGGCATTGCAGTCGCCATTTCCGCTTTCGACAGCGCAGCTGGTAAGACAACTAATCCAGCCAGAATATAAGCAAGGATTACTCCCGGTCCAGCTTTCTTTAGACCTAGCGCAGGGAGTACAAAAATGCCACTTCCAATCATCGCCCCCATACTGATCGTGACTGTCGCATAGAGACCGAGATCTCGTTCAAGATCGTTTTTCATTTATGAAGTATCTCTGAGAGAGTAGCAAGCAACTCATTCCAACTCTGTGGGATATGTTTATTGCTGTGCTTCGGTTGATTCCAGGGTCCCACTGTACAACTAATATCGTTATTTGATACTATGGTTATAACCATTGTATTACAATTGAAATTATAGTAACGAATTCACACCAATCGTCGGGAGAAGTGACTGCAACGGGAATAATAATATTGAGTTAATATTTCGAATTCCTGCGGCATCGGTCTGTTCAGTCGGGCATTCAATAGCTGTCGTGATGTATGTCACCATTTATTCAAGATATTTAATAAAAGGGATTTAGCTAATTATATCAATAAACACTCGATTGGCTGAGGTCTCAGTGTATCTAAATTCTCTTCGTGTCATCAGTCAAATAGTTCTCATGTTTAATTCGCTATCGCCTGTTCATGATACGCCTCAGGCACATTAATCATGTAACTCGCACAGGGTAGCCAGTCGTGGAATAAGTTAGCTCGAGTTTCATCGCTCTCATCTGGATCATCCAATCAGTAGCTTCTGCACATCAGCAATAGTATCGCGCTCTGCGGCGATAAGATATCGACGACTCCGCTCAAGCGTTGTTTCGGGGCGGGCAACTTCGGTTCCATCAACATCCGAGATCACATGGCTCCCGTCAGGGAGAAGTATCTCGTTCAGTTGCTTACCAGCTGCAGGAGATTGTGGATGAACTCGAATATTGAGAATATTGATATCCTCTGTCACATCCTCTAATACTTGTACATTCTCTCTCTGGATCCGATTGACTGTTGCGTTCAATCCTGTCCGTTCAGGATACACAATCTCGTCAATAAACTCATTACTCATATTCTCTCGATTAGGATCGTTGACTCGCGCAACAGTCCGAATGTCTTTGCTAAGATGTTGCATCTCCGCACAAATTGCGAAGTTGGTCGTTGCATCACCAGTCAAGCCGGCAAAGACGTCTGCCTGCGACGGCTCTGCCTGTGAAAGAACCTCTGGGTCCTCAGCATCACCCTCAATCACGACCCCGGTCCAGCCGTCAATTGTCTTCTCGACGGTCTTCGGATCGCGCTCAATTAGATAGACTTCGTGACCGTAATCGATAAGCAGCTGAGCTGTTTGGTACCCCACTCGTCCTGCACCTGCAATAACAATATGTTGTTCTGGTATTTGATCGGTTTGTGCGTGTGAATCGGAGACCTTCATTAATTATTGGTATCTGTTATGTATATAAAATACAATTGAGTATTTGCGGGCTCCGCAAACCGATGACTCCATAAAATGCAATAGTATAGATCCTCGGATCTCTCACAGAAGCCCCCGCACAGAATGTAGTATTGGTATGGTAGCAGTCACGAATACTCACAGTTATTACACACCCAGAATGGTCAGTCGTTTGCGCCCCCCGAAGACACATGAGAGGCTCACACGTAACTATTGGTATCGGTGTATCATTTTTATATTACATGCCAATATTGCAGAATATGACCTATAAACTGGATCATTATTTTTACCGAATTATCATGCAATGAAAAGATCTCATCATGTGGGGTCGTTTTAGACTCCAGTATGTCGTATACTGACAAACTGGACAGACTATTTAACCCAACCTCACTGACTTCAAAAACCTAAAGCGAGTCAGAGGGTAATAAAGAAGACCTCATTATTCTTTAAGAATTAGTGTAACTGCATGACGGACCCCGGCTGGAGACGACGACTTGTGTTATCGTTATTTGCTGTAGCACTGGTCGTGTTTGTCTATTCACTTCTGTATCAATGGGCAATATTTAGATTTGAAGGAGTCACTATCACAATTTTTCAGTCATTACAGACTGTCATTGAGATATTCACAACAGCTGGATTTGGCGGGGATACTCAATATTGGAATACAGCTCCTATGAACCTTCTCGTGATTGGCATGAATCTCACTGGCGTTCTTCTCGTATTCTTAGCGCTGCCAGTGTTTGCTATTCCACTTTTCCAACAAGCATTCGAAGATAACCCGCAACGATCAGCAGAGATTACCGATCATATCATCATTTGCTCGTATAGTTCACGTGAGACTGTGCTTCAATCAGAACTTGAAGCGGCAGATGTCCCGTATGTCATTATTGATACTGACGCTGAAACAGTCTTGGAATTAAACAGTCAGGGAGTTGAGGCAATCTGTGGTGACCCCGAGAGAGAGCAGATACTTGAAGCTGCAAACATATCTGCGGCTCAAGCGCTCGTAGCTGATGTTTCTGATACAGGAAACATCCCGGTAATCTTGACTGCAAAGGAGGCCCAAGAGAATCTGAGAATTATTAGCGTGGCCGAAAATAGACAGGATGCAGAATATCACCGGTATGCAGGTGCTGATCGAGTCATTCGACCTCGACAGGCTCTCGGAAACGCACTCGGTAGCAGAGCGACATTACCGATTACACAGAAGCTTCTCCAAACAGTCGAATTGAGTGATGAGTTTAATATCTCAGAATTCCGCGTTGAACAGGATAGTGAACTCGCCGGACAGACACTCGCGGAATTAAATCTTCAAGAACGAATTGGAGTGACTGTTATTGGTGTGTGGTCCAACGGCAAGTTTATTTCTGCACCAGGACCGGAAGTCCGAATAGATGAGAATACGTTCTTATTGGTCGCTGGGAGTTATGAAGCTCTCACAGAGGTAACGACGCAGACAGTGTCTCCAAAACTCTCTGGGAACGATGAGGTTATTGTTGCAGGTTATGGTGTCGTTGGTCAATCAACTGTTGAGACGTTAGAGGAAAGCGGCGTTTCACCGACTGTGATAGATATGAATGACGATCATGATAGGGTCGATGTCGTTGGTGATATCACAGAGAGAGAGACATTTCTCAAAGCCGGCATTAAGAATACTCGATTCGCTGTTTTGGCAGTCGATGATGATTCGGCAGCAATGTACGCAACGGTCGCTATCAAGGAATCTGCACCTCATACTGAGATGATTGCGCGAGCGAATCGTATTGAAAACACAACAAAACTCTATCGAGCTGGTGCACGGTATGTCCTTTCGCTTTCAACAGTCACTGGGCGGATGCTCTCGTCGGTTCTGCTCAAGGATGAGGAGATATTGACATTAGAGACGCAGTTCGAGATTGTGCGGACAAGTGCGCCCGAACTCGTTGGCGAGACTCTCCAGGGGGCAGCTATTCGTGATAGAACCGGGGCAACAGTCGTGGCGATTGAGCGGGATGGTGAGTTGTTGACGAACCCGGAACCCGATGTGCGACTGAGAAAGGACGACCGCTTCATCGTCACAGGGAGTAGTACTGTGATCAATAAGTTCACTCAGACGTTCAAATAGCAGACAGACGGCTCCATGTCAGGGTGAGTTTGCAGATGATATCTGTTATCTGTTCTACTCTTGGGTTTGAACTACTTTGACCCAGAACGCGACACGATCGAGTGTGAATACGGGATCTTAACCGCCGGACATCGCGGGCGAAATCAATACAGCTATTTTATCACCCAGCGAATTTCTATTCAGACCCTGTTTTCTTAACGCTTCCAATTATAACAAAAACGCTAGTCCGAGGTTTTGACATTCCCCTTCGGGCGAGTTCAATTCTCAATACTGATACCGTCGAAACTCGGGTCCAGACCAAAACCTCTACTCTGGAGTGTATTGCGTTAACAATTAACTTGAAGTGACATCCAACTAACTGTTTTCGAGAGCCGGGATCTCGTGCCTGTTTCATTCGACCAGTTGCCCGGCTCTACGGTATGGGCACTGGCAGATCTGGGGAAGCTCCAGCTCCAGATCAACTCGTGCTCAATATTTATTTGAGTCGATTCGACTCTGTGTGAGAGAGACGTGACGGTGATATTCTCCGTGACTCTAGAAGACGAAATCTGATATGTGTCTCGCGTCAAGAGTACGCCCCTCTGCCGAAGCAATCATCATTACGTCACACTCGACATACCCTTACATTCCTTCGTCTCTCTCACACCGAGAGGCGGCTCTACGTGGAAGCGACAGGCTTGCTATCCTTGGGATCCGGGCAATCATGAAATCTGTGTACCCGTCCATTCGTGATCACCGAGATTGCATGTGGTATTTCTACTATACTCCCAGGTAAGCCCAAGGAGAATATCGCATCTCGATTAACCTCACCTCACCTCACCTCACATCGACAGACTCTGTCCTCGTTCATCCACTGGTGGATCTCCTTACTCGGCATCCGGTTTGCTACATCGAAGAGAGTTAACACAATAACATAGGGAGATTCAGTGATGGATTCGGATCGTGAACCTGCCCTTCGAAGAAGAACGTCAAGGAGGATCGGCGAAGAAGAGCGCAGTATTCCGATGAATCAAGAACGCGAAGAAGAATGTGGTATTGTAATGAAGAAGAACGGTGAGTCCGATTCCAATATTGGAGCATTGAAAGAATCACACATGCATCGGGC
>KE356563.1:188858-192397 GCA_000416005.1 Haloquadratum sp. J07HQX50 | reverse complement strand
ACAAAAGTACTCTGGTTGCTTGTCTTCATTTTTCGACGACAGGTCAGCGACTGCCTGCTTCAGTGTGTCTGGATCCATGATTTCGTTATTCGCATCGAGCACTGTCAATATGATTTCTTTTCAGTCCGCGTCCGACAGGTCGCTGTCTGGATCCGTGTAGTCTGTGTCATCATCCGACGCCATGTCGTCCGACGCTGTGTCGTCGGAGTCACTGGCAGCAGTCGACACTGTATCGGAATCGCCAGTGTCTGCCTCCTGGTCGGAGTCATCGTCCGACGCTGTGTCGTCGCCATCATCAGGCGTGTCAGCGACGCTGCCGCCATCAGCTTTAGCTGCAGATGATAGATTCTGATTTGGATTCATCATCAGCGTGCTCCAAGCTGCCGACTTCGGCTTAGGCGAATCAACGGGCGTTCAGGAGCTATAAAAAAACATCGCGGTCAACCCGTTTTCTTTTCTCTTTTTTTGATTCCCGACCATATTTTGATGTGGATATTACCGTTGGGGCAGATGATGGCATTGATGATGTAGCGTCAGCTGTTTTCGAAGAAATTGTAGAGCAAGACGGTGGCGAACACCCTGGATAAACCTCTTTCAGGAAGTGGCGGGACAATTAGTTGTGATGAGGTTGAGGAGTGTTTCGAGGATTACGGAGCCTATTACGTCACCGTCAATGCATCTCATTGGGAATTTTTAATCTGAGTTTATCGAGTTCCACTATAGTTTACTGATATCGGAAATCCACCTGTAGTCGTAGAATCGCATCACGGGACCACAAAAGGACCTGAACCCTTTGTATGTAAGCCGGTGGAGAGATTTGAACTCTCGACCTATTCCTTACAAAGGAACCGCTCTCCCAGCTGAGCTACACCGGCATTATTTGTGTATACAGAAATAGTCCAGTAGTGTTCAAAACATTTCTGAATCAGTGTCTGAGCGACAAGTATTGAAGAACTTCTCTCGCGGCGCTGTTTTCTCTTTGTGTGTCTCTCTCGATTCTCGTCGAAAATCACTCCCCCCCTTGAGTCGTGGTCAGTGTCGCTTCGCCTTTGGGTCTTCACCGACACTGAGGACTCAATCAGTGGCTCTGCTGATTCAAGAGTTCATCCTGTGTGTTTGAGTGTTTGGCAATCATCACACCGATGATTAGCCTGTTGCGTTCGTTTCGGCAGTCGTCGCTGAGTTTGCGCCAGCACTCACGTCGCGGGTGAGAGTTATCCCGCATCCCGGCGCTGTCGGTTGGTACGGAGACTGTCTCACTTTGTTCGAGCGCTTCGATGTAACGCTGTTCCAAGACGACCTGATTCTCCCTGAGTGCTTCGCCACGAATCTCGATTGCCTCGGCATCAGCTTCGGTCTGGGGGATTCATTCGTGAATAAGGGGGGCGGTTGGCGCAGAGAGTGAGAGTGTGACTGCTATTTATGAGGATGATCCTGGTGACTAAAAAAGCATCAAGAGCAAGCGTCCTATCGTCTGCTGTCAATGAAGCTGTCAAACCGATTCAAAGCGAGTCAAGAAAGATAGCAACGGCTAAGAGAAGAAAATGATGACGAGAAAAGGTGATGGGGAGTACCGGTAGATCAGTCGGATGTCCGCTCAGAAATGTGACCACTCCAACAATGCTGAGTGGAACGAGCGAGACACGTATGAGATCACCCACTTTGTCATGTGCGTCGAGTGTCAATATAAGAGCAAAGAGTGTGAGTCCACCGAGAAGGATGAGTTGAATAGGGCTGCTGCCGATCATGAGAGCACGAATGATGAGTCGGATAGATCCGATTGTCGCAGCCCCGAAAAATGCAAAAAAAGCATAATCCCATCTGTCCAACTCATCGACATTCGGCAAGCCCATGTCAGTAATTCGTGGTGATATCTCAAAATGGACACTGTTTGAGTCTGGTTAGTTGTACTCACTCATAGACAAGAACGGTTTTTGAGATCAGAAGGTGGATTCTTTGGTAATATGCCGATATCTGCCGGTGTGTACAAATATTGAGTGACCTTCGAATTTTGAATATCGGTGCCTGAGTGCTCTCACTCCCCGCTTTCGCTCTGTCAGTAACCCAAGCTCACTGTGTAGACATATCACTCCGCTCCGGTGTAGTCCCGATTCTGAGGAGTCGCTCTGTCAGCGTTCTGAATACCCATGCAGTCAGATTGACGGCGTGCAGACCAACAAGACAACAGATAATGCCCAGTCCCGAAGCAACCACTGCCTCCGGAAGCGTATTAATACTGACACCAGTGATTGACCCAAGATTCATCCCCACTGATCCGACATCGACCGTTCCACTCGCCTGTGTCAGCTCGTATTTGACGCCAGGCATCCAGTAAACAAGAGGGGCAACGGCGAGTGTTAGTGCCAGCGTGAACCCCACAATGATGGCAACGAATACGTGGAGACCAATCAAAAATGACCCAAACGCGAACAGCACTAGCAGGTAGTTGCGCGGGGTGGTCACGATAGCTTTCAGATACGTTGTGATTGATAACTCCCGAGGATCGGCAACGGTAAAAGACATATCCTGCCCGTAGAGTGTGTTTAGGAGTTCAACCTCAATGAGCCCGACGTAGCCAGCCAGTCCAATCACACCAGCGAGTATTGGGATTCCGACCACCACTGGAATGAGACCGACTCCCAGGCTGAATCCAGTGACGAAGATTGTCAAGTATGCGATTCCGAGTGGGAATCTAGCAAGCAGATACAGTACGTTTGCCGACGAGTCCCGACGCCGAGGACGCGACTGATAAGTGATCGCCCGTCTGCGGCGTCTGTCTGTGTCTGTTGACTGTGAGCCATATCATGAGAATCCGACTGATGGTATATAACCCCCAACTCACTGTTGCCGGGAGAGAAACAGTGAGCATGAACATCTGTTTTCAAGAGGTGCGACTGCTATCTCAGGCGACTTCCGACACTGAATTCCACAATCCCGACATACCAGAGCAAGAGTCCAATGATGAGAATCAGTAGCAGACCCCACAGCACGTCACGATTCGGAATCTGTGAATGCCAGTCCATGTTGGCTCCGTTTGCTCCACAGCACAAAAGACAAGCGAACGTTTCTCTCAACGGGAAACTGGACCACAACTTTCGCTCCCGACATCCATCTCAGAGTTTGTCATCGTCGGCAATTGATGCAACTCGGAGTCTCACCAGCACAGAAGCCACGAATGGTTTCACAGTGACAGTGACCGTGGCAGTGACAGTGACCGTGACTGTGTCCGCAAACTTCGAGAGTTCAGTCGATGGCGCGAAACTGGTCGATATCATCAGCGGGGGAGGAATTTTCGCTGATAGTTTGTACAGCTAAAACGACAACCGAATAATGAAAAAAGATAATTCGGCTGATTTGGGGGAGTGGATAGACTCTCCTACACTTGAGGAAGGAAAAGAAACCTACCTCACCCTCTCGCGATGGATTGAGCGTCATACCAATGCGTCTGTGCATTGGAATGAGGCGGCTCTCAACGCCCAAAACGGACGTTTCAACCGAGCACGCTTCAACTGATGGTAACTGCGGGAACAAATGTCTCT
>KE356563.1:185178-188838 GCA_000416005.1 Haloquadratum sp. J07HQX50 | reverse complement strand
GAACCGGCATCACGAGTGTACTACTTTTTGCGTTTCTGCTGTTTTAATCCATATTCCTCTGGATCATACTCACCAAGTACGGATACAGACAGTATTACTGTTCCACACACAGCCAAAGAAACCCAGAACATATCTACACTGAGTGGGCCAACAGTGACCAGACTATTGCCTGGGTTAGAGAACACGATAGTCATTATTATCCCGCATACACCAAGAATTGGGAGTCGGTAATGGTGGATTTTTGTCAATATTCGTAGCACATTTCAACGGTCTCTACAATCGCGAATCATAATATTTGTGAACGACGCTTCTTTCGCACGCAGAGTTGGGAAAACTGCTGATTCATTCCTCACGTAGATGTGGATGCCAATCAGTGCCTTGGATATACACTCTGATGACACCAATGGGGATCAGATACGCTAATGACACGAAGTGTGGAATAGAGTAACCATCAATATCCATCGCAATTACAACACTGACAATGATGAACGTAACTGGAATAAAGACATAAAACAGAATGAGGTACAGTTCACTGAGGGGAATAAACCCAAATTTGAGTGCCTCTGCTGGTGTTCGGTTCTGATATCGCTGATCAGCGATGAAATGTCGCCACACCCGACTTAGTTGGAAGGTACCGATCCCGATAATCGCTGTACCGGTAGATAGTGTGAGTATCGATCCAAGAGGTGGAGCGACTACAAAGAGTCCACCCGCAAGAGCCGTAGTCACCACGATTTGCTTCGCCGCAAATCGGATATTACGCCGATAGATCGGTGGGAGCCTCGGAGGCGTAATCAAAGGCGTTGGCTCCTCATCCCATTGCTCGTCGGGTTCCCGAAGGTGTTCCCGGATCGGCTGGGCGGTAAAGAAGGCGGTCCCGATGAATATGATATTGATGACAACGATTTCAAGCACGTACAACAGAATAAGTTCTCCAATATTCCACTCGAAAGCGACCGTCCCAGCAACAAGTGCAGCGTTCAGTACCAAGGCTGGAATATAATCGCTCGGCTTTCCGACGTGTTCTGGCAGGTATTCACGAAGATGCGTCCAGAGTGACATACAAATGAATCTGTTCGGTATCAATGGTATGCCGCTTAGGCAGTAATAAAATACGACCTCAGGCAGTTTAATGAGGTGGCATGAAGAGGGTACTTCGATGGGATTCAGTGATGGATCCTCACTTGGCGTTGACACTCATCTCCGAGAGCTATGTGCGGTGCTCATATCGAACGGAACTTCACTGATCGATGTCGGCGTATCGGGCTAGAATATCAGCGTGCTGGTGGTGCTCTATTGGTTAGAACTCACGGTGATCTTCTTTTTTGCGGTACTCCAAGCACTACTCGTCGGTCGTTCCGATCGCGATTTGAAAGCATAGTTCGGTGGGGGGATCTCCCCTCACTCCCTTCGGGGATGAACAAACCCTCCTCTCGAAACACCGATTTCACCTCCTCGCAACACTAGGCATTACGTTGGACGAGCAATCGTCGCTGCCGACTGATCGTCGACTGGTTCCGGCCCGACTGCCGCTGCATCGTACAAATCGGCAATCTTGTTTCAACTCAAAGGCGGTCCATTTGAGTGACGTAGGCCCGTCTTTGAGTGGCGTATGTCGGTTTTTGAGTGGTGGTCAGCATAGCTTCGCTTTTGGACTCACATATCACTCTGGTTATTGATCTCTCTGTGATCCACTCACCACAAAAATTAATTGAACGGTAATAACAACGGCTGGCCAGCCCCAGAGCCAGTCAAAACAAAAACGTCACAAGCTCCCGACGTTGCCAACCCACCATTTTCTCATCTTCCCTGGCAACGGGGCTCTTGAGTGGCGAACTCGAGAGGCAGTTGTCCACGCTGGACATGGTAACTCCTCTTAAATCTGACACGGGTTTTACATGATTGGATTTCAGAAATCACACGTCTATTCGCAATCTCTCACGAGAAGAGAAATCATGGATTCAGATAAACTCCTCGTGTTTTTGGCTCTCACGAGTCTGTTTTCGGGATGTGCGGGCTTACTTCTCATGGTCACGAATGAGTATTCACTGTTTGAAGCAGCGACATCGGTTGCCTATCTGATAATCGGGATATACTTCACTCACAGGTACAGACACAGGCGTGAATAGCGTCTGAGCAGATAGTCTCTCTCGCGGCGCTGATTGCCCTCTTCCCGCTACCCTTGGACAGGGTGATAGTGGTCTCAAAACTGCCACTATTGCCCGCAAAGATTGAATGATGATTTGACCTATCTCAGTATTTGATTCTCATACTGTATTGTAAGATTGAGAACGTCAGATAGTCAGTAGCTAAGCACATAGGCAACCACCAATTCAGGTTTTTAGGACTGACTGTCTGGCGTTACCTTTCGATTCTCGTCGAAAATCAGCCCCGCCTTTGAGTCGTAATCAGCATAGCTTCGTTTTTGAGTGGTGATGAAACAGATGTAAGAAGACTATTTCAGTTCGCTAGTGTTATAAAAAAAGTCAGATACTGAATGCCGACGTATCCAGTTATTTATTTGAGATCAGCACGTTTCCGCATTCCCTGCTGGAGGTTATTCATTGTACTGGCGACAAGTCCGTGTTGTTTGAGTTGCTCGCGGAGCGAGCCCCTAATCGTACCGTCCTCTGGCTCTGTCGCATCAATTACCATGCTGTGATCCTGCTTGTAACGCCATCTCCTATTTCCGATATGATTGACATGGAGATCTCCACTATACTCATCGATAAGCTCTTCATCGCTGTATGTGACAAAAATCAGCCGACGAGTGTATCGAGTTCATCAACGAATTCAGTCCGGATGGAGATGCCCATTTTGGTTCGACTCATCGTCTCAGACACTCTTAGAAATGCGTGCACCAAGTGCACGGTAAGCTTATGATCTTATTTCTATTTAACCCCAAATGCTGTCAGAATAGATCTCTGTTGCTCCTTGCACATTGAACAAATCCTACCGCTGTCACGCGATTCCTTAACTAAAGACGAATGGTGTATAGCAGTGTTTCACTTCTTGAGAGTTAGCTGGGAGATTAAATATATTTGAGCCAACTGACATAATAATTATATCTGTATGCGCAATCGGCTTATTTCAGTCTCAACGATTGTGTTCGGCGCTTTCGGTGTGATGATTGTGAATCTTATTCCGTTGATTGGCGTTGCCGCCGATGAATGGAACCTTCGGGCAATTTTACTTATTTATTGGGTTGAGGCAGTGACAACCGTCCTCATCGCTGCCACAAAATCACTCTTCGCTGAACAGGGATCGCCAGGACTGCAGACCAAAATGGAACCGCTGCATGAACTCCGTGCAAAGCGAGGAGGGTTCCAGTTATTCCACGGGTGGCCACTAATCTACCCTCGAAATATCCCATTTGCGCTCACAATACTTGGATTCTGGATATCAGTTGGTGCTCCTCCAAGTGTCCTGTATCTGTGGTTTAGGCGTCCTGAGTTCATATTTTCAGTTGATATTCTCCTGAGTATTGGGGCGTTAGTTGGTATGCAGGTATTTGAATTTATCACTGAGTATATTGGTGAAAATGAATATGTGGATGTTTCTGCACAAGCAATCATTCAGACACCAGCGCAGTTTTCCGCAGTTGTTCTCTCTGTTGGCATTCTCAGCACTGCTGGGGACAGTGTCACCGGTGAGGGGTTC
>KE356563.1:179623-184490 GCA_000416005.1 Haloquadratum sp. J07HQX50 | reverse complement strand
CCTCGCAGGTTTGCCTGACTTCATTCATCAACAGATCACCCGCGTGTTCGAGATGTCCCGCAGTGACGAGGATGAAATCGAGCCGCAACCAGAACTGACGCTCCCTGATGCAGAGGTGAGCGCACGGGTGAGCACTGACAGACGTGCGGTGCTTTTAGGATCAATCTGGACGATTATTCTTGGAGTGTTTAATCGGTTTGGTGCTGGTTCGCTCGTGGTTCCTGCGGTTGCTGTCATTATCGGGGACCCGTTACTCATCGGTGTTGCGATGATAATTCCACTTGCAGTCTTCAGTGCCCACGTGCTGAGTTTTTATTTTCGATATGGAACAATCGAGTATCAACGGCGTGGTGACTCTATCGTTGCATATGATACTGTCTTAGATGCTCCACAGTGGATTGCACCAGTGTATACAGCCGAGTTTGAAATTAAAAATGCGGTTTCTGACCGTCTTCTTGATACTGGAACGCTTGATATCAGTGTTGACACGATCGATCGAGACATACAGTTTGGTCCAGTGAGCAACATTGAATCAGCAGTTGAGACGCTTGACCTTCCGGTTACCCAGACGGACCGACCTGATCGCGATTTGGCTGTGATGGGCACTGCAACCGCACTTGCACTCTCGTTCCTTGTCGTTCCTATCGGAATGTATTTCTCTGAGAAAGTCGCAGCAACGACTGCGATTGGGTTTACAGTCGCAGTTGGTCCGTTTCTATTTATTCCTGTTGGATTATTAATATATGCCGGACTGAGTCGGATTTGATTCATATATTCAACATGATTGGATACTCATCCTGCACCGTCTGGGTAAGTATCTGGGATACTCGCCACCACCGTTGCTTGGCCGACTCATCGCTGATGCACAGAAGATTCATCGCTCGCAATCGGCGCATCATCGCAGTTCATCAAACAGACGATGGGACATACTGACCTGTCGACATCGCAGCAATATATCGAATACTTTAGGCGACGGATCCATCGCGAAGCCGATGAGATTTGGAGTCGGTGAAGATTGTGCCGATCTGTATGGGTTGTAATAATTATGACTGACAACCGAGAGAGAACGGCTGGATTGCTCCCCCCGATAGTCGTGGACTGTTTCACAAGGGTGAACTCCAGGAGCATAATTTTGCACAGAGTTCCTTCACCGAAGATGACGTCGGGACAAGCGCCACCGAATGTGACCTCACGAGTATCGACACCAGCATCGTCCAAGATATGAGCGAGATGTTCTACCTTGCTGAGTCGTTCGATCAGGATCAGTTCCGGATCTGATTTTGCTGATGGTGGTTGTCAGCGTGGTACCGTTGCATATCACTGTTCTTGCCCACGCCGCAGTAGCAATTGGTGGAACCATTACAGGGATATTGCTACATGGAAACTAATGTAGTGTTTACTGACTCGCCGATAGCGTCCGATTTATACCGCTGTCACACCATCGGATTCCAACAACGATGGTCACGCATGTGGGTTTTCACTACGTATCCAAGTTCCGAGAGTATCAGTAACACATCACAAACGTAAATATGTCTGTCGAACATCCTCTCGGGGTTGTAATGCGGTCTGGTGGTTCTGGACTGACACTTGATGGATTTTTGCCTGCCCTGTTACTCGGTACAGGGATGGCCTGGATCGGATGGGTCGCGGCGACCAGCGGGCTCAAATCTGTGAGAGATTGGTGGAGAATTTTGACATCGGAGTCACTGCCGATTGATGAGGCTGTCGCAACCAGTGGACCAGTTCAGATTCAGGGGCATGTTCGCCCACTCCAACCGGATGACACACTTACCTCACCGATACTCAATAGAGAGTGTGTCGCCTATGAGTACACTATCAGCAAGGTCGTTCAGGATAGCGGTGGGAGCACTATTGACTCTGACACCGCGTATCAATCATTCATTATCGCTGATGGAACCGGAGAGATTCTCGTCAATCCGGACGAAAATAGTTTGTCGTTGAGGACGACGACGCAGAGAACAACCAGCAAAGAGGAACTCAGAGAGCGAACTGATGATGACACCCTCGAGTTTGACCCAACAGCGTACACATCCGACGGAGAAATAATTCCGAAACCTATCGAGTTGCGCGAGGGAGTAATCAGCCTTGGGGGAGAAATCACGATCGTTGGGGAAGTCAACCCGGAATCAGAGGGAGTACCCAGAGATGCGAATGCGGTTATGGCCTCTCGGGCAGATCAACTGACGGTAATGAATGACGACCCGGGAAACACCGCGATAAAAAACGCCGTTCGGGGAGCGTTTCTGTTGGTTCTTGGGGCTATGTTCGATATTTTCGCGATATTGCTATTTTCAGGCGCTATTCTTGAGATAGTATAATGTGAGCATCGTTGAGATAGCTGAGAGTTGTGGACTCGACAGCCCGGGGGCATATCGTATAGAGTCACAAGAATTCCCTGAATATATACAAAACTGGTGTCAATGTCGGGAGAGTGTTTTCATAATTGCACAATCGGGTTGGTGGGACTATTTTGGGTTACTGAAAACAGAAGATTGTCTATTATGAATAAAACCAGTAATCAAATGGATGGATATGAGACGTCAAACTGGGACAGAGACAAAAATTGTGCACGAAATTTTCAGTTTGCTGTGCAAAAATAGAGAGGCAATCATGTCTGCGCGTGACCCCGTGGAGTGATACCCAGGCTACCCTTCCAGCGGATTCAGTTGTGAGTTGAGTTGTGGCTTATCAGTCTCAGAACACTCGGTGGGGACTTCGGTCGCGATACAATAGGGACAACCAGAGAGTAACAAGCCGACCTCAGACGTTCGAGGTGGGTTCTCAATGTAATAAAAATGGGAAGTGAATCCACAGTCGGTATCGTTTTTCCTGAGTAGTCCATAGTGAAAATACTTGCTTTGTAGTCTATCTATGTCTCCAGAAATACAGATTCAGCAGCCGATACGAGTGCTGCACATTGATGACGACAGTTCGTTTCTAGACCTCTCACAAACATATCTTGAGCGAGAATTGCCTGCCGCGACGGTCGTTACCGCAGATACCCCGCAGGCAGGGCTCGACGAACTTGATAGGAACTTCGACTGTGTTGTGAGCGATTACGATATGCCGAAAATGGATGGTCTTGAGCTCTTTGAGACGGTCAACGAGCGCCAGCCACGTCTCCCGTTTGTGCTGTACACAGGCAAAGGGAGCGAGGAGATTGCGAGTAAGGCTCTCAATGTCGGCGTCACGGGATATTTTCAAAAGGGTGGTCCGGACCAGTATCAACGGCTTGCAAATCGTATCGAACACGCCACAAATGAATACCGCACAGAACGCGAATCAGAACGATACTCGACGGTGTTGCAGGCACTTGGATACCCGATTTATGTGGTCAACGAGAGAGCGAACTTCGAGTATGTAAACGACGCATTCGTTGAACTCACCGGATACGATCGCAAAGAAATTATCGGTGCCTCACCAGGGTTGATGAAATCCGACGAAGGTGTCGAACAGGCTGACGAGATGCTCGCACAAATCGTTTCAACTACCGGTCCGGACAGTAAGCAGTTCTCGGTCGATATCTACACCAACGACGGCGAGGTCATTCCGTGCCATGATCACATGGCTGCGCTGCCGTTTGAGGATGATTTCCGCGGCTCAGTCGGGATTTTGCAGGATGTCTCGGAACACAAACAGCAACGACGCGAGCTGAGTCGACAAAACGAGCGGCTTGAGGAGTTCGTCTCAATTATTTCACATGACCTCCGATCGCCGCTTCATATGGCACAAACGGCGACACAACTCGCCGATGAAACCAATGAAGCGGCGTATTTTGAGAAAGTCACGGCTGCACATGACCGGATGGAGCAGATGATTACTGAGCTGGTCACGCTCGCACAGACGGGCAGGTCAGTGACGCAGCGAGACTGTCTGAGCCTCTCGACACTCGCTGAGGAGGCAGGCAGGACCGTCACAACAGACATGACGCTCCAAATTGAATCTGAGGCTGCAGTGGAGGGGGAGGCTGGTCGGATGCGCCGGCTGTTTGAAAATATAATTGCAAACGCCGATACCCACGCCGGTCCAGATGTGACTGTCACCGTCGGCGTACTCACGGAGTTAGACGACAGAGAAAGAAGAAGAGAAGGATTCTACATAGAAGACGACGGTCCGGGGATTCCGTTCGACGATCATGAGCGTGTCTTCGAGCCAAGCGTGACGACCGACGACGACGGGACTGGACTTGGACTCGCAATTGTTCGTCGGATTGCCGAGGCCCACGGTTGGACGGTCACAGCCGAGGACAGTGCTCACGGTGGTGCTCGATTTGTATTCAGTCATGTTGAGCTGTATCCAAGACAGAGAGCAACGGCGTAGCTGACCGCTCCCGCTTTTTTCTCCTGTTGTCTTGTTGAGTGAATCGTTGCGACAACGAGAATCGCAGTGGGGGAAAGATACCGACTCTGGGATTCTCTCACGGTGGATAGAGAGCCACTTATGATTGCTGGGGGTGTCTCAGCTGTTTTGATGTTCACTCGACCATTCAATGATGTAGCACAACTGTGGTGCAATCCGACTTCTCATTACTGGTGGCATTTACGCTGCATTTCGGTGACTATTGAGAGACTCAAACCCCGATATGTCCTCGCCATCATCGACAGTCGGGGTGTGGCTTTCACTAATCAGCCTGAGGGAGTCATCTCAAAATCCGGTAGGCAGCTAACAAAACAACTCCCCCGCCTATAATCGGGAGTATGATACGCACTATGATAGACAGAGCTGCTATGAGTATTCTGAATAGACCAACTCCAGGGTCGCTGACTGTGGGTGGTGCTGTCGGGGGTGGTGTTGATGTTGAATTGCTGAAGTCTGTTCTTGCGCGAGCTGGTGTTGGTGTCGCTGT
>KE356563.1:171526-177305 GCA_000416005.1 Haloquadratum sp. J07HQX50 | reverse complement strand
CCTGTGTGGGAATTAACGACTAATCGGACAAATCGTGTGTTTATTCAGAGAGTGCCGGACGTTGCGTGATCATATCGAGACCGGCGGCGGCGAGAACGTCACTAAGGAGACGATACTTGCCGACCTGACGCACTGACAACTCTCGCGGCGCTTACGTCTCTCGCTGTCGATGAATACATCTGAAATTTGAGTGGTGTCGGTTCAGACTGTCACTAAACACACACGAAACGTCCTAACTCTCATTAATCCAGTGCTGAGACCGCCTCATCAATCGTTACGGAAAATTCGAGGCGAAAGCCTCGCGCTTGAGCGCGGGGAGGATGCCAAATAGTCGTAGAAGCACATTTGACATACCCTTGCAACGAGGTGAAAACGGCGATTCCGTTGAAACGCGGTTATTGAGTCCGAAAGTCCACCCGAAGATCTGAAGTTGCAATGACGAAAAAGGACGATTCCGTGAACCATACTCTCCGCGAGCCTTTGGTATGTCTTTTATGAAACAGAGACAGTCTTCCTCGTGAGTGACCCAGAGGCGCGGGGGCGCGAATCGAAGGTCCCGCACGGCACTCTCTGTGATAGGAGTCATCCTTATATTGACCCGTGGCGTCCTGACTGTTTGCCTTGAGCGACGTGGGCAAGGCGGTGATGAATAACGAAATCATCCACTACGGTATAAAGAGGTTATACGCATAAGCTACAGAACAATCCGATCACAGGTCGTCTATTCGTTTGTATGGAACAGAGAAACCCCGTCGACAAACGAAACAGAGATACTGAAACAATCGAGCGACTCATCGTATCGTCTCTGATGGAGGACAGTGAACGGACTGACTGACGACCGTACATTCGCTGACGATTCAGTGTGGCGTGGGACGACCATCACGGCCGGATGGCTGCTGCTTTTGTTCGTCGGTGCATACTTGATCACACCAGCCAGTATCCTTCCGCTGGTGATGACCGACCTCGGTATCACTGAATCCACAGCGGCCGCACTCGTCTCGATGCCACAGGTCGCTGCAACAGTGATTGGTATTCCAGTCGGCATCTATCTCGACCGCGTCGAGACCCGCGCGGCGGTTCCGGCTGCAGCAGCCGTGCTCTTCATCGGCAGCATCGGTGACTGGTTCGCTGCGAGCAGGGGCACCGTCTCGCTGTTGATCGCCTCGCGATTACTCGCCGGTGTCGGGATGTTCGTGTTGTGGGTGACCTGTATCAGCGTCGCGGCGAGTACGTTTCGACCGACCAGGCGGGCGACAGCGACATCAGTCATCATCTCCGGCTATCCGGCAGGATATGCGCTCGGACAACTGGGTGCGCCACGCGTCGCCGCGATCGTGGGCTGGCCGGGTGTATTTCCCGTCTTCGGGGTCGCGGTGCTGATGATGTCGTTCGCCTTCTACGCCGCTGTCGGGCGCGTGCCGCGGTTCCACGCGTCTACGGAACCGATGACGCTATTCGGTTTCAAACAGGTGATTCGGAACCGGAACGTGTGGGCGGTCCTCGTCGTCACGATTCTGGGCTACTCGCTGTACATGGTGTTCAATTCGTGGATGCCGACCTACATCACCCGTCGGTTCGGCGTCTCGCTGGCAGAGAGCGGAACGTTCGTCGCGCTGTTTCCCGCGGTCGGGATTCTTGCCCGGCCAATTGGAGGATGGCTCTCGGACGCGGTGCTGGGCCAACGACGACGGCCCGTCTTCGCCGCTTCGTTCGTCGGAGCCACCGTGCTCGTGGTCGCGATGTTCTACAGCACGACGATTGCAGTGTTAGTCGCGATACTCGTTCTCGCAGGGGTGTTCGTCCAGTTGCAGATCGGGCTCATGTACCAGTCGATTCAGGAATTCGTTGACCCTCGGGCTGCCGGGATGGCGGTTTCGCTCGCGAGCGTGGCCGGGATGGGTGGGTCGTTCGTCGCGCCCGTTGTGGCCGGAGAACTGGTCGCCACCACTGGAATTGACGTCGTGTTCGTGTTCGCGGTCAGCCTCAGTGTGATGGGAGGACTCACTGTCTGGCAGATGGCCGAGTCTGGCGAGTCGGCGGCGCTAGCTTGATTGCACCCCGTACCTGGCTGGACATCTGCGCAAGATTCGTGCCCTTATCTTGCACTAGCCTACCCACCAATTTACCGATAGATCCCACTGATTCACTGTGTTTGATGAGAACGACTCCCACACAGTCCTTGATAAATTCACTTTGAAATAAAGCGCGTGACTGTGGCCGTGTCTGTGTGTGCGGGGTTTAGTTTTCAGTTAATCAGTCGTTATCTCTCTATGGACGACTGCTCTGACGACAGAGAGGTACGACTGGGTGACCTGCCCTGTGTTGTTCTCCTCCATGGACACTCTGAGCAGCTTTGCTTCACTCATCATGGCGCCCCGAACATCGGCTTTGCTGAGGGTGGCGTCAGAGAGGTCGGCCTCTCTTTCGGTATCACTTAGTGAGACGTTGTCGTTGGAGATTTCTACCATGTGATTACCCTATGACACGACTCGACGATGACAGCGGTACTGCCGTCCCCCAGCACTCCCAGTCGCAGAGCAAAATCACCACCACCCTCAGCCGCGAGTTTGGTTTCTTGCAGCCAGCTTCCGTCTGATCGGCTGAACACGTACGCTGACCCCGCGTCCTAACCATTTGGATCATCATCATGAGCTGCAATGATTACAGTGCCCACCTTTTCCAAGATATCAAATGCACCGGCGAAACTGTCACCATCCTCACCGTCGTCAGCAACAAGCTTTGCGTCGCCCATGTTGCTGTCGCCCATGCACCCCGCTAGTGTAGTGATCATTCCGATTCCCAGCGATACGAGCGGCTTACGACGTTGATGATGCACGGACAAGTATTAATCATGACACAGTGAGAATATTCCTCATTTTCGATGAATAACTACATGTTGTTGGCAGATTCAATCTATCTTTTTCTGTTCCATGTGAGGTGCAAGCTCTGTATTCGGCACGGCCTCACGTACCTATCACCGACTGAGAATTTCAACAGAGCTATGAATGCTTATTCTACCAATATCATTGGTCGCTGAAATCACGATACTGTACATAAAGAGACTCTCTCTCACAAGCAACCTTCTGTTGGTTAAAAAGAGGTTGGTTCTATCATACTTTCACGCAGAATGTGAAAATTCATACTTCGGTTGGTTATATGCTCAAGGCTCTTGTTTCATCTGGTGAAACAACTGTCTGAAGTGTGATATGGGAGTGTTCGGAGTGATGAATATAGAGGATGAGTCCAGCAAGGGACTATCAGTTATTTCCCGGGCTCTGTACTGAATCAGCCGTTCGAAAGATCTACGTAGAGACCAGCCACGTTCGTCCCAACTTTGCCAACAAAATCCATTCGTCCCTCGCCAATCAACCTCGTTGTTGTATGTCAGACCCATGGGAGCGGACGGGAGTCGTAGAAACCTATACCGGCGGCGGGTTTGATTTGTTTGCACCAGACCCAGCGGATGTGGCGTTAGAAGATACCGCCGCCAGATTGGCACATACCTGCCGGTTTGGCGGTCACTGTCGTGAGTTCTACAGCGTGGCACACCATTCGCTTCACGTGAGTGCCGAACTGTTCGACGCGAGTGCCTGCCTTCGGCTGCTCGGACTGTTACACGACGCCAGTGAGGCGTATCTGGGTGATATCCCCCGTCCGCTAAAAGCTGCACATGATGTCTTCGAGCGGATCGAATCCGATATCTTAGACGCTGTCTGGGCATCGTTCGACGGTGGTTCGCAAACCGACGATGAGTGGGATCGAATCATGGCTGCCGACGACCGGCTCCTCGCATACGAAGTGTCCTACCTCCTCAAAGGCGGAGACTGGGCTGGCGACCCACCGGACCGGATGTACGAGTTGCAGTCGGACGACATCCAGTGGGTCCGAGACAAGTTCGCTTCACGGACCAGGTCGTTACTGAATCAATTATAAGAAATACCGCAGCCGTCTTGATATGCGCGCTGTGTGACACAGCGTTCGCCTGTATCGACCGAATCGATATCTCCAATCTGATTGTGCAAGACACGCGCGCTCTATTCATCATTTGACGAATCATTCGACTCAGCTGTTGATAGGTAGCTGAGTGGCCGATACAGAAGTTCTATGCAACAGTTGATCATCGTTTGTTCCGCCCAGCCAGCGACGAAACAGCCGTGAAATAGGTGTGCGGATGTACTGTGTGGCGCGCATGCTTCTCGGGAATCGGATCCGATGGAGGGAGCTTCAAGACGAAATTGACTGCACGATGCTCTCCCCGACGATCAACTTGTAGACTGCGAGTACTCCGGCAACAGAAAACAAGACACCGAAAATGAGCGCGAGTATCCCAGGCTTGTAGAACAGATTGTACAAGCCTAATGCAAGAAACATCGCGGCGGAGATAGCCTGTGCTGGGCGTGTTCCCCGAAAATCGTTCAGTTTGTCTACGATGGAGGGCATATGTTGCGTCAATCGAGTCAGAGTCTTAGCATTTTTCCTATCCAAGGAGCCCAGTGAATGATTTTCCGCCAGCAGTTTCGGCGTTATGATCGATACGCGCGCTCTATTCATCACTCGCCACTGTGACGGATTTGAGACAGAAGATTCGAGCGACTACAACATATAGATGATGTATACAGCAGCTGGCGGTCACATCCGAGCTGCCAGATATATGACTGCCAATTCGTGGAGCGCAGGATTCGGCGTTGCGCTTGGCCGTGCCTGTAAGACGGCTGAGAGGGCATCGTGGAGTGGCCGGGATTCCTCGGCAGCAAGCGCCGTCGCGATAACGGTACTGCTCCGAGAGATGCCCGCTTTGCAGTGAATCAGCACTGGACAGTCCCGTCGGGAGAGCCTTCGTGCAGTCTCAACCGCCGCTTCGAACTCCGTCCAGTCGTTACCTGAGCCGTCGTTGAGGGGATGGTGATGTGTCGTCAGTGGGTGATCGTTCGTCGAGAGTGAAAGCACGTATCGGAACGACTGGTCATGCTGCCCGGGATCAGCCGCGTGCTCGTTCCCCAAGTACAGGTTCCGTTTCCCGACCCGTCGGATGACAGGGGTATCTTCGACGTGCCCGATGGGGCGAATGGTGGGCTCGGACATACGAACTATCTGACATATGGGGAGATGGGATATATATCCAGACATCTCGTCGTGACCGATTCGCGCGCTGTATTCATCACGCCATTTGTCTAGATCTGAAGGATTTCAACAGAGCCATTTATTGGATTGAATGAGCACCTGAAGACGTTGAGAAGCCTGTGCGGGGGGAATAATGTGTATGATAGATGATATCCAAAGCGAGAGTCGGATATAAAGAGAAACGGCTTTCACTCACTGAAGAGGCGATTGATTCTGAGATGAGAGTGTCTCAGGTACAGGTTGATTTTGTTCGATGGTGGTCGACTCAAATCAGAAGGGAAATCAGTGTGCGAAGTGACCATACTTGGTTGTTTGAGTCACTCTCACCCTGAGTATGGCTCTCCGAATCGCCGATGGACAGGTTTTAGAGCTGGTCTTCGCGTCCGTGTGCTCCATCAGAGCGAGTTGTACTGACGACTTGAGTCGATTTGGATTACAATCGTTAGTATCCAATGACGGAGGCTCGTCCATTTTCTCGCTTTCTCCAATTTCACTTCTTTGATAAACAGCATCATCAATGTTCTTTCGTCGTCAGTGCCGACACTGGCTCTCCGACTAGTTCGTCGTCTCGTCAAGAAACGTGAGGGCTCTGCGAGTTGAAGCACAATCCGATCCATACCGGAACCTCACCACGGAACCGCATCTCGTTGAAGTCTCT
>KE356563.1:169861-171506 GCA_000416005.1 Haloquadratum sp. J07HQX50 | reverse complement strand
CCCTGGACCTGGAGCTTCTTCCCGTAGAGAGGCGACCGAATGACCAGCGTCCGATTCTTTACTCTCGGACCACGTTCAGGTCTTGCTGGATGGTTGTTGTGAACTCCTCAGCAATGTCGATAGCCGTGTCTACTCCCCGGACGGTGTTGGTTGCAACGACGCCGTCTGCGCCCGAGCGGATGCGGATGCCGGCGTTGGCTGCGTTGCTGACAGTATTGCCCGTGATAGTGAAACTGTAGGGTCTGTCCGTCTCGCGGGCTTGCTGATCCTCTGCGTCGGCAGGAACAGTGCGGGCAAGAATGCCGACTGGGCAGTTGTCCACTTGATTACCGGTAATAGTGATGTCGTATGACCGGGCACGTTTGGTTCCTGTTACTCCCTCACGAAGGTGAGTCTCTTTATACTCAATCTCAATCCCAGCTTCGCCCCCAGGATCAGGCGCGAACGTGTTGAGACCACGACAAACGTTCCCAACGATAGCTCCCTGTTGCGCGGGTGAGCAGGCAACGAGGCTGTGACCTCCATCAAAGACGTTATTCTCAGTGACAAGGAAGTTACTGACATTGTATGGAGCAATATTGTTAAATTTCATACCGGAAACACGATTACGGGCGATGGTCACGTCAGTTGACTGCCGAAGATCGATGTCGCTCCCAGCAGGCGCACCGCGGGTGGTAATGCCGTACCAATTTGGATTCAGCACCTCATTGCCTGTAATAAGCACATCCTCACTACGGGTGACCGACAGTGCAAATTGGAACCCGTTCACCGTGCGGTTGCCCGCGATGATCACGCCCGTGCAATCGTCGGCTTGGACGGCTTGGTTGTTTAGTTGCGTGCCGGCTCCATCGAAAGTAATATATCTAATCGAGGTATTATCGCCGCGGACCCGAATCAGGTCGTGACCTGTCGGGAGTGGGTTAGTTTGAGACGGTGCAGGAACAGGGTCATTTCCAGTACCAGTTTGGGTGACGACAAACCGAGTGCTCCCCTGTCCAGTCAGGTGGGTGTTATCGCCCATCGTTGCGGCTGAATTAAACTGAAACGTGTCGTCGCTGGCAATAACGGTTCCGCCCTCGCTCAATTCATCGAAGGCTCGCTGGAAGGCTTCATTGGCGCCCCCACGAGTGCGAAATAACTTATCCCCATTTCCATCGATAACTTGATACTCAACGCCCTGATTAGCCTCAGTGCGGACGACAGAGAGAACTGCCCCGGATTCCCGAGGAAGTCCACTCAACTGTGCCCTAGCAGTCCCACCGAGTGTTCCGACACCAACCGCCGCCCCAATTCCGGCGAGGAATACCCGTCGCGTCGACTGCGCGCTTGCGATGCAATCATCGATGCCCTGTCGGTCTGGTAACATCCACTTGAAGACGCTGTCCATCCGATAATAACGTTATATAATACCCGTCTGGACGGGATCACCTATGCTCACTACTACTAGAGAGCGGTCTATACCCGCGTGGAGAGTATAATGTCAGCATCACCGTAGTGGGGACCGTTGTTGGTTACCTACACGACTCCGGACCTCGCCGGATCGTTGCTCACACCAGGAGCGTGGCTTGACGAGTGGTGTCTTGAGAATCGTACAGCACAGTATGTGAGTATCATAGCACACTAAGCAGATTACAATTACACGTCT
>KE356563.1:163886-168698 GCA_000416005.1 Haloquadratum sp. J07HQX50 | reverse complement strand
GAACGAAGCGAAGCCACAGGTCTACAAAGACAGAGGCTACGAAATCAATGCCTCTAATCTGTGTACCGAGATTGCACTGCCAGCCACGCCAGATGAGAGCTTCGTCTGTTGTCTCTCATCGATGAACGCGCTCCACTATGACGAGTGGAAGGATACTGACGCAGTGGAAACGCTGACTCGGTTCCTTGATGCCGTGATGGAGGAGTTTATTCAAGAGGCGAAGGGGACGCAGTTCATGGAGCGCCCAGTGCGGTTTGCGAAACGGCACAGAGCAATCGGCATTGGCGTCCTCGGCTGGCACAGCTACCTCCAGAGTGAGATGATTCCGTTCGACAGTATGGAGGCGATGGAGAAAAACGAGAAGATTTTCAGCACGATCAAAGAGCGAAGTTACGAGGAGAGTCGTCGGCTTGCCGATGAGTTTGGCGAGCCGGAGGTGCTCGAAGGCTACGGTCGCCGGAACACAACGACGATGAGTGTGGCCCCGACGAAATCCAGTAGTGTTATTTTAGGGCAGGTCAGTCCGAGCATCGAACCGCTGAAATCAAACTACTTCGTCCGTGACGGCGCGAAGTTGAAATCGACACAAAAAAATCGGTTCCTTGAGGCGATACTGAAGCAGCGAAGAAAAGACGAGCGCGAAGTCTGGGACAGTATCGCACAGAAAGACGGGAGTGTGCAGCATCTCGATTGCCTGACGGACGAGGAAAAAGATGTTTTCAAGACGTTCGCTGAGATACCACAGATGGCAATCATCAACCAGGCAGCGCAGAGGCAGAAACACATAGATCAGGCACAGAGCCTGAATATCTCGATCGATCCAAGTGAAGTGAGCGTCAAAGATATCAATCAACTCTACATAGAAGCTTGGAAGAAAGGAGTAAAGAGTCTCTACTATCAGAATAGCGTGAATGCTGCACAGAAATTCAGCCGAGATATTCTCGAATGTAGGGCCTGTGAGAGTTGATCTCCCATCGGTCGATATGATAGTGTGGTCCGTGTATATTACGCCACCCCACCCCTCGGCGCATACGCGGCTCAGTACTTGACAGCATCGGTGTGAATCTCACCACCCAGGTTTAGTCGGAGAGTGCCGGTGCGTGGACCGACGAGTTCTGCCACGAGGGAGTCAACCTGATTACCGAAGCGGTCGAATTAACACTTGTTGGCGATGTAATCTACTTTATTCAGTCTGACCGACCAGGACACTGCGGAATCCTTGCCGGTCACTGTTCGCTTGTCAGTGCTCCGAGTTCGGCGTTTCTATCTGCTTCTTGACGTTTGTTCCATCTGGAGTGACTGGATTCGAAGCTCTCTGAAGCTGTACTTCGGTGGTTCCCGACCCGAGTGAGTCCGGAGATCGCAGTCTCTACCGGACGGAAGCTCATCTTCGTGGAGGATGTATTTCGTTTCGTCGTCCGGTCCATCAATGGATTCGTAGAAATCGTCCGCTCTCTTGATCGTCTCCATCCCGGCTTTGATAGCCTCCCCTAACTCGTCCGCATCTATCTCACCTAACACCTCGGCGAGATGTTCACTACTACTGGGCTTACACCCATCGGCCATTATTACATGCCAGTGTTCTTGACACACAAGGCTACTATCTTAGAGGATCGTCGATCAGCACAGAGTGTTTATACACCAGAATAGCAGTCTCGTTCAGGTTACTATCGGAAGGGTGAGACCGTGTGGACAACAGATAGCTCACTCCTCATTACCTACAAACCTCAGAGGTACTCCATCGCCCCAACGACCACCCCCAGATTAACCACGATCTGGGAGCTATTCGGGGACTCGGCGAGCCAATAGAAGCCTCCAGATACAACCAGAACCAGCGCAAACGATTCGATGAGAACCGCCCGTGAAGCGAAGTCGCCTGCGGAGTCTGGAATCTTTGTACGTCGAGTATCAATTCCGGCACAGAAACAGCAAGTGCTGTCCTCAACAAGCGAAGCGAGAGCGCGATCGCTCAGGGTCAAACGACCCTGAGCCTGACCCTCACGCTGACGAGGGGACCTGAGTAATCTAAGACGATTGATTCCCCCACCGCAGTCGTCAGCTGAAACTGATTTCAAATTCTGGGAATCAAAGCTCCTATTCCACGCCCGAATCGTCCACATTGGCACGAGATACAACAGTAACACGAGCCGCGAAGCAATCTCAGTCTTGTTGCGATTGTGATACCCATGAGTATGAGCGTGACTGGGACGACAACACAGAGAGGTATGGGCGCCAACTCAACAATTGGAGCAAACTCAAACCCCACGGCGTCCGCTGGTGACTTGTGTCGATACGATAGATCAGCGACGACAACTTGCAGTGATTAATTATAATTTATAATGGGCTGACATATTTTCCTATGGATTGGAGAGCTATCGTTGTTCTTCTGATTTATGTTGGCGGAGCCGTGATGCTGTTTGTATCGGTGGCACTGCTCATACCGACTTGGCAACAATATGTTGACTCTCAACTATTGGCTAATTTGGTGTGATTCAGCATGACTCGGGTATATCTGGTATCGAAGGCTGGTTACATATGCAGGACATGACTACACCTGCGCCTGATAAGTATGAAATTGAGGGCGAGGAAATCCTCGAAAAAGAAGTCAAAGCGTTTGAGAACGGTGGCGCGAACGTTTACACCCCGCGTGGGAAGGAGCCATTGTCAGACTTGTGCGTGTCTCGGAGCTAAACCCAGACGACTCAGACTAATCCAACTCACTGAACAATTTCACATCCCGGATGAATACCACGAGTCGTGCGACCGTCTCACACGAATCGTCCAGAAACACACCAGACGCCTACTAGCCGACGAATACTGGACAGACACGCATCTCAACGCTCTCACACTTTGGACAGCCCTACACGTACAACCGGGACAACGACGAGTACGTGTATAGTCGGTTCAAACAAGTTGTGGAATTACAACTAGTATGAGATAGCCTCCAACGATAGCAACAGCGTTCCAGAACACAAATTGCTTTGCTTTGGTTTTCTGTTCAGCACTAAGTTCGTCTATCGACATGTCCTTGAGTGTTCATCGGCCCACTTGAACGTTTCAGGCTGGTGTTTGTTTTGAGACGGCGTCTCCTCACAACGCGTCACTGCCCTCTCTATCACATTTGTTCAAAAAGACGCCTAAGTGATACAGAAGGCATGCTCAATAAGAAGTGCCACAAGTGGACGCCATACCGGTCGGTCCCCTCTCTGATATTTTTCAAGCCTTCGATTTTAGTGCCTCTCGAACTGTCGTGCTCAGCTGGTGAATGAGAGGCAACCTGTGACGCAGGCCACGCAAAAGCGTATGTGAACCGCTGAGGAAACGCACAACCCTCATATCCCAACGGTATTAGCCGTGTGGAAGGGGTCAAAAACAGGACGTCTGACCCCAAAATCAGGGATACTTTTATAATCGACGCTGCCTGTAACTATATTGGTAAAATGAAACGTAAAACTGAACAAATTGGTATAGAATCACTCGTTAAAAAATCATTCGATAAATTCATGTCTGTTTCTGAGATACATATCGCCCACTTGCCATTCGCTCCGGAAGTTGATCAGATACACCTGACTGTGCATACTGGTGCAACGATTAAGTCGTTTGAACAGTCTCTTGAGTTGACGAGTGCCCACGAAGCACTGATTGATGTCGGTGAGGCAGAACCCCTCGCGCTTCCATTCACTGTGATGGCAACGATTGATAGATCAAGGCACATACAGGGTATCAAAGGAACGACAGTGTATATGGCTGACAATAGGATGCGAGCTGAATCTCGTGAGCTCGAGACAGGACTGTCGATACTCCGACAGAAACTCGCTGGTGTTTGTCCCTCCTGTCATGACAGCGTCGATTCATTTAGCGACCATTACGAAGAAAATCAGTCGTGTCAAGAAGCAAATCGGGTGTGAGACTGCATCTTCTCAAGTCTCGAAACTGAATGTCGTGTAGCGTGGAGTTGTCTGAGATAGACATGACGCTGGTTGGTATCTCGGTTTCCTCTCGCTCCACGGGTGGTTTTCTGTCGGACGGGTGCGAGGGAGGTACAGAGTTTGAATTTCTCATGCACATGGCCTGCACAAACTCCCCCGATTGATCATTGCTGCGTTGTAGTCGGCGTGATTCTGGTTCCCGCATCGCTGGCACTCAAACTTATTCCCCGCTGACCACTCTGGCCGGCGCCATGTTTGTATTTATTAAACAGGTATTAAATACGATATGAAGATATCAATCGTATGGTTTTTAATCTCAGAAGCTAACGTATTGGTGTAATATTGGATATTCATTCCATAGAATGGTTATTCTACCCAACAGTCATTTAACTGAGTGTTCAGTATATGATATTGATAATACATGATGAATCTGACACAGGCACTGGACGAGCTGTGTGACTGCGAGTATCCAGCGAGTATCGAGGATATCAAGAACAGGTGCGAGAATGTGACAATCGAACTGCAAGACGGCTCTGAGACAACCCCTGGAGAGATGCTGGATCTCCTTGATGACCCGCCTGAGACATTTGAGTCGAGTGATGATTTGCACAATACCTTGATGTCCCTTGCTCCACAGGGGAGTGTTGGAAGGGCAAACTACGACGACCGAGGAGCAAATCATACGAACAGACAGCAACAGTCCTTTTAGCTAAGCCTGTTTTATATCCTGGGTAGACTGGTATCTTTTGTTCTCTGCTGGTCAATCTTTATGAGTGGCTGAAAAGTTGTCTTAAGCAAGATATCAGACCGTTGACCGTGAGTGAGCAAGTACCCTGTTGAATCTATATTTATCTGATTAGCTCCAGTTCACCCGTGTGTCTAT
>KE356563.1:142559-160581 GCA_000416005.1 Haloquadratum sp. J07HQX50 | reverse complement strand
GAGGGCTTGAATCAGCGTTCCAACCACTCCGTTATACTCATTCCAACGATACATAAAATGATTGTTCAGAGAGCGATCTCAGTCAAAAATCGGTGGTGTGATTGGTAACCGGGTTAATCATTACCAGGATTTCTCACATAGCGGTGAGCTATCAGAGATCTGCTCAAGCACCAGAGCTAGTGAGAGGAGACGAACACCGAACGAACGTCGACAGCGATGGTATCGGCTCCGTATACACACAGAGTCACCTATATCAACTCTATAGCGGCCGTGACTTTACTCGGATACCAGTATAACTCGGCATCTGAAGCGGATAACCGGAACATATCTGACTCTGTGGTTGAGAGATTAAAACGTCCAAGAGCCGTTTCAGTCGTCGTTATCTGTCGCTGTCATTCTGGGCAGACTAACGACAGGAATGACCGTGTTATCTGGCTTAGCAGGTCTTTCGTTCTGTATTCGTCGATGCGAGTTTGATTAGACCCACACAATCAGAAACACCCGAACTGATGACACCGGTTATACCTCACCGGTCGGTTCGTTCAGGTATTCGGTTGCTCGAAGTGAACTCCGTCCTCCAACCTCTATTTATCTACGCCGGCTCGTAATCTGATTTGCTCACACGCGCTTGGCATAATGATGGCGTCAGTCATGCGATAAGACAACTTCCCCAGCCTTATGATATTGGTCAGGCGCCGTTTTTTCCAATCATTTCACCGCGGTCTGAGCACTTCGTGGTGGCGGGTCGATGAACGGATCATCACCAGCCTGGTGAGTATTCCGCTCCGCTGATATCGAATAACATCGTTTCCACAACTGATGATAATACGCATCGTGGGGCATGCCATCCCCTAAGCGCTGTATCTCCTCTTTGGGAACGCGGATTCAGTAGTGGTCGTTATCGTCAGTACAGCTGATGCCGCCGGGTCCACTTGGAGAATCTCGAAGGAAAAGAACAATGTCCGAGTTCACTTCTTCGCTCAGCGATAACCTGATTCCGATCGCGAGACACTTTTGAATATCATCGCGGCTAAGCTAGATCGTCGTTTTTTATCATCGCACATCTCACGGTCCGGCTTAGCGAGGCGAGCGACCAGAGAGCGATGGCGATCGTCAATCGGCCTCGAATCCCGCCTCAAACTGGAACCGGCCGTCCCGCTGGATGACCTCGCCATCGACTTCGATGCGGGACTGGTCGCTCATGTCGACGATCATATCCATGTGTACTGCACTCTCGTTTTGCTCGTTGTCCTCGCCGACAGTGTCCTCGTAGGCCCGTCCGAGCGCCATGTGAACGGTGTCTCCCATTTTCTCGTCAAACAGCATATTGTAACTAAACTGGTCGATATCCCGGTTCATACCAATCCCGAGTTCGCCCAACCGGCGGGCGCCAGCGTCGGTGTCTAAGACGGCTGCGAGTACGTCTTCGTTCTTTGCGGCAGCATGTTCGATCACCTCGCCGCCCTCGAAGCGCAACCGGACGTCCTGTATCTCCCGTCCCTGAGCCATCAGCGGCTTGTCGAACACTACCTCGCCGTTGACGCTGTTTGGCACTGGAGCGGTGAAAACTTCCCCACCCGGGAGATTCCGCTCGGCATAGTCGTTCTGCGCTGGGTTGCCCGCGATCGACATGCGGATATCGGTTGTATCTCCGGAGACGATCCGAACCTCCTTGGCAGGATCAAGAAGATCAACGAGTTGCTGTTGGTGCTCTCTGACTGCTGCCCAGTCTTTGTTGATCGCGTCCCAAACGAACGACTCGTATGTCGCCGTCGACATCTCGGCATCCTGTGCGTTGCCTGGGGCAGGGTATTGTGTCCCGACCCACCGTTTGTTTAAATACGTCTCCTGAATCGGCTTGTTTGCCTGTGCCATCGCGGCATTTTTGTCTGGGTCGATATCGCCGCTCTCGTGGGTATTGGTGTCGGCGCTGATGCCAATGTAGACATCGGCGGCCTCAACCATCGCTAGCGAAACCTCTGACAGCGAGATGTCGTCGACGTCAATCGCGCGCTTGTAGGCAGCACTGACCTGCGAGGTTCGAAGCGTCGTCGTGACGTTGGCTCCGCGTTTGCCGCACAGACGCACGATTGCTGCTACCAGATCCTCCGCGACCGGGTGACCGCTGACGATTACTTCATCGTCCGGCCTCACGTCGACAGAGTGGTCAACGATTACCTCGGCGTGATCTTCGATTCTGGGGTCCATACCCATGGGACAACCGCCTGACATCAAAAACTGTGTGGTCCCGTCTCGTGACCGGAAGCGTGAATTTTGACGAGCCTAACTCACCGCTCTTGCACTCGCGGTCCTGCCACAAGCGGTTACAATGTGAGAGATGATTGGCTTAGAATCCGGCTCACACCAATAGCGATTATCACGCCATCAAATGACGGATTCGGATAGCGACCTATTAGATGCAGACTAGAAAGAGACCGTCCTGACGTTCATGGGAGCGAATAACGAAGTCATAGATGTGAACTACCCCGCGCCACCGTGCGCGGGACGTCCGTATTTAGTCCTGTACTGCCGAGGCAACGGAGTCTAATTCCTCCTGCGCTTGACTCTGAGAGTCTTGTGCCGACGCTCCGTGTGGGTGAACGCCCGAAGCGAAAATCACTCCGTGAGATTCAACGTCTCCACAACTTCCGATGCTGCCCGTCATCTTCTTTATCATCGAAAAATGTCGAGAGACGGCACACTCTCAGTCTCTTGGTTTTCGAACCAATTCTGCACGACACACGCCTTCTTGTTACTGTGGCCTTGGAGCTCGCACTGCTGGCACTTGAACGGTCTTCATCTCGGGCTGCTCGGCTTGTGTGTTGGCACTCTGTTCTCTGACATCGCTGGCTCGTGTACTCAGGGTCGGCCTCGTCAGACGGAATTCCGACCCACGTAGCTTTCTCTGACACCATTTCTTGCAGTCCAGCGAACGGCAGCAAGTGGAAGCGACGGTTCATACGCGTTCCACAATCAATGCAGTCTCGTATATCCTTGAGCTATTCAAAGACAATGAGCGGATCCGTGAACTGCGAGACCCATTTGACTACTTTCGGCGAAACGGTGTGCAGGCAATCCTGAACGGAGTCGCGTTCTTCAGTTTGCACAACTGTCTCGAACGCAGTCTGATTGGCTTTCTGCATCCGTTTGCGCTTGGCGAAACACTCGCGAGGCCATTCTGTTGACGCGCTTCACGGGCACGGTGGCCCGCGGTACTCGCGTTGTTCTTTAGTACAGATACGTCACAGCAACCAAGCGCCCGCGGGGGGGCTATTGAACAGTCTGTGGACTGGAGACGACTTCACAAACGCCACAGATCGGACACGGTGACTGTTTGCTGTCCGAAACCCGCCATGTTAGCGATTTTTGTATCTGCAGGCGTCAGTAACACTGATTTCACATGTATCTTGTATGCTACGGCTTGCGAGCGGCGAATACAGTGCTCTCTTACTGATAATGACGATCGACGCCTATCAATCGCCTGAGGCCGACATGTGCTGTGTCGTCCGTGATTATGGTTTCATTGGTTCAGATAATGATTCTGCGGGAATCCCCCCAGCCTGGGGAATTGAAAACCTGAATACACCGCTGCTCCTGAGTCAACTCGTCGACGCCCTCGAAAGAGTTGTCGCTTAGAACACGTTGCGGAGCTGTTCACCGTAAGCCACGCTCAGTTCCTCTGAGAGCGGGAAAATATTATGCAACGTCCACTCATTATCCCATCGAAGGTAAGATCTTATGTCTTCTGGAAGATGCGAACTGGCGTCAACCGCGGGTACGACGCCTTCCCGCCTGAACAGCGGGTCTGATGCCTCCGGACGGGCGAGCCAATTGACGAGGCTGAGTGCTGCCATCGGGTTCGGTGCAGTCTTCGGAATCAAGTGATAGAAGCACTTGTAGACAGCACCCTCGCTCGGGACGGTGTAATCGACTGCCGCACCGCGCTTGAACCGGGCCTGGAACACCGTTGACTGCCGCATCAATCCGACCTCCGCATCGCCTGTCGTGACGGCTTCGAACGCCTCCAAGGGCGTCGAGAGCGACCCGGCCTGCTCGCGGAGCGTCTTGAGCGCTTCACCGACGGCCTCAAAATCGGTAGGATCTCGCGGGTCCTGTCCAGTGTAGAGCGCTGCGATGAGTGGCATATCCCAGTATCCGCCACCGAGGACGACGTTCCCTCGGTGTGCCTTGTTCCACAACACTTCCCACGAGTCGGGCGCCGACTGAAAAACGTCAGTGTTGTAGACGAGCGCCGAGAGGATTTTCACTGTCGGAATCCCACACGTTCGACCATCTTGCCGGTGAGGCCCATCCTGGAGTTCGTCGGGGAGGTTCTCCCAAGCAGGCATCTGCTCAGTCGGGAGTGATGCGACGAGATCGTTCTCGATGCCCATCTCCAGCCACCCGGGACGGACGTCGACAACATCGATTGCCTCAGTTGGTCCCTCTTTGTTTCGGAGGTCTGGAACACGGTCGATAACGGGAGCGATGACGCTGCCCGACAGCGGGTCAGTGTCGCGGTGAACGTCCCACTGGATAGGATCGCCCAAGTTTCGGATCTTGGCACCAGTTCGCTCGCGAAACGAGGGTTCGACCTGCGACAGCCAACCGTGGTAAACAGACCGGGTCACAACCGCTTCGGCATCCGTCTCGGGTGGCCACGACGAGATCAGCGCCGGGCCGGGATCAGGAGCGGGCCCAGTGCTCGTACAACCAGCGAGCGTGGTCGACATTCCGGCACCGACTGCGGCGAGGACATTCCGTCGTGTCCAGGCTGTCCGCCGATCGTGTGGAGGGATCTGCTCTCGCATACAGCCCGTTCGTGTTGCTCTTGGATATTAATCGTTCGCTGCGGTGAGCAATGATGAAACAGATAGTGAGAGTCGAATCAACCTCCGCAGGGGGAGCAAACAAGAGTTGTGGAACTCTGTATGAAAGTGTCAGTTTTATTTTGGCTCTCTCAGTCGACAACTGAGAAGGGAGAGTGCCCCGAGGCTTGACCCCCCCAGTTGGATACGCGCTCTTGCCGTGTTCCGGCTACACGGCGCGCTCAATCTGGAACAACGTTCAATCTTGAGTAGTCCTACTACCCAGATATGTCACTACAGACATCCACGACGCAGACGGACCGCAAGTGAGCGGCATGCTGAGCAGTATTTTACAGATAGCTGAGGGTGTGGTCTCGATTCTGTGGTGTCCAGCGATTCTCTGTCATGAGTACAGCCATTATATTACCGCGCGCTTGCTCGGCTATGACTCAACGATTGAGTGGAACCTCGGCAGTTTTGATGTCAAGAGTCGAGTCCAGATTCCATTTTCGGAACGCCTGCAAATCTCCGCCTTAGAGCAAGTGCTGGTTACTATCTTCGCGCCGTTTACCCTGGTACTCCCGGCTATGATCAGCCTCAGAATCGGCGAAGCGATGATAACTGCTCAGCCGAGATGGCTGACTGCATTTGGAGTTGGACTTTGTGTGCAGAGTCTTGGGTTTTTTCTGCAAGCTGGGCCCTCTCGAAGCGAAATCGAATCGGTGTTTTACACGGCTGGCTGGGACCCGCCACTGTTGACGCGCTGTCTCGATTATCTCTGTCTGGGAATCGCAGTCGGTCTTTCGTACATTTCATTTATATGGGTATTCGTTGGAGACCCGTTTTGATTTGCCAGTATGTTGATTTCGATTCCGAAGAGGACAGCTTAACCAAACACGATCGAGAGCGAACTCCTACTTACCCGTCTGGAATTCGATTCATTCACAATTCTGTGAGGAGTGTGCAAGATGCGTCGGGTTCTGATATATTTGTGCACTGTCTTAGCAATCAAGCTATAGATACCACTCTATCATCCGGTTAGCAAACCAGGTCACAGAGAGAGTCTGTCAAGCGAAAACGGGAGCGGTGTGATTGCGCTTCGCGGTGTCGTCGTGCATGGTCGGTGGTCGGTGTGCGAGTGTTGATGAACACTCCGTGCAGAGAGATCTCATACAGCGTGCCTAGCATCCCGTCCGACATTGCGCTGTCTCGGATCTAAGTTGGAGCCATCGCCGATTCACTCAATTGTCCGTCGATCAATTTCTCTTGTGAAATCGCGCATGAACTCTGACACCGTATTTCCCATCAAATAAATCGGGTGACCATCGGCAAGACACGCATCAAGAACGCCTTCGAGATCCTCTGATTCGGTATGATGGACGAACTCGCCATCCACACGTCGCCCTAAGAGTCTTGCATGCGAGCCTGCGATATGAATTCGACCAATGAGGTCGTGCTTCGTTAGCCAATTGAGGTAGTGAATGAAAGATGTCGTCCGACCAGCTCGGTCGCGGCGTGTGTACACAAACGGCGTGATCGTTGTGTCAGTGCTGTTATCGGTGCTACCGTAGCGCTCCACGAGAAACTGTCTCAGCAGTTCTGTGGACTCTATGTCGTTCATCATTGCCCCATTTGCAACCACCCCTCCGCCCTTGATTCGCTGCCATCCCCACTCAGTGTGCAGGCGATTGATATATGACTCGATTTTCGCTGGTGGGAGCGGGTCAAGATCAAGTGCACGAAGTGTCTCATCAACGATGAACGCTGACCGTGCGCCGAACACATCCCTATACGGAGAATTAGGTCGTGGCTTGGCGACGAGAAACTCGTTATTTGTCTTCTTGAATTCCTCTCGCAGATACTGATTGATCGCATCGTTTCGATCGCCACTGATGACACAAGCATTTGCAGGAATAGTCCGGGTGAACACCCGCGCGATGTCAGTGAGTTTAGTACCGAGTGTTGACTGGTGATCACGGCGAATATTGATTATCAGAACAATCTGAGGCTCGAATAGCTCATTCGCCAATCGTGTTGTATATTCTCGAATTCCCTGATTTTCGGCGATGATGGCGTCAAAAGGCGCATATTCTCGAAGTTCGCGTTCGTTCTCATAGAGCCGTGTCGGTCCACTTCGAGGAATCTCGTGCTCAGTGAGATTCCGGTATGAAATCGAGTGGTTGCCAGTGACTTTCGCGTACGTTTCGAAGCCGCGCGAGACAAGTGCCTCATTGAGCCAGCGAGTAACTGTTGATTTCCCACGCACGCCGGAGACGGTCACGCGGTATGGTGTCTGTCCAACCCGCCCGAAATGTGAGTGCCCACGACCGGCGACGTGTCGAATAGACTCTACAGAACGGGAGACCGTCTCTTGCAATCGAGAGAGAATATCGTGGTGGTCGCTCATGTTTATGTGTCCTCCTCAGTGTCAGCGACCAATGGTGAGTCGTGAGACTCAATCCTATCAGGTGAGATGTGAGCAAAAGCCGACCCGCTGGCGAACGCTGCCGCATCGGGAGTCGATTGTTCAAGTCGATATATCTCGGTCGCTGCGAGTGCAATAATCATGACTCCAACGATGATGTAGAGGACGTGACCGTCATGAAGCAGACCGGTCACTGGGATATCGATGAACATGAACAGGGGAATATACCCCATCACGAACAATCCAGCATCAATCCGAATGTGTGCGACGCGGGTTTTCGGAGAAACTCGATTAAGATTATATGCGCCAATCCCAACGAACAGACCGATAAAAAAGAGAGTGGCTCCAGGGACAGACTGAGAAATAAAAACCGCGGTTAGAAGACTATACACAGTGCCGAGGAAAATCGAGATTGTGAGGAGGACTCGCCCGTAAAGAAGTGTCATCCGATGAATATAGCTGATGATGTAGAACACGGTAGTTGCACCGATAGCGTAGATGACAATGGTCGGAGCAAACTGGACACTAAAAAGCCCTAATGTAGGAATGATAATAATGCCAACGAGGCGATGGTCGTATCGCTGTCGGAAGCCCTCGTAAATAACGACAGCAACGGGAAGGAGAATGAGAATAATCCAGTTGGGGATGACCACTGGATACGCACCGCCACGTGCTTCGATTCCGATCCAGGTGGTGATATCACTCGTTGGTAAGATGAGGAGAGGTGGCGTTGGGATTGCAAGGTCTGCGAGGGCCCAGAGTGACAGAAGTCCAACGGTCATAAGCGCAAGGTAGCCACATACAATGAGCATGAGTTCCACACGACGCTCCTCAGGATTCACCCGCATCAGATTGAACGCCGTGATTCCGGGAAAGATACTGGCAACTACCTCAGTGGTCTCAAACAGGAACTGACCCGGAAACAATTTTGAAAGAGCATATCCGGTGAAGATTGTCACGACCACACCAGTAATCAGAGCGGATAAAAAAAGCCGCCGACCGTAGTTGAGAGTATATTCTTGAAATGCCCACAGAGAGATCCAAGCAGCTACTGTAGCAAGAATGAATATAACCGGTGAGAGTAGTTCACGAAACGTATATATAGCGAGTATTGGGAGAACCATTACACCGCCCAATCGATATCCCCTGATCTGTGAGAGAAGTGCACCCAACGTCAACCCAGCGATCATGATAATGCAGGCAAAAATCAAGTTAAATCACGTCTTTTTCCTTTCCCGATTCTACCTGCTGAGTCACGAAGACTACTCTCCGATTCTACATCCATACTCATGAGCTCCAATATTTGTCGTGCCTAACCAGTCGTGTGTACTGTCAATAGGAGATATAAGTGTTAGCAATAGCATTAGCAGTTTTACTGCAAGGGATGTTCATTACTGAGACGCACTCAGCACCGTTATTGACATCTGGCAGTGTAACGACCTATCGCGGTGCAAGGTGGATCCCTCATAGTATGCGACCTCGCTGTCGATGTCGACATTGTGCCTGTCGGCATGTTTCACTGAACACGCCGCAAGCGCCGACCGCTGATATCGATACCCATGTTCCCGCGGGGAGGATGTCAACACCTCTTGAAACTAAATCCGACTCATCACTCCGAACGCCTCTCATGTCGGTTTATTCGAGTTTATACATCTCCCGACCCACCGCACTGGGCGTCCACAGCACACAACGGTTTGGTCTTTCCACACTGACTCGATGGTGGGATGGATAATATGTCGGACACGCACCACTCAAACTGCGTGTCATATCCTCAGCGTGTGGATTCTGCACTGAACATCGGTGAAACCAATACTATGAGTGTGCCATCCCCCCGCGCTTCCGGTTTATTATGTATCATCAGTCGCTGATTTTCTGCCGAATCGAAACGATCCATTTCTGAAAGACCTGGTGATGTTGTTCGCCGATTCTTCGATGAGTGGTTTGATTTTTTTAATCTGTCCGTTGTGCTCCGATCGGGGTAACGGCAGTACAATTTATGATTGATTTTCTCATAATGGTCATTGTAGAGGGTGATCAAAATGCGAGCAGCTAATCCCTTGATATTCCACTGGACCCGCAGCTTCTCGTTTAGACCGGTGTAGTGTGTTCAAGCGTTGTTATGACCAGTTGGCCTGAGCTCAGGTTGGAACGAACTCTGGGGAATCAAGACTTGTTTTCTGTGATTTCTGCGCTCGTGGCTGTGGAGCGTATGTTCACATTCTTATGAAATTATAGAGCTGACATCACCCGTCTTTGCCACGCTTACATCAGACTCCTATTTTCGCACGCACACGACTCACCACTACTTAGCATCCGCCGGCACCCCCACCTCCACCAGCAGCGCCGCCAGCACCGGCTGCACTGCCGGCACAGGAAGCAGCTGCGCCGGCACTTGCACTGGCACAGGCCATCGCGACAGCTGCTCCGCCACCACCGGCGTACGCACCTGACGAGCCTATCGATTCAGCATCGAATTGCTGCCAGTAGACGGGTGGGACGCCGTCGTCACCATCGTCGCCGACCTTGACCTCGACACGGAGGTCCGATAGTGTATATTCCGGGTCAGTAATGTAGCTATCAACCAGCTCAGGCTGAACGGTGATACGCCGATAGGTGACTTCCTGTTCGTCTGCATCGGCATACGCAAACTGTAGGTCGTAGTGGCGGACGTGAAACTCTTCGAACACTGGGTGGACAGCCTCAATCACACTTCCAGCAATATCCCAGACAGTGTCCATCGCTGGCTCGCCTGCGTCCTCAAGTACGATTGGCATGACAGGAACTAAGACGTCGTTGCCATCTCGATGCGTATTGACTTTGTTCACCTCGTGAACTTCAGGCGCTTTAGCGAGGACGTCAGGAAGTGGATCGAATACTTCTGCCAACCGGTCGTCACCAGCATCGTTCTCCTCGCGATAATCTTCAGTGAGATCTTCGAGACCGATGCGATCCAGAAAGTCCGCAGCCTTGTTTGTAAAGCTGTTGTCGTTGGAGGGCATCATTTCATACTGGCTCACAGAAAACATAAATTTGATGACTCAGATGTAGTCCAGTCTGGGAGGTGTGTGTGATCGGCATTATCCGTCCTTGCTACCGGCTATATCACACTCGCTTAATTAGCTCGAAAGACACGCGTGTGTGCAGCAATTGAACGTGTGCCGAAACGGAGAGAGCCAAGCCGGAGGCGAGGTATACTGAATCGGCGTTACTGAACCGGTCGATTATCCTCAGGCGGCCCACTACTATATCTGAGTGTGAACTTGAGTGAAGTCCCTCGCAACCCCCGCCTTGTTTAGAGCCGCACCGGCAAGAGAATTTCATTCCCTCCGAGCTTTTCCCTTTCGGATCGGCTGGAATTCACACCTGAACACACCGCATGTCTGTGAAGGTTCTCACCAGCCCCCGTTGAAAACCCCCCACCGCCGTCGCGGGTGTTGAGAGGACCCGCGTTTCTAGTCGTCGAACGATCACGAAACTAAGATCTTCAACTCCATGCTGTGAGGGTTGATTTCTGGTCGTGACAAAGCCAAACGCGACGTGATGAGTGAATGCTTGGTGGATCGTGCGACGGGCTTCACCCTCCCGAGTGGTTTGAGACCCAAGTCGTCATCACGGGAGCTCTCCGGTTCGCGTCGACAATCGGGGAGGACCTGGCGGTCGCTCACGCCGACTCCTGGGCGAACGTTGGCGGCTGTGAGTCGACGTCTGGATGAGCGCGCTCTCTCTGCAATTGCAGTCACCGTATCAGACCAGATCTCAACGACCTCCAGACGCCCCACGACCGGGAGGTCTGCTCGGAGCGCGGAGGTCCGAACAATGCTTGCGTGTTCGTCGCTATCCCGTGTGCGAGCGAATAGTTTCTCCAGCGCGCCAACCGACAGCGACCACTAACGGCACTAGTGTCGTGCACATGCTGACCGTCAGCGTCCGTGCAACAATCCACGGCGTCACAAACGCTAATCCGATTCCGACAAGCGGGCCGGTGGTCACAGTAATTACCGTCCAGCCAAGCAACCGCCGCTGTGCGCTGGTGAATTCGATACCGTAGCCACCTGCTGGCGGTATCAACAACCCTAGTGGCAGGCCTAAGAGACCAATCCAAATCACTAACGCAAGGAACAAAATTGCGATTCCCGGTCCAAACAGTCCGCCCCTACCTGGCGGCGGTAGCGTAACGAGCTTTCGATACCCGAGGGCTGCTAACCCGGCGCCAGTCATCGCCACCGGAAGCTGGAACGATCCCAGGAATTGGCGTCCGTTCATCGATCCTCACCGGTTAATGATCGATGCTGTCACTTAATCACAGTCGTCGTGTGTCACGGTACGAGATGCTAGATGTCGCGCATCTGCAGCGACACAGACAATTACAAGCCAACAAACAGAGATGGGAACATGGAGTCTGGAACTCACGCGGACCCACAAGCAAACCCCCGCAGGTATTTCACAGAGCGTTAATACTGAGTCATCTGCTCGCTCACCTGCACCGTGAGTTACCCCGTGCTGTCGGTACGTACTCAGTTCTCGCCGAATTCCTCGATATACTGGCGTGCAAAGTCAGCGAGTGTGTCCTTTGGATCGATCCTGGGGCGCTCGGCTGCAACGACCTGACGTGCTGTTTCATAATCACGGTTCTCTATCGCGCCAACCACAGCGATCACAATAGACGCTGACCGGCTCACTCCGAGGTGACAGTGGACGAGTATTTTCTTATCACCGAGATGTGCGATTCGAACAGTCTGTGCGGCATTCCGAAACACCTCGTAATCACACCTACCACCGGCCGTATCTTGGGGCCCGTCGGCTAAATTGTGCTGTCGGTATGTGATATCCTGATCGATGCTGTCTTCAATGCTATCCTGACAGGCAGTCACGATTATATCGAAATAACGGGTGGTTTCACGTGCTGACTCGATATCACTCATCCAGAGTCGGGGGAAAACTCGATTCACCAATGATATATACTATAATTTAGGATTTTATAAAAGGTGCCTTTGTGTACATTGTGTTTCTATGTTCGCCAGAGGTGAACGTTTTGTGAACCGCCTCGGGGTCAAGCCCCGAGGCACTCGGCCTGCTCAGGCTGTAGAGAGGCTTTTTATAAAGTTCCAGCAGTGGGCGTTCGGGCGTATTGTTGAGCTCGTCTCATACAAGATTGAAGAACACGGTATGTACGTGGACCATGTTCCATCGCCGTACACCAGTCAAGAGTGCTCTCGGTGCGGGTATGTCAGCAAGGGCAATCTCAATGGAAAGCAGCTCTGCTGTGGGTCTTGCGGTCGCAAGGTCCACCGCGACTACGATGCGGGTGTGTCGATTGCGGTGAAGTATGTGCGACTCCATTCGGGCCAGACGTATTCGAATGGAGGGGTGTCGGTCAATGCTGCCCTCAAGTCAGGAACACCCGATTCGTCGGACAACGCTATTCAAGCGTTGAGCTTTGTTCACTGACAAGCCCCACCCTCAAGGAAGCCGCACCAGCGGCTGAGTAGGGTGGGGTAGTTGACATACCCAGATACATTACACCACGTCGTAGCCTCTAGCTGGAGGACTATCCGAAGGAATGATAATTAACCAATACTTTCCATTCCGGAATGTCTTGAGAATCGCTTGAGTAATATCCACTCTCTATTTGTGGCACACTGAGCACGGAGTCCGACTTGGCTTGACTGACTAATTCAATCTGAGTTCGCTTGCTTGAAATTGCACTATCTATTCGACTCCAAACCAGACCCACCTGGCTTTGTTGAAATCACTACTGGATACCACACTCTGAACGAGCACCAGTCGGGATAGGAGAAATCTATATGTCTGAGATGGTGTTTTGCTACTGTGTTATCAGCACTTGACTCTCTCAAAGAAACGTGGAGTGATACAACCACCTTCAATTCAGTCTGGGTATGGCTTGTTATAGTTGGGGTTGCTAGCGGGAGTGGACTGTTCATCTCCTGGGAACTGAGCGCGCTCTGGGAGCGCCTTTTCGGGTACTCCTCGGTGATGACTTTCCTGATCACGATTTTCGTCATTTTGTTCTCCTATTTTTGCCTGAGCTACGTTGTCTCGTCAATTCTCCGCAGTTACTCATTGAGTGTCAAATAGTCTACGGCCAGTCGTTTCGAGGTCGGATCTCTCTGAATACGAGGTTTTCAACAAATCCGGCTCCGTTTTGCGTCGATAGTTAGTTTAAGTTGGTTTTTATCGAAGTTGTCGAACATCGCTCGATCAATCTGTCTTCTTCTGTTCTGTTTGATCATAGCGTAGTGTTCTGCTCAATGTCACTGAACGCAGGGGAGGGCGAGATTTAGCACTATATTTCTCTCGCCCTCACCCGGTGAAATAACGCGGTGAACCCTGTCTTCGACGTTCTGTGCTGAAGCGCAACAGCTGACGTACTGATCTCAGTCTCGTTGGTGAAATATCTACTTAGTTGACATATATCAATCGTCGTTTTGTTCAGGGATCTCCACATTCGTCGCTAGCGATAACAATCGAGAGGTAAATACAGTGTGAGACCGGCAGTGGATCTAATCCAGACACAGTTTCGAACGGCTGAGTCTCGTTGAAGAGCGCCCTCATCACTTGGGGAACACCAATATTGGGGGACGGGTCCCAAGTTTCAATAATGATATATTCACACGATGCTGAACGGTAAAACAGCTATCGTTACTGGCGGGACGAAGGGAATTGGCAAGGCGATCGCCAAGAGGTACATTGAGGAGGGTGCAAAGGTAGTAATCGCGGCTAGATCAAAGAGACCAGGCATCGAGACTGCCGAGGAGTTAGGATGTCTTTTTATTCAATGTGATGTTTCCAAGTATGATGATATTGCAGCAGTGGTTGAACAGACAGTCGAAGAGTTTGGAGGCCTGGACATCATAGTTAATAACGCCGGTATTGGTCCAACAGGAACTCTCGATGAACTGGATCTCGAAGACTGGCACCAGTTGATGAGCATCAATCTTGACGGCGTGATGTACGGCAGCCGTGCTGCGCTCCCCTATCTCAGACGGGCAAACGGGTCTATCATAAATGTTGCATCGGTACTCGGATTAGCGGGTGGACCTGGCTCCGTTGCTTACGCAACAGCAAAGGGTGCAGTTGTCAATTTCACCAGAGCAATGGCATACGACTACGCTGAGGAGGGGGTGAGGGTAAACTGTCTGTGTCCAGGGGTAATCGAGACGGACATGACTGATCCGGTGATGTCGGATGATGAGTTCTACGATTACGTCTTTCATCAGACACCCATGCAGCGGGTGGGAAATCCCGACGAGATAGCCGGTCCAGCTGCATTTCTTGCTTCCGATGATGCTTCATATATTACTGGCGCTAGTTTGCCGGCTGACGGTGGTTGGACCACTCACTAACCCTTCAAACAGAAATTAACTATCACGGTCGACAGGTCGGTTATCGGCGCCAATGCATGATTGAACTGTCCTCAGAGAATCACCCCTTGCAATCGACATCAAGACGCTAGCTGTCAGATTTGTCTGACTGTTGCAGTCCTCACGTGAAGAATAATGCACGGATATTGCGTCACGTCGGCAAGGAATGGTGAATACTGTCAGCAGTACAGCCCGCTCTACAGATAACTAACGCGAGTGCCTCGGCTTTCTTCCCGGTTGGAAATCGTTGATTTCCGTTCCCGTTACCGACAAAACGTCCTGGGTCTCAAACCACTTGAAAGGCTGAGGCCGACATGAAGATTGCTGACGCGGCCTGACAGAAAGAGCCAGTCAGCGAACTCAGAAGACGGATGAAATTCAATGATGACTGAGCCGGGTTGAAAAATGCGACTCCGCTCAAATCCAGTGATCATGCGACGGGAACTCTGTGGTCGGGTCTGGAGCGACCGACTCAACGTACACAGCGTGTGTTTTTTACTTCGACGAACCCCATGGGGAGGCGTATCTCTGTAGTGACTGAGCAGGTGCGTATCCAATATCACTATCACACGCTGGCGTCGCCTCCGTGGTGATTCCATTCGGACAATTGACTGGGACGGGTGGAAGCTGTACACTCGAATCGCGCAGTAATGTTGAAAAATCGGGATGATATCTGTGTGTAACCGCTCAGTGGTGACCGAGTGACCAGAGAGACCGGACAGAACTGAAGCGAGTTGATTTTGTGCGATGCAATAATACGGACGGGATATGCGGGAGCGAGTCGTCAAAGCCCTGCCCGTGCGCTCAGATTATCTTCCTCCTTTCATCGAACAGCTTGTGCTGGCCATTGGAATTATTGTATTTCACTGGAGTTTCACCGAAATGGCCTTTCTGTACGTGAGTGAGATCGTTGTGATCAATATCTTGTTCCCAGCCATCGCGCTATTTGTAGCAGAACCTGTCGAAACTCTTGATAACGATCGCTTGCACGGGGAGCCACAGACACTCCAGCCATTCCAGTGGTTCCCCCCGATATACTCCCGGAATCTCAGATTGGTGGGAAAATACTCCCTCTTTGCGTTCGTGTTCGTGATCTTCATCCCCCTGAACTGGGTTGTCCAGACTGGCATTCACTCATTTCTTACTGTCTCAACATTGGGTGCAATCGGCGGCATTTGTGTCTTCCAACTGATACGTGCCTACCGAGAGTTCGTGATCGATCAGCTGTATCAGAAGCGGTCGGCGGCAGAAGCACTCAGATTCGGCGTAATGCCACTTGTCGAACTTGTTCTGATACTTTTGGGTGTGATAGCTCCAGTGACAGCTATTCTCGCGGCTGGTATCTTTGCAATCGGTATTGATGGCATCAACTCACGGGCTGCGCTGTGGGCTTACCTTCTTCCAATTGGCATCACTCGTGTGTACGTCCGAGGGACAGACCTCGGCGAGTACGACGCCCCGATCACGCTTGAGCACTCATACGGCTGGTTTCAAGAGCGTCGCCCAGGCACTCGCTGAGACCGCGGAATCGATGCCAGAGCTCAAGGCAGCGATCAAAACAGATCCACCGACACACGTGCGTCCTCTTGGCGAGTTCGCCTCCTACTCGAACTGATGAACGCAGCGCGGTGAATATCCGTCGAAAGATAACTTAGAGTCCCCTGTCGGGGCATACGAGTAACGGTTGCTTGGCACAGCTCGGAGTCTTCCCGTTCGACCGCGAAGGCGGACGGTTCACACCGAGAGAACAGGGAGGCTGCAACCTCTCATATCCCAACGCTTGGGAATCCTACCCCTGAACCGGTGGGAGGAGGTCAACCAATTATCAGTTTGATTTCAGCACCTTCACTCGCTGAGAAGTTATAGTCCTTAGTCTCTGCAGTAGAGATGGTGAGCGGTTCAGATATATCGAGTTCACTGTTATCGATGCTCTCTGTTACTCGTTTCAGATTGACTCCGACATCTATGTTCACTGAATCACCAGCCCCAATCGTTGAGATGTCGCTTTGAGGCGTTATTGACTCCACTTTGACCGGTACCTCCAACTGATGCTCACCTGTGACGACATCAAGAGTAAATGTCGGTGGATGAACTGAATGCCTAAACAGAGAACTGTTGTTTCTGATCGTAACAGACCCGATTTTGTCGTTGTCTCGGCTTATTGACTCTGATAGAGATACCTCGTATGTGACTACATCTCCTTCTTTCCAGTCTGCAATAGAGAGAATGACTGCCCCGAAAATAAGAGTAGCACTTCCCACACTGGCAGTCTGCACATCTACTTGGCTGAGATTTTGCGGGTTCAATAATTGACCAGTGAGCAAAAATACAGCCGATGAAAGACCAAACACTAGGACTCGACCCATTTGCTTGAGGTAGTACCACCGGATGAGAAATAACGACGAAACTGCGTATCCAACGCCACCAAGTGAAAATAGAGCAATCGAGACCGTCGCTCCATTCCCCCCTATGGCTGCGCCAAACAATGCAATCGAACCTGACACAGCATACATTAAACCGAGTTTTACCGTTGGAGAGAGTGCGAACAACACGTCACGGGCGAAATAGATGATTGACAGAGCACCAAACAGAATCCCAAAACTGTACGCAATTATGCTTGGCTCAACAAACCCATCCATGCGCTTGTTTGTATCCTCTGTAAATCTACACTTACAAATATAGCTCGCATTGGTTATCAGTATCACGAATATCTTACTCTCTTTCATCGGTGTGATATACTACAGTCGCCATACCAGTGTTTTAGATCCGACCCCGCCAATGCGACATCTTCCCTCAACTTCGCTCACATGGTCATATACCGTGTACCAACCTCGGAGAGTTCCCAACTCGCTCCAGACGGTGGGACTGTGGATCATGGGTGGCCTCTGACCGAGATAGCAGGCTTCATTTCTCTCCATATTGAGTACATCTCTTTACCCTCCCCCCAGACCCGGTTCACACTCGATGGAACGGATCAGTTCGCTGTTTCGACAAGTGTCGGATTCACGCACGGCTAAACCCGAAAAGTTTCACCTCGAATCAGCGGAAGCATCGGTGCATCCGACCAGTATTCGAATTGTCGAGAGTATCCATGCTGATGATATCTTTTTCCGAGTGGGCACTCATGTTGGATACTGCCTGTTTATTAACTGTGTTTTTCAGATAGCTAAATTTAATATATCTCAGTATTATATTAATAATACGATGGCACATATCCACCTCGGTGAAGGCTCGTTCCCCCTGTGGGCACTTATACTGTGGACGACCCTCGGCGTAGCGCTCGTCAGTGCAGTCGTCTATCGAGTCCGCAAGGGCGGAATCAAGACGCATCAAATCGCATTGGCCGGAATCGGTGCAGCGGCAAGTTTCGCAATCTTCCAGCTAAACATCCCAATCTGGGGTGGTAT
>KE356563.1:137255-141127 GCA_000416005.1 Haloquadratum sp. J07HQX50 | reverse complement strand
TGACACCCAAGCGGAGCCGACTGGGGTGACCACCTGATGCAGCGCTGGAAGCAGTACGGTGGCCTGGGTGGCCTCTTCGCTGCCTTTCTCACCGCTGGTTACTGGGGCTTCACTGTGACTGGCGGTGCCTTGCCATGGGCAAAGCGCTCTGGGAAAGCTCTCCAGCGCGGTGTGCAGGAGGGTGGCGGTTCGCTTGTTGACGTTGGCCGCGGTATCATCGTAGCTGGCCCGATTCGAAAGAGCGGGCTGATAGTCGAATTCGGCGCACTCGCTCTCGTGCTGATTACTCTTGGTGTTGGACTATACGTCTACGTTGACCGCTATGGCAGTCTTGAGGACGAGGAAGAGGAACGAGCGACACGGTAACCATGACGACACTCTCGAACCACGTTCCCGACCCGCGGCTCATCACCGCCTTTGCCGAACGACAGGATGGACCGTTGCACCGGATCAATCCATGGACAAAGATCGGCATTGTCAGCGCACTCGTTCTCGCCGTCACAGTATTTGACCGCCTCGTGGTCTTGGCTGGACTGTACGGGGCCGTGTTGATCATCTACGAACTTGCAGGGCTACCTTTCCGGCGGTTAGCTGGATGGTACACACTTCCAATGTTGTTTATTATCTCGGTCGCCGGGCCGCTGGCGCTTCTCGAGCCGGGTACTCCAATTGGTGGCGCACTCTCGACACCGCTCGGTGAACTCTCGATTACGTGGGCAGGGCTCGTTCTCTTTGGGGAACTGACCTGCCGGTCACTCACGGTAGTCACATTCACCCTGACGGCGTCGATGACCACGAAATACGCGGACGTCGCGTGCATACTCGGGCGGGTGCTTCCGCGACCGATCGACCAGATCGCGCTGCTCACCTATCGATTCACTTTCGTCTTGATTGAGACGCTCGAAGACTTAGTGAAAGCCGCGCTCTCCCGGGGTGCAAACGTCTCGGAATTCTGGTCGAACAAGCGGCTGTACGCCAGAATTCTTGGCATGACGATGCTGTCAGCGATTGAGCAGTCTGAACGACTCGTCAAATCGATGGAAGCCCGTGGTTACAATGGTGACATCACGCTGTACGGCGACGTCTCGCGGCCACCGGTTCACGAATTACTCGGTGTGATCTGTTCGTATGTCGCTATCGTCGGCTACGCAGCTGTCGCTGTCTACGGGGTGAGACTGTGAGACGAGACGATTTACCACTCGTCGATCTCCAGTGTAAGGCCCACACGTACCCTGATGGGACGGTTGGCATGCACGATGTCGACATCTCAGTGTACCCCGACGAAGTCGTCGCACTCATCGGTGGTAACGGCGCCGGGAAGTCGACGCTCCTCGAACACCTGAATGCGACGCTCGTTCCCGATGACGGTGAACTCGTCGTTGACGGAACGCCAATTACTGAGGATAACAAAGCGTACGCTCGGAAGGAAATTGGATTTGTCTTCCAGGACGCTGATACGCAACTCGTCGCGCCTACAGTCCTCGATGACGTGATGTTCGGTCTCCAAAACTACGGTGTCCTCGGTGACAAAGCGAGAAAACGGGCTCGTGAGGCGCTTGCGATCGTCGATGCGAGCCACCTCGAAGACCGAATTCCACACTACCTGAGCGGTGGCGAGAAGCGTCTCGTCGGTCTCGCTGGCGTGCTCGCTCTCGAACCGAGCGTCATCGTGCTTGACGAGCCACTTGCTGGGCTTGACCCCGAGCGGTCTCGACTGGTCGCTGAGCGGATCCAACACATTCATCAGGATGGTATCAGTGTAGTACTGTCGACGCACGATCTCGAATTTGCCGCTGAAGTCGCAGACCGTCTCTGTGTGATGGCTGGCGGCAATGTTGTCGGAAACGGAACGCCCCGAGATGTGTTCTACGACGACGAGTTGTTGGCAAAGGCGAACCTTCACCCACCGAGTGCAGTTCGTGTCGCTCGCGATGTGGGGCTAGCGACGACCGCTCAGCCAGTGACAGAGGCGGACCTCGTGTCGCTCCTTACAAACGCCAGCGATGTGGAGACTGCACGGACTTTCTAAATGTGCGCGGACGCGACCGAGAGCTTCCCCGGTATCTTGTGCCACTTGCTTGATAAGTCAAGATACATGCCCTCCGGTAGGTATGGTTTTTGACGACATCGTCATCGCTCCCGAAACGATGGCACTGGGCGAGCTCCTGGAGCAGTTTAGGGAAGATCAACGGCAAATGACCGCAATTATCAACGAGTGGGGAGCATATGAGGAGATCGCAACAATTGAACACGTCGTTGGAAACCCTGAAATGAGTTTGACATGGACGTGCGTGAACCCTCGATTCGTCGGCGTGGCGAGAGGGGTACAACATTGGCGACGGCGTCCCGCTGTCGAAAATCAACGACGCGATTGAGGAAGAGTTCACGAGTGAGGAGGTCGAAACGATCGGCGGACTGGTGCTTGAGCAACTCACCCGTGCGCCAGAGCATAGCGGTCGCGCTGGAAATCTCTGGGCACGTTGACGAAGCAACGAGCGTTGAAACGACCCGAATTTTGACAATCAAGCTCCACGAACGCCAAGAGCATGATTGAGTGGTAGACCGAGAGAGATTGTCTTAGCCGGTCGGAGGCCCAGAGACCCTTGACCAGTAGGGGTATGAAATTCGTACAAAAACAAGTAATTATTCTGATATTATATGGGTGTCTCGTATCTTCCACCCGAATCAACGAAACGGTCTGTGGAGATGGCCACGGATGCAGTCGCTTCACAGATGTCTCGTGTGAGCCGTACAGCAATATCAGCATTAAGAAGGCAAACTCCAATGAGGTTCGCCTCAGGGAGGTCCATTCCAGGGAGATCAATTTGGGGTTAGATGTCGGCCAAATCAATCGGATCGCTTGGGACAGGCCGAGAGTGACTACATCCCGAGTGACTTTCGGCTCCACAAGTCGGTGTACAATGTTTAATTCCCGATAAATATAGAGTCAGCGCACAAATCTCGGGATTTCATATGGCTCGTGCGAATTGACATTCATCTCGGGGCTTCCGGAGAAGGCCACTTTTGAGTGTTGATTCGTCCACTCACGCCCAGAGAGATACGATATAGCACATCTTTGAGTACGAAAAGCTGAAAGTAACTTGATATAATTGAGGCCTATGGCACAACCGTCATTCCAAGTTACTTTCGTTTACACATCATGATGCTCCGATACATAAATGACAGCTTACTTATATGTAAGCCACAGCTTACGCGAGTCCAGTGAATACTCTTTGCAGTGGGAAACCGTATGATCACGTCCTCTCAACTGTGGTTGATACAGCAACAAGAGGCTAACTGATGCATATAATGATCGTTTGTTCACACGTCTGAAATTGAACTCATCATCCCAATGGACTCCCCCCAGCGGGGATTGTTAAAGAAAAGCAACGATTCCTCGCGCCGCCGGCGATTGGTGTGCTCACAGTCGATGCGATCAAGCGCTGCGACGAGGTCCCCCGCCAACAGTTTACCAGCGGCGAGTTTTCGACAGTCAAACGATGCCCTCTCCGTGGAACCGGCAGTCAGGATACCGTGATCGGCGAGCGGCAAATAAATATGCCCTCTTAAGATCGGTTTCTTCATTGTGGACATCTAGGTGCTGACGGGCGTCCTCAACTACCATTGGTTCCCCACACTGGTAAGCACTCCCGGCGATACTGTCCATCACGGAGAGAATGGGCACCTCGCCAAGGAGTGAGCTGAGCTCATCAGTCTGTTCCACAGGGACCAGCCGCGTATCCGTGGTATCAAATAGATGAACCGCATTCGCCTTGAAGCCCAGAATTCTCTTCGCGGCCCTCACACCGATATCGGCCACCTCCTGTCGGGTTGTTGCTCTGAGGGTGTCTCTCGAGACGTTAGTTAACTCC
>KE356563.1:128092-133784 GCA_000416005.1 Haloquadratum sp. J07HQX50 | reverse complement strand
ATCCCCGACCACGAACGTGAGGTGTTAGAGGCCGGTAACGAAACACCTCTGCAACACGGCAGTGGTCTTGGCCTCTGGATCGCTAAGTGGGGTGTGACTTCGATTGGTGGAAGCCTCGGTTCAAGACTGGCGACGATGGGACGACCGCGATCGTCATCCTCCCATATGAGCCAGAGCATGATACCCCGGAGTCCGAGACAACCCGGTGATGTTTTTGTATCAACAAGGATAATCGTCTTACTCAAATAATCTTGTGTCGCTGTGAGGCGAAAACATTTTCTCTGATTGGAGCGAGAGCTTTTCCACCCCACAGCCCATCTTTCATGCGTGAGAGGGATTACGAGATACCTCGTTGCCGCGCTCGTTGGGATCACAGCCGGCGCGGCAGCCGTTGTTTTAGCTCGTCCCGTTGTTGACCCAGGTCCGACAGTGGTAACGGGAGTATTCACTGGGGTCGGGTGGGTGGCAGCGATTATCGCGTTCCTTCCGGTGCACAAGCAACTTCGCGGGCGGCCGATTGACTCCGAGGACACAGGGGCTACCGCAGCGGTGAAGTGGGGCGGTGCGACCGGGGGTGCGGCGAGCCTCGGTGTCACAGGGACCGCTGCACTTGTGCTCTTTCAGCATCAGTCGCTCCGGTACGCTGCCGCTGTTGGCCTCTTTGTCTTCGGAATTATCATGCTCTGTCTCGGGCTCGGGATGCGTGTAGTCGCGCTGCGTCTCTCGGCGGCAACTAGCGGTGATCAACAAATAATTGACCACGAGTAGCGCACGCACGGAGAGTGCTCGGTCAGCCCTGCCACAGACTCGCTTGCGATGCCGCCCCGACAATTACTGACCCTCGTTAACGATTTGACGTAATACGGGGCTAAGTTGCTGTCCATGGGGAACGAATGTCGCTCTGGTGTCTCTGGTGGTTTCAGCTATCCCCTCTGTTTCCGCCCAGCGGCGGATATCGCCGTGCCCCTCAACGGCAATGAACCGGTCGGCCCGCTGTGCCATCGCCAGGTCACGGGTCGTGTCGCCGCCAGCGATGACCCAGTCCCACCCCCGGCGGTCAGCCAACTCAGTGATCACTTCGCCTTTGTCGACCCGGGTAAAATCGCCAGTGAAGACGCCGTCCACCCGGTCGTACTGATTGCCGACGACCGAGACGGCGTCGTTGAGTTCTGCCGTGCCCTCGGTAAACGCCTGAGCGACGTGTGCTGGCGCGTCAGTCACGAGCGCGACACCAACGTCGTCGGTGGCGATTTCCGACAGCGTGGTGACGAGGCGATCGGGGAGCGACGGAACGGCACCGTCACGCCTGTGATGAAAGACGGTCGCAAGACTCCGGCGGACGATCGTGACCGGGCGGTCGGCAACAGCAGCGCCGTACTCCGAAAGCAGGAGTTCACGCAGGTGTTCACGCTCTCTACTCTCATATAGCTCTGTGTCGCCGTTGCCGTTGCCGTTGGCGTTGGGTCCCGATAACTCAGACAACATCTTGAGTGCGGCCTCGGCAGTCTGGTTGCAACCAAGCACTCGGAGGCCGTCGACAGCTGAAAGCAGTCCACGGGTCGCCACCTCTTGGAGAGGTCCGCCGTAGTGACGCATGACGGCCGCGACGGCTGCCCGGAGGTGTGTTCGGTCTGTCGATTGAGTCCAAGCCGCCCCAGCGAGCCACGGCAACGCCTCCACGAACACAGACCCACCACGGTACAGTGTTCCATCGATATCGAGACACAGACCGACGTTGTTGTTCACGTCTTCGGTCATAATTGTGGGCTAAGAGCTCCTGAGGCTGGAGACTGTCGGTCGCCGGCAGCGAGTTAGACCCAACAAGGAACTTATACTGAGAGGGATGTCGATTGGCTGAGAGCACAAAACGAGTCACGCAGGACTATCTCAGCGAGTCGCTCACTCGATGCTTCCTCTTATAACCGTTTGAGTGGCCCTGATAAATGGAAGTTTGAGATTGCGAGCGTCATTGAAATGGTAACCTATCAGCAGGAATGTGATCCGTCAGCATTAGCTGAGACGTTCGAACATTGACCCGAGGTTGGCTCTGTAACATATGAACCAGCTGATAATCACTGGCTACAGATTCGATTCCGCCACTAAAGTGGTGCGACGGAGGGTTCAATAAGTCGTGGTGGAGCGACGGCTTTCACGGATATACACTGTGTTCAGGGGTAAATTCCGGCCTCGGTGAGGAGATGGTCAGACGGGCTGAAAGTCGCATGTGGTGGCGTACAGACCGACACGGTAAATCCTCAGAGTCAGGCGGTTTGAGACAGCGGGGTCGTCTCGCGATGATAAGAGATTGGTTGCGTTTTAGACTACTTAGCCCTGAGGGACTGGCGTATGTCGAAGTGAGCGAGTTGGGGAATACAGTCGTCCGCCCTACTGGATAAGATAACGGTGACAACAGTTTTTCCCACTGTCGTAACAGATGTTGCTCATCAGGTTACTGAAAGTGGTATACCACAGCCAATCCGAATCAGTTCCGTCGCCACTGAGTCTAGGACGGTTCGAATCACAGTGTCTGTGAGGACTTGTGTCACTGCGGATAGTCATCACTGAGATGCACTGTCTGCAAATGCTATCACAAAACCAAGCGGTTCGATGTGCAAGCAAAAAAACCTCGTTCTCACGAACTTATCAGTAGCCAATACTCAGGGCGGGCTGGTTCGATTCATGCTGAGGCCCCATCTGTTACCGCCAAAGAATACAAGCCTTTTTACTCTCAATCAATGGGTATTTGCTACAGGGAATTAACTACAATCCATGTTCAGTGATGTCACGGAACGTGACATAGACGACCGAAGACGACGTATCCTACAGGCGGTAGCCGCCAGCGGTGTGTCCGTCGCGCTTGCAGGGTGTAGTTCTAGATCCACACCGGACGACTCCTTTGAGGCGCAGGGGCCAGGAGATAGAGCATGGATCACCGGTACTACATCGGGCGCACAGAGTCTCAACCCGCTCGCTGTGAGTGATGAAGCGACGAACAATCGTCTGAATCTTCTGTACGACCCGGGCAGCGTCACCGTCGATGGGTTAGAGTTCGAAGGGCGGATGCTCGCTGACTACGAGATTTCGAGCGATTCCAAATCCGCTACGTATGTTCTTCGCGACGACCTCGAGTGGGGGGCGGGCTACGGTCAGGTGACTGCCGACGACTACATATCATTCGTCAACGATATTGTGTTCGGCGGCGGTGTTGTGGGGTACTCACAGACGTCCTCGTACGTTCTCGGGGGCGAGCAGGTCGAGATTGAGAAACTCGGCAAACTCGAATTTCGTTTGAATCTTCCGGAGTCTCGTGGCTACTGGCTTGTTGAGGACCCGCTCCGGACGGCCAGACCACTCCCACAGAGCCTGATTGAAAAGTACAAACCGTTCGAAAAGCGCGAAGTCAACGGCAACCAGGCCACCGTCTTGACACAAATCGGCCAGGACGAGGCCGTGGTGAACGCCGAGCTGAGCGGCAATCTTGGCCCGTTCAACTACGAGAGCTGGGAGAAAGGTCAGAAACTCGTCGTTAGCAAAAACGACGACTACTATCTTGCGGGCGAGAAGATCGGTGGCCTTGGGGAAGCTGGGCCGCACACCGATGATTACACATATCAAGTATTCGATGAACAGTCGACGGCATATTCAGCGGCCAGAGCCGGCGATATAACGTCAACAGGTGTCGAGGGCCGGAAAGTTGATGAGGTGAGCCAGTCCGACGGAATTCAAGTGTTTGAAACCGAGTTCGGTGAAGGGACGTTTTTTCTCAGCCTCAATCATCGGGTCAACGGCTGGAGGCCGATTCGAGAGAGTCGAGAGGTGCGCCAGGCGTTCGCCCACCTCATCGACAAGAACGTTCTCGTCGATCAGATTTTCGACGGCTTTGGTGATAGTATCTCAACGTTCCACGAACGCTGGGGGCCGTTCTACCCGGACGAGGTGCCGGAGTTCGAGACGAGTCTGGAGCTCGCCCAAGAAAAGTTCGCGAACGGCGCTGGAAGTGACTACGGCTATGACGGGGACACGTATGTTGGCCCCGATGGCGAGCAGGTCGAATTGACACTGGTCATCAACAATACCAGCCAGACTGCCGAGATTGTCGGTAATTATGTGAAACAGCAACTCGGACAAGTCGGTATCGCAACGAACATTGAGGGGGGCTCCTTCGATAATCTTCTCAGCAATTACCTAGCCGCTGATGTCCAGAATAATCCTAATTACGATGGTGATCCGTCTTTCGAAGCAGGGCGGTATAATGGAGGCGCTTACGACGAAGCCATCGGACAGAACTCATATGACCTCTTGTACGGCGTTGGGTTTTCTGGTAACCCATTTTCACCGTGGGGCACGATCAAATCACTGCTGCCCGAGCAGGCAAATTTCAATTTCATGGGCTACAATCCCGACTTCGACATTGAGGGGACGGTCAACGACGCGGCGACCGCTTCAGGTCAGGAGGAAACTCAAGAGATTATGACCGAGTTGTTCACTTTCCTCGCGAATGAACAGCCGTTGACGTGGCTGTTCAACCCGCACGATACGATTGCGTACCGTCGCGGTGTGGACAACCTGCCAGACCCGGACAGCTTCTGGGATACGCCGGGAGTCCGCACGAACCGACTGACTACAATGGAGTGAGAACCAATCGCTGCAAAGACGAGTAGTACCGTCGCGTCACGGCACTGGCCCGGTTCTGAATTGGGTTTGCGCTGCTGGCGCGCATTGACTCACGGATCGCCCGACAAATCTGAGCGGATATCACAATATAGCAACTTCACGTATGGGAATGGAATGGTACGTCGCACGACGGCTTGTCTGGGCCATTATCGCGACCTGGCTCGCAGTGAGCCTTACTTTTGGGCTGCTGCTGACAGCACCGAATCCGGGGGCCGAAGCGGCCGCCGCTCAGTGTGCTCAGCAGGACAGAAACGCCGAGGAGTGTCGGCAGCGCTATCTCGAAGAGCGTGGCCTCAACCGACCAGCACACGTACAGTACGTCGACTATATGACCGACCTTGCACAGGGTGACCTCGGATACTCCATGAGTCAGGAGAAACCAGTGACAGAGGCAATAGCCGACGCATGGATCTTCTCCGCGCAGTACTTCATCCCGAGTATCATCATTAGCGCTCTCGCTGGCTACGGAATCGGCTTATACAGTGCGTTGAACAAGTACACCATCACGGATTATTTCGGGTCGTTCGTCGCCTACTTCGGCATCAGCATCCCGAACTTCTGGTTCGCTATCGTCCTCATCCTGGTAGTGGGGGTGTACCTCAGGGATGCGTCGTTGTTGGGGGTATCGTTAGAATCACTGAGTCTCAGAACCTACTACGAGACGAGCTACGACATCTTCAGCGTGCAGAATATCAAACAGCTGATCCTGCCGATCATCGTCTTGTCCACGGCGAGCGTGGCTAGCCAAATGCGGTACTCGCGTGCTCAGGCCTTAGAGTACGCTAATTCCGACTTCGTTAAGACCGCGCGGGCCAAGGGAGCGTCGATGTGGCGGATTCTCATCGCGCACGTCCTGCGGGTAGCCTTGGTTCCGCTCTCGACCATTCTCATCGTCGACATTCTCGCAGTGCTGTTTGCGGGGTCGTTCATCATCGAGGCTATCTTCCAAATTCCCGGACTCGGACGCTCCAACTCACTGCTATCACACAGCAAGACACAGATCTCGTGGCGGCCGTGA
>KE356563.1:121704-124513 GCA_000416005.1 Haloquadratum sp. J07HQX50 | reverse complement strand
TCGCAGCACTCTCGAAGAAGCAATCAACAAGCGGCTCGCGATCGGTTGACCCAGACGTTTCCGACGGTCTGCAAACAACACTCCCCGACCAGAGAGGAGACTGGAGGCGGCCGGACCGTCTCCTGTTTCCTCAATGATGATGTCGTGGCTCCAGATTTAGCACGAACGACCTCCCGGGCCGACGCAGACGATTGACACGTTTTCGACGCGTTGCGTGCGCGATGTGTGGTCATCTGTGATATCGAGGCATTGAGACGATAGAATTGGCCGGTGAGTGAGTCATCAAGACACATGTTGAATCATCACGAAAGACTCTCAATAAATGCTGAGACGGCGCGATTGAACGGCTCAGGCTCCTCGATGAATGGGCAATGACCACTGTTGGTGAAGCGTTTGAGTTCCGCGTTTGGCGTCTGCTCAGCAACGTACTCAACGCCGCCTGTCTCAAGGAGTGTCTCGTCCTCGCCAAGACACACGAGTGCAGGTACATCAACATCAGACAATACAGAGCGATAGTCCCGAACCGATTGATCGAACAAGATTGCGCTGACGATTGCTGGTGGGACGCGCGTTATTTCATTAAAAAGCTGGTTTTCCATGTCGGCTGGCTCGTTGACGAGCATCTGATCGACCAGTGTCTGGGCGAGTTCGTGATGATCTGTCTGAGCGAGTTCCATCAGCCCGCGAAGTTCCTCAAAAGTAAAGACTCCATGATCGTATCCGTCTTGTTTCAGATCGAGCGGTTGCTGTTCAACGCTCACAAATCCCTGTAGCCGGTCAGTTCCGAACTGACGAACGTACTCCCACGTGACGAGCGAACCCATTGACCACCCAACGAGCACGATGTCAGTTAGATCTCTCGTTGAAAAAAATGCCTCAAGGTCCTGTGCGTACTCCGGAACAGTGTGTCCGGCCGTCGTCTTCTCAGACCGTCCATGACCTCTGAAATCGAGTGTCAACAGTTGGTAATCGTTCGCCAACGGCGTCTGTTTGGTGAAGAAGCGACTACTCATCAACACGCCATGGAGGAAGACAACTGGGGTACCGCTACCGGTTGAGTCATAATAAAGCTCGGCACCATTGATTGAGGCAGTCGGCATAATACTGCGATTAGTGCATCAGCCTTGGAATGTGTGTCGGTTCCATGCCAGCATAATCAAGAGCATTTTGATGCTCTGGACCGCTTCCGCTGAGAATAACCCCAGACACGATGTCGACGGTCGTCACCATCTCAAGCACCTACTTTTCGAAAGGAGACCGGCTCACACAAATGAGATTTACAGCGTCCTGAGGAATGTGTGTGCACAGGCACAAGCGACGAAGCTGAGACAACGACTTCAAGCAAACATTCATTATTTATGATACGTAGTATGGTCAGTATGGGCACATACACTGGGAATTGCCCACTCTGCGGCGATAGAATCACACTCTCGTTTGTCGGGTCAAGTCATGATATCGTTAAGACTGGCGAGACAAAAATGGTCCCTGCTGATCCAACAAGAACTGACAGAGAGCTCATATATGAGCGCCACACCAGCCACTCACAACCAACCACTGGGTACGTATATATTATCAAAAAGATATAAGAGATGAAACACAGCCTTCCGACTCACGTCCATTCTCGCTGACAGGGCCTCTTTATGTATATTTTTCGAGCCGGAGAGAGCGGTGCCATCCCCGTATTCGTTCAACAAGTCCCGATCAGGTTGTCACTCAACTCGATCATCTTGTTCCCGAGTAACTTGGAGGCTATTCAGCCCAGGAGAGACCAGGACAGCTCAAGCGCTGTATGAACATGGATCGACGGCTACTCATGAGTGCTGGCGTTGATACAAATATTTTCATGCTCACCCCAACTTTGATACCATTTGTTTCTTACTGGAGCACTCTTCTTTCCTGCCGCTGGCGCCGTTATTGATATGTTTGTCTAAGGATGAGCGTGTGAGATATCAACTGATCTGTCGTCTGATTGTGTCGCCTCGTCCCTGCTTCATCATGACCCCACAAGCTCATCTCGACCTCTAAGTTGAGTGACCGCTATCACTCCGGTGAATCCTCACCGTCCGGAGGGATAGTGTCGACCAGCGAGAAAGACGATATGTTGTTACCCTCATCAACCCGTTTTGAGCGTATATTCAGTCTATACCTGCATCGCCGTATACCCGACAAAGGTGCCTCCTGCACCGGGCAGTCGAACCATATCGTAAATAGCGTCACCGGGCTCAAACTTGGCCACATCAGAACCAACCGACTCGGCAATGCCAGACACATCCCATCCAGGTATCCACGGCAATGGTTTATGTAGTAACTCTGGGAGTATATCATCACAAATCAGCAAATCGAGTGGATTAACCCCAGCAGCGTGCACACAGACGAGAAGTTCGTTGTTACTTTGCTCAGGACAAGGAATGTCTTCAACCGTCAGTGCGTCTGTGCCACCGAATTCCGAGAGTTAAATCGCTTGCATACCGTGTCTGCTCAGTCTTTGTTACTTGCTCGACAGTCGGTCGTTCCAACAGATATCCCTTAAATACGCAGCCACGCCACAGGTGACGAATCTCTCAGGCGTCTGTGGCAATTCCGTCGCGCCTGGCATCTCAGTGTCAACCGAGTTCAAGCATCGTAACACATCCGAACCCAAATACATGAGATTGGCCGATGCTCCTATTTCCGCCGAAGTCGCTCACGTCTTGATTACAGTGATCCGAGGTTGACTACTCTCACGTACTTCCTTAGGGGTTCGAATGACTGTTGAGTCTCTTCGTCCCATCATCACCGCGGGTGCGAGTTGCGTGTCGAAAAGCTATTG
>KE356563.1:118783-121684 GCA_000416005.1 Haloquadratum sp. J07HQX50 | reverse complement strand
AGCTGAATGCAGGCGCTCAGCCCCCATCCTCAAGCAGGCAGCGAAGCGAGTAGCGCAGTCGGGGATACAGCGTCCCCAGAATGTGAGTTCTGGTGTGTGAACGAATCGCTCCGCGATTCGTCAACGCCGTCATCATCTCATATACACTGTCCCGTTGCAGTCCCACAGGCCCACGAATATACGCTTGTGTTGATACAATGGCTAAACTGTGGTGATGGATAGACACGAAATCGAAGGCCACGAAGTAATCAAAGGTGAGGTCAAAGCCACCGGCAACAGTGTCACGTCATCGTCCCGAGAGACTGGTGTGGCGCGGACGTGAAAATCGTCCGAACAGCAGAACGCAACGGATAATCCATACACTACGCCTACAGGCATCGATCCACCCGACCGAATCCCAGCGAGAGACGCTGGACTCTTACCGCGATACCTGTCGGCAGCTCTATAACCACGCACTCAACCAGCGAGTGCGCCTGGTCTGCGACCAACCATCCAACCTCAAAGACTGGTGGAACGACCTCATTGAGCTGTACTCAACAGTGGCACAAGCCGCTGTCATGCGAATTGAGGACAGTATGAAAGCTCTCTCAACTCAAACAAAACGGGCACAATGTCGGGAGTCTCAATTAGAAAGCACCCAGCGAGTTTCGGAATTTCACATACGTGCAGTCTGGCTTTGAGTTCGATATCAAGAACGGCCAGACCGTCCTATCGCTCTCGAAACTTGCCAACATTCCAATCAGTTACCACCGTGAAATTCCCGAGGATGTCATTATCAAAGAGGTCTGTGTCAAGAAAGAACGGACTGGTGAATGAGACGCTTCCTTCCCTGTCGAAGACACAGAAGAGCCACCGAAACCGGATAATCTCGACCGCTGTGTCGGGTCGACGCTGGCATCCTCAAATACGCTCACGACACTAATGTAATATGCGGGCTGTCAGACACGTTTGACACCGTCGTTGAAACAGGAAGCCCCACTCTCAGGGAGTCTGTGACAGCAGGCGAGTAGGGTGTGGGGTAGTTCACACTGAACTCTATTGCTGGCAACTCCAAGTGAACACAAAGGTACAACTGTGATATCAAGTATACTTTGTTTGCCATTTTTTACACACGAATCGTCTCAAGATGACTGCTCAGAGACAGGCAAGATGCAAGTACGAGTTCGTTTTCACATACGATGTGCGCTGCTTTGGCTGATTCACGACGGGGGTTGCGCTGCCGACGCTGGTTATGCAGACTCTGATGAAATCGGCTGATTGCTTACGTTTGTGGATAAGTTAGGTCGCGGGGGATGCTCTGAACATTGGAGATGGACAAGATGTGAATCAGTCTGGGTGGGAACACAGGTGAGTACACTGAAATCACCCCTCAACCCACTGTAGTGCCCAGTGGTGTAATTGACGCCAGAGCCTTCGATAATACCATGTTTAAACGCCGATGCCCCATTACCTGAATAATATCGAATCGCGCGAGCAGGTTGCACTCGGCACAGTGGTGGCCGTAGTTCTGCGTTTCGATCACAACAGGAAAGTAGTATCTGCCGAGTTCGTCGTCACCGACGATATTCGTGATCTGCGATGATTGTGTATCCGATGCCTCAAATGAAGCGCAGTTACAGATCGAGATCCGCAAAGAGAAGGACCCGTGAGGACTCCTGTACTGCCTGTTCGTATCCGCGAGGGGTCGAAATGGAGAATCTTTCAGCCCGTCACCGAATCTGGGACTCACAAGCGACCCAAAGTTGGGACGAAATTTGAACAGAGTTGAGTCTGATTTGAGCTGAAGTTTGAAAAATATATTTTAGTTGATAAGAACATGTTTGAGATACATGTCACCGCAAAGCACTCGACGTCGATTTATTGGTATAGCGGGCAGCACCGCCGCCGTGGGTCTTGCAGGATGCCTCGGTAGTGGAGATGACGATGATTCGGCTGGCAACACCAACGCCAGTCGTACCGGCGAAGACAGTAGTAGTGATAGTGAGAACAGAACAGACGCAGACACGGGGACAACCTTTCTGGTTCGAATTGAGAACGTGGCGTCAATGGACGTTTATTCAGCTGATACCGCAACTGGCGGCCAGGTTTGGATCACCCCAGGTGCTTACGCCGTCCACGAGGGTGAGAACCCGATTTTCAGCACTGGTGAGCCAGCGTCAGTCGGGCTTGAGGCACTCGCCGAGGCTGGGCCGCCGACTGGGTTTGAGGGAGAGCCGGGGCTAGTGGATGAACTCCCCGATGCAACTGGTGTGAGTTCGGTTGGAGCCTATACGCCTGACAACACTGTCGCAGATCCCAACGATCCGATGGGCGAGGTTCCTGGTGCGCCACCGATTGCACCAGGTGGTGCTTATGAATTTGAGATACAGGCAAGCCCTGGCGACCGATTCTCGTTTGCCTCAATGTACGTTCCCTCCAACGATCTGTTTGTGTCACCAAACCCAGCAATCGAATTGTTCGAGGGTAATGAGCCTGTCTCCGGCGACGTCACCGACACAGTCGGCCTATTCGACGCTGGAACCGAGCTAAATGGCAAGCCTGGCGTCGATCCGACCAGTGCACCATTACAGGCCCAGAACGGCGGGCCAAATGCCGGACTCACCGAGGGTGTCGTTCATCCGGTCGATCAAGTCAACGACGGCTTTCGGTACGCCGAGCCAACTGATATCATCAACGCCAGACTGATATCCGATGGAGACAGCCGATTCACGCTTCGACTTGAGAATGTGGCACCAACAGACTTCTACGGGTCCGACACCGCGACTGGGGGTCAGATATGGGTGACACCGGGTGCTTTCGCCGTCCACGAGGGGAGAAATCCGATCTTCTCGGTCGGTGACACGGCGTCGATCGGACTTGAGGCCTTAGCCGAGGCAGGACCGCCGACGGGCTTTCCCAATC
>KE356563.1:113041-117842 GCA_000416005.1 Haloquadratum sp. J07HQX50 | reverse complement strand
CAGATGGAGAAGGCCCTGTGGTACGTCTTCGTTGGGAGTCGAGGCGGAACGAACAGGGTCCGGATTGTGCGTGAACTCGAATCACGCCCCCACAACGCAAACGAATTGGCCAACCAGCTTGAAGTCGATTACAATACGATTACACACCATCTCGATGTGCTCGTTGAGCATAACGTGGTTGAACCTGGTGGTAATGACTACGGTCAATTGTACTTTTTGACCGACCAGTTCAAGCACAACTGGGAAACGTTCGAGACGATCAGTGCTGAGGTTGAGTAAGATGACGATGGGACCACCTGGGATTCTCGGTGTCGGCCTCGCCGGGCTTAACGCTGCCGTGCTTGTCGGTATCGGATTGGTATGGCTTCGCAACTACCGACAGTTCCGATCGTCGATGTTGCTTGGGCTAACAGGATTCAGTGTTGTTTTATTTCTTGAGAATATCCTCGCAGGCTACTTTTTCATCGCCGGCATGAAAACAGTCTGGGGGGCCGATCCGATTATGGCGTCAGTGGTCCTGGCGATGCGGGGGCTCGAACTGTTCGCGATTGGACTGTTAGCACATGCAACGCTGAGATGATCACCGTCCGAGCAGACTATCTTGGCTGAGAGACGGTGAGGTGATGTTTGGTTTGATCCCTCTCAGTTGTCTATGCCGGCTACTGTCGACAGACCTCCACTGCCTCTTATTTCTCACCGTTACATTCATGCCACCAGTCGTTTCCACGACGGTGCATCTGGAGACGACTCTCTCGGCTTCGCCATCCCCCCAGTCTATCTATGGAGTCACCTCTATATTTTCACACCTCTGTGTGGGTGTACCATCATCAGGAGACCCACAGGAAGCTAACGACGACTGTGCTGTTCTCGGTCGTGTCGATTTCCAAGCTCTGGCTGTTGCGCCTGGGTGACTCTCTCACCACCGAAGCGCTCCGCCCTCGCTATGCTCAGATTGTGCCTCTCAGGAAGTGAAGGGCGTCTCTAACTCACCCTGGCTTGAATCGAAGGGGTGATTCGAACTCAGAGTGCTGCGGCAATGTCTCATGGAGTGCGATCGGTAGTGTTCACGATGCGGTTTCACGCTCTGGGTTCTGAGTTGTCCGACAGGCTGAAGCCTTCGAGTCAGCAACCGCGCTACCTGTCTGAGGCATTCGATCCTCATCAGTATGAGGACAGGAATGATCGGTAGCGTCGAACCTCTCGATAAGTGCTGAATACCGACCACAGTGGGCCTATACTGATAGGTGTGTGATTCATCATACGACTATTGCTCGTCAAGTGCCTCTAAGTGGACGCGGTGGCGGAGGTTTTGATGATAATCCCGAAACGCCATTGAGTGACTCTTGTACTTTCCCAGTGCACCGGAGTATGCATCCCACGACTGCCGCGCCTTCTCGACCGAGCCGTGATACGCGACATCGCGCCGCGGTGGGTCGTCGTCGCGAAAGATTTCCTCGAGGTCACAATCTTCGCACCACACACGGAACGCGTCTGCGTCACGATCGACGTCGAGGTCGTTCTCAGTCATACTTCGCTTATGTAGTGATATACACACTCAGTCGTTTGTATTGAGCGGTGTGTGAGACACCTGCTTGTCAAGGCGTCGAGTATCGCACTGGGCCACCTCGCAGGTTTGCCGCGCTCTGAGATATCCGTTGTCTTCACGACGCATTTAGACAAATTCTGTGACTGAGATCCGATTCGAGAAGCCCGAAAGAACAGACATGCACAGCTCTCCAACACCGGATGAGAAATTACTTTGCCGGCGCGGATCTGGTGTCAGCTATTATCCCCGCAGGATACACCTTGCGTCTGGAGGGCGAATATCACCAATCGCTCAGCTGGTCTCCGACTCGTTGTGATGGAAAGAGAGAATCGAGTGATTGCTCGCGAATCGCCGTGAAGAGACTCTCAGATTGCTCAGGGAGCCAGTGAGAAATATCAACATCTATTATCTGTCGATATTCCCGCCTGTTCGGGATGGAATGTGTGAAAGACGCAGTCGGTGAACGATTTCTGGACTTGCCAGTGTGACAGCTGAGCTGTTTCGCCTGTCGCACCCACTGTCAGCCAAGGTGAAGATCTTCTACAGACACACGCATTCGATGTTGGGCGACATCAAATCCGAGTTTCTTGTAATAGCTCAATGCCCGCTTATTGTCGACATCAACAGTCAGCGCGAGTTCTGAGCAGCCGTCCTCACGGGCGACTTGAGCCGCACGCGTAATGAGTCGGTCGGCAAGGTCACCACCACGATATTCGGGCGTGACATAGAGGTCGCTTATTACCAACCGGTCGGGCCAGGCAAACGCGTCTGGCGTAGGCTCAACACTGATTCTGATGAAGCCTGCGAAGGTTGCCTCAGCCGTCTCGATCGGCGCAGCCGGCTCCGTGAGGTCATCAAGCGCGACCCACAGTCGGTTGGTTGGCTCTTCAAACTTCTCAACCTGCCACTCGACTTCGTTCTCAAGATCGGATGTGTCGGATAGTCCCTCTGTCTCGACAATCTCGCCGAGTTCACGATTGTAGGGAATCCAGAGTTCAGTTATATATCGATCCACCTGCGCCTTGTCGGCGCGGACTCGACGGAGCTGCATGCCGGACCAACAGCCGTGGTTCAATCTAATGCTTACGAACGACGAGTAACACATAGTCCGGTTTGCACAGATGTCAAGTACAGGTACCGCCCCTAAATAGTGGGTTTCCGTGCTGCATCTGTATGAAGATAATATTCTATTTCACATATGTCGACACCGACACCTGTACAGACATGATGTCGTCAATTGATTTGATCGAAACCGACAGGACTCAATCGCCCAGAGCATGATACGAACGGGAGTTAACCAATCCGCTCATGTCGGATCAACACTCAGGAATCACTCGCGGAAGTCTCCGCGACGGCCGAGAACAGTGTCGTTCTCTAGACGCGAACCACGCGGTTCACGATTCACGACTAACCTCGTTGAGCGGCTTTCAGCCGAGGCAGGTATCCCTAAGGAAGCAGCCGAAGTCAATTCCAGACTGACACGACAGGCTCTGATGCTGTCGCCGCAGTTGTCGAACAGGTTCATGAGATGCTCGGCCGTGTCGACACGTGCATTCACAACACAACTCCACCCGGACAAGGTACAGACCGGTTCGTTGACCGATGATCCTGACAACCTGGCAACGTATTCGGGATAGTCGGCTCCGGACTCACGCTCGTTGTGCACGAGTTGCTTAATGACCTCGTGGTGACTGGCGGAACTGTCATTCATCACGCCGCTGATGATCTCAGCCTCGTGTAATGGCTAGACAGCTTCCAGCGGAAGGCGTCTATGCCGTCCGGACAGCTATTGACCGTTCAACGGCTGACGAGTCTCTTTCCCCAGTCAGAGCGTGTCGCTCTGGGTGCCTTTGCAACGGAATATGAGCGGCTTGTCGAGCAAGACCGGAGCTCTGCTGTCGATTTCTGCCTGTCGGGTGACGTTGCGTTTCGGTTCGAACCAAGCGGTTCGGCTAGCTGACGTCGGGGTCCCTCCCCGATTATTACACCTGATCTCAAACCGCTCTCACTGTTTGGCGCCCTCACGAGATGACTTCGGGGTTGATTTGTATGTCCGCTATGAATAGGCGATATGGAAGAACTCCGAGAGGAAGTTGCAGAGCACAGGACTCCACAAGAAGACATCGAACCGCTTCTGGTAAACCGATGGTCACCTAGGGCAATGACGGGCGAACCACTCGATGAAGAGCAGTATATGCCTCTCTTTGAGGCAGCACGATGGGCACCGTCCTCGTACAACAACCAACACTGGCGCTTCCTGTACGCCACTCAGGAGGACGAAGAGTTTGAACAGTTCGCTGACCTGCTCGGCGAGGCCAATCGAGAGTGGACCGAGGATGCTGCCGTGCTCGTCACCCTCGTGTCAAAGCAGACGTTCGACCACAACGGGGAACCTGCCCGCACCCACTCGTTCGACGCGGGCGCAGCATGGGAAAATCTTGCACTTGAGGCCTCTCGGCGTGAACTCGTTGCACATGCGATGCAGGGCTTCGACTACGAAGCTGCGGCAGAGCAACTTGACGTGCCAGACGAATTCAGTGTCGAGTGTATGATCGCAATTGGTGAACGCGCCCCCGCAGAAACGCTCCCCGAAGAGCTCCAAGAGCGTGAGTTCCCGAAGGGGAGAAAACCGATCGACGAGATACTCCACCACGGCGGATTCGCCGACTGAATTTCCCCCGCTGGGACTGAGCTTAGTCACTCACACATGAGGACCAAGCGCCCAGAACTGTCTTGAGCGTGGGTGCCACGGGTCGTCGTTGGTGCCAGGTCCACAGATGGGTTGGCCAACGTCAGATTGGCGGCGGTCATGAGGCAATCGCTGCACTGAATGCTTCCGGCCTGGTCAGCCAAGTAGTGCAAGACAATTGCTGACCCTGCTGGACTATCTCAACCTCCTCACTGCAGTGATACTAATGACAGTAGTGTCCGTGTTCAGTCGTGCGTTTCACATAGGTACCGCTCACAGGTATGCTTCTGTGAACCGCCTCGGGGTCAAGTGGTTCGAGACGCAAGGCGTCTCGTTATCACGGAAGACTCAGTCTTCCGTACGACCCCGAGGCTTCCCGTGGATTAGTCGGACACTCCCACGTGACCATCGGCCTGATAGCCTCGAACGGTCGGGGCGTCCACAGCCCCCGATGCCTGCCGTCGCACCTTCCGAACAACGGGAAGGTTGTTGAGAGCAGGCACATTCCAGTCCTGATGCTTCCTGATGCCTTTCACGGCGATGTTGACGCTTGCACCACGCCACGG
>KE356563.1:107347-111528 GCA_000416005.1 Haloquadratum sp. J07HQX50 | reverse complement strand
TCTCGCCAGACCACGTACACCTGTTCTTGTCAGCCCACCCGAAGCACTCTCCAAGCGAGATTGTGCGAACGGTCAAGAGCATCACGGCGCGGGAGATGTGGAAACAACACGAACAGTTCTTGAAAAGGTATCTGTGGGGCGGTGGGTTCTGGGAGCAGTCGTACTACATCGGAACGGCGGGACAAGTATCAAGCGAGACGATTGAACAGTATATCGAACGTACAGAACACGTCTGAGTGTCGGCTTCACCTCGGGGTCAAGCCCCGAGGCACTCGCCTTGTTTATCTGTAGACATCACCGAGTTCTCAGAGACTATGTTATCCTGTTGTCGCCAGCTAAGTGGACGAAAACGTAACCATCACTGGAAAAACAAGATTAATTTTACCATTCAATGTGTGCGTCTGAAATCATACTATCTTCGCCGGGGACGGCTCTTCCATCCAATGGATAGAGCTTCGGGATTCTCAGCATTCGATGGTGGCCGTAGGCGTATTCCGACAGGACCACCCTCGGACGAGATTTCAGTTGATGCCTGAGTGATAAGAGCCATTGAGGAACTTTTTCACTCTCAGAGTGCCTCACTTGAGGGGTTGTGTATTCGACTGAACACAGCTTCACTTGCTGACAGAAATTTATGTCTACCACTGATTCATTTCCAATCAGGCGCGGCACACTTCGGCGATGAAGTCATCCGGTTCACCGAGTCGCTCGTTGGATACATTCAGGTATTCTACACAGATTACTGGAACACCGATATCTGGTGGCAAAAGGCGATCTTTGTCAGGTATCTCTCTGCTATCCCGTTCGGACTGTGGGGGCTGCCCAATCTAATTTGGGGTCAAGAGATGCTGATCATGATTTTGATTGGCAGCCTCACTGCTGCGCTTTGGATATTTTGACTACACACGTGGATTCCGTTCACCGAGTCGGATCCCGCTCAAATCGATCGAACAGGTTTCGTTCACCCATGGAATAAAGCCACTTACGCGCCTTCGAATAACTCTGACATACACAGAGGATGGGTCCCGCTACCAGCGTCGCGTGAACCTGCGTTCACTCTACACTCACACTGGTAAGAGTGCATATGAACAGGCACGAGCAGCGTTTGCTGAACATGATGTTTACACGCGTGGATCTTAAAAATGGGAAGAAATCGAGTCTGCGTGCTGAATCTTAGGTTCCAGTTGCAGACTTCCACCCGATATCAACAGTCAACTCTCCGAAAATGTACGTATATTTCAGCCACTTTGTACCATTCATTAGCCATCAAGGCGGATACTCCGACTCTCGAACTCAGGGAGGAAACCGACAGTCGATGACACCTCAAGATATGTCGATAAATCAACGCGGTGGAAGGAAACTCCACTAACCAGCGGTGGGTCGCAACTGTCGAGTCAGATTCATGTCGTCTTTGATTTGTCCAATAAATGAGTGTTGATTGTCCGCAGGGTATCAGAGTCTGTTCCACATCCGGCGTATCGTTCCGATAGGGTCGGTGCTGAATGCACGCAACGCTGGGAGGATATCATCTCTGACGCTCCGGAGTAGGAGAACTCCTAACCCAGACACCAGCAGCGGACCAGCAAAAAAACAACACAACGAACACGAGCGCTCCATCGATTGTCAAGGGGACCGCTCCGTATGGAAGCGGAATGAGCGACACGCCAGGGAGAGCCAATAGACTCCCAGTCTTGAGTGCCAGTTCCGAGCGACGTTTCCAGTCATCTGGTTCGTGCTTCGTCTCAAGTTCGGTTGTGACTGCATCCCGGATCTCGTCGTGCGTCTGAAACTCAAGCTCAGAGACGGTGCGGTCACTACATTCAGCCGCCTGCATACGTGCTCGTGCCCGGCGTAGTATCTCTCCGCGCTCAACATCATGAAGTAGGCGTACTCGTTCAGAAACAACTCGCATATCTGCGAGCGCTCGTACGAGGCGTTCGTCGTCATAGGAGTCGAATGCGGCTTTGAGCTGCTCGTCTGGGTACTCAACCAGATAGGCGAAATCGTCGATTCCGGCGGCGACCCGTCTGCGGGTCCGTTGCTGGTCGCGGCGACGCTTTGCACCTTCTACCGACTGAAAATTGTCGTCTATCCGATCGCGTTGCGTTTTTGTGAGCAACGCTGCCGGCTTGTCGGACATACACGATATATGCGACAGTGGGTTAATGAACTACCGCTCCCTACTCGCCCGGATTCGTCCCGCCCCTTGAGGAAGAGGACTAACACTTGAGCTTGTGCAAACTAATCACGAGAGTTCCCTACTCGGAGCTGCTGCCCTCTGGATACGGCTTGCATGCACCAGCGTGTCTCAGACGGATTGACGTAGGAACTTATCAACACAGCTTCGCTGACTGTTGAGTCCATTGGATCAATACTAACCGGCTACACTAACTTGTACTGGCGAAGTGAAATAAATTCACGACACGTGTACGCGCGTACATAATCGGTTAAAGAAACAATGTATGGGCGTACAAGGATCTAAAATTGCATAAATCGTCGTACCGATTCAAGTCGGTATATGCCGATCGACCGTATGGATGGTTTGGAACATCTTCTGCGTCGCGTCCTCACCTGCGGTGAGTAGTTCAAGTATCAATCAGTGTATTGAGGCATAACAACACCGCTGGCGTAGTGTCGCTGTGTGTCACGTGGGCTCTTGTACTGGAGACGAAGACAGAGACGGAGGTAACCGACTCAAATGAGCGTTCTCCCCGAGCGCAGGCCTGTAATCCCAGGCACATCGACAGTGAGAGCGGTAGGTACGGCGCTCACGCTGACAATTGGGGGTGGTGTAGCTTCGTTCGTGGGCGTGGTGGCGTACAGAACAGCGGGTGGCGGACTGGGGATCGCAGACACTAACGCATTTGCAGTGGCTGATATCGGCGTCCAACTCGGCTTTGCGCTGGTTGCCGTGGGGTATCTACTTACCGTCAGCGAGCGATCAAAGTATCTTACATTCAGCAGGCCGACAATTGAGGATATCGCCTGGATCGTCGCTCTGCCAGCTATTCGCGTTGCGATAGGGATTGGTCTCACGACTATCCTACCTGTACTGGGAATGAGTATCCCTCCCCACAATTACAGTAGCGTTGGAACCGCCGAATTACTACTACAACAGCCGATGTTATGGGCAGTCGCCATTCCTGCACTGTATGTGTTTGCGGCACCGGCTGAGGAACTTCTCTATCGGGGCATTGTGTAGGGACGACTCCGACCACACTTCGGCACTACGGGAGTCGTGCTCATCAGCGGGCTCGCATTTGGGCTGATGCACGCGTTGACGTACCTGTTTGCATCCGGCTCCCTTGCCTACGCGGCCATCTCGACCGGAGTCTTTGGTATCGTTTGGGCGTTCGTTTATGAGCGAACAGAGAACCTGGCTGTGACCGCAGTCAGTCATGCGATGGCTTGGACAGTCCCGCTGTCAACACTACTTTCGATTCACTGAGCTGTCAAGAACACTCCGCCTGACTGGCGAGCGGACGGCCATCCTAATTCGAATCTGTGTCGGTCGTCAAGAGTGCGATTCGGACTGTCTGTGCTGTCACTCTCCGGTGCCACTGTCGTGCCCAGTTATATATGATCGGTGATACTGTCGCGATACTCATCGAAATCGGGCTGGATTGGTCCAGGTGCCCAGTGTCCCTACAGACAGCTCAATGCAAATGCCTCAGGCTCGAGCGGAAAAGTGAATCTGCTCCACTTTATGAACGACCTGCCACAGTGCTTTTCATGAATCGAGCGCAGATAACTTGTATGCCACCAACCGTCGCCGCCTGCCAAATGTCCGTCGCAGATTTGGCTGTTGAGACAAACCTGGAGACGGTTCTTGACCGTGTCGCGGGCCTGCCTGACCGGGTAGACATTGCTTGTTTCCCTGAGCTCGCGCTGACAGGCTTTGTCCCAGACGAGCGGACTGTGACGGCGGCGGTGTCGCGGGACGGGCCAGAGCTGGAGCGCCTCCGGAGAGCGGCTAACGATGCTGGGACGGACCTTTTGATTGGATTCGCTGAGGATGCCGGCGACTGCTACAATGCCGCCGCGTACGTTCGCGCTAGTGGTGAAACGGTTGTCTACCGCAAGCGGCACCGCTGGGCCGGTGAACAGGCAGTTCTTGAGGCCGGAGACGAATTGGTGATGCTTGAGACACCGCTTGGCTCGACTGGTGTGTTAACTTGCTA
>KE356563.1:105629-107323 GCA_000416005.1 Haloquadratum sp. J07HQX50 | reverse complement strand
CGTGCCCACTTACCACTCAGTTACCCATAACCGAGAGGTGGTCACTGGAGCGTACGGTCTTCATCTTGAGGGTCTAGTGGTTTGAGACGCAGAGCGTCTCGTCATCGGGGAGGACTCCGTCTTCCGAACGACTTCGCGGCAGTCGGCCTGCCCCGCCTGTAGACCCACATCACCCAGAACTGCTAGCTTCTGCACCACTTTGACCACCATTTTCGGGGTCTACATCGGTGGCGTTAGATGAGCCAACGACTGGTGTGTAGCGACCTGTCACATCTCCAGACATCGGAACTGTTGCAAGTTCGGTCCATTCAGATCCGTCACTCCAAAGAACATGTCCACTGTGTGTCACAGCGACAAGTGTGTCATCAATCGTCCCAAGCCCAGTCACTGTTTCATCAGCGTACGGAATTGCAATTCGTTCAACCGATTCATCGTGGACATCAACAAGTTGTGGGCGAGCTTCAGGCTCGTTCCACGTTGAGGAGTTTGCCATCGCGCTGCCAGCGTATATCACTCCATCGTGTTCGTGTACAGCTCGGAAATACGACTGTTCGATTGAGGTATCGAGACGGGTCCAAGACTGACCAGCGTCAGAGCTGCGATACAGTCCCCGCCCTGTCGCAGCAACGTACTCACCAGGACCGACGACGTGGAGTTCGTGAATATCATTGGCGACGCCTTCGTGACGCTCAAACCAGGTCTCACCGCCGTCCTCGCTGCAGTGAATTCCCCCGACCTCAACACCCACGACAATCCGCGAGGACACACTAGGATGACCAGGGTCGACATGAACATCGCGTATCTGCGCAAGGTTCTCGTGGCGTGGCAGTCGCCACTCCCCACGCGATGGGAGCTGCTGGAGGCCATCACACTCCTCCCAGGTCTTATCATCTGCCGATGCTGTGGTATAAACAGCGGCGGGACGTGTGCCGGCAAACAGTCTGCCGGCCCGTGTTGCCCCAACAGCATACACTTGCTCTTGTGGGACCTCAAGATTCTTCCACTCACCGTCCAACCGACGGTACAACCCTGTCTGTGTTGCTGCAAATATTCCCCTGATGGCCTCGAATTGAGTCAACCTCATCACACGGCCCGTCTCGAGAACCTGTTTCGGTGTCGCACTGCTACTGTCTGTTGGGAGATAATAGACACCATCATCGCTGCCGATGTACATACTGCAGTTATGAGAGAGAGAGATTCAAAAAACCTCCCTGGGTGAGGGGGACTCAATGAGAACCGAATCTCATCCGTTTGAAAATGGTGGTATATGGCCTCGACCCGTGGCGAAACCTCTGGGCTGTTTGAGGATCTTGGTAATGACCACTCTCACACCGAAACCGGCGATATTCGGAGGCGAATAACGATCTAATCGGGTTCCGACTCATCTGGCCAGTAGTCGACGTTGGCGTCCTCTGGGTAGTATTTCGTCAGCTTCCGCCCTTCGTGGCGCCCTGGAGGTGTTCCGGTGTAGACGCCGACTTTGTCCATGTCGGGATAAATCACTACGTCTGGGTCCCGCATTGTTGAGATGGCAAGATAGCGCAACGGGACGTCATCGCCGCCGTCGTTGATCACGCGGTGGCCGTCAGCCTCGCCTGCCGGGAGAGCTACGTAGTCACCTGCTGACAGCGCATGGGCGCCGTCTACGAGGCGGATTGTCCCTGTGCCGCTGAGGACATATATCGCCTCCTCGT
>KE356563.1:98644-104277 GCA_000416005.1 Haloquadratum sp. J07HQX50 | reverse complement strand
CGTCGTCACGACCACGCACAACAAGCACCGTGCCATGACCTGCTGGAACGACTGCACGCCGAGGGCGTGGACGCGATGTATGTCGGTGACTTGACCGACATAGTGGACACGCACTGGCCAGTCGAAACGCCAAGCCACACAACTGCTGGCTGTTCAGAAAATTCACCGAACAGTTGGCCTGTACCGCCGAGGAATACAGTACCTCGGTCGAAGTCCAGTCGGAAGTGTGGACGAGTTAAGAGTACCCGCAGTGTAGCGGTGCAGACCGAACGACATGGCATCACACGCTTACGTGTCCATGTTCGGGTTCGGGGTCTTTCCCGCCTCAGAAACATTCTTGAGACGGCACATAGAGCGGGCAGTCAGGCCGATGCATGGCACGGCCCGTGCGGTTCGAGTGGGGCGATCACGACTGATCGAAATCACCACATCCAACCGTCACAACCGACGGTGCACAGACCTGAGTGCCGTCCACAATAACGCCCCAGCGAGTCGTAGACCGGTTGAGACTCCCACGGAGGGAGTCATTCACGACGGGGAGGATGTCAAGTGATATGGGATCTCACGCATCTCTTGTTGCTCGGGGTAGCGGGCAGGATTGGCGAAGAACACATTATCTCGTCTGCTCACCAGTCGCATAGCATATTTCATCCAGCCGGACAGCTTGATCGCACTTGTCGTATGGTCGTTGTGACACTCGACGAGTTCACTCGCTCGCTGGAAAAAGCCGTGATAGACTTCGGTTTCAGACATCGACACCTGATTCAACAATCACCTGGTCTCACGGATCGCTGTGTGGAATATGTGTTTCAGTCTCTGACTCGGAGACTTGCTCTGGATCGGCGGCCAAAGGTGCCGAAATTCGAGTTCAAGCACCATCGTCTGAGACGCCTCGGTGCTGGGCTTGTGATGCTATCTCTGTTTCTGTGTGTGAGTCTCGACTGTTGGCACTTTTTTCACGAGACAAAGATTGACGTATGCTTCCTCGCTCGGATACATCTGTGTCACATTCTGGCATAAACCGTACAGTAACTCTTAGTTCGAGTCTTCATATTCCACATCGTGAGAACACCGGTGAAGATGGGTCCATTGAGTCAACTCCCCGTCTCTCACAATTGTTCATTTTGGCCGGGCTGTTTTTCAGTTATGTAATCGCACTAATCATTCTCAGTGTGTCTCGTTTTCTTCAGAGAGCAGCGAATAGATGGGAGACATACATCTCTCATATCCTCGGAATCAGCCATCTAAAAGAGTCGCTGGTGCGCTGGAGGCGTTGGTGAACTGGATACTGAATGATCCCGCCGGTGTGACGCTGCGCCTGAAGTGTGAGCCGACGGGAGCAGGGCGTAACCGCCAAGCGCCGATTTCACTCACCTGATAGCGAGTGCTGCAGATAGCTCAAGATGGTACACTCGGCCACTACAGTTAGCCCTCAGGAAAATTAGACACTATCCACAACGGTCGGGTGGATAGATGACGCTTGCTAAATGGACGAGTGTCAGACGAGTACGGACGCGACCAATTTGCCAGACCGTTATCTGAGTGGAGAAAGCTACTCGAGCGCACACGAATAATTTGACCGAAAATAATCGTGCTGCTATCTGTCTTTGTGAGAACCCGTGTCGATTGATGACTGTGCTGCTTTCACAAGAGTCATCAGTGGATATTCTCTGCAACGGAATGCTGACGAATGAGCGACTTCGATACCGTAGAACAGCTGCTGCCGAACATCACATTGACAGCCGTCATTGTGGCCAATGGCGTCCCTGTGGTCGGCCTCCTTGCGTTTGATATGTCGGGGCTGGGTTTAGTAGTGTTTTATTGGCTAGAGTTCACCATACTGTCACTGTGGGCTTTGCTTCGGGGCCTCTTTGCTGGCATGCCGCCGGAGCCTGATGACGAACAGCCAGCATTTGGGACTACATACCGACTTACCGATTGGGGGAAGGCTGGGATATCGATCCCGGGAACGGACGTCAAGATTCTATACAGGACCCTTCCAGGACTCGTATTTCTCATTCCATTGCTGGGTGCACTCTGGGTTGGCTTTGGAGGGTTCGTGGCCGGTCCAGTTATTACGGCAAATCCCGAGGCTGAACTGCCAGCATGGGTTATTGTCGGGGCAGCCACCGTAGTCATAACCGAGGGTTGGCGAACCGGTATCGAATATTTCTATCGGGGCGGATATAGACAAGCGACTGTCTGGAAAGCACTCAGAGGGGTGCTTCTTGAGGGGTTTGTATTAATCGTTGCTGGGCTCCTTGTCTTGACATTCACAAATGAGCTTGCCGACGGCAGAACAATCAATATCGAAACAGCAGCCCGTCGGCCGCTCATATTGGCCGCTATTACTATCAAATTTAGTATCGACCTCGCACGGTATTACTTGGAGAGACATGATTAACGGTTTCTTGACATCCTCCCGGCGCTCAACCGCGAGGATTCCTCTGTTGGGGGTTCGGCTACCGACCCACGGAGACAACGTGCGGTTCGTACGCACTTGTTTGGGACTTTCGCGAGGGTGCGGTTTCTCGGACCAGTTGTGGTCGTCGCCATAGTATTGAAAACTATCCGCGCAAACTCAAATTATGCACTTGGCTGAAGCGACTGCGGCGAGCCTTGATGCAATCATCGAGCGCTGGTACGCCCTTGCAACCGAGATGGAAGCACATGATGCATTAAACAAACTTACTCACACAAATATCGACGAAGTCAACATGGACCATTTCCGTGAGCATCTCGGTGATAGTGATATCACCAACTATCGTGTTATCCACGAGGACGAGACGATTGGCTTCATAACGCTACGCGAGGGTTTCAATCCGTCCAGAGAGTACTCGCATTATATTCGCATCGTGAATCTCTATATCGATGAGAAGCACCGAAACCAGGCTCACGGCACAGATGTTGTTGAGCATGTCAAAGAGATAGCGCGCGAGCGTGATTGTGACCATCTCACGGTTTCGTGCGATTGGCACAACGAGGAGGCCCGCAGGTTTTACTGCGACACAGATTTTCGACCGAAGCAGATCGATTATGTCCAACGGTTGGAGTGATTAGAAAACACGTTTGAATGTGCGATATTTTAGTGTCCTGTGGATCATGTTTCCTCATCGGCTTCTCTGAGAACTCGTTGATGTGGTCATACGCATCGAGAAACAATCATTACATCTCGTTACTCAGTCCAATCGCGTCTCTCACAGTCAATACTGACCGCGGTATTCATATCGACGTGAGCTGCAGGGGCATATCGCCGCCCCACCACAGGCACTTACATTCCTCATCGACTGTACAGCAACTCGACACGTGATGGAATGAGAATACCTCTACTGACACCTCAGCAATCGAGACAAAGAGCGTGCTGAGTAAAGGAACCTGTCTTCTGTCTCTGAGTCTGCAACTGATGAGAACAGGGTAATCACATCCGAGTAATTGAACTTTCTCGTTGCCGAGACCAGTCATAAGATTGTCGACTCTCGGAGTCTGAAATGTGTAACACCAGCCGAGTCTGAGACACCTGCTGACGCCGGGATACCGAGTCTTCATGTTCGTGAGGTGGTTTTCGAGAGCGAGTAGAACCGCTCAACTGCATGTCAAGCTTCGTCTGTTGCGTCAAGTATCTCAACCTCTCCCGAATTCGGAAATCGGTAGCGACGTCCTGCCCACTCAAACTCGTCAACAAGCACGGCCGCGAAGATGACGGGAGGAAGCACCAACATTCCAAGATAAGCATACAAAAAGTTCACCCGTCCGAGACCAAACCAGGCGTAAACAGCCGCGAAGCTACCCGTCAGCGACACAGCAACTGCGAGTGGAAACGCCAAACCAGCGACAACCAGCGAACTGCTAATTACAATCGCCAACACCCATCCGTTGTTGATGCCGACTATGCGGATAAACCGAAGCAGTCGGTGCCGAACGCTATGGAATCCGCCAGAGACCTTGACGTGAGTGACCATCGACTGCACGGGGTAAACATGCGGCAGGCGTTGTCCAAGGAGATAATCATCACTCATGACTTCTCGAAGCTCGTCAGTCAACTCCGACACTGAGACTGTTAACTCCGATCGTGTGAACACGACGCCCCCACCCCAAGCAGTGTTAGCGACCCCGCCCAGCTGCAGAGACAACATGATCATAAAGAGGGCCCCAAGCCAAGGTTCGAATAGTCGCCACCATCCACCACCAGTAAAGAATGGGACTGCCGTCGCTGGCCCGTGTGCTTCGCCAGCAGCGACGAGTCGGTTCAGCCACTCCATGTCCCGCTCAAAGTCGTCGTCAGTCCAGACAAACCGGTCGTGGCGGGCCTGTGTCATCCCATACGCGAGTGCATTCGCCTTTCCTGCGCAGCCCTCTGGTTCCCCAGCGATCAGTATGTGCACCCCTTCTGGTGCCTCGTGGCGAGCGACTGGGTCCTGCTCAGTGTCACAAATAACAAGCAACTCGTCTTCTGGGGCTAACTGCGCAGCCATCTGCTCACACGCTGTGTTCCACTTAACAGTCGGTAAAAGCACGCTCACTGGTTCGCGATCAGCCATCAGAGAATACCTATACCTGTGACTGACACTACTTCAATATCAATATTGAGCACAGCATCATGACAACAGTCGAGTCACCTGAGGTCCACAGAGATAGTTCGCCAGTCGTGGATTAACAAACTCGGATTCTTTCGATCTGAGCGAGTCGGTGATAATTCACTTACCGCCCGCAGGAGCAGGGGTATCGTCAGTATCGCGTTCTTTCGGTCACTCATGAACGACTTCATCAAAACTCAAGGCGGATACCTCGGCTTTGTTCCCGATTGGAAATCAAAGATTTCCGTTCCCGTGATGATGCTGTGCGTCCCAAACCACTTACCCCCGAGATAATTGACTCTATGCGATCTCGTCGATCGGAAGTTTTCATCACACATATGCTTCTGACGTGTGAATGTTTGTACAATGCCCTCCAGCCAAGAAATCACCCGACCAGACCCGGCACTCGCCGTCGCCGAGCAATATCTCAGGCGCGAACGTCTGCTGAGCACACTCATGGTTATTCTTGTCCTGTCTACACTGTTTGGAACATTTCTTGTGGCGTCACTCCTGCCAGCGGTCATCGTTGGAGCGGTTCTGCTCGTTGCTATACGGGTTCCACTTATCCAACCCGATGGTACTGCCAGTCTGCGAACTGATGATGATGTGGAGACTGTTATTGAATCGTTTACTGGCCCCGTTCCACCGGTACTGGTGTTTCAGTGGGGGATTGCAGATGAGATTATTTCGAAAGAGAGCACCGTAACGTACCGTATTTCGTATCTCTTCGGCTTACGATCGACTGAAATAACCGTTCACTCACGAACAATTACGACACAGAACAGAGAGAGTCAAGTGGAGTTGGAGGTCACAGCGAACGAGCAGCCTTGGTCAACGTACACCGTGACGATCCACCAACAGAGCGACCAGACGGCTATCACATACGACTACACGGCGGACCGACGATTTGGAGTTCGGCGCGTTCCACAGCGGATTATCGCCAAACGGTACCGAAACAAGGCACTCAGCGAGCAGGGCTACACAGTTGTCGAACGACCTGAGGATGATAATGGTATCTGAAAGTGTTGTTTCACATCCACAGAGAAATAGGCGAGTGAT
>KE356563.1:91005-97134 GCA_000416005.1 Haloquadratum sp. J07HQX50 | reverse complement strand
AATTGACCCCGTGGAGGAAGCCGACAACTAACAAATCTAACAATGGTAGTCATCAAAGCCACACAGTCAAAATATGATCCTCGAGTTTATGCCACAAAAGTTCTGGATGTGAATCACAATGGACGACACGCCACGACGCACTGTTCGTATCAAACTCGATGTTCCTGAACAGCGCCGTGGCAACCTCCATCAGACCAAAGACCAATTTGTTCACTGCACCAACCGTACAAATGAGTAGGCGTGTCGCCACGACGACGACTGCATCACGAGCAAGAGCGAAGGAGAAGACGCGCTGTACGACGGCTTGCGCGATGAAACCGGCCTTACTTTACTCCTAACCTCGTTCAGAAAGGTATCCGCAGTGCTATCGAAACTGTCACAGGTGGCGTCGAGAAACTCAAAAACGGCGAGCTAGCCGTGGTGCATGGTCTATAATAAACGCTCTGCGACGTTCAACACCGACCACGCGACTCTCTCCACTCCGAACTACAGAGTCGAGTCGAAAAACGTTCTCCCGCCCAAAAAAGACACACCGTTTGGTCGGGACGACAAGAGTGAAGACTGGGATGCTTCAAGCGTCATACTCCAATACGATGAACAGAATGACACGTTTTTCCTGCACGTCACGCTGAAAAATCCTGATGGCGAGGTTGACGGAACGGAATGTCAAGAAGCCGAGTCACCGACGACCGCGACGAAAACGAAATGACTCTTAGACTGGAGTTGAACGTGACCGGCGCGTCTGCCGTCACCTCAACAGGTTCGTTCATCGGAAGTGCCGATTATCTGAACCACAAACGCGACCAGTCCGAGCAACGCCGAGCTCAACTGCAACAGACTGCAACTCGTTCCGCTCATCTTCCGATTCAGTCTATTGCTGGTTTTCCGACTTGGCGACGGACTAGTTGCACAATCGAGCGAACGACCTTCGCGGAAGCCCACGATGCAGATGTGGACGGCGTTCTCTTCGAGAATCTTACCCACGCGAGAACATTACAAATGGCTCTCAGCTTCAGTAGTGGGCCTACAAGACATTTGTTGAACTCGTGGAGTACAAGATTCCACCTCGCTGTTTGTGAGGTTCATAAATCCGGCGCACACGAGCCAGCGATGCTCGCACTGTGGTTTTACTCACGACGACAACCGTGAGGATAAGCAGTTTTTATGTCAGAACTGCACGGACGAGTCAAATGCAGATGACACCGCGGCGAGGAACATCGCCGTCAGATATTGTGGGTATATCCGCCGTGGGCAGAAGTCTCGCAGTGGATAGCCCACCAGTCAACCGGCCCTCAACTCAGGGGCGCTGAGCGTGAATGGTGATTATACGCCTCCCGACTGACTCGGTTAGAGCAGGAGTCCACTGACATGCCTCGTTGACCCCGAGCGGTTGATACGTGCCCGTTCGTTATTCTGTCACTTTTGAAGTCGATGATCTGCTGATTGACATCTAATTTTGAGTTCGCTTAGTGACTTCACTGGTCGTTGCAGGGCCGTGATATTGCACGGCTGCGATTACCTCCTCTAGTGTAATATTTAATGTGAACTGCCCTCGGGGTCAGCTGAAGTGGTTTGAGACGCACTGCGTCTCATCACCACAGAAATCTTCGATTTCCGAACACAGCCGAGGCACTCTTGCTATCTCTGTAGACTGTCCGTCTCCGTCCCAAGAGAGTTCTGTCACTGTGTCCGAGATCCGTTTTAATGCCGTATGCTGTCGTAACGGACCGTTTAGACTAAGCAAATGGCTATCATAATAGAGAGTAAGCAGAAACGGTTGCAAGGCTCGTACAGGTTCTGCAGAATGAGACGTTCAAAGAGTATGAGACAGACTGGTCCAGAGAAACACGACCGCAATCATCATTGCATCGAACCACGAACACAGCGCGCTCTCACTGAGGTGATGACGGTCGTCTCGACCAATGGAACGCCAATCACCGACAGCGACACCCCTATTGTCTCAGTGATCTCTGCGTCAGGGAGTTCCTACACCGTTGATACCGACGCATTGTGGTGTACGTGCCCCGATTATGAACGCAGTCACCAGATCTGCAAACATATTCGACGCGCTCGATTCGCACTTGGTGTTGACGCTATTGATGCAGAACTGCTTCAAAAATTGGAGATTGATGATGATTTTGGAGTTCACTGCCCAGGTCCTATCGTCGTTGCTTATGATGGCGGCGTGATTGATAACGAGACCGTGTGTCGACAAGCAGTGACAAGGACCCATTGTCGGTGACGAAGACTCAAATGAACATGTCTGTTGTTCGAAACCATGCAGATAGTGGTAATATCACCAATTAGCACGGCTAGTTGAGCTCCCTCGAAACGGGGCAGGGGTGTGGGTTCATTGATACAGCGATGATATCTCCCCATTGTTCTCAGATTGAGATGAAAGTAGAGCCAAACCACGCTTTCACGGCGAACTGAGTTGTTGCTACCTCTCTCCCGACAGAGTCGCCAGCCAAACCTTTTATCTACACCTGCGCGGCCGATTTATTATCCTCGCATGAAATGAGTCGAGAGTGACTCCCCGTGTATATGCGAACAATACTTTTTCATGCCGATGTCGGTCAGTTCTGGCATAGATGGGGTGCAGCAATCGTCGGGAGCGAACAGGGTGCAGCCATCAGCACGGTAAATAGCAGCATGATGCGGTGACTGCACGTGGTTCGGTCTCGGGTTGCTTCCCTGGTATCTAAGACTACCTCAACACTCCTCGCCGACACGCTCTCACCGCCCTCTACAGGCGGAGCAAGCCGAGTGCCTCGGCTTTATCCACGATTGGAAATCCTCGATCTCCGTGATAATGAGACGTTTTGCGTCTCAAACCACTTCACTCGATCCCGAGGCGGTTCACGAGTTGTGTCATCTCAGAGCAACTCATCGACATCCTATTGCAGCTTTCTGTACGTAATCCTCAGTTGGTCTGTCGTTTCTGAGTCATTGTATCTGGACGACCACATGGTCAAGCAGTTGAAGATACGAACAGACAGATTGAGACTACTTACAATCTTTGCATGTTCTTATCAAGGAGCTGTAGTTGTCATCATGCGGTGACACTGCGCCAGTCAACTCGTGTGTGAACTGATATCAAGAGTAATTTATATGACTATATGTATATCAAAATATGTGAAATGTGTTTGAGACAGGGGCTGTGCCACGAGCTTGACTGTTTCAAACACTTTTCACAGCACGGTTGTATGAGGTATCTTTCTTTCGTTCTTACCTTCGGCTGAAACAACTCGACGTGAGATGGTTTACTCGTCATAGGTAATGACGATCCGAGATGATTCACTCGTGTCGCACCGTGTCATCGGTGATAATATGGAAAAAACACATCTAAGTTTCATGATGTCAAGTAGCACTACATCGAACTGCTCAATGACTCATGCTTTTTCGGACATCCTCCAACGGCTCAAGCAGTTGGATTCCCGCACTGAGGATTGAACGGGAATGGAGAGGTTCGTAGGTTTGTCGCCACGGTGGACAATGACCTGCGTTTCGGGCTGCACCAGTATAGTCTCCACCTCGGACAGAGTAGCGGTTTCGAAAAATTGTCCAAGGCTCGGGTGCAAATATTCAGCGCGTTGCGAACCGGAGGTTCGCATATGTCCGAAAATCTTCGATTGTTAGGTACCTATTCAGCCGTGGCTACGAGCATGGATAGACTCCCAGTTGTCGGCTTCATCCCAGCGCGTTCGCGGGTGGGCTTTCGCTTCGCTACCACTGTGACATCCGAACAGATGAATGTAACATCTGTCCACTCACTCAGCAGGAGAGTTGATTATATATAAAGAGAGAATATCGAGATGAATAGGAATTTTGATTCTTCGGTCCCGTGGATATATGCGCTGTGAGTGTCGAAATAGGAATTATGAGCGATTTCACCGTAGTTCCACGCGGCGGGGCCGAGGAAGTCGGCCGGTCGTGTTACCACCTGCAAGCCGACGACCACGACTATCTCGTTGATTGTGGGCTCAAGCAATCCGCACCACCAGAATACCCTATCCTCCGAGGCGTAGACCCTGGGCAGATTGATGCGGTGTTCATTACACATGCACACATCGATCATATCGGTGGTCTCCCTATTGCCGAGCATCAAGACCTCCTCGCTGATGATGCCTCGATTTTCATGACTCGGCCTACGAATGCGCTTGCGAGCATTCTCCTTCACGATTCACTGCAGATCCACAAACAAGAGACCGCAGAGCTCAATCAGCCTCAACAGTTTACCGCCACTGACGTTAAGCGAGTTCTCGCTCGTGTGACAAGCGTGGGCTACGACCGCGACCATCACCTAAACATCACATACGAGTTCGGTGATGCCGCTCATCTGCTTGGGAGTGCATGGCTTGCTATCGAACATGCTGATCGTCGCGTCGTGTTCTCTGGAGACCTTGGCGGTCGAAGCGCTCATCTCGGCGACATTGACCATCCTCCCAAGGCAGATGAACTTCTACTTGAGTCAACATATGGGGATACCATGCAACACCGTTCGTTCACTGACGCCCGTACCGAACTCTACAGGCAGGCAAAACAGGCTCACGCGAGCGGCATTCCAGTCTTAATCCCGACGTTCGCTGTTGGCCGGGCTCAGGAAATTCTCCAAATCTTTCGTGAACGCGAACCCGATCTACGCGACGCTGTTGACGGCGAACCCTCGATTGTTTACGATGGGATGATTACCGAGTCGATGCCTGTCTATGAGGTGTTCTGTCAGGATGCGTTCATGGGTGAATCAATCCTGAATTACCGCATCAATTCTGGCGATGTTGAACCGTTCACACCCGAGTGTGCCTGGACGCCAGATACGATGGACGAACGTGAACGGCTCCTGACTGGGAATGAGGCACCAATTATCGTCGCACCGTCAGGAATGCTCACTGGTGGATGGTCACCATACTATCTGCGTGACCTTGGGCAGCATTACGATGAGGCACGGGTGCTGTTCATTGGGTACCAGGCCGAGGGAACTCCCGGACGACAGTTGCTTGATGCGGTAGGTGACGTTGCTGATCTGCGTGTCACTGCACTCCCTGCTGGCGAGGAATATGACCCCACAACCGATGAATTCGTCTTTCAGGAGCAAGAGATACGTGTACCAACTGAGTGGATGCGTGAAATTGGCGGGATGTCTGGCCATGCTGCTGCGAACGACCTGCTTGCGTTCGCCCGAGAGGCCGACCCGCAGGGAATCTCACTGATTCATGGACCTCCGAGTGCTTCGGCGCATCTCCGTGAGTACCTCTCTGGGAATACCGACGCAAAAACAATACAAGTTGCCCAGCGTCTTGAGCCAATCGAGATTGAGTCGGGGAGTGATGCTGAAACTGAGAGCGAACGCAAGAATCATGTTGAACACGCCGCCTCAGGCTCCGACTCCGGCACAGACGTCGAACAGCTTCTGCAGCGTCAGGACCAACTTGAGGCTGAATTGGAGGCAATACGCACTGATATTGAGCGTCTTGTTGAAGCCAACCGGTGACACATCCTCACCATTGGTATCATTATTGAACCGTCGTTACTCGTTTGGCCCTCTATCTTCATTTGAGGAAAATCACACACTCAGCTGTCTGAAGGAAGTCAGGATGCGTTCAGAGGAAGAGTGAATGACAGACATTCGATTCTCTCTAAATACAAAGATGTGCGATCGGTGGACGCACAGAGCATCAGCTTGGCTTTGATGACCCGTGTCAGAGTTTTGACTGAGAATCAATTGGGCATGGAATTAATCACTCGATTGATCGACTGGATGCCGCGTATTATCCAGGGTGTCACACTGGGTAAGTAAGATAGATTCAGCAGTCGTAAGACACAACATATGTATTACAATATTGATCACTTAGCTTAATATATAATCAACAAACTAGCTTTGATGTGTCGATTTCGACGTCCATGATTCAAACGATGCTGAATAATCACCACTTGATTCGTCTAGCTAAACTCGCATCCCGCCACCACTGCTCGATTGACCGCTCTTCGTGGGCCTATTTGAATAGGCTTCGATCGTTCATCGTGTCGATCAGGAATCGATGTCCTCTTTCTTTGAGATGCTGAGTGTCTGATGACTACCCCCTCTTTGATAACCACACGAGCAGCACCTGAGGTGTGGCATCTTCGTGC
>KE356563.1:85522-89870 GCA_000416005.1 Haloquadratum sp. J07HQX50 | reverse complement strand
AATACTACTACTAAACAGGACATCTCCAGTGTCAGCATCAAATAGATGGATTGCTTCCTCTGGAACATGGACTGTTACACGGGTCCCAACTTCGATATTTCTACGCCCATCGACCGTCGCCATGAACTCAACGTCAGATCCGGCGACAGATAAGTAAATATTCGTCTCTTTTCCAATTGGTTCAATAACGTCGACAGTTGCAGGAATTCCATCACTATTGCTATCTGTTTGATTCACTTCCGTGTGTTCAGGGCGGATACCTAAGACCAATTGGCGCATATTTTGAGTCGCGTCGAGAGCGCCATCTGAAACAGTCAGTTCAAACCCACTTCCAGAGAGATTCGTTCCGCGCTTTTTTACATCGAAAAAATTCATCGAGGGTTCGCCAATAAAGCCTGCAACGAATCGGTTTGCTGGTTGGTGATAGCACTCAAGTGGTGTGCCAATCTGCTGTAACTCTCCATCACTTATAATCGCAATTCGATCCGCCATCGTCATTGCCTCCGTTTGGTCGTGTGTGACGTATATCGTCGTCACACCTAGTTCCGAGTGTAGTTGCTGGAGCTCAATTCTCATCTGAGCACGAAGTTTTGCGTCAAGATTCGCCAATGGTTCATCAAGTAGGAATGCCTCTGGTTCACGGATAATCGCACGACCCAATGCAACTCGCTGTTGTTGTCCACCAGAGAGTTCGGTCGGTTTCCTATCAACCAAATCAGAGATGCTGAGCATATCTGCAGTGTCGGTCACCCGATGTTCAATCTCAGACATGCTTAGATCCGTCGAGTGACGAAGACCAAACGCCATATTTTCTTGAACTGTCAGGTGCGGATATAGCGCATACGATTGAAATACCATCGCAATCGGCCTTTGCTGCGGAGGCCTATTTGTCAAGTCACTTTCATTAAGAGTTATTTCTCCGCTGTCCGGCATCTCCAATCCAGCGATACTCCGGAGTGTCGTCGACTTTCCGCATCCAGAGGATAGTTTGCACGTCCCATTCCGAATAAAGAAAATCACATTACCAACAACTGCTAAAGGAGCAGATTTGTCTCTTGTTTAATCTGAATCTGCAGTGAGCAACACAGGAAACCGGTCCTAACGCTCGACGAGACGGTAGTGTCCAGGGGTGTTATCTTCGCGGAACTGCTTGCTTTTCTATACAACAAACGTCCGCTGATTGCTGTGTCTTGACCGAGTGAATTTGTGCTGTCACGACGGGGAATCACAGAATGCGACGATCAATGGATGATGACCTGCAGAGAACAGGAACTTGTCGTTCTGTTCTTTCATCCCGGAAGTTTGATTCAAATCCCACACGGGGCAATAGGACTTTCACACCGAATGTCAAACCTCGCCACCGAGGTATGCCTCAACGACTTCCCGCTCAGACTTGACCTCCTCAGGGGAGCCTCTAAATAGCGTTTCACCCTGATGCATCACGATCACAGCATTGCAGTATTCCATGATCAGATCGATATCATGTTCAACGAGTAAGAATGTGTACCCCTGATCACGCAACGTCTCAATACGGTCGAGTAACTGATCTTCTAAAGACGGATTCACACCGGCAAATGGCTCATCTAACAGGAGCAACTCTGGATCAAGCATCAGCGCTCGCGCGAGCTCAAGCAATTTTCGTTGCCCTCCCGAGAGATTTCCAGCGCTCTCGAGGGCAAGATGTTCAATCTCAAAGAACTCAAGCATATCGCAGGCACGATCAAATAGTTCGTCTTCCTCAGATCGAACCTCGCTCCGGGAACTAGGGACAACGGATCGCCAAACCGTTTCACCTGACTGTCCACCTGGTGCGATCATCAAATTCTCAATGACAGTCATATTCTTGAATTCTTTCGCTGACTGAAATGTCCGGACGAGACCACATTCCGCGATTGCATGCGGAGGACGCCCGGTCACATCAGTGCCTGCAAATGTGACTGTCCCAGTCTCTGGTGTGATCATTCCAGTTATGACGTCAAATGTCGTGGACTTGCCAGCACCGTTCGGTCCAATCAATCCTGTAATTGTTCCTGGGGAAACCTCGAACGAAACTCCGTTTAGAGCGTTAATTCCGCCGAACGACTTCATCAGTGAGTCGACCTGCAGTAAGGGGTTGCTCTCTGCCCCAGCGTCTGGTTCCACGAGTGAGCTCTCAGATGAAATAGTCATCGGCTAACCTCCTCGGTGTTCTCATCAGAGTCATGCACGCCGAAGCGCTGTTTGACTCGCTGTTCAACGTTAATAGTCGATGCCATTTCACGTCTCTTTCCAAAAAGCCCCTCGGGTCGTGTCTTCAGCAACAAGACAAGGACAACCCCCGTCAACACGACTCGAAGCGCGCTTGTCTGATCAAGCGTATAGAGAATGAGTGCCTGCGGGTCACCAGCAAGTAACGACCCGACGGCGTTAGGAAAAGTCGAAACAGTCCCAGATATCGAGAGGTACTCCTCGACAATCCGACGTAGATACCCTGGTCCGAGATAGATAAATCCAACAAATAAGATGGTTCCGATAATCGATCCGGTGTTTGAGCCAGCGCCACCAACAATGACTGCAATCCAGATAAAGAACGTCAACTGTGGTGCAAACAATCCCGGCGCAATATATCCTTGGCTTCCCTGCCAGACGATTCCCAAGAGGCCAAGTATTCCACACCCAATAATAAAAGCGCGAATTTTGAACGATGCGGTGTTCTTCGCGAGCGCGCCTGTGGCCTCCTCGTCATCACGAATGCCCTTGAGAACCCTGCCAAATGGCGAGTTAACCATTCGATTCATGAGCCAAAGCACGAAACCGAGAAGCAATGTTAGAACCAGCACGAACGCCCATCCTGGAACAAGCGCACTATCGATTCCAAGTCCTGCAATCGCTGAGACAACTGGACTACCAGGCCCAGCGAAGAACTGTTCAACCGGATTCGGATATGTGCGGATGCCTCGACCACCCCCAGTTCCTAATGTCACTCCAAACACGGTGAATTCCTGAAGCGCGGACGCCTTTGCAGTCATGCGAATTATTTCAGCGAATGCCAGCGTGACGATCGCAAAGTAATCGTCTCGAAGTCGGAGAGATGGGAGCGCAGCAAGATACCCGATGCCCATGGCAGCCAGTATGCCTCCCACAATAGCAATCGGCAGTGGAAACCCGAAGCCGGGAAGTGTCCCCGTTGGATTCTGGCCCTGCACTGGTCGAGTGAGAATCGTCGTCGTATAGGCCCCGACTGCCATGAACCCGACAACGCCAATATTGAACAGCCCACTATACCCCCAGTGGAGATTCACAACGAGCGCACCAACCGCGTACAGAACGATAAGGAATGTCAGGCGACGAATCGAATTCAACTGCCCAGAGAGGTCATAACCGAGTGAAACACCCGCTAAAACATACACCATGTAGACGGCTCCAAGCGTGACTCCAATCTTCACTGTATCAGATTCCCAGTATGTCTCGGCACGCCGCCTTACCTCTGTGATTACACGAGCCGCTTCGGTTTGAGTGCTCACGCTACATCACCCCCAAATAATCCCTGTGGACGGAGCAAAAGGATCAATATCATAATTGCAAATCCCATCGCTTCAGTGAAACTCGCTGGAATCCACACGAGTGAAACACGCGTAATAAGTCCGATGAGGATGCCGCCAGCAATTGCGCCATATACAGATCCAATTCCTCCCATAATAACCCCTGCAAAGACGAGCAATAGAAGTGTCCACCCAATCTGATAAGTTATCGTGCCTTGAAGCAACGCAATCAGAAATCCTGCAATCCCAGCGAGTGCACCGCCAACTATCCACGTTGTTCTAATGACCCGCTCAGCAGGAATCCCGGTGACACGTGCCAAGTCGCGGTTATCGCCCATCGCCCGCATTGCCTTCCCAAGCGTTGTTCGTGTCAACATCAGGTGAACACTGAACATTGTGATAACTGAAATGCCAACCAGAACCAATGACGAAACACTGACGCTGAGCGTCCCTCCAGAAACAGTGAGATCATATGTCTGTGCACTGACTGTTAACCCGAACGACTGCTGTGTAAAAACGTACACAGTCAAGTAACGAAGGACAAATGCGACACCAACTGAGGCAATTAACAGTGTAATTGCGCCCGACTCACGCATTGACCGGTATATCATGCGATCAAGAATGACTGCAATGACTGCCCCAGCAACCGCTGCGACAACCAATCCGCCGATAATTGCTCCTGGGGTATTCGCCACATTGATGCCGATATCACCCGGGTACAGTGTTCCACCGACTCCAAGGAAAAATAATGAGCCTAAGTCATATTGACCAGCCCCAGCGATAAGATACGCTGCCCCCCATCCAGTAAATGCAGAGACAGTGATATA
>KE356563.1:76003-82796 GCA_000416005.1 Haloquadratum sp. J07HQX50 | reverse complement strand
ACGTGCTGAGAGTTGGAAGTGTGTTTGATGGCGAGCACGCTAACATTCCCTGTGGGACGAATACCCGATTCCCAATCTCAATGTTTGAAGTCGCAGATCCGACCATCATTGGGTACCCTGAGTTCACGAGTGCATTTGCACCGTCGATTGCGTCAGGAACTGTCGTTTGCGTATCCTCGATCTGTGTATCGACAGAAAGACTGATATCCGCATCTTGAACCTGCTGTGCTGCCATCACACCACCGTTCCGCATCGCCGTTCCCAGTGAACCGAGATCACCGGTCAACGGTAATAGATATCCTTGCTTGATTGTCCTTCCACCACCGCCGCCATCTGAACTGTCAGCTCCGACGGTTGTTCCGCCGGCCTCAGAGCTATCGCCATCTGCTTCACCGCCACTTCCACTGCCTGAACATCCAGCAAGTGCGGCTATACTGCCAACCGCTGTTCCTTTAATAACTCTTCGTCGGGAGACATACTCGTGCTTGTTCGACACAAATTGAGTAAACTTCCAGCAATGTATTAAGTATTTTGAGATATAGCTGCTTGTTTGTTATATTAGAATGTTTCTTACTCTGTCACATATTAATTGTTCAGATAATTCATGTGTCTTCTACAGAGATAGCAGGCAGAGTGCCTCGGGGTCAAGCCTTGAGGCAGTTTACCAGATATTGTCATACAATTTGCTCTATAGACCGTAGTCACATATCGAATCACTGCCAGTCACCGATCTCAACGGAGAATTCACGTGGTCACTGAAAAGCAATCCTGACAGCATTCAGCACATCTGTTATTTCGCGGTTCTGAAAGATGCCTGAGGTGCTCTGTGAGGAGTCAAGTTGAACCGGAGTTGAACTACCACAGTAATCACTGGTATCGAATAGACAGCATTTGAGACTTTAGATAACAATGTGCGATCCATCTCTGCGTGAGCTAGCAAATACTCCACCGACTCCCGAAAGATAAATTGAGGTAGATACTGCGGCTCTCAATCTTATTATCCACCTCATGCAGATTGGTTTCTTTCTTTGACCGCATCGTGCCGTACCACGGATTATTGATTTGTCGATTACTGAAGAAGTATCAAATCGATGTTTCATATTTCTATTACTAACGTCCGTCATGATTCGGCATTATATCAGAGGTTTAGTCGGTATGTGTTCACCCCATTGGTGAATACACGGTTCAGATGCAGCACAGTCGGCAATTTCATGACAGAGTGGTATGTATCTCACGCGGGGATCGTAACATAATAATCATTAATTCATGACAGGCTACAGGAGACAAATATCGTTGACAAAACTGAGCGTGACCTCATTATTCGATCACGCGAACGTCTCAGACTGGTTATATTACGAACACCGAAAGATGCAAATATAATCTGCGTTCGCATAGAATACAGTCTCAGATTATTTGCCATCCTCCGTCAACATGGATTATCTCTCCTGTAATATATTCAGCCGCGTCACTGGCTAAAAATAGTGCAGTAGGGGAGATATCAGATGGGACTCCCGCGCGATTCATCGGAACTGGCTTGATTAATTGATCATTATCCACCATTTGCTGAGCATCCGTTGACCACCCCTCTTTGATTTCGGTTCCAATCTGACCAGGTGCTATTCCATTCACTCTAATCCCATACTCGGCTAACTCAAGAGCGAATCCCCGTGTCAACATTCTCACTGCTCCTTTGGTTGAATCATACAGGGTCTGTCCATGTTGAGCAAGATTCGAACTTATTGATGCAATATTTATCACCGCTCCATCGGAATCTCTTCGTTTTAAATCTCTGCTCACCTTTTGTGTAAAAAAGAACGGGCCCTTCACATTGACATCATATATGTTGTCGAATTCCTGTTCGGTGACAGTATTGAAGTTCTCCCCGGCAAAAATACCCGCATTGTTCACCAAAACATCCACACCGCCGGCATCTCTGGCTCTCTCTATCGCTCTGTCAATGTCGTCAGGACTTGAAATATCGGTTTCAACGTACTCAGACTTCCCGCCTTCGGAGATAATCTTCTCATGTGTCGGAAGCGTTTCCACATCGGCTTTTGGGTCCGGTGAAATGTCCGCATTTATGACGTAGGCACCAGCCTTTCCGAATTGCTGAGCAATTGACCGCCCAATTCCAGCGCTTGCACCTGTGATAATGACACAAGTATTATCGAAATGATAGCTTTGTTCAGCCATTTGTATGTTTGAATATTCATGCCAGTTAATTTAAATTAAGCCTCTTTGAAGCCGACCGACCCATGAGGTATCGGTCATCTCTTCTTGATACAAATTGGATTTTGTTAACCTAATCCAACCCACTGCGTCTACACCTGTCATCAGTGCAACGCCTGCTGACCTACATGAACTGGATGTCCCGCAGGTTAAGAGTCGTCGGATGTTATTGGAGAGACCTGCAGACGCCGCTAGTCATCAAACATGAGTTTAAAACTGCATGGCAGCTAACGATCTGGAATATTCATCTCAGCGATGCACCCCTGTTGAGATTCATCCTGCGCATAAACAGGTATTCTCCTTGATTTTGTATAAGATTAGTTATTTGATCCAAGTGTATTCACCAAACGATTGCAATCTTTCAAATAAATGTGAGTTGGGCAGCATGTCTCTTCTATTTTCCAATCTGTCTCGGGTGAAGTGTCGCTGAGGTGGCCAAACTCGTGATAGAGATATAAATCTATCATGAATGTAGTGAGCGAAGGCAAAGAGCTGTCAAACCATGGAGAATCACACGAGTGTCGACACCGGGAGAGTCAGTTTCCTGCTCTGTTTTAGCCTGTTTACCCGACAAGCACCCGGCTATGAGATGAGAGCCGTATTATACTGAGTAGCGATCAGTCGTGTGCGACAGTCACATCCCTCATCGGGCCGCCACACTCGGGACAGTTGTCTTCCTGAGCTGCGTTTTCAACACCAGTTCCGCAGTCTCGGCAAATGAAGAGGCTTCCTGGAAGATAGTCCGGGTCGGTTCTCATTATGTGTTAATATTCACGTGAACATTATTAAGACATGTGCTGGGCTCACCGTCGTTTGCTCATATTGGATGTCCTGTCCACAAGAGAAAATCTCCCGTGCTGCCGTTTCTATACGGAAACTGATATATAGGTGTCATCACAATGAAACAATCATCAGCCACCTGCTCTTCGCCGCAGAAAACTCATCCATATTCGAGTCAGTGAAATCGGTATATAAGACGATAGTATGCTGGAGGTTGATCTTGAACTCGGTCAGCGCATTTAACGATTTAGTCCATGGGTGACCGATTTGGGAATTGGAGTGAAGACTACTTACATCGGGTCGCTCTTGCTATTGTTCTTGAAGCCCGACGCGACAGCTGTGATGGAATCTTGTCCAGCACTGGCTCACGTCTGGTTCTGGACGGGCAGACTGTCAGGTTGCGCTTAACTCAGGGACGCTGAACGGGAACGGCGATTTGACGCCTGCCACGTCTCGTGGCCAGACTGGGAGTCCACTAACAAGCCCACCCCATTAGAGGAATGACTGGTTTATTTCAGTATGTAGGTATCTCAGTGCATCCCATGATTCGGATCATAAACAGGTGACCTAATAACCGATCAATCGTCTTCAATGACACCGACTCTTGTCCGAAGTAGGTCGACATCAAACCAGGCGACGCGACGACGGCGATGGCGATACTTCCATTCGCCAATATCGGTTAGAGCAAACTGCTCAATGGCCGCCTCAAAGTCCTTCGTTGAGAGGAGGAACGCGAGCGGTTGTTGCTCGGTTTCATCAAGTTGATGAGCGAGCGCAGACACCGTCTCAGTTTCAGGCTTGAGCAATGAGACAGGTTGTCCAGGGAACGTCAAAATATCGGCAGCGAGTGGCGTTGTCACATCGATTGGTGTAGGGAAATCATGGATCTGCTGAAGCCACTTGGTCGAGTCATGAACTGATTCGACCCCGATGAGCACCTCCGCGACGCCTGTCAGCGGGCCATCCATGACAGTCGCACCAGGAACTCGAAACTCACGTGGCGTCCGGTCCGCGATGGCAAATGGGAGCACCCCTCGGGCCTGGTGCGGACCATACCTTCCAATAGTCCACTCGGCATTCGTTCCATCAGGTCTCTCGCGGCTTCCCGGATTCGGCCCGGTGACCGGCATTCCCATCTTGAGAGCCCGCGTGAGGATAGACCGAACGTCCGTTTGAATACACCAATTCTCGGGGCCGCGCCAGTGGTCAACGATCCCCGCCCAGCGGTCTGGGTTTGTTCCTGGCTCGGTCGGAGCAATAAGCTCTAAATAGGATCCGTCAGGAAAGGCAATCAGGGAATTCTGGGTTTCACCGCCGTCATGCACACCCCCAAAACGAGGAACGAGCCCGACAGCCTCGCAAGCTGAGAGAATCTCATCATGATCTGGCCAGGCAAACAAAACATGGTCGATATTGAGTGACATAGAAGACGAACGTCTCTCGTCAGTCAACACTCTTTCTGACGACATGTGAAGTGTGCGCTGCCACCTGCGGTGCGGAAATGTGAGTGGTCAGCTGTGTGGATGGTGGGAAACGAGGCCAGCGTCGTCAGGAATGGGTAATGGTTTTAGCTTGATTTGCTGATCGCTCAGATGGCAAGTGATCGCTGAGTCATCCGTCTCGAATTAATTAAATTGGGTTGTCGTAATTGGTGGCGGATCCAGAAGTCGAAGTGTGTCTTGTAGGAGTAGAAAGCTGAATGTGTCTCTCATGAAGAGACATCGTGATTTAATTCCCACACAGGGCACTCAATTCGCTTGCTATCGCTTGATTATCGGGTCTGTAATGTGAGTTCGGTATGACTGCTCGATCGAAGCAACGTACGTGATCGATGACCCGATCTGCTGCCACCCAACGAAATCGAATAATTCGTCGTCAACCAGCGTATCCACGGAGGACAACAGTCGATACTGAAACTGAACTCCCTTGCCCTGCTCACTCACCGCTTGCGCGTTTGAGAGCCCCCATGCGCTAGAGGATCAATTGGAGATATAACGTTAACTCGTTACAGACTTCTCTCCACACTTATTGGACGTGATCAAAAATCATTCGCGGACGATACAATGATTAAACAAAATCGGTTTCAGAGCGTGCTGTCCAGCGATTTGCATGCGAGATTAGTATAGTCGGCTATACACGAGGTCTTGTGATTTTGGGGTGATCTTATCAATCAGGTAGCTTTGGATGGCTCTGCTACCAATGACAGTAAGGGCGCGAAGCGACAGGCATTATCCCAATCTACAGTGAGTCACAGTAATGATCTTCTCTCAAGAACGATGTGGAATTTAAACTAATCATCGTATCGTTGATTTTGATCTCTCCAACGTGAGGTTCTATGATTTCGATCTCTTGTGTGGCTTCCTCTGAGACGGCTACGTGAGACGTCGTGCCTGTTGATGTGACAGATGCACCAAATCATTAAATCGTTTCAGCGACCAGTCAAAATACTGATGTCTCAGGTTGACGAAAGACGAGGTGACTCTCCAGACGCCAAAGCACAAGAATTACTCACTGCACTTGAGGAGGCTGGGGCGCCAGATCTTGCCACACTCACGGTTGAACAGGCACGCGAGCTTCTCGGTGATTTATTCACGCCCGACGTGGACCCTGAGCCGGTTAAGTCGGTTGAGGAACAGAAAATACGAGGAGATGACCGTGACGTTCGGGTGCGAATCTACGACCCAACTCCTGACGAGGCACTTCCAGCACTCGTCTATTTCCATGGAGGGGGCTGGGTCTGCGGAAATCTCGACACACACGACTCTGTCGCACGAGCGTTCGCGTCCCGTGGAGAAGTCGTCGTCGTGAGTGTTGACTACCGGAAAGCGCCAGAACATAAATTTCCCGCCGCTGTTGAGGATGCATATAAGGCAACGAAGTGGACTGCAAATCACACCGAGACAATCAGCGCTGGAGACGGGCTGGCTGTCGCTGGGGAGTCTGCCGGAGGGAACCTCGCTGCAGTCGTCGCACAACTGGCCCGTGACGAGGAGATCGGTGGTCCAGATATTGATCACCAATTGCTGCTGTATCCCGTGACGAACCACTCATACGACACACAGTCGTATGAGACAAATCGGGAAGGATACTTTCTGACTCGCCGAGCCATGGTCTGGTTCTGGAACCGCTATCTCCGAGACGACGCGCTGGGTACTGATGGACACAACCCGCTTGCATCACCGCTTCGTGGTAATCTTGAGGGGCTCCCCTCGGCAACGGTGTTCACCTCCGGCTATGACCCACTCCGTGACGAGGGATTTCAGTACGCCGAAGCTCTCGACGAGGCCGACGTTGACGTTACTCACACAAATTATGAAACTGCGATCCATGACTTTGCGAACATGGTCGATTTGAATGGCGCGCCCTCACTTGAAGAGTTTAGTGAGCAGATCCTTGATGACGCCACAGCAGCTCTTGATGACGCATTCTAAATCGTATCTGTTCGCTTTACGACTGTGACAGACAGCTGAAAAACAATCGATAATAGAGAGGCAGACTCACAGTGACTTCGCCTCTGTCTCGAACAACGAGCGGATGACTACCGTCACGTACGAGAAACACGACTATGCTCGAGACTCGACTCCTGTTCAAATTGGCGACACTGGTTGCTCGATTCCATATCCGATCCTCACATGTGTCTCATGATGATAGTTAGCTTGAACAGCGTGCTGGGCACTGGTGGAAATTCGACAGACTAACGACTGGGCTGTAATCAATTGCTCCCCAAGACTGAATAGGACAACTGCGCCGATGAGTATCGAATGAACGCTCGCTATCTTGATTC
>KE356563.1:67882-75950 GCA_000416005.1 Haloquadratum sp. J07HQX50 | reverse complement strand
ACCCTGCGTTCAGGAGTGACATGTTCCAGTTAATTCCCTCTCTCAAAGAGGTGGTATGACCTGCCTATCCTCAGAGTCCAATCAGCATCATCATTTGCCATGTGTCCCCGACCTACATACGGCTGGGCTACACACATACAGTTACACCATGGCACCTGATCTCGACGACACTGATCGGGGCATTCTCCATCTACTCCAACTGGATGCCCGAAATACGACAGCTCAAGAAATCGGTGATCAAACAGGTGTCTCATCCAGCACAGTTCGGAATCGGATTCAGAAGTTGGAGAATCGTGATGTTATCATGGGCTATCACCCGTCAATAAATTACGAAGCTGCTAATCTTCCCCTCACGATACTATTTGTGATTACTGCTGCGTCATCCGAGCGGTTAAATATCGTTGAGAGTATCATGGGTATTATTGGCGTCGTCGATATACGAGAAACGCTCAGCGATCGACGAAATCTCTACGTTGAGGCAGTCGGAACGAGCACATCTGACTTGGACCGACTTTCCGATGAGATTCACGCGTTGGGCCTCGATATTGAGCGCTCAGAGATCGTGAAACAACGACGAATTCAGCCGTTTGACCATTTCTATCAAGAGAATCACGTCGATGACACCGACGATAGGAATGGTAGTACTGATACAGAGTCGACATAGAAAATTCCGTTTTCCTGTATTTCTTTCAATCAGACTGGGTATTGCATTTTTCCACTCATAAAAAGCGCAAATAAATGCCCAGATGCTGCACATATCACAACATGTTAGAAATGTAACTCAACAGCCTCTTTGGGACATGGTCATGTAGTTAATTAGAGACTGTTCTTATGACCGAAATCCACAGTCAGGCGAGGAAATGCAAACTCCATTAGGTGAGAAATCGGTGACAGCGCGGGAGGTGAGAGAGGAACTCCATAGGGTGATGAGTCAGAATGCGACGTTTGACAAAAAGGCTCATGACGCACTCCTGATCGGCACCACATATTTAGATACTGAAGACGGGTATCTTGTACGGGTTGATCCAGAGACTAATTACTGGAAACCCATGATCAGCACCGCACAGGCGTACGCTAGTGATCCAACATTACAATTAGGGGGTTACCACTGTTATCATGGCACCACTCTCTATCTTGACGGTGAGCCCAGCGGGGTGGTGTTTTTTATCTCCGAAGATGCGCGTAAAGACGCCTTCACCGAGGAGGAAACAATGCTCGCTGAACTCATTACCCACCTGCTGTCGGGAGAAGTTGAACACAAACATTACGAAACAGAGCTCACCCGCCGGAACAATCTTATCAATATCCTCAATCGTGTCCTCAGGCACAATCTCCGAAACGATATGAACGTCATTCGGGGCCACGTCCGGCTCATGAGCGACCAGCTTCAAGACGAAACTTCTGGGTCTATCGCACTTCAGAAAATCGACCAATTTATGAATCTGAGCCAGAAAGCTCGGGATTTGGAAAAGATTGTCAGAAATAATGCCGAGTGCGCCGAGAGAAACATCATTACACTGCTTAAGAGCAGCATCGCAGATATCACAGCTAACTTTCCGTCGGCCTCGGTCACACTTGAATCAGATGAGGGGGCAACAGTCGCCGTCCTACCAAGTTTCGAACGTGCTCTATACGAACTAATCGAAAACGCTGCTAAACATGGTGGCAGCCCTCCAAACGTGAGAATAGCTGTCGAATCACTTCCCAAAGCCGTCGAAGTCCGCATCGCAGACAATGGCTCAGGTCTCTCCGAGCAAGAACAAGAGGTCCTTGCCACAGGCGCCGAAGCACCGTTGACACATGGCAGTGGACTGGGGCTGTGGATTGTTTACCGAATTCTCAGCACTCATGACGGCGATGTTGAGGTGATGACTACTAACAGGGGGACCACAGTAACAGTCTCACTTCCGTGTCGGTTGTAATATCCAAAGATACCGGCACTCAGGTCAGTCATCACACCCCTCCCACAGCTTGATCTCGGAGAGCGGGCCATTTGTTTAGACGGTGTCAATTGATAATTAATAATATCATCATCGCGATGGGGCACCACCCCACAGTATAATCTCACTCTGTCACCGGAAACCCTCAGGTAATCGATACACGATAGGACGTGACAGCCACTTTGACCAGCTCAGCGTGTCAGAAATATTATTTCATTTCGCATCCACGTACACCTCAGCACGGCTTCAAAAAGACACTGAGGGGTTTTCGGTTATGTTAGTTCGAATATTGTTGGTGTCAATTGCCGACGAATTAGGGTTCTGTTGTCACACTCCGGCACGACAACTATTTTACTCCCGGGCGTGAACAATCATGATATATATGGGATTACAAGAAGCAATCGACGAAGCATGTGATGTTGAATTTCCAGTTGAGTGTGAAGAAATGGTCGAATCATGTAGCGAGATCACATTCGAAACACAGAATGGGTCGGTCAAGAAACTCGGTGATATCGCAGGTGTTTGCAGGGACATGCCTGACGAGTTTCATTCTGAACTCGACTTCAGAAACCACATATACAGCCTTGCACCAGGTGACTGCATCGGGCGACAGAGATACGATGACCGGGGAAGTCAACCTCAATCAGACCGCGATACAATGTCAATATAATACTGCTCCCGGTCTGAAGATTGATAATTCTCACTCTTCGAGTCTAAATCATGATTCGTGGTTTAGCATCTATGTGACGTTACATCCACCTCACACTCGACATATTGCTTTGTCAGTATGACTCAAGTTATCGTCGTCTCATTTCAATCCCCGCAGTAGTGACCTTTTGATTATACCGGGCTCAATCATATATATGAAATTGCCCTGAGATGGGCTGGGGCAAGGCACTATCTGACATCATGAGTTCGCTTGCCCGTGTGCTAAGTAGTCCGTTTGGCTTTCGGACTGGTTTCAGTCTGCCCGGACACAATCAACCACCCGAGAATGTGCTGGGACCTCTGCTGGCGCGCGATGTCGAAACACCCGGCACAATCTCAGTTCACGGGTTTGAGTGTGCAGAGTTAGTGCTCGCCGCCTGAGGGATCCAAGCAATGATACCCAGAATCAGCTTGATCCGCTTGCGCTGCTTGAAGCGTCGGGCGAGGCCAATTATTTCGCGGTAAAAGTAATATGTGTACTTGTGTCTGGACTGTAGAAAAAATACAGAACCGGGATCACTGCCTATCGATTATTATATTGACATACACACCATCTCTGGTAAGTTACCCGACAAGCGGAGTGTAGTGAAGCCACGGAGCGACTCCTCGTACTGCAGATGTCATCAGCAAGAGATCTGATGAGTTCTGTACGGCACAACCGTGATACGCTTTCCGTGAGGCTGAACCACTTACTGAATACGAGGGTCATGCAACTCACCTCATCGGAGACTACGACACAGTCAAACCCGAAGTCAATGGGTGAGTAACTGGCCTCTTCAATGAGCTTTATGAGACATGTGTGTTGGCTTGACTTTCAAAAAGCACCCCCCAGCGTTAGGTTTATATATTTCTTGTTGAATTATCATGATGTATGTGTCGTCGTCAGTCAACTAAGCAACGTAGCATCACTCAAGAATCAGAGACGAAGCGTGAGGAAGACAAGTCCCAGTCGAACGGTGGGGTAGATCCCACAGACAAGCGGCCGGGACGAACGCCAACTATTGTTCGGACACCTATTCAAGCGCTAAAGCGCGCATACGCTGTTCTCGTGGCATAGGTAGTCATTTCAATACAATCCTGTCCTCCCGGATTTTATTCACGGCCCTCGGCGATCAAAGTATGTTGGCTAGCGTGACTTTTGTTGATGATCTTCTGAGTCCGTATCAGGCAGTTGCCGCGACACAGAGCGGTTTCTCCACGGATTCATACCACTTTGACTGCAAGACCAGAGACAGCCCGCAGCGTTCGATTGCGTTTTCCGATTCTCGAGACTGCGATATGAGTGACTACCTATTCATATGCAACCGAGCTGCGGCGGACAACTATTAATTAAGAGAGATATGTGACATTCCTAAGAAATGTCAACAACACACATAGCAGAGATAATTGCAGGTTCTCACACGGTGAGCCCTTGCAAGTAGATGATCAAAGGTAGGTACCGAATGACACTCATTCGACTGATTTGTCACTATACCCATCACATATTAAATTTGTACATGACCCCGGCTCTCAGTACCGAGATACGTACATTGGACCATCACCGATTCGAACGTTCGACAGGTCACGTACAGCTATGACATCAGCTGCATCAGTTGATAATCAAAGATTGTATGACGCGAATACCTCATAGATAGCGGACAATGCTTCTTGTTTGTCGGTGAACAACGTACATTTGTCCTCTTCTCAACGATTATATGTGAACTCATTGTAGCGCGGGTGGATGAGTCAGAAGCATTCGCGACGGTCTGTTCTTGTAGCAACAGGTGCCAGTGCTATGATGTCACTCGCTGGCTGTCTTGGCGGTAGCGGAGAGACAGTTCGAATATCAGGTGGTGTTGGACCACTACCGATGGTTGAGGTATGGGCTGATTTATATGAAGAAGAGACTGACACAACATTCGACATCTCCGGTGGCGGCACGGGGGTTGGAGTTTCAGATCTGTTCAACGAGCAGGTGGATATCGCAATGATGGGTCGCGAGCCGTTCGATGAAGAGACTGAGCGGGGCCTGGTCGCAGTCCCAATGCTCATCGACACTGTCGTTGGGACAGTCAATGAAAACAATCCAGTGCTTGAGCAGATTCAATCGCAGGGACTCACCAGAGCCCAAATGGAAGCTATCTTTATTAAAGAGATCACCAACTGGGGAGAACTCTTTGAAGACACTGACGTTGATCAAGAGATTGTCGTTTACGGCCGCTCTGACGCATCAGCGGCATATAAAAAGTGGGGCGAGTTCCTCGCTGGCGAAGGTGAGGCATACACACAAAACGATCTTGAGGGTCTTTCAGATGCCAATTTTAACGGTGACCAGCCTGTGGCACAGGCGATTGGTGAGGAAGAAAACGCGATTTCATTGAACAATATTAACTATGTTTACGCACTCGAGAGTGGTGAACTTGAGGGTGATATTCGGCCAATCCCGCTGGATCGTGATGGCGATGGGCTCTCGGACCAGGAAAAGTTCTATGAGACGCGCGACGAATTCCTCTCAGCAGTCGAACGTAGCGACTATCCATCTCCACCGGCACGTGAGATGTGGCTCGCTGCAAACACTGAGTTTACGCCTGATGCTGCAGCGTTTGTCGAGTGGGTGCTTACCGATGGCCAACAACATGTTTCCGACAACGGTTATGTCCCATTAGAGCAGACCCGACTCGAAGATGGACTCGAAACACTCGAGAGCAACAGGGCATCATGAGCACTGACACTGAGAGTCTGTTCCAGCGAGCCCGCTTGAGCCGTCTCGGTAAGCGGTTACTAACCGAGCGATTGAGTAGCTACTGGCTTATGGCGGCGGGCTATCTCGCAATCGCACTGTTTACTGCGATTACTTTCTTGCTGTTTTACCGGTCGTTGCCAATTCTCTCAGAGTATTCGCTCGCCGCAATGCTTACCTCCGCTAACTGGGATCCAGCGCGGAACAGCTTCGGATTCTACCAGCGATTGTTGGGACGATTTATGTGACGCTTCTTTCGATGGTCATGGGCATCCCAATTGCAATTGGTGCAGCAGTCTACATCGCTGAGTACGCTGAGGGTCGAACCAAAACCATCCTCGCCTCGTTTATCGATGTACTGGCGGCGATCCCGAGTGTCATTTTCGGGCTGGTTGCGCTCATTGTTGTTGTGCCGTTTGTCGGCACCTACGTAGCCCCATTGTTTGGGGCCGGCACTGCCGGCGTTGGAATCTTTACTGTCAGCCTCGTGATGGCGATCGTCGTCACGCCATTTATGATCTCACTGTCAGTTGAATCACTTGAATCGCTTCCGGATGAGTTGCGGGAGACGTCCCTTGGCGTTGGAGCGACGAAGTTCGAAACAATTCGCTCAGTGCTGCTTCGGGCGGCTGGTCCAGGCATTTTTTCGGCAATTCTGCTTGGCTTTGGTCGAGTGTTCGGCGCAACGATTGTCCCAGCACTGTTGATTGGTGGCCAGACACAACTTCCCGACTCTCTGTTCTCAACCGGACAGACGCTCCCGACACTGATTGTCAACGATTTTGGTGAGTTGATGTCACTCCCATTGACTCAGTCTGCACTGATTTTTGTTGGATTGATGCTCGTCGTCGTTGTTTGGCTGTTCAACTTTGGCGCGATGCTCTTCCAGCGACGGTTACAGCGACGGTGGCAGTACTCATGAATCGGTACACGAAACAGCGGCTCTTTGGGATTGCTGTGCGGGCAGCGGCTATGCTCGTAGTGAGTGTGATGCTACTTGTTGTGTCTGTCACGCTTGCAAGAGGAGGCCGCGTACTGCTTGCTGATCCAGCGATTATGGCTACCCCCCCGGGTTCCCGATATATGCTTGAGGGAAACGGTGGCTTTCTCCATGCAGTGCTCGGTAGTATGTTTATTGTTGGTCCAGCAACAATCCTCTCAATGGTGCTTGCAGTGTCGACTGCGACGTATCTCCAGAGCGATTACTCCAGTCAGCGGTTCTCTGAATCTGTTAACATGTTTCTCAATGTGCTATGGGGAACCCCGCCAATTGTTTATGGCGTCTTTGTGCTGACGATCATCATCGCTCTCGGTGCACAAACGAGTCTCTTCTTCGGGATTATTGCTATTGCAATCTTTCAGTACCCAATTATGACGCGATATACTGACGAGGCGTTGCGTGCGGCGCCAGATACGGTTCGAGAGTCAACGTATGGACTTGGCGCAACGCGCTTTGAGAGTGCATGTATGACTGTTCGGGCGGCCGCACCGGGCGTGATTGCTGGCCTCATCATGGGTTTCGCCCGTGGGATTGGTGATGCGGCGACAGTGCTCTTCACTACTGGTCGAAGTACTCGGATGCCAGGCGGCCTGTTCGATGCGGCAACGACACTACCGGTGCTCATTTTCGACCAGGCGATGTCGTTTAATCCCGAGGTTCGCTCCCACGCCTACGCGGCGTCCTTCGTGCTGACTGTTGTTGTATTAGGATTGATTTTCACTTCAAAGATATTAGCTGGCCGTTACGCTCGGTACACACCAGGAGGCTGAGACAGATGACACAGACACCACTTACCACCGAAAACCTCTCAGTAACGTACACCGGCGACCGTGAGATTGAAGCCGTCAAAGGCGTCTCAATCGGGTTTCCGGCGAATCGACTCACGACAATCATCGGCCCCTCTGGCTGTGGCAAATCGACACTGCTGAAATCGCTCAATCGGTTACATGAGATCCAGCCGAACGTGAAAATAAACGGTGATGTGCTCTTGTCTGAAAATTCAGTGTACAATACTGATGAACCAACACCTGAGATTCGAAAGCAGATCGGCTATGTGCCCCAGACGCCAACAGCGCTTCCTGTTTCGATCTACGAGAACGTCGCATACGGGTTACGTATTCACGGCGATTACGAGTCGAAGACTGATCTTGACGAGAAGGTCGAGACCTATCTTCGGAAGGTCAATCTTTGGGAAGAGGTGCAGGATCGACTCAATGCACCAGGCGCAGAGTTGTCGACTGGCCAGATCCAGCGGCTCTGTGTCGCTCGATCGCTTGCTGTGGAGCCCGATATATTGCTCTGCGATGAGGTCACCTCAGCGCTTGACCCAATTTCGGCCAACAGTGTTGAGGAGACACTTGAAGATCTCAAATCAGAGTACACAATCATTCTAGTCACGCACAGCATGGCGCAGGCGCGCCGACTTGCCGACGAGGTCGTCTTTCTCTATCTTGGGGAGGTGGTTGAGGCGAATAACGTACAATCCTTTTTCGAGGACCCACAAAAAGAACGAACGAAACGCTTCATCGGTGGTCCTACACCAGTCGAGTCGGGCTCACCGGTCGAATTAAATGCAGCAACATCACCGACTGCCGATGGCGGAGAAAATATGTTTACTGACGCGACTGAATCATCACCGCCAGAGGAACAGTAGCAGTTCAGGTATTGCAACGTCGCGGTGTAGCGCTGGTATCTATCGGA
>KE356563.1:66200-67862 GCA_000416005.1 Haloquadratum sp. J07HQX50 | reverse complement strand
TCGATAGTGAACAGCTCTCTTGTCTGCGTTTTACTCCCATCAATGAATTGCGTTCTCTTTTCGATTTCCAGAAAGCGATCCCAGCTAACGACGGGCCGAATCCAATCGTCACAGCTATGATGATTTGGCAACCCCCATTGCCCCTGCAGTGACCTGTATAGCAATTTACTCCTCTCAACTTAGTGCTGGAGTAAAGATAATGACATCCTGCGAAACATCCGAATCGATGGTCGGACTGCAGCAGGTTACCGAGTGAGAAATTTCACCGCTTGGCGTATCGTCGTCGACGTGTTCGAATATCCCGAGCGGCCGTATTGATTTCCAGATGCAAAATTGGCAGCGACTCGAACGTCTCAATTCCTGCGATGATTGTAGTCACTGGACGCTTATTTGGCTCGGAACGCACAGTGCAAGACAATCTTTCATGAACTCCACATCAACATCACCCACACTGAGGCAAGCGTTCGGGACAGGCCGGAATCACGGACGGTGATTGGAGTGGACATCAACCAGGACTGCGTTGCTCTCACTGCACTCCATCAAGACGACATCGTTAATTCGGTTGTTATTGCCTACCCGGAAATCAAGGAAGAACGCCATCGGTACTTCACGATGCGGAAACAGATGCAGAACAACGGGAAAATCCTCGCTCGGGTGTTTGAGCAACAAAAGGGACGGTTCGTCCACGACCATCTCCACAAAGTCTCACGACACGTTGTGGAGTGGGTGTCGCAGTTTGAGATGCTGTGCATTGTATGTGAAGACCTCACATGCGCAACAGTATCGACTACGGCACGCCGATGAACCGCCGCCTACATAGCCGTTCGGGAAACTTCGGGATTTCATCACGTACAAAGCCGCGTTCCAAGGCATCCCGGAGCGAGGACATTAAGCCCGAATACACGAGTCAGGCGTGTTCGCTCACCGAGTATGAACATACGACCCGTGCAGGTCGAGACAAGGAGCGACTCAAGTGTCAGAGGTGTGGGCGGCAAGACCACGCTGACCGGAACGGGACCATTACATCGGCAAGAAAGGATTGGAAAAACTGAATCGAGATGTGCCTGCTCTCAATAGCCTTCCCACTGTGCGGAAGGTGCGATGTCCACAAGAGTGAAGATCTTGTGCAGTCCGCAAAGTCACGGTGTGACTTTGAGACGGCAGGCATCGGGCTGTGTGAACCAGCCGACGGTGACCCAAGACGCCGCCAGAGGTCGCCACGCCGATGGTGTCGCGGGTGTGTCAGACTAATCCACGGAAAGAAGCCACAGGCCACCGCGCCCGTTGCAGTTCACTAATTCACATGCTCTACATGAGTATGAATTACTGCACTATCTTGATATATCACATTCGGAAACGGCGACGGGACAGGACAGGGAAACGTCGTTCTGAAGACAAAGCAAGTAGTGTGAGAATCCTAAGCGGTGCTATCGCGATGCAGCAGTGTCCCTGCCTCACTCTGTCCAGGACTTCGCAGCGTCTGCCCGGTCGATGGATCGAATAGGAAGACATCCGATGGGTCGATACTGACTCGGACACGGTCACCGTGCACCGGTCGGGTCGTTGGCAGCACAACGGCGGTCAGCTCCCTGTCACCAAGTCGGAGGTGCACGAAATTGTCGCTGCCTTGGTACTCAGTGACCGCCACCGTCGCGTCGAATC
>KE356563.1:62330-66180 GCA_000416005.1 Haloquadratum sp. J07HQX50 | reverse complement strand
AGCAGGCAGCTGGTTCATCGGTGGGTTCCCGAGGAAGTTCGCGACGAACCGGTTCCCAGGGTCATTGTAGATGACTTCAGGTTGAGCTGCCTGCTGGAGGGCGCCATCGTTAAGCACGGCAATCCGGTCGGCCATCGTCATCGCCTCCTTCTGATTGTGGGTAACATACACGGTTGTGATGTCCATCTCCGCTTGGAGCCGCTGAAGTTCGGTTCGCATCTCCGAGCGCAGTTTCGCGTCCAGACTTGCCAACGGTTCGTCCAGAAGGAACACATCAGGATCACGAACCATCGCTCTCCCGAGCGCGACGCGCTGTTTCTGACCGCCAGAGAGATCGGTAACGTCACGATTGAGCAGCTCCTCAATATCAAACAGGGCGGCCATCTCTGCAACTCTTTCTTGCCGTTCAGAGGCTGAGAGGTCGGTCGAGTGTTTTAGACCATAACCGATATTCTCGGCTACAGACATCGTCGTGTATAGACCGTAATCTTGGAACACCATCGCGATGGAGCGGTCGCTAGGGTGTCGTGAGGTCACATCGCGACCGTTAATCGAGATACGGCCGTCAGTCACCGACTCAAGCCCTGCAATCATTCGCAGCGTTGTCGTCTTGCCACAACCGGATGGTCCCAGCAAGACGATAAGCTCATCCTCAGTGGTCAGTGAGAGGTCATCGACGGCCATCTCGGTTCCCTGTGCATCATCGTAACGCTTTGTGACGTGTTCCAGTTTGAGTTCAACCATCGGTCAGCCTCCGTCTGTCGGAACCGAAGTGTGTGACGCCAGTAATATCGAAAGCAATGCTGACCGACTTACCAGCTTCAAGCCACGACGGCCGATCACGCGCTCGGACAATAATCTCCTCATCGCCGGTCGTGAGCGTAATCTCGTAGGCACGGCCGATTGGCTCAACCACAGTAACCGAGCAGGTCACCGGGTCGGTGAGTGTTGCGTCACGAGCACCGATTGGCCCTCCTCCTCGCTTGTTGATAATGTAGATATCTTCGGGTCTGATGCCGACACGGGCAGTCTCCGTGGGTGCGGAGGTAGCCAGTCGCTTGACCACTGGCGAGGGGGATGTATCTATGTTGAAGATATTCATCGACGGATCGCCAAGAAATGAGGCAACAAATTCGGAGGTCGGCCGCCGGTATACCTCTCGTGGCGTCCCAACCTGTTCTACCCCACCGCGATTCATAATTGCGATGCGGTCGGCGAGGCTCATTGCCTCCTCCTGATTGTGCGTGACATACACCGTCGTGATTCCCAGCTGCTGCTGGAGATTGCGGAATTCGGATCGTGTGTTGACTCGGAGTTTCGCGTCTAAATTCGACAGCGGTTCATCCATCAAAAGGACACCTGGGCGCCGCACCAGTGCCCGCCCAACAGCCACACGCTGGCGTTGTCCGCCGCTGAGCGCTGCCGGCTGCTTGTCGAGTAGGTCGTCAATCTCCAGTAGCGACGCCGTTGAGTCGACCCGTTCGGAAATATTGGTGTTGGAGAGATGAAGCTTGTGTAGTGGGAACGCAATATTTTCACGGACAGTCTTGTGAGGGTAGAGGGCATAGTTTTGAAACACCATCGCAACATCTCGCTCCTGAGGCGTTGTCTGAGAGATATCAGCGTTATCGATGGTAACACGGCCACCTGTTATAGACTCCAGTCCCGCGATCATGCGTAGCGTCGTCGTTTTCCCACAGCCAGAAGGTCCAAGTAAGACGAGGAGTTCACCCGGGTTGATATTGAGATCAATCCCGTCGACAGCGACGGTGTCACCAAACTTTTTTGTCAGCCCAGAGAGCGTGACTTCAGTGCTCATTACGTCAGCTTCGAAATCAGTTATATCGGCCTCGCCGCTGAGATCTTCACCTGTCACGTCAGCAATCGTCTCCTCTATCTCTTCGTTGTGGTGGTTCTCTGGACATCTCAACCCTCCACGGCGCCAGCAGTGAGTCCTTCGATCATGTATTGCTCCAGATACAGAAACATAATGATGATTGGGAGCGTCGTGAGGAACGAGGCCGCCATAATCTGACCCCAGACATTCTGGAAGTTGGCGTTCATCTGCTCAATGCCGATCGGCAGCGTCAGTTTGGCCTGCGATTTGAGGAATACTGAAGCGAAAATGTACTCGTTCCATGCGATTTTAAACGCGAAGAGGAATGCAGCGACTAACACAGGAAGACTCAGTGGGACAACCACCTGAAAGATGGTCTCCACCCGAGAGTATCCGTCCAGTAAGGCCGCCTCCTCAATTTCAATCGGTAAGCTTTCGAAGTAGTTCCAAAGCATATACAGCGTCAGTGGCAGCGTGCTCACGGTGTAGGTAATAAAGAGGCTCAACCGCGTGTTGACCAACCCTAACGCGGTGATGACCTGAAACAGCGGCACGATGACTGTGATAGCCGACAGCATATACACGACGACGACGCCCCGCCGGACCATCCCATCACCGGGAAACTCTAATCGGGTGAAGCTGTAGGCACCGATGACGCCAACTACCAGCGAAAACGATGCTGTCACAGCCGCAACAATTGCGCTGTTCAGGAAGTAGGCGGTGAATGCGAATGTCTCTGACCCAAATAAGACCGTGTATTGCGACAGCGTCACCGGTCCAGGGAGCAGTGACGGCTCATCGGAGTAGATGGCGGCGTCAGGCGTGAGGCTGGTCACGAACATTACATAGAAGGGAAACAGCGACACGAGCAACGTCAGTCCAAGGGCGCCGTAGAAGCCAACTTTACCCAGCCAAGTGTCGTTTCGGTACCCTGTGCGCAGTATTCGGAAGCTTGATCGCGCCTGTGCTGCAACTTGTCCAATCATATTTTATTCTCCCCGAACAACATAACGAAGCCGATGACGAACATCGCCTGAATAACGAACAGTAGCAAGGAAACGGCGGCACCCAGCCCTTGTTCGAAGTTGGCGAACGCTGTCTGGTATGCGAAGACTGGCAGCGTCAGCACTTGCTTAGTCAGCAGCCAAACTTGAGCAAAGGCATTGAACTCCCAGATTGATCGCAAGAGAACGACGATGGCGATAGTCCCTCTCAACTCCGGCAGGGTAATATCCTTGAATTGTGCCAGTGGACCCGCCCCGTCAATCTGTGCTGCCTCGTACATAGATTCTGGAATTGCCTGCAACCGAGCGAGTAAGAGGAGGAAGGCGAACGGGAAGTTCCGCCATGCCGAGAACACGATAACCGTTGGGAGCGCGGTACTGCTCTGTGCGAGCAGGCTGGTCTGGGAGCTGTATAGCCCCCACTGCGCCAGCAGGTTCGGGATAGCCCCCCAAAGCGGGCTCAGAATAAATTGCCACACGAACGCCACTCCGATAATCGGGGTGACGTGGGGGAGCAGCACGAGGCCGCGAGCAAGGCGTTGCCCACGGAATTGCCGATTGAAAAGCAGCGCTACAGCCAGCCCTGCAACGGTTGAGGCGACAGTACTCCCTGCGGTGAAAATAGCAGTTGTCTGGAACGCCTGCCAGAAACGAGTGGTGGTTAGTAGGGAGAGGTAGTTCTCTAAACCGACCCAGGTTGGTGATTGATCAGGGTTCAGCGGCACCTCAGTGAAACTGAGGTAGACGTTGTAGATGATAGGATAAATGATGACGCCTCCGATGAGGATCACTGACGGGAGTATGAGGGCGATTCCGAGCAGCATCTCGCGGCGTTGTGCGGGCGACTCGAGATACTGGTCGGCACCGGTCGCCGTAACAAGACGACTCCCGACAGACATTACGAGAGGGCCTTACGCATCTTTTCGCCTGTTCAGTGGCAACTGTCTCAGATCGTCGCCGCTGATCACGACACGATTGACCGCCTCAGAGACGAGAGATTGACTTGATA
>KE356563.1:61198-62310 GCA_000416005.1 Haloquadratum sp. J07HQX50 | reverse complement strand
ATAAGCCAACGTTTGGCAGCGTATCTGAGGCGACCGCACTCGAAATCTGCTCTGCGATAGAGTCGTTGTCGATGTATCGGGTGTTGACGGTCGTTCCAGATTCCTCCTCGAATGAGCTGACAATTCCGTTGATCGGCTGACGGAAGTCGTCGCCATTGTGGATATTCCAGTAATCGATCTCACTTGCACCACCACCCTCACCACCGCCGGTCTCACCACTACAGCCAGCGAGTCCAGCGGCGGCTACTGCACTCCCAGCTTGTAGGAGTTGCCGCCGCGTCAACGCGTCGCCGTCGGTGGCGTGGTCGATTGTGGTATGCTCAACCATGATAAATATTTATTAGAGATACAGATTAAATGTTCCGGCTAACAACTTCTAATAGTGGTTGTTATTTTCCCAACTGTTATTTCATCGCACGGTACAGGTGTGAATATGTATCACAGCGAAAGAGTCGTCAGCCGCGGTCTATCAAGGAGGTATCGCTGAGCGATGCCGCTCAAGACCTTGGTTGACGGGTACACGTATCTCGTCGTGCCTGAAGGCAAGCAAGTCCGGATGTCGGCCGATGACGCCGGTGGCCTCTACCACCGCGATACACGATACCTGTCTCAACTCGACTGGACAATCGCTGATAGACGATTCCGGTCGTTGCAATCAGTTTTGAGATCACCGGCTGTGATGCGAGAGTCGTTGGCTCCGGTGGGAACTGAGATCAATGATATCTCCAGTGACACTGTTCCGAAGCACACTCCGCTCGTTGTCACACGAGAGACTGAAGTCATAGAGGGTCATGGGTGTACCCAGACCCTCGTAGTCAGCAATCATCGCGGGACTGCGCGAACAGTCGAGTTAACCGCAACAGTCCGCGCGGACTTTGTGGATCTCTTCGAGGTACGCGGCTTCGACAGCGGGGTCGACCGCCACGTCGACACGGCTATCGATGACGACAGGATCCGGTCGTGCTACACGTACGACCACAACGATGGGGAGACGACATACGAAACGCAATTGTCGTTCGAGCCATCGCCAGACGAACTCACCAGTTCACAGGCGACAGTATCAGTGACAATACCACCACGAGGGAAGGCGAGCGTGTCGGTTGGCGTCGGCA
>KE356563.1:52228-59013 GCA_000416005.1 Haloquadratum sp. J07HQX50 | reverse complement strand
GTAGCCTTCACCGGTTCCATTCGGCGAGAGGAGAACATCAGCCTCGCCGAAGTCAGCCGCCGGAACCGTTGCGAAATTAGTCATATAACAACCACAATGCGTGGTTTTAAATATTCACAGGGGATTTAGTGAATCTAATTGGATTATTGACCGGGCATTCATCAAATAGTATTCAAATGAGGATCATATTCGAGCTGGAAGGAGATATATGGTAGATCGAGAGCTTACCAGTCAACTGCAAGAACTCGGTCTAACAAAGTACCAATCAGAAGCGTACATCGCAGCTGTGCAGGCCGGTGAGGCTCGACCAACAGACTTGGTCGACATCTCGGGGGTGCCCCAGGGTCGTATCTACGATGTGATCGACGACCTTGCCAAGATGGGGCTGATTGAGGTCCGATCCCATGGTCAGGGGAAGTCGATCACAGCGCCATCGCCTGAACCCGTGCTAGAGGAACTGAAACACCGCCGTATCGACGATATTAGTCAGCGCATCGATGCCGTCAGTCGGGGTCTCGATAATCTGTACGAGGAGACCGACGCCGAGACTGACGGCTATGTGACGATGGTCAGCCGACAGGAGACAGCGCTGAGACACATCCGGCAGGCTATCGACGCTGCTGAGTGTTGGCTTATACTGTCTGTGCCGCTTCGGATGTATCAAGAGATCAAGGTTGAGGTCGCGGCTGCCGTCAAGGAGGGGGTGACAGTTCGCTTACTGCTAAGCGGGACTGAGGACCCGCCAGAACTCACCTTCCCGGAGAGACTCGCTGTTCACTTTCGCGCTGTGGCAGACACGTTCGTTGCCGCCGACCGAACCTACGGCATTTACGCGAGCGATCACCCCCACAAGGAGTCGCGGTCGTACCTCATTACACAAGAGGCAACGCTGGTGCTTCTGCTCCAAGATTATACGGAGACAATCTGGACGGCTTCGGCACGGATTCAGGACGGTGCTTCGCTGCCTAAGTGCTATCTTGACCCGCGCCGCGTCCTCATTGAACACCGGACTGCCTTGGATAACGGCGAGGCGCTTGTTGCGACGGTCAGCGGACACCGCACGGGTGCTCAGCGGGAGGATACCTGGTCAGGCTACATCGTTGACTACGAGCTGAGTGGACCGGTCAAAGCTGACTATGACGTTGCGCCGCCGACAATCGCATCATTCACATTGGCGACAGAAGATGGTGAAATTACCGTTGGTGGCTGGCGGGCGACAGTTGAGGATGTCGCCGCGACAGCCATCGAACTTACCCGTCAGTCCTGAGAGGTGACTCCCCACAGATCGGTGCTTGAACCGTACGACTGACAGCTATGTTTCAGTAGTTGCCAAACATAAGTGTCTAAGTTAAGAACTGAGCGGGATAGAGAGTTCTCAGGCCTAATTTGGTAATTCGTCAGCGTTAGATCCTCTTTTTATCGCTTGTCGGTGCAACCAATTCAGACGTAACGCTGAGAGGACGTGTGTTTATGAGGGAGTCCTGAGTCACATATAATACCACTGTACTGACACGTGATATTCGAACCCGACTGAATAAAAGAGTACTTTTTAAGATGCTTACTGACATACAGCGGAAGACGAGAGAAAAGATCCTGAAATTCTATACTCGCACGCTGGTATCTATCGGAGCCAATGACACACAACAGTTGAGTCGGTCATATCAATGTATATTTCATTGCTGAGACTGCGTTTGGCTCAGTGGTCCGCACGATGAGCTTCAGGCAGGTCGCAAAGTGAACTTACCCATGCGATGGTTGGTGGTCGTTCGATTAGATGGTGATTTGATTGCGTGTAATAGTCATTAACTGGAGCAAGCACCAGTCTGTATCGCTCATGCAGCAACGGCTTTGCGTTGTAAAAAAGTGTTTTTCGATAGTTGTGGTAGTGCTCCTCAAGATATGCGCACAGATGTCGATCCATCGGGAAGCGAGAGTATGCCGCTCGCTGGTGTCATCGACTCCCTCCAGAAAATAACAGAACTGAGCGGTACAGACTACTGGCTAACCGCATCCTTTGCTCCAATTGGATGGTTAGCGTCGCTTTTGAGAGAATACGTAGTATTGCTCCACGATACACTCATAATCAACACCCCACTGGAGTTACTACCAAAGATATAATTAGTTCTCTGGCTTACATTAATATATGCGTCCAATGATGGATGTTTCAGAATGTGAGATGTATGAGTGTCCCGGGTGTGGAGGGCGTGCAGACGAACGCGGCGAGTGTGACTCGTGTGGAGTTGAGCTCGTCTCGATTGGCTGTGAACGAGATTTGTAGGCGCGCCCTCGAAGGTAGTCGGCGTCAGTGCCGGTCACGATACCTCGGTATCGTCGATTTGGCTCGTTTCTGCGACTCAAGACGTGATGTAGTCGAGAGTGATAGAGATCGTAATCAATAAAGAATGAACCAAGCAGAATTTTGTGTGTGCCCCTGCGTTGGCGGCGGATCTTTAGGTGATGTGATTGGTTTTAAAGCCGCTGGATAGGTCTCGCCGCAGGAGTGAGTTGAAATCGATTCGGTGTGCGGTTCCGGTCAGAAATCTGCCAATCCGACCTGGGTGGATATTGAGTGTGACTCGTCATATTCTCTTGCAATCTCCTTCGCGCCAGTGATGCCGCCCGAAAGCGATGCGCGTCGGGCAATCTCTTCCTCACCGAGTTTGGCAGCAGCTTCCTCTTTGAGGCTCTCATAGCGGCGCCAAAATTGTTCTTTCGCCGTTTCGTACTCAACAACCGGGCGTGGATAATCAGCTTGTGGCTCAGATCCAATCATGACACCGGATTCCCGTTGAACACTCAGAGGCGTTTTTTCTGGTGCCGGGAGGTACTCTGCTGGCAGCCCTTCGAGTTCAGGCACCCACTTTCGGATCCACTCACCTTCGGGGTCTTGATCACGGACTTGTTTACGAGGATTGTAGAGACGGATCCCGGGCTTCCCAATGAGTCCGCACTGTGACTGCCATTGTGTGTAGTTGATAGCGGCATCACTGTCGATGAGATGATGATGATACCAGTCGGCTCCAATCCACCACGGTTGTTGCAGTAAGTGGAAATATGCGCTCACACCCATTGCCCGCATCCGGAAGTTCAACCATCCCGTATTGCGCAGGCATCGCATCGCTGCATCGACCATCGGATACCCCGTGTTCCCTTGTTTCCACGCTGTCACCAGTGCTGGGTCATGTTGGTCAGCGTTGAATTCCTCGAGCACCGGATTGACTGCCGTATCGAGCCACCCTGGCCAGTCTTCGAGTTTCTGATTGTAATGTCGATTCCAGAATAGACGTGACGTGAACATCTCGACACCTCGGCCTGATTGTGCGTGTTGACGGACATACTGATACACTTCACGTGTCGAAACGCACCCAAATCGAATGTATGGCGACAGCCCGCTGCATCCATCACGTGCGTCAAGTGGAGAAGAGATGTTGCCGGGATATGATTGAATATCTCCAACGAATTTCTCGAGTTTCTCACGTGCAACGTCTCGTCCTCCCCTCGGAACGTGGGATTTTGTCGGACTCATCTGATATTCTTGTTCAACTTTATCGATAGTTACGCCAGTCGTGTGACCAGTGATCACAGTCGTATCAAAGGAAGGCGTGTAGCGGTCGTTTTGGAACCACGACTTGACATGATCTCCCCACTTGTGCCGTGTCCGATCAACTCCTCGACGCAGCCCATCACCTGAGACGAACCGAACCCCTACGTTAGACGCCTGCCTATCGCGGCTGAGACCGTATCGCCCAGTTGGTGTCCGTGCAGCGAATACTTTCCAGCCGGCGTCGGTGAAGGCATCTAAGATTGGAATTGGGTCGCCAAAGGCGTAGGTGAGGTGTCCACCATCGTCAGCATCACTCTCATCTTGAGTTCGAGTCTGATATTGACCACTCAAATCACGCAAGCACTCGTGAAGGAATTGAATCCGGCTGTCGCAAGCGAGTCCATCACCCCCATAGAATCCGGGGTCAAAAATGAACAGAGGAAGCACGACGTCGGCTGCATTCGTCGCAGCAGTCACGGCTCCTTGATCATGAACTCGCAGTTCCTCCCGGTGCCAAACCACGGCACCGGTTATGTTCCCTTCCCCGCATTCGTTAGCACCGGCTGTCCTCTCTCTGAGGCAGTCCTCGGGTGAGGGGATAGTGACCGGCACTGGTGGGTTTGGGAGAGTAGGCGCCACGTATAGAAGGACTTCTTATATGAATAAAAGCGTTGTATTTTCCTGTTCTGCTTCTGGGTTAGGGTCAGGGTAACCCACTCTCGCAGGTTGAGCTCATCAGAACTCAAGGAGAATACTTCGACGCTTGCACTCGGTGAGGAAGCCAACACTCGGGAATCAAGCCATACCTCGCAGCACGGTCCACTCCCTGCGGAAAAAACAACGATGACATAGCTCTACTCCTTCCTATCAGGTCTGGTAAGGATGGTCAGGAACATCCAAGCCAAACTCAATATCCCCGAGTCACAACACTCGGATGGTGACCAAACCTTCGAGGAGTTCTAATAAGCCGCCCAACACGTCGCAGAGTATGTGTGGAGCGACCGCACCTCGTCAAAGTCAAAAACACACTCCACGAACGGGCACCGAACTCTGAGGAGAACCACCCAGCCTCGCCCAATCCGCGAGCAACCTCGCTGCCGACGCCTTGTCGAACTCCAAGGAGTTGAAATAATAACCACACAAGCAAACCACAGTTCTGAGCCACCGTCATCGTGTGCAATATATCCACCATCACGTAGTTACAGAGATTCGAGGAGAAAGCCAACGACTTGAGTCGTGGGAGAAGTCACGTTCAGATGGTAATTCACGGAGTCGCCTCTCCCCGGATGGGTCTTCACTGTTAGCACAACTCAGATGCTACAATTTCAAGCGCCCCGGGAACCGACACTCAATACAATGCACCCGACTTGATTGCAGAGTTGACTCCTCACTATTACAGATTGATACACATGAAACATAGATCGTGCATCTAAATTGGAAAGAACAACACGCCACGACACTCCGTGCCCACCAGAGTTAAAATTCCTGACAGGCACTCTAGCTGCATCAAGCTAACCCTCAAATACTCTACAGGCTGAACAGGGCGAGTGCCTCGGCTTTGTTCGGAAATCGGATATTTCCGTGATGATGAGACGCTCTGCGTGTCAAACCGAGGGTGAAGCCCGTCGCACGATTCACCAATCATTCAGCAATCACGTCGAGTTTGAGTTTGTCACGACCAGAGACCAACACTCAAACTATGGAGTTGAAGACCACAATTCCCTGGTCGTTCGGCAATTGGAAATGTAGCTCTTCTCAAAATCCGCCGCTGGTGGTGTGATCGGTGTCGTTGAGTCGTTGTGGAGCGACCGACGGACGCTGCGGTGCGTTCGGGTGTGAATTCCAACCGACATCCACGCTTGACCCGGGCGGGGCGATGGCGGGTGCCAGGCGGGTTGACCCATCACCAGCGGTCGGCCTTTCCTGGCTGGGACTGGAGACGCGCGCTGAGGGCAACGCAGTCGCAGGGCCAGTCGTGACCGTCGAGGCAGGGGAGTTCACGGTGAGGAATTCGGCGGTCCTCGCCGAGCGTGCGGGTGTCGTTGGAATTACTATTCCGATACCAGCTTCTGAAACTTTCGGTGTCAGCGTCGAGCTGTATCCGAGGAGCGTCCTGAAACAAAGCACTCACTCTCGACGAGTGCGACGTCAATGAGGAGAACGGCCCGTCTTGCCATGTGCTTCGCACTTAAGAGAGATTGTCACAGTAGAAAGCCATCTCACTCTTGCTCATCATATCGTCAGACAGCACATCATAAGATCGGTCGCACCGCCATCGTGACTTGAGCGCAATTCGAGAGGACAACAACGGCGAGTCTCGGAACTGAACATGCGTGTGGTGAATCATCGCCAGCAGGAGGGGTGTCAGCTATCTTCGGAGCCATAGGTATCGAAGAACATCGCTTGCTTGATCACCCAGAGTTGGTGATTTTGACACATCCAATCAGACTTGGTGGATCTCGCCGCTCATGAGTTCATATTCAAGGGACTTGAGTCTCTGATGATTTCGGCATTAGTGACTGTGTTGATTGTGATATCACATCACTCTCGGCTGTGTGTCCACCGTGCTGTTAGCAAATGTTTATCATATTCGGTCAGATACCAGCAGTTAGGGTAGATTCGGTTTATTCATGCGACGCCCAACTCTGTGGTTTGGGAGACTGATTAATGATCTCGATACTCGCTGGGGAAGAGCGACATCATATCTACTGTATACGCTAAATATCGTCTTTTGTTATTATATATCGTTGGAACCTATTCCATCTCAGATCCATACCGTCTCCAACTCGTCACGATCGAGTCTGGGCTTGCCCTGATCTTCCTGTTCGAATATTTCTCTCGGATAGACTGTGCGGAGAGTCCTATCGATGAGGCTACAAACTTCTATTCACTTGCCGACTTGATGTCTATCATCCCAACACTCTTGAATGTCTTTGTCCCAGTCGTGGGACAGCTTGCGTTTTTCAGAAGCCTCCAGGTGCTCAGAGTGCTTCGGTTCGTTCGGATTGGATTGGAGAATAATACGTTTTTCAATTACAGCCTAACCGCGAGGCAAGTCACTGTCGCCGAACTACTCGTACTGATTTTTGTCATCCTGAATCTGCACGCCGGCACGATTTATGGAGTTGAGTCCGGAGTGAATCCGGATTTCCCGAACTACGGCACAGCATTGTACTACTCTGTTGTTGCATTAACCACGACTGGTTTCGGCAACGTTGTTCCAGTGACTGCTGCTGGGAAA
>KE356563.1:44899-50885 GCA_000416005.1 Haloquadratum sp. J07HQX50 | reverse complement strand
TCCCAACGTTAGGGATCGCTTCAGTCATCCCATCAGCAGTTGCGAGCAGTTGAGCAGCTCGACGGACATTTGCGAGTGTTTCTCGTTCGGTTGCCAGCGTGGAGTCGATTCCGCGAACGCAGAGATCACAGCTTAATCCTCGGAGAGAGGGCATCGCCTCTTCATGAAGTTCACAAATTGGTCCACGATCCTCAAACGTCGCTATGAGATCCATTAATTCCGCAAGCGCGTCATAGCCATCCATCTGTTCATCGGCAAGTCCTGTCGCGATCCGCTCGATGGTCGCTTGTGTTCGAGGGTCGCCAGCGATTGGTCCACTCCGGTCAGGTTTGCTATTGAGATACGAACTCACTGCAGCCTGTGTCACGCCAAGATTGTTGGCGATCGTCTGCTGGGTCAGACCAGCATCTGCAAGCTCACGTGCAAGCATTGGCCGAACAACTGGTAAAACCTCGTTGACGACAATCTCGCTTGGCAAAACCAGCGACATAAGCAATATTTTGCGACTGTTGACAAAAGTCGTCGGGACTGTCTGTAATAACCAGATTATATTAATTAGTTATATAATGCTCGCACAATCACAATGAACTGATGACCGGCACTGAAGAACTTGCACCAATCGGCGATCCGATTTGGGAGTCAATCTTCGATCACCCGATGGTCAGGCAACTGGGCGATGGAACACTCAATGAGAAGCCGTTCCGCTACTGGGTCCGGCAAGATTACATTTATCTCACCGAGTACGCCCGTCTGTTCGCTCACGGTGCGACAAAGGCACCTAATATGACACAGATGGGCACCTTTGCTGAGCTCCTCGAATCGACATTAAACACTGAGATGGATCTTCACCGCGCTTACGCAGCAGAGTTCGGGATCAACGAGAGCGAACTCGGGTCAACCAAGCCGTCGCCAACGACGCAGGCATACACGGACTTTCTTATCAGGACCGCTGCGACGGGAACCTTCGGTGATCTTGTAACTGCGTTGCTCCCTTGCATGTGGGGGTTCAACATAACTGGCAAGCGATTAGCCGACCGGGGGAAGCCCGATCACGAGGGGTACGCTGAGTGGATTGACACCTACGCCGGCGAGGAGTTCACTGAATTGACAGAGTGGTGCAAGGGGCTGATGAATGACGTCTGGGCGGAGGGAACGCCCGCCCAGCGTGATCGTTATCGTGAATTATTCCGAACCTCTGCTCGGTACGAGTATCGATTCTGGGATGCTGCTTGGCGAGAAGAAGGGTGGGAGATATGAGAAATTCAGCAGGGCGCTCAATCACGGTTGATATCCCAGATAATTATCCCAGCTATACCGATTCGCCCGACGATGTCCGGTTTACTGAGTGGTGTCAGGCTCTCTCACAGCCTGACTGGACAGCTGCAGTCGAACATCGATTTACCGAACAACTCCATGAGGGAACGATTGATGATGCCGTTTTCCGCCGGTACTTAGTGCAAGATTACGCCTTCGTTGAGTCACTCGTTGGGACATTTGGCCACGCGCTTGGCGAGGCATCATCGATGAAGGCGAAAGGCCGGCTGGGAACATTTATTGATACGCTTACAGCCGATGAAAATGACTATTTTGAGCGCTCGCTCGATGCTCTCGACGTGCCCGAGTCCGACCGCAGAGAGCCCGACCTCATGCCGGCGACACGCGCTTTTGAAGATCTTCTCGAGCGAGTTGCACGAGAGGGCGGATACGCTGAGACACTCGCTGTCCTTGTCCCTGCGGAGTGGATCTATCGCGCTTGGGCTGGTGTCGATGCTGAGCCTCCCGAGCAGTTTTATCTTGCCGAATGGATTGGGCTACACAATAATCCAGGTTTCAACGAGTTCGTCGAGTGGATTCGGACAGAGCTTGACCGGGAGGGTGCAGCGGCCGCCTCAGATCGTCAACAGCGGCTTGCCCGGCACTTCCATCGGACCGTTGAGCTTGAGATTGCATTCTTCGATGCCGCCTACACGGCTAAGAGAGATGATCAAACATGGTGAGCACCGCTGTCGTATTGGGACTGACCGTCGTGACACTTGCTAGCTTGAGCGCGCTTGGTCTCTGGTTCTCACGGGGGTCCGTTGGCTCTGTTGAGGACCTACTGACCGCCCGTAATTCTGCACACTCAGGCCGAATGACAGCGACGCTGGTTGCCTCAGTCATGGGGGTCTGGATTCTGCTGTCGGCCCCAGAGGCGGGAGCGAGTTTTGGGATCGCCGCGGTCATTGGCTATACGATCGGTGAGGCAGTCCCAATGCTCGTCTACGCGAAACTGGGACCGCGAATCCGTGAGCTCGTTCCAGACGGACATTCGCTGACCGAATACGCCCACGCCCGCTATGGTCCGGCGATGTATGCATTTGTGCTCATGGTGAGCTGTCTGTATATGTTTATTTTTCTCGCTGCCGAGCTGACAGGCATCGCCAGCGCATTGTCGCTTGTTGCTGGCGTCCCACAGTGGCAAACCGCTGTCCTGGTTGGCGGGTTCGTGGTTTTATACACGACTTACGGTGGACTCAGGGCTTCGATTCTGACCGACACCATACAAGCACTCGTGGTCCTTCCACTGCTCGTCCTCGCGCTCGGTGGCGCGGTGTTTGCGCTGGGCGGTGCGGACACGATTCACGCGAATATTATCACAACAAACCCAACACTACTTGATCCCGGTTTCGTTCCCGGCCTTCAGTTTGGTTTCGGGTTGGCATTCGCCATTCTTGGGGCAGAATTGATCAACCAAACCTGGTGGCAGCGGATTTACGCTGGAGTTGACAGCGAAACCGTTGGGCGGAGTTTCCGACGTGCCAGCGTGACGAACGGACTCATTATCTTTCTTGCTGGACTGTTCGGTCTCGTCGCCGCCGGTAGCGCCGACATCGTCACGGATGTATCGAGTTCGGCGTACAACGCTGATGTCGCCTTCTTCATTCTCCTCCAGTCAGCTTTTCCAGAGTGGCTCGTCGTTGCAGTCGTTCTGTTAGCGCTTCTGCTCGTGATGAGTTCTGTCGATACACTGTTCAACGCCCTCGCCAGCGTCGTGACAGCGGACCTCCCACGGTTACTTTCCGACCCAAATGACCGGACGCTCACGATTGGTGCACGTGCACTGACAATTATCAGTGCGGTTGGTGCCGTCTACGTCAGTCTTCGTGCTCGCAGCGTCCTTCGGTTATTTCTCTTCGCCGACCTGCTGGGCGCCGCGGTCGCAATCCCCCTGATTTACGGCCTCTATTCACGACGGCTCACAGGTGCTGGTGCGCTCGTCAGTAGCCTCGCTGGACTTGCCGTCGGACTCGTATACTTTCCCGACTTCAGCGGGATCATACGGTCAGTTCCCGTTCTCGGTGGATTATTACCTGCACCTGACTCGCTGTATCTGACGGCCTTCGGCGGTGCATTCGTCGTCTCGTCGGTACTGACAGTGCTTGCTGCCCAGGTTTCCACTACTGCATACGACCACGACGAGTTGGGGACCGAAATTAGTCGGCTCAGTGACGCTCGGACTGATGGCGGCCAGCGCGAAACTGAAGCTCAGACCGCAGCAACCCAAGACTCCAACGCTGACGATGAGGTGAGTAATTAATGCAGATTGGGTCGACGCTGTTTGCGGTTGTGCTCTGGAGTGCGCTGCTCGGTGTTGCCTGTGTTTTTGTATATGAACTCTACACCGTGACGGTGGAATCCAGATCGGGAATAGATAACTAAGCAGGGGGTTATAAAACCAATCAAGAGATGTTCGCGGGTGCGACTAGGTGTGGGACACCAACTGTTTGTAGTCTGGTGCGTCTGTAAGTTAATACGGCTATGAGTACAGATATGAATGGTGCGGTGGACATTCGTAGGAAGATGACCTAAACTCCAGATGACATAGTAATAGCTGGTTGGCACAGTCCAAAGTGTTCCTATTCAGTCGCTCAGCTGGTCTCCGACTCGTTGTGATGGAAAGAGGAGCATAATAATCAAAGTTCCTGCAAAGCACGCCGGTAGGGTGGTATTTGACGACACAGGCTGTCAAGGTTTTTCACACTTGTAAATAAGTAGACTTTCGCCTCGTTTCTCTGTAGAAGTAGGGACTGGTACCACGGTTACCTTCCTCGGTATGTCGGAAGATCCAGCTTGACCCCGTCCACGTAGTGGGATGCACTCCCCCCGACACTGGTTTTGCTGATTGCAGGACAGAATCGTGCATGATGTTTACAAGTGTGTCTGATTCGAGAAACGCTAAATTAAGCGCTTGGGTGAGAATTTCACTGTCACTCTGTGTTTTAATATAATTTCAGATACATATCTGTCAATATCCCCTGGAATGTCTCATTGTATGTCCAAGCGTGAGACGAGTTCCCGTGCCTCAGCTGGTGCAGGAGATATGAGCTTTGATAGGTCTAGATCAGGAGCCTCAACAAAACCTGGCTTGATATTCTCTTACTCAGTGAAAATCATCCCAGTAGGCTGGAATAGCTTGATCACCTCTTCGGAGGGTGGTGGCCGTCGTCATATTCCACGCTATTAAAAAGCTCATCTACATCGGTTATGATCTGATATATCATATTCTCACTATCGGCGGGATATGTAGTAATGTGGTACCAGTCGTCGTTCACGTGCTTATCAAATACAGAAACAATAAATTATTCATATCAACGAGTAAGGGCACTCAGTTGTTTGAGGCTCTAATTAAGACGCTTTGACCAGTGATCAGAGTTCATCTGTGCGCATGTCACATGCACCTCGCAAACCGGCCGTTCAGCCCACATTTAATATGATATTAGGGTTTATATGCGTTTTCAGATCTCATCTTTTCATGACATTCGTAATTGACTCAAGAGAATATAAATAGCAGTATATATAACTATATAAACAGATGAATGATGAAGAACAAACAGACGTACATATATCCTTTAGCCGATATACGGAGTTTCGCGACGCCTCAGGGTCATGGGCGTTTGACATTCGCACATATCACGACGATATTAACTCAATCGTTCCAGCAGATATCTCTCCTGACCCCGACCCCCAAGAGGCCTACCGCGCGGCCGTCTTTATTGAGGGATTGATTCAAGAGCAAAATAATACCGACGATTGGTCAAACGGCACGTTTGACCAGTTCACATCTTTCGATTCTGCTGTTGAGATTGAGGCTGTTGCGAGGGCTCTTAGACAAATCGCAGACTGCAACAGCCAGTAGCATAACCCATCTCAAATATACACCTCGATTTGAACTGTATCGTGGATCTGCATAACCTAATTGCGAATAACAAACGTGTGATACTGATTGGAATCCTGGAGAAGAGGTTGATTAGATCAACAGTGGTGACAAGAATGCCGAACCGGTTCGAATATCTACATATATGAGTTACTCTTTCGGAGACATATATTCAGAGCTATTTAGTCATATTTTATCCCGTATATATATTTACAGAGCGTCAACAAGAGCTTGCTGTGCGATGCCATATTGAGAGCCCGCTCAGCACAAAGTGAAGGTATCCGACTCACCAAAGAGGGCGGTGACTGGGTCGCCGCCCTTGACCGTGTGGCTAACAATCCTTCTTAGTAAAACCACAGCTTAATATATTATCGATGCCGGGTGTGAGCTATTATCTCATCAGGTCTCGGCCGACACACCCGGCGTTATCACTAAGACACGACCCTCCTGAGGCCTGAGGAGAATTGGCAATGCAGATCCAATTTGCATGAGTGATAACACCACATAATATTCGTTTTTTACTTCGGACATTGTGACTGGTGTTTGATTGGAACCCATCGCAATTCACCAAGTGTCTTGAGATGACAGTCGACAGTTTCAGAGCAACAACCGGTATGTTTTTCAGCCCTGTGACACCGTCATCATCACGCTTTCCACGAACTGGAACAGTCCAAGCGTTCTCGTCAGCCGGGGGGTATTTTTCCAATCGATAGAGATCCGCGTTGATCTATCACTTCGTTATGTGCTGTTGTTCCCGCATATCACATGGGTTTCCTATGTATCTGCTTTGGA
>KE356563.1:41499-43677 GCA_000416005.1 Haloquadratum sp. J07HQX50 | reverse complement strand
AGTCGGAGCTAGACAGCAAAGCAGTTAGCATACTGGTCATCATAGCCGGGTTGCCAGCTATCTTAGACATTCTCAGTTATACTGGAAATTTCCTCTTGATGCTCAATTATGAACCCGTCGGCGTGGCTATATTCGGAGTCGGAGTTCTTTATATCGTTGACGACCAGTTCGTTGCACTCCCCGCATTCTGGCGGAATGAGGTGATTGATGGAATTAATGAACCGATACTCGTGTTTGATAAAGAGGATAATATCAGGGAATATAATACTGCAGCAATCAGACATTTTCCCGCTCTTGAACACGCTGCTGGACAACCACTTGGAACAGCGTTTCCAAGCCTGGCAGCAGAATTAAATGACGAAAGCGACCTTGTTGAAGTCGATTGCGAGGATAGAACGCAGTATTACACTATTGAGCGACAGCCACTTACAATTGAGGCGACTCAGTCCGGAAAAGTTGTAATCCTCTCTGACGTTACGCTGATTGAAAAGCAACGCCGAAAACTCCAACGACAAAACGAGCAGTTCGATGATTTTGCCGAGGCAATTACACACGAACTGCGAAACACATTAGCAATCGCCAGTGGGTACTTAGACGTAGTAGGCACTGAAATAGCGGAGGATAATCGGTCCCCTTCAGTTGATGACTGCCGGCATGTAGCTGACGCGTTAGGACGGATGGAAAGGGTCACTACTGACCTCTCGAGGCTCGCACGATATGGACAGACGCTTGATAACACAGAAACGTGTGATCTTCAGGAAATTGTCAACCGCGGGTGGGAAGCAACAGATATTGATGATATGTTCCTTTCTATCGAAACAGACGGGTCGGTGCAGGGGGACGATGTGCGATTAGCAGAGCTGTTTCGGAATGGGTTTGAGTTCATGTGTGCAATGAATGCAACAATTGTCTCTGTCTCATTAGACGCAGGTGAGATAGTGATCTGGAGTGACGGTGATGTCATTAGTCCTGATGAGATTGAACGTGCTTTGAATTATGGCGAGGCGGTTCCTTCTGCAGAGACAGGGATGTCGTTACCGAACGTGCAAATGATTGCCCGCTCGCATGGATGGAAAATGACTGTTGAAACTGCGTCAGATTGTGCAAGCCGAATATACTTGTGTATTGAAACTGAGTAGTATGTTTCATTTAATCCTGTGCACGGTGAATAGTTTTGTACACCGACTCTACAATTCTCACGAGGCATCGAAAAAAAAATCTGGTACGGTTCATCCTAATGTCTTCGATCAGCCTTCACCGGAGGGGTCAATATTCATCGTCTGGACAACATAATTACTGTTTCTGTACGGTTCAAGCCAGAGTCTCGCGGGTCACCTCACCGCGGGTGAATGCCGACAAATCACCATCTTTAGCTTATCTCAAGAAAAATATTTGATAGCGCAGGACTCAGAGCTAACCCACACGCTCTCGTTAGGGTTAATTCCCCACAAAAAGAGACCTGAGAACTTGCACGGGGGCTATCTCAAAGCCCAACAAGTCCGTAGCGAAGTCAATAGATTCAATAATGAGGGCTTGGACTGAAGCAGCATCTACGACACGGTGGATACGCCAACCTCGTCAAGAATACGGTTCAACTCCTCGTACAGAAAGTATCCAAACAGATTGAGACGTATCACGGCTACACAGATGACGAGTGAGATAGATATGGACGCCACGGGCCACCGTGCCCATGACACTTCACCTCAATAAGATATATACACGACTATGTGTGTGGAAGCTATGGTGTGGCTTGGAGATAGTACGACGTCCACCTCTGCGTGAATAGGAAGGATTCTTTCGTGAGGGAGTCTGCCAGGTTTCAGTCTGTTTCAGCCGAGAGCGTCATCTACGAGGATTTCCTGCTCATCTCTCGATTGGCCGCGGCGATCCTACAGGCGCTCCCGTCTTGTACCTGTGCCGAGTCATAGCGCCCAGGTTCCCAGCAGACGCTTCCCCCACGCTCTCAAGCGAGGATATTCGCCGCCGCGCTCATTTCTACTTGAAACTTCGATACGTAGCAACTCTCATGCAGACACATGAACTCCGCTTGTTCACCGCTTCAACGAAGTCAGTTTCACGTACGGCAGGTTCGAGGAGCGTACGCTGCGGTGATCTACTCAAGGTGAATAGCTGGCTCGGTCTTTCTCTTTGATTCAGTTCTGTAGTGAGACAAGTGTC
>KE356563.1:39468-41174 GCA_000416005.1 Haloquadratum sp. J07HQX50 | reverse complement strand
AAATAACTAATACCTCGGGCAAAAGACAGAACAGCCGCAATTCCACGGAATTCGAACCGCCTGTCGATGACTGGTCAGTTGATTGGGATCGTCGTTGACGAGTCCGCTGCGCGTTTCCGATCGCCTGCCGTAACTGGGCGCTCAGCGGGGACTGTTTGTATGCCCACCTCTCGGCCTTGGCGCACGATATCTAATGTGATCGGATTTCCAGGTTCTGTTTCAGTCAATAGGCGGCGTGTGAGTTCTTCATGAGACCGGACTGATTGACCACCGATCCCAACGATGACGTCACCGCCGACTGGTACTGCAACTCGGTCAACCCGCCGCTCTTGATGACTTGGCTTCAGCAGGTCGCCACCCGTTTGCTGTCGAACATCAACAACTATGATGCCGCGTGCGGCGTCAAGACCGTTCGCTTTGGCAATACGTGGTGTCACGTCTAACGTCTGGACACAGAGGTACGAATGTCGATAACGACCGGTCGTAATTAGTTCCGGTGCAACTTCCGAGATGACCCTTGCCGAGATAGCGAATCCAATATTATCACCAGACTTTGCACGATTCACTCCAACGACTGGATATCCCTCATTTGTAGCAGGCGTATCATCAATTGCTGCGATTAACGGCCCACCGCTGTTGCCAGGGTTGATTGGAGCGTCTGTCTGAACGATGTCCGGAATCGCGAACCCCCCTGACGTTGGCATAGATCGGTCGACACCAGAGACTACGCCAGTTGTGACCGACCCATCTAATCCAAGTGGGTTCCCAAGCGCTGCGACAGGCTGTCCTGGTTGAGGGTGTGTCGTCTCCCCAGCGACCTGTAAGGGCGTTGCCTCAACTGGACTGTCTGAGACATGAATTACTGCAAGGTCAGTGTATACATCACTTCCGACGACAGTCCCAGTTTCCCAACTCCCGTCATGAAACCGGACATCAACGCGTTCGCGGTCGCGAACCACATGTTCGTTGGTGAGGAGGTGGGTGTCGTCGTAGAAAAAGCCTGATCCAGCACCGCGCTGACCAGGATCTCGGTAGATGGATACAACGGAGGTGACAGCCGCTTCGTATAGCGACTGATAATCTAATTGCTTCATACAGTATATTGGGATAGAATGACAAATCACTGTCGCCGTGTTCGTGACCATATTAACCCGCTAAATCGTCTCTCCCATGGAATCACAGTATAACGGTCACTCCCAACTGTGGTCTTCTTGAACCGGAGTCATGTCTCTCGCGATCAGACATTGATTTCGTGCCAAGCTAATGCAGTCGAGTGACAGAGATTCCAGAGGGACATGTCGTCTAATTCTTCATACGACAGATGTCTCACCTCGCTGAGATTGACACGAGCGCCAGTAAATCGAGATCATATCTGTGAATACGCACTCATTAGTCTATTTTTGCACCCAGCTACGTGCTCAACTTCGGTCTCTAATTATCAAAAACATAGAATATTGTTATCCAGTGAGTCAGAGTCTTCTAGACCTCTCGAATATATCCCCAGACTGCCCCAAGTAGTTGAGCAAGAACTCGGCTCAGTGGAATCGCATACTGTGATGTGAATGCGAAATAGCGTAAGGATGCAAAGAGAATATACAACGTTGCTATACCTACTGCATTGTCAAGTTAGCTTCTGGCATCTGTTCCGTACGGATGTTTTGCAGCCGGTTTATTCATCGACTAGACCGTATATATCAAAATGTATG
>KE356563.1:37621-38709 GCA_000416005.1 Haloquadratum sp. J07HQX50 | reverse complement strand
ATATCGATAGTTTGACTCACGTGCTGGACATACGACTCCTGGGCGTTTAAAAAATCACTGAGCGACTGGGTTGTACCGCCGAGGAATATGGTATCTCGGTCGAAGTTCGGTCGGAAGCGTGTACCACTCAAGAGTGTCCCCAGTGTGGTCGCACGGACAGAACGACACAGCATCACACGCTTCTTTGGACTCAAGCGCCACGACGATCTTACCGCGTCAGGGACGTTCCTGAGAGGTCACACAAGCAAGCCTCGTGCGGTTCAAGTGGGACGACTGGTCGGAGTCACCAAGCTCTCACTGTCCCAAAGAACAGCGCATAGGCCCGAGTACCGTCCACCGTGACGGGAGTGTTGTTTTGCGGAATATTAGACAGGGCACACCTGTGCCGTGGTCAGAATAGAATATCGACACATCTGAACACACATACATTCGCAGACCCGACACAATATTGGATGCCAGTCATACGTCCACTTAGCAATAATCAAAACGAAATGAATGCAGTCGCCTCGCTTATTACATCGCACTTTGCCGATGGCTGGTCGTACGACGTCCCAGTAAACGATGAGAGTGCTGGAACCTTTGTTCGAGTTGCAGAGCAGAACGATGACTTGGTGGGTGTCATGGCGCTCACAATATACGCGTCACGAGAGCGACTTCGGGATGCAATGCATCTTATCGATACTGTTGAGCCAATTCCGCATGAATCTCAGTATGGATTCATTCACGCGGGCTATGTTGATCCTGAGCGGACTGGTGAAGGGATCGGCAGTTCACTGATTGAGCGATTACACGAGATTGGTGAGTCGCAGGGGCTGAATACATTCATCGCTGACGCCTGGTTCCATGGGGGTTCTGACTCGCCAGCACGATTGCTAACTACACATGGGTATGATGTTGCACACACACACTCTATTGCCGGACATACTGAGGGACCCTGTCCAAAGTGTGGGACCACTTGTGTGTGCGAAGCAGCACTCACGATTCGATCAGTCTCCAACGAATAAAATTACCTGTAGCACACTCATGTATTGTTCAGACTGTCACCCTCGTTGCTGTGCGTACTCAATGGCAGTCGGTACAGAGTCCCC
>KE356563.1:27267-37601 GCA_000416005.1 Haloquadratum sp. J07HQX50 | reverse complement strand
TCGTAGAACCGTCCACGGAGGCTGTCAGCGTGCTGTGACATTTGGGTGATAACGATAATCTGGTCGGGCTCGACTGCGAAGACGATATCAAGTGAGTGCCCAAAAAATTCACCGCGCATAATGAATTCATTTTCAGGATAAAGTCCGTCGTGATTCGGGGATGCCTGCCGGCAAATATAGCCAGTACCGTCTCGTAATATCTGTTTGAGCTGAGAGGTGGTCAGGTATCGATCTGCTTTATTCGCAGCAGTCTGGCTGATAACTATCGTGTGTATCATCATGGAAATTGATATATGGTTGGTAGGGACTCGAAAGCTAAAGTAGACTATACTATCAACGACTGGATTGATGATACGAACTGGGTCTCCTCAACATATCTGCACCGAAGCTCCTGTTGAGTGGTCACGCTCCGCCGAACCAAGCCGAACAGGGTGAACAGTAACCCGAGTGGTTGCGTCCTCAAGGAGCTCAAAATGACGTTTGTCGGTGAGCCGTCTATCTCGAACTAGAATCAATCACACTGAGAGGAGATCGAATCTGCCCTCTTTCGGGACATGAGTGTGCTTACCAACACCACGACACTACATTATGTGCCAGTTGGATCTGCTTGGATGTCGCCGTCAACTGCCAATGTTTGACGGCGGAGCCAGTCAGCTGCTGACAGCGCGACCTCTGTACGTACATAGATTGCATCATCGTATTCAATCGCATGGACTGTAGTTTGCTCATGAAGTTTAGACACCAACGTGTGAGCGGTATCGCTGTAGGGCAACTGGACTACATATTCTGCTGTTTCAAGCACATCTTGAAGCGTCTCACGAGCTGTTGGGGCGTCCGCAGATGTCAGTATCCGGCAGGTGAGATCATACTGGTCATCGAGCACGGAAAGCAATGATTGGCAGTCCCCAACGCCGAGCACGCACGTAGCTCTTTCAATTGTCGCCATCATCCCAGGGACGGTCTCACTAAACCACTCAGGGAGGTTATCCGAATCAGGTATTCCGGGTGTATCAGTAACTGCAAGCGTGTGCGGTCCGCATGTCGTAATCGCGGTCGTTGGCTGTGCTGGACGGCCGGGTATCGAAGATACAGTTTGATCGGTGAGCCCAGCCCATACAGTGGTGGTCGGTGCGTCCATTCTCCCGACCAACACGATTTGACTATCAACATCAGTATAGCTGCTCTGAATTCGCTGGCGAGCCATTGCCTGGCGACTCTCGAGCGTGCTTCGTAACTGTTGTACCTGCTGTTCAGCCGCTGTCAATTCACCACTAGTACCAGATGGACCACTCGTAGCGTCACCACGCTGCTCCATAGCCGCTTTGCGCTGTGTGATACGGCACTGTTGCAGGTCAAATTGAGTGGCCGCGACTGGATTTTCCTTGCCCAGCCACTCCCATATTACTCCGCGTCTGTCTCGGAGTGTAGCCAGTGGAAGCCGCAGTTGAAGATCAACAAACTGGCCAGGATGCATCGCCCCATCAATTACGGTCAAGTACGACTCAGCCGCATCGCTGACGTGCTGTTCGATACGGGCTATGGCCGTAGAAGAAAGATAGTGCACACTATCCTCAGTGCTGTCAATGACAATCGTTGTCAGATCATATCCTTGAGTAGACATGATGGCTTGCAACCCGTTCGTGAGTTGTCCGGATTGACTCACGAGAAATGCTGGATTACCCATCTGAGTACAGAGTGTATCGTTCGACTCAACTTGGGTCTATCGTCGTGAGCTCCCAGCCGCAGCCCGGATCAAATTCTCTATTCGCGTGCATCTTGAAGCAGAGCGCATATGATCTCTATCGTAAATACCAGCCGACCCCAATCAAGGGGAGGTCGAAGGGAGGGGAATCAAATTCACCAGTTGGGTGCAGTGCAGCTCAGAATACTTGACGACTGTCCAGCCGTGTGAAGTCCCTGTGGACAAGCCTTGAGACACTCGTCTTGCCTATTTTCGGCGGGCAGAGCTGAATTGTCAGAGAGTCAAACTCAAGTAGCCGTGAGTCCCCGCAATTGATGCAATTCTTGTGATGAATCCGACTTCTCTCAGGAATATATGAATATGACACCGACATTGACGATCTTGTGACCAATTTAGGCGTGTTGTCGGACGTGGTCCAAGATCTTGTGCTCACAAGAGTCGTGCACCGTGAAGTATACTCACGATCTCTGGTAACGGTTTCAGGTAAGATGTCAGTTAGCTCTGCTTGAGGAGACAGTTTGATTAGCCAAGTACCTGCTTACGTTCTTCCTCCGACAGCCTTACTTCTGGACCAGCATTGAGTGAGCAGTTTTCACACTCATACGAACTGCCCCCAGCGTCAAATCGGTAGATAGGGGAATTGGTCACGAAGAATGCATCTTCCTGACGGCGAGTTACAACAGCATTCGCGTTCGCCCCGCAGTTTGGGCAGTAATCTTTGTCTGTGGCTGGTTCCTGAAATGTAACAGTATCTCGACCCAATAGGTGGCCAGCATACGCTTCCTCTCTTGTCGTATCGATGATATCACTGGCAGGGACTGGTTCCTGCTCAATGGTATTCTCAACGCCGGCCCGTGTGTCAATCTCGATATCGATATATGGGCTCGTGGTAACGGTATTCTGTGACCCAAGTAGATAGACTGTGACCGTCGCTGTTCGCCCAGTAATATCAACCGTATTGTCCCACCCAGATACAATAAGTTCGATATCTGTCGTTACATCGGTTATTTCCGCGGTAGATCGCCCACCAGTGACACTGACACCATGTTTTGGGTCGGACACGGAGACTGATCGCTTCCATCCAAGTCCATGTGCGTCATACGCACCGTATCCATACGGGGAGTCTGTGAGTTGATTATAGAATAGCTGTTCTTCGCCAACGATTTCGATATCACCGCTTATCGCGTTTGGCTCGATATACACGTCCTGTGCGCCATCGATAACAACGGTACCGTCAACACCATCATGTGGAATATAGATGTCTTCGATCGACCCGCTCACAGTGGTCTCTGTCTCACCTGGCTGCACAGTCTGTTCGGTTGGCCTCTGACAGGAAAACACGTATTCAGGGTTGACGAGTTTTAGACTGCCGGTCACTGACTTTCGTCTGAGATGGACATTTTCAGCATCAACAACTGAAATAGGTGTCTCCTCACCCCCATTGAGTGTAATATCTCCCGTGAGACTGTGCGCTTGTGCGTTGCTCATTGTATACACAAACGTACCCGCTTGAGTGTGTATTATGCTTTTGTTGAGTCACTGTATGCTAAATCTCACTCCGCTTAATCAACGAGTAAATGAAGAGCCCAGCAAGGATCACGTTGAGATAAACGAGGATAGCCGCAAGGAATCGAGCGCCGAGACCGAGCGGACCAATGCCACCATACCCGATCGTGAGGAATGTAATATATGAGAAGTATACATTGAGCAATACAGTGCGAATGCCGGCCTCAGTTGTAATTTGAGAGAGCGAAGTCTGCCCAGCACCAGTCTCAAACAGTGGCCCCCCAAGAGCAAAGATAATCGCAGCTATCAACGGAAACAGTATGAACACGGTGGTGATTCGATACAGACGGAGTCCATAGCCGCAAGAAAAGCCAAGAAACCAGTTTTCTGTCGTTCGGAGCCCGTTTTTTATTCGTGTCCGGATTGTTTCCGTCGAATCGAGTGCAATCTGAGCAAACTTTTTTCGTGCGTACTGCTGCCGTTTAATCCGAAATTCACCAGCGGCTTTGATATTGCTCTGGTCTGACGCACTTGATTTCGCTTTCAAATATGTTTTTTCGATGCGCGCTGGCGTGAGCTCAAGCGCTGGTGTGTACCCAGCCTCTGGTTCAGTAAAGCTATGCAGAATCCAGTCGTTGCGATCAAGATACTCAAGATGCTGTGAAAAATCAAATGTATCGAAGGTTGTATCACAGAAACGAAAGTAGTCGAGTAACTCTCGTCTATCCGTTGGATTAACGGCTGTTAACGAAACATCTCCGACTGTTGCTTGTGTGAAGTCAAAGTACCCCCACCCATGCTCTGGTTGCACGATTGTTCCCTCTTTGACCGTTGCATCAGTAAAATTGAAATATGGGTTATCAGTAAAAGTCGGAGTTTTGATAATGAGTGTCTCAGTGATTTCAGCGTCAGTAAAATCGACAGTCGACTGAAACTCGGTTGCATTAAATTCTATCGAGACGATATCTGTATTGCTGAACTTAGCTGGGTGAGTAAATGTGACGTTATCAAACACTGCATCAGATTCAAGATAATTCGTTCCTCCATTGAACTCGGACCCTCGAAACACAGCGTTCTCACTGAATACACTGTCTGTAAATTCTACATCACCGTCAAAAATGACTTCATCAAAATCAACGGTGTCATCAAACGTGACATCAACAAAGACTGCATCATCGGTAAACGTGGTTCGTTCGAAACTGACGCACGCGTTGAATTCTGCTCCCTTTACGTTTGTGAACCCAAATGTTCCGTGCTCAAATGTAGCCTTCTTCTCAAATGTGGCATTAGCCATTGAGAAGTCATCTGCAAGCACATCCGTGCCTCCCGCAACTGACACTCCCCTGAAGAAGGCTTCTCCATTAAACACCACGTTGCTGAATGAGAGATCTTTCTCGCAGTGCAACTCGTCAAAATCAGCCTCAGCGTGGAATACAGATCCGCTCAATCGGAGGGTGCCATTTGCTGTGGCCTGTTCAAAAACTGCGGTATCGTGGAACGTGACTTCCTGAAACGATGTGTGATAGAATGAGGTGTGTCTGAACGAAGCGGTATCATGAAAGATTGCATGTTCAAAGTCAACATTATCATCAATTGTGCTTGCTTGTTCAGTAAACCATGCACCGTCGAATGACACGGTGTGTCTGAACTCTACGTTCCTGAATGATACATCGACAGCAAACGTTACTTGCTCGCCTACGAAAGAACGCTCAAAAATTGCACCTGTAAAGTCGACGAGGTCGCCGTCAAATGCCGTCTCAGACAAGGAGACTGCATCAGTGAAGACTGCCTCAGAGGCAAGTAATCCATCCTCAAATACGCAATTTGGCGCATCTAAGCCACCAATAGTGCTATTTCGAAGGTCAACACGCTCTTCAAACCGCGCGTGAGCCGCCGAAATACCGTCTTCAATCGTCGTATCTCGAAAATCAATCGGGTACTGATTATCTGTCTCAATATCAATGTAATCGAGATTGAGGTGCGGGATATGTGCCCCAACAAACTCCTTTTTGTCATTATCCTCAGCTTCCAGCTCAGATACAAGTGCGGCTTGGACATCCTGTGGTGTGATTTCATAATACCGCCGTTTCTCAGGGGTCATGTGAAATATACAGTGTTTGTCCTCTGGGTGAGATTCGTGTGGACATGACCATGTGGTTGTCAGGAATGAACGTTGGTTCCTCTCTGGGTTACTCGTATATGTACAGCTCATTTGAATTACTTCAGATTACTATCGCGTCTCTGTCGCTGGTCACTGTGTGCTCGGTTCGATTATCTGTGAAGACTCTGTTCCAGATGAAGAAACGATACGATGACATGAGACAACTGTAAGATCGTGCTCAGGGTATGTATGATACGTTCGATACTCTCTCTGTGAGACGATTTTGATTGCTGTATACGCGTTCTTATCGAATTTGTATGCAACTGTGAATGACTGCGTGCCTGGGAACGTTTCTAACCGTTCAATTTGGACAGTCGTACGAACAGTCCCACTGTTATCTGCTAGAGTGTGTGCGATGCTTAGCTCTGCATTGAGAGTGAGCTGAACCGTCTCCATTGTCGTGTTTGGTGCTTGTTCTGCCCGTGCTGGCTGACATGAGAAGATCTCATAGAAAGGAAGTGTTGGCACGCTCACAGCATGTGATTCTCCGACAATATGGAACTGTGCCGGGTGTGCGCAAAAGACTGCTTCATGAGTTGCTTTGATATCGATACTATCTATTGATTGCGGCCATTTTGACTGGATAAGATAGAGCTTCTGTGGTGACATGATTATATCAAATCGGACACTGTCATATTCCGAAGTCGTTCAAATCGATCCGAGATTGGCGCTTGCTTACGTTGCGTGTCTATGAGCATCTCATAATTAGGGTTGAACAGCGTATTCGGTCTCACACCACGGTATGTGGGTATCGGGTGCCACTGTTTTGACTCGTACTGACTTCGATATTTCTTGACGTACTGAGTCCCATTCGCTGGTGTGATTATTGGCCGTGATGTGTCAGGGGCAAATAAATAGAAGCGCTCTCCGCGCACAGCCTGGCCGTCGCCGTTATAATCATCATATGCATAGTATGACTGATACTGGGTGAAGCCTGCTGCAGAAACTGTATTAAAATATGCCTTCTGATGAGCTGGATACGTATACTGTGAATATCCCCACGTTGCAATCACACCGGTCTCTGTGAGTGAATCGCCAAGTAATCTATAGAATTGTGTTGAGTAAACTGAAAGCAAGTCATCGGTTTTGGCACCAGGCAGGTCAAGCAAAATGACATCATACTGTGTATCTGTGCGCTGCAGGTAGTCGTAGATGTCAGCCTGATATGTTTGTGCGTGTTCATATGTGTATGCGTCATCGTGATACTCCGCGAGGAATGGGTTTGTTTTGGCGTGCCGCATAAATTCAGCATCAATATCGACATGATCAACCGAGACATTATGACGACGCAGGTGGTCAAGTGCAATCCAGTCACCGCCACCAACAAGAAGCACATCGGTGTCTGTGGTGTTCGGGTACATTGAGAGAGGAACATCTACCAGTCCACTGTGATATGGGCGTGCTGTGCTATCACACACCTGTATTGCTGTATCAAGACGAAGACATCGCTCTGTTTGCCCACTAAAAAGTGGATTCTTACTACTTCCCGTCCAGGACCGGTTATATTGTACCACGTGTTGATATTGGGTCGTGAACTGGGTCGTGATCTCCACGTTTACTGTCTCAGGCGGATACTCCTGTTCAATATTCCCCTCGAGATAATACTCTGTCAGTGTCTCATCAACCGTCCGATATGATACAACAGCTCCACCGAGGGTTGCTGTGAGGACAATCGTGATAATAAACACGACTGTCTGTTCGTGGGTGATAATATCGCGATTTTCTGTGGCAAGAACTCCCCATGACCGAGAGCTAAATCGGCAAGTAAAGAACAAAGCTGCAGCGGCGTTTATGAGTGCTAACACAAATACAGAGACGATAAGCCCGACACTCGGATACAGAACGAATACATAGATGAGAGCACTAATCAGCCCTCCAAGATAGTCCATTGCAAGAACTGTCGAATAGGTATCATACTCACTGCTTGAGTCAGACGTGTGAAATAGCAGCCCGACGAGTGTATTAATTACCCGGTCAATACCGTTCGTCATCCACCGCATTCGCAGTGACAACGAGGGTGAGTCTAAGTTCTTGACAAGTGCAAGTAATAACGGCAGTTCGAAGCCTGATAACACGCCAATCCCGACTACTGGCAGACGAGCTAGCAACGCAAGCAGTATTTCTGGAAGCAGTTGCGGCACTGCAGCCGTATTAATCCAAAGGATGAATAGAAGACCAGCAGGAGCTGTGAACGCCAAGTATAGCTCAGTACGAAATACATTCTCGGGACGGGTTTCGTCGAACTGCTTGGCGATATAGGACCCGACTCCGAGCGATGAAAAAAAGATACCAATTGTTAAGCCGTACTGAGTTACCGTCCCGCCATACATCACGGTCAAGAGCTCTGAGTATGCGAGCTCGTATGTGAAACTACAGAACGCGACGAGGAACGTAATTGCGTGTAGGCTTGTTTGCGCCGAGGGCGTTGTGAGCCGCTTCACTGGTCGTTGAATTGAGTGAAAACAGCGATCATCTGGACATGTGAGTGCGCACCAGAGGCTGCTTTATTCTGCCTGTGGGTCATTATATCGAAGACTCATATTCGAGGCGAAACTTTCCATTTCTTCGATATCTCCCCTTGATTTCCGCCGGAGCGAACACGCAGATCAACGCACTCCCATCCAAGAGATTGGGTTCCACCACCAGCGAGTTCAGCGTTAACCTCCGTCCCAACTCGGTACCATCCGCTGCGCGGGCTGAGATCGGATTGAATCTCTCTGGGCGAGTCATCATAGGTTTCATTCCAGTCAATAGGCCCGGGCCCAGGGGACCGCTCAGTGAACGCATCATTATCTCCAATGAATCCGATGCCGAGCAAGCCAACTGTGACTGGAACGCGGGAGACGTCATCATCGTGGTTGTTGTACCATGTAGAGGCATATGCACCACCTCCATACCACGCGCGGCCTCTGGATGTGCGTGGTGCAGATGAAAATCCACCACGTCCTCTCCCGGTTGCGCCCCTCCCTTTTGCTGCTTCGACCGTCCCGACCGGAGAGAGTGCGCCTAAACCTGAAATGGCCCCTGCAAGAGTGGGTGGACGCCGGTTCACGCGATTATCAGACGTATTACTCTGAGCTTGTGAGAATTCAGCATTGATTTCTCGGCGTGTCATCACCCACTGTGATTTATCTGGAACCGTAGTCACTTTGAGCGCTTCACCATCGTTCATCAAGCTGATGTTGCGAATCACGTTTGATTTTCGTGGGGGTGGTGACTGATCAGATCCAAACGCGCTCAGACATCCTGCTGTGCCCCCGATAGCGATACTCCCTGCAACAGCCCGAATCAGCGTACGTCGTTTCATCATACTATGACGGGTAATATTGACATAATAACTGCTTGCATGTGTCGTATGTCTTGTTGGGTAAGTGCGAGATTGGTGACATTGGTTTATATTTTGTGTGTCTATTTTACGTGCTTGATACATATGATACCCCGGAGTTTAATCTGGCAGGCGTTGCGCTATTTTGTATCTATGTTCGATTTGGAAGCTCAGTGTCGACATTCTGAGCAATGAGACCCACCCGGTGTCATCAGAACAGACGAATAGTGACAATATCAATATAGGTGTCACCCTACTCAAGAACGTTCTTGATATGTTCTGCGGGCTCGCGCTCACAGAGCCACCCACTGGTATGAATAAGACCTCTCTCTTTTCTTGTAGTTTTCACTGAGCAGGTATCGCTATCTCTGGTATTATTCGGAATGACGAACCTGTCGCACTTGCCGTAGTTCTCCATCACATCGGGTGCTCTGGCAGCGACGCGCTGAGTTGTGTTCCCTACGAGGTTGGTATCATCTGTCTCAGTCTACGCTTTCTTTCGCGAGTCAACTCAAGTAGTTGTGCTGTATGTTGACCGTGCTTCGGGCGTGGCGTCGTACAGCAGCCCCTCATTGTTATTCTGCATATCGAGCTGAAAATAACGTCCTGATGAGGGCCTGTCCTTGTGACAGTCTGTGTCTTGTTCGATCGTTCCGGACCTCAGATGAGTCTCCCGTCTAAGAAGTGGATTAGAAGCACTTCGTCTCTCGTCGTCACAGGAACCTACAATTCCCGAACTACACTTGCCGAGCGAAATTGTGAGGACACTATCCGCATCACGGCACATCAAGAACAACATGAACTGTGCTCGGAGCGCCTGCTGAAGAGTGGTGAGCTCTGGGGATATTCGCACTACAGTGGAAACAGCCAGATCTAGCGGTATCATTGAATACTCTATCGAACGAGCACGTCTTAATGTCGGCTTCACCCTCTCAGCTGGTTTGAGTAGACTTAGATTTATACCAGAAATATTTGATTGTTGATATGAAAGATAGTTGAAATACTCGAGTTGAGCTTGTACAGTCCACCTGTCTGTGGAATTGCTGCATGGGGATATTTTGAAAGGGCAAGTAGTAGCTGTTGCAGCGTTTTAAATAAATTATTTTATATACCATTTATTCTGACATAAACCAACATACGTGGCGACGCGTAGAAATGCCGTCTTGAAATCAAGCAAACGAACGACCGACGTGGCGTTGAGATCGATATTTCTAATTGTAACAGTGAAGGCCACACTTAATCGAGACAGTAATATGACATTTGCAGATCATTCAGCGCAGAGGTGTCTCAGTCAATTTAAACTACGATATTATAATTTATCTTTGCTGTAGCGAGGAAATACCGCCGTTCACGGCAGGTGAGAGGGCCACTGGCGATTCTGGGCCTAAATATGACGTTGAAATACTAAGCCGATTGATTACGTTGAGCCAATGAGTGTCCCACAGTATTAAAGGACTAAATAAAACTGCTATCATATTCGCCAGTTCGAATGAGTCGAACAATATGTACCTGATCGGGTACTCCTAATACGATGCATCAATATATAATGATATATGAAAACACAGACCGACGCAACAGACAGCGTGGAGGTTTAGCGAAAATGTCCTCAGCTGATGATGAGGGTAGTGTTGAGACAACGC
>KE356563.1:18817-26012 GCA_000416005.1 Haloquadratum sp. J07HQX50 | reverse complement strand
ATTTCTTCAGCGCTTATCAATCGAGTTATTATTTCAGTTCTGGAGTGAGAGCAGTATATTGGTAGGTAAATTTTTATTACTACAGTGGCGTGTTCTGGCATAGCATGTGTGCTAAGCATAATCATTTCAATAGTAACTCAACTGATAGTAGCGTTCGTGGCCGCCGTCAGTTTCTTACTGCTGCTGGGGTGGGTGCAACAGGAATTCTGGCAGGATGTACTTCGTTAGCTAGTAACGAAGGTGGTGGTAGTAGCGAGGGTGGTGCCACCGCTGGAGAGGCAGATAGCGGGCCTGATTTTAGCGGTGAAACACTTCGGGTGATGGTGTGGAGTGGAAACTATGCAGATCGGTTTGAACAGACAATCAAGCCGATGTATGAAGAGAAAACTGGTGGACGATTGCAGGTTAATCGTGGGTGGAATGAAATTCTTGCTCAGATACGCTCTGCACCCGAAGATGAGCCACCTTTTGATGTCACAATCACGGAAGGGTATTTTTACCTTCTTGGCCGCAACGACGACCTGTTCCTCCCCTTGCGGAAAGAGAACATTCCAAATCTGACTGAAGCTATCGACTATTATACCGATTTCCGTACCACTGAGTACGGTGTGCCGGCAGACGGTGCCCCGACGACCCTCATCTATCGAAATACTCTCGACTTTGAGCCATCTCAGTGGTCAGATCTCGCATCAATGAAAGTCCAGAAAAGTAATGGTATCGGCATCGATAAGGGATTTTGGTGGTTCCCACAGCATGATGCTGCTGTTGCGATGGACGATATGGAGTTAGCCGAAGAGGTGTATGACACTGAAATGAGGATGGATGTGTTCAATTACATGAGCGAAGAGTGGGGGAGTTCAAGGGTGGGCCACGTCCGGTGAAGATATCTGGCAGATGTTCAATAACGGTATTATTGATTATGCTCAGTGGTATTATGAGCAGACTGCATTCGATATTGGTGACTATGATGAATTGAGTCATACAGCACCGTCCCGAAACAGTGGATTCGTTAACCACTGGTGCCCAGTCCGCGGAACTGATAAACGGCGAATGGCTGAAGACTTCCTCAATTTTATTATGGACGCTGACACGCAAACGCAGTGGTCAAAGAACAGTCCAACCCTATTCACGAACAAGAACATGGAGTACGCCACTGATAAGCTTACAGAGGACCTCCCAACGAATAGTGAGGAAGCAGCGAAGATTGCCTGGCCTGATTTCAGCTACGTTAATTCTAACTTTGAGATGTTTAGTGATCGCATTTCGAAAATGGAGGCAAACTCGGGGTAGCGATGTTTGGACGACGAGATACGTCAGGTGTTAATCCGGGGACTATTCGTTTAATTTACACCAACGTATATTATGTCAGAAGTTGAATTAAAACGACTCTCGAAGTCGTTTGGGAACCTTACCGCAGTTGATGATATCTCGTTGTCAGTCCGAGATGGCGAGTTACTCTGTTTACTCGGGCCCAGTGGGTGTGGAAAGTCAACAACAATGCGGATGATAAGCGGTCTCGAAACTCCAACTTCAGGAGTTGTGCACATCGACGGTCACGATGTCACCGAAAATCCAGCGTACGAACGCGATACCTCGATGGTGTTTCAAGACTGGGCACTGTTCCCATACAAAACGGTCTTAGAAAACGTCGTATTTGGGCTGAGAATGCGTGGTGATAGTCGCACCGAGCGGACACAGCGGGCCCGTGAGATGCTTGAGCGTGTCCATATGGCAGCGTACGAGGACTATAGTCCAGCCGACCTATCTGGTGGGCAGAAGCAACGAGTTGCACTCGCTCGCTCCCTGGCAGTTGATCCTGATGTTCTCTTGCTTGATGAGCCACTCTCAAATCTTGACAAGCGCCTTCGTGAAGAAATGCAAATTGAACTGAAGAACATTCATGGGCAGTTTGACAAGACATTCGTCTATGTAACTCATAATCAAGACGAGGCATTCACGCTCGCAGATCGAATTGGAATTATCAATGATGGCGAGCTTGTGCAAGTAGGTGAGCCAAACGAGGTCTATCAGGATCCCACTAACAGGTTCGTTGAAGAATTCTTGGGGGATACGAACTTCATTAGTGGAAGATTCAAACAACTCAATAGCTCTCGATGTGCCATCTCAACCTCCCTTGGTCCGACTGTTGAGGTTTCAGGTGATCGCGGGATAGACTCCCAGAGGAACCTCACGATTTCACTCCGACCAGAGGTCATGCAACTCCAACCACAGAGTCAGAGTCGGGGTGAGACATCGATTGCAGACTCTGTACGGGCGGATGGAAACGGAAAAGAAGGTCAGAGCGTGAACGGAGTCGTTGAGAATACAATCTATCGTGGTTCGACGATACGATATATCGTTGATACCGGGAGCGAAGACCTGTTTGTTGAGCAGCAGGTGACTGGACGATCAGATATCACTCAGGGTGACGATGTCGAGTTGATATGGCAGAGTGAAGATATGCTCTTCTTTGACTCTGAAGGCGATCGCATGAGGGTATATCAGTGAGCGTAGACCGGCCAGGTACTATTCTCGAGCGTCTGTGGACTCCCTTCCGAAACCAATCAGGCTTGAGACGGTCACTATTGCTGATGAGCCCGCTCATCATATTTGAGCTACTCGTATTTGTCGCTCCATTTGTTATTCTCATACGAATCAGTCTAAGTGAGCAATCTCAGGGCATCCCATACGCTGAAGGAACATTCTCTGTCGCATCGTATATCGAGGTGATCCGCTCAGAGCTACTACAAGGGATTATTATTTACTCGTTTCAGTTGGGCGTGATTGCAACTGTGATTACCGTCACTCTCGCTGTGTTTTACGCTTACGCTGCATGGCGTGCCAGTGGGATACTCAAATCAGCCCTCCTGTTTTCTGTTATTTTACCACTTCTGACGACGCTCGTGATTAAGACATACACGTGGATTCCAGTGTTAGCCCCGAATGGCACGCTCAACAATTTGTTGTTAGCAGTGCAGTTGCTCCAGTCGCCGGTTCAACTTGCCCCGAACACAATTGGCGTGATTGTTGGACAGGTGTACATTATCTTCCCATATGCGATGCTCTCCGTCTACAGTGTCCTGTCATCAGTGAAATGGGAACTCGTTGAGGCCGCGCGTGACCTCGGAGCTGGTAGAGTCCGGTCATTCTTCGAAGTTGTCCTGCCAGATATTATGCCTGGAATCACCGTGGCGACTGTGATCTCGTTCGCTTGGAGTGTTGGCGCATACTCAGCACCGGCACTGCTCGGTGCAGGAAGCGATCGAACATTTGCACTTGAGGTCCAAGAACAGATGTTGATCAACTTCAATTGGCCGATTGCAACGGCACTCTCGACAATCATGCTCGTGTTGATGCTCGTCAGTATTTTGTTCATCTACGTGACTCTCGGCCGGATTGGGGGGAATCTTCAAAATGTCAGTCAGTAGAGAGCAGATCGGAACGGCAGCATTTCGTTTTGGATATATCGTCATATTCAGTCTGCTATTGCTCCCGCTGGTAATTGTAATCGCAACATCATTCTCTTCCTCAGGCAATCTCCAGTTCCCCCCGCAAGGATTTTCATTCCAATGGTATAGTGCCTTCTTCACTGACATCGCCTGGCTGAGGGCATTTGACAATAGCATCATCGTTGGTGTTGGAACGACAATCTTAGCGACGATCATGGGGCTTACTGCTGCATTTGGAGTAGAAACTCACCGGGGGCGAGCGAGCAACCTATTAACACCGATAGTTATTCTCCCACTGCTGGTTCCACCAGTTATTCTTGGAGTAACACTTCTAGTGTACTTCAGCCGACTTGGAATTCGGTCATCGTATTTCGCGGTGATTCTTGCTCATAGTCTCTGGGCGACCCCGCTCGTATTCTTTGTCATGCAGTCAGTTCTTCAGCGATTTGACTGGCAACTTCACGATGCAGGAATGGATCTCGGAGCAAACCCAATTCGTGTATTCATCTATGTGGTGCTTCCAAATGTGAAGAGCGGTGTCTTTGTTGCAGCACTCCTCGGATTCATCGTGAGTCTTCAAGAGTTCGTAATGGCACTGTTTCTCTCCAATTACCAGACACAGACGATCCCTGTCTTGGCCTGGAGCTCCCTTCGACAGTCACTCACACCGACAGTGAGCGTCGTCTCAACATTTCTCATTCTCATCTCCTTCGTGGGCCTGGTGAGTGCCATGATAGCTATCAATATCGAATTCATTGCCAAGCGTTTGTGAGTTATTTGGAGTGTTTCGCCGCAGTGGTATATAAATAAGAAATGACATGACTCCGACCATTGGGGCGATGTTAGTATGCGCTGTTGGTAATCTCCAGTAAATCGGCCGCGTCTGCCTCACGTGGGTTGTCATGGATTTCGATTGTCTCGAGAGATTTCGATGCGATTCTCTCAAGATCGCCATTGTCGACACCCAGTTCCTCAAGACTCGTTGGAAGGTCGACTGAATCAATAAGCGTCTCAACAGCTTCAACACCCCTTCGCGCTGCTTCAAGATCAGATAGTCCTGATGTGGTGACACCCACAGCTTCCGCTACCTCTGCGTATCGAGCGGGATGTGTTTCTAAATTGTATCGCATCACTGGTGGGGTGAATACTGCGATTGCTTCTCCGTGTGGGATTTCTGGATACATCCCGCCTGTCACTTCGGCTAATGAGTGAATTGCACCAAACCCAGCGTAGTTCTCACAAAAGCCAGCCATATGTGAACCGAATAGAAGTTGCTCCCGTGATTGCATGTTTCCTGTGGTATACGCATCAGAGAGATACGTCGAAACGAGTCCCATTACATGGCGTGTGTAGGGCTTCACCAACTCAGGCGCGCCTGCAGCGACGTGATTCTCGAGAGCATGTGAAAACGCATCAAATCCAGTCGCGGCCGTCTGCCGTGGTGGAAGGGACGCTGTCAATTCGGGGTCGACGAGCGAGATGTCTGCTCCAAGATATGGACCCCCAGGAGATAGTGGTGGTTGACCGATCGCCATCTTGAATTGTCGTTCCTCTGCAGTTATTACTGCCCAATAATCAACCTCACTTCCAGTGCCAGCGGTGGTTGGGATAGTGATCAGTGGATGTGTTTGAAATTCGATTGTTCCTGCGGTGACATCTGCCGGCGTGTTTACCTCGTATTCAGAGAGTGGGAGGTCATTCGTTTTTAACAATGTCGCACACTTTGCCGTATCAATAACGCTTCCCCCGCCGACCGCCACAACAACGTCGTGGTCACCGCTCTCTAAGACGCCCAATGCATCAGATACCATCGATTCTGTCGGGTTTGGTTTTACATTATCATATATATCATATGTGATATTTTCATCATCGATTGATGTCTCAATTATATCGAGAATGCCAGCCTTGCGAATTCCTTGATCAGTGATAATGAGTGCAGTTTTCCACCCCTTGGTATCAATCAGTTCACCGACTCGGTCGCTCTTACCGTTTCCAAATTCAACCCAGATAGGAAAGGAGAATGTATGTGCTCCGAGACTCATCTGAAGATCCGAAATTGAAATATCTGAAATCCAAAACAGATATGTGTGGCGTACTGACGGCTATATTGTATCATATACAAGTGACGATGTTAGACGAGATATTAATATCCATGGAAAAAAGCCAATATTGCTGATTTGTGTCCGAAAAGATCGCACCAACGATCGTATAGAAAAAATGTTGTTTGACTGGTAGAGGGGAAGAAGTATTTTTTTATTTCATTGAGGTATGTTAGTATGGGATACTCTTCAGAGAGTACTGCAATCTATGATAGACACCTATCTAAGCACGACGAGGTAACGGCTCAATCTGAGTTTAGTTCATGGGTCGACGGCGAGCAATATACAACGGCAAATAGTCAGTCAATTCAAGACCCGGTCATTGATCAACCAATCGTTGATATCCCGAAGTGCGATGTTCGAGACGTCGACCTCGCAGTAGACACTGCATGGACTGCATTCGAAACTCGGTGGGAAGATACGACCGCCAGTGACCGTTCAGCCCGTCTATTTGAGTGGGCAGACACACTCAAAGATCATCAGGATGAGCTCGTCACTCTGGAGTGTTTGGATTGTGGGAAGCCGCTCTCACAGGCTCGTGGGGAAGTTGAGGGGGCAATTGAGACGATCGAGTTCTATGCGTCTGTATGCCGGGCACAGCGTGGGAGTGAAATACCAGCTCAAAAAGACCTGCACCTCTACACTACTCAAGAGCCATATGGTGTTGTCGGACAAATCGTTCCATGGAATTATCCATTATGGGCAGCTACATGGAAACTCGGACCAGCCCTTGCAGCAGGAAATGCATGTATACTGAAACCCTCTCTCGAAACACCACTCTCAACAATTCGCGCTGCACAGCTCTCTCAGGGTATTTTCCCTGATGGCGTTCTCAACGTGATCACCGGCTCGGGAAGCGATGTTGGACGGGCAGTGGCTGAACATGAGGAGGTTCGAAAGGTATCGTTCACAGGTAGTACTCAAGTTGGAAGGAGCGTTATGCACTCGGCCGCTGACCGTGTTGCTCCGGTCACGATGGAGCTTGGAGGAAAGTCACCATTTATTGTTTTTCCTGATGCTGACTTGGATAAGGTAGTTACAGCAGTTGCTGACGGGATTTTCTATAGCACCGGTGAAATATGTGATGCGCTTTCAAGAGCGCTTGTTCACGAGTCAATTGTTGATGAGTTTACTTCGCGGTTTGTTGATGCGGCTGAGTCGTACGTGCTCGGTGACCCACTCTCTGAGGAGACGACGATGGGGCCACTGACTTCACAAAGTCAGTTCAAGACTGTCACTAATTACATTGAAACGGGAAGAAAGGAAGCCACATTGCTTTGCGGTGGGGGGAAGCCCGACAATGCGGCACTCTCTGATGGATGGTATGTTGAACCAACTGTATTTGCAGGAGTGACGAACGAGATGACAATCGCTCGGGAGGAAATATTTGGGCCGGTTCAAACAATCATGACATTTGAAGACTATGACGAAGCGATCGAATTAGCGAACGATACGCAATATGGGCTAGCTTCCGGAATTGGAACCGAGAGCACATCACTTGTACATCAAACAGCAGATGATTTAGATGCCGGGTTAGTATACGTGAACGAGTATGGCCCGATTCTTCCCGATGCACCGTATGGTGGATTTAAGCAATCTGGCTTCGGAAAAGATCTCGGGCTTGAGGCTCTCGACCATTATCAGCGG
>KE356563.1:12420-17652 GCA_000416005.1 Haloquadratum sp. J07HQX50 | reverse complement strand
TCACGTTCGACTCGGGTGTACACGTCAAGACTAGTTTCACCCGTCTGATAGACAAACGCCTCAACACCGACCACGTCTCCTTCCTGTACCGGTGTATGAAAATTCACCTCACTTATCCGTGCGGTAACGCAAGGAGATTCTGCAACGCGCATTGCACTGATCGCCGCGACTTCATCCATGATCTTGACTAGTTCTCCACCATGTGCGTTCCCGTAATTGTTTGTTTGTGGTGGCTGAATACGCTCTCTTCGATTGACGACGGATTCCTTGAGACTCGTCATGACCAATATGTAATTCGGGTGTCAAAGGAATAAATTACCTGCAGTATTGTTTCCGCCCGTCATAACGAGGTTCGAGCTGTTTCGAGTTACTGCCAGCAAATGTCGGTCAGTGATATCGAACCAGTCTCCGGCGCCACTCGAACTCTTTGGGCGACAGTTACAGTGGCCTGTGGATGACACATGAAAGTAATGAGTAGCATGTCTCAGACTGAGGACGTACTTGAGAAACTCGCCAGTCTTCCAACGCTTGCCCATCCGACGGTCTCTCCAGATGGCAACAAAGTAGCGATGTACTACGATATTACTGGTCGCAACGAACTTCACGTGCTGGATATCGAGTCAGGTGAACGTAAGCAATGGAGCGATGGCGAAGTCCCACGTAATGCTCGTTGGTTCGTGAAATGGGGAGCTGATGGTGACTGGGTATACTTCCACTTCGACAAGGATGGAAATGAGCAGAATGACGTCTACAGGATTTCACCTCGTGGTGAGGTGGAGACAGTCATCGAAATGGACGGACAGGTCGTTCTCAATGATGTCGGCGAAGATGGCCAAACGCTGATCGTTGGGTCAACCCGCGACGGACAAATGAATTTGTATCGTCATCATCTTGAATCCAGTAAGACAGAAAAAATCACGTCATACAACCGAGCGACCGCTAATGCAATCTTGTCTCCCGAGTGTAATCGGCTCGCTTACAGCACCAACGAGCGCGACGATTTTAATAACCGGGATGTGTATGTAGCGGCCGCTGATGGCTCCAACCCACGGAATTTAGATATTGGAGAAATAGGCGCAGAGTCAACTCCAGTCGACTGGGGTCCAGATAATCAGCAGTTACTCATTACCGATAACACTGCAGAGTTCGACCGAATCGGAGTCTACGATCTCAAGACGCATGAACTCAAATGGCTTGGCGATGACCAGCGTGAAGAATCAGCGGTGGCATTTACTCCGGACGGCAACCGTGTGATCGGTATTCGAGTCCGAGAAGCAGTATCTGTACCAGTTGTGTATGATATTGAGAGCAACGAAGCAACAGAGTTTGACCTCCCTGAGGGAGTTGCTAGATTCGGATATGGCGGATCCCCCACTGTCGATGAGAGCAGGGCCGTGCTTACACATACATCACCAACGACCCGGCCAGACCTCCTCATATACGATTACTCAATTCATGACTCTGAGGTGCTCGTTGAAGCTGTCCATGGAACCTTTGATTCAAGCGATTTCGTAGACGCTGAGTACGTTAGATTTAGCTCGAATGGGATTCCTGAGACACAACAGACAGCGATTAAACATGATCCATATAAATCGCTGGACATTGGAGCGCTACTGTATGATTCTGGTGAACGTCCGTCACCATTGATTGTCAATCCCCATGGTGGGCCATCAGCCAGAGACACGAAATCCTTCGACCTGTACACACAAGTACTCCTCTCTCAGGGATTTTCAGTGCTACAGATTAATTATCGAGGGTCAACTGGACGCGGTCGTGAGTTTGTTCGGGAACTTCACGACGACTGGGGGGGAGCCGAGCAGGGCGATATTATGGCCGGTCTTGAGCATGTCAAAGAAGCATATGACTGGATTGACGATGACAGAATTGCAGTGTTCGGTGGTTCATATGGAGGTTACTCCGCATATTGGCAACTCGTTCAGTATCCAGACCAGTACGACGCTGGTGTCGCGTGGATTGGTGTCACAGATCTTGAGGATATCTTCAAGAACACGATGCCACACTATCGAACTGAATTAATGGAAAAATACCTCGGCACACCCAGGGAGAACCCAGGTATCTATGAGCAGCGATCACCGGTGACACACATTGAGAATATTGACGCACCGATGCTGCTGGTTCACGGTGTCAACGACCGCCGGGTGCCTGTGTCACAGGCACGAATATTTCGTGACGCGCTGAAACAGGCTGGATACGAGCAAGGGAGCGATGAGGACTTTGAGTATCAAGAACTCGGTCAAGAAGGACATGGATCTTCGGACCAGGATCAGAAGCTCCGGATGTTCCGATTGTTGACCGACTTTCTCAATCGACGTCTCAGTATGTGACCTCCTCCGGCATCTAACAGTCGTTGCAAATACGATTTCTTTATTCAGCTCACCGCGTGAATTTTTGTCGGGCGATTCACTGTCATTCCTGGATTGATTCACGAGCCTGATCAGTCCTTTCTCTCCGCATCTTGACACTTTCGCCGAGGGGCTTCAGCCGCAGTTCCCGCCGTATCGGGAGTGTGAGCCGACCCGAAAAGGCCGTTCTTCGCGGTCTCCACCGGGCGGTCCGAGGTACTTTACGACCTGACCGTGATCGACCGTCTCCAGCTGGAAGACCTCACGTTGTTCAAGGAGCTTCTCTTGACGGAGTCGGAGATCACCCCGGTCTTCCGCCCACCACCACGGCACTGTGGTGTTGCTGGCGTCCGGGTACTCCGACTCCAAGACGAACGGCGTCACGAGTTCGATGAGGTACGTCTCTGCGCCTTCGAGCTGTGAGTAGTTCAGTTCATCGAGGTTAATTATCTGCGTGTGCTTTATCTGAACCTCGCCGTAGCCGTAGTCGCGCTTGCCGCCGAACTGGAGACCATCCAGCACATCCTCGCCGGGCGGGGGCACTGTCGGGTCATCGTCGTGCTGCTGGCCGAATAGCCGCGCACCAACGCTACGGGCACCCATGTCTCGGAGAGTTTCTCGATTGTCGTGCTTCCATCGCTCTCCGGGTCATATGCCCACAATAGCCCTTTGAATCGGTGAACGGGGTCGCATTGAACCGACCAGCAGTCTAGAGTGGTTGATTATAGATTTTCCGCTCGTCGGAGTCGATTTCATTCATGAAGGACCGAATCTCACTGCTCCAGAGATGTGGACTAGGGACGATAGACACATCGCCGGACTGCATAAGTGGTTCCCAATTGAGGATATTTTGTATATATAACATGACTGAATTATGTCGCTCTTTCGGTGACCTATCGCGGCTCCCACGGAGAGTTCGATACACGATATCTTGGAGAATAACATGATCTGTGTATGATGGCGCGTACTTGAGGGTCTCGCTCAAGTTTGGTGAATACCCGTAATGAAACGAGTACAGAGACTCAGTAGCGTCCTCACGGGCTGCGGTGATTGCAGCTTCCGCAAACGAATTAAAATGGTTTTCCAGCCGGCGTGTGTGTTCGTCACCTGTGTCTTCAGTCCACTGGTACCGCTTTTCGCCATCGTCGGTGGTCTGGACTCAAAGCGTGTCACGAATGATGGCGAGATACTGTTCAGTAAACGAGTGATGATCCATGTATACGTCTCTTAGCCCTGAATATTATGCTTTTGGCGGAGGGGTTCGAAAATACGATCAACGCAACTATCGAAAAGAGTCCGGATGATCTCCAAGCGTCACCGAGATATACTAGAATTTAGACAGTTATTTGGCGATATTCTTGGAGCTCGGTGGAGTTCCTCAGACGCCGACTGATTCTCCGGAGGTGTTGCTGAATCGAATCGCCGTGTTTTCAACGACTGCTAAACTTGCGGGAATCGCACCATGGGACTTCAGGTCGAGCGCGGCCCTCAGATTTCAAGACGCATATGTTTCAAGCGTCTCCTGCTGGGTTTCATCATCGAGTTAAGTCTCTTGTGGGACAGTCAAACGTCGCCCTTTATCAGTCGAATTATCCAGTCGTGTATTCTCTTCTGTGAGAACTGAATTCGCTGAACTGTTGTCAGCTGAAGTGGTTATACCACTGATGTGGGAGCCTGTAATGTATCAGTATGTATGTCCCAATCGCAACTGAGATAATTTCGACCACTCCAGGAGCACTCGCCGCGTAATTAATCCAGTAATCCACTGCCGGTCCATCAGGTGTCGGGCGCTGTGGTAGTAATGGCCAGAAATAATTAATCATAAATTTTGGGTATGCCACCATAAGATCAGCAAGAATATGAGCTCCGTATCCAGGTATGAACGGAGTAAGTCGCCGGAGGCGTGGCAGTGCAAGTATCATGATTGATACGACGCTAAATGTAAGTACCGAGTGGGCAAGCGTGTGTCCCGTGATGAATGGCCCAATTCGCCACAGTGATTTGTCAATTACATCGGGAAGCACTGAACCGATGAGGCACAACGATAGGTCCCGCCCGTCGTAGTCTTGCAGATGCCCAGCGATTAACGCCAAAGAAAGGTGTCCAAGTGGAGTCACAGGCGTGTGGAGAAGTACGTCTCATTCATTGATGATTTCATCGAACTGTGATAGATAGCCTCGTCAAACAGATATTCAGAGGACAAAGCATAGAAATGTGAGAGTGTTATTTACAGATAATATATGCGTAATGTGCTCATTATTGGTGGCGGTGTTGCTGGACTGCAGGCGGGCGTATTCACCGCCAAGGCTGGACTTGATACTCTCGTTCTGGACAGTGAAAGCCCATTAGTACATAGCACGGACAAGATTCAGAACCTCCTTACCGAGGAGCGGATTGGAGGCGAAGAGATCATCGAAACCGGTCGTGACCGGGTCCAGGCGTTTGACGGTGATATCGAGGAGGCAACCGTGACACGTCTTGTTCGCGAGAGCACACCTGGACCATTGAGTGTGACAACAGAGTCCGGCGAGTCACACACCGGAGAGGCTGTGATCATTGCAACTGCGAATGAGTTTGATCTGCTAGCTCCACTCAGTGACGAAATTGAATATACAGACGGACTAGAGGGAAAATTCACGATGGAGAAGCATATTCAAACTGATGATTCCAACCGAGCAACTGATAACGTATATGTTGCTGGATTGGCAAACACGTGGGAATATCAGACGGCAGTTGCGATTGGTGATGGTGCAAAGGCTGCTGTTAATCTCATCAGTGACCGCCGAGAAGAGGCATACATAGATCACGATTGGTGACTGTTGGGCAGTGTATCATCACTGAGAGACAGCTTGATTGTCGGTTACCTGCT
>KE356563.1:8556-11227 GCA_000416005.1 Haloquadratum sp. J07HQX50 | reverse complement strand
GTGTCTCCGAAGCCTGCTACAGCACCGTTCAATGTCATCTCCTCGCTTCAACGTGTCCTGGATGGACGCCACCTTAGCCTGAAGGCTGAGATTCTTTTCGTTGCTGGAAGATAGTTTTTGGATTGTATCTGCTGGGGTGTCTCCAATGATCTGTTTGGGGTCACTGAATCGTAAGCGATGTTTGGACACGGGGGGCTGTGCAGCATTTTCGGGGGAGACACAGTATCGAACGTTGGATCTTCGTATGTGAGGACCGGAATTCAATAGGGGTCATGAGAACATGCTGCAAGAGTAAATGACATATCCGATGTCGTCAGGACAAGGCTTCTCGAAGGAAATGGCTCTCCGTAAGCCATGATACGTTCAGTGGTGTACAGAAGATAAAAACAGTGTGTTTCTATGGCTTGCCCTCTTAGTTTTCACGATGGTACCTTCTTGGAGTACAGAGCAAATGCCTCAGTGTGCAAACAAAACAATTGTCATTACCGGCGCAAACAGCGGCCTCGGGTACGAGGCGACCAAGGCGTTCGCAACCAAGGGTGCGACTGTCATCATGGCCTGTCGAAGCATTGAGCGAGGCCAGCAAGCAGCCACAGATATTCGAAACAACGTTGATACGGCCAGTGGAAATTTAACGGTCCGACAGTGTGATCTTGCATCGCTTGAATCAATCGAGTCATTTGCTGCAGCTGTCAGTCGTGAGTATGACAGCATCGATATTCTCTCGAACAATGCGGGTGTTATGGCGATTCCGCGACAAGAAACTGAGGATGGATTTGAGAAGCAATTTGGTGTGAATCACTTGGGTCATTTTGCATTGACCGGCCACCTCTTAGAGCTAATGATCAGTGGCGACGAAAGTCGGGTCGTTACACACTCAAGTGGGGCTCACGAGTTTGGCGAAATCAACTTTGATGACCTCCAGCGTGAGCAGTCATATGGAAAATGGGAAGCCTATGGACAGAGCAAATTAGCTAATCTATTGTTCGCGTACGAATTACAGCGTCGGTTCGAAACCGCGGAGATTACACAGACAATCAGTGTCGCGTGTCATCCAGGATACGCTGCAACAAATCTTCAGTACCGCGGCCCAAAGCAATCTGGGTCAGCACTCCGATTACGGATGATGAAGGTCGCCAATAGAATCTTCGGACAATCTGCTGCGGGTGGTGTCTTGCCATTACTATATGCATCAACTGCCACCGACGTACAGGGGAGTGAGTATTATGGACCGGATGGGTTTTTGAATATGCGTGGGGCACCTGAAGAACAATCTTCGAGTCAGGAATCATATGATACCCAAACTGCACAGCGACTGTGGAGACGAAGTGAAAGCCTGACTGGGGTTTCCTTTGAACTTTCCTGACATCCTTATCTCCGTGAATATGGTGAATCTCGTCATATCGTAGCACTGGTTTCGGCGATAAGCGTGGAGGTCGCCGCCCGATTTTCGATGACGAACATACCGATCTATTTGCGAGATGTGATCGATACTGACCCTGTCGACTGAGTACTACTCCTCCTCTCAGTGTGACGATCTGGAGGTACTTGCTATCATATATGATCTTTTCACACACGCGACACTCACGATAGTGACAAAGTACATCGAACGCTGTTTCATATCAACTAAATAGTATATTGAGACGTCTCGATAACTAGCTGACGGCGATCCAGCTGAATAGTCATCACTCCTTTCAAATACAAGGGCGACCTATGCGGCACGCACTGCAGGTTGACGCTCGGGGGGCGACTAAGAAGTATGGATCGTGCGGTGTGAAAACTGTGGAGCCCACTTGCGTCAAGAGACACTTCTATCCAGCGTGTTGATTTGAGCGTGACTGTGACGCTTCGTTGAATGTTTTGCAGGGAGAGTTTCCTGAACGAGGGCCAGGATGGCCCGAATTAGCGCCTGTAAAGACTACGCTCCCTACGCTACAGACACTGTTTCAGTGTCTGCAAAGCGCGCCAATGAGAGAGCATCGCCGTCTGACACCGTTGTCGAGACAGGGTGTCTCGGCTTTGTTCCTGATTGGAGATTACAGATTTCTGTTCCCGTGGTGATGAGACGCTCTGCGTCTCAAACCACTTCACTTGATCTCAGACGGTTCATTTACCTACGCATGCTCTCTTCCAGCAGCGACTCGAGTCGTCGAATTCGCTCTTTAAGAAACTCTATGTCAGCGCCAGACTCCGCTTGAGTTTGAGGACGTGAGCGCTTCTGCGATATCGCTAACGCAAGAATATCATCGAATCCATTGTTCGTGGTATCAACGGTCATCGCCAACTCAAGCGCATGGCGAACGAACTCGCTGCGGGTTACCTCTTGACTTTCTGCAGTGTTATCTGTTGCGTCAACGAGTGCCCGTGGCACTCGAACTGTAATTTTCTGCGTTTCTGGGTCATCAAATTTATCATCACTATGTAAAAGATCTGGATTTTTGTCAGTGCAAAGAGTCGCTATGCGGTAATGTTGTGTACACAGTGTGGCTTTTTCAGGGGGATCCATCACTTGGTCTAACGAGACGTCAAGAGGATACAGCGCGAGATTTTGGGTCGATTCACATATCACGCATTGATTCGCCTCGGTCGTATTTGATCCAGTATCCCCTGATGTGCCTTCGTTCATGTGTCGTACCTGTGTCAAAGAATTAGAGGGTCTTTGCTGTTGTGT
>KE356563.1:2095-3338 GCA_000416005.1 Haloquadratum sp. J07HQX50 | reverse complement strand
CTGAGAGAGACACCCACCGAGGGAGGTCAATACTCCGAGGCTCAGTCCAAGTGCCGTTCGTCGTGTCAGTTCGTTGGATTCATTCATTCGTCTACTGGTCATATGACCTGTGAAGGTAGTATTGTCCACGTTGGTGTATATGACAGTAACAGCGAAGCGATATGAACGTAGAGGGTAATGGAGGGGTCATATCAATAGTAGTGATGATGTTAACTCAGGTGCCGACAAGAACCACCGGTGGTGCTGTCAAGACTGGCGAAAGAAGCTTCATTGCCAGAGGGCCGGCATGGCCAGCGCGAATGACGACACCGATTACATTGGCATTTTTTCGCCTGACACCACCGCTGGCTCGTAGTCGGAGCGTATAATTCTCGGTATCAAATTTTGACCTGCGATGTCGGTTTGAGCTGAGATGTCTTCGTCCAGAGAACTACTTGTCTCCGAAAAGTGGTTGAGCTACGCCAGAGGGAATATCAGGATACACTCGAACGATTGACGACATTATATTCGCTAGCAATCAGCTCAATTTGTATCGAACAATCGATTAAGTGTGATTCGGTATATTTGAGACAATAGTTACCAGTATTCCACATTCAAAATGACTGAGCGTATGTTTGAGCAATTACAATCACTGGGGAGCTCAAAATCATCAAAAGTTCATATGCAAGCTTCTAACAGTAAAATAAAGTGTGAATACATGTCAGCGTCTACGGGGGGAGTCATTGTGAATATTGAAAGTAACCACTTTCATTTTCGTTACAGATATTTTATATGTGTGAGTATTGTAAGTAAATTTAAGATGAATAGGTCGTACTGGTGAGCGGTTATCACCAGGGGGCTTGCGACGCTGCTCACTCGAGCTCGGATGACGTCAGTGTCGGTATAAACCGGCTAAGCGCGGGAATAGAAGCTCTTGAAGATATCAAAAACTCGCTGATATCAATTATCGTTTCCAAACTTAGGGATAGATCAATGCTCAACATGACACGGAGACAAATACTGGCGTCAACCATAGTCATAGCGACTGGTGGTGCCGGCCTAACGGCAACGCAGGGGCTGGACGCCACATCTGTGTCTGGAGACGTTGATGTGCAGTCCGAACAGGCGCTGACAGTAACTGATGTTTCAGTGAAGGGGGGTGACGCATCATTCAGTCGTGTCGGAGACGACAACACCACAATTCAGGTCGCTGTTGAGGCAAACAATAGTGATGCCTTCGAAATTGAGCCAACGATGAAAACTC
>KE356563.1:0-1283 GCA_000416005.1 Haloquadratum sp. J07HQX50 | reverse complement strand
GAAAGGCGCTCAATCGAACGACACCCAAAGCCAAAAGCAGAAGACACCTGAGTCCCAGCACACTCGAGAAACGCCAAATGAGGAGTCAGACGACGCCAGCGCCGACACTCAAAAACACACACACACCAAAGACGGTGCAAACACCAACAACGACACCAACAGTGAGCAGATGACGCCGCAACAATCACGTGACGCGCGTGATGAGCGCCGTGCCGTTGAGGAGACAGCGAACAAGGCCGATACACTCACACCCGGTTGGAATCTCTCTATTGGAATATACATTATTGTTTGGGCACTCGCTGTTGGTATGTATGGCGCCGGTGACACGGTCACGACGATATATGCGCTTGCCTCTGGCGTTGCCGTTGAGACCAACCCAATCATTCGTGCAGCGATTAACATCCACCCAGTGGTGATGCTTATCGTGAAACTCGCTATCCTCGGTGGATTGTTTAAGCTCGCAGATAGCATGGCATCGAAAACACACCTTTCAGTTGATGATCAGATTGCGATCTTGATCCCAACTGTTCTCACTGCGATCGGGGGGTACGGGACGTTCGTGAATCTGCAAAATTTGAATGGATCAGCGATCCCGTACGTGCTGCTCACAATCATCTTTGTCGGGATTGCTGGAGGCGCGACAGTCGCATTGTATAAAGGATTGCCACTTGCTGGAAACAAGCTCAGAAATTACCAGTTTAGCAAACCTGTCTCAAGTGTTGGAAACGAATCCAGCCGTTAAGATCATCAATGATAACTGATACATATGTGGATGTCTTAAATAAAGATTGGGTGAAAGATGCTGCACTGGCGTACACAGCAATGGGGTACGTACTCCAACGAACCCTCGCTTGTGAACTTACTCAGGACTGCAAGCGTGTTACAAGGGGCCAGCTCCGTAGCGCGTTCCAGTAGCTCGTGAGATGAGTCAGCAATCCACTGAATCAGATAGTTTCATGCGGTTTGTTGCCGTTGGAGTCACGGTACTCGTGATAGCCTCCGGCGGGCTCGCGCTCACCGCTTCGTTTGCTGACCGGTCAGTTCAATCTGATGTCGGTGTCCAGGTAGACTCCCGGTTTGAGTATCCACGAATAAATCAAACAGAAATTCGAACATCGGAGACGAGTCGAAAGAGCATCCTCCAGTCGGCCAATGGAACTCAACTCACTGTTATTCAAGAGTCGATCAACAACAGTTCGCTTACCATCACGGTCCCAATTCAGAATAATGCTGACCAGCGCGGCGTTACGCGGCTGCTTGCCTCCTCATCAACATCATCATTT
>KE356562.1:1542671-1543888 GCA_000416005.1 Haloquadratum sp. J07HQX50 | reverse complement strand
ATTTATCGCTGGGACTCAAACATTCGTGGTTCAATTATCATCGGCATCGTAGGCGCGGGAGGGATTGGTCTCACGCTAATCAACTCATATAGACGCTACGAATACGACGTCACTCTGGCTATTCTTCTCATTATCATAGCGATTGTCCTCGTTGGAGAAGTGGCCAGTGCTTACATCAGAGGGAAGGTCCAATAATGTCACTCAAGAGCCGGAGTGAGTGGAAGCGATTCGAGGGGCGTCAGAAGTGGATTCGGATTCTCTCCTCTCTTAGCGTACTGGCGGCATTATTCATCTTTTGGGAAACAATGGATGTGCGCGTGAGCTACTTTGCCGACGCTCCTGTCCATCTCTATGACCTGTTCTCTCGAATGTACCCACCAGATATGTCTATTTTGCCGAGCCTAATCGGACCCACTATCGAGACGTTTCACATGTCTCTTCTCGCCACTGGATTCGCGTTCATTTTCTCTATTCCCACTGCAATACTCGCGGCTGAGAACCTTTCCCCAAACGACGTGACTTACGGGTTCGGCAAGCTAATCATCTCCACTTGTCGCTCCGTTCACGACATTATCTGGGCCTTAATATTCGTCTTGATATTGGGCCCCGGGGCCCTTGCTGGGATACTCGGCATGGGAATGAAATCAATCGGATTCATCGGGAAGTTCTTTGCCGAAGAGATAGAGGAGATAGACAGAAATACCACCAAAGCAGTCCGGGCCACAGGAGCGAATTCAGCTCTGATAATGATCTATGGAATCGTGCCTCAAATAAAAGCAGCCTTCGTCGGACTGACTGTCTATCGGTGGGATGTAAATATTCGTGCAGCAACAATCGTGGGATTGGTCGGTGCTGGTGGCATCGGTGTCCAATTAGATCAGGCGATGGGCTTTCTCTACTGGGGTGAAGTTTTGACTATCCTAATCGTGATCTTCGTGCTCGTGGTCATTAGCGAAGTGGTGTCAGCGTACTTACGGGAGAAAACGCGCTAATTCGTTACTTCTCACTACCATTGCTACAACCTCACGAACCCCGCCTTTCAGGATTGAATTCAGTTTCAAATAGTGTGTCTGATCGCCAGTAACAAGCAACTCTTCACGTAGACAGAGCGACTGCTTCGGAGTTGTTCGGAAATTAAAGGTCTCTGTGATGACGAGAGACGAAGTCTCTCAAACCACTTGACCCCGAGGCGGTTCATCACCAACAAAACTTGAGCT
>KE356562.1:1541420-1542651 GCA_000416005.1 Haloquadratum sp. J07HQX50 | reverse complement strand
ACACTTTTTGCTAAATTCCGCGGTTTATCGATTGGCCTGTCCTGCAGATTCGCTACGTGATAGGCAAATAGCTGCAAATATACGTTTGCAATAAGCGGTTCAGCGACACCCACATCAGGTACTGCAAAACTCACATCCAGCGTTCGAAACTTCGTATCTGAGGACACACACCCGAGTGCGTCTGCCCCGCGTGTTTGTGCCTCAGTCACATTGTTCATCGTCTCCGCTGGATTTGCTCCCTCGGTCAAGATACCTATCACAGGTGTCTCAGGCGTGACAAGCGCCAGTGGTCCATGTTTGAGTTCACCTGCAGCGAACCCCTCTGCATGCGCATACGAGATCTCTTTAGTTTCAAGGCACCCTCAAGTGCGACTGGTACGCCAAGCGAGCGCCCAACGAAAAAGAATGAGCGGGAGTCTTCGTACTCCTCGGCAGCGTCGACCACCTCAGTCTCGCGATCGAGTGCTTGTTGAATGGCTCCTGGAACTCGTTGAAGATCCTCCAAGACATCGCGGGCTTTCGCTGCTGAAATCCCTCCGCGGACTCGCCCAAGAAAGATAGAAAACAGCGCAAGCGTCGTGACTTGCGAGGCGAATGTCTTCGTCGCTGCGACACCAATCTCCGGCCCAGCACGAATAAAGAGCGTTTCATCAACTTCACGCGTGACGGTACTCCCCAAGGTGTTGGTGACGGCCATCGTACGTGCGCCGGCTGCCTCTGCACGGCGAATTGCTCGCAGGGTATCGGCTGTCTCCCCACTTTGAGTTACCGCGACGGTCAGCGTGCAGTATGGATCACGCCCCCCACCAAAGCGATACTCGCTCGCGATAGTCGCACTGGTTCGGACATCACCGAATCTTTCCAATAGCTCTGCGGCGTACAGTGCCGCATAATACGACGTGCCACACGCTACAAACTGAATTTCCTCAATCGATTCGAGAAAAGCCTCCTCGAATCCAAGATTCAACTCAGCTGTCGCCGCCGACAGGTCGATACGTCCTGAGAGTGTCTGCCGCAATGCACTGGGCTGCTCGTGAATCTCTTTCCGCATAAAGTGCTCATAGCCACCCTTTTCGGCAGCCTCGGCTTCCCATTCGACGCGCTCAACATCACGTTCCACTCTCTGATCTCCATTCCACACCTTGATTTCACCGTCGTCGACACGCGCAATATCTTCATCTTCGAGATACGTCACCGTCTGAGTATGCTCTAAAAACGCCGTGACGTCACT
>KE356562.1:1535414-1537129 GCA_000416005.1 Haloquadratum sp. J07HQX50 | reverse complement strand
ATCATTTAATTAACGAGGGATTCAGTGTCGATGGAGTTGATATCGAAGACCCAAAGATTCGAACTTCCGGATACTGTTGACCTCTATCAACGTGACTTGACAGCGTCACCAGAACTGCCCGAAGCAGATGTGATCGTTCACTTAGCAGCTCACTCACAGGTGCAGCCAATTGTCGATGAACCGCAGCGTGCAGTTGACAATATGAACATGACTCAGCACGTCCTGAGCGAAGCAACCCGAATGGACGCATTCGTGGTAAATGCATCAAGTCGAGATGTCTATGGAAGTGCCCTCCAACCACAGGAGCATGAGGTAACGGTTGAGAGTCCGAATGGATACGCTGCCAGTAAACTTGGGTCAGAGGCACTCGTCAATGCATATCGGAACACAGAATATCTATCCGCGGTTTCGCTTCGACTGGCTAATGTCTATGGACCGAGAGATATGAATCGGCGTGTGATTCCGATATTTATTATGCGTGCGAGTGCTGGAAAGGAATTAATCGTGTATGGGTCAGGGAAAATATTGGATTTCATTTATATTGATGATGTCTGTCGTGCGATACTCGCCGCAATTGAGCGATCCCATACCCTTGATGGCGAAGTTCTGAATATCGGGTCAGGAACTGGAAAGCCATTGTCAGAGGTGGCTTCACAAATCGCCGGTGATATTGAGTCATGCCCAGGATGGAGCATCAGATCTAATCGTCAGGGGGATGTCGATCGATATATTGCAGATATCTCAAGAGCTAAATCAGTCTTAGATTTCTCCCCAACTGTCCCATTCGAACGCGGGTTAAGCGAGACGAGTGAGTGGTATATGAACAATCCAATCTCGTATGAATGATTACGAGCACCGAGGTCAACCATCTATCTTATACCCAGTATGATAATAGATATTAGTTAGTTTCCCAGAAATTCGAATCTCGGTAATCTGTCGCAACGAAGTCAGTGGGAGAAAGTTTGTGTTCAGACTGCGTTTAATTCGTCCTGTGACCAATGGAGTTCTTCAATCTGACACCCGGATATGAAACAGTGTGAGAAGATTGATCAGTTGTACGCTACCTGATTCTGGAGTCTGAGGGGGTTGATGGGCTCTTATGTTGCATTATCGCTAACTACATCACATTGTCTGCATGTGTGAAATGAGAGCTGATGTTGGATGTCACGAGGCACAGAACACACATGTGGATGGGCAAGCCGGCGGCTGAAAGAGTACCAGTATGCAGAGACAGGATCCACTCGGGAGATATTGATACGGGATACTCTCTGTATCTCACGTGAGTTTCAGCAAGCGAATCTTTCCGACACACAATTCAATATCCATGCCCACAAGTCAAATATGAGTCCACTGGAACATTTTCTCGTTGCGCTCATTCCGGTGGCAATCTATCTACTGCTTCGCCGTCGACGGCTCCCCTCAAAATCAATGCTTGTAGTCATCTGCTTTGGGAGTTTGTTTCCAGATATTGTGGACAAACCCATCGCATACGCTGATCTCATTCCGTGGGGGCGTGTGTTCATGCACTCGCTTCCATTCGCGATTCCTGTGGTGAGCCTCGTGCTCATCTATGCTGTCAGGACAAATCGACTCCATCTTGGCGCCGGATTCAGCGCCGGATATCTGTTGCACCTCCCTGGCGACTGGCATCAACGTTTGTTGCGTGGAGAGATTCCACCGGATCTACTCTGGCCAATCGTCTCCGTGCCAGCACA
>KE356562.1:1529300-1533500 GCA_000416005.1 Haloquadratum sp. J07HQX50 | reverse complement strand
TCTGTATATGAGTGACCACCGTTATCAATCTTGATGTATTTTGACATACGAGCGTCGATAGTACACCAAGATGTGATAATTACATCTTTGTGAGGAATGTGCTAGCAGTTTCGATGAGGGCTTCATGTTATGAACCCACTTCAGGACTTCACCCTGTGCACACGCGCTCCAGTGTCAATTCTGCGTCACTCATTCCGATGATAGAATTAAATCAACTGGATATAGTGTGCTCCTGCTCTCTCTACATGAACAGCTGTTTAATTATCTCAATGCGACACGCATTTTGGAATCGTGGCCATCCTCTCTGAGAGACAACTACCATGATATGTATCATCTGGCATCATCGAGAGCGTCTGTGGACCCCCCAGTCACGTGGTTTGAGAGGCTAGTTCGGAGTCAATAGCGAAAATAGACTGAATTGGAAGGTGTCCGTTTGATTCCAAGGGGTTTGATTTCTCTATGTATACATCTCTATCCGATGAAAGTCGTCGATGATCACAGTCTGAATTGGATCGGTATACTCTCTCGCTGTTCCCCGTGAAAATACATGCCGTTACTATAATTTAGACATTGATTGGGTGTATATACTTGGAAGAACACTATTCGTCGGCATGGCTTTCGCTTCATCAAACATAGAACCGTCTATGCTGGCCATTAGGGGACGGTCAGCGCCGATCGACTGTGGAACAGAGTAATACATCCACAATTTAGTTGCAGACAGTGCATCAAGTCGTTTTTTCTAACACTTGGAGGTGGCTGGGAGATTCCCTCTTTTCCAAGATAGAGACCTATTTGTTCAAATGACGCTGTAAGCGAAGTGAGGAGGGATGTTGGAATTGAATGACAGGAGGTTCTGCATACGAATGTCGTCATCAGACCGAGGCACCTAATCCCACACACCCACACCCCTATCGATTTGTTCTGACGAGAGAGGGGAGGGGGTCGTTCACTCGTAGTGAGTCTTTATTCATTTGACACACCTGAACGCGAAACGAGTGATTATATTATCAATTTATCAATGTTATTTTGATAATATTTATTCAGGTAAGAAAGATATCGAACAAATCGATAGAGGTGAGTATCGCTCAATATATCATAAAAGACAAAATAGGGTTAGAAACGTATCAAGAGGACCTTATCGGGTATATGAGTCTGTATCTCTTTTCTTTTTCTTAGCATTCTTTATATACTCAATAATATAGAATATCTACAAATAAACTATCATATAAACAAATCGATAGGGGTGTGTTCAGTATACTGATCATAATAACTAGTGTAACAGACAGAGACGAAGAATAGTCAATCCTATGTCAACCGTAGAGTAAATGCGACGATAGTAAACCCACGCTGGGCAGTCGTCTCATACCGCCTGCATATTCATCGCCCCAGTACTCACCCCTCTCTTCATCGGTGGAACAAATCGATAGAGGTGTGAGGGTGTTTGGAAAGCGTTACTTGGTCAACCTGAATAAGTGCCTCCAGACAAATCGTTAAGGGTTATAGGAGAAGATAACAAAGTCACATTATATACCGTTTCCATGCGTCATACCGCTTGAAAAGAAATCGATAAGGGAATATTTTAATACACTCATGAACTCAGACGTGACATGCCTATCGATCCTGGCTCTGAGAAAGCGCCTGAGTCCACGGGTTCGATCAAGGACCTGATTCTCAAGCAGGAAGAAGCAGCAAGCCTTATCAAAAACCGCTCTCTTCTCGAACCAAATAAAATCGTCAACGAAGAGCGTATCGTCGGTCGTGATACTCAACTCACCGATATCACCCAGCATCTTCGTGTTGCAATCAGCAACGAGCGGCCACCAAATCTCCTTCTGTATGGGCCCTCTGGAACCGGGAAATCTCTCATCATCAACGCTGTCTGTCAGAACATTATCGAATTGTGTGAAAGCCGTGATATCCAGTTTGGCGTGATCCAGATGAACTGCCAGAACGTCGGAACGCTCGGCGCAGCAGTCTACGAACTCGCGCGAAAGGTGGCAAGCGACGCTGGAACGACTGTCGATGTTCCAGAGCACGGGATACCAAACAAGAAAAAATGGCGCGAACTCTACCGTCTTATCAACGAACACTACGATACTGTTGTGTTTATTTTAGATGAACTTGACGTGCTCGTCGGTCGTCGTGATAAGGATGAGCCAGCCTTCTCGCGTCTTTTGTATCAACTCTCTCGTGCTGGTAGCACCAACGAAATTGGCGCACAAGTCTCTGTGACTGCCATCACCAACGATACGAAGATGATGGAGAATGTCGGAAGCCGTGCTCTCAGTTCGTTTACTCCTGAAGATGTTCACTTCAGTGACTATGATGCCAACCAGCTCCGAGAGATTCTCCGAGCTCGTGAGGACGCATTTCACGAAGACACACTGAGTAATGATGTTATCCCACTCGCAGCGGCATTCGCTGCACAAACGAACGGGGATGCGCGAAAGGCAATCGACCTGATGCGAACGGCAGGGTCGCTTGCCGAAAGAGCAGGTGCAGACACAGTCCGTGAAGCCCACGTTCGAGAAGCACAAGATAAAGTCGAAAAGAACCGTGTGTTGGAGGTAACTCGTGGCATTAGCACTCAAAAGAAGCTCTGTTTGTTCGCAACTGCGGCCGTGGCACGTGAGACCGGAGCTGGTGCGGCAAAAAGTCCGACTGGATACCGAGTGTATCAGTACTTGACAGGGACTCTCGATTCGGATCAGTATCATCAAGAGACGTATGTGAATAAGATGAAGGAACTGACAACGTATTCCTTGGTCGAGACAGAGCGGAAGAGTCAGGGGCCACACTCGGGCAGCTATCTCGAGTTCACATTTGGTGAGAACCCCGAGACGATTATCGAGACGCTTCGAGAAGATTCTCGGCTGGACAACACGCGCCGTGATGAACTCCGCACAGTCGTAAACGCACAACTCAATCATCGCTGACAAAACAAATCGATAGTGGTGAGGGTGAGTTCAGTGACTCACTCATCATTAGCACAAACAAATCGATAGCGGTGAGGGTGAGTTCAGTGACTCATTCATTATTGGCACAAACAAATCGATAGCGGTGAGGGTGAGTTCAGTGACTCACTCATTATTGGCACAAACAAATCGATAGTGGTGAGGGTGAGTTCAGTGACTCATTCATTATTAGCACAAACAAATCGATAGTGGTGAGGGTGAGGTCAGTGACTCATTCATGATTAGCACAAACAAATCGATAGCGGTGAGGGTGAGGTCAGTGACTCACTCATGATTGGTGGAAACAAATCGATAGTGGTGAGTACGAAGACCGTAGGAGTCGCTTGCGCAACAGATCGATCCAGACATTCGTATCGTTGATACTCTGGACTCAAAGCAAGCAAACGAATCAGTGGCGACCACGACAAACACTCGAATACGCTGGTTGGTCACTCATCAGTCTGTGCGAGGACTCCCAGCAGATATCGTATTCACCTGAAATTCCCTTCGTGTTTCTTCACGAGGACCAGTCAGACGCGCATTCGTTCCCAATACACGAACTGAATAACAGACGAGCCGAGCACGCGCGCATGGCATTGTCTATCAATCAGAATACCAGACAGTCACTGTGTGTGTTTGGTGGCACGTATTATTCTAAATTTACCCACTTCACACACCACTATCGATATGTTCGACACTCAAACACGACGATTTCCACTCTCAGGGCGGTGACCAACGCAGTGAGACAGTGCATTTGGGTCACACGTGCTCTCGCAAGATGATTCCCCAGCTGTACTCCGTGTGTGAGCAAGCAAATGAGATAAATTGTCTCAAGACGTCTCTATGTGATGCTGGGGGCACAGAAGACAAAAAATTAGATCTCCTGCATCAAAGAACACTAGTTGAGTGCTGGAAACGGGCAAGTCGTCACTCTGGTGTAAGATTGATAATCAAGGAGCACAGACACTACCGTATCGCAGGAGAGCATTTGAGGCTGACGTCACATCATTAGATATGAACGACAACGTCAACCCTGGTGCAGACACTCCCCCTGAAGGATTCAGCACTCACTGGGATAACATACTCGCAGACGTGACAGCAACAGCAACCGAGTACGATGAGAACGGATGGGAATCACTGACACTTCGTCCAGGGCACGTCACCCCACTCGCTGGTGAACCAGACGGCCGCTGGGGGTTCGACGTGCTCCTTCCCGACGACGAATTCACCCAACTCAAAACAACGA
>KE356562.1:1525671-1528769 GCA_000416005.1 Haloquadratum sp. J07HQX50 | reverse complement strand
GCGCAGAGCCCGATAGGGTTGCTCTCATATACCCACTGTATTATCGCCTTGGCGATGATTCTATCTCAGCACTCGAAACACATGCCAAACAAACAGGAGTGATCAAAACACACCTTCGCCGCCTTCGAAATGACCGCCGCATCACACTCCAACACGACGATCCAGGGTTATTCTTTTTTGATAGCGCCTGAGGGGCCAGCAAAGACAGACACAGGACACAGACTGTGTTCGTCATTGAAGTCCGACCAACCCCAACTCGGAGTACGCGACGCATTCCACGCGCCGTTCTTGAATCCGCTCAAGTGAATCACCATTCTCACGCACAGCAACTCGATGCTGTCTTCTACATGATCCAGTAGAGACGACGAGAGGTTTGTGTCGAACACGGTATATAGTTCATCAGATGTCATAATGGCGCTCAGTTACGGAGATGACACGCAGCCGCATGAGCCGCGTCGTCAGGGCGGGCTGGGCGACGACGTTCACAGACCGATTCAAATCGATCCCGAAGTGTCTCGATCGCTGCCTCTCGATTCCCATCACGAAGTTCAGCACGAGCGGTTGTGAGCGTCTCCGCATTGCTTCCATGCAACGACCGAGTGAGCTCTGTTGGCCACCCTGAGTGACTCCGTGTCGCTGCCTCTTCGCTCGCTGTATCCGTCTGGTCGATATCAACGGCTGTGAGCCTCCCGTCCTCAATTCGCTCTCGAAGATTCATGACCTCACGGTAGGCGGCCTGGCTAATCTCGATATCTGAAGGCGGAATTACGACCGGACAACGAGTTCGGAACCGACAGCCCGATGGCGGATGACGAGGCGAAGGGACGTCATCTTTGAGCGGCGTTATGTCACGCCCAGACTCACTCAGACGAGCGCGCGGGACACTCTCTAAGAGTGCCTCGGTGTACGGATGCTGTGGACGCTCAAAGATATCTTCAACTGGGCCGATTTCGGCAATATTACCGAGATACATCACCGCAACACGGTCGGACACGTGCCGCACAACGGACAGATCGTGTGCGATAAACAGATATGTCAGCCCAAAGTCGGCTTGGAGATCAGCCAAGAGATTCAGTATCTGTGCCTGGACTGAAACGTCAAGTGCCGAGACTGGTTCGTCAAGCACGAGAAAATCCGGTTCCACTGCAAGTGCACGTGCGATTGCAATACGCTGTTGTTGGCCACCGGAAAACTCGTGTGGATATCTATCACGCTGGTCTGGCGAGAGTCCAACTCGATCAAGCAGGCCATCAACTCGTTCGCGTCGTTCCTCCTCGGTGCCGATATTGTGAACAATGAGTGGTTCTCTGATGATGCGACCAGCAGTCATCCGAGGATTGAGACTGGAGAGAGGGTCCTGAAACACCATCCCTGTTCGCTGCCGGAACGTTTTGGCCTCGCTATCAGAAAACTCGGTTATCGCTGTGCCATCAAATGTGACACTCCCACCAGTCGGATCACGCAGCGCCAGAATCGTCTCACCAGTCGTTGACTTCCCACACCCGGACTCACCGACTAATCCGAGTGTCTCACCCGCTGTAATCTGGAAGTGAATCCCATCGACAGCTTTGACTGGCGACGATGTGCGACGAAAGAGTCGGTCAGTGAGTGTCTTCGACCCTTCGTAGTACTTTTCGAGGTTCTCAACACGCACCAGGACGTCCTCACTCACGATTTATCCTCTCTCTCGACAGGATCCGAACCTGTCGCTGTCGTTGAACCAGATTGTTTCATCGTGCTCACGACCGAAGCTGACGGTTCTGCCTCCTCATCTGAACGGCTCTCTTCGGTGTTCGTATCACCACGATGAGAACTGGATATCGAAACTGATGCCTCGGGGTCGTACGCTTGTTGCGCCAAGACACAGTGGACACGTGTTTCGGACATCGTCTTCAATCACCAGCCCCGTGTCGGCATCGAATTCTGGAGGTGGCTCAAGACAGGCCTCCATCGCCTTCGGACACCGGTCTGCAAACGAACACCGCTCACCCATCTCCGAGTCGACAAGACTCGGGACACTCCCTGCAACGGGCTCAAGTCGTGCATCTGGGGTCTCGATATCCGGGACGCTCCCGAGCAACCCCTTCGTATATGGATGCACTGCATTTTCGAACACGTCCTCAAGCGAGCCCCGTTCGACGATCTTGCCAGCGTACATCACGCCGACCCGCTCGCACATTCGTGCGATTACACCGAGGTTGTGCGTAATCAGAATCACGCTCATATCTGTCTCTGTCTGAAGCTCGGATAAGAGCGACAGAATCTGTGCCTGAATCGTCACGTCGAGCGCAGTCGTCGGCTCATCAGCCACAAGCAGGTCCGGTTCGCCAGCTAGCGCCTGTGCAATCATCGCTCGTTGGAGCATCCCTCCAGAGAACTCGTGTGGGTAGGCATCAGCTCGCTCTGCTGGGTCAGGAATACCGGCCGTTTCGAGTAATTCGACCGCACGTGTCATACTCTCCTCACCGACATACCCACGATTCGGCACGAGGCTGTCGATTACAAACCGCGTGAGACCATACTCCTGCGTTCGCGTCGAGACTGACCGTGGGGTCGTCGACGCCCGCCGCTGTGCCTCAACGGCCTGTGCAATCTGCTCGCCAACCGTCACCGAAGGGTCCATACTCGACATGGGGTCCTGAAAGATCATGCCAAACGATGGCCCGCGAAGTGCTCGTCGCGTCTCTGCATCGAGTTCGACGAGATTGACGAACTCGCCATCGCTCTCATCGACCGTGTCAGCCAGCGCGGGGTCACGATACCATATCTCGCCGCTCGTGATTCGCCCAGGGGATTCGACCAGTCCCATGATCGTGTGCGCCGTCACTGACTTGCCGGAGCCGGATTCACCAACGATCCCGAATGTTTCGCCGTCGCGAACAGTAAACGAAACGTCTTCGACAGCGTTGATCTGTCCGGTCTTGGTGAAGAATCGTGTCGAGACGTTTCGGACGCGAAGGAGGTCACGGCTACTCATCGTATCAGATGCCTCCCTCGCTTTCACCCTCGATACCAGGGTCGAGCGCATCTCGAAGCCAGTCACCGATGAGATTCACGCCCATCACTGCAAGAACGATACCAACGCCGGGCAGCGTCGT
>KE356562.1:1519747-1525651 GCA_000416005.1 Haloquadratum sp. J07HQX50 | reverse complement strand
TACTGTTGACCTTGAGAGATATCGAATCCCCACGAGAGCGTCGTCCCAGAGAATCCAAGATACGCAAGTGAACTCTCGAGCAAAATATTCGCTGCGACGAGAATCGTCGCTAGAATTAAGATTGGTGTCAGCGCATTCGGGAGCACGTGACGCGTCATGATGCGGATATCGCTCGTCCCATAGCTCCGGGCGGCTTTGACATACTCTGCTTCGACAATCGAGAGCGCTTCACCGCGAGCAACACGCGCGATCCAGACCCAGTTGACTAGCCCGACGACCAGAATCACCATACCGGGAAGCGTAAACGTCGGTGGCATCGTTGTAGGTGCAATCCCAAAGATAACCCATGGGTCGGGGACTGATACCGCAATTCGACCGAACAACCCAACGAGTGATATCGCGAGGACCAGCGAGGGGAATGCGAGCATGATATCGGCAAAGCGCATAAGCGTGTCATCGACCAGCCCACCGTAGTATCCCGCGACGAGGCCGATTGGCGCTCCAATTGATGTGGCCAGCGCCGTGCCCAGAATGCCGACGAGCATCGAGGTACGCGCACCATAGAGCACTCGCGAAAGCATATCGCGTCCCAGCGGGTCTGTCCCAAGAGGATACGTCCACGTCGCGTTGATCTGTGTCCGCTCGGTCACAGTCGTGATCGAGCCATTGACCATCTCTGTCGTTGTCGTCGTCGTCACTCGACTGAGCCCGACTGGCGGTAGTAGTTTCTGGTCAAGATGCTGCACGTTTGGATTGTGTGGTGCAAGAAACGGGGCAAAGAGAGCCATCCCGAGAACGACAGCAAACAGGGCAACACCAAGCTTTGCGAGCACGCTTTGGCGTAGTTCACCACCCAGATTCCGCCACGTTCGGGGTGAAAGCATTATACGGTGACCTCCGGGTTCAAATATGCGTACAGCGCATCAACGACGGTATTTACAATGACGAATCCAGCGCCGACGACGACCAGACAGCCCTGGAGGATTACCCACTGGCGAGCGTTGATTGCATCGATAAGCAAGCTTCCGAGTCCGGGCCATGCAAACACACGCTCGGTGATGACTGCCCCGCCGATGAGCGTTCCCAACTGGAGGCCGAGCACCGTGACGATCGGGACCAGCGTGTTTTTGAGTGCATGCCGGAATCGTACCAATGTCTCGGGGATTCCCTTCGCGCGAAGTGCAGTGATATACGTTTTCCCGAGTTCATCTAGCATTCCACTTCGAGTGAGTCGGGTGACAAGCGCCGTAAAGTACGTCCCAAGCGTGACGGCTGGCAGAATGATGTGAGAAAGCCACGTGATCATCAACTGTGGGCGGCCACTCACGAGAGAGCCAACTGCATCGGTGAACAGCAATGGAGTGCCGTCTACACGAGCCATGCCACCGGTCGGAAAGACATTGAACTGCACTGCCAACAAGAGCGTCAGCATGAGTCCAAGCCAGAAATTCGGGGTTGAAATCCCCATCAGCGAGAACGTCGTTGCTGCGTAATCAGTTGGCTCGTGTCGGTTCGTTGCACTGATCACGCCGAGTGGAATCGAGAGCATGACCGCAACGAGCGTGGCTGCGACTGCCAACTCGAGTGAGCGCGGCAAGGCAGCGAACACCTGACTACTCACGCTCGTCCCGGCCGCAAAAGACTGGCCCATGTCGATATTCGGGGGAAGTAATCCAGTCACGTAATCGATGTACTGCACGTATATCGGCCTGTTGAGCCCATATTCGATTGCGATCTCTTGCTTGAGTGCCTGTGAGGCATCTAATGGAGCGATAAACGTCACCGGACTTCCGGGCGTGATATATCGCAACGCGAACACGACGGTCACGACACCCCAGATGACGAGAATACCCTGGCCGGCGCGCTTCAACAGGAAACGTGAGTATCCCATCTATTCAGCTGGGCTGATTGAGTAGGCGTCGATCCGCTCATCATTTCTTGGTTGCCAGTTGACTCGGTTTGTCGACCCATAGACCCCGAACTGTCGGTTGAGGAAGATCCATGGCGCCTGTTCGTGGCTAAATGCGTTTGCCTGTTGGAGAAGTTGCTCACGCTGCTCGGTCTCGACTGCCTGGTTTGCCTCAGTAATCAGGCTATCCAACTGGTCACTTTGGAATGAAGTCAACACTCCATCGCTCGTGAGCGCCGGGTTGATCGTCTGTGAGGCATCGAACGTCGCGTTACCCCACCCGATCAGGTAGAATTTCGGCCCAGTCGTAATATCGCCATCAGTGAGTTCTGAGGCCAGCGTATTGAAATCCCGCTGTTTGACCTCGCAGGAGACATTCGAGAGGTCATCGATCATTCCAGCAACGGCCTGTGCGATCTGGAGGTCTTTCAGATACCGCCCCACTGGGGTGTGTAGGGTGATGCTCACTCCTGCATGCCCACTCTCCTCGACGAGTCGCTCTGCCTCAGCAGGATTGTGTGCATACGGTTCAACCTCGTCATTGTATCCGAAGAACGGCTGTAACGTTGGTTGACCAGTCTGTTCACCGAACTCTTGCAGTACATCCGTAATGATACTGTCTAAATCGACAGCAAAGTTCATTGCCTGACGGAATGATTGCGATGAGAATGGATCAGCATTTGCTCGCATCCCATTGTAAATAATCCGTGTGCTGCCAACGGCGTTCACACTCACACTGTCACTCTCATTGAGCCGGCCGACCGATTGTGGCGGGACATTGACAATAATATCAGTTTCGCCAGCGATCAGCTGATTGACTCGTGCACTCGATTGCTGTGCGGACCGGAACGTCAACTGACTCACTGCCGCAGGCTCGCGCCAATAGTCCTCATGTCGATCAAATGTTACCTGCACGTTCTGCTCGTACTCAGCTAACTGGAATGGACCGGTTCCATTCATGTTTTGCGCGACGTATGACGAGTCATTGTCTTGCGTCCACGCTCGCTCGACGACATCACAATAGATGGCGAATTCAGCAAACACGATTGGATTGAGACCGTCTGAGAGGACGTCGACGGCTCGTTCGCCATCCACGACCTCTGCACCGGTGACACCACCAAGCTGTCCAGCCTGCGGGCTGGTGAACCCAACGTTCTCTTTGACCATCCGATTCACAGTATAGGCAACATCCTCAGGAGTGAGTTGATTCTCCGTCTGCTGGAAGGTCGGGCCTTCGCGAATGCTGAATCGGACCCGTCCAGGTTCGATGCGTCGCCACTCTGTTGCGAGCATCTCAACGATCTGTCCCTGTCGATTTCGCGAGATGACTCCCTCGTAGCACTGTCGCATGACGATATCTGCCGGAATATTTCGGTGGTCATGTGGGTCCAACGTGTCGGGCATCTGCCCCTGTGTGATCGTTACCGGAAACTCCCCACTTCCCTCGCTTTCCCCGCTTGATTCATCTGTCGCTTCGGTATCTGCCGCGGTCTCGCCATCTGATTCAGGTGTGCTGGTCGCCTCAGCGTCACTTTCGCCATCACCGCTACTCCCACATCCAGCGAGCGCAGCAGTTGCTGTGGCTGCACCAGCAAGCTTCACGAATGATCGTCGATCGATATCCGCATTGGGACTCTCTTCTGACACAGTGTCTATACTATCCCGATAAGACTGAAAAAAGCTGTGTGAATGGTCTCGGAGTCGAGTGGTTTGAGAGACGAACTCGGGATCATCACGGGAGCAGAAATCTGTGATTTCCAATCGGGACGACACTATGGCATTCGCCTCAGAACGGTTGTAAACCGTGCACTGAGTTTGCCTGAGGAGGCTCTCAAAAAACGCTGATGTGTCGAATTCCCGGTGATAGAGCCCGAGAGATTGTGACCTGTCTCAGCGTTGATTTGAGACAGCATGGGTGAAACCTACGAGCCGCTGGTATCCACAGACGCCGGTCGGTGGATCTTAACTCTCACTACGTGGCGTCGTCGATGAGACCTATCGCTGTATCGAGCGAGGGCGCCGATATCATCGAGAATAACGATAGACAGTGACATTGATATTCGAGTCTGAGTTCGAGTTCAGATCGCAACTTTACGACAGCGCTCAACTCAGGGGTGCACAACCACCGACATCTCGATTTGAAGTACGTTATATTCCGAATCTGCGTGCGGAATTATATGTCACCGTTACTGACGATCATTATGTAATATATATAATTTATTCTATGTGCTGTCAATTCACGTATACAATTTGATAGCAGAGAACGATATAGACAGGTTCCTGACTTTCCGAGAGGGTATCGTACTGTATCCCCTTAATACAACATACTTACGCGCTCTCTCGGCGTTATTGTCTCATGTGACGTCGCTCAAGCAACGGGCGAAATGAATCACGCCTGATTGGCTCAGTTCTGGGAGTAGACGACCTGATGTAGTATTATATTGATCACGCGAGCTAATCTCTATCACTTCGCGAGTATTGATAATTTGATGTAAGTATAATACATCTGTTATATAAACAAATATGAGAAACCAGCCCGTCGTGAATTAATTCAGAGTACTTAATCCGCGGTCAGCACAGTAAAAAAGCACGGGTCGAGTGGAGTTCACGCGCGTGGGTTAGAGCCCGAAGTTCACCACCAATGGGAACACAAACAGCAGAAAATGCATCATAACTCCCTTTTCGAACCTCGTCGCATCGGGTGCTGCCCCACCGTTGCTCACCCAGTGTTCATTCCACTCTCTTCGAAGCCGACTACGAACTGGTGAGGCACCTCGAAGGGTTCCGCAAGCAGTAGCTCCATTGAGGCCGATGACTGACAGCGCCGCACTGTCATCACTATCCTGGTCGAGGAAGGTATCGAGTTCACTGTTCACCAATCGATGCTCACCGGGTTCGGGATCGCGTGACCGGGCGACTCGGTGAGGGTTTTCAATATCGACCAGCGTTGTCTCCCTCGTGACGGGAGCTCCATCTTTCGTTTCGACGCGATCTGAATCACAGTCGATGTGTCCCGGGAGCCCGTGATCAGTCGGATCGTAATGGATCTGATCTTCGTCCGGAAGCCAGCACGACCGTACGGCAGGTTCACGTCGCGTGGGTGATGCAATGGGATTGGCTTGTTTTCCTGCTCCCAGTGGCACTCCCGGCAAGCCTCCTCATCGTACGCATCGCCGTCAGGGGTGACCGGGTAGAACGGAAGCGGGTTAGCTGACAAGCCTGCGTCCGAGATTCTCCGCGGGAAGCGCGAGCAGGACCGCGAAGAGCGTGATGAGCAGTTCTCATCAGAGAAGTGATGACAGCTCCTGACCACATCGTCTTCGATGCCGAGCCGCTGATCGCTCACGCAGACGACGAACCTGACAGCGATGTAGTCGAGGAGTACCTAGACGCAGTCGCCGTTGAAGACGCGACCGGTTACGCCAGCTGCGTGAACCTCGCTGAGATCCGGTACACTATCGCCCGGAAGTACGACCGCGTCCCCGCCGACGAGTATCTCGACTGGCTCACCGACCTCGGGATCGAACCCGTGGATGTTGACAGGGCCTGGATGGCAGCCTCAGAGTACGTCCTCAACTACAACCCGGCACTTGGTGATTCGTTCGCGCTGGCGACCGCTGAGCATGTCGAAGCGGCACTCTTGATTGGCGGCGATGGCGACGACGACGAGATCACTGATGTACGGATAAAGCGGTTCCGCGACGGGTCTGCGTAAACGCCCTCTCGGGAGACCGACTACCGAATCGACCGTGGACCACCGACGTGAAGGGATTATTTACTGTGCCGGAATCCGCTTACCTGACGGGCCGAACCGACGCCGAAGCATTTCCGACAGTTGTGGTTCAATGAGTGCCTCGACGCCTACGAGGCGTACATCGCCAAAATAGAGGATGTCGCTGCAGAACAGTCGAGCGTTTCAGCGGAGATTGTCGATAAACACTACCTCGATAGTCACCGTGAACGAGACCGCTTCCGCCGGTTCGCGTACACGCACT
>KE356562.1:1512395-1519727 GCA_000416005.1 Haloquadratum sp. J07HQX50 | reverse complement strand
GTCGTCTGTCCCAACGAGACTCCGGTCGCAAAGCCGACCGAGAGTGTGAATTCACCTCATGTACCGCCTGTACAATTCATACACGGGCCAATATACAATCAAGGAAAAGACTTGTACTGACTTGTGCAGACATTTAGCATATGAATACAGCGTCGCATCGACGTCAGGCGTGGTTGGAAGATGAGATTGAGCAAATACTCACGTTCTATTACCCGACATGTCTGGATGAATCCACTGGCGGATATATTGCACAACTAAATGAAGAAAGCGGCGCAGTCTACGACCAGAGTTCAAAACATCTTGTGTCGACTGCACGATTCATCGTAAATTTCTCGCTCGCAGACCAGCTAAATGGGCCATCGTGGAGTCAATCGGCACTCACACATGGACTGCAATTTCTGCGTGAATATCATCGTGACCACGATAATGGTGGATACCACTGGCTCGTAGAGGACACGCAGCCGGTCGACGCAAAACGCGTATGCTATGGGCATGCGTTCGTCTTACTCGCACTGGCCCGCGCAAGCGAGAGTGACGCATGCGAGGTCGAGGACGAACTGAGAGCAGTTCATCGCTGTATCGAGAATCGATTCTTCGAACCATCACATGGGCTGTACAAGAGCAAGTACAACGCAGACTGGTCAACCGCAGTCTCATATCGGGGGCAGAACGCAAATATGCACATGTGTGAGGCGATGCTGGCCTGTTATGAAGCCACCAGTGAGACACAATTTGTGGACCGGGCGCTTCGTATTGCACGGGAGTTGACCGTGGAACTCACACAGGCGACTGATGGACTCATATGGGAGCACTATACCGAGACGTGGGATCACGATTTCGAGTATAACAGAGACAATCCGACCCACACGTTTCGCCCATGGGGCTATCAGCCTGGCCATCAGATCGAGTGGGCGAAATTACTCGCTATCTTAGGACGGTATGTTGACGCTGCGTGGGTAATTCCACGTGCAGAGGAACTGTTTGAGGCCTCAGTTACTCATGGATGGGACGAACAGCGTGGGGGGCTGTATTATTCACTTGACCGTGATCGTAAACCGCTAGTGAGTGAGAAATACTCCTGGGAGGTTGCCGAGGCGATCGGCGCTGCAGCGACGCTGTATGAACAAACTGGGAAGCAACAGTATCTCGAATGGTATGACCGATTCTGGTCATACGCCGAACACCATCTCATCAATCCAGAGACACGATGTTGGTATACCAAGGTGACCGAGGCAAACGAGCCGGTGCCACGGACGGATGGCGTCGCTGTCGAACCAGGATACCATCCGATCAACGCCTGTTTTGAAGCAAGGCGCTCACTCGCTGACACTAACAAGCATACACGTGTTAGTCACGATTTCAAAAACGACGAGTAGGATCGTCACGTTTGGCGAGTGAAAATTCGGAATCAATCGCTACAGGCTGATTTAAACGCGCTCGCCACATACCAAATATAAGATATGAAATTCGGCATCATCGGGCTGGGGGCACACGGTATCACACATGCAAACGTGCTCACACGACTCGGACAGACGGTCATTGGGGTTGATGCAAATAGTGAGGCACGAGCGGAATTTAGCGAAACATTCGATGCGAAAACGTACAAGAATACGGCATCGTTGTATGAGCAAGATGTTGCCGGGATTATCATTGCGACACCAAACAAGTTTCACGAAGCCACAGCCACCGAAGCACTTGATGCAGGATTTCCAACGCTCATCGAAAAGCCACTGGCACATGACTTGCCCAGTGCAGAGCGTATTGTCGAAGCAGCGAACCAGACTGATTGTCCGTGTCTCGTCAGCTTCTCAAATAAGTTTCAGACAGCCTGTTCGGTTGCCAAGTCATACGTAGAGTCTGGTTACTTTGGGAAAATCACACATATTCGTGCACGGCACGTCCGTCGGCGAGGGATCCCTGGTCGTGGAACCTGGTACACCTCAAAAGATATTGCCGGCGGTGGCGCACTGCTTGATATCGGTGCGAATTTAGTCAATGTGCTCTTGTATCTGACCGGATGGCCGGCCATTACCGAGGTGGTTGGAAATGCCAGATCAGAATTCGGCAAACAAGATAATTACGCGTATTTAGATATGTACGATGATAATGGGCAGGCAAAAATGTACGATGTTGAGGATTCGGTGACGGCTTTCTCCAAGTTTGGTGATGGGATGACAGCGAGTATAGAGGTTGCATGGGCGGCAAACGCACAGCCCGAGCACACATACGTTATACAGGGAACCGATGCTGGAGCCGAACTCAGACTCTCGAATGACCTCTCAGAAAAGAGTGAATCACCGTTGACGAACGAACTCAGCCTGCTCGAGACACGACCGGACGATATCGACCATCACGTCGATGCAGCGGTCACAGTTCCAGACAGTGACCCACTTGAACGAGAAATGAGACATTTCATCACCGCAGCTACAGATGAAGAGCACCCAACGCTGAATAGTGCTCAGCAGGGACTGCGCGTCCAACGAGCGATCGATACGATTTATACCGCGAGTCGATAGCCTACTCTGTGAGAGTGGCCTAAATACGAGTCCTTTTGTTTTCAGGCGCCTGAAAATACTATTTATGACCACCAATACATCGGATTCTGGGCGGATACAAGCCGTCCAGACAACACTTGCAATACTCGAGGTGCTTCGAGACCGACGCGTTGCAGGAGTGTCTGAAATTGCGCGTGAGCTCACGTATGCGAAGAGCACAGTCCATCACTACCTGAAATCACTCGAGGAGGCGGGATATGTTGAACGCAAGGATACCCAATACGCGCTCGGCCTCCAGGCACTCACACTCGGCGGTGTTGCACGCGAACGCGAGCGACTGTTTCATCTTGGGCGCGAACAGGTAGACCAATTAGCGGTCGAGACTGGTGAAAAAGTTCGACTCATCGTTGAGCGTGACTGGCGCGGGATTACTGTCTATCAGGCAGAGGGCGAACAGGTCTCTCAGACCCGAACACACGTCGGAAGCACCGAATTATTACATTCGACCGCGGCCGGTAAGGCGTTTCTTGCAGCCATTCCACGGGCGGAGACGCGTGAATACATTTCACAGACTGGGCTACCAGCACAGACTGAAAATACGATTACTGAGACAGATGAGTTACTCACCGAACTTGATCGTATCAAAGACCGCGGCATAGCGCTCGATGATCAGGAACACTATACCGATATTCGGTGTGTTGCAGTTCCAATCGTCATCGATGACGAAACTGTCTTGGGAACGATTAGTGCGTCTGCCCCACTTGATCGCATGTCTGAGGAGCGATTTCGCTCTACGCTCCCAAACAAATTACAAAATATTGCTGGCGTTGTTGAAATCAATACGACGTACTCGGAATGGATAGCGACATCGTGACTGCTCTGCGTTTGTTCATATGAAACAATATACCGATATGCATGAGTGAGCATATAAATGCATGTCAAGAGCCAGAATAAGACGGGAAAATACATAATATGTTTCAGTATATCAAACGGTACAAGCAATAGAGGCTGAAAGTCAAAACACAGCAGCGTCTCAGCTAGTATTGTAGTCGCTCGTGCTGGGATTCGGGGGCACCAAGCGCATCAAGCCGGTCAGAGAGTGCGGTTCGGAGCCGATCACGCGCTGTGGTATTCTTATCGATAAGATTCTGTTGTTGTGTTGGGTCGGTTTCGAGATCATAGAGGCGCTCGTCACTGTGTTGTTGCCACGAGCGGGCTGGATATCTCCATGTCATCGAATCGGTGTACGGTAGAAACGCGCCGGCATCTGCTTCGGGCCTGCCTTCCCGAGGGGTAAACCACGAATGCGGATTGAGCATCTGTGTCGAGTGACACTCGGTCGTGGAGTCACTCGCTGGTGGGCAATGATAGCTATACTCGCCATCAGTAACGCTGATTGTCGAACCCCAGTATCCATGCATCACATATTCGCGGTGATGCTCTCGCTCACCTGTCGTCAACGGAAGGAGTGATTGACTGTGTCTGTAACTTTCGTCATCAATATCGAGTGCGTCAAGCAACGTTGCATAGAGGTCGACCGCCGTCGTGAGTGCGTCTGTCCGCTCCGTTTCGATCTCTGGGTGCCAGACAAATAGTGGGGTGTTCGCAATCACCTCATACGGGAGAAATTCATTTTTTCCGATATATCCGTGATCGCCGAGTGCAAAGCCATGATCTGAGGTGAGAATGACAGCAGTCTCATCCCACAGAGACTCTTCGGTCATCGTATCGAACAGACGGCCAACCCACTCATCAACCATCGTGACACTCCCCGCGAACTGTGAGCGGACAAATGCCAATTCTCGATCAGATAGGTGACTCTGGCCCTCATCAACTGGTCCGTAGTATGGCCAGCTCGTCAACTCGGGGTCGTCTGGGTCTTCATCGGTATACATCGACGCATACGGCTCTGGAATGTCGAATGGCTCGTGAACATCAAAATTATCGATATAACAGAACCACTGGTCCCACTGTGCATTGTCCTGCAGCCATTCGGTGGCACGCGAGAACACCCGGGGAGTGAAATAATCCATCTCCTCACCAAATTCCGATGTGTTTCTGGCATATGCGGTCCGGTTGAGATACTGCACCGAGTCTGGAGGGTCGCTGCGGCGATTTAATATCTGATCGAGTGTCTCTTCCTCGGGTGTATGCGGCGCGGTTTTCCAAGCATCGTATTCATTACCGCGCACGAATTCAAACCCATTGAAATCCTCATAATATCCATGGCTGCCGTGCTGAAAGTAATGAAAGTGGTCTGTAATCAACTGGGAGAGAATATCGTTGTCGCGAGCGACCTCTGCCAGGTGGCGGTCAAATGGTTCAGTCGGCCCCCATGGTCGCCACAGAAATTCTTTCGTCCCAGTGAGCCATTCGCGGCGGGCAGGCATACACGGAAGGCTGCCAGCGTAGTGGGTATCGAACACCGTCGCACGATCTGCAAACTGATCCAAATTGGGTGTTTCGACGTCGTACTCTGTTACCCGCGGCGTCTCAGCATATGCCCCAAGAAAGTCACGGCGGAGACTATCTAAGGAGATAAATAACACGTTCATTCTATTGAGTCTCACTCAATCCCCGGATATTCATCTTGGAGTGTGGACTCCTTGATGCTAACCACCTCACCATCGATTACGATGAACGGTTCTCGCCGACAGATACCACAGTGTTCTAAGCACGACCGACATGTTATATCTGTGTGGACTGATTCCAGGAGGCTCCTGAGTTCTGCGTCTGCATTTGCATGACAGTACTCAATCGTCGGTTGCATGTATATGTGCTAACGAATACGTGGTATAATAAGTGTGTGCCTACATCTCATATCAGTCAATTACCCACAGACGTAAGCTATTTATTATTACAATTACCTACTCTAAATAATGTCATCCGGCAATAGACAGCGAACTAACTCACAGAGTCGCCTCCAATCATCTCGTCGACGGGCCTTTCTCAAGTCAGTTGGTGTCGGTGGCGTCGCCGCACTCGCAGGATGTGCTGGCTCAAACAATGAGAGCGAGAGCGATGGAGGGTCTGGAACAGAAACCGCTGGATCTACCGCCGGCGGCAGTGACAGCGTCACAATAGAATTAATTTGGTTTAACGGGCAGGCGACAGATGAAAATCTTAGCGCCTTTGACGACGCCATCGCTGCCTTCGAAGAAAGCACTGGGCATACTGTCGACGTGACGAAAACCGGCCAGGTTGGCCAAATCGTCAATCAAGTACAAACTGGTGTCCAGGCAGGCGATCCAGTGAATATTGCGGCGATCCCGGCAGGAGCGTGTCAAACACTCGCGAATAAAGAGATCATTGAACCGTTAGATAGCTATCTTGATGACGCAGACACATTCAGCCGATCAGACATCATCAGAGGGAAGCTCGACATTTCCACGCGTGATGACACTACATACGCGGTGCCGATCATGTCTGGTCACTGGGGGTCGCTTTTCTACAACGCTAATATGCTCGAGCAAGCTGGCTATGACCCGATGAATCCAGATTTCGAGACGTGGCCAGAGTTCATTAGTGTCGCTGAGGATGTCAAAGAGGCCGTCGGTGTCCAACCAGTGGGCTTCTCTGGTGCCGATCATATCCACACGACGGTTCAGTGGTCAGGATTCTTCCACACGACTGGTCAAAAGTCGTGGTTAAACGAGGATCAAACCGATACATTCCTGGATAAGGAGGCTGGCATCAGTTGTGCAGAATTCACACAGTCTGCTGTCGATAAAGACCTTCTCCCCAGTGGCACGGCAAACATGAATGCAAATGGCCTCCGTGAGTTGTTTATTTCAGAGGAACTCTTTGCGTACCAGGTTGGTGGATTCGAGAACGCAATCCTGAAAGAGCAATCAGATATTGACTTTGGTATCACCTGGAACCCACGAGCACCGGATGGTGAAAACTCTGGATTCTCTGGGGGAATTTTCTATACACTGCCGACAGGCTCTGAGAATCAAGACGAGTCGTTTGCACTGATAGAGCACCTAATGCAACTCAAGTGGCTGAATCAGTATGCACAACTCCCGCCTGTCCGCCCAGACGGATTAGAGAACTTCTTCGAGGGAATCACTGACGGCTTGGGGCGCGATGTGAGCAACATCTTCGTCGAAGAGGTTTCGAACTCTGGCTTCCCCACGATTCACGTGAATCAAAGTCAAATGTGGGAAGCACAACGACGGGAGATACAGGAAATTATCTTAGGGCGAAAGACGGCCGAAGAAGCAATGACGAGTCTCGCAGACCGAGTTCGGGAGCTACTCTAGTACGGCGCTATCGAACTCAACGAATTTCATCCATACGTTTATTAAGATTGTTCTGTAGTTCATTGACAAGCTGGTGAGAATGTCAGGATTTGAACGACAACGACTGAAGCAAAATTATACTGTACTGAGAGAGTGGGTTCGTGAGTATCGAGTAAGTGTTGGCGCACTGTTTGTGTTGCCTGTCTTTACGATCATTCTTGTGTTACTACTCTATCCGATGCTCAATACATTCTGGCTGAGTGTCCAGCCCACGACAGGCATCGGGTTTACACTCGAAAATTACCAGACAATGCTCAATGCCGACTGGTTCGGGCAAGTGTTCTGGAATAGTGTTATCTGGGTTGTTGTTGGCGTGTCACTACAGGTGGGCGTTGGATTTGGACTCGCGCTCTTACTGAATACACCCTTCCCGCGACAGAAATTAGTGCGCGGGCTTTATCTCGTCCCATGGATTACTCCAACAGTCGTCGTCGGACTGATCTTCAAGTGGATGTACAACCCACAGTTTGGTATCATTAACTGGGCGCTCAGATGGAGTGGATTGCTTGATAGCTCAATTGCGTGGCTCTCAA
>KE356562.1:1510254-1512375 GCA_000416005.1 Haloquadratum sp. J07HQX50 | reverse complement strand
TCATCCGAGTGTTATCGCGTGGTCCTTAGGTAACGAGTCTGGATTCGGATCAAACCACGTTGCAATGGCTAAAGAGACCCGTGAGCGTGACCCAACTCGGCCAATTCATTACGAGCCAGATACGGAGCAAGATGTCTCAGACTTTATTGGACCCATGTACCCATCATGGGAGCAATTGGAAAGATGGGTCGCAGAAGACAGCTATGAGTACCCTGTCATCATGTGTGAGTACGCACACGCGATGGGCAATGGACCAGGTAATTTGAGTGAATACTGGAAACTTGTTAATAATCACGATCGTCTCCAAGGTGGTTTCGTGTGGGACTGGATTGATCAAGGTCTCCGGCAGAAAACCGACGACGGCGTGGATTGGTTCGCTTATGGTGGTGATTTTGACAATAAGCTAAATGATGAAAACTTCAATATCAATGGTCTGTTGTTTCCTGATCGAACCCCATCGCCGGGTCTCGTCGAATATAAGAAGACAATAGAGCCAGTGGCAATCAAGATTAAACCCGACAGTCATAAGATTGCTCTCGAGAATCGCTATGACTTCCGTACATTCGAACACTTGACAGGCCTGTGGCATCTCGAAGTAGATGGCGAGGTAATAGGGAGCGGAGAGTTTGAGCTGCCAAACCTCGCTCCTGGCGGCGACGCGGCCACCGAGATGCCGATTTTAGACGGAAACCACAGTAATGGTGAACGTGTGCTGACGATACAACTTCGACTCGCAAGCGACTCTGAGTGGGCTCAAGCAGGTCATATAGTGGCTACTGCCCAGTCTATGCTCCCAGACAGCGGAGAGCCGTCGCTACCGACTACGAGTAGCGGTGGTTCGTTAACAATAGAACGCCAGAATAGGGCTATCGTAATCAGCGGATCAGAGTTCAAGATCCGGCTTGACGAACAGGAGGCGGGAATTGAGACACTGCTGTGCCAAGGGAAAGAGCTACTTACTGAGGGACCACAGGTAGGACTCTGGCGAGCCCCAACTGATAACGACCGCGGTCTCCCCATAGAGCGAACACTTTTCTCACGACTGTCAAGATTGGCAGAGAGACAAGGGTCGCTTTCTGAGGACCACCTCAAGACGGTTGGCTTCGCACAACTCTGGCGCGAACACGGCCTTAACCGGCTTCAATTTCGGACGGACATGGTCCGATCCGAGATATCAACTAACCGCGTCGAGATGGACACGAAAGGTCGACTTGGACCATCGGGATTCGATCACGGGTTTATAATTGAGCAATCATACATCATCAATTCTCACGGTTGCGTAAGGATTGAAACTCGGATTGAACCGCAGGGTGACTTCTCAGCTCTCCCATCATTGCCTCGAGTTGGACTTGACTTGACACTCCCAGGGACGCTCGATACAATGAATTGGTATGGCCGTGGTCCAGGAGAGTCATACGTCGATAGTAAAGACGCATCGCTTATTGGCCGCTATAGCCGAAATATACAGCAACTTCACACACCGTATGTCAGACCACAGGCAAACGGCAACCGCACAGACATACGTTGGGCGACGTTCACAGATGGAGCAGGCACTGGGTTACATGTGACCGGCGACTCATTCCTGAACATGACCGCACATCATTATACGAAAGCAGATCTTGAACTGGCCGATCATGATCACGAACTCCCGGAACGCGACACAGTCTCAGTAGCAATTGATCATGCACATTGCGGACTCGGAACAGGCAGTTGCGGTCCAGTTACACTCCCACAGTACTGTATTGAACCTACTGTATACACGTTCAACGTCGAACTACGCCCATTCAAGCATAATTAGCTCTTCTGAGGTTAGATTCACTCGGCGTGCGATCAATCACTGCTGTTTTCTTGATATCCAACGTAAATATTACCCTGTAGAATCTCTGGACGACCGCTATTGATAATCATTCTCGCCGATAATGAATGTCGCGTCACTGCTGGTAAGAGAACCCGATAGACCAGCGACATCTGTGATGGTTCCCGACAGTCTTGGGTGGATTGGTTTGGCGCAGTCGTTGTCCTCATCGCATTCCTCTCGTGTACTTGATCTCTATTCAGCCAGGACTGAGGTCTCGTCTGAATCGAGTTTAAACATCATTACTTGAGTTATATCATTGATTC
>KE356562.1:1504971-1510234 GCA_000416005.1 Haloquadratum sp. J07HQX50 | reverse complement strand
GCGACATGTTACACTACCCCAACTCATGCCGGTATTGAAGATTGTGGTTTTACTCTCGATTATCTGGTGTTTTAATCAGTTCGCTATTATATTCATCGCGACCGGTGGCGGGCCAGTCGGGGCGACTGAAATCTTCCCTGTCAAGGTGTATAAACTTGGATTCCAGCAGCTTGAGTTCGGGCTGAGTACGGCATTATCTGTGGTGATGCTGGGAATCATGATTCTCGTGATGATTGCATACATTCGAGTGCTCCGCCGGCAGGGGGTGAAGTTATGAGTGCACCAACGATCGAATACGAGTCACGCGGGCGGCGCTACCTTCGGTATATGCTTATTTATGTGATTCTCGCACTCGTCCTCTTTCCTGTGTTTTGGATCGTGGTTTCATCGCTGAAGCCACCGGAGAACATATTCACCACACCGCCGCAGGTGCTTCCAAAAAAACCTGTTCTCATCCATTATCAAGAGTTTGTCAGCGGTCCGCTGGCGTCGTATTTCGTGAACAGCGTATACGTGACAATCGGTGCGACCATCAGCTCAGTTGGTTTGTCGGTCTTAGCAGGATATGGATGGGCCAAGTTCGAGTTTCGTGGTTCGCTCTTTACCTCAACTGTCGTGATTCTCAGCCGTATCTTCCCGATCGTGGTTATCCTCGTCCCATTATTTCAGATTCTTCGAGGCTTCGGACTCATCAACACACATCCGGGCTTAATCGTCTCATTTTATGTGTACACACTGCCGCTCACCTCGTGGATGCTCAAGGGATTCTTCGAAAATATTCCTGATAACGTGCTACGAGCTGCACGAATTGATGGCTTTTCTGAGCTCCAAATCTTTCTTCGGATTGTCCTTCCAATGGTCAAGCCAGGAATCATTGCCACAGCATTGTTTTCGGTCACGATCGCCTGGCAGGAGCTTCTGTTCTCGATCACATTCCTCCAAGATAGCGAATTGTATACTATGCCGGTCGGATTATTAAATCTGACAAACCAGTTTCAGATCCAGTGGGGATTGATGATGGCGACATCATTCATATTCATGGCCCCGATTGCAATCTTGTTTATCCTTTCGCAGAAGTATTTCATCCAAGGTATCAAAGGAGGCTCTGGAGGCGCAATATGAGCGATTGCAGGCCCTCAGAGATCAGAGATGGCATCTCAGAAAGCAAACAGATGTATACTTATTTGAGCGTCGCCGAGTTACAAGTGAACATGAACCATGATCACACCTCGACGATGACAAGAATCTCTCTGCGAGGACGACAATGAGTCGAGTGACACTCACTGACGTGACGAAGATGTACGGTGATGATGTGATTGGTGCTGAAGATATCAACTTCCGAATTCAGGACGGTGAATTCTTGATTCTGGTCGGCCCTTCAGGCTGTGGGAAGTCAACGACATTAGAACTCATAGCTGGGCTACTCCGACCAACTTCCGGGGAGATTCAGATTGGCGATTCTGTCGTCAATGACACACCCCCGCAGGATCGCGACCTCGCAATGGTGTTTCAAGACTACGCACTGTACCCACACAAGACCGTCCGTGGCAACCTGCTCTTCGGGATGAAATACAATACAGATCTGCCAGCATCTGCACAGAAAGAAAAAGTCGAAGAGGTCGCCAGCCTGCTCGGTATTGCAGACCTCTTAGACCAGAAACCAGGCCAACTCTCCGGTGGTCAACAACAGCGCGTCGCTCTTGGACGGGCGATTGTGCGCGACCCTGATGTCTTTCTGTTAGACGAGCCACTCTCCAATTTAGATGCGAAACTACGGACGCAAATGCGAGCTGAGCTCCAACAGCTTCAGGCAGAACTAGACGTGACGATGATCTATGTGACCCACGATCAGACAGAGGCGATGACGATGGGTGACCGGATTGCAGTGCTCAATAATGGACAGGTCCAACAGGTCGGCACGCCATCTGAAGTATACGCAGAGCCAACGAATGAGTTCGTTGCGCAGTTTATTGGCTCACCAAGCATGAACATCTTCACGACGACGATTCGTGGAAAGACCATTCGTGCGGGGAATGCCCCTGTTCAACTCGACACACTCAACGAGTATGCCGATGGAGAAGAGCTTCGAGTCGGCATCCGCCCTGAGGACGTCATTGTCAGTGAAGACTCGACACAGGGTAATGCCGTGGCGTCTGTTTCGGTCGTCGAGAACCTTGGCAGTGAAAATATCCTTCATCTCGATTTTGCCAATCAGGACTTCATTGCGAAAGTTGACGAACGAGTGTATCCATCGAACGGCGACGAGGTTGGTCTTCGCTTCCCCGAACCGTTGATCTATGTCTTCGACAACGAAGGTCGAACGATCAAAACCAGAAATATCGATGCGGTTGAGCAAAGACAACCACGACGACAGCTGTAATTCGCGTAGTCATAGACCTCAAGATCTAATCTGAGGCCCTACACCGTATTCAACTGAGTGTGGTCGCAGGGGGTGTCCAGCGTGACCCTGAATCGTCCTTATTCCGGATCCGCTCCCGACACGACGTGTCAACAACAGCTCCGAGCAGCCAGTCCTCAAAGCCGAGACAAACGACGTCCATCCGACGTTCATGAAATCTTGCAGCGCCTGGGTGCGACCGACATCAATATTGCGCATTACGATCTCGGCGTCCACGCGGTTGATCCCGGCATACATCAGAGATCTCGCCATTGGAATGTGATGGGGTGGCTCACTTCCGACCTTTCGATCCGAATCGGAATCTACTCTAGCTTTCTCTCCGCCCAGCGATTGCCGGCCGGTCCAGTCTGTGCGAGGTCTGCCAGCGCGTCGCCCCGCTCTGGAACGTGAGTTTGTTTCCACTCTGTGAGTTGTGCTGCGAGTTCATCACAAACATCAGGATGTGTATCACGGCAATTATGCTGCTCCCATGGGTCGTCCTCGCAGTCGAATAACTGGACTACAGGGACGAATTCATCCCACATACCGGTATCATATGTCTCGATATACTTCCACCGCTCAGTCCGAATGCCACGCTGCGCTGTGTATAGACCGTGCTCAAACACGATATGCGCTCGGTCAAGCTCTGATCTGCCTGCGACAGCGTCTCGAAGCGAAACCCCATGCCATGAATCCGGCATCGAAAGCCCAGCGTAGTCGGCGATTGTCGGGGCAATATCAACATTCACGACTAAATCAGTGCGCTCGCCACGCGACACTGGTTCGTCTGCTGGGGGCTTGATAATGAGTGGAACCCGCTGTGTCCCATCATACACGCTCCAGTGTTCTCTATACGCACCGTGTTCGCCAAACTCTTCACCATGATCTGCAGTGAGAACGATCAGTGTTTCATCATATATCCCTTCTTGTCGAAGCGCATCGAGCACGGCGCCGATCTGTTGATCGACGTATCGTATCTCTGCATCATAGCCATTGAGAAGCGACTGGAGGCTATCTCGGTCGGTGATACCCATCTGTGTAGCCGATCTCCACGTCTCCCATGATTGATGAGATGCGATCTGCTCAGCGGTTGGGTATGGAGGTGTCGGTGTGCTCTCGAACTGCTCATTCTCCGCTGCTGAGCGGTTGTATGGCGCGTGTGGGTCCCAAAACTGAGCATATAGAAAGAAGTCCTCGTGTGCATGCCTGCGAATCTGTGCATTCACGCGGTCGGCGACCTGTTCACCGCGGACTGTTTGGAAACTTTCGTCTGTGCCTGCTGGTTCCTGTGGATACTCAAATGCATGCCACGTCCGGTGAAACCACGGAGCTGGGTGTCTAGGGAACGAACTGACAGCCACAGTGTGCATCTGGTCGTGATAACACAACTCCGAGAGTGTGTACCAGTCACTGGGTGAGTGAATCATGTCTTGCCAGGACCCTGCCCATGGATTCGTCTTTTTCGTGGCGGGATACTCTATCGATTGACTGTCTGGACCATGTGTGACAATACCGGTATCGACGCCATATCGGCCGGTGAGAAGCGCCGCACGTGACGGCAGACACGGCGAGTTAGCGACGTATGCAGACTCAAATCTGACCCCATCAGCGGCCAGACTGTCGATGTGTGGCGTCGTCTCGCGTGCATACCCGTGGGCACCAATATGGTCAGGGCGGAGCGAGTCAATATCCAGTAGCAGTGTCTTCATCTTGTGTAGATAGACACGATTCAAGAATTATATATGTACATCATCTATGAAGATTCAAAATACGCTCACTGACATCACAGCGAAGATATCTCGGCGAGCGAACGAGTGGGTCAACCCAGCGTGCACCAGCCAGATGTATTAATTGTATTGCTCGACGAAACTCACAAGTTGAGTTCGTCAGAGCGAACGACGCAGTGTCGCGATCTTTCTGGGTAGCATTCGGGGGTGCGATTTTTTACAGATGATAAGGCGAGTGCCTCGGTTTGTTCCCGATTGGAAGTCGAAACTGTGAGCCTGATGGCGAGACGCTCTGCATCTCAAACCACTTGAGAGGGTAAGCCGACAACGCCTGACCTATCAAGGTCATTTATTCCTTTAGGATACCGTCGTCCGTCGAATAATGTGTGGACAAGTCGCTCATAAAGACACTTGTCTTCCAACTCCAATTCGGTGGTGAGCGACTTCTTCCCGAAGCGCATCACGAAGCGCGATGGGTGTACAGCCAGACCAGTGAGCGAAAGACGGGATAGACTAGGATGACATCTCTTCACATCTTGAAAACGAAGCAGACCTCTGAAGAACACCACGCAACGTATTGTCGCCAAGGCAGTTGATGCACTTCAGCAGTCCTATGGTCGCGACGACTACAACACACGGAGTCACGAGAATATGAACCGAAAAGTCTCGTCTCATACTACGACGAGGTCACTGTGCGCTGGTCTCATTCATTCCGTTTAGCGGACAGTTAGTATCATTCTTATATGTATATAATTTGAATTATGTATTGCATAGAAGGGCGCTATTTAGTTGAGGGATTGAAGAGCGAGCGGGTCATAGCGAGAAGTGCCTATGCAACTCGCAGACCTGCTCAAAGAGACGTGAGACATGTAATCTCGAGACGTTTGGGAGAACGAGGGCACCCTGACATCCGTCAGGGTGTTTGGGGTGCGGCTCCACTCAATAGGGCTGTCGTTACGGGAGATCGCCGCGCTGGAATGGCTTGGCTTGATGTCGACCGCTCTCACGGAGCGGTCTGGAATTGGACTCACGAACTCTCCGAGAGCCAGAACGACCCGCCGACCGCGGAGCCGTCGCGGGTCGCGGTGGATGAGAAACGCATAGAGCCCCACGATCTCAACGACATCGAATTTCTCGT
>KE356562.1:1503896-1504921 GCA_000416005.1 Haloquadratum sp. J07HQX50 | reverse complement strand
GCACCGCACCGCTGGGTTGGGATATTGTGGGTTACGACGTGACGTGTTCTTGAGGTGCGAACGCACCAGTTTCGTTGTCAAACAAGAACGTCGAAGGCTGTGCCAACCAGCCGTTACTCCTATTCACCGACAGACTCAGACTCGGTGAACTCGGAGATACTTTCTGCCGAATGTTCTCAGCACCATTCACGTCTGCGTTCGCCACTGTCTCACAGTCATCACACACGTACAGCCCTCGTTCCACACGGTTCGCGTCACGCTTGCGGCCACAACACGAACACGACTTTGACGTATCACGTTCAGATACTTCTTTGATCGTGATTCCTTCTATCTCGGCCTTGTATTCGAGCAGGTCGGTGAAGCGGTCGAACGCCCACGAGTGCAGGTCGAGATTACCGTGTTTGCCCCAGTTCTTCGACTCACCGTTCTCCTCGTCCTCACGGATGCCGGAAAGGTCGCCAACCACAATCGTTCCAACACCTTCCTCAGCACATCGCTGAACGATGTGTTTCGAGAGAGTGTGGAAATAGTGGGTGCGGCGACCCGATTTCTTCTGGCTCAACCGATTGGCTTGCTTGGAGTTTGAGTCGTCGCACTGGGCGATGCGCTTGCTGACTCGTAGTCGTAGTCATCCTGTTTCAGACAGTTCAGCGGGTAGAGTTCGCTATGCCCGTTTTCGTAGGCGAGTGCGGCGAAGTTGTTGATGCCGAGGTCAACGCCCACCGTCTTCTCACTGGGTGCTTCAGCAACTCCGATTTCGACTTTACAGACGATGTGCAGTTCCCACTCGTCACCAGTCCAGACAGCTCTGAGTTGTTGGACGCTCTCCACGGTCGAGAGGTCAACATCAGGGCGAGTTTTGTACTTGCAAGGGATGAAATCCGACCAGTAGTCCTTGGTGTTGTCACCTTGCGACAGGCGAACACGCTGGGACTCTGTGTCGAGTTGAAACCCAGCGGCTTTGAACGTGACCGTGCTTCGTGGGTGTTCGTCGCCGTGTTTGCGGTAGCCGGGTGGGTTGCTCT
>KE356562.1:1501818-1503846 GCA_000416005.1 Haloquadratum sp. J07HQX50 | reverse complement strand
CAGCGCTCGGCAAGCTGCTCAATCTCCCGAATGCTCGTGTGCACGTTTATTCACTCCAGTGTGGCGTTTGAGGTGGCCGGGCCGGATATGTCCAGTTGTGTGGACTTTCACTCGTTAGTTCATTCGCCAATGGAGCCCCCTGAAAAAATGTCCTTTGACCCAGCCAATCGACTTTGGGTGTGCGCGTTGAATACCCCAGATTGCTTTCAAACACGAAATAAAGTGTAACGGAACGAAATCTGCATCGAGTGGATTTGCATAGATCTCAGCATACGGAAGCATGTGTACCGTCTGTACGCGCGCAACTATATCACGTAATGAGGGATGTTCGGATACAAACGCTGCGACCGACTGTGATGACTCTGCAGTACTAAGATGTGCATCCAGAGAGTGTATCTGCCTGGCAATATCGATTGGAAGGCCATAATCATCATACTCAGTTTCAGCGGCGAGTCCCACTCGTGGTTCTTCATTCTCAATCGAGCGATACCAAAAATAGTGCTGGGCGTGAGGATCATCAAAATCAAAGTTGAACGCCCACTTATACGAATCTTTAATAACCGAGTGAAGCTGTGAGACTGTCATTGCCGGCTGGATGTCACGCTTTTCTGCCACGGTTAGTGTGTTCTCAAGCCCTTCACATGCTGTCGGATGCATGTCGATGAGTAGCGAATGGATTACCTCTTGGGTCTCAATCTCATAGTTAGATTCACTGTGTTTGGTAAATTGTTGCCATTCGAAACTGTCGACTCCTGAAATATCCGAGAGACACTGTCGTGCCTGTCGAAGCTCTGCTGCAATCTGTTTTTTCGAACTAAAGTGTCGATTTGTATTGCTCTCATCAGTGTCGAACCATTGAATCGCCTCCTGAATTCGACGGTCAAACTTTGAGAGCGCTTCTGATGTAACCTCGGTGGTCTTGGCTCGCGCCAGCGCTAATTCACGAACACGTAGCCATGCATTGAGTTGCTGTGGGTGATTCACGAGATAGAAGATAATACCCAGCCCAGAAGAGTTGCCCGTGCCGAGGTAGCGTTTGATATCGGCATCGAGCGTTACAGCTGCCTCACTTCGAGCAGCAGCCATCTCTTCAGCGAGGTCATACCCAAACACTCGCAGCATCCATGCGGACAGCATCTGCGGAAAGTATGGTTCTTTAAGCGGGTGGGTCCCACTAAGTGCATCAAATACTTTTGTGCCGTTCAGCCCGTTCCCGTAGTAGCCCGATGACCGCATTAAATACCCACCTGTCGAGAGATACTCGATATCGGGCTGATGACCAGCCGCCAGCGATTCAACCAGATGCCCAAAGAACCGACCGCTTCGATTCGCGCGTGTCCAGACGAGGATATCAGGCGTTGCTCGGCCCTCCATCACGTACGGTAACTCCTCGAGCTGAGCATTCATCAACTCCGCTGTTGCAGGTCCCTCACAGAGGAATGCCCACAGGTCCCAGTCAGTAGCGATGATGCGATCTGTATTTTCGTCGCTGTCAGCTCGATGTGAAAAGACCCCGAACGAAAATCGCCGAGAGGGAGTCTGAATCGCGTAGACACCCCGGCCGACACCATCGGCATCAAGATTCATCTGCTCGGCTTCGACGCGCCAGTCATCACGGAGCATCCGACGTATGAGTAGTCGGGCAAAGCTTAATCGGGTGTGTTTGAGTGCTCCCAGCCGTTCAGGTTGCATCAAATCTGCTGGATCCCGCATAGAAGTAGACTCACGACTATTCGTAGCATGGGGCGGCATCTATAGTATGATACACAAACACACACATGGTAAGAGTTTCCCTCTGTGACTCATGACTCACAACAGCGCATTGTTCACTTGAGTCGTGTTTTGAAGACGCGGGTATGCTTGCACTGTATATCATCTATGGGAGAAGTCGAAATAATCATATTATCATTCGCTGATATATAGGTAGTGGTGTACATGATCTCAAAGAGCGATGTAAAGACATCGCTGCAGTTTGAGCGGGCACTCGAGATTGTCAGGACTACCTATCGAGAGGGAGCTGACGACCGG
>KE356562.1:1500169-1501798 GCA_000416005.1 Haloquadratum sp. J07HQX50 | reverse complement strand
GATCGGGGCGCTGCAGCACAGTTACAGGAAGATCTGCAGTCACGTGTTGAGGCACCGATTAACTGTTTTGAGAGCGTTTCGAGGGCGGCTGAGAGTGATGTCCTCATTACCGTCACTGACGCACAGGGGCCAGTCATTGCCCATGAGCACAGTAGCGACATCTCGACGATTATTGCGCTCGGCTCATATGGCGAGTTATCGGAGACGACGATCAACAATGTCGATTCGGTCGTGGTCGACCACATTGAGCAGTGTCTTGAGAGAGGGGCGCTCTCATCGCTCGCACAGACGGATCAATTCAAAAAGTCTGATATCGATGCGACCATCGGTGATGTTCTTTCTACGAGTGATACATCGGACGTGCGGCAAGCATCACAGACATTATTTGTTCCTATTGGACTCGGTTCGCTCGATATCGCACTTGCAGAGCATATCTATAGACATCAATCTCTACAGTCAGGAGCGCAGTTCGCATTTCGCTAATCTCTAACAGCGGGGAGGATGCCCATGTCTGCAGATGCAGAATGAGTTCAGCTTAGCCTGTTCGCTGTTGGAACTCGTTTGTATAGTTATTATAGTTCGAATTATAGATGTCTTGAAGCATTGGCTCGAGACGTTCAGTATTCAGAAGCGGAAGTTCCGGATGATCACTGTATATGTGATCACTCGGGATATCATCGAAGCTGTACGGAACCGCATATCGGAGTTCACGCCCAAACCGCTCTTGGACGTCCTCGCGATTGATATAGTTCATAAACTCAAGTGCAAGTTCCTTCTTTCCGCCTTCGACACCGTTCGGGATCGTGTAGGTTTCAATCCACGCTGGAGCACCCTCCTCTGGGACCGTGTATCGAACTGGGACGTCATTGTCGACACGAAGCCGATACGTCCGAGCGAACCAGAATGATCCGGCGAGGACGGATTCGTCCGTCAACAGTCGCTCCATCTCTTGGCCTGTGCCCCACCACGTTTGTGAGGCATCATCAAACTCAGCGATTGCGTTCCAAACATCATCCATCCGATTTGGAATTTCTGCGAATGGAATACCAGCACGCTTGGCTGCCACGCCGAGCCAGCAGCTCATCCAACTCGCTAAGCTCACATTATCTTGCATTTCATCTGTGAGTAAGTCTTCCCAACTCGATGGCTCATCCATTGCGTTTGTGTTATATGTCATTCCCCATCCGCTGACCGAGTACGGCGTGTGGTGTGGTTCGCTTCCTGGGTCGTACTGAACCGATGTCGGGTTGAACTGGTCGCGAACCCGATCACGAACGTTTGGAACCTCACCGAGCGGAATCTCCTGAAACAAGTCGTTTTGAATACCTCGATAGAGGGTATAGTCCCAGTGTGATACTAGGTCAAAGTCCGCACTCCCAGCCTGCAGTTTTGATAACATATCTGATGGGCTTGGGAGTGGTACTTGATTGATCGTCACATCGAACTCTTCCTCAAATGGCTCTTTCAGTACACGTTCTGCAGTTTCACCGAATTCACCAGACCACTGCATGAACGTGAGACTATTTGCTCGACTTCCACTGGAACTGCCTGCGACACAGCCAGCGAGTCCAGCAACAGTGGAAGCAGCAGCAGCACTCTGCAAAAATCGACGACGTGATGCAGATTGGC
>KE356562.1:1496229-1500149 GCA_000416005.1 Haloquadratum sp. J07HQX50 | reverse complement strand
CAGTCAGGCCAGCGCCTGTCGGTGGTTACGGGGGTTCAGGTACCACGACAGCCCCGACCGAACCAGGCGCACGACGGCCAAACGTGGATCAAGCGGGTGCTCAACTAACCAGTGCCTCATCGTCATATATGATATATTTCAGATACGAATGTAAAACAGTCATGCGTTATATAGTTTTGACGACGCGATTCCATTTGTTCCCCAGTCACCTGAGGATGTTTACTGACAGTATTTTGTCTGTGATGTATGGCTCAACTGTCGCCCAATAGTTCTTATTGCCACAGTCAGGATCTTTATCGATTTGTGTGCTCGAAAACATCGTCACAAGCATTTGGTAGTGAACTACCCCACCCTACTCCGCTATCGCTCCGTTGAGGGCGGGGCTCCCTTGCTCTCGCACTGGACTTCCTGTTTCAACGACGAAATCTGAAAGCAAAGCATCCCGATGGTGCTCGCTCTCAGAGATTCCAGTCTCCACAGGCGTTCTATTACCGCTACATTCGGACTGTCCCAGCCCTCCGTTTGAAACCTCAGAAAATAGTTCCTCTTTCTCAAACTCCACTCACAGATCTCCGAATCCAAGACGCTGAACCTCTATCGAAGCATTCTGGTCTCTATCTGCCGTGTAACTACACGATGGGCAAGAATGTTCTCGAACCCACGGTGGTTTCTTCGACTCCACGCCACACTTCGCACACCGCTTCGTCGTATCATCAGGCGGAACTCTCACCACGTGACACCCGTTCTCTCACCGTGTCGTTCGAACGATTGGGTTAGCTTGTACCACGACGTTGAAGCCATATTTCGGCTGTTCCCGTTCTGTTGCATCATCGAACCGACATCCAAATCTCCGAGGAATACAGCGTCATACTCTTTTCTATATCAAGAGGCAAGCTTTTCATGAGAATCTTCACGACGACCGTTGAGTCGTTCGCACGCACTTGCCAATGATTGCCGAGCCTTATTCTAGTTCTCTGACTCGTGTTGCTTCCGAGACAGTGGTGGATGGCTGTATCCGCTCCCGACTGCGCTACTTGCTTTGCTACGTTGCTCCTTGAGCAAGAGGACTTAGCCTCGTTATGGTTAAACCCACGCAGTCTGGGTCGCTTTGTGTACGACTAAGCAGACAGTTAGCGAAGCGAGTGCAGAAGCGAACCCGTGCTCGCTGTGTCAGGGCATTATATGCATGGATGGTATACAGAACGGATACGCGCATGGCCACACATACAAGAGCAGGATTCCAGATGCCAACACAATTCGAGTATGGCTACGATTCACTCTCGGCACTCTCTCCATATCTCGATACGCACTCAATCGACAGCGCGCTGCTCGTCACAGACCAGCGACTTGAAGCCACTGGTATCATCGACACGGTGATAGAACAACTGGTACAGACAAACATCGATATTTCAATATTTAAAGACGTCACGACAGAGCCGACATTTGATATTGCCAGACGTGCTGTTGACAGAGTCGAAGCTGAGGATGTCGAGGTGGTCATTGGACTTGGTGGAGGAAGTGTCTTAGATACCGCCAAGACCGCCTCTATCGTCTCACAGGCGCCAAAGTCACTGACTGAGTTGCTTGGGTTTCAAACGATTCCCAATCCGGGCCTCCCGCTCGTACTCATTCCGACCACGGCCGGAACAGGGAGTGAGGTGTCGAACGGTGCAGTGCTCACAGACAATCAGGAAGGGTACAAGCATGTATTGATCGACGATCATCTGTTCGCGGACCTCTCGATCGTCGACCCAGCGTTGACAGAGTCGCTTCCGTCGCCAGTTGCGGCGAGTACGGGTGCGGATGCGCTCACCCATGCGATTGAGGCGTATGTCACGACCGAACGTACACCAATGACTGATATGCTCTGTCTGGACGCAATTGAGCGGATTGGCGATGGGTATCTTCCTGCCGTGACGGCAAATGAACGAGACGCCCGATATAAGATGAGTTTGGCTGCCTCGCATGCAGGTATGGCATTCACTAACGCTGGCCTTGGAGCGGTACACGCACTTACGTATCCTGTGGGAATGCAGTTTCATCTTGGTCATGGCCTGGTAAACGGCCTGTTGCTTCCATATGTGATGCAGTACAATGTGACCCAAGTACCGGAGCGCTACAGTGATATTGGTGACGCAATCGGCGCATTTGAGTCACCCCCAGAGACGGCGATCGACGCAGGATATCAGACAGTTGAGTACGTTCACTCACTGCTTGAGGCAGCAGGACTTCCAACGGCAATTAAGACCGTGGTTGATGCACCGAATCCTGACTTTGAGGAGTTCAGCGACATTGCACTCGAGTATTCAACACACAATATCGAGAATAATCCACGGCAACTTGGAAAGACACGAATGATTGCGATTTTCGAGGCAGCATTTGAAGGTGACTTGCAGATGGTTCCCTAACTCATGTCCTCGGTTTACTCAGAGAGGCCGCTTCTCTGTATTACGGATCGCTCCGGTAGATCGCTTTTTTATGTGTATAAAATTTGTATGCTTCCTGGCCGAGTTCTTTCTGTGTCTCTGAGGATGAGTCTTTCATGCCACCAAATGGCATCTGAATCTGTGAACCAGTGGTCGTCCCGTTGACTTTCACGACACCGGCCTCAATTTCGCGAGTGAATCGTCGAGAGGCCGTCATGTCGGCGGTATAAATACTCGCAGACAGTCCAAACGTCGTGTTGTTTGCAGCGCGAATTGCTGCTTCAAAATCTTCAACTTCGATAATTGAGAGAACAGGGCCGAAAACTTCCTCCTGTGCAATACGCATCTCAGGCGTTACGTCACTGAAAACAGTTGGCTCAATATAATAGCCCTCTTCGAAACCATCAGGTCGATTCCCACCGGTCAGTCGTGTCGCGCCTTCATCCTCAGCAATCTCGATATACCTGAAGTTTGAAGCGTCCTCTTCTGCCGATACGGCCGGTCCCATATCCGGATCTTCCATACCTGGGCCAATACTGAGCGACTCAGCTCGATTGACAACTGCTGCGGTAAGCTCGTCTGCAATATCTGTATGGACAATCAATCGACTGGTAGCCGTACACGCCTGCCCAGTTCCGCCACAGGACCCGCTGATTGCACCGGCGGCTGCCGACGCGATATTTGCGTCTGGAAGAACGACTTGGGGGTTCTTCCCACCCATTTCTGTTTGGATTGGAGCGCCACGCTGGGAGACCGTCTCTGCAATATACTGACCTGTCTCTGTCGACCCAGTGAATGAAACCGCATCTGCCTCATCATTCGTAATGAGTGCCTGCCCAACTGTAGAGCCTGACCCGACAACCAGATTTACGACTCCGTCGGGAATGCCAGCGTCCTCAAGTAGTGAGACGAGTGCTTTGGCAATCATTGGCGTCTCTGAGGAAGGTTTGAGAACGACTGTATTGCCCGCTGCAAGTGCTGCCGCAGTTTTCCACGATGGGGTCGCGATTGGAAAGTTCCACGGCGTGATTAACACAGCGACTCCAACTGGTTCGCGAATCGTATAGGTAAACGTCTCTGGGTCGTTTGAGGGAATTGTTTTGCCCGTTGCCGTCCGCGCATAGCTTGCAAAGAATCGAAAGATCTCGGCTGCACGGCCAACCTCGCCACGACTCGAAGAGAGTGGCTTCCCCTCTTCTTTCGTCAGGATCTCTGCGAGTTGTTCTTGCTGAGAGTCTATCAGGTCTGCAACTGCGTATAAAATCTGATCGCGCTCATCAGGAGTCGTCTGTGCCCACGAGCGACTGGCGCGCGTTGCGGCCTCAATTGCCGCGTCCGCTTGTGTGGCAGTCCCACCAGGAAACGTTGCAACCGGGTCGATTGGCGTTGCAGGATTAACGACGGTAATGGATTCATCGCTCTCGCTGTACGCCACTCACCCTCAATATACTGATATGTTTTGGGTGTACCGTTCATCCGAGGTCCCTCCATAGC
>KE356562.1:1490763-1495974 GCA_000416005.1 Haloquadratum sp. J07HQX50 | reverse complement strand
GTTTGGATTGGAGCGCCACGCTGGGAGACCGTCTCTGCAATATACTGACCTGTCTCTGTCGACCCAGTGAATGAAACCGCATCTGCCTCATCATTCGTAATGAGTGCGTGCCCAGCTGTAGAGCCTGACCCGACAACCAGATCACTCCCGTAGTCGGTCAATCCTGAAGAGGTCAATGTCATATGGATGTGATTGGTTCATGCTTAGAGAGGCAAGAATCTCGCCAATCACACTTGCAAATTTGAAGCCATGACCGGAGAATCCAACTCCAACAGTTACCCGTGGATGTGTGGGAAATGAGTCGATAATAAAGTGGTTATCGGGTGTATTGGTGAAGAGACACGTCGCGAGTTGCATGGTCGGGCCGGCAGCATCTGGAAAATATGTCTCAACATAAGAGCGAAGCACCGATTCATCAGTCTGTGTTGGACTCCGATTCATCGTCTCTGGGTCGACAGTCTGGTTACGATGGTTGAACTTACCAAGTTTGAATCCTGGAACATCATAGATTGGAAATCCATAGTAGTGTTCTGTCGCCGTCTCGTGGACGAAAATAGGGAATGCTTCCGGTTCGAACCAGCTGACTGTCTCAGGTTGAAACCACCCAAGCACCTGCCGGACGGGAGTAAGGTGTGACTGTAGTGCTGGATAGATTTTTTGTGCCCACGCCCCTGCCGTCACGATCACCTGCTCGGCGGTATAATTCTCTCTATTAGTCTCAACAGCTACCTCGTCACCGCCTGTATCGCTGACTGACTCGACTGTCTCGCGTGCTCTGATCACTGCACCGTTCTCCTGAGCGGCTTCAACATGTGCAATGATACATTGTTCTGGAACAAGGAACCCACTCTCAGGCTGATATACTGCCTGATGATGCTCTGGGAACTCATATCCAGGAAAACGCTCGTTGACCGTTGCTGCATCCAATACCGAGTGCTCGATATCGTGTTGCTCGCAGGCTGTACGCGATCCCGTGAAAATATCGCTATCAGGTGGACCAGCGTCAATTCCGCCGGTGATATGGAGTAAATCTCGACCGGTAGTGTCCTCGAGTGCACGCCAGCGATCATACGCTGCATCCACGAGCGGTGAGTAGCTTGGGTGCTCATACTGACCGCGTCTGATAATTCGCGTAACTCCATGCGAGGAACCCATACTATGTGGGATATCGTACCGTTCGATCCCCAAGGTGTCCACGCCCATTTCTGAAAGGTGATACGCCGCTGCACTCCCCATCCCACCAACCCCGATAACGATCACATCGTATGCTGTGTCTGTCATCGATACACTGCTGTTGAATTCTGTCGGTCAATTGTTTTTCGCTGATGAATTCATTTTCTAACGAGACTCATATCACAGCGAGCAACTACCCCGCAGACTGTATGCGCCGTGCTCGTTTCCAAAATGCTAAGAAATTTTCTCCGAGCACGCCCTGTGCTATCTCGTGACCGAACGTGTCAGTGACTGCATCTGCAAGCTGTGGCCAGTCTGTATACGTCTCGAAGTCGTGCAGCCCACCGGCGATACTTCGCTTGGCTACCTTCTCTGGGTCAAATCCCTTCTCGATAATATACTGTTTATAATAACCTACCAAGGACGGAGGGAACTGACTGTCAGCAGGAAAAAAGTCAGTGCCAATACCGATATTCTGTTCACCGACTATCTCACCGGCACGACGTAGATGTGTGATCAATGTCTCAACTGCGGTCGGCGATCCAATCGGCGAAATGAACCATGGTAATGCGACGATCCCCATGTATCCGTCGTTCTCTGCTAATCGCTCAAGTTCCGTATCTGATTTTCCCCGGTAGTGATCGTGAACCGACTGACAGGTAGCATGCGTGACAGCAACTGGCGCTGTAGAGCACTCGATTGTATCAAGCGTCGTCTGCATCCCACAGTGAGAGATATCGACAATTCCACCGAGTTCATTGATCAGATTGACTGCCGCTTGCCCTTGTTTTGAGAGTCCGCCTGTAGAAATATCGTTGCACCCTGTCCCGAACACATTCTGTGCGTTATACGTGAGCTGGAAAATCCGAACACCGTCGTTGTACAACAGCTCGATATCGCTGAGTGAGCCGTCGGTTGCTGCGCCAAGATTCTGCGTGTTTAATATCACACCAACAGCACCGTTCTCGCGAACGGCCTCAACATCCTCCGGGGTCGTGATCTTGTGTAGCCATGGTGCTGTGTCAAACCGTGATTGCCACCGAGCGAGATCGCGACGCTGCCCGTGCAGAGAGGAGACGCTCTGCTCGTGTGCCCACGGCGTAACACTCAGGATATCCACTCCAGCAGTCGTGTAGAGCGCCTGCACTCGCTCGCGGTGTGCCTGGTTCGATTCGAACATTCGAACTTCATGATCCCAGATACGCTCCCAACACTCATCTTTCGTTGCCCCATCGTCCACCATCGACTCGATATCTGATTCAAGTCCGTCCATTCCATCGTATGAGGAGATGACCTGTTCCCACGGTGCGGACGCAGCGTAATCAAAGATGATCTGAGTTGAACTCACACGTCACTTACCTAAACCAACTAACTTAGATGTTGGTATCAATTTGGCAACGGTCTGAGCGATACGAGTCGGCTGAGTATGCCAGCTCTTAGATGTTCTCGGAGTAGACGTCTTCAGAGGTGACCTTTGATTCACTAGGTTTAGTAACAATACTGAAACAAGCGATTCAGTTTTATGTCTTAGCTGTAGGTGAGATTGAGGACAATCGTATCAGCCGCTTCCTGAATCATACTCGGAAGCGTTGTTTCGAGTCGCTCCCCACTCAGCCGGTTCTTCGGGCCAGCGACACCAATTGCGCCATGAACGGTTTCATCAACGATAATTGGGCTGGCAACTGCTCGAAGCTTCCCGGTTGTTTCACCTCGATTCACTGCATACCCACGCTCTCGAACTGTCGTCAGCTCATCAAATAACGCATCAGCATTCGTGATTGTTTGATTCGTCCGAGCAGGCAAGCCATGATATTCGATGATTTCTTTCACCGCTGCTTCATCCATGTGTGCGAGGATGGCCTTACCCGCAGCAATATCATGGAGTGTCGTCCGCTTGCCGACTTCCCCGCGCGTCTGCACTGCATTCTCTCCCTCACATTTTAGCAAATACACTGCCTGTGAGTGTTCTTCAACGACTATCCAGACAGTCTCACCAGTCTTTTCAGCTACCTGCTGAATAGTTGACTCGGCCGCAGATGTAATGTCCAAGTTTTTCCGAGCGATGATTCCTGTTTCGAGTGACTTCAATCCGAGCGTATACGCACCATCTTGTTTCGCAATATATTCGTGCTTCTCAAACGTTGCGAGATAGGTATAGGCAGTGCTTTTGGCAATTTCTACATGATCGGCAACGTCTCTGATTGTCGCTGTGTCAACCTGTTCAAGATATTCGAGAATATCGAACACTCGCTCTGCCGTCTTCACTGTCCGATCAGGTTCGGAATTTGTTTTCATGCACCACGGTACTGTATTTCGATATAAATATGCTAGCGATGTGCTTGATTTACCCGCTGCGTGATTCGATATATGTATTTTCACATATCACGCATTCGTGAAGCGAGCCTCATTATGAAATAGAATTAACAAGAAATACACACATCCTATTCGCACGCGTCGTATATATGTAGATATTGTGCTCTCTGGATATAGAATGATTATTATAAATCCGATATTTCCGAACAGCCATCAATCCCTGCATGAGCTGATTTTTATATTACGACTGATAAATACTGATAACAATGGTATGTTTGTTATCACGATTTTTTATGTATGTGAATAACGTTCATTATATAATATAGATTAAATATAATATTATCTTATACTTATACGCGGATATTGATCTCAAGTTTCTTTCAAGCCGTCTCGAGTGCATATACTCGAAAGTATATATTATACTTTCAATTATTGATAATTTTGTTTATACTTCGCGTTTAGTACAAAAATGTGACAAAACAAGGCACGCGAATAGACGATGTTCTTTTGACATTTTTTCGCTTACGCCCTCATGATCTCAATGAGAGAGACTGGATCTTCAGTTGACCACATCTGTCGGCCGAGGTAGAATTAAACATACAACTGGGAAGGGACTCGTCGTTTCGCCTCTCATCAACTAATATCATCTCTGGCTGCCAACGAGAATCAATGTTTGAGCTCCGCAGATCTCTGAAATCGATATCACCGTTGGCACAGCCAGCACCACGTTGTCGTGACTGAAGGACCGTGGCCTCAATAATTGCAAGATGACATGCTGGGACAGACACAAACCGCATTGAAGTAGATTTTTTACTCCCGCTCCTGACACTGGTATATGACGTCTCCAACGGTGGGATTTGTCGGAACAGGTATTATGGGGAAGCCGATGGCTGAGAATGTTATGAGTGCTGGATTCGATGTCATTGCTCATAACCGGTCTCGTGAGTCGGTTAAGCAGTTAGCCACACAGGGGGCGACTGCAGCGGCGTCACCTGCAGAGGTTGCAAACAACGCGGAGGTAATTATCACAGTACTCCCGGATACAGCAGCAGTTGAGTCTGTATTATACGGTGATAACGGCCTCATAGATGAACTCGAATCTGGACAAGTCTATATTGACATGTCAACGATAGCACCCGGCCCAACAGAATCTTTCGCTGAAGATATCGACAACAAAGGCGCACACATGCTTGATGCCCCAATTAGTGGGGGTGAAGGCGGGGCGATTGATGCAACACTATCGATTATGGTCGGTGGCGATCCAGCGGTGTTAGACGAGGTGTATGAGATTCTGAGTGCGATGGGTGAAACAATAACACACACTGGTGATCATGGTGCCGGGCAGGTCACCAAGGCCTGTAATCAGATTGTTGTTGGATGCACACATCAGGCAGTCTCAGAGGCGCTACTGCTGGCTCACCGAGCTGGAGCAGACTTAGAACAAGTACTCTCGGCGATCAGTGGTGGTGCAGCATCATGCTGGTCGCTCCGTGAGCGCGCGCCAGATGTCATCCGAGGTGACTTTGAGCCAGGATTCTTTTCATCCTATCAGTACAAAGACCTCCGAATCGCAATGGAAGCCGGGCAAAAATACGGTGTCCCGATGCCAGAGACACAAGTTGCACATGAGATGTACAAGAGTATGGAACAAATGGGACACGGCACTGATGATCACTCAGCAGTGATCCAAGTGATTGAATCAATGGCTGATGACGAAGCACGTAT
>KE356562.1:1486058-1490743 GCA_000416005.1 Haloquadratum sp. J07HQX50 | reverse complement strand
CAACCATAAGAAAATATCAGCTAACAAATGAACCGACACAATGGTGACATCTAAGAAGGTATTGAGTGGGTATAGCGTTGAGGATCACTAAGAATGCAATCGTTGAACCGAACGCGAGTGAAAAAGTTGGATTTTGGACCGTCGCGGGTTTGGGGGGTCCATCGTGCGTGTACGACTCAGCCTCAATATGTGATCACTTCATAGCCGTCTGCGACGAGAGAGCGGATACTCGGGTGTCCTTCATTTTCCGTCCGGGTATCCACATTTGCTTCTGTGACCTCCTCTTTGACACCGAATGCTTCTGCGCAATAGGCACACGCCACGGCTTCATCACGAACCGCTGCAAATAGCTCATATTGGTCGCTCCCAGGGTCTGCAATTTCAGGAATCCACTCAGTGCCTGCGCCATCGAAGATGACCTCCACGGAGTCCTCATCATTCTGCACAAATTCTTTGGCAGTTTCGAGAGCATTAACAATTCGACCGAGGTTCTCATGTCCTTCCGTATCAGCAAGAATAACAATTGCAGCGTCTACCATCAACCGAATTAGAATAATCCAATATATAGCTTATTTGTGACTGTGCGCAGATACTGCCTGTAGCCACGAAGTATATATCCCCTCGCTCACCTGATTGCTACGCACTCAATTGTCCCAAACTACCATCCCAACATTGCTTCGTTCACTCCATTGATGACGGGAAGTTAGCAGTTTGTAGGCGTTCAGCTCCCATCTTTCAGCAGCGAACCGCACAAGTGGTGAGCGAGTGGGGAAGGGTAGTTCGAACGATCTATCTGCCACGTGCACGGAACCACACAGACTCACCGACAGGGTGCTCACCCTCCAGCCGAGAGAGAACTAAATCTCGGACCGCGAGGGTCACTCGTAACTCAATTTGGTCGCCGTGAGTAGTGGTGACACTAAAGATGGCATGCCCATCGCGTTCATTGAGTGCCTCAATTTCCCCGCGTGTCCATCGGTCACGATGATGCGTTGGTTCGCGTGCATGTATCCGATCGTGAGCCATACATACTACACGACTCCGATTAATTTCAACGATTCGAAACATCGACACGATCGCAGTGTTCGCGTCAACAATAATATTGACCAGATCACAGATTCGACTCGTACTTAGCGGCTTCAGTGTGGGTTTGAGTCGGTCGTCTCAGCGTTGAGTTTGTGGCATGTCAGTGGACTCCCGCTCTGACTGCGCAACACATGGTCAGAGTCGATCATTTGCGTTCCCCGTTACTGATGAGCCAATAATAAATAAGACACCACCCGATATTTTGAGCGGTAGTGTGGTCACTATACAATTGTTTTTGACACAGACCACGTATATTCGTTACCATCACACTCGCCGTGGCTACATCCTTGAGACGTGTATGCAGGAGGCACTTTGAGCACTACTTATCGAGAGGTTCACTCATATCGTGAATATCGCCTGTGGAGTGTTCCGATGCGATTTACCGTGAGGCGACTCGACAATATTGGCCTAACTTACCCACGTTCTTCGAGTTCCGCCTCACAGTGTGCGAGTTGATACGGTGGCCTACATCTATCATCTTTCTCACCCCCTGCCTGGACCGCATTCTCGATTGACAGTACGCATAGTCTGCTTTTTTACGATGCAGAATGTAATAGTTCAAGTGAACGACACCCAGATGATCCCGTCGAGAGCGGTCACAAACGGAGACGACTCAGTAATCCCGCTTCGGGTGGATCATATCACAGCCAACCCAGTGGAGTCTCGAGGCACGCTATATTGTACTGATATCGAAGGGACACAGCTCCGTGTTGGGGTTCAGGAGTCGATAAGTGCGGATCTGGACCGCGAAATAGATGGATGGTACCGGTTCGACGGAATTGGGCGGTCACAATCGCTCAGAGCGGAGCTTCGACTCTCGCGCAACGGCAGCATCGAACGCATTGAGACGCCAGAGAAGGATACGCAACCACCGCTGACCGATCTTAACGACCCCACGCTGATTCAGATGGATTCGAGCGCTGAAGTCATCGGCGTGACGATCCAGCCCCGTTCAGCCAATACGACGGCGAGCGTCGGCGTTACGGATCCAGAGGGAGTCGAAATCGGGGCTGTCTGTCTTGTACACTGTGATGGAACCGGTGAGACAACAGTATATCATCGCGAGGAAGGTCACCCACAAGATGAGCATCTCCTGCTCCAGCACGTTGTCGAGAAGATCTCTGGTGTTGAAGGGGTGACGCTGGTCACCCACGAGCACAACAACTCTCAAATCGAGATGCTCTATGATCGGGTTGCACTGGCGGCAGAAGGAGAGATTATCGACTCGGGAGCAGAGCGTGTGCTGGACGACTGTTTCCACGTGACCACAGAACAGGTCGCCATCAGGACTGGTGCTGACACTGTGATGCAGGCTGCTCGGAAGATGAATATCGATGTCAGTTCAGTTCTGCTCGACAATTACGATATCGGAATCGAGCAGACCGACTGGCGGGACGACTGGGAAGCCCTGCCTGAGACTCTCCCAAGCGCGTCTGTCCCTCAAATGACCGATCAAGATTACGAGGTGCTTTTAGAGCGGTATTTCGACGATGAGAGTAGCTCGGGCGATTCAGCGGAACTCGCTCGGTGTCTAAAGGCCTACGCGAGTGCAGATCTCGAATTGATTCGGGGATTAATCGCACAGGGTGTCATGGACCGCCTCGCGTGTTCACGAGTTGCTAGCCGTGTTCCGCGTCGAGACTAAAGAAATCCATTCGTCAGGCCGTCGTCACTAATGTCTCGTTGGACAGAAATCCAATGAGTCACACCTGAATCCGCGCTCGGCTCGATTGGGTCGATAGACCACCTGACGGTGTAGGGTTCCCCGTTCTTCCGGTAGTTCGTGGTCTCTCCAACGAAGTGATTGTTCTCGGATAGCTTCTGTGTGAGCTCGTCGATGACGTGTTCGCTTGTCTCTTCGCCTTGGAGTAACTCTGGAGTTTCCCCGAGAGCATCTTCTTTCGAGTACCCGGTCATCTGCTCGAAGTACTTGTTCACGAACAGAATCTCTTCGTCTGGTCGGTCATGAGCGGGTCCAGCCGTGATCATGATACACTCCGGGTAGTGGTCCAACACCCACCCAAATGTGTCCTCATCACGAATCTCTGAGACTATTTCATCGTATTCCATTACTGTATTCCGTTTAAATTCCGTAGTCGTATGAATCCACGTGAGTGATGTAGTCCAGCAGTTGTCTACGGTGAGTCAAGGCTGAAGCCAACCGTATAAATTGACTCCCTCCCGCGACTGAAGCCGTGGAATTTGTGGATAATCCAGGCAGACTGATTGCCCCCGCTGTGAACGTGCGGGTTTGCTGACGCTAGTTTCAGGCGAGCACGACCGTTCCTCAAAACTGCCGAGTATCCAGTCGTGCTCGTCCCACTCCCAGTGCGCTCCACTCATGAATGCGTCTCTATCGCGTCCAGTAGAGAGGCCAGCGGGCCGAGATATCGGCTCTTCTTGTGATTGCAGTGTGTTCCACGCTCCAGCGACGTCACGTCACTGTGTGCTTCCAGATCGTCGTTGTGACAGTGAAACTCATCACCACGCCGTTGCACGTTCTCAGAGCCACACACAGGACATCGGCTGCTCGAATATTCTCCGCCTGCTTCAGTGATGCATATTTCAACACCGCCAAGCGTGAGCTTGATTCGCTCAACGAGTTGTCCGTGACCCCCGCGTGTGTGTTGTCGTTCGCCTCAGCAGACAAGTGAGTGTCAAGCATCTCAAACAGACCTCCGACAGACACAATCTCAACGCTCTGTTGCAACAGCCACCCGGTGGCATGCTTGGCTGCCGCGTTACGCCTGTGGTCGCGCTTTCAGATACGTTTGACGTATAACCGATGAGTACATTGGCTCGAATACCTTTGTTCAAAGAATCGCGACTGTTGTTGTGCAATCTGCTCCGAGTACTGTTGAAACTCCCTGAATTCAGGTGAGCGTGGTATACGTCAGTTTCTCCAGTGCTGGCGACAACGGCAAGCATGTGGGCGTGCCGAATTGTTTTATCCATGCTGACACTATATGCGATATGACAGCTCTTCTTAGCGAACGTGAGCGCTCGAAGTTCGATACGAGTTCTGACGATCAGTTTTATGACCAGCCCAAGCTTGTCACACATGCAGACAACGGCTTTCTTCGCCGATTACAAGCGCTGTATGACGAAGTGCTCTCATCAAATGACCGCGTATTTGATATGATGAGTAGTTGGGTCTCACATCTCCCCTCCAGAGAGTTTCAGACCGTCATCGGCCACGGATTAAATGAGACTGAGCTTGAGCGAAACGAGCGTCTCGATGAGTATTTTACGCAGAATCTAAATCGCACACAGCAACTCCCGTTAAGCGATCAGACAGTTGATGCAGTCTGTTGTGCGCTCTCTGTGCAATATCTCCAGTATCCTAGCGAGGTATTCGCCGAAATTGCCCGTATTCTTGACGCAGGTGGCGTACTGATCGTGAGCTTCACTAACCGAATGTTTCCACACAAAGCAATCCGTGCCTGGCGAGAAGCGACAATGGAGGGTCGGATCAACCTCGTGAGAGAATACTGTGAAGCTCATGGATTCACGGTGAGCCAGTGTATTCACGAGCGACCAGCCGGAGACCCGTTCGCGGCAGTGGTTGCTCGTCCAACATGATTACTGTAGTGTGAGAC
>KE356562.1:1475054-1484131 GCA_000416005.1 Haloquadratum sp. J07HQX50 | reverse complement strand
CTGCATCCATGGGTACAGTGGTGTCCGAAATACTGGATTATACTCGTCACTGCCATATCTAAAAGCGATAAGCGCGATATTGACTAACGCAAAGACCATGATCTGAAACGCGCTGGCAAGCTTTGCAATATCCAGAATCGGAACAAATCTGATGAGGAGTAATAACACAGCACCAGTCAAAGTGATCGACACTGTTGGTGTCCCAAATCGGTCGCTCACTTGCGAGAGTGCTGGAGGCGCTAACTGGTCGCGACTCATCGCGAATGGATACCGAGAAGAGGAAAGAATACCAGCGTTGGCGGTCGAAATGAGTGCTAATATCGCTGCCAGTATGACCGCAAGTACACCTGCCTGTCCGAGCGTCACTTTCGCCGCATCAGCAACGGGAGTCAACGAACCGACGAGGGCACCAGTATCAGTGGTTCCAACGAGGACGCTCACAATGGCCACGTAGAGAAGTGTGGTAAATGCCAGTGAACCAAGAATACCAACAGGGATATTTCGACCTGGATCTTCGACTTCTTCGGCAACACTCGCAACTTTTGTCACACCCGCATAAGAGACAAACACAAGTCCGGTCGCAGCAAGTACGCCTTCAATTCCGGCATCAAAAAAACCCGTATAATTCCCAGATTGAACACTGAGAGTACTCCCAGCCGCGAACCATCCCAGCGCGGCTAACATCACGCAGACGATCGCCACCTGAAGCCGGCCGGTCTGTTTTGCTCCAAGTAAATTGATTGCAATCAAAACGGCTGCTAAAGTTAATGCGACCGGTTGGAGTGGAAGCTCAACGAGAAGAAGAAGATACGGCACACCACCGACCAATGCGAGTGCCCCTTTGAACGAAAGTGAAAACCACGTCCCAACTCCCGCGATCGTCCCCAGTAACGGTCCCATCCCACGTTCAATGTAGATGTAGGTTCCACCTGCTTCAGGCATTGCTGTTGCCATTTCTGATTTCGAGAGCGCGGCTGGGATGACGAGAATGCCCGCGAGTGCATACGCGATTATGACTGCAGGACCTGCGAGTTCCATCGCTAATGCTGGCAGAATAAAAATACCGCTTCCAATCATCGCTCCGATGCTGATTGCTAGTACCGATGGTAAGCCGAGGTCACGCTCAAGTTCTTTCATATACCAGTGGACACCACCGTTGGTTTGGCTATGGTTATCGGTCTGAGAGACACATCCTTAGAAAAACACAACTGAGATGACAGCCCTGCACACTCTGTCGGCTGACCGCACATACGTTGACACCCCGCTGGCGCTCTCGCAACTCGTCTGTGACCTCTCAGACTCGAAGTTTCGACAAGATGTGAGAGTAGTGTGCGCGTTCCAGTTATGAGCGTCCGTCTATCAGTGTGGAGTTCACGCTTTGTGCTGTTACTCTGATTGGGTGACATATTCTCTGGGCTAGCAGTGCTACTGGTCAGATTTGATATTAGGCAAAAATGATTATTTACAGTGTTGAGATGCCGTCGTATCAGTTGACAGCAAATGTGTGTGTGCTGGATATGGATACTAAGATGCATTTGGATAGTGTAGAGCTACGCAATCGGGTCTATATGTATATGACGAATGTCTGTATATATTCGACTCACAATAACGAATCGTGAATTACATCATACATGAGTACGATACCGTCAATGATGGACGAGTGGCACTGATGATCAACATATATTAGCAGATGTTCCACACCAAGGTTGATGTTGAGCCACGTCTCTTCAGCTGTCTCAACTTCCTCTTCATCCCTCCTGTACAACACGCGGCACTCAAATTGTGTCGACTCTATGGAGGATTGAGACAGGTCAAAGCCATGTCCGCGGAGACTGCGCAAGTATGTCCCTCAAACCCCCGGAGCTTAGGACGACTTACGAACAACATTAAATTACCTATAGCCTATTTCGAAATATAGCATGAAAGATGACGAGTTGGATGCGATTGACCGGTCCATTCTGTATTACTTACAGCAGGACGCTCGACGGACGTCATCGAGCGATATCGCGAGCGAATTAAGCCTCTCACCGAGCACTGTTCGAACTCGGATCAACAAACTCGAATCGAGGGGGGTAATTCGTGGGTATAATATCGATATCGATTATGATCGAGCAGGCTATCCGCTCTACACAAAAATCATCTGTACCGCCCCTGTGACCGAGCGGGATACGTTGGCCATGCAGGCACAAAAATTCGGGGTGTGACGGCTGTTCGAGAGATCATGACGGGACAACGAAATGTGTATATCAATGCCATCGGCGAGAACCATGACGACCTCAATCGGATCGCCGGCGATCTTGATGAACTGGGACTGACAGTCGTGGACGAGCAGATCATTCGGGATGAATACGTCTGCCCGTATCGTGGATTTTTGAAAGAAAACGAGAGAGGAAAAGCGTCTACGTCAGAGTCTGAGTCTTGATCAGTCGTCTGCTGGTGATGCAGTAGCGCCTGCGCTGTCCGTCGAAATCACAGTCTGCTCGTTGTTTGAGACCCACCGCAGCAGTAGGTATGCAAACACGTACTTGGCTACAACGTCGAGTGCAGAGTACCCCCAGGAGGTAAGTCCAACAGACTGGATAACTGCGAGGCCTTCGACACCGAGTGCCCAGATGACGGGGTATCCAATCCAAAGCACGACAGTGAGGACACGAAGGGTACTGAATATCTCGCTTGTTCCCGCAGCTCGTGCACTGGCTGCCCATTCGGTCAAGAGCGCGTATAGGACAACTACAAAGAACGCAGAACTCACGCCGAAGAAAATCCAGCGGAACAGGTATGACGAAGTGGTGAGAGCGGCTGCAAGCCCGGTCACACACATCCCAATATCAGCTGCGATGACAGTAAATAGGCTTCCTCGGTCAACGTCCGCCAGTACGCCTAATGCAAGAAGTATCATTGGCGTCGACAGTGCCCATGTGAGATATCTTCCCCACTGGCTGAGCACTTCCTCACCAGCTAATGCGTGACCGGCTGGCATCTCAATAACTCCAACAGTAAGTCCAGAGGCTAGCCCAAGATAACTCGATATCGACACCAGCGGAATCATCAGCGTTGCACCCCAGATAAGGCGAGCGCGACCGCTGGTAATGCTTCGCCCCATGTATATGAACAGAAGTATCGAAGCGCCAGCGAGCGCGATATTTATCCACAGTGACGAACTCAGCAGCGCGTTCTGCTGAACTTGTGAGACGACATCACCCTGTGTTGCTTGAAGCAGTACCGTACTCGGATCGATTATACGTGACATTCTCATTTCTGAATTCGTTACCAACATATAAAAAAGTACAGACATATCCGCAAAATTGTGGGTGATTTAACCGTTACATTCTGTGTTCATATTCTTATTTCGTTACGAATTTCGAAAGTGACATGATTCAGCAATCAGTGGCAGTGGTGGTGACCCTAACTATCGCAAGAACTGAACTCGATGATTGTCGAGCGAATGCAGGGCAGTACCTCTGGCTGTCGGGCTTGGGTGGTGAGTGTGAATGGTGATCGAAGTCACGCTAAGTCGCATAGTTCGGTGATACATTCATCTGTTTACTTGGTTACAACTTCGTAGAGTGACTTTATTACGATGAGCACTGCAACAGCACTGAGCAGTAGCAACAGCTCAATGCGGACGGATTGAATTTCATCCAACGAGAAGCTCTGTAATGACTGACCGACTATGACGTAGAGAATCACCCATGGCAATTCGCCGATAACTGTTCCAATGACAAAGTTCCAACTTGAGACACCAGCGAGGCCTGCGCCAATCGAGACACTATCGGCGGGTGCCGGCGAGAGTCGCGCGGCAACAACTCCTCGGATTTCGCCTGTCGCTGTCACGACTGACTCACTCACTCCAGAGATATGAGATACGTGCCGGTTCACATCGGCAAAGTAGTTCGCTAAAAGAAACGGTGGCAAACATGTCCCGACAGTTCCAATCAATACGAGTGGTACACCATTGGGGAACCCAACGAGATACCCAAGAAAAGTAGACGCGAGGCTTAGCGGCCAGAATACAAAGGGACGAATTATATAGAACACAGTCACCCCAGCAGTCACAACCATCCACCCCTGTTTATCAACCGTTTCGAAGAAACTCGCTGGCGAATACATCCAGTGGATCAATATCACACACCCAAATCCGAGCGGCAGGACCGCCTGGAGTAGTCCTTTCCGATAGCTGGACATCCAATATTATTTGTGACATGCTCGGCGAAGTAAATGATGAGGATTCAATCAACCGGAGAATCTTATTTGAGCTTTCCACATATACTCTCAGGTGGCAGGCCAAGAGTCGCCGTTTATAACTCTCGCTGTGTGAACGACTCTTGCCCATTCGCTTGCGCTGACGTGTCCACCTCTTGGCAAAGAAAGGGGGAAGGAGGCCTGCGCTTGAGTTCACACGCAGGACACACCCAACGGCATTACGTATGAGCAACGTTCATTCAGGGTAAATGCGGCAGCCGGGTCAAGATTATCTTCTCTGTGCGCTCGCTGTGGGTCTCATGGCCGCACTGATAGGGTTGATAGCTATATTCGGAAGCACTGCCATGGGGAGTGTCGATGCTGAGACAATGTCACCAGCGCAAGCAGAACCAGGATATGAGCCTGCCGAGTCAGCACCGCCAATTATTCCGCAGCACGTGTTTTCAATAATTAGCGGGCAGGTAGCTGAAGAAGACGGGACTGTTGATACTCGTGGGACAGCGCTCGGTGAACAGAGAGTATTGGTTGTTTTTGTCGGTGAACGAGGACAGACAGTCACGCATCTAATTGGCGTCTCAGACGGTCGATTTGATGAGGAAAACCTGCCTTTGGGATCAATCTCGCAGGGACGCGTATCAGGCCACGTGATTGCAACTGGTCGTGATGGAGAAGTTGGTGATGGAGTCCCACTCGTGGATGAGAACGATGAAGCGGATCTCACAGACTTAGCGAGTTATATTGGCACTCTCAGCGGCACGGGCGATCAGGTTCGAAGCCAGATTCGAGCCGAGACGGTGGATGATGATGGAAGCGATGACCAGATGATCACAGAAACATTTCGGGTGACGGATTCACGCACATCAATCGAGAGTGTATATAACTTTGAGAATACGACGAGCAATGCGACTGAGATTGCGGTTTCTGCACCAATCGTGGTGACAGGTCAGACGAATCGTCAACCGGCAGATAACTTAATTATCGTTGAAGTCCTCTCACCTGAGAACGAGACAGTGCAATCGGCAGTTGTCAATCAGTGGCGGTCAAACGGACAATGGAGCACGACGGTCAATATCACGACACTTGACCCAGGAACATATACTCTCAGAGCGGATGATGGAGCAGACACGGACGAGGTAGCCGTTGAATTTATTCATAAGAGGTCAGCCTCGACTGAGGGGGCAGGTCAGTCGAGTGAGACACCAGCAGAAACGACAACACTACCAACAGAGAGAACGGCAACTGGACTCGAAAGAAACGCGTCATCAACTAGTCAAGCAACGACCGAGTCCAGCGTCGAAACCGCCCAAAGGGTGCCAGGATTTGACTTTCCGATTGCGGTGGTTGCACTTCTCACAACAATACTGCTTGCTCTCCGGATCGAGATCTGATGCCGATTACAAAATCTCGGCGGCGGCTCTCCTGACATATGGCCACGGTGAGTGCTTGAAGTAATCCAACACCGACAATCAGAGATGCAATGTGATAGCCCCAGTAGCCTCTGAAAACTACTTGCCACAAAGCGAGTTCGAATCCATCATCAGGATTCACGCCGCAGATCGACATGTCATCCTTTAGCCACTCTGTAACACAGACATATCTTCATGCTGTCTCGATTCAGTCATCAGCAGTCACCACACCAACTGTGTGCAGTCGATACTCAACCCATGTGACCCAATCGAAGGGAGCGAGCCATCCTTCTTTCGTCCACTCGCCAATTAGATCAGGTGTCTTGCTCTCAAATTGGGATGTATTCACTAGCGAGTGTAGACAGTCAGCGTTTAGCGAGGGCATGTGTTATAAATAAACATGTATTGGCAAAGGCGGCGTGACTTAGAAGGTGGCAAAGAATTAGGTATCTGGTTACTGACCGATGGCGAAGAGGTCATTCAAGAGCTCTACGTTGAATCACACGAATACCGAGGGGGTGACTTTGATGTATACACCGCCTCACCAGAGGGTGAATGGGATCATAAGGGAACGTTCGACACAGTCGCGCGCGGATTCGACGCCGCCATGACGTACATCTCTGAGAGCGAGTATCCAGTTGAGCGCCAGCAGACATAACAAAACAAAGAGAGAATATATCTTTAATCAGGTCAGTAACACAGATGATGAATATACTCCAGTCAGTTGGAAGTGGTCTCTTAGAGTCGGTATCACAGATTGCCGTCGTTGCTGGCTCGCTTTTATTAGTCGGTATGCTCGTTGGATTTGGTGCGTTCGCATATAAACAGGTTCTCGGTGATGGCATTGAGTGGCCAGATGAACAGGATGGGCATGAGGCCGAGAGTGATGATGAGTGGGACTATTACTGATTACGGGGAATCGAGGAGAAAGTCCCGTGCTTTAGCGCGGGGAGGATGTCAAGCGCGTTAGGTCGTAACCACGTTCGGTGTTGAGACGATTGAGAACTGAAAGACAGAGGCAGAGATGGAGACGGAGAGACAACAATTTTGACAGTTATTGTCGAGTGAGCACGGCCCTCTAATAGTATAAGCCGTCTTAGGATAGGGGTTCGAAGCTATCTGTTGATTGGTATTTTAGACACATCTCATGGAATGTGTGGCATCCACGACCAGAGAGCAGAGAATCTGGCACGACTCGCATTCAGGAGAGAATCAAGCTGGAACTGCTACAAACAAACTACAGACGGGTCGTGCCCGTTGCCTGCGAAATTATACGCGCGGTCAAGGCGACTGTCTCTGGGTGGGCTCACGATGTGTCCCAATAGATATGTTACATAATGCGCGGCATCTGGAGTGCACCGACGATGGGCGTGAACAATCTGTCGACGACATGTGAGTAGCCAAGCGCTGATATTCGTCTATATCATACCTTACGTATGGATAGACAAGCAGTCCGTCGTGAATGGGAGAATGTGAGCGGAACCTATGCGCGTCGGCGAGATCCCGATGGATCTGATGCAGATCTTATTGAAGAGCTCTTGGAACGAGTAGATACCCAGCCACAGATTTTAGATATTGGGTGTGGTGACGGTGCGCGAACGCTTGCAAACCTGCCCACGGGGAGTATTGGCATCGATGTTGCACAAGCAGGCTTGGAGCTAGCCGTCGAGACTGTTCCGGATCAGCATCTCATAGCAGCAGATATGATCTCACTCCCGTTTTTAGAAAACACAGTTGATGCAGTAACTGCATATCATTCTGTCTTTCATGTCCCCCGTGAAGAGCAAGCGACTGTCTACGACGAACTGGCTCGTGTTACTCAGTCAGGCGGCTGGCTTTTGATGACACTCCCTGGGGGGCGCTTCGAAACCGTCCGTCGTGGATGGATGGGCGGACAGATGCTGTTCTCATCACCTGGCCGCGAACAGACGCTTGAACTCTTAGATGCCGCAGGGTATGAGAATATCGAGACGATGACAGCGAATGACCCGCTTGGAAGCTCAACAGAGTTTGTGCTCGCGCAACTCGGTTGAATCTGAGGACCTCATGCGGTAGTGTTGCCTGTTTCGTGCAACTGAACCGAACGATTTCCAGCCACATACCACCAGTCTTCATGTTTCTCGCTCTGAAAGACACTTCGTTGTTATATACCGAACAATCTGTGTTGATAAGTTATGCCAGTACAGCAAACCCATACTGATGCCGGTTATCGGTTTGATGATGACACAGCGAATACTGAACAGAGTGTTGATGAGCACGCAGTCGTGCTTCGAAATTATGATTTGTCTGAGCCCCATGTAATCCGCGCGCAGATACACGACACCGGCGGGGAATGCGTCTTTGAGCGAACACTGCGGGTTGGTCCATTGGAGACGATGCCGATCAAAGTACAGGTTGATTCTGCCGCATATACGATCACGGCACAGCTCGAAAATGGGTCAACAGATACGACCGAATGTCATATTGGGAGCAATATTGGCGAGACAGCATTGATTGAGACCGGTAACGGCTCGATCAGTGTCACTGATCGTCATATCTAAGCTGGTGAATCGTGACGGAATTAACTGGAATGAGTGAGACGTGACAGTCACCGATGCTTGTCATCACGGAAACTGACATCTTCGACTGCTGATACCAAGCGACCTTCCTGTGGAGTCTCAGTCGATTTATCTTATTAGTTGATCTAAGATGTCGTATGACCTCACTTATTGAGGCAGTGGACGGAATCGTTCACGAACCAACACAGACGCGCGATGATGACGGGGTAGATCTCACTGTGACAGAGATATACACCATTGAACATCGCGGACAAATTGATTTCGGCGGCGGTGAACTCGAACCCGCAGACGTAGCACCGCATTCAAAAGAATTCCATCACGAAGATGACACATATCGGTGGTGGCACCTCAACGAGGGGCTGTACTTGATCGAGTACAATGAGTCACTCTCGACAAGCGCGTATCTTCAGCCACACGTAGAGGTTCTTGAACGTGGAGCCAGTCACCCATCACTTCAGGTGAAATCACTCCCGATGGTTCCACTGCGTGTATCTGCAGCAGGCATTGCAATCAAAGAAAACGCGCGGGTTTCTGTGATCCGACCAGTCTGAGGGGCACATTGAATCTGTAGTTGTTACTATGATTGCACAAGTGTGAGCCAGAATGCCCACGATTTTCATCGTGGATAGCTCACCACATAGAGTCAAAAGCGTCCGCAGCTTGAGCTCGGGGAGGATATTAACCGGAGGATAGTTGATTCCAGGACAGTAAAACAATATACGTGGTTACTCAGCGTGATGGCAGCGAAATCGACCTGCTGAACTCCTCAATACGGACAGTAGGCGGAGCACTGTTTTCGACAACAGTGTACGCACTCACGGGAATAGTGTATGCTGTTGTTACATCTCCAGCTATTACCGGACGGTATTTTTTCCTCGCAATCACTATCCAACTCGTCTTGCGACCAATC
>KE356562.1:1468031-1474190 GCA_000416005.1 Haloquadratum sp. J07HQX50 | reverse complement strand
ATCAATACAGCGCCGGCGCTGCCAGACCGACGTGAACTTGAGCGGGCGTGGGGGTTCGCTAAATGGAGTATTCCCGATCAGATCCTTGATCGGTTCAGTTACAATATGCCGGTCTATGTCCTCGGAATTGTTGCGACGCCGGCCGCAGTCGGTATCTATGAGACTGCTGATCGATTCGCTGACTTTGGAGCAACGATTTCGTGGCGACTCGCATCGCCGCTATTAACGAAGGTCAGCGGCGACACGTCTCTTGGTAAGTCATCACTCGAGTATCTCGATGCAGCAATCACTGGCGGTACAGGTGCCACATTCGTCGTCCTTGGATATCTTGTCGCGGGCCACGATACAATCGCCAATGTCGCATTCGAAGGTGCTGGAGTCGAGACGTTTTCTGCAACGGCGTTGCTGGTTGGGATAATCAATATTCTTCGTGGCTTCTGGACGCTTACCTCTCACGCTATGGAGGGAGCTGGATACCCGAGTGTGAGTTTTCGAACGAAACTGTATGGGCTTATCTGTAGCGTCCCAATAACTGCAGGCTTGGGTGCACAGTACGGCGCGGTTGCTGGTGCAGTTGGGTATGGGATCATGAACCTCGTTATTTTTGCGTATGTGGTTTACTATGCCCGCAGCGTTCTGGGAGCCGTTCCAGTTGATATGACACTTATCGTCAAGTTAACTGGCGGGACAGTCGTCTCAGTTTTCGTGACATGGGCAACGATGGAGATTGCCGCGGAGGCTGGTGCAAGTCCGGTCGGCGTTGCGATTATCGCTGCTTTGACGACGCTCGTTGCATTTGGGGCGTTACTCGGAGCTATTTCAGTTAAGACACGGACGGTTATTCGACGGGCATACGATATTTATATTGGTAGATACCGAAACGTCGTACAGAATCAGTTTTGAGCGTCTGGACTGATTATTCGGCGAGCACTCGATCAGTGAGCCAACACTCTCCAAACTCCGCCTCAGTATACTTAGAAACGCCGAACTGGTACGTCACCGTTCGACCATCAGGGCCAGTGAGTGTGACTCGCTGTGTGGCCTGATCTCCATCGCGTTCGATTGGACCTCGAACGGCTTCGGTATGATCAATCATCGGAGCATACTGTGGTCCTTCCACCATCTTGATGAAACGATCAAGTGGTCCCGTTGCCCGTCGATTGGCCGGTGAGGCGAAGTTGTATGCTGTTTTCACACCTGCGTTCTCAACGGGGGTATCGTTTGTTTCCAACGCCTCAAGCTGAATTTCAATGACACGCTCTGGCTCGTACGCTGGATCTGGTGTTGGTAAGTTTTTGACTGGATATGCACTCATAAGTTCAAGACCTGAATATAGAAGTAGTAGTGTTTCAGTCGGTTTGAACTTGTTTGCATATTCACCACCCGAGTCGCAGACAAGACATATCAACAAATGTGTGAACTGCCTCGGGGTCAAGCCCCAAGACACTCGGCCTGCTCCACCTGTAGACGCAGGAAACAGCTGGTTTAACCGACATCGTTCGGAACAGCTGTGTATGAGCAACACAGCGTCATTCGATGGGAAGGTCGCACTGATTACCGGTGCGAGTTCAGGAATTGGAGCCGCGACTGCACGGCAGTTCGCCAGTGCTGGGGCAACTGTTGTATTAGCTGCCCGCACGGAGACAGCACTTGAGACAGTGGCGAGTGAGTGTGAAGCCGCAGGTGGCACCGCGCTGGCAGTTCCAACGGACGTTGTCGATCATACTGCGGTGGATGCACTGATCGATGCCACTATTAAACGGTTCGATCGACTCGATGTGTGCGTAGTGAACGCTGGAACTGGTGAATCGATGGACACAGCACTCGAAGCGTTACCTATCGAGCAGTTCAAGCAAGTGACCGAGACGAATGTCCACGGTGCATTTTATACGACCCGGGCAGCCATCCCTTATTTGAAACAGCACGATGGGTCGATAATCTTTGTTGGGAGTTTCAAGGGTAAGTATCCGAGTGCTTCGACACCTGTGTATGCAGCTTCAAAATGGTGGCTGCGAGGATTTGCTGCCAGCGTCGCTGGTCGTGTGGGGCCGGATGGAGTCGCGACAACTCTGATTAATCCCTCTGGGGTCACGACGGACTTTGGCTCGCAGTTTCGCGAGCGCCCGAATAAAGAGGCACTTGATGCGGAGACGACTCTCAGCGCGACTGATGTGGCCGATGCCATTCTATTCGCTGCACGGCAGGACGCACCGGCGGCAGTCACTGAACTTGATCTCAACCGGCAGGATATCTTTCAGCGATTCTAGTCTCAGATTCGCGACAGCGCAACCCATGCCAACCCCACAACCGGGATTGTGAACAGTGGGCCGACTATGACAGCGATGGCGGCGAGCTCTGTATCAGCCACCTCTGGTGAGACAACCAATCCAACGGGAACCGCGAGAAAAAACACCACCAATGCAAGAGCAGAGCCGACGATTGCGAGGTCTCGCTCAGGACGATCTGTCTGTGTAACGGGGAGACCGAGTTTCTCCACGGCCGCATCAAGATCGCTAACTGGGCCAAACTGCGCAGTCGATTCACCGCGGTCAACGTTCATCACTGAGAGTCTGCCAGTTTCGAGCAGACGATCAGTAACTGCGTTTTTGACCTCAAACGAGACTGAATCGACTGACGCGATCCACTGTGGTGTTTCAAGAATGGTATCATACGCAACAAGCATATTTCCACGACGTTGATATTCAATCGTTCCGTATCGAAAATAGAAACTTCCGACTTGCGCACAGATGAGTGCAAGCGGGAGTGTCAATGCAGCAAGTATCAGTCCTGGCTCGCCAATTAGTCCCGCGGTAGCAACAGCACATATCGAAAGCAGACCGAAACGACTCAGCAATCCCAGCGCAATGTCGCACAGAGACCCGATCATGATAGCACGACCATCGACTGTGACCCGTGCATCGACGGCTTCATGAGGAAGTGTCAATTCAGGAGGTGGCTCGCTCACGTCTCTGTCATCACCGAGGCCTGCAAAGAGACGATTGATGAGGGTGATTTCACCACCCGTCGAATTTCCATGATGTTCATGGTAAAAACGGCGGGCTGAAATAATCGCCTTCGTGAGAACCACACCTACGAGTACGAGACTGCCAACACTCTCGTCGCTGGCAGCAGCTAATACACCAACCGAAAGCACGAGTATCGAAAATTGCGCAGGTGCTTGCACAATTTCTTGCGCGGAAACAGTGGTGTACTCTTGTTGATGAATGAACTCACGCACAAACGCGGCTACCTGTGAGACAATCAGAGCAAATATTGTGAAGAGCAGGTTAATCGAGAGGACGATCGTAAAATCAGCCCTCCACCAATAGAACACACTCACCGGAATCGCAAGGAGTGTCCAAAAGCTGAGCATTGAGACTGCAAATGGAATATTTCGAGGGTAAACTGGTGGCCAGTCTGCGAGTAACTCCATACCACCCCGTTTGGCTCGCAACTCGTGTAATGGCTCAATCTGCCCAGGAATCCCGGGTGATCCGCGTTCAGCAAAGAGAATCTTTATTGTAGCAATCAGCATGGCGACGACCGCCTCGATCCAGTAAATAAATACCAGCGTCGTCAGATTCCACCCGAGCGTCGCAACACCAATAATTGGAACTAAATTGATCGCACCTACAACGGATGCGCCGCCCAATGCAGTCGATTTCGTCGATAGACGAGCGTGCATTCAACTCTTCACCGTCCAATTATTATCCGCGCGCATGGTTTCGATATGACAGTCTAATCTCTAATGCTGAAACAGGCATCTTTCAGGGTCGTCTTACAGAAAGGGTGTTGACGCTCGCTGATGAATATTTGTGTATGACTGTTCGACACAGCGGTCTCACAATCGATTGGCTCGGATATGCAACGACTCGTATCGAAGCTTCGGATGGGACTGTGGTCTACACCGACCCTGGGCGGTACGGCACGCTCACGGGGGCCTGGGAGTCACCAACTGATATACCACACCTTAGTGGCGACCCATATGACTCACAGGATGGTGATCTCGTCGTCATTACACGAAATCGAGGAGAAAGCCCACGACTTCAGTCGTGGGATGAATCCGACAATCCCTCCACAAACCATCCTCGATAGCCGACCGAGGGTTGATCGAGTCGTCACAGCTAAGATAGATTGCTGTCTATCTCACGGTATGCCACGGGGGTACAGTCGAGAGCGAACGTCGGTTCACAACCTCCACTACCACTTCGTGTGGTGCCCGAAGTACCGCAAACCGGTGCTGACCGACGAGGTCGCCAACCGTCTTGAACAACTCATTGAGGAGAAAGCCGACGAACTCGCCCTCGATATTCTCCGACTGGCAATCCAGCCCGACCACGTACACCTCTTCATCACGGGCAACCCGAAACTCGCACCGAACAAAATTATCCAACAACTCAAGGGTTACACCTCGCGGAACCTCCGCGACGAGTTCGACTTCGGCCTCCCCTCGCTGTGGACGCGCTCGGACTTCGTCTCCTCGGCAGGCGAAGTGTCGAGTCAGACCATCGAGAAGTCCATCGAAGCACAGACCGGACGATAACGATGCAGCGAGAAGTCACCACCACAGTACGGGTCAAACTCCACTCGCTCACCGAGCGGAAAGCCCGACTCGTCAAACGCGAGTACGGCGCGTTCCAAGACGCTGTTCACGGTGACGACGACGCGAACCTCTACTCTGCCACCAACCAACAGGCGAGCAAAGTCCGGTCGAACAAGAACCCGCGAGCGGACACCGAGCAACCCGTCGTCCTCCGCAACGACTGTATCACCATCGAACACGGCGAGGACACGGTTCTCTCGTCGTGGTGGTTCAAACTCCCCGTCTACAGCCCCAAGAAAGAACGCGGGGATAGCATCTGGGTGCCTGTCCACGTCCCTGAGAAGGACACGCAGCTACTCACCGACGAGTGTATCCGCGACTCGGAGCTCGTCCACCGGAACGGCGAGTGGTACGTTCACCTCGTCTGCAAACGGTCTGTGGCCGTCGCAGACGAGTACAACGACGTTCTCGCCGTCGATATGGGTGCGAAATGGATAGCCGTCAGCACATTCCTCTCCGACTGCGACACCCAGTTCCACGGCGCGGAAGTCCGCCGCGTCCGAGAACACTACAAGCAACTCCGCAAAGCCATCGGGAAGGCGAAGATGCATTCGGGAGCGCAGGTCATCGAACGACTCGGGGACAAGGAATCCCGAACGGTCGAACATGAACTACACCAAGTGGCGAACGAACTCGTCGCTCGCGCGCGAGAACGCAACGCAATCATCGTCTTCGGTGATCTGACAGGGTTGCGCTTCGACAACGACAAAGGTCGGTACATGAACGACAAGACCCACAAGATGCCGTATGCGAAGATAGCGAACATCCTCACGTACAAGGCCCACCTCGACGGGCGAGAGTGCAGCCCAGTGAAAGAGTACGATACGTCTCGGACGTGCTGGCGGTGTGGGTCGCAGAACACGAGTCGTGAGGTGCAGGGGCGTGTCGAGTGTCACGACTGTGGACTGAACGACAACGGCGACAAGAATAGTGCGACGAACATCGGCAAACGAGCCGTCGGTAAGAACATTCAGAGTCCGCTATCGACGGTGGGGGCTGTTATGGCTCAGCCCGAAACGCAGGTCGTACTCAAGGGAACTACCGGTGAGATGGAACCTGCGAACTCCCCAGACGACGTGGGCCTAACCCTCAGTGAGGGAAGCCCACGAGTTTAGTCGTGGGAGAAGTCACAATACGTTTCCAGCATTGGAGGCTGATTCAACTGCGTTTGCTGCTGATGTAGCTAGGCGATCGATTCCAGTTGCACTCGATGAGCATGGCTTCCCACAGGAATCCACAGTAGATTCAACAGAATCATGACAAATTGGAAATGATACACGTCGTTTAGATGGATGTTCAGAAGCCAAGACCGACTCTTTCGTGAGTGAATCTGACGTGAACAACTCCGATCTCAAGCTCTGGGGTCTCGCCCTGTTCTGCTTATGAGAACGCTGTCGAGCATCAAAAAAACGTAAGAAATCAAAACTATCAGAACCATCAGGCGACTCAACACCCTATGCGCGTGAGTGTTGTTGGCGGAAGTTCGATCACTGAAGCAGATGAAGCGTACACGAAAGCAGAGCGTTTAGGTGAAAAAATTGGAGAACACGGTCACG
>KE356562.1:1465318-1467361 GCA_000416005.1 Haloquadratum sp. J07HQX50 | reverse complement strand
AGAGATAGGGCATGCACTCACGTTTGCAAAGCCAGTCGCCGGTCTGGACACACATCGGGTCGATGGCGTATACGGAATTGAGCATGTCGAGACACCTGCTGAGGCAGTGACACATCTCGAGAGTGAAGTTGATAATTAAAGCGAGGATTGGGACAATCCGAAAAAACGCCTGTGGAGACTGCGCTCCCTCTGTTCACCTCGTCGGGTAGTTCCGAGGTTGTGGATGGAAAACGCGTCATAGAAACAGGAGGCCCCACCCTCAAGGAGCGAGCGGTGCAAGCCGTGAGCGAGTGGGGTGGGGTAGTTCACTTCGGTAACAAGCAAATGCTATTTCGTCAAAAATGTGATTGAAAAGCACATATCATATGTAATTGAGGAGTTACTCAACATAATGAATAGACGCACTCCCAGGTTCAAAACCCGGACATCGGCTGGCAGAGAACTCGGTGAGGCGCTTTGTGAGGCGGACATCGATGCGGACAGTGTGTTTGCAATTCCACGTGGCGGGTTACCGCTTGGCCGTTGCGTCGCCGACGCGCTTGCGGTTCCACTGGATGTCATTGTCGCTCAGAAAATAAGTGACCCAAACAATCCCGAATTTGCCATTGGTGCCGTGACCGCTGACGGAAACGTTTGGTTCAACGAGCGCGCTCTTGACCAGCGCGACATTGACCAGGCATATATCGATCGCACTCAAGCAATGGAGGCAGAAAACGCCAGAATCAAAGCTGAGCGATATCGAAATGGTGGCAACCGCCCGGATTTGCGTAACAAGGCGGTCGTCATCGTTGATGATGGCATTGCCACTGGTGCGACCGCACGAGCATGTATCAAGGCCGTTCAGGACGATAATCCGAAGCAAATTGTGCTTGCAGTTCCAGTCGGGTCACGTCGCGCTATTGATGAACTGAGCGCGGATGTTAGTGATATTCTCTGTCTGAAGACGCCGGCCCAATTTCGAGCTGTTGGACAGCATTATGAGCAATTCAATCAAGTCAGTGATGAGGAAGCACTCAGCTATTTAGGTTGACTTTCGAAAGAACACAGCCGCAGTTCCATCGGTTAGCTGACTCATAATCAGTTATCAATCAATCGGATTCAGCTTCAGTGCGATTCGTCTGATTTGTTTTGGACTTCTCCGCGCGGTGAACTCGGCATCAAACAGAGAGTCCTCAGCGCGGGAAGACGAAACCACATCGTCAACAAAACCCACGCTAGCAGTCGAGTGAAGCGGTCGCCCAGTACCGAACACAGCGACACAATCATCAAGCGTTTGGAGATATCATTCTATCATAATCGAATAAACGAGGTTGAATCATATCCAATGACTGTCTCTGCTACGCCTTGGACCGGTACTTGGACTGAATTGAGCGATTCATTAGCATCGAATGATGAATTGGTGCTCATGCTCGCATCTCGACGAGATTGCGCGACTGAGGCGGTTCGCGATGAGTTAGAGCGAATTGATGAAAATTTCGATGTAGATGCGATTTATGATAAAAACAGTGTGAGTTCCCTGTCCCACCGAGAACAAGAATAGAACTATTACGTAGTCATTTTGATTGAATTGAATACAATGCAATACATATCTGATAGAGCACAATCATCTTGATTCATCGAAACCAAGGCCGATACCTCGGGGTCGTTCCTGATTGGAAATCACAGATTTCCATGTGGTGAGACGCCGAGCGTCTCGAAGCAGTTGACTCTGGAGCTGTTGACTCATCATTGTTGTATCCCAGAGTGAGCTACACAAGCGCAGACGTAAGCGAAGTGGCGCCACGTCTGGGCGTTCTGACGACTCTAAGTGCGCAGAGTACAGAGCGCCCGGCCGACCTTCGTAGAGCAAGGGAATCGGCACTGCAAGCGGTTCCAGCTAGTCGCACTTCTGGTCAGTGTTAGCAGGCTGCAACGACATAATCAACATTTGGACAGTCAGTGTCTGGGCTGGAACAGCTCAAATCAAGTCTGGAGAGGCTGAGAGTGTGCTCTAAGTTCACTACTAAATCAGAGAATCCGCTCAAGAGCACACGGCTGCGTGCT
>KE356562.1:1461296-1464601 GCA_000416005.1 Haloquadratum sp. J07HQX50 | reverse complement strand
CTTCTTCCTTCTCCGGCGTTTCTTTTTGTTCCACCGTTTCTCTCTCATCATCTTCGTTTTCGCGGATCTCTGTCTCCTCTTCAAGTGTGAAGATATCGCCGGAGGAACCATCGACGGTAACTTCAGCCTCACCGATCAACTCCGAGGTGTTCTGAAGGACGAACTCAAACTCGTAGCTCCCGCTGCTCGTCTCTACTTTCGAGCGACTGAGGACCCAGTCTCCTGTCCCAGGAGTTGATAATCCTTCACGTGCCACTTTGAGCGCAGCGGACTGGCTTACGCTTAGATCAGTCTCATCATCACGTTCCTGTTCAAATTCACGAGAGAATTCCCCACTTTCACGCTTGACGGTGATAGAGAATCCATTTTCGCTCTCAAGTGCAATCTCACCGTCCGATCTACCGGTGAACTGATTAAAGAGTGCTTTACTGCCGACTCCTCTAACATGATGTAAATCTTCGACAGATGAATTGAGACCCGACCGGGTGACCTCGGCTGCTCTCAGCGCAGATGTTGAGACATTCGCTGCACGTTTTTGCAACTGATTGTAGCTTGTGAGCACATTATTTGCGCGTCCGTTGAGAACAGCAAGGCGCTGGGCATACTCGGAGTTCGTAAGCTCACCCTGTCTGTATGACTCTGTGAGATCTGCATAATCCTCACGAATTGACTCAACACGATCACGTAGTTCATTGTGCCTGTCTGCGATAGCTTCTGCTTGAGCTTCCTCAGTGGCACTTTCTACAGAGAGCTCAAAGGCAGTATTTTCGAAGCCTGTCTGTACCTCGTCGCTTGAAACGCTGATTACTGTCGAGAGCTGTGGGCCAACGGCGGCGCTGACGCTCGGATCATTCTGGGCGGCCTGTGTTGGAGACGTGGCCACTATCTCTATACTCTCACCCAGCGATGACCCATCGGCCGACATCGGGAGAGCCATTGCCGGAGCAGTTAGTCCGGCCGCAGTGAGAACCGCGAGTATGACGGAACCGAGCGTCATCCAATTCATCGTTGGACGTACATATGTCTCACAGATTGATAAACTGATGAGATATTAGACGCAGTTTGCAGATACTTGCACTCATTCTCAAGTTCTCCACGTGGTTTCGGATAAAACGACACTGTTTGCTGTTGTTTTGATTTCACTCAGCTATCAAAGCCGTGCTAGCTGATGATTTCGACACGACGCTGGAGGTTACCCGGCGTGTGAAGTCGAATATGAGATCCGAAGAACACGAGCAAGCGGTGCAACGAATGTGGATCCATCCATGAAGACAACCGTCATCAAGCCGAGTTTGAGTGCCAGCAGTATGGGAAGCAGAATCACGCGGATTACAACGCGGTCTCCGTCCGGCGGGCAGCAAAGTCACGGCGTGACTTTGCGACGGCAAAGCATATTGCGGAAGTGTATCTCTGACGGGGCCATCAGCCGTCGCGTGGGAGGGGCATCAGTCAATATACTCTGAACTCAAGGCCAAGGACGCCGAACAAGGTCACCCGTGATAGCTGTGATGGGTGAAACGAGGAGGCCACTGACAAGCCCCACCTCAACGAGCGAACCCCTCTGCGGGTGAGCGAAGTAGGTGGAGTCGTTGAATAGAGGTGAACCGCCTCGGGGTCAAGCCCTGAGGCACTCGGCCTGCCTCGCCTGTAGATTCCATCTTTGGAGTGAATTGCACTCATTTGCATTTCTTTTTACTATTTTTGTCTATTTATCGGGCGAAAAACACTACGAATGTCTTTCCCGTTTATTATCACGGCAACTTGATGTGATGACGCAATGGATACCACAAAAATCCTCGCAGCTGGTCTCATTATACTGTTTGTGGCTGGCAGCGTCACAGCTGTCGACACAGACCCTGAGACTGTATTAGCAACTGATGGCACGAGTAATATATCAAACGCTGACGTATACGCGACAGTTGAAAACAGCACAGTAACTCTTAGACTCGTCGATGGACCTGACGATGATGGGATTGGGAATGCAACGGTTAGTCTAAAGCAAAGTTATCAAGATAGTGATGCTGGTCAGACAAGCATAGACGACAACGAGTATGAGCGCGTCGGAATAACTGCCACCAACGGGACAGTCGTCTTTGAGATTGCTACACAGAATATGACGACTCTTGAGGTTACACTCACCAAGGGAGTGTTTGACGCGGAGATCATGTACAGCGTAGAAGGCGATTCACTCTCATTGGTTACCGAAGAGTACGAGTATGAGCAAGAGGAAGAGATGTCTCCGGAGGCAGACAATACGACACAGTACAATAAAACTGAACAGATGAGTATCAATCTGTCTGATGCCCGTGAAATCGCAAACGCAACTCTTGATGACCCACCACAGGGTGACTGGGCGTTAGTTGAAGCGAGCACTCACAGCGAAAACAATGCTTACGAATTTGAGTATGTCCTCGTGAATGCAAATCGACCCGGCGAAGCCGAGATTCGGATTCACAGCAGTAGCGGTGAAGTGATCAAATACGAGCAAGATATCGAACAAAGGGAACGAGAGAAATCTGAACAGGACGACGAAGGTGAGAATGAAGACTCCGAGACTGAGGACTCACGAGATGAGAATGAAAATACTGAAAAAGAAGACGCTGGTGAAGAGAATGAAGACACAGGTGAAGATGAGAATGAAGACTCCGAAACTGAGGACTCACGAGACGAGAATGAAAATACTGAAGAAGAAGACACTGGTGAAGAGAATGAAGACACAGGTGAAGATGAGAGTAACGAACGCGATGACAACTGACCTGATTGAATAAATACTCTCATCAGACTCGAAGCTGGGCCGCCTGTACGTTGGACTACGGAACTTTTGTGTCGTTTCCGGGGACTCCCGATCTAATGATAGACGCGTTCAGAGTGCTGAAAGTCCATCGCACCCACCAAGCGAAAATCTGCACCCACTCACAGGTAGCGGACTCGCTCAACCGCCACGGGTGGACGCCGGCAAGCTCTGGAACGTTCTCAGACAGCGTCTGAGAGCCTGTGAGATGCCGTCTCACGACGTCGCAAACTACCACCCTGACCAAGTGGGAGGACACGGGCGAGATTCGTGGTATAGTTTGCATCTTTGATGATGAATAGACGGCGGTTGCGGTTATCGGCTTCAGGATTGTCGTTGAGAACCCAACTTAGAGAAACGAATTATATGACGTGTGAATTCCAGCGTCCTAAGCGCGAGTCAATGTCGATAAATACCGGATTGAAAGGTTCATATGCTCTCTATAGAAAAATTTCGTTGGTAGATGGCTGCAGTATCAAAAGCTGGTCACCGGATAATTATATCTGTGATCGTT
>KE356562.1:1458258-1461276 GCA_000416005.1 Haloquadratum sp. J07HQX50 | reverse complement strand
GTGACGCGGATTGATGTGTATGAGAACGGATCAGCACGTTGGACGGTCAGAATTCGGACACAGCTCAACGTCGATCAGCGTGCTCGTGAATATGCTGCCTTTCAGGACCAGTTTAGGAACAATACGGCGCAGTATCTTGACCCGTTTCGAACTCGTATCACAGGGGTTGTCTCGAATGCCGAGAATGCGACTGGTCGTCAGATGCGAGTGACAGGGTTTACCGCCTCAACTAGTATTCAGCAGGTCCCCCGACGATGGGGAGTCGTTACCTATGAATTTACGTGGGTACACTTTGCGGCGCAACAGGAGAGTCGGGTGATTGTAGGAGATGTATTCCAGGGGGGGTTTTTTCTCACAAGCAACGACACGCTACAGATCGTTGCTCCTGATGGGTACACAACTAGCCGCGTTGAGCCAGAGCCTGACAGTCGGGATGCTGGCGTGTTGACGTGGAACGGAAGGACGGACTTTGCCGATACGCATCCGCGCGTTATCTCCTCTCCAGCAACTGGACAGACACGTCAGAACGGATCAACTGCGAGTGTGGACACAGACACTCAACCGGATGAAGGTCGCACTTTCCACGAGACTATTACTACTCCGCCGGCTGTCGGCTTCATTCTCGTTGTTTTTGTCGGATTTGGGTTGCTGATCAGGTATCGTCAGCGTATCGAGAATGGCCGTGACGGAGGCGGCGCGACTGAACGGAATGATGAACAGCCTACGGGTGTCTCACCGACCGGGCAGAATACAGATGTTGATGACCACGCAACTCAACAGGCAGTTCTGACCGAGGAAGAACGAGTGATTGAATTGTTAGATAAAAATGGTGGTCGAATGCGTCAAGCAGCAATTGCTGAGGAGTTTGACTGGTCGGCTTCAAAGACATCGCGCGTTATCGGGCAAATGGCACAGGAGAATTCAATTGAAAAACTTCGAATTGGTCGAGAAAATCTCGTCGCTCTGCCGGATGATGCTCAATGATCATCGTGTGAACCCAGCCCGGGGCTGGTTCACGTAATATTGGGTCTGATACCGATGATATGCAGTACTGCTCCGTTGGTCAGGACCAGCGTCCATGCTTGATTTGGAGGGATATGCGGCTCGTCAGGGAGATGGACGACTAATTCGAGGAGGAATCCGTCGGTTACACTGAGCGATTCTGCATCATAGACACTGTCAACGTACGAGATTCTTGATAACCGTCAGATATTGAGACGATGCATGAACTCTTCCTATACAATCACAAATACACATATGTGACAACGACAGCAAATCTGGGATTCCCGCGAATCGGTGCGCACCGCGAACTCAAGCGGGCTGTCGAGGAGTACTGGAATGGCGACCGCTCAAAGGAGGAACTCCTCGCGGAGGGCGCAGACCTACGTGAGAGACACTGGCGAAAACAGGATGAACTCGGACTCGATTTCATTCCTGGCAACGACTTCTCCTACTACGATCAGGTACTCGATACCTGTGCGATGGTGGGTGCGGTACCTGATCGGTTTCCCTGGGACAGCGGCAGGGTCGATATTGATACCTATTTCTCGATGGCTCGTGGGATTCAAGAAAAAGACTTAGATGGAGAAGCTTCTGGCGTGCAGGCGATGGAAATGACCAAGTGGTTCGATACGAACTATCACTACCTCGTTCCAGAACTGTCCCGCGACACTGAATTCTCTCTCTCTTCGACGAAAGTGATCAATGAGTACGAAGAGGCGAAGACGATGGGTATCGACACACGTCCGGTCATAGTTGGACCGGTCTCATTCTTGCGACTCGGCAAGACCCAAGAGGAGGACTTCGACCCTCTCGATCTGCTCGAAGATCTGCTTCCGGTGTACACCGAGGTATTGCAGCGACTCGCCGATGTTGGAGCTCAGGCAGTCCAGATTGACGAGCCAACGCTCGTGTTTGATCTCGACAGTGAAGAACTGGCAGCCTACACCAAGGCGTACGAGACCCTCGCTGACGCCGCTGATATTGATATTCACCTCGCAACGTACTTCGGGTCACTTGGAGATAACCTTCCGACCGCTCTGGACTTCCCAGTCGAATCTCTCCATCTTGACCTCGTCAAAGGTGATGAGCAACTCGACGACGCGCTCAATCACGGCGTTCCCGACGGATTGAGCCTCTCGCTCGGCCTTGTGGATGGTCGCAACGTATGGCGGGCCGATCTTGATAGCCTGCTACAGACGGTGGAGACAGCTGTTGACGCTCTGGGATCCGACCGAGTGATCCTTGGGCCGTCGTGCTCGTTGCTCCATGTGCCGGTCGATCTTGACGCCGAGCCAGGTCTTGACGACGACACCAAATTATGGCTCGCGTTCGCAACAGCGAAGATCAGAGAAGTCGTAGCACTGGCGGACCGTGCGGATGGCGATGAGGCGGGGACCGAGACTCTTTTCGCGCGAAGTCGCCGGGCCATTGAGGACCGAGCCGAATCCGACTGGATCAATGACCCGGACGTCCAGAAGCGTGTGAATGGCACCAACAGCGCAATGGCACGACGCGACTCCGATCGCGACACACGCCGAGAAATCCAGCGCGAGGTCTTGGACCTCCCAGAACTGCCGACGACAACTATCGGCTCGTTCCCACAGACCGATGAGGCTCGAGAGATGCGGGCGGCGTACAAAGATGATGAGATCTCTCAGCTCGAGTATCAAACATTCATTGAGGAGCAGATTGCCACAACGATCGAACAGCAGGAGGCGATTGGACTTGACGTGCTCGTCCATGGTGAAAGCGAGCGGGGTGATATGGTAGAACACTTTGGGCGCCAGCTCAACGGATTTCTCTTCACCGAGAACGCGTGGGTTCAGAGTTATGGCACTCGCTGCGTGCGTCCGCCTATCATCGCGGGCGACGTAAGCCGTCCGGAACCGATGACCGTACACTGGCTGTCCTACGCCAACGAACAGACTGATAAACTGGTAAAGGGCATGCTCACTGGTCCGGTCACGATCCTGCAGTGGTCGTTCGTGCGCGACGACCAGACCCGTGCGGAGACAT
>KE356562.1:1456788-1458238 GCA_000416005.1 Haloquadratum sp. J07HQX50 | reverse complement strand
GTCACACTGAGTGTACTCATTCTCGCAGTTGTCTTCTTGATACTCAATAAGACCCGAATTGGAATCGCGATGCGGGCAGCATCGGATGACACAGATTTAGCCCGGATTCGAGGAATCAACACAAAACGGTTAGTCATTTATGTCTCACTCATCGGTGGGGTTATTGCGGGGATTGCAGGGACGATGCTCGGGATCGACTCAAATATCACTCCGACGATGGGATTCTTATTCCTGATTCCCATTTTTGCAGCTGTTATTCTTGGAGGGATTGGTGATCCAGTCGGTGCCGTTGTCGGAGGGTACGCCCTGGGTATCGGACAGAATCTGAGTATTATGTTCATTCCGAGTGAATACACGCCAGCATTTGCATTGCTCATATTGATAATTGGACTGTTGACCCGTCCAAATGGGTTATTTGGAGAGGCAACGCGATGAGCCGAACACCGATTCTTCAGGCTGAAAACGTGACAAAGACATTTGGTGGGTTGGTTGCTGTTGATGATGTCTCTGTGAGTGTTGAGTCCGGAGAGGTGACTGGACTTATTGGTCCAAATGGTGCTGGAAAGTCGACGTTATTCAATCTGATGAGTGGGTTTTATGAAGTCGATGACGGATCAATTCAGTTTAATGGAGCCGATATCACAGACCTTCGACCCGAGCAACGTGCAGAGCGTGGTCTGATTCGAACATTCCAACTGACGCGTGAACTAGCCGGAATGACTGTCATGGATAATATGCTTCTTGGAGCACAAAATAATCCGGGTGAGAGCGTGATATCGCTTCTCACAGAGCCACGAGGGGTCAGTGAATTCGAACAAACTCATCAACAACGAGCAGAAGAACTACTCAAGTATATCGAACTGTGGGATCTCCGTGATGAGTATGCAGGAAATCTCTCAGGCGGACAACGTAAGTTACTCGAACTTGGTCGGTCACTGATGTCGGATCCGGATTTGCTCTTACTTGATGAGCCTATGGCGGGAGTAAATCCCGATCTCACAGACCATCTGCTAGATAGAATAATGTCGCTTCGTAATAATCAGGAAATGACATTTCTGATTGTTGAGCATGATATTCAGACGATTATGTCGATTTCTGATACGGTCATTGGTATGCATAATGGACAGATTCTGACTGTTGGGAATCCTGATGAGGTACAGCAGGATGAGGAGTTGCTTGAAGCGTACCTTGGAGGTGGGGCAATATGACGTTACTTGATGTCTCAGGATTAAAGAGTGGATACGGAGATTTCATTGTTATCCAAGATGTCGATTTATCTATCGAGCAAAACGAAATGGTGACCATTATTGGTCCTAACGGTGCCGGAAAGTCAACATTGCTGAAAAGCATCGTCGGTCTCACCGATATCAAGACAGGAAAGATCTTTCTTGACGACACTGATGTAACGAATGTCCCACCTGAGGAGAAGATCTACAACGGAATTTGTTAT
>KE356562.1:1454023-1456768 GCA_000416005.1 Haloquadratum sp. J07HQX50 | reverse complement strand
CGCTGGTTGGACGCCGGGTTCGGACAGGGCAAAGGTGTATGTCCATCTCAACAATGATGATGTCAACCGGGCGATCCGCGACCAGTACGGTCTCTCTACTGGTAGCGAAGAGGACCAGACCCGGAGTTGTCCGTTCTGCGGCTCGGAAAACCAGACTGGCCACAGCGAGTGCAGGAACTGCGGTCGACCTATGGATCTAAAATCCAGGACAGAGCAGAAGGAGAAGCGTGAGGCTCTGGAGCGGCTCTCGGAACTCGAAGATCAAGGGGTTCTGGATGAGCTCGAGGAGCTGCGAGGCTGACAGAAATTCGGGGTTTGAATCTGTTTAGAACCTCACTGTCTGGGAGGTGTTCGCTGCGTTCTACCAGGTTTGGACACTCCGCCATTTAGATCTCGGAGAGGATGACTCCCCTGTCCAGGGGGCGGGTTAGTGCGTGTTTGCGTTCCAGTCGCAGTAGTCGCAGTCTGGGTTGTGCTCAGGTACTGTGTTGTTGAGGGTTTGTGCTGCGTTTTTCAGGAATTCTTGTGCGGCGTCCGTGTCGACGGGGACTTGTTTTAGCTCGTTTTGGAACAGGACTTCTCCGGTTTCTTGGACCTGGTTGGGGTAGTAGTATAGTAGGAGTCCGTGGCTGGCTGTTTCGTGCCCGTTTTCTCTGAGTATGAGGTTGTAGAGGTTGACCTGTCGGGCGTAGTAGCCGGGGACGTCGTCTTTTGGTGGGTAGCCGCGTGTCTTGTAGTCGAGGACGATGATTGATCCGTCGTCTTTCCGGAGGAGGTCGTCGACGCCGCCGCGTAGGAGGACGTCGTTGTCCTTGTCGTGGTATTTGGGTTGGTTCCGCCATTCCCTGGCGTTTTTGAGCAGTTCGGTGTCTTCCAGTAGGTCTGCGTTGACTGTTGTTTCTTGGAGTTCGGGTGGCTGTTCTTGTCGTTGGCGGAACCTGTCGAAGTGGTCTTTGATCTTGTCGTCCATGCCGCTTGGGAGGCTGGGGAACGGCCCGGTTGGGCGTTTGATTCCTTTGTTTATGTGCAGCCAGAAGCAGCGTTCGCACTCCATGTAGAGGTTGATTCGTCGGGGCGAGAGCTTGTAGGTCATTGACTTGGGTATGTGTTTGTGTACATGGTTTTTCGAGCAAAGGTGTTGCACCTGGTTTCTGTTGGAATGGGGGGCTGCTGAGCTCAATCGTTACGCGGCGTGTCTCTGGGGTATGACATGGCTGGAGTGAGCGGTTTTGTTCTTGTGGCGAAAGACAGAGTTGCTTCACTGCGTGAGGCGGAGAAGCTGTTGGATAGGGTCGAGTCTTGGTCTGAGGAGGAGATTGCGGAGTTGCCGGTGTTGTATCGTAGGAGGGCGTTGGAGTATCGGAGGCTTGCGAACCGTGGTGAGACCGAGACTACGTCTGGATCCGAGGAGTAAGCCAGGGTCTGCGGTGGTGGAGTATTTTGAGTCGGTGGAGGCGTTGGAGCCGGAGTATGACTGGGATGTGGAGGAGCTGTTGGAGCGGTCTCAGGAGAGGGAGCGGTTTCGGCTTGAGGCTGAGCTGCAACAGGTTGAGGTTCTTCTTCGGGAGCGCGAGGATATCCACGAGGAGTCGGTGGAGGAGTTGGAGTCGAAGCTTGAGTGGTATGTTGAGCGTCTTGAGTTGGAGTATAAGCGGAGTAAGAATAGGGAGCGGATTGCGGAGTTATTGGAGGAGTGAGGTGGGTTGTATCTCTTTGGTCTTTCCGTGTTTTCCGCCGTGGTGGGCCTTGGTTTCGATGAGTCCGTGGAGTTTGAGATGTTGGATGTAGTCGCTGATTCGTCTGTTGGATAGTGGTTCGAGGTTTTGTTTTCTGCAGTGTTCTCTGTATTTGGTGTATGTTTGCCCGGAGTTGACGGGGTAGTCGTCGAAGTCTCGAATGGCTTTGTAGAGTGTTCGGTGGTGGTCGGTGTGGTATGACAGGGTCCGTTCGGTGAAGTGGTGGTGTGCTTGTTTCTGTGTTTGTTTAAGTGTTTGTTCGGTGATGGGTTGGTCGGTGTTTTGTGCTGTGTGTCGGAGCCAGTGGAGTCCGAGCTTGGTGTTTTGTGTGGCGGATGCGAGGTATGTGAGTGCTTCGTGGTGGAGTGATGTGGGTTCGAGTGATTGCCGGGCTCGTTGTGACAGGATCTGGTATACTTGTTCGGATGTGTAGGGTTCGGTTCCGATTCTTTGTGGTTGTAGTGTGGAGTGTGTTCGTTCGTCTATCTGGCTTTGGAGGCTTGCGGTGTGGGCGGAGACGATTATTGTTCCGAGGTTGGATGGTTTGTTGATCCGGGAGAGGTAGTAGAGGAGGCTGTTTCCGTTGTTTTGTAGTAGGAAGTCGGCTTCGTCGAGTACTATGAGGTGGCGGGTGTGTTTGAGTTGTTTCTCTATTTTTCGTTGTAGTTTGGAGGTGTGGAATCCTTGTGGTGTGTTTTCTCCTGTGATTGAGGTGTGGAGTTTTCGGAGGGCTTTGTGTTCGGTGTTGTGGTGGATGCAGTTGATGTAGTGGTGTTGGATGTCGTCTTCGAGTTGGGTGATGAGTTGGCGTGTGAGCAGTGTTTTTCCTGTTCCGCGGGGTCCGTGGAGGAGGACGTCTGGAAGGTGTACGGTGTCGAGGGCTTGTTTCAGTGCCTTTCGCTCGGATTCTCTGTCCGTGATGGATCCGGGTATGTACTCGGGTTGTAGTGGGCGCTGGTTGTTGACTAGGCTCATCTCGGTGTGTATCGTTGTGTGGTGGAGGTGTTAC
>KE356562.1:1451865-1454003 GCA_000416005.1 Haloquadratum sp. J07HQX50 | reverse complement strand
GGAGGAGAAGCAGTTCCTTGAGAACCTCTTCGAAAAATATGAAGACAGCCAAATCGCGAACCGGTTGAGTTCAATCACTAACCTGATCTCGGAGGTACAAGAAAACGGGACAACAAGTGGAGCAGACCAGATCGTTGAGTTTCCTACTGTCCCCGTGGGCGAGCTACATCAGTTCGAGGAACAGATACTCCGGTTCCTTGACACCGAAGGCACCCAGGAATCCATCTCCGCTTTAGCCAATTCACTGGCAGAACAAACGGGGGAAGATGTGGATATAGGCTCCTACAAAAGCAAAGTCCAGTACAACGTCAAAAATCTCGAAGAACAGGGCTTTGTCGAAAGAAAACCTGTGAAGAACAAGCACCAGATCTCTCTCGACACAATGGGCAAACTCTGGGTCGAAACACATTGAAAAGGATCCGACTTCTCCGACAATGCCAGAACACCAGTCATTCGAGGTATTCCGAAAGCAGATTCAACAACGTCTCTCAAAATACACTACTGCAGCAGGCGTGTAATCGAGTTAATGATTAGCTGTTGATCGATTTGGAGCAGTTGCGCTGCGTTCTCGAATACGGATTCATCCACCGCACTCTCAAGCCGATCTAAGTCTGTTTCAGAGACCGGCTCCAATGCATCCTTCTTCATCTCTTTGTAGTCTTTGGCGTACCAGAGAAGGGCGTGGAGATCAGCGACATCCTTCACCCGTTTGTGACTCTTATCCCGATCCGGAAGGGATCGAATCTTCATCGCAGCCAACAACTCTGGCGGAACAATCATCTTTTCACTGGATGGCGACCACGAAACGTACTCTGATAATGGTTCGCCTCTGTTGTCCTCAAACACCGGTGCAAGCAGTGACTCTGCCGGTGGCTTAAACCCGAATACTTCCCGGAACCCGTCTAATTTTTTGGTGTCCGGAATTACGTCGACGTAGACTTGGAACACTTCGTGCATCGCATACTCTTGGGCTTCGTCTTCACTGATGCGTTTCTGGCTGTCACGGAGGAAGTTTTGAACAAAACCAAACCGGCTCTTTGTGTAGCCTAGGTCTTCGATTGCTGAGATAGATTCTCCAACCGGAACACTTCGGAGATCTTCACCTGTCCAGTCAGGGTCAACGTGGACTCCGATATCGATGTCTCGTGAACCTATGTACTCTCGGCCGTGCTCTGCTTGAAAACCGGGGTTGACGTGTAGATGCACAGCCCAGCCACCCAGTAAACAGACAGGTGGTGTTGCGGCCTCGAAAACGGCTTGAAGTTCCTGCTCGGAAAGCTCTGTTACCTGCGGGACGTAGTATTGTCTCACCATTACTGTTCACCGTGGTACGATTTGATTAGTTTTTCCGCAGCCTCCTCGCAGGGCCCGCCTTCTGCCAATAGATCTAGAATCAACTGGGGGATGGAGACCGTCGAGAATCCCTCAATTTGCTGTTGGTTGTAGAAGACGTGGTTATCAAGAACCTTGATCCGGGTATTTCCACCGCCCAGTAATCCTTTCTCCTCAACGACTTCAAGCCATTCACCAATATCTTCGGGTGAAATGTAGAAGTCAGTGCTGGAAGCGAATAGGAAACCCTGATGCATATTTTCGGCTTGGTACGTCGTCAACGCATACTTCAACTCCGTACCTTTTAACAGCTCCATCGGCTGCTGAATTGATATTTTTAGTTGATTCGGTTCAATCCGTTGTTCTAACCATTCTCGGTAGAGATCTATAGCAGTGACAACTTTTGTATCATCTATTAACCCCTTTTTTTCGAGTTTCTCGGTGTACTGCCGTGTCCAAGGTTCGGATGCTTCTGCAAGCTGTGCTAACCGGTATTTTGTCAGTTCATCTCCGGATTGGTTCAACAGGACACGGATGATCCTCTCTTTGGTAAATCCGCGTTCTCGGTCGGGCTTTTCCAACAATGGCATAATACATTGGTTAACTCGAATACTTATATACTTAACCAATGCATTGGCTAAACTCTTTTCTTAAATACACAACCACACAAGCCCTGAAAACCAGGTCTGAAACAGCCTCTATCAAAACACCCAGGTTAGATAGACAGGCCTGAATCAGGGTATACAGCCTTCTACCGGGTTAGACAAATTGGTTTGAATCGGGTTTGAAACCTGGAACGACTATAC
>KE356562.1:1447698-1451845 GCA_000416005.1 Haloquadratum sp. J07HQX50 | reverse complement strand
ATGGTTAGGTCGGGGTTGAGGTTTCCGTCTGTGACAGCGACGTTGGTGTCTGTGTCCTCCCATTCGCCGACGATATTGAGTTTGTTGGCATCTAGGTTCTGTAGTTGGTCGGTGATGTTCTGTTCGAACTCGGCTTCTTCTGGCTGTGAGGTGTTGCGACCGTCTATCCAAGCGTGAATTATGTCTTCTCGTTGCGTCTCGTCGTCGACGTCCTCTATCTGCTCGGATAGATCTCTCATGAATCGCTGACCGTATTCGCGGTGTTCGCGGTACCAGCTGTCGAATACTTCGTCGAGCGTTTGGTTTCCTGAGGTTTGGAATACGGCGATTGCGTTCTTTTGTCTGGAGCTGCCCCATCCTTGCTCGCTGAGGTTGGGGGATCCTATGATGTTGATTCGGGTGCCGTCTTGATGATGTAGTATGTACAGTTTGGTGTGAACTTCGTTGTTCTTCTGGCTGGTAAGGAATATTTGGAGTTGGTTTTGACGTTGTAGTTTTTCGAGTCGGGTTGCGAGTTGCTCCTTGCCGCGGAGTTTTCTGCGGTAGTCGACTGTGTTGTCCCCGATGACGACTTCGAGTTTGAGGTCGTCGGTTCCGGTGTTGTCGAGTAAGTGGAGGAGGGTTTTGGGTGAGTCGGAGTATGTTATGGCGCGGATGTGAGTGACGTCGTCGGTGAAGTATGTCTCAAAGTTGTTTCTGGTTTTGAGTGTTGCGAGTTCGAGCTCGGCTTCTTCGTTGATCTGTTTGAGCTGTACGCCGGAGTCGAAGATTGTGTTTGGATTTTCGGTCATTGTCTTCTAGGGCTGGAGACTCCGTGTTTTTGCCCTTGAAATCCGATATGTTTGAAAGGTTTTATTAGTTTGGTGTATGAATAATAGTTTGATGAGTTGGTGGTTGCTTGGATGAGCGATGGTTCAGATAGGCTGGACCGGTTCAAACAGGCGTTTGAGCGTGGTGAAGAGGGCGAGGTCAACGATTATCATGAGTGGCTTCAGGAGAGAGGATTCGATCCTGAGCGGGTCACCGATGAGGACTGGGTTGCGGAGTACCTTCGCGAGAACCCTGACCTGTCCGTAAACCACGACAAACAGCTTGAGTCCGCTGCTGAGTACATTGGTTTCTTCTCTAGAAAGGGTGGTCTGCGGCATCTTCCCGTAATAGGTGTGAGTGGTATCGGAAAGACGCTGTTCCTTCACACGGTGCAACACGCTGTCGGCGAGCTCCCGGTTGATATTCCTGTGGAGTTCGTGGATGCAGGCGCTCTCGACGAGGAGACGGAGGATAACCGATTCAGATTGAGGGCTTTGGAGGACAGGCTACACGAAAACGATCAAACAATTGTTTTGATTGACAACTGTAGGCAGGACCGGGAAGTTGTTCGCTCGTTGGAGTCGATAGGTGAGGCAGCGAGTGATGTGTTGGTTCTGTCTGCGTGGTCTCCGGAGTGGTGGCATCACCACTGCAATGATGTGGAGGCTGTGCTTTCAGTTACGGATGAGGTTCGATTAGAGGAATTTAGCGAGAGCGATATGGCGGCAGCGGTGAACGCCGTTTTCTCGGCTCTGTCCAGCGATCAGGTTGTGCCAGATGAGGACTATGTCGAGGAGGTTATAGATTGGAGCCGGGGTGTTCCAAGGATTGCGGTTGCTCTCGTGTATCGGTCCCTGGAGGAGGCTTTTCGCTCTGGTAGAGAGGTTGATAGCGATGCAGTTGCGGCTGCGGCGGAGAAGCTGGGTCTTGTGGGAATGGAGGAAGAAGTGTACAGTATTCCGGAGTCCCGGCTGACCGTTCTAACCCGGATGCTGTTGGATACGGATGAACGGGGAATGCAGCCGTCGAAGCTGGTTGATCTGTTGAATAAGGACAAGTCAACGGTATCATATCATCTTCGGGAGCTTAGAGATGCGGAGATCGTGGAGTCAGAGCGCTCTGGGCGGAGGGCGTTCTACAGTATCAGGGAGGCGGTGAAGCCGATTGTGCAGAGTAGAGTCGTACAGCAAGGTGAAATCCATGGCTAGCTACAGGATTATTCCATTGCAGGATGGCGACGGTATCGACATAGAAACACTTGAGCAGCGGATTGAGAACAGGTCGCCGGTTGACCAGCCGGATCCACAGGAAGATGATGGTTCGTTGAGGAGTGGTCCGCTTCCGTGGACGCTGGATTCGTTTGGTCGTGGGATCGTTGCTTTTGACTACGGTTTTGAGGTCAAAAACACTATCACGGCTTTGGATGGAACCGAGCGAACCAACATTGTCACTGAGATGGTGCCGGTGGTGTTCCTTGGGAATGAGTATGCGGCGATTGATGCCTACTGTAGTTCGGATGTGAAACAGGATCTTCTTGATCTGCTGAGCAATCTCCTCGGGAGTGAGATTAATTATGAGACCGTGAGCTTCGGGGAAGAGACTCTTCGGAAGGTGATTAAGCAGGCGGGGACTATCGAGAAGGCTAATTTTGACCCTGAGAAAGATGACTTTCCGGACAAGGCTTCAGGCACACACCGGGCAGGTCTGCGGGGTACTAGAATGTGGGCTGATTACGAGGATACACCTATTCAGAAGGTGAAGGTGTCGCTTCCGGATCGGGAGTTCAGGGAGAATGTCGGGTTCAAGCAGAACGGAATTGTCACGATCTACGGGCAGGACCTGGATCCGAGTCTTTGTGGAGAGGTTCTCCGGCATATTACGGATGAGGTGGTGTCGAACTTGGATGTGGATAGTTTCCAGCGGAAACTGGGAGGTGTTGATCGGTGATTTTCACGAACGTGTTTCAGTTGAAGGGTTTCGATAGCAGTGTTTCTGCTACGCCGGTTTCGCTGAGTGGCTTGCCTGATGATAGCCAGGAGCGGTACGGCGCTGTTCAGGGAATTGTGTCCCGGCCCGGCTTTCTGGTAAGAATCTTGATGCGGTCGCGGCTTCGAGAAGTCGAGATGCCGAGGTGGTGTTAATTAATTCGACGGACTTGCAGGGGAATATGGTTTCTGGGCTCTACGGGAATATGGATCCGGAGTTTGGGTCTTCTCGTCCCGCCACCGAGTCTGAGTTGCAGGGCGCGTGGGAGAACTGTGTTCGGACCTTCCTATCGAATAATGGGTTCCAGCGTGTTGGTCGAAAATATGTGGTGGAGTCTGATTTGTTGGATGAGTCAACTGATTTCAAACAGGCGTTTGAGGTTCAGGCGGATATTATTGGAGGCACGCCATCTGTTGCGTTAGATCCCTGCACTCGCGTGATGGAGAGTTTGACTGATGAGATGCTTCGTGGTGCTGGTGGTGATAGCGAGGTTGAGGTCAGGATTCTGCCGAAGTGGAAGGAGGGTGAGCTTCGGGGTTTCTCCGATAAGAAGGCGTGTGAGGTGACGTTTGAGCATCGTGGAATCGAGAAGACTGTTCCGCAGTACTGGGAGGACCGACACAATGTTGATTTTGTTGAGGGCTCTGAGGAGATGGTTGATGTGTATGTGCCGTCGTTTGATAAGGAGCTGAGCTATCCGCGGTCCTGTGTGTTCGGTGGATTTAGTCGGGGTCGGTCGCTGCCTGATGGGCTGAAGAAGACGCCGAGGAAACGGGTTTCAGAGGCGATTGATGCTGTGCAGGATCATTTGGATTCGATGACGTTTGCACGGAGCAAGGTTTCATTTACGAGGGCGAAGTCGGCTGAGGTGCTGGGTCAGGAGGTGCATGATTTCGGTCGTGAGAACCGGTTTGGTGTCAAGCTGGGTGATGGTATGAAGCGCCAGGTTACCGGGATCCACAAAGGGTTGAAGCAGACCGGTCCGTACGGCGGGGCGGTTGAGGGCGAGTATGTTGTTGTAGCCCCTGAGGATAGTCGGCGGCTCCGAGACGGGTTTGATGAGCTGGAGAGTATCTATAGTGATTTGAATCTCGGTGAGTTGAATCGGAGGACGTCGATTGGTGAGGATGGGGTTATCGAGGTCGGTAGTCCTCATGGTAGCGCGTTTGCGAACACGATCACCGGGGTCCGTCCAGAGCTGGGTGACTCGGATAATTTGATTGCGTTTGTGGTTCTTCCGGACCAGTATCAGTCAGAGGTATACTTTCAGGCTCGCGGCAAGTTGTTTGAGCGGCTGTTCGGCAATCAACCGGTATCGACTCAGGCTGTGAAGCAGCAGAATGTTTTCGGT
>KE356562.1:1441038-1447678 GCA_000416005.1 Haloquadratum sp. J07HQX50 | reverse complement strand
TCAAGCGAATACCTCCGAGGTCGCTCCCGATTGGAAATCACAGATCTCCGTGATGATGAGGCGCAGGGCGTCTCAAACCACTTCACTTGAACTTAACGAAGAAGTCGACACTCTGTAATACAATTCACAATTAAGACCCAGACCGACTCGCCATCGATATTATATATACTAATAAGATGGGGTATAATGATGACTTGAATCGGTCGGTCACGGACATCGGGATTCCGTTGCAAGATTCTGAGACCGACTGAGACTCCCACGGAAGGAACATCGCCGTTCACGGCGGGGAAGGTGTGATAGAGAATCAACGAGAAAACCCGCGACTTTACTCGTGGGAGGATGTCACTGATCGGTTGCTGAGGAGTACACACGATCGTCGACATTACTACTCATACTTAATCTGGCAGCTAACTGCTCAGTGGTTGACTCAGAGAATATTGTCTGTGAGGTGGCATATCCATTCGAGTTCGCATAGTCAGTGGCGAGTTCACGAGCGTAATCAAGCAGGCTCGGCGTCGGTGTGCGGCCAACTGCTGTCGTTCCAGCAGTCACAGCGAGAGCGAAGATATCCGCTTCAAGTGTGGCAGTATCAGTGCTTTGAGTAACTGTCTGATTACGGCCAAAAGCACGGACAACTTCCACAGCGCGGTCGGCTGCATCGGTCCTCGCCAGCAAATAAAACCCACGGGAGACGAATACATCTGCGGCTAACACCTCGACATCTGCATCTAATTCTGTCTCTGATTCGGCCGCCCATGGCTCTGTCTGTGCTAATCTTCGAGTCAATCGAAGCCCTTCATAGATCAACTGTACAGCAGCAGCTTGGGTAGACAATTCAGAGTCACTCTCGACGGCCGCCTCACAAGCACTAGCACTCTGTAGCACTAACACTGCTGGAGACATCGACGCATCAGCGAGTTGGTCGTGTAACACCGCGCGGAGCGACTCAGGGTCGATATCATCGACCGTCGCCATAGCAGCATCACGAACCCGCGCGGCATCGTCCATCATAATATATGTACTGTGGCAAGGGCAAAGACCTTTGGAAACATTTCGGTGAATTGCCCCGGAGTCAAGTGATTCAGGCAACGAATCCAAACTCACCAAGTCGTTAATTCTTGTTCACCCCCAGGCACCTCAGTTTGACGGCGTGACGTCTAGCATCGAATCAAAATAAGTTGTGTCTACGGCGTTTACAATCGGTACAACGAGAATGCCACGGCGTCGTTCGGAAATCGAAGATTTCCGTGATGATGAGACGCCTTGCGTCTCAAACCACTTCATTGACCCCGGGGCGGCTTACACTCTTCACGAGCGTGTCCTCAATGACCCCTCGCTCCGTTCGGAGAATCATCTCTGCAAGACGCTTATCATCGTATTTGCATCTTCATTGTGGTGAAACCTCGCCGAGCAGAATACTTACAGCCTGACCGTGTCTGGTGCAGGTGGCATCGCCCGTTTGTGCGCACTCGATTCATACAGTTCGACAACGGATTCGACCTCTGCAGGTGTGAGTTCAAGCTGACGGACAACTGCATCTGTCGAGAGCTCACCATCGATATGAAGTGCTAAAATTGCATCGACAGTATCATACGAAAGCCCCATCTCTTCTTCATCAGTCTGGCCAACCCACATGCCAGCCGAGGGCGTCTTCATGACGAGTTCATGTGGAACATCAATAGCGGCCGCGAGCTGTCGAACCTGCTGTTTGTACAAATTCCCAATCGGATTGCAATCAACAGCCTGGTCGCCATACTTAGTGTAGTAGCCCGTCAGCGCTTCTGAGCGGTTCCCCGTTCCGAGTACAATGCTGTCTTCATAATTTGCAACAAAATAATTCAACACTGCTCGCGTTCGCACGTATACGTTTCCAGTTGCGATCCGGTCCCCGGTCGCCTCCGGATACGCCTTAAAAATCTGTTCAGCAATCGGCTGAATTTCGATCACATCATGTGGAATGCCAAGCTCCGTTGCGACCCATTCAGCATCACTCATATTGTCGGGATCACTCACCTCGCTCGGCATAACCAGTCCGTGGACGTTCTCCTGACCGAGTGCATCAGCTGCCAGATATGCAACAGTTGTGCTATCAATGCCTCCAGAGATACCTAGTACAGCTCCCGTTGCCCCAGCATCATCAACGATTGATTGAATAAATGAAGTAATGTGTGCTTCAATTGTCCGTAGCTCTTCGTCTGAAAGTCGTAAATCGAGAGGTGCGTCGTTCTGTAAGACGGTTTGTTGTGGTGTCACACTTACACAGTGAATTTCAGTTGATTAATAATTTTTTTACCTCTTACAATCGGCTCTCACTGCCCAACATCGTATTCACGGTCTACAGGCACGTGCGATTAGACACAGAACCACAATGCGACGGTCGTGATATGACATTGACGGCGTGTGATATTCACATCACAATATTTAGGATATGTACTCTCATATACCCAACGAGGAAAGCCAGATAAATCTGGTTTGACAAGAGGCCCAGATGGAGCGCCGGTGGTCCAGTGGTAGGACAGTGGCTTCCCAAGCCACTAGCCCGGGTTCGATTCCCGGCCGGCGCACTTACTTCGTTTCAAATGCGGGTTGATATGCAAACAAACCGGCGCTGAATACCGGTGTGCTCAGATTGTGGGACAAATAAATCGTGATTATAATGATGTGGAGAGCCTTACTTGCAAACGATGAGTGACTTGTCCTCACCCACTTGCTTCATTATGTTCTGTTCGCCCCTTGAGGAAAGGGACTGAGCCTGAAGGGGCGAAGGTGAGGAATGTGCGGAGTCTTGTTTTCCTTGCAACCACCAAAGTCAGTTGAGGGCATTCGATATCAGCGGTGTAATAATAATAATCGACCAGTATCAATACATATGGAACGGACTGTTGAAGTAGTACCAGAAGCGGGAATCCACGCACGGCCGGCATCAAGATTCGTACAGAAGGCGAATGAGTTTGACATAGAAGTGTCGATTGGACGTGCAGACGCGGCTGATGGGCAGCTGGTCAGTGCGAAAAGCATGCTCTCAGTCACTGGACTCAATATCGAGCACGGCGAGTCAGTTCGAATCGTCACTGACGCGCCTGAGGCGAGTGAGGCGCTTGAAGAGTTGGCAGCGATACTGACAGCACCAACAGAGAGTGAAAACGTATGACAACACTCTCTGGCATTGGGACGAGTCCACTCTCAGGCGTTGGTCACGCCAGATGGTACCGTCCGGACGCAGCGATTACGCTTCCAGAACGGCCACCGGCTGAGGAGGTTGACTCCGGGGCAGAGCAGGTCCGATTCGAGACGGCCAGGGGCACAGTTCGAGAGGCACTCAAGCAGGCCCGTGACCAAACAGCAGAGCGTGTTGGTGAGCAAGAGGCTGCCGTTTTTGAAGCCCACCAGCAGTTCCTCGATGATCCACAACTTGTCGAAGATATCGAGAGATCGATACAGAGCGGGATGCCCGCCCCTCATGCTGTGGCTGACCGATTCGAGGAGGCGATCAAACAGTTCGAGAATATGGATGGGATGATGGCAGAGCGCGCCGCCGACCTCCGAGACGTTCGTGATCGCCTTCTCCGCGAGTTGCTCGACGTCGAGGGTGCCGACCTCTCTACGCTTCCACCAGACACCGTCGTGTTGGCAAAGCGACTGACACCGAGCGATACCGCCAAACTCGACCCGGAGGCTATTGCCGGAGTCGTTTCTGCGACTGGAGGAAGAACATCGCATGCAGCGATTATCACCCGAGCATTAGCGATTCCCGCTGTTGTTGGTGTTGGAGAGGAACTTTTGGAGGTCGCCGAAGGGACCCAAGTGCTCGTTGATGGTGAAGCAGATGAATTAGTCACCGACCCGGCGGCGAGTCGTTGTGCCGAGGCTGACAGTCTCGATGTCTCTATTCGGACACAGCGGGTAACGACTGCGGATGAGCGAGCTATTGAGGTGGCGGCTAACGTTGGGAGTGTCATGGAGTTCGAACCAGCCAGAGCGCGAGGTGCAGATGGAGTTGGGCTCTTTCGAATGGAGTTTTTATTCTTAGATCGTGAGGAGCCACCAGATGAGGAGGAACAGTATGAGGCTGTTAGTGAGGCACTCGCTGCCTTCCCTGACAATCGCGTTGTTGTTCGAACACTCGATGTCGGCGGAGACAAGCCAGTCTCATATCTGGATATGCCAACTGAAACCAACCCGTTTCTTGGCCAGCGTGGACTGCGACTCTCGCTCGGGAAGTTTACAGATCTCTTTGAAACACAACTCCGTGCACTATTACGCGCTGCTGCAAGCGACAATGGTGATAAATTAGCAATTATGTTCCCGATGATCACTCACATGGATGAGGTTGAGGCCGCCCTCGCTCGTGTGGAGGCGATTGCGAATGACCTCGCAAGCGAGGGTATTAAACATGCGATTCCAGAGCTTGGAATAATGATCGAGACACCAGCCGGTGTCTTCAGTGCTGATCGGTTTGCCGAGCGACTTGACTTTCTGAGTATCGGAACCAATGATCTTACCCAGTATGTGATGGCCGCTGACCGCGAGAATAACGCCGTCGCAGATCTCCACGATCCACTGTATCCAGCTGTTCTCCGAGCGATTGACTACGCTGTAACAGCCGCGGATGAGCATGATGCATGGGTGGGAATGTGTGGTGAGATGGCCGGTAATCCCGAATTGACAGAATTATTAATCGGACTTGGCTTAGATGAACTCAGTATGAGCGCAGTGAGTGTCCCTGCAGTGAAAAAACAGGTTATCAACACCGACACTCACTCAGCAAAGGAACTTGCAGCCGACGTTCTGAACTGCCAGTCACGTGAGGACGTCTACGAAACGCTTGGTCTCTCCTGATGCTCACCGCAAGAGCGATTCACACCCAATCTGACTCTGCGAGAAGTCGATCAATATCTGTGTAACAGTGTTACCGTTTGTCGATATCACTGGCGTTCTCTGCTTTTTTTCGGACAGATTCAATTGTTGCTGTTGAACTGGTCGCGGCGACAGCAGCATTCACCGCGCCTTCTAAGACCGGTCCATCGGCGATAACCGCATCAACATCGCTCCGCTCAATAGCGACATCAGTGTTCATCACAGCGCTACCCAGGTCAACGAGGACGACGACGCCGTCGCCGTCGTCGGCCGCCGCAAGCGCACTTTCGATCTTGTCTGGAACAGTTCCAATACCACCCTGTCTGTCGCCTCCGGCCGTTTCGATGTGATTGTCTCCACTCATCTCAGCAGCGATATCACCGATTCCGTCTGCTACCTTTGGACTATGAGAGACGACAACAAGCCCAATCATTCCTCTTCAGTATCCACTCCATCAGATGCAGTCGGAGAGGCAGCATCGACCGACATCACGGTTGAATCATCAGCGTTGATATATCTCTGAGCTGTCTCCACAAGAGTTTCTAAGATAAACAATGTGCTCGTGGCACCAGGGTCCTGATGGCCAACCGAGCGCCAACCAAGATACGATGCACGCCCCTTCGCCGCCCGGATGGGGACGGTGAACGCAACCCCACGCTCGGCTGCATCGACCGCCTTTGCGAGTGCCTCGATAGGGGATAACCCATCTGTTTCGATTGACTTTTTCAAGACGTGTACTGCTGGCGTCAGGGCATCGACCATCGTCTGGTCACCAACTTCGGCGTCTCCTCTCTCTTTGACTTTCTCTAGATATGTCTCTGCGAACGCAACAACGCTCTCCTCAGTCATACCATCTTCAATTTCTGCACTCGCAAATACTAACGAGCCCCCATACAGTGGTCCTGAAGCACCGCCGACCTCGGACATCAACGTTTTTCCCGTCTGCTTGACGACTGCTGCCGCGGCAGGGTCTTCAAGTGCACGTGCTTCCTCCGCAGCTTTTGCCCACCCCCGGGCCATATTACCGCCATGGTCGGCGTCACCAATTGCTGAGTCTAATTCTGTCAGGTGGTCGCGCTCAGCTTCGATACGCTCGGCGATGTTCTCGACAGTAGCAACGACCGCGGAGCCGGCATCACTCATTGCACTGCTAGCGCTGGAGTGTCTGCCGATGCTTCGAGTAATGATTTCAGTTCGTCATCGACAGCACAGACAGTTATTGAACACCCTTCCATATCTAACGAAGTCATATAGTCGCCAACCATTGCATCCCATGTCTCAACTCCACGCGCCTCAAGCATCTCTTGGAGTTTCCGATTGATGACAAATAGTTCCATCTGTGGTGTGGCGCCCATACCGTTGACGATCGTGACGACGTCTTGGTCTTCGCCTAACTCTAAATCACCCAGCACTGATTCAGTTAATTCTTCAGTGATTTCATCAGCACTCATTATCTGTGTCCGTTCAGTCCCTGGTTCTCCGTGGATACCAATTCCGAGCTCAATCTCATCATCACCTAACTCAAAAGTTGGTTCCCCTTTCTCAGGGGTAACACAAGAGGTGAGTGCCATGCCCATCGTCCCGACGTTATTAACGACTTTTTGACCGACTCGCTGAACTTCTGCAAGCGTCCCACCTTCGGCTGCTTTCGCACCTGCGGCTTTGTGAACGAGAATCGTCCCACAAACCCCACGACGGCCTGACGTGTACAATGAGTCCTCAACAGCAACATCGTCATCGACCACAACGGTCGCGACATCGGTCCCCTCCATCTCAGCGAGGT
>KE356562.1:1438545-1441018 GCA_000416005.1 Haloquadratum sp. J07HQX50 | reverse complement strand
GTCGCTATCATCCCATCAAGCATTTCATCGACGACATCATCTGAGTCGTTGATTAGCTTCTTCATGCTATATTGCAATAAAGAATAGTGATAAATAAAGATTCACTCTACTGCTGAGAGCGGAGAATGCCTCGGGGCTTGACACCGAGGCGATTCATTCAGGGAACTCATAGGGCAAAATACATTACACAGCACAATATCCAATTCGAACCGCAGAGTCGACAGTATATCAGTGGTTGAAAACACGATTATTTTATTCAGAACGGTTCTTGATCGATTTCGTCATCTCAACCGCGGTTCCAGAACATATCGGAGGAATGGTAACAAAGATATTATTCGACCTGAACGATACCGCGTTGAGCATCAATCTTGATCTGGTCGCCATCTGAGGCAGTATTTAAGAAATCAGTGACTCCGACAGCTGTCGGAATGTCGAGTTCACGACTCACAATAGCAGCGTGAGACGTTATCCTCATCTAAGTGAGCAAACGTGCAGTTCTTGGAGTCATGGATGAGCTTGGTGATGCCGAGGTGGATTCCAACTGTCTCCTCAACACTAATGTCTTCGACGGTAGGCTTGTCTGGGTACTCGGCATCGTAGTCAACGACGATGCTGACGGTCCAGTCGCCTGTGTTCTGCTTTTTGAGGATGACCTCGGTGATGTCTGCGTTGTCTGGGAGTGGTCGGTGGTAGTCCAAGTGGAAGTCATCGATTTTCGAGAAGTTCACGACTGCGTGACCAGCCCGACCCGTGTGACTATCCACCTCAAAGCCTGACTGGTTGTACGTGACGCTACGGTATTCTCGTGGAGCTTTCCACTTGAAACGACCAACGTTGAAGCCGCGTTCCTGTCGTGATTCAAGAACGCTCTCACTGTGTCTGATGCGTCGGACTGCCATTTGCAGGCATTTCGAGTATACTTACACTTGCTTCCATTCTGACCATTCACGCTTCCAGTCTGGAAGCTGGTTCTGCATCGCAGTGTACGATGGTTTGTTGTGGTCAGGAGCAGGTCGGTACTGTTGCGTGAGTGCGTGGTTGTACACTTCTCGACAGGTTTGAATGTGGTTCCATGCAGTCTCGCCAGTAGCGGCGTCCTCGGGAACTGCTTGATACTGGAACGCTTCCTCAACCACTGATTCCTGCTTAGGGCTTGTTACTTGTCTTTTGTCGAGTATAGTGTACGGCTGTCTCCCCTCCCTACTCGCTCGCCTACGGCTCCCTCCTTGACGAAGAGGACTGATCTGTCAGAATTAAATGCATCATACCGGGGTCAGTAGCCTGTGTAACCAGTACTTCATCCTCAGATCTGGTGTTCTCACTTCGCCACCGTCCAGATGTTGAAGAGATGCGCCGCGAAGTTGAAGTAGAACGCCCGAAGTGCTGGATCCTTTGACCCTGACTTGGCCAAGAAGTCGTGTTTGATTTTCCGAAAGTCGTTTTCGATGCCCCACCGACGTCGGTAAGCCCTCCCCAATTCTTCCGGCGGGACTTCCTCCAGGTGGCGACCGACTACCACCGAATCGGCCGACAACCAACGACACCAAACCATGATTGAGGACATCGACCGCGACGTGTTCGTGCGAATTCAGACCTGCTGGTGATCGGAGACAGCATCATGACCGACAGACACCACGCCTCGAACGGTAACTACGACGACGACGCGCAGAACCAGATCGGCGGCATCATCCCGGCGTTCAGCCTCTCGAGCTGGCTTCGCACGGGATGGAGAAGGCCATTTAGGAGCGCTGTAGTACCGCCTGTCACTCCGGCGAGGCCAGCAAACTTCTGGAAAGACGGCGTCTACAACCGTGACTTCGACGCTAGGTATTACCCGAAGGGCGACTGTCTAGGTGATCAAGATGAAAACGGTAACGGGTACGTGATTCTCTATCTCTTCGGCGGCTTCGGGAATCGCCCTGGAAAAGTGATGCGCCACTCGATTCAGTTCTCGCCTGTCCGCTCCAGCGTGGACTACACGCGTCATAACGCCAAAGGCCATTACGCCGGTTCAACCGGAATGTCGTCTCCCGAAACGAGGAAGACAACCAGGAGCCGCTGCGGAACGCCGAACTCGACGCCGTCGGGAACTTCGACGGTGTGTGGCAACTTCCCGTTCCGGGAGACAAGCCCGAGTTCGTCGCGCTGCTCGCCGAGGCCACCGACTACATAGACGCACACAAGATCGACTTCATGCACCAACTCGGTGGTGCGCGGAACTTCGACGGCGAAATCGTGGACTGCGAGCTAGTGAACCCGCTCTACAACGAGACCGAACTGCGGCGAGTGTTCGACCGCGGGAAGGGGAACACGAGCAAGATAGGTGACAAAGACGGCGAATGGGCCGACGAGTACCTTCCTGAGTTCGAGAGCTCCCTGTCAGCGCGTGTGGAGGCTAAATCGTGACCGACGCGATGCTCACCGCCTTCTGGCACGCGCCCACAGGTTAACTGGCGAGAGCCACGAGGACGCA
>KE356562.1:1437379-1438495 GCA_000416005.1 Haloquadratum sp. J07HQX50 | reverse complement strand
TCTTATGATGTCCTAACAACTATACGAATCGCAAGACTGCGACGGGGTTGGCGTGTAATAGAACCTAACGCTCTCGAGTTCCATTTGTTCTCTCCTAAGAAGAGCGTAAATTAGGGAGAGAGACGCTAAGATCGCTGAAGCCTGAGGCGGGATTTGAACCCGCGCTCTCGTCCTTACCAAGACGTTGATACGTTTCGTGGCCTAAAACCGGTATTTTGACCGTCTTCAGACAACACGTTTTTAGTCAATCCTTCGGACCGCGTTGCCGTCTTGGTATTTGCTGTATATCCGGTTGCTGGCGGGTCTCTTCGTCAACTTAGTATTGTCGCGCACCCACTTGAAACACCGGGCAAGCAGTCTATCGGCCTGAGCGATAAGATAAGATGCGACCTGTCAATAGTGGTCTAAGCTGAGTGGGGGTTTTGTCTGTCAGGAACCAAACCTGTATTTGGGGACTCCGAACTGTTCGGTATACTCCGACCCGGATACTGTGACTAGGATCTGGAAGATGTCGAAGAGAAGTAGTATGGCGGTCATATAATGGCATTCGTCGTAGAGTAGTTGGCCGTGGTTGGTTCTATTTCTCAGGTTTTCTCCTGATTTCTCTGTATACTTCACTCGTAGATAGTATCCGGTGTCCTCGGAATAGTTGTCCTCAACTGTTCTAAGTAGGCCTCCCAGTCCTGCTTGCTGTATGTCTGTGCCGTCAACAGAGGTCACTGATGCTCCTGTTTCTTCCAATAGGGTAGATACAACACTTTTCATACGAGACATTCCGAGGTGAATTGCCTCGGAATATCTCTCTTCAAAGACTGCGGTGATCAGATCCATTAGGAATAGCTGATCATCTGGAGACAATCGGTCGGTATGCGATAGAAGGCAGATGAAGTTAGTCTCGGTAATATCTCCGTTTTCCGTCAACCCGTAAAGAGCATTCACTAATATCCGATTGAGATGCCGCATCTGCATCTTGTATGAGCTCGGTATCCGTTCGGCATCCTCCTGATGAAGCGGGCTTCCTTCTGTTTCAATCGAATCCCCCTCAGGGCTGATCGTGACCCTGGGTAGGATAGATGATAGAGGCGTATCTGATTCGATTTCCTCTATCGTCTCCCA
>KE356562.1:1434753-1437329 GCA_000416005.1 Haloquadratum sp. J07HQX50 | reverse complement strand
GCGACGGACGCAGTCCTGGAACGTGGCGCCCCAGTACATCGAGGACGACGCTGAATGGAGGCCCGACCGATGACGGCGATTCGGCAAGTCCTGTGGGAGTTGCGGATGGACTACATCGGCCATTCGTGCCACGTCTCGGGGAACGCCATCCTGCACGCCCTCAGCCAACACCTCGATCCTGAGAAACACGCGGCGGTGTCGGCCAGTTCGGGGCCTTCCCCGGGGAACACAATCAGTCGGGCATCTGCCCGTACCTCGGGAGCGGCCTGCCCGACGTTGAGGCCTACGACGACCCCTTCCTCCAGCGGGAGGCGATGCATCCGTGGCTTCTCGATACCTGCGCTCGGGACGCGCTGAATACGCACGATATCCGCGTTCACGGCAGACATCCGGCGCACGCTCACGAGATCATCATGGGTCGCCGGCAGGACCAGCGGAAGCAACAGCAGACGACGAAATGGTACGTCCATGCCGATACCCGACAGTGCTTCCGCTCGGCAAGAATGTGCTGGAGGGCCTCCAGTTCGGCGGCAAACGCAACTACGGCTATGGCGAGGTTCAGCTGAAGCATACGTAGATAGTGGACCTCGCTGAACTGTACTACTCCCGGCTCGAAGGCGCGGAGACGTACCTCATCGAACTCGTGACGCCGTTCGTGGTGGCGTCGGAGTATCCTGACGCGGACGACCGGCCCGTGCCGTGGTGGTGGGCCGAGGGCCGCGACGACCTGCGGCTTCGTGAGGAGGAGATCCTCGAACAGCATGAGGTCCTCCAACTGGAGACGGTCGGTCACAGCTATGTCGTGAAGTACCTCGGCGACCGGCCGCCGGAGACCGCAAACAACGGTCTCCAGCGGGTCGGCTCACGCTCCCGATGCGGCGAGAACTGCGGCTGAAGCCCCCTTGGCGAACAGTATCAGGAATCAGAGAAGTAACGACCAACTGGCCACCAATGCAACACCAGAATCAGGATGAATCGGGCGAAAAAATACAGTGGTGCGGCTGAATCAAGAAATCGTATTACCAACGATGATATATTAACTGGGCTGCAGTCTACATATATATGGAATATCGGACATTGGGCAACACTGATGTTGAGGTGAGTGAAGTTGGGTTTGGGGCATGGGTCGTCGGCACCGACTGGTGGGGCGACCGAAGTCGAGAAGATTCAATTGAGTTATTACAGCATGCGGTTGATGAGGGTATCACATATTTTGACACCGGTGATGTGTACGGACATGGTGAAAGTGAGCGTGTCGTGGGTAAAGCGCTCGCAACTGTACGCGATGATGTAACAATCGCAACCAAAATTGGATATGATTTTTACAATAATCCGCAGGCAGGCCATGGTGAACTCCCGAAAGAGATGTCTGCAGAGTGGGTTCGCACGGCGACAAGGCGGAGTATCGAGCGTCTTGGTGTCGAGTATATAGATGTGCTACAATTGCACAACGCGAATGTTGATGAGGTAGATGCAGATATCCTTGAAGCACTCGATGAGCTCCGTGAGGAAGGTCTGGTCAGGGCAATTGGCTGGGCGTTGGGCCCTTCCATCGGGTGGCTTGCTGAAGGGGATATGGCAATCAAGCACGAGTTTGATACTCTCCAACTCGTGTGGAACTTATTTGAACAAGACGTTGGCAATCACTTTCTTGAAACAATCAATACAACTGGGTCAAGCACAAGCCTCATTCCTCGAGTGCCACACTCGTCTGGTTTGTTAAACGAACAAGTCACACCCGAAACGGGGCACGATTTAGATGATCATCGCGGGTTCCGACCAGATGCATGGTACGAGACAGGTTGGGAGAAGCTCGAAACACTCCGTTTTCTGGAGCGCGATGGCGAGCGAACAATGGGACAAGCAGCGATTGCTTATCTACTCACTCACCAGCCAGTTGCCACAGTCACCCCAACATTCCATACGAAGTCAGATATCACAAACTGGGCACAGGCAGCAGAAGTCCCGCTTTTATCAGCAGAGGAATGTGCTCGGGTATCTGAATTATACGATAGCAATTTCGAAATTGACCGCTTCGATGGAATGGACGAACTTCGTTCATCAGTTGATGGCAAAGATATCGACGCGGCAGGAATCGACAAACGGTCGACTGCCGGTCCACGGAATCGCGCCTCCTCCGGGTGAGCTTCAGTGAGAAGTCACGTAGTGGTATCCTCCCGCGAATAAAGTCGTGAGTTTTCTTGGATTAAGCATATTTGTCCCACAGGTGCAGGTGAACTACCTCAGGGTCAACTGAAGTAACTTCAGAGACAAATTCGGACTCTTCCGTCTGACCCTCGGCTTGCTTGTGTGGAGACAGAAGCGACACGACTAAGCGAGAAAGACATGGCGTGGACGGTCGGCGAGGACTTCGCGCCCCCATTGGACGGTCTCACTGAATTCATCAGACCGGAAGAAAGACATTGCATCCTCTCGGCCATTCCACTGGCTTGAAATAAACATATCATTCTCGTTTTCGAGATTGATCATAAGATCTGTCTCTTGATGCCCGTTCATCTGCGCTAGTAATTCACCGACAGAATCGAACGTGTCATGAAAGTCACCGCGATGTTCAG
>KE356562.1:1431020-1434224 GCA_000416005.1 Haloquadratum sp. J07HQX50 | reverse complement strand
GGATCCACGAGTGTCCTCTGAGTGGTCAGTGGGCGATGCTGACTCTGTCGTTTCATCACCTCGTGCAGGCGCGGACTGCTCACTCTGATTCCCGGCACCTGTTGGAATCGACACTCCAGCCAAGAGTGCTTCAAGATCAATTGGTGGGAACCGACGGGCCATGTAGAATTCACCAAACTCGCTGTATTTGGCTGAAACATCGTCGAATCGCATCTCATATACGACATCTTTGATTGCAGTTGGGTCGTCTGCAAAGAGTGTCACGCCCCACTCGTCTGATTCGAATCCGACTGAGGATGAAATGATCTGCTTGATTGTCCCGGCGTAGCTCTTACCAGTATCGGCGTGTGTCTCCATGAGCGTCGCTCGCTCTTCAAATGGTAAGCTGTACCAATTTTGCCCAGCATCACGCTTCTTCGACATCGGATAGAAACAGACGTAATCCATCTGCGGTATCTCTGGGGTGAGCTTGCTGTTCATATACTCGCGCACTCCAGGATCGGCTGATTCAGAGTCATCAAAATACGACGAAGTGGTATACCCAGAGACCTCTGTGACTGAGATATATGACATCGGCTGGGTGGTATAGCCAGCAAGTGCGGTCTGCTCAAACTGTCGCTCCGCTCGTGAGAGTGCCTCCAGTGTTGATCGGAAGTGGATGGTGAGCAAATCAGCCTTATGCCCGATGACCGAGAAAACAGCAGATGCACCCTCATCTGCATCGGCGACGGCTTCGTGCTGTTGCAGGTACTCAGTGCCTTCTGTAATTGCTGTATCACGGTGACGGGTTGGTGTTTCTCGCCAGGCATCCCAGTCAACTGACCGGAAATCGTGCAATACGTACCAACCCTCATCAGTTGGCGGAGCTTCTACCATGTCTCCTATAATTCAGGCCACTGATTTGTACATTGCGAGTTTGCCAGACCGACTTGCGATGTGATAGAAGCTGCGAGGTGAAAACCCACGGATTGAGCCGTGTGGGATGAAGCCGGCAACTGGGTAACTCGGCACGCTCGGCGGGATATTGCATGTCAAACATCGTTTCAATCTCACTTATTTCATGATTAGTCATGCATACAGCACGATGTCGGAGACAACCCACACATACGTCGCACGCATCACGAACCACAGTCAGGTTCGTGACGACCCTGACGACTACGGGTTCTCCGCATCGAAACTGTGGAACCTCGGCCGCTAGTCCATTCAAGAACGGTGGGACAATGACATCAAGACCACTTCGCTTACACGCTCTCAAGACACATGATTAAGCGGTACATCGACGAAGGTGCCAAGAAGATAGCGGTTGGCGACCTGAGCGACATCCGCGAGGATAACAGCGGTGGACCGTGTGGGGGCAGTCACGAGAGACTTCACCGATGGGAGACGGTCAACCCCCAAGCAGTGTTGGTCCAAACACAAGTACTAATAGTGACATCAGCATTACAACACCAATACTTGTTGTGATCGTTCGGACAGTTTGATGTGTATGTTGTATCGGGAGGCGTGAAACGACTGCCTCTACAGAGGTCCGGAGTATACGGCCACCATCGAGCGGATACCCAGGAATACAATTAAAAATACCAAGTTGTAGATTAATCCAGGCCGTCCAGAATGTAAGGTTGGCAATAATAAATACCCCTGTTCCAAGCCCTGACAGCGCGCCAGTCAGCTGGTAGTAATTCATCACTGCATCAGTAAATCCGGGGAAGTTTGGAATCCCAAGCACGGTCGAAGCAAGTGGGAGGACGAGCGAGACATACACCGTTCCGAGGGCTGAATTCGCGACACTTCCTGTTGGACTCATTGCTCCAGGGCCGCCCTCACCACCGAGCAGCTCCAGATACGTGCCGGCCGGATATGACTGAGTGCCAAAGTCGGTCAGTACCAGCCCACTTGTGCCTGGGAAGATATTCACACCTAAGAACCCGCTGTCGTCCTGGGGGTTTTCACCGAGCTCAACAGTGTACCGCTCAAATGTACCCTGCGAATAGAGCTCAACCGAGACTTGATCACCAGGAGCCGTCGAATCAAGTGCTGTCGAGAGTTCGGCTGATGACCGTATCCGCGTATCATCGATTGCAGTGACGATTACACCGGGCGCTGTCGGGGCACCTGAGGCAGCTAATGGCCCATCGTCCATCACTTGTGTCAGATACGCACCAATTGGAATCTCGACAACGCCTCTCTCGGTTGTGATTGAGGCCTCGCGTGTCTGCCCAATCGCGTCGAATAACTCACGACGAGTATGAACGGTCTCACCATTGACCGACTCAACAGCAATTGGTTCTGAGTCAATATTGAGACCAGCTGGATTCCCACTCACCGACCCAGCAATGATGAGTGATCTCTCAACAGTGAGTGTCTGAGACTCAAGATTCGCTGCGCTTGAGCCGGAATTAATCTCGACAGAGAGTGTTTGCGCTGAACTTGTTCGGAGTTCGCGATCGAGTGCAGACTCGTTCATAACGACAGTACCATCAACTGCAGTAATTCTATCGCCCTGTTCAATGCCGGCCTCCGCTGCTGGCGAGCCATCATACGCACCCTGCACAGGGATACCAGGAGCAACAGCGATACTTCCAATGATTGGCCCGAACAAGAGGGCGAAGGCGACAATCGTGATTGCAAAGTTGTTTGTGACGCCTGCAGCGAACATTCGCGTCCGGCCACCACGCGTTGCAGTGCGCTCACTCTCTTCGTCTGGTTCAACGAATGCGCCCAGCGGAATGAAAGTGAGTAATAAGACACCCATCGACTCGATGTTAATGTCTTCAACGCGACAAAGAATGCCGTGCCCACCCTCATGTACAACTAACCCAATAAGCAATCCCGCAATGATCTCTGGAGCGACAGACAACGGAAGAAAATCATTCACTCCAGGGATAACAAGGAAGTTCCGAGGCTGATTGGCTGCAGAGGCTGGTGGGGGATCACGAAGGATTGCAATCCCCTGTGCGAAGAGAAACACAAACATGCCAGTCATCATAACGAGTGCTGTGCCAAGTCCAATATTAGTCCATGCGCGCCAGAACCGGGTGGGAGATGCTGCCCAGTCAATGAACTCACGCCCACGTTTCGTTTGAATCGTGGTGAGCGGCCCCTGGATTTTCACTGCTGCAGGCAGCAAGCCTCGATTAGAGAGAAATAGCCCAACTGCCGAGTAAGCAAAGAGGCCAACAAGGACCAAAAGCAATGTATTCATTG
>KE356562.1:1427203-1430695 GCA_000416005.1 Haloquadratum sp. J07HQX50 | reverse complement strand
GTGTCTGATCAAAGAACAGTCGATACCCAAGCTCAAAGAACCTTGCAACTTCGATCCCGTGCTGCCGAGCTATATCATATATTTCGCTTTGAATCTCTTTCCCGGTATGACCCGCCGCAATGTACTCCGCAAGGGAATTAAGCGCTTCCTCTTCCTGTGGGCTTATCGTAACTGCTGGACAGGTATTTTGTAGCCGATAGTTGTAGCCGTTATCCATTCGCCTTGCCCACTTTTGTGCACGATCAACGCGACTAAGAGCATCATTAATCGCCCACTGTGGTGTGTCGTCATCAATGTGGCCTTCACTCCGTGCCATCTCCAGTCGCAGTTCGCGACTCTCTGTCATCCCTAATATGGCCGCGAAAGTGTATGGCAGTCTTATTCGATTCGGTCGGACTTCATCTACGACATACGGGTATGCACGCTCGGCAAATGCAGTCACTGCAGAATCCTCAACTTTACCAAAATACGCTGCCTCAAACCGGTCAAACTCATCTACCAGTTGGTCAAGACGGGAGAGGTCTAAATCACGGGCACGACGGGGATTTCTAATGAAGAAGTACCTGAGAACTGCCGGTTCAAGAAGCTCTAAAATTTCTGGCACAGTCACAACATTACCCTCTGATGACGAGAGAGCATCACCATTCAACGTAAACCATTCATACACCATGGGAAGCGGTGGCCCAGATTCGAAGATGGTCTCAGTAATTGCTTTCCCAGATGGCCATGATCCCTCAGCATGATCCTTACCAAACGGTTCGTGGTCGACATCAAGCACATTCCACTGCGCGGGCCACTCAAACCGCCATGGCAGTTTTCCTTCGCGGAAAGTGGCACTCCCTTCGTGCCCACAGCCTTCGATCGTTGAACTAGCAATATTCAGATCAGTGCAAGTGTATGTGACAGTGCCTGCGTCAGGATTGACATCAGTCACTGTCTCGGTTATTTTCCCGCAAGATGCACAGATTGGATTGAATGGGACGTATGTCTCGTCAACACTTTCCTGATACTCGCTGAGAAGCTCCCGTGCAGTATCTCGCCGACGTAAGACTGCCTCAATGATCGTATCGAAATCACCGTTCTCATACAATTTTGTGTTCGAAACCATCTCCACAGGCACATCGAGTCTCTCTGCATCGGCTTTGAGAAGATTCGCAAAGTGTGCAGCGTAAGACTGTGCTTCTCCAAATGGATCTGGAATGTCCGTGTAAGGCTTTCCTAAGTTTCGACCAAGCGCACCTGCATTGACCTCACCTAACCCAACAATCTCACCGTCACGGTCTGCGAGTTTTTTTGGGAGCTTTCGTAATGGGTCTCTATCGTCGCTCGTGAATATCTGCTTGACTTCGAATCCACGATCGCGAAGCACCGAGGCGACGAAGTAGCCGCGCATGATCTCGTTAAAATTACCAAGATGAGCAACGCCAGATGGTGAGACCCCGCCTTTGATGACGATCGGTTCCGCTGGGTCGCTATCGACAATGGCCTGAGCAACTGCATCTGCCCAGAAAGTATAGCCGCTGGTCCTATCTTGAAGCGGATCTCCTCTCATGGCTACCAGTGTGCGAGTGCCATTGGATCGTCTGCGCAGACAATATCAGTGCCGCTGTGATCGCCGGTTAAAATAGCAGTAGCGATTCGACTGGGATCCGTGCCATCAAGAACAATTGATCGCATACCGGCTCGTTCGATGAGTTTCGCTGCAAGCAGATCAACGGGTGCTGACGCGCCGGCATCTCGACTCATTGGGACAATGATATCGACCAGCTCTGTTGGGGACAGTCTTTCGTGCTTCCGTGCTTCGCCGCCACTGCTGGGGTCGGCATCGTATACACCATCGACACTCGTCGCGTATACAAGTAGTTCGGCATCAATATACTCAGCCAGAGCAGCAGCTACGGCATCAGTCGTCTGTCCCGGCATGACCCCACCCATGACTGCAACATCACCCCGCCTGATCACGTCCCCAGCGTCTTCATACGTTTCCGCGACCTTGGGGTCAACGATTGAGCCAAGTGCAGCAATCAACAGTCGGGCATTGATACGTGTAACATCGATACCCAACTGATCAAGCTGTACTTCGTTTGCGTCCATGGTCCGTGCGACCTCAATATACTGTCTCGCAACGCCACCACCACCGACGACAGCCGCCAGTTCACAACCAGCCTCAACGAGTTCTTCGATGACGGATGCATATGCCTCAACGTGTGATGCATCCAGCGTAGGCGCGAGAACGCTACCGCCGATGGAGACGACCACTCTCATTGGTTTCGATTGCTTCGATTGGGGTTTAAGAGTTATTAACAGCGAGCGTACAACTCAGCTTTGAGTGATACCTGCTGTGAGTCTTCCTCAGAGGCTACAAAATAGATAGATATAGAAATACACCCTCGTAACCAAGCTCAGAGTATGCGGTTGACATAGGGATCGATCGACAAGTGTGTGTTCCATACACTCTACAGGTCGCTGAGTTTCTATTTAATTTGATGTTTTATTTTCGATACAAACAATGAAATAAAAGTTCAAAATGTATAATAAAATTTCTAATCGTATTTGAGCCACATGTGAAACATCTCGGTCTGGCCATTAAGTGTCTAAACGAATTCGAATTCTACCCAACGTTCATCGCTTTATATAGTGATACGTCCTGTTTCCTATATTGGTGACAAAAATGAGTACTACTGTCGCATCCTCCACTGAGGCAGATGGCGAGTTGTCGAAAGAAGAGCGGTTGAAACGGTACTTACTTGATAGAGCACAGAATGGTGAACTGTATTTCAAATCTAAGTTTATTGCCGATGAAGTCGGCCTCTCGCCGAAAGAGATCGGAGCATTGATGATAAAGATACGTGACTCGGCCAGCGAGTTGACTGTCGAAAAGTGGTCTTACACGAGCGCAACAACATGGCGAGTTGAACCTGCCTGATCCAGATAAGCCTCCCTCAGAGCCCTGAATTCCTGCACAATCAACTCTGTTCTCCGTTGGCTGATGTTTAATTCTTGCAGGCTAAGTCCCCGTTCTCAAGGAGCAACGCAGTGGCAGAGCGAACGAGTAGCGCGATAGGGCGGAGATACAGCTGTACGCCATTCCGATAGCATCTCCACAAGATTAGCCGACAGATTGTTGTCGACGCCAAGGAATAGAATGCTCTCATCGTCATCGGGAATCTCGAAGGTATCCAGAATCAGGACAAAGGGTCACCACTATCGATTGCACTCGATGCTGCACTACACACTGACACAGTACATCAAGTACAAGCCACGATTCGCTGGTATTGGCGTGAAAGTGGTGAACGAATACAATACCAGCCAGACGTGCTGGTGGTGTGGTGAGAAAGAAGACGCAAGCGGGTCGGTCAAGCTCGGCATCTCTGTGACGAGGGTTGGACGATAACGCTGGCAAGAACGGTGCGACGAGCATTGGAAAGAAAGGACTGAGTAAGGACATTCAGAGCCCGCTATCCAGTCTCGGGGGCATTATGAACCCTCGTG
>KE356562.1:1422604-1425272 GCA_000416005.1 Haloquadratum sp. J07HQX50 | reverse complement strand
GCAACGATGTGAATCAATTTACGGAAAATCAAGGAGAAAGCCCCGTGCTTCAGCGCGGGGATGAATTCGACAACAACGACGCTACCCACGAGTTTCTGATGTCTGACAGCATACTCTCTGCTAAGCACATCAGACGAAAATTGGAGTTGGATTGGGGTCTCCGTCAACAAAAAGCAACCCTGCGTCAAGTGTTCGACTTACCCAGCGCAGCGTGGTTGAGTTGAGTTGAGTTGAGTCGGGTCGATGGCACGGCCTGTGAGGTGCAAGCGGATACCCAAGCATACCACGCCACCTCCGGTGGCCTGACGCACGACTCACAAACCACAGCCGAGACCACGGGGGTCTCGGTCAGGGTGCCTTCGGGGACCCACGAACGGCGTGCTGTCCCACGAAGGAATCCTCGCCGACGGCGGGGAGGATGTCAAAGCTGAGCAAGGCGAAAGCCCGCGGCTTGAGCCGTGGGATGAAGCCAACAAAAGAGAGGCTATCCATGGTTGAACGCTCGGCTGGATATCGCAGTCGCTCGCTATGTGCGAGTGGCAAGGCAGCTTTGACCTTGCGACACGCGCTGGAAAGCACGCCCTCGGTAACAATCAGGCGGCGACCTCTGACGCTGGCCACGCGAAAGCGTATGTGAGCCGCCGAGGAAACGCGTAACCCTCATATCCCCACCGGGAATCCCACGAATGAAGTCGTGCGAGGAGGTCAAGGGATACCACGAGAATCGGTCCGGTTGACCTACCCACACAGTCTTAGCTATGCTCATTCATCGCCGTGTGTATATCCCGTGTCAGGGAGTGGCTCTGAGTCGAGGGTGATACCACCTGTTGAAGATTGGACTTCACCGATAGTGTGGAGTGATACAGGGCAGGCGTCTTTAGCTGCCGGAAGAGTTTCACTCGGGACAGTGAAGACCAACTCGAAGTCCTCACCGAATGTGAGTGCTTGTGACAGTGCTTCCGACTCTGACGAGACATACTCACTGAGTGCAGGATGAACTGGAATGTCATCACGAGTGATTGCAAACCCAACATCACTTGCTTCACCCAGTTGATGAAGTGATCGAGCCACGCCATCAGAGGAATCCATCATCGCTGTTGCATACTTCCCAAGCCCAACTCCTGCTCGAACACGGGGAGTGAATTGGAATAGACTATTTCCTTGATCTACGTTCCCTTCGTGAAATGCACACAACGCAGCCGCAGTCTGTCCAAGCGTGTCTGTGACACAAACCACGTCTCCAGGTGTGGCCCCACTACGACTGACTGCATCAGGTGATTCGCCGATCGCTGTGGTTGCGACAGTGAGTTCATGTGTCGTATCCAGGTCACCCCCAACATACTCTGCACCAACGACAGAGCACACGTCTGAGGCGCCACGAAGAAACGCAGAGAGCTTGGACGCACTGAATGCCGGCACGCCATAAACTGCAACGGCTGCGGTTGCCGTGGCTCCCATCGCCGCGAGGTCCGATAGAGACGCACCGACTGCTCGCCAGCCTGCTGTATAGTGGTTGACGCCGTCAGGGAAATCCGTACTCGCGTGTAACATATCAGTGGTAATGAGGATATTATCGGCTGTTGGGAGTGGGAGTGTTGCTGCGTCATCACCTGCAGGAGTCAGTGTATCCGATATCTGTGTGAGGGCCGTTCGCTCATCCATGTGTGTATACCGTCGGCTAACTTACAAGTAGCCTTGGTCCGCTTCGATGGGTTGATAGGATTCTCATATCATTGGATATTACATGGAAAATGCGAACCTTCGGGCCGGCATCCTCGGATTCGGGGGAGTGATCGGAGTGTTCGCCGTTCTATTCTACTTTGCTGGATTCAATGCACTACTGACGACACTCAGGGGCGCCAACAGTCAGGATATTACGCTGGTAGTCCTTGCAGTATTTGGGTGGCTCATATCGTGGAGTGTCTCTCTGAAGATCGTGTTACATACATTAGATATCGACCTCTCATATCCCGGCTCATTTTTCATTTTCGCAGGAGCAATGTTTTCGAACAATGTTACACCATTCGGACAGGCAGGTGGAGAGCCGATCGCCGCATATCTCATTTCGCAATCGGTTGATGCGGAGTATGAGCGGGGACTCGCGGCAATTGCAAGTGTTGACGCACTTAATTTCATTCCCTCGATCACCATTGCGCTCACTGGGGTGAGTTATTTTGCAACGGAAGTGGCACTCAGTGCAAATGATGGCGTCCTCTTCGCACTCATCGCAGTTGTCTCGCTCGCCGTCAGCGTTCCAACGCTGGCATATGGTGGATGGCAGCGGCGACAGAGAATTAAATCCAAGATAGCTGATTGGCTTGTCCCACTTGTTCAAGCGTTCTCTCGGCGGATTCCTCGTCTCTCTGTCCCTGAACCAGCAGGCATCATACGTCGAATTGAGAGGTTTTTTCAGGCAATCGAACGCGTTGCAACACAGCCGAAACAGTTGGCAATGGCGCTGACAGCGTCGACACTCGGATGGACTGCGCAAATGATTGCGTTATGGCTAGCTTTTCAGGCAGTCGGCGTCAGCATTCGCCTGAGCATCGCTTTGATTGTCGTTCCGATTGCAGCAATCGCGGGAGCGACGCCGCTACCCGGAGGGGCAGGCGGTATCGAAACAGCACTGGTCGTTTTGCTGATGGCTGCACCACTACCTGACGTCTCA
>KE356562.1:1415198-1420609 GCA_000416005.1 Haloquadratum sp. J07HQX50 | reverse complement strand
CATGAGATGCGTCTCCGCTTATAGTCGAGTATCTGACTGGGCACGGCCACTCGCGTCTGCATGACGAGGACGTGGTGAACTTGGAGTCAAGTAGTTCGATAATCTCTGACTCTCGTCATCACGGGAACTCACATCTTCGAACTCCAAACGACCCAGAGGCACTCGGCCTGTTCCGCCTGTAGAGCCCGTAATCGTTTTGAGCACTCCGTTATAATACCCCGTTAATGAGTGGATCACCTAACGACGACCGTCTTGAGGAGCTTCGGGAGCAGCGACTTCAGGAATTACGGGACGAGAAAGGCCAACAACAGGGGGGCCAACGCCAACAGGAGGCGGCACAGGAGGCTGCCCGTGAACAGGCCGAAGCAAAGCAAGAAGCGCTGCTCAAACAACACTTGACCGACGACGCACGCCAGCGACTTAGCGCAATCGAGATGTCGAAACCAGACTTCGCAGAAAAGGTCAAACAACAACTCGTTGCACTTGCGCAGAGTGGCCGGATACAGGATCGCATCGATGAGGATCAAATGCGTGAGTTGCTTCAAGAACTCAAGCCTGATTCAAACAGTTACAATATCCGACGGCGGTAGGTTGCTGTGGAGGTTGCGCTCCTGTACAGTGGAGGGAAAGATTCGACACTTGCTGCATTACTGTTAGATTCCTTCTACGATGTCCGACTCGTCACTGCAACATTTGGGTTGACTGACGATTGGAAATATGCAAGCGCAGCGGCAGCGCAGGTCGGATATCCGTTCAAACAGATTCAATTAGACCGTGCTGTTGCAGAAACGGCAGTTGAGAAGATACTCGCTGATGGGTATCCGCGACAGGGCATTCAGACAGTCCATGAACATACACTCGAAGTCGTCGCTCAACGTGATATCGCTGCAGTTGCAGACGGTACACGGCGTGATGACAGAGTACCAACGGTGCCGCGAGCCCGCGCACAGAGTATCGAGGACAGACATGATGTTGATTATGTATCTCCGCTTGCTGGATTTGGTCGGGGTGCTATCGACCATCTGGTTGATCAGCGACTGGATGTTGAAGTGGGACCGTCAGAAACAGTGCCGAAGAGCGATTATGAAGTCGAATTGCGGACGCTGATCGCTGAGCTCGAAAATCCAGAGGTGGTGAGTCGTGTCTTTCCAGATCACGAGCAGACATACGTCAGAGGTATTCTGAAATGAACCCAGCAGGCAGTCTTCGATTATGTGAGTTGGCTCGAATCGACTGAGCATCGTATGATATTTACAGATGAGACAGCAGTTAATCAGATTCAAATATTGCCGATTGTAACGGAGCAGTCACGGTTAGAATATCAATAATGAAGCGTGCGTTTCGAATTGCATACGACGGACGTCCATTCCATGGGTTTCAGCGCCAACCAGACGTACCAACTGTGGAAAACGAACTCTTTGCAGCTCTAGCGACGCTGGATATCTACGATCCAGTATCCGAGTCAAGACCAACAGGGTACAGTGCGGCGGGTCGAACCGACGCCGGCGTCTCTGCAATCGCACAGACGGTTACGTTTGAGTGTTCGGAGTGGTGTCGACCAGTGGTGTTCGATTCCGAACTCCCTCGCTCAATCCATGTGTACGCGTCGACAGAAGTTACAGACTCATTCCATGCAACTCATCAGGCGAGTTCCCGTCAGTATCGGTATCTGTTGATGGAGTCTTCACTTGAAGCTGAGCGCGCGCGCAAGGCAGCGATGCGACTCTCGGGAAAACATGATTTTCAAAACTTTAGTTTAGATACGACTGGGACAGTTCGAGATGTGAGCATTACAGTCGAGTCATCACCGCCGTTTCTGGTTCTCAGTGTCGTAGCAGGTGGGTTTCCGCGGCAGTTCGTCAGACGAATCGCTACCGTTATTCGCGGCGTCGCAAGCGGGATGCGAGATATAGACAGTATCGACACGTTACTCGCAGGACCTGTCCGAGGGGAACACGGAGTAGCGCCAGCGCCGCCTGAGCCACTCTTTCTTGCTGCAGTAGAATACCCAGAGTGTGAGTTTACCATTGACTCACAGGCGCATAGTAGAGCTGTTGAAGCAATCGAAACACAACATCAACAGGATCGACTTGAAGCTGGTGTGAGGGCTGAGATTGCTGAGTCTCTTCGCGCAACAGCTGATCAGTAAGACAATACCACCCATCTGGATTAATCATGCTGACCTCAGGTGAGATGAGAGACACACTCAGAGCCATCGCGGAAATCGATAGGTGTGCGAGGCGAGTGTCTCAAGTTCGGACGGAAATCGAAGATGTGAGTTCCCGTGATAATGACACGTTCCGCGTCTCAAACCAGTTCGCTTGACCCCGAAGCGGAAGCGACTCACGGCCAATGAGTTCAGATAAACAACTGTCATGTCGTCGTTGTCTTATGCGACAAGACGGCAAAGCAGCGTGCAAGATGGTCGGGAGTTGACTGCTGTACGACACTGGATTGAGTGACAAGTTTTAGCCGCCGCCCACATTCTACATTAGTATGAGCAGCGTTCCTGAACGTGATGAGATTGCAGAGGATTACACTTGGGCGCTTGATGAAGTCTATCCAGATGCCGAAGCGTGGGAAGAGGCATATGCAGACGTCCAAGACCGGATCGAAGAGCTTGGACAGTATGAAGGAGAGCTTGAGAACGACGCCACAACGCTTCGAGACGCATTAGAAACGCGTGAGACTGTCTTTCGGAAACTTGCGACCGTTCGTAGCTATGCGACACTACGAAGTGCTGAAGATACACAAAATCAAGAGTATCAAGCTCTAAAATCGAAAGCTGAAGCAATTTCATCTGCTGCGTCCTCGGCAGTGAGCTTTATCAAACCCGAGCTACAGGCAATCCCAGAGGATACACTTGAAAATTATCTGCAGCGCGAGCCAGCACTCCAGTCGTACGAACACTATTTCGATGATGTACGGAGGACCGCCGAACACACACGGAGTCCAGAGATTGAATCCCTACTTGCAGACTTGGGCGAGGTAGCGAGTAGTTCGTCAGACATCTACAGCATGTTATCGAACGCAGATATGACGTTCCCCACTGTTGAACGACCTGACGGCGAAACAGTCGAAATCACACAGGGGAACTTTACGACTTTACAAAAACATACAAATAGGGACTTTCGACGACAAGTACACGCCTCTTTTTATGATGAGTGGGAAACTGTTCGAAATAGTGTGGGAACGGCCTTACAAAATAGCGTGCGAAAGGACGTCAAATATGCTCGTGCACGGAATTATGAAACGGCGCTTGAGGCGGCACTTGACGGTCCGAATATTCCGCCTACGGTGTATGAGACACTAACAGATACAGTCCAAACGAATATTGATGTGCTTCACCGGCACGCAGAACTAAAGCGTCGGGCTCTTGACGTCGACTCACTCAAAATGTGGGATCTATATGTCCCGATTACGGGTGATGAAGGCCCCACCGTTGAGTATGAGCAGGCAAAGCAATATATTATAGACGCTCTCGCCCCGCTTGGCGAGGCGTATCAATCGAGAGTAGCAGAGGGATTAGAGAGTCGGTGGGTTGACGTGTATGAGAATAAAGGGAAACGGTCTGGTGCATTTTCTGCCGGCACGTACGATACACAGCCCTATATCCTCATGAACTATCAGGACACGATCTCCTCAATGTATACGCTGGCTCACGAACTTGGGCATTCGATGCACTCTGAACTTGCCAAAGAGGCCCAGCCGTGGCATTACTCAGATTATACAATTTTCGTCGCAGAAGTTGCTTCAACGGTAAACGAGACGCTGCTTACACAGTACCTACTTGAGAATGTTGAGGACGAAGCATTCCGCCGGCATATTCTCGATGAGTACCTCGAACGAGTGCGCTCGACACTGTTCCGTCAGACAATGTTTGCTGAATTCGAGGCTAAAATACACGAATTAGCTGAGGCAGACCAGCCACTGACGCCTGATCGGTTCGAGGAAATATATCGCGGATTAAAACAGACCTATTATGAACCTGCCGCTCTCGACGACCGGATTGATCGCGAGTGGATGCGCATCCCACATTTCTACTACAATTTCTACGTATACAAATATGCGACAGGTATCTCCGCAGCGATGGCGGTTGTAGAGCGTATCCAGACAGAGGGTCTCGCTGCGGCGGAATCATATCGTGAGGCGCTTGCGATGGGTGGCTCGGCATACCCAATTGAGATACTCGATCACGCTGGAGTCGATGTGACTGACAGCACATACATTGAAACAGCAATGGAGACACAGCGAGCGAATTTGGACGAAATGGAAGCGCTACTCGACTAAGCAGAGCATCGTAAGCACCTTTCACTTAGGGGTGTTATAAAATTGCATGGGAATACAACCACCCCAACAGTCGATCGACTCAATTCCTCAGGAACTTGGTGAGATATTCGGGATATTCAGCCTGGTCGGTCTTGCGATGGGTCTCTCTGGTATTGTCGCAACAACACAGCTGGGGGGTGGGAACCAACTGATTGCCGGATTGGCCACACTGGTCGTCATTACCGTCGCCTTCCTCATCGGACCTGTGATAAGCTTGATTGTCGGCCTGCGACGGGGAGAGACAGACTTAGCCAACAAGGAGAAGCTCGTTGTCACTGCTGCTGGCACTGGTGGTGGATATCTTGTTATGATGGGTATCGTCATCGGTGTTCTACTCGTTGGATTTTCGCTCAGTGGTGATGGCACATCATCGATCACTGGCGGGCAGACAACCGTCGGAACAGGATTTTCGATTGAGACATACATTACACCAATTATCGCAGTCGCTGTCCCATCGCTGATTGCCGGGACTGGGGGTCACCTACTTGTCGGAATTCGGAATGCCTCGAACCCACGACAAGTTATTCCATGGCGTGTTGTTGTCAGCGTCATCTTGGTGAGCGGAGTCGTTCTCGGAGGGGTTTTTACTATTCCCGACATTCTGTCGAACGACCCTCAAGTTGAGGTTGATGGGTCAGTCTCAGTCTCAGGTACATCATTAAATGCAGATGCAACGGTGAATAATCCAACTGGTCAATCAGTAAGTAATACCATGCGGGTTGATATGATCGTTGACTCAACTGTCATCGCCAGCGAATCACAGTCTTTTGACGTTGAAGGCAATACTGCAACAAACGTTTCAATTGAGTTAGTGACTGTTGAGGATCTAGATACCAGCCAAATCACCGCTATTCAGCAGGGAAACTTTGAGTTGCAGTATCAGATCAATAACCAGACTGTGGAAACTTATCCACAGTGATGCAGGCGAGATTCAACCAGTCAGTGTGCCTGGCTTCATTTCAGGGGGGATGGTGTAGTACAGGTATCACAAACACCCATCCCACAGCAAGAGACGTGCGGATGCAGCACAAAAATCACACCCCATATGGGTACTGGTCTGACTGCAAGACTGTAGCGTCTGT
>KE356562.1:1411454-1415178 GCA_000416005.1 Haloquadratum sp. J07HQX50 | reverse complement strand
ATTGAGGATCTCTGGAATGCGCATCGCAGCGCTGAGCGGATCTATATCGATGTTCCGATTGGGCTTCGCGATGACTCAAGCAAGCCACGTGCATGCGACACCGCAGCCCGTCAAAAACTAAGCCCACACCGGCACACGAGTGTCTTTCCAACACCAATCCGTCCAGCGGCTCGTGAGGCGACCTATACAGCTGCAAAGCAGGTACAAGAGGCACGCACTGATGGGAGTTTGAATCGTCAAACATGGGGAATTACACCAAAGATCGATGAAGTTGATCAGTTTTTATTAGAAACTCCGCGTGCACGAGATGTGTTCCGAGAGTGCCACCCAGAGGTATGTTTCTGGGCGTTTACGGGAGAGGCAATACAGTTCTCTAAACTGGGTGAGCCGCGACGTGGGTACTGGGAACGTGTCAATGCACTCCGAACTGTTGAACCAAATGTATATGATCATCTCTGGGAGGCGACGAGCTCTGGGCTTGATGGAGGCGGCGATGACGATCTTATTGATGCCTTTGCGACGGCACTAACTGCTGTTGGTCCCCAATCACAACTGCAAACGCTCCCAGCAGACCCCATAGTTGATAGTGAGGGACTTCCGATGGAAATTGTATATCGATCTCTCTCTGCAACCGAATAGATACTTTACAGAAATCATAGAGACGAGAACTACAGCCATTAGACTCAAAACTCAGCAAAAAAGAGACCCGAGCTTCCAAGCAGGTGAAATGAGAGGATAGCACACGCCGCACTTGGTGCTCAGCCGTCGAATGTTCGACTGAGCGTTTCTGCAATAATCTCACCAGGGGGCTTATCTTCAAGCGAGGCCCGACGTCTGAGCTCTCGATAGTGATCTGTCGGAAGTCGCACCGAGAGGTTTCCAAGATCGATACCACGAGCTGAAAGAGCTTCTGCAGCCGTTGTTTCGTCGGTTACTTCTCCTGCAATTCGACGAACCTGTCGAACCGTGAGATCAGCATCAATCACTGCCCAAGCGAGATCTAATCGATTAACCCCAGAAACACGTGCGATGTGCTTAGCCGCAGTCGGCGCGATGTCGCCGGAGGCAACATGACGGCGAATTGCCTGCGGGAGGTCATGGACCCGTGCCCACTTGCGGACAAACGAGATTGATACCTCACCGCCAGCCCGTTTTACAGCCTCTTTATACGATCCAACGCCTCGAACGAGCGCAGCACATGCGGCAGCCCCGCGTAAAATATACACATTATCATCGGCTCCAACAGTATTCTCAGCAAACGCACGAACTGTCTCAGCTGCGCGTTCAACACTCTTTGGATCGTCAGGATCGAATCCGACAGCATCGCGTGCCTTGGGACCGGCGACACTCGGGTCCGATCGAACGACGGGTTCGCCAACCGGTTCCTCTCGATCAGCCGGTGGCAAGTCTAATCGGCCGTCTGTGCCGGAATCCTCAGCAGTCATCCTACTCAGTGGTAGTGGGTTAGGTAATAAAAACTTCCCCCCACTGGTAGTCACTGAGAGCTCACGGAGAATCGAGGAGAAAGCCCCGTGCTTTAGCGCGGGGATGAATCTCCCTTTCACGAACCACCGTCGATAGCACGGCCTGATATTCCAACAATTTCCTCAGACAGTATATCTAATAACGAATGTAATGGTCACGGTAACTATCACCGCGAAGCTCTATAATCATCCCTCTCACGGTGTCAAGAGTGGCAACACGCCACTCGCCTCTACCGTGATACCAAGCAGTTCTGTATCGACAGGTGGGAAAATGACGACTTCGACAAATCCGTGACCACTGCCAGCATCGACACCGACCTCTACTCGGCCATCCAGAACCAAGCCATCCGAGAGGCCAAATCCGACCACAGTAACGATGGGGAAATTCGCTACCGAGAGAGCCAGCCATTCGCCGTCAACAACCAGAACTGCGGAATCGACACAACCGAGAACGGGACGGTCGTCATCGGCTTCCCGTGCGTCTCCCAATGGTGGTACACACCTATCGAAGTGTATGACCACTGCCGGCCCTCTTAGACCGACTGGTCGAAGGTGACGCCGACAAGACCCCTCTACAGGTCTACCGTCGTGGCGACGAGTGGTACTGTGCGTTTAACATCGGGTGCGACGCCGACACGTCGGGTGAAACGCCCATCGGCGTCGATATTGGTGAACGGCACATCCTCGCTGTGACAGCCTACGGTGAGAGTGAGTCGATGCTGGTGTCTGGTGGTGAGGCGAAGTACGTTCGCCGCAAATATCCTTCTCTACGCGAGTCGGTTTCAGAAGCAGGTGCGCTTCGCGCACGCAACTGTGTGTGGGTGAGAAAGAACAACGTCGAATCAAGAACTCGAACCACAAACTCTCCTGTCGTCTCATCACGTTCGCGGAACAGTTCGGGAATCCCGTCATTCGGATGGAATATCTTGAAGATATCCGGGAGAACAGTTCGTGGTCGGGTGTCTACTTGTAGCACTTCCACCAACTCCAACAGTTCATCACGTGCAAAGCCGAACGCGCTGGAAAGCACACTGTTGGTCATAACTCGGTGGCGACCTTTGGCGTTCCACGCGAAAGCGTACCTGAGAACCGAGGAAACGCGAAACCTGAATATCCCCTTCGGGGAATCCTCGCCGACGGCGGAGAGGATGTCAAGAATCACAACACGATATGACGATTCGGCTGCGTGTACCCGATGATGGTGCCTGAATTTCAGTGAATGACACGCGAAGAGTGTGTGTAAGCGAGCTGTGGCCGGTGTAAGCGCTCGATTTCTGTGAAACACGAAACGCACTGGTATCCATACGCAGAGAACGATGCATTGTACGCTGGTCCTGAAGCACTAACAGATGACTAACGCCGGATCGATTCCCCCGGATTAACTCATATACCTCGCTCAATATGGCCGGTGCAAAAATACAATGTACAGAAGAGACCGCCAATACCCACGGAATACTCAACATTACTATCGCTTGAGGCAATACGAAGAGCGCCACTCCTCAGGTTGAAATAGATAACACTAAGCTGGAAACGGTCGCCCCCCGCTGACATCTCCTCTCTTTCGTCTGAAGAAGCGTACACGCTTGCAACGGATTTGAGCGAGCACGCCGATTGAGGGGAGGCAGTCTCAGAGTAAAATCAGTTAATTATTTTAATCTGTATGGGGTATAAGATTTCAAATCAAAACCATCTGGGTACCCAGATGTCGCTCAAAGAATGTCTAAACTCGACCAGATTGATATCGAAATTCTTGAACATCTCGTTGATGATGGTCGAACACCGTACAGCACGATCGCCGATGCAGTTGGATTATCGGCTCCGGCTGTGTCAAATCGTGTAGACCGGCTCGAAGCAGCGGGGGTAATAGAGCACTTTACTATCAATGTCAATACAGAACAGATGCAAGCGGGTATCACAGTTCTAATTCGTATATTTCCGGTATCAGACGCCCTGGTTGAAGACATTGGACACGACACCGCAATTGAGCACCGCTTTGTGACAGCCACTGGAGACGTTATTTGTACGGTACGAGTTCGCACCGACCAAATTCGAACACAAATTCGACGAATATTCGACCTCTCACTGATCGATACTTACGAAGTTGAGGTGTTGGACACACACCAATGGCACCCGACGGTCAGAGCGACAGGATTCACGCTGACATGCGCGGAGTGCGGGAATACCGTTACTGCGGAGGGTAACTACACAGAATTTGACGGGGAGCGATATGATTTCTGCTG
>KE356562.1:1392052-1410645 GCA_000416005.1 Haloquadratum sp. J07HQX50 | reverse complement strand
AGTTAAGCAGGCGCAATCACGGCAGCCAGCGATTCAAAATGTTGCTGATCGCATCTCTGCATTCTTTGTCCCGGTGGTCATCGCGAATGCTGTTATCTGGGCAGTGCTCTGGATAGCTTTCCCAGAAACGCTTGCCGACCTCGTTAGGTCATTGCCATTGTGGGGAATTATTGCGGGGGGACCAGCCGTTGCTGGCGGGGCTGTTTCGACACTTGAGTTCTCCTTATTAGTGTTCGCTTCAGCCGTTCTCATCGCCTGTCCGTGCGCACTTGGACTTGCCACACCGGCGGCGACAATGGTCGGGACAACCATCGGTGCGACGCATGGAATTCTGTTTCAGGGCGGAGATGTTCTTGAGCGGGTTCAACAGGTAGAGACAGTGATTTTCGATAAAACAGGGACGCTGACTGAGGGTGAACTCGCTGTAACAGACGTTGTCCCAATCACTCCGAGTGCCGACGGAGGGGCGCTTGAGAAATCGTCAGTAGCAGTAACAACCGATATGCTACTCGCACGAGCTGCAAGTGTCGAAACCCACAGCGAGCATCCACTTGGGCAGGCAATCGTTGAAGCTGCACGTGATCGTGACGTCGAGTTTGACAGCGCGACAGAGTTTGAGAGCATTCCTGGCCAGGGTGTCAAGGGAATCGTTAATCAACGGACTGTACTTGTTGGTAATCATCGGTTACTTGAGGCGCATGGTATTGACCCGGCACCTGCAGGGACTGCTCAAGATCGACTCGAATCGACAGCCAAGAGTGTTGTTTTAGTGGGTGAACAGACCAAAGATGGGAGCCGCTTGCTCGGTGTCATTGCAGAAGCAGATACGGTAAAGCCGAGTGCTGTCGACGCAGTGGAGGCGTTGGATGATCGTGGCATAGAGGTGCATATGATCACGGGTGATAATGAGCTAACAGCGAAAGCGGTGGCGAACGATCTCTCGATTAAGCCTGACAATGTCCAGGCAGAAGTGCTTCCAGACGAGAAAGCTTCGGCTGTCGATTCGATCCAAAATCGCGGCAAACAGGCAATGATGGTCGGCGATGGAGTAAATGACGCTCCAGCGCTTGCGACCGCTACGGTCGGTACTGCTATTGGCTCAGGTACCGATATCGCCATTGAGGCTGCGGATGTAACGCTGATGCGTGATGACCCAATGGATGTGCTAAAGACAATCCGAATATCAGCTGGGACGCTCGCCAAAATCAAACAAAATCTATTTTGGGCACTCGGGTATAATACGGCGATGATCCCATTGGCGTCATTGGGCCTCTTACAACCGATCCTTGCTGCTGGAGCAATGGCGCTCTCATCGGTATCAGTGCTGTCAAACAGTCTTTTGTTCCGTCGATACAGCCCTGATACAGAGTATCGCCTGATTAGCAAACTTTGGAATCACTAACTGTCTATCCAACTCTCCCGTGAAGAACTTTCGCTGCAGTGAGGATCGGATCCCAGACAGGACTAAACGGTGGTGCGTATCCCAGATCCTGAAGTTCAAGCTCTCCAACAGTGAATTCTCCACCTAAAGCGGTCGCGATTGTATTGATCCGAACAGCTGCACGATCAGTTCCAACGATGCTTCCACCTAACAGTCGACCTGTGGTTGCATCAGCCATGAGTGTAACAGTCGTCTCTGCAGCACCGGGATAGTATCCCGAACGAGACTGTGCAGTGATGGTCTGTGAGCGCGGCTCGAAGCCAGCTGCTTCCGCTCGTTCATTGTCAAGAATCCCGCTTCGCCCACACTCAAGATCAAATGCTTTGAGCATCGCTGTCTCTACGACGGACCCGACTGGGGTTGGTGAGCCGGCGATGGTCATGCCAATTGCACGGCCGACACGATTCGCTGGAAGGCCCAACGGACTCCATGTCGGTTCGGTGGTCACAGTATGGGTGACTTCAGCTACATCACCAGCCGCATAGACGTCGTCAACGGTCGTCTGTCCGTACTTATCTGTTTGAATTGCACCGGTTCTTCCACTCTCAATAGGAGTATCGGCAATGAGCTCTGTATTTGGTTTAATCCCGATACCAATGAGTGCAGCATCAATCGGGATTTGGGCACCGGTATCACAAGTGACTGCTGAGACAGTCCCGCCAGTGCCAGTGAGTGCTGTCACTTCTGTGTCGAGATGGAGTTCAACGTTCGCATCGGTAAGTCGTTCAGCAACGATATCACCAACTGCCTCCCCAAATGCAGGGAGCAGTGTCTCACCCCTCTGGAACAGGTGAACGCGGCAATCCCATGCACGGAATGCTTCAGCCATTTCTATGCCAACATATCCACCACCGATGATCGCAACGGTCTCTGGTGGTTCGCGAGCGCCATACGTCTGCACCGTATCTGTGTCAAGATAGCCACCACCCCCGAGTCGGTCGCTGCTGAATTCAGTTGGCGGCTCTAATAGCGCGCGGATGTTGGCAGCGTCGTCAAGCCCGTGCAAGCTGAAGACGTTTCCAAGATTGGACCCCTCAATTGGGGCTTCGATTGCTTCGGCACCTGTTGCGATAAGTAACGCATCGTAATCAACATCTTGAGTCTCATGCGGGCCAGCCACTGTGACTGTGTGAGAAACCGTATCAATTGCTGTCGCCGCGTGCTTTCGTTGAAGCTCAATTCCGCGTTTCTCGACTGCACTCGGTGTGAGTGACTGTAGGTCAGTCAGTTTGTCGACAGCGCCTTTGATAAAATATGGAGTTCCGCAGTGAGCGTATGAGATCCACTCGCCACGCTCAAAAACAATGACCTCCCGGCTGGGATTATCGCGACGACACTTGCTTGCTGCTGAGAGGCCAGCAGCGTCTGCACCAATCACAATAAACGGGTCTGACATGCACAGTCATTCCATGGGTAGTCAATAGACACTTTCGCCAGTGCTCGCTATTCGTATAGACCAAGCGAAGAGACAGAAGCCACAACCACCGACGATATTAAACTCGTTTGTGTGACTGTTGTCAAATGTCGGGTTGAGAACGGTAGAATATCTGAGCCTGCCATCAGTGGTGGATCGTTGGGGAGGGTGTCGGATTCAGCCTGATGGTTAAGAGTCAGCTATTCTCCTCGATTCTTGATGATCAGACCAAGTGGTCTCTGTAGGCGGAGCAGGCCGGGCGCCTCGGGGTTGGATGGGAATCGAAGATATGAGTTTTTTGATGACTCTGAATTCGTCTCTCAAACCACCTCGCTTGAGTCCAGGCAGTTCACACTGTCAGAGTTTGTCCAATCTCTGGAGCCGATGCTTCAATGTCTTGTGAGCGAAGTTCCTCGGCAAACCTGGCACACCGATCACCGTGATTCAGCAATACAGTCGCATCACCGTATGCATCTAAAAGTTCACGAATTCCATCACTATCGGCGTGTGCGGAGAAATCATATGCCTCGACCTGTGCGCTAACTGTCATGTGTTGGCCATCGATTTCTGCCCCCCCAGTCTCAAGGAGACTTCGGCCTGGAGTCCCCTCGACCTGGTACCCGGTCATAGTTATTTTATTCACCGGATTTGCACCAATTGCAGGGATGTACGTCATCGCAGGTCCGCCAGAGAGCATGCCGCTTGTGGTGACAATCGCAACGTTCTTTTCAGCAATCCGCCGTCGCTGCCCATCTCGGCCAGTGACGAAGCGAGCGTGAGACTTGGCTTCACGGAGGGCAACGGCATTGCGAACAAAGCCAGGATACTGCTGAAGCATATTGGTGATCTGTGTCCCCATCCCGTCGACATAACAGGGAATCCCGTGTGCCTCGCAAATGAGTAGCATCTCTTGTGTTCGGCCAATTGCAAAGGCTGGAATGACGACAGTTCCACCCTCCCAGAGGGTTGACTTGACACTCTTGACGAATTCTGTTTCAATTGTCTCGCGAGCACGGTGCTCAATATCACTGTACGTGGTCTCACAGATGACCACATCTGCATCGGGACGTGCTGTCGTCTGTGAAACAAGGCGCTGATCAATCGTATTGAAATCTGCCGTATAGAGCAAACGAGTCTCTCCATCATCGATAAGGATGTGTGCGCTCCCGGGAATGTGGCCCGCATTATAAAACGTGATTTGATGACCGGCAGCACTGAATGTCTGTGTGTATTGGTGCGTCTCTGCCACTTCAGGAAGTCGTCGAATCTCCTCAGCAGTAAACGGACAGTTATAGCTTCCCCCATGTAGTTTGAGCGTATCCTGTGCGAGTGTGCGCGTCAATTCGAGTGTTGGTCCTGTCATGTGGATCGGCGGGCGACGAGCACCACTAAGGAGTGATGGAATCGATCCGACATGATCTAAATGTCCGTGTGAGACCACAACTGCCTCGGGCTCCACAGATCCCACGGGAAACTGCGGTGGGGTCGCAGTCTTCAGCCCATAGTCCAGTAATAGCGAGTCATTAATATAAATTGCACTCCGGCCAACTTCACCAGCCCCACCGAGAAATTGGATATCCATCATACGGATTAGGTACCCAGATTGTTTGTGTTCGTTGATTGTCCAGATACACTCACTTCCTTGTTTATGCAGGTCTGCCGTCTGAAGCTCGGGTGCTGAGAAAGAGCGTTCACTCTTAACGCTTCAGCCGCCTCAGCCAGCAAGCGAAACGTGGTGAGATGAGCGAGTAGAGTGAGAATCGGCTGTATACTATTGCAATATACATGTTTGTCCCCGCGAGTGTCATAAAGAAATCAAGACTACATTACATGTCCGTTCCCTGGGGGAATGTTAGCTGTGTGAGTCTCCTTGTGGGACTGTGCGAACCTGAAATCGCTCATACCCACCGTATGCGACTTCAAGCGCACCCAGCCACCAGTTCCATCGTTCAGCAACACTGAGTTCATCTGGCGCGTCCTGTAGATTACGGATAATTACATCGACAGTGAGCTGAGCTCCTCGGTCTTTGCTTACTTTCTCAGCGTCACCCAAGTCACGTGCCTGTCTTGCAACTGTCTCATACTCAGCATCACTTCCAGCAAACCTTTTGATCAGTGCTTCTTTCATTGCGACAGCAGTAAATTTGCAGCATCGCCTTGGTTTGAAATCATCGTCCATAAGATATTATTACGGTGTACTGTCAAGAGAGTTGAGCCATCGGTATTGGATGGTTGAATTATGTGAGGATTGTTGACATCCTCCCCGCCCTGAAGGGCGGGGTTTTAGCCTTGAGACTTCAATCTCTTTAACCTGCTTTTCAACACTTTCGACGTGGAGTTCTCTTCGTTAAGTAGTCAGCCCTGCTAATGAGTAGCGAGAGGACGGAGCCGACACTCCACGTCATAAACCACGCTCGATAGCAAGGCCGACTCCCCTCTGATGTGTCGTTTCAAGCCTGATGCAGCCTCGTGGATACATACTTGGTAAACGACCACGAGTCGGGTGACCCGTGGAACTCTCGCTGAAATCTTTAGATTGTCAATGACTGTTATTCGGAAGGAAGTGGCTGAGAGGAGTAAGCCCCCTTCTGTTCATCTCGGCATTCGGCTAAGCGTCCGCGCTCTGTCCAGACTACCTTGTAGCGAGGACTTGCACCAGTGAGGATTCACCGTTCCATCCGTTCGCGACCGTCACCTCGTCGGGTTAACTCTCTTCCCTTGCGGGTCAATTCGCACGATTCATCGGTCGGGTCGCGGGGTCTCGTTTCTGTTTCAGAGCCAGTCGTCTCCGACTCCGAGCTTGCACTCGGTCACCTGTCCGGACGGTGGGGGGACTTTCCTCGTTGGGTCACTGCCCACGGGAGCCGAGCTCTCTCTGCCACTCGTAATAGGAGTGATTATCGGTATAAACTGTTCGGTGAACCGCTACAAGCTCAACTAGTTCGAGAGACTTCGTCTTCCGTACGACCCTGATCTTCCCGTGGATTAGTCAGACACACCTCAGATATCATCAGTCTGGTTACCTCGAACGGTCTCAGAGGCCAGGGTCGGGCCGTCCACAGGCCCCGCCGTCGCAACTCTCACTTCCGAACCTGCGGGAATGTGTTGAGAGCAGGCACCTGTCTTCCCACTCTCTCAATCATTTTTGAGCGACACTGATACCAGCACCACGGTCAGCGCGGTCTTGATGCTCGCACTCACAGCAATTGAACCTACATTATAGACACTCAAACGGAACAGAATTTGTTCACCGGAGCGTCGGACCTTCATTCTCGGGGTCAACTGAAGTGGTTTGAGACGCTCCGCGTCTTGTCACGGAATCGAAAATTTTCAAACGATCCCAACTCGGCCTGCTCCGCGGTGTGTAGAGACAGTTTCACAGGAAAGATGCTACTAATCCTGTATATGAAGGGAAGCGTTCAAGTCAGGCCGGAGTGTCTGATAGATTATGTCTGAGGTGCAGGCCGCTGATGTTGGTTATAATGATGGGGCTCGAGCTGTCGAACTTGCGCGTGAGTCGCTCAAGTCGTACGTGCTCCACGGTCAGCGCGAGCAACCTGGTAGCATGCGAGATTCATTTTATGCGCGAACAGGCGTGTTAGTCCGTATTAAATCAACTCGTGGTCGGGGGCGCTTGCGTGGGTGTGCTGGAACGTACAACGGAAGCGATCAACTCGGTCATGCAATCGTTGATTCAACGATACAGGCAGCATCGAAAAATTCCTGCGGCTCTGAAATACAACAACCGGAACTTTCAAATCTGACAATATCGGTCTGTATCGTTGGAGATACGTTCACAACTGAAGACCCAGCCACAGATCTCACGTTAGGGTCACATGGAGTAGCGATTCAGGCAGGTGACGGACGAAGTTGGTTGTATCCGACAGTTCCACTTGAGAATGGCTGGCACGAAGAGAAATTCCTCTCATTAGCTTGTCGAAAGGCGGGAATATCACCACTCGCGTGGCAAAATAATACCACTGATGTCACACTCTTTGACGGGCAAGTCTTCCGTGAGCGTGCTGATGGGGGGAGTGTTGAAGAAGTGAATGTGTAGAGGGTTACTCTCCTCGCTCGAAAGTAACTCTTGACGAGCGAAGTGACGAGGAGAAATCAACACAAACATCATCTCTACAGAGAGTTCCAAACAGCCAACTGAACGTTTCAGTGGTCGTTCACTACACCGATGGGCGGCTTATTCCAGAGAGCACTGCTTCTCGGAAAGTTTCAGTTCCTGATTTTGCGCACAGATCATGAGTTAGTATCGCTCTGCCATCTTAATCTGAGTATGACGACACGTTGAATTTCTATCTGAGGGGGTGTCTGCAGATCAGAGGTGACACTGCGATACGTCGGCGACAGTTCGCTGTGCCGCCGCCTCAAGACCGAGATCGAATGAAGAGACGATATCGCCATCACGAATAAGTGGACTCAATAATGGCTCTGCGTTCTCCGGAGGCGATTCGTCAGCTAACTGGACGAGATGTGACCCATCCTGGGCTCGATAGGCTGCTTTCTTTCCCGGGAGTTTCCCACGTTTGGCAACTGCCTTGCCGTCAACACTTACGATATCGAGTGCGAAATCAACTGGGTCAGCGTTCGCAATTGCTCCACCGACGCCGAATCCATCAACAATATGCGCCAGGGACTTCAGATCATCCGGGGTCAGTCCTCCAGATACAAAAATATCAATATCGTCGCGGTCATGTGAATCAAGCGTCCAGCGTATTTCTCGAACAATGTGGCTGAGGTCCCCACGTCGTGAACGGGTTGTGTCTATTCGCACGCTGTCAAGCCGATCGCCGAGCGCAAGAGCAGCACGAACTGTCTCATCAACTTCATCAGAATACGTATCACAGAGTGCAACACGCGGGACTGACTCTGGGACAGCAGTATCAAACGCCTCCCACGCAGCTTCCTGTTCTCCTCGTCCAAAACATAACATCAAAGCATGTGGCATTGTCCCGCCGGCCGACCGATTAAGCACATCACCTGCAGCAACGTGCGAGAAGCCATCAAGACCAGCTAATAATGCGCTCCGCTCAACCATCGCCGCGATTGATGGGTGCACATGTCGCGCCCCGAAAGAGAGGACGACCGAATCTGGAGCCGCGCGACGCGCTGCCAAGGCGGCGGTTGCTACCCCAGAAGCGTGTGAAAGAAATCCCAATAAAGCTGTTTCGTACCGGGCAAATTCGAGATATGGACCACGAAGCCGCATAACTGGGCCGCCGTCGAACAGTCGTCCCGCGGGGATAGCATCGACATCAATTGCCAAGTCAGATAATAGCGCCGCTGCATCTTTTATTCCGGCTAAGAGTTCAAACTCACCCGAGGGAAACTGATCCGCAGTTATTTCGGCAACCGCCTGTGGATTGCGATCCGCATGCCTAAGTGTGGTCTCCGTCCGCTCAAAATATGCGTCGGTGGCTTGACCATCGGTAATGGCATCTGGAGTGACGATGTCGAAATCCATACTGAGCACTACAACGGGAGTGAGAAAAGGTCGTTTATTCAGTTAGCTTACGACGAGTGAATGTCATCGAGACTGCGCGGTGTCGGTCCGTTTATGATTGTTACCTGCGACCCGGACCGTTCGATCCGAAACGCGTCTGCGAAGCCACCCTCCTCGATGACGTATGTGTTAGACCCTTGTGTGACCGCTTCCTGTGCAGACAACATCTCTCGATATGCTGTTACAAATTCCTGTGCTTCGCTGGAACTTTCCCATGAGATCCGCCAGACATATCCATATTGTGTCTCTCCACTTTCAGTTGTGCGATATGGATACAGCTTATCATTTGCCCATCCATCTGAGGGAGATGCGGAATAATCGTACGTATCATAGTTATTTTGTGGCTGTGAGAATGCGGCTGGATCAACAATATCCGTTGACTGCTGACGCGATTGATACCAGAACATCATATAGATAGAAGCCTCGCCAACGCTGTCGGAGCCACCATCACCAATTGAATCAAACCGACTCCATTCTGCTGAAGATCGGTCAGGGACCGACAATGATGGAGAAGTGTATTCTTCGTTGTGAATGATACTTTTCGATGCTGTTGGTGGATCGACAAATCTATTATCGACACTACCGGGTCCTCCCTGCTCGCGTAATTGAGCGATATAGCTTGGTCCATCTGAGTATGGTTGATACATTGTCAAGAATAGTCCATAATTAAGATCTGGGGTTTCCCCTGAGGACTCATCTGACTGAGAGGGTGTCGCAACGCAGGACCACTCATTCTGACACTGCTCTACATACGACTTCTCGACGAACCGCGCATCACCCTCAACGAGTCCATCAGTGGCAAGTTGCCCGTCTTGTGTGTCTGCGGTAAATCGGTCACTACTCAAGTTGTAATGTTGATCCTGAACGGCATGAACAAGCTCATGTACGAGTGTTCGATTACTGATGACAGGGTTTTCTGGCGTGTCAGTAATGATTTTGATTTCATCACTTGCGGGGTCATAAAAGCCGGCAACAGAAGCCCCACGTGTTGCTTCGAGAGCTTCTTGAGTACTTCGTGATTCACCAATAATGAACAGTGCTTCCCAGACTTGATTATTCCACTTGGTGTACTGTGTTGAGCCTCTGTTGTTATCTGAACTGGTGTACTCCGAGCGTGAGATGACCGATACATCGACCGGATTGAGAAACTCCTTCTGTCGGAGATACTCTACGCGTGCCTGCGACCGCGCGACGTATGCATTGAGTTCTTCATCTGAGAGTCCATCTGACTGATCTATATCGACACTCTCATTGTACCAGTACCCACCTTCCCATCCAAGTACGTCTGCCGATGGGTCCTCAAATGAGGGCCCAGGTGTCGCAACATCATCCGGTTGTCCGACAGATTGATTTGATTCAGTCGTTGGAGTTGATGATGTTATCGAACTCGCGCAACCAGCAGAGATCATCAGTAATGCGAGCACGAGCCCACCCGCCGCGCGGCGTGAAAACATTCTGTATAATAACTTACGTATGTACGTTCAAGTAGCTTTCCGCCGGCGTTTTGGCCATACACCTACATTCATCAACTATGTCTGAGTTGACGTTTGACTCCGTCGGGACAGCAATCGTTGTTATCGACATGCAGAATGGGTTCTGTCACCCCGATGGAAGTTTGTATGCACCCAAGAGCGAGGCTGTGATTGAGCCAATCAAATCGGTCACTGAGCGGGCTCACGCCGCAGATATCCCAGTAGTGTATACACGTGATGTTCACCCCCCTGAGCAGTTCGAAGGCGCACACTATTACGATGAATTTGATCGCTGGGGCGAACATGTCGTCGAAGAGAGCTGGGAAAGCGAGCTGGTGGCAGAGCTTGAGCCGCACCCAGACGACCATATCGTCGAAAAACACACGTATGATGCTTTTTATCAGACTGAGTTACACGGATGGTTGCAGGCACACGGAATCAAAGACCTCCTGATCTGCGGGACGCTCGCCAATGTCTGCGTGCTCCACACCGCTGGGAGTGCGGGACTACGTGACTACCAGCCAGTGCTACTTTCGGATGCGATCGGAGCGATTGAGTCGGGGCACCACGAGTATGCTCTTGATCATGCGGGCTGGCTCTTTGGTGAAGTAACTGAAACAGACGCGGTTGAATTCAGGGCTCGCAACTAAATCGTCGTATTTAGGTAAACATATTGAGTGATATTCCTATGTCTACTCTGATCACAGATGCACGCTTAGCTGATAAGCGGGTGGTAGATATTTTTATCGAAGGTGGGCAGATCTCGGCAGTAAATCCAGATACAGATACAGATCCAGACAGGGCGACGCATACAATCGATGCCGACCACCAGCTGGTACTCCCTGGTGGGATAGATGCTCACGTTCATTTTCGTCAGCCAGGCGCTGGTCATAAAGAAACGTGGGAGAGTGGCTCGCGTGCCGCTCTCGCTGGGGGCGTGACAACCGTAATCGATCAACCGAATACAGACCCACCAACGACGACCGGAGCTGCGTTCGACGCGAAGCAGACGTACGCTGCTGCCGCGGGTGTCGACTATGGACTCAATGGAGGAGTAACCCATAGATGGGATCCAGAGACGCTGTTTGAGCGCCCAATGTGCGCACTTGGAGAGGTGTTTCTTGCAGACTCGACGGGTGAAATGGGGATTGAGCTCTCGATGTTCGAATCTGCGCTACACGTTGCTACATCGAATGAAACGCTCATAACTGTTCATGCAGAGGATGAGAACCAGTTCAATCCGACAGCTCTACACCGTGCAACTGATGATATCGGTCTGGGGGCTCGCGCTGATCATTGGAGTGCATATCGCCCAGCCAATGCCGAGGTTAGCGCAGTTGAACGCGCAATTGACCTCGCAGCAGCAAGCGAGGCTCAACTACATATTGCACACGTAAGCACGCCAGAAGCTGTTGACCAAGCGGTGGCTGCCGGTGTGAGCTGTGAGGCTACTCCACATCATTTGCTGCTCTCACAGGCCGATGCGGCAGAACTGGGCACGTACGGACGCATGAATCCACCACTTCGATCTGAAGAGCAGCGTGAAGCGCTCTTCGAACGACTTCTGAGCGGGCGGATAGACATTGTCGCGACTGACCACGCTCCCCACACACATGAGGAAAAAAACACAACGCTCAGATCAGCACCAAGCGGTGTGCCAGGTGTCGAAACGATGCTGCCACTGCTGCTGGCGAAGGCAGAGCAAGGCCGGCTCAGTTATGAGCGAATCCAAGCAGTGACAGCAACAAACGTTGCTGAGTTGTTTGGTTTCGAGAATAAGGGCCGTATTGCCCAAGGCTATGATGCCGATCTCGTTTTTGTGAATCCAGACGCTGTACAGACTATCACTGCTACAGAACTCGAGACTACCTGTGGATGGACACCATTTGAGGGTGCTAAAGGTGTATTCCCGACTCGAACATTGCTTCGCGGGAACGTTGTATACGAGAATGACAGCTATACACCAATCGCCGGACGGAATCTCTGTATGTAGTAGCCATTTCATACGCACTTAGTCGAGCCAGCGTGAGATGCGATCCTTCTTTAAATACGTTATTCATCGGTTTCTGCTGTTCGCATCTCGTCGCTCGCTGCTCGAACTTCGCGCATCACGCTTGAGATCCTATCTTCAACTTCAAGCTCATCAGCAACATCAAGCTCAACTCCCTCGACCTCCAACAAGAATTTCGCAGTCTCAGTTACCTCGTACATCAGCTCATCGAGTTCATCAGCGCTAAAAAAGCCAGACATTGCACCATACAGAAATGTTGCACCCGCCTGTGTCACCTTACTCTCGAATGAAGCCCGTGCCTGATTGACTGCCTGTGGCGTGTATGTGTCTGTCATGAACGGAACAAGTTCAGGCAGGTTCTCGCCAATCTTCGTCATTTCAACGCCTGTCTCTGTGCGAAAGTCCGAACAGAGACGAGCGATTGCCCACTCACGAGCAGTGATATACGTGCGGTCGCGAAGGAATTCATTCACCCGGTCATACTGTGCCCCATCGACTTTTTTAAATCGGGCATATTTTTCTACGTCTTCAGCGATAGCTTCCAGTTCGGGTGTTGATTCTGATTCTGATTCTGATTCAGTTGCAGTTTCAGTCTCAGTCGCTGTGTCTGAATCCGACGATGGAGCCTCAGTATCCATATCAGCGGGTGACACTGGGATATCAAAAAGTGTTCTGTCATCCAATTGTTTTTCTGCCTTCGTGCAGACGCTATCGGATATGAGAGTCCTTGTGGGCGTCAACGGATCCCCTGATTCGATTCAGGCACTTGAAAAATCGGTCCGACGAGCGGCTAGGTTCGATGAAAACGTGACAATCGCTATTCTTGACACCCCAGAGACAGACAAACCCCGTGATGAAATCAAACACGAGGTGCGCTCGGTTATTGAAAATGAGGATATCACGGCAAACATCACGTATCTTGAAGGCAATCCTGGTAGCAGACTTGTTGAATATGCCGAATCAGAGGATTTTGATCACCTCATTATTGGCGGCGGACAAACCAGTCCGATGGGCAAGATTCAAATCAGTAGCCTTGCAGAGTTCGTCTTGTTGAATTCACACATTACGGTGACGCTGGTTCGATGAACCACAACCGCGGATACCCCGAGACAGTGAGTGAAGGATTTGATCCGCCTCCACTCAATTTTGTAGATGGTGAGGAACGAAATATTCAAATTCGAAGCTATGCGGAGACAAGCACAGAATTCGAAGCGATTGTCAACATGTATGATCAGTTTGATCCAGCAGATCGTGCACAGGGAATCCCGCCAAGCCAAGAGGAACGGATACGAGACTGGCTCGAAAATATTCTTGACGGAAACTGCTTGAATGTGGTTGCATGGCATAACGATACAGTCGCGGGCCATGCAACGCTTGTTCCTGATGAGGAGGCATTCGAGCTAGCTATCTTCGTCCTACAGGCGTTTCAACAAGCCGGAATCGGAACACAACTGGTCAACGCACTGCTGGGCTACGGTGCCGCTCAAGACGTCTCAAAGGTATGGCTCACCGTCGAACGATGGAACCACGCTGCTGTTGCACTCTATGAGAAAGTTGGATTTGAGATGTGCGAGACCGAGAGTTTTGAAATAGAGATGAGTATTCGTCTTGCCGCAGACGAGTAAGCTACCACGTCCATCTATTGAATAGCGTGACACTCTCACGTCATATGACATCGGCAGTCGCTGATCGGCGAGGATATCAATTTACCCCATCATGGCTCAATCACAGAGCACTCTCTACAGGCTGAGCAGGTCCAGTGCCTCGGGGCTTTGAACTAACCCCGAGGCTGAAGGCCATACACTCCAGGGAATAAACCCCGTTACACCTATATACGGAATCGAGCTGAAATCGACGGCGAGGTCAAACCGTTCGGGAACAGCGCACACGTCACCGTCCCTAAATGCTGGCGTGGAGCCAAAGTGAAAGTCGTCCGAGCCTCAGAACCCACTGAACAAGACGAAGAATGACCGGCTCACAGGCTCTCGTTAAGACGCTTGACTTCCAACTTAACATCCAGAGTGACAGCGAGGGTCTGTTGTACGACGCCGCGCTCGAAGCCCGTCGAGTGTACAACGAAACCATCCGACTTGTCAAAAACGGCGCAGACTGGGACAACATTCCCGACTGCATGACCGACGATGCCAAGCTCGTGAAGAACACGACTTAGCGCGTCGTTGCCAAGGCTCTCGACGCGATGGAGAACGACTATGAGTACGACGACTTCGGACTCCTGAGTCACACCGAGGGTGGTGCGTACCCGTTTCACGCGAACTACCAGGAAGGGCACAACCTGTCGTTCACCGACGATGGTGACGGGGCGTTCGCGGAGCCGTACAAACGCCTCAAGAGTGTCCTCATAGGGAGTGACGCCCACCTCAACATTCTCGAGACCGCGCTCACGAGCGACGGGTGGAAGATTGGGATGGCAGAAACTCTATTCCACAACGACACTCCCGAGTTGCACGTCAACGTCACCAACACCGAACAGACCGTTCGAGACAACCAGGACTCGCGGACAGTCGTCGGTGTAGACGTGAACGAGCACAACGTGGCCCTCACCGCTTTGTCCGGAGATAGCATTGAGGGCACGCTGGTCATCGACTTCCCTGAAATCAAGTGTGAACGGCACCGCTACTCTACGATGCGGAAGCGCGTCCAGAACGCAGGGAAGGATAGCATCCACGACACGTTGGAAGGGCGTGAGGAACGGTTCGTCTGCGGCCGGCTCCCACGAGTTGTCTCGGCACATCGTGGAGTGGAGTCAGCAGTTCGAGAAGCAGTGTATCGTTTGTGAAGACTTCACAGAGATGCGCAACAGTATCTCATTCTCATCCATTCATAGATCCTGTCAATGAAATACCCGCCACACAACCTATTCGCCGCAGTCGTGGTTCGCTTTTTGAGGAAGCGGCCTGTGCCTATATGAGCGAAGGCAACTTGATAAGGAGTCGATAGCGAAGGGTAGGTGCAATATGTCTCAAAATACGTGTCCTAAGAGAAAGCTACACCGACAAAACAGGTTGGGTTGCGTATAACAAAGCATACTCTGCAGCTTTCGATAACACTTCGCCTGGAGTTCCTGACTGAGGCTCTCTCGGGACGACAAGAAAGTCTGCATTGACCTCGTCTGCAGTATCCAAGATCACACTTCCAGGGTGGCGTGATTTTATTTCTGGCGAGAAGCCGTATGCCACAGAAGTTGACAGTGATACTCCTGCCTCCTTAGCCATCGTTGTCGCCGTGTCAGTAATCGACTGCCCATCGGCGGCTATCTGTTCTATGTCTCCCTCTCCAGCCTTGATTGCCCGAGCTGAGTCCTCACCAATTACTTGGACAACATGAACTGCAGCGTCATACATAGCAGCGATCGCGACTGCATATCTGAGGGCCTCTGTTGACTTATTGCTGGCATCCACTGGGATGAGAATACGCTTTACAGATGGCGACCGACGATCACTCATGTCCGATGTTGTCGTGGCTAAGAGAGAAAACTTATTCTACTCGTCTTTGGCTCAGAGAGCGATCTACAGGAACGGTTGGGTTTAAAAACTGACTGACTGAGATGATGATATGTTCGAAACAATCGTCATCTCAACCGATGGTTCCGACAGCGTCCAGCGCGCAGTTGACGTGTCGCTGGACTTAGCAGACCGATTCGATGCAACAGTGCATTGTCTGTATGTCGTTGATACATCAGATATCGAGAGGTCACCTGCTGAACTCCGGGATGAAATGGAGACTGCCCTTGTCAATCGTGGTCAACAGGTGGTTGCAGACATAGAGCAAGCGACTCACCAGCCAGTGGAGACTGCAATCCAATATGGAGAACCAGCCCAAGCCATCACTGAATATGCAGTCTCGGTGGATGCAGATTGTATCGTAATGGGAACTCGTGGTCGACATGGGAAAAATAGGTTTCTCATAGGGTCGGTCGCTGAGGAGGTTGTACGATCAGCTGAACAGCCTGTATTGACAGTCCGGCAATTGGCTGATGATGAAACAGGGATATTTCTCTGAGAATCTGGTACATAGGACATCAGCCGTGGGCTTGTGAGTGGACTGTCGTTCTACTGATACGAACGTATCAGGTGCTACGTGAGCAGCATTCACAGTCAAAATCGCCAACTTCAGAGCTACTGACTGAACGCCCCTCAATCAAGAGACTTCTACCCATGCTGGAGTTTGAGTGCGAGCTTCTGAGCAACGTTCCTCGCCGTCGCAAAGTCACGCCGTGACTTTGCTGCCCGTCGAACGGAGTCCGGAGACCGCGTTACGGTCAGCGTTTCCAGAGTGCGAACAGTCGAGGCAGGCGACGTCCTGTTTGTCGCAGTTCTCCTCAAGTGTATAGCCGCATTTTGAGCATTGCTGGCTGGTGTACGCTGGTTCGACGGTTTCAACATATAGAGGTGGAGTCCCCTTCCTCAAGGAACGAGGCGAAGCCGAGTGAGTAGGGAGGGGAGGAAACCGTTTACTAGTACGGAAACAACCAAACTTTTAACACAACTGTATCGGTCGTATGCCTGTGGGCCTATAACAAGACAGTGTATGCGAGAAGATGACGGCGTTGACGAATCGCTCCGCGATTCGTTCGCACACCAGCACTTACATTCCAGGGACGCTGTATCCCTGCCCGACTCGTTCGTCTATAGCTCGCTGCTTGAGAACAAGGAGTGAGCATGTGTAAACTGGTAAACCACGCCAGTTTTTGTGTACTCAAGCCTGAGATTAGCTATGGATGATTCACTTATTGACGATGGGCGTCTCAGTACTACTCGGAAGTCTCAGCTTCCTGGGGCTGGCTTTTTTTATCCTGATTCACTTGATGCAGATCGAAAAGCTGAGTATATTGAAGCGACGGTGAGTGAGGCAACAGCTATCGTAGTTGCAGACTCAGATGCTGATGGACTCGGGTGTGCAGCTCTTATTCGTGAGAAGTATAATGACCTGCGCCCGTGGGAACCGTATAAGACACAGTTACAGGCGCGCATTGAGCGATATCGGGGAAACAAAGAGGAATCATCGGAGAGTGATGAAATCGAATTACCGACCGATTCAGCAGTTGGAATAGTTGGGGCAGGCCCTCACTCGATTGGTCAGACACTCGAGCTTGTTGCAGAGTCAGCGCCACAGGGTGTTGATCTGTACATTTGTGACCTCTGTCCGGATGGATTTCATCACATTAAGGATTCACTGACAGATGCCGTGGCCAAAGCTTCGTCAGTTCGGTGGTTTGATCATCACCAATGGGAGATAGAAACAGCCACTGCGGTTCGTGAAACTGGTGTTGAACTTCTGATTGGGGACTCTGATCAAGAATGTTCGACGGATGTCGCCTATCGGGGACTATCAGACGACTTTGATGAGCGATGGGAGGAGATAGCCGCAGTTACTCGCGATCATGATCTCTGGCAGAAAGAAGACCCCCGAAGTGATGATATAGCCGACTATGCATACTGGGTCGGCACTGAGGAGTATGTCACTGCAATTGGAACCTATGGTGTCGAGCTTTCATCACTCATTCATGAGTTTCTTAACCTACGTCGCACCGAGAAACAAGAATTAATCGAGGCCGCGGTGCACCGTGCTGAACTCACTGAGGTAGGGCCGTGGACTGTCGGAGTGACGTATGGCCGATGCTCACAGAACGAAGTCGCAGAGGCGCTGCGAACACAGGGCGCAGATGCAGCAGTGATTGTCAAGCCGGCTGGGAGCGCCTCAATTCGGGGATCAGAGTCCTTTGCGCTGGCGCACAAGGTGGCTGGATATGTAAATGGCGGAGGGCATCCGAAAGCTGCTGGGTGCAAACCAAACATATACGACGATATGCTCGATTATGCGCATCACTGGTCGACACAAGGAGCAACGACGAAACGCGTGATTCTGGATGCATTTGAGCGAGTCGCGACAGAGCAGTCAGACTAATTATTTTTCCTCGACTGGTACAGACGAACCCGGTTGTACGCCCGTTTCAGTTGGGGCATCCGCAACCCATTTATCAGCAGCCAGCGCACCACACGAACATTGTGTGTAGGCATGAATAACGGGACCCTGAGCGTAGAGACCACCGACTGCCTGATTTTCTGCCTCAGAGAATGCAAGGATGAACTCTGTCTCATGATCAGTACGTCCGCTGGGGCACGCTGCATCCTTGAGTTCTCTATCGACATGTACACGCGTTCCCATTGCTTTCTTCGCAAATGCCATTGGGCCCATACCAATTGCTGCTTCAACAATCTGTTGAGCACGTGTGCCAGAAATGGTAAGCACACATCCAGTTTCTACCGAGAGAGCCCGGTTGCGGATCGCCGAATGCTCATCAACCACATGCTCGGAAAGAAACAGCACGATATCGTCATGCCGATTTCCAGCTAAAAACTCATCATAGGAGTTCATGTGTCATGAAATTTTGTAGCTATGTCCTGAAGTGATTTCTCCGGGCGACTCGGAATCGTGTATATCTGTCGCCTACCTGGCTCACGCATGCCATAGAGAAATGAAGGTGAAACAATATCAAGCTCAACTACATCACCGGGTCCACACTCATGTGTATCACACCACTCTTCGAGACGGTTTTTCCCCTCTGTGGGTGTTCTGGCAAGACGTTTATTATCATACGCGCCGCCAATGTAAGATCCGTCTCGGTCTGACTGTACGTGGGTAAAATACTGTGTCCCATCTAATGATAATCGAATGACCACCTCTGGCGAGAGTTCAATTTGATCTGGAAGACGAAGATA
>KE356562.1:1390685-1392032 GCA_000416005.1 Haloquadratum sp. J07HQX50 | reverse complement strand
CTGAACCGGTTTCTGTCGAGATTGATAACGATAACCAGGGCGAGTCCACGGAAAATGAATCTTCCGCGGGTCAAGACCAAGACATTGAAAATGGCCCCGCAGGGACAAACCCTACCGACGCGACTGAAGACAACTCCGCGGAGGGAGATTCTACTGATACGTCTGAAGATGACTCTGTGGAAGCAGATTCTACTGACGCGACTCAGGACACCGATCAAGACGAAGCTGAGTGAAGAGAGAAAGACGACACACGATCAATTCGATTGGCGCATCATATTTTCACTCTCCGTAACATTGCCACAGTCTATTGAACCGGTTAGTTCATACCGATAGCTGTTTTTACTGTCTGAGGAATTTCCTTGTACTTGCAATTCACTGGTTGTCTTTCCAGAAATAGTTCCGTTGAGTTGACGTGTTTCTGTCGTTATATCCAGACCCGTGGAGGTCCGTTGTAAAAACGACAACTGAATATAATATCTAACAGATACTTGATTGTTATTCGTTACAACGAGTGTCACCTCGGGTCGCGAACCGTCGTTGAACATCGTCTTACTCTCAACTATCTCAAATTTTTCTCCACAGGGAGCATCTTTCTCAACCTGTATTGTTGATACACTTACATCGCCAGCGTTACCAATACACCCGCTCAGGACGACAATCCCTGCAATCAGTAGCTGATATTTGTTTATACCCATCACGAATAATCGCTCTCGCACACGAGGTATCTCAGTCTTTACTCACGTCGTCGCGCAATTCGTGTTGCTGCGACACCGGTAATCAATATCAGTCCGATCAGAATAATTAATGTCATAAGCTGAGGAGTATTTCCTCCCTGATACGCCATCCATACGAATGGAATGACCATCGCTGCGAACAAAACATGCAGCCCACCAACATACTGAGTGAAAGAAAATGGGCCAGGGACTGTATCCCTTTGTGATGCCGTGCTTGTAGTCGGGTCTAATTCAGGATCAAGATACTCACCGATATCATCGTCGTCAGATCTGGCCATATGATGAATAGATGATTCAAGAAAATGACTGTTCTGTTCATAGGATGTCGGCTTCAACTGTCAGTACTGATAGAACTATCGTGACGTGCTCAAACGGACTGTGAGTTTCCCAGTGTTGACCAGCCAAGCCACGAGCCCACGGAGAGGATCGACCGCTTTCGAAGCTGACGACGTTACCAAGCTAGAGGCTTCGAATTATGTTGTTACTCTTACGTCATGCAATCATTGAAATTGTGCTGGTTCGGCTCACAGTTTGCACAATATCGTGGTATTGACGCACTCGCTGATTAAGTTGAGCAAATAGCGGACTCAAAGGGGTCAAAGATGAACTACCA
>KE356562.1:1387461-1390665 GCA_000416005.1 Haloquadratum sp. J07HQX50 | reverse complement strand
CAAGAACACCATTAGAGTAGTTTGCAGTTATGTCATCAACAACGATGTCCTTGGGTAGTCGGAACGTTCGATGAGCGTTTTTTTGCCGGTTACGATCCTCATCAACGTGCTCTGCCGAGACTACAAGCCGACCATCATTCCACCGAAGGCTCATTTCGTCAGCGTCAAATCCCGGCACATCGATCGTCAATATGAATTGTTCATCCTCTTCATACAATTCATATCCATCGTCAGAGGGCACAAATCCGCCATTGTTTTCGAACAAGCGATTCGGCAGATCAAGTGCTCGTGACCATGTAGTTGGTGTACCTGCGACCATTTGGTTCACCTCCAATACGTCATCATATATGCCGCTGAAAATCATAAATTTTGTGTTCGATATGGTGAGTCACAATAGCATATAACGACAACTTGGTCTCCTCCCACCAGTTCAGGGGTTGGGATATGACAGTTTGCAGTCTTGCTGTTCTATCGGTGCGAACCATTCGCTCTCGCGGTCAAACACGAGGACTCTGGGCCAACCGGCCGTTACCTATATGAACTTAAGGACTCCAAATTATATCGGTTCAAATATAATTCGGTTGCGCCATCCCCGTAGTCGATGACGAGATAGCTGCTGATGTTGAGGCCAATGCCTGCCGTCTCGTCGTCCGGCGCGTCTTCGACGAGAATCTGTTTTTGACAGGTGGGGTGGAGCTCCTATTCGTCACCACTCCAGACTGCCTGCTGGATGTTCTCAACTTGTCCGTCAGGACGGGTTTCGTGCTTTGCGAGGATGAAGTCCGGTCGCCCGTCTTTCAGATTCCAACCTTTCGAGAGGCGAACTTGCCCATGTTTGTCGTCGTGTTTGATGCCTTTTTGTTTCCAATATCACTGTGGAGCGTGGGTGTCGGTCACCACGTTTTCGGTAGCCCGATAGGTTGTTGCGGTCGTCAGAGTTGTCCCAGCCGGTGAACGCCTCAGCAAGTCCTTCAAGAAGTCGCTGTGTTCACTGAGCGAAGCTCACTGGCATCACGAGACGGCGGAGCCGGTCTCGAACGAACTTGACTGAAAGTGCAGGTCACTATCGGGTTCGTGGTGTTCAACTCCGGCTCCGTTATCGCGCCGTCATCGTCCCACCGTTTTTGTATGTAGTAGCGTCCGACGTTCCACAGTTTCGAGACAGAAAACCCGCATTGGTTGAGGTCGTCACGAACCTGCTGGTGGTTCGTGATTTTCGCTCGGTAGGTGTGAGTTGTCTCCAACACAGTTTTACGATGTATAACAATTAAAAAAACATTTTAAACACTGTGTTTGACATGGAACATCCAGCCGAGCGTTCAAGGGTGGTGGGTCTCCCAGTTGTCGGCTTCACGGCTCAAGCCGTGGGTTCTCGCACTTTCTATTAGGACCACAGAGAGAGGAATCACAATCACTACTTCAATCGGGTGGTGAGTGGCGCATATGCAATTAGGTGTTATCGGTCTTGGCCGTATGGGACAGATTATTGTCGACCGTGTACTCGCTGGAGGGCATGAAGTAATTGCCTTCGACGTCGACCACGAGAATGTACGAGAGGCGGCCGCCAGTGGGGCAGTGCCAGCCGAAAGTCTAGATAATTTTTGCGACCGATTGGGAGACGACAAGTACATCTGGCTGATGGTTCCTGCTGGGGAAGCCGTTGATATGACGCTAGCTGAACTTGAAGACACACTCGATGGTAATGATATTATTATCGATGGAGGGAACTCACATTTTGAGTCATCGGTTCAGCGAGCGACAGCCACTGATGCTGCGTATCTTGACTGTGGTACCTCTGGTGGGCCAGCAAGTGCAGATGCTGGATTTTCATTGATGATCGGTGGCCCTGAGTGGGCATACGAATCACTTTCACCTGTCCTCGATGCGATCGCGACAGGTCCCGCAGGGCACGCACGACTTGGCCCAAACGGAGCTGGCCACTATGTCAAGATGGTTCACAACGGTATTGAGTACGCACTCATGCAATCGTACGGCGAGGGATTCGAGCTGCTGGCTCATGGCCGATACGAGCTTGATCTTGAAGCGGTTGCTCGAACTTGGAGCAACGGTGCAGTCATTCGATCGTGGCTCTTAGATCTATGTGAAGAGGCCTTTCGCGAGGAAGGATCCGATCTTGAAACCGTCGCAGATCATATCGCTGGAGGCTCAACAGGGACGTGGACAGTTGAAGAGGCACTCACACAGGAGGTTCCTGTCCCACTTATTTATCAAGCACTCGTTGAGCGCTTCGGAAGTCGTGGCACTGACGGACGATTCGCCAGAAAACTAGCGAATCGCCTACGATATGGATTCGGGCGACATCCAGTGAAACGAACGGATTAATCCAAGACTGAACACTATGGGATTCTGAGACACACCACTCTGGAGATCTATACTCACACGGTGACTAATGACCGACAGATATAGACTCATATTACATTCGCAGATGTGAATTCAATCCAGCTACATAAATACTAAGACACTACAGTCTCAGTATATCGTTGCTGTTCTCCACTTTATCACAATTTCCTTAACCCCCCATTTCGTAGCACCGCTATGGTGGACATCAATTTCTTAGGACTCAGCTTAGGGGTGACACTCACGCTCCTGGCGGTGTCACTGCATTACGCTCGGGGGACTGGATGGACCCCGAAGCCAGATATTTCACAGGAGGTGCTTGAACAGCGGGCAAGTACTGTCTCGGAAACAGAGTTCGCCGAGCCGATGAACCGTTCTGTTGGTGGAGGAGCCATCCCAGCCGGATCCATCTCCACCGGAGGAAAAAAAGCAGAGTTAGAGCAGACGGACACAGAGGACTCGAAGAGCCCAGCAGATATCTCTGATGATGAAGTCGAATACTTTGAAATTGAGTTCAGCAAACAGGGTGAAACGGTCGACGTTGCCAATAATCAAACTCTTCTTGAAGCTGGTGAGGAGAGCGGGTGGGAGATGCCGTATGCCTGCCGACAGGGTCAGTGCGTTTCCTGTAGTGGGAAGATTATCGATAGCGGAAACTCAGAGGAATATATTACTCACGACAACCAGCAGATGTTGGATGACGATGAGTTAGAAGATGGATATACGCTCACATGTGTTGCTTATCCTAAGGCAGACTTAACAATTGAAACCAGTGAAGCACCATGAAAATGGAGTTGTTCACTGACTTCGGAACAGATTCATTATCTCATCGCTTACCGATGGTTC
>KE356562.1:1383248-1387441 GCA_000416005.1 Haloquadratum sp. J07HQX50 | reverse complement strand
CATCACTGTCTCAATAGTTGGCTCTAATCGCTCAACTGCAAGACAAACTGCAAGATTCGTGCCAGTCTGTGCAGTCAGTGCTGCGACTACGTCTGTCCGCTCCAGATCAACCTGATTTAAAATATCTGGCTGTGTTGCGTCGCCCTCAATGACTGTGCCAATATAATCATCAGCCAGTTCATCTACGAGATCAGCGTCGATTTCGATAATTACTATATCATGGCCACGACTATCAAGCAACTGTGCTGTGCGACGGCCAACGCGACCGCCCCCAACGATGACTGTCCGAGGTGTTGTCATAATTTGAAACCCTCGTACGGCTATTCAATGTGAGTCCTTTTCAACATCGGTATTCTTCCCTCATCTAACGCAAGCTGAAGCAATACACAAGAAACTGTTCTGAGCACTGCTCACCCATCTGTGGCTTCTGAATTCTGATATCAATCCTGTATAAACTTCGTCAGATGCGTGCCCATGCCAGCGTCATCACATATTTGACGAACGCGTGTTCTGAAAGCCGAAAATTATCTCCACAGAGCGGGAGGCGCAGTCTGCACATATATTCACGATTCAGACAACGATTCGTCACATCAAAACGATCTTCTCACGGCGAGAGAATCCCGCTGTTCACGACCCAGAAGATGTCACGTGCTGCTGCAAAGAAGAACGGTATCTGTTGCGCTTAGTTTCGTTCTCTCCCCTCAGCGTGACCGCCGTCTGGACATGCATATTCTTGAACCCAGAGTGATTTCGATGCCCGGGCAGTAGTTACTACTCTTCGGTCGTTGCTGTTGGCTTGACCGAAGACATGAGTTCCACACAGATAGAGTGTGTATTTCAAGATGAACTATTACCCAGACGAAACCTCTGGGTGGTTTCCTCCAATGTTCACACAGATAGCGAGGCTTTTTAGCTTGTCAATCTTCGATATAAACATGCGTGCTGCGACTTTTCATGGACCCGGAGATATTCGTGTCTCAGATGTAGATAAGCCGAGTATTGAAGATCCAGAATCAGCCGTGCTTCGTGTAACCCATACTGCTGTGTGTGGATCTGATCTATGGTTCTATCGAGGCGAAGTCGATCGCGATATTCCATCACGGGTTGGACATGAGCCGATGGGCATTGTCGAGGCAGTCGGTGACGCAGTCACATCAGTCTCTCCTGGAGATCGAGTCTTCGCTCCATTCCGCATTAGTTGCGGTGAGTGTGAGTTTTGTCGCCGTGGGTTACACACATCCTGTGTCAACGGCGAGAGTTGGAGTGTTCCAAACGGTGGGGCTCAAGGTGAAATGGTGCGGTGCCCACACGCTGACGGTACCCTCGTCCGAATACCTGACCGTCATGCCGACGACGAAGCAACCCTCCGGTCGGTTTTGCCACTGACAGACGTGATGGGAACAGGACACCATGCAGCGGTGAGCGCTGGTGTCAAGCCAGGATCAGCGTGTGCTGTGATTGGTGATGGGGCAGTCGGCCTCTGTGGTGTCCTTGCTGCGAAACGACTCGGTGCCTCACAAATCATTGCAGTCGGTCACCACGACAATCGGTTACAGATCGCCTCAGAATTCGGTGCCACTGAGATAGTCAATGAGCAGGGTGATACGGCGATCGAAACGATCAAATCGCTGACTAACGGTGGTCCAGAACACGTTCTCGAATGTGTTGGCGCCACTTCGTCGATGGAGACCGCTGTTGAGATCTGTCGGCCGGGTGGAACCGTTGGATACGTCGGTGTTCCTCACGGGCTCGGTGATGGACTTGACCTTTATCCATTCTTCAGCGACAATATTGCTATTCAAGGGGGAGTTGCTCCTGTTAGAGCGTACGCAGATGAACTACTCGCAGACGTGCTACAGGGCACTCTTGACCCTGCACCTGTCTTTACAAAGACCGTGGATCTTGACAATATTGCAGAGGGCTATCAAGCAATGGATAGACGGGATGCTGTCAAAGTGCTCGTGACCGTCCAGTGAGCTGTACTGTATATAGCCTAAGGTTCGTGATTCAGCACTGACGCCTACTCTGCTTGATTTCACTCGCATCTTCCTCGTGTTTGCGTCGCGGTATTTAATTGTCAGTAGTACTTCACCCGACTGTGCGTATCTTTCACAACACTATTCAGCACTCCCAATTCCGCTCTCTGCATCTGGGAGATCATATGCAGTTGCATCTAATTCGAGCTGCTTGAGCGCTTGTTCAACATGGTGATCTTCTGCATAATCAGCATCATCGTTGACGCGGATCTGTTGTGCCTTTGCAAGCACCTCTCCGCGGCGGTCGTCAGGGATATCGTACTTATCTGTCGACAATTCGATTACCAACCCATTGTTGTCTTGTGTATACAATGAAAAGAAGACACCTCGATCAAAAACATTGTAGCCACGTCCATCAGCATCAAGTGCTGCAGCAACCTCTTCGAAATCTGCTGGGTCAATTCGAAAGCAGAGATGATGTACCGCGCCGACACCACCTTGCTGTGGTCTACGAGTTGATTGCCGATCACCAACAAAAACTGTAAGAATACGGCCATCACCGGTGTCAAAAAACAGGTGAGTTTGTGAGGGGTCATCAAGATTTGGCTGTCGGAGGACAAGAGGCATGCCGAGTAAATCACGATAAAACGCCAGTGTATCCGCTTCGTTGCTTCCCCAGATCGTGACGTGATCTGTTCCAGTTACGTGAAATGAGCTATCCGGCGGTGTTGCGGTTACTGGGACCTCATCGGTCATACATATGTGTACTCTCGAACGTCTATAAATCCGAAAGAAACTGTCGTCCTGTTAATCGCTACTGTACGTCCTCAGGTGTGAGGCCTACAAATCGGTCGCGACGATAACAGCAGTGATTACAGAAGAATTGTGCGTATCCTGCAGATTGAACCCCACTAAAAGCCATTTCATTGCCACAATCGGGGCACCATTCTGCACTTACTTCAGATGGTCGTTGCACGGACATACCGCGATGTATCATGAATAATCATATATAACTATCGATTTCCAAATACGAAAGCAGTCCAGATAGTCAAATCTGGTTCTGAGAAATCATAACCATGCTGACTCTCTATCGTCATAGCATGTAAGCCGACACTGATGCTGGTATGATATTGTTGAACGTGGCCTATACGTGTGTGAGGTGCGATACGGTGGTGAACGGGACGTGAATGGTGCGGAAAATATTCGACACAAGCTACCCCCAAAGTCTCGCCACGAATAGCGGCGAGAGAAATAACGGTTGGCACAGCCAGTGATTCGCTTGTTCGACGGTCCTAATGGCTGTTTCGACCCACAAGAACAGGTGGGTTGCGAACCCTCATATCCCAACGCTGGTCGGGAATTCTTGCCCTTCAGCACGGGGAATATCAGCAAAAAATACGACATCACGCCTCAGTAGCGCGACGGCAAGTATGCAAACCCGATAAGAAAAATTACAGTCAACATTGATGCGATTGAGATCCCCCAGAGACCATTCTTCTGTGTTTTAAACTGTGCAATAGTATTCGTTTGGGCGTGGTATTCGTCAAATTGCTGTGTCAACTGAACTGTTGATGTGTCAGGAAAGTGTACAAGATATGTTTCACCACTCAAAGTGACATTTTCATGATTAGATACATCAACAATGTTCGTCCGTGTAGCGGTCCATCGTAACTCAACAGATTCATTCGTGATACTATGAATGGTAGTGCTATTATTTTGATATGTAAACGCCTCGCCCATTGAAATTGTCTGTGTCTGTGGTTGAGGAAAATAGTCGCTCGCAGAAATGAGCTCAGACTGGTTCCGGACAACATACCGCGTGTTATTTTGCATCACGAGTTCTTCGCTGGCACTAGGATCTGCAGCGAGAATTGCACTCTCGTTCAACTCATCCTGTAATTGAACTGCTACTGGGTTACCTTCCTCCTGCTGAATAAAAACTCGCTGTTGTTCACCAGTCACTCTGTGTGTCGAATTATCCTCTAAAACAGCTGTATATACAGCTGATTGGTTTGTATACTGAAACTCAGCTTTTGTCGCCGCCGTTGCTGTTCCTCCGTGTCCATCACCCTCCTCAGATGTTTCTATTGAACTAACATTATACAGTTGCGTGCCAATTTGAAACTGATCCTGTGCGGCAAGTTCGTACGCAGGGTCTTCAAACGCCACTGATGGAGACTCTGCTGTTGTAATGAGCGCGTATGATCCAGACCCTAA
>KE356562.1:1376513-1383228 GCA_000416005.1 Haloquadratum sp. J07HQX50 | reverse complement strand
ACTCACAGTGAGAAAGCGGTGCTGCCGGCACCGATACTGATCACTTTGATTATGACATCTCAACTTCACCACTCTGGGACAGTCTCACTCAATCCAAGTGCTTGGGTCCCAGCAGCCAGTAGATCAGACTTACTCAACTTAGGCATTCGGACTACAGCGACCCGAACTGATCTTGATTTGAGCGCATTTAGCCGTCAGAACGATGGCTCAGTCATCCTTGATACTGACTGTGATGAGTTCACATCCACGCGTTGAATTGAGTCATCACTCACTAATGTCATAAAGAAAGAAAGCCACTGCCCAGCCTCGGTGACCCTTGGCGTGGACAGTGGCTCTTCACGATCTTCTGTTCCGTTCTGTCGCGCGTCGTGTGTTGTATCGCGTTCTGGTGCAGTTTCCTGTGGTATGATCTTGCTCGCCCTCAATTCAACTCAACTTCATTCGAGTCAATTCGAGTCACACCTCAGTCTGTATGCGAATATGAATGGGTAGGCGGCGACACCGCACTCCCAGAGAATCTCTTACTCCAGTACCGCCGGTGACGCTTGCAGACTTCACAGCCGTGTTCGGGATGGGTACGGGTCTTTCCCTGCCGCTTTGGCCGCCTTCATATACCTCACATAAGCCAGCACGATCTTACATAACACAACGCAACGCAATACAATACAATATCATACTTCCGTCTGTATTTGCTTCCGTCTGTTCTGTGTGACGCGTGTAATCCAGGAACCGCCTGAACCCGCTCTCACGGGCGTGTGTTGGCTTCTGTGCCGTGCTGTGCTGTGCTGTGTCCTATTCTCTCGCAGCGCACTGCAACACATTGCGCGGAACAGAACAGAACAGCATAACAGAGCACAGCATAACACACAATCAACCAATACACTCTGATATTTTCGATTAGATGACTGTGGCTCGAACGGTTAGTGCTCGCGGGCTCAACATCTCGTTGCCTCGATGCGGACACCCCGAGTCTATCTCTCTCATCTTGTATGAGCGTTCTCAGTGGGATCTCTTTTTGAGGGTGGTTTCGAGCTTAGATGCATTCAGCTCTTACCCAGTGGTGCGTAGCTGCTCGGCATTTGCCCTGTCGGACAACCGATACACCAGCGGCACCCATTCGGAGTTCCTCTCGTACTATACGAATGTTCCTCGCAGATCCCTTGACACCCCCAGTAGATAGCAGCCGACCTGTCTCACGACGGTCTAAACCCAGCTCACGACCTCCTTTAATAGGCGAACAACCTCACCCTTGCCTGCATCTGCACAGGCAGGATGGAGGGAACCGACATCGAGGTAGCAAGCCACCCGGTCGATATGTGCTCTTGCGGGTGACGACTCTGTTATCCCTAAGGTAGCTTTTCTGTCATCAACGGACCCCATCGCTGGGTCTCGTTGGTTCGCTAAACCACGCTTTCGCGTCAGCGATCCTCGTTGGGAAGATCACTGTCAGGCTTCCGTGTGCTCTTGCGCTCTTCTGTGAGTTTCCGACTCACGTGAGGAAACCTTTGGGCGCGCTCGATATCTTTTCGAGCGCGTACCGCCCCAGTCAAACTGCCCGGCTACCGGTGTTCTCCTCCCGGAGTGAGAGTCACAGTCACCAACGGGTAGTATTTCACTGATGCCTCGGTGATCCGCTGGCGCGGATACCTGTGTAACGGCTCCTACCTATGCTGCACATTGGCGACCATGTCTCAGCGACAGCCTGCAGTAAAGCTCTATAGGGTCTTCGCTTCCCCCTGGGGGACTCCAGACTCCGCACTGGAACGTACAGTTCACCGGGCCCAACGTTGGGACAGTGGCGCTCTCGTTGATCCATTCATGCAAGCCGCTACTAAAGCGGCAAGGTACTACGCTACCTTAAGAGGGTCATAGTTACCCCCGCCGTTAACGGGTCCTTCGTCCTCTTGTACGAGGTGTTCAGATACCCGCACTGGGCAGGATTCAGTGACCGTACGAGTCCTTGCGGATTTGCGGTCACCTATGTTGTTACTACACAGTCGGAGCGCCCGAGTCACTGCGACCTGCTCGTTCACAAGCAGGCATCCCTTCTTCCGAAGGTACGGGACTAACTTGCCGAATTCCCTAACGTCGGTTGATCCCGACAGACCGTGGCTTTTGCTGCCTGAGCACCTGTGTTGGTTCTTGGTACGATCGGCGTGTGTCTTTTCACGGGCTCTTGGTACCAGCGAATTGCTCTGTGTCATGCTTTGAACGCTTCGTGCCATTACGGCGTCCACGATCGTCCATGATTCGTCGAGGCGAGTGCCTCGATCGCTGTTTCCGAAAGCGTCGAACGAAATACACGACGGCACTGGAATATTAACCAGTTTCCCTGTTGTCCCAGTCGAGTTACGGTGGGACTTAGGATCGGCTAACCCTCGGCTGAGTGGCAGTGCCGAGGAACCCTTGCTCGTTTGGTCGTCGGGGTTCACACCCGACTCTCGCTGCTACTGTGACCAGGATTGTCATTACTGCACGGTCCTGACGAATTCTCACCCGTCATTCCGTCCATGCAGTACGCCAAGCCTACTAGATTGCCCGAAGTGGGCACTGTGTGGTCTCGGTGGTGGATTTGAGCCCCGATCATTTTGGGCGCCTCGAACCTCGGCCGGTAAGCTGTTACGCTTTTCTTAGAGGGTAGCTGCTTCTAAGCTCACCTCCCGGCTGTTTAGGGCTCGAGACAACCTTCGATTGCACTGAATCCACACTTGGGGACCTTAACCACACTCTGGGTTGTCTCCCTCACGGATCACAGGCTTACCCCGCAATCCGGATTCCCAGCGTCGACGGCGTCTGCAAGTTTGGAGTTTGACAGCATGGCCGACTCCTCTCGGAGGCGGGACATGCAATCGGTCGCTCTACCTCGCAGACTGCCTCAGCTGAGGACATGCTTCGACATGTATCGGCTGGAACCAGCTGTTGCCGAGTTCGATGGGCCTTTCACCCCTACACACGGGTCACGAGAGGGTATTGTAGGACACCATCTCTAGCAGGCCTCCACGCAGCTTTCGCCACGCTTCACCTTGCCCGCGCGTAGATCACTCGGTTTCGGGTCGTATCCACCTGACTCCCCGCATTGAAGTACGGCGGCCCTGGTCCGTGTGGACTGCGGCCATGTCGGGTTCCCTGCGCCTGCCTGGGTTGACCAGTTAGACTCGTCGGGTAGATACACTCCCTGGGTCGTTTTTCAAAACGCACGACGCGACATCGGCATCCCAATCGGCCTACAGGTGGGTCGCCCCACGGTCGTTAAGATTGGGACCTTGTATGCCACGTCGTTCTATCACTGACTGAGTTCAGGCCCTATTGCACCGCCCTGTTCGGGGTGCTTTTCAGCGTTCGCTCACGCTACTTGTTCGCTATCGGTCTCGAGGAGTATGTAGTCTTCACAGGGGATGCCTGCGATGTTCACGAGGGAGATCCAACCCCCGCTACTCTGGATGTCGCCCAAGATTGTCGGTCGGTCATACGGGACTGTCACCCTGTGTCGTACTCCGTTCCAGGAGATTTCTGGTCGACGTTAAATCCATGATGGCAACTCCGAACACCACATTGCCCGTGAGGGCTTCGGTTTGGACTGGGTCGCGTTCACTCGCGGTTAGTAACGACATCGCGGTTGCTTTCTGTTCCTGCCCCTACTAAGATGTTTCAATTCGGGGCGTTCCCCATTGCGCGAAGCAATTGCGGTGGGGATTCCCATTCGGAGATCCTGAGTTCTTCGCCTCCATGCAGCTTGCTCAGGCTTATCGCAGCTTGGCACGTCCGTCATCGGCACTCGAGCCGAGCCATTCACCAGCCAGTACAGTAGCCAGTAAGTAATGTAATCGGTGTCGTCACAGTGTCACTGGTGACAGTGACAGTAACGGTGACGACGATATCAGATCAGAGTGAATTGAGATTCACTCTGTGTTGAGTGTGTAAGTTATGTTACGTTATGTTGTGTTGTGTTGTCTCGTTGCGGTATGCAACGAAGAGACGTCCACAACCCGTGTGAACGGGTTCAGTGGGCGTCTGGATTACACGCGTACAATGGTTGTCATCGGACGGCCATGGCAGTGGCGCGTCCGTCGAACCCTTCATATCCACGTTTTCACGGGATACTGCATCTGGAATGGACCCACTGGGATTCGAACCCAGGGCATCCTCCTTGCAAAGGAGGCACTCTTCCGCTGAGCTATGGGCCCTTGCCTTGACAATTCTAAGGTGCCTGTCTGGCATGTTGAGTCTGGCTGTGTAACCAGCGAGACACGGCATCATTTGGATCGAAGTCGCACTGTGCTGTGATACAATACAGTACGATGCAATGCAATGCAATGCAGTTGTGTTTCCGCGAATGCAGTCGTGTTGACTGCAGTGTGGGGTCGGCCATCGGCCGACTCCCGGTCGTTAGGAGGTGATCCAGCCGCAGATTCCCCTACGGCTACCTTGTTACGACTTAAGCCCCCTTGCGAAGCCCAGATTCGACTGTCTAAGACAGCCTCATCCGGACCTCACTCGGGTGCTTTGACGGGCGGTGTGTGCAAGGAGCAGGGACGTATTCGCCGCCTTTTACTGAAAGGCGACTACTACCGAATCCAGCTTCATGTGAGCGGGTTGCAGCTCACAATCCGAACTACGATCGAGTTTCGGAGATTAGCGTCCTCTTTCGAGGTAGCGACCCATTGTCTCGACCATTGTAGCCCGCGTGTTGCCCAGCCCATTCGGGGCATACTGACCTACCGTTGCCCGTTCCTTCCTCCAGTTTCGCACTGGCAGTCCTCCTAATGTACCCAACCAATCGAGATTGTTGCTGGCAATTAGGGGTGCGGGTCTCGCTCGTTGCCTGACTTAACAGGACGCCTCACGGTACGAGCTGACGGCGGCCATGCACCTCCTCTCTACAGCGTCGTGACGAGGTCATCAACCTGATCGTCATCACTGTAGTCGGGGCTGGTGAGATGTCCGGCGTTGAGTCCAATTAAACCGCAGGCTCCTCCGGTTGTAGTGCTCCCCCGCCAATTCCTTTAAGTTTCATCCTTGCAGACGTACTTCCCAGGCGGTTCGTTTCTCGGCTTCCCTACGGCACAACACAGACGCGTAGTCTGTGTCATACCTAACGAACATTGTTTACGGCTAAGACTACCCGGGTATCTAATCCGGTTCGCGATCTTAGCTTTCGTCCCTCACTGTCGGATCCGTTTTCTCGAAGTGCTTTCGCCATCGGTGGTCCGGACGGGATTACAGGATTTCACTCCTACCCCGGCCGTACCCTTCGAGCCTTCCGGTCCCAAGGTCTGGAGTTTCCACCGGACGGCCACTCGTTGAGCGAGTGGATTTCCCGATGGACTTTCAGACCCAGCTACGGACGCTTTAGGCCCAATAAGATCGGCCATCACTCGGGCTGCCGGTATTACCGCGGCGGCTGGCACCGGTCTTGCCCAGCCCTTGTTCGTGTACCACCCTACGGTACACAAAAGCGAGGACGATATGCCCTCGCACTCGGAGTCCCCTTATCGCACGTGCGTGCAGTGTAAAGGTTTCGCGCCTGCTGCGCCCCGTAGGGCCCGGCATCTTGTCTCAGATGCCGTCTCCAGGTTCTTGCTCTCACAACCTGTTCCGATTATTGGCACGGTGGGCCGTTACCCCACCGTCAACCTAATCGGCCGCAGCCACATCCTGTAGCGCCGGGGCATTTCGAGGTTGATGGAGTTCAACCGTTCAACCGGTATGACGGATTAGCCTCAGTTTCCCGAGGTTATACGTCTCTACAGGGTAGTTTGGCCACGTGTTACTGAGCTCGGTGCCGCGAGTCTAAGCTCGCACGACTAGCATGGCTAAATCGGACTCCGATAGCAATGGCCTCCGGCAGGATCAACCGGAATGTGCCCCGTATGGGGCGGTTGGCGGGACCAACGAAAGATGTTGGTCACCAAGTTGGCATTGCATGGTCCAAATGATTCAGGTGACACCAGACAGGAGTCACCGAATCGTCAAGGCGAACATCAGATTTCATCTGTCCGGAAGGACCGGAGGGGTGAAATCCTCATTTCTTTCGGATCTAAACTTACTGTATTAGGAGGTATAAACCCTCCGACAGTTCAGACCACTGAGAGAATCAATATGCCCCAATGCAGAGAGAGTTCAGGCCAACATGAAGTTAGCATATATTCGAACTCTGTCCTTCTGCTTAGAGGCAAATGATTTCTGCGTATTATAACGAAGAAGTGGGTAACATAAAAACTCGTCGAACTGACCCCGTCGCGTCGTGTGGTTTCACGTCAAGAGTGGTGGTGTAATAGATTGGGATTGTTACTGGCCAATGTAAAGACATAGTGTTGTATATTTGAATTTGCCGGCAGATAAATCGACTGACTGCGCGAGGATGGGCGATATATTTATGATAGATTGAAGATTTGGTTGATACAGGAGTTTGAGCAATGGTACGTGAGGACGGCAAACGAAATTTTGTCAAAATGGAAGACGGTGAGCGAACAGCGCAATTCACAGGTCGTATGCCACGACAAGCCGCACTAAAAGCTGCGCGCCGATTAGATGGATATGAGCGGTATAATTCAGAGAACGAAGCGAAAGCAGACCCAACAGAGATTCGGCTTTTAGAACGTGGGACGGATCGTGTACATGTGTACAATGCATGGGCGTGGGTGGACGACGCCCCAGATAACAAACCCGAGTGGATGGAAGATGAAGTATCTTCGATCACGAGAGGGAATGTCTC
>KE356562.1:1361651-1373424 GCA_000416005.1 Haloquadratum sp. J07HQX50 | reverse complement strand
AATGCACCAATGTCACCCCACACTGCAACGTGATCGAGACGAGCATTCATCGGAAGTTGGCGATTAGTTTTGTACTTGCGAAGTGCACCGACGACTTCCATCGCTGTTTCCCCGGCCTCAATATCTGCATCGATTCCTAATGGTGTTGGCCACTCAGCTTGATGAATGCTTGAGTCGCTCTCCCTCGCATACAGCTGTTGGTACAGTTCTTCAGTAATGTGGGCCAAGATTGGCGCAAATAATCTGAGAAACCGTTCAAGTGCAACGTTTAGTGTGTACTTGGCTGATTGGTCGTTATTCTCTCGAATACGTTGCTTGGCAACTTCAAGATAGTCGTCACAGAAAGTGTGCCAAAAAGTACTTCGAAGACTGTCCCGGGCCTTCGAGAACTCACGCGAATCAAGATAACTCGTCACTTCCGAGATTTCTCTATCAAGTGTAGCTAGTACCCATCTATCAAGTGGGCGTAAGTCGGCAAGTGAATATGAGTCCGGAGCATCTTCGGTGAGCGATTCAACAAGTATTGAGGCATTCCAGAGTTTCCGAATGAGCTTTTCACCTGCGCGCAATCCCTTCTCAGAGTATGGGAGGTCATCGCCGACTGCAGATCCAGCCGACCAGTAGCGTGCAGCATCAACGGGATATGCATCAATCACGGAGTCAGGTGCTATTACATTCCCTTTTGATTTCGACATTTTTTCACGATTTTCATCCAAGACCATTCCATTAATCATTACACTATCGAATGGGACAGATCCTGTATGTTCATAGCATTTAACCACAGTATGGAAGAGCCAGAAGGAGATAATGTCATGTCCTTGTGGTCGGAGGTCAAAAGGATACAACTCTGGGGAGTCAAGTTCAAATGTCTGATTGTCACTGTTCCAGCCCCAACCAGCGTTGATGAGTGGTGTGAGTGAGGACGTTGCCCAGGTGTCAAAAACATCATTTTCCGGACGGAAGTTCTCATGACCACAGGCAGGACAGTCTGTCACTGGTGGTTCATCGCTGAGTGGATCAACTGGCAAGTCCTCGCGTTCAGCGATGATCACTTCGTCACAGTTCATACAATACCACACCGGAAACGGAATACCAGATGAGCGTTGTCGGGAGATTGCCCAGTCCCATTCAAGCCCCTCAATCCAGTTTTTATATCGAGTGAACATTTTCTGAGGGTACCACTCCATCTCACGTCCAGCCTGGAGATACTCATCGGTTTTATCAAGGAGTTTACAGTACCACTGTTCTTTGACGAGGAACTCAATACCGGTGCCACAGCGTTCGTGAACGTTCACCGTGTGGGTGATACGACGACGATCCTGCAACGCCCCCGAGTCTCTTAAATCGTCAACAATAGCAGTCGTAGCCGCTTCAGAGGAAAGCCCACTATATTCTTCGGCAACGTCGGTGAGCGTTCCTGATTCATCGATAGCGATGCGAAGTTCAAGATCGTGTGCCTGGTACCATTCAATGTCGGTTTGATCACCAAATGTGCAACACATTACTATCCCAGATCCGGTTTCCATATCGACACGATCATCTGCCATGATTGGCACTTCATGCTCGAAGAGCGGGATTCGTGCACGCTCACCGACAAGATGCTCATTTTCAGCATCATTTGGGTGGATGAAAACAGCAACGCAGGCAGGAAGAAGCTCTGGACGGGTTGTTGAGATCACAAACGATGATGAGGCCTCTGGGTCGGGGTCAACGACATCAAATTCAATGTCGTGAAAATGACTTGGGTGCTCAGCATCTTCTGTTTCAACTTGTGAAATTGCCGTTTCACACTCTGGACACCAAATTGTGGGTGCTTGCTGTCGGTACTCGCGGCCCTGCTCGTAAAGATCGATGAAAGACAGCTGGGAGGTGCGTGTAACTGTTGGCGAAATTGTTTGATATGTTTGCTCCCAATCAATAGAGATGCCAAGTCGCTGCATCTTCTCTGTAAATCGTGTTTCATACTCCTGGCATATTTCACGGGTGTATTTTTGGAACTCACGCCGTTCGTAGTCCTGATGGCGAATATTAAGTTCATCTTCAGTGAGACGTTCTGATGCAATACCGTTATCATCATATCCAAACGGGAAGAAGACATTTTGACCGCGCATGCGGTTGAATCGAGCAACGAAGTCCTGAAGTGTGAACCCATAGACATGTCCCCAATGTAGATCTCCAGAGACTGTCGGCGGGGGTGAATCGACAGAGAACGCTGTGTCTGGGTTATCTATATCTTCAGCGTATTGGTATGTTCCGTTCTCGACCCACTGGTCTTGCCATTTCGGTTCAATAGTATTGGGGTCGTATTCTCCGCTCGGCATTCGTAAACAAAATTTCCATCGGCAACGGTGTTAAGATACTCGGTTATAGCTGTGTCTACTCGCGAAACGAATTCAATTCGAACTCGAATCCAACGACAGGAAGTTCCAGATTATGCTTAACAAGAACGGACGGGTGAATCTCACCAATCACGCCTGTCTGTTCGCCGTCAATTTCACACGCAGCAGTACGTCCATCTATGAAGGAAGGGTGTGAGGTAGCAGGAGTGCGCAGCGAGACACCCACATTTTCACAGAGCAGTTGAAGATGCGCCTTTGCATCTTCGTAAGTGGCGTCATGTCTGGCTAAGACTGCTCCGACGTGTCGCTTCTCTTCAACACGTGTATTCGATGACGGATCATTGTGAGCCACGAAGCCGACCTCTGCAAGGTTTTGTGGGTATGGTCGATGTGTATTATTCTCAAGTACCGTTATTAGTGAAGGAAGGAGCCATGGGCGGAGGATTTCATACTCTTCGCTGTATGGCTCAGTAATTTCGACAGGTGTTTTGGCACCGAATGCATCGTCAGAGGGGAGCAGAGACATCCGGTCGAACACGCGAGTTTCATTTGTCATATGGAAGTTTAGCAGGTCTTCAAATCCGAGTCCAGTGAGGAGCGTTCGCACCGCCGCTTCCAAGCGAGAGCGCTCGTGGCGGCTACCAACGGTCCCAACGTCGGGATATCGCGGAGAGAGATTATCGAACCCATACGCTCGCCCGACATCATCAACAAGGTCCAAAGGATGGAGTACATCAACACGGTATGGAGGAATAGAGACAGTGTAATTGATGTCGTCTTCAGTCGATGTGTCTGCTGGGTGCGCATTCAATCCTGCACGCTCAAACAATGAGATGAGTTCTTCAGAGCTGAATGTAACCCCGAGGACAGTCTCGATTCGCTCATGAGAAATCTGTTTTGTTTCGACAGAGAGATCTGGACGGATTAGTTGACGATCATCATAGTCAATCTTAACCGACTCAATGCTTGCCCCCCGCGCGGAGAGTGCGTAGCAAAGGATCGTTCCCATACGGTCAATCGTCCACTGATCGGTACCAGTGAGTTCGATAAGGAGGTCACGAGAATTAGTCGAAACCTCCGTTCGCCGGCCATTGATAACTGGGGGGAATGAAAACAGACCCAGTTCGTCATAGATAGCAGGATAGCGGTCGTACTCACTGACTAATTCAGCGTATTTCCTACCAGTTGGGTGCTCATCCAGCACTTCTTGTGGCGTTAACTCGCGGTCAGCATCTAAAGGGACAAAGCAATCCTCGCTTGGGTCAACACCAGTATATGTAATCGAAGGACCACTGGCGTCCTCGCTGACTCGATGCCCCTTCAGCATCGTCAAGTCGTGAATGCCAATCGCTCCTTTCGCTCGTTGTCGACCGATTGTGGCATGTAGTTTTTCCTGTAGCTGAATAAGTGAGTCTAAGATATTCCTATCCAACCTGACACCCCTTGCGATGGCCGCAGTCACGTATGGACGGTCACTCGGAACGGTATCTGTTACTTCGATAGTAAACTCTGCATCGTTGGTTGACAATACTTCGACACCGCGGTCAAGTCCATAATGATATCGGAGCGAGCGAGCCACTCCCTCAACTGAGAGTCTGTCAAGCCTGTCAGGGCCAAACTCAAATTGTAACTTACCCTGTTCAGTTTTGCCTTCAAATTCCAGTCCAAGGTCAAATAGATCAGTTTTGAACGTTTCGACTGATTGGTCGGTACGACCAGTGAGTGACCGGAGCTGCTCAATATCAATATCAACGACAGGCATTAGTAGCTCACCTCGGCGTCTCGCAGGAATTGAATATCCGCTAATGTCCCATGGAGATCTCGAATATCCTCCGCGCCGGTTGTCAACATAGCAAGTCGTTCAAGTGCGAGTCCCCAGGCCATTACATCGCATTCAACGCCAAGTGGGGTGAGCACTTCCTCACGAAACATTCCTGAGTTCCCAATCTCGATGAGTTCGTCAGTCGTTGGATGACGGCCGAAGAGCTCAAACGAAGGCTCTGTATATGGATTATAGTGTGGTTTGAACTGTATGTCTGTAATGCCAAACTGTTCGTAGAACTCGACAAACGTTCCCATGAGATCACGGACTGAGAGGTCTTCGGCCATCACCCACCCCTCGATTTGGAAGAATTCGAGAAGATGTGTCGAATCGAGCGTATCGTTACGATAAACCTTCTCAACTGAGAAATACCGCTGCGGTGGTGAAAGTCTCCCGACTTCTATGCCTGAGAGATATCGCATGGATAGTGAAGTGGTGTGGCCGCGCAGAGCAACCGCACGGGCAAAGTCATCTGACCACGGCGAATGATAGCCATCACCATCTGACCCAACCCCCTCTCGGTGTGCGTTTTCTACGCGCTCCAAGAGGTCTGTTGGAATTTCATCCATTGGATCAACATCAAGGGCGAACCGATCCCAGTGGGTCCGAGCAGGGTGATCCTGTGGCATGAACAGACAGTCATTAATCCAGAAATCTGCGTCGGCGTGCGGCCCAGTCATTTCTGTAAATCCCATCCCAACTAATACATCTTTGACTCGCTCAGCGGTGTGTCTGAGGACGTGCGGTTTACCGGCCGTGATTGATGGAGCATCGGCTTCGACATTGTACTCACTAAACTCAACGTCACGCCATTCACCAGAAGTGAGCATCTCGGGTGTAATTCGATCGACAGTGTCAGCTACTTCAACACCTTCCATAAGGGTAGTGACGCCGGCATCAGTCAGCGTTATCTTCCTCGTGGTCTGTTCGGTTGCTTCGAGTAGATTGCGCTCTAACAGGCGCTCAAGTGTTTCTGTATCGAGCTCAGCGAGTGGGCGCTCGTGAGCAACCGCTGCTAATGCTTCTTGATCTGGGTCAGGAGAAGGAGCATCGGAATTCGGATGGAGATTCCCCGACTCAATTTCACCCAGCTCTTTCCGCGTGAAGTTAGCCAAGGCAATATCGACTTCCTGCCCGCTCAGTTCGGTATGCTCTATCACATCACCGAGGGGGATATCGTCTTGGGCAAGTTCGACAGCAGTGTCATATAACCGGCGCTCAGGGAGCCCTCTGTCAATATATGTGTGTCCCTCATCAGTTATTCCATACTCAACAGTGTGCTCTTCAGTCAGCTCAACGAAGCCTTCGTCTGCGAGCTCAAACGCTGCTTGAGATGCAGTTTCGGGGCTCACTTCAGCTGACCTCGCGAGGCTCTCAATCGGGTCCGCATCAGTTGCACTTGCCGCAGTCAACACTGCGACGTGCGATTCAGGCAGTTGCGTGCTCATAAATTCATAGTTCTATACAAGATGGTATGATTCCGTATACATATAGCGATTAATTAGCAGTTCCGAAGACCACTGCTAAGATAGCCTCTATTCGTCACCAGATGGTGTGTCTCGACGCGAGGAAGTCAATGAAATATCTAATTCATCAAGCTTCGACTGCACCTCCTGACGTTTCTCTTGATGTGTCTCTAAGAATTCGGCCATCATCGTTGCAGCCTGTTCTTTACACCCACCGCACAGTCGCTCACCAGAAACACATTCGTCATACACTGTCGTTGCGAACTCATCATCACCTTCAGCAAGGAGATATGCGTAGAGTTCATACACCGGACATTCGTCTGCTTCCCCACCAAGTTCCCGTTGTTTTTCGGCTGTATCCCGACCACCGGTAGTCGCAGCTTTCACTTTTTCATATCCTGTTTCAGGGTCGTCCAGTAACGAAATATGAGATGCCGGAACTGAGGAGGACATTTTGCCACCAGTCAAACCAGTCATGAACCGATGATAGGTTGACGACGGGGCGACGAATCCGTAGCCACCATGCTCAACCTCTATTTCGCGCGCTAGCTTCGCAGCACTATCAAGACCGAGCTGGAAAGCATCAATATGCTCATCGTAGCGTCGTTTTTCCCCTTCAATTGCCTCGATGAGTGCATCGAATGCCTCGTCAGTCGCGTTAGCGTTTAAGAATCGCACACGTGGACGGAGGGGTTCCATTCCGGCGTTCGTGAGCTTCTCTTGAAGTCCAGTCACTACCTGAGTTGGTGCATCAATCTCCGAGGCTGCAATCCATTCGCTTGCTTCCTCACATCGTGGGCGGGTTGGGGTTTCAGCATACACCTCACGCTCGTCGTATGCATCTGACAGTAGTCGGCGCTCAGCATCGGTCACCTCAAAGCTGGCATATGCAGAGGTGACTTTGAAAAATCGCATCCGTGCAGCAAGGTCACGTGCTAACCGAACGTGGGGGTCTTGATCGGGTCCGACAGGAATGATAGTTGGTTTCGGGTCCTCAATCTGTGGATAAAGAATATCAGCCATCTGTGTAATGACTGATTGCATATACGAGACGTTCGTTTCGCTATCGAACCCATAGATATTTGACAGTTCAGAGAAATTTGCTTTTTCACCGAGTTCAAATGCTAAGTCTTGCAGTCTACGATTCTCTGACTGTCGATATAATTCACCGGACTCGGGATCAAACCCGAGTGCTAGTAGACTGAGAAGATAATCGCGAGCATGTGTATCAATATCGTCCCAACTCATACCACGGGCTGAGTGTGCCTCCAAGTCTGCGATCAGTGCGAAAGCGTCTGCTCCCTGCTCCTGATGCCAGATTATCTCATCAAAGACAAGCTTGTGTCCAATATGCGGGTCACCAGTCGGCATAAATCCCGAGAGCACAGCTGCGTCCTCATCATTTCGGAGCGCTTCCGCAACGGGTCCATAGTCGCGGTGTCCGAAAATGACGCCACGTCGCATGAGATAATGTGGATGTGCAACATCATCTAACAACTTATCGAACGTTTCGATGCCGAACTTGTTGAACAGTTTTTGATAATCGGAAATCGTTGAGGAACCCCACGGATCCAGTGTCACCGAATCAGCACCAGCAGCATCTGCTGCGCCGCCATCAGCACGAGGTGTATCATTAGTGGCAGGCGAACTATCGGTCGCATCAGATTGTGAAGTATCAGAGTCTCGGGTCATGGAGTAAGTCGGGCGACTGTCAGCCAGTCTATATCGCCGTTGACTTCGGTGAGCGCAAAAGACATTCGTTTCCGTACCCCGCCAGCAAGTCGCACATCGAGTGATAGCTCCCGTGGGGATAGTGTTGTCTCTGGCGAGTGAACTCGAATAAGTGCTGCTGAGTGCTCAAGGGAGGACACATCGGAAAAATCCGGGTAAATGCGAAAGTCAGCACCGAATTTATATCCGCTTTTTGGGACGATATCGTGACTGCGTAGATAGTGGTACACAGCATACCGCCGCGTAAACATTTCATCAACAGTTTCAATTGATCGCCCGCGGTCACGAATATCAGCTGGATCAACCGTAATCGCCCCACGAGTAGCTAAATAGAGGCCCTCAAGGAGTGATAGCTGGAGAGGGCCTTCATCTGCGTTGCGGCCAAAAAGTCGTTGTCCAAAAAAGTACTTTTGATACAACTGTCCGTTTCCTGGATCGCAGATCACACGGTCTGATTGAAGTGCAGCAGTGAGTGGTGTCGCCGAGAGGTTCAAATCTGATGAGGAATCGGTATGAGCCGCCATGTCCTTTGATTCCGTTTCTGGTAGGCCTGGGATGGCCTCAAAATAAGTGAGCTCTCCATCTTCGTCAACGACAGCGGTTACTGTGTCACTAAGCCGCCTCAAGTGTAAGGAGTCACGTTCGCTGGCGACACGAATGCGATATGCAATCGACCCATCATCAGGGCCAGACCCACGCGGGAAAACGACAAAGTCAACGTCACTATCAGCGGTCGATACATCGACACCGGGCCATGCTACAGCTGCAGGTGAAAGATAGAATCCTCTATCACGAAGGTCTTTATATACACCGAACTGTAATGTCATCCCTGTTTCTTGAAGAAAGCCTCGGAGCCCGAGCGTAGCAGTGCTATCAGGTTGTACAATTGCATCAATGTCCCCTCGAGCGAGAAGATGTGCTGCTTCGGTAGGGGAAAGTTCAATTTCTGTCCCATTTATGACCCGACCATATGCACGGGAATCATGGAATTGCTGCTTAGCATCGCCTCCGACACGTACACGCTCATCAACGAGTACCCCCTGCATATATAATAGTGATACCGCAGGGGGCAAATGGACGTCGATACAGCGTCGAAAGGAGAGAAACGTCTTTGCTTCCAGAGACCAGATTTTGCGTGTGAAGCTCCCAACCGTCGTGCTAAGCGGGAAAATCAGCCAGGGGGGCCGACGGTGAAGGTAACAGACGTCGTCCCCGAGTTCGCGGATGCATTTGATTTTGATGAATTTAATCAAATGCAAAAAGAAGCAGCACCGGCGATAATTGAGAATACGGAGAACATCGTAACTGCGGCACCGACAGCAAGTGGCAAAACAGCGCTCGCAGAGTTGGCTATTTGTCGGACACTGGCGAATGATGGCACTGCACTTTTTATTGCACCGCTTCGTGCGCTAACAAATGAGAAAGAGACGGAGTGGGAGCGATTTGAATCACTTGGGTATTCCGTATATGTCGTCACTGGCGAACGAGAATTAAATCCGCGTCGAGCAGAGCGAGCGGACATTCTGGTGATGACGCCTGAGAAGACTGACTCAGCAACCCGCAAGCACCAGTCAGCGCGATATGCATTTGTGACGGATATTGACTGCTGTGTAATTGATGAAGTACATCTATTGGACTCGGCTGCCCGCGGCGGTGTTCTTGAGGTAACTGTCTCGCGATTACGACGCCTCTGCGATCCTCGGATCATTGCTCTCTCTGCGACAATGCCAAATATTGATGATGTCGCCGCTTGGCTGGATGCACCTGATGAGACAACGTTTCAGTTCGATGAAGGGTACCGACCAGTTGACCTGTACGCTAACGTTCAAACATACACGCACGGTGAGAATAGTTTCGCTGATAAATACCGGCGTCTTTATCAAACACTTGATATTGTCAAGCCACATCTCAGCGAAGGTGGACAGGGGCTTGTCTTTGTCTCATCGCGGCAAGATGCTGTTCAAGCAGCCAAGAAAGCTGCTGAAGAGATTGACATTAGCACTCAGGATCAAGAGCGCGATGAGCTTAGCTTTCATGAACAACTCACCAATCTGAGCAATGAAACGTTGGCGTCTGTTGCTCCAGATGGCATTGGATTCCACCATGCGGGACTGGCTAAGGATGATCGTGACCGGGTTGAGTCATGGTTCAAATCAGGCAGAATCCAACTTCTCTTCTCAACATCGACACTTGCATGGGGAGTCAACCTACCAGCCAGATGTGTCGTCATTCGAGATACGAAATATCATGACCCCTTAGAGGGTGAAGTAGATATCTCGCCGCTCGATATCCTACAGATGCTTGGTCGAGCAGGTCGACCTGGCTATGATGATATCGGCTATGGGTGGGTGATCTGCGATCAATCAGACGAACATCGATATCAGCAGCTGTTAAAGGAAGGGAAAGCAATCGAATCTCAACTCGAAGAAGATCTTGATTCACATCTCAACGCTGAAATTGCGATGGGAACGATACGCGATCTTGAAGATGTGTTTAGCTGGTTACAGACCACCTTCTTCTATCAGCGCGCACAGTCCCGTCCAGCGACATATGGGTTTGAAACGCTCAAAGAGCAGCTCCGAACAACACTTGACTCATTGGTTGAGCGGGGTTTTATTGAGATGGGTGATGATTTGAGCGTCACGACAACAAAGCTCGGCCAGCTAGCATCAAAGTACTATCTTCGACTTCACACGGCCGAGCAGTTCTACGAGCTCAGTCAGCAGCCAACGATCACCAGCGACATGATCTTAGAGACTGTCGCGAACGCTGACGAATTTAATTCTGTGTCTGCTCGGCAAAATGAAACCGATGCAATTGCTGCTGTGTTAGACCGCGTTTCGACCGATTTGGAGGGTGGATCCCGCAAGGTATTGGCGATTTTGCACGCGGGAATGAATAATCAAGTTCCGTCTGATCTGCGGTCGGATGCATGGATTATCAAGCAGAATGGGCTTCGACTGCTTTCAGCACTGAGGGAGTTTGTTGCTGAGTTCAGTGGACCGCGCACAGCTAACTTGGCCTGTCGTGTTGAGGCGCGTGTTGAGCATGGGGTCTCGCGAGATGCAGTCGCGCTCACTGCTGTGGATGGAATAGGGGCGACACGAGCCGAGACACTTGCGAAAGGGGGACTGAAGACACCTGTAGATATTGTCGAAGCTGGGGCTAGTGAACTTGTTCGCGCTGGGCTGTCAGAGGGGGTGGCAGACCAAATCATCAAAAACGCCAGAGAGTTTCCGCGGGTTACGGTAAGCTGGGATACGATGCCAGACATGATTACCCGCGGTGAGAACCAGATGTCTAAACTCACAATCAGAAATCGTTGGGGTGGTGCGCCCGTCGCTGTCCGGGTGACAGTAAATGATGTTGAGATGCTCACACACGATGGATATCTGAAGAACTTGATGACAGTGCCAGTCGGTGTCTTCGGTGCTGACACTGCGAAATTGAATTATATCGCTGAGATCTCTTTTCCGACACTTCCGCTGACACCGATTCAAGCTCAAAAGCAAGTCACTGTCGACTGATGACTCAGCGCAGTGCAGAATCAAGCAGGCCGTAATCGGCGAACGCTTCACCTAACGCTAACATCGACTCAACGGTGATGTCACAGGCACTACCGACCGCTGGCTTTGGATTAAACCCAATCGCGTGATCGGCGACCTGCAACATCGGAAGATCGTTTGCTCCGTCGCCAATCGCCACTGTCTCATCAACATCGTAGCTCTTGCTGTGGGCGAGTGAATAGAGCACTTCATCTTTAGTGTCTTCAATCAGCGGGCCACTCACATCGCCTGTTAAGACCCCTTCATCGGTCTGCAGGCGGTTCGCTACAATTTCATCTACATACCCGCTTTCATTTCGGAGGGCTGTCTGAACCCCGCGCTCAAATCCACCAGTAAGAATCACAACCGTGTGACCTGCCTCGCGGAGTTGGATGAGAAGATCTGCTGCATGTGTGCGAAGTGTCACCGATTCAAAAGCAGCCTTAATCTGTGTTGGAGTGAGTCCAGTCAATAATTCGACGCGGGTTCTGAGACTCTCTGCATACGAGATCTCATCATTCATGGCTCGTGTGGTGATATCTTCGACCTGATCAGCGACGCCTTGCTCCTTCGCTAACAAAACTGTCATTTCCGAGTCGGAGAGTGTGCCGTCAAAGTCGAATGCCACGAGGCTCATATTTAATTCACGGCTAAATTTGATTTAAATTTTGTACTCTTTGAGTCTTAGCTATACTAATCAACCGTGCAGCATAGATAGACTCAGATACCGATGAAGAAACACTTATTCACAAACCGAAAGCAGATACGCGTATGAAAGTGCTGGTTACCGATCCAATAGACGATGCTGGTATTAACCAGTTACGTGAGGCAGGTCATATCGTGGAAACAGCATATGATATCAGTGGTGAG
>KE356562.1:1357807-1360139 GCA_000416005.1 Haloquadratum sp. J07HQX50 | reverse complement strand
AGAGCGCTTCTTCGAGTTGTCACAGGAATCCGATATTATCTGTTTAAACAGTCCCGTTTAGGTTATCAGTAGGACGAAGTAGGAGAACAATGGCGCGAACATGTGTTGAAATCCCAATTCAGCGATTTTGTCGGAATTCCACTTGCAGTGAAAGCCGCTTCAGGGCGGGCATATCACTTCGCACCAATATGCTGAAGAACAGCATCAGTGTCATTAGCAACTGGTTCGGGGTCGCCCCCAGCTTTGAATGCTTCGTCTGTGTCTTTAAGCAGATGTCCAGTAGTGAGACAGACCACATTTTCGGTTGAATCGACGACACCACGATCTCTGAGTTTGCGAAGGCCTGCAATAGAGGCTGCCGACGCAGGCTCGACGCCAATCCCCTCTTTTGCAAGGCTTTGCTGAGCATCTGTAATCTCATCGTCAGAGACATCGATTGCTGTCCCGCCCGTTTCTCGGATGCCCGGGAGTGCTTTCGGCGCATTCACCGGATTTCCGATTCGAATCGCCGTTGCTCGTGTCTCGACTGACTCCCACCGTTGAATACCATCCCACCCATGCTCAACAGCCTCCACCATTGGAGCTGCACCAGCAGCTTGGACTCCCGTCAACCGGGGAACTTCTGTGGGATTGAGCGCTCCCGACTGGACGAGTTCGCGAAATGCCTTGTATAGTGCAGATGTGTTTCCTGCATTACCAACTGGAAGGACAATCCGATCAGGAAACATCCCTTCTTCGGCCATGAATCGTTCGAGTATTTCTATACCAATCGTTTTCTGCCCCTCAAGCCGAAACGGATTCAGCGAGTTGAGTAGATACACTTCTCCTTTTTGTGCCAGATCCTGGACGATATCTAAACAGTTATCGAAGTTACCATCGACCTCAAGAATCCGAGCATCATGAAGCGCCGCTTGGGCAATCTTCCCTGATGCGACTTTCCCAGCGGGTAACAAAACAAGTGTTTCCATTCCACCGCGAGCGCCATACGCTGCAAGAGCAGCCGATGTATTACCAGTCGAAGCACAAGCAAGCCGGTCAACACCAAGTTCCTTGGCTACCCGAACACCAACAGTCATGCCCCGGTCTTTGAACGATCCTGTCGGGTTCATCCCCTCATGCTTGACGCGAAGTGAATTGATACCAATCTCATCGCGAATACGAGGGGCTTTGTGTAGGGGAGTATCACCCTCTGGAAGCGTTACGCCTGTTCTAAACGGGAGTGCAGCGTGATATCGCCAGACACCTCGCCCCTGACCTTTAAAATCGGCAAATGTCGGTAGTTCCGCGTAACGAACCTCTAAGAGGTTACCGTCTTCACCAGTATACCGAATTTCGTCGAATGGTGCATAGGTCTCGCCGGTCTCAATGTCCGCAAGCCAGACGCCGTTTTGGGCCTCGGCGGGCACGGTCGGGGCAGCGGCGCTGAGTTTGAGGCTCATTGAACAGTGTAACGCTGCCCGGACGTAAAAAGGAGGGCGGTTTGATTGAGCTGCGACGATTATTGTCTGAAACAGACTTAATGTTCTCTCTGTGAATAAATCATGTGGGCTCACTTGAGGGGACCTCATCGATTCCATACGTATCGATACAATTGTGAACCGAGTCGGCCCACGCATCAAGCGCTGAGTGGAGTCTTGATTTGGCTTCTGGGAGATCCGTTGCGGTATATTGATAAACGTACCCACCAGGATCGAGCAATCGCCGGTTTCGATCAGCCAAGCCTTTATTCATCAACGTCGACAGTGATCGGTTGACATTACTGCGGTCACGGTCGGCACGTTCGGCTAACTCAGCGACTGTGCTGCCAGGGTGTTCAAGCAGCAACAAATACGTCTCACTTTCGTGCTTTTGAATACCGAAGACACACCCAAGAACTTGCTGAAAACTTGGGTCTTCTGTGTCTAAGAGTTGATTGAAAGCAGGTGACTCACTCATATGTGTATCTGGGAGCTACGATAGCAAAAGTACCATGCTATTTTACCGAGTATGTCCTCAAGATGAGCTGCTGTATCCCATCTTCTCGATACACTCACGCATTTCGTCTGGATTTGTGTGTTTGTGCAGCGTCGTTGGTGTATCACAATAGTATACTTCACCATCGTGTCGAAGCGAAACAGTATGAGACCCCCCTAACATAGCTGCACTAACCACAACGCGGCTCCCCGACTCGATAGCAGACATAATCTCTGCAGTCGTGAGTTCGCCGGACTCAATATGAAGAAGCTCAGTCATCTCTAAATAGGGGGGTATTTTGCTCAATTTGTCGTCGGACTGAGTGATTGTTCGGAGTTTTGGCTCCTCCACGCCCTCTGCTGCTTCAGCGGTCTCAGTT
>KE356562.1:1353402-1356606 GCA_000416005.1 Haloquadratum sp. J07HQX50 | reverse complement strand
GTGTGCTTATATCTGTTTTGAGTCGATCATCGTTAATATTTACTTCGAAAATAAATGCAATATTTTCCTCACCATGCGATGATTTCTGAATATTTGCGCTGATCAGCTCATTGTCGAAATAATACGGTGCAATCTGTGTCATAACGCGTTGATATACAGTGTCTTCAACACGACGTAATGCACGGCGACCTGCAGAGTCAGCCGCGCGTTTGACATACCCGAGTGAGTCTGACCAGCGCTTGACGGCTGAGGTTGACTCACCATTGCCTACGTGTTCATATGATTCTGATAATAATTCACTGGCTGTCTGAAGATCCTCATCTGGGCGTTTCCCAGCCTGTTCGCCCTTTCCTTCGCTAACGCTAGCCTGAGCGGCGGTTTTCTTCGAAACGTCCTCACTCAATCGTTCATGCGACTTCGGGCGCCACTCATCCCACTCTTCGAACGCTTCACCATCAATATCAACATCGCGGAGCGCGCGCGTGATACGTTCACCGTGTTCGACTACGTCACCCCAAGATCCCCGAATTTTGAAACCGGAGACACTCTCTTGCATCGTTCGATATTAACTATGCTCTGTAGATATAAATCTCTGTATTCTACAGTGGAACAGAACGAATGTGTCGGGGTCAAACGGAACTCATCAGTTTTTGTTTCGCCTGTGTGATGATTCCGAGTTCATCTTTTCTTAGCTGAGTCAGAGGCGATTTACTGACTTGTTTATCGGTTGTCGCTCATGAGACGCCAAGCCCAGTCATCAAGACGGGTTCGTATGCCTGTTAACCATGCGCTCGGAGATACCCACCGTAACTTGTGCTCAGCAATCTCGATTCGCTCCTCATGAAACGGGTTCTTATTCGTTTCAGTCGCGTCAACAACCGTAGACATTGAACACCGCCCACACGTCTCAGTGTTTTCGCTATCGTTCATCAAGCTAACACAGTCAATCCATCATTATTAATGAACCGCCATCCTATATGACTCTACGAACAAGGAGAAACAATCCTATCTCGATGGCTCGGCAATACAGCGTACATCAAACACTCAACAACGACGATGTCTTAATTGATAGTCGTCTGATTAACTACACAACAAGGGGAGCGATAAATGTCAGATGAACATAACAGCGATGTTGATATTGAAGCGTTAGCTGAGAGGGCCAATATTGACCCATCAACTATTCCCACATGGGAGGATAGCTATCTTGACAGAGTAGCCAATCGGTTGATGTTTAATTATGATCTACAACAGGATACTCAAATTGAAGAATATACGTTTAATTTGACCGCTGAGATGCGAATTGAGAGTAAAAAGCACTTTTTCCACCCGTCTCTCCGATACGCGAATCACGAAGCACATGAGTATATTTTCACCCAGCAACATCAAAATCCTTCAGTCAGATATCTTAAACGACTGGTTGAACTGGGACACGAGCTGGCAGACAGACAAGAATATCTTGACCCAGATGAGGAACACTTTGGGACTGACTTCACCTTTGTCGTGATTGCAAACTCAATTGATAATGCAATCGGCGAGTTTGTAGGTGACTTTCGTGATCGGACGCTACTCAAATTTGGATATTACGGACATTATGAAATAAATCTCATCGTCGTTGCTCCAGATGATGAAATAGCAACAGCTAGTGAAGAAGCTGAATCCGTGGCAGCGTTCGCGCTCTGGAGAGATATGAATGGACAGAGCTCAGGTGGAATTCTTTCGCGTGTTCGGTCACAACTCGGAATCTGATCCGGGTTATCCCTGACAGTCTGCAGAGTATCTCAAACTTGAGATGGTCTTTAATGCTGACTCAAATATCAATATACCAATAGTTCCCGCAACTGAGTACTGTCGACTATCGTTTTGTGACATCAAATATTTCTCGCAACGAAGACGGAAACTTAGATCAATCGTCGCCTAAGGTGAACCCCCCTGCCTCATCACGTTCTCGGACGTCTTGGATATTTTCATAGCCCATTTTCACAAGAGACAGTCCCAGGTATATCAGTGTCAAGGCAATGCCGATTTGGGTGACAGCCGATATCATTTCAACTGCACCTGCATCGCTCATCCAGCTGGGATTTAAGAATTTTTGATATATGTTACTGTAAAATGCGAGCCATAACAACCCTGAGACAGTAATCCCAACCATCAGCGCCATTGGTGCACCCGTGCTCACAAGCTGTTTTGAGTCATCCCAGTTCGCTAACCAGACCGTCGCTGTAAGAAGAGCCAAGGCAGCCAACAGTTGGTTTGCTCCTCCAAATAGTTGCCAGAGCGTTGCCCATGAGCCGCTTCCGATGAGGATGTAAGCTGGAACTATCTGAAGAAGTGCATTGCCATAGCGGTCGGCCGCAAAGGATTGTGCAGAGCTCTCTGGCGTCCCAACTATTTCTTCCATCATGTATCGGCCGAGCCGAACAGCTGTATCTGTTGATGTAAGCAGGAAGCTTACTAATACGAGTGCCATGAATGGACCGCCGAATGACGTTGGGATTCCAAAGCTGGTGAGAAGGACTGCGCCACCATCTGCGAACTTCGGAAGCGCCAGACCAATGCCACCAAAACTGTCGGTGTTGGGATTAAATCCCACAACTGCGACTGTAATGAGGGCAGTCGTCGCAAGAAGCCCCTCACCGAGCATACCACCATATCCAATCGTTCGTGCGTCGGTTTCCCGATTAAGTTGCTTGGCGGTTGTGCCTGACGAGACCAGTGAGTGGAACCCACTGATCGTTCCACAGGCGATCGTAATAAACAACAGTGGGAATAGCGGGGCACCACTTTGACCGATGAAGCCATAGAACGGTTGCAGAGAAGTAGTCAATGGCTGAGTTGTTGAAGTGAATAGTGTTCCAACAATCACAGCTAACAGTGCCCCACCTACGCCTGTGTACAGCAGGAATGATGACAGATAATCACGAGGCTGTAAGAGCGTCCAGACAGGAAGTGCGCTGGCGATTGCTGCGTAGACCAAGATAACTGGAATCCACGCAACAGTGTTCGCGCCAAAGGCGCTTGCGCCTGGGAGCCATCCGAGTGAGCTACTGGTTAACACAATCGTCTGAGCAGGGTACTCCCCAGGAACGATGGCGAGCGGATACTGAATTCCAACCCATACGCCAGCAAACATGAGTGAGACAAAGATACCAGTTCCAACTAAAAACGGGAGATCGAGTTGATATAGCCAGAGACCGAATAGCAATG
>KE356562.1:1349284-1353382 GCA_000416005.1 Haloquadratum sp. J07HQX50 | reverse complement strand
GCTGGCGTCAGACGATTAACCGCTAACCCACGCACATCAAGTCCGTAGGAGTCAAGATTTTCGATAGCCCGTTCAGTTTCTTTGAGTGAAAGTTCATCAGGATTGACCACCAGAAAGAATGCTGCATCCTGTTGAAGAGTGCGGCCAGCATACTCAAACCGCTCCTTCCGTGTTTGTAGGCGGTTAAGAATTGGATCTCCATCCATTATTCGTCGAGGCTCTGCATTACCAACAGCTGCTCGTTCATACAGGTCGATCGACTGCTCACGCTTGTGAGCAAGCCGTTCAATCCACGCCTCAAGCATCTCTGGTAACGAGAGGAGTCGAAGGGTTCCACCGGTCGGAGATGTATCAAACACAACTCGGTCGTACTCTCCAGCTTGTTTCATGACAGTGATAAACCGGTCCATCAAGGCTGCTTCGTATGCACCTGGCGTCTGATGGGCCATCTCTATTTGTCGGTCAATTTCATTAACCATCCCTGCACTTACTTGATCAGTAAGCGCACGCTTCGTCTCCATGAGGTGGCGCTCGGTTTCGGATTCTGGGTCGATTTCCATTGCGTCAAGTGACGGCCTTCCATCAACGGATTGCGGTGTATTATCAAAACACTGATCAAATATATCAGAAGTACTGTGTGCAGGATCTGTCGAAACAATAAGTGTTTCAACATCAGCAGAGGCGCACCGCTCTGCATAAGCCGATGATACAGTGGTCTTTCCGACGCCACCCTTTCCGCCGAAAAAGACGAACTTGCGCATATTAGAAATGGTACTGCTGCCCCTTGCGTTCAAGTAAGGACTGTCGATTCCACATTCGCCGTTCCCACGCTTCAAACTCGTCCTCAAGATACGGTAATAATTCTGCAGTATAATATGATACGGGGGAAGGAATCCCAAACACTTCCGGGAAGCATGCCAGCATAAAAACATCCTCGATGTCTTCTGCCTCCTTTTCTATTTTCTCATACGCTGGATGTGTGATGAGGCCGTGGTATAATCCACGAAGCCATCGCTTGAGCTCCATCCGATAGCGCTTAATACGTGTCGAGAGATCCATATCAGTAGTACAATGCTCAATCAACAAGTACCTCAGGGTTAATCCTGAGAAATTGCTGTGAATTCAAGTATCGGTACTCTTAGAATATGTGCATGATTGACGACTCAGCGGAGACGGTCGTGACAATTCTCAGTGGGGGCCTTGGTGCAGGGAAAACTACATTATTGAATCACTTGCTCACCAGTGCTAAAGCACGCGATATTGCGGTTCTTGTAAACGATATGGGAGCACTCAATGTTGATGCAGACCTTCTTCGTGACCAGGATGCATTGTCTGCAGCTGCGGGTGAGGTGGCTGAGCTCTCAAACGGGTGTATTTGTTGTGAACTACGTGATGATTTGGAGACAGCCGTGATTAGATTAGCGCGTGAGCACAGTTTTGAGCATTTGATTGTTGAACCATCTGGAATTAGCGAACCCACGCCTGTCGCGAAACTATTTACTGGTGGATCGCCGGCTGCAGCACGTTATTCATTATCAGGTGTCGTCACAGTGATCGATACCGCCCGATTCGCAGAAGTGTATTTAGATACTGATGTATCAGTATCACACGACATTCAATCAAAAAAGGCCGAACAGCCGCTAACACAATTGCTCATTGAGCAGGTGGAGTCTGCTGATATGGTTGTATTAAATAAAACAGATTTGCTTGAGCAACAGTCGATCGAACGAGTGCAGGAATTCTTGACCCAGCTTCATCCGGAGGCATCACAAATCAAAACACAGTATGGTGCTGTTGAACCTGACCAAGTGTTAAATGGCATACAGACTCAGGGGAAACCAACATGGACAAACGCTATCAAATCACACGCACAACAAGAACATGATCATGAGCATCGGGCTGATTCTATTGGTCTGAACTCAATGACATATCGACGGCGTCAGCCATTCCATCCAACTCGGCTCACTGATGTGCTTACTTCACTACCCACAGGTATTATTCGATCGAAAGGGTATATGTGGGTTGCCAGTCAAAATGAGGCCCAGATACTCTACAATCAGGCTGGGAGAACAGCAACAGTCAAATGCGTGGGACCATGGATCGCAAGTCTTCCAGAGGTTGACCAAACACTCTATCGGAATAATCGCCAGGAACTCTCGTTTGAGTGGGACGAACAGTGGGGAGACCGGCGGACAGGCATCGTATTCATTGGAACACAGTTTGACGAGAACGCTCTAACGACTCGACTTGATGCAGCACTTCTCACCGATGAGGAGTTCTCGGATTCTTCTTGGAGTCTATTTGCACAGGGAGAACAATTCCCCGCAGAGCCCGAATCAAGCGTCGTATTGTCTGAAAACTGTCTTTCTGATTAGCACGCACACCCCGTCGTGCTCGGTGAGCGCTCAAACTCCATCGCGGCATCACAATTCGGACATCGTGGAGCATCATCGGGTCGTTCATCACTTATAGGAATACGCTCATTGCAATCATGACACCAGAAACTCCCGATGAGGGTTCCCTCATCACCCCGCTGTGGCGATTCTGTTGACGCAGCCAACATGTCGACTAATGTGTCAGTTAAACCCATACACATCATTTTTAATTACATAACAAGAACATACCGCGGCTACGTATACTGCCTACACAACCATTCCACGGCGATGAAGTATTGCGACAGCTAAAATCGCAAGTCCAATCAGAGTCACTGTGAAGATTATGCCGCCACGTAAAATACTCTCAAACCGAATGCCTGGTGAAAGTGATTCACGCATCTGTGGATCTGCTGTCCAAAGAAATTGATAGAATGCCCAGCAAGTGAGTGCGAGTCCAAGGACAACCGAGAGTAAAATACGGATGACATCACTCACTACGAACAAATCAAGATATAGTGGTACAAATGAGAGACAGAGCGCCCATGCACAGCCAGTGATTACTACAAACGGGATTGGATCAACAGGTTCACCATGGTGATTGCAACAGTGCACACGGCATTTTAATTTATGAGAACTAAATAATCGTGTGTCCACGTTCGGGTGTTTTTTGACTCAATGCGGCAAATGTACAATCATTACCTATGGACACCACATCATCGGGAGACCCGCGAGTTCTTATGATACTTAATATTACTCTGTCATTGGTGTTTGCGACTGTGCTTGTCTGGGGACTCGAGTTTGTTGAGATTGTTGCATTCACTCCAGTCAATGTCGTATCGGCCGCTGCTATCTTGACGGGGCTTACCTGGGTCGTAATCAATCAATAACTGTCAAGAAGTATTCAATCCATGGAATTATGATGATTCGTCTATCTCGTCTGTGTAACGATGACAATTGAAGATCGAGATGATGCTTATGTTATTTCACACGCATTGGCGAAAGATACCCTCACTCGACTTCGAAGCAAGGAAACAGCTCAGGTGGCTTTCCGGAAAGGGCTGGTAAAATTGGGCCGAATCTGTGGATACGAAATTATAGATGGGGTAATGCAGACGAAATATGCCCGTGTTGAGACACCACTTACAGAAACCACCGGTGAGCGTGTTCGGGAGTTAGATAATGTTGTTATTGTCAACGTATTACGGGCGGCTACCCCATTTGTCGAGGGATTGCTCAAGGCCTTTCCACATGCAAAACAGGGAGTTATCAGCGCCGGTCGTGATGAGTCAGGCGGAATGGATGATGAGGGATTATTTGAGATTTCGATTGATTATGTAAAGCTTCCAGAAATAACGAGCGATGATACGGTGATAATTGCGGATCCGATGCTTGCTACTGGGTCAACTATGTGTGCGGTTCTACAAGAAGTCCTCAAAGAGGCGACGAGCGAGCCTAATGACCTTCTTGTTCTCTCAGCCGTCTCAGCACCTCCTGGGCTACTGCGGATTAGCGAGACCGTGCCTGAAGCATCATTACTCACCGTGTCGATCGATGATCGTCTTGACGAAGATGGGTATATCGTTCCAGGATTAGGTGATGCAGGGGATCGAGCTTTTCGAACAACCTGAGCGTTTCTTGAGATCAAACGCATTTCGATCATCCAAAGAGGATATGAACTATCTCAGGAATCAGGGCGAAAAAAATCTTGAGCGAAGGGCCCACA
>KE356562.1:1335857-1349264 GCA_000416005.1 Haloquadratum sp. J07HQX50 | reverse complement strand
CCATAGCGTAGTTCTAATTAGGTTCATATTACTAATATGTATATTATAATTGAGCTTATTTTTGATCTTAATAAAAAGTATCTAGTCCACAGTCATAACAAACAAATGCTCGGACACCCTACGGCTTGAGAGTCGGTCGGCGAGTCAAGAAGAAAATACACGGCTCAATAGATAGACTTCTATGTCATATTTCTGATGTTCTCGTCCGGATCAAAAACCATTAGCGAAGCGACCGGCAGTGCTTGGGTTTGATGATAGTGCAGTAGAGAGTAGGTTACCGACACGTCACGATTAACAAGCACTCTTGATTCGGTCAACTTAGATTCTAGAGTCTTAAGAACGAAGTCTTCAAACGGCCGAATCGGATTCAGTACTTTACCATCGACATGCTTTGACGCAGTCAGCTGATACACTCAAGAACAACTGTGCCAATTACAACTATTTGAATTCCGTTAAACTATTTTTGACATCTAAACCCCTCATTTCGTGTCGAACATCTTCGTTGTGGTTCAGTTTAGATGCACCTGAATTATCTCAACATATGCTCACCATGCCTCTTGAGAGATATTGTGTCAACTATTCTCACAATATAATTTACTCTGACGTAGATATAGTAGCTCGCCCATGCGTTGCGCTCAGAAGCCGCTCGGTGAGATCTGAGTATAGCTCTTCAGACACTTCAATCTCGAACTCTACTTGTGCGTCGTAACTGGCCTCAAAAGTGATGTTTTCACTATCGAGAATACCGCGGATTGTTCCTGAATCGTCATACTCGGCAGTTATCGTGAGCTGTGTGCGAGGGACAGCATTTCGGATGCCTGCATCGGATATTGCTGCTGAAACAGCTTTGGCATATGCACGAGCAAGTCCACCGACGCCGAGATTTGTGCCACCATAGTAGCGAACAGTTGCTGTCACGACATGTTGTAAATCACGCTGTACGAGTACGTTGAGCACTGGTTTCCCGGCGCTATTTGCTGGCTCACCATCATCATCGGCATACTCTCGAAGAAGATTATCTGTATCACGGGCTGGGACCCGGTAGGCCGGTACGATATGAGACGCATCCGTATACTCACGACGAACGTGGTTAATGACCCGCTTTGCAGCTACAACACTCGACACATGATCTATGATAGCGATGAATTCCGATCCTTGGTCTACATATGTCCCAACACCACGACAACTGACTGTTTCAAACATATTGTCTTGACTCATCTTGACCACTCTTAACCTGACTGTCTGCTCGCTGTCGCCGCGTCTTAAGCGATAGTAACACGATGAACAAATGAGAGCGTCGAAAGCTCATTCAATAGTTCACCAGGTAACGGGTCGTCTACTACGATGTAGAGGCGTGGATCGTCAGTGAATTCGGGGTCCTCAGTGATTGCTTGTCGAATCGTAATATCTCTATCTGCTAATCGCGCCGATATTTCAGCTACGATTCCAGGATTGTCTGCCTCATTTACTTCAACAGTAATTGCTGATAAATCGAGAACTGGGGCGAGGTCCATAAGACTGGGAATCGAGGAAATGTTCTGAAAGATTCGTCTGAGCTTCTCATCACTTAGAATCGTTGATGTTGTCGAATCAACCACGCGGCGGTCAACATCGATCTCACGAGCAATGCCCGTATTCGGGATTTCAATTCCCCCGGAGACGACCCGCCCCTCATCATTGACCGAAAATCCCCGTTCTAACAACAGTTTAATGACCGCCTGTTGACTTGGACTCCCTTCGAATTTCTGCATGATCTCATCAAACATACCGATCAGTCCGTGAGCCACAGCAAAGTATCCATATCATCTCTGAGACCTGCCCGAGAGGTTTCCTGCATTATCGAAATGCAGGCGAAATCAATTCGTTCAGCGGTTGGATGGGTCAGTCGTCGACTGAGACTGTCCACGAGCAAACACTCGTCCTACTCTCCGAGGTACCTCAACGAGAAAACAGCGCGAGTTCCCCACTGCGGTAAGATACAGAATGAGGGTGACCGCGATGATTCCGCAGAGAACGTGCGCCTAAGCTATCTCTATCGTCACCAAACCAGAGATGACGAAGGCCACCCTGGACGTGCGCCTGACCAGCGGGATATTGAATTTGATGGACCGTCTGAACCCTCCGCCTCGACTGAAGGGCAGAACGGAAGTCCACACTGAATCTGACTGCCTCAGTCATAAACAATTCAATCGGAAGAATTTATCTGATTCCTATTGGAGAGTGGTGTATGCGTGAATTGCACTCATGTGATTTCTGTGACAGTGAAGCAACGGGAGTATACGAGGCACTGCCATCCTCAGTTGTCGCTCCAGGGACAATTCAGCAGCGGGTTGCCCTCTGTGAGAAGTGTCAGCGTTTGCTTGAATCAATCTTATCACCAATGGATGAAGCGAATGACCAATCACGGACTGAGTCTGAGGGGGTATCGACAGTGTCAGTGAAGCGTGAGACTCCGTCTGAACAGACAGAAACCGGTATGCAGGCCGCGGTAGATGAAAAAAAGGAGTCAGCAATGTATTCAGAGCACAGGGATTCACATCCAGATGAGCCAGAGCAATTTCGAACAGTGATGCGGTTGCTTGCGAATCGAAACTTTCCCGTGGAAAAGAGCGAAATCGTTGACATATCGTCAGGTGCATACGACGTTAACGCGTCGCAAGTAAACACAATAATAGAACATGCAATCGATCGAGGCGTACTGGTTGAGGAGAAAGACATATTAAAACGACCAGTCTCAGACCGACAGACATCATCTCCAGGCTCACCAGACTAACATTACTGAGGTGTTCTCAACCTGAGTAAGAAGAGGCACACATCTCTGCAGATCAGATCTCTAAATCGTTTTTCAACTCAGTTGAACCGATAAAATACGTCTTGTTTGAGTTTTACAGCTGGTAGAGGTCGAATGCCACGAGGTCGTTCCGAAGTCGATGATTTCCGCGATGATGAGACATTTTGCGTGTCAAACCACTTGACCCCTTAGATAAAGTCGACAATAACTAACACAAACCACAGTAGTTGAGTTGCTATTGTCCAAACGCGGAGTTACTACCGAGTAGCAGGAGACCATGATTTCGTATCAAACGGCCAAAACAAACTCCTGAAATATCACAATACTTGCTTTGTGCTTGGGGTATCGCTGCGGCGTGGGTCTAGCCGGGTTGCAGCATCAAGTGCACGTGCTGATGCTTTAAATAATGCCTCAACTTCGTGATGCGCGTTCGATCCCTTGACGCTCGCATGTACCGTGATGTCTGAGTGCATTGATAACGAGACAAAAAAGTGCCGTGCCATATCACTCGTGAACGCGCCGATTGTTGGTTGAGAAAACGAGCCCTCGAACTCAAAATGTGGCCGACCACTGAGATCAACGACGACCGTGGCAAGTGACTCATCAAGCGGCACCGAGCAATCAGCAAACCGAACAACTCCCTGCTTATCTCCCAGTGCAGACGCCAATGCATCACCAATGACGATACCGATATCTTCGACGGTATGGTGATCATCGATTTCGAGATCACCATCACAAGAAACAGTGAGGTCGAACAAGCCATGTTTTGAAAAAGCCTCTAACATGTGATCGAAAAATCCAATTCCTGTATCGACGACTGCTTTCCCCTCGCCATCGATGGTGAGTGTAACTTCAATCGTTGTTTCTGCCGTCTCACGAGAAATTTTGGCTACCCGATCACCTGTTGTGCTCTCTGAGATATCGTCTGACATGAGATGATATCAACACTGTCGGAATATCACCGTTCCGACTCGTCATGATCTCATTTTGAGAGTTCTTGGCGAGCTACTCAGCTCAGGTTATCAAAGTGAGAGTGCTTCTGCCAAACTAAATTTATCCTCATAAAGCGCAGTGCCGATAATAACTGCAGAGGCACCGACTGAACGTAGCTGGCGGATATCTGCCACAGTTGAGACGCCTCCAGAGGCAATTACCGGAATATCAACAGAAGTGGCAACTCGCTCCGTCACCGTAGTCTGCACGCCATCAAGTGTCCCTTCGACATCGATATCTGTGAACAAAATAGCTGCAGCACCAGCAGCTTCAAATCGTTCGGCTGCGGTTGCAGGGTTAAGACCAGTCGACTCTGTCCAGCCCTCAACGACAACTTCACCATCTTTTGCATCGAGACTGACGACCGCTCCCATCGGATGAGTTGTTGAAATCTCGCGAACGATTGATGGACTCTCGACCGCAGCTGTCCCTAAAACGACTCGGGAGATACCACCATTTAACAGGTTTATGGCATCGTCGACATGTCTAATACCTCCGCCTAACTGAAGTGGAATATCGACCGCGCTACGGATTGCTGAGACCGCCTCTGCGTTCTTTCGTTCACCATCGAAAGCACCGTCAAGATCGACTATATGAAGCGATTCAGCACCCTCATCTGCCCACCGCTTCGCGACGGTAACTGGGTCGCCATATGTTGTCTCGGTACCAGTCTCGCCTTGGACGAGTTGGACAACTTTCTGATCTTGGATATCGATAGCCGGGATAACCTCAAACGAATCAAAGATGTCGCTCATAGCTTCGTTGGTGACTGGGCGAACCTAAACGCCTCGGACAATCACAGGAGGCAGAATTGCTTCTGCATGACTGAGAGAAATAAAACATTGGCAGCCAGTCCAGAGTATGATTCAATTGTCAGAAATTGACACAACATGTCCGAGTGCAGATGCTTCGCAATCGCTTTCAGCAATGATACGGGACAGTTTATTCGATGCAATTATTTGGCTCAAGTGGAACTCGGGGGGTGGTGGGTGAGGGCTTAAGCCCAGAATTTGTGATACAGGTGGCCAAAGCAGCCGGGACTGTATGGGATGATGATCGCGTAGCCGTCGCACAGGACACGCGCACGAGCGGGGACCTGTTCGTCAGTGCGGCAATAAGCGGCCTGACGAGCATCGGCGTTGATGTTGACGTCCTTGGAGAGACGCCGACACCAAGTGCATCTCACTACGGTGCTCAAAACAAGCTACCGGTGATCATTATCACTGCCTCACACAATCCGCCTGAATACAATGGGATGAAGCTGATGAATGCACAGGGTATTGAGCTCGGGGAGAGTGGGCTAGAAGAGATCGAAGCCTGCGTGTCGGATGAGAAATACAATCACGTATCTTGGGATGCTGTTGGACAGGTGCGAGAGATTGAGACGGCAAACGGGGGTTATGTGGATGAGTTGCTTAACGCCGTTGACCGTGAGCAAATTGCACGACAAGAATTCACTGTCGCTCTTGATCCAGGTCATGGTGCTGGTGCGTTAACGAGTCCCTCATTTTTTCGACGGTTAGGTTGTACCGTTCACACTGTTAATAGTACTCCTGATGGGCACTTTCCCGGCCGGGTGGCAGAGCCAGTTGAAGCCAATCTTGATGATCTCAAAAATCTCGTCAGTGCGGCTGATGCTGATGTTGGAATCGCACATGATGGAGATGCAGACAGAGCGATTTTCATCGATGAGACAGGAAGATACATACCGGGAGAGACGTCGCTCGCTATCCTTTCAGCGGCCGTCCTCTCCGAAGGCGATGCAACTGTTGCAGCGGTTAATGTCTCACAGCGACTGGTCGATGTCTGTAAGACGGTGGGAGCCCAATTAGAGCTAACACCGGTAGGGTCATCAAAAATCACGTCGCGAGTTCAAGAGCTTCAATCTGCTGGTCAAACCGTTCCAATTGCTGGAGAGGGTAATGGCGGGATTTTTTTTCCAGAGTATCGACTTGTTCGCGATGGTGCGTACGTCGCTGCAAAGTTTCTTGAGCAGATCGCCGAGAAACCAGCAAGTGAACTGACCAACGAGTATAGTGCATATACAAGTGTCCGGATTAACATTGAGTATACCGACGATAACGAAAAAGCGGAGTTGCTCAATAACGCTATGGAGTATGTTGAGCAGGCGGATGCAGCTCTTGATACGACCGACGGGTATCGGCTCGATTATGATGATGGGTGGGTCCTGATCCGTCCATCAGGGACAGAGTCAAAGATACGCATTTATGCTGAGGCAAGGACTGAAAAACGCGCAGAGACGCTCGCTAATACTATAGCGACGCACATTAGTTAAATCCATACATTGAATGTACACGGTCATGTGTCGAGTGCAGAGTCAATCGTTTCCTGTAAAGACAGCAATTCCTTTTTTGCTGCTTCAGCTCTCTTATTTTTGAGCAACTGACGGGCTGCGTCCGATATATTAACCTCTGCGGCTAACGCTAGGCGGTATTTGTTATAGACTGGTTCGAACGTGATATCGCGAACCGTTCGGATGGCTGCAATCGTTTCCTCACGTGCGAAGCGGCCGAGTAGTGAAATTGCTTCTGAAGTGAAAAATTGGAGTTTACCGGCTGCTGGCGGGGGTATCGAAATAGATAGTGGCTCAGCAGAGAGTCGCTCAAGATATGTTCGATGCACTCCGACTGTCGTCTGAAGCAGTGCCGGATCGGCTGCATAGTGATCAAGTTTTGAACCCGAGAAATCTGCATACTCGAGTAGTGTCGGAATTGAGTCACCCGCGTCAGGACTCTGTCGAATAAACTGAGACAGATCTTGAGGTGGTGCCTGATACGAAATGAGTGGAAAGGATTCCGTTCGCTCAAGAAAAGAAATCACGGAATTAATGCTCGCGGTCTCATAGAATTCGGTGAAATCTTGATGAACCGAGTCATTATATTCTGAGATAGGCTCTGACAACGCGGTCGTTGAAACAGAAAAGTCGACGTCAGAATAGCTGCAAAGCAATTTATAGTACTCGATGGCTTCAGTGACGGCTTGCCGTGCCTGTGATACTTCGCGCTTTGCACTGGCTAACGCATCGGCTGCTTCCTGACGTTGATTCAGCAGCTCACCATATGTAGCTACCGGTGCGAGATCCTCACGGGCGGCTTCAAAATCAGACCTATTCAGTCGGCGCTGATCAAGTCGGTCCGCAGCTACCTCAAACGCCTCACGCTCAGGGATTGACTCTGGAAGTTCCTCAACGAGTCCAATAAAACGGTCTTGAAATTCAACGTATGCTTGAAAATTACCTGTCCCTGTTGCTGAATCTTGATATGAGTCCAAGAGTTGGATCGCTCGCTCATACTCGTCAGCAGCGGCGACAACCATTGATTCTCCAACAGATGCAATCTCCCCATCGACAGCCTGTTTTTGCTCACGAGCCGCCTCAAGATTGCTCAGGGCACGCTCAGTCGTAGACTTAAGCGAGTCGATATCTGGTGGAGCATCAGTTAAGTCCGGAGCCATCTGTCTCAGTCATAGACTGTCTCTGGGTCAAATACTTTCTCTCCGACTGTTTCGTCGTCGATTCGGCGAAAAAAACAGGAATGATATCCAGTATGACATGCTCCACCTGTCTGCTCAACAAGATATAAAATCGCATCCCGATCACAATCCACACGAATTTCTTCGATTCGCTGTGTGTGTCCACTAGTTGCGCCTTTCTCCCAGAGCGCTTCTTGACTGCGCGAGTAATAGTGTGCGCGCCCTGTTTCTTTTGTTCGATCGAGTGCTTCTGCGGAGACATAAGCGAGCATGAGAACCTCTCCAGACTCTGCATCTTGTGCGATCGCTGGAACCAAGCCATTTTCATTAAAATTGACTGGTGAAGTATGGTCGGCTGTCATTATTACAATGGATTCAACATTTACCGATAGCTCTTGTGTCTTGCTTCATTTAGATCCCTGCCCCTCAAACGTGGGAATCTACACATAAGCAAGACGAGTGCCCTCAGAGTCGTTCCCCGATTGGAAATCACAGATTTCTGCGATGACTTTGGGTTCAGCTCTCAAACAGCTTGACCACAAGACGGCTCACAAAGTGGATCTGCAGGTTAGGCGGTTCGCTGAGCTCGGGGTTCATACGACACTTTCAGCTGGAGCTTCAGGACTGGCCCGAGGCATAGACCGCACATGCGTCTTCCTTCCCTGGGAATTTCGCAGTGGTAACCGGTTGGAATGTCAGCGAGTTTCACGAGTGAGAGGACGGTCCAGCCGTTCTTGATGTCGAAGTTGAGGCCAGACTGTACATGTGTGAAACTCCTGAGTTTGCTGGGTGCCTTCCAATTAATATTCCCGACATTGTAACCGCTCTGCTTGAGTTGTGAGAGAATTTTCATGCTGTCTTCGATTCGCATGACGGCGGCTTGTGTCACCCTTGAGCACACGTCGTGAAGCTCGTCCCACCAGTGCTTGAGGCTGGGTAATTGGTCATGGACTTGACGCACTCGCTGGTTGAACGTTCCTGCTGATTCAGGAACTTTCTCAAACTGCTCGAGTGCGTGGTTGTACAGTTGCCGACAGGTATCGCGGTAAGAGTCCAGTGTCTCATGTTGGGCTTCTGCTGGGTGGAGTCGATACCTGTAGGCGTATAGTGGATGGGTTACTCGTCTTGATCGGATGTTCGGACGATTTTCACGTCTGCGCTACGCCAGCCTTTTGAGACGAAAATGCGAGTGCCATTACCAGTGGCTTTCACTTTGTATTCAATGAGTTCGTGGCCTTCGGTCTCGTGTCTACCCGTTGCCAAAGTGTCATACAGTTAATCACACTGATCTGTTTATCCTGTAGGCCTGTGGGCCTGCAACAGTCAATCTAAAATAGATGATGACGACGTTGACGAATTGCTCCGCGATTCGTTCGCACACCAGCACTCACATTCTGGAGACGATGTGTCCCCGCCTTACTCGCTCGCGTTGCTCGCTTCTTAACCACGCTGAGCACCTGCAAACCACTAAACATCAATTAATACAAACCGAATCCGGAAAGCAAGCCAATCAATATATTGCCAGCAGTCAGTGCCAAAAGAGTCCCCATGAAAAGTGGAACAAGAAATGGGATGCCTGGACTTACCCAAACCGTATCATTACTGCTGAGTCGTTCGAGTCCAGTACGGAGCATTATGGGTGTGGTTCCATATGCTGGCCCGACAGCGTTGAGAAATGCGGCTGCTCCCCAACTATCGCCTGCGTCAATTTCAGGAGCCGATGACGAAGCTGCGGAAGCACATGAGACATCAATGCGACCATCAGTCGCCGGAAATGTTTCTGTAATTGAATCAGGGTCGCGATGTATCGAAGGCGAGGTTAGAAGTGTCGCAAGCGAACTACCTCGCCAGCGAAGATACATTCGTAATGCATCTAAATCAAGACCCGGAGTCAACGACCCCTCAATCGAGTGATACAGTGTCCCGTGCACATTTTCAATTTCATCCACACCGTGACACCGTGCCAACAAACATGACGGCAACGACAGATTTCCCGAATTAATATTATTTATGAGCATCAAAAGTGGGTATATACTGCTCAAAACAACCGCATTTGTAAGAATAGTTATACTGAAGTTGTTCAGGACGCTGGGTGTGAGTGGAAAAACTGTAGAGCCAATATAGATATATGGCGCATCTGGGAATAAGACAGCCAGGCTGATTATTGCCTTTGCATCAGCACCACCATACAGCCCCTGTCGCCAGCCAATATATCCGATTAGACTTATCATCATAACGACTCCGAGCGGCAACAACGCCATCCAGGGAGAGGTGAAGTAGCTAAATCGTTGGACGAGTTCATACCCGAAGATCGCCCCACCAACTGTCAAAAATGGAAACCAGACATAATCCGGAACGCGCCGAGTTTGAATGTCGCGGTAAGCTGCTACAGCAAGTAATGCTAGCAAACTTAGACGGACAGTATCAGCAAACGATATCAGTATCATATCATGTCTTAGCTATGCTCTTGTGAGCGTGAGGCCACCCGCTTCACGTATATCGACTCCCCACCACCTCACGAATTCGTCCTGCTGTAACTGTGCCTACTCCATCAACTGTTTGTAGCTCTTCCTCACTGGCAGTCATCACGGCCTCAACACTCTCAAACTGCTCAAGCAATGCAGTCGCTGTGACGGGACCGACATCGCCGATTGCAGAAACAACGTACTCCTGCTGCTCAGATAACGTCTTTTTTGACTTCTCGCCATGCGTGCTTACAGTCCGATCGCGTTTGGTCTGCTCACGGACTGCAATTGTCTGTAATAGCGCAGCTGTGTCTGCTTCATCACGGGCCTCAAGAATACTGATGCCGAAGTCAACAATAAGTGAGCTGAGAGCCCCCCGGATGGCTTCAGGATGAACATCTCGTTCTTCATAAAGGCCCTCGCCCTCAATGATTACTAAGGGACGAGCATAGGCTCGTGTTAACTCACCGACCTGCTCGAATAATGACCGTTCAGCTCCTAGCAGCGTATCAAGGAAGTCGGAGACAGACTTTCGTTCGACAGCAACACGATCTGAGAGAACGTAATCAGCCACTGCAAGTGTTTCTAACCGAGTCGTTATTTCGGATTGCTTTGACAGCGTCTTGGCAACTGAGGCGTTAAGTTCGCGCTGATCAATCACAATCTCAGCGGAGTCATCTGCCGAGGTTCCAGGAGTGATCGACCCAGCTTCACTTGGTGGTTGTTTACTCGTTGATGATGGATCGAACTCGGGGAGGCCTGCCTGTCCGACCGGGTCAGCCTGCGAGGACTGTTCACTGGAATTGGTTTCCATCGTAAAGCTGGTGAGTTCCGGCTGCGAAGGGTCAAGTTCACTCTCGATCTCACCAGCGACATCTTTGAGCGCTTGTAACTCATCCTCCATTTCTTGCTCGCGGCGGCGAGAGATCCAGAAGAACGCTTCATCACGAGTGTCTTCGGCGAGAAGAACAACAACTCTCCCCTCAGTCTGTCGACCTGTACGACCCTTACGCTGGATGGAGCGGATTGCCGTCGGCACTGGTTCGAAGAATAGAACTAAATCAACCTCGGGAATGTCGAGTCCTTCCTCGGCGACGGAGGTTGATATTAACACTTCGTACTCGCCATCGCGGAATGCATCTAATGTCTCCTGTTGTTCGTGTTGAGTCATCCCTTCAGAGCCTTCTTTATCACCTTGACCAACGAATTTGTGAACTTCAAATGATTTGCCGAGGAACTGAGTGAGAGCTTCTGCTGTGTCCCGGGATTCGGTGAAAACAATAACGCGGTCACCGCCCTCGATACCGAGCGTCTGTGCAAGAAGAATACGAGCTCGCGAAAACTTAGGATGGATTTCATCAAACGCCCGTACAAGTCGAATCGATTCACGAACCTTTGGCTCAGCGATCAACCGTTGACTCGCCTTTGACGCGCCAGAGGAACGGGCAGCATTTCGCTGTCGCTCAAAATATTGTCGTGCAGACTCGACTGATTGTGTCTCAATTAGCTCAACTGCGCGTCGAAGCTTCATCACCTCCGCATGAATAGACATGCCTTGATACCCATCTGAATTATCTGCATCAATAAGCCGCTGGAGCTTTGACCGAATTTGATTTAGTTGCGACTGTGAGAGATCTGGTTGAGTCGTATTTGCCACACCAATTGATTTGAGATCTTGAAGTCGGTCTGTGATAACATCGTTAAGCGCGTCGCGAATTTTGAGTATTTCATCAGGAAGTTCGATTCGTTCCCACTCTACCTCGGTGTTGTATGTATAGTCAGATACATCAGCATCGTCTTCGGTCATGACCGAGACAGTTGAAACACCAAGGTTATTACACACAGTAAGAATTGATTCCTTATCGCCACCCGGCGAAGCGCTCATCGCAGTGACTAGTGGCGCAGAGGCGTCGCTATGATAGCGTTCAGCAATGTATACGTACGCATAGTCACCCGTCGCGCGGTGACACTCATCAAAAGTAAGATGTGTGACTGTAGACAACGAGATACGATTACCAATTAGATCGTTTTCAATAACCTGTGGAGTTGCAATCACTACTTGAGCGTCATCCCAGATATCTTTCCGATCATCTGGGCGTACTTCGCCAGTAAATACGATAATATTCTCGTCAGGAATACTTAGTGCGTTCCGATAAAACTCCGCATGCTGCTGAACGAGTGGCTTTGTCGGAGCAAGCAAAACCGCTTTTCCTCCTGTTGACTGAATTCGGGTTGCAGTAACAAGTAGGCTGACGGTTGTTTTTCCCAGTCCGGTTGGGAGACAGACGAGTGTGTGCGCATTCTGCGCAGTTCCTGCTAATTCGAGTTGGTACCGGCGACGCTCAATAAATGAAGAAGTTAGTAGTGGGTGATCGATATACCCAGACGCATCAGTGGCCGGCATTAGCACAGATTTAATCGTAGTCGGATATAAGTATTCGGCGGTAACTAATCTCTACCTACTCGCCACCGTTAGCAAGTCCTTGAACAAGGGTCGTACCGCCTGAAATCAGCTACTCTGTGTCTTCAGGCTTGCTGTCTTCTGTATTAATTACTGACTGATGATCGTCGGGGACGGAAACGCCCATCAGGTGAGCCCACTCAGACAGTCGTTGAGAGCTAGGCACTTCACGCATGGATATTTACTATATTATTGGGAAAGTTCATAATAATTATGCTAATTCTTGGATCTGAAACAATGACTTATTTCAGTTACCCCAGACGTTCTGTTGGAAGTCCATCCATGAGACGACGATTACGTGTGGAGCTGTCAGCACAGAGATGCCAACTAAATACACCGCTCCATAGGCCTCAATATTTGCTGGTGATTGGGGAAGCAGCCAAAAAAAGAAGACGAATAGGAGGAGCGTCACTGCAGTTAACGGCGCCGCATCACGTGCAAACCGTTGAATGCTCAAACTAATCTTACCATCAATTAAACTTGTACGCGACTGATTATCAATGAGTGCCAATCGGGCAATATGTCGGAGTGCATGCCAGACACAAAAATATACTCCCACAGCGAACACGGGTTGTACAACAGCAAAAAAAGCCCATAAGAGGCCTAATTCAGCAATATCAATCACAAATGGTCTGATTGCTGCACCCTGTGAAACGCGATATGCACCGGCAAAGACAACAGTAATTGTTAGCGTGGCAACCAGACCTGTAACTGAGAGAAGTGTTATGGAGTTAAAAACTCCAGACAGGTCGACCTCACGGGTAAATATATCAACAAAGCTCGTAAGGACGCGCTGATATGCATCAGGATGGAAAATGAGCGGGACAAGCATCGGTAATGACCCCCGGACACACAAAGACAGCATACGCTCACTGCGGCTGGGGAGGTGTTCGGCTGACATAAATGTAAGTATTGCGTATAGATCCCCCTGTCCCCAGTGAAACAAGGTCAGAGTAATAAAGAAGATAGCTGCTGAGGATGGATGCATCAACCACCAGAGAAGATATATTCCTCCCACGAAGAAGTATACAATTCCGACAAATCCAATAGAGGTGATACTGATAGACACGTCTCGTATTCGTGCTGGAACGAGATGATCAACGGCCCCGTGTGGAAGTCCAAGGAGAATGACACTGATACCAAATGGAAGATAGCGAGCACGTGGAGGGGCTGCGCGCAGAAGTGGGCTCAAAGAGAGTGCCAGA
>KE356562.1:1322584-1335148 GCA_000416005.1 Haloquadratum sp. J07HQX50 | reverse complement strand
ACCCAATCGAATGGCGATACGATCAACCATCCACAAATAGACGCTGGGAACCACTACCGCGATCAACCAAGGCTGCCATTGACGGGTGAGGTATGCCCCGCCAACTCCCCACTGCAAAGCAATAATCGGGGTGGCCCAGATAAGAGTCGCTCCAAGATAAAATAGACTTGACTCTCCAGTGAAAATGAGTATTCCACCACAGATTGAGACGCCCAGCCACATGGCTGCACCAATAATCCGAGGAAGACGATTAAAATCAGTTGGTTCATACTCACATGTAGGATTCATTACGGCAATCCATGTGCCAGTCAGAACTGATTGTAGAACAAAAAACAGGTATTCACCGAACGGTGCTACCCACAGGTGACGCCATGTATCACCCTCGCCGTACCACCAGACGCCACGAATGATCAGATAATTATCCCATGGAGTTGTGTAAACGACAGCTAACATAGCCATGAGTGTAATTCCAACCCACTCGACCCGCCGTGTGGGCATGCGCCCGACGACAAACAAAATTATGATCGGAGGAAGAATAAAGAGGAGATGAAACTCCAGATACGAAAGTCCGCTCACAAAAGCGAAGAGCGGCAATTGAAATGATTATACCGATACTTCATAAAACAAATCTGACCGTTGGAATAATAAGTATAATGTTATGGCTCAGACAGATCAGCAAGAGCGATTGTGCCTGTCGCTAATGTCGTGAGTGAACTGCCTCAGAATTAATCAAAGTGGTTCGAGAGACGAACGCGGAGTCGTTACGCCACAGGTCTCCACCGGCGCTTGAAACACCCCTCTCGCTCATCAGCAGAGTTACAAACTTACTTTTACACATTGAGCTTGAATAAAGATTATCATATTTACTCGTCATTCCCAGCTAAAATGCGGGTAGAACGTCTGTACAGGCAGTATCCGTGTCGTAGGGTATAAGTTGAGTCGATATAAAATGGTATGTGGGTATGGCGATGCCAGGCTCAGCAACGACTTGGCTGTGGTTCGGGTTCATAGGAATGACCCTTGCAACGGGCTACTTCCTTATCCAGAGCCGAAAGGCGCGTACGAACCAACAAAAGTTATTCGTGGTTACGACGCTGATACCAGCGATCGCTGCAGTCTCATACTTTTCGCTTGTCACAGGGTATGGCGTGATTTCGATGCCTATCGGCGGATATGGGACGGTTGACATATACTGGGGACGCTACGTAGATTGGTTACTTACGACACCGCTGTTGCTACTTGATCTAACCCTTATTGCTAAAGCGGAGCGGAAAACGATCTACAAGTTGCTCGGTGTTGACTTGATTATGATACTCGGTGGATTAGCAGGCACAATGGCACCACCGAATGCACCAGTCAGAATCGTGTGGTGGTCATTAAGTACTGCAGCGTTCATTGTACTGCTGTATTACTTACTTGGAACGCTCTCAAGAAGAGCCGCTCGCTACTCCTCTCAAACTGGATCTCTATTTGATACACTTCGAAATTTAACACTTGCTGTCTGGTCACTGTACCCGTTGGTCTGGATTGCTGGAACAACAGGCGGATTTGGAATTATTACCTTCGGAGTCGAAACAGCACTGTATACAACATTAGATCTGGTCGCCAAGATAGGATTTGGTACGATCTTATTTGCACATCAAGATGCTCTCGTGCAAACAGTGCAAGCAACTACTCGGGATGAAGTTTGAATCGGCTATACCATCTGTTCACCATCATCATCGTACACTTCAATAGCATCCACTGGACAGGCTCGGGCTGCAAACTTGGCGTCAAGTTCTGCTGTTTCTGGGACTTCAAGCTCAAACACTCCCGAATCAACTTCTTCCGCACCTTTGAGATCAGCCTTTCCAGCGTCCTTGTTTTCAACGAACGCATCCCACGCTTCAACGCACTGAAACATACCAATACACGTATTTCGATTGAAACGAACGAACATACACAATTTACCAGAACGAGCGGGATAATCGTACCGCTAATTAAACACCGAATAAGAGGGGCCAGTAGTTACGATCGAAGACTGACGTTTGAACTCAAAGTTATGAGTTTGCTGTGACTGCTGGTTGTTTAAATGTGCATCACCACAGACAGCATACTCACAGACATGCTGCCCTTCGTTTCAGAAACAATAATTGAGAGTTGAGTCTCGACATCTATCATAAAATCTATCCGCTCCACACGAACGCTTAGAACTCGTGAAAGACACGACCACACTGAGAACACTTGATTTTTGAACTTCGGAACCATGGACTTACCTTGACCACAGGCCCATGACAATCCGGGCATACCCCTGTCGCATCACCACTCGCAACTCGTGTTGAAAGATCTAATACAAGATCCTCAAGCTCCTCAATACGACTCTGCTGGTCATCTACTTGTTCTCTGAGTTCCTCAATATACTCTTCGCGTTCGGCAGCTGCCTCAACATCAAGCGTTGCTTCTGTTTCAGCACTGGAACTTGTTGACGTTTGTGTGGTTGTGTTTTCGATCTCTGACTCATCAGTTTCTGTGGTTTCATTACCGGACATAGTGTTGTATTGTATGTATTTGTGGCGTTACTTTGTCAATTCAGTCCCGCGATGTAGTCTCCAATCCAGAGAGACTCCACTTGATTAACTTCCATGGGATGGTGCTTAAAATTTGTTCTATCTAAAGAGATTATAATTAAGTGTGAGGAGCACATACTGGTACCTGCAATGGTAAATCAGCTGGCGCTGCAAGCAAGTAGTTTAGGAGTTGAAGGCGAGGGTATATGGTTAGCCCTCGGAACGATTGGGATGCTGTTAGGAATGTTCTACTTCATCGCTGATGGATTGGACGTTACTGATCCACAGATGAATGAGTTTTATGTCATCACTATCATGATCCCAGGTATTGCGGCTGCATCATACCTGTCAATGTTCTTTGGCTTTGGATTGACCGAAGTTGAACTAGCGACAGGTCGTGTCGTTGATGTCTACTGGGCACGGTATGCTGACTGGCTGTTCACGACGCCACTGCTCCTGCTTGATATTGGACTTCTAGCTGGAGCAAGCAATCGAGATATCCTTACTCTGGTTGGTCTTGACGCATTCATGATTGTGACTGGCTTGGGTGCGACCCTAATGAAGATTCCAGTGGCACGATTTGCCTTCTGGACCATAAGCACAATTGCAATGCTCGTCCTTCTGTACTACCTCGTTGCTGTGTTCGGAGATGCAGTGAGTGGTTCAGATCCGGACACTGTATCAACGTTCAATGCATTGCGCAATATCATACTCGTTACGTGGCTTATTTACCCAGTCGCGTGGCTTGTCGGAACTGAAGGACTCAATTTCATCGGTCTGTACGGTGAAACACTGCTGTTCATGGTTCTCGACATCACCGCAAAGGTTGGATTTGGGTTTGTGCTCCTGCGTAGCCGTTCGGTTCTTGGCGGCGGCGAGGCACCAACACCATCCGAATCAGCTGCTGACTGATCTCACCAAACCCCGCTATACTAATTGCCGTCTTTTTTTATCTGCCAATCACGGAGATTGAAGTATATCGACCGTGAATATACATATGCAAATAGAGGCCGCTCAGCAGTGAGTCTGGTCAATTGGCAGTCAGCAATGCTATCAGATATTAATCAAGACGACAATGATGAGGAGCCGCTCGCGCCAGAGCGGTTGAATGAACGAGCGGTTATTGGATTGATGCTCTCAGTTGCGCTTGGCGTAGCTGGGCTATTCATCTTGCCAGCTATCCGCAGTGTATTTCAGCTGGAGTTTCTCACCGCTTTCGGTATTGTGTTGATAATTGAACTCGTCGCAGTTGCAGGAATCGTCGCCTCAATGTTTCGGTTTCACGTTGATCAACAATTCGACACGTGAAACGCCCTGTTAACAGAGAAAACCAACCTACAGACATACGTGTTTCACTGCTCTTGAGAGAAAGATGCATACCGCTCGCGCGCCTGTGATGAGAGAGATGGTCCAACGCGTTCAAGTGCCAGTTCAATATGATTTTGCGTGAGCGTGACCGAAGACAGTGTCTCTGCCGGTGACTTCCCACGTTCAGTCGCCTGTTCAATATTTGCCTCAACTGCAAGGAGACTTGCCTCTTGAAGCAGCGCAGCAATATCGCTACCAGAGTAGTTTTTAGTCTCTGTTGCAAGGTGCTCTATATCAGGCGACTCAACGGGGCGATCAGCTATGTGAATCCTGATTATGTCCTTACGGGCCTCATAGTCTGGTAGAGGAACCTCAACAAGCCGGTCGAAACGACCTGGGCGAACGAGTGCATCATCAATCCGATCAGGACGATTCGTCGCCCCAACAACAGTCAACTGCTGGCGTGGAGTGATGCCATCGAGTTCAGTCAAGAGCTGTGAAACGACGCGCTCAGGAGCTGAGGATTCTCCCTCACTCGTTCGTGAGGACCCCAGTGCGTCTAATTCGTCAAAGAAGATCACGACCGGGGCACTATCCCGGGCACGCGCAAAGAGTTGTCTGACTCGCCGCTCGCTTTCACCGACGTATTTATTCAGTAGTTCTGGACCGTTAACCGTCAAGAAATTCGCATCAGTGGTGGATGCGACTGCTCTGGCGAGCATCGTCTTTCCCGTTCCAGGCGGCCCATATAATAGAACACCAGCGGGAGCGTCAACGCCTAATTCGGCAAGCGCATCGGGATACTGCAGCGGCCATTCGACAGCACGGGTGAGTTCTCGTTTTGCTTCAGACAATCCACCGATATCTTCAAACGTGATTGAGGGCACCGACTGTGTGGGGTCAGCCGTACTTGGAGTGGTCTCAGCTAATGCGGTCTCAAAATCAGCATTAATCAGGTGTGGAGTCGTTGCAGTATCGCCCGACTGGCGCTCAAGAGCGGTCTCAAACGCTTTGCTACGCAACGACACTAAATCAGCCGCCACATAGCCAAGACTCTTTTTTCCAACCATGGAGAGACTCAGATCTGAGTCGAAATCGACACCAGCAAATAAGATCCTAAGAATCTCTACCCGATCCTGTTCGTCAGGAGCTGAAAGAGAGATCGTTCGATCCAGACGACCACCGCCTGTTAAAACAGCACCTACATCTTCACTATCCGTTGTCTCACCAACGACAATTACTCCATCTTGTCTGTTTAGTCGCTCAATCCAACCACCCAGGATTTCAAGAAGCGCCGAGTGATTATCCTCACTAATGAAATCAAGGTTATCAACGTGGACAAGCGAGCCGCCACCGTTGATTGCTGTGCTTGCGCACTCGGTGAGATGATCTTGCAGTGAGTCAGTGTCGAATTCAGGAAGACGGCCTGCGTCAACACGAACTATTCGTGCATTAGCCAGCCACCCAGCATGTCGAATGTGCTGTGTTTTTCCAACTCCGTTTTGCCCCTCAAATAACACCCCACCACTGACAGATTGTCCATCAATGTGATAACCATCGGCCTGTGTGATTGGTGATACGAGTGCAGCTTGATATTCCGATTTGAGCGTATCATACCCGCCAACAGCGTGAGGTGGGACCGGACCCTGATATTGGTCAGTCGGGTGGGTTGCTGGACCCCCCTCTAAGATTAGCTCTGTCGAGTCGGAAATTGTGACCGGTGCCCTGGGCGCTGCGTCGACAACACGGACAGAAAGGTCAAGAGTCTCATCAAGGAATGAAACGGATTCAACGTCCCCAATACTAAGCGGGACGGCACTCAGTTGGCGACGGATTGAGCGCTCTCCACCACGAATCGAGAGCCTGGCCACCGGAGCAAAAGTGACCGAACTGGCTGTCTCAAGTGCTGTTGACTCAATCGCAACAGTTGTCTTTGAAGTGACATCGAGACTCTTTGCGACCGACTCCGCTATGAGCGCAACTTCAGTATCAAGATCCTGTGTCCTAACAACGTTTGCGACAGTCGTGGCACCGGTTCCTGCCCGAAGAAGTGCAACAGAATTCTGTGCATCTACTCCAGAAGCGGTAGCCTCACTATGAGGAAACGCAGATGAAGCGATATGAATGGTTGAGCGATCCAACTCAGAATCTATAGTGACTGATACCGCGTTGCTGAACGACATTTAACTGCACCTCTGCATGGTACTCATCACTGTGGTCAGTACAGGTCGACATCCATCGGAACTGGACTGCCGTGCATCATATACCGAAGGATTCCAAATGTCGCAATAGCGACCGGAGCGGCAATAATTGTCAGGTAAATTGTTACATTCGAGACATATCCAATAACGTTTCCAAGAGCCATTACCACAATCGCAGCGATGAGAGGAATACGGTCCTTGGAGTCAATTTGGCTCATAGCAAGTACGATTATATATGATAGGAGCGAGTGAATTAATCTTGTTGTCCAGTGACGATTGATGAAACTCACAATATTTACTTTTATGATTCTTGATTTGGACCGCTTAGAGATACCTTAATCTCTTTAGTTGCTCGTGATATCGCATTCATATGCAAAGTGAGCAGTCAAAAACGAAAGAAAACAACACAGAGTCGCAATCAAGAGGTTCTCGGACCCGGGCGTCAGTCGGATTTCCAGAGATTGTATTCGGAATGCATGCCATTGTTGCAGTTGCGCTCTTGCCGTTTATTTGGGATGCGCTGCAGACGGGAAATCTACCTCTCGTTGGATCGCTTACACTTCTTGGAGGGTTACTGGTCGGACTCGGAATGGTAATGCGACGGGTCGCAGCCCGCTGAGGATAACTCATACCCCTCTTGTCACCACACTGTAGTAACCGAAGCCTCAAATTCGATGCAGACTGAATGTATGTATCATGAAGCCGGCAGAAGTGCCAGCACTTCCTGATGAGGTCGCTACCGAATTAACCGACTCAGGAATTACGTCACTGTATCCACCACAAGAGAGTGCTGTAGAGGCTGGCGTCACAACAGGTGAAAGCGTTGTTGCTGCCGTTCCAACTGCATCAGGCAAGACGTTGATTGCCGAGTTAGCAATGTTATCCTCCGTCGAACGAGGCGGAAAAGCACTATACATTGTACCTCTCCGGGCATTGGCATCAGAAAAGCACGATACGTTCTCACGTTGGGAAGCATGCGGTGTGACAACTGGCATTTCGACGGGAAATTATGATTCAGATGGAGAGTGGCTAAGCACACGAGACATTATCGTTGCAACATCCGAGAAAGTAGATTCACTCATCCGAAACAATGCACCATGGATTGGCGAACTTGAGTGTGTCATCACTGATGAAGTCCATCTTGCAGACGACGATCAACGTGGTCCCACCTTGGAGGTGACATTAGCGAAACTTAGACAGATTAATCAAAATCTTCAGACGGTAGCACTCTCAGCGACAGTAAGTAACGCGGGTGAAATTGCTAACTGGCTTGATGCAACGCTCATCGAATCCTCGTGGCGTCCGATTGAACTGAAGATGGGTGTCCACTATGGGCAGGCAATTACATTTCAGGACCAGAGCCAGCGGAAGATACCGAGCGAGAATAATGAACGGCCGACCACTGCATTGGTTCGGGATGGACTTCGTGGAGATGACGCCGGCGACCAAGGCTCCTCGTTAGTGTTCGTTAACTCTCGTCGAAATGCTGAAACGGCTGCCGAGCGGCTTAGTGAAGTTACCGATCGGGTTCTAACCGAGAGAGAGAGAGACGAACTCGCAGCAGTCGCAGAAACCATACGAGATGTGTCCGATACGGAGACAAGTGAGGCGCTTGCAAGTTGTGTCGAAACTGGTGCTGCGTTTCATCATGCGGGACTCGCAAGTAAGCACCGGAGTGCGGTCGAGAGTGCGTTCCGCAAGCGTCTGATCAAGTGTATCGCTGCGACACCAACACTCGCGGCAGGGGTCAATACACCGAGTCGACGCGTGATTGTGCGTGATTGGCGTCGGTATGATGGAGATTATGGGGGTATGAAGCCACTCGATGTACTGGAAGTCCACCAGATGATGGGCCGAGCAGGTCGTCCGGGCTTAGACCCCTACGGCGAAGCCGTCGTGTTAGCAAAAAATGACGATCAACGTAGCGAGCTTCGGGATCGATACATAGAGGCCGACCCCGAGACAGTTGATTCGAAACTTGCGACTGAACCTGCACTGCGGACACATATTCTCTCGACGATAGCCACTGGATTCGCCCACTCGAGAGATGAACTCAGTGCATTTCTTGAGGAAACGCTATACTTCTCCCAGACTGAGCAGACTCCGTATCTCAAGAAGGTCACTGATGATGTTCTCCGATATCTTGAGCGGAATGGGTTCATCGAGCGGACGAGTGAGACACTGCAAGCAACAAGTCTTGGTCATACTGTTTCACGAATATATATTGATCCAATGAGCGCAGCTGAAATTATCGATGGACTCCGTTCAGCAGGAAACACATCGATGCGGGCATCAGTATCACCACACAGTGAGTTCACTCCTGCAAGTAAACTCGCTAACAGTGCTGAATCTGAAACAGACGATACCGTGTCGTTCTCTGCGCTTGGGCTCTATCAACTCATTTCACGGACCCCAGACATGTATCAACTGTATCTGAAGTCAGGAGATAAGCAGCGATTTAGTGAAATCTGTTATGATCGCGAAGCCGAACTGCTTGGACGAACGCCCTCTGAGTATGCTGAGGTTGAGTTCGAAGACTGGCTTGCTGCACTAAAGACTGGATGCATGCTCGAAGATTGGGCATGCGAAGTCGATGAAGACCGACTTACCGAGCGGTATGGGGTCGGCCCAGGAGACATCCGTGGGAAAGTCGAAACAGCACAGTGGCTTCTTGAGGCGACAGAGCAACTCGCTGATGAGGTAGGAACCGACCAGTTGCCGATCAGAGAGGCGAAAATGCGTGTCACGTATGGTGTTCGTGAGGAGTTACTCCCACTCGCAAATATCCCGCAGATTGGACGAAAACGGGCTCGTTTACTTTTCGATGCGGGAATTGAATCGCGTGCAGACTTGCGTGTGACAGCAAAGTCAGTGATTCTTCGTGCACTCCGTGGACGGCGCAAGACAGCTGAAACTATCTTGGAGAACGTTGGTCGGGAGGACCCGTCGATGGACGGAGTGGACGATGCAAATGAGATGTCTCCAATATCAGACGAAACGAACACCACCTCAGAATCAACGACAGATACCAGAGATCAAGCGAATCTGGGTGACTTCGATTGAAGATATTCTCTGGAGAGGCGCGCATTAATGAAGTGGATCAATATATCAGATCCGTTCATGCACTTGCGGACGAATTGGAGACGACAATACAGGTATTCGATGCGAAATATATTGTGAGTCGCGAACATCTCAGATGTGCGGTTGAGTTAGCTGATCGGGCACTGTCAAGAGGCACGAATGTGGCGGACGATAGAGCCGTTGAAATATTATTATTTGCCGCTGGGCGGAGACAAATTACTGATGCACTTGAACTCGGTGTTCATGCGGGAACGGACGAGGTGATACTCTTACTGGATCCAGTCCCCGAAATTGCAGCGAAAACAATCATCGAGAGAGGTCTTATTGAAAACCTGACGGAAGTCACATATGACCAACAGTTAGTTCAGTCATTTTACAATATCAATGATGCTGAAATGTCTGTCGTTGACGGCGATATCGAGTCACTCGTACGCGAGCGAGTCGCTCTACTTGTCATCGAGCGGTAATATCAGCTACGGCTGCGATGGGCATTTGCCAGCGAAATTGCAGACACACATTTCACCACTGTGCTAATCTAACAGGGAGTGCTCTCATCACCCAACAGTGGTCCATATTTAACCTAACCGTTCCGAGTAAGAATAGAGATGGAATTGACGCAGATATCAGATCTGACGCCGTCTGCGCGAACAGAAGTCATGAGTCGGGGATCAGAGCTTGCTGCAATCGAATCAGATGTTGAGCAGATCATTGATGATGTGCGAGCAGATGGAGACGCAGCACTCCGTGAGTTCGGCCGTGAATTTGATAATGTTGAGATGGATGCGATTGAACTGACAGACGCAGCCACCAAGGCCGTTGAGACAATACACTCAGACGTACAGGCAGCAATTGCGTCAACAATCGATCGAATCGAAACATTTCACCGACACCAGCTGCGAGACGATTGGCAGACCGACTTCGATGGGAGGACACTGGGAAGACAATTCAGGCCTATCGAACGGGCTGGCGCATACGTTCCCGGAGGAAGTGCTGCATATCCATCGACAGCGATGATGACTGTCGTTCCTGCCCGTGTCGCCGGTGTCAATAACATTATCGCTGTAACGCCACCAGCAGATCCAGTAGATGAGGTGACATTAGCAGCTCTGAATTTGGCCGGCGTTGATCGAATTTTTGCAGCAGGTGGAGCACAGGGGATTGCTGCACTCGCATATGGCACCGAAAGCATTCCAGCTGTGGATACGATCGTCGGTCCAGGGAATCGGTGGGTCGCAGCCGCTAAAGCAGCAGTACAAGGCGATGTCTCAATCGATATGATCGCTGGACCGTCAGAAGTCCTCATTCTCGCCGACGAAACTGCAGATCCTGAGTTTGTCGCGAGCGATCTTATTGCACAGGCTGAGCACGATCCACATGCCTCTGCTGCTGCGGTGACTCCTGATTTAGAACTTGCGAAAAGAATAGGTGACGCGGTCAGAGACCAACTTCCGAAGCGGACGCGAAGCGGTGTCGCTGAATCTGCATTCTCGAATGAGAGCAGCGGAATATTCGTGGCAGAGTCGATGGATCAAGCCATTGAGTTTACCAACGAGTACGCAGTTGAGCACCTCGGTATCATGACCGCTGATAATGAGCCTATTGTTGAGCAAATCAAACACGCAGGGAGCATTTTTGTTGGTGAATACAGCCCAGTGGCAGCGGGTGATTATTCAACTGGACCAAACCACGTGCTCCCGACAGCACAGACAGCACGGGTCTCAAGCGGATTATCAGTTGATACGTTCATGCGGTCGCGGACAGTGCAGTATCTCGATAAATCAGCACTCAAGGACATTAATGAGACAATCACCACGCTTGCTGAGTTGGAGGGACTGGAAGCGCACGCAGAAAGCATTCACCACCGGATAGATTAGACAGTACAGTGGCTGATTTATTTTGATCTGAGGAGATAATTCGAACTCGTTAGGGGCAAAAGTAGCGGCTTCGCAGCAACGCTACTCACTGCCAGAGGTATGATATTTATGCCCATCCGAATCAGTAGCAGTCAGTTGACATTTTTTCCGTCTGCAAGCAGAGGAATCCCAAGCGTTGGGATATGAGCGTTTGCAGTCTCCCCGCTCTCTGTGTGTCCGCTCTCGCAGATACTCTCAGGAACCCCACGACTGAACTCGCGGGAAGATGTCACAATCGGGTGTATCAATGAGGAAACAGCGAGTATATCAGCTGAACACATACATAATATAATTGACTGGCTACCCTGCAGGAGGTCGAAATCGGAGTGGTTCGGAATTACCTTCGGGCAGTCTGTCCGTACACATCACATAACAAGACAGTACCGAAAACAGCAGCCGGCGAACGCCACACTGCAAAAGAGTGTGCTAGCTGCTTACAGCACAGCATACGACACGACATTCCCGGCCCTGTCGACACTTGCTGGCGTGCGCTTGAAAAGGATCCACTAGAAGTGTAACTGTAGATATACAATCATCAAAAGATCCGAAACTGGTTCGAAACTGCCAGCAGCCGACCGTTCTGACGGCGTCGAACTTTCGGTGGGTAAACGGCTGTCTGGTAACTGGACTCAACACCTCCAACTCGCATCAAGATTTCCCTCCGTTCACGCCGACAACAATCTCAAGCTGACTATATTCATTTGGCGACTTCTCAAATTGAATGATCGCCCTGTCTGAGTCTGATATCTGCTCAGAGAATAATAGAGAAACCGATATGCTATTCCATGATGTTCGGTTGGTATGAGGTCCTCACGGCGACGGTATGTAGCTGGCCTTGCCGGGTGTGCATTGGCATCTATCACAGGTTGTCTCTTCGAAGAGCCGTCATCAGATACATCCACAGCAAAAGCAACAGCAACAGATGTGTTCACGTCTACACCGCGCACTGTCGCGTCGAAGAATGAGCCGATGAGTGCTGTGCTACGCACTTCACGTGGGAGAATTGAGTGTCGCCTGTATCACGAAAAAGCTCCACGCACTGTTCATAATTTTGTAGGGCTCGCCACGGGGTCGATACCATGGCGAGATCCAGAGACCGGCCAGGTACGCACGACGCCGTTATATAATAATCTACTCTTCCACCGGGTAATAGCTGGATTTATGATCCAAACTGGTGATCCCAGTGGCACCGGACTGGGCGGTCCTGGATATACATTTGATGATGAGTTTGATTCAACTCTCCAACATGACAAACCAGGAGTCTTGAGTATGGCAAATTCGGGGCCAGATACGAATGGCTCACAGTTCTTTATTACAGTGAGCCCACAACCGCACTTAGATGGCCAACACACTGCGTTTGGACAAGTTGTCGACGGGATAGAGACGGTATATGAAATCAGTCGGGTGCCCACTGATGAAAATAATCGGCCAGCCACGCCGATTGAATTAAACACAGTGATTATTAATAGCTAAGAGAAAGTGGTGTCAGTTGAGTTATCGATATGTGTCTGTGCG
>KE356562.1:1313722-1322055 GCA_000416005.1 Haloquadratum sp. J07HQX50 | reverse complement strand
TTATGTGCTATGCACTGGGGTAGTGGGGAGTTTTGAGTCGCCAAGCCCAGAGGGTTCGCTGATCACAGGCGCATTTATGCATGACACCGGGTGGCAGGAATTTGATCATCAACCACGTATCAACGCTGATGAGAAAGCAGACACTCCAACACCGATTAATTTTCATGAATTACCGCCACAGACATGGGTTGATATGTATGAGCAGGGCATTGACACAGTCAGCAGTGTTGATCCGTACGCAGGACTGGTCGTGTCTTTGCATGGGGTCGGATTACAAAATAGACGATATGGGCTTACCCTGGAGTGGAGTAGGCCTGGTACGACATTTACCGAGTTTATTCGCAGAGAACAGAGACGCCAGCGTCGCTTGATAGAGCAGATAGGAGAGCAAGATGGCCTCAGTATAACTGCCGAAGACAAAGTGACGTTGAGGCGACTACAAGACGACGATTATGAACCCGAGCGATATGATGGGCAGCTCTGGTACAATTATAAATTACTCCAAACGTGGGATACTCTTTCGCACATACTGTGCGCGACAGCCGATCAGACAGTAGAAACAACGATTGAGCATACTCCAGTCACAGTCCATACTGACACGAGTATTGAGGTTTGCTCAGAGGGAGCAAATGCATATCAAGTCGACCCATACCCGTTTAGCATTGACCCATTGGTCATTTCAGCGATTGGACGAACAGTCTCCGAACAAACGGTTAATTCGGGGGATGAGTCAGCGATTGCACGTGAATATTTCTCAAACACAGAGGAAATTGAGTTTCGGATCCACTCTTAGATATATTAGTCTCAGATCATAAATTTGCTTGCTCACTTGGGTTGCCGAGGATGCTATGAGTAACTCATGGTCAGTGTGAACTACCCTACCCTGCCTACTCGCCATCTTCGGCGGGTCCTTGAGGCAGGGGCTTCCTGTTTCAACGACGCGCTTTGCAGACACAACCGCAGTCTCCACGCGCGTTGACAACAGCGAAGCTCTTGTTCGCACATCAGAGTCGTTCCGCGATTCTGAGGACGTTGCTTCGGAGTGACCCACTTTCAAGTGCGTGAGTCCGCGAGAAAGAATGTTCCACGCCGCGTTCGTGTCTCTGTCTGGCCTGAACCCACACGCTGGCCAGGAATGCTCACGTACCCACAGCGGTTTCTCGGTTTCAACGCCAGATTTTGCACACTCTTTGATCGTCCCCTCTGGTTCAACCTCAACGAAGTGCGTGCTTTCGCGCTCGCACATGGATTCGAGCATATCTGTGAAGGTATTCCACGCCGATGATGCCGTATTACGACTGTTACGTGGCGATTCGAGCATTCCCTTCACGTCGAGTGATTCGACACCCACGCCGTCTGTCCTGTTGGCATACTTCAGAACTCCGACGTCAATGCCGACCGTGTTCTCATTCTCGGTGTCAATCTTATCCAGCGGCGGCTTGGCTGGCGGTTCTGTGTCCATCTCGATGCCGAAGATAGTGAATCGTTCGTTAGTCTTCTGCTTCTTGAGCGTGACTTCTTTGCCCGTGGCGTTGTCGGGGAGTGGTCGGTGGAGTTCAATGGGAATTTCTGCGACAGCGACAACACGGTCAGACCACTCTTCTTGTCGAGTTCGAAGCCAGACTGGTTGTAGGTGAAACGACGAAACTCCCGAGGCGACTTCTATCGAAGCTCTCCGACATTGTAGCCTTGTTCTCTGATTTTCCTGAGAGCTTTGATATTCTTTGTGATCCGCATGACGGTAGGTTGGAGCACTCTCGAATATATGTCGTTCAATTCATTCCAACAGTCTTTGAGGTCGGAAGGTTCGTCACGGATTTTGCGGCCGCGCTGTTTGACCGTTCCCTCGTCTTCGGGAATTTGGTTGAAACGGTACAGGGCGTGGTTGTAGAGTTGTCGACAAGTATCGCGGTGGTAATCCAGCGTCTCACGCTGATTTTCTGTGGGTTTGAGGCAACGCCTGTCGTTGTAGTTCATATGTGACGGTTTGCGTTCTTCGATAAGTTCATGTAGTTGCTCTTCGACAAAGGAGAAGAGATTCAGGTGGTTCTCCTGAATCCACTCTTGTTAGTCTTCCCGGATAGTGATCGTCTGCCGTTTCACGTATGCATACTACATAGTTAATATGCAGAATATGCGTTCGGACTGCGTGGGCAAGCAACAATCACGTGTATAAAAAGCGATGACGGCACTGTATCCCTGTGGTAAACGTCTGCATTTTATGAATTATTCCGCACACAAATAAAAACCCTAAGTGCGAATTCTGATGGATGACGATGCGCCACGACACACTGTGCACATCAAACTCGATGTACCCGAATGGCGCCGTGGCGACCTCCATCAAACCAAATACTAATTTCTCCACTGCGCCAACCGCATAAGCGAGTGGGCGTGGCGGCACGACGACGACTGCATCACCAGCAAGAGCAAGGCAGAAGACGCGCTGTACGACGGCTTGCGCGAGGAAACCGAGCTCACCGCTAACCTCGTCCACAAAGGTATCAGACGTGCTATCCAAGCTGTTACACGTGGCGTCGAGAAAATGAAACACGGAGGGAAAACGACTCAACCAGAGTTCGACCCGTGGAGTGTCGTCTATGATAACCGGAGTGCGACGTTCAACGACAACCACGTGACACTCTCTATGTCGAACGGAAGAGTCACAGCTAAATACATTTTCCCACCTGAAGATGAGAAGCAGGAAACGCCGTTTGATTGGGACGACGAGAGTGACGACTGGGGTGCCTCAAGCGCCACACTCAATTACGATGAACAAGAGGACACGTTTTATTTGCATGCGACGCTGGAAAACTTAGAGTACGAAGTTGACGGAACAGAACGTCAAGAAGCCGCGTCACCTGATGCCCACGAAAAGAACGGAGTGGATTTGAACGTGACCGGCGCGTTCGCCGTCACCTCCACAGGCACGTTCATCGGTAGTGCCGACTATCTGAACCACAAGCGGCACGAGTTTGAGCAACGTCGCGCCAAACTGCAACAGACAGGAACGCGGTCAGCTTACCTCACGATCAACTCCATCGGGACTGCGTTCAGCGAGTGATCGCTGGACTGGTTGCACAGCCGAGCGAACGACCTCATCACGGAAGCCCACGGTGCAGATGTGGATGGCATCATTTTCGGGAACCTCGACCACATCCGCGAAAACATCGCGAACGGATCGAAGTTCCAGCAGTGGGCCTACGCGACGTTCGTGGAACTCGTGGAGTACAAGATGGAATCAGCTGGCTTGTTTGTGGACACGGTGAATCCGGGTGCACCAGTCAGCTGTGTAGTCACTGTGGGTTTAGCTACGAGGACAACTGTGACGACAAACAGTCCGCGTGTCAGGACTGTAGGTATGAGGTGAATGCCGATTACAACGCAGCGAAGAGTATCGCCAACCGATACTGCGGGTATATCCATCACGGGCAGAACTCTTGCGGTGGATGGGCTGGCAATCAACTAGCCCTCAACTCAGGGACATCGAACGTGACTGGTGACTACACACCTGCCGAGTGACTTGGTTAGAACGCGAGTCCACTGACAAGCCTCATTGACCCCGAGATAGTTGACATGTCATCAATGAGGCAACTACAGCATACTGTAGGCAATTTTCAGATGATGACTGAGGTGGATCATTAATTGTTCTGGAGCGTACCTTTTTCGGTCGATGGCCGTGACAGCCGGAGTGAACTCGAAGGCAAACTGACGAAGCGGCTCGTCAGTCATCTTGAATCACTGTACTGCCCTCTGTCGGAGCAGGCGGTGAGCCTCTTTCAGATCAGCCGGCTGGAAACCGACATCAAGCTGCGTATCGGGGCTGTGAGGGTTGCCGAGGCGTGGACGTGGCACCAGACGTTTCGGCACTTGATCTGAGACGATCGGTCTCGGATTGTTCGACGGATGATTGGACAGAATCTGTTTCGTCATCAGTGACAGGTTCAGCCGCGTTGAGCCGACCAAACGCGTCATCATGGTCAGTCACGCGACACCACCCTTGAGAGAAGACCCTGTTCTTCAGGATTATCGCGTTATGAGAAGTAGTCCCGCCAGGATTCGAACCTGGGTATCGAGCCCCAGAAGCTCGAAGGATTGGCCACTACCCTACGGGACTATTAAGCGTTAGATACTACTGTCAAGCTGTATATCAGTGTTGCGAATTGTATAGCTGTAGCCTTGGTTTCATATGGGCAGTAGGTTCATATCTGCTGATTATACACATTAACGTAGTATGTATATCGGTCGATTTCTCGTTATTGCTCCCAATTTTGCCGCCTATCGAGTGTCCTCTCGATCATTTCCACATAGAAAAATTGTCAAACATGCGAACAACTTGACAGTCACCCCAACGCCAGAAGCACCGCCAACAGATAATCCATACATCTCATATAATTGTCTGCAAGTGAACGACTCAACCGCAATTATTGGGAATGGGTCACACGTTGATCCAATAGCAGAAAAGTTGGAGATGGGTTATCCAGCACGTGACGCGCTCGCGATGAGTTTACTATCGATGGATTATGAAAAAGATGAATACTCAACGCCACGCATTGCAGGAATACTCGGACCGAATGCATATATTGGTATTGTGAGACCAGATGCACTTATTATCAAGAGCGTGTCCGAGCCGACACTGATCGCCACGTATCAAGAGGTTCACCCAACACCATTCGATATCATTCCAGGGGAGACACCAGATGAAACGGCGAGAAGAGTCCTCAGACTGGACTATGAGCATCCTGTATGTGCTGGTGCTGTTCATCGATCTCAAGAGGAATTCGAGATGGGATATATCAATCAGACAGATATGTGATGACACATCGCTTGAAGATTTCACAGCCCCCCAGTTCACTAGTAGTCAATTTAGCACGGGATCTCGAGTTATATTGAGTGAAAGGCAACGTCGGTATCAGCGCCAAGGTGACTATTTAAACTCATTTTGTACAATTGAAAGGGTTTCCTCGCGGTCACCCCAAGCCACAAAGATAGCCACCGAAGTAGCAGAGGTAATCACATCGTGTATATTAATTCCCGCATCGGCGATTGGCTGAACAATATCTAAGATAACTCCCGGTCGATTTGGGAGTTCGCCACCAGTCACCCGAATAACAGCAATATTATCATCAACTGTGACTGAAGAGAGGGTCTGGTCGTCTACTACTTTTGCATGAAGAAGATTTTCAGCCTGTTGAGCAATATCTTCCTGAATGTAAAACGTAATTGAGTCCATTCCGGAGGCAACTGCATCAATATTGATATTTGCATCACGGAGAGCCTGTGAGAGATCAGCTAATTTACCAGGGCTATTGCGAATTGACCGGCCTGCAACAGTGACACATGCAAGTTCATTTTCTTGCATATCAATCAAATTCTCAAATTCTCCCTCAATGACAGTTCCACCATTTAGCAGATCACCATGCTGATAATGAACAACTCTCACCCCAAGTTTAGAATTTTTATATGAGAGCGCTGACGGTGCAATGACCTCCGCCCCTCGAAACGAGAGGTTGCGGAGTTCATCGACTGTAATATGTCCGACGTTCCTTGCCCCTTCGACAACGTGGGGGTCACCGGTCATGACCCCCTCAACGTCGGTGACGATAACTACCTCATCCGCATCTGTATATCGACCGAGCATCACTGCAGTCGTATCTGAGCCCCCTCGGCCGAGAGTCGTAGTCTCACCAGCTTCGTTCTCTGCTAAGAAGCCTGTAATAACTGGAACCATCTCTCCAAGCTGTGCGCTCAACTCAGCCGTTCGACGTTGTGTTTCAGCAACCTCGACCTCTCCGACATCGTTCGTGAGGATCGGCCATTTGTCCGTGCCCGGCTCAAGAAACTGAGCACTGACCCCCCGCGCTCGAAGTGCACCTGTGAGCATCCGAACACTCGTCCGCTCCCCCATTGAGACGATTTCTGCACGATCCTTATCAGCGGCATCAAATTCAATCTCATCAAGAAGGTAATCGGTCGTTGAACCCATCGCAGAGGCAACAGCGACAATCTCATGACCTTTCTCAACGGCGTTCGCAATTGAGTCGGCGGCACGATTAATTCGATCTCCACTCCCTAAGGACGTCCCGCCAAATTTCACAACTACGCGCACGGTTGGCCTCGTTGGACAGCACCCATCCGCCAAGTATAAATATGACAATGATTGCTCCGCTGATATCGTTTGTGAGTCATACCCATCGATTGACTGTGATAAGATAAAATAGTGTCTTCATGCAGTAGTGCAAACAGACGTGGTTTCAATACAAAAGAATGACTGGACTACCCCTCCTTGCTTGCTCACTTCGCTCGGGCTTGTTTGGTTCCGTGAGGAATGGGGAGGTGAGCCTACAACAATTAAACGGGTGCATCCGTTAGCATGTCGCATGCAAATGGAGATCCGGGATGCTGTTGAGGCTGACGCGGAGACGCTCGGGGAAATTGTAGATTTGCCTGCGGATGTCCTTCGAAATGTGATTCACGACCGGACAGTTCGAGTCGCAGGAGATGCCGAAAAAACAGTCGGGCCGGACGCTGATGAGAAAACAAGGGCAGATGAGATTGTTGGATTCGTTGCCTATGATGTGCGAGGTGGCACGGGTTCAGTAACCCAGCTGGCCGGTGAGGAGCAGGTTGCAGAGAAACTCTTAGCAGAGCCAATACGATTCGCTACGGTCGAGAGCTTCAACGTCGAATTTGTCGTTCCAGTATCAGACACTGAGGTGCGTCAAGCAGCGGAGAATGCTGGCTTTGATCCAATTGGCTATGGACCACGCTTCGGTGAGGAGCGCACCCGCCGGTATCGATATAGAGTATCGTAACTGAACTCTTCCAGACAAAATCACACTCAGTTTGCACGCAGAGCCCGAGGCCCCAACACTGTTTGAAATCCCCGCAACTCTTCGCTCGGGCAGAAGTAGTGTCTCTCAACTGTAATTATCTTGGCACAGTTTACACAAATGGTTGGGTGCTTCGATGTCATGGATCGAAAGCGCGTTCGTGAGAGAGCATCTCACGGGCTGTCAGATGCCGTCGACAAGGTCATTGAATCAGGAAAACCCTCAATCAAGTGGCGTCAGCCCCTGACTGGGGTGGTAATTTACTCATGAGTAGCTCACAGGAACTTTCGGACAGTCATCTCAAGTGTGTCAAGACTAACAATCGGTGCATACCCAACATCAGGGTTAATATTCACAGACTTCTGAAAAGAGGTCTGTGCTTGCCAGCAGCCAGAATTGATCGTCAGCACATCGTGATATTTCGCCCATCCCAGCTTATGAACGTGTCCTGCATGGAAGATATCGGGGACTCTATCAACAATCAAATAATCTTCCTCTTCAGGTGCTACACGAGTTTTACCACCGAATTGAGGCGCCAAGTGTCGCTTCTTGAGAAGATATGCCATCGCTGTGTGCGGGTTATCATAGGATGCTTTTTCGTCCGGAAGTTCAGCGATTATTTCGTCGAGCGATGTTCCGTGGTAGAGCAGAATATCCACACCCTCAATGGTTACGAACGAGGGATTCCCTGTAATTTGGGGGTCATGTGCCGACATGATCGAGCGGAGTTCTTCATCAAATCCTGGTTGTGGCTCGGCAAGACGAACCGCGTCATGGTTACCAGGGATCATTAGTATCTCTAAATCACCGGGCACAGCTTTGAGGCACTCAGCAAAGGATTCATATTGTTCATAGATATCGACAATATCAAGTTCTTTGTCTTGATCTGGATAGACACCAACGCCCTCAACCATGTCACCGGCAATGAGCAGGTATTCCACGGCAGACGCCTCATCAGTGTGTAACCATTCTGCGAACCGGTTCCATGCCCTCTCGGCGAACTCATTACTTCCAACATGAATATCAGAAATTAGCGCCGCCTGTACATGCCGGTCAGCTGTGTTTGGCTCATATGTTCGTGGAATATCTGGAAAGTGCACCGCTTCAGCGAAGAGAATTCCGGCATCCTCTGAAAGTGTGCCCTCAACTGCGACGCACTCATCAAGTAATAACTCATCAACAATCGCTGAGAGTGGATGGTCAGACATCAGAAGACACGGAAAGGTGCCAGTTGTGTCTTCGATCTCGATGAGCCAGTGCCCATTTTTTGTAGACCGTATATCATTAATGAGACCGATGACTGCTGCCTCTTGACCACCGTTCATTACAGAAACTGCTCTTGATGGCCGATGGTTTACTCGCCCTCGAAGCTGCTGAGATAACTGTTTGTAGCGATCACGAAACAGAGACACAAAATCACGATACTCACCCGTTCCAGTCGATTCACCAGTAATATCGCCACTGACACGCATTTCCGCTGAGTCGGGTGGGGAGGAGGAGTGG
>KE356562.1:1301443-1312518 GCA_000416005.1 Haloquadratum sp. J07HQX50 | reverse complement strand
TGGCACAGTTAGTGAAACGTACAGTACGACTAAAACGTATTGAAGCGACTGATATGTCTCACATGGATGCAGCGCGGAAACCAACCCTGTCTATAGGTGCGAAAAAGCGCGTTCGCTCCGCGTCACAATCCACCGACGATAGCACGGCGGACTCCATAGCACAGTCTTCATTTTTTAAGCTAAACCGAGATTCTGTTACGAGCTATCTGCAGTGTGCGATACATAGATTGGCTCTCAACGTCCCCGTTCCGGCTTTGAGATCAATATTCTTCGGGGACATGCGCGAAACTCTTTGGTACTCAGGTCGTGCATACACTTCCTGACGTTGGATAAATTAGTAAGTCCAGAAGGTTGAAACGCGGTGACAGCAAATCCATACCATATGGCGGAAAATTCAGAGGATGACCGCCCGCCGGCGGATGACGAACCGGCCAAACGGGCCGATTCTGATGTGGATGGTGGAGAAACCACGGTCGATATAAACTCCTCTGCTCCCGCCTCGCTACTCACTAAATTTCGGACTGCGGAGAGTGGATTTCTCGCTCTCCTTCGCGAGACGCTTTATAGTGTAGTTACTGTTGTCGCAATCGGATTACTCTTGTTTGCAGTGAGTGGCGTGTGGCCGCCAATGGTTGCAGTGGAGAGCGGAAGTATGGAGCCTGAGATGTATCGCGGTGATCTCATTTTTGTTACAGAAACAGATCGATTTACGCCTGAGTACGGATATGACGACACGGGCATCATACCCGTTACGATTGGAGACGCTCAACAATATCGCAGCTTCGGCGGTAAGGGGTCGGTGATTATTTATGAGTCGCCAAACCGAGCGGGATCACCAATTATCCATCGGGCACACTTTTATGTTGAGAATGGCGAGGATTGGTATAATAAAGCCAATCAATCATACATTACTGCTGATAGTTGTGCGGAGTTGAGTAACTGTCCAGCTCCGCATGCAGGATTCATTACGAAAGGTGATGCGAATACCCGATATGATCAGGCGCTAGCTATTGCCGGTCCAGTTCGAATCGAATGGATCAGGGGGAGCGCTCGGTTTCGAATTCCATATCTTGGATATATACGATTGGAGCTGGCCCAGGCAGTATCTGTCGGATCTTGACGACAGGATCCGTTAGCGTATCGGACGAGATCTGTACGTATCTAGGGCGTATGACGCGGCCTTCAGCGCGGAGGTGAGTGTGGCGGAGGCATCAACAATGGTGAGGGTGAGTTTGAGTCTCCGACCAAGCTGGACCGAAATAGCAGTACTGGATGGCACAGTTCGAAGTAGATATTAACCAGCTTCACGCGAGGCGCCCGTTTTCAATCTGGAGAGGATATTAACTATCGAATCGAGATTGCACAAATGGTTCAGCATCTTCAACATCGCCGAGTCGTGAGTCGGTCATCAGAACTGTCTCTGTCTCTTCCATCGGAACTGATAGTGAGATCTCTTTCGTTCGACCGTATCTGCCCTTTGAGACAACAACTGCATTGACGATTCCTAACATGTCAAGCTCTGATATGAGGTCTGTCACTCGACGCTGTGTAAGCACATCAGCGTCAAGTTCATTGCATAGTTGTTTGTATACGTTGAACACTTCACCCGTGTTGACGTTGTGGACACCGTTTTTTTCTAACAAAATTGTCGCATATAGGACAACTTTCGATTGAGTTGGGAGTGTACGTACAACCTCAATAACCCGATCCAGCTCAATCTTATCTTGTGCCTGACGGACATGTGATTCTCCAACAGTATCTGCCTGTCCACGCTCGGCTAACTCGCCGGCTGTTCGGAGTAGATCAAGTGCCCGGCGGGCATCACCGTGCTCTTGAGCCGCAAATGCAGCACACAGCGGGATGACTTCGTCATTGAGCACACTCTGTTTGAACGCAACATCCGCACGGTGCTGGAGAATATCACGGAGTTGATTTGCATCATATGGTGGAAAGACGATCTCTTCCTCACCGAGGCTTGATTTGACACGGGGGTCAAGGAAATCGGTGAATTTGAGATCGTTTGAGATACCAATCAGAGAGATACGTGAGTTCTGTAGCTCAGAGTTCATCCGTGAGAGGTTATACAATGTATCATCTCCTGATTTCTCGACAAGTTTGTCAATTTCATCAAGCATAATAACGACAACGCGCTCGCGGTAATCGACAGCTTCGAAAAATGTGGAATATACTCTATCAGTTGGCCAGCCGGTCATCGGCACTGACTCCATGCTATCTCTGTCAGTCTCAAGCTGGTCGATTCGTTCGTGGAGTTGGTCGATTGACTGATACTGTGAATCAGACAGAAGCTGACCAGTCTCTTCATACGCTGTCAGTGACTGATTCAGCTGTTCAACTTCGGAGCTGATTGCGGACTGATTCTTTTCGATGAATTTGTTGGCGAGTTGAGCAAGTACCCGGTATTGCGTATCAGTCACTTCACAGTTGATATATTCGACTTGACATGGAACGTCATATTTTTGCGAAGTTGACTCAAGTTCTTGACTCACAAACTTCGCACTTGCTGTTTTACCTGTTCCTGTCTTTCCATAAATAAGTATATTTGACGGGGTGTCTCCTCGTAATCCAGAAACTAAGATCGTCGCCATCTGATTGATTTGGTCCGATCTATGAGGGAGTTTACGTGGCGTGTAAGATGGCCGTAAGACCTCTTTATTCTCAAATATGGGTTTGCCTGAAAGAAGATCATCAAACAGTCCCTGACTTTCCTCATCAGCAGATGCTGGGTCGTCAATACCGGATGTAGAGATTATCGAGTTATTAGTATCATCTGCATCCATGCTTCACCACATATGTGTTTGTGTCTCTACGCCGTCTATTGTTAATACTCCATCTTTGTTCACTTCTGGCGCCAAGTCAGTCAGATTTAGTGTATCAACATTATTTTGATCGTGTACTGTACCATCATTTCCTGATACAAGTGGTTCCTGCATTCCGAGAGTATCATTATTTGATCGATTGGTATACTTTCTTTTGTTTCCCATTATAACCCCCCCTATTTCAACTGGAAGTTGCCATACCACGATTTAGCATCCGTTAAACAACAGTTTAAAATCGGCTAGCTGAGGTATCTATTGAGTTACTTCCAATTTGTGCACCTGAGACAGAGGAGAAGAGGGGTAAAAAAGGTGTCTCTTTCTTGTGTCTCATGGTCAGAGCTTCCAAACGAAGAGCGAGGGTGAAGACGTGAAAGAACTGTATTCAAGGAGTTGTGATGACTCAGAAGGTGGGTGCTCTTCTCGCACGTATCTTCGTTCCATGAGAAGTACTCATATCGACTTCGCAGTGCATCTCCGCTTACATACACGTCTTAATCTAAGCGGTGAATACAGCTTATACTTTGAATTTTTCAGACAGGATGCTATCCCCCCAACCCCTTTGTTTCAACTGGAGATTCACAAACCTCTCCCCCCTTATAGATGACCGCCTACACGTAGAAAATAATAAGTAGTATACTTGTGTAAAGTACCCTCGATAATACTCACTTCCTTATTATTGTTAGATATATTATAATATATTCCAATTATTCGCAGATCAGCGTGGACAAATATGTTCGGTTCCACCTGAAACGGGGGGGTGGGAGGGTGTTCAATACATTAGATAACATATATATGTCTGACGCAGTATTTAAGTAAGCACGCAAACCTTCTGTGGCATACACTCCTTGTGAACAACCAGGAGAGGTGTGTTATATAAGATGGGATTGCTTACTGATTTACGCACCAGCGTCTCGCGGGTGATAGACCGAGTCTTCTCGGATTCAGAACCCAAGCGGATAGGAATATATGGCCCTCCAAACGCTGGAAAGACGACTCTTGCAAATCGAATTGCACGTGATTGGACTGGCGATGCAGTCGGCCCTGAAAGCCATATTCCTCACGAGACGCGCAGAGCTCATCGTAAAGAGAATATTGAAATTGAACGAAATGAGAAAGTCGTTAACATTGATATTGTGGATACGCCCGGAGTAACAACGAAGGTTGACTACAAGGATTTTCTTGACCACGATCTTGAGAAAGATGATGCAGTACGTCGATCTCGCGAAGCGACTGAGGGTGTTGCAGAAGCTATGCATTGGCTTCGCGAGGATGTCGACGGCGTAATCTATGTTCTGGATTCCTCAAGGGATCCTTTTACCCAAGTAAACACCATGCTCATTGGGATTATAGAAAGTCAAGATCTCCCGGTTCTCATATTCGCGAATAAGACTGATCTTGAACAGGCGAACGTCCAGCGAATTGGTAATGCATTCCCACAACACGAGACAGTTCCGCTGTCTGCACTGGAAGGGACAAACATGGACGAGGTATACGACAGAATTGCGGAGTACTTTGGCTAATACCATGCCGGAAATGACATCTGAAGAGTTTGCAGGTGGAGTTCAGATCGATATGATCAGCAGTGCACGAATGGATGATCTAGCCAGCATGGAAAAAGTTCGGCTCATTTTAGATGGAGTCCGTGACGGGAATATTGTCATTCTTGAAGAGGGCCTATCTCCAAGCGAGGAATCAAAATTGATCGAAGTGACGATGACCGAGATTAGTCCGGACGAATTCAATGGAATTGAGATTGAAACCTACCCACATACAAAACGTAACGATCCGGGTCTATTCGGAAGACTGATCGGCAAACAATCCGACAAGAAACTCACTGTCATTGGACCAGCAAACCAGATCGAAACGTTACATAAGGATGAAAATCTTATCAGCGCACTTATTTCCCGACAATGAGGGTATGCTCATTTAAGATAGAGGGCGTGTCTGCATCTACGAAACGAATCAGCCCCACTGATAGGAGACGCTAATTCCGATGCCACATGAATGTACAAACTGTAGCCATATATTCGCTGATGGCTCGAAAGAGATGCTTTCAGGGTGTCCAGACTGTGGTGGGCACAAATTTCAGTTTCGTCCACCAGACCAGCAGCACCCATCAGTAACGAATACAGCTGAGGAACCTGACTCACAGCATACTGACCAATCTCGGTCGAGTCAGACGCACACTGAGTCAAGTTCACATGATAGCTCCCCAGGGACTCGGCGTGAGAGCGCATCGAGATCCATCTCAGCAGAAAGCGAGGATGTAGCACAGGCAGATGCTCGATCAGATGTGGTTTCAGTTGACGAACTGCAAGCAGCGAGTCAAGATATACCTAACTCCGCTGAAAACGGAGAGATCGATCCGGAGAGATCGTCGGATAAAGGTCAAAACTCACGAGAGAACTCCGAACCAGATACAGACTTGATTGGACTTAGAAATGAACTCAACCAACAGTTCGAGAGCATCAAAATCGTTGCTCCTGGTGAATACGAGATCAATCTCATGGAATTATACGATCGCTCAGAATATATTATTTCGCTACAGGAAGACGGTCGATACGTGATCAACGTCCCTGGCTCATCCTGATACAATGAGAGAGTCTTAGCGTCCACGCCGGGAGAGAATCGCGTGAGTTCGGTCTCACCCTTGCTACGACTGCTGCCATCTTAAAGACCGATCGTGGCATCTAAACAGACACTCACATAGATCTATGCGAACAGACATAGACATGCAACGTGACGGCGATCTACACGAATGTGTCCAGCAGTACGCCCATGAGAACGGTATCTGCCACCCGAAGGCTAACCGCAGGCTAATTCAGATGGGTTAGAAGTAACAGCCGTTGATACCGAGTAAACGACGCCACCCTACCGCACTCGGGGCTCTCCTCTCGCTTGTTGAGGGCTTGCTGTTTCTGTATCGGAGTTTGTCAGGTGGACACAGCGGCTCCAGACTGCGAAGGCGAGTTGGCTTCAAGCGTTCGGAGTCGGAGTGTCGCACTCCTCCCGGATGGACACTCAAGAGCGATGGTGCGCGTTTCTTGTCGCGCTCGAACAGCCTTGGAGGCGTGGTGAGCATCGGACTACCTCATTTGACCGGAAGGGGTAGCGTGGTGGAGAAATAATAATAAACTCGTGCGGGTGCTATATCGCTTCTCTGCTCGCGTTTCCGACGCTCGCGAAGGCCGACGGGGAGGGATTGGAATGCGGCTCTCAACGTCCTCTCTCGGGGATTTGACAAACTAAGGAGTGGTTCACTCCGAAGGCACGCCTGTGGAGACTGCAACCGCTGTGTCTACCGATGGTGGCGAACATTCGTCCTTCGTCGTGGATGCAAGTCGCGTCGTAGAAGCAGGAAGCTCCGCTCTCAAGGAAGCCGCCTCAGCGGCTGAGTAAGCGGGGTAATTCACTTCCAACCTGTGCTCAGAAGCGAGCAGCGACATCTCGGCTATCCGCCTCCGAGCGAGAACTCACCCATGCAAGAACCGGTTAACAGCGATACGGCCGACAGAAAATGATCAACGGTTATGTATTCTCCTTGAGTTGGTCTCGATATGAGTCAGGCTACACAAATTGTATTAGGAACTGTCGGTGTCGCTGCAGTACTTACGATCCTAGTTGTGTTTTTCATGGCGCTTGGCTAATGTGCGTGATCGAATCGCAAAGCTGGCGTGAGCGAATGAATATGTCTATACACACGCCCAGATACGACCTCTGAAACCTCTCGAATCAATATACCCTATATGTTTAGTCATCGCAATCTCTCGGATCCTCTTGTAACCGTTCGCAAGCAATACGCTCCGGAGGCAACTGTTCTTGACGTGACTGGCGACTTTGAGACAATCCCCCCTGCGGCGGCCGAAGATCTTGGGCTCTTTGCAGACAAGCTTGAACCAGTCAGCTATCCTGACAGTTGGCTCACTAACACCGCACCAAAGCCGCTTCATAGATACGCGAGTAGTGACCTCACAATCGGTATGCCCGGCGACGGAACTGTTGTACGAACCGAGCAGACAGTTCCACCGACAATCTTAGTCAAAGGGCGTGCATCAGGTACTCCAACTGGATTTTTGAATTTCCTTATCGCTGAAGCGCTGGTTGAGAGTAGCATTGGTCTTCCAGAGCACTTCTTAGGCTACTTTGAAGACGAATATACGCGCCTCGCAGATGCTGTTCCACTTGGTCCTGCATCAACATATCAGATTGCTTCGGCATTGTTTGATGGCTGGATTGGACTCCACACGCGGTCAGTGTTCACCGAGTGGGAGGATTCGCACCCGAGGTTATATGATAGCTGGATTGATGCAGGAACTCGAATAGAGGGTCGACTCGGACGGCTTTCAGAGGCAGTCGCCCATGGCGAGACATCATTCGCGGAAGCGACTGAATATGCCTGCGCAGCGATTAAGCATGGTCTTGAGATCCCGCCTCCGTTCGCTGCACTGGACACGCAAGCGTATCAGGAATACGGCGCTGAATATGGAATCAAATGGGCGTCGAAGACATTTGAGAAAATGGATACGAAAGAACAGACAGAATGAGGTGCGCCTTCGTCAACCCATATCAAACTGTGTAGTCACCGCGCCATCCTCATCTATTTGCATCGTCGCATCAAACAGCGAACGGAACCTCTCAATGGTCTCAGCGTCATGCACCTCGTTTGAAACATGAAACAGTCCAACGGCATCGTATTCTTGTAGTTTGTCAATAATTCGTTTCGTGGCAGTGAGTGCCCCATCCACATGGGCATAATATGCCAGTTCTGTTACTGAATCCAAGCTGACTCTCAGCTTTCCGTCATGACTGTTCAGGAACGTTGTTGTTCGGTCAACGATTCCATCGAGATCGTCCGGAGACGAAACATAATGAACATGATCTGACTCGCGGCGAGAGTATCCCCGTTCAACAGAGAGTGTATCAAGGATAACTGCTCGAGATTCATCTACATCATAATAATCAAGCTTCTGTTCAACTTCTCGTGCTGTCGTTCGTGTCGAGATAACAAGAAAATGATCAGTATCTGTCTTGAAGAAGTCCGTATCAATTCGGTCCGTTTCACCGATGCTTGGGTGTAATAAAAGAATTCCAGTCCCACCTGGCACTGTGTCTGGAGTGTCCTCAATAGCAAGCCTGTAGTTCATACCATTACACGTGCACAATGGAACTTAATAGTTCTTCAGCGAACTGTCGGGTATAGATATTGGCTGGGTATAACTATATCCCACTCACTCTAACGAAGATAGCGCGATATCTCTGCTATATGATGCAGAGATTCAAGACACGATGAGTCAGCAGTGGTTTATTTATCTAAATATAATCCCTTCTAACGGCATCAGCACCAATTATGAGTATTCAACAAGAATTTGACCAGTGGGCCAATTCTGGAAGAGACCGTGGGATGGAGGAGCGCCACTGGCATACCGCGAAACATGCCTTGGCCCGCATGCCAATTGAAAGAGGCGAATCTATTCTTGACCTTGGCACAGGCTCAGGCTATGCACTTCGTGCACTTCGTGAGACGCAGCAGACTGGCAAAAGTATCGGTCTCGACGGGAGTCCACAGATGGTGCAAAACGCACAGGAGTACACTGAAGATGCACATCTCTCTTTTGTTCACGGCGACTTCCATCATCTCCCGCTCAAAGCAGGAAGTGTCGACCACGTATGGAGTATGGAGGCATTTTATTATTCTGAGTGTCCGGTCAAAGTGCTTACAGAGATTAATAGAGTGCTTCGAAGTGGTGGAACGTTCTTTTGCGCGGTCAACTTCTATGAAGAGTCTGAACACACACACAACTGGCAGAAGAAGATTGATGTCGACATGCAGCTCATGAATAAAGAGGAGTATCGAAACATATTCGATGAAGGTGGGCTATATGTCGCTGAGCAGGACACAATCGCAGATACTGAGACGAAAATTCCGCCGGCAGAGACCTTCCCGACGTCAGAGTGGGAGAGCCGGGCTGCGATGGTTGACCGATACCGCACTTGGGGAACGTTGCTAACCGTCGGCGTCGCTCCCTAATATGAGGCGAGCTTAGATATTTGAATGCTTATATCTCTGTTTCAATCGGTGCATTCCGCTCTTTCCAGTCAGTGAGACTTCCCTCGTAGAATCCCAGATGGGCAAATCCCAATTCGCGGAGGATCAAATAAGTATGACTGATCCGTCGCGCGGTGTTACAATATAGTACTACTTCTGTATCAGAGCTAATACCATGATCAGCAAACATCGATTTAATGTCACGTGTATGTTTGATTCCACGCGTCTTCTCATCAATCACGACTCTCCAATCAATATTCACTGCACCCGGTATATGCCCTGCAACGTACTCGTCATCATCTCTGGTATCGAGAATCGTAACTGATGGGTCATCGATGGCGTTAGCGACTGTTTCATGATCGACGATGAGTGATGAATCCTGATTGGAGAGCTGATAGCTGCTCTCTTGAGTGTCCGAAACCGCTGTAGTGGTTTGGCGGTGCATGTTCCACCGACTATAGTCTCCGTTGAGCAGATGAAGCTGAGAGCGGGAGTGCCCAAGTATTTCAGCAGTCACCAAAAACCGGGCGGCAAAGACCCCGTGCATATCATCATAAGCGACAATGGCCGTATCTTGGTCTATTCCAGCTTCTCTCATGAGTGATTGCCATTCAGCGGGGTCTGGTAGCATGCCCTTGCCAGCAGAGTCTCGAAAGCTGTCAAACGGGACGTTGACCGCATTTGGTATGTGACCAATTCCCTCAAATTCCCACGTATCGCGGACGTCGACAATCCGCAACGAATCTTGATTTGATGCAACCCACTCTGGAGAGACGAATATTTGTTCACCCATATCTACACTAATTTGGCTGGACGCTTCAAACTGACAGACTTCTAATTAGCAGACCTGTCAGAGAAACCGGAATATATCTCTCGTATCCTGTTCGTTAAATTGAAGCGTACGGTTCGTGCGCTAACGTTTGTTATTCTTCAGGCGTTTTATCGGCAATTTTTGCATATTTGACGGAGGATGGGCAGCACACGCCGTAGTTGTGGGAATTATACCGATACCCGACATAACTGCATATGTAATGAGCGAATCAGGCTATGCGAATGATGTCTTAGTAACGCCCGAATGGGTGGAAGACCATCTTGATGAGTTCCAGAGCGACGACCCGTCACATCGTCTGGTTGAGGTCGATGTGGACACAGAGGCGTATGATGAAGGTCATGCCCCAGGGGCAATTGGGTTTAATTGGGAAACACAGCTGCAGGACCAGACCAACCGAGACATTCTTGATAAACAAGACTTCGGCGATCTGCTTGGATCCCACGGCATTTCCCCTGACTCGAAGGTTGTGTTGTATGGGGACAATTCAAACTGGTTTGCTTCGTATACATATTGGCAATTTAAATACTACGGACACGATGATGTTCAACTACTGGATGGTGGGCGTGATTACTGGGTATCGAATGAGTATCCACTGACTGAGGAGGTGCCAGAGTACTCGCCCGTCGAATATACCCCAGATGGACCGTATGAGTCAATTCGTGCTTATCGCGGTGAGGTTGAAGAGGCCATCGACGATGGACTACCGCTCGTTGATGTCCGATCTCCAGAAGAATTTAGAGGAGACATCCTTGCACCGCCGGGACTCAATGAGACTGCTCAGCGAGGCGGTCATATTCCGGGTGCCTCAAACGTCTCATGGGCTGCGACAGTGAACGACGACGGAACGTTCAAATCAGCCGAAGAACTCCGTGAGATGTATGAAGAACACGGTATCGATGATTCTGAAAAGACAGTTGCCTACTGCCGTATCGGTGAGCGATCATCAATTGCATGGTTTGCGCTGAGTGAACTCCTTGGCTTCGATAATTGTGTTAACTACGATGGATCGTGGACCGAGTGGGGGAACCTCATTGGTGCACCTGTTGAGACAGGCGAAGCAGACTAATTAGCTGTTATACTTTTGAACCACAATCGTTGGGCAGATACACCACTGTAATCGTCAAGAGTCGCCCGATCTTAGACCGACGCCTGAGGCGGACTGCCACGCTGAGCAGGGTTTCCACATTATGAAATCAAAACGTTCGCAATCGATGGTGTGAGAAACGCTTCAATGAACCCTGCGATAACAAATAACGGTATCAGCCCGAGGAGCACACGAAACGCATACTTGATCGCATTAGCTGTTTCACTTATTGAGTAATATCCCCGAAGGGCTTGCACCCCAACAGCTCCGAGCCAT
>KE356562.1:1289990-1300024 GCA_000416005.1 Haloquadratum sp. J07HQX50 | reverse complement strand
AAGCAATAAACGACAACATCACACAACCGGCTGACTCAACTATTAAAACAACGCTCACGCAGATGACGCGTCCGCCAGCTCGGGCTGGCGGGTTATTTGCGTGGGCACTCGTCCGCGAAGAGCGACTTGGGCAGGTCACTGGATTCTTCGTGGGAAACGCTGACCCACGGGCTGCCTCCCAATTTCGCTCATATCGAGAAGAAGTTAGCACTGAGGCTGATCAACTCGCTGAGGTAATTGTTACACAGTACAACGATACCGATTCACAACAGGAAGCAGCTAACCGAGCTGCAAACGATCTAATTGAAGTAGCTTATGATGAGTACGTCACGACGCTACAATCACTTGGGATTGAGCCAAAAAATGTCTGTTAGTCGTCAGACAGCTAGCCCGGAGTGAAACACTTACTCAAGCCTTAATTTACGCTTTGAAATAAGTTGTTGAGCCTCTTGAATCGATGCCTTTGATGTATCTTCGGTCGCTCTTTTTATGACCTCAAGTGTGTTAAGAAGCTCGTCTAACTCGTCAGAGGAGATAGTAACATCATCTGTAGCCATCTCTGCGAGGGCATTTGAGCGCTGATACAATTGCCGCTGATTATCACCGCTCGCTGCAGCACTTGCCACCCGCAAGGATTCACTTGCTTGTCGAAGCAGTTCATCAGTCATAGTCATACACAACAGCGTATCGATAAAAAGTACCTAACGTATCGGTCAGGCGACCTGCTCAAGTAGCTCTGGTCCGTATGAGCGAGAGATGAGCGATACTACCAAGTCTGGTCCACTTAGCCCCGACAGACCTACTGTGGTTCGTGATTTTTCTGTTGATGCGCCATTTGACCCTGCAGGCGACCAACCAGCAGCAATCGAAACGCTCGCAAATGGATATGCATCAGGGATGGATGCACAGACACTGCTGGGTGTGACCGGCTCTGGCAAGACAAATACGGTTTCGTGGGTTCTTGAAGAAGTCCAGCGCCCCACGCTTGTTCTTGCACATAATAAAACGCTCGCAGCACAGCTGTATGAGGAGTTTCGTAATCTCTTTCCTGAGAACGCTGTCGAATATTTTGTTTCGTATTACGACTACTACCAGCCAGAAGCATACGTTGAACAGACAGATACGTATATTGATAAAGATATGTCGATCAATGAAGAAATCGACCGGCTACGCCACTCTGCAACCCGGTCTTTACTCACCCGTGACGATGTCATTGTTGTTGCCTCTGTCTCGGCTATCTATGGGTTGGGTGATCCAACAAATTATACTGATATGGCTGTTCGTATCGAACGCGACGATCAGATCAACCGCGATGACCTACTACAACAACTCGTTGAATTAAATTATGAGCGGAATGATGTAGACTTCCAACAGGGAACATTCCGCGTCCGTGGCGATACGGTTGAAGTATTTCCGATGTACGGTCGATACGCTGTCAGGATTGAGTTCTGGGGCGATGAGGTGGACCGGATGATGAAACTCGATCCGCTCTCAGGCGACGTCATCTCTGAAGAACCTGCCATACTCGTTCACCCGGCAGAACATTATTCAATCCCCGAGGAGAAGCTCCAATCAGCAATCACCGAGATTGAGTCGCTAATGCAAAGCCGGATTCGCTACTTTGAGCGTCAGGGGAATTTGGTAGCTGCACAACGCATCGAAGAGCGAACGACGTTCGACATTGAGATGCTCGAAGAAACTGGCTACTGCTCTGGCATCGAAAATTACTCGATCCATATGTCTGACCGCCAGTCAGGTGATCCTCCATACACTTTGCTGGACTATTTTCCAGATGATTTCCTGACGGTTGTCGACGAGTCACATCAGACACTTCCACAGATTCGTGGGCAGTTTGCTGGTGATAAGTCTCGAAAGGACTCCTTAGTCGAAAACGGGTTTCGTCTTCCGACTGCATATGATAATCGACCTCTAACGTTTGAAGAATTCGAGGAGAAAACGGACACACTTCTCTTTGTTTCTGCAACTCCCGGCGAGTATGAGCGCACGAACTCAGAGGAGGTCGTTGAGCAAATTGTTCGTCCAACCCATCTTGTTGACCCAGAGATTGAGGTGGCGGATGCAACTGGACAGGTTGATGACTTGCTTTCACGCATCAATCACCGTGTTGACCGCAATGAACGTGTCCTCGTCACGACGCTTACAAAGCGGATGGCCGAAGACCTCACAGAATTCTTGGACGAATCAGGTGTCTCAGTCGCGTACATGCACGATGAGACAGATACATTGGAGCGACACGAACTTATTCGTGACCTTCGACTCGGTAATATCGATGTCCTCGTCGGCATTAATCTTCTCCGTGAAGGACTCGACATTCCTGAGGTGTCGCTTGTTGCAATTCTCGATGCCGATCAAGAGGGATTCCTCAGGTCCACGACAACTCTCGTCCAGACAATGGGGCGAGCGGCACGAAATGTTGAGGGCGAGGTAGTGCTCTATGCTGACGAAGTAACTGATTCGATGCAGGATGCAATTGACGAGACAAGCCGTCGACGTCAGATTCAGCGACAATTTAATAACGAACACGATTTCGAGCCCAAAAGCATCGAGAAAGCCGTCAGCGAGGCAAGCCTTCCAGGCAGCGACAGCACCGAATCAACATATTCTGACGAGAGCCCGACAGATAAAGAGTCCGCTCGTGCACAGATTGAGAGTCTCGAGACACGCATGGAAGAAGCAGCGTCAAATCTTGAATTTGAGCTTGCAGCAGACATTCGGGACCGGATTCGCGAACTCCGCCGCGAGTTCGGTTTAGATGATGACGATGCGGCTATTGAGCCAGAGCAAGAGTTGGATGATGAAGGAATTCCAGTTGATGAGCAAAGCTTCCTTGACGACTGAGCTATCTGTATGAGACCCCGAAGCCTGAGGAGACGACTCTCAAATCATTTGGCCTCAAATGACTCACACTTCGGTGTTATCTCCGCTACTGAGATTACTATTTTCCATATCTCGCGTTCGATAGAGGTTTACTAACAGCCCAGCGATGAACATTACCATTCCAGTGATGATGACCCACAGGAGCTTTGGATGCTCTATGCCAGTATGGAGTAGTGAAACCATGTCCAACCAAATGAAACCGACTATATCATATCTTTCGTTCTCATATTTGCAATTTCGCTCCGATTTGAAGTACATTTGCAATCGTCGCATATCCAGGATATCTGATTAAATTTTAGAGTGGGTCATACGGAGGTGTTGAAACCGGTGGTTGAGGAACGTCGGCTGACTATCCAACTTGACACAGCGCGCGGCTCACTCACAGTCGCTCGGTTCACCTAACGGCCTGGAACCGTACCCCGTCTCGTCGATCCTCTGTAGCATACTGAAACAGTGTCTTTACCGCCGAACTCTATATCAATATATATGTTCAGCATCAATGTGCCCGTTCCGACTGAGGTTGCACGCGTCCGCGAAACATTATATCATGAGTTGACCGGATTTGAACGCATCCGTAACCGACACACCCTGGTGCTAAAGCGGATCGATACTTCCGATTCTGGGGGCCAACGCCTTCATCGAGTCCGTGAACGGGTTCGTGAGTGCCTCCACTCATCAAAAATGCCTGTCCAGAGGTCGATTCATCTGAAAATCGACACGATTGATTTTTTTGACGACCCTCCAGCCGGGAGTGCTCCGGTTGTTTATTTTCATGTTGAGAGTGACCCGCTCCGTTATCTCCACCTGTATTTATGTGGTCAATTCAATCCCGTTGAGGAAATTGAAGCAACAAATTATGTGCCTCACGTAACACTCGCACGCGGTGGGTCAGTTGATAATGCTCGACGAGTCTGTTCGAATGTTTCTTTCGAACCGATTTCGTGGCAAATAAATGAATTGCATATCTGGGATAATCGATATCGTGAAGTCGGAGCTTCGGTTTCAATTTGAATGAAACACCTCCCAATGTGAGTGACATGAACTGCCTTGGGGTCGCAGATAGGCTCCGAAACACTTAGTTTGCAATCTGTCGAGTGAATCAGAGTAGCGCTGTCGATGACATCAATCTCACATAGCAGGAAAATTTAAAAAGAAACCAGTGTTTCCAAGCGTCAACTACTCCATGGTACTTCTGTGTGAGTGCGTGGTTCCATACTTCTCGACAGTTCAAATATGATTCCACGCAGTTTTGCCAGTGGTTGCGTCCTCGGGAACCACTCGATACTGAAACGCCTCTTCAACTATCTATTTCTCCTAAGTGTTCGTGTTAGTTGTATTTTGTAATACGGAACGGCTCTGTTCGCTCCCTCAGAGAGAGTCCTCACCGCCTGTTTACAGATAAATTATTCGAATGATGACACCAGAATAATGGCTAGCTCTCATACCTGTGATATCGACTATGAACATCCGTCGCAGCGATCAAAGCAAGATAGCAATTCAGTTCATACGTTGCGGTGATGAACACGCATTCCCATGGGCTCATCAGGATGCATCGTCAACGATCCTCGAAGATCGAATGGGCGATTGCGGATGTAATCTAACTCATACTGCTGTGCAACTGTCCCCAGGATTATTTTTGCTTCAAGCATTGAGAGATGTTTTCCAATGCAATGTCGTGGCCCACCACCGAAAGGGAAGTAGGCGAATCGAGGTCGATCTTTGCGTCGCTCGGGCTGCCATCGGTCAGGGTCGAACCGATCGGGTTCATCATACCATCGCGGAGATCGATGAACTGCCCATTGTGACAGCATAATTGCAGATCCAGCTGGGATACGATATCCTCCAAGTTGAACATCAACTTGCGGCTCACGGAAAATGACGTATACTGGTGGATACATCCGCATTGCCTCTTGTAACACCTGCTCAATGTAATTCAGTTTCCGTGCCTCTGTGCGTGTCGGAATCGTCTCATTACACGTCTCATCAAGCTCTTGTTGAACGCGGGCCCGCGTTTCAGGGTGTTCTGAGAGTAGATACCACGTATAGGTGAGCGTGAGTGCTGTCGTATCATGTCCCGCGAGTAATATAGTCATCAGTTCATCTCTGAGTTGTGAGTTTGACTGTTCTCCCTGACGTTGTGCTCGAAGCAGTATCGAGAGAAGATCCATCGGCGTATCATCGCTTGTCGGACTCTTAAGACCTGGATCAACACGAGGATCGTCCTCGGTTCCTCGCCGTTCAGCGACGATATCATCCAGGATTCCCTCTAAAATCTCCACAGATTCATTGTACTCTCGATTTTCCTGTGTGGGTACCCAGTCAGGAACTAAAAATCGCAGTGGATCTGGCTCAAACCGTTTCCCGAGTGGCTCAAGATTCGTCTGGATAGCGTTCGTTTGCTGTTGAGTCAGTTGTGAACCGAACATTGCCTCAACAATAATTTTCACTGTCACCCGCGCCATCTCAAGATGGATATCACGGGTTCCACCATCCTCCCACGAATCGATCATTTCGACAGTGTGTCTTCCCATCATGTCGGCTAATGACCCGATTCGCTTCGGCCCAAAGGCAGGCTGTGCCAAGTTTCGCTGTGCGTGCCATGTCTCTCCTTCGCTCAATAATAATCCGTCACCAAGAAGCGTTCCAATCGCATCGTCTTGGAAGTCTGGTTTCTGATATTTTGCATCATCACTGACAAGCACTGTCTCAATATCGGCCGGGTTGTTCAGCATGTAGGTATCGATCGGCCCAAGATCGAAGCGGACGATATCACCGTATGCATCAGCGACATCCCGAAGAAAGCTAAATGGATCTTTCGCATATTGTCGACTATTTCCAAATATTGGCATCCCATTTGGCCCTGGTGGCTGGGTACTCATTATCTGGCGATTATATCGCGAGGCGTATCAGGTGTTCGAAGTCACTGGGTATAATTTGGAATTGCGGTCAGAGATAGTGCCGACACTTGTGCCGACCCAGCGCTGTGAGATAGGGCGAATCCGGATTCGTCCTCTCGCCACGGTAGGTCTGACACGAAATGATTAAGATAGATGTCTGTGTCCTGCATAGACACCAATCTCATCTGGTCAGTCAATTCAGGTGGAGGAGAATCACTGTTCCTCACCAGGCGGAAGCGATTACTCTGGGCGTGGGTGACGTCCGTTATACGCATCAAACTGTTGAAAGAAATTCAACATTGAATACTTCACTTTCTCAGGCGCAATATCAACGAATTCTGTTCGCTCTTCTGTCGGGAATGCGTCTCGCACGCCATACTTTCCCATTTCTGTACTTGCTTTCGTATATCGTTTATCAATCAATAACCGCACTCCATAATCCTCTGGAGACCGAATCACTCGGCCGAGCGCCTGTCGGGTTTTTCGCATCGTCGGAATTTCAACACCATACTGCCAGCCAGCATTCGTGTCGTCGCTATACGCTCGGTCATACGCTGCTTCGATTGCTTTCGTTCGCTCAGAAAGATACGGATATCCGACCCCGATAACTGCGACTGTTCGAGCGGCATCATCGTCGAAACTCACACCCTCTGTTAGTGTTCCCCATAGTGATGTACAGAGGATAGCATCTCCATTAGAAATGAACGATTGTTTCAATGATTCAGTATCGGTCTCGGCATCATCGATGTAGATACTTTGACTCACCGCCGTATTTGATTGCAAGCGCTGGCCATAGCGTGCAGCCTCACCATATGAGGGAAAGAAAGCAAGCGCATTGCCAGGTGTATAACGGCCGATATCTGCGAGAACATCACTTACAACTGTTTGTACCTTGGGATCACTCCGTTCAGCACTGAACAGCGCAGGTGCTTTCACTGCAAGTGTTCGCCGCCGTGCAGACGGGTATGCGAGTCCATAGGCTAATGTCTCTGGATGAGTAACGCCCAAGACCTCCTTGATGACGTCGAACGGTCGCAGCGTCGCTGACATGAGAATACTGGCGTATACCTCTTCGAACAGTGACTCACTTACCGACCGGGGGAGACATTGATACAGCTCTGCACGCCCATATACCGTTTGTTGTGCCTCATCTTGACGCACTGATACGAGTGGGTACTGGTCTGTATCATCGTTTTCGAGCCACTGCGTGATGAATCGGGCTGCCTGCAATGTCTGACACTCTGATCGCGTTGTTGATTGCCCGTTTCGGTATTTCTCTTCATACTGCGCGTCCAGTTCTGCGCCCAGCGTTTTGGCTGCCTCGACGTCGTGGTCGATTCCACGGCCTTCATATTCAGACAGAAATGTGAGAGTGAGTGCATCGCGTTTATTCTCGTTTTGAATCGAGAGGTCATACCAGTCCTCCTCAATCTGTTCTCGCTCGCCGAAGGCGAGTCGATCATCGTATGTCTTCTCAAGCGCTGTATGGAAACTCTTGATGACGTTCAGCGCTGGGACGCTTCGAGAGTCATCAACACCCTCTAATTCGGTACACGCTTCAGCAAGCGTTCGCTCAGTCAAGCTCTCACCGGCATGCTCACGGGCAGCAGCTTCGATATTGTGTGCTTCATCAAATACAGTGATGATCTGCTCAGCGTCTTTGCCTAACCATTTGAAAAACTGCGTTCGAATGTTTGGATCTAAGAGATGATGATAATTACAGATAACGAGATCAACTGCTTCGATCCCTTCCTTGAGAAGTTCGTATCCACACACCTGCCGTGATTCCGCGTACTCGTATATCTCCTCTGCAGTCCGGACGTCATTAAACAGCCACTTGAAAAAAGCTGTATTTGACTGCACAAGATTTCGCCGGTAATACTCACACGTGTTTCCAGACTCAAGGGTCTCTATCTCTTCATTCAGTGAGTCAATCTCGTCCATTACTGCTGTTCGAGCACTGGCTGCCTCCTGACTACCATCTTCGATCTCATCGGCCAGTGCGCCCGCCTGCTCACGCAAATTCGCCCGAGATTCTTTTGCCTCAACGAGGTCGTGGGTTGCATCTCGAAGTGTTTGGCACTGCTCGTAATCGACATCGATATGACACATCGACCCCTTTCCTTTGAAAACAACAGCACGAATGGAATTTTCCTCTGCAATCGCCTGTGCATCGTTGATGAACTGGCGCATCTGCTGGTGAACGTTCGTTGAAATGACGACAGTCTGGTCGTTTCGACGTGCCTGTGCCAAAGCTGGAACGAGTGCAGCAAGGGTCTTACCGGTACCCGGTGAACCCTCAAAGAGAATATCCTGACCGGTATCTAAAGCGTCAGCGATCGATGCCATCGCCTCATTTTGATTTGGATACGCCGATTCATATGGAAAAAATCGATCGTATCCTTTTGGCGTAGCCACACAATAACATCATTAGTTCATCAGTAAAAACACACCGCTCACTTGGAGCTACTCATCAAGAAGTTCGACAAGCAGTCCCTTTTGGGCGTGCAAGCGGTTCTCTGCCTGATCCCATACACGCGCTTTGTCAGACTCTAAAACAGCGTCTGTTATTTCCTCGCCGCGATGTGCTGGGAGACAGTGCAAAACATCTGCGCTGGACGACTCAAGAAGTGACTCATTCAGTTGATACCCATCGAAGGCATCGAGTTTATTCGTGCGTTCATCTTCCTGTCCCATCGAAACCCACACGTCGGTATACACGACATCTGCATCATTCACCGCTGCGTCCGGAGTCTCAGCGATTGTTGGCCCTGGTCCAAGACGTTCTGCCTGTTTGAGTACCACCTCATCCATCTCGTAGTCTGGTGGTGTTGCAACGGTGAGGTCTAACCCTACCATGGCTGCCCCTCGGACAAACGACTGGCCAACGTTGTTTCCGTCACCAACCCAGGCAACAGTCACCTCATCAAATCCTCCATACATCTCTCTGATTGTCAGCAGGTCAGCTATCGTTTGACACGGGTGTGCATCATCGGTCAATCCATTGATCACAGGAACATCTGCATGCGCAGCAATCTCCAAGAGGTCATCATGATGAAATAATCGTGCCATCACCGCATCGACGTATCGGGAGAGTACGCGAGCGGTGTCTGCAAGCGGTTCACCGTGCCCCAATTGGATATCATCCGGCCCGAGAAAGATTGCATGACCGCCAAGCTGGGTCATTCCCGTCTCAAAAGAGATACGTGTGCGAGTGCTTGGTTTCTCGAAGAGCATTCCGAGCGTTTGCTCTTTGAGTCGCGGTTGCTCTCTGCCTGACTTGATCGCCGCCGCCCGGTCTAAGATACGAAATAACTCTGTCTTCTCCAGGTCGTCTATCTCAAGAAAGTGATCAGTGCTGAGCATTGCGTTCATTCGGATAGTTTACACAGTCGTTCACACACGTCGGTAAGCACCCGTGTTGAACTATCGAACTCTGCGAGGTCAAGATGTTCATTTGGTGCGTGGTCCAACGACGAATCGCCTGGTCCATACGTTGCGATTGGGCAGTCCCACACGTCCGCATAGATGTTCATATCACTTGTTCCAGTTTTTCGTAGAAGTCGAGGTTTCCCGTCGGCCTGCCTGATTGCGGTCCGGAAGGCCCGCCCAATGTCAGTGCGAGGACTTTCCATGACTGGTGGAATTGGCCGCTCCCAGTGAACGCTTCCTCGTGTGAGTTCACTTTCTGCGACTTCTCGGACGTCCCCAATCGTATATTTGGGCGGAACTCGAAACTGTACATCCACAGTCGCTTCGACAACCAGTCCATCAGAAGTTGGACCGCCATCAAATGTCACTGGCTTAGTCGTGACCGTATCGAAGACTCCACTGGTTTCATTTTCGTCGAAAAACGTCGCAACGCGAGACCACCAATTGACCGCCGATTGAATGGCATTATTCTCTGGTCTTGATGAATGGCCAAGTTCACTGGTCGATACGTATGTCCCTGCGAGAAAGCCACGGTATCCTAGTGTAATACCATCCCATCCAGATGGCTCTCCGTTAATCACACGTTCTGGAGACGGACGGTTCGAAACGAGGTGCCACGCACCAGCCGAAGTACTCTCCTCATTGACCACCCCAGCGAATGAGACGCCGGTTTCGACCGCAGTCACCGCCATCGCAGCCAGCGGCCCAGTCGCATCAACGCTTCCGCGGCCCCACAACACGCCGTTTTCAATCTTCACCGGCACATCACCCGGCACAGTATCCATGTGCGAGGTTAGTAGCACCGCA
>KE356562.1:1286605-1289099 GCA_000416005.1 Haloquadratum sp. J07HQX50 | reverse complement strand
GCAGTCTCTTCATCGACGGCTGATTGAAGTGCTTCAACGTCTTCGTATGGAACGAACTCGATTCCGCCAGCCAGAGGTTCGAACGGAGCTTTGTATTTATCTTTCCACGTCATTGCCAGCGCACCCATCGTTCGTCCATGGAAGCCACGCTTGGACGCGATTATCTTTGATCGACCTGTCGCTGCGCGAGCAAACTTCATTGCTGCCTCGTTTGCTTCTGTGCCTGAATTACACAGCCAGACATTATCGATATCGCCCGGAGCGAGCGCCCCAAGCTTCTCATACAGTGTCGTTCGCTCAGCAGTTGGATATGATGCCTGCACGTACGTGAGACTCTCAGCCTGCGACTGAACAGCCGCTGTTACTGCTGGGTGTGCATGCCCGATTGAGATGACCGCGTATGAGGCACCAAAGTCTAAGTACTCTGTCCCGTCTGCTCCGTAGAGGTACGCTCCTGACCCAGATTCAATCTCAATTGGCTTCTCTGAAAAAACGAATCCACCCGTCATTCGCTCGTCTCCTGCGATTCTGTGTCAACTGCGCGTTTGAATATTTCTGTTCCATCGCCATCAAGAGCCATCTTCACCGGTTTGGCTTGATTTGCATCGGCAATGATGATCTCTGAAGCTCCTTCGTTAAGCGCTTCGTGCGCTGCAATCACTTTCTTGTACATAAATCCTTCTGCCACTGACCTTAGCTCTTCGAATTCGCCTGGCTGTTTCACCTGTTCGATTCGAGTTGACGCATCCTCAGGATCGCGATATACCCCAGCAACATCACTGAGTAATATCAGTCTCGCACTGAGTGCACCAGCGATCGCAGCAGCTGCACGGTCTGCGTCTGCATTGACTGCTACGCCATCATCGGCAAATATTGGGACCGTCACCACGGGCGTAAGATCTATTCCTATGAGTTGATTCAGTAATGAACTGTTCACATCAGTAATCTTTCCGGAATGGTCTCCACGCTTTATTCTCTTCCGCCCATCCTCAATGATCCGCACTGCTGACTTCCGTTTCCCCGTCAGAAGCCCCCCATCGATTCCAGAGAGGCCAATCGCGTCGATATCAGCGTTACGGAGTTCAACTGTGAGCTCAGTATTGAGTTTTCCAGGCAACACCATATTAAAAACATCCATTGTATCAGCGTCGGTAAACCGGCCACTTACACCACGAGGTGTCTCAACATAAGTCGGCTCTTTACCCAACGCCTTGAGTGTGTCATCAACCGCCGTTGAACCACCGTGTACGACAACAACTCGCTGACCCTGCTTAATTCGGCTCGCAATGTCCTCAATAGCCCCGGCTGGCTCAACTGCCCGTGCTCCACCGATCTTGACGACGATCGGAGAATCTTCGGTGTGCTTACTCACGGCGACCCCACTGGGTGCAACCCAGGGAACTCAAGCCCTGCTGTTTCATCAATTCCAAGCGCGATATTTGCTGCATGTACAGCCTGTCCTGCCGATCCCTTCATCATATTATCGATCGCTGAGAACACCACGATGCGGCGATTTTCAGGGTCCAGTTTAAATCCAACCTCGCCGAAATTTGTTCCTGCGACAGCTTTCGGCTCAGGATAGCGATAAACCCCGCTCCCACCAGCGACAGTTCGCATAAATGGTTCATCAGCGTATACACCCCGATATGTCGACCACAGGTCAGTCTTCGAAACCGGCCTGTCTGGAAAGATATGACATGTCGCACTCGCGCCTCGCACCATTCCGACAGCATGAACAGTAAATGAAACTGACACCCCAAGGTGCTCTTCGATTTCGGCCTCATGTCGGTGTCCAGCAGGTGCGTATGGTCGCACGGTCCCGGTGCGCTCAGGATGACTAGATGCTTCACCACCACCAGCGCCTCCTTCTGATGAGCCAACTTTGACATCAGCAACCACCTGCTCAGACCCATCAAGAATACTATTCTCAAACAGGGGTAATAACCCAAGAATCGTGGCAGTCGCATTGCATCCTCCAGCAGCGATCAGTGAGGATCCAGGGAGTGCTTCACGGTTTAGCTCCGGGAGTGCATATGTCGATGTCGGAAGATGGCTTGGACTGGTGTGCCCATCATACCATGTGTTGTATTGCTCTTCAGTCGAAAGTCGAAAATCTGCAGACAGGTCGACAATCGTGTCAGCCGCCTCCTCAAACGCGTCAATCTGCTCCATTGAAACTCCGTGTGGGGTCGCTGCAAACAACACATCCACTGACCTGAGATCGTCCGGGTCGCTGAATCGAAGGTCCATCGATCGGAGATTCGGATGTACATTCCCAATGGTTTTTTTTCTCTTCGAACGGCTGGTTGCTTGGACGATTTCAAATGCAGGATGGCTCGCGAGTAAGCGCAGTAGCTCACCGCCAGTGAATCCGGATCCACCAACAACAGATGCTGTGTAGTGCTGGCTCACGTATGTACCTCTTTGCCGGTATCAACCTTTGTTTCAATCCAATCAACGACGGCTGTCGGAAGCGAGACAGACACAGCTTCGT
>KE356562.1:1278031-1286335 GCA_000416005.1 Haloquadratum sp. J07HQX50 | reverse complement strand
ATACCTTGTGTTCGTAGTGACCTAACGTTGATTTATGCTCAAGAATAGCCTCTGCAGCCGACTGTGAGTCTATCTTGGCCATTAGCGCCCCCACGATCCCGTTACTGGCTTAAGCACGCATGGATACCCAAATGACTCGATTGCGGTCATAGCACTATCAGTCGTATAAGCAACCTTGGTCTCTGGTGTCGTAACTCCTGCATCTTCCAGAGCCAGACTGTTCTCGATCTTGTCTGCACAGATGGCTGCTGTCTCTGGACTGTTAATCACTGGTATATCATACGAGTCAATGAATTTGGTCAGGTACAGACTCCGACTCGTTGCTAAGCAACGATCAAAGACAATATCCACGTCGTCGAGGATGGCTGGTGGTCTTGCAGTGTCGAACTGCTCTTTCCGTACATCAATCTTCGTGACTTCATGATCTCGCTCACGAAGTTCATTCAATAACAACTTCTCATCTTGACGGATGCGAGAGTAGAGCAGTCCGACATGCATGTCTATTCGCCCCAGTCCTCTTCGAGTTCCGGGGCCTCCTCAAGTGTGATCGGATCAATTGCAATGACCTCGAGTTCAGCTCCTGTCGCTGGGCTATCAACGATCTCCCCAATCTCGACATCTGCTGGGATTTCGATCTCTTCACCACTGAGCGGATCTTCTGTGGTCATCATTTCAACCATACTGGTTTGAATACGGAGAATTAACTTAAACCCATCGAAAGTATCGGATAAATTAACTAATCGAAGATGTATCTGAAACCCAAATAATGGATATCTGAAGCCTAAGCCGAATCATGTATCAAAATTCATATATATATGCTCCTGTCGAGGAGCCCCGCCGAAGACACGGGCCAAGATAAATATGATCACGCATACTTGTCTACCTCCATCTCAAGATTACTTGCTGCCTGTTCGATCGATGTCCGATTCGATATAACCATTTGCTGATATGTTTCGTGTGCAGTAGAGCGAGCATCCAACTCAGCCTGAACCGTTGAGGGCGCAGGACCCCCATGTGAGTCCCGATTCTTCACACTCTCTACTGGATCAAGCGCATCCTCAATCATCTCTTTTGAGACTCTCTCAAACAGTGGTTCATCAAGCATCGACGAGGCAATATCTTCAATCTGGTCAACCGATGGCCTATCGCCCTTTGCTGCGGCACTCGCTTTTGCAACTACCTCGTGTGCCTGTCGAAAAGGGACGCCTGCGGTTGCCAATGCATCGGCTACCCCCGTCGCCGTTCCGAACCCTTCACCAGCGGCCTTTCCGAGTGCATCGCCGTCCCACTCTGCGTCCTCAATTGCACCTCCGACGATTTTAATTGCCTCACTGACTGTGTCAACAGCACGCCAGGCGTGTGGTGTTACTCGTTGGAGATCTCGATTGTACGCCCGCGGCAGCCCTTTCAGTCCAGCTTGAATTGCTGATTGCTCACCAATCATATCGCCTGCAACTGCCCGAACTAACTCTATCGTATCCGGGTTCACCTTTTGTGGCATAATCGAAGACGTTGAGGCGTAATCGTCACCCAATATGAGATGTCCACGACTGGCAAACAATACGAGATCCTCTGCTAGCCCCGACATCCCCGTTGCAAGCGTGGTAATCGCATTTACGGTCTCGACGAGGAAATCGCGAGATGCACTTGCATCCATCGCATTCGATAGCACCTCGTCAAACCCGAGCAGTTCGGCTGTTCGCTCGCGGTCGATATCAAACGGTGTCCCAGCAAACGCAGCAGCACCTAACGGTGAGACATTCGTTCGCTCGAAAGCCGCTAACAGCCGCTCAATATCCCGCTCAAGTGCGCTTGCATACGAGAGAAGAAAATGTCCCACAGTCGTTGGCTGAGCGAGCTGTAAATGTGTGTATCCCGGCATTATTGTTTCAACGTTGGCAGATGCTGTTTCGATAAGCATATGCTGCGTAGCCAAGACGTCCTCAACAATACCAAGGATATCGGTGCGAAGTCGGTACCGGATACACGTGGCGACTTCATCATTTCGGCTTCGCGCTGTATGCATTTTTCCACCCAGAGAGCCGATACGATCGATTAGTTCTGTCTCGATCGCCTCATGAACGTCTTCGCCATCTGGAAGTGCTCCGTGTCCATCGGATTCGATGCTCTCAAGACCGCTAAGAATGGCACGTCCCGTGTCGAACTCGATTATTTCTTGCTCAGCTAACATCACTGTATGTGCGCGGTCAACAGCTATATCCGCTGAGAAAATGCGTTTATCTGCCGCTAGACTCGACATGAACTCTCGTGCTGGCCCGCCTGTGAAACGATCACGACGAACGACACTGGTATCATCTGTCGTTTTACCATTCTCAGTCATTATGTTACTCTGTATCAGATTCAATTGTGGTCGCTAACCGACCCTGAAACCCATGATACTTTGCAATCCCAGTTGCATCTTGTTGGGTGATACTCCCGACGGAACTCGTATTAAATGAAGCGGCATCGGCTGAGTACGCTGCATACGGTGACTCGCGACTTACTGGCCGTGCACGTCCGCCCTCGAATTTGATTGTGACGTTCCCCGTGACTCGTGACTGTGTTTCCTGAATGAACCCCTCTAACGCAGTAAGTAGCGGGTGGTTGATGAGTCCCTCATATGCCTTTTGTGCCCATTCAGCGTCGACGTGACGTTTAAAATCACGCTCGTCCTTTGTCAATACGAGCTGTTCAAGTGCTTCATGCGCTGTAAGTAATGTTGTCGCTCCAGGGTGCTCATAATTTTCTCGCACTTTCAGCCCGAGCATGCGGTCCTCCATCATATCTGTTCGACCGACTCCATGAGTGCCTGCCTGTTTATTTAACTGAGTAATGAGCTCGACTGGTTCATGATGCTGTCCATTAAGACTGACTGGAATTCCGTCTTCAAACCCGATCGTTATTTGCTCGGTCGAAGGTCGATCGGTGGGACCTGCTGTCCACTCATAGATATTTTCATTTGGAACATGCTCAGGATTTTCGAGCTTCCCACCTTCAATAGACCGACTCCAGAGGTTTGTATCGATTGACCAGACTCCATCATTCCCGGCCTGCACGGGCAAATTCTGCTCCGCGGCGTACTCTTGCTCCCATTCACGCGTCAATTCTAATTCTCTCACTGGAGCAATCACTTCCATATTGGTATTCCGCCAGACAGCCTCAAACCGCAACTGGTCATTGCCTTTCCCAGTACATCCATGAGCGAGTGCATCGCAGCCCTCTGCCTGCGCAACATCAACAATTGAAGATGCGATAATCGGACGTGCGAGCGCTGTCCCAAGTGGATATCCCTGATATGTCGCATTTGCACAGACGGAGTCGAAACACAGGGCAGCGAACTCAGATCTGGCATCCACGACATGAAGATCAAGATCATGTGCAGCAGCTGTTTCTTCAGCCTCGACGAACTCACTGTCTGGTTGACCAACGTCCACAGTCACTCCAACGATCTCGTCATACCCGTACTCCTCTTGAAGCAGCGAGACACAGACGGTTGTATCGAGTCCCCCAGAGAAAGCTAATGCCACCTTTTTCATATATCATGGTCTCATGCGGTTTAGTGTATAAATTTCACGATAATATATTACGAAATTAAATGCGGAGATACGGCTCTACTATGCGATAGGACTCACAAGCAACCAATCGAATAACATGAAGAGGAGAGATAGGTGGGCCTAAACGGCCCGTCGCCGAGGCGTACCAGCGACCGCGATTGCGCAGTGACATTGATACTGCGCTATCTGAAGTAACACGATTAAATTCAATTTTAGATACTACTAAATCTTTTCGAGTTGCTGTGCAGTTAGCTGAATGCGGGCGCTCAGCCCCCTTTCTTGAGGAGTCATTCGAGAATCGAAGATTATTGTGATCCCGAAAATCGGCGATTTTCGGACGACACCGTAGTCCGCGCCATCGGACAGGAGATACAACTGTCCCCAGAAATCGAAGCTGGTGTGCGAGCAAATCGCGAACGCTTGTAGAGACTGGCTCTCACTGTTCACTTCCTCTGGTGAATCAAAGGTTGTGGATAGAGGGCGCGTTCGCGAGAGACCATCTTAGAGGCTGTAGACGTCGTCTGATACTGTCATCGAAACAGGAAGTTGAGTTCTACCTCTGTTTCAAGGACGGCTATCGCCGCGAGTGAGTAGGCAGAGGTAGTTCACCCAGCAATCAGTATCTCAATCAGACGCCAACTCACGTATCCACTACCCGAAGCAACGAATGGAATTGAAAGATTATCATCAACCACATATCCACGTACTACGGGCTTGAATCCGTCAGCCAACGTTGCAGTTGTTGAGGCGACACCTGCGATAATTGACCCGCGAGCTATTCCGGTGGCTGGAACAGTGAATGGCACCGACACTGCCATACATACTACAAACATTACTGACAGGGTTGAGAGCTGCTTTGACTCCTGTGCATCACGTGTCGACCCAACTATCCCCGCAATCGGATCACCGATCGTCAACATTAGCACTGCCGGGAGAGCTAAAGACGGGTCAAACACAAGCACAACTGTTGCGATACTAAACATATATAGCGCATATCCGGCCACATTATTCCGCTCGTACGGCCGAATAAGTGCATCATATATAGCCCAGTTAGTCCCTGTGCTCAGTCGAACTACCTCAAGAACACTGACGATAACAACGCAACCAATCACCAGCGTACCAAGCGTTGTCCAAGTAACTATGTTGGCAATATATAACATTGGAAGTCCCGTCCCACTCAGGTGCACGAGTCGGCGTTTTGTCTCATTCGGCGAGTCATGAGCTTCCATCGTCTGGCTATCCACCTCTGAAGGCATTACGCGACGACTCGTCTATTCCCCTTCGATTACAGGGTATCTGGAACGTAGATCACTAAACGTTGTCTGTCCCTCAGTGAGCCCAGCAAGTTGCTTAATCAATTCTGTGGTCGGGACACGAACTTGCTCAGCTGAATCTCGTTCGCGGATAGTCACTGTTCCACTCTCGCCTTCTGCTGCGCTTTCTCGGTCGACAGTCACGCAAAATGGAGTTCCAATCTCGTCTTGGCGTCGATAACGCCGACCGATTGTTCCAGAGTCATCCTGTATCACACTAAATCCTGCATCTCGAAGTGACTTGACAATCGCTTCGGTGCGATCGACCAGTTCCGGTACGTTTGATACGAGTGGAAATACGCCAACCGTGGTTGGTGCCATGGTGGACTCCAGCGAGAGGTAGGACCGATCCTCTGTATCAATCGCATCCTCGCGATACGCATGAACCAGCAGTGTGTACACAGTTCGGTCGATGCCAAACGAAGGCTCAATTACATGTGGAATAATATGTTCGCCATGTTTCGTCTGTGTCTCAACCCGAAAATTCGTATCTGCGACGTCAATTGTGTACTCTGTTTCATCAACAGTGACTGTCACCTGATCACTATCGAACGCATCGGGCTCGCGGCCAGCCAGCGCCTTGATTGCTTCACTGATTTCGCTGGCCAGCGATCCAAATGCTGGCCCTAAAACGCTCATATCTGGCTCAACGATAACTTTCTCGACCGTTTTTGCTTCATCATACGGCACGAAGACACTGAAATCATCATCTGCGTGCGCATCGTGCTTTGAGAGGTCATAGTTTCCTCGATGCGCAAATCCTGCAATTTCGATCCAGTCGCCACCCACCTCGCTCTCTGCATCCCAACAGTCGGCAGCATAGTGTGCTCGTTCACCAGCAAGATGCTGTCTGAACCGGAACCGACTCATGTCGACTCCAATATCCTCATACCACTGGTGTGCGATCCCTAAATAGTAGCCAATCCACGGGTTCTCAATCACGGACTCCTTGACTGCCTCAGCAATCGTTAATTCACGATATGTTGTTGTTTCACCCGCCTGCTCGGATGCTGGATATAGTGACACTTCAACATCTGCAACCGGTGAAATGTCTGGCATATCGCCGGCGGGATCAATGAAATGCTCCAATTCAGCCTGCGTGAATTCTCGGGTGCGGACAATACTCTGCCGTGGCGAAATCTCGTTTCTGTATGCACGACCAATTTGTGTCACTCCAAACGGTAGCTGATTTCGTGCATACTCTTTGAGCCGTGGAAATTCAACGAATATACCCTGTGCAGTTTCTGGACGGAGGTATCCCGGTGTCCCCAAGCCGGGACCAATTTCTGTCTCAAACATGAGGTTGAATGTATCAATCGCTTCACCGGCGAGCCCTGCATTACAGGATGGACAACAGACCTCATAACGTGCAACGAGTTCCTCAACCTCTGGTGCTGGAAGCGACTCTGCATCCTCAACTGTCGTGGCAGTTTCTACGAGATGATCAGCGCGATGAGACGTATTGCACTCGGGGCAGTTGATCAACATATCATCAAACCCATCAAGATGCCCGGAGGCTTCGAAGACCGGTTCGGGCATTATTGTGGGTGATTCAATCTCGAAGTGGCCTTCCTGTACAGTAAATCGCTCACGCCAGGCATCTTCAACATTTGATTTAACGGCTGCCCCTCGTGGGCCGAATGTATATAATCCAGCGGTGCCTCCATATGCAGTTGATGCGGCAAAAAAGAATCCACGTCGCTTTGCGAGTTCGGTAACTTGTGCCACTTCGGTATCGCTCTGCGTCATCTCAGTTGCTCCGCGGGTTGAACTCCAATCTGTCTACTAATTTCCGTAACTCTACAGTCAGGAACGAACGAAGCGATCACACGAATACCGTGTGTAGAAATCTGTCTAGTACGTGTAAGCTGTTGCTTGACCGCAGTCATCGTCACTTCATGTATGCGTTCATTCAGGGGCCTGATTGATGAGCCTCTATCATACACAGAGGCACATTGGTTACCCCTGTCTTCCGTTGTTTTTTTGTTCATCAATGTATAATTTTCTTATCGGCAAACTCACCAGTCTCACTCTCCGCAGATTCGACAATGAGAGCGATGCTCTCTAAGATGTGTGTACAAATAACAGATATTGAATGCTCAGGACACACTACTTTGGCCCGAGTTGTCATCGTATCAGCTACATGCATACCGCCGATTACTCTACGATACCTCTTGTACTCTTTGAACAGTCAGCAGCATATGCACTCGGCAATCTTTTGCTGATCATATGCCCACTTATACGTGAATTTCTACCAAGGACATGTAATAATACGGGAAGATATTAGTTTATAGAATAGCTGATGCAAATATATGAATACATATGTCAATATAGACCCGAATTCTTTTCGACGCATTTATGTATCCGTGTTATCCTATACCACATATGACCCCGAATGCGACGGCTGCACCGGACGCGTCGCGTGATGAGATCATGGCCTCAGTAGATACTACAATGGGTACACGTGAGTATATTATCGCCGACGTAACACGTGATGGGGCGTGGCTTTCGGTACAGGCCTCAGAAGCCGTGGCACTTACTGAATGGGCATAGGCACGAACTCATAACCGGTCTTGCAAATTAGCTGCTGTCTGGCTTCCAACGCCCGGGGTGTCCAATAACGCCTCACGAGACGCCTGACGGACGTTATCAACGCTTCCGAATCGCCTAAGCAGCGCCTTTCGAGTCTGTTTTCCGACTCCTGGAATGTCTTCAAGTACCGTTTCAACATTATCACGCAGCGTCTGATGATACTGCACGGCGAATCGATGCGCTTCGTCTCGCACACGCTGTAAAAGATGCAGATACGATGCATCGGTTGGCCAGTCATACTGTTCATCTTCAGTATATACAATCTCTTCACCTTTCGCGAGTGAGATAATAGGGACATCCCACCCGGTTGAGTTGACTGCTGCTGTCGCTGCTTTCAATTGTGCGTCCCCTCCATCGATAAGAAGTAAATCAGGATCCGGTCGAACATCCCGACCTGCAATGGCCCGGTCTGCCCGCCATTTCAATAGCTCCTGCATTCGCTCGGGGTCATTATTCCCCTCAGTAAGTTTCTTTCGGCGGTATGCTGACTTCTCAGCAGAGCCATCAACAAAGCAGACGTTCGACCCAACGACTTGTTTTCCTTGTGCATGGCTCACATCAAACCCTTCGACTCGATGTATCTGTCCGCACGAAAGCTGCTCTGCGAGTGCGACTGACTCATCGGTAGTGACTGGGCCTGTTCGTGCATTCTTCAGTGCTAAATCGACGAGCTTCGCTTCTCGACCGGCACCTGGAATCCGTATCTGCACTCCTTCGGTCTCAAGCCAATCAATCACATCGGCATCTCCAGGTCGCTCTGAGCATAAGATCACGTCTGGAAAAGAACGTTCTGCATAGTATTGAGTGAGAAAGGCAGCTAAGACAGTCGCGCTTGGTTCTCCTGC
>KE356562.1:1269551-1277282 GCA_000416005.1 Haloquadratum sp. J07HQX50 | reverse complement strand
CTCTCAGATTGGCTGCCCGCTCAAACTGTGTTGCAGCGGTCGCTTCCTCCATCGCAGACTCGATTGGCTCTGCCAACACACCCGTCTCTCCTTCAAAAAATCTCTTGACGCTTTCGACAGCCTCCTCATAACGCTTGACGCTAATTTCACCTGTGCAGGGGGCACTACAAAGTCCCATCTCATGGTCAAGACACGGCCGTTTCCGATTTTTGTATTTGTGGTCTGAGCAGCCACGAAGTCCATATACCTCTCTAAGAGCCTTGATGACAGTTTGTACGCGTCCCGCATTCGTAAACGGACCAAAGACCGCTGCGTCTCCATCCGGATCGCGCGTCATTTCAATCCGAGGAACCGGATGCTTCGTCAATTGAACGAGGGGGTAGGACTTGTCATCCTTCAGTCGAACATTGTACTTCGGCTGGTGTCTCTTGATCAGGTTTGCCTCCAGAAGTAATGCCTGCGTCTCAGTATCAGTTACTGCCACATCGATTGCATCAGCACGGTCAATCATCTGCGCAATCCGATCACTCCGCGGATCAGTATATGACCGCACTCTGTTACGAATATCGAGTGCCTTGCCAACATAGAGGACGATTTCAGTGCTCTGACTCTCGTGTACGAGAAACTGATATACCCCTGATTCGGTCGGCAACTCCGCTGCTCGCGATCGGAGTTCACCCTTATCCATCATACCGAGTTAAGATATCGACTTGCTTGAGGTTGACGTCATCCAGATGATAATACCTCGATTACAGAGATTCAAGTAGAGCACTGGTGACCTTCGCCACCAGATCTGACCATTTCACTCTCACACCACCGTCCCGGGGCGCATGCAGAACTGGCAGTTGAGTCGGTGTTCGTACCCGAAATCAAAAACGGAGCCGACCACGCCAACAGTCGTGAAACGAGTCACTCGAAGCTCATTATTGGCGACGAGTCACGGCTTCCAGACCAACTGGTTGACTGTCCAGCGAATCTTCAACTCCCGACGCTCAGAGTTGACATACTCAGCTACCCCTAACTGGGAGGCCCGCGTCTTGACCCACGGGAGGATGTCACGCTGCAGGCGACTGACTGATACGCGAACCCACTTACTCGATTCAACTTGAGTTGCATGGTGGGTCCAGCTCCACGTATCGACCTGACCGAACTTTTTAATCAGGTGACTCGCCAATTCGATGATATGGGTGCTATCGAGTTCGACGAGGTAACGAAACAGTTTGGATCTGTCACTGCCCTGTCGAACCTCTCATTGACTATCAATGAAGGCGAGATCTTTGGATTTCTTGGGCCGAATGGTGCTGGGAAGTCAACAACAATCAACCTCCTGTTAGACTTTGTTCGACCAACAAGCGGCACAGTTACTGCACTTGGTCATGATGCTCACACCGAGACAGTCGCAGTTCGACGTCAGACCGGCGTCTTACCCGAGGGGTTTGACGTATACGACAGACTGAGCGGTCAAGCGCACATTGAATTCGCCATCGAATCAAAAGATGGAAACGAGACACCAGCAGAGGTGCTTGATCGTGTTGGTCTCTCTGACGCGGCTGACCGACTCGCAGGCGGCTACTCGAAAGGGATGAAACAACGATTAGCACTTGGAATGGCGCTTGTAGGCGACCCCGACCTGCTGGTCCTTGATGAACCAGCAACTGGTCTCGACCCGTCTGGCGCCCATGATATGCGCCAAATCGTACTTGATGAGGCAGCATCTGGGACGACCGTATTCTTCTCAAGCCACGTGCTGGAGCAGGTTGAGGCTGTGTGCGACCGAGTTGGTATTCTTCGAGGCGGAGAACTTGTTGCGGTTGATTCAATCGATGGACTCCGTGCAGCGACCGAGACTGGAACGACACTGTCTGTTTCTGTCGAGTCATCCCCACCAGAAGTGGCACTGGAATCCGTTCGGTCACTCGATGGCGTATCAAGTGTCACACAGGTCGATAACCGAACACTCACTATCAACTGCACGTCATCCGCAAAAACCACGGTGCTATCCGAACTGGACGAATGTAACCTGACTATCGCAGACTTCGAAACAGAGGAAACGTCGCTTGAAGATCTTTTCTTACAGTATACCAATGATACATCAAACTCAACTGACAGTGCGGAGGCACCTGCATGACGTGGCAGGCTGTTGCTCGCAAAGATATCCGTGATGCGATTCGGTCACGCTGGCTTCATGGTGCAACCCTCTTTTTTGCACTCTTCCTTGGTGGAACAGCAGCGATCTTTTTTGGGCCACTTGGAGCGGAATCGGTCTCGAATTTGTTCGGTATTTTCGTGAACCTTGGCTTTATTAGCTTCTCATTCACCGGCTTAGTTGGACTTGTGTTGGGATTTTTTGCGCTGAGCACCTCGTATGGGGCGATTACTGATGAACGCGAATCTGGAGCGATTAAACTCCTGCTATCACTACCAAACTCTCGTCTTGATGTTGTCGTTGGAAAGGTCATCGGTCGAAGTGCTGTGGTCACGGCTTCGGTGTTAGTTGGGTTTGTTGTGACATTTATTGTACTCATCACCACGGGTGCGGCACTTGAGCTCGACTCGTTCGCCCCACAAATTCTCCTTACTCTCATGCTTGGCGTTGCATTTGGCTCAATTGGTCTCGGCATCTCGGCGCTAGCCAATTCGAACCGTGAAGCAACGCTTGCGACGATGGGACTCTATCTGATGTTTGCCGTCTTATGGGGGGCGGTGACACGTGGGATTCCTCGTATCATCAATGCCGGTGCTGACCAGATTGGGTTTAGCGGTCTCTCAGACACGGCAAGTGCTGAACTTACGCTGTTTTTGTCGTATCTGAATCCATTACGAGCGTATGAGACACTCTCAGCCGAATTATATCTTGACTCAGTGCAAGCACGATTAGTGACAGCTGATTTCACACAACAACAAGCGCTTGCTCCAAGCTTCAGTGACTCACTTCCACCGTATTTCAGTGCAGGTGCGCTTGTGTTGATTCTCCTTGTTTGGACTGTCGCTCCAGTCATCCTTGGATACTATTCATTCCAAAAGGTTGATCTTTGAATGCCCGCAGATAGGTGTTGATCTAATCGAAGACGGTGGTAACATCCTCCGATGACTCAACTCGTGGGCTTTCTGTTCAATTTTCTATCAGCACGCACAATTGTCAGTTCGACCCGATGTAATTAAAACTTCGAAGCGCTCGTCGCACTCACGAGGCTCCTCAACGATACTCAACGGTTATGTCTCCGCCGGTGGATATTGTATTCCTCGATCTGCAAGGAGTGCTTCAAACTCTGCTTCAGTTAGTTCGGTAACATCATTGGCTGCAGCGTCATTTCGCTTCGCTCTCCCAGGGTTCTCACCAACGACGAGATAATCTGTGTTGCCGGATACGCTACCCGTCACCGAACCACTATAACGCTCGACGAGATCTGCTGCAACTTGCCGCGGAACGCTCAGGCTCCCAGTGAAGACGAAGGTCTGATTAGCAAACTCGACTGATGTACCCTCAACAGTGAATGGCTGAGGTTCAACACCGACAGCGCGGAGTTCACTAATTACAGCACGGTTACGTTCATTGTGGAGATACTCGACAATCCGCTTGGCAACTGTTGGTCCGATATCAGGGATTTGCTGTAGTCGATCGACTTTCGCCTCCAGTATCTGGTCAAATTCCCCGAATGATTGTGCAATATTTTTTGCAGTCGCCTTGCCAACCTCTGGGATACCTAATGCGACGAGGAAAGAATCCAAGCCAGGTTCGCGAGTGGAATCAATTTCACTGATTAGTTTTGTTGCACTCTTCGCGCCCCACCCCTCAAGTGGAGCGATATCACTGCTATCGAGGCGATATAAGTCAGCCAACTCTGTGAGCAGTCCTTCTTCGACCAGCTGCTCGACACGCTCCTCGCCAAGTCCTTCTATATCGAGTGCCTGCCTGCTTCCATAGTGGGTGAGTGCCTGGACGAGCTGTGCTGGACAACTGAGCCCGCCAGTGCAAAACGCCAATGGCCCCTCCCGCTCGATTGAACTTCCACAGACTGGACATTCCTCAGGGAAGCGAAACGTCTCCTCTGCGTGCTTTTGAGTCACTTCAGCGACTTCAGGAATCACATCGCCTGCTCGTCGGATACGTGCCACATCACCGACATCAACTCCCAGCCGCTCAATTTCGTCGGGATTATGTAACGAAGCTCGTGAAACGGTCACACCCCCAACATCAACTGGCTCCAGTAGCGCCACCGGTGTTGCCCGCCCTGTTCGACCCACCTGTATGACAATATCTGCGACACGTGTTGTCTCAGTGCGCGGCGGGAATTTATATGCGAATGCCCAGCGAACCGCACGGCTGGTACTACCCAGTGTTTCCCGCGCAGACCGGCTGTTCACCTTAATGACTGTCCCGTCAATCTCGTAGTTCAGCGTCCCCCGTTCCTGCTTGAGTGTTTCGCGGTACTCGACTGCATCCTCAATGTCACTGACTCGCTTGGTGCGGCCATTTGTTCGTAGCCCCCACTCACTCAGTTTTCGCAGCGTCTCTCCCTGCGTGTCTGGCACATCGCTTGCAGTAAGAATATCATAAAAGAAGCAGGCAAGAGGCCGCTCAGCAACGACAGATGGTTCTAATCGCCTCAGTGTTCCCGCAGCCGCATTTCGAGGATTGGCAAAAGGGTCCTCTCCACTCTCGATACGCTGGCGATTGTGCGCTTGAAACTCATCCTTGGGCATATATACCTCTCCCCGAACAGCAACGGCATCAGGACAGGGCTTGCGTAACTCAAGCGGAACTGACCCTATCGTCTGAACTTGTGCCGTGACATCATCTCCACGGTCTCCATCACCACGCGTCGCTGCTCGGGCAAGCGATCCATCCTCATATACGACCTCAATTGAGAGGCCATCGAACTTCGGCTCACACACGTAGTCGACCGCTCCGACAGCCTCGTGGACACGCTCATCGAAGGCATGGAGGTCTTCTCGGTCGGTCGACTGTTCAATCGACAGCATAGAAACAGTATGTTCGATGGTTTGGAGTCCATCAAGTGGGTCACCGCCGACACGCTGTGTCGGGCTCGTCTCTGTATCTAAATCGAACGTACACTCGAGTTGCTGAAGACGCTCAAACAGCGTATCATATTGAGAGTCACTAATCAACGGACTCGCTTCGACATAGTACCAGTAGTCGTGCTCTCGAATTGCTGCTCGTAGCTTCGCTGCCTGGGCTTCTGAAGCCGTTTTCGACAGTGTCTCAAGCGACTCAAACTCAGTCTCTGGATCGAATACATACGGATTCGACACATCAGCATACGCCAGTTCATCAGCGGACATCTCAGCGCTCGACACCTCCTCAGTCATACACTCACTTGTTGTGGTGGCGAGTTAGCCTCTACGATGACGAGTGTGTATAGCTCACATGCCCCGTCTACTAACCCACATGTCTTATATCGACACATAATAACTCCGAGTATGGACGAGGATTTCTTGCTCCTCAACCCGGGTCCGGTGCCCGTTACCGACGAGGTGGCGGCGGCAATGGATGAGCGAATGATTTCACACCGGTCCACGGAATTCGAGGCAATCTATGAGCGCGCACAGAACGGTCTCGATTACATCTTTGAGCAGTCAACAGTTGACCAGAAGACGACTAAACCACCCGGTGGGGGGACCTCACTTATCCTCAACGGCACAGCAACGATGGGGATGGAGGCTGCTGTTGCAAATCTGGTTGGTGATGGAGGGAACGTTGTTTCGTTGATCAATGGAAAGTTTGGTCGACGGTTCGCGCGCATCGCTGAGCGATACGCTGAGGTGACACGCGTCTCGGTGCCGTGGGGGGACTCAATTCCATTAGAGGACGTGCGTGCTGCTGTGTCTGACTCAACCGACCTCGTAACGATGGTTCATAACGAAACGAGCACTGGGTTACTGAACCCAGCTTCTGGTGTCGGCCATATTGCAGCCGAGCATGACGCTCGCTTCGTTCTTGATGGGGTCACATCGATTGGCGGCGACGTCTTCTGTCTTGATGCGTGGCACGTCGATATCGCCGTCACTGACGCTCAGAAGGCCTTGGCTGCACCGCCAGGAATCAGCGCCATGTATGTCGCTGAGGATATCATCGATGAACTGAATGGAGAGATAGCGCCATTCTATTCAGATCTTGAGTGGCACTTACGGAAAGCACAGTCTCATCAGACACCGTTTACCAGTGCAGTGCCACTGTTCCGAGCACTTGCCGTAGCCATCGAGGACATCGTTGATGAAACAATGGCTACCCGGATCCAGCGACATCGAAACCAGGCCGAAGCATTCCGACGAGGATTCACCCGAATGGGACTGTCGCTGTTCGCCAATCCAGCGGATTTGACGGTGCTCTCGAACACTGTTACCGCTGTATCGCTTCCTGAGACAATCACCGGTGAAGACGCGCCAGCATTCTTTGATGCCGTCAGCGAACGGAATGTAAGCATTTCTGGTGGGCAAGCACATCTTGGAGGAGAGATATTCCGCGTTAGCAATATGGGACGTCTACCAGATACGGCAATCTTGCGCGGAATTGAAGCTGTTGGAGACGCCTTGACCGATGTTGGTGTCGATGTTGATGTGACTGCTGGGCTCGCCGCCGCCCGTGATCAGTTGGACGTCGTTGTCGCTCAATCAGCGGACGACTAAGCCATACGACGTCGGATGTTTGTGGGTGATGAGGAAACACTCGGCATGAGAGGTAGCCCCGCAACGTAACCGACGGTTATAAGTTCGGACAGAATTATGCATGTAGTACATGAATAACGGGTTCCTGACTCAGAGTCTGCACGCTGGACACTCACCGGACTCGACAACTGGCTCCCGCGCACCTCCAATATATCAAACTACATCATACACATTCGACGATGCTGAAGACGCTGCAGCCCGCTATGCACTCGAGCGAACCGATGATGTGTACACCCGAATTTCGAATCCGACAACACGATATCTTGAGAACCGTCTCGCAGTGATCGAACAGGGAGTTGCCGCTGTCGCGACAGCATCGGGAATGGCAGCACTGGATACAGCAACCAGCGTGCTGGCACAAGCAGGAGATAACATCGTCGCTTCCACCGATATGTATGGCGGGACAGCATCCTATTTCACAAATATGGCCTCACGCCGCGGAATTGAACTGCGGACAGTCTCCACTGAAGACCTTACGGCGTTTCAGGATGCTATTGATGAGCAAACAGCATTTGTCCACCTCGAAACAGTTGCAAATCCATCATTGAAAACGCCAGATTTTGCCCCGATTGCGGACATCGCACACGAGCGACGAACTCCAGTCGTGGTTGACAATACCTTTGCAACTCCGTACTTATGCCGTCCAATTGAGCATGGCGCAGATATTATTTGGGAATCGACGACAAAGTGGCTGCATGGAAAGGGAACGACTGTTGGCGGTGTCTTGGTAGATGGCGGAACATTCCCATGGAGACGAAGTGGATATGATGAACTCGATGGGAACAATCCTGCATTCGATATCGACTTTGTCTCTCGTTTCGGAGAGGCTGCTTTTGCGAACGTCGCTCGTCATCGGGGTGTGCGGTCCCTTGGTAATCAACAGTCTCCCTTTGATGCATGGCAGACATTGCAGGGGATCGAAACACTGGGACTACGAATGCAGCGACACTGCAAGAACGCAACCCAAATTGCTGAAGTACTAGAGGACCATCCCTCAATTTCATGGGTATCATACCCTGGATTTAAATCTCACCCGACACATGA
>KE356562.1:1251295-1267419 GCA_000416005.1 Haloquadratum sp. J07HQX50 | reverse complement strand
TGAATCTGATCACGGTCACGATGCCTTCTTGGTCGAACCAGGGAAACTTGGTCCTCCACTTCGTGACTTTCTCGACGCTGGCGTTGCTGGCCGTGCAGTGCATGATAGCGATGGTCCTACCCCTGAAAATGACTCTAACTTCGCTCCGGTCCATGCCTCATTATTTAGTGAGTGAGTCGAACGCACAACGCTCAAACCAGTCTCACACTGACTGGGACACGTGCTTGATACGTGGCGTGATGTTGGATTAGTCTCTGGATGGCAGGCCGCAGCAAGTTTATGTTACTACAGTATTTTTGCGGCAACAGGGTTCATCCGCGACAGCTTTGCCCTTTCTGAGTCCCTAGTCGGTCTATTTCTAACAGCTGCAGTTGTCGGCTATACAGTCGCATTGTTTCCGAGCGGCGCGGCTGTCGATGGCTTTGGTGAGCGACGGATCATGGTCTGTGGACTGATCGGTTTAGCTATCACCGCTGTCGTGCTGCCCGTTGCGCCCTCATATGGAGCACTCCTCGTGGCGACCGTGTTGCTCGGGGCATCGTACTCGCCAGCGATGCCTGCATCAAATCGAGGGATCGCTCGGAATGCACCTCCAGACCAACTAAACTTAGCAATGGGGGTCAAACAGGTCGGTGTTACTACTGGAAGCGCGCTCGCCTCAGTCATCATTACCGGAATTGCTGCTGTTGTCTGGTGGCCAATTGGATTTTGGGTTATTGCACTGCTTGCAAGCGGGTACACGGTAGGTTTTGCACAGACATATGATGGTGGCAATGGCACTGGAGAATTGACACTCCCAGACATTCGTAGCCTCCTCACAAGGCCAGCATATCTGCTTTTACTTGCCGCGGGTGCATTTATTGGAGCAAGTATCTTCACAATGTTAGGGTACATTGTCCTCTATTTCCAGGACGTAGTTGGTGCAGCAGCCGCGATTGGCGGACTGGTGCTTGCGGGCACGCAATTGACTGGCAGTGCAGCACGGATTGGAGCTGGAAGCCTTGCAGATCGTCTCTCAGGCGTACGTGGTGCTGCTACGGTTGCACTTGGACAAGTCGCAGTGGCGGCTGTTCTCTTCACCATACTTACCCTCGAACCAGAATCTCTTCTTACCTCCGTGGGCCTCTTCCTTGGATTAGGACTATCAATTCATGGGTCGACTGGCATTTATTATTCATGTCTCACAGGATTAGTAGAAACCGATGAACTCGGTGCCGCTTCCGCAGGCGGACAGACGGCAATTAATCTTGGCGGTATCACAACTCCACCGTTATTTGGCTATCTTGTGCAGACAACTGGATATTATTCCGGGTGGGCTATCTTGGCTGTGATGACTGCTATAGCAACTATTCTTTTGTTCATCGTTCGGCGGCGCGTATCCCCGCTATAATCACATTCTTAACTTCTGACTTGCTCGGTATGTCAAACGAAAAGTACCGATTCTCGGATAGAACATGTGAACACAATCGAGTGTCAATCGAACAATCACTGCGGCTTCTGCCCTCGAAAGGAGTTAGAATGATGACGCCTAAATTACCATATATGGCGGCAGATGTCGTTGAGAGTGAACGACCAGTCCCAGCTTTGGAGCCACGCGCGACTGCGGCTGCAGCGCATCTCCAATCTGCTGAGGCCGTGTTGTTAATCTCACATATCGACGCAGATGGGTTGTCCAGCGCAGCAATCGCTGCTCAAGCGCTTCAGCGAGCTGAAATCTCATGCGAGGTCAGCTTTGCAAAGCAGCTTGACGAGAATAAAATCAGTGCGATTGCTAATGCCGAGCATGATACGGTCCTATTCACTGACTTTGGGAGCGGTCAGCTCGATCTCATCGAACCACATATTCGCACAGGAGCATTCTCGGCGGTAGTCGCTGATCATCATCAACCAGCCAATTCGCCGACAACAGACGCCTTGTACCATCTCAATCCATTGTGTGTTGGCATTGACGGGGCAGCCGAACTTTCGGGAGCTGGGACTACATACGCTTTAGCTCGTGCATTAGAGGCGAGCTCACGACAAAACTGTGATCTCGCGGCATTAGCAGTGATTGGTGCAGTCGGCGATATGCAGGGCACTCCAGCAGGTCTCAGTGGCGCAAATGAGCAGATCGTCACAGAAGCGATTGAAGCTGGTGTCTTAGAATCGACAACTGACCTTCTCATGTACGGTCGCCAGACACGGCCACTACCGAAGCTGTTGGAGTATGCCGGTGACGTCCAGATACCTGGAATCACGAGTAATTCGCGGGGGGTGAACGAGTTTCTCTCTGGATTGGAATTTCCCCTTCGTGCCGACGGTGAGTGGCGCCGCTGGGTTGATCTGACTCGTGAGGAGCGACAAATTCTCGTCAATAACCTGTTGCGTCGGGCCATCTCTACCGGAGTGCCTGCGGACCGAATTAATGATCTCATCGGTGAAACGTACATTTTATCGAATGAAGACTCTGGGACAGAGCTGAGAGATGTAAGCGAGTTCTCGACGCTACTGAACGCAACTGCCAGATACGAGCGCGCAGATGTCGGTTTAGCAGTGTGTCTCGGCAATCGTGGTGCAGCACTCACTCGTGCTCAGACACTGCTTCGAAATCACCGACAAAACCTCTCAGAGGGAGTTCAATGGGTGCAACAGGAAGGAACGACGATAGAAACGAATCTCCAATGGTTTGATGCAGGGAATCAGATCCGCGAGACAATCATCGGGATTATCGCTGGGATGTCCATCGGATCTGAAGATATCCGTGGTGATCTTCCGATCTTAGCGTTCGCCAGACAGTCTGAATCGATGCTCAAGGTTAGTGCCCGTGGTTCATATGGATTAGTGAACGAAGGGCTTGATCTCTCAGCCGTTATGTCGAAAAGCGCTACTGCAGTTGGTGGGGAAGGTGGTGGCCATGACATTGCCGCAGGCGCAACGATTCCTGTAGATAAGAAAGCGAATTTCCTCCAACACGCTGATGGGCAGATTGGAACACAGCTTCATCATGAAGACCATTGATACTTATCGACTATCTGAATCTAACTGAGTTTTGAGAAGAATAAGCGTATTCGCTACGTTCATCAGCTGGTGTGTATGTTTGATCTGTGAGTTATCACGTCGGGGTGGACACCACTCCAAGTACTTGACACTGGCTGTCTCAATGCATATGCGTTCACCTCACACATTCTTGAACTGACCGAGCGGAGTCCAAGTCACTTCCACAGCGCGTTTCTGAGGCAATTTCTGATGTGTTTCGTTCGGGAACCCAGAAACCGTAACGGGTAGTCTGAACGCGTTCCTCGTCGCCTCACTCCTGCTGGCTGGTAGCCAAACATGTACTGTGGCCCATCCCAGCAGTAGGCGACGGTCCAGTTGGTCGGTAACGCTATCCCAATCGAACTTGCGGCCAAGAGTTAAGACCGGCGCTCTCAATACAGACCGCCGCCTGTTCGACCACCAACAGGGTCCGAGTAACTGAACGCCGTCTTAGTCAGCCTCTGTGAAAGTGAGCGGTAGATTCAATCCTGTGTGTAAGGAATTCTTACATAGAGCAAATGAGCACTGATGATCCTGAAGTCACGACGGTCACCTCAAAGGGCCAGATCACAATCCCGAGCCGACTGCGAGAGGAGTTCGGCCTCGAAAAGGGGACGAAACTCATGGTCGTGCCAACCGACTATGGCCTTGTCCTCAAGAAACTCGAACTGCCCTCTGTCGAGGAGTTTCAACAACGAGTCGAAGAACGCGCGGAGACAGTCGATCTGTCGATAGACGAAGTCTCCGAGTTGGTACACGAAGCCCGGAGCGCTGATGAGTGAGAGCGGTTCTCGATACGAACGTCCTGATTTCGAGCGTCATCTCGACCGGTGTTCCCCACGAGATCGTCGTGAAGGGATTCAACAGCGAGTATCAGATTATCGTCTCCGTCGAGACTCTCACCAAGTTTCGTGAGATATTACTCAAGTACCCAGATCGGTTCCACATGGATGAATCAGAAGTCCACCAGGAGGTCGAGACGATTCGGTACTTCGCGGAGTTCGTGACGCCAAATGAGGACATCACCGCAGTTGCGGATGATCCCGACGACCACAAGTTCCTCGAAGCTGCCGTCGCTGGGGATGTCGACTACCTCGTCTCTGGCGACCAGCACCTCCTTGATCTCGATTCGTTCCGCGGAATCAGTATCGTTGAGCCAAGATCCTTCTACGAACTGCTCGAAGCGGAGTAGCTCCGTCAGAACAAAGGATGCCGCCAACAGCGACCTCCAAACAGGCTATCTTTCGAGCGGTTGCACAGAGCTCCCATCACGAGTGGCCTGCCTACGACCCGACACAATTGTACAACCGAAGTTCACTTGATGCGCTTAAAGAGGATATTCACACCGTCGCGCGGGTGTGGTTCGATCACGACTCTCACGAGTCGGTCGACCAGTTCGTCTGCCACTACCCACTAGAGTATGTCGATTTTCACCCACACGACCGCTACACTGGCTCGACACAGTACGAACTGGAACAGCTGTTCCGTGCCTTTCTCATACAAGAACTCCACGGATGGGGCCACGAGACTGCGCTCGTGACGTATCTCCAGCACCGACCGTCTCTGTGTCGGGATGTAGGATTCACCAGCGTCCCCGATCAGTCGACACTCTGGCGGAGTTGGCACCAGCGGTTCACCGAAGACCTTCGCGAGACTGTCGAAGCCGCTGCTCGAACGATCCTGATCCACGCAGACAATGCTGGGCTCTCGATTCCACGGCAGCCCGAGGACCGACCAAGACAGCCGACGGGCGACGACAACCCGTCACCCGATGATCAAACGATCGCCGATTGTGCGTCGAAGATTACAGAGCAGGTTAGCACAGATCGTCACCCCAGCGTTCACGCTCAACCGCGGCGAAGGCTGTGAGATCCACGAGAACGCCTTCTGGGAGATACAGACGTATCTGGGCCTGCGTGAGAATCTCGCCGCCAACGAGGGGGCGCGAAGTTTCAGTCACGAGTCCGACCGGATCGGACGCCGCTCGGCCACATCCACCGCGACCACATTCGTGATCTCTCCATCGATGAGATCCGAAAGATGTATTAGCAGGCAATGAGCCCGGTGATCAACCGGACAGCGGAGACAGATGAGTTCCATCGGGCAGGTATCGTCGCGATAGACACAACCGAAGCTGACCCGTTCACTGGCGACCGAACGGGTCACGAAGACGAGATCATCGGGATGAAGGAAGACAGCGACGAGTATGCCTACCAGTGGGCGACGGTTCAGCTGGTCGGTAACGCGGTACCACTGGTTCTCGACGCCAGACCCGTCACGAAGGGCGAGAGCCGCAAAGAGATCGTCGAAGACCTGCTAGAGACAGCCCAAGATCTCGTTCATGTCGACGAGGTACTGATGGATCGAGAATTCGACAGCCAGCAGGTTCTCGAAGCGATAGCAGAGCGAGGGTTGAACTACGTCGTTCCGAAGCGGATGCAAACCAGCGAGAAAGCGCAGGCGAGGCGGCTTCTCCGGCGTGAGACAGATCGATACGTCACCGACCGCAAGCTCCACCTCGGCAACAACGAGTGGCACGAAACCACGCTGATCTACCGACGAAAGGAGAACACAGATCGAACGGATTACGGCCAGTACGCGGTTTTCATGACGAGTGCGTCACCCGGTTCGATTCGCGAGTACGATTATCGCTGGGAGATCGAGAGCGGCTACAAATCGATCAAGCGGTTCATGCCGGCGACCACCTCGAAGAATTTCGTGCTGCGATTCTTCTATTTTGCCTTCGCGTGTCTGTTGTACTCGATCTGGCGAGCCGTCGATTTGCTCGTTCAGGTTGAGTTGATCGGTGAGTACGAACGGTCACCGCTCGTGACTGCCGATAACACGCTAACGCTGCTGAAGAAGGAGACAGGAGTCGGATAGTAGGATCCTCAGTCTGGGTCAGCGCAAATTCTTGAGTGGCAACGCTATCGAAAGTCTCAGAAAACCCACGATATGATCGGTACTGCGACATGAACTAACGGACGAGGGGTGCTCTGAAGTAGTTCCCGCACACTGATTCGTCACGGATCGCGCATTACAGCCCCGCTAAACCCACTGTAGTCTCAACTTCCCACCACTCCCAATTGATATAGCATCATACGATTTACACACAGGAATCCACAGTAATTGAAGCTGGTCATCTCAATGCATACCCCTGTTGAATCTGTTGGGAGTAACCTCTATTCGGTGAACGGAGAAGTCTCATTTCTTTCAGCATTTTTGTTAATTTCAGACCTAACACTCCTGCAGAGGGTGACCTATCTCCAACGATGTCTATCGACCGAGACAGCTTCGAGAACACGAGCAACAAACCCGATCAAGCACTCGGATTTCTCGTCGCCAACGACGATCATGCGTTCAATTCACACGAAATCGATTCCAGATTGACATCGGCGAGGGCGCAGTCTGCACTGCGCTCTCGCGGCTGAAGGACTGTGACTTGGCCGAACACAAGACAACATACTGGGCCGTGGCCGGTGACGCTGGCTAGACGGACACGGTGGCTATGAACAGGCGACCGCCCTGTTTAATCGGGTCATGGCTGCGGCCACGTTGAAAAATTTTGGATTACGGTTCTTCTACAGGCGAAACAGGCCATGTGCCTCGGGACTTGACCCCGAGACGGTCCACTTTGCGTTCGTCTGTTTATTGTGCTCTATTTGGCGAGTCGTGGACCTGTTGGTACAGGTTGAGTTGACCGAGAAGTACGAGAACTCGCCAATTGTGAGGGCTGATAACACGCTGATGCTGTTGAAGAAGGAAACGCAAGAGAGAGGTTTTAGTATTAGCGCGGCGTCTAAGAGGTAACGCTGTTGTAAGCCGCCGAAATTCGATATTTGCCTAAGACCTCAACAAAAATAGCTGTTTGGAAAGCAATCTGAGTCAGTTCCTAATCACTGAACTAGCCGAAACCACGCATCACAGCTCCGCTAAACCCGCTGTAGTCTCAACCCCACGAACCTAACATAGAGACAGGATTGAAATTCGTGAGAGAGCCTGGAAACAGTGTAGTACTCTCTAAAGGGCACCCACTACAGGAATTATCAAGACAACGCTGATGGGTGTCGGCATGTCGCAAGGTATGTTGAGTTCGACTGATTCTCGATGTGACGCCTCATGACTCAGGCTGTGAGCCTTCCGAACCACGCGAGTGTTAGTTCCCACCAACTTGGAAAGATGAGAATTGCAGATGTATAAGCTGACACGCCGATGGAACCTCTACACTCCTGTTCTCCTCTCCTATCGAGGAATCAAAGTTATCTGATTGTTGAGTGTCGATCGACCGTCCAAAGGCCTCTGTTTGATGAGGAGTACATCAACTCACAGCCTTTCGACAGACACGCATTGTGAAGAGAATCGTCAAGATATAACAGGTCTCATCTCTGGCGATTTTGATATGTGCGACAGTTCCATGACTGGGATCGTATGTTTTCTCGCCTCGCGTTTCTTATCAACGCACTCCCAATCATAATGTTCATTTATTATGCTTACAGCTGTACATATTTTTGATTCAAATGTCGACTCAAAACTACCAATTTCGTCCGAGGAAATATTTTAGAATTGATTTATCAAGCAGGTCATCGGAGACTGCGCGTCTATTCACCCAAAGCCAAGCTTTCTAACGTTGCTAAAACTTCTTCAAGCGCGCTAATGAGACCTTCAACTGCCGATAGGGGGTCACCAGTATTGGCTGCTGCTGCGGCGGTTCCACTCAGAGCTGCGAGAGCGATAACCGCAATTACTGTCATAACAATAATCTTTCGCATATCAGAGTTTACGCGCTAAAGACACAAAGATGTTTCCTGCAAAGTATCAGTGAGGTACCTCTGAATAGCGTCGAAGCTGGAGATCATCATTGAGATACAACTGTACGGAACCGAAGAGAGATTCTACTCAGCGTGTTGACATTATTATGTGTGCGGTGTGATGCAACGTTCAACCTCAATATGAGGGTCGAAAACACCCGCCCCAATCCGAATGAAAGTCACTTCGGGACTTTTAGCCAAGGTGGAGTTCCAACTGGCTGGCCTGATGCAGGAGTCTGGCTCGGTTCTCTCTTGACGATTTCATCTGTGGACACGAGTATTTGACTGCATCTTACAAATCCTACCTTTATTCTTGCATTTCCGATCATGAGGGAACATCAGGCAGATGGCGAAATCTGTCGCGTTCACTGTGGGCACACTTCAACCCCCACAATGTTGGCGTTCAATCAACAACCGTCTGCCACCCATAGCTGCGATATACAGTGCATTCTGTTGTAGAGGCCCATTATGTCTGAACAAGCAAGCATGACAGGTACTAAAACAGTAACACAGACTCAAGATTGTGCAATATGTGATCAAACATTCGAGAGGACTGAAACTATCGATATCTCCGCGAGTGCGAACAATCATCAGTCATTATGCCAGTACTGCGCAGAGGGGTTATTTGATATTGAGCTCTCATCAGAGGAGGTGAGTGCCACGCAGGGTCATCACAGCCAGCAGGTATCGGCTTCGGAAACATTAAGCAAGGATGCAAGTGCTGTCTCTTGGAATCTACCCAGGCATCGGAGTTACACAAACTCTGAATCGTCATTGATGCAGATGCATTATCTCTCGGTTTCACTCTTATGGGCGATTCATCGAACGAACGTGCGGCTACTAGAAAAGATATTAGATAATATCGATATCCAGATGATATCCGTCCTCTGGCTCACACTTTCGACTGCGGTGATAATCGCTCTCTCCTTCTCCTAAAGTTGCCAGGGGTACAATCTGATCGCACACTTTGGTCCCTGAGCCGTCCCGAAGTCGGCGGTTGAGTAACGCTCAGATCGCTCTGTCAACAGACTTCATTCGGCTGTCGAAGCGGATAATCTGAACTCAACCTTTGATGAGGTCGGGAAGAAGCCAACAGCAAACTGAACGACACACATCTTTAAATATCATCGCTCATTTAAGAGAGTAGCTGACAGCCACACGTGTTGCCAGTTATGAGCTGCCAGTCAACCGGCCTCAGAATCGGACTCACTTGTGGACACTTGTCACCCGATATCGAGTCATACCCAGAGAACTCGGGATAACGCAGTGAAACCATCGATATCGCGGTTGAACGGAAATCTGTGTCGTGATGACGGGACTCGCAGATTCGCGAACCACTCGTGTTCGACCCCAAGGCCGCTGATTCCACGAGTCCTCCTGTGACGGAGACAACGAGTGTTCCTACCCCACGCTGACCAGCGGCAGCCCAGGGCGCTGACACAGATTCTGATGGAGTCTCATTTGATCGGTCCACGTCACGGCCCCATAGGGAAGACAAACGAGAGTTCTCAAGATGCACACTGTGACTGAAGGGCGATGACATCCTCCCCGCGGTGAACGGCGGGGTTTCCCCCGTGGGAGTCTCGGCTATGCCGATTCCCCGAAAGCAACATTCCCGTCACGGTGGACGGTACTCGGGTCTGTGCGCTGTTATTTGGGATGTTCCCTCGCAGGAGAGTGTGATAGCTCCAGCCATTCGTGGCTGTCCCACTCCAACCGCACGGGCAGTGCCATCTGCCTGACTTTGTTGTTCGTATGCCGCTTCAGGAACGTCTCTGAAGCTGTAAGGTCGGCATGGCCCTCGAAACCTACATGGGCAGGTGAGCGTGTCTTGGTGCCGTGTCGTTCGGTCTGTCGAACCGCGAGCACTCCTGGTCCACGCTTCCGACCGGACTTCGACCCCAATCCCGTATTCCTCGGTGGTACACGCCAGTCGCTCGGTGAACTGCTTGAACGCCCAGATATTGTGGGTCTTGGCGTTCGTCTCGACTGACCAGTACGTTTCGAGTACGTCGGTCAACCTACCGATATACACCGTGTCCACGCCCTCGGCGTACAGCCGTTCCAGCAGGTCACGACACAGTGCTTCTTGTGCGTGGTCCCAACGACGGGTTCGCTTTCGGTACAGCCGCCGAATACGCTCGCTACTGTACCTGCCTTCTTCAAGCTTTGACTGTCACCGGGCGATTTCTCGCGCCGTCTCACGAAATCACTGGAACAACCCGCGGCCTTCGTACAGGTATTGCTCGCCGGTCATGGTGGTACAGGCGACGAGATTGTTCGCATCAATGTCCAGAGCGGCCCCGTGATCGGCCAGTGGAGTATCCCGTGCATCAGTAATAGTCATGGGTTACGAAGCTCGGAAAGTGCAATCAGTCTCGTCGTACCACAGTTCCAACCGCCCTTGATCGTCGTAATCAGATCAGTTCGGGCCGCCAACGATTTCCAGGCGGAGACGGCTTTGCGGGCTGTTGTGCTTGTCGCGGAGTTCTTTTCCGACGACCATCTCAAGTCGGCAGCGGTCGCCCCATTCGACAGCACATGCGTCTTTTCGGACGACGGCTTTGAGAACACCTCTGTCGTCTTCGTTGCCACGGAAGCCCGGCGGTTCCGAGTGTTCCGTGACCGATGTGTTCGATTCGTCGTGATACGCCTTCTTGTTCTCCAAGAACCCGCGCCACGCTTCGCTGTTTGCTCGCCGGACAGTTTGAGCGGTGGACGCGCCGAGGACGTCTTTGTATTTGCCTTCGAGAGCGCCGGTATCGGCGCCCCACACATCTTCGCCCTCGAAGCCGTCTTGGTCGTTGTAGCGCATGAGGCGCTGGTAGTTTATTTCGTTCCAGAGAGCAGCGGAAGCGTTCAACAGGTCCCGTACCGTAACACCTGCTCACCATCGTCGGAGAGCGGTCGCACGGCGAACGTGTTGGTGCGCTTCATTCAAAATATAATCAGTCCCAATATCTAACAAGTCCACTGATGAGACCAAACATCGACATTGACTGGCCAATCCACGGACACATCAAACACTACGCAGAAGCGGACGACCTGAACCTCTCGGAAGCCTATGCAGAGGTGTTAGAAGCTGGTCTGGAAGCGCTGGAAACTCAAGACCAGCAGTGACGTGGCGGTTTCTTACCGGAGCTTACGCGATTCACTCCCGCCCTGCTCGCTCCTCGGTTCCAACTAACTGTCGGAACGCTCGTCACTCACCGGAGAGGCGGGATTCTCTCGCTGAATCAAGATAGTTACCTGAACTGAATCCGATGGCCGGACTTCTTCGTGCGGACGCAGAACAAAAGCAAGAGGAACGCGCAGACAAGGGGTCAACAATTACCGAAAACCAAATTGTGGGAGAAAACCCTGTCGTCAGCCCGGAAAGAATGTTACTTTCCACTATATATGAATAGCACAGGACCGACCTTTCCTTTTAGCTGCTCCTCAGGCGTCGCTTAGTCTTGACGGCTTAAGTAGTTATACAAGTGCTTTTGACACATCTATGTGCAAGCGCAGACAGGATATCGAAAGGAGTCCATCAGAAAGGAAGTCGTGGCTCAAGTGAATTGATAATGTCTCGTATTGCCTCCTGCTTGTAGTATCCGACTACGGAGAGTGTGACAACGAGCGTAATGAGCAGCGTTGCTTGGACATACTGAGCGTTTGCTAATTCACCCCCCGCATAGACTGTCACAACATATGCTGGCAATCGGCCCACTGCAATGATGGTCATAAATGTGCGTAAACGCCACGTTGTCAATCCACTCAGGAAGCAGACTGCATCATCAGGAAGACCAGGAATTATCACGAATACAAATAATCCGGGCAATCCAACTGTTGCAACAAAGCTATCAAACCGCTCTATTACATCCTCTGAGAGCGTGTTTTCAACGAACGGTCGACCGAAGCGTTTTGCCAGTGAAAAGGCGACCGCGCTTCCAATGAGAACACCAGTGATACTATATATTGTTCCAGCAACGGATCCAAATAGATAGCCTGCTACTAATGCCACAACTTGTCCAGGGATGGGCGCAACTATCACCTGCAGTGCTTGAACAAGAATAAACACGAATGGAGCATATAGTCCAAACTGCGCTATCCAACTTCGGAGGGCGGTTGGTTGAAACACGATAGGAACATATGTACGCAACAGCAGATACCCACTGAGAACAGCGATTATACCAGCACCAGCGAGTAATAATGCCTTGTTTCGATCTCCTTCCGATTGAAACCACTTCATTTCATATCTATTCTCGTGTGCGCATGTGTTTGACTTTTGTCCGTTTTCGCACTCATTAATCAAACCTCTCATCAATTCGAGTCTCAGCGTATAGTCGTGTGTCTGTCACAACAAGAGGGTCATGCTCTGAGAGTTATCGAGGTTCTAATATCTGTCATCCGACCTAAACGACAAGCGAGATTTTGATGAATCGCGTGCAATGTCTTACTCATTTCGAGACCAAACTTTATTTTCGCTCTACAGGGTTTCCTAAGAGAGGAGTTGTGTCGACCATGTTCCATTTTCCATCGCATCTGAGCCCTATACAGTCTGATGTGGTTTCGCCCAGCCTTAGATGAGTGACTGCTGAACTGAGAGCCGTCCTGCGAAACCAGACAGCGATGACACATTAGGTGATGGGAGTGCCTGTGATAGCACTGTAGAGCACTTCGGGCTTCGGAACGCGAGGCTCGGACATTGAGCCGACGCCATAGTGGATTCCAAATGGGTAGGAACCCTGTCGTTTACCACGGATGAGAGTGTGACAGATATAGATATACGCTTGAGCAAGCGAGCGCCAACGGTGAGCAGTAGAATGAACCATCTATCTCGGTCCAAGTTCAAGTCACTTTGCGAGTTCATACTGAACATTACTCGTTCGTGATCACACCGATGACACTGAGTCGCGTTTACTTCGCCGTCTGCAGAACGGGCCAACTCTTAGATATTGGTGATAGCCGACGGCCTCAAACCCACAGCCTCGAAATAAGTTCAACGAAGGCAGGTTATCAAACGTAATCAATGCTTTGGCAGTCGTTGCGCCACGCTCTGAGAGATATGTGCATGCTTGCTGAATTAATTTCGTGGCTATCGCACAGTTCCGATACTCCGGTGCAAAAAAACCCGCCGAATATACCCAGTTTCAAAGCTATACCCCTTCTCAAGTGGATCGATATATAGCGTGAGATTATGTGAAACAAAAGCGCATCCAGATGGGGTGCCACCCCACCAGGCAGCAATCACTGTCTCCTCAGGATGAAGTGCCATTTCGGGAGGGTCAATCGAGCTAATCGTCGACGGTTCGCTTACACGGCAGCTGAGCTGACGAGTATCAGGCTCTTCATCTTCCCTGCGTGAGCTTTCGAGTGAGCGCTCAAAGTCGTACAACATCGTTGCAGTGAGACCATTCCGTTTAACAACTGCATAGACACGTCTTGTATACTGATTGCGCGTCGCGCGCCAGAGATTATACGTCATCAAAAATACCCCAGCGCCTCAAGATGTTCCTTGGTCTCAAGATCTACCTCCCCAGTTCGCTCTGCGCGTACACTGGCTGGTTCAAACTTAGAGAATGCTTGATCAATCGACTCATGCAGATCTGTCTGGGTGACACTCTCTTCGGCTCCCCCCTGAGACTCAATCGAAATTGATTGTGCGTCATATACACGAAGTTGTGTTGCTTTCTCTCCCCAGTGATACTTCTTTGAGATCGACGTTGACTTCTCTTCGGTTACACCACTCACATAGACAGCCCGGCTGGGCGACAAAAATGGAGTGGCGTCTGCAACAGCCCGTTGATAGCGCCGACGTAGATCACCAGTAACCGGTTGTTTCGTTGCAATGACTGGGCCATCTGGAATAAAAGCTGTTGGACGAACCTCAGCGTGCGTGGCAGCCTCAATAGCTGCAGTGCGAAACTGTGTCAGAGCAGCTGGAGCGTGTATATCGCGTCTACGCTGCCGACCTGGGTGTCGAACAATCAGGGGCACATGTAAAAGTGATTCACTCATCGGAACGATATGTGAAACCGCTGGGGGTTCGTTCGCTAATGCACCTGGCTCGCCGAATCCATCTCCGTGATCAGCACATATAATTACGACCGTTTCATCTAAGAGGTCCCGTTCACGCAGTTTCTCTACTACTGATTCAACAATCGCGTCAGCCTGCCGAATTGCTCCATCATACAGCGATTCAAGCCCATGAAGTTTCCACAACGGCTGGTCATCACTGTGGAATGCCCATTCCCATCGATGGTCAAGCTTCGATTGTAATGCCCGCGCTTCTGCATCTCCCCATTTATCATACTTTGATTGCGGTTCAAATGGACGGTGGGCGTCCATTAGATTCAGGCATCCTGCCCACGGCCCGTCACAGCTATCAATCCAATCAAGAAAACGGTCCGCATAGTAGAACCCGTCTGGATTTGGATTATTCTCTCCGGTACTGTACTCAGTGGGAACTATCTCTGGGACAGTCTCGACGGTCTGAAATGAGCGCGATATACCGGCCTGATCGGTCGCAATGAACCCATTTTCTGTGAACAGTCCCGTCTGATATCCATGCTGCTCCACGAGTGTATCGAACACCGTTTCGCCTGGTGTGAGTTTGTGATGTATTGTTACTCCATGCACGTGCGTCTCAAGTCCAGTGAAGAGACTCACATGTGAGGGTAGACTCCAGTTGGAGGGAGCCCGTGCTTGCCGGTAGACTGTTGATTCGCTCGCCAGTGTTGAGAGATACGGCGTTGTTTTGTGACGAGCGCCATACAACGAACAGTTTGCAGCCCTGACCGAATCCAACACAATTAAACAAATGTTGAGTGGATTCGTTGCTGTCATGTTTGTATCTGTCGTCCGCTGAGCATCATCAGACAAACTACTCATATATATATCGCACCTGCTGGTTGTTATTCATATGGTGAGGTCACCAGCATCTATAGTTCAATCAGTCGGTTCTAAATAATGACTCTGTTGCGCATCAGATAATAAATTCTATTTCGCTATATAAAATGTACTAACTCAGGTTTGGGGTTATCCTGAAATAGTTGAAACTAAACTACCAGAACACGTATGAATGCCACTGAAGCAGCTCCAATCATCGATTGAGCAAAGTCATAGCTTATATTCACCACAGCCGTATGTAGTTACAACCTTGCTCTCTTCTCAGTCTCCTCCGTGCTCATAGAAATCGTTAACCGGCTTTCGGAGTATCTGTATATATATGGAACCTGGGACAGCAACAGGAAGTCCTCCGTCGACTCATTCACTTGCTGATATCTCTTCTGCACCAATCTCTGATGCTGATCTTCATGAATCCGTGAGTGCATATCATCGTCGCGTAGATGTTAGCGCATGGAACAATATCTACATTGTTGGCGATGTCCATGGATGCATCGATGAAATTGAACAACTCGTTTCGGTGATTGATCTTACACCCGACGATCTTCTCATCTTTGTTGGAGATCTTGTGAGGAAAGGGCCAAATAGCAAAGCAGTCTTGGAGTATGTCCGAGGCCACGACAACATGCTCTCAATACGGGGAAATAATGAAGATAAGCTAATCCATGGTCGTAAGTCACTTGATTCGCTCGACAGTGACGATATTGCATATCTTGAGTCACTCCCAATCGTTATCTCTTGGGCGGATGCGATGGCAGTTCATGGTGGGATTGACCCAACAATGAATCTTGAAAACCAGCCTGTCGAAAAAGTACTGACATGTCGGTCGGTCCCTCCAGAGAACGGGTATGATGGGCCATTTTGGTTTGAGCGGTACGCTGGCCCGATTCAGACATTTTTTGGACATACTGTGCTCTCTGACCCTATCAAGGCCTCATATGCTATCGGCTTAGATACTGGGTGCGTTTACGGGAACAAACTCACTGCATATGATTGGAACGCTGATTCATTCACGAGCGTGGCAGCAAGAAAAACGTATGTTAATCGTGATGACTCGAAAATACTCACCACGGACCAGCTCACGATGATCAAAGATGAGACCGAGTCTCCCGATGGGGACGAGCTGACAGTCTCTATCTCTCAGCCGTCATCACCGACCGTCGGCTCAGGCGTCGGTCTATTATCTGATCCAGCAGATTCAGGCCCTGCAAGAGTGTCGTATGGCCCACGAAATCTATCAGCTGTGCCTGATGTCGACGATCCAGATTTCAGCCACTCTGATTGGTATCTCAACCGGGAATTATCTGAACTCTCGTTTCAAAAGCGTGTTTTGCATGAGGCACTGGACCCACGAAACCCGATTCTTGAACGAGTCAGATTCTTAGGCCTGTTCAGTAAGAATATCGACGA
>KE356562.1:1248399-1249996 GCA_000416005.1 Haloquadratum sp. J07HQX50 | reverse complement strand
TAAGAACTCGGGATGAGGGTAGTGATTCCAAATTCTCTCGACGTCAAAATACCCGAAAATCAACCACGGTTGCTTGAAATTGATACTGTTGTTGCAAACAATGACGTGTCCACCCAGCAAAAAGCAATTACCGACACTGATATTGATCGGTTTATTTTGCTTGAACAGGTGATCGCTGGGAATCTGGACCTATTGTTCCCAAATGTTGAGATTCTTGATTGGTCGACGTTTCGTGTTACGCGGAATGCTGAGGTTCGACGCAATGAGGAGGTGGCTGAGGGACTCATTGAGATGATTGAGGATGTTCTTCGAGATCGACGATTTGCGACAGTGGTTCGTCTCGAGGTGTCATCAGATATGCCACAAGAGACACGTGACCTTCTCAAAGAGCAACTTGAAGTTGAACAAAAGGAAGTTTTTGTTCGCTCACCGCCATTAAACCTAAGAGACTTCTCGCGTATCGCTGGTCTTGATCGCCCTGATCACCAACTCCCTGATTGGACGCCAAAGCCACATCCTCGATTTAACGACATTGACACGACGGAGTCCAACGATGACATCTTTAGCGTGATCAGAAATAAAGACATCCTCGTCCATCACCCGTATCACTCATTTGAAAAAACCGTGCAACGATTGTTGAAAACCGCGGCCCGCGATGATGATGTCTTGGCGATAAAAGCAGCAATCTATCGCACATCTCGCGATTCAGAGGTGATTGAGAGTCTCATTGAGGCAGCCCGGAATGGAAAACAAGTGGCAGTGATGGTCGAATTGAAAGCGCGATTTGACGAAGAAAATAATCTTCGCTGGGTTGAGAGGCTTGAAGAAGAAGGTATCCATGTCGCATACGGAACCATCGGACTCAAAACCCACACCAAGACTGCATTAATTGTCCGACAAGAGGATGATGGTGTGCAGCTGTACTCTCACGTAGGAACAGGAAACTATCATGCTGAGACGGCGAAGGGATACGTCGATCTTGGGCTGATGACAAACGATCCCGACATTGGGCATGATCTTACGCGGCTGTTCAATTTCTTTACCGGCCATTGTTCTCACGAAGAGTATCGGAAGCTGCTCGTGGCTCCAAGCACATTACGGACGAGCCTCGTTGACCGAATTAGAGCTGAGGCAGAGCATGCACACGATGGCGGTGACGGCCGCATCGTTGCAAAAATGAATGCACTGGAGGATCCTGATGTCGCAGAAGAACTATATAAAGCTGCTTCAGTCGGTGTTGAGATTGACCTCATCGTGCGTGACATTTGTCGAATCAGACCAGGTGTTGAGGGCGTAACCGAAACAGTCCGCGTTCGCAGTATCGTTGGTCGGTTTCTCGAGCACTCGCGTATCTTCTACTTTGAGAACGATGGCGACCCACTATACTATATCGGCTCTGCCGATTGGATGACACGAAATCTTGACCGCCGCGTCGAAGCAGTCACTCCAATCGAGGATCCCGATATTCAAGCAGAGCTTGAGCGACTGCTCTCATATTATCTTCAAGATAATAGGAAGGCATGGGAGATGCGTTCTGACGGGAGTTACGTTCAGCAGACGCCTGAGTCTGATGACACTGTGTTCAACGTCCAGTCTG
>KE356562.1:1240018-1243849 GCA_000416005.1 Haloquadratum sp. J07HQX50 | reverse complement strand
ACTGAATAAGGTAGATCATATTGCCAACAACTGCTATCGGGAAGGCAAAGACTCAGATCTGATCAGGGGCAGGGGTTACTGAACAGCTCGGTGACAGCGAATCACGACCGCCCAAAGACGAGTTGCATCAAGTAGCGGACGAGTTTGTTGCCCACGCTCGTGAACGCAACGTGGCCATGTGTGCGGTAATCGTAGCCCGGGGGACGACATTAGCAAGAATGGCGTATCGGACGTTGGCAAACGAGCCATTGGTAAGAACATTCAGAGTCCGCTACAGAGCAGGGCTGGTGTGGTTCGGCCCAAGACACGGGTCGTGCTCAAAGGAACAAGCGCTGAGTGTCTGCGAACCCCCAAACGGTGCAGGCCTTCCCGTCTATGAGTAAACCCACGCGGCTTTGATCGCAGGAGAAGTCACTGAGGGAGGCTGAAACTACAACATATTGAGTCGTGTTTAATTGCTTGGACCAACCCGATCGAAATTAATCTCTCGCGCCTACTCCGGTAAGTGTCTCTGCAGAGGAACTTGCAGTTTCTCGCTGACCAACTGTCCGCTGGGGATATGGTATCGTGATGCCTGCGTCGTCATACGCTGTCTTGATCGCCTCAACCGCCGTCGCCTTTGTCTGTGCTCGTTTGTGTGCGTTCGGGTGCGCTATCCAAAAGCGCGCTTCAAGCGTCACTGCAGAGCTCCCGAACTCTGTTGGGACGACTTGCGGCTTTGGCGACTTGCGGACGTTCTCTATCTGATCGATTGCTTTGCGAGCAATGTCCTGTGCACGCTCCAGATCTGCACCATACCCGACACCGACCTGTAATCGCAGTCGTAACCGGTTCCTATCAGTGTAATTAATAATAGTCTCGTTTGATACGTTATCGTTCGGAATCACAATTGTTTCTCCATCAAGACTCTGCATCCGTGTACTGATGATAGTAATATCTGTTACAGTCCCTTCATAATCTCCAATTGTGACCCAATCTCCAATTTCGAAAGGTCGCGACAACATCAATACAATCCCTGCAAACAGTGATCCGAGCGAGTGCCGAGCGGCCATCCCGACAACGATTCCAAGAAAGCCAGCACCGATTAATAATCCACTCAGATCAACCTGCCAGATGGAAAGCGTTGTCAATCCAACTGCAGTGAATATTGATATTTGTAATACGCGAGACGCAATACTTTGCTGGTGTTGATTGATGTGTGACACCTGGTCAATATATGACCGCAATCGCGACTCTGCCAGCCGGCTTCCAACAAATCCTAAATACAGCAACAGCAGAGTAATGAATGCACGAGAGGCAATAGGGAGCGTCTGCGTTAGTCCTGCCAATATCGTGACGACAACATCAAAAAACCCCCACGTAACGAGGATTGCGAGCACCGCGCTCATTACGACTACTATCTGTGTCAATCGAAGGATCGATCTTAGTGCGAGGGAATTACCCGAGAATTCATTCTCTAAAATACGGTTGACCGAGTCTATTCCCTCAGAATATATCCATGGGAGCACATATAGCCCACCCAGCCCAGCAAGTGCTGCAATTAAGACACTTACCCCAATCTGCGCTTCAGTGCTCACAAGACTGTTTAAAAATGCTCGAGCAGAGGTGATTACTCCCATCAACCTACGAGGAGTTCGGCAGGAGGATATAAAAATGCATCAGGCGAGATTTGCAAACCAGCCTGTGATTAACAGTTGTTGCAAATACGATTTCTTTATTCAGTCTGCACCGCGAATTTTTGTCGGGCAATTCACCGTCATCCCTGGATTGATTCACGAGTCTATTCAGTCCGTTCTCTCTTGTTCTTAACAAAGTTCGTCGACCGGCTTCACACGGAGTTCACCGAAGCCGTATCGGGAGTGTGAACCGACACGGAGGAGGCCGTTCTTCGCCGTCTCCACCGGGCGGTCGCCGATGTACTTCACGACCTGGCTATGATCAACGGTCTAAAGCCGGAACATCTCACGTTGCTTCAGAATCTTCTCCTGACGCTCGCGGAGATCGGCGCGACTCTCTTCTACCACCACGGGACGCTCTGATCGCTAGCGTCCGGGTAGTCCGATTCCAGCACGAACGGCGTCACCAGCTCGATCAGCCACGCATCAGCGTCTTCGAGCCCTGAGCAGTCCAAGGTATTGACGTCCAGGACCTTCGTCTCATTGAGCGCGACCTCACCGATAAGGAAGTCATCAAGCACGCCGGGGACGTTCGGGACTTCCGGACCTGGTGGGAGGAGATTCTCGCCCAGGTCGAACTCGTCGCCGACAATCTCCCGTTCACCGTCACCGAGTTTTACAGCCTGCTGGGATTCCCCGACTATCTCGCAGAGCGTGCTGCCGAGGATGCCGAGGCGAACGCAGCGTCGCCGTTCAAGATCGATATGTGGACACTACACTCCGGCGCGACATACGCGCTCACCCACTTCTTCGCAGTCGCTCGGCCATACCGACGTGGGGCGTTACGACCACTTCATACACACCGTCTCGAAGGAACTCGTCGTAGAAGCCCGCAGGCACGACTGTGACCTAATCGCGTTCGAGAACCTGACGGGGATCCGTGAACGGATGCCTCGTGCTAAGAAGTTCCACACGTGGGCGTTCCGCCGTCTATTCGAGTACGGGGGCCCGTCACCAACCGATCTCGATAGTGCTGTGTGTACCGAATGCGAAGCGAACGTCTGGACGACTCGGCGCGGTCCCTTCATCGCTGAGTGTAAGCCAACGGCTAAAACCGTGAGCCTTCAGCGTGGACTCCCGCTCTGGCTGAATCCTCGGCAGGAGATTCATGCTCTCCGTTCGCGTTCAGTGTCCCGCTGTTCAAGCGCACGCCCACGGGTGCGTCTCCGCCGTCCCCAGCTTGGTTACGACGGAGATACCGCAAACCGATGTTCTTGGCGGCGTTGTAGTCGGCGTGATTCTCGTAGCCACAGCTCAGGCACTCGAAATTCTCGCCGTGACGGTTGTCGGGGTGGGTGAATCCACAGTGTGAGCAACGCCGACTCGTGTTCTCAGGGCCAACCTATTCCACGTCGATGCCGTATTCTTCAGCCTTGTTCTCGACGTACTCGTACAGGCGGTTGAACGCCCACTTGTGCCCCCACGACTCGCCGGTTCGCTCGCGGATGTCGGTCAAGTTCTTGAACGCGATTACGGAACAGCCGTTCTCGAGCGCTTCTCCAATGAGTTCGTTGCTGATGCGGTGGAGAATCAGTTTGAACCGGCCTTCTTGTTCGCGTCCGATAGACTGGATGCTCTGGTGTGCCCACCGCGTTCCGTGCTTTTGCAGATCGTCACGCCGTCTCTTGTATTCGTGCCGCCAGTGGTCGAACTCGTCACCCGTCCAGAACGCGCCCGTACTCGCAACGGCCAGATTATTCACGCCAAGGTCAACCCCGAGAACCGTTCCGTTCTCTGTGGCTTCCATGTCCGGCGTGTTCGACTCCACCTCAGTCTTGCAGTGGACGTGAAGCATCCAGTTGCCGTTGCTGTGATGCAGTTCCGCCCCCGTGGTTTCGTACTCATCAGAGAGGTATTCCGCGTGGGGCGTGTCCCGCTCGTCGTCGGGTAACACGTAGTCGGCTTCGATTCGACCATCCGTAGTGGCAGGACTCACGTAGTCGTCGTGAAACGTGGCGGTGCGGTGGTCGTAGACGAGGTGTGGACTGGTGAACTGCGGCATCGACGCCTTCTTGCCCTGCTTTCACTTCCCAACCACGCTCTTGCAGGCTTTAGCGGCCTTGTTTCGGGCGGCTTGGACGTGATTGCTGTGCAGTTCTGTTTCCTCGCGCATGTCCTCGTAGGTTCATATTATATAGATACATCATCAGATACA
>KE356562.1:1213735-1237845 GCA_000416005.1 Haloquadratum sp. J07HQX50 | reverse complement strand
ATGAAGCGAAACTTGCAGCGGAATCCCGTGGTGTGCCGGTTGATACAGTTCTCGCCGAATGGGCTGAGGACATTCCACTCGGTCGAATGGGGCGCCCCGATGATCTTGCGAACGCAGTATTATTTCTCACCTCTGATAGGGCGGATTATATCGTTGGATCCATTCTCAGAGTCGCTGGTGGCGGTAATTTGAACTAACCGCTATGCTTCGTCGCTTAGCCGCCAGATTCGGTCCATCGTCGGCATTTGCATCGTCTCTGGGTCAACACCGCTCAGTTTGAATTGATCAACGCGAGCCTCCCATTCTTTTGTCTGGGGATCATCCTGATACTGTTCAACGAATGTATCGAAATCATTGACAGTGACGACGCCAACAGCGATATTCCCGCTGACGAATAGTTCGTACTCTTCAACACCCCCTTGTTTCATTGCTGAACTGACTGCTTCAGGAACTTCTTGATGCGCCTCAACATACTCGTCCACTTGGGCAGGATCAAGCCGTTGCAAGATGGCAACTCTTTCAGACATCATTTACCAATGTGTGCTGCTGCATAATGATATACCCAGCGGCGAGAGTATCTTCGTGCTCGCCAGAACCCGGTATTTTATTTTATTACTGACCGTTTTTTATGCTGTATGAACTATCGACAACTTGGGCGGACAGGCACCCGCGTGTCTGAACTCTGTCTCGGTACGTGGCGATTCGGGAAAGAGACGAATGGGGTAATTGAAACGAATCGTGAGGAAGCGTTCTCTTTGCTTGATGCTGCATGGGAGCATGGAATTAATTTTATTGACTCGGCAAACGTATATGGGACGCCAAATGGACTCTGTGAGGAGTATATCGGTGAATGGTTGAGTGAGTATGACCGCGATGATTTCGTCATTGCATCGAAAGTGTATTTCCCATTTGATGGGAACGGCCCACCCGGTCCGAACGACTCTGGACTCGGTCGCAAGCACATTCGAGCACAGATTGAGGGCACGCTTGAGCGGCTAAACACTGATTATCTCGATTTATATTATATACATCGCTGGGATGAGGACACCCCCATTATCGAGACCATGCGAACACTCTCCGGTCTCGTTGACGATGGGAAAGTCCATTATCTGGGAGCCTCAACTATGGCAGCGTGGCAACTCACTAAAGCTCTCTGGACGGCCGAGACAAACCAACTCCACCGTTTCGATGTGACTCAGCCACTCCATCATGCAGGTTATTATGAAGACGTGAAGGAGTTTCTTGATGTTTGTGCAGATCAAGATATTGCTGTTTGTCCGTATTCCCCGCTGGCAGGTGGATTCTTAACTGGCAAGTATGAGCGTGCTGACCCTGATGATCCTGAGGCAGTCAGAGCTCCTGATGGAACTCGGGGAAGCTTTGATGATTTCTTTGACGACTGGTATCTCTCTGAGCGAGGGTGGAAAGTACTTGATGAGATCCGCACGATTGCTGCCGAGGAGGAAGCAACACCTGCACAGATTTCACTGCGGTGGCTTATGGAGTGGGATGAGTTCACTTGCATTCCAATCATTGGTGCTCGGACGACAGACCAACTGGCAGAGAACATTGGGGCAACGGATGTCCAACTTTCAACTGCACAGCGAGATCGCATTACGAATGCAAGATACGCTGAAGATGGCTCTATATGGGGGCATTAATCGCTTGCCGTCGAGCGGACATATGTTACCGGACAGGACGCCCCAATCAGAACACTCTGTGCAGTGCTCCCAAAGACTGCCTTTCCGACAGGTGAGTGGGCTCTGCCTGAAATAATCACCCGATCAGCATCCATCTCTTCAGCCACAGAAATGATTCCCTCACTGATATTCTCGACAATTCCCTTTCGAGAACAACTCACTCCCTCGCCAGCAAGCATCGTCTCCAGTCGATTGAGTGTGTCATGTCGGGCAAGAAGATTGTCGATATCCTCTGCAGTCGCGTTCGAGAAATTCAACTCATCAGTCAATCTCTCAAACTCTTCAGAGCCAAATACATGAGTTAGAATGACTCTTGCATCGTTTGGATGTGCCAACTGAAGGGCGACACTCGCTAAACGTTCAACTCGGTCCTGATCATCTGGGCCAACGGCCAAGATAATTGTATTTACAGATATGTCCATATGACACGCAACTGAGAGTGAGTAAAAACGGCTGCGATCACCTGATCACACACTACAAGTTTTTGAACCCCGCAATCGTCGTTGGTGGCTCTTCCATTGATATCGATTCTCTAAGACGAGGAAAATCCAGTCGTCATTACCTCGTTCAGCTCTTCAAGCCCTGTTTCTGATGGGATATAAGTATCAACGAGTGAGCCCTGAAAAAGCACACCAATTCTGTCTGCGTGGGTAAGTACAGACTCGATATTGTGACTGACGATAATTATCGTAATCCCCGATTCGGCGAGCGTATTCAGTGTATCCTGCACAAGACGAGTCGCATCAACTGACAGTGCACTCGTCGGCTCATCAAGAATAATCACATCTGGGTCGAATGCCAGCGCGCGTCCAATGGCAACCAGTTGTCGCTGCCCGCCAGAGAGGAACTCAACCTCGGTTTTAATGTCGATATTCCGGCCTAAACGATCAGCGATAATATGCTCAGCGCGCTCATATGTGGTTTCCCAGTCAATAAATTTGATTGGTCCAATGCCTCGTTTGGGGAACTGTCCCATGAAAATATTCGTTCCTATGTCGAGGTCGTCCATCAGTGCGAGGTCTTGATAGACTGTCTCGATACCCTTTGCTCGAGCCTCAGATGGATTCGTGAATGATACTTCCTCACCGCCTTTATACAGCTTACCTTTGGTGGGTTGGTGGACACCACTCAAAATATTCATCAATGTCGATTTGCCTGCGCCGTTATCACCAACGAGCGCAAAAATATTTCCTGATCTGACTTCGAGTGAGACTTCATCAACAGCGAGGATCCGTCCGAACTGCTTTGATATCCCTTCAACTCGGAGTTCTGGCGTCCCAGTTGCCTGTTCGGTCTTCGTCGTCGATGTTGTCGGTGACTCTTCTTCGAGACTCATACGCTTCCACTCGCTAAGATACGGGCACGAATCTTTTCTTGAGTACTGTACAACAGTATCGCGACCAATAATACAATTCCATTGACCATTTGAATTTGTGTCGCTCCAACTGCTGGGCTATTATTTAGTGCTGATTGGACGACCTGAATGAGAATCACACCACCAAGAGCACCGGTTATCATCCCGCGACCACCAAAGAGACTGATCCCTCCAATCACTGCTCCAGCGAAGGCCTGAAACACCAATCCTTCACCAATCAGTGGCGGGACAACTCCAACGAATCCAGTTAGCATCAATCCAGCAAGTGCTGACAGTAAGCCGCTAATGGTATATACCGCAATAATCAGCCGCTCTGTATCAATCCCAACTTCACGAGCAGACTTCTTGGAACTGCCAAGTGCATACACTGCCTGTCCAAATGTAGTGTACTTGAGGATGAACCCCAGAAGAAGAAACATACTCAGAAAGACAGCGATCGCGAAGACGGGTGAGGCACCAACCTGTGTATAAGTGCTCGGGAGTCCTGTCACCGGTTGTGTCTGCATCGCAGTTTTAGCACCCTGGAAGATGATAAGAAAAGCCAGTGTCTGTAAGAAAGGGTTCAGTCCAACTTTTCCGATCATCACGCCATTAATAAATCCGACTGACCCTCCGATGAGAAAGATGAGCCCGAAGCCTATCCATGGATTTGTCGTCAATCCCCAACACGAGGGACATGTCCCGAGCACCATGCCAGTAAACATCGCTGAAAACCCAGCGATTGATCCGATAGAGAGATCAAAATGCCCAGAGAGTAGGCAGAGGCTTTCAGCTAACACTAACAGTCCGATCGGTACGGCTCCCCAGAGGATAAGTCGAATCGCTTGCGCATTCCGAAACGTCTGCGGGACAGTCAAGAAAATGCCGAGGATGACAACGGCTAAAATCGGCCAGATCATATTATCTAAGACTGTCAGAATAATATCATCACGGTCTGCCGAGGCTATCCCAAGCAATGACTCTGTAGTAGACATGTTGATGAGTAAAGAAAGCGTTGTCAGCCCCAGACGTTGCCCCAGAGGAACGGCTGGTCAAAGTTCTCTTGAGTAATGACGATACTGTTTGTTCGGAACCACGGGTGACTGTTCTGCTCACGCACCACACCCGGCTCCCAGATTGCCTTCGACCACATTTCGACGCCTTTGTGTTGCCCGGCAGGAATATCGAGTTGACCAGAGGTGATTTCTGTTCCAACCTCTGGGATCACACTGGGGTCTTTCCCATTCTCAACATACTGCCGCATATATTCCAGAGCAATCGGATTATAGAAGTAATTCGGCTGATCAACTGCTGCATCAATCATGCCGTCACCAACCAGTGGGTTTACCTCGGGACTCCCGTCCATCTGTGTTAAGACGATATGATTTTCCTCGCCTCGCGGGACAAGGATATCGAGATTTCGAAGTGCTTGGACAACACCAAGCCCCATCGAGAGATTGGCAGAGTAAATCCCATCTGGGCGCTGGTTCGCGTTAATCCACTCCTGAACGGTTGACTGTGCGTTGTCTCTGGCGAACTCCCCATTGAGCGTTTCGAGAATCTCGACGGAATCACTTTCTTGGATCACATCAACGAATCCTTGTGAGCGCTGATTCGCTGACTGGTTACCCTGTGGACCTCGGATATTCAAAACCTCGTATGTACTTTTCTCAGGATATTGCTCTTCAACTGCAGTTATCATCTCCTCAGCAGAACTGGCTCCTCCATCATAATTACTGAAACCGACATACATCGGAATTTCACTACTTGAGGTATCTGCATTTGTCGCAAACACTGGTGTCCCACCTTCGATTGCCTGATTGATCGCTCCTTCTGCAGCACCTGTTGACCAGACTCCAACGAGAATCCCATCATAATCCCCATTTGCGAACTCACGGATGTCTTGAACTTGCTTTTGAGCGCTTTGTTGATTTGGTCGAACGTCTAATTCAATACCAATATCCTCTGCATAGAACTTGGCTGCCTCAATATATGCAGTAATCCAAGACCCTCCACGAACATACGCAGACATTCCAACTCGGTCGAGTGAGGCACCAGAGCCACTACTCTCGCCAACCGTCGTTCCAGCTGCTGATTCAGTCTCTGACCCTCCAGAACCACTTCCACTACATCCTGCAAGGGCAATTCCGCCGACTACCGCGCCAGTCGTCTTTAAAAATGACCGTCTGCTGTTCTGTGACATGTCGGTAAGCAGGGGGGTTCCAGTGATAAACGTTTTTAATCGTTATTAATCAAGGTTTTTATGCGTAACATAGCCCCGCTCAGCTCAAGCTACCTTCGGAATGTTGAGGTATACTCATTGAATCGAATTGAATTGTGTGGATATGAAACTGTATCTCGACACAGCAGATATCACTGCATGGCACGAGTGCTCGCTCACATCAGCGATTGATGGCGTAACCACGAATCCTGCTCTTGTCGCTGGGTGCAACAAATCATATGAAACTGTTCTTTCTGAGTTCTCAGGTGTCATTGATGGGCCAATATTCGCTCAAGTAACGGCACGTACGGCCAGTGCAATGATAGAACAGGCAAATCGCTATCACGAAATACATTCATCAGCAATCATTAAACTACCAGCGACTGAAGCAGGGTTCACCACGCTCGCTGAGTTACGAGAAAAACCGATATCAGCAGGGATTACAGTATGTTTTACTGCTTCGCAAGCTATCCTTGCTGGCAAATTAGATGCAAGCTTTATCGCGCCATATGTCGGCCGGATGAATGATAATGGGCAAGATGCGGTTCAAATTGTCAAGCAGATTCTTGACATTTATGATGCTCATGAGTTCGACACAGAAGTTCTTGCAGCTAGCCTTCGTAATGCCACAGACGCGACTGAACTATCTGCGGCTGGCGTAGATGCAATAACGCTCTCGCCGTCAGTGTATGAATCCTATTTTCATCACCCACAGACTACGGCGAGTGTTGCTGAATTCCACCAGATATGGGAAGATTTTCACGACAATGCTGACCAGTAGTTACGCGAGAGTATATGCATCAGGCGACATGATTGCTCTACGAACGCATGACATCCACCCCATCCGTGCTGGTCGCAGGAGATACACTCATTGATCTCGTCCCAACAGCAGCGGGTCCACCCTCAACAGAGCTGAAATATGAGCCGAGCTTCGGAGGCTCTGCAGCAAATGTTGCAGTTGGACTTGCTCGATTAGGACAACCACCGCTCTTGTGGACTCGTCTGGCAACAGATGACTTTGGAAGTGCACTCAAACGCGAGCTCATTGACTCAGCAATCCCAGATAAATATCTCATCGCTGATTCGACGGCACAGACCACACTTGCAGTTGTTACTCATGATGAGACGGGCGATCGATCATTTGGATTTTATCGTGGTGCTGGTCCAAACACCCGTCTTCAACGAGGTGTTGTAAGCGATACTGATCTTGACATGACGACATGGGTGCATACGACAGGAGTCACACTTAGTGTCGAACCGAGCCGTAGTTCGACGTTGGAACTCCAACGCCGAGCAACAAAGAAGACGACTGTTTCACTCGACCCAAACTGGCGACCAGAGATGTGGGAGAGTGCTGATACGTTCGCAGCTGTCATCCGTGGCGCGCTCACTCATGTGGATGTAGTCAAAGCAACGCCTGAGGATTTCAGTGCTGCTGGCTTTGATACCTCTGACCACAGACGTCTGTGTCGACGCGTTAGTGAGTACGGTCCTCATACCGTTCTTTTAACGCTCGGTCAGCGAGGGGCAATATGCTACGGTACAGAGAACAGTCCGGTTTCTGGAGTAACGACACACTCAGGGTACGATGTTGCTGTCCAAGATACGACCGGTGCTGGTGATGTCTTTCAGCGGGATTCATTGCAGGCATGTCAAACGGGGAGACCGACGCATATACATTGCTCTCAATTGCAAATGCGGCAGGCGCAGCGACAACGACACAGCCAGGTGCAGTGACAGCTTTAAGCGGTGCTGAAACAGTTGAGGATATTCATGGACCACTCCCGTGGGTCACAGGAGAGTGATTACCAATCGGTTCAATGTATCCGAGTCGTACGATCAGAATCATAATACACCTGATGACTTGGCGTTTCGCTTCGGACCTGATCCGTGAAGTGTGGAATCGGTCCTCAAACGCAGGATCGAGCCTCCAGCGGTTAGAACTGAGATGCGATATCTGTCAGCGTTGCAGCTGTTTCGGTAATTGAGTCAAATTCACCCGCGCGTGCTGCGTCCAAGTCAGCTAGTGCACTTCCGACACCGACTGCGAAGGCACCAGCCTCAAAGTAAGCAGTTGCATTTTGCGTTGACACACCGCCCGTTGGTATGAGTGGTACCTGAGAGAGTGGCCCATTAATTGCACTGAGGTGATCGGGTCCACCGCTCTTCGCCGGAAATAATTTGACGGCTGCAGCACCCGCTTCAAAAGATCTAATTACTTCTGTAGGAGTGTATGCACCAGGGAAAACTGGTGCAGCATACCGATTACCCATCTCAATCACTGCCTCATTTAATGTGGGGGTGACAATGAATGATGCTCCTGCCATCAACACGTTCCGTGCGGTCGGTGCGTCAAGAACAGTACCCACACCAAATATTACTTCATCATCAAAATGATCTGAAAGCATCCGAACTTGTTCGACGACGGCAGGATTGTCAGCAGTCACTTCGATTACATTTACTCCACCATCTACAATCGCTTCAACCGTTTCTATCAAGAGATCGGAAGGTGTTCCACGAAGAATACCAATCACACCTGTCGTCTCTACCTCTGACACGAGTTGGTCTGGACGCATACTCGAATCAAAACGTCTGAGTGTCTTAATTTAGCGGGAAGTTGCTCCAAAGTGATTATCTACAGAATGCAGGAAAAATATCCTGGGGCCAGGCGCAAGTCACTGACGTGATGGCGAGAGTCGAAGATCTTTGAACGACTTCAGTTGACCCCGAAGTGATCCACTGGGGGCAAACAGATGGTGTCGGTTTTCATGCTTCCATTGGGATTGTCAGTTGAATTCAAAAAAATTCCTGTGATACATATATTACTGCGTTTTTAACCGTATCGTATGTGCCGCTGATATACTTATCAGTTATGAGCGACGATGCCTCATTTTCTAAAAGTGCTATCTGATCATTCATGAGTTCACCAACGAGTCCTCCTGTGGTGACACAGATATTGACGTGTTGATTCCCACAGGTCATAACTGGAATTCGAGCTTATAGCTGTATGTCCCAGATCCTTCGGTAGCCCATCTCGGCCTCTCAATATGACAGCGTTATTTATCAAGAACAAGGGAGAGTACCTCGGGTTTGTTTGGAAATCTTCGATTCCCGTGGTGACGCTCCGCGTCTCGAACCACTTCATTTGACCTCGAGATACTTCATCATATATTGACACGCTGATTCAATCTACTGGATGATCCAATCCACACAGTTGAGTATATCAACAAGCAAATATGATATATATTTTTGTACTATTATCTTATTATTATAGAGTGGAGATGAGATCTGCTGCTGCAGTTACCGAGAGATACCTCACTGAGTTGTTTGAGCAACTCTACTCAGCAATCAATACTGAGGAAATTCGAACCCAGCAGGAGTGCAAGGCATTTAGAGCATTCTCAGATCAGATTCAATCTCTCCAACCGGGCAATCACTCCAGTAGCACAGCAGTTGCATCACAGCCACACATTCGACGATTCCCCTCGTCTGCTGATGATTATCAAACTGCGGTCCAGCAGGCGTATGAAGACACGATAATGGATCTTTCGTTTTATGAGACTGAATACGGAGAGTCATATCTTGAGAGCCTCTCTGAGGAATTTGGTACTGAAATGGCCACAGCAGTGAGTAGCCCTCACTGTTTTACACATGCAGCAAAACAGGCACTCTTATTTCGTATCGCCGAAGCGCTCAGTAAGCGCGAAAATCTGCTTGAGACACTGAGCGACGAACGTCACTCAATTGCAACATCCGAATCTGAATTAACATCACTGATCTCCCAAATTGATCACATTGAGGCCACGATGGGTACGTCGTCCGATCACCGGACGCGAGATGGGTATCAACAGCGCCTGTCAGTGCTCTCTGATCAATGTGAGTCTGTCGCTCATAACCGACAGGGTGTCATTCAATCACAGCGTGAGACCTACTGTGATGAGCCGAGTGATCCTGATCTTACTGCTTACTTGTATCAGTCGGTTGAACCAACCTATCCAGTTTTGTCTCTCTGTAGCTCCTTAGCTAGCCAAATCGATACACTTCGCTCAGAGCTTTCATCCTAAGGATACATCATCAAGTTAAGTTATCTCGTCTCCTAATCCGATAGCACGCTGTTTATAATTATCACCCCCCCGTACTATCATCATGGATAAAAAATCTGCGCGGTATACTTCTAACAAAGTCGCTCGGCTGATAGAGAAGTATGAGCTAACAGGATTAGGTGACACACTTGAGAAACGCTGGACAGCGACAGGTGATGACCGTCTCAGTTTACGTGACCTGGCCGATTATTTTAATAAGGAGTTACTTCGCGTTCGTATCGTTGGAAGCAGTCTGAATACTTTAGGACGGGATATCGACACATTGTATCGAAACCTCCAGAGCGATGATGTGAGTGTGGGTGTTCGTACCGACACTCGCCGCCGACTTATTGAGCATGGGGTTGATGTCGAATCGCTCGAATCAGATTTTGTCACGTACCAAGCGATACGGTCATATCTGACCGAATTTCGAGATGCATCATATAAGCAACTCAGCGATACTGATAAAATCGCTAAAGATCGCGAGAGCATTCAACGACTGCAGAGTCGGACAATCTCGGTGACCTCTGATCGCCTTGAGAAACTCCGAGATACGAATCGTATCGACGCAGAAGAGTTCGAAGTATTTCTCGACTTACAGGTCATCTGTGAGGTCTGTGGGACGCAGTACTCAATCGATGCGTTTCTGGATAACAGAGGCTGTGAGTGTCAGCAGTGAGTCAATATGTGATATTAGCATGTCGTTTCGAAAAAACAATTAACCCACTAACACGTATATGCTGAATAATGAGTTCTCTCGAAACCGTTTCCGACTCTGCCCACTTTCGTGTCGAAAATATCGGTGGAATTGATAAGACAGAAGTCTCAGTCCCGCCGGGCGTCACTATACTGACGGGTGAGAATGCGACAAATCGTACTTCATTTTTGCAGTCGATCATGGCAGCCATGGGGAGTTCGGATGTATCGCTCAAAGGTGATGCAGAGACTGGATCTGTGACATTCGAAATCGATGATAAGCTTTACGAGCGGTCGCTTACTGGGGCAGATGATCAAATTACATTCGCCGGTGATTCATATCTTAATGAGCCTGAGGTTGCAGATCTCTTTGCTTTTCTACTCGAGTCAAATGAGGCCAGACAGGCAGTTTCACGAGGTGACGAGCTTCGCGAGGTGATCATGCGACCAGTTGATGTCGCTGAGATCAAATCACGGATCCGTGAACTTGAGTCAGAGAAACGTCAGCTAAATACGGAGATCGAACAAATCGAATCAGAGAAAAACAAACTTCCGAAACTCGAAGAGCGCCGGACGTCACTCCAAAACGAAATTGAAGCCAAGCGGGAGTCGCTCGAACAGATTGAAGCTGAGATTGAAGCACACAGCACGGAGATTGAGCAGGGTCGGAGTGAGGAGGCAGCCCTCGAATCTAAACTTGATGAACTTAAACAGACGCGGAGCGAATTAGAATCTGTTCGGCAACAAATTGAAATCCAGTCTGAGAGCATTACTTCACTAAAACGTGAACGGAATGAAATCAGTAGCAAACTGGACGATATTGATGACCAACCGAAGGAGCCGAATCATAGCTTAGAGGCTGAGATTGACCAACTTCGTGATCGCCGGCAATCACTCACTACAGAGATAAATGAACTCCGGAATCTCATCGAATACAATGAAGAGCGACTCTTGACGAGCGACAAGGAATTGCCTGAACTGGAACAGTCCAGTGATAGCTCGCTGACTGATCAACTCATCGAAGCCGATACAGTGACGTGTTGGACGTGTGGGTCAACTGTCGAACGCTCGCAGATCACCTCAACTGTCGACCGACTGAAAAATATCCGCACAGAAAAAATGGATAAACTCGCGGAAATCAAAGAAGAGCTTCAGTCAGTGAAATCAGATCAAAAAGCACGCCGCACTCGCATTAACCGGATCGAGCAGCTCGAGTCGAAGATCGACGAAATAACCGCTGAAATTGAGCGCCGAGAGAGCAAAATTGAGGAGCTGAAATCGTCCCGGGTAGAACTCACCAGCGAAGTCGAAGCGCTCGAAACAGCTGTTGAGGAGCTGGAATCAGCAGACTTTGATGAGATCCTCTCGCTGCACAAGGAGGCAAATCAATTAGAGTTCGATATCGACCAAATCGAGTCAAAAGTTGACGAAATAACCGCACAGATCGAAACGATCGAAGATGACATTGAACGCTCAGAGGAGCTACGTCAAGAGCGCGAAACAACCATGGACGCTCTTACAGATCAGCGGACAATGATCGAACAGATCGAAGCTGAAGCAGTCGAATCTTTCAATGATCATATGCAGTCGATTCTCAACTTAATGGGATATGAGAATATTGAGCGTATCTGGATCGAACGTATCGACACCAGTGAGACGACAAATCATAGCTCACACTTTGAGCTACACATTATCCGTACGACTGAGAGCGGCATTGCATATGAAGACACTGTCGAACATCTCTCTGAGAGTGAAAGAGAGGTAACTGGTCTGATCTTTGCCCTGGCTGGGTATCTGGTTCATGACTTACACGAAACTGTTCCGTTTATGTTGCTTGATTCACTTGAGGCAATAGACTCTCCTCGCATCGCGACACTCGTGGACTATTTTGCTGAGTTCAGTGAATTTTTGATTGTAGCGCTTCTCCCAGAGGATGCTAGTGAGCTTGACGATTCCTATACCCGGGTCACAGATATTTAATTTAGAGTTGGTCTCGCGCTGTAGTGGTAAAGACTTTGAGGTAGTGCTGGCTGATTCGATATATGACTACATTTGAGGGGTATCCGCGGTCACATGGACCACCAGGTGCTCGGAACTATGTAGCTGTGATCCCCGTGTCGGTCGCGACAGCCCCGATCGCCGATGAAATTGCTGCTCAGGGAGGCGCACAGATTCGTTCAACGCCGCACCAGATGGGAGGAGACCCGCCAGCAGCTGCACGTGAGCAAATATTTCGCACACTCGCCGGAGTCGGAACAAACCCGAATGTAGGTGCATCTCTAATTATCGGTCTCGGGACAGAGGCCATTGGCCTCGACGAGTTAGCCGATGCAGTTGCTGTTGGTGAACGGCGTGTTGAAACCATCTCAGTTCGCGAAACTGGAGGAACAATCGCGACGGTGACCAACGGGACCGAGATCGCTGACTCTCTCTGGCAGTCGATACAAACGATTGAACGGACGTCATGTGATGCAAGCCAACTTCGATTTGGTGTCGAATGCGGAGGTTCCGACGCCACAAGCGGGATTGCGGCAAATCCCGCTGTTGGAGCTGCCTGCGACCAACTTGTCGGCGATGGTGGCACAGCGACATTCTCCGAAACACCTGAATTTATTGGCGCCGAGCACATCCTGACTGATCGGTGTGACAGCCAATCCGTTCGTGACCGACTTTTAGAGCGAGTTAATTCTCGCGAGGCTGCTGCAGAGCTCATGGGGGTTGACATGCGTGGTGCACAACCAACACCGGGCAATCAAGAAGGGGGCCTGACCACTATCGAAGAAAAAAGTTTAGGTGCTATCTCGAAGGGAGGAACGTCTCCTGTGCGTGGAATTGTTGACTACGCCGAGACTCTTCCTGTAGGCGGTGGACTAGTGTTAATGGATACACCAGGATACGATGTTGAGTCAGTCGTTGGAAAGGTTGCTGGCGGTGCACAGGTCATTGCGTTCACCACTGGTCGTGGTTCAACAACGGGAAACCCGCTTGCACCAGTTATCAAAGTCACAGGGAATCCGAAAACTGCCACGCAACTGGCGAATAACATGGACATAGACGCAAGTACGGTGATATCTGGCGAATCGCTTGAATCCGTCGGCTCACGGATCTACGATGAACTCATCGCGGTGGCCAGTGGGAAACAAACTGCTGCAGAGTTGCGTCAACTTGAGGAATTTGCAATTAATGAACTGCAACCAAATGAACTCGCGGAGAGACAGGAGTCAGCATGAAGGGTGAAGTGTTGAGTGAGGTCGGTCTACATCTCAATACAGCAGACAACGTAATTACTGCAATTGATGATGTCAAAGAAGGAGCGATTGTGACATACGGTGGCGAGCAGATCGAACTATCCGAGGATATACCATTTGGTCATAAAATTGCACTGGAGCAGTTTGAAGTAGGCGATAATGTCATTAAGTATGGTGAAGTAATCGGTGAAGTGACTGAACCTGTGAGTGCTGGAGCGTGGATTCATACACATAATACTGAGAGTCTTCGTGGACGCGGCGACGTCTCTGTCTCGGAGGGTGAAGCCTGATGTCCACCTCTGATCCAGTTGATCGCCACGTGGGCGAGAATCTATCTGAGAGGTCATTTACAGGCTACCGTCGACAATCTGGCATGGTTGGCGTACGAAACCGAGTGATCGTATTACCATCGGTAATTTGCTCGCATATCGTTGCCGAACGTATCACCGACTCAATCGAAGGCGCAGTCAGCACTCCACACGACCATGGATGCGCTCAGATTGGAGCAGACCACGACCAGACAGAACGCACGCTTCTCAACATCACACTTAATCCAAATGTTGCAGGAGCAACGGTTGTTGGGTTAGGGTGTGAACATCTCCAGAGTGGACCGTTCGCTGAGAAGATCGCAAGCCACGATGTCCCTGTCCGAGAGACAGCGATTCAAACTGCTGGTGGGACTGACCCCTGCATTGAGGAGGGTATTGAGCTAACAAACACACTCACGAAGAACGCTGGAGCGACCGATGAGGAGTCCGCATGCATGTCAGATCTCACTGTCGGCATCGTGAGTTCAGATATATCTGACTCAACAAGAACAGTTGCTGACCCCCTTGTTGGGACAGTGGTAAACAGACTCATTCAAGCAGATGCACACGTAATCGCCGCTGGAATTGAGCGACTGGCCGGACACTCAGACGCCGTCCAAGACAGAGCAGCGGACTCATCTGTCAGACGTGATATTCAGACGATGGTCGACCGATTCAAGATGCAACCCGGAAGCACTCGTAGTATTGCTGAAGATTCGATAAAGTACCCACTAGAGGAGATTACAGCCACGTGGGGAAATCAGCCAGTGGCGGAAGTAATCGACTATGGTGATCGAACTGTTCGGGATAGCGGTCTTACATTGCTCGACTCGCCATCTCGGTTTGAAGAGGCCGCTACGGGACTCGCGGCTGCTGGTGCATCGATCATTATTCATGTAACTGCAGAGGGAATCCCAACCGGCCACCCAATTGTCCCGGTGATTAAGATAACGGGTGAGGACTCGACGGCCAGTGTCTTAACAGATGATATAGACATTGACGCGCGATCGAGCGCCCCTGCAGATCTTATAGCGACACTTCGCTCGGTTGCAGATGGTGCCTCCACAGCAACCGAACGTCATGGCCTCACAAAGTTCGCGATCAATCGAGTCGGACCATCGATGTAAGATTACCATCGAGGTTTTTTACTGAACTATCACAAATCTTTATTCACATGTCGCAGCAACCGACAATATCGCCTGTCAGTGAAGAAACCATTATAAAAGCCTGCCATGACAGGCCACTGCCCGAGATAGGGATGATACGTCAAAAATGGCAGACTGACTCTATTCCACAGACGGCAATTGAAGACCGAGCAGCGGCTGAGGTCGGAAACTTGGCGGTCGATAAGATTCCTGCCGGCGGTGAGGTCGCTGTCGGAGTTGGAAGCCGTGGAATTGCCAACCTTCCAGTGATTGTCCGTGGTGTCATCCGTGGATTGAGTGAGCGTGGGTTTGATCCGTTTATTTTCCCAGCGATGGGTAGCCACGGAGGTGCAACTGCAGAAGGACAGGCAGCCAAACTTGATGCACTCGGTATAAATAAAGAGAATGTAGGCTGTCCAATACGATCGACCATGCAGACCGTTGAGGTCGGCCAGACGTCAGAGCGAAATATCCCTGCGGTCGCTGATGCAAACGCTGCAGAAGCGGATGCGATAATCCCAATCAACCGAATCAAAGCTCATACTGACTTTCAGGGAAAGGTTGAGAGTGGTCTCTCAAAAATGTTAGTCATCGGGATGGGTAAACAGCGCGGGGCCAAGATTGCTCATGAATGGTCTGTCGACTGGAGTCTCCGTGATATGCTGCCAGAGATTTCGAGCCTATTGAGAGAAAAGCTACCGGTCGTTGGTGGAATTGCTCTCGTTGAGGACCAGAATGATGAGACAACAATTATTGAGGGCGTTCCCACATCTAATTTTCTGACACGCGAAGCTGAATTACTCGAAACGGCATATGAGCTGATGCCAACCCTTCCATTCGACAATCTGGATGTACTAATTATTGATCAGTTGGGCAAAGATATCAGTGGATCTGGAATGGATACTAATGTTATAGGACGGCTCGTATTTGGTTTTGACGAACCTGAGCCCGATACACCAGAGATTAAACGGATCTATGCCCGATCGCTCACAGAGCCCTCACATGGCAACGCATGTGGAGTAGGATCAGCCGATCTCATTCATCAAGATCTGCTCGCAGATATGGATGTTTCGAAGTCACTCATTAATACAATCACTGCAAGTACACTACCAGGCACGAGAGTTCCAGCACCAGTTGAGACAGACCGAGCAGGCTTGACCGCATCCTTATCCACAATCGGAGTCGCCGGTCCCGAAGATGTCCGCGTTGCCCGCATCACCGACACGATGCGGCTTGAGAGAATGTATGTTTCTACACCACTCTTGAAGGAAGCACGGGCTGATCCGAATCTTGAGGTGCTCAACAGGGCCACTCCAGTGGCATTCGATGATGATGGTAATCTTGTAAACCCTTCACCTGTTTCAACCACACACTAACTGATATTATTCGCTGGAAACATTCCTTCGATGAATAGAATCTAGTAGTGATGAGGTATTTAAAAAGGAACAGATTTCACAACCCCTCCGGGAGCATATGATCTACTGATTAATAGAGTAACGCTCCTGTCGTAACGGGTTTTTTGTATACCTTTGCTGTACTCTTCATATGCCATCACTTCAGGATAATCTTCGGTCAATGACGACTCCCGTTATCACTCCGTTCAATTCTAATAAAACGCTTGAGTTGGAACTATTTGAATCGCACCTGCATACACTTATCAACGCAGGCATCTCAACACTCTTCGCCTGCGGAACTACAGGTGAATTTGCGAGTCTCTCTCGTGAGGAACGAGTGGCGCTCATCGATACAGCGGTGGATGTAGCGCCCTCTGACATCTCAGTTATTGCTGGTGGTGCACCATCAGCGGTTACCTCTGCGCGCGAGTGGGTTGAGACGATTGCGTCGCTCGGGGTTGACGTAGCGGTTATCACCGCTCCGCAGTTTCATTCGTCGAATGACCCGATGGGAATTGAGCATTTCTTTGAGGCCATTGCAACAGATAGCCCCATTCCACTGTTATTATACAATATTCCGGCTTGTACTGGTGAGCGTATTCCACCTGCAACAGCAGTGAGCTTAGCTGACCATGATTCGATCATCGGTCTAAAAGATTCTGGTGGAGACATCAGCTATGGGCTTCGTATCCTTGATCAAACTTCTTCAGAGTTTCTTGTTCTTCAGGGCTATGACCCACTTTTGATGCCTTCACTCCGTATGGGATTTGATGGTGGTGTGAACGCGCTCTCAAATGTCATTCCAGAGCTCTACGTTGAGGCATCCGGGTCGCCGACGAGTGAGCGTGCACGCACCATTCATAGCGATGCAATCGAACCACTATTTGACACGTGCAGACAGGATGGATTCGCCCCAGTCGTCAAAGCAGCACTGCAAGCCCAGAATCAGTCGTATTCGGCGACAGTGCGGCCTCCCTTGGTCGAAGTTGCGTCTGCTGAGATATCGACGACGATTGATCGGGTACGTCAACTCTAAATTGCTGCGGTAGCGCTCAGCAACCGATCACTGTGAAATACCGTATACTTCTCGTTCCCAGGCGCGCGACGGGAAATCATATATGGGACGGCTCATTTCAATCGAATCAATACGGTCATGATCAACTGGGTCAAGTTCCCAATCAAGTATCTCCAAATTTTCCTGAATATGATCCCGTGTGGACGATTTTGGAAGGACGACGATTTCGTTCTCGATTGCCCAACGGAGTATAATGTTCGCTGGTGAACGATCGTACGTATCAGCCAGGTTCTGGATTGTTTCGTCCGCAAAAACCTCTGTTCGCCCCAGAGGAGCGGCTGCTTCAACAACTGTATTGGTCTCATGACAATATTCCACGACGGGATCCTGTGTGAACCACGGATGATACTCAATCTGATTTACCGCAATTGGAACATCAGAGATGTGCTGTGCACAACTCAGTTGATAAGCAGTAAAATTTGAGACTCCAATGTTCCGGACCAGACCCTCATTATAGAGCTTTGTCATCGCATTGAGCGTCTCACGGAGTGAGATTGCAGGATTCGGCCAGTGGATCAAATACAAATCAAGGTACTCCGTCCCGAGCCGTTCCAGTGAATTTCGACAAGATTCGATCACAGATTCGTAATGAAGATGTTTCGGAAGAACTTTTGAGGTAAGCCATATATTCTCTCGATTGTGTGAACTGATCACGGTCCCAATTTCCTCTTCGTTATCATACCCCTCGGCAGTATCAATATGAGTATACCCTGCATCAAGGCCACATCGTACAGATTGTTTCACTGTCCCCCCATGGATATCCCACGTCCCGATTCCAACGGCTGGTAGTTCATCTCCACCCGGTAGCGTCTTTGCGTACTCAACCATCGCTGTTGTAGTCGCGTGGGGTCATCAAAGAAGTTTTGATATCAATATTAATGATGAGTATCGGTCATCTGCACGGCAACCTTGACCGCATCAACCAAGCTCTGTTCAGACGCGACTCCCTCACCGGCGATATCAAATGCTGTCCCGTGGTCAACACTGGTTCTAATAATCGGGAGCCCGATCGTCACGTTGACTCCAGAGACAGCAGCGCCACCAGCAAAGCCGAGCATTTTGATCGGAATATGTCCCTGGTCGTGATACATCGAGACAACACAGTCAAACTCACCTCGTGCCGCCCGGACATAAACCGTATCAGGCGACTCAGGACCAGATACCGCTACTCCATTCTGCTGCGCCACAGCGACAGCTGGATTAATTTCTTGTTGCTCCTCTGTACCAAGTAATCCTCCATCACTTGCATGCGGATTTAATCCAGCGACCGCGATCGAGGGCTCCTCAATACCCAGTCGCTGCAATGCAGCGTGTGTAAGTTCAATCGTTTCTGTCACATGCTCTGTTGTAATCAACTCACACGCCTCCCGAAGGGGTACATGCGTGCTAACATGAGAAACACGCAGATTTTCCTCAATGAGCATCATTGCATATTCCTCAGTGTTTGTATGTGCTGCGAGCATACCTGTGTGTCCAGCATGAGAACTCCCAGCCAACTTTGTCGCCTGTTTGTTAATCGGCGCTGTCGTCATTGCATCAATCTGTCCGCCAGTTGCGAGTTCAATCGCACGCTCAATGTACTCCAGACTCGCACGTCCATATTCCTCACGAACGAGACCTCGTTTGAGTTCTTGAATATTATCAATATCGATCACAGGTATCACATCAGCCGCTGGTGACTCTCCACGTGGGTTGTCAATAGTGACTGTTGTTAATGATTGGTCACAGATATCGATTGCAGCCTCAATTACATCACGATCACCAATCACCACTGGGTGACAGGTTTCAGCAAGACGCTCAAATGCTGTGACAATAATTTCAGGTCCGATACCTGCGGGATCACCCATGGTGATACCCACAACTGACTGAGAGTTACGCATCATTAGTCTCTAAATATTCAAGACAATTAACGATAGTTGATTCATTCCCAAACCCGCCTGGTTTGGTAATAAGAGGGATTCCTTCGTGGGGTCCATCAATCGCCCTCCCGTGAGGAGCGCCTGTTCCAACAGCTGCTCCAGTGAGCTGGATCATCGATGATTCGATTGATTTGAGAACCTCAACTGCAACGTCACCGCCAGTCATAAATATCCCTGCTGGACGTGTCTCGTTGATAATCGCTGCGGCTGTAGTGGCCAGTCCTGTCGCGACTACAGAGCGAATCTCAGCCGGAGAGAGGCCGGATTGTTTTCCTGCGTCCTGAGTTCTCTCAACCATAGCAGGACCTGTCGCGGCGGTCAGTACAGGTGTTTGACCTTGCCTGAGTTTCTTGATGGCGATACTGACAGCGGTGGTGTCGGTTCCATCTGTACACAGCGTCGGCCCATCTACGCAGACGATTTGATCATCCGAAACCGATTTGAGTTGCGTGAAAGCTGTGTCACTCACGCTGCCAACGATACCCATCGCTGAAGTCTCAGCCGAGTTCGCGCTGGCCGCCATTTCACCTGAATCTTCGTTGATTGTAATCGCCTTGGCGAGGCCTCCACTTCCGATATAGAGCACATTCCGCGTCGCTGTGGCTCGTGCGATCGTCTGGAGGTGAGTGTCATCAGTCGCATCGCAGATGATGATTGGCGTCATATCGACCTCACAGTACTTGGATATCAAGCCACGAGTACGATCCTCTCCTGCCGTCACAGTCCCGAGCTCAACGTGCTTAGTTGGCTGAGGGCTCTGCTCAAACATATCGATCAAATCTGCACTTTTCATCGCCTTAGGATCGTCTGTATACTCTGTTTCAGCCAGTTGCCTCCCATTGACGTACTGAACAGCATTCTCTGTCGTACGACTTGCTGCAGGGAATGCTGGTGCGACAATCGCGGCTGTTGTGTCTGTTGCTCGCAATGCAGCCTGAACCTCAGCAACAATATTTCCACGGAGAGTGGAGTCAATCTTTTTATATATCTGTCGTGCATCGACTGATTGGACTACGGCTTCAACTGCCCGTGATGCATCCTCTTTCGAATTATATCGTGAGTCAGTGTTGATGGCTGAGACGTGTGTGGACTTTATCTGGGTATGGCGCGATAGATCGCGCGGCACTGCCTGCACAACAGTCGGGTGTGACTGTGCCGCGAAGCCATGCCCAGTATCCATTGCTCCGGTGAGATCGTCCGCAATGATACAGATTTCATACATGTGTTGTGTTTGAATTCGAGAGGCTAATCAGTTCACTGCCGGTGGTCATCAATTTAGAGAGTGAGCTTTTGAGGTGGGGAGTCGACTCAGATGGACACTCAGTTTGCTTGCTCAGCTAATCCACGCATGTATCCAATAGCAAACAGTCGACCCTTCATATGGTATCCTGGGTTAGAGTTATCCTCTCCCGCCATGGTCGGGACATGGTCTGGACGCATCACGACTGTCTCATCAACTGCGTCAGTGTAAGCCTGCATTGCTTCTAACATGTCTGTCTGGCCATTATCGTGCCAAGTTTCGACGAAATTGTCTTTGTTCCCTTCGATGTCTCTAAAATGAATGAAATTGATTTTTTTACCGAAGCGCCGAATCGCCGCCGGGATGTCGACTCCCATTGCAGCAAAATTACCTTGACAAAACGTAATCCCATTGTGTGGACTCTCATAACAGTCCAACACTCGTTGGTATGCTTCTGGACTGGTGATAATGCGTGGTATTTCACCTACGCTGGGCCGCGGTGGATCATCAGGATGTAACCCGAGTTTTACATCTGCTCTCTCTGCGACCGGGACTACCTCTGATAGGAAGTATTCGAGCGCCTCCCAGAGTTGAGCTGAACTTATCTGTGTCGATTGCTCTCGCGTCCCTGGGTGCATTCGTTCGTTGTCATACCCTGTCGCAAGCGAGTCTCCACGCGCCTTAACGAATGCCTCGGTCCGAGCCCACCGAATACCCGCCATCCAGTCATAACAGATAACTGGAATCCCAACAGCGCCACAATCTCTCAAGAATTGTTTGAACTCTGCAATATCAGCATCTCTCCCCTCTTTTCCGAGTCTGATACGCTCGGTAATCGGGATGCTCCCCTCAATGACGCTCACGTTGAGTCCAGCATCATCGAACCAATTTGTGAGTCCCAGCAAGTCTTCATAGCTCCAGTGGACCTTTCCATCGCCAATTTCAAGCGTATGTACAACTGCATCTGTCACTCCTAGTTGTCGGGTTAACTCCCAGCGTTCATCAGGCGTTGGGGGTAACACAACCGCAGGTCTAACCATACTCAAAATCATCTTGAGGAGTTATATATATGTCTCTCTGGACACTCCAAGCATGAACTTAGCTCACTCGCATCCCAGGTTTCTCCTCGAGCTGTAATATCAAATTATTTTAGACTGTTATTCCACACCTGTGGCGTTTTTTACGCTGGAGAGGCGATATGTACAGGGCGGAACTGCGCGCCGGTATAGCCCGTTCGAGTGGCCGCGGTGTCACTCAGCCCTGCACGGATTTCAGGCCGTATCCGCTATGTTGAGCCACTTTCGATATGTGAGGGTATTATTCCTGAATTGACGCCTCATTCGCGAATCCGTGTGGTGATTCATCTTGGAGATATCGTGTGATGTTTTCTGCCGTCTTTCGTCGGAGTTTTGCAAGTGACGACTCAGAGTACCATGCAACATGCGGAGTAATAACAGTCTCTTCACGCTCAAACAACGGTGAGTCATATGTTGGCTCTGTTTCCATCACATCAAGTCCAGCACCCCCAATAGCATTATTTTGCAGCGCAGTGTTCAACGCTGACTCATCTACAATAGGCCCTCGAGCCGTATTTATCAAGATTGCAGACGATTTCATCATTTCGAACGCTTCCGTGTCAAACATATGCCGTGTCTCTTCAACAAGTGGGGTATGAATGGATACGATATCAGATGTTTCCAACAGCGTTTCCCACTCTACTTTGGTGACTGGAAACTCAGCTAAATCCTCGGTTTGAATATACGGGTCGTATGTGAGATATTCAAAGTCAAATCCCTCTGCGAGTTTCGCAAATGTTTGTGGGATCTTTCCGAACGCAACGAAGCCAACAGTTTGCCCGGTTAACGCTTCGATCGACTGCCCCTGTTTCCAGTCCCACGTGCCCGGATCTCACCTGTCGGTCATACTGCGCAGTGTTCCTCGCAACACTAAGTAGCAACCCAAGAGCGTGGCTTGCTACCTCCTCTTCGCAGTACGATGGGACATGTGTAACGGCAACACCATGCTCGCTTGCTGCATCAATATCGATGTTATCAACTCCGATTCCGTATCGAGAGACAACTGATAGATTTGGGAGTTCTTCAAGCACTGCCGCTGTCACCTCGGCATATTGGACGGCCAGTCCGTCGGCACCCCGCGCCAACTCAATGAGTTCTGCTTCATTCTCTGCCGCTCCTGTGACAAGGTCAACATCCAGTGGTGCCCTCTCAAATACGCCTGCTTCAATGATTGCATCTGGCATGTCAGCCTGTGAAACAGCTATTTTGTGAGGCATATACAGATCAATAGATTCGGTGTGGGCAAAAAGATATGGTCAAGACTCTGATTATCAGTTAGGGTGTGAGAGTTGCACGGGCCACCTCACGATTCGCTGAATCTTGCAGTGCTTGCTGAACGTTCGCGAGGCAATATTCTGCATCAATAAGCTCACTAAATGGATATACGTCACCAAATTTCACGAGAAAATCGAGTGCCTCGTTCAGTATCCATGGTGGATATCGCATCGTCGTCGTCACAGAAACTGATTTTCGTACAGCTCGGCCCGGGTCGATCGTCGCCTTCTTGCCAGGAATAATGTTACCCATAACAAGATAGCGACCTCCCCGACCTAACAATCGGAAGCCCTCGTCAATTGTCGCTGGAATGCCTGTGACCTCAACTGCTGCGTCGGCACCCTGCCCATCGGTTAATGCTTGTACACGATCTACACGATCTTCGATGGTTTCATACTCGGTTATATCGATAGTGTGGTTTGCCCCAAATTCCTGAGCCCGATTGAGGCGGTCGCGAACTCCATCGACTACGATTGTTTCAGCACCTCGCTCGGTTGCAACTGCAGTCGCATTGAGTCCTAATCCACCAGCACCTTGTATGACCACGGTATCTCCAAGCGAAACTTCGATTTGATTGAGGCCAAACAGCACTTGTGAGAGGGCACAGTTGGCCGCCGCCGCTGCCGCTATGTCAACGGAGTCTGGAACTTTATAGACATATTGATCCGAATGAATGTAATAATGACTGCCGAATGTCCCATGAAAATGTGGCCATTCGTCAGGTCCACGTGACCAATATTTGTACGCGTTCTGGCAGTACTGGTGATTGCCCTGACCACACTGAACGCACTCACCGCACGTTGCAAAATATGCGGGGACAACCAAATCATCAACTTCCAACTTCATCCCTGCGTTATCATAGACCTCTCCTCCCGTCTCAATAACCCGACAAAGCGCTTCATGACCGAGCACACCTTCGTCTATGTGTGGATGTTCTCCTCGCCAAATATGAAGCTCCGACCCACAGACGTTTGCTTGCACGATCTCAGTTAATACATCATCTTGTGCCGGCGTCGGAAGTTGATATTCATTTATCTCCATCGACTTTGATTCGCTCAGGTATGCGACTTTTCCTGTAGGTGACATACTACAGCATATGGTTATGATTACCTAACAGTTGTGCATCCTGTGAATGCCCATCCGCTCACAAGCATCTAAAGCCGGCTTCTTAATGATTCTCTCGGATTATCGCTCACACTCCATATAATACCGACGCACATCCGCTCCAGAGCAGGGTCGCCTCAAACGATTACGAGCGATGAAGTCGAGCGATTCACGCGCCTCGATTTCCACTGTTTTCATCCGAGAATCGAATACTTTCGAGATCACAAGAACTCCATCTCTCGGTTGACACCTTCCGAACATGAGGAATGTTCT
>KE356562.1:1210179-1213715 GCA_000416005.1 Haloquadratum sp. J07HQX50 | reverse complement strand
TATCGTCACTCATGTGTTGACTGCGCTGTATAGGCACTGGAACCAGAGTTCCACGCGATTATCGAACGGAACAATCAGAATCTTACCTGACCATCGTGTTCTTGAGAGCGCATCCGAAATACGTGCCGAGTGAGATTATGTCTGTATCGTGGGTAAAGAGCGTGACGGCGCGGAGATTGTGGGCTGACTCTGTTAAGCTGATACGGTCGTTATGCTGTGGTGGTGGGTGTTGGGAGCGCTCGCTCTACGTAGCGACGGGCAGGCGAGATGGGTCGCGAAATAATTGAACAGTACATCAGCCGAAGTAAGCATGTGTTGTCTTTCGGTGGGTTTTCCCCCCGATCTTGACCAAGGTTCTCGCCTCTTTGTCTATGAAGATCGTGAGAGCAAACCGGCGGCTTCAAAATTGAATGAATCTGTAAGCTGCTGATGCAAGCCAGGTCATTATCCAATGTGCCTTGCGATATGCTGAAACCTCTCTGATAAACATGTGCAGCTACGTTGAAGTGATTCGTCTTAGGGCACTCACATATGGGTTCACACAGTGAGTGTGAATCCTCCGCTTACTAGTCATACGAGGACAAGAATCACACTCATTTCAGTGTCCAAAAACATTGAAATCTGATATCTCTGTCGTAGCCAAATCGGGATTAGTGAGGGCGAAGGATCAACCAGTGAGATATCAAGTGTAGATAGCCTTCAGATGCTGGTGTTTCGGCCCAGCCAAGAACCGTTCACGAGTGGATAGCTCAACGATGCAGTCTTTGTTCTCTCTGGGTGATCTCGGCCATGCTTTCATTTATTATGAACAATGAATAACGGTGTAATGTCGGCTATATGGGAATCTATGGGTAGATAACAAACATACATATGTTATAAGCTTTTTCAATAATAATGAATATATTTATTCATATTCACAATTATCTATTGTGATATATGCGAACACGACCAGTTGACTTAGGTAACCTCCTGACGATGTCATAGGTGTGGCACCACGCATAACGAAAATCGAGAGTACGGAATTCGCATTCCCACTGGAAGACGTCGGAACAGATGGAGCTGGGTTTAATATCGTGTACGATCCGGGCGAGACAACGCATCGGAAGCTGTTCGGGCTCAAGATTCACACTGACACGGGAATAACTGGAGAATATGTTGGTGGGAATTCACCAGCAGCAGCTCAGATCAATATGTTCGCTGACTATCTCATCGGTCGCAATCCACTCCATCGCGAGCGACACTGGAGTGAGATTAAGCGCGCACTACGCAAGTATGACCGCATGGGTATGGGCCCAATCGATATTGCACTCTGGGATTTCGCAGGCAAATATCACGACGCCCCGCTGCACGAACTTCTCGGAACCTACCGAACCAAGTTGCCAGCATATGCATCGACCTATCATGGTGATGAAAACGGAGGATTAGATTCACCAGCAGCCTTCGCCGATTTCGCTGAGGAGTGTTTAGATCGGGGATATCCAGGATTCAAAATTCATGGGTGGGGTGGAGACGATGCGTCTCGCGACGTTGACCGTGAGGTTGAGACAGTTCACGCCGTTGGTGATCGCGTTGGCGATGACATGGACCTGATGCTTGACCCTGCTTGTGAACTCGAAACGTTCGCAGATGCATTGCGAGTCGGAAGGGCATGCGACGAGCAGGGCTTCTACTGGTATGAAGACCCATTCCGCGATGCTGGGACGTCTCAGTTTGCTCATCAAAAACTCGGTCAAAAACTCTCAACCCCAATCCTCCAGACTGAGCACATCCGCGGGCTTGAGATACACACAGATTTCATCGCAAATGGAGCCACTGACTTCGTCCGTGCAGACCCCGAGTATGATGCAGGGATTACTGGGGCAATGAAAGTCGCTCGCGTCGCTGAGGGCTTTGGGCTTGACGTTGAATATCATGCCCCTGGTCCAGCCCAACGACACTGCTTAGCTGCGACTCGAAATGCAAATTATTACGAACTTGCACTGGTTCATCCTGATGCTCCTAATCCAGTTGCACCTGTCTATGCTGACGGTTACTCTGATTATATTGATACAATTGATGCCGACGGGTGTGTGCAGGTTCCAACTGGACCTGGTCTTGGTGTTACATACGATTGGCAGTTTATCGAATCACATGCAACCGGCGATGTTCATACATACGAATAATTGGTAGACTCTCAAAAGTATCTCATTCAGTTGGCGACCGAATCTGCAAGCCGAGCGAATCGCCGCTTTAAGAATGATACATCTACCGACACAGCAACATATTGTACGCCGACTTCGGTCCATTGACTGGCAACCTCAGCTGAGTCTGCGTATGTGCCGACGATTTTTCCTGCCTCCTGCGCGAGTTCACAAATTTCCGTCATGGTCTGTTCAACCCGCTGATCGGTCACTTGTCCTGGGATTCCAAGTGACTGTGAGAGGTCATATGGCCCAATGAAGATGAGATCAATTCCATCAACTGATAGGATATCCTCAATATTGTCAAGCCCATTCTGACCCTCAATATGAATTGATACCAGTACTGATTCGTTCTGGTCTTCAGTGTAGGTTTCACTTCCATCATATCCGCCAGCCCGGACGTATGGAGATAGTCCACGTTCGCCAACAGGATTGAATCGGGCCGCTTTCACTGCACTTTCGGCATCGGCTTGTGTTTCAATCTGTGGAATCTGGACTCCCTCGGCCCCAATATCCAATGCCCGCTGTATCTCTGGCATGGAGTTTTCCCGTACCCGTACAATCGGACTTGATCCACCGTGTTGTGCTGCTGCACAGAGCGGAAGTGAATCAGTAGCTGTCAGTGGACCGTGTTCTTGATCGATAATAACGAAGTCCAGCCCGGCCAGCCCAGCCATCTCAGATACTGCAGCTGAGGGTAGCGCCTGAAAAGTTCCGACCGCCGTTTCGCCACGGTTGAGTCGCTCCTTGAGCGTTATTGAGCTCATACTGAGTCGCACAGACTATAGATATTAAAAACCGTACGATTACATCTGTCCTCAATCGTTGCGGTGGTCTCAAATATAATGCTCCCAGATATACGTGATGTGCGCGCGCTCAAACTTCACCCGTCACAGAGTGGAACTGAATCAAGACATGTAGTGAGCCACGGAGGACCTCAAGAATGAAGATCACTGATTACGAGCTTTATCAGGTTCCTCCACGGTGGTTATTCTTACGTCTCGAAACCAGCGACGGAACAGTTGGGTGGGGCGAGCCGGTTGTTGAAGGCCGTGCCCGGACAGTTGCGACTGCGGTTGAGGAACTGCTGGAATCGTATCTTCTTGGCGAGAACCCACTTCGGATTGAGGACCACTGGCAAGGTATGTACCGTGGAGGATTCTATCGAGGGGGACCAATATTGATGTCCGCCATTGCCGGCATTGATCAGGCGCTCTGGGATATCAAGGGGAAATATTTTGATGCGCCTGTATACGAACTGCTTGGGGGTCGGGTGCGTGATGAGCTGCGTGTGTATCAGTGGATAGGTGGTGATCGACCCAGTGCAGTGGTTGAGGCTGCAGAGGAGAAGGTCAA
>KE356562.1:1203519-1210120 GCA_000416005.1 Haloquadratum sp. J07HQX50 | reverse complement strand
TGTCGACTTTCACGGCCGCGTCTCAAAAGCGATGGCTACCGCGCTTGGCGCAAGCACTGGAGCCATATGATCCAATGTTTATCGAAGAGCCCGTAACTCCAGGTGCTGATGATGCCCTTCCCGAATTAGCTGCACATACATCGACTCCTCTGGCGACAGGTGAACGCCTGTACTCGCGATGGGATTTCAAACCGCTACTCGAGACTGGTGCTGTTGACCTGATCCAGCCCGACCTCTCGCATGCTGGAGGAATCAGTGAGGTCAAAAAGATTGCAGGGATGGCCGAGACATACGATGTCGCTCTGGCGCCTCACTGTCCACTTGGTCCGATCGCACTGGCAGCTTGCGTCCAAGTCGACTTCTGCACACCGAATGCACTCATTCAAGAACAAAGTCTAAGCATTCATTACAACGATACCAGCGATGTACTTGACTATCTTGTTGATCCAAGTGTGTTTCAATTTACCGCGGGGACAGTTGCACCGCCCAGTGAACCTGGTCTTGGAATCGAGATCGATACAGATGTTGTCGAATCTCGTGAGGGGAATGTAGACTGGCGATGCCCCACGTGGCGACATGATGATGGGCGGATTGCTGAGTGGTAAACGTATCCAACACTCAATTCCGTCAAAAGACAACTTACGCGGCAATAAGAGCCATATAAACCGAAGCTTCTGAAACTCGCTGAGGAGTCACGAAACAATTTTTATAATTGCCTGTTCGTATGATATATGGAAAATATTGATTCAATGCCTGCTTCTCTCGTCGATAAGACTGCTATCGTCATTGGTGGGACTAGCGGCATCGGACAGGCAATCGCGGTTGGATTTGCGGCTGCTGGAGCAGACGTCATTCCGACGAGTCGGACCGAATCCGCTGTCAGCTCTACTGCAGCGTTGATACGCGACCAAGGCAGACAAACATTAGAAATCACTTGCGATGTGACGGATATATCGACTCTGCATGCGCTTCGCGAGGCTGCGATTGAAGCGTTTGGAGCGATCGACATCGTCGTGAGCTCTCAGGGGGCGATATCGCGGTCGCCACTGATGGATATTTCAGAGGAGAGTTGGGATCGAGTGACTGACATTGCTCTTGATGGGGTTCGTCGTGTTACCCAAGCTTTCGCCCCACGTATGTCGGATGATAGTTCACTCATTCTCATCTCCTCTCTGGCGGCGCGCTTAGCGATGGCTGATTTACCGGCGTATTCAGCCGCGAAAGGTGGTGTCGAAGCCTTCACCCGCGCTGCAGCGAAAGAATTAGCTCCAGAGATACGAGTGAACGCGATTGCCCCTGGCTTCGTTATCACTCCACAAAATAATGAGACGTATGCAGAAGGAACAGAAAAACGAGCGCAGATTGACCGCCGAACTCTGTTAGGCCGAGTGGCTGATCGTCAGGAAATGATTGGACCGGCGGTATTCTTGGCGAGTGATGCGGCGTCATATGTGACTGGTGAAGTGCTAACAGTTGATGGCGGATTCGCGGATAGTGCATTCTAATTGGTTCGAGAGCTTGAGGCCCACCACTCACGTTGGGAGGGAGGCTACCTCAATCAACTGAATGTGTCAGCGCCCACCGCGACGCACGATAGAGCGGTGCGGTGACACCGACATGAAATTTTTCGACTTATCGGTACCAACTGATCTAATCAGCTAACGTGTGCCTACCAGGGTGCAAAGCGCCAATACGCATTTTAAGATGCTTATCAAACCAGATTGGTGCATGCTTGGTGGGGGAAATAAAATTCGTGTATCGTCATGATGCTGATTGGCGAACCCATAGAATGATATTTTAGCTGCTCATAAATTTACATACATGACTGAGCGACCATCGCAGCGAACGAATCCACTGGCCGACAGTGTAGCTGTCATTACAGGCGCAAGCTCGGGAATTGGTGAAGCGACAGCACATGTTCTTGCTGAAGACGGTGCAGACGTCGCGATTGCTGCTCGTCGGAGTGACCGACTTGAGTCTGTCGCGGAGGAGATCAGAGAACAGACTGGCCAGGCAGTTGCGGTCATACCAACTGATGTGACGAATTCACAAGAGGTGAACGAACTTGTCGAGGAAACGATCGAGCAGTTCGGCCATCTTGATATTGCTGTCAGTAACGCTGGGTTAGGTGTAAATCGCCCTATCACTGAGTTAAGCGATGATGACTTCTCACTCATGCGTGATGTCAACATAGATGGTATGTTCTACTTTGCACGAGCGACCATCCCTCATCTCTGTGAAACAGCAGGTAATTTAGTATTTACTGGAAGCATGGCAGCAAACCACCCTCGTCCAGAGGATGCAATGTATGCTGCGACGAAGTGGTGGACACGTGGCTTCGCAATTAGTTTACAAGGAACATACGGACCCGATGGAGTTGCAGTGAGTTGCATCAATCCGACAGAGGTCCGGACCGAGTTCGGTACACAAACGGATCAGAAATTCACTGACCGATTTGACAAAGGCGACGTCACCGAACCGATTGAAGTAGCGGACGCAATCGCATTCGCGGTTAGACAGAAGCAACCGAATGCAATCACGAGTTTAGATCTCTATCGTCGGGATAAGATCGCTCACTTCTGAGCCCAATCAAATATAAGACATACAGAGACAAATAGATTGATACCATATGCACACACCAACATGTATTGCTGATACAACTCACCATACCGGTGAAGGCCCGTTGTGGCATCCTGAGGAGAATCGGCTTTTTTGGGTAGACATCCCACCAGGCCGGCTGTATTCGTACGACCCAGCCACCAAATCACATAGCTTAGCATATGAATTCCCAGACGTTCCACTGGGCGGATTTACGATTGAGCAGGACGGTGCATTGTTGTGCTTTACCCACAGTGCAGTGCTCCGTTACGTTCCAGGGTCCGATACCGCAACACAAGTCGCGAGTATCGATGCTAACACTCGATTTAACGATGTAATTGCTGACCCAGAGGGGCGTGTTTTTTGTGGGACAATGCCAGGTGAGACTGAACTCGGGGACCTCTATCGTCTCGACCCTGACGGACAAAGCCAAGTTGTAATTAATGACGTTGATATCTCGAACGGCATGGGGTTTTCGCCTGACTTATCAAGATTTTATTTCACTGAATCCAATACGAACCGTATCTTTGTATACGACTATGCGGTTGAGACCGGCCACATATCTAACGGGAGAGCACTCGTGGAGACACCACCGGATGATGGGATACCGGATGGGATGACTGTTGACAGCGCTGGCAATATTTGGTCTGCCCGCTGGAATGGCTCGAAAATTGTCCAATACACAGAGGCTGGCGAAACACTCCAGCAGGTGTCTTTTCCAGCAACAAAAGTTTCAGCTGTTACCTTTGGTGGGTCTAACTATACTGAATTATACGTTACGACGGCACTGAACGATAATAGTCGCGACAGAGAAGGCACCAGAGCTGGCGGTCTATTTCGAATACAGGACGTTTCTCCGTCTGGGACGGCTGAATATCGATCAGATATCGCATAACAGGGTCTATCGACGATCCACTTCGCGCTTTTCCCACCCCTTCTCGAATAGATTTATTGTATGCACCTTCTCCTCAGTGTACGCATGCTCTGCAACCACGTCGTGATCTAATTCGATTCCGAATCCTGGTCCATCTGGAATGGTCACATACCCATCTTTGACTTCAAGCGGTTCAACCAACAGTTCATCAACCCACTCAACATCGTATGTCTGAAACATTTCTTGAATCATAAAGTTTGGAACTGTTGCACAGACATGAGCGTAGATTGCACCTGCGACTGGTCCCTGTGGATTATGCGGGGCATACCCGACATGATCTGCCTCCGCGATGGCTGCAATCTTTTTTCCTTCAGTGATGCCTCCAGTGTTCATTAGATCCGGCTGGATGACATCAACCTCTGTTTGTGTAACTAATTCAAAGAATTCGTGTTTCGTCATATGTCGTTCTCCAGTCGCGATTGGAATGGGTGACTTCCGTGAAACCTCAGCAAGAGTATTAATTGAATCTGGTGGGCAGGGCTCCTCAAACCACGTTGGATCGAATTCAGCGAGTTTGTGTGCAACATCAACTGCATGGCCAGCACTGAACCGGCCGTGACCCTCAATGAGGAGGTCAACGTTTGGCCCGACGGCCTCACGAACCGCCCTGACGATATTAATCGCGTGATTCAGTTCTTTTCGGCTCATTCGCTCCCACGCCACCCCGAATGGGTCAAACTTCATGGCGTCATATCCATCATCAACAACTGCCTGAGCTGCTTCTGCAAACTTTTCTGGATCGCCATTTGTGTCTGTGTACCATCCATTTGCATAAGCTCGCAACTCATCTCCGTGCACTTTTCCTCCGAGTAAATTATGCACTGGTTCATTGAGCAACTTTCCCTTGATATCATAACAGGCCATATCGATTGCTGAGATCACTGTCGTGTTGATGATATTCTTTGAAAACCATTCATCACGGTACATCTCTAACCACATCTGCTCAGTCTCGAATGGATCAGAGCCAATGAAGTATTTCGACATCTCTTCGATTGCAGCAACGACCGTCCGAGGTTTGTCGTGCGTCGTTGCCTCTGCGAGCCCTCTGACCCCGCTATCAGTTATGACTTCGACGAAGACCCATGGCTTCCATGGATTGGCAACGATATATGTCTCAAAATTAGTGATTGTTGTCTTAGACATATTATATCTCAGGTCTGGTGATTGCTAAAACACTACCGGTCTGTGAAATTTAGACCACTGTCTACAAACATGGGCGGGTCATCGCTTGCACGATTGCGATGAAGCACAGACACGAATCAATGTATTAGCTTATCTATGTACCGCCAGAGCATCTATACCTCTCGCCGCTCCCATCGGTACGAACATTATTATTGAATATGTTGAATCTACAGGCTAAGTAGGGCGGGTGCCTCAGTTTTGTTCCCGATTGGAAATCAAAGATTTCCGTTCCCGTTCCCGTTCCCGTGATGACGCTTTGGGTCCCAAACCACCTGAGAGGCTGAAGCCCGTCAAAGGATTTCATTTCGCCTCGTACCGTCATCTAAAGATGTTGACGGACACTGAATACATTTATATGAAACGGTCGTTCGGAGGTTTGGAAATGCGACTCCTCTCAAATCCGCCATAGCGGTGAGACGGGGGTTGTCAAGGGCTGGTGGAGGACCCTCACGGACACAGCGAGTGTTTGGGCGTTTGAGCCGACTTTGAGAGAGGGAGCTCAGGAGGAATGAAGTCTGTGTCCGTCCGTTTCTGGACGACATGGACAAAACGGTGAAGCCTCGGGACTTGCGAGGGACTTCACCGCGAATGAATATTAAAAGGATTTAGTAAGCGTATACAGAGGACAAGGCAGATGCCCGAGGTCGCACGGGAATCACAGTTTTGTATCACGACTCCATGTTGTCTTTCGAATGACTCATGCTGAGAGGTATGTTGTGTAGAATAGTTAGTATATTATTAGGACAGAAACCAGCAAGACTCTAACCAGTGCTCACACTGATATCAATTTCCAGAATCTGGCGCAATATTCATCATAATCTTTTTTATTATACCTTGTCTTACACTTAGCGTAACGTGCAGGTTTGGATAACACACGGGACCTGAACATCATGACATATAAATCAGAAGATGACCCGACACAGAGCCGCCGCCGATATCTGACTGGCGTGACTGCTGCAGGAATTGCTGCCCTCGCAGGATGCAGTGGCGGTGGGAGCGAGACCGGCGAAAGCGAAGACGCCTCGCAGGGGACGACTGCTGGTAGCGGTAGTGAGTCAACAACACAATCTGGACCGAACTACGCTGCGTATCAGGATGTATCGATCACGTTTGCGACGAGTTCGCTGTATACGGAGCCGATGAATGACTTAGCTTCAACATTCAACCAAGAGACTGGTATTGAGGTGAATGTTACATCATATGCGCAGAGCGAAATGCTCACCAAGCTCCAAAATCAACTCCGCGCTCAACAGGCAGAGTTCGATGCATTCGTTTCAGATGTCATTTGGACAGGGACGCTTATGGACCCAGGTTGGGCTGAGCCACTTGAGGCATATCTCAACGACTCTTCGTTGGCAATGGAGTCATATGATTACGATGACCATCTTGACGTCTTCGCTCGAAACTATGGCCAATGGAATGGTGAGACATATGGCCTGCCATGGTACGGTGACGCAATGAAGCTCAACGTGCGTAAAGACTTACTTGAGCAGTACGCTGATGAGTTTAATCAGAATCACGACTTTGACATCATGCCCCCATTTCCTGAGGGATATGACAGCTATGCTCAATTCAACAAAGTTGCACAATTTATGCATAATAAAGGGCACCAAATGGGGCTTGAAGGACGACGTGGATGGAACATCGTATACTACTATCCAAATCGATTCTCTGCAGAAACTGGTATGCAGAGTATGCTTGATGAGGATGGTAACTCTCGACTCAACATGCAGGGTGCACAAGACGCGCTGCAATTAATGATTGATCAGACTGAATTAGCGCGGAATCCACTCTCAACCGGATATACACAGAGCAGAGACCAATTCCTCAATGGTGACACGTGGGCTGTTGAGCAGTGGGGGACAGCAACAAAGAAGATAATCGATA
>KE356562.1:1201366-1203499 GCA_000416005.1 Haloquadratum sp. J07HQX50 | reverse complement strand
ATCCCGCGCGTTCCTCAACTTACTCGTTGAGCTCCACGATCTCGACGATACCGAACTTCTGGTCGACAACATGGACTACCCTACCTGACTGCCCTTGCTTGACACCACTTGAGCGGTCAGCTCAACGACACTGATCGGAACCGCATCAAAAAGTGGTTCCAGACCGTTGCGATGCGGATCGACCGCTTGCACTCGTTGTGGCTGGGCAGTCACAGCGCTCGTCGGTGGTGACGGGGGTTCAGGTACCACGAAACCACGATCGATCGAATCGGGCGCTCAACGGTCGAACGCCTGTTGAGGAGGTGCTCAGATAGACAGTGCCTGAGCGCATGATGAGTGTCTGAATCGTGGTGAATAGTGCTGACGCCACAGTCAATTTCCGACGACTGACTGTCGGAAGTTCATATCCAACTCGGTCTGGATCCGAGATATATCCTACTGAGGGATACATAGTTTTCCGAATCTTATGCAGATGAGTAAGGCGATGACTTATGTACGGAAATTTTCAAGCTAAGCAAGCTCAAACTACAATATTTTGACTGCGACTGTATGTAATATATGTATTCGGTCGAATCAACAAGCGAGGCCTGGTATGTTCTCTACATGTAGACTCTTATTGAACTGATAGCATCATGGCTTAATTTCGACAAGTTCTAAATTGCCACTCACATACCGCGATAATCTAAACTAAGGTTTACTACCCGATCCTGTTTCCGGTTAACTAGCGCCACTGCATTATCGGATATCACACTTAGTGTATGCTCATACTCTCCAGTAAATTCGGCCTGTACGATCAGATCAACGCCTCACCAAGCCGAGTACAGAATACACGCGAGCTAAAGAATTGGAGACCGAAGTGTTTCAATGTCGCCATGGTAATGAACCGCTCAATCGACCTGTGCCGCCTCAATTTCATACTTGTAGACATACTCAGTGGGCTCATACTCCTCTATTCGTCATAAAAATCAAGTGTTACGATAATCGTCATGCTGAGAGCCCTCGTTTCAACGGTAGACCACCGCCGTTTCGTGCCACTTGTTCTCGCCGAGATGGAACCTCTGGTTTGTCTCATACTGATCCTTGTCAGAGAAACCGCTTTGCCTGGACCTCCTCGCCGGTCGACATCCGCGTGGGCACAACGTACGACAAGATATGTTGGCTAATTATATGTATAATGTGCTGGCTGTCAGACTGCATCTGTTAGCATGTTACCGACACTCCACAGCATATTCGGTAGAGGTAGGAAAATCTTCGGCAATTTTTTGCGATTTATTCTGCAGACTAGCCCTGCACCAAACACGAGTGAAACAGCGTTCCCGACCATTTGCACTGCCTTCCACTGGTAGGCATACTTCTCGCTTCTATGCCGTTAATCTCAGCCGGCTGGGTCGCCTGTGAACGGATCCACTTGTGTGATGTCGAATGCGAAATCCCTGCGCCAAAGAACTCCTCTGTTTCTGCCAGCTCATCAGTGAGTTACCGAATCATCTGTCGACACATCTCCCTGATCCCCGGTATCGAGAGGCCGAGAATATGATCACGATGAACATGTCCGAGTGATGTCCACTCACATATCGTCTCGTGGCTGAAACTGCGAACCCCTTCATTGGCAGTCAAGTTTCTTCGGATCCTAAGATAGGTCTGCAGATCCTCGTGCGCAGTTTTATTTACACCTGTCTCCGCGGTCTAACGAGAGCGTGGGCAAGACGGCGCGGCTGATGAGGTCGGAAATCTTCTTTGCCTGTACTGCGACAAACTGGTTGGATCGTCTGTCTCTGACTTATCACACTCGTTCCTATAATCTCGGAGCTCTCGTGCCGGTTCACGCAGAATCACGACACCTGCATTCTGAGTCTTGATGAGGGTTGTGTGAGCCGATGCTGCCACAGACAACGTTGGACTCCGCTAAGGCGAACACAAGCGACTCCTCAGTGAACTCAAGCGTAACGAGATTGAAAAGCTCTCGTCGTCAGAATCAAAAATTATTGATCGCCTCGCCGAGCGTTTAGAACAGGTTTAGGATAGGAGAGCGCCTAATCCAACTGGCTGAAATAAAATCCCGATGGTCTGCGGCTCCTGACTTTCAAGCTGTGATCGTTTTGAGTGTTCGACAACATATATTCTGCAGGTCAC
>KE356562.1:1198867-1200498 GCA_000416005.1 Haloquadratum sp. J07HQX50 | reverse complement strand
TAGAGAACTATATTACGATGCTCCAGTCCAACCAGTTTTGGGAGTCTTCCGACAGACATTGATCTACTCTACAGGCTCATTAATAATCACCGTCATTTCGGGACTAACCATTGCGCTCGGAATTAACCAAGTTAAGCGGAAGTGGCTTCGGAATACTTACTCAACGCTTTTGATGCTTGCTTGGGCGATTCCAATTGCAGTTGTCGCCCTCATATGGCGTCAGATCCTATTAGGAACAGAGTTCGGAGCACTGAATATGATGTTGATGAATCTGGGCATTATCAGTTCTCCTGTTGCTTTTTTTTCAAATCCGGACCTTGCGTTGATAATAGTCCTCTTAGTTGATGCTTGGGCACGAATGCCGTTTGCGATGGTTGTATTTTTAGCAGGACTTCAATCTATTCCCCAGCATCTCTATGACGCCGCATATGTTGACGGTGCCACAAGTCTACAGTCTTTTCGGGCGGTAACTTTACCCCGACTCCGACCATATTTTGCTATCGTAGGGCTGATTAGTTGGATGTTCGCCTTCCGAGCGTTCGCTATAATCTTTCCAATGACCAATGGTGGACCGGGATCCCGAACCACGGTACTCAGCATTCATATCTATCGAAAAGGAATGGTAAATCTAAATTTCGGCTACGCGGCCGCTGTTGCTGTGTTTCTCGTCGTGGTGACAGTCGTAGTTGCGACGGGCTACGTTACGCAAATTATTGGGAGTACTGATCAATGAATAACCATATGACGCACTGTAGTAAGTTACAAATCGAAAACAAATGAGTTTACAACAAAGTAACGAGCGGATATCATACGAGGTCCGGCAGCGAGTATGGAATGTGATTGAAGGACCAATGGTTGTTCATCTCGTCTTGGGATTATCGGTATTCATTGTGGTTAGTCCACTGTTATGGGAACTACTAACATCATTGAAAACAAACGAGGCAGTCTATAACCTCAACTTCATTCCGGTGAATCCTACCCTCTCGTCCTACTATGATGTGCTGATAGCACGGGGCTACTGGAAAGCAATGCTCAACAGCCTGATTATATCAAGCACGACAACGATTATTGTGATTCTCCTTTCAGTGCCGGCCGGCTATGCATTTAGTCGATTTAGGTTTCCTTTTGATAATCTAATTTTCATTGGCGTATTATTCTCAAGACTGTTTCCGCCGATTGGACTCATTGTTCCATACTATCAAATCATGGCTTCGTTTGGTCTATTGAACAGTATACTGGGTGTGATTGTCGCGCAGGTGTACCTTTGGCTTCCATTGATGGTCTACATTATGCGAAATTTCTTCATTACGATCCCACAGGAACTTGATGAGTCCGCACGCGTTGACGGGTGTACTCATATTCAAGCATTTAGACACGTCGTTCTGCCGCTTGCGAAGCCAGGAGTCGCGGCGTGCGCCATACTAACCTTTCTCTACTCGTGGAGAGAGTTTCTGTTTTCGTTAATCGTCACCCGGAATCTTGATGCACAGCCTATTTCGGTTGCTGTGTATCGGTTCGTCGGGGATGTTAGCGTCTCTTGGGCGTCGTTAGCAGCCGCGTGTGTTCTTGCTTTGATCCCGACAGCGATCGTAGTATTTACTTTCCAGCGATATATTGTCAGTGGACTCACT
>KE356562.1:1197666-1198847 GCA_000416005.1 Haloquadratum sp. J07HQX50 | reverse complement strand
GAGCCATTTCAAAGCTTGATCAAAAACTTCGTATTCAATTGCAGAAGGAACTCAAACAACTTCAAGGAGAGATGGAGATCACAACAGTGTTTGTCACACATGATCAAGAAGAAGCGATGGTGCTCGCCGATAGAATCGCAGTCATGGATGAGGGATCACTCCAACAGATTGATACCCCTGAAAATATCTACCAGAAACCAGCGAATAAGTTCGTCGCAGATTTTATTGGTAATCCAACTATGAATTTCTTTGATGCATCCATCGAGGATCGCGGTCTGAAAATTGGAGGAGAAATCTACTCAGGGTGGAACCGCTCTGTGCGGCATGCCAGTATCGATTCAATGGCTGCGCGACCGGAGGATATTGTGCTTTCGGAGTCACGCACGACCGAATCAATGCTGACGGCGACAGTCAGTTTGATTGAGATGCGTGGGTCGACAGCGTACTTTGTCTGTCAGTTTGATAATCGTGAGCTCACAGTGCTAAAAAAGAATGATCATGATGATATTTCTGAAGGGGATACTGTTGCACTTTCGTTTGATTTCGACGCAGTGAATTTATTCGATTCCAATGGAAAACTGGTCAACGTCACGGAATCAGCAGTGCGACAATAATAAAATGACTATTCAGGTCGCTGAATGACGTTGACAAACTCTCCTGATTGGTCCTGCGTGTCCAATTGTTTCACATTCATTGCAACGATGTCCGCAAGTCGTTCCCAATGTTTTGGGGTGTGTCCAGCATTGTGTGGCGTGATAATAACATTGTTGAAGTCCCACAATGGATGATCAGCAGGCAGTGGCTCCGGGTCAGTGACATCTAGTCCAGCCCCACTCAATTCATCTGACCGCAGGGCAGTGACGAGATCATCAGTGTCGACTACCGGGCCTCTCCCGACATTGACAAGATAGCAATCTGGCGGTAGCGTATCAAACGCCCGTTTGTCAATGAGTCCACGTGTCGTCTCCGACAGTGGCGCGGCCAAAATTAAATAATCTGTCTGGGCAAGTGCCGATTGCAACTCCGCATCATCAAATCCAATCACCTCATCAGTTGGGCCTCCTTTAGAGGGCGTGTATCGCACTCCGATAGTGTCGACACCAAATCCTCTCAAACGCTCAACAACAGCCATTCCGATGGCTCCCAGACCAACGACAGTGACCGTTGACCCATTTAGCTCA
>KE356562.1:1195592-1197646 GCA_000416005.1 Haloquadratum sp. J07HQX50 | reverse complement strand
ATGTGAAGACTGTCTACGCCGCAACTTGTGACAAGAACGTTCTTACCAGACCATATTGAGACGTTTCCCTTAGCGTCAGAAGCATTCACCGGTTTCGCCGCCCTTACTCGAGGTGCTGTTCAGATAGGCATGAAAGGTGAGGCGGTGAGATATCTGAGTGGTCCATGCCCGAAATCACCCGCCTCGTTGGTCGTATCGATTGCTTTGAATTAGATTTTGTGGAACGAGAGGCGACACCCGAGCTCGGGATGAAGCTCGTATTCAGCTCCACTTGTTTGGACTCTCACTTTCGAATACCATCTCAATTCTTGATATATTGGGTGTCGATGGCTTTCGATCCATCGTTCATAATTGGGTGCAGAAAGCCGATTTACAGCCCACCGGCGGCGCCAACCGGATCACGTTGCGGTTGACGGGACCGTGATCCAACTCGACAAGACCGATTCTGGCTGTACGCCGCAGTCGATCCGTCGACGAACCGATTTCTATGTATGTGAGGCACTCTCCAATCAAAAACCAGGCGATTACGGAGATGTTTCTTACCCAACTCCGCGAGAAACATCTCGTTGATGACGCGATATCTCTCGTCGATTCTGCACTGTGGCCGCAAGCAGCACTTCACCGACACGGGCTTGATGACAGATATGAAAAACACGGTAATCGGAACAGCGTCGAACGTGTTTTTCGGAACGAACAGGTCAAGCAAACCAGTTCTCAAATTGTGTTAGTCACACTGGAAAAGACACTGTCGAAAATTGACTTCAAGCATTCAGCTTCGTATGAAATCAGCTAATCTGAGCACTACACTTACTGCGTGATAATATACTTTCGCTGCCATCGTTATCGAGAGAGCGGACAACGCGATAATTGAAAACAGAAATAAATATCACGAAAATTTCAAACGAAAGGATCATGAGCTGTTCAACGAGGCGCAATCACTCACAATCACGAGGAGATTCGAAGACCGTATCGATGAGGCGACCACTCTCAGCTACTGCGAATTCAGCTTTATTTCCGTAATAACGGGTAAGCGTGGCTGCCTCTGTAAAACTGAGGCAGTTCATGACCGAGGTATGAGTGCGAATGCACGAACCCGTGTCTTGTGACACTGAAGTATAATAACAGTGATATTTTACCCTCAAGGAGACAGGCAGAGCATGCTAGCATCCTGGAGCCACGCGGGTCGGTGATCCCCCGTCTCTGTGACAAGTTTGAGTGTGTTTCTCCTGATATTGCCGATTCATATCTGATGAGGACAACTGAAACTTCCCATCATCATACGACTATTACTTGATTCTCAAGTGTTCCGATATCTTCGATAAAGATCTCGATTTCATCATCGGGTTGCAATGTGAACTCATCATCTGGCACAAGTGCTGTTCCAGTCATCAATACTGCAAGTTCGGGCGCTTTATTATGTCGATTAAAGTATGAGACGAGCTCTTCACAACTGCGTGCCATCTCTCCTGTTGAGGTTGCATCATCGAAAATCTGCTTTCCATCACGACGAATCTCAATCTCCATGTGTAAATCGTGTGGGTCGTTGATTGTCTCTATGGAGGCGACGCTTGGACCAAGCGCGCAGCACCGGTCGTATACCTTTGCCTGTGGCAAAAACAGTGGATTACTACCTTCGATTTCACGGCTGCTCATGTCATTACCAATAGTATATCCGATTATGTCGCCGTAATATAGAACAATGCCAAGTTCTGGTTCAGGCACATCCCATGTCGAATCACCTCGAATACCGACTGCTTCATTAGGCCCAACCGTCCGACTTGGTGTAGCTTTGAAAAACAATTCTGGTCGGTCACTCTCATACACATCAAGATACATCTCTGGCATGCTACTCTCGGATTCGCGTGCTTCCTCACTAATCTGATACGTAACTCCTGCAGCCCAAACTTCATCAGCCACAACTGGCAATGATGCTGTCTCTATTACTGCTGGGTCAACGCGGTTTCGGTCCTCTATAAGGTGTCTTGCAACCGCATCAGTTCCCGTATCCATCGTCGTTGCTATCTTGGCGAGGTCTCGAAAGCGACTAATCCCCT
>KE356562.1:1191646-1193217 GCA_000416005.1 Haloquadratum sp. J07HQX50 | reverse complement strand
ACCAGTCTCCACAGACATTGATTCGGGCTGTCCCGACCCTATTTCGGACTGCTCGAAATCCACCCTCAGCCCACCTAAGCAACGCTGATAACTCTCTAACGCCGCGCTGGGACCTCTGTCAACAGTGAATCCACGACTTGGAGACGAGTGTCGCCTCAGACGAGAGTCGTCAAATTTCGAGAATTTCATTGGTGCATGACTGGCCCGCTTCGTGTTACTATCCACAGCAAAGCCTGAGTGACACCACGGTCTTCGGCTGATACTTTTCAGTTAATCTATCACTATCGAAACCTCGGCCTGCAGGCAATCTGAGGACACCACTCTTGATCCGACAAGCTATCGCTTGCAGACAGGTGAACTCCACCTGTTTCCTCCCTGTCCACCTTCGTTTCCAGTTGGAGAGCTGGTTCTGTATTGTGATGTGCGATGGCTCATTGTAATCAGAAGTAGGAGCACATTGCTGTGTGAGGGCGTGATTGTAGACTTCACGGTCGGGTTGAGTCCGTTCCCATGTGGTCCTCTCAGTAGCTATGTTCTCGGGTGTGGTTCGACATTGGAACTGAACGTGGATTTTCTCACCCACCGACTCAATTGTTGGGCTGGTCATACTTGTAATTTGTTGGGTATGTGGACGCTGTTTCCGATCTGATACGTTACTCGGCCAATAGCTTCTCATACTGATTAAGGAGGAACTGAGCCCCAATAAGTTGAACTCAGATGAGGGGTCCAGCTAAACATGACAGTGATCGGACAGACATATGCTCACCACTGATGATGAACATATTCGTGTATGTGTTCATTATACACCCTTTCGATTGCCTGATGAGTCTTCTTATCGAGAGAGTCCGCTGTACTGGCTGCTCCGTTTGCTTTAATATGAGATGGTGTTGTCGACCCTGGAATAACTGTGGAAACCGCCGAATGATCTAATATCCATCTGAGCGAGAGTTGTGCCATTGACAATCTATCTGGACAATATGACTCAAGCTCATCAACTGCTCGAAGTCCAACATCGTATGGCACGCCAGCAAAGGTTTCTCCAACGTCGAAGGCCTCGCCCTCTCGATTGAAGTTACGGTGGTCATCCTCGGCGAACTTTGTATCTAATCCAAGATTGCCAGTCAGCAAACCAGACGCGAGGGGAACACGAACTATCACTCCAATATTTCGACGAGCGGCCTCATCGAAAAACAGTTCCTTTGGCCGTTGTCGAAATGGGTTAAATATAATTTGGACCGTGTCAACATTCGGATATTCGATTGCCTTCAGCCCCTGTTCAACCTTCTCAACACTGACTCCATATGCATTAATTCGACCCTCCTCGGCTAAATCATCCATTGCTGCAAAGATACCCGGCCGATAATACGCATCAGTCGGCGGACAATGTAATTGGACGAGGTCGAGTGTTTCAACATCGAGGTTTTCGCGCGAACGGTCGACAAATGCCCGAAGATTTGATTCGGTGTACCCTTCAACTGTATGCGGGGTCAAGCCGACGACCTACCTTGGTGGCAACAGTGACCTCACCAGAGTCATCTCATCACGAAGCACTTCTCTGATAAACCGCTCTG
>KE356562.1:1189475-1191596 GCA_000416005.1 Haloquadratum sp. J07HQX50 | reverse complement strand
GTGGTGATCGTCTGCGCTGTTTGTGCGGGCAGCCCTCGCCGATCAATGATAGTATCGACGCGTGCATCCGGAAGATATGCGAGAATCGACTTTCCAAGAGCCGTGCTATGAAGATCGACACACGTTCCGATATGTGCACCGACATTAACCGCCTCTGTGCCTCGTGACCGGTGTAAATATGTCCCCGTTCCATGCTCTTCGATTAATAGATTTGCCAACTCACCGGTTTCCTCAGCGATTTTATTCACCTCTGGTCGTGCAATCTCATACACTGGGTACTGTTTTCGAGCTGCTGCTCCGAGTTCAAGAAAGCGAATACCGACACGATATGTCGAACCCTCCTTTCGCACGAAATCTTCCTGTCGTAAAGTAGAGAGATAGTTGTGAAGTGTGCTCTTGGGAATATCAAGATACACGCTCAGTTCCGTCACGCCTGCCCCACCGAGGTCTAATAACGCATATATGACCTCAAACATCGTCTCAATTGAGCCGACGGGGTTTTTCGCCTGTTTACTCATACTGAATCGTGTTTGACGACTATACATATCTCTTCCGGAGTGTTCAGATAAGTTGACTCCATGCGAAGGTGGACGATCTGAGCCAGTCGTCAGTGGTTTCCATCTACACGTGTTCGAAACGATTGATATACTTCCGAATCACTGTACTCGGAACATTGTTGTTCCAACAGAGTGCGACTCTTCACAAAAAACCCGCCCCCAGAATTATTCTTCCAATACATGTTCGTGTTCATCCCATGCGTCTCGTGCCGTGATACGTTCAATACACGAATCATTTTACTCGGTGAGTGTTTTGGATGAGCGGAGACGAATAAATAAACATGGAATGGACAGATCAAATGCGTAACGACTGTATATCCTACTTGTACCCGGGACACACCGCCTCACGCTTCATTCCTATCTAAACACCGATCACAGTACGCTCACCAAGAGGTGATCGTCACGTCGCGAAGCGGCCGATCAAGAGGGATTGATATACTCCCACCTGTGTGGTGCGAGAGATAAAATCCGATAATGATCTCAAGTGAGCGCTTGGCAGCGACTCCCGGTGAGTAATTCTCTGCAGCATTATTCAGTAAATCTTCGACGTGGTGTGCTGCATTGCTAAACGATTGCTTATAATCTTCCTCCCATGTCCACGCACCTTCGATACCCGTTAGTGGCGTTTCAACGTGCTCACCATTTTCGAGCGAGAAGTAACGCCACTCACCATCATCGTTATTCATATACAGTTTCCCGTTTGATCCAATGAAATTGAGTGTCATTGACGAGGGTTCACGAGGAACAGTGCAATCGATAGTGGTGAACGTCCCATCATCCAGCACTACATACCCACCTCCACCAGCATCATCAACCTCGCGACCTGTTTCAAGTGACTCAGCTGCCTCGTTCTCACCTGTGATATAGCCACTCACCTGCTCTGCACGCGCATCTAACAGATACACCAGCGTATCGAGTAAGTGTGTTGAATTGCGCAACAATTCCATACGAAATTGCGCACTGACTGAGTACATCTCGCCTAATAGGTCATCCTGCTGCATGAGGTCGTGTAACGTCTGCAGTTTATCTGTAAACCTGAATGAGTGATTCACTAACAGTTCAGTATTACGTTTAGCGCAGGTGCTGATCATTTCTTCAGCGTCTGTCACCGAGGAAGCAATCGGCTTTTCACACCAAATCACATCCGGGTCAGCAGATGACTCTGCCGTGTCAACTACATGGCGGTGATGGAGGAATGAGGGGGTACAGACGGATACAACATCAAGATCCTCTGCAGCGAGCATCGATTTGTGCCCAATGTAACGTCTCGACTCCGGGATATCCCAGGCTTCACCAAACTTCGATAACTTTTCTGCATCGACATCGGCAACTCCGACTAATTCAATCTCATCCGTCGAAGCATACCCTCCTGCATGACTCGCATCTATTTTCTCAGTTCCGATTGCGTCCTCATCGTGCATCCCAAGAATACCCATCCCTGCAATTCCACCTGTTCCGATGATTCCAGCCCGGTATAGACTCATCGGTGATCCCTCGTGTGTAGAGCATCAAGAGATTGATTCTGTGTCATGTTGCATCCGACACTAAATTCTGTACCTCTATT
>KE356562.1:1183524-1184638 GCA_000416005.1 Haloquadratum sp. J07HQX50 | reverse complement strand
AATTGGTAGCCGTATCGATAAGCTATATATAGTGTTTGCTATGTATCATTCATTATTGTTGAAACGAATAGATAGCGTTCACTCATAGACGTGCACTTGACCAGTGGCATTCGAATTGATAAACTCCCAATCATAGCTCACACCCAGACCCGGGCCATCAGGCACAGTCACACGCCCCTCGTCGTCAATCGCGTCTATGTAATCTGAATATCCACCTGTATAGACTGGCGGTATTGGATTTCGGACCTCTGGATGGACCAACGCCAGCTCATAGTAGTTACTGTTTCGAGTCGCTGCCATTAGATGTCGCTGTGCTGGCCCTGGTGCATGATACTCAACATCAAGCCCGAATCCCTCAGCCACCCGAGCGAGTTTGATTGCTCCAGTGATTCCTGCATCATATTCTGGGTCTGCACGGACAAAATCAGTCGCTTCATTTGCAATAAAATCAGTGTGAATTTCTAAACCACGGATATGTTCGGTTTGAAGAACTGGCGTATCCAGATACGATTTGAGTCGCTTATGCCCATGTTGGGAGGTCCCAGCATCACGATACGGATCTTCATACCAGAAAAAGTCCTGTTCATCACATGCCTTGCCAACTGTCAGAGCATCAGCCCATGTTTCATACTGGCAAGCTGGATCAAGCATTAGGTCCATTTTGTCACCGACACGGTCTCCAACGGCATGGACTGTTTCAACTTCACGGTCAATGTTTCCCCACGTACCTCCCTCCCATACATGAAGTTTGAAACCGGGAAACCCTCTCTCATAACATTCCTCAGCAAAATCGGCAAAAGCTGTTGGTGAGTCTAACCCGCCATTTTCATCTGCCTCGTATGTCGATGCATATGCTGGCAACTTGGTTCGGTAGGTTCCGAGAAGTTCGTGCAGCGGGGCGTCGTGATATTTGCCTGCGAAATCCCAGAGTGCGATATCGATTGGCCCCATACCCATGCGGTCATACTTGCGTAGTGCGCGTTTGATCTCACTCCAGTGCCGCTCGCGATGGAGTGGATTGCGACCGATGAGATAGTCGGCGAACATATTGATCTGAGCTGCTGCTGGTGAATTCCCACCAACATACTCTCCAGTTATTCCCGTGTCAGTGTGA
>KE356562.1:1178097-1183504 GCA_000416005.1 Haloquadratum sp. J07HQX50 | reverse complement strand
AACCTCGTCTTGTCAGGTTGCCAACTGTGACCAGCGAACATTGTTGATGGGGTATCTGTGGTATCTGGTGGTGGCATGATCGCCTCCCTGTGGTCCTCGCAGTACTCGCACATACGCCGCGCCAACTCGTACTGATATCGAGTGTTCGTATTCAATTTGCAGACATCAGTTTCCATCAAAGCAGTCACCTGTGACTGAGTGAGCCCCGAAGACCCGTGCACGACAAGTGGAATCTCTAGTCCATGTTGACGAAGAGCCTCGCCAATCTCTGTTGCCAGCTCAACCCGAAGGTCGAGCTCTACACCTGCAGCGACCCCATGTTTGGTGCCGATGGATATGGCTAATAGATCACATCCTGACTGGTCGACGAATTCAATCGCTTCGGTTGGATCTGTATAAAGTGCTTCCTTGGTAACCTCCCCACTTTCAGTTCCTGCGATGGTGCCCAATTCCGCCTCAACAAGAATATTTGCGTCCATCTGTTCGACGCGGTCGACAATTTGACGCGTCTTCTCGATATTCTGCTTGAGTGGGCGCTCAGATGCATCAATCATTATTGAGGATGGTGTAATCACGTCAAGCGCTGCATCAATCATTGCTCGGTCAGTGGCCTTGATGTGATCGACGTTCAGAAAGACTGCATTATCTATGGTGGTGCTCAACGCAGAGATATGTGCGCTGGCGGCTTTAAGACCGGCACGAATATTTCCATTTCCGAAATACTCTGCAGTGTCCCGCTTGATCTGGAGCACGAGATCCGAATCTGCTGTCTCAGCACCTCGCAACAGCCCCTGTAGAATGTCTGGATGCGTCAAGTTACTTGCAATGAACCCATAGTCACTCATCCGAGCACGCTGATAGACCTCTATCAGATGGTTCCCATCGGCATATGTCATACCCAGTGTGTCTAATCAGGGATAATAAACGTTTGTAGACGCCGATACCGGCTGATGGCTGTCTACAAACAGTTATACACATAAGCAGTGAAAATCGCACATATGTCGGCGAATGACTCGGATACGATTAATTTAGCCACCCGGAATCAAAGTCAATGGACACTCCAAGATGCTGATGCGCGTCAATTTATTGCAGATGCTGTTCGGGCGACTGCTTCACTCGTCAGGACGACATATGGCCCAAAGGGTCTCGAAAAATTGATCGAAACACAAGACACGCAAAATCAGGACGAAATTGTCCTCACGAGTGATGCCGGTCGAATTATGGATGCAATCGAGCGGGGAAGTGGGTTTGGCCACCCAATCACGGCCATTTTCGTCGATGGAACTGATGGGATGCGGAAAGGAATTCATGATGGGACCACTGCGGCGGTGCTCCTCACAGAGGCTCTCTTTTCACAGGGACTCTCATTAATACAGCAAGGTCTCGAACCGAGCAGCGTCATCATCGGGTATAGTATTGCACAGTCGTTTGCCGGTGAAACGCTTGATACATTAGCACGTCCACTCAATCTCAAAGACACGGGTCGACTCACCGAAGTGGCGGCGACGACAATGACCACTCTCTCCCCGACAGCGCGAGAGCGAATCGCGCCGACAGTCGCGAAAGCTGCTCAGCAGTTGGCCGACGCCTCAGAGACTGAGTGGTTGAACACCGATGATGTTCGAATCTTGGCTGCTCCCGATGTCGAAAATACAACGTATCGTGGACTGGTGCTTTCGCGTCCTGATGACGGTGACCCAAACGGCGAGGGTGTAGTCACCCCGTGTATAGAGCCGGGGATTGCCATCATTGACCGCGAAATCGATTTTGAAGATACAGCAACTGTCCTTGACGGGGGCGACGGGGTGCATCTTTCATCTGCTGACGCTCTACAGCAGTACCAATCAGAGCTACAGTCAGCGATAAGCCAGACAGCGACGCGCCTCGCCGACATCGGAGTCGATACACTCGTCTGCATGGAAAAAGTTGACACTGAGATCGCTCATCAGCTTGAAAAAGCTGGTCTCTCACTAATTGATAAAGCAAAGTACCCGAAAGAGGATGTATATAGGCTTGCCAGAGCAACAGGAGGGAATGTCGTTGGGAAACTCACGCAGGTAGAGTCAGATGACTTGGGTTACGCAGCACGAGTTAGTCAACAAACTGTTGATGATGAAGTGTGGACTATCGTAGAGGGCTGCTCTGGACCAGTCATTTCAGCGATCATTGGGGGAGCCACACCTCGCAGTGCTACCCAGTATGAAAACGCAGCTGAAGATGCGCTCGAGACGACTGCCATTGCAGCGATGGATGCGCAAACTCTTCCCGGAGCAGGGGCTGCTCCAGCGGCTGTTTCGGCCGCTATCCGCGACCGATCGACAGCCGTCTCAGGGCGAGAGCAGCTCGCTGTTGAAGGATTTGCTGAAGCAATTGAGGTTCTCCCTGCCACTTTAATAAAAAATAGTGGCCATCAACCGCTGTCAGTCCTTCCTTCGCTTCGTGCTGCACACGCAGACTCAAATCCTGTTCCAACTGGAGTCGATCATAGAACCGGTTCTTTGCACGATGCGTATGAGGCTGGCATTATCGAACCACGACGAGTGTTTTCTCTGGCTATCGACTCAGCCGTTGCACTTACTGAGCGCCTATTGACCGTCGATGATGTCTTATATCCAAATGTCGACATCGAAAGCTTCGAACCGATTCCCGAGCGAGATTGATTATTCCTGTTCAGGCATGTCGACATCTTCAGGCGGATCAATATTTTCATCGGCAAGTTCAGTGGCCGGAAGTTGTGCATCAATCCGGATTAACTGGGTGACGATATCTGTCGCGTTAGTTATGATTGCTCGTTTGAGTTCGGCTGGCTCAATCAGTGGGTCAGACTCGAGCACGTCCCGTGTGTTTCCAGCAAGCACATCAACCCCCGTCGCTGACCGCCCTTCTGTATGTGCGGCCCGCAGTTGCACTGCTGTTCGTATCCCATCCATCCCGGCCGTCCGGCCAAGTAGCCGTGGAACTATCATCATCGCGCGACTGAATGCTTGTGCAGCCAGTTGCTCTCGCCCCCTCACCTCGTAAGCAAAATCATCGATCTCTTGTGCAATTGCTGTCTCAATGGCACCACCCCCAGCAACGACCTGTCCGGTCGAATACGCCGTCACTGTTGCAGCGAGTGCTGCCTCTATCGATTGATTAAATGCTGTAACACTCCGGACATCTGGTGCTCGACAAAATAATGTTTGGACTGCTGGGTCCTCTGTCCCGGTGATGATTGCAACATCCTGTCCTGCCTTTCGTTGGATATCGACACTACCCTGACCAAGTGTCCCCGCCTCAACCTGAGAGAGTGATGGGACCACATTTGCACCTGTAACTGAGGCGACTGAATCAAGCTGTTCACGATCCACACGGTGGACAGCGAGCATATTCTGTGCTGCGAGTGTGGCTTGAACTCGGTCATTGACCGCACTTTCGGTGAATATGGCTCCACATCCCATCGAGAGAGCATCACGGAGCTGGTCATTAAACTGTGATGTCTCCTGTTCGCCAAGCGCTGCTCGTTCGTCATAGGAGTCAACATCGGCAATTACTCGCCGAGTAACGGGACCCATCTGACTGCCAGCATGTGGCACATCGACACTACCAGAGAGAACTGCTATATTACCGGCATACTCTCTGGGCATTGTATCTAACACTGTTCCCTTATCAATAACTACCCCCGAGATGAGATCGGTATCTGAGGGTGACCCACCATCTTTGAACAGTATTGTTGTTGAGTCTTCTGCGGCATCGCCTGCACGCGCGGTGGCCTCAGCAATATACTCTGCAATAATCTCTCGCAGAGATAGATTTCGCGTCCCTGTCAGGGCGGTCTTGGCCACTGTCTCTGCATCAAACTCTGCCAATGGGTACGTGTTTAACTCGAGCGCCTCTATAGCACGATCACGAGCGGCTCGAAACCCACCACTCACCGCAGTCGGGTGAACTCCCTTCTCAGTAAGGCTCTCTGCCTCCCGTAATAATGCTCCAGTAAGTGTAACCAGCAGCGCAGTTCCATCACCATGCTGGCTCTTGAAGTCTCTCGCTGCCGTCTCAAGCAATGTTAAGGCTGGATCCTCAATATCCAATCGATCTAATAACTCGATTGGAGCCGCTGTTGCGGTTACATTCCCACTGTCCTCGATAACTAACTTGTTCGCTCCGAATGGGCCCAGCATTGTTTCGACTGTCTGACATAGCGTGCGCACACCAGCAGCGAGGTCTGTGTCTGTATCTGTCATTTCTCCTTAGCTGCCTGCTAAAAGTACATAACTACTGTGAATTATGGGTCACCATCGTCAGATCCGAGACATGCTAATCCACTAAGTATAAGTGCAATAATGATGAATTATCTTCTGGAAGATGGTAGACAATGATGATAAATCAACGAAGCATAGTCACACGACCTCTGATGGGACGTCCCGAAGAGATTTCGTAAAGATAACCACCGGCGCAGCCAGCGTTGGTGCACTTGGCTCGCTTGCCGGGTGTAGCGGTGGTAGCGACAGTGGCGACGGTAGCGATTCATCTGGTGGTGACTCAGATAGTTCTGGAGGCAGCGATAGTGGTGGCAGCGATACGACTTCATTCACATTTATTTCGGCCAACGCTGTCGAGAACGCTGATACTCAAGAACACTTCCAAAGCTCAATGGAGGACTTTGCATCGAAGAACGAGGGATATCAAGTCGACCTCCAGACAGCTTCATATGGGGACATCACTAGCACCATAACTACGACCGTATCGTCCGGAAATGTTCCGGCAGTTGCCGAGACAGGAGGTCTTGGTCTGCAGTATCTCAAAGAGGGGCAACTTGCCGATCACTCAGCCTTCATGCAAGAAAGCGAGACGTTGCCTGATCAGTTGACCGCCGCGGGACAACAGATCTCGAACTTCCGTGGCTTCCAATGGTCACTCGGAGCAATCCGAAACACGAACAGTAACCTTGGAATCCGCCCAAAAAACTTCGCACAAGCAGGAATCGAAGATCCGTTTGAGGAACTCAATACGTGGAGTCAATTCTATGATGCACTCCAACGAATTGATGAAGAACAAGATATTATTGCCTATGAAGAAACAGGCGTGCCCGGAGATCTCGAATCTTACTGGGGATACTGCCGAACCGCTTATGAAGGTGGCACCGACCCATGGCTCCGTGGCGAGGGAACCGATCCAGACGTTGTCGTCGCCAATCCTGAAATGGAGGAGGATCGCCGGCGGACTGATGGTATGATCAAGACATGCATTCAACTAGCTGATGAGTTCTCAAGTGACGAAGCAGCATCACGGGGCACGAGGACATTCCTGCGCTCATGATCAGTGGACGAGTCGCCTCCTTCACATATGCATTGGCAACGGCAAATCGGTGGCAATCTGTTGACGAGAATGTTCAGATTGGGTGAATGACGGAGAGGGCGACTACATG
>KE356562.1:1160293-1177088 GCA_000416005.1 Haloquadratum sp. J07HQX50 | reverse complement strand
ACAGGACTGGGTTGGTGCATTGATCATGTCTCCATACTTTGCGGCTCCGCTTGCAGGTGGTGTCATTTGGATGTGGTTTTTAGACAATGACTTTGGATTTGTCGTGAAATTCTTCGGCGTCTTTGGTGTTGACCCTCCTGCACTTTTGGCGACGGGCCTCTGGCCATTTGTCTCACTCATCGTTGCACAAACATGGCACGACTACGCTTATTCAGCGATTATTTACGCTGCTGCAATCTCAAATATTCCATCCGAGCAATATGAGGCTGCTGCACAGGCAGGCGCAAACAGATTACAGCGTTTTCGAGATGTAACGCTTCCAAGATTGCTCATTCCAACGGTGGTCATTCTCTCGCTGCGAACAGCGTGGAACGTGGCTGAATTCTCCCAGCCGTTCGCACTCACAGGTGGCGGCCCGGGGACGCGCACAATGCTTCTAAGCATTCTGACATACCGCGTGGCCTTTGTCGATCTAAACTTTGGGCGGGCATATACAATTGGAATGGCGATGATTCTTATGACGATGTCCGCAGCCGTTGTTTATGTCAAAGCTATCAGCGAAGAAGAGAATCTATACGTCTGAGGTAACCAATTATGTTAAACGATAATAAACGTGACCGCGCACTGCTCTACGGTGGAATCATTGCATTTGCCTTGTTTGCGATTATCCCATACTATTGGGTAATCAGAACATCCTTCCTGACGAATATCGCCGCAATTAGTGTTGACACCGGATTTATTCCCGCATTCGATCTGTTAACGATCGAATCATATACCCAAATTTGGGATCGATTTGCTTTTGTCACTTACTTTAGAAATAGCATGATCGTCTCGGTTGGAGCGACACTTATCTCGCTCTTCTTCGCTATCCCAGGCGCATACGCTTTCGCTCGACTTGACTTCCCTGGCCGAAAGGTTCTATTCTACACTGCTGTGTTCACGATCATGTTTCCATGGATTGTCTTGACGATTCCCGTCTATGAGGTATTCTATATCTTTGACCTGGTGAACACACTCCTCGGTGTCATAATTGGACTCTCAATATTCGTTCTCCCCCAGAATATTTGGCTGCTACAGGGATTCTTCAGACAAGGTATTCCAGAGAAAATTGAGGAGGCTGCGCTCATTGACGGACACAACGAATTAACTGCATTCCTCCGAATTGTTCTCCCGTTGAGTCTTCCTGCTGTCGCAGCTGCAGCGTTATTTGCATTCCTTACGGCGTGGAATAATTTCCTGTGGGTATTCGTGCTCACAAGTGACGAGGCAAACCGGACAGCCACAGTCGCAATCTACTATATTCTTGGTAGTGACGTATTGCGCGAATGGAATGTACTCATGGCGTCGTTGATGTTGCTTGTCGCGCCTCCAGTCATTCTCTACGGCCTCTCTCGTCGCTACGTTGGGGCTGGCTTAGGCGGCTCTCCTGGTGCATAGCTTTGAGACAACCAACAACTATACACGGTAGAACATACCATACGAGATAATACATGGCACGATTAGAACTTGACGATGTGACAAAGGTGTACGATACGCGCAATGAGACGATTGTCGCTGTTGAAGAACTTGACTTGGATATTCGAGACGGCGAATTTATTGTCGTCGTTGGTCCATCTGGATGTGGAAAGAGTACCACGCTCCGGATGATTGCAGGACTCGAGACGGTCACCAATGGCGAAATACGTTTAGGAAATGAGCGAATCAATGAGCGAGCGCCAAAAGATCGCGACATCGCAATGGTATTTCAGTCGTACGCGCTCTATCCGCACAAAACCGTTCGCGATAATATTGCATATGGGTTGCAATTGAGTACCGATCTCACAGGTGAAGAGATTGACAAACGCGTTGAAAATGCAGCAGACATGATGGGAATCACCGACCTGCTTCAGAAGAAGCCATCAGCACTCTCCGGTGGGCAACAGCAGCGAGTGGCAACTGGCCGGGCTATTGTCCGTGAACCCGAGCTCTTTCTCTTTGACGAGCCGTTGTCGAATCTTGACGCCAAACTCCGGAAGCACATGCGGACCGAACTCTCGCGTATTCACTCGGAATTCCGCACCACGACGGTATACGTAACACACGACCAGGAGGAAGCAATGACGATGGCTGACCGTATCGTCATTCTTCGCTCTGGAGAGCTACAACAAGTTGGTGCTCCAAAAGAAGTGTATCACCGACCAGCGAATCGGTTCGTCGCAGACTTCATCGGGAGTCCATCGATGAACTTCCGAAATGTCGAACTCAATCGTAGCGGGGGTCAGCCACGTCTCAGTGGTGATGGGTTTGAATACGATCTTGATGATCGTGTCCTCTCACAGGTTAATCGGTCAACCTCAAAATTGGAGATGGGTGTTCGGCCTGAAGACGTGACGATCGATCCAAATGCACCAACTGAGAAGAGTTTTGAAGCAACTGTGGACGTGGTTGAAATCGTTGGCTCAGATAATTTTGTCTACCTCTCTCTGTCTGATAAAGAGTTTCGTGTCCGGGTTGATTCATCAATTGAACCCAGCGAGGGTGAAGTTGTTCGTATGACATTTGATGATGATGATATTCATCTGTTTGATACGACCTCTGGCGAGGCATACGCACATGGCCTCCCACGCACAGATCGAACAGTGACAGCGGACAAAGGTGACACAATTGCAGATTAACTCGATACGTTAACCTGTTTTATTCTTCGGCGAGCTCTCGTGTCGTCTCATCGATTGTCGTTGTGCTCGTCACATTTTCTGAGCGAGTCTTTTCGTCAACAGCGGTGACGACAGCGGCCTCTGCTGAAGTTAACTGCACCCTGAGAGATTTAATCTGCTCACGTTGTGCAGTGGTTGGATCAGAGGAAGCCACAGAACCAAGAAGCTCTCTCGCTTCCTGAGAAACGGCCAATGCCTGTTGGCTGTGGCGTTCAATCTCGGTTGTTTTATTCTGTGCCCATCCAATTTCAGTGGACTCCTCCTCAACGATACTAACAAGAAACGCTACACGTGTTAATGTCGTATCTGTTGCGCTTACCCGAGGGTTCAAATCACCATGTGCGTCAATTCCCATTAACACAGTTCGTTCTGCTGGATTGTATGCGTCGTTAGGATACGCACCTCCACCAATCATCACAATCGAACTCATGAGGGCAATAGCAACAAATACTGAGAGAAAGACACGTGCAGCGCCGCGGATTGGTGTATATCCAACGAACGGGCTACGATTTGTTTGTTCAAATCGTATGTCTTTGATTCCCCGAAGCGTATCAACAACATCAATTGACCGTTCAGACGCACCGGTGACAACCACCATGCCAGTATTGGAAACACGGACAAAGGAATTATGAAACCCGGCATATATAACTGAGAGACCGGGCCCCTCGCTGAATTCTTCGCGGGTGACCGACTCATATGTGTCATCTCGGTCGATTGCTGTATATGCTGCCTCTAAATACTCAAATGCATCTTCAACCGGAGAGGTTGAAACAAAGATAGTGCCTTCCCCTGGCCCATGTCTGGGACCAGAAGATAGATACCGAGAGTAAATACGAGTGACATAATATTTCATCCGAGAGAGGACTGAGGGGAGAGCTGTGGACCCAAGTCCGAATATCCCTGCAAACAGAATGGCTGATTGCGGCCCGTAGTGTACCATTGCCCATGATGTGACCAGACTGACGATGCATGCTCCACCGAGACAAAAATATTTCAGTTTGTTCATGTCGGGAAAAATATATTTTTTATCTTGCCAATCCACCCAACTCGCCGCGAAGCGCTCTCCGATTCGCAGACTGGCTGAATCTTTGCTTCGAGATCACTCCGGTCATCGAAACGTTTGACATCGGCTTCATGCAGTAATTCAGAGAGCATCATTGAATTTCCTCTTTCGTCGATGGTTATGTTCTCCATCGGCTTTTGATTCTCAAGTCGCCTCACACTTACCGGATAGGACCATCCCGACTCCTTGATGAGTTCGTGCACTGCGTCAGGCCCATGCGTCATACCCACAGTTTAGCTGATTGCTGGATAAATATATGCTGATAGTAGTGCTGAAGCGTTTTAAAAACAGGCCCTGAGGCTTTGTCATTGAGGACTGCACGGCATCAGCAGGCGAATTTTAACGCCGAGCCTCTGCAGAACAGCTGTTGGCACTGTGATTTTCTTCTCTCTATTCGAAACGGAACATTCAGATTGGATACGGTGCGGGGACCCACGGGGTGGGAGCAAGCGCGGAAGCTCAATGCGACAACCCACCGACGACGACAGGGCCAACTTCCCAATGTTTCTCAATCACCGAGCCCACATATGATATATGGAGAAGCGACGTACTGTCCCCGTCAACTTTGACGTGGACGGTGCAGACACCGCGCTTCTCCGAGACACCGTAGACGAGTTTCTGTGGGCGGCTAATTCCGTTACACGCCACGCTTTCGTGAGTACGTGACGACAAGCAAGACAACGCTCCACGGCGACACCTACAAACATGTGCGCGACGAGCGTCTGTTGTTATTATCGAAATATGAACGGCTGCAGTCAGATCATGTATGAAAATAATGCAACGGGCTTCACTCTCTCAAGTGATTCGAGGGTTTGGGGAGTCTTGTCATCACCACGCAGATTTCGATCCTGAGGCACAAACCCTGTTCAGCCTGTAGACCACAAATTGTTAATCGTGAGCAATCGAAGACTCAAGAGATGAGCCACTTGACACTGCCACCAATCGGCCTTGGTACATGGGAAAATGATGACCCCGACCAATGCCGTGAGTCTGTCAAAAATGCTATTGAAATGGGGTACCGACATATCGACACAGCACGATTCTACCAGAATGAATCGGCCGTTGGAGCGGGCATTGCTGCTGCCGATGTTGGTCGTGATGATATCTTCTTGGCAAGCAAAGTCCACCCCTTTGCCGAAGGACTCAGCTATACTGACGTGATTGAAGGCTTCGAAAAATCTCTTTCGTTACTTGAGGTGTCTTATCTCGATCTGCTGTATATTCACTGGCCTGTCGGTGATTATAATCCAACTGAGACACTCGCTGCATTCGACGATTTAGTTCAAGATGGCCGACTCGGTCACGTTGGTGTCTCAAACTTTGATATTCAACTCGTTGAAGAAGCCATGGAAGTGTTAGATGCGCCACTTTTTGCCAATCAGGTCGAGCGACATCCACTGTTACCCAGGGAGGATCTACTTGAGCACGCTCAAATGAACGAGTATACACTTGTCAGTTACTCCCCACTCGCTCGTGGGAATGCGCTCTCAGCATCCCCGATACAGGCCATTGCACGGGAACGCGACGTGAGTCCTGCAAGCGTCACCTTGGCGTGGGTAACAGACCCAGAAGCTGTCGTTGCAATTCCGAAAGCGACGGGAGCTGACCATCTAATAGATAATCTTCATGCTGGCGAGTTACGCCTTACTGCGGGTGAAATCGAACGCATTAATGACACCCGTGGACGTGAGCGATTTGTTGATCGTGATGGTGCCCCGTGGCATTAGACCCGCGTCTGAAGATCAGAAATAACCCTCTCGGTACTGGCATCGCCACCAAGATCTGGTGTTCGCGGAGCCGATGTATCGGTTAGTTGCTTGCTTACACCCTCACGGAGCGTTTCCGCAGCAGCAGTTTCATCGATTTCCTCGAAGAGCATAGCCCAAGAGAGCACAGTCGCTAACGGGTTAGCAATCTGCTCACCCGCAATGTCAGGTGCTGACCCATGTACCGGTTCAAACATGGAGGGGTACTCTGGATCAGGATTGATATTTGCCGATGGTGCAAGCCCCATACTACCAGTGATTTGTGCGCCAATATCAGTAATGATATCTCCGAACAGATTCGATGCAACAATAACATCGAATTCATGTGGCCGTCGAATAAGATCCATGGAGGCCGCATCAACCAGTAAGTGCTCCACAGTCACATCCGGATAGTCCTCAGCAACTGTCTCAATGACATCATCCCACAGGACCATCCCGTATGCCTGTGCGTTTGATTTTGTTACGTTCGTGAGGTGCCCCCGACGGGCCGAGGCGGCTTCGAATGCGGCGTGAGCAATCCGAGTGACACCCTCCCGCGTGAACAGTGCAGATTGAACTGCTGTTTCTGTTTGGAATCCTTGGTGCTCTCGACCGCCTATATCAGCGTATTCACCCTCGGTATTCTCCCGAAAGACAACAAAGTCAATACTTCGGCCTGTGTATCCACGGAGTGGGCTTTCGACGCCTGGATACAATACACTGGGCCGCTTACAAATATACTGATCAAATGCTTTCCGAATGGGCAATAACAGGCCGTTCAGTGTGATATGATCGGGAATATCCGGATGTCCGACTGCTCCAACAAAGATTGCATCCGCAGGGCGTAACTGTGAGAGACTATCATCCGGCATCATCGCGTCAGTCTCGAGATATCGTTCGCTACCCCACTCATGTATATTATACTCTATTGCAAAGTCGTGGCTGTGGGCGACGGCATCGATGAGCGGTCGTGTCTTCTCAACAACAGTCGGCCCAATCCCATCGCCAGGAATGAGCGCAATCTGATAGGATTCCATTCTCTGCTGTTTACTACGAAATGAATTGAAAATATGAGTTTCGAAGCGTGTGCCTATTGATAATCAGAAATTACGATAAACCGTCTTGGTCGAGGTGAAAAAGTCTAAGCCAGCGTCACCTTGCTCACGGTAGGTGTTCGTCGAGGAGTCTTTGTAACCACCAAACGGCACGTGTAATTCAAGACCAGTTGTTTTCTCATTTACTTTGGCGACTCCTGCTTCAATATCTCGAATGAACTCGTTTGCCTCTGTGAGGTCCTGCGTCATGATAGACGACGAGAGTCCGTACTCAATATCGTTCGCTAACTGAATAGCTTCGTCGAAGTCTGTAGCCTCGATCACAGCAATGACCGGGCCAAAGATTTCCTCCTGAGCTAATCGTGAGCTGTTTTCGACATCGCTGAATACCGTCGGCTGAATGAAGTATCCGTCTCCATACATTGCTCCAGACAGTTGTTCACCTCCGGTTTCAAGCGTCGCTCCCTCAGTGATGCCAATATCAATATACTCGAGTGTCGATTCGAGTTCAGATTTGCTTACCTGTGGCCCCATATCAGACTTCTCCATCCCAGGTCCAACGTCCAATGACTCCGCATAGCGCACCATTTCCTCAACAAATGTCTCATACACATCTGTGTGGACGATAGCTCTGGACGTCGCTGTACAGGACTGTCCAGTTGTTCCAAAACCACCGACACCAATTGTTTCGGCAGCCTCGCGCAGGTCCGCGCTTGGCATGACAACTGTTGGGTTCTTCCCACCCATCTCACACTGGACACGGGTGAGATCTTGCATCGCTGACTTCGCAAGATGTGTTCCGACACTTGTGCTCCCAGTAAAAGAGACACCGTCAACTGACTCATGCTCAACGATCGTTGAACCGACGTCCGAACCGGATCCCGTGACGTAATTCACGACGCCATCTGGGATTCCAGCTTCTTCAAGAAGCTCGACCATTCGCTTGGACACTCCAGGGGCGACTGAGGCTGGTTTGAAGACGACGGTATTTCCTGCTGCGAGCGCTGGGGCCATCTTCCATGCTGGAATCGCAATCGGATAGTTCCACGGTGTAATTAACGATACCACGCCGAGTGGTTCCAACCGTGTCGACAGTTCTGTTCGTCGGCTACTCGCTGATTTGACTGTTCCACCAAGGTCACTCGATTTAGCAGCGTAATAGCTGAAAATATCGATTGCCCGCTGAACTTCACCGCTTGCCTCGGCCCACGTTTTACCTTCCTCAGCCACGAATCCCTCTGTTAATTCTTTTTTATGATCCTCAAGCAATCGGCTAGCCTCTAAGAGCACTGCGCCTCGGTCCGGACCGGGGGTGTCCGCCCACTCATCCTTTGCAGCAACAGCAGCGTTAACAGCCATTTCAGCGTCTGCCGGTGAGGACGCTTGGAACTCACCGACCACAGCCGATGGATCGGCTGGGTTGTGTACCTGGAATGTCTCGCCATTTTTCGCCTTAACCCAACTCCCATCAATATAGTTTAAATGTTCCTCAGCCATCTCAATTATGACGTATGCTGGTGACTGATACGAATCTTTTGATTCTCAGGTTGATTCAGTGGGAGTGCATCATACATCTAATTGCAGTGAGTGAGTCAGTGTGGTGAGTGGTTATGATAATTGACGTGTAGCTCTTGATCGTCTTACTCAAAACGTGTCCGGCGCCCCTTGCGCAATACCTTCGTCACATCCGACTTTGTCGTCGTTATGCTCGGTGCATCGATGTTTACAGCCACAGGAGAAGATCTCGATGAGATTGGCGAGTAACGCTGGTCGGTTCTTTGACGGGCTACTGATGACCAGGTGAACGCGGTCGGGCTGGACGGTGCGCCTGAGGATTTCGATGTTTTAACGGTCAGCTATTTGACGTCGGATTAAATTGTCAAGTGAGTATATATCATTTTTGACATTTTTCTACCGGGTTTTATTAGCTTCACTTACTACCCTGCTGTATGCACGCTGGGGAGCATCTGACCGTTCCTGAGGAGACGGTAATAAATGCCTGCGGGGAATGTGAACTTCCCCCGCTGGGTATCATTGAGCAACGCTGGGAGACTGACCCAATCGGAGAGTCACACATCGAAACAAACGCCTGCGATGCAGTCGAAGCACTCGATTTCTCTGCGGTTCCCTCACATGGTGAGGTAGCCATCGGCGTTGGTAGCCGCGGAATAGCAAACATTGCACAAATCGTGCGTAGTGTTGTTGAGGCAGTGGCTGATAGAGGGTTTGACCCATTTATTTTTCCTGCGATGGGAAGTCATGGTGGGGCAACCGCTGAAGGGCAGAAAGAGATGCTTGCATCGTTTGACATCACACCTGATCGTGTCGGCTGTCAAATACGGTCGGATATGGCTGTTGAACAAGTCGGTGAGACACCAGACCGGGGTGTTCCAGTCGTCGCTGACAGAAATGCTGTCGCGGCTGACGCGATTCTCCCGGTTAATCGCGTTAAGCCACACACTGATTATGATGGCAACGTCGAAAGTGGCCTCTCAAAGATGCTGGTGATAGGGATGGGTAAGCAACGTGGAGCAAAAATAGCACACGAATGGGCAATGGAGTGGAGCTTCCGGAACATGATTCCTGAGATCGCCAATCTGTTGCTTGAATCGCTCCCTGTTGTTGGCGGTGTTGCTATCGTTGAGAATCAACATGATGACACAGCGATTGTTGAAGGGGTCCCGCCGTCAGGATTTCTCGGCCGTGAAGCGGAACTATTAGAAACCGCATATGATATTATGCCAACACTCCCATTTAGACAACTCGACGTCTTAATTCTTGATGCACAAGGTAAAGACATCAGCGGGCAAGGCATGGATACGAATGTAATTGGTCGTCGACCCTTCGCGATCAATGAACCAGAGCCAGAACATCCCAGTATTAAACGTATATACACCCGCTCGTTGAGTGAAACCACACACGGAAATGCAATGGGCGTCGGATCGGCTGATTTCGTTCACCGTAATATCGCGACAGATATCGCTGCCGAAACAACACTCATCAATGCGATCACCGCGAGTACAACACGAGGTGTACGTCTTCCGCCGGTGGTCGAAACCGACCGAGCGGGCTTGACGGTCGCACTCTCAACTATTGGAACAGTGGATCCTGCCAGGGCACGGATTATACGGGCACCTGACACGATGCACCTCAGGCGACTGTATGCCTCACCACCACTCGTGAACGAGGCTCGCACCCGGACAGATTTGAGCGTGGTCCGTGAGCCCGAACCAATTTCATTTGACGGTGGTAACTTCGCTCACTCATTCGCTGAGGACTAACCTAAACACTCAAATAATGTAGATGGATAGATGAAAATACAGTACATTGAGAGCTAATTGTTATTTCGAAGGACAGGTGGCTCGGGTTATAGTCATCTCGCCTGTGTATAGAGGCACTGTAATGCAGTGAACAGGCAGTCAAAAACTGCATGGACGGCTGCAATCCTCCTCTTTGTGAGCTTTGAGTCAGTTGGCTTCCAACTACGAGGGTCGCTTCTTCCGGCTATCCAGAGTACCTACTCAACATCAACAGAAATCTTAGGACTCGTGGCGACCGCAGGTACGCTCGGATTTGTGGCAGCGGTGCTTGTTACCGGTGCAGTTGCTGGTCGGCTCAACATCCGCCTCACGATGATTTTAAGCGTTTCTGTGGTCGGAATTAGTATTCTTGCCGTTGGGATTGCGCCTTCATTTGGAATTCTCTTGGCCGCATTATTCATTCGGGGCATTGCCACGGCTCCATTCCGTGCGCTTGACCGCGCTGTGTTGGGCCACTTCTACCCAGAATCCCGAGCACAGGTGTTCAATGGATATGCAGTTATCTGGGCAGTAGGAGCAACGACCGGGCCGCTTATTGCTTATCTTGCAACACGGTTCGGGAATTGGCGGTTTGCGTATCTTGCACTCAGTATTGCGTTTATCCCTGCCGCTGGTTTGCTACTCTACTTGGATGTTCCAGACTCGTTGGCGGCCGAAAAGCCGTTGAATCGAAATAGTCTTCGCGTTCTTGGTAGTGACCCAGCAGTGAGGACGATGATTGTCGGGCTCATTTTTAGTGGCGGTGTTGAGGGGTCATTATTTACATGGCTGCCGTATTTTGCAACGACACATGCGGGTCTTGAGGATGGATTTCTATTATTAATGGTGTATCTGGCAGCATACATTCCGGCTCGCTATACTTACAGCCGCGTGCTCGGTTCTTTCAATCCGCAGATTATGATCATTGTCCTCGCATCACTGGCTCTTCCGCTGGCAATTGCACTCCCTCTGGTCGAATCGAAGATTGGACTGTATGTCGTTGTCTGTCTATTAGGCGCGTGTGTATCGGGTCTATTCCCAACGCTATCAGCGATTGGTGTCGATTCAGTCCCTGCGTATTCCTCACCGATTAATTCACTTGCAGCGGCAGCCGGATTCGCCGGGATATCTACTTTCCCGCCTATCGTTGGTATACTGACCGCCCGAGCAGATATTGCGAGAGCATTCTATCTCCTTCCGGTATTACTTGCTGGGTACTTGATCGTCGCGGGATTTCTGTACCGAACCTGATCGATTAGACGTCTTAAGATATTGATATTCTTTTCCGTCTCTTGACCCTGTAATTAGCGTTTGCCAGACGACTCACGAAGAGAGACCGTTGGCTGTGCCAACCGGCTGTGATATCCATATCCACCCAAATTAACCGAAGGGTTCAGCACAGACATCAAAACGAATAATCGTGGCCCAACTCATATCGGCATTAACACTGTATTACACTCCCCATAGGCCCAAAGGGCTTGAATCGTCCGCCATCAACAATCGAGTATTTCTGTAATAACTCTATACGTGACGCTCGAACCAGTCGATCCTAAGATAATCAATCTGTTCGTATCCCATTTCTGTCGCACTGAGAATTTTTCGGCAGACCTAAAAATAATCGCATGCATACACGATACAATGGCCTCTCGCGCATACGACTTTGATGACGTCAGCGTCGTGATGGGAACATATAATGAGTCAGCAGCGATTGAGACTGTACTTCGAGAAATCGATGACGCAACCGGTGGCGATGCGGAGCTAATCGTCGTAGATAGCTCTACGGATGACACCGCAGAGCGAGCGCGCGAACACGGCGCTCGAGTCATTGAGCAACCTCGATTAGGGTATGGTGTTGCTGTTCAGACCGCACTCGAAGCAGCAACACGGCCAGTCCGTATCACAACTGACTGTGATGGCACATACCCAATGGATGTGCTCGGAGAATTCGTATCTCAAATCAACCACGGATATGACGTAGTGAGTGGTGACCGACTATACCATGGGGCTGCCGAAATGCCACCATTGAATCGACTTGGAAACCGATTTTTCGCCTTGACAGCGAGTCTTCTCTGCGGCACGCGGCTTCGTGACGTAACAACGGGTATGCGAGCTTACCACGAATCAGTGATTAACTCATGCTCGTGGACTGAAAATACGGGGCTCTCTGCGGAGTTACTCATTCGTCCAGCAATGCGGAAGTACCGTATCACAGAGAAGCCAATCCAGTACCACGAGCGAATAGGTGAAACAACCCTAAACCCGCTGCAGGGCGGCATCGACATTGCCACCTCAATTGTACGCGTCTGCCTCGCGGAGCGCTGTCGTGAGTTCCTCTCAGTCCAATCACGTGACATTGAGGCGGATCGTCAGTCATGAGATATATTTCCTTCCGCTGACACAGCACGCACACGCACCTCAGGGGTTTGCTTGGATTCCCCGACCGCACTCGGGACACATCGCGTTGGAACCGTACATCGATGAACTAGTGGAGTAAGCGCTCTCACCTCACCGTTTACTCGATCAAGTGAGAGTTGTAGACGATAGCTGTATCCGCTTGCTTGACCTGTTTGAACGAATATTTGTATGATGAGTTCTTCTCCGAATCCGACCTGTGCTTTCGACGATTCTGAATCCCAACCAACACGTATCGTATTACTGTCGGCAATCAGTTCAAACTGATTTGGACTTTTGAGCGTTCCTCGTTGGTAATACGTAGTCTGCTCTCCTCCATGAACGCGAACAGAAACATCTTGTGCAGCATTATCCGCTGGTATCTGTATCCGTGTTGTGAGCTGATCACCACGATGAACCGATACTGGTTCAATGGCTGCCCGGACAGGCTCAGCATCTGTCGGATTCCACGACCCGGCATAGACATACCGATAAAATCTATACTGACTGAATTCGTCGACGACCGAGAATGGTTCCTGACTTGCTAATGCATACACGACCGTAGAATTATATCCCGGCTCATTACGAAGTTGTTGGAATGGGTGGTTGAGCCACGGTCCATACGATGGCGGGAGCATTACGACTGCTGGCGAGGTGATTGCTGCCGAATCGACCGGCGCGTATGCACTTGCGAGTTCATCACTCACAGCAGTATTCCGCTCAATTGGCTGTTGGATTGACACAGATATCCCTCCGGCGAATATGAGCATCAAACAGACTAGCACGACCCGTGGTTGATCAACCCGCGTGCGCAGGCGATGCCATCCTCTCACGGCACCAATGGCCGCAAATATCGCGATAAGAAGAACCACATCAAAATGATAGTACGGTCCTAAAAAGGAAATAAGTCCATCGCTGCGCTGTGCGAGTGAGCCAGCAATATTATAATTGCCCCAAAATGCAGTATTACCAATGATATTCGTCAAGAAGACGCCACCTAACAGCATTCCCCACTGCTGACGGCGGTGCCATATCGTTAACAGCCCGTACCCAGCGAGAAGGCTTCCGAGTGCTCCAGCAATCGTCCATTCGGTCACCAATATCTCTAATACGTGTGTATTAGCAGAGAGTGCAAGTTCCGGTGTATAATCGACACCATGTCCAGCAATCTCTCGATAGCCAAATCCAATACCATCTTGCGGAGCGAAAGCAAGATACGGGAATACGAGTGTCTTTCCAGTGAGGAACTTATTGTACACGAGCGTGCATATCACTCCGAGCCCTCCAGTAAAACATGCACCTAAGCGACGATATATGAGGTTTGAGCTCAGTAGCTCGCTCAGTGTGTCAGTGTTCTGTCTCAGTCTGTATGCAACTGAGCTGATCGCATGCGTAAGGAATGGGGCTGCAAATATGACTGCAGTGTAAGGCCGCGCAAAGAATGCAGCACCGATAGCGCCTCCAGCTGCAATTGCATACACAATACTCGCTAACTTTTCAGCCTGCACGTACCAAACGGCAAACAAGACTGTCAGGAGTGAGGTCACAACATATGGCAAAAATACCCCAGAGTGAATAACGAATAACGGCGAACCAAGCACACAGATTCCTGAGAGAAGTCCCGTTTGAGCGTTGCTAATCACTCTGGCTAAGTGGGTTGTTGCGAGCACGACCCCAGCAGCAACTGCAGCCAAGCCTAATACCGGATCCCATATGAGCATTCCAGTGGCGAATACTACTGCTGGTAGTGGTGCGTATTTGGGATACATTCCACCCGGGCCGTCAACGAAAAACCATGGGCGAAAAGCACTTTCAACCGGCGGGTAGAGTCTGAGTTGCCCATGAAGCAGCATCTCTGCCTGCTGGAGATACACCGCTTCGTCGTGATTCAGTGATCGATGAGGGAACACAGCATTGTTTACAACGACCGATACCCCGATAGCAATCACTGCAAGGCATATTTGCTGTAATCGGTATTGTTGTGTTGGTGTTCGCCGCTTCCACCACTCAACTACATTCATCCCAATCACAAACACTGTCTGAGTTACTTTGTCGTATCATTACGCCGGACCAGTGGGATAATTGAGAGTCCAGATAATATGATCAAAAGAAGTGCTGGCAGAGCAGCCTGTCCGTAATAGCCGGCCTCCTGCACGCGCCATATATATGTAACAATTGTCGTAAATCCTGTCGGGTGGAGTATTAATGTTGTATCAAGCTCTTTCATCGTTGTCAGAAACACCAACGCAGCACCAGCGAGTAATCCAGGTGAGATGAGCGGGAGTGTCACGCGGCGAAAGGCACGTTGAGGCGGTGCCCCGAGAAGTCGTGCTGCCCCAACAAGTTCGCGGTCAACACCGAGCACCGATGACCGTGTGGACCCGACTGCTTGTGGGAGAAATCGAACGACATATGCGAAAATTAACAGCGGCAGTGACTGATATACAGTTCCGGCTATACCTGGACCAATACTATCTCGGAGCCATTGACTCGAAAAAAACACCAGTGCAAGACCCAGTACGACACCAGGCATAGCGTAACCAAGATAGGTTGCCCGCTCAACTATTGTGGCAACTGGGCTCCTCACACGTCCAGCATAGTATGCAATAGGCAATGCAACGAAGACAGTGATGATTGCAGCGAGCATCGCGACGAATACTGAATTAACAGCAAAAGATGGCTGGAACATGAGCCCCCCGCCACTGTATCCAGGGCTGGCACGAAAGAGCCACATGGTGAGGATTGCGATTGGGAGAATGAGTGTAAACACAGTGATTAGAGCTGGATATACGACGCTTACCCAGCGCCATCGCCCAATTGAAACGACCGGCGTCGTCGATGGTGTTGCGCCGTATCCGGCAGCAGGTTTTCCCCGTACGCGTGATTCGAGAATCAAGATCACTGCAGTGATCACAAGTAGTTGTATTGATAGGAGAGTCGCGTTCGCCCGTCCAACACCGAAACTATTCAGTTCAATATAGATTATACGCGTGAATACGTCGTACCGCATGATAGCTGGAGTTCCAAAGTCTGACAGTGTGTATAACGCGACCAGCAAGACACCAGCCGTAATTCCGGGAGCGATTTGTGGAAGGATGACACGTCGGAACGCACTCAAATATGAATGATTCAATGTCCGGGCGGCTTCGAGCTGTTGCCTATCAAATGAAATCAATGAGGCACGGGTAGTGAGGAAAACGTACGGATACGTGAACAGTGTCAGTACGAGCGCTGTACCACCAAGTCCATACACCGTCGGCATCGTCATTCCGAGTGGCGCGAGCAGATCAGACAATGCACCCCGCGGACCAAAGGCGGATATATATGCGAATGCGCCGATATAACTCGGGACAACGAGGGGTAGTGAGATCACGATCGTCCAGAACCGACGATACGGTAGATCTGTCTGTACAGTAAGGATAGCCAGTGGGACGCCGATGACCACTGATGCAGTCGATACAACTGTCACTAAAGTAATGCTGTTGAACAGAATTCTACTCGTGCCCCCAGCGAGGATAACTGTCCAGGCCGCATCTATTTCAAGCGTCGAGGCACTGATCAGCAACCAGAGTAGCGGTGAGAGCACAGCAGCAGCGACTCCTGCAGCCAGCAATACAACTGAGAGTGGTAACTTTGATTCGTGTCTATCGAGTGCTGACCGCAATCGACGCCAACTCCTGTTGAGGTCCATTAGTGCTTGTTACTCACAGTATGTCCACATCCCGTAGTAATTCGATGGTGGGCTGTAAATTTGAGAGCTCTGAGAGGTTAACTGATGGAGGGTTCAATTCATCAATCGACGGCAATCCCCCTACGGGTGGAATAGCCGATACCATGGGGTAACTAAATGTCCGTGTGGCGAAAAATTCCTGTGCTTCGGCAGAGAGCAGGTGTCGAATAAAGTTTTGCGCACGCTCTTGCCGCTGGCTTCCCTGAAGCACAGCAGCTCCTGCTACGTTAATTAACGCCCCAGGACCATCTTGAGTAAATGTGACACTAATTGGTGCCTCGGGTCTCGATGCCTGCACCCGCAAGGCATAGTAATGATTAGCAAACCCAGCACTTAGTCCACCATCGGCAACTGCATTTGAGACGAAGAACTCATTCTTGTATGAAGATACCCCTGCAGACACCATCTCTTCGAGCCATCTTCGGGTTGCTGATTCGCCCTCTATCAGGCGCATTGCGGTAATGAACGCTTGAAACGCCCCGTATGTTGGTGCCCATCCGACGGCACTGTCAAGCGCAGGCGCATCTGGGAAGTCCATGACACTGTTAGGGATCTCCTCAGCAGAGAGACGAGCGTTGTTGTACGGGATCGCACGTGCGCGACCGGCCGTCCCTATCCACTGGTCATCTGGGTGGAACTCATCAGGTACATCTCCGATTACTGTGATGAAAGTTCAGTCGTCATATCTGCATCAGTTACAGCTGCTAACGATCCGGCATCCACTGACCAAAACACATCAGCAGGGGTGGCACTCCCCTCACTAATGATAGTGTTCGCTAAATCAGCTGTCCCCGCCTCACGTAGCCGAGGAGAGAACTC
>KE356562.1:1156918-1159771 GCA_000416005.1 Haloquadratum sp. J07HQX50 | reverse complement strand
CCTCTGTTGCAGACGGGTTAGCTGAGTGTGATGTGATTGTTTCGAGACAATCAAGCCAATCTAAGAGATATTTGCCACAGTGGTTCAGAAACGCCCCGTTCTGCCACGAGCTGAAATCACCTTGCTCCAGCCGCTTGCCGACAGCAACTGCTGTCCCACGGTATGACTCACGCTCAGGATTCACTGTGTCGATAACCTCCCAAAAGTGTTCGTTCAGTTCGAGCCCAGCTACTTCGTCAGCCAAGTCTCCAAATGTCGACCGCGGGGCTTTGTTATGAGCACACAATGGTGCACCGTTGTAGATCGTTTTACCCTGCAGGTCGACAGCACGTTTTAGCAGCACCCCTGACCAGATATCATCGAATCGTCCGACTTCCCATTGATTATCATCCATGGGGAATTGGTAAAATGCGGGTATGATTTCTCGACGAAACGCAAGATTCATTGAACAGACCGTTAGATATTGGCCTTTCGCAGCAGTGAAATCCTGTTTATAATCATCGGATGTCGTCCGTGTCTTTGCTTGGCCGTTGAGATCACCATCCATCAAAATCCGCACTGCATCAAGATCTGGAACGTTCGTCCATAGTCCCTGAGATGCTACCACAGTGTCGACATCTGTTGATACCGTATTTACTTTGGCGTCCATCGCTTGATAGGGGTAACCACGCGGATAGAGGTCAGTTGAACTCTGATAAAGCACGTTAACCCATTGAGCGTCTGATTGTGCTGTTGGCATCCGCCCGCTATGAGATAAATTCCGCAAGTGTTGGCCAAAAAGTCGCACTCGTCATGGGGAGCAGTATCGTCGTCGATAAATACACCAAATTTGAACGTCTCATTCGCCCACATATATAGCAACCCGAACGAGGTTTGAGCATGGCTTGCCTCTGGAATGAGATGAGTATACTCTGTGATTTCTTGCGTATCGAACCAATCTCTCCGCGTGGACTCGTCATAGACCCCCCGCGGACTTCGAGACGCTCGAGCATTGACTCGATTGCTGATATATCGCAGAAATCTTCGGTCAGAATCAAAAAATGAAGCCGATCAGTATTGAATCCATGAGAACGCGCGTTTTGAACGTATGCACGTACACAGTCGGGGTGACGGATTGTGGGAACGATGACACAAATATCGGGATGAGTGGTCATGTACAAATCGAAATAATTAGGCGGACCTAAAAATGTCGATTTCAATATCTTCCTCACCAAGTCTGGCTGCAATATGTTCACTCGCCCACAACGCAAGTGCGGCAATAGTAAGCGTTGGGTTCATTGCCCCGCCAGTGACAAAGACAGAACTACCCACTAGGGAGAGATTTGACAGCTCGTGACAGCGCAACTGTGGATTGACGACGCTTTCGGTCGGGTCTGTGCCCATCCTTGTCGTACACATGTGGTGGTATGCTGGCCCAGTTGAATCTGGACCAACTGTCCATTCAATATCAACATCAAGTGTCTCCAGAACGGTGCGTTGAATCTCATTTGCCCGCTGAACAGTCTTCTTCGTCCGAGCGTCGATATCCCAATCAATGACTGGAATAGGCATGCCACCGGGATCTGTGGTCTCAGGTGAGAGTGTGATTCGATTCTCCCGGTCAGGCAACTGCTCAACAAGCGCACCCATTGCGATATGATTACCGTAGGCTTGCTGTATCGAATTGAGTAACTCATCTCCAAACTCTGTTGCCTCTATCGCCATTGCTGCAGGCGAGGGGCCTGCATTATTGAGAAACTCAAGTTTGATAGCTGTTTGAGAATCATCCGGTCGATCATAAAATTGATGTGACTCAGTCGTGTGAAATCCGATATGTTTTTGACGCGTTTGTTCATTTATTGTTCCTCCCATACCAGCAAATAGATGTTCACTAAAGAATCGACCAACAGCACCTGACTCATTCGCTAAACCATCAGGATGAGTCTCAGTAGCCGAAGCCAACAGCAGCCGAGGTGTTTCAATACCACCTGCAGCAACAACGAATTCTTTCGCTTCTTGATGATACCGCTTCCCCTCTGGTGTGCTATACTCCGCAGCGGTGATATTCGACCCAGAATCGTCGTGAATAAGCCGTTTAACCGGCGCACGGTCGATGATTCTTGCTCCCTGCGACTCAGCATGTGCAAGCTGCCGAGTTGAGTCATACTTCGCTCCCGATGGACAAACAGGTGCACAGGTGCCATAGCCGACACATGCACCTGCTTCATCAGTCGATTCAGAGTTACGTGCATTTGGGACTGAATGTGTCGTGATACCTACCTCTGCACAGGCGGGTGCGAAGATTGAGTCGCTCTGCGATGGTGGGAACGCTGTCATTGGAAACGGTTCACTCCGAGGCGGCGCGAATGGATTATCATCTGCGCCAGCAACACCAAGTTCACGTTCTGCTGCTGCATAGTATGGCTGTAAGTCTGTATATGATAGCGGCCAGTCACGACCCATACCGACGCTTGATTGCAGTCTAAAATCCTGCTCGTGCAATCGCATGACCATCCCTTGCCAGTGTAGTGAGCTTCCACCGACTCCCTTAACGCGGGCGCTATTGAGCGGGTAATGTTGCGACCCAACGCTCTCATAAGCATCTCTCGGCCCACCCATCTCCCAGATTGTTTTAGAATTACCAGCCTGAAGAGCTGTTTCCATCTGCTCACCCCGATCTTCAGTGTCGAACCGGGGGCCAGCCTCTAAAAACACAACTGAGTAACCCGCTCTGACAAGTTGATCACCAACTAATGCACCAGCAGGCCCAGTTCCAATGATACACACCTCGGCAGAGGACTCTGGTTGGCGACTCATCTTAATCGGTCCGTGTCCTGTCTGACTCCGCTGCCTGATAAGAAGCGATTCCCCCTG
>KE356562.1:1153570-1156711 GCA_000416005.1 Haloquadratum sp. J07HQX50 | reverse complement strand
ACAAATGAGCGAACATTTGATACCTCTGTTGGATACAAAATGCGCGCAACTGCGGTGAGAGTGTCAAGCTCTGACTGTGTCAGCTTGCTCTCTTCGGGTGGTTCCGAAATATCACTCGAAGATCCTGCGAGACCGACTGCACCAGCAGCGGCGATTGCTGCCACTGCATCGCGCCGCGTGAGTTTCATTTCCTGATTGTTTAGGCGAACCTAAACAAGAGCGTTGTGTTTTGAACTTGTCCATGCGATCAATCATAGTAGCTCAGTCGTTCGACAACTGACGCGAATGCAACACTGTCTCGCACAGATTCGATCTTGACACTTACACGCTCACCTAACTCGGTATCAGGAACAATCACCACAAACCCCCGCTCAACACGTGTAATCCCATCGCCTTGTTCGCCGAGGTCTTCAATCTCGACATTCCGCTGTTCGCCAACCTCCACAGGAGCGGTTGGTGTCCCGTTAGACGACTCAGATGATATCTGCTCGGTGGACATCCCTGCCGACTGGCCTTCGATTGACTCTGCCAATAATGCCACTTGATATGATTCAGCGGTTTCTAAACTTCCGATATCTAACTCTGTATCTGGAACAGTAATCGTGTACGTGTCATCATTCTCCTCAATAGTTGCAGAAAATAGACACTGAAGACGTTCAGAGATATTCATATAACTCTCTTAGTTGCATATCGTCCTACAGCATATTTGACTCTACTCATCGACTATATTGCACTCTATGACACCCACCTCGTCGTGAGCGGCGACACTCCGAACGCACAACGAGCACAAAGAGCCTGACCAGCCGACACCAGCATTGACTCACCCTCACCGTAGGCAGTCACCGCGAGGATGTGTCGTTCGCCTATATCGACGCTGATGGGCGTCTCACCCGACGTGTCGGCGTCGCACTCAATATTGAACGAGCAATAGCAGTCTTCTCCACGACGGTACAGTTGAATACGCGTCTTCTTTGCATCACCCTCAACAGCCGGTCTACGGGTTCAGCAATATCGTCCGACACCTCTATGCGTGGTACCGCCGTTGAAGATGTACGGAAGCCACCGACGATCGTGCCGTTCTCGGTCGTGTCAATTTCCCAGCCCCAGTCATTGACGGTGAACGGTTGACTCTCTCGGTTGCGAACCTCTCCGTGCTTGTTGTGTTCGGATTTCGCTTCTCGAATGGCTTAGTTCTGGATAATTGAGTAGAGGTTGTTGTCGATGCTGGCGGTGGTCACAGATTTGTCGAAGTCGCCGCTCTCATATCCGTCGATACAGAACTAGTTGGTATCACGATAGAGGCGAGTGGCGTGTTGCTACTCTTTTCGCCGTGAGTGAGATGTGTTGTGTAACTTCACGGCGACAGTCATCTTGACCATTACTCAAGCGGTATCATGACACAATCAAACCTGTCTTTCTACACCAGTGACATATGTATCCCATGAGTGAAATGTGCCGAGTGCACTCACTTTGTGAGCTGGTCATATCATTCACGTGAAAACTAATCGTAACACGAGTAAATGAACTAACAATAACTCCATCATAAGATGAGGTTAAAATATAAATAGAGATATTTAAATTCAATTGTGAAATGAATTAAATTATAACATGGTATTTTGTGTATATACACAGCAGCGAAAGTTTCATACCTACGTGTTATAAAATTTAGATGATGGGGGAGAAAGGTAGATCGAAATCACGTCGCGGTGGGAGAGGGCCGAAAATTGAACGCGTTGCGAAGCGGTACAGCATTCCCGAGCTTGGCGATGATCTTGTTGCTCGATGGTTAGGTGAATCATCAGGTGAGCAACAAAGCCTGCGCGATCTTGCAGAATATGTAAATCGCTTGATTGTTGAGTCCGCACTCGAATCGAGTGGGGACCGTGTTCTTGATGGTGAGGCTGAAAACATGTATCGGCTCCTCACTGCTGATGAGGTCACCGCCGGGATGCAGACGGAAGCTCGACAGACATTAGCGAACAAAGGAATTGAGATTAATCAACTTGAGGCTGACTTTGTCAGCTATCAGGCAGTGTATAATTATTTGCGAAAGCATCGCGATGTCTCGTCCGAAGAGCGAAAAAAGAAGGCTCAAAAGCCGATTTCTGCAGATTTAGAATCAGTGCAGAAATTGTCAAGCCGTCTCCGCGCTGTCCTCTCAGGAATGATAGACAAGTGGGAGGGACGCAACGCTGTCACCGTTGACGAGTACGATGTTGAGGTTGATGTATGGATTTCATGTCAGAGCTGTGGTGAGCGACTTCGCCCGGCTGAGCTCGTTGACCGAGGTGGTTGCAGGTGCGATGAGGTCCCTGAAGTCAAAACAGCGAGTTAGTGACTCACCTGCGTATCAGGTTCGTTCTTTTTTATTCTGTGAATCGCATCTATCGCTATCAGAGCCAAGTCTGCACAATCAAAATCACGTGCGATGATTGTATGCTATTGACTACTGGGCTGTCCAGCCTCCATCAACGCTGAGGATAGTTCCGGTGACGAACGAACTTGCCTCCGCAGCGAGGTAGATTGCTGCGCCGGCAACTTCCTCAGGCTCGCCAAACCGCTCAAGCATATGTCCTTCACGCATTTTCCTATGCCACTCCTTATCCTCCATTGCCTCCCGGACCAGCGGTGTTTTCATGTATCCAGGTGCGAGTGCATTTACCCGGACATCGGGTGCCCACTCAGCTGCGAGCCCCTTGGTCAACTGGACGACGCCACCTTTGCTCGCTGAGTATGCAGATTGATTTGGCCCCCCATCGAGGCCACGAATCGACGCCATATTGATCACGCTTCCTGACTGTTGATTGACGAGCGGCTCACCCAGCACCTTCGCTGCGAGAAACACGCCTGTCAAGTTCACCTCGAGTATTTGTCGCCAGCGTGCTTCTGAAAGCTCCAAGACCGATTGTCGAGTATTGATACCTGGAATATTACACAGAATATCATATCCTCCAAACTCCTCAATCACGCCATCGCGCAGCGCTTGAAGTGAGTCAGTATCAGTTACATCGACTTTGACAGCCGTTGCGTTATCACCGATATTCTCTGCAACTGTTGTCGCATCTTCAATATTAATATCAGCACAGACGACGGTAGCATTCCGGACAGCGAACCCGTGCGCGATTGCACGACCAAGCCCAG
>KE356562.1:1141418-1152611 GCA_000416005.1 Haloquadratum sp. J07HQX50 | reverse complement strand
TCATGAAACTCCCGCGAACGTTAGTGGGTGCTGATGCACCTATCTCGTATCATACGACCGTCACGGAAGAGATCGATTATGAGGCCGAGCTCGCTGCGGTTATCGGAACACCTGCTCGCCATGTTGAGCCACATAACGCACTCGACCATGTCGCCGGATATACTATTTTAAACGATACATCTGCCCGCGATCTCCAGTTTGGCATGGAGGTCGGCGAGGACGACATGCTGGATTGGTTCTCAGGAAAAACGATGCAGGCAACGACACCAGTCGGCCCAACAGTTGTCGTCGACGAAATTGACGACCCACAAGATCTCGAAATCTCCTCGCGGGTCAACGGCGAATTGATGCAGGATGACCACACTTCGATGATGATTCGATCCGTTGCAGAGCTCGTCTCATTCGTCTCCTCTCGCGTAGAACTCCAACCTGGTGATATCATAGCAACAGGAACGCCAGAGGGTGTGGGTACGTTTCAAGATATCAAGCTTAACCCTGGCGAAACGGTTGAAATCGAAGTCGAAGATGTCGGTATCTTAGAGAATACGGTCGAAGAGATTCCAAACTGATATTTGTCGACGAGTCATGTCGTGAGAATATCCGATTGAGAGGGAGCTCATACGCAGTGGAAGTTGGAGTGGAGTATGGGAGATTAGCGGTGAAGTGAACCAGGCCAACGCCCCCCACTTCGCTCACCCAGAAACGGGTTCGTTCGTTGAGGGTGGGGCTTGTCAGTGGCCTCTTCCTCTCACCCGTATAGGTGAGGGCTGTCTGCCCTCACTCGGCGTCCTTGGCCCTGATTTCAGAGCGTATTGACTGACGCTTCTCCCACGAGACGGCTGATGGCCTCGCAGGAAATACAACTCCAAAATATTCTTCGCCGTCGCAAAGTCACGTCGTGACTTTGCTACCCGCCGGATGTAGTCTGGAGACCGCATTGTGGTCTGCGTGATTCTGCCTTCCACACCGCTGGCACCCAAACTCGTCTCGATGACGGGTGTCGTCATGGACGCACCCACATTCGTTGCACCGCTTGCGCTTGCTCGTGTTCTTCGGATTCACTGTGTCCACAAACACGCCTCGTTCTTGGCTTTGTGCTCGACACACTGCTTGAGCTTGCGGAATGCCCACTTCGAATGCCAGTCAGCGTACGGGAGACGGTCTCAAATACCGTCTCTCGAAGATGAGTGTGACGGCATCATCTTCGAGAGCTCCCGATACGATTCCGTTGGCGATCGAGCGCAAGACGTGCTTTACGCATTCGTCTTCTCTCCCGTTCACTTCTTACAAAGTACGGTGTGCTGACTGTGTTTCGCAGTCTTGCAAATCTCTCCGAGTGCTCTCGAACCCTCTACGGGCGTGATTGAGTTTGCCTGCGCTGAAGAAGCGAGCCGTGCTGGTGACCGCGATTTGATTGACACCGACGTCAACACGCAGGACCGCTCCGTTTCGTTCCGTTCTGCGTCGTTGCCTCTGGCTGGGGCTTCTCCTTGCGGTACCCAATGTGCAGGTACCACTTGCCGTCTCAATAATGAAGCGTGCTTTCCGTGAACTCCCAGCCCTCGTCAAGTACCGGGACTGGTATTCGTCTTCGTTGCTTGGAAGTGCGAGGTCTGCCCTGACACGAGAATAGTTGCCTGACACTGTAACGCCACGTTCTCTTTGTCGGGAAACATCGTAGGTGTTCGCCTGTCGTCCGTGATTGACTTGGACGTGAATTGAGGGATGCATACACTTACTTCAGAATAGCTAAATTAAACTCGAATAACGGCTACGTGTCTCGGTTTTGAGTCCCACATTATCCAGCTCTCATATCCAACAGTAACTACTCATCCCGTCCGCAACACTGGAGTCGGAATTCGCTCACGTTCGTCAGTTGCCGAGGTTGGTGTTGATGTCGGTCCTTCAATTGAGGACATATGCTGGACCCAAAATGCTGTTGTCGTCTGTGCCTCGTATGCATCTGGCAGGACGCTGCTCACTCGCTCAACCGTGAGAACGCGGTCAATGAGTTCAATTCGGTCAGGTGGAATAAACCCTGATTCCTCTCGCCCGTCATGTACAGTCACTTCGTCTGGGACAACGACAACGAGATGTCCTCCACCACCGACAGGCGTTTGTTTCATCCCTAATGCGTATACGCCTGTCTCTCTTGCTGTGCAGATGAGCGACGACAAGTCCACCTCAACATGCGCCAATGCGCGCGCCAGATTTGCTAGCCCACGCTCAGCTGGAGTCTCTGAACTGAACAGGGGTAGCATCTTCCGATGACTTGTCTCAAGACTGCGTATTTCACAACTGAATGGCACTATGTGACCATCGACAGTCAGTACGTCGGCCTCTCCTACTTTGCTCGGGTGTGATGGATTGCTGACATGGACCGAAATGGGGAGTTCACGGTCCCATCTCGGCTGGACAGTTTGAACGCCAATAAAGCGAATTTGGTCATGTTCTTGTCGAATCGCGTCAATTAGATTCTTTAATTTGATTGACTCAACCTCGCTCAAGAGTAAGCGACTGATTGTATCAGCAAAACTTTCTGTCCCCTCACGCGCCTGAGCCAACTGGGGTATGAGCGATGATTCAACCCACAGCGGCACCGGATCACTGAGAACATCATCAGGATATGGTGGCGCATCGCGATGTCTCAGTGTTGAATCAGCAGCCTGCATTTTCGCATGTGCACGATCAAAGTACTCTGAGACGATTGTTCGGGAAAGGGGGTCTCCCTCTGTAGCGCGACCGATTGCCCAGATATACAGTCCAATTGCTTCAAAACTCAGTCTTTCGGCCCCTTCACGAACAAACTGACGTAAGATCCACGTCTGCGCTTCACGATGAGACAGTGTTGTCTCATCATAAACACTCTCGATAAATTGCTCGTACAGCTGTGCGACTGTATAACAATATTCTTCGATTTCGTCGCGAGTGACGTTTGAAGGGAGCGGCGATGACTTCGCGTAATTTACACTCGAACCAATGATATTGAGTTTGGTGGTTGGATGCCAGTGTGTCTCAAGATCTACACCCATTAGATACGATTGAGCGCCTCCATAGACGAAATAGTTCCTCCAGAATTATATCTTTCCTTCAAAATATGAAAGTGGCACTTCTTGATTGAGCTCAGCAGTTCCATCTGAGACTCGCATAATCCGGTATGGTACTACTGGTTCGAGATTTTCATTCAAATCGACCGATCCTGATGCGCCCTCGTAGTTTACTGGACTTCCGTCTGCGAGAGCCTCCTTTCCATTGCCGAAGCCTCCAACAGAGACCTCAGTGTCATCACCAGTTGGGCGTGAGACGCTCCGAACGTTCTCTCCAATCGCTGTTCCACTGGCCTCGCCCCCTTGCTCAAGCGCGAGGCCCATAAGATATGTCGCATCATAGCCATGCGGAGCAAACTGTGTTATCTGTTGTTGACCGCCCATATTTTCTTGGAATGTTGAGCTATTAGCTGTCTGCGGTGATGTAATATACATTCCCTCAACGACATCTGAAATCTCAGAGAGCATATCTGGCGACCAAATCGCCTCTGCACCGACCCATTGTCCATCATAGCCACTATTACCCCACTGCTGTAAAATGGTCCGCCCGTTTCCTGGGTACATAACAGCTCCGACTGCATCTGGGCCGCCATCAAATACCGAATCAATCGTTGATGTGTAATCGCTGGTCTGCATACTGTATGCGACCATATTGAGCGTTTCACCCTCGAACGCCTCACGTGCCTCAGAAGCTAAGCCTTCACCGTATGGATTATCCACGTATAAGAACGAAGCAGTTTCAGCCTCAACCGTCTGATTGAGGACACGCGCCATAACGAGTGCCTGTTGAACATCATTCGGAGCAGTTCGACCATAGTATTTGACATTATTATCTTCGTTCACCCCTGCTGTTTCCAGCGCTGGTGAGGTGTTCCCATTTGAGATTTTCCATTACACGGTTGTCTTTCGCGATCGGGGCAAGTGTCGTCCCGATCCCTGACGAATATGGTCCGACTAAGCCGACAATCCCCTCTTCGTTTATCATTGTCCGGAATTTTTGTGCAGCGCGTGAAGGGCTCCCTTCGGTATCGCTATTTACTGTCGTGACTTCGCGTCCGCCGAGAATTCCACCAGCATTATTGATTTCTTCAACAGCGAGATTAAATGCCTGCTGATGACCGCCTCCATATGCACTGTTTGTTCCCGTCACGGGGAAAATTGAGCCAAGAGAAACCGGCTCTCCACCTGACGATTCCTCAGTAGCCGCTTGCTCGGTCGGTTCATCACCGCTATCGGCTCCACTCTCTGGTGTTGAGGTTTCTGTTGACTCACTACTCGTTTGCTGACTACACCCGGCGAGTGAGATAGTTCCAGCCGTTCCAGCAGCTCCGAGCGATTTAATTACATCACGTCGGCTTCGGTCTGACATTGTGTGACCGATTGTGAGTCAATATATATATAACTACTGACGCTACATAATTCGATAAAAGATATTAGTGTGAACACACAGTTCAGATGGTTTTCTGTTGACGATGTCACGATTTAACCCATAAGATGGATGCCTTGGGATCGTTCAAAACAACGAAGCCAGTGCTATCTTGTGGTGACTCTAAGTTGCTCTTTCGAACTACGTGTCCCTGAGTGGTAATTCACCGAAATGATTTTATCCAATTCATTAGCAGTTCTTGACATGACAGCCGAGACGGGCTTGTTGAACGCGATGATGACGGGTGTTGTCACGGGGAGTATTGTTGCATTAGGAGCCACAGGGTTGGCGTTAGTGTACGATATAGCTGAAGTGCCCAACTTTGCGCATGGTGATCTTTTAACTCTTGGTGCGTATCTTGCACTGCTCGTGAACAAGCCAAATACTGTCCCGCTATTTGACGTCTTCGCCTCCGAGGCACAGCAAGTAACCCCGACAGGAGCAGCGATTCTGTTCGTTCTCTCTGCTGGTGGGGTACTTGGGAGTGTATATCACCTGGGTGGTGTGCCAGCGCTCAAGGGAAGTTGGTGGGGCATTTCAGCCCCAGTCACACTTGCACTGGCAGTTCATGTAGGGATTGCAGTGCTCGTTGGTGCAATTGTGGTGATAGCGGTCCCCTCTTTTCTAGCAGCAGTACTGTTTTCGTTCGTTATGCTCGGAGCAACTGTTCCACTATTGGAGTCGCGTATTTTTCGGCCGTTTCGAAACAAGGATATTGAGCTAGCAATGATGCTCGTCGTGTCATTAGCTGTAGCATTTGTGGTTCGGTTCAGCATTCAGACACTCTATGGCGGTGAGATACGATTTTATGCCGTCGATACGACACTCCCTTTTTTTGGTGGGCAACTCGACGTCACCATGGCAAAATTCTTCGATCTGTTTCTCACTAACGGCGGCATATTCATCTCAATTCAGAGCACTCGGACCGGTGAGTCCGGAGCGGTCGCTGTTCTCTCATATGGATGGTTCGAAGTCGCATTAATGAGTGTGCTTACAACTGCGGCTGTGATTGCCGCATACCGGTACCGCACCACAAGCGCAGCTGTCGTTGGGAAGCGACTGGCCGCTATTAGTGCTGGCCTCGTCACTCTGGTACTCTCCGGAGCACTCCTCTCTGCTGGAGTGGGTACGCCGGAGACATCCATCATAGCGACTCGTATCAGTATCTCGCCGCTACGTATTGGCATTGTTATACTCGCTCTCACGATGATGGCAGCGTTACACTATATACTACAGGCGACAACCCTTGGCAAGACAATGCGAGCAACGAGCGATAACCGAGAGCTTGCGCTTGTTCGTGGAATTAATACCCGTCGTGTAATGATGTCTGTCTGGATTATCGCAGGCTTGTTTGCAGCAATTGGTGGCACGATGCTCGGGTTTTTGTTCAATTCTATCACGATCAATCTCGGATTTAATCTTCTCTTACCGATGTTTGCCGGTGTTATTCTTGGTGGAATTTCGGTGTATGGTGCTATCTTAGGAAGTTATATTATTGGACTAGCTATGGAAGTTGGAATATACGCAATTCCAGGATTGAGCGCAACATACCGTATCCCAGTAGCATTCGTCGTACTACTCGGAGTCTTATTATTAAAGCCCGAAGGCATCGTTGGGGGAAAATAATATGGCTGTTGCAGATGTCGTTGTCTCATTCCTGTTGCTTGTCTCAATATATGGAATTTTAGCTCTTGGTCTGAATATCAAATATGGGCACACAGGATTGCTAGACTTTGGACACGTCGGATTTTATTTGATCGGGGCTTACACGGCAGCGTTATTTGTGCTGGGACCAGATACTCCGGATGATTTTACTGTTTATATAATCGGTCTCGGCAATGTCCCACTTCTTGGGACATGGCCGATAGCAATCCTCGCTGGGACACTCCTAGCGGCCGTAATCGGTGGGCTGGTGACATTGCCAACGATCCGACTACGGGAAGATTACTTAGCAATTACTGTGTTGGGTATTTCTGTCATCTTCCAACGCGTCATCCAGTCTGAAACCTGGTTGGCGAACGGCCCAGACGCTTTGCGTGGTTATAGTCCCCCATTGCAGAGTTACTTTCCTGTCACTGGACAGAGCTTGGTGGGTGCAGTGCTATTTGGGGTATTCGTCGCCGTCGTTTGGGGATTAACGACTGCTGGCTTTGGATGGTTGTGTCGTCATCGCTCAACGCCACTTCAAACACGGCTGTATCAGTTCACTGCACTTGGGCAGACCGCTACTCCCTTGCGTGGAGCGGTTCTGGCGGCACTTGGAGTAGGTGCCATCACAACGGTTGTTGTTGTGCTCTTTGGAATTATTCTGCCAGTCGGACTGGTCGTATCGATATATACATGGACTATCGCCGTGACGGCAGTTCGTCTACATTATAGTGAACTTTCTCGACCAGCGCTCATAACTGCAATATTGGTTGGGAGTGGTCTTCTCGTTAGTCTGGTTCCACTGGCAGTGATTGAAACGGTCAGTATACAGATTGCGGTGACACTGTCAGCGCTTTCAGTACTCGTTCTCTCATACTATATAGCCATCCAGCGTTCAGCAGTCATAGCAGCAAACAGACTTTCGATAATCGGCGTTGGTTCACTATGGTTTGTAAGTATCTGGTATTTTGTGCTACCACTGGTGGACCCACTGACTGCAGGCCGTCTCACTGGTGCACTACAGACGCTATTTCAAAATCTGGTTTGGATGCTTGCCTTTGGCGGTGACGTAGGCGTCGGATACGTCATTATCGGATTGGGAGAACTCACCGTGCAACTTGATTATCCGCGGATACAACTGGCTGGGTTTATTCTCTTCTTGACGGGGCTGTTTTATATCGTCGAACAGACAGTTCAGACACCGTTCGGTCGAGTGCTTCGAGCGATTCGAAATGACGAAACTGTTGTTGAATCGCTTGGAAAGAACCCATTTACTTACAAGTTGCAAAGTATGATGATTGGGTCAGGATTGGCTGGTTTCGCTGGTGCGCTGTGGGCGATGTACGCACAGGGACTTACCTTCACGACGTTCGCTCCACGAGTAACGTTCATTATCTTACTCATCATGTTCGTCGGTGGTGTAGGCAATAATAAGGGTATGATATTTGGAGCTGCGCTGTTCTGGGCATTCCAGCAGGCAACAACACAACTGGCTGGGTTCTTTCCTCCTGCGATTCGGGTTAATATTCAGGCGTTCCGGCTTGTGATCGTCGGAATCCTGTTTCTGATCGTCCTGTACTATCTCCCGGAAGGCTTGTTAACTCGAGAGGGGAGTACCACCGGTGAACAGCGGACTCGCCGCACGGAGGGTGCCGAATGAGCGACCCATTGCTTGCCGTCGAAGACCTTCGAAAAACGTTTGGTGGGATTGTCGCTGTTGATGGTGCAACCTTTGAGATCGAGTCAGGAACGATTACCGGGCTTATTGGACCAAACGGCGCTGGGAAAACGACAACGTTCAATCTCATCAGTGGATTTTATGTGCCCGATAATGGTCGGATCAGCTACCGCGGAACCGATCTTCAATATCTCATGGCACCAACAGATATGGAGACAACTATCTGGGGTAGCGCCGCAGGATTCAGTGGTGGTGTCATCGCCGCGGCGGTCGGCTTAGGACCGTTTAGCTTTGGCGCGCTGCCTGCACTGGCCATCACTATCGGTGGCGTCGCAGTTGGTGCAGGCGGATACATTGCTGAAGAGCGATTGACTCAGTCGCGCGAGCAAGCACGCAATGCACGCCCATATCAATTAGCGCGTGAGGGACTTGTTCGCACATTCCAACTCACACGCGAACTTGGTGAAATGACAGCATTGGAGAATCTTATGTTAGCTCCGCAAGGCCAGGCAGGCGAGTCGGTCATCAACACTTGGTTCAGGCGTGACAAAGTAAGCACCGAGGAGGAGACGGTACGTCAGCGGGGGATTGAGATGCTCGAATTGTTAGAGATTGAGCATTTACGCGATGAACCAGCCGAGAATCTCTCTGGTGGTCAGCGAAAACTACTCGAGTTAGGCCGTGTCCTCATGCTTGATCCCGAATTAATCCTACTTGACGAACCTGTTGCAGGGGTGAATCCGACACTCACACAGAAGCTCATGGATCGTATCGAGAAGTTGAGCTCGGAGGGGTACACCTTCTGTATCGTCGAACATGATATGAATGTCATCATGGAACTTTCTGAGACAATCATCGTCATGAATGAGGGCAAGCGTCTCATTCAAGGGCCGCCAGAAGAGATTCGTAACAATGATGCGGTAATTGACGCATACCTCGGAGTGGAGTAAGATGGCACTGCTCGAGGCTCGAAATATTATCTCTGGATACGGGGATGCAGAAATTCTTCATGGCGTTGATCTTGATGTCGCACAGGATGAAATCGTGACAATAATCGGTCCAAATGGTGCAGGAAAATCAACGATGATGAAGGCCATGTATGGCCTCATCGATTGCTGGGACGGGACAGTTAGATTCAATGGTGAAGAAATAACGAACCTCAGACCGGATGAAGTGACATATAAAGGGCTTTGCTATGTTCCACAAAAGAACAATGTATTTCCGACGCTCACTGTTGAGGAAAATCTCGAGATGGGTGCATATATTGATGATGATCCCACAGCAGACCAACTTGAGGATGTCTGGGAACGCTTCCCGATCTTGGCGGAGCGCCGAAACCAGCGTGCAGGATCAATGTCTGGTGGGCAACAACAGATGTTAGCTCTCTCATCGGCTCTGATGATCGATCCAGACCTCTTGTTGGTTGATGAACCATCTGCAGGGTTAGCGCCCGATCTTGTTTCTGACATGTTTGATCGCTTAGTCGAGATTCGTGATGTAACTGAGACAGCTATTTTGATGGTTGAACAAAACGCTCGCCAGGCACTGCGAGTATCTGATCGCGGCTATGTCTTAGATATGGGTGAAAATGAGTTTGAAGGGAGCGGCCAAGAACTGCTGGAGAGCGAGGAGGTAGCGAATTTGTATCTTGGTGAGTGACGACACCGACATCAGCGCAGGCGAGGGACTCTCCTCTCAGCACCCAGCAGACATAATGACCATCATGATTTTGTAGATCACTGTCAATATCTACCGCATGGATGGAGTAATCCTCGCTGCAGGCCAAGGCACGCGGATGCGGCCACTGACCAACCCCCGACCAAAGCCACTCCTCCCAGTTGCCGGCAAGCCACTTTGTGCACACGTGCTTGATGCCTGTGCTGAAGTCGTTGATCGATATGTACTCGTCACGAGCTATCGTGGTAACTTAATCCGTGAGACATTTGACGATGCATATCGGGGAACTCCAATCACCTACATCGAACAGGACGCGCCACAGGGAACTGCTGACGCAGTTGACGCAGTATCAAATGTGGTGCACGGTGAATTCATCGTTTTAAACGGAGATGTCGTGATCGACTCAGAGTTACCCAACTCACTCGCAGCAACACCAGGGACCGCAATCGCGAGCACGCCAGTTGAAAATCCAACATCTTATGGAGTTCTCTCGACAGATGGCGACACCTTGGCGGCGATTTTTGAAAAGCCAGCGGACCCACCAACGAATCTTGCAAACGTTGGTGCATATGCTTTTGAACCATCCATTTTTGATGCAATTTCGGACACCCCGAAAAGCGATCGCGGCGAGTATGAAATCACCGATTCTATCAGGCGTGAACTTGAGCGGGGAACTTCGATATCAGTTGTTGAATACTCTGGTCACTGGTTGGATGTCGGCCGTCCGTGGGAGCTGCTAACGGCAAACGAAATGCTGTTGAGCATGCAGGAAACGACAATCAGAGGCACTGTTGCCGACTCAGCGACGATTACTGGGGCAGTCGTGATTGAAGCAGGTGCGACAGTCAGCGATGGATGCTATCTTGAGGGGCCAATTTACATTCAAACAGGGGCAGAGGTCGGACCGAACGCACACATTCGAGGGGCGACACATATCGGGTCGAACGTGCATATCGGGCATGCAGTCGAAATTAAGAACTCGATTATCGCTGAGAACAGTGCAGTCCCACACTTATCATATGTCGGGGACTCTGTGCTTGGTCAGTCAGTGAATTTGGGTGCTGGTAGCCAGATAGCAAACCTCAGACACGACGAAGAGACTATCGAAATGACAGTCAAAGGCGACCGAATCGACACTGGAAAGCGAAAACTCGGTGCAGTCATCGGTGACAGGGCGAAAACGGCAATCAACTCCAGTCTGTATCCAGGTGTGAAACTCGGAGTTGGAGCTGAGACACTTCCAGGTGAGGAAATAAAGCATGATCGAGATTAAAAATAGTCATATGACACAGAGTGAGCCGAAGTCAACGACCTGACTCGTGGATATAACCGATAGCCACAGACAACCAGTCACTCGTGCCACGACCAGGCTGTGATTCCCACGATATTCATTCTTTGCTTTCGTTTTGCTCTTGCTTAGTTGACCACCAGACGGCGGCGTTCGTACCAACTCGCCACCGATCAACACGGTCTTGATTTCCAGATGGTTGGATCACGAGCAGGTGGTCGCCTACGAAGCGACTGTTATATCGAGACCACGGAGAGCGACGAGTGAAGCACATTGAGCCCCGTTTGAGTTAGTGTTAGAGAGCAGAAAAACACGCCGTGGAATATATAAAGAAATCGTATTTGCAACAACGGTAATGATTACACGCTTGATAATCGTGCTCTTGTCAACGGCCTCAGGGTCAAGTGGTTTGAGACGCAGAGCGTCTCGT
>KE356562.1:1138233-1140665 GCA_000416005.1 Haloquadratum sp. J07HQX50 | reverse complement strand
TTGTACTCATCAGGGAGTTCAAGTGTCGCGTTTACCTCTGTGGTTCGTCCAGGCCTGACTGTCTTGACAGTTGCTGTGGTTTGATCCGCGATAATATTCGAGTCTGCCTGACGAGCCATAATGCGGAGTTGTAGTCTATCAGTTGCCATATCGCCTGTATTCGTCAGGTACGTCGTCGTTGTGAGTCGTACCTGGCTTTCACTGACGTTTGAGATTCGGTAAGTAATTGGTGGGATTGTTGCAGTCTCAAACTGCTCGAAGCGGACTGTGGATTCTGCATATGCCGGAGTCAGTGCACCCACGCCAGACACAGTTGTCTCTCCATTCTCAACCTGTTGCTCTGATTGATATATCCTCACGTCGAATCGATACCGACCCTCTCGTGGAACGGTGAGATTTGCTCGAACCGGCACTTCCCGATTCCCACGAATAGATCCAACAGATAGACGCTCTGTATCTCGGAGTAAATTTGAATCTGCATCGATAGCTCGCACTTCAACGGAGACATTTTTAGAGACACCGCCGCGATGAGATAGGCGGATATCTAATGAGAGTGAAACTGACTGACCACTCACTGTCAGTGGCTCAACAGCAACGCCCTGATTGAGCCGTATAATTCCGTCCCGAATATCGTTATCACGTTCTGCAATCGCGCCGGGCAGTGCGATCGCTGAGACGAGAATGAGGAGAATCATCACCAGACCGCCGCTGATGAGAACACGATGTCGGTTCATGACGTAGGCATCACTACACTATGTTCATCTCATGTTTTAGTTCTTATATCGTTCTCTCAATCTGTAACCATTTGATCGGCTCTGAACACGTTAGGCAAATATCACGTGTTAGCCCATCAGTAAATGGCTTCTCTTATTTCTCTACCTATGCGTGTCTGACAGCCGAGGCCGAAAATATTCCAGCGTTTGGTCGGGATTCTTTCGTGTTGAAGAGTAGGCTACGGCCCGCATCAGCCGCGAACAGAAACCAAGCCCGAGCGAGGTTAATCGCGGATTGCACCACGCCGCCGCATGCCGGGAACCGTCTGCACATTGGCTATCCTCCTCAGGTATTTTTCAGCTGGATATAAGTTAAGAGTAATCCATCGACAGATATTCCGACGAGTCGTTATAGAAGGTGCGAGGCGAAAACGCATGGCTTTAGCCGTGAAGCTGACAACTGGGAATTAAGCCATGCCACAGTAGCAGGCCGGCTCCCGACTGTTTAGAAATCACCAGTCTTACGTATACCATATGAATGTGCGGCGCACTGTTCAAGTCACACTCGACGTGGAGAGTGACTGCTTGAAGGCACAGTAAACACGTTTCTCTGGTGCGCTCAATACGTCGTAGACAACGCTTTCCAAGCCGAGTACGTCACCACCAGTAAGACCACGTTGGACGACGAAACCTACGAAGATTCGTGACCGCACTGGTGCGTCGTGGAGGCACGAGTGGTCGTTCAATCGCCCCTCCAAGTACGTCGAATACAAAGCCGCTGAGTATGGTATCGGTGTGGAACAGGTTGACCCTGAAAATACGTCGTGGCGTTGCTCACACTGTGGATTCACCCACCCAGACAATCGGTCGGGTGAGGCGTCCGAGTGTCAGAAATGCACGTGCGAGACCCACGCCGATTACAACACTTCGAGGAACATCGGACTGCAGTATCTCCGCCGGAACCAAACTGGGTCCGGTGGAGGCGCACTTGTAGGCGTGCACTTGAACAACGGGACGTTGAATATGGATGGAGGTCACTCTCCCGCCGAGGAATCGATCAGAACGGGAGTCCACGCTGAATCCCACGACTTCACTCGTGGGGAGCTCAAGACTGAGTTACCGACCCTATCTGGGTCACTTGCTGTGAGGAGCTATCTGTGTGATGGATGGTCTCTCCTGTGGTTTCGTCAAAAAGGTGAATCCGCTCTGGATTGTAGGATAGTTCCACAGATTCACCTGGCGAAACGCGACTCCGCGGATTAGCTTGCACTCGACATGCTGTCTCTCCAATTAAACATTCTAATAAAAGACTGTCACCCAGCGGCTCAGTCACAGTCACCTCTGCTGAGAATTGAACTGGCGCCTCTGTTTCTGCCTCTGTCGATAGCATGAGATCCTCTGGGCGGACACCCAACTCTGCTGTCGTCGTGCTACCCAATGATGACCTGTCGATGTTTGGGAGTGGGATAGTGAATCCCTCATGACTCGCGATTATCCCCTGATCAGATGATCTCAACTCGACTGGGAATATATTCATCGCCGGGTCGCCGATGAACTCTGCAACAAATCGATTCTTGGGGTAATCGTACAACTGCTGTGGCTTATCAACCTGTTGAACCTGTCCATCATTCATAACCACAACCCGATCGGCAAGCGTCATCGCTTCAGTCTGGTCGTGAGTGACGTAGATGGTTGTAGTTTGCAATTCCCTGTGAAGCT
>KE356562.1:1137038-1138213 GCA_000416005.1 Haloquadratum sp. J07HQX50 | reverse complement strand
TCAGAGTCAAACTATCCGTCTTGAAATCAAATGATTGGTCCCAAAATTTGTGTGGAGCCACATACTGCTCTTTCACATGTCCCTCAGCGATTTACTTGATACCATTCGCGCGCTTCTGTTCGAGCAAGCGCGTGTCGAACGAATTCGCAAGACACTCACGCAGGAAACTGGGAATCCAATGCTTGGTATTGCAATTCACCAGTCACGCGCACTCGATGCCCGACAGGGGAGGGCACCTGAGCGTATGCTCTCACAATACATCGCCCAAGCACTCGAGTCTGCTGGCTTTGATTATGAAATTGATATTGGATTCGAACAGTTATTTGAACCGCCTCATCAAGATAATAGTCTTGAAACATACCAATGGTGGACCGATGTGTGTCCAAAAATTGGATATACATGCAACATGCTGCTGTATGACGCCCGTGGTGGTGGTCGAGCCGCGATCGATGACCAGTATGCAATCGTCGGTATGAATCGTGTTCGCTCGCTTGATGAAGAAATCACAACTCCCTGTGACACACAACAATGTCACAATATCTGGGCTGGGATTCATGAACTGGGCCACAGCCTGGGTGGGAGACACGATACACCAATGATGCAGGAGAAGCCAGCTATGTTATTTCATACGAATATGGTCTCTCTTCTCCGCAGTCGGGCTGAGTCGGCTGAAATCGGCCGTCAATAGTCGCGAAGTTCACACAGTGAGTCGCTGTCCAAGCACTGATACACCGGCAACTGCAAATATCAAAATGACTAGATTAAATCCAGCCTGAAATAGTGGCTCGAAATCAGGGGCAATCCAGATGCTAATTGCCCGTGCAGAGGCCATATAGAAGCGAATTATTGCTATGAGCGCTAAGAGTGATAACACCCCGAATGCTGCCAATTGTGCATACCGTCGGAGGCTTCTATTGTCACTAATCAATTCATTATTACCTGTCTCAGATTGTGTTGAGGCTTGGTTGGTTTCGCTTGACTCACTCATTTTCTTTCCTCCACATAATGATTGTGACAAATAGTGCAAGAAGACCGACACCTATACCAAACCCAGGCTGAGACGTCTCTGACTCAGTGAGTTCTGTCGCTTCACGTCTGGCCTCCTCGTTCGCCTCGGCCTCAAAATCACTTGCTTGAATGTCGACCTGTTCGCGAGTTGTATTCGCAGGCAACGG
>KE356562.1:1130846-1136342 GCA_000416005.1 Haloquadratum sp. J07HQX50 | reverse complement strand
TGGTACGAGCGTGAGCACCGATCCAGTCATTACCATCGACCATGCGACTTCTCCAGAGCTTGCTTGTCCTCGTAGAATACTTAATCCGACTTGTGCGACTTGCTGTCCCTCTGTATCGATAATAACCAGTGGCCACAAATACTGATTCCAAGCGAAGACAAACATAATTACAGACACACCAACTAAAATCCCCCTTGACATTGGGATGAGTACAGATGTGAGAAACCGAACTGGACCAACCCCGTCTATTTTCGCTGTCTCAACCAGTGACTCGGAGATTGAGAGAAAGTGCTGTCGAAGAATAAAGACGGTCGTTGCGCTCGCAATATATGGAACGGTAATCGCTAAGAATGAATTATTCCACCCGATATCGACAGTCAGCCGATACAATGGAACAAATCGCACCGGGACTGGCAATAAGAGTGTGAACAAGATGAACAAGAAAATTAGATTCTTGTATGGAAGCCGATAATAAACAATCGCCAACGCAGCGAGCAGTGACACGAACAGTTTCCCGACAACGATAATCACTGACATGATGAACGAATTGAGCATAAATCGCCAGAATCCGAGCTCAAAAAGCGCTCGCTGATAATTTGCTGGTCCGCTTGTTCCAGGAATTAATTCAGTCACGCTAGTGACAATCCCGCTCTCTTTCGTGCTAACGACGATAGCAACGATAATAGGCAGAATGATAATGAAGATAGATGCAATGGCGAGGAGGTGAAGTCTTACTTGATCGGTCTCTGTATCATCATCAAACTGATTAAATATTGGGCGTGTTCTCTCGCGAGTGCGCTGAACCGCTGCTGCAAAAATTGAGAGTAAGACCATCTGTTATGTCCCATAGAATGTATACCGGTCACTAATCTTAAACTGAACAATCATGAGAAGCCCAACAATTATAAACAGAATGACTGATTTTGCCGAGGCAAATCCAAAGTCATACGACTGGAACGCAGTCTGATACAGGTCATAAATGAGAATATTGGTTGCTCCAGCCGGCCCACCCATCGTCATCGTATCAATTATGGCGAACGTCCCGAAGAACCCATAGATTGTATTGATAACAACTAAAAACACGAGGGTTGGCGACATCATCGGCACGTACACTCGCAACAGCCTGTTAATCCGGCCAACACCGTCAAGACGAGCTGTTTCGGTCAGCGAGTCAGGGATGTTGTTCATCGCAGCGGTCATGAAAATGATATTATATCCGATTTGTTTCCAGACTGCTGCAATAACAACGACAGTAAATGCTTGCCCTCCATCACTAAACCAATCGACTTGAATTCCAATCGACTCAATATACGACGTGAGGATACCAATCGTTGGATGCGAGAGAAATAAAAACACTAACCCGGCAACAGCCGGGGGGAGAGCATACGGCCATATTGAGGCGATGAGATATACGCTTTTTCCATAATCAACCTCATGAATGAGAAACGTAAAGTACAATGCCACTACAAGGACGCCAAGGACAACACAGACTGCAAACCCAACAGAAACCACAATACTTCCAAGATAATCACCTGAGGATATAATTCGGGTATAGTTACTCAGTCCAGTAAAACTACTTCGACCAAATGTTGCTTGGTAAAAACTTAGCCCGAGGGCTCGCACAGCTGGGTAGTACAAGAAAATAATCGAAACGATGATCGTTGGAACTAACAGTCCCAGCCCCTGCGCACGGTCAGTGAAAATCTCACGTGACGACATGATTAATTACTGCTGTATCGCTCAAACTCCTCTTCAGCTGTAGATTTCATATTTGAGATTCCTTGGTCGATGCTTATGTTTTCGTCAAAGATCTCGACTGATGTGTCTTGAATCGTCGTCTGTATCTGACGTGCTGGGCCAACAAGCATTCGTTTCGTCGCAGGATCCTGTTCAGCCTGTGTTAGTTGATCGAATGCCGTTCTGTACATTGGGTTCTGCTCGAACCATCCCTCGCTCTCAAGTCGACCGATAGCGGACTCTCGAATTGGATAATATCCTGTGCCCTTGTGCCACTTCATTTGTGCTTCGGTCGAGCCCATGAATTCAAGGAACTGTCCAACCTGGCCTCGTCGCTCATCAGAGAGTCCAGCGGATGCAAACCAAGATGCACCACCAATTACTGGACCGACGCGGTCGCCATCAACTGTTGGATAAAACGCAGTATCTACCTCAAATCCGTTTTCTGTTGCTTGTGTTCGAGTGCTCGTCACACTTGAAGTTGAAGTTAGCAACATAGCGGCGTTCTCAGTGAGGAATGTCGTACTGGCTTCTCCCCAAGCTTCAATCCCTGGGTTGGAGTAAAGTCCATCCTGAGCCATCCCTCGCCACCACTCGTATAATTTCCGAGCCGTATCGTTATCAACGGTCAATGTTGAGGCTGACCCATCGTGACCGTTCTCGGCATCAACTAAAAATTGCCCGTCATTCGAAAACCAGGTTTCAACAAACCAAACGTGGTTCGGCCACGTGATTCCAAAGTCCGTTACACCTTCATCTACCAGTGTTTCCGAATACTGGCGGACCTCTGATATTGTTTCTGGAGGGCTCTCTGGGTCTAATCCAGCCGCTTCGAAGGCGGATTTATTATAGTACATGATACAGTTCGAGTTATTAAATGGCATCGACTGGAGCGTCCCATCAAGCGTAAAGAAAGACGTGACGTTGGACAAGAAGTCATCGGCCGGGAAGTCGTCAGTTAAAAGCTCCTCAACTGGCTCAACTGCGTCGGTATTCAGCACCTGCTGAGCAAATAAACTGTCAATCTGTGCCAGATCGGGCACCGATCCAGATTCTAAAGCACCGAGTGTTTTTGTTAGAACACCTTCGTATGAATCCTGGAAAACAAGATTCACACTGATGCCGGTTTCAGACTGGAATTGGTCAGCGAGTGCTTGTAGTGTCTCTCCGTTACTCCCCCCCATCGCATGCCAGATCGTGAGACTATCCTGGCTAATTGGTTCGACATTTGATTGACTACCACCGGTCCCGCCCTGACATCCGGCCAAACCGGTGATCCCTGCAAGCGTGCCCGCGGCAGTTGTCTGTAGAAGTGATCGTCTGGAAACTTTTTCAGCGGACCCCGGAGAATCAGTTGACATCATCTGAGTTTTGTCATCAACATCATTTATATCCATATATTTTTGTTATATATTAATATGTAAATATATATTCCTGAGTATCCGGCTGTCATGTCTTACCGGGGCTAATGAATTTCTTACACTGTGACCGGGTCAGACACCTGAGAACCCGAGGTACTGGAAACCAGCTCGACTCTCAAGGAGAGCGTCTCTGACGGTCAAGTATGCTGTGGTAGTCTGTGCTGTGTATCTGCCATACTCATTCAAAGAACGATTGACTTCTTTCGAATCATCTGCTCAATTGCTGCGTGGATTCCCTCGCGATTGATTCCTGAGCCACCATTCCCACCGAAGGGAATGTCGCCTAATCCATGCGAGGGTGCACCATTGATACGGACACTGCCAGCATCAATCTGGTCAGCAACTCGCATCGCACGATTATGATTCGTGGTAAACACTGAAGCATCAAGCGCGAGGTTACCAGCATTTGCTATCGTAATAGCCTCATCCTCATCGCTGAAGGAAGTGACTGCAGCAACAGGACCGAACTGCTCTTGATACAGTATATCGGCATCGTGTGGAACGTCTGATAGAACTGTTGGCTGATAGAATGCGCCGTCACGCTCGCCACCGGTAACCACGTTTGCTCCTGCATTAACCGAATTATCAACTAGCGTCTCTACTTGCCTCGCGTGGTCCTCGTCGATAAGCGGACCAAAATCGGTCGATTCGTCAAAAAGATCGCCAACAACCCACGACTGCACGGTTTCTTCGATCTGATTGACAATGTCGTCATGAACGGACTCATGAGCTAACACACGAGAGACAGCAGAGCAACGCTGTCCGCCAAACTTGAGCGAACCGGCAGTACAGGCTCCTGCTGCATCCGAGAGATTAGCATCCGGAAAAATAACTGCTGGTGCGTTCCCACCGAGTTCCATCACCAGATTGACCATTCCTGACTCTTGGGCGACATGCTCTCCTGCCTCAGAGGAACCGGTCATCGCAATTGTATCAATCCGGCTGTCACCAGCCAAGGCATCTCCAATCTCTCGACTCCGGCCAGGGACAAAATTGAGAGTTCCCTCAGGGAGGTCAACCGCCGAAGCGATCACATCAGTAAGGAGTGCTGCTGTTGTCGGTGTCTTGCTTGATGGCTTAAGTACAATACTATTACCTGCCGCAAGTGCTGGTGCAATCTGTAGTACAGTCGTCTGTAGTGGATAGTTGTATGGAGCAATACACAGAACAGTCCCGATTGGCTCAGGCTTCACAATCGCAGTCCAGCCCTCATGGCCAGGTGTTGAGCCTTCACGATACTCCCCATAGTTATGAGCGAGATCGCGAGCCTCAGCAGCTGCAATTCGAAATCGCCGCGCTGAGGTTGATGGCGCACCTGCAGCGGACGAAATAGGCTTACCTGCCTCGCGAACAATCAAGTCAGTAAACTCGTCAGCCCGCGATTCAAGCTCATCAGCAATTGCCTCTAACCACTCAGCACGCTCAACGGGTGTCGTCTGTTGGAGCGCACGCTGAGCGTCGGTCGCTGCCGTTAGTGCCTCGTTGGCCTGTTCAGCGCTTGCGGCTGCGACAGTGGCAACACTCCCATCTTCAGCAAGATCACGGACAACGAGTGTATCAACACCATTGTGCCATTGACCGTTGATATATAATTGCTCGGATCGTTGTAAACTGGAATCAGACATTCATACAAAGACAGTAGAGGCAATGGTAAGAGGGTTCGGAAGGTGTATAATTGACTCAGATGAGGTGGATTATCTGTCGTGTATCTCGCTCACACTGAGGCTCAGTTTGATCATAAGACTCCGCATGTGAGGCCGACGAACACATCTACCGAATGATTAACACCTTACCAATCATAGTATAACTATGTCAATTCATATCGCCATCGTCGGCGCATATGGGAGTGCTGGCGTTGCTGCCGCACAGCGACTTGCTCCTGAATCGGATATCAAGTTGACTCTCATTGATGATGGCGAACCTGGCGGTGGACTCTGTATTCTCCGCGGATGCATGCCATCCAAAGAGGTGCTTTCGGCAGCAGAGCACCGATTTGCTGCTCGACACGACGACCGGGTGAATGAACCTGCACCGACAGTTGATCTTGAGACAGTCGTCGAGAGAAAAAATGAGCACACCTCGAATTTCGCCGCTCATCGTCGGGCCGCAGTTGAACAGTTGACTGAGCATGAAGATGTTAACTTCATTCATGACACAGCGCAGTTCATCGATGAACGAATGTTGTCTGTCGGTGAGCAGGTCATCGAACCTGATTATGTCATCATCGCCACAGGGTCGACAGTCAATGAACCGTCGCTCCCCGGTATTGACGAAGTTTCGATGCTAACGAGCGCTGACGTTCTTGATATGTCGGAGTTTGAAGATAGTGGGATTGTAA
>KE356562.1:1115764-1130120 GCA_000416005.1 Haloquadratum sp. J07HQX50 | reverse complement strand
TGGTTTTACTGGCCGACGACCGGCAGTTGACACGCTTAAGATCGATAGTGCCGGCCTCGTACCTCAAGAGGGCTGGGTTGAATCAACGATGCAATCCCGTGAAAATGAGCACGTTTTCGTCGTTGGCGATGCGAATGGGCATGAACCGGTTCTCCATGTCGCCAAAGAGCACGGCGCAATCGCAGCTTCGAATATTCGTTCGCACGTCGCTGGAGAGCCACTCGAAGTCTATGAGAACACACATCACCACGTTGCGTTTACTGGACTGGGTGTCTTGCCGTTTGCGCGCGTTGGCCACTCTGTTGAGTCCGCGCAAAAAGCCGGTATTGAGCACATTTCTGTGACACGGGAAGCAGCAAGCGACGGTGTGTTCAAGTCAAAAAATGTCCCTGCTGGGCTGGGTCGACTCGTCGTGGGGACCGATGGGACGATACTTGGATGGCAAGGATTACATTATCACGCTGATGTCATGGCGAAAACAATGCAGATTGCGGTTGAGATGGGGCTCGATGTCGAATCGGTTCCAGACCGAGCATATCATCCAACTACACCTGAAATCTTAGATGGACTCTTTCGAGCGGCTACCGAGGAGCTTCGCACATAGTTGCACTGATCACAGCATCTTCATCAAAACAATTGGATGGACAGACAGCACACCTTGACAAACCCTTCGTGACGATCTGAGCTGGAGAGCGCGTTCATGAGATGGGAGTCCTGACATAAACTGCTCTTGCTGTGCCTCTTACTGTGAACCTGGTGCTCCTTGGGAATTGAATTCTCTGCCCGCAGACATGCTCTGCACGTGGCTGCTCCTGCAAGGAGCGTAACCGGCGCTCACGTGTCTGTAAAGCACCGTGGGTCGGATGACCCGTGGCGTCCGTGTCCTGTCACACACTGCCGACGCAACGGAATGGTCTCGAATTCCCTCCGCACTTGCCGTGAGATTCGTGTGGAAGCAGTCACACCCGCGTTATGTCCGTGGAAGTAGAGGCCCCTTCACCAAGGCCCGACACAGCCAGACTCACCACGTTTTAGCTTGTTTCAGTGCGTGGATTTTGTGAGGCGCGTGGCTTCCGTCGCCGGAAAAATAGTTTTAGACTACATGAAAACAATAAATTGTGAAGGAAGCACACACGATTCACCTACGGGTCAGGTGACGTGTGAAATTCTCGCTGTTTGCTTTATATTTCTGTGGGCGCTGAGGAATGCTTCCTATCTGAATCAGACGCTTACTTCACAGAGAAACCCGTGTTAGCAACAACTGAATGCAGTGAATGTGTATGAGATCCGAACTTCCAAACAGATGGACACAACTACAAAACATCCTGTCCGTTTGAACTACAGCCCTGATGATCTGAAATTTCTTATCGCTTTGTCGACCCGTCCACCCACATTCGGGCCTTTGTCCACTGCTTCCATGTCCTTGGGAGTCGTTTCGAAACGACGACAGCGATTGAACCGCTTCCGAGCAAGACAAAGCCAACAAAGATAATCATAAATCCACCGATAGTGACCAGCGAGATCGTCTCGCCTAACAGAAGCCATCCACCGAGCGTTGAAACGACTGGTGTGAGATAAAACAACAGATTCGCTCGGGTTGCTCCAACTGTATCGATAAGATCAAAATACGTGAGATATGCGACTGCCCCAGACCCGATTCCGACATAGGCAAGCGACAAAACAGCGATTGGAGTGAGCGATATCGCTGCAGCTGATTCACCAGCTAACACGCTCAGTCCATGAGTGAGGAGTGCTGCGAGCGGGACTCCCCAGGCTGTTCGTGCGGTACTTGATAGTGTGGGGTTTGTCCACCGGATTCCCACTGCCCCTATCGCTCCTGTGACAGCAGCCGCGAAAAGAATGGGCAAACCAATACTTCCTGTGAGATTGCTCGGGTCTGGATTGGCAACGAAAGCAACACCGACCAACCCCAGAATTAATCCCAGTATACCTCTCGTAGAGAGTCGCTCTTCATGCAACAGGAAAGCAGCGAATACTGGTGTTAAAATTGGATTTAGACTCATCATGATGGCCGCAACGCCACTCGTGATATATTGCTGACCAACGAAGATTAGCGCATTTGTCATTCCAATTACAACGATACCAGTCGATAGAATAGCCAATATATCGTCAGTCGTTCGTGGACGCAGGTCGGCAGGCGATAACTGGTGAACAGCGTAGCTAGCCAATACAACTGCGCCGATATCAAACCGGATTGCTACAAACAACAGCGGAGGAAAGTACGGTAACCCGGCCTTAGCGCCGACAAACGTCCCACCAAACAAGATCGCTGAGACACCGAACAGTGCGGCCGTTCGTCGGGCACTCATTGAGTTCTTCCCCTTGGTTGTTGTATCTTGTTTCCGTCCACATCCTTGATAGGCACTACACATATCTAAGTAAAATGATAAAAAATTGCATGCCTTGCTTATGTGCACCAGGCACAATATTGCACAGCTTGAAATAATTTCAGATGGCGAAGAGCGTATGTCCTGTGATATGATTGATACCACATGGACGATGCACTCACTGAAATCGAGTTCCTTGCCAGGTCAGAGAACCGTGTCGCTGTATTACAACACCTGGCCGAGGATCGTTACACGCGTGGGGAACTCGGCGAAGTAACGGGAGCATCACAGGCAACCCTTGGCCGCGTCATCGAAGATTTCACTGATCGGTCGTGGATCCGATATGACGGATCCAAGTATGTCGCGACGGCGACGGGGCGATTAGTTGCTGAAAGTGCGACACATTTGCTTCAAACTCTCGAAACAGAAACAAAGCTTCGCGAAATTATTGACTACCTCCCAACGCATGCAATGGACTTTGATCTTGAATGCTTAGCCGATGCCAAAATTATTGTTCCTACCCAGACTCGACCAACCGCACCACTGCAAGAAGTCCTTGAGCTGATGGGTACTGCAGCACACCTCCGCGTGTTTTCTCATGCATTTAATGAAAAGAGTATAGCTGTCGTTGCCGAAGAAGTACAGCGCGGTGCACAGACGTTTGAAGGAGTGCTCTCTGCTTCAGCAGTTACAGCTATCGCTGAAAATAACACGCTATGGGAGCGACTGCAGACCCTTGCTGCTGCTGAAGACGCCGATCTTCGTGTCCGCACTGATGGTGTCCCACTTGCGGCAACGATTGCAGATAAGACAGTTATTCTACTCCTTCGTGATAAGCACGGGGTTGTGCAAGCCTCACTTGAGAGCCAAAACGACCACGTATATCAGTGGGCAGTTGAAACGCACGAGCACTATCGACGAACGGCAGTCCCTTTTGATTCTGGACAATTTAGCGACTCTGCTACATCTTCACCCTGATAGTATCTGATATTCCCCAGATTCTACCGCGGGATGATCGCAGACCACGTTTTTTTGACATCAACCCCTCTCGAAGACTTGTCTGAGTGTGAGGAGAGTGTCGAACAGGCCGCCCCGTGGACACCTCGCAGCGAGGAGGCCCCTATAAGTTCGGACAGAATAGAGGTTGAACAAGGCCTCACTGGAAGCCATGCCGTTTCCCTCGGTGACGAGGAGTGTATTAATTTAATCTAATTTAATTTGATTCAGCTCGTGAACTGTCTTGAGCTCAAGCCTTGAGGTACTCTCCCTCGCTACCTGTAGATTTCCTTTGCTCTCCCTTGGAACTCTCTCCGGGTGCAAGCCCAAACGGACGATCACGCGAGCGACTCTCGACGAGTAAAATATACATCGCCTGACTCCACTGAAGATTCGAGTTCCACCGAACTTCGCCAGTACCGTTAATCCGTTCAGGAAGCAGGCCTGCAGCAGTCGTCCACTCATGTGCATCTTCGTATATATAATCGTCTACCGCGCCTGGATCGTGATCGCTCATCCAGCGTGCGATATCTGCGTACGCCTCACACAGCGGCCATCCTCCATCCTCAACCCTTCCTGTTGGAGTATAATGGTCGCCAGGGTACCGTCCAACGCAATCAGTCTCGTTTGCAACCCATGGCTCCTCATTTGCGAGAGATAACGTGGCCGAAACTGGCTCGGCGTTAGCATCAGCAACATTCCATGGCCAAACCGTCATGAACGATGCTGCATCCGGACGGTGGTCAGCTGGTGGGTCGGAGTGGGTCTCTGGACTATCGGCAGTAACGAGTGCGTCCCCATATGGAGTCGATTTGAAGCAATACTTTTTGAAGTTCCCTGCCCAGATACTGGCCATTTTTTCACACCGGTCTGCAAAGTCCGCGTCGCCATATGCTTCTGCGAGCTCGCTCATTGCACGGAGGCCAGCAATTGCAGATGCGCTGCCCTCTGTGCTGTGTCCCCAGATCTCCTCCCATGGGTCCTGATGCTTCTTTGGGAAGCCATATCCGTTATCATATGACAGGAGGAACTCTGCTGCTTGTCGGGACATGTGATAATAATCAGCTAATAAGTCCTCATCACCAGTCTCTTGCCAGACTAACCAATGTGCGTATATTGGCCCTCCGACCTGATCTAGTTGAAGTGCACGCCAATGTGGCTCGCCGGTGACATAATAATTCTGCCACCAGGTTCCTCGTCGGTTGATGTTTCGATCATCAACAACATCATCAGTGATTTGATTTTCATCAAACCATCGGAGAGCACGTCGCGCTTCACGCTCTGCCCCAGCAGCAATCAGTGCTTGAGTGATGATCACCTGATCGCGTGGCCAAATAAACTTGTATGTCATGTTCGTCGGTTTAAATGCGCCTGCAATGATCCCACAGCAGCCATCTTGTGCACACTTCATAGCTGTCAACGAACGCTCGTACAGCCCATTAACAGCAGCGTCGTCCGTCGGTCCACTTGACACCGTTTCGTGCCACCCTTGCCATGCCTCTTCGAACGACCTCTGTTCTGCCTCGTATCCTTGATCAAGCAGTGTGAATGCATGTTCTATCGCTGCATCCATTCCATACCCAAACCCAACACTGGTCAGCCATGACGCTGTCTTTGTTTCGCCGGCATACACTCCAACGCCGGCGTCAAGATTACCCTTAGCCTGCGCACTCTCATCAATGAAACCAGTATTTTCTTGATATATATCTGCCCAAGCGCTCTGTCTCGGACCCGATGAAATACCAGTATGACCAATTCTTCGACCATCAAACCCCTGCTGGCCACTGTGTTCCTGTGCAAGGGCTAACCACCTGTTGCCATCGGTCGCAACGATGCATTCGACGCCGTTGTGCTCTCTAACGAATGCCTCCTGCACCGCATCCGGGTTTTGATGGCTGTGACCATTGATCCCGAGATTCATAATTGTGTAGAACGTCCGCTCTGCAACTGTCTCGAATTCTGCAGTTGTCTGCACCAGCATCCCGCAAGTATCAATACTTGCAACGACTTGTTGTGTGATCGTTCCATTCGATCCAGGCTCCTCGAAATGATTTTCAAGTGTAATCTCAGGAACTTGACTCGATGTGTAGGAGATATCGCTCTCAACTGCATCGTCTCGATTATCTAGTGTATGTTGCTGGTCTGCATTCCACGCGAGTGTATGCAGGTCATAGAACAACTCAACATCCGAGCGGAACGCCGATGTCTCTTCGATAAGAGCTCCATGACGACCCGCCTCAGCATCGTCATACCGGTTAGCCGTTAGTAGAACGTTTGCACCATCGCTGTGTGGTGCGCTAAGGATCGCGTCCTTATCACTTGGCACGTCCGGAGCATTCGACTCAATAGGCATGTAATATATATCATTCGCGGGCGAATAAACCCGGGGCGACCATGCACTCTCACTGCAACCCGTCCTATGAGATAGTCTTCTTAACCTCATCGTATTGAGCGCCGCGTTTGATTGAGCTTGATACTTTCATCGGCTGTCAAAGCGGATACCCTGACTCCGACGCTTGAGCCGCGAAAGCCGACAGCTGTCGGGTTCGAGTGCAAGCGGTGATGATGACTGACTGAGTGACTGGCAGTCACAGGTGTTGTCAGTCATGGGCTGCCGGTCAATCAGGCGCTTCGACTCAGGGTGACTGACCCGTGAACGCCCGCCACTCGATATCGAGTTATGTTGAGAGAACTCAAGCCAACTCGAGTCGGGGGAAGATGCGGTGAGGCTGCTAATAACCCTCGGGGTCGAGCGGAAAATGGACTCGGACTGCGTCAGCGCGTCGGTCAGGCCGTCAAAATCCTTTTTCCGGAGGTGCGACTTCTCCTCTTCCGGCAACACGAACATGGATTCGTGTCCGTCCTTGACGTCTCCGACGCTCCACCGGAGGTCATCACACGCGCCGAGTCTTCGATAAACTCCTCCTTGACTTCCTGAAGCGTGTCTGAGCCCTTCTCGTCCTTGATGATTCGGCATCCGCGCAGGTGTTGTTCGCCACGCCGCTCTGGTAGAACTCGCTGCCCAGGTAGAATCGATGTCGAACTTCGCCGTGGCGAGCCACAATAGCCGATCTACGACGACATCCAAGTTTGAGGCCGACGAGGAGAGAGACGACCGTCATCGGTGTGTTCGTGCCGACAAGAGCCAGCGTAGCGAACTTTCATGCGTGAGCGTAGTTGCGACCAACCTTCGTCCCCAAATCCACTCGGAGATCTCGCCGTGCTCGTCCTTTTGAGACCACGGCCACGGCGTCACGTCGATGGCGACCGCGATAGTGTCACCGAAGTAGTCGGACTCTTCGTCAAGTAGGCAAATCATCGACTCGTTCGCCGCCAGAAACATCGACATGATCTCCCGCCGGTCGGACTTCGAGACGTGGATGAGGAAGTCCCGGCGTTTGGGTGGTTCTCCGCCCCACATCCACTTCCCTCGATCACCTCTTAGGTGGTCTCCATGGTCGCGCTGTGGAGGTGGGCGACATCGAGGAGCTTGAACATCACATTCTTGTCGTGGAAGGTGTTGCCGGCGCATTTGAACCGGATGAACTTCAGCGCCTTCTGCCGGAGATCGCGGGCAATCCTCGGAGGCCGCGTGACCCTACTCAGAGGCCAGCGCCGGCGATGGCGGCACGTCGCGCTTCGTCTCCCTGACCTGAAGTCGATCACGTCGTCCTGAGGTTTGCCGAAGTGGCTTCGGAGAACTTCGAAGCCAGTCACTTTAAGATGAAACCAACGTCAAGAAACAGATAGAAACGCCGAAGTCGGAGCACTGACAAACAAACAATAACCGCCAAGGATTCCGCAGTGTCCCGGTCGGTCAGACTGAATAAAGTAGACCACATTGCCAACAACTGATAAGATCAAATCACTGTGAAGAACCGGCACCCGTAGAAATAGCGATTAAGAGCTCTATCGTATCACAATAGAATCATCAGTAGAGTCGATGCTGGCTTTTTTACCCAGCATCGTGAGATATTATCTATGTCTTTAGATAAACAACGACGGAAATTATTGTCCGTCTTAGGGGCTGTATTCACAACAGGATTAGCAGGTTGTTCCAGCCAAACACGGAGTGCCAGTAATGAAAACACCGCCGAAGCACCTGAGTCAGACACGCCTGAACAGGCAGGCACAGGAGTCAGCGAAACGACCGACACACAGACTGAAACGAACACAAATACAGAAGCTGAGCCGACGGCGAGCACCGAAATCGGGACTAAGATGAGTTCAGAGACTGAGACTGAGACTGAGACGCAGCCAGAGGTTTCGCTTGTGATTGATAATATAAGCTTCCGTGCATGGGAGATTACCGAGGATGAGAGTGGGTCGGTGGCACCGCTTGGAGAACAAAACCCGACCCTGACGCTTGAAACTGGCCAACGATACATTATCGATAATAATGGTTGGAGTTCTCATCCGCTCGCTATTCGAGCGACTGATGACACGCCGCTACTCTCGCAATCATCCGGTGGCACATTTGTAGACGATAGTGCTGTCAATTGGGTCGATAATGATGATACAGTCGCATTCACTTTCACTGACACACTGGCAGATGAGGCTGCATATTATATCTGTACAGTCCACTCCTCAATGCAGGGTGATATTGAGTCAACATGACCGATTCACTCATCAACACGGCGCGGGCCACAGAACTTGTGGCATAGTCTTATTCGTGGGAATACATTTCAGATACGAAACGTTTCCACACTTTGAGTAAGCACATGCACTTGCTGTAAAAATTAGAAATCATCCAACGTAGATTGTGTTGACGGGAGTTGATTCTTCTTATCTGCACCGAGAAGCCGGGGGAGTGCGGTGTCAGCAAACGTTAGTCCGATTACTAACACGATTGGGGCAAAAAACAATCCATAGAATCCCAGAACGACTGGACCAAAAATATACGCGAGCATTAATAATCCAACGTGCGTCCGCTTCCCACTCAAATACGGTCGAAGTACGATATCCGGAATCGTATCAACGACGACAATTGCTAATAGCAGAAATCCACCAAGATAGACTAACAACACATTCTCGCCCTGCAAAATGACTGGCACTGATCCAAATACTGCTAACGGAATATATACAATTTTCATTCCAATCACTGGAATTAAACTCGCAATGCCAGTAAGCGTGCCAGACAGGACTGGATATGGGACCTCCGCAGGGTCTGGTGCGACGACATTGTAGCTCATGAATACGATGACACCGATGAGTGAGATGATTATCACATTTAGTAGGTTTCCGAACAGCACTGCTTCCAGTTCTCTATCAGCGGCTTGAAAGAACTCCCGGGCAACATCTTCATCGTCAAACCGAAGCAACCAGTCACGGAATGCGCTTCCCTCGATGAGCAGCAAGTATGTGATAACTGTGATAATGAATGTATTGAGTATCAATCCACTCGCCAAGCTTGTCGCAAATGCCACATTCTCAATTCCAAACTGAATAAACGCATCCAACTGTCCGGATTGGTACGCACTCACAATCCCATCGATCGTTGGGGCTGGCAACTGATTGACGCCCTCAAACTGAGCAACACTATCCGGAAGCGACTCAACGACAGGGTATGTTTGGACAAAATCACGGATCTCAATCGCCAGCAGAATAATTGTATAACCAAGAAGCACAATAAACGGGACAACGAGTGATCCGATGGTTACCAGTGCACTCAACTGCTGAGGAATATCAAAGCGTGCAATTCGGTGATAAAATCTCCGTGATGAGTAGTATAAAAAAACAGAGATTGTGAATGCAGTCATGAATTGAGACACGAGAAAGCCTATGACTCCAGCAACGGCAGCGCCAAACCCCGCAACTAGCAGACGCTTTTCATTCATATCATGTAGCCGTCGCTGATCACAAATAAAGACTGATTATCAGCTACAATATTATCCAATATAGCCGAATATTGGTGATGTATGGTATAGAGTTGATAAAATAGGCTGTTCAGTGGATCTGTTATTGAATCTTCATAACAGATATCGATTTACGTGTATAGTCTACAGTATCCCACATGAGTGAATGGACAGATCTGACACAGACACTTGACCAAGATAGCCCAACACTGCCTCCCCTCCATCCTGACCCAGAATTTGAGGATTTTGCCGTGCTTGAAGAGGACGGATATAATTCGACGATCCTGCATCTTGAGACACACTGTGGAACTCATATGGACGCCCCGACGCATTTCCTCTCAAAGGATGCATACCGAACAATTGACGAGATCACTGTCGATGAAATGATTGCTGAGGGAGTGATCTTAGACTTTAGCCATAAGAATCCCAACACAGCGATCACTCGAGCGGAACTCGAGACAAAGGCACGCGAGCACAATCTATCGCAGGGTGATTATTTAATCCTCAATTGCGGGATGAAACCTGCCAGCACCGAACAGTATCTACAGGAATTCGTATACCCACAGCAAGAGGCAGCTGAATTTATGATCGAAAAAAACATCGCTTGCTTTGGCATTGATGCTCTTTCGGCTGATAAGCCAGGAGCTGACTTGGATAATCATCACGTCCATTTCACCTTACTCCCCGAAGATATCTTAATTATTGAAGGGATTGCCAATCTTTCATCCGTTAGCCCCGGCCGGTATGACATCATTTGCACACCGATTCCGTATGCAAACCGAGATGGTTCTCAGGTCCGTCTTCTGGTGAAACCAAAGAGTTCATGAGTTCCCCCAATATTTTGGCTCTGATAGCTCTCTTTGGACCGCATTCGTAACATATCACCCTCATCTTCACCGTATGTATAAGCGGTACAAGAGTCGTTATTTCCGTAATGATGAAGCGCGTCTCGAACCATTTGACCCTAAGGCACTCCGCACCAACAGAGATTCAACAGCACCGACAGTCGTTTCGCTCAGTGGAGTCGACTACCTCCACTGGCGAAAGCACTCGTCTGAGAAGCTGTTGAGAACTGCTGTACGGCGATGAGGTTTGAGAGTCTGAAACACGAGATCATATCTCGAATAGCTCAAGCTTCCAGCAGTGGGCGCTCCGTGAACTTCAGCGTCACGTCGAATACAAAGCCGAGGAATACGGTATCGAAATGGACGATGTGGCTCCTGCATGCACGACCCAACGGTGTAATCACGGTGCGGATTCACGCACGAGGATAATCGAACTGGTGATGAATGTGAGTGTTCAAGTATGGAAAAACAGTCATACAGCGATTACAATGCCACTCGCAACATCAGGTGATGTCTCGTTCATGTCAGCATTGACTCACGTCTGGTGCTGAACGGGCTACGAGCTAACCGGCTCTCAATTCAGATACATTGGACGCACATACTCGTTTCGACCGACCAAGCCACTCGAGAAGGGCAGGAGTCCACTGACAAGCCCCGGATTCGAACAGAGATCACAAACGTGGTGACGAGAATCGGAGACTCTCGAACCACGTCACCCTGAAGCGATTGACGTGTCATTTTAGTTTGTGTAGACGTACTCAACTCCAGATGGCCGGGTTGTAATGGCTGATACAAGAATAAACGAGAGTAAACTCACAACGGAACCGACAAATCCGTAATGGAGACCCATCGTGAGAGAACTCGGGAGCACGTTCGTGACAAATAACACCATCAAACCAGCACCGAGGAGCATAGAGACAACCGCAGCATCGCGGGTCGCATCTGACCAGACCACTCCAAGCAAAAGCGCAGGTGCGGTTGCAGCGAATCCAGCAACAGCAAATGAACCCAAGCGAAAAACACCGGCAGGGCGTGCGAATGCGAGGCCAAGTGCGAGCGTGAGGAGAGTCACGAGTACTGCTTGCGATACTCGCACCTCTCGTTTGTCACTCGCCTCAGGTTCGATGTATCTTCGATACACATCTCGCGAGACCATTGAGGAAAGCGACAGCAACACCGAGTCAGCGGTCGACATCAAAGCTGCGACACCAGCGGCAAGTGCAACGCCAAATATCGCTGGTGTCGTTAACTGCTCAATCATTAGTGGAATAGCGTAGTCAGCATTTGGCGGGTCAGCAATGAAGCCAAGCGACCAGACGCCAAGCCCAGCGGCCAAAAAATAAATTGGGATTGACACCAGCGGAAAAAGGTATGCAGATTTTTTGAGGATATCTGTGCTCCGTGCCCCAAGATACCGCTGATACACCTGTGGGTACGCTGGGACACCAAGGACAAAGAAACTAGCAAATGAGAGAATGTAGATGGGAGTCCATGTGCCTGTCGGCCCAGGGAGCGTAAACACAGCGCCTGACGAAGCAGCAGTCACTCGTGAGACAACGTCATCTCCACCGACAGTCACGAGCACGAAGCCAAACGCGCCAGCCAGGGTGATTAGCATCACTGTTCCCTGAATCAGATCCGACCATGCAACTCCCCGCATTCCTGCGATGTGAATATAAATGAGCATAAATGTGCCAATGAGCAGAACCGCTGCCCGATACGGGAGATTCAGGAGAAGATCAAGTGCAATTGCACCACCGATGATCTGTGTTGCAACAAATGCTGTGAGAAACACGATTGAAATGAGCAGGTAGATTATCCCAACGAGTGGAGACTCATATCGCTTCTCGAGGTATTCAACAGGCGTCAGCACATCAAGCTTCGTTCCGAGCCGGTTAACACGCGTCCCGATGAGTCCGAAAAACAGCGCGTACAATGGTGCGGTCAACGCAACAAACCCAAATACACCAGCACCACTCCCACGAGCAGCGGCCCCAACACCGAAGAAAGTCCACGCTGAGAAAATCGTCGCAACAAGCGTGAATGTCAGCACAATTGTTCCTAATCCACGGTTAGCAATGTAGTAATCAGCTGGATTGTACTCAGTGCGCCGGGCAGCATATCCTCCAACGCCGAGCAATCCAGCGAAATACAATCCGACAACAATCGTCGTCGGGATCATCGGTCGTTCGCCTCCGTACGGGCCTCACCAACTGCGAAATCATCAATGAGAACAACCGTCCCGGCATACAGTAATACGGAGACACCAGCAACCGTCCAATACCACCGTGGCAGTCCAAGTGCAAATGATGGCGATCCGCCGAGCATGAAAGTATGGCCAATGAACAGCGCGGTCATCACACTCAATACGGTACCGCTCTTTCGTCCAACACGTTTTCGAGCCATTTTGTTGAGAAGTATCTAAGAGAGTAATCGTATTAGACAGACATATACACATCGGCCAACTGGTGCACGTGTTATCTTCTTCCCCCGCCAGAGATGGCTATCACAAGCTGAGGATCGACTTCCAGCGTGGAGCCTCATGTAGGGTTGTATCATGACTCTTTTTTATTCATGTGTACTGACTCACGAGAGTTGCACTATGTCGAGTGTTATCAACCAGCCACGACGGTCCCGGCAAACTCTCTACGGTCTGACGAGCAGTCCGGCGCATGGGCACCAACACTAGCTCAGTGTGATTTAATCGGTTTAGCTGTGGTTCGTGGCTCGATTTCTACTCGATTACGTCATCAGTCGAATGAGATGCGCGTTCTGCTTGTTTTTAGCAGGATACAGGCACTCATCCCCCGTCCTCAAGGAGCGACCGCGAGTCGGGGCGAGATACAGCGTCTCCAGTGAGCTGTGGTGTGCGAACCGCTTCGCGATTCGTCAACGCCGTGATAACTGTTCAGGGAGTTCCACACGTTTCGTCCCTTCCGTGTCACGACGTGTAGCACGATGCTTCCCACATCTCCGTCGTGTTCAACCGCGCATCATCAGTCTCAACTGTCAAACAGGCAGGAGTGCGACACTCCGACTCCGAACCACCCAAGCAATTCGCCTGTGGAGTTTGGAGGCGCTGTGTCCACTTGATAACCTCCGGCACAGAAACAGCAAGCCCTCAACAAGCGAGGGGAGAGCGCGGTCGTTCACAGCTCTGTTCTGCTCCCAACCTTCCTGATCGTGGGTGGATTCCGTTTGGATTCAGTGTCTGAGTGCGATCGGCACTGATAATTTGGACAGCCCTATTGGTGGCGTACCGACGATTCCTTCGTCCGCTTAGTCACTTCTGTGCCCTGCTCGTGCCGCCTCATGAGCATGTTTATTATGCCCACGTTCGATGCTTCGGTAAGTCACAACTGGAATCTCTTCAGTGTATCTTCGGATCCGATCAACGCGTCGACGAGTGATCCGATCACCAGAAGTTGCTGGCTGTGATGGATCGACAGTTCGAATCACGTCATCTGCATCGCCATGAATATGGAGCGATCTTGGACTTTCTGTACGCTCTGCGAGTTTGCGAGTCGCTTCAACGAGTGCCCGATATTCCAAATGTGCACTCGAAATGAAGGCATCAATTGGAATCGAGTCTGTATAGAGCGTCGCTGACCCATTCTCAAACACGTATCCGACTGCCGCTGACCGTGGAGTTGCATTGTCTTCTGCATACAATATGCTTGCATCAAAATATAGCAGTAGTGGAACCGACCAATCCTCCGACGTGGACATAGAGACGTAAGTATATACCAAAACAAAGCCTCGTCGGCTACGGGTCATCATATCAAATGCGAGCGCACAGTATCTTAATCATAAGTGGATATATCTATCAGTTCTCAATATTCTGACCTGTCCTCATGATCGCACACACAATCGAGTGGATGTCTCGTTTGTGTCGACTTCTGAGGTAGCGAAATCTGTGTTACCTGGGGCTCATATTGACATCCTCTTCTGCCTTCAGGCGGAGGAATCCTGAAAGTGGGATATGATGGTTTGCAGTCTATACCTCTGTCTGAAGTTGGAATCCTTGGGAGAGGTCATGGGGGTAGACTCCAGGCTGTGCCACCCAGGTGGGACTCGTGTGTCCACCTGAATCAGGTATCGACTCGGAGTTACGTTCGTCGTGTCGGGACATATATGCTCTGTCCCGTTCACGTCGGCGTTGAATACCGCATCACACGACTCGCAGACATACAACCCGCGCCCGACACGCTGGCTATTGTCTTTCTTCCTGCAGATGCCACAGATCTCGCCTGTATCGTGTTCGGACAGTTCTAAAACCTTGATATGTTTGTCCTTCTTGATTTTCGCCTTG
>KE356562.1:1104530-1115555 GCA_000416005.1 Haloquadratum sp. J07HQX50 | reverse complement strand
TCTGTACTATTTTTGATCATGAAGGTCAAGAAACCCAGCATGAAACATAACATAGCTACATGTGTCATTACTGTCTATCAGATGACCAATTCTGTATTTAAATGCCGCCATGATCAACAATTTGAACACACCGCGTCTCATGATCACGACCGGTCGCAGTCTCCCAAATCTGAGCAGAGGTGATACACTTGACCCGCTTCACATGTCCATCAAAACTGCAATGATAGCACGACATATCAACAAGCGACCGGGTCAACCGCCTTGGGTCAAATGAAGTGGTTTGAGACGCAGGGCGTCTCGTCATCACGGAAATCCTCGATTTCCGAACGACCCTTTGGCATCCGCCTCGTGCCGCCTGTGAAACACCTCAGGGCAGTTGGTTCGAGAATCAGAGAGTGTTCTCGTCACGTCACAGATCTCGGTTCAGAGGCACACACCTGTTGAGAGACCCTGATACAAGGATGAGAAAGTGTGATATCAGACGGTCTTATTCTCGAGTCTCAGTACCGAGGAGATGGCAAAAATTCCCAGGAAGGAACGCTTTATGACTCACAAATACTCATGTTCTTCAATGAGCACACGTCGGAAACCGACGGGGATTCCTCGCGAGCAATTCGCGTTCGAGTACCAACCTGAGACTGATCAACAGTTCGCGAACGCGCTCGCAAAGGCTCGGTCCGACAAACGACTCACGATTGACGATGGGATTGAACTGTTAACCACCGGGACGGATTGTTTGGGTATCGACCCAACACGTAAAGAGCAGGTGCTTGAAGCGGCAGACCGCCGTCGAGAAGCAGTCGTTGGGGATGAAGTCACATTCATTGCAAATCTAAATAACAATGTCACAACCGCGTGTAACACTGGATGCCTATTCTGCAATTTCAAAGACCGCTCTGAGAAGTTCCGCAGTGCAAACACTGAGACCCACGCTGGATTTACCAAGACACCCGCAGAGTCGCGTGAGACTGTCACCGCTGCCGCCACTCGGGGCATTTATGAGGTGTGTTCAGTGTCTGGACTGCACCCAGCGTTTGCACTCAATGCCGAACATCGTGAAATCTTAAAAAATAGCGATCGGAATGACTTGAACTATCGTCCTCCAGATGCATATGACGTTAATCCACAGACGTACACAGACCAAATTTCGGCCATGAATATCGATGGCGTCCATGTGCACTCAATGACACCTGAGGAAGCTTACCATGCAAAACGTGGGACTAATTGGGACTACAGTGAAGTGTACCGTCGCCTACAGAGAGCAGGGTTGGACACTGTCCCAGGAACTGCCGCGGAGATTCTTGTTGATGAGGTGCGTGAGGTAATCTGTCCAGGAAAGATTAATTCGAGTGGGTGGGTGAAAGCAATGGAAGCCAGCGCCGAGGTGGGACTTGGCATGACGGCAACAATTATGTATGGTCATATTGAAAATGAGGCACATCGCATCAAACATCTTGATCGGGTGCGTGACCTGCAAGACCGGACGGGGGCAATTACTGAGTTTGTTCCGCTCTCATTTGTCCATCAACAAACACCGCTATTTGAGCGAGGAATGCTCGAAGGTGGTGCGACACCCGATGAAGACGAACTGATGATTGCTGTCTCACGACTATATCTCGATAACATCGATCATATTCAGTCGTCATGGGTGAAGTACGGCGACGAGATGGGATTAAAAATGCTGAATTGTGGAGCGGATGACTTTATGGGAACGATTCTCTCTGAGGAGATAACGAAACGTGCTGGCGGTGGGTTCGGGCAATTCCGCTCCTTCGGCGAATACGTCGACATGATCGACGCAATTGGTCGTGTCCCAGTTGAACGTTCGACAGACTACACAAAGCGCCGGCGTATCGACCCCGCATCCCCACCGTTTGGTCCGACAATTGCTCCACGCGCCGATGGGACCCCAATGCTCAATTAGTTAATCGCTAGCAATTGAGCGGAATTTCGTTCCAACCGTATTATCCCCTCTTATGACCTGCTGAACGCGAGGAGAGAGCCATGCATCATTGAGGTACGATTCGTAAACAGGAAGTCGCTCTCGAAGAGGAACACCCGCTTCGCTTGCGATGTCCTCAAGTTCCCGCACTGCTGGCCACGCGTAATCTGGATTGATATGGTCGGTCGTTACCGGCGAGATACCGCCAAGGTCATCAATACCACAATCAAGCAGATCGCGCACTGGGGCGAGATTCGGTGGTGATTGAATCGATATCTCTGCTGGGAGGGTTGCTCGTGCCATCGCCGTCACCCGACGCATGGTTTCTGTCGATGGCGACCCCTCTTGCCATCGCTCATTATTGGATACTGGCTGAATAATTACTTCCTGAATATGGTCGTATTGGTCATGTATCTGCGCGATTGCCAGCAAACTCTCAGCACGATCACGCCACTGCTCACCAATTCCAATCAAAATACCTGTAGTAAAGGGGATTTCGAGTTTACCAGCGGTTTCTAATGTTTGGACTCGCTGGGTTGGTGATTTCGCTCGTGGGCCCTGATGTGCTTGCACATCTGCAGTTGTTTCCAGCATGACGCCCATTGAGGCGTTTCGCTCCGAAATCAAACTCATCTGCGCGTGTGTCTGGTCGCCTGGATTCGAATGTGGAAGGAGTCCAGCATCAAGTGCGATGTCGCATGCCTCAGCTAGATATTCGTGAATCGATCCATGCCCCAACTCATCTAATTGGGCGTGGATCTCGTTGTAACGATCATCAGGGTCATCACCGAACGTGAATAGCGCCTCTGTGCACCCAGATTTGACCCCTCGTTCGACAATCTCTCGAATGTCTGTCGGTGTCAACAGCGAAGCTTGGCCGGGCGGATCATAGTATGTGCAGTATGTGCATGTGTAACGACAAGCAGTCGTCAGTGGAATAAATACATTTTTTGCATAAGTGAGTTCAGTGGCAGGTTCAATATCCGCTGGTCGGACGGTTAATGCCTCATCGATCGCAGTCTCATCAATGCTGATATTAACTGAATCGAAATTCATGGAATAGTATATTTTGTAGAGTATAGGCTTGGGTATCAACGCCACGATTGACTCTGATAGGCCAACTCCCCGTCCTCAGTGAGAGGTAGTCTACTATCGAATCTAAGTATTGAGAGAGTTACGTTGGATAAGATATTGCTGAAGATTGCTGTGTCATCCTCACAGAGAGATAAAATGAGTATCTTAGAGTTTCATAAACGATGAAGTCAAGAGAGTCGTTCCTTTCCAATTCTTGATACAGAGACTCATCAAAAAATCAAATCAGATCCACGAGTGTCGGATGAGATAGTTTACAAATGTTACCCCTGATGTTCATTCGGGAGAGCGGTGGAAGTGTCAAGGCGTGAAGAAAAGTATCCCCCGGTTTCGAGTATGAACCCCAACCGAGTTTGGGCGAGGAAAGCTGAAGCCGATCGTCTACAGGCGGAGCAGGCCGAGTGCCTCGGCGCTTGACCCCGAGGCAGCTTACGAGCACGAAACGAGTCACATGGAGGGCTTGAGATGGTATCGACAATCGAATGATTATCTCGAGTCTGTCTGTCGAACCACTGGTGGTAGTTGATCGAAAACACAGTATGATCTGGGCTGAAGAAAATTAGCAGTATAAACGCACTTAATCCCCGTCAGGAGCGACCGCGAGTCGGGGGGAGACAGCGTCGCCTGTGAGTTGTGGTGTGCGAATCGTGGAGTGATTCGCCACGTTCTCGCTGTTCAGACAGTTCCACCGACAAGGACTCTCTATGAGATCCTTCCCACATCTCTGTCGTGTTCAACCGCCACAACAACTGCGTCTCCATTGGGTGTGGTCAAGTATCGAACTATGTGACACTCTCACTCCGACTCCGGCTGCGAACGCCCGTGAAGTCGCCTGTGGAGTCTGGAACCTGTGTGGGGGGTCCGAGACAGAAACAGCAAGTGCTGTCCTCAACAGGCGAGGAGAGAGCGCAGTCGCTCAGGGTGGTTCACTTGCAGGTTGTACTCAGACACATCCCGAGTATGGTACTCGAAGAGAGGACATGACAATGTTCCCTGAGTTTGTACCAGCATCAGTGCGCCGTCGTTATCGAAGGTATCAATCTTCTGCACCTTCATTTAACATTACATTCATGTCGACGACATGTGCACTGTGTCGGCGCGTGATACCGGATGAACGGATACCAGACACGCAGGTCATACAGGTACATCATCTGCGACCTGAGGAGCGAGCCTCAAGCCCTACGGTGCAGTTGTGCCGGCCGTGTCACAAGCAGATTCACGCACTGTTCACAAATTTGGAACTCAGAGACAACTACGACACAATCGAATCGCTACGCACCGCCTCGCGACTAAATGATTATTTGGAGTGGATTCGAGGGACGGATAAACTTGATATTCAGGTCACCACGAGCAATCAGGTGCGCAGTCAACGTAATTGAACCATCATGAGTTGAGTTACCCAACCGCCACAACCGCTCATGAGCTTACTTGAGAACAGTGCATCGACGATGGTGACGGTGTTTGTAAACGGCGTATCTCGGTGATTTGCCCATAGAGACACCAGTCCTCACAGACGTTGGCTCGGTTATGTTGGACTTCGCAACACTCAGATTGCTCGTACTCCACTCCCAATGTCAAGGCCACACTGATGGACTTCTAACGAACTGGTATCATTTTTATGCGTGGTGAATTAATGGGGTGAGAGTGCTGCTTAGCTGCCTTTCAGATTCGATCCTACAACGTGCGCACTGGTCTCGTCATCCGGTTAGGGTCACCGAAAACACCGTGATAGCTGCCTTTGTTTCTATATGGTTTAACCGATTATATCGTGTTAGCTCTGACAGGCTATGGTCCTTTGGTTAAACGACTTGTAGGCTCGCGCAAGCGACTGTCTGGCCTTGTCCCAGTCGACGGTGTCTGGTTTCATCAAGAATGCCGCATCATATACGATATTTCAACTGTGCTCTGAGACGACCGTTTGCCCGTTATGTCGCCAGATACGGTAGCTAAAAGTACTATTGTTCTCGGTGAGTCTCTATACCAGGTTAGTTAACAAAAAATTCACTATCAAGCCCATGGAACAAATATTATCACTAATATGCGTTCGCTACGATATATATGTCTCACTCGTCCAACGAGAGTAATATTATGCTCTGAAATATACTATTGAAGAGAAGTATTTTTCAGTATGCAAGCGTGAAGAGTTATCACGTTATCTAACCATGCCAGAGATGGAAACCGCAGAGTTTGAGACGGACCTGAGCCTGTTCAAGTATGACAACTTAGAGCAATTGCCACGGGAGTATCGAAATCTGAACCAATCTGAACGGACAGAGCGCATCGAGGCTGCGCTCGACACGCTCGGTGACGATGTTGTAATTTTAGGTCACAATTACCAACGCCGCGAAATTGTCGAACATGCTGACTTTATTGGCGATTCATATGGCCTTTCAAAGGAAGCTGCAGCGACGGACGCTGACTATGTTATCTTTGGGGGAGTGACGTTCATGGCTGAATCAGCAGATATTATTACTGATGACTCTCAGTCGGTTATCCTCCCATCAATGGAGGCATCGTGTCCGATGGCAGGAATGGCGGAGGCACTTCAGGTGGACGCTGCATGGGCTGAATTGACCGCGGTTACTGACGACACCATCGTTCCAATAACATACATGAATTCGTATGCCGATCTCAAAGCATTCTGTGCGGAGCAGGGCGGATTAGTCTGCACGTCTTCGAATGCGGCTGATGCTTTTGAGTGGGCATTTGACCGCGGCGAGAAGGTGTTATTCTTGCCAGACAAATACCTCGGCACAAATACTGCCCACGAGCTGGGGATGTCCGAAGAGATTGTCGAGTGGGACCCATGGGACCCCGAATCGAAAGATGCTATGAAAGCTGTTCATAACGACATCATTCTCTGGGAGGGATACTGTCAGGTGCATGAACGATTCAGGAAGCACCACGCTGAGGAGGTTCGCGCGACTCATCCTGGAGCGAACGTCATCGCCCACCCAGAGTGTCGTCGTGAGGTTGTTGAAACTGCAGATGTGGTTGGATCAACGGCGACAATCACTGAGACTGTGGAAAATGCTGAGGCTGGCGAAACATGGGCAATCGGAACTGAGATTCACCTTGCTAATCATTTGGATCGGTGGAATCCCGAGGTGAATGTTATCCCGCTCTGCGGAGATGCCTGCATGGATTGTAACGCGATGCGCCAGATTGATCCGAACTATCTCGCATGGGTCTTAGAGGAACTGGTTGAGGAGCGAGAACGTAACGTCATCAGCGTTGATCCCGAGACAAAAGAGTTGGCTGCTGTGGCCATGGACCGAATGATGGAGCTGTGACCATGCCAGAGATGCATAAGAGCGAGATACTGGTCATTGGTGCAGGTATTGCCGGTCTTTCGGCGGCAATAGCTGCCGACCGCAAGAGTGCTGAGGTGACGGTTATCACAAAAGCAAGCCGGCCAGCGTCTGCTTCGACATGGTGGGCACAGGGTGGAATTGCAGTAAGTCGAGATGACCCTGACCAGTTCAAACGAGATATCATGATTGCCTCCGATGGAACCGCTGACCGCGACGCAGTAGACACACTCGTCAGCAATGCGAACGATACAGTCGATGATATTCTCGTTGACACAGTCGGGGTTGAGTTTGATACAAACGGTGGTGGATTCGATTACGGTCAAGAGGCTGCTCATGAGGAGCCGCGAATTCTCCATATCGATGCAGCCACTGGGAAGCATATTCACCTTCCTATGCTTGATTATGTAGCTGATCACACTGATATAGAGATCATAGAGAGGACAGCGGCACTTGAGTTGCTCCGTCACGAGGGACAGGTATACGGGGCAATGCTCGAGCGGGATGGCGAAATCACCCCGATGTACGCTGGTTCAACTATACTCGCAACTGGTGGAATCGGGGCTCTTTATTCGTATTCGACGAATCCTGATGGCGCGACCGGTGATGGGATCGCCATGGCAGCACTCGCTGGTGCAGATGTAACAGATATGGAGTACGTCCAGTTTCATCCGACCGTATATGTCGGCGATAAGGAAGAATCAGGAACTGAAGACGATTCATTTCTATTAAGTGAGGCCATCCGAGGCGAGGGCGCTGTTCTTCGAAACAACGATGGCGAACGATTTATGCCACAGTATCATGATAATGCTGATCTTGCTCCCCGTGATATCGTTGCTCGTGCGGTGAAAACTGAGCGCGAGGCGACTGGTAAGGTGGTATTAGATGTCTCTCCCCTCGAATTTGAGGCGGAGTTTCCCGCGCTCGCTGAGAGATGCAACGATGCGGGTGTGAGCCTCCCTCACATTCCAGTTGCCCCTGCAGAGCATTTCCTCTGTGGTGGTATCGATGTCGATAGCCACGGCCGAAGCTCACTCCATCGTCTCTATGCAGTTGGAGAGTGTGCCCGTACCGGTGTTCATGGAGCGAATCGATTAGCATCCACCTCGCTACTTGAGGGACTCGTGTGGGGATTCCGGGCCGGTCAGGATGCTACCGGTAACGAACCTGACCACATCGAACCGCCGGAGCTACTCGATCGTGACCCTGAGCTTCCGGATAATTTCGCGACTGAGAAATTCCATCGGCTCCGCCGGGTAATGGATACACGGGTCGGCATCCAACGGACGACGAAAGAACTCGCGGGTGCACAGTCCGTTCTGAGGCGATTGAAGGGTGAGGTTGATGCATATATCCGCACTCGCACATCCCGATCATTGTACGAGCTTCGATCAGCAGCAGTCGTTGCGTTACTGATCACGCGAGCGGCTGCTGAGAATAAGCAATCGGTTGGCTGTCATTATTTGAACGATATAGATGACGAACCCGAGATGAGTGCCTCTGGTAATGCTCCATAGCTCTTGATACACGCTGGACGGAGCGAATCGTTTTGATCTTGACTGATGTGAATGGCTCTAATTCATTATCGAAGATATTAGATTCTGAATGTGTCCGCTGAAGTAGTTGGCCTACACTACTCGTCAAGCGAGCATACCCAGAGATTCAGTCTATAACCACTGGACTGACTGGTTCAAGACGATCCTATGGCCCGCTATTAGAAGCTTTCAGTCTCGAAAGCGGACGGAATCACTCTCGGGTGGTCACTGATGATGAGAGAGATAGCACTCGCTGTTTAGCTTCATCCTGCATATTCGACTGCACATCGACTCGTTTCACCCCGTCGCTCGCAGAGACTGACAGCGGTAATTCTCTGAATGAATGCTGTGATACTCGTGGTGTCCTCACAGCGGTCACCGCTATGCGAGATGGCAATACGTACAGATGAGCTATAGAAATTAAACCGCTTGAGATATAGATTATACATATGGTATCACAAGTTGTTATGCTGCTCCATCGGGGTGGTGAATTGTTAGGGAGAATTGAACTCTCAACTGAGACCCCAGTTCCGAGAAAAGGAGAAATAATCGTGTATGATGATAAGAAATACCGGATCAACGAAGTCTCACACGAGTACGCTGCTGCTGAAAATGAGGATATTCAGGCACAATCACCGACAATTCATCTCAAAATTAGTGGACTTCGAGAGCGATATCCGCCCTGACAGAACTCACCAGTCGAAAAGATTCAGATGCAAAAGCTTGGAACTGCTATGTTCTCGAACGAGATGCATTCGCGAATCAGATATTCCGCAATGCGCCCCTGGCAAAAGAAACACCCTCAGCGCGTCAGGGTCAACCCCTAAGATAGTTCATACACTTTCGAGGCCGAAACCCACCGGTCGAGCCGTGGGAGGAAACTGCTGGATCACTTCACATTCCAATACCGGCTTGACTCCCCGAACGCGAATACACATATTTAGATCATCGGGTACGTCCAATGTCGTGGATAGAGAGCGGGTTCGTGAGAGAGCATCTCATGGGCTGTCAGACGCCATCTGACAACGTCGTGGAAACGAGAGGCTTCTACGGAGCCAATAATAGCTGGCGAGTAGGGTGGGGTAGTTTATGTGAAGATGTCATTTATTCATGTGGCATCAAAATACACTGTATGAAGCTATACCAATTTGATTCGGGCAAGCACCACTGTGATGAGTGTCAGAAACGCTCAGAGCAGCTATACGTACTCGCGAAGTCCAAGGAAAAGGCCAGGGACTGTTTAGACGTCGGAGCGTGCCCGTCCTGTATAGCTGAGATCCTGGCGAATAATAGTCGCGATCATTCGACTCTTGGGTACAGCTACGAGATATCCGCCGTCAAGTGAGATTCGGTTAATAATTGATTTTCGATTCTACAGACAAACAAGGCGAGTGTTTTGGGCTTGCTCCCGGTGGTACTCCACGCATGTTGGGCGGCTTGGATTGTGCAGAATCGCTAGAAGAGACCCGATAAATAAATTTGTTGCCACTATGCCTGTCGCAACTTGCAGATGTGTGAAGTACGCATCTATTCGTCACCTCCAGTGTTGTATGACGTCGTACCTGCTAAATCGTGAACAAAACAGCTTTGTATCGACGGCAAAAGAAGAGTAGCTTGAGTCCTTGTCTCATCTCTACCTGACGGTTTTGAGTGTAGGCATACAACTTCAAAAACAAAGATGAAGAATCAATCGGTCAAAATACTCCTGATTGGAGTATCCGGGATGGCAGCGGCAGGGGGTATGATTGGTGTACTGCTAAATAGTATCCTTCTGGGAATGGCCTCTGGTGTGACGTTTATCTGTGCACTCATGATTGCTCTCCTCCGATGATACCGCTCACTAAGCTGATTCATATTTCCCGAAAGAGGTTGATATACACTGCCAGTAGTGTGTCCTCTCAGAAACCCAAACCTGTCGTCACTCTCTGATCTCAGTTGCTGGTGCTTACTAAACAGAGCCGCATGCGGGGATGACAGCTGTGACAGTCACGTTGGTGAATCATGGTGCCATCAGTCCAGATTGGTCGCAATGTTGAATCATTACCAGCATCACTGGTATATATGATTACCACAGCGCAGATTGAGCAGTGGCTGAAAGAAGATATCGGTCCTCACGACGTTACGAATGCAGTCCCAGGTAAGACGGCAGGTGAACTCGTGTCGAAAGAATCTGGCGTCGTCGCGGGACTCTCGGCTGCTACTCGTGTGTTTGAGTATCTTGATGTCGATTCGACAGCCACTGTTGAGGATGGTGACCAGGTGACGCCAGGAGAGGTCGTCCTGCGTGTCACTGGTGAGGCACAGCCAATTTTACGCGGTGAGCGCGTCGCAGTCAATATTACTGGTCACGCCTCAGGTGTGGCGACACTCACACACCGCGCAGTCGAGGAGGCTCACAGTGTTGACGAGTCAGTCCAGATTGCAGCCACGCGAAAAACGACTCCTGGGTTGCGAGGAATTGAGAAACGAGCGGTCGTTGCTGGTGGCGGCGATACTCACCGGCTCACTCTCTCACATATGGTGCTTATAAAAGAGAACCACATCGCAGAGATGGGATTAGAAACTGCCATTGAGCAATTCCGTGAGCAAGTTTCTTTTACAACCAAGATTGAAGTTGAGGTTGAACGCCCACAGACAGGTCGAAAAGCGGCTCAAGCTGGAGCCGATGTCGTCCTGTTTGATAACCTCTCACCCGCTGAGGTCAAGCGTGGTGTTGAGCACCTTCCTGAGGACACCACCGCAGAAGCAAGCGGTGGAATACGTCTTGGCGATGTTGCCGACTACGCCGCCACGGGCGTCGACATAATCTCGATGGGAGCGCTCACGCACAGTGCGCCAACGCTCGATTTCTCCTTCCAGACCGGATAGCATCCACCAGTCTCTCGACGCTCGATACACTGACGTGAGCAGTGAATAACGCTGGACAGAAGTCGAGAGCACGAGCTCGAGGTGTGGTACCTCATGGTATTTGCTCTGATATCGTTTCACCGTTGTGACTCTGTGTTCGTGATCCCAATTTGAGCGAACTGTGATTTCTTCCAGTTGTCACCTTCCTGGATATACATACACATTTGATATATACACAAATCTGATTGCACTAAACAAACTCAGATTGGGAAGATTTATTTGTGCGCCACTGCCATCA
>KE356562.1:1095575-1104044 GCA_000416005.1 Haloquadratum sp. J07HQX50 | reverse complement strand
AAAGCTTTCTCCGAACCTGAAGAATTCCTGCGTGAACTTGATGCGGTTCTTGATGCAGAAGTCGATGACTACGAACCAGCCACAGCAGACGACCAATTGCCTCACACATGAGCCAACGATCAACAACGACCCCCAATGTCCGGTCAATTATCGACCGGGCACGCACAGACATCGAAACGAATCTTACTTCAGGCGACTGGGATGCTCTCGTTACTGAAATCGAACGCAATCTCTACGAGAGTGTATCCATCGATGAAGTCTATCAAGCTATCATCCAAGTCCTGACCGCGCGCATAGAAGCCGAACCAAAGCTCAAACACATCGCAGCTGATCTCTGTCGACAACGATATTACCGCGAGATATGCGGTAATGATCTCACTGGATTTGAACTTGACCGCGAATACCGTGAACCATTTACGACGAACCTGCACCGAGGTGTCGATATCGGCCTTCCCGAGCAGTGCAATGTTAATGACCTTGCCGAATGTGTTGAACTTGACCGCGACGAGCAGTTAGAGTATATGCCGATGGAAACACTGTACCAGCGGTATTTTTTGAAAACAGAGCAGAAAGGAGAGCCCCCGCAGGCCTTTTTGAAGACGCAACTGGGGAAGACAATCCACAGGAACGGGCGAAAGAATTCTACGATGTTCTCTCAAAACTATAATTCACCTCATCGACACCCACCCTTTTCCATAGCAGCTTAACCCATCCACAGATTTCATTATGCTACTTGACGATAATTCAGGACGACTGATAAAATATTTTTGACTCGTACAAACACCACGCACAGCTCTCAAACTGGAGCAGTGGACTCGACAACGACTGGACGAACCTTCGATTGGAGGAGGCACTCATTGAGAACAAAGGCGTCGAGTCCACCAGGGTCGTGCCATTTCTTCACATCAGCAATGATGTTACGGCTGCAACTAACCGCTCTGGCAAACGTCGTGACGCTGTGTGTGCATACCTCGTCTATTGGCACCTCAACTTCCCAGCGTTCACCGACCTCAAGCGAAACATGCGCGACGAGCGTCGCCACATACCGGATATGAATACGACTGCATAGATTCCGGACGTCTTCATGAAACGTGTCGAAGATGGCGAACAGTGGACGTTATTTAGCCCTGACGAAGCCCCAGATCTTCACGACGTGTTTGAAACCGAATTTGAGGAGCGGTATCACAAATACGAGCAACAAGCCGGGAAAAACGAGCTTAGACAATCTGAACGTGTCGATGCAGAAGAGCTCTGGCGGAAGATGCTCACGCGCCTGTCCGAGACAGGTCATCCATGGCTCACGTTCAAAGATCCATGCAATATCCAGTCTCCACAGGGTCATGTCGGTACCGTCCACTCATCAAACCTCTGTACAGAGGTCACGCCCAATACGAGCGCCAATGAACATGCCGTTTGTAACCTTGAGAGCGTAAACTTCGCAACTCACACTGTCGACGCTGAACTTGATTGAGAGTATCTCGCAGAGACAATCGAAACAGCAATCAGAATGCTTGATAATGTCGTTGACCTCTAGTTCTTTCCAGGTGATGAGGTCGAACGCTGAAATATGCAGCACCGGCTGATTGGACTTGATTTTAGGATGCACTCATGTAATTGGATGTCCCGATGAATACCGAAGAAGCAGTCGAAAACACAAACCGTCGGCAAGAGTTTGTCTCTTATCACGAGACTCGCTGATTACCGACCGATTCCGAGCACCAGTTCCAGTTTGTCTGAAGAGTCATTTCAGGTAGATATCGGGGTATGAGTAATATATGCGACCGTGGCAGAGCCGCCAGATGTCCTGACCCGAGGGTTCGGTATACCACCCCTGAATCATTAGCTAAAGGGCGTAGATTCCGCTGGATGTCGCATCTCTAACAGAAGTAACCCCCCACTGAGGACCATCGCACCAAGCGTCGACAGCGCAAGCAGTGCAAAGGCAGCACGAAAGTTTGAGATATCTGCAATATATCCGACCACTGGCGGAGCGGCCGCTCCAGCAATCATTAAAAGAGTGCGGACGACTCCAAGTCCACCAGCAGCAATCCATTCAGGTAATAACTCAACGAAATAGACGCCGCGCACCGGGCGAAATCCATGGCTCCCAACCGCGAACATAATGACAAATGCCGTCAGCATCACTACCGTTGTCTCAATAAAGACGACTGATAGTACAAGTGCTACCCCAGAGAGACCTAGCATGGTAACGATGATTGGTAAACGGCCGATACGGTCGCTAATATCACCTGTCAGTATCTGAACAACACTAACGGCAAACAGTGTCGAATACAGAAGATTAGCTAATGCAGTGTCTAGCCCCCCTGCCTCTGAGAGATAGAGGGGTAAAAACGCTACAACACCACTGTAAGAGAATGAAAATAAAACTGTAATCACGAGGAATAGGAAAAATCGTGGCTTGAGCAATTGTTTCAGGTAGTCGGTGAATTCTGGGACAGGAATACCCTCTCTCGTGTCGTCTATCGCTGGGGCACCGTTTGGAAGTTGCTCCGGGACATAAACAGCGAACCCAGTCGCAAGAACCAATCCTGAGATCCCAGATAATAAAAATACGCCTCGCCACGGTGCCCCAGGCAGCATTCCGACGAAGAGTTTCAACGCTGGTGGTGCAATCAAAAATGTCGTTACAGTAATCGACGCAGCTACTCCACCATATGATCCAAACGTGTCAAAGATACCAAGAATCCGGCCAGTTCGGTCGGGATATACCTTCGAAAGGATCTGTACTGACACTGTCTTATGTGCACCAGTTCCGACTCCGATCAACATCATTGAAACAATGAGTACTATCAATGGGGAATCGAATACAATTAATAATGAGCCAGTAATTGCAAGCACAGCGCCGGTCACAACGACGCGAACCGACCCAAACCGGTCAGACAGCATCCCAGACGGGAACTGCAGGCATGCATATACTGTGAGGAGTGCAGTGTAAATTGTCCCCATTAATGCATTGGAGATCTCATAATTACCCTGTAGCGTTTCAAACAACGGTGGAAAAGCATAGCGCACAAACTTTCCAATGAACCAGATACCGGCAGCGAGAAATAACGTCGTGTACCTGCTCAGCCTCACATTCTCCATGATTGTTATAGGATAAACTCGTTAATCACTCCACCTCACTCCCAATTAAACAGCGGCTTCGGCTTCTAGCGATGGTTCCTCCCGCAGTCCGACCGTATCTCAGGTTCTCAGGTCTGGACAGTACCTACAATCATTTCACACTCACCTCAGAATTAAACGGTTCCGAATCTGGTTTCGCTGTGCCGTTTCAACACTTTCGAGATCGTCGCCTTGCTCAAGGACCGAGCGGAACGGAGTGAACTGAGCGAGTAGAGAGGGGAGAAACCGACACCCCTGCTAAGAACGCAACCCATCATAGCACATATCAAGCGAAAGTGCTTCTCCAAAGCACGATGGCATCAGGAAGTATGTATTCCCGTTGAACCGTAATTACACGGCTTGACGGATTCTCCTACCAAGACTACGAGCTATTCACACCCACAGTCGACGAGTGGCTTGATGAGTTCAATATTGTATCTCACCGACTGTGGGAGAACGAACACTCACAGGCTGGTGTCAGAAATGTAGTCAGAGACACGGTGCAACGAGCAACAAAGGTGAACTGTTAGCACACGATTCTCGTGTGCCACGAAGTTGCCAGCAGCATTCGCTCTTGCATTGAACGTCGAAAGGAAGGCAAACGAGCAACGCAGTCCCACTTTATGTCTCTTGCACTCTATGGCAAACGGAATTGTCGAAGGAAACACTCGAATACAATTGCGATGGAATCATCGTGAGAAACTTGACCAGATTCGAGACCGTTTCTCGTGTGCTGACTGGCACTCAATGTGGGCGTTCCACAAACTCAAGCGGTTTGTTGAGTACAGGTCAGAAGAGAGGGCTGCGTTTGTGGATACCGTACATCCAGGGAACACGTCACAGCGGTGAACGGGAATGTCCGTGATGACAACCGTCATCAGAGCGAGTTTGAGTACCCGGCAGTGTAGAAATTAGAACCACGCTGACTACAACGCAGTTAAGAATGTCGCGGAGTTGTATCTGCTTCAGGGATATCAACCGTCTCGGAGGTAGAGCATCAGTCGATATGCTCTCAACTCAGGGTTGAGGACGCCAGGTTGTGAGTGGCACTCTTACACCGAACTGAGTCTAAAGTGAAGCAGGGTTGGGTCAGACGAAGAGATCACTGACAAGCCCAGCCCTGCCCTCAACAGTCAGGTCCGTTTCCCAGTGAACGAAGTAAGGTGAGGGAGTTGAAAATGTGTTTTCTATACGATTCAGCTTATTCTTGAGCTCTGAAGCTCCAAACGAGCAATATTTAAGATACTGGTTGAGATGCTCACCCCAAGTTTCAACGAATTGACATTTATCAAATAGACGATCTGATGTCCGAGACCTAATTGCCTCAAATATCGTGTCGTGAGTTCCACTCCTTGTGTTGCCGCTTAACAAGCCCGTTCTTCGAACCCCAAATACAGCTGTTGGTCACGTATCAAAGTATATTCAGACGACACGACACATCAGACCCAACCGCTGATTACTTGCCGAATAATAATCCATCTATGAACTTTGATCCCGGTGCAACGCCAGAGAGTGTTGAGTGGTTCCGCGCTCGTGGAGAGTCACCAGCAATCGTGAGCCTCAGTGATGTTCATGGATATCTCAGTGCTGCGCGAAACGCACTGACTGCTGTCGGTGAGACGGACGAATATCCGCCAGTCGTCAGGTCCGATGAGGATGGCCTTCTTCATTGGGCCGGCAATGATTATATACTCATCGTGAATGGTGATTTGATTGACCGGGGAGACGAGAACCGGGCATGCCTAAATCTTTTAGAACGCCTTGTCAAGGAAGCACCCGATGGACGAGTGCGCTATCACCTCGGTAACCACGAGATGGCCGTTCTATTTCCTGAGCGATTCCAGTGGCCAGGTGTCTACAGTATCAAGATGAACGAAAGCTTACGAGAGTCATTTATTAGACACGTCGCGGATGGAAGCATCGCAGTTGCATTTGAGGGATATCGATATACATATTCTCATGCAGGAGATAACGAATACTTTGAGGTCGGAAGAGCAAACCGTCAAGCGAGCGAGGCGAGCAATCAGTTGCTGACTATGCTGCAGGAGGCAAGATATAGAGCCGATCAGCTGGATATTCTCTCTGAATACCAACTTGTCTTTGGAGTTGGAGGTGGATTTGGCCGAGGTCCGTCTGCGGGACTTCTGTGGATGGATTTCGAACATGTTCAACAGGATGCCCCTCCACAGGTCGTTGGCCATTCACGACAGCAAAGGCCAACACGAACAGGGCAGGTATTGTGTCAAAATGTCATTCGATCCAATCTGGATTCCTCAGGTGGCGAAGCTGTGCTCATTGAGCACCCTAACAAAATTGTCGCCGTGAGGAACACGCCTACTGATGCAGTGGTGACTGAGATATGATCTTTTGAGTCACTCACTGTCACCTCCGAATGTACGTCGTGCCTCCCGAAGATCCACTCTTCACGGACAGCGATAGGCGGTTTCACACCGATGTGCACAATAGTGATACAGAAACAACAGTATTGCAGCAGCACGAGGTAAACCGGATCAAAGCTAGCGATGTCCCACCGAGCGCTGACATTTGAGTATCTCCCTACCGCACTTCGACATCAATTTCGCTACTCTCGTTTGTAAACATGCTCGCGAAGCCGTTACCAAACGCAAACGCAATCCGTTCTGCACCGATTCCCAGTCGCTCAACAAGTCCGCGCTGAGGTGTGAACTCACGAATCTCTGGCTCTGTATCAATCAATCCTTCAATTCGACTCTTGACATCCTCTTCAGTCCCAAGCTCATCAACAAGCCCCATTTCCAGGGCGTCAGTGCCAAGATAGACTCGCGCCTCTGTCTCCCGAATCGTCTCAGGGTCCATATTGCGGCCTTTACTAACCGTCTCGACAAACTGGTCATAGTAACCATCGATAATACTCTGGAGGTATTCCCGCTCATCTTCTTCAATTTCACGAAGTGGGACACCAGCATCCTTGTATTTCCCAGCAGTGAATTGCTCATACGAGATGCCGAGCTTACTAGCTAAGTCGGACGCGTTTGGACGTGACCCGACCACACCGATAGAGCCAACGAGACTCACATCTCGGGCCCACAACTCGTCACAGCCGCTTGCAATCCAATACCCCCCGGACGCACACGTATCTGTTGCGAACGCAACCGTTGGCCCGTCAAAATCGACGACAGCCTGCCGTATATCGTCGCTGGGGAGCACCTCACCACCAGGAGTATTCAACTCGACGACGAGTGCTTCGACATGTTCACTCTCGTCAGCTGCTTCTATTTGCTCGACTATGTCATCAGCGGTTGTCCCGCCTACTCCTGACAGCGAGGGGCTTCCACTCTCTCGCTGAATTGGTCCAGAAACAGTTACTCTCGCTGTATTGAATTCTTCAGTGTCTCCGAACCGCCCTCTGGAGAGTTGAGCAATGAGTTCCTTTCCAACCACGCTCACTGTTGCTCCGATTACGGCAGCGGCGATAAGCGTATGCTCGTTAGAACGGCTGAACATTTTCATGTGATTTTGTAGGGGGAGCGGGCGTTTATATGCTATCTATCTCGATACAGCGAGAGAATCCCGCCGTTCACTGCGGGAAAGATGTCGCGTGATCCAGGTCTCCTGCCGCATACGATAAGACGATATCGGTAGCGAGGCAGCACGGGCGAACCGCACCCGTGCTGCGAACGGAAACGTGACGCGAATCATATGAATCGACGATGAATACAAACGTGAAATACATAGTGTATATTCACAAAAAAGAGCGACTCAAAGTCTTCCGACAAGAGACATGAGTCATAGTCGCCATGACCAGTGGTCCAATCGAATCTTGGGCGTTTCGTATCGAATGAGCGCTGGGACGTGAATATCCATGCTTCAGCGCTGGAGAGTCCTCGCCTACCAGTTGCGAGAATGGCAACGCAACTGAACACGATGACGTGTTGAGAGGGCTACCAATCGTTTTTACTTGCTGGTATTGTTCATCTGCATTTATCTTCTCAAGATACTCCCGGTACACTTGTGAGATGTTACATTTTCTTCATCATACCATTCCTGCGGTCCACGCTCTTCGCCGCTTTCATACTTTCGTCCACCAGGATACTTGCCGTACCGAAGACTTCGTGTCCACCCCATCTGAAGATACTTCCGGGCCATGTCCATCCCAACGAACTCCCGTGCCTGATTGTATTCTTCGAACTTCTGATAAATGTCTGTCGCCGCTCGCCCTGCCTCATGTAGTGTCTTAATTCCCCACACAGGGAGCAACTCACTTTCATACGGCTGAAGTTTAAATGCATCTTGCTCTGCCCGTCCAATCTCATACTCAGTTGGGTTTTCTTGAAACTCTATGTCGTACGCAGGGTCATCAGACATTTGTTTGTACATCAATTATCTATTCCATTGTGTTGGAACCTCCGTTCACTTTCCCCCACGGCTGAAGCCGTGAGAGTGGGAACGTGAGGATTGCGCGCCTCCTCAGCGGCCCAGATGCGCTCTCAGGTGGCTAGCCTTACCAGTCGTCGCTCAACTGTTCCCCCGAGCGTGCTTTGCAGCGCGTGTCGCAGGGTCAAAGCTGCCATCCCACCTGCACGTGGCAGGACGACCGTGATGCAATCGACACGGTACAACACTGAGATGAACGCGGCAAAGAACATCCATCTCGATATGAACATAGAGAATCATGCCGAGTCTTCCGGACAGTCGCAGTACTGGTTGGCACAGCCCGGAATCTATCTTCACGAGTTGTCCAGCGAACTCCAATCGCAGGAACCAGTAGTAGACTGTCACGCTTCATATCCCACCCTCAAGATTTCCCCACCCTCAGACGATGAATATGTCAGCCTTGATATTGCTTGCCTACGCCCCCACAGTGCGATTGAGAACATGAAGCGAGGTTGGGACACTAGCTATTGCTATGCCAAATGCGCCGCCTATGACTGGGTCCAGATTGAATACTGGTGCGAGCAAGTATCCGCCGATAAATCCGATCGGATCAAACATCACAGCGAGAATGATAAGTTGTTGTGCGAACGGTTTCGACCGGAACCACTGTGCTACAGAATTAATCATATCTGAAGTTCATATCGACGCACACTGAATTTCACGAAACTACATGAGAGATCATCATTCAGACATGAGTCATTATAATCTCCCAGTGGAAGCTCTTCCAGCTCATTCTCTTCAGAGCTAAAGAATAAAATCACCGTGAGGACAGCCTCGGAGACACTCGCCTCACCCGGGAGTGAATCGCCTCGGGCTTGAGTGAAACGGTTCGGGAATCTTCGATTCTCGTCATCACGTTTGTGATCTCTCTCCGGCCCCGAGACAGTTCACGATACAATGCTGAGGAAATTAATCATCCCTCAGCGTTCAGAC
>KE356562.1:1090379-1094874 GCA_000416005.1 Haloquadratum sp. J07HQX50 | reverse complement strand
ACAAGCGGTCTGGGGTCGTCGTTCTATTCGAGTCGGGAGTGTTAGTGCCGTCCTCGCGGTTGGTGGAATCGGAATCGTTGATGATGCGGTATGGGTGGTCACGATGCTCCTTTGGGGACTGTTTACATATTTTGTGTTAGCAATAGCTATTGTTATGACTGGCAACAACCCGCTCGTACGACTTGGAGTATGATCCCCTGATGCTCCTTTTTTGAGATTTCGTGAGGTACTCGTGACCTCCCCCCGTGGTTCCAGCCGAGTTGATCTATGTTTCATTGAGTGCAATTACTCAATATACCCTGGAGTAGCCTTCACAGTGACCTGCCATGCGTATCGTTCACAACATATGCGATAGAGCACCTGGCTGGAGGGCCTCAGATATGGTTCTACAGAGAACGAGAGAGAGAGTGCCTCGGCTTTGTTCGAGAATCACAGATCTCCGTGATGACGAGAGACGAAGTCTCTTGAACCACTTGACTCCAAGGAGCTCACAGTAAACTTCTTTTACATGACTTATCATCACATAATGTGAGCCTGATATCGAATCTTAGATCAGCAAGTCGACTGGCAAGTAAATACTTTGTCGTCTGGGTCATTGTCCTCTCAGGAGTTGCTCTCATCAGACCAGCCCCGTTTGTTCCTGTTTTGGACTACGTTTCTCCACTCTTAGGAATCATTATGCTTGGAATGGGGCTAACACTCCAACCAGAGGATTTTCGCCGCCTGGTTGAGCAGCCAGTAGATATCGGCATTGGTGCTGTTACGCAGTGGCTAATCATGCCTGCTGCTGCGTATGGGCTCTATCTATTGCTTGATCTCCCGGATGCTATTGGTATTGGTCTGATTCTCGTTGGCGCCGCTCCCGGTGGCACTGCCTCAAACGTGATGACATACCTCGGCCGGGGCGACGTGGCATTGTCGGTGGCTATTACGACTCTCACGACTCTTGCTGCGCCTATCGTCATGCCAGCATGGGTTGTGTTTACCCTCGGTGAACAGATCAACGTCACCTTCGCTGAGATGTTCCAGAGTATTATTCAAATCGTTATTATCCCTGTGTTACTGGGTTTTGTCATACGGTACTTATTAGATCGATACTCGCCTGCAGCGGCCGAGATTGGCACTGACGTGTTTCCAGTAATCAGTGTTGCTGCAATCGTCGCAATTGTTGCTGGTGTTGTCGGTGCAAACGTCGACAATATTCTCACTGCTGGCGTGCTCGTCATAGCGGCTGTCGTTGCGCACAACGGCATTGGACTCAGTTCCGGGTATGGAGTTGGGCGGGTCACCGGAATGTCGACAGACCGTATTCGAACCTGTACGTTCGAGGTTGGGTTGCAAAACAGTGGGTTGGCTGTCGCACTAGCAACGACACTATTTGAACCTGCAGCCGCGCTCATCCCTGCTCTGTTCAGCGTCTGGCATAATGTCACTGGTCCAGCGTTAGCGAGTATGTTCAATTATCGAGACGACAGGCAACAGCCAGTTACCGCTGCGCCGAGTGACGATTGATATCATAGTGGCTAATATCTCTTGATGTCGGCGCTGATGCCGACCCGTGCTCCCGCCTAAGAAGCGCAGAGGGCGTCTTGGAATCGACCCTGCGAGTTTCTTACTTCGATGACGCACTCTACAGACACCTCAGCGAGTCACTTGTGTTCACAACGAGCGCAGTCTCGCCAGTGGCCGCGTCCTTGAGCGTTGCTCGGCACTGGAACGCTTCCTTAACCACTCATTCTGCTTAGAAACCGCATTCGGTATATTTCGGTGATAATAGCGTACGGCTGTCTCCCCTCCCTGCTTGAGGAATGGGACTTACCTGTATGAGTTATGTGACCGAGTGAGAGCTTAACTCCTCATCACAGGCTAAATTACCGTGTGCGACTGGAACGACGGTTCCACCCTCTTCAACATGTATGTGATCTTCTCCTTGACGGGCCTGCAAGTATAATAATGAAGGTCTGTCTATCTCGTATCCCTGTTCAATACGGATGTCTATTTCACTCGCAGCAAGAATCTCGTAGTGGGTCAGATACGCTGCGAGACACCCATTTGATGATCCAGTTGCAGGATCCTCAAGAACATCGTAAAAGGGGGCAAATACGCGGACAGCGACATCATTCTCATCATGTCGGGGCTGCTGACAGAACGCAAGTATACTCTTTGCCTCTCTATCACCAGTCACTGCATCGTAGGCACCCCGATTCATCTCAATATCAGTCAGCGCCTCTCGGGAATGCAGAGGCACGATGATTGTTGGCAGACCCGTTGAGACAATCTGTACTGGCAAATCTGTATCAATTGCCGCATCATCTAATGAGAGCACATCTGCCAACGCCTTGTGAGAGAGTTCTGGACCAAACTCAGGTGGCTGTTGCTCCATCCACAGCGTTTCGTGGCCGTCGTGTTCGCGGACTGTGACCGGGATGCTGCCCACGCCAAGTTCAAGTGTGACTGTATCTGGTGCGGTGCTTGCAATGTGCTCACGAATAATATAGGCTGTTCCAATCGTCGGGTGTCCAGCAAATGGAATTTCAGTGCTCGGGGTGAAGATACGCACATTCCATTTATTCGCTGATTTTCCCTCGACAAAGGTTGTCTCTGAAAACCCAATCTCTGTCGCGAGAGCTTGCATCTCGTCATCACTCAGTGAGTTTGCATCCTCAACGACGGCCAGCTGGTTACCAGCGTACCGCTCACGGGTAAACACATCCACGAAGTGGAACTTGTTACGCATATCCACCTGTGGCGCTACTGGTCAGAAAGAGTTCTCATTGAGCGTTATGAGGGATATCAAGATGATATGAATTCAAACTCACGATCACAATATCACATTTACTCGCAGCACGACGGTTCAACTGGTTTGAGCTCAGGTTGTTCAGTTGATACACTTGGATCATCACAGGAGTGAACAGTTTTGAACGAGTTCAGACACCCTCATATCTTTTAAATCCTGGTCGTGTCGTTGTCATCACATACCCTGAAGACTACGATAGCCACGCTTGGATCGCCACTCTGTCTGTCCTCCGTAGTAAGAATCGCTGCCCAAGCCAGGTATACAGTCCAAGACCAAGAACCGCCATGAGTAAACTCACCGGCATGCCAAACGTATTTTTGAGCACGACTAACAAGACAGTTCCTAACGGAATCAACAACACCGTGTAAGCTTGTTCAGAGCTAAAGGGTGTAAATCCATCCCTGATGTAAAGTACGCAGAGTTCAGTGATATTGTTTATGACTAATGATAACAGATACCCAATTCCTAATCCGAAAGGACCAATTCGAATAGTCAAGAAAACTATCAATGGCAGTGCAACGCTCGCGTTGAATATCTGCGTTACTAAACTTGCTCGCTCGTTATCAGTCATCAACAAGAGCAGTCCAACACTCCCGAATACGGTCGCGATATACTGCGCGATGAGAACCGTCCGGAGGACAATCGCCTGATCAATGTATGCCTCATTAAATATCGCGAGTATATCTGGCGCGTACGCAGAACCGATGATGAGTACTGGTGTCGTTGCAACCGTTGCTAAGCGGCTTGTCTGTTGGTAGAGACATTGTAGTGTCTCCTTCTGGCCGTCGTCGTACAGCCTTGCAGCTATTGGTGGGAGGATCCCATTTACGCCGCTCAGAGGCCATCTGACAACGCGGGCTACAACGACTGAGAGACTGAATGCTCCAGCAGCGATCGGCGACAGATACACAACCATCACGATAAAAACGGCCCGCCGCTGAACAAGCTCTAGTATTGCCACCCCGGTCGTATCTGCAGTATATTCGAGAAAATCCAGAACCGCCGGGCGATTTGAGCGGATAGCTCCGAAAGTTAATTTTGTGTAGCTCAGCAGCAATGAGAGGCTAGATATAGTCAGAATAACGGCTCCCACAGCAACACTTACCCATAGGATTAGTAGCGATTCCCCCTTCACCAAGAGAACGACCACAACCGCGCCCACTAGGAGCGCTAAAGGCTTGAAAACTCGTGAGACGAGCACTGCGAGTTTGATCAAGCGAAGCGCTCGAAACACATCTCTGAAGTTTCTCAACAACAAGAACGGGAGCAATCCAAGCGCAAATAAGATGATGACCAGTTCATGTCTTGGTCGTAGTAACGTTGCTCTTAGAATTTCGCCTCGAAAAGCAACGAGGAGTATCGCTACGATAACCCATACTACGACAAATCCACCAGTACCGACAGTTAACAACGTTTGCTGTGCCGATGTCGATGCTCTTGGTAGCGTTCGCGAATACCCATCTCCAAGACCAGCGACTAAGTTTCTGGATATTGTCTCCCCACGAACAAATACAGACAAAAATCCGTACGCTGCTGCACCAAGCCCCGTCGTAACCACGTACGCAAACCCTGCAAGGAGCACTCGCTCGGCGACGAACGCCACAATACCGATTGACGACTTCTCGATGACCTCCGTGAGAAGTCCATCATCATTTGCTGCATCCGACGACCCCGTCATCAAAGGTACTCCCTGCATCT
>KE356562.1:1083384-1089915 GCA_000416005.1 Haloquadratum sp. J07HQX50 | reverse complement strand
GCGCTGGGCAACTCATCTGAGAGATTTGGCACAATACCCCGGTCAAACTGTAGAATGAGTTATGTATGCTTGGCCTGACAGACACCATTGCTCTTTCTTCGAGTGAATCGCCTCAGAACCGAGTGGTTCGAAAGACGAACCCGGAGTCATGAGGAAAACTGAGCGAAACTCGAGGATTTCCGACTATATTCTACTTGAAAGGGTCCGTGGAGCAGTGAACAGATATCGGACGTTGATCTCAACCCGACCCGTTATACAGTTTAAATAATAACGACGATGAGTATTTTGAGCTAGCAGCTACAAACGCCAAGGTTACAGGATATCTGCAGCTTTTGCGTTTACGACTATTTCCTGTGCCATTTTGTTCGTTGCTTCGTCAACCATCTGTCCATCAACAGAAACTGCGCCTTTTCCTTCTTCCATCGCCTCAGCATATGCATTGACGATCCGCTGTGCACGGTCGGCAACTTCTGGGTCTGGTGCGAACACCTCATTGGCGATCTCAATCTGCGAGGGATGAATTGCCCACTTCCCATCACATCCGAGGTAATTGGCGTTCTCAGCTGACTCGCGAAATCCCTCCGGATCCTCGATATCGGCGTATGGTCCATCAAGACACGGCAATCCAGCAGATTTCGCAGCCGAGTTACACTCTGAAAGAGCGTGATGCCAGTAATGGCCAGGATAGTCTGGGAATTGACCGATATCGAGCCCGGGTGTACCCATCGCAGCAGAGTAATCGCCCGGGCCGAATATAATTGAACTGAGTCGACCTGACGCATGGGCGATTTCATGGACATTGTGGATCCCCTCGCCGTCTTCGATCTGTGGCTCAAGACCGATGTTGCCGACCTTGAGCCCGTGATTTACCTCAACCTGTTCGAGCAGGTTCTCGACAGTGTGGATGTCGCTGGCAGACTTTACCTTCGGAATAATAATGTCATCGATGTGCTCACCAGCCTCGCTAATGACGGTAATCACATCATCATACCACCACCGGGTGTCAATACCATTAATCCGATAGCTGAGAACTGTGTCACTCCAGTCTTCATTCTGTGCAACGTCGATGAGTGGCTCACGTGCACCTGACTTTGCACTTGGCGCAACTGAGTCCTCTAAATCAAGAAAAACCTCATCAGCGTCACTACCGGCTGCTGAGCGCATCATTCCTTTATCACTCGCTGGAGTTGCTAACTGTGTCCTGCGAAGAGTCACATCTGTCATTCTAAAGTGGACATATCAAGTATGGCCATGAGAATAAAGCTACCTTCCCCGGGGATTCTTTCACTGATTCAATCATGAGTAAATATATCTTCGACCGTGCGTCAGTTTGATACCCGAACTAATGTCATGACGAAGTTCGGCGCCGACTGAAGATAACATCCATTTAGCAAGCAGGACGCCGCACCAGTTGGTTGAGAAACCCAACCACTCAATCAACGCCGTGGAATCGGCTAAGAAAGCAATCGAAACTGACGAGCGCATGTCACGTGTATCAGCACGGTGGAGGTCTCTGTGGAGTCGACAGAGGTAGTTCTAATCCAGTGGTGTATCCATGCGGTCAGACACTGCTCACAGAGAATGACATCATGAGTTACTTTCCCGCCAGCGCTCGGAAAAATCTGGGCATCACCTAACTCAAGCCCAAGCGCCTCTTCGACGGAAATTCGCTCACCCATGTAGGCTACGACACGGGGATTTTCATCTGTCGAGATACGGCCGTCGTTGTGCCCATCCCGATTTTAAACGCCGCGTCAAGGTGTTCATGAGATAATTTTGAACCAGACATCGTGAGTAATACACCGCACCAGACAAAGCAGAGATACGAATTTGAACCAGTCATCTGTTCAGACTATCTCTGACAAGTGTCCAAAGTACATCGTCAGGCCAATTGCGAGCGGAGAGATAGTATCTAAATCTTTCTGAGGCCGGTCTGCTCACACGACTGAGGGAATCCGATGCTGAGCATCGGGCTTGATTCGACACATCCCAAGCCAAATCAATGAATCACATATCCAACTCGCTCATCGCTGATGCGGTTCGCTTTTTGAATTCTTGCTTTATTTCCAATGACGTCGTCAGACGTGCTCTGACAATCCGTGCCGATGAATATCACTCCAGAGCTTTCCATCCACATCGGTCGAAGACCAACCAGCTGTGGATGCGAACCGCTTTGAGGTCAAATAAAGTGGTCCAAGAAACGAAAACTCGGAGTCACTACAGGCCGGCATAGACTTTCATCTGACCCCGAGGCACCTGCCTCAAACCGCCCGTAGAGAGTGAAGCTCTCGAAGGCGTCCGAGATCAGAATCGCGATTCTAAGGACTTCAGTTCGTCGTGTCCTAATTCGACTCTCAAACGTGTTTTGTTGCTATGTGCGGCGTTCTCACCACAGTTAGTTTCGGGTTCACAGGTTGGAGGAGAATACTTCACACCCACAGTTCTTTCACGCCAACGACACCAATTCTCCGTAGAGAGATTATATCCTGATCGGACAAGAGCGAGGATACTCATAAGCACCTAATAGAGTGATCTTCTAAACCAACATTCAATATGACATTTGAAATCACCAACCCAGCGAACGGCGAACGAGTTGAAACATATGAACCGCATGACGAGGCAGCTGTCGAAGCAACACTCACGAGTGCGGTTGAGGCATTCGATGAGTGGGCAGACCAGTCTATCGAGTCACGACAAAAATTAGCAGCGGCACTTTCTCCAATACTGCACCAGCAGAAGCATGAGTTCGCGCAGTTGATGGCCCGTGAGATGGGGAAACCGGTTGATCAGGGTACCAGTGAGATAGAGAAATGTGCATGGCTATGTGAATACTATGCCGAGCGCGCGGCTGAGCATCTCCAAGACGAACGAATCGGCACTGAACCAGGCGTGGAATCGTACGTTGGGTATGAGCCATTAGGACCGGTATTAGCTATTATGCCGTGGAACTATCCCTTTTGGCAAGCATTTAGATTTACTGTCCCAGCACTGACGGCTGGCAACGCGGTCGTGTTGAAACATTCACCAACAACGTTTGGCTGTGCTGATGCAATCATTGAGGTTTTCGAATCTGCTGGGTATCCTGAAGAATTGATTCAGTCTGTCCGTATCGAAACCGACCGTGTGGAAAAGATGATTGCAGACGACCGCGTCCGGGCAGTGACGCTGACCGGGAGCACCCGAGCGGGAAGTGCTGTTGCAGAGATCGCTGGTCGTCATATTAAACACACCGTTCTTGAATTGGGTGGCAGTGACCCATACATCGTGCTTGATGACGCAGATCTTGATGCAGCAGTTGAAACAGCCGTTGCTGCACGAACACAAAATTCTGGGCAATCTTGCATCGCCGCCAAGCGATTGTTCGTTCACACTGATCTGTATGAGAATTTTCTCAGGGAGTTTATCGATGGGATGACAGAATTGAGTGTTGGTGACCCTTTGACAGCCACGACGGAGATAGGGCCACAGGCCCGAGCGGATCTTATCGAAACACTTCATACGCAGGTCCAATCGAGTATCGATGCCGGGGCAACGCTTCGGTGCGGGGGAGCGCCACTCGACAGGAAGGGATTCTACTATCCCCCAACTGTGCTCACAGATGTTCCTCCCGACTGTCCGGCCCGTGCGGAGGAGTTGTTCGGCCCAGTCGCGACGGTTGTTGAGGTCGAATCTGAGAGAGAAGCAATTGAGGCAGCGAACGACACCGACTATGGGCTCAGCGCATCAATCTGGACTGAGGATCGTGAGCGAGGTCGACACGTCGCTGAGCGTATTGAGGCTGGTGCAGTATATCTTAACGAGATGTCAAAATCGGATCCACGTGTTCCCTTTGGCGGTATAAAGAGTTCCGGATATGGATCTGAACTCTCTCGGCATGGTATTCGGGAATTCACCAATACAAAGACATACTGGATACAGTGAATTAATTTGACCATCCGATGTGAGAGATAATGGCTCTTGTCGTGATAGAAATCATGCACTCTGATCTGAGTCTACAGACAAACAAAACAAGTGTTTCGGGGTTGGACAGAAATCGGAGGTCTCCGTGATGACGACACGATCGGCGTCTTGAGCCACTTTCTGTGACCACGAGATAATTCATATTTCGGGTTTCAACGACACGACTTGCAGAAATCGATATCCAAGAACAAGTGAGACTCTATCGACACAGAGTGCAGAGATATCTCGCTTTCCTGTTCAACAACAGTCATTCGGGAATCGTCTGGCTTATCTCGCCGAGCTGATCAGACTGATAGCCGAGAAGGACATCATGCCCGTCTGCAGACATGAGCACCGGCCAGAACTCTTTGTCGGCTGTTAGCATCTGTCCCTGATCAGTCGTCGCGTACACTTCTCTGGGAGCGACGCGCTGGAAGTTCTCAGCGCGAATTGTATAATCTTGTTTCTCCGATTTTTCGATAACTGTCTGAACTAGATAATGCATTGTTGGTGTTTGGTTTGCGCTGTCAGGGAGTGCACCCATTGCTCGAAGATATGCAAGCAGACACTCATACGCAGTTTCAGCCGCTGCCTCAGACTGTTGATATCCTGCTTCAACGTTTACAAATCGAGGTAAATTCACACTCCGTCCTTGAGCTACCGCAGAAAAATCCGCAGCGTGTTCAATCGGCAATGCGCGCATTATCCTTGATTTTAGGAATGTCGGGTCTGCAAACGTTCCGAACGGGCTATCGAATGACACTGTGGAATGAAATCCGAGTGTCACACAACCTTTGATCTCGCTCCATAAGCGGTGAGCAAGCCGCTCTTCATACAGGTCGCTCTCGGCATCGCCAGGGAACGACCGATTCAGGTCAACTTCGACATACCGAGAACTCGCCGCCAGTGCTCGCTCGTTGGCGATGATGAGCTTGATAGGTCGCTGAAGCCGGTCCTGCAGGCCTGTCGCGAGGAAGCGCTCAATTGCCCGGACACCGCAAGGTTCATCTCCGTGAATTGCGCCAATAGCAGCAACCGTCGGTGATTCGTGTGTGTCGTCAGCACCAAGAACCTCAATACGCATAAAATATGTATTGCATGTCGACACACAAAATACGCCACAATTTAATCCTGTCAGTGAATCTATCGCAATCATGAATAAATCACAGACCGTTTCCCCGCAAGTCACCCCAAAGTGCTGTGGATCACTGATAATGGAGGCAGATATACTAGTCACTGGTGAATCCGGCACGATTGAGGCCCCATCGATTGTATATCTTATCGATGCCGATGAGATGATTCTTGTTGACACGAGCTTTGGTAATCCTGAGTCGATGGCCGAACGTCACCCAGAGTTTCGCTGTCATCGGACAACAGATCAGCAACTTGAAGCAGCTATACAGAGTGAGGGATATGCCTGCAGTGATATCGATAGTGTGGTTTTTACTCACTTTGACTGGGATCACTGCTACAATCTGTCCCTCTTCGACGAAGACACGAAATTTTATATACAGCGGCAGGAACTCGCGTATGCAATTTCTCCATATCCAATTCACGCTGCTCGGTACGAAGCAAAGTCACTCGGTCTAACACCACCGTGGCTCTCATATGATTTAGTCCCTTTAGACGGTGAAACGCAATTATGCGATGGAGTCGTTGCATTTCCAACTCCTGGACATACCGTTGGCCATCAGTCGCTCGCAGTGACTTCACCAACTGGCACAACCATTGTTGCTGGAGATGCTATTCCAACATTTCAGAATATTTCAGATGATACTGATACACCGCAACGCTGCGGGCTTGCAATGAATGAAATCAAGTGGTGGGAGAGCGCGGATGAGATCCTCACACGCGGTTCGAAAATATTGCCTGGACACGAGTGGGATATCGTTGAGGCTGACGCTGCTGGGCGTTTTGACTGAACGCGCCACAGTAATACAGTGTGAACTACCCCACCTCACCTTGCTCGCTTCGCTGTGTTGCCAACTCGGAACGGGGTAATTAACGGCTGTGGACTGCTAATTTTCCTCACTAACAATTAGTCTCTCCTGGTATCCAATCTCACAATTTAGAGATCACTGACATGAGCGTCTCGTCATAACTGTCTCCACAGCTTTGCCGGTATACACCGCTCTTAACAGCTCCGGGATGTCATGAATTTGTATGACTGAATCAGATAATATCCGCCACCGTGTCGATGCAAATAATATTGAATTGGTTCGGATTGTATTCGTTAATAATAGTGGTGTCCCTCGTGGACGCGTCGTGGATTCCGAGAAACTGCCTGGTGTGCTCGAAGATGGTGCGAATGTGACACAGGCTATGCAATCGTTCAATGCGCTTGATCGACTCGCCCCGGATGGACAGTATGGTCCTGCAGGCGAGGTTCGTGTTGTCCCTGACACAGATACTTTTACCGAGCTTCCTTACGATGACCGTACGGCGATTATGCTGGCCGACCTGCACGATCTTGATGGTAACCCTTGGGATGCTGGTCCTCGCGCACGACTTGGTGAGTACCTCCGGGAAATCGGCGCAAACGGCCTCACACCGCAGTTATCATTCGAAAGCGAATTTTATTACACCGATAAA
>KE356562.1:1078130-1082636 GCA_000416005.1 Haloquadratum sp. J07HQX50 | reverse complement strand
AGATGTCGATAATCAAGTCCTCTCAAATCGAGGAATCACTCGGTTGCCAGAATCATTGGATGAAGCCCTTGATGCATTTGAAACAGATGCTGTGTTAGCCGAAGCACTTGGCAATACGTTGCATCAGTCATATCTTGAAGTTAAACGAAGCGAGTGCGAGCAGTCAACTGACGATGGTGAAGTGGATACCTCTTATCTGAGCCGGAGTTTCTAAGCATTCACAATCATACGCTTAATGCTCAGACATTTTAGATCTTGATAGCGGATTAATCGGTTTTAGTTCGCCTTCTATACTTTGAGGACCCGTGCTCTCCTCAATTCGCCAATTTAGTAGACCTTCTCTGATGACGCACATTGGGCATTAGATAAGAGGCCTCAAAACGGTAGAGCCCGTCATTACTATCGACACTAACTCCACCCCAACCCCTACCTCTATTTTACCAACGTGCTTTACGTCTTCAGTCGGCCACGTATTATACCACAGCACTGTAGCTGAACTCGAAGTCAAATAAACTGGTTCGAGAGACGAATTCGGAGTCATCACAGGCTAGCACAGGCTTCCGTCCGAGACACTTGCTTTGCTCATCTGTAGAGGACACTGATTTTGGCTCAGAGCCGTCGCAGACACCGAGTCAATTGTTTCTTATCCACACGCAGACACTCGCTTGAGGGCACCGTTTGAAAAAATCTTGTGAGATTCATCTGGTGGCGAAACCCATCAGTATTTACCCCGCATCTGTGTAGGCTGTAAATAGGTCGAACCAACAGATATTTAGTATTCCTAAGTAAATACATTACTGGGTACTTGTACCCGACACAAGAATATGTCTGAGTGTGTCGGGTATGATCATGCCCGCCTTTCCCCCCTTTGGGAGACCCCCTCTCCCAACTTTTATCAAAAGAAGCCAACTGCCCCGAGACTTGACCTTGGGAATAAAGCCGACAGCTTGTGATATGAACTATCAAATCACAATAATTTAATCAAAAGACAGCGATGAAGCGACCGTAGGCTGGCTTGAGAAGACGAGTACAAACGACTCTGCCGCACGCAACGCAAGCTCTCGGGAGACTGTGACCACGGACACAACTCACTGGTGGATGGCCCACAGGCCCAGCTGAATATTTCATCCGAGGATACACCATGCGATAGGTTACAGACGAGTGTCATCTATCCGAATATGAGCTTTGATATTTTAATGAATACACGCTCAGTCCCCTTCCTCAAGGAGCGAACGAAGTGAGCGAGTAGGGTGTGGCAGTTCACCCACTGGTTCAAAAATCACTCCTGAGTAATCTTCTGGCCAAAAAATCCATCATGCTTTGTGATTTCTACATCGCCTTCGACACGCGCCTGACAGGACAACCGAAGCCCTGAATCTTGACTATGCGGTGGGAGCGAAAGTCGTCGCTTTTCGGCATCCGTCATATCGCTTGTTTCTCCACTCACTTCGACCGCGCAGGTCCCACAGGTCCCATGTCCTCCGCAGTTGAGCGAATCCGCCACCCCATTATGTGGAGATAGATCAGCACCGGTTAAGACAGTTCGGAGAATGTCGCCTTCTGCACACTCTATCTCGGTGTTACGGAAAGTAACTGTTGGCATAGTGTCACATTCTAGCTGACGAAATATAAGTTAGATGGCTGTGACACACATTCCACACCGTCTCGGCTGCGAGCTATTCATCGGATGGTACCTCAATTACCCTACCTTACCCTACTTCGCTCTCCGCGTCACGTGGTTCGCTCGTTAAGCGTGGGGTAGTTGACAGAGTTGAAGCTAAACGGAGTGACAGAAGCCACAACCGAACAGTCCCAACGCTACGTCTACCGTGTGGGATGTTCCTGTGGATACTCGAGTACAACTGCGATTGGGAACGGACGCACCTCGTTGAGGTAAATCTTCGCGAGACGAGCAAAGAACGTGTGTCCTGGGTTGTTTCGACTAAGAGGCGGTCGTAGGCACGAGAGCACTCGTTATGACCCTTTCAAAACATAGAGACACGAACGCGGTCCTCAGATACCACCGTGAAAGTAGGAAGCCTTCATCTTCGCCTCAGGGAACGAACCGTAACACCAGCAGTGAGTGTGGTAGTTCATCTGACGGTATTGAGGATAGACACGCGCATGCGAAACAGTGCGACGGGCTAGGAGGGATTTGAACCCTCGATTTTCTGGTTAAAAGCCAGACGCTTTGGGCCCGTCTAAGCTACTAGCCCTACGAGGTGAGTATACTCCTGTGCGTAAAAATCGCACTATTTAGTTGAGATTCAGCCACAGTCATTTTCGAGATAATGAATTACCCATCTCCGTTTGTGATCCATCCAGTTCCTTCACTGAGAATGCTCGGTCTGAAACGCACTCATGCCAGGCACATAGAGTGAATTACACGGGTGCTCAAGGCGAAAGCCCATGACCCGTGGGATGAGGTTGACCCGATGGGAGACAGTCCACTGTCCGAGAGCCGGACGGGAGTTCTGCTTTGAATCGTCTGTTCCGTCCCTCTTAGACTGTGTTGTGACCGCGTTCCTCAATTGTGGCACGGGCTTTTCAACCCCGCGAACGCTTCGCGTCCACAGCCAGCCGGAGAACCACGCGTCCCGACCGACGGGTCGAACGCGAATGGTGGTACCCAGTCGGCTGAATACCCGACTGTGGGGGCCCGAGCTGGCATTCGGGCCGTCCACCCGGCGCGTCTGGGTGGGAAGGCCCGTTTACATTTAACCGGGCTGTACGCGCTGGAGAGCACACGCTTGAGGTCGTAATCGAGCGGTGATGATTAAACGCTCCCCTCGAAGGAGAAACTGAGGGCCGAGTTCAGAGAAACGCGCCATCTTGAACTTCCCTTCGGTGGATCCCACTCTTTTGAGGGAGGGAGGAAGTCAATTCACCATACTTGCTCGCCGTGATGGAGTTTCCAATTAATATACTGTCTTGCTCTTGATTGTGAATGAACGAACCCAGAGATGATCGGGGGACAATCGGATCTCACACTATGAGTTCCGAGCAGCAGCTGTGAGCTGTCTGGGTTAACGAATCTCACTTCTCAGAGTCACTGCTAAGTACATCCGACCTTTGACCGGAGACCCGGTGTATGTTTGGGGTCAGAAAACTATCAATCAGCGACTTGTGCGTCTTCCCATCCTTCTGTGTGGATGTCAGCTGATGAGACATCTAACTCATCTAATTTATCTTTCGCTGCAACGACCGCTTTCGGCACTCCACACACATAGAAGTCGGCGTCTGTCCCAATATTCGAGATAACTTCTGGCAGTTGCTCTTGAATGTAGCCAGTCTGTCCATGCCAATCCTCTCGTGAGACGGCCAAGCTAAGCTCAACGGGATGGATTAACTCATATTGCTCCAACATCTCCTTGTAGAGTAGTTGGTCACGATTTTTCTCACCGAACATGAATACAGCGTGCGGGCCATCCTGGGTAACATATCTATGTAATAGCCCAATGAGTGGAGTGATACCAGTCCCTGTCCCAATAAACACCGCAGGCCGAGTCGGGGGATTAAGCGTGAGACTTCCAGTTAATTTCGACTGTATCTGTATGGTGTCACCGACTTCCCGATCGTTCATATAGTCAGCGACACCATCCGTACCGTAGGCACGAATCATTAGTGCAGCACGAGGCCCATCGCACACAAGAACACTGTATGGCTTCACACCTGCTGGCGTTCTGAGCACAGTATGTTGACCTGCTTGCCCCTCGAACGTTTTCTCATCAAGTTCAACCACGTACTGTTTGCAGTCTGGACTGACTTCTGTAATACCAGTAATGTTAGCGTCTGAGAATGACAATGTAATGTAACTATGATATGAAGAATAAAAACACCACCGCTGATTGAGATTTCGTCAAAAATTCAAGACGGATACCCCGGGGCTTGACCTCAGGGAGGAAGCCGACACTACCCTTCACAAACCACGCCCGATAGCAAGACCGACTCCTATTCTAATATGTAGTTCGAACTACCTCAGACCATCCTGATGAAGTATGGAGGTTGTTCGGAACATCCAACTCAAGCTCGACGTTTCCGAGGGCGACCACAAAGTCCTCAATGAGACGTTCGAGCAGTTCCGACAAGCGACGAAACACGTCGCTGACCACGGATGCGACCACAACTCTTCCGAAATCACGGACACGAAGAACACGCTCCACAACGAGACGTACTCCGATGTTTGTGACGAACTCTCCCTACAATCTAGCCTCGTTCAATCCGCGAGAAACCTCGCGGCCACCGCCCTCGGCAACCGCAAAGACCGCATCATCAAAGACGGTGAACGCGCAAGCAAACCCACGTTCCGAGGAAGCATGGCGTGTACAACGGAGCCATCACATACAACCACGACCACGTATCCCTTGCCACACTGATAAACGTGTGACTGCTGAATCCGTTACGCCGGTCAACGAGTCAGGGACGCCATTCGAGCACTACTGAACGAATAAATGGGAGAGAACCGAGCCAACGCTCCACAGACGCGATGGCACGGACACCTCCACG
>KE356562.1:1067617-1077578 GCA_000416005.1 Haloquadratum sp. J07HQX50 | reverse complement strand
TGCTCACTCGGCTCATCTCACGACGCAGTCGATTGGCGACAGATTCGCCCGGTGGAGTGCCGACTACTTGCACCGCATCTCGAAAGCCATCGTTCGAGAACCCGTGAAGAACGACTGCACGCCTATCGCGTTCAAGAACTTGAAACACATCCGCAAGCGCATCTCGAACGCCTCGAATTTTCAACAGTGGGTGTTCAAGGAAATCCAGCGCTACGTCGAGTGCAAAGCCAAAGAATATGTGACGTAGACGATGTGAACCCGGCGTACACGAGTCGACGGTGTAGTCACGGTAAGTGTGGGTTCACGCACGAGGACAACCGTGATGATGACGAGTTTAAGTGATTGAATTGCGGAAAACAATTGCACAGCGATCACAACGCCGCTCGGAACATCGGGTGGCGTCTTATCCAGCACTGGCTCAACTCTGGTGCTGGACGAGTCACCAGTCAACTGGCTCTGAAGTCAGGGGCGGTGAACGCGAACGGTCGTTTTCGGCCGACTGAGTTACGTGGTTAGAGCGGGAGTCCACTGACAAGCCTTCGGCTTTGCTCGGAGATCTTCGATTTCCGTGATGACGAGACGCTCTGCGTCTCGAATCACTTCACTTGACCCCGAGGCAGTTGACCTGTAGTGGAGGATAATAGCTGGAAGAATTAAGATGACTTATTTGAAAGCGGTGAGTTGATTATTTTACGGTTTGTTCGGCATGATATTACTTGTCTATATGTATTTACAGTACAATGGTGACTACCAGTGGTGAAATCAGCAGCAGTGTCAGATATGACACACAAGGCTAAAAAAGCACTCTCAGATGCATATGCAAATCTGTACTGGCGATCAAAAGGTGCAAATTTCGTTTCAGTATATGAAGAAGACTGGGATAATCTCATTATTTTGGACGCGTGCCGATATGATATATTTGAAGAAGAATATCTCGGACCAGGTCAACTTCAGATGAAATATTCGAAAGCACCGTACTCACCAGCTTTCTTCCAAAAGAATTTCGCCGAAAAGAAATGTCACGATCTCGTCTCTGTCACGGCAAACCCCCACCACCGACTTCAACTTGATGACACTCAGTTCCACTCGGTGTATCACTTATGGAAAACTCACTGGAATGATGAAATAAAGAATGTTCACCCAGAGGCAGTTAAGCAAGTAAGCACCACAGCGAACGCATCACACCCACAAAAACGACTCATGATCCACTTCATGCAGCCCCATGCACCATTTATCGGGCCTTGGGGTCAGGAGAACATCGGGATTCATGTCGGCAATGAACACTGCCGTCAAGATGCAATGCACGGGTCCTATGACGTAGAGATAACAGATCCGTATAGCTTAGCGGCACAAGGAGAAGTAAAACGGTCCGAATTAGAGCATGCATATAGGGAAAATCTCAATATTGCACTTGAATCTGTTAGAGAACTGCTGTCCTTACTGGATGGTCGAACAGTCGTTACTGCGGACCACGGCGAGTTATTTGGGGAACGTGCGTGGCCATACGTTTCAAAACAGTACCAACACCCACCCATATTAGCGGAGAAATTACTCCAAATTCCATGGTTAGTAATTCCCTCTGAGACCAGAAGGAATATTACGACAGAGGAATCGGACGGTGCCAGAGACGAAACAGATGTTCACGTTGAACAGCGCCTCAAACACTTAGGATACACGTGACACACCCAGCACCGATTTAGACATTGCAGGTAAGTACATTTTATTCACACGCACAAATCGCCTGCCGCTGTATGTATAAAGATATAGCATCATATATGGATGGTTGTTGTATGATCTCACTGTTTGGCTATTGTAGTACATAGCCACCTCATAGCAGCAACTAATTTACATGACCGGGCACTGCTACGTGTGATAATAAGCATCACAAGATCGCAGAAACAAGTCATCGACTCTGAACATCCCCATGCCGCGTGTACTACTGTCTATGATAGATCGGGTGGAGGTGTCGTCTGCAGATGACGGGAGCTAAGGACATAACTCACAATTGCAGAGTTGATTTGTTCCAGAGTATAATCAATCATCTCCAGATTACGGAGCACTCCAGTGACGAATAATCAAGCAAGTAGACGTTCATTCATAGGCGGTATTGGCGTGGCCGCAGGATTCGGATCACCGTCGTTTTTTGAAGGACATACAGAGACCGGCACCGACACCGGCACGGGACAGATGACCGAAAGTAATATACCGGTTCCAGGCGCCTCATATCACGTATTTCGGTCGGATGGTCAGTATCATGTAATGAATAACTCCAGCGATGGCATTGAGTTTTCAAGCGGGGCTGATGACAACGCAGAAGAAGCGTTTCAGTATGCCTTCGATGAGACCCCTGATAATGGTGGGACAGTCATCGCAGAGACACATGAATTCCAGTTCGGTGGACCAGCCTCGATGGAGGATAATACAGTTCTCACCGGCAGCACTGGGAGTAAGCTCGTTGCATCCCCGACTGGATCGAGAGTTGGCTTCACCGAGCGTGAACTTGATGTAGGCCATGATCTGATTCAGATTCGTGGCGATAATACAGCTGTCACCAATATTGAGTTCGACGCTGGTGGCACTCGATTGGACAATCATGCTATTCAGGCCGAGAATTGTGACGGGTTAGTGATTGCCAATAATAAAACAATTAATGGATTCCAGATGGCGGTGTCGTTCGCTGAATGTCAGAACGTTGTCGTCCGCGATAATCAGGTAATTGACCCCAATTGGTATGGGATTACGAGTCGAGGCGCCCGCGATGGACTTGATCTCCGCCAGTCGCGTGATGTTCTTATACAAGGTAATCGCGTGACTGATGTTACCTTTAATAATATTGCTCCGTATAACGTCACTAACTTCAGTATCCTCGGAAATGTCTGTTACAGAGGGGGTCATAGCCTTATCGCCTGCTCTCCATCACAGCAGGGAGCGATCGTTGGGAATATCTGCCGCGATTTAGAACTTGAACCGATCGCTGCAGACCCCGGCGGTGAGGCCGGCTTAGAGATCGAGTATAAAGAAACTCATCTACTGGAGAATGTCAGAAACACAGCTGATGAGACTTCGTTCGATATCACAGTGGCCAATAATCACGTCGAAAACTGTGGTGTTGGATTTATCGCTCGGACAGTTCCGATAAGTGAGGAGGATGAGAATGGATTTCGCCAGACAAAGCGCCCATATAGTTTCACTGTCACCGGAAACGCAATCAACGACTGTGACACAGGCATCCTTGTCCGCTCAGGGGCAGACGGCGTAATTGCCACGAACACGCTTCGAAATAATGACACACAAATTGATATTAAAGACACCCCATTCACACAGAACATCCAACAGGATCTGAACGTCACACGATAGATAATGAATCAAAGAGGAGAGTCGACTTACCGAATGGTGACAACCGATTAGCAATCCGAATATAAATATCAAGATTCGGTTTCGATTCGACATTAACAGATGATTACCACAGTCGGGCCCAGTGAAGCAAGACAAATGCTGAAATAGATAACGCTCATTACATGGAGTGGACTACCGCGCCCTACTCAGCCGCTGGCGCGGGTCGTTGTGGTAGAGCTTCCAACCTCTCGGTTCAGATTGTCTGCTTCGATGATAGTGTATGCATGCAGTGCATCCCGATGATTATGCCCGAAGCGACACTAGCCTCCACAGACATTCGTTGGGACTGTCCCAGCCCCCCACTCTGACCGTTCAAACCCAACCCTACCTACTATCTCTCATTCGTAGTTTTTCCAGGCAACGCTGAGGGGTTTTGAACGAAGCGTTGTGGTGTCGGTTCGTCATGAACCCACAGCTCGGGCATGAGCGTTCACGCACCCACGACGGTTTTGCGTCTTGACCCCGCAGTTTGTATACCGCTTTGTCATTCCGCCAGGGTCAACAGGAACAATGTGTCACCCATTCTTTTTCGCCTGGCGCTCACGCAATTAAATAGTCTCGTCCCACGACATCAAAACGATGTTGGAGCTGTTCCTGTCTTGTTGCATCATCGAGGCTACGTCTCAGTCTTCGAGGAATACAGCGTCGCACTCGCGTGTATGCCAGTGAGCGAGTTTCTCACAGTGATCCTCACGAGGATTGTTCAATCGCTCGTCTGCTCGTGCAAGCGATTGCCAAGGCTTGTCATAGTTGGCTGAATCGTGTTGCTTGCGAGAGAACGAGGGGTGTCGTCTCCGTCTAACCGAGCGAACGTGCGGCTTTCAGAATCGCGGACGAACTTGATGATATCAAGATCAATCCCAACCGTCCCCTCGACATTCATATGCTTAACGGCAGGCTTGTCTGGGCACTCGACGGCGATGTCGACAGTCCAGTTACGCATCTTTTGCTTTTTGAAGATCACTTCGATGATGCCTGCATCGTTTGGGAGTGGTCGGTGAGAGTCTGAGTGGAAATCGCCAATTTGTGAGAAGTTCACAGTCGCGTGGCCAGCCTGACCTGTGTGACTATCCACATCAAAGCCAAACTGATCGTATTTGATACTCCGGTATTCTCGCGGGACTTTCCACTCGTACTTGAGACGACCAATGGTGGAGCCTCATTCCTATCGTGATTCAACAACACTCACACTGTGCGTCGAGCAGCCATCTGCAAGCATTTCGAATACACTGACACTTACACTTGCTTCCACTCCGACCATTCTCGCTTCCACTGCGGAAGCGTGCTTTGTATCGAGGTGTACGATGGCATGTCATGGCCAGGCGCAGGATAGGACTCCTGGGTGAGGATGTGGTTGTATACTTCTCGACAGGTCTGAACGTGGCCCCACGCAGTCTCACCAGTGGTTGCGTCCTTGAGTACCGCTCGATACTGGAACGCTTCTTCAACAACTGAATCGACATCAGAACTGATTGAGAGTTACATCTTGCTTTGTCGGCAATAGCGTAGGGCTGTATCCCCTCTCTACTCACTCACCGAAACCGCTGTTTCGGTTCGTCCCTTGAGCAAGGGACTGTGCCTGCAAGAGTTAAATCACCAGTTGATTAATATATCAAAGAGTGATGAAAGGGACACCAGATACGCCTGATGAGGAGCTGATTTTGGTCGTCATCATCGGTATTTCTGGTAGCCTAATTACGTTTCTAATGCTCGATATTTTAGGAGGGACACGACTTCCCTCACAGTTTCGAAATATACTGATCTCACTTCGAAATGCGTGGCTTATCGTCGTTACACTACTGTTTATCTATGGAATATACACATACCGCAAGCTATCATAGATGGGCTTGGCCTATTCGGCCGCTGGCGCGGTTTTGCTGAGGGCGGGAACTCCATACCGTTGAGAGCCCTCTCCCTGAATTTTCTGTTTGTTTCAACACGATCACCAAATCAACTTGCTCACGGATACCAACAGAGGAAATTGTCTCAGTCTGTTCTATGATGGGCTGACAGCAATACGAGATTATCTAAAGCGTCTATCTGTAAGAAACAAGGGAGAGTACCCCGAGGCTCGACCTCAGGGGTGAATCCCGTCCACCTGTCAAGCACCAATCGCACTAACTTCGAAAACTCCGAAAGTCAAATACGGAAATCGGATGACAGAACTCATAAAACCTTGATTTCGAGTTGAATATCGAGAGTAGCGACACAGGAGTTCTGAACGATGCGACAGCCAACTCACGAACCGTCTATAATAAAACGCTCGAATATTCCTTTCGCACGAGCAAAAACTATGACACAATTCGAGAAGAATTACCAGACGAAGTGAGCCTCATCAAGAACGCTTTGGAAGACAATAATTAGCGTGTTGGTACGACGAAGTGGTCAAGAGGAATGGTCGTTGGCAATGACACGTTCATATTACGCACAAAACAGCAACAGTTCAGTCTCCAACCGAGAGTCGAGATAAACGAGTCAAATGTTGCCCTCGCAGCTTTCACCGAACAAGAAGGCGTGACCGACTCGGTTGTTATCCAGTATGATGAGCTAAAGCGGAAGCGACACGAGCACTTCATCAGTCGGAAACGCCCCAAACGAGTCAGAAGCACTCGCAAATTATCACAACAGGAGATAACAAAGTTTTGTGACCGGTGCGATTCACAAGCTATCACGACAAGTAGTGGATTGGGTGAGCCAACTCGAGAACTCTTGCATCGTGCCTGAAGAGCTCAAGGACATGCGAAACAGTATCAAGCTGGTTCATAGATGAATTGCAGGCCGCCCCATTTGGTTTGACTCAAAAGTACGTCACCTACAAGTCGAACTTCGAGAGTATTCCCGTGGTGAAAGTGAATCCTGAGTACACGAATCAGAGGTGCCTGGACTGTGGGCACACGAGTCGATCTCCAAATTTCCCAACCATGCGAATATATTATATGTGCGTTCCAAACATCTCTGCGGTATGTTTAATCACTTTGATACAAACTAATGCGTGATCAGACACGCCGGCTTCTACGGGAATCGAAACAACATGTTTCGCGCCGTTTAATAATTATGAGGCCAACTCCCCTTCCTCAAGGAAGCGGCGTCAGCCGCTGAGTAGGGTAGGGTAGTTCACTGGGGTAGTGTATTCGTTAATTGGAGTAATCATTAGAAGTTCGCTCGTTTTTATCGCTGCTGATCGATATGGGTGCGGCCTTGCTAAATCAATGACAAGTGAAGCTCGTGTTGAGCAGTTTATTGATTTCGGGGGCGAGAATGGTATCGTGACTCTATTTGTGTTCTTTTTATCACCAACATTTCCCGATGACCTCCTCCGTGTTATTGCTGGCCTTTGGAACATCCGATAGCGAGTATTTTCGTTATATTAATGACCGGCTGAAGCCCATCATTCATTCTTGCTTCGTACGTTGGCAGTTCCATCGATGAGGGGTCATATGCCACAGCAAGTATTATTCTCTCCGCCGTCGGTATCGTAATGGTCCTCACTTATTACCGACGAACGTGGGTATATAACCGACTCAATTCAGGGTATCGATCACCATTGTAGCGGAATACCCGTCGTAAGCACCGTTTACGCAGTGTCAATTGGAGCTGAGGTATGAAGTGATTCTAGCTCTGTCAGGAGAGTCTCAATATCAGGACGATCAAATGTCGAACTTCCCTTGTATGAGTAGCCAATTTCTACCGGTGATGAACGCCGGTCCAAGATTACAACCGCTGGCATCCGGCCGAAAAAGTCGCTGAACCGACCCAAGATCCCGAACCGAACGGGTTGATCGTAAACATCTCCTGTCTCAGCCGCTGGATCGGCTAACAATGGATATGGGAGATCATACTTCGATTGCCACTCTTCGACGCGCTCAACTGGTTCGGGCACGATTGAGACAGGTTCTGCGTCTTGATCGTGGAAATCATCTATTTGCTCGGCGATTGCCTGTACTTGTTTACGACAGTTCGTGCAGTAGTGGTCTCGCTGAAAAAATAACACAACGAAATCAATCCCATCAGGCAGCGTAGATATCGAAAATGGATCCGGGCCGGTGGCTACATTGGGTAATGAAAAATCAGTTAGTTGGGTTGACATACCAGTAGAAGTCGCTCACTGGATTTTATCCCACCGATTCCTGAATTGCCTCAACAATTTCTCTCGTAGTTGGAACTTGATGACCCTGCGAAAGACGAGTTCCATCAACCACAATAACAGGTGGGTGGTAACCACCATATCGGAGTGCGAAGGGAAAATGCGTCCACCATGAGGCAACCGAGACACGCACGTCGGCGTCAACCTGTGCGGCTGCAGCGTCAGCTGCTCGGACGAACAAGTGACACTCTCGACAAAAGCTCTCAGGCACTTTCAGTTTCCCATGATATCCAGTCACAATATATAGTTTCACTTCGATATCAGACTCAGATTCGGATGACTGCCATGGTAACAGTGAGGCGACTGGAGGTGACGATTCATCAATTTGTGACCTTTCTGATTCTTCCTCACGAGTCGCTGACTGTTGCATCGCTTCCCCGTGTGGCGCATCAGCTGATTCAGTTAATTCATCACCAGAGTATGAGAGAGCAAGAGTGGTCGACTCTGAGTATGCCATATGTGTACACAGTGAGACTTCAGCTTTGACTTATCGCGGTTGCGTGCGTATGTTGCACAGGAGTAACTGATATAACCCTCCCTCCATGCGAACTGGTATGAGCCAGGCTAAGCGGACGTTAGAATCGACTACGAGCCTCTGTCCCGATTGTCTCAAGCGTATACCAGGTGAATACGTCACCGACGATACCTCGGTGTATCTTCACCGAGAGTGCCCAGACCACGGTGAGACGACACGGAGAGTCTGGGACTCACTTGATCACTGGGAATGGGCAAAGCAGTTTCAACCCGATGCCGAGTTTGATCCACATGGGGAATTTACCGTCAACAATGATCACGCCTGTCTGGCAGTCGTTGAGGTGACTTCTGACTGTAATCTATCGTGCTCGTTCTGCTTTGCAAGCTCAGGACCTGGTGGCACTCACCGATCATTTGGAACAGTCGAGACGTTATTCGAGACAATCTTGGACAGTGGTGGCCCACGTCCGATTCAACTCTCTGGCGGTGAGCCAACCGTTCGCGATGACCTTCCAGAGATTGTTGAGCGGGCGAGAGAAATGGGATTCGAGCATATTCAGGTCAACACGAACGGAATTAAACTCGTTGAGCGGGAGGGATACGCCAGCCGGTTGGCTGATGCTGGCGTCACTGCTATCTATCTCCAATTTGATGGCCTCCAGCCCGAAACGTATGAAGCAATTCGAGAAGTTGACTTGGCTCATCTCAAGCGCGAAGCAGTTGACACCTGTCGGAAAGCTGGACTCTCAGTCGTTCTCGTGCCGACAATTGTCCCTGGTACGAATGATCACGAGATGGGTGACATTGTTCAGTATGCATTAGAAAATCGTGATGTTGTTGAGTCTGTAAACTTCCAGCCTGTGGCTCATTTCGGCCGGTATGAGACAAATAATGGTCGGTTCTCGCTTGATACAGCTGCCGAGCGGCTCGCTGAAGGATTTGAATCTCTTGATGCCCGGGATCTTATGCCTGTTCCCTGCTGTTCAGCATACTGTCAGTCAGCGACTGGGTTACTCCCGAGTGACCGTGGTCCAGTTCCGGTCACAAAGTTCCTCTCTGCAGATCTGTTCACCAACGTATCTGGCCTGGTTGATGAAAGTGACTGGATGGAACTGATTGCGAAAACACCGGCTGGTGGTGAGGCTGCCTGTCGAACGGCTGATTGTTGTGGAGGGAGCAACATTTCGCTCCCAGCAGGTGCCGATGAGATGCTTGACCGCGTGCTCCCAATATCATTGACAGGATTTATGGATGCCGATGCTGCCGACGCTAGTCGATTAGACAACTGCTGTATCTCTGTCCCGACTGAGGACGGTGAGTTAGTTCCGTTTTGTGGCTACAATATGACGACTGATGATGGTCGGTACGCGCTCCGGAATCGAAATGAATGGGGTGGTCGGCCGGGAATCAATGAGCCGTTTCCTACCAGTGATACTGCCGCCGACTCCGACGAGCAGACAGCGCCGCAGTCCGAACAGGCTGAGGCAAACACCAGTGAAACAGTAACAACCACTGACGAATCAGCATCACTCAGTGAATAATATGCAGGGTATGCTCGAATCCGCACTCGCAAACCCATGGAAGACACTCCGGACTGTGCTCGATGGTCCGTTACATCCAGGTGGTCGTAGGGCAACTGAAAACCTATTAGATCGTGCGAAGGTGACGTCAGGGACACAGGTCGCCGATATCGGATGTGGAGCTGGTGAATCGCTCTCGGCAGCACGCGACCGTGGAGCCAAGGTAGTTGGGGTTGATCACACGCCGAATGGCGAGGATGTTGTTCAAGGCGATATGCGACATCTCCCGCTCTCCAGCAATAGCGTCGAAGTTGTCCTCGCGGAGTGTGTCATGTGTCTTACTGGGCAACGTGAGGACGCACTCAGAGAGACGGCCCGAATCGTCCAACCGAACGGATATCTTGCACTCTCAGATGTCGTTGTTGAT
>KE356562.1:1064240-1066699 GCA_000416005.1 Haloquadratum sp. J07HQX50 | reverse complement strand
AAGTCGGCCGGCCACTCCGAGACGAGTTAATATCACGTGGAAACCAAATCCCCAGAGGATCAGTGGGGTAAATCCAACAATTAACAACGATACGAGCCGTCGAAACGAAATGCCTGTTAGGATGGTAATAACCGCCTCAGCACCCACGATCCAGAGCAAGCCAGCGATTAAGAAAAGACCGAGAGATACGAAAAAAACTGCCTGTGTCCATTGCACCGGAAATAGCTGAAAGGGACTCTCATCCACGCTCTTGTCACACGCGTCATGTTCATCATCGCTGGTCATCTGCCTCTCTATCTCAACATTTTGCCTACAGCATAAGACCATACCGGTGACTTCACAGCGTTCTCCCTGAGAGTTAGTGTAGCCTAACTATTCCTGAGCGACATCATCGTGAAAGATTGGTTCCGTGTTGTCAGTTATCAAACTGACCGAAGCGCTCATTCTTCGAATATGATTCGATGACTTCGGAATCACACAGCCAGAGACTGCCACGATATAGATCTCAACGAAAGCTATCGAACGATGATACCTACACGAACTCCACTGACTCGAGAGAGTGGCAGCTCATATTCAACGGGTCCGCTGAGTAAATTGTCAGTGATATGAATGATGGTTCCGCCGTTGAAAGTCGCATCATTCCTACTCGGTTTCTGGTTTGATTGGGATGCAACTGCACACCCTGGGTTCAATCCAGAGCTAAAGCGAGCGGCTCATTTCGCTTTCCACCGGAATCATCATTTTTCTTCTAACTGAGTACAAGATGTCATGGAATCGATGAGATGCCGTCCCCAAACCACTCAGCAGCGGCTCCACGGCAATAACACGAACTCCGACCAGTTTGACCGAGCCAGAAAACAGGTATAGCAAGAAGACAAGCGAGGGTTGTTTCGAACGCGGGGTGGAATCGTGAACATCACCGAGATCACACGGGCAGATTGCTCTGTACTCACGCGACAGAGGAGATCACCGCGGAGGATGGCTCCTGTGAATGAACTATCATATCTCTCAGTTACTGTCGGATCTTTGAGGGTGGAGTTTCGATGCTCTCGTATTGGACAATCTGTTTCAACGATGGTGTCTGCAAGCAGTGCATCCCGGTAATGCCTGCAGTGATATTTTGCAACTGCGAGAATCGAATTGAACTACAGAACCTCTATGAGAGAGACTGCTGCTTCGTCTATTTCTCCTTCGTTCTCAATATGTTGGATTGGGACATTCGTGGCTGTGGCATACTGGAGACTGGCAGTTCGACTTAAATCTTGCTCAAACTGAATAGCTATGTCGCTTGCAGCGTTGTACGTGCGATTGCTCTCTTGACGACGGTTCTGTATTGTTGCCGTCTGTGCCTCCACTAGTACGAATTGGCTGGGACTAAGATCGTGGAGCACCTCATCCGGGAGTCCTGGCAAGAACCCGGCAGCAGTTTTAATTGTAAGATGCGTAGTTAATAGGATAGTTGCCTCACGTGCCGCTGTTGAAATGTACTCTCCGGCGCGTCGTTGCAGATGCCGGGTTTCGTGACGTGAGAGGGCAGCTAATTCAGACCGATTCTTTGCAAGGTCGTCCATTGCTGCCTGCTCGAGCATGACATCGCCAAAGTTGATGAGCCGGTAGTCGCTATCAAGCTGCCGACGCGCCGTCTGCGCGAGTGTTGAGAGGCCAACACCGGGCACACCAGCAATAATTGTCACTGACATGTGATTCTCTCAGAAATGCACCGTCTCATCACTTGAACCTGATGAGATGCCGCTCCGGTCATCGTAATACTTGCGGCCGATGTATGCATCACTCACGCATGTCAACAACGTGTCGTACAGTTCGTCAGCGTGTGCAAACTCTTCGGCTCCCGATCGATCAAGAATATCTTTAATAGATTCGTCGTCCCCATTAGGTGCCTCAAGTCGCCGGTCACCGACTGCCTCAACAACAGTGTCGCTTGAGGCGGGAAAGTCAACCTCATACACAAAGAGATCTCGGGTTTCTGGCAGTCTCATTATACTGTGTTCTCTTATCGCCAGATATTAAATATTTCTTAGATAGAGTGGCCGCCCAATCATAAAGACAAATCATATATGACTAAACATAGAAATAGTAACTTGGGTGGCATAATGAACATAAATCCGTTCCTCTGTGTACTATTCACCAATCCTATCCAGTATGCCAGACAACATTCGGATGGGTAGTGATGGTACGGCTTCACCCTGTTTATAATGTAGACTGACATGTTTCACACACCTTAGCCACTCCAGATGACACACTTACGACCGTGCTTTTAGTATCATATAACAGTATATTTAGATGAGTGTACAGCTTCCCCTCACCTCCCGTTCATCAGATGGTGCTAAGTAGACGTGAGTAGATTATATGTTGATTGGAAAACAAGTCTCGCGCTCACTGGGACAGTAATCAAGTGGTTAGCAGTTGCTATGATAATCCCGCTGTTGACGAGTCTTCTA
>KE356562.1:1056899-1062930 GCA_000416005.1 Haloquadratum sp. J07HQX50 | reverse complement strand
AAGTTGACCCCCCGAATCGCTGAGACCGCACGTGTTCTTTGGCTTGTCTATCTTGGGTTTACTATTCTTTTGGTTACTCTATTGATGCTTCTGCACCTCGGCGGGCTTGCCCCACAGATGAACCTATTCAATGCCGTCTCACACGCGTTCACAACATTGCCAACAGGTGGATTCTCGCCACAGGCTGATAGTGTTGCTGCGTTTTCGCCGAGTGTCCAGTGGCTGATAATACCGTTTATGATTATCGCAGGGACAAACTTTGCACTCTTTTGGCTACTCGTCCGTGGTGATACTGATGATTTCTTGGGTGACATAGAACTGCAAGTCTATGTTGGTGCAACCCTTGCTATCACAGGAGTGCTTTCAGTAGCGCTTTATCTCGGAGCAGCGCCTTCATTGCAGCTTGGTGGAACGACTGCTGGCGTGACTGAAAACGCTATTCGTCAAGCTGCCTTTCAAATCAGCTCACTCCTGAACTCAACCGGATATGCGACGAGTGACTTCGCGCAGTGGGACGTGAGCGGTCAAATTATACTTCTCTTCGCGATGTTCATTGGTGGTAGCGCTGGTTCAACTGGCGGTGGAATCAAAGTTATCCGGTGGATCGTGATACTGAAGACAATTAAGCGGGAGCTTGTCACAGCCGCCCATCCAGAGGAAGTTCGGCCGATTCGGCTTGGAGAGCAGGTCGTTGATGAGGCTGCTGTGCGTGGAGTCCTCGGATTTTCACTATTATACATTTCACTCCTTGGTGTTGGAGCGGTATTGATCACTTTTGATTCAACACGAATTGGCTTAGAGATTACAACACTTGAAGCGTTCAGCGCGAGTCTTGCAACGATTGGAAATATTGGTCCAGGCTTCGGCTTTCTTGGGCCATTTGGAAGTTATCTTGAATTCCCGTGGACGTCTAAACTATTCATGATTTTCTTGATGTGGGTTGGTCGATTGGAAGTGATCCCTGTGTTGGTGCTGCTTACGAATGCATTCTGGCGACGGTGAATGGAACAGGACAGCTTTTATTCGATATTACCCAGACGAAGTTGAGTTCTCAAAGCAAATGTGTGAAGATTTAGTAAGTGATATTTTGCTGTCAAAACAAGCAACTAATCCACATATGACTCGGCCACAGCTTTTCAATCTTACGTGCTTGGTGAGAGCATAGTTGTTCAGTATTGAGATACTAAATACATATGAAGATGAATGAGGAATTACCTGCTGACGTTGGCAGTGTATTGACACAATTGCTTGATGAAGCCAGGGAGGCGCTGAAAAATGAAAATAAGTCATTATTTCAGCGGATCCTCCGGACAGTTCGGACAGTCGTCGAAAATAAGATTCCAATAGAAAATCTCAAATCATCACTACTACATGGCTGTGACCGAATCGAGAGTCTACGATCGGCACCATCAGAGAACACAGAAGTGATTATCGCGGAGTATTTGCGTCAGATGTATCAACGCCTCTCTACTCGGATTAGTACATCTCACTGAGAGTAAAGATGATCTGTGCCTCTGTCTTGATCAATTGCCTCGAGATCAAATGGTTCAACAGACGAGTTTGGAGTCATCGCCGAAATCGTTAGCCCCCATCCATCCGCCGGTGTCTCAATAACAGATATGTATGTTTTATACTCTTCATGAACAGTAACAAAGAGTAGCCATGAAACATATAATCCTGATACAAGCGCATGAGTGAGAAGACAGCAGCCCTGCTTAAAGCATATATCATGTCTGATGCATCGCCAGACGGTAAGTGGTGGATCGATATTCCGGCTGGATTATCGCTCGATAACATGGAAACATATCCAACCGTCAGCGCGGTTTGTTTGACTGATCGTGAACAAGAACTCCCGGAGGTATACCCAGAACACACCGGGGTCCCGTACGTGTACAACCGTGAGGATGAGGCCGTTGGAGTAACTAAGTCTGACATGTTCGAAGCCGTCTGTGAGCGTGGCCGCTTCAGCGATGAGTCGGCAGTGGTGTTCGGAGTTGAGACAGGGTCGTCAACGATTGAGACTGTCGGTAATATTCTTGCATATGAGCAGTTGGTGGCCGCTGATTGGAACTGGGATATTGAGGAACGAGTTCTGGTGAGCGATATCGATACACCTGCAGTGAATTATGTCTGCGATCAGCTTGATGTCCGTGCAGTCCGTGTCGCGACAAACTCATCAGGCTGAGTCGAGTTGTGAACAACCTCACCCGACTCAACTGCTGAGCAGCTTCCCGTCTCACGAGAGGAATTCCTGTTCGATGACGGTGTCAGAGGGCGTCTAACAACCCGTGAGATGCTCTCTCACGAACGCGCTTTGCAGACACGACCGCAGTTCCGCAGGGACTGCAGTCTTCACAGGCGCGAATGTGGACTGTCCCACAGGCCAAGCTCCAGAAAATTGAATTTTGTGGTCCACGCTGACCTGTGAGTTTGCAATCGAACAGTGTATGGTAGATAATAACGGCGCTGTGTCCCCGCCCTACTGCGCTACTCGCTTCGCTGCATTGTTGCTTGAGAGCGGGGTTGAGCACCCACAACTGATAAATACAAACATGCAAAAAACGCTTCATCCCTCGAGCAGGCGCGTCTCACGATAGCGATGCATGGAGTAATGACCTTGGTATGTGATATTTAGCGAAGCCAAATAGTGTGAATCATACCGACAGAGAGACAAAGCGAGTGCCTCGAGTGGGAAGTCTGTGCCATGATGACGAGAATCGAAGATTCTCAGACCATGTGTCCTTGGAGGTGCTTCACTCAATTCCACTGTTACTGTTGAGAAACGTGTCAACAAGGTATGATGAATACAAAAACGGTGAAAGGTGTCTAAGCGACTGCCTACCCGGGTAACGAGTACAATTGCATCATTTTCGTTTCTGAACGATAGGTGATGGCCAACTAACAACAGTTATCCCCTGTGAGTGAGTTATTCTATATGCAATGGCGCAAGGTACTGTCGACTTCTTTAACGACACAGGCGGTTACGGTTTCATATCCACCGAGGATGCAGACGACGACGTTTTCTTCCACATGGAAGATATCGGCGGTCCTGACCTTGAAGAAGGCCAAGACCTCGAGTTTGATATCGAACAAGCTGATAAAGGCCCACGCGCGAAGAACGTCGAACGCCTGTAAACGTCGACACTGCGGAAGTAGCGGGCGGAGGCTGACGACTTGGCGGCACTCGAGCCGGTGTAGATACGCAGTTCTCTGAAATATCATCTCATTCTTATCAACTGTACCGTCTGCTGCAAAGTAGCGACTCAACTCAGAGCCGATCGGTAGTACCATTCCTTGTTCGCAATGAGGCGCAGGTAGTCTCTATCCTCGGATTTTTTTACTCTGAGCCGATGTATCAATCATGTGATCGGATGTCGGTAACAGCGCTCTATCGACCAGCGCATCGCGAGAGTGTCGATCTGATTCGTACTGCACTTAATGAAAAGAAACTCGTGAATCTCTTTGGCCGATGCCGGGTGAGTTATGATGGGCGCGCAAGATCTGAGCTACCAGCCGGCAATCGGCTAGTAGTATGTAAACCGGATGGGGCAACACTCGTCCATACCGCAGAGGGTCAAGAGCCAGTGAATTGGCAGCCACCTGGTGCAACTATTAGCTGTCGGGTTGCTGACCCCGAGCTAATAGTTGAGAGTCAACGTACCTCACCTCAGGAAACGCTACTGATTGCATTCGCATATGTCGAACACATAACCGCGTACGACGTCGAAATGAGTGCTTCGCTAACTATAGAGGGGACGGAAAAACAGCTGAAACAGACTATTCTCAAACATCCTGAGCAGTTGGAGTCTGGATTTGAACCTCGGGCAACCGAACGTGAGACCGCGGCAGGACCAGTTGATATCTATGGGCGCGATGCATCCGGAACACCTGTTGCAGTAGAATTAAAACGAGGGCGAGTGGGGCCTGAGGCTGCCTCACAGCTTTCGAGATATGTCGACGCACTTGATGCAGAGTTTCCACAGTCTGATGTACGCGGAATATTGGTCGCCCCCTCAGTGACTGACCGGGGGGCAAATCTGCTTCATAAGAACAATCTTGAGTATCAGCAGGCACAACCCCCGACAGAATAGTAACTGCCGGCCACTCTTTGAAACGGAGTTCGAAGTGTTTTTAGCCCGTATTCACCAGATAACATATAATCACTTATGTCTGAGAAACCCGCCTCAATGTACCGGGATATCACGAAGCCGTCGTATACGCGCCGTGATTACGTCACTGGCATTCCTGGGTCAAAAATTGCACAACATAATATGGGAGACCTTACTGCTGATCCATCTGATTATCCGGTCCACATCAGCCTTCGTCTCGAAGAGCAATGTCAAATCCGCCATGGTTCGCTCGAATCTGCCCGTCTCTCTGCGAACCGTATGATGCTGAAGGAGGTCGGCGAGGATAACTACAAAATGGTACTTCGAAAGTTCCCCCACCAGATCCTCCGCGAGAATAAGCAAGCAACAGGTGCCGGGGCCGACCGGGTATCTGATGGGATGCGCCAGTCCTTCGGGAAGCCAGTGGGAAGTGCCGCCCGAGTTCAACATAATGAGCGTGTATTTACGATCTACTGTCATGTCGAAGATGCACCAGTAGCAAAGGATGGACTTCGGCGGGCATATAATAAAATGTCACCCCCCTGTCGGATTGACGTTGAAGAAGGTGAAGCACTGCTCATCTCTTAGCTCATCAATCCACTGCTAAGACAGGTTGACTGGATATCAACTCAGACCGCGGCGGGTTACGCGCAGCTCACACCGTTAAGCCCGACTGTTGTTAGACCCTATGATTGATAGTAGACAATGCTGAGATTGGCTGTAACGACGCAGGCCGAAACTTTTGAGCGGATGCAAGAGCCACTTCAAGCACACGATATTGATGTAACCTACCTGCCAACGACAGGGAGAGTATTCGATATCACCGCTCAGCAGACCTCTGAATTCGACGTTGGTTTCGTATATCCTTCACGACTTATGGAAGGTGCAGTCGTCAACGCGATCGAATCAATCCCCTGGGTAAATGATCGTGCAGCAATTGTCACCTCGCGAAACAAAGCTGCAGTCCTCACTCGCCTACGCCAGTCTGGAATCGATGTCCCTGAGTCGAAATTACTCTCACACCCTGTTGATACAGAACAAATCGTTGATGCTGCACGCACTCTTGGATTTCCACTCATCGTCAAGCCGAATTCGGCCACTCAGGGACGAGGGGTTACAAAGGTACACGATGTTGATTCATTGGTCGGCACGCTTGACTATCTGAATGTGATTCACACGGTGCCGACAACGGCTGATAAGTCGGTATTACTACAGGAATACATCCCTGAGGCGAGGGATATCCGAGTAATGGTTCTCGACGGAACCATTGTCGGAGCAGTTGAACGGAGTCTTTCTGCCGCACAGCGTAACTGTGACCGTTGGAAACATAACGTACATCGAGGGGCAACACCAGTTGCGACGACAGTCTCCGAGTTGACAAAACAGGTCGTTCGTGATACAGCGCAAACACTCAATATCCCATATCTTGGTGTCGACTTGCTCCAAACCTCCGAGATGACATATGTATCAGAGACAAATGCACGACCAACCATCGATGCAGCTGGAAAGTATGTCGACACGTTCTGGGAGCAATTAGCAAACCTAATCAAGAGAACTACAACGTGAACCGCTTCGGACCCAGGTGTGGATCGAGTGGATTGAACTCTCACCATCACAACACAGACTTCTCGGTCGAGGCACTCGTCTTGTCTCTCTGTCGATAATTATCCAGCGCCAGCGTGACAACGATCCCGCGAACCTCTCTGTTTTCGTTGATTGCCCTTTTGATACAGAACGTGGTTGCTTCGCTCATTGTAACCTATTAGCAGGAAGATGAACTATTGTACCGTCCCCGGGTTGTTCACGACCGACAGAGATGCAGGCAGAGTGTCTCGGGGCGACCCCGGAGCAGTTCACAATGTGTCTGCATCTTCACGTGGTTTCTTGTTATATTGAAAGTGAGTACATCTGGCTCGCCAGGT
>KE356562.1:1052847-1056677 GCA_000416005.1 Haloquadratum sp. J07HQX50 | reverse complement strand
CTGATGCGGCAGCACATCTTGAGGCAGGTGCCTCAAAAGCAATCATCTCTGCGCCCCCAAAGGGGGAGGATCCAGTCAAGCAGATCGTATATGGTGTCAATCATAATGAATACGCAGGCGAAGATGTTATTTCAAATGCTTCGTGTACGACGAACTCGGTGACCCCAGTCGCAAAGCTCCTTGATGACGAGTTCGGTATCGAGAGCGGTCTTCTCACGACAGTACACGCATATACAGGCAGTCAAGCATTAATTGATAGCCCCATGTCGAAGACACGTCGCGGGCGAGCAGCAGCAGAAAACATTGTTCCAACATCGACGGGCGCAGCGCAGGCAACAACAAAGATTCTCCCACAGCTTGAGGGAAAACTCGACGGGATGGCTATGCGAGTGCCTGTACCGAATGGCTCTATCACCGAGCTAGTCGTCTCACTTGCCCAGACACCTTCGGTACCCGAACTGAATGACTCATTCCGTGCTGCTGCCGATACTGGACCGTTAGCAGGCGTGCTCGGATATACCGATGATGAAGTTGTCTCAACCGACATTATTGGATTACCGTTCTCTACAACAGTGGATTTGCGTTCAACGAATCAAGTCAATGATGGTGGATTGTACAAGATACTAACCTGGTATGATAACGAGTTCGGGTTCTCGAATCGAATGCTTGATGTGGCACGCTTTATCATAAAGACCGACAGTTGAATAGCGCCGCGTGAGTTATCCTCGCCACCTACTCCATGACCCCATTTAGAACACTTGATTCGCTTCCAGATGCACAGCGCGTATTACTCAGACTTGATCTCAATTCTCCAGTTGAGAGTGGCAAGGTACAGGATAATCGACGATTTACACGACACAGTCAAACTGTCGCCGAGTTGGCCAGCAAAGATCATCAAGTGATCATCCTCGCACATCAGGGTCGCCCTGGTAACAGGGACTGTATTTCACTGGCACAGCATGCAGATATTCTCGAATCATATCTCAACCACGAGGTTGCGTTTATCGATGACACGTATGGTGCACGCGTTACCGACGCGATTGAAAAATTAGAGCCAGGTCAGATACTACTCCTCGAAAACACACGAATGCTTGATGATGAGTTACCAGAGGAGGATCCAACTGTCAAAGCGAACACCGAATTCGTCCAGTCACTCTCAGCAATCGTCGACTGCTATGTTAACGATGCGTACTCGACAGCTCACCGTTCACATGCATCGCTCGTTGGGTTTGCACGTACACTGCCTGCATACGGTGGGCGTGTAATGCAAGCAGAATATGATGCTAACACCGCCATTGCTGGAAAGGAGTTCGATGGACAGGTAACGATGGTGCTTGGTGGAACAAAAGCAGGTGATATTATCGAGATGATGGAGTATCTCGGCGAAACGGTCGACACATTTCTACTGGGCGGGATTGCTGGTGAACTCTTTCTTCGTGCAAGCGGGGCACCAGTCGGCTATGATATACAGACCGAAACAGACCAGTGTGACACCCAGTGGAAAGAGAATCACGCATCGATTAAAACTGTCCTTGCAGAGTACGGCGGACAAATCGAGCTTCCGACTGACTTAGCGTATGAAATAACTGGAAATCGTAAAGAGCAGGCTGTCGCAGGAATTGATAAGAAGGAGACATTCTATCTTGACATCGGGACCGAAACAGCAATGCGATATGCAGATGTTATTCGTGATTCGACGGCGGTCTTCGTCAAAGGGGCTCTTGGTGTATTTGAGGATGAACGTTTCGCTGTCGGAACAGTCACGATACTTGAAGCAATTGCAGACACAGACTGTTTCTCTGTGGTTGGCGGCGGCGACACGTCGCGAGCAGTCGGGATATATAATCTCGATGCAGACTCATTTGATCACATCTCGATCGCAGGAGGGGCTTATTTACGCGCGCTCACCGGCGAACCATTGGTTGGTGTCGAAGTGCTGAAATCCGGTTGATGTGAATGGAATATATGCGAGTGGGCATATGCTCCGATACACACGACAATCTAGCATTGGCGAAAGAGGCGGTCAACTATTTTGAGACAAACGGCGTTGATGCAGTTCTACATTGCGGGGATATCGTCTCACCATTCACTGCAATGTGTTTCGACGGTGAGTTTTCATTTCATGCGACTCGCGGGAATAATGACGGTGAGTGGGAACTCGCCTCTACAGTGGAGCGGTTTGGCACATATCACGGGGAGGCTGCACATTTGCAGTACGATGACATGGATATTGCTATGTATCATGGAACAAGCGAGCAACTTGTTGATAGCCTATGTCAGAGTGGAGTCTACGATATCGTCGCTCGTGGTCACACGCACGAACATGGGTATGAGAATCGCAATGGAACAATACACCTCAACCCAGGTGGCCTTCCGATTACAGGTGCTGATGGCACCTATCATGTCGCGATTGTGGAGACCGAGTCAGCAGCAGTTGAATTTAAACAGGTGAACGCCCCCTGATCAATCACTCTGGCTGTGTTTGGCTTGTATATCAGTTGTTGGTAATGTGGTTTTCTTTATTCGAAATGAGACGTGCAAACTATCGTTTCAAATGAAATTGGTGTGGCTTCGAGTATACATATTGGTCATATTGCCAACGACTGATATGCTCACTCGCCTTCCTCATGGAGCGAACCGTAGGCGAGTGAGCAGGGTGGGGGGAATTCATGAGTCTGGTCCGCTCACTCGGACGCCGACGGGTGCGCGTCCTGAATAGACTCGCCGAGCCCTGTTGGTGTTCCACCGATCCCGACGCCCAACGTCTGGTTCGTTCGCTTAATGCTGGTCGTTCCATCAGTCGTGTCCAGTAAGGCACGAATCGCATCTACATTCTCGGGAATAACGTCCGACTCTTGATGGATTGCTTGGTAAAGATACAATTCTCGACCGCGTGTTGCAATCGACTCTCCCCAGACACAGTTCTCCCAAAGGTCGCCGCGTGGCCGTCCAGCGTCGTGTGCGAAATCCTTGAGTTCGCCGGCACCATCGATGCCAAGCCCAGGCGGAATGACATAGATCCGGGATTCGTCTTTGAGAAGTTGTCGAACATGAGCGGCAGTAACATCTGATTCGAGCCGAATGTTGAGAGCATGAACATGCATGAGTGTGGCTGGAACTTTGAGCCCCATCGTGTGAATATCAAGATCTTCAAAAATTGTCTGCACGTCGCGAGCATGATGCGAAGGAATCTCAATTGGATTCGGAAGAATGTCGTTGATCGGGCCACGAGAATGCTGACTTGGATCACCGCCACGTCGGACAAGTGTCGCAGTGACTCGTTCGACACCGTAGGCAGTATTTAATGGGGCAATAACTCGCGATAGCCCAGTGGTATTACACGAGACAACGCGAGCAGCATCAGCACCGCGAGCCGCCGAGTAGTTTGCCCGTGCATTGAAACTAACAGGTGCGATATCAGGCGATTCGCCACCCTGAAAAATTGCTGGAGTGTCGTATGAGTGATACAAAGACCGATTTTCTGCACCAATTCCCGACGGAGTACAATCAACCATGATGTCTGCTGCAGCAACCAACTCATCAACTGGGCCGTCGATATCAATGCCTGCCTCGGCGAAGAGTGGGGCACGCTCTGGTATGGCAGCATACATATCATATCCACGTTCTCCAGCGGTGTGTGCTTCGAAGTTTGGTTTTGTCTTTGCGACGCCTATAACGGTCATCTCCGGCTGGACAGCAACTGCATCAGCCACCCGCTTTCCAATCGTTCCGAACCCATTGACGCCCACCTGTATCATTAATCGATTTTCGAGCGAGCGCGGGGATAATTATTTCGCCGTTTATATAGAGAAATTAACTCTGGGATGAGT
>KE356562.1:1041301-1051132 GCA_000416005.1 Haloquadratum sp. J07HQX50 | reverse complement strand
GAGTATCTCAGAAAAACAGATTCCGGTGGCCTGCCCGGTGTGCTCACCGGCGGACTCGACAATTCACGAGCGACTCTCTGCAGGCGGTGGTCAGCTGACAGTTCGTTGTATGGAGTGTGAACACGTTCACAAGGTAGACCAACCAGACACTGAGACAGTCATACAGGACGTTATCATCTCACAGAATGGCGAATCCTTTGCGACGACAGTGGATATTTCTCCGGACGAGCGGGTCACTGAGGGTGAGGAATTTATCGTCGATAGTGAAGAGGCGCTGATGTTAGTCCGTATTACGGGAATCGAAATCGGCCCCGAGCAGCGCACTACAACTGCACCGATTGAGCAAATTGAAACCCTATGGACCCGTGCAGTGGATAATGTAACCGTCAACGTCACAGTCAACCCACAGGACAACAACGGCTCACGTGATAGCTCACGTAGCATCACGCTGAACGTGCCTGGTGATCACGAGTTTGTCGTTGGAGAGACAGAGGAGTTCGGAGACGAGACGTTCGAGGTGAATGCCATACAAGTCCGCCCAGACGCACCGGAGTACCGACACGGCACATTCGACCATGCAGGTGATATGGTCTATGCAAAGGATGTCAAGCGTCTATATGGAACCGACCAGATCACATCAGCATGGTCAGCATGGTAACATGGACCACACTATCTATCAATGCATCCAGACCTCCCATGGATATCGGCAATTGAAGTCCACGGGTGCATTTCTCCAAGCGAGGCGTTGAATAGGACGCATACCGGATATTAGATATATGGATCCAGCGGCGCTGCGAGAGGATATGGTTGATAGCATCAAGACAAAAGTCAATGTCGATGATGCAGTTGCGCTGGCCATGCGGACGGTTGAACGTGAACCATTTGTCGCTGATATCGGTCATACCGACCGCGACTCAGAGGCTATCGGAACGCGAGTCTTGGCACCGAGTTTAGTTGCTCGGCTGGTGAGTGCATTGAATCTAAACCCCTCGCCCCAAACCCAACAGCATGATACCAGTGGCAAGACTGTCGACTCAACAATCACATCGGTACTTATTGTTGGTGCAGGAGTCGGATACACGGCCGCTATTATTGCTGAACTGGTCGGCGGTCGAAGTGTGCATGCCGTTGATATCGATCGGGAGGTTGTCTATGAGGCTCGGAAGAATCTATCAACGACAGGCCATGACAGCGTCTTAGTTGATGCACGTGACGGTGCACAGGGATTTGCAGAATACGCGCCATATGACCGTATTTTGGTTGAGGCTGCTGCAGTCGACCCCCCACGTGCTTTACTCGAGCAGTTACGGACTGAGGGACGATTGGTTCTTCCTTTAGGTGGGCCCAAACAGACACTCACAGCAGTCGACCACAAAGGAAACACTGTCGATGAGTTCGGGCCAGTCGCATTTAATCCATTACTGGTTGAGGGTGAACTCGGAAGCGGTCCTCCTCGAAATCGGACCCGCCGTGAGGACGCTGAATATCGTGATAACGGATACTTTGCCAAAACCGGTTGGGAGCACGAGTGGATTGACTGGGAAAACCAGCTATGACGGCATCTCGACGTGATGCCCGCTTCCAGTGAGAGGGACGACAACATCAGCATCTGATTCAATCGCTCCGGACGCGCGGAGTTGTCTGAGGGCTGCAGGGGCAACAGCGCACGTCGGTTCGGTATAGAACCCAGCAGTGTGGAGTTGGTCTAGACTCTCAGTGAGTGCTTCCTCAGTGATTGCGATGGCACTACCGCCGGTGTCATCAATTGCAGCGGATATCTGATGGCCGCGAGGTGGATTACGAATATGAATTCCATCGGCGAGTCCGTTCGGCTGTTGAGAAACGGTTCTATTCGACTCGACGACTGGGGCATAGCCACTTGCCTGTGCAGCGAATAGTTGAGGAAGCGAATCAATCCATCCACCGGCCCTGAGTCGGGAAAACCCCCGATATGCGCCTAAGAACAGGGTTCCATGACCAACGGGAAGGACAACCGCATCGGGCGCAGTCCATTCGCGTTGGAGACATACTTCATAGGCGAATGTCGCCGTTCCAGCAAAGAATGCAGGATTCCATGCATGTGATCCATACCACCCCTCACCCTGTTCGACTGCGCTGAGACATGCTTCAGTGGCATCGACACGCTCACCTTCGATTGCACAGATGGTCGCCCCAGTCTGCTCAATTGCACGGCGTTTCCCAGCTTTGATTCCACTCGGGACATATATTTTTGCATCAATCCCAGCAGCGGCCGCATATGTAGCAATCGCGGTTCCCGCGTTCCCAGAGGAGTCCTCAACCAATGTCTCAATACCAAGCTCAGCTGCCACGGCGATTGTCGTGGCCGCGCCACGGTCTTTGAATGACCCCGTCGGTGAGATATACTCCAGTTTGAAGCGTGCATCCCATTTGGGTGCATTAACCAACGGCGTCATTCCTGCACCCAGTGAAACTGCCTGAGTCACCGGCAATAACGACTGAAATGCCCATAGTGAGGATGGAGCAGATGGTGTAGGTGGACTACCTGAGGCTAATGGTGCGTTCTCAAATTCAAGTGGATGGCCACAGCCACACCGCCAAGCCCATCTGGAAGTGTATCGCTGTTCACAAGCCGGACACCAAAGAATGAGTGAGTCAGTAAGCATCAACAGTCTTAGATTAGATCAGATTAGTAAGTATCGACTTGTGTAGCGACTGAGCAGACATATTCACCTGTCGCGACCTGTGGAAGGCGTCGTGACCGCCAAAAAATGCCATCATTTTCGGCCGTAATTCGGGCTTTTGATTCGCCAAACACGTCTGTTACTTCAAATAGAATACTACCGCTTGACACCTCACCACCCAGCTCAACATTGTAGTTGATGAGTCCACCAACTGGTGACCCATATTGATTGAACCCACGTGCTCGTGTCTGTTGCGTGAGCGAGACACTTCCAGAGAGGAAGTCGTATGCTCGTAGTACATTATTCACACCCCGCACACCAATTGCGATACTCTCTTGATCCCACCCGACACTGCCTCCCAATTCAGGATCGATCGTTGGGATTCCCTCATCAGGGCCTAACCGTGCCAACTGTCCATCTGGACCCTTTTGATCAAAAATATAGCCACAGTCGAACGCCTTCGCCAATTGAAGACACTCTTTGTGGAGTCGGTGACGCCGACCACAACGAACCCGCACCTCGTCAATCATCTGTGAGGTTGACCCTTGATGAAGATCTAAAATGATGTCAGCACGCTTGGCAATTTCAAAGGTCGCTGCAGCAATTCTTTCGGAGGAAGTTCCGGTATCATCACCTGGATATGCCCGATTCATTTTGGTGTCATCGATCGGATTCCTGTGTTGTGCCACCTGAAACGCGTGATAATTGACTATTCCAACAATCAGAATCGTCCCTGAGATTTGTTTTGCATCCAACTGTGGGACTAATTGATTGATTACACCGACTCCGTTTAGTTCATCACCATCTGATGCCGCCTGAACATAGAGGGTTTTGCCACTATGTGCCCCTTCAACGACGGCGCAAGGAAGACCATACGGTGAACCGTCTCGGGTTTCCCCTATCTCAAGACGCCCAACCGCGATTTCCCCGGGCGCCGCACTCGCAGTCCCGAGTGTCGTCATTGTTCAATAGTCGGGTATAGCTACATTTAGTGGTTCGGTCTTAGGGTTCTCAATGCGTCTTGCAGTTGTTCAAGGCAAAAGCGTTGAAGCCGGCACAATGTGAGACAAACGTCCGGTAGTCAATCGAGAGTTATGTTCCGAATCATTCATAACGAGCCTCCCATCCGGTATGATGATAGGGTTTCCCAGTCGTGACATGGAGTCTTTGACCCGACAGACGCTTCGCGTCTACAATCCGCCAGGGAAAAATCCGAACATCAGTACACGGCGTCACACGCGAGATGACGCGAACCGTGGTACTCAGCCGGCTGAATACCTGACTGTGGCGAGGCCTGTTTGCATTTGACCGGGCTGGACGCGCTGGAAAGCACGCTTGCGGTCAGAATCGAGTGGCAACCTCGAATTTGAAGCCTCCCACGCGAATGCGTGTGTAAGAGCTGAGCAAATGTGCAAGCTTGAATTCCGCTTCAAGCGTGGGAAGTGGTTAATTTGAATTGCATCCACTTAATCCAGTATAGCTAAGCGATGAACGATGAGCAACAGACAGGGTTGATTCAGGCATTATCTGTTCGGCAAAACGCAATTATCGGTCTTGGTGTCGGATTGTTCGTTGCTGCAATAGGATATATCGCCCGGGTATTCAGACTATTGGGACCGCTTTCGGGAACCAGATCATATCCTGTGATTGGGCCTGAGGGATGGTTCCTGTTATTAGCGGTTGTGTTATTCAGCACGACTGCACTCCTCGTGACAATACTTCTAACGCTTATCAACGTAGCCGTATTACTAAGGCGATTATGAGAAGCATTTACTCAGCGAAGGTTTGTGGATCGCCAACGAGTCTCCCAAGTCGCTCTGCGCCTGCACGGGTTCCCTTCGCAATGAAAATATCCTCTCCGTGAAGAACTGTCGTCGATCCGGGTTGAATGATCCATCCAGAGCCAGCCCGTCGCACAGCGATAATCCGCATTCCAGTATCGGTTTGGATCTCTGCCTCTCCGATAGATGTCCCAGCCAGCGGGGCCGTGGCATCGACACTGTATCGCATGATCACTTCATCTGACTCTTCAACTGCTGCAGCAACAACAGGATGCGCGTCAATCCCTCGAAGAATTCCTTCGCTGATTTCCAGAGCCGCGTCAGATATGACCTCAGTCGCAGATGCAAGGTGAACCAGCCCTCGAAGTTTGATTGGGTCATCGACGCGAGCTGCAGCACGCAGCGTCCATGCTTCGAATCGAGACTGGAGTGAATCAACCTCCATCTCAAGTTCGTCGACCTCCTCTGCAACTCCAACACTCTCCAGCAGGACGGATCCATATGCTAAATCAACAGCTAGTTCACTCATATCTTTCATCAAAATAATTGTGTCAACGGCACGTCCCAGATCATCAATCGGGTCAACATCAGATGTAGGTGTCGCATAAGAATCGCCCGTAACAGCCTCATAGACAGCTTCAACCCCTGTTTCAGGTCCCCGAAGAAGCAATGTATCGCCCGCTTGAATTGTCGATGTCGCATCTGGATTTGCCAACCATTGCTGCTTTCCTGTTGGTGCGCTTCGTCGGATGCCAATTACTCGTACTCCGGTCTCAGTTTCGAGATTCAACTCGGCAAGTGTCTGAGCTGTATACGGTGAGTCATCAGCGACTGATGCGCGGACAAGTAGTTCAATTGCCTCGGGAAGCGCACCACGGATTGCGCCTGGAAGCCCTATATTTTCGTCGACAATCTTGGCCACATCACCAGCGGCATTCGATATCTTCTCGGCTGCTGCGAGGACCCCCAGCACGGGGGCTAACTGTTCAGCATCCTCTGGACTCCGGGCAGCCATCAATAGACTCATACGTCCCTGTAGATGAAGCCGGTCCATTCGAGCCTCAAGATTGAGTACCTCATGAGCCAGTGGCTCACTCTCCAACAGCACTGCCGAGAATGAAAGGTCAATCAGTAACTCGGCTGTGTCCTTCATCTCAGAAAGAACCGCTTTGACGCTTACTGGCTCATATTCAACGCCGCTCGGGTCCATATAACCAGTCTTGATACGTGAGAATAAAACAGTTCGTGACCGTCATATTGTGGTTTATTGAAACGATAACGCTTTTTTTCGCGGACAGCGAAGCATATCAGTATGTCAGATGACGTGAAACGTGGGCTAGAGGGAGTTCTTGTCGCTGAGACAGAACTCAGCTGTATTGATGGAGAAGCCGGTGACCTTTCATACTGCGGCTACTCTATCGAGGATTTGGCTCGAAATGCGTCATATGAAGAAGTCGTGTATCTCCTGTGGCACGGGGAGTTACCAGACGCACATACACTTGAGCAGTTCTCTGAGAGTATGACCAGTGCGAGGGAGGTTGCTTCAGATGTTCGCGAGCTCATCAAGCAGCTAGCCGTTGCTGATGAGGATCCGATGGCTGCTCTCCGAACGATTGTTTCGACGCTATCGGCGTATGATACTGATAGCGACGACCAGGCGAGTGAGGGTAAGACAAATATTGAAATGGCAAAACGTATCACGGCAAAGATCCCGACTGCAATCGCCGCGTTTCACCGATTCCGTGAGCAGAAATCGTACATTGAACCACGAGATGATCTTGGGCATGCAGCTAATTTTCTATATATGCTAAATGGCCACAAGCCGAATCAAACCTTAGCAGACACATTTGACATGGCCTTAGTGTTGCACGCTGATCACGGACTCAATGCATCGACATTCTCAGCAAAAGTGACTGCGTCGACATTAGCAGATTTACACAGTGCGATGACCGCCGCAGTCGGAACACTTTCCGGATCGCTACATGGTGGTGCGAACACGAACGTGATGCGGATGCTTATACAGATGGACGAGAGTGATAAAGAACCGCGTGAATGGGTTGAAAACGTTCTGGATGAGGGTGGCCGAGTTCCCGGATTTGGTCACCGAGTATATGATGTGAAAGACCCCCGAGCGGCTATCTTAGGTGAGCGCTCAAAACAGCTCGCAGAGGTCGCGGGTGACACACGGTGGTATGATTGTTCGGTCGCTGTTGAAGAGTACATATCTGAAATCAAGGGGCTTGCCCCGAATGTCGACTTTTACTCAGCGTCGACGTACTATCAAATGGGCATTCCAATCGACATATATACGCCTATCTTTGCGATGTCCCGTGCTGCAGGGTGGATTGCACATGTGATGGAACAGCACGAAAATGGTCGGCTTATTCGCCCACGATCACGATACGTCGGGCCGGACAACCGTGAGATCAGTACTCACGGTCAGTAACGCTCTCAGATGCATATCAACGCATCTAATGGGCAGATAACGAAGCTCAATCGGGCGCAACAGACGCCTGTCTGACAACCCATGCAGTCCCGCAGCGTCTGTTGATTACACTTTCACTCCGCGTGGGTGACGTTTATGAATGCGTATAATAAATCTATAGTTGCACGTCACACGCGTGCTTTCCCCCTTTTAGCCCCTACAAGCTCATTCCTCTTCACTAGAGAGTGAACGAAACACGGTGAAGTGAGCACCAGAGTGAGTATACATGCCGTACGCGATACTCAGCAAAATACGACTCTTGACATCCTCCTCCACCTGAACGCGTGGGAATCCCGAGCGGTGGGAGTGTCAGGTTTACAGTCCAATCGACAGACAACCAGACCGCGTGGGGAGTCCCACAGTCTCGGACTGGTGGCCATGCCAAGTGGCCGTGACCCCTACTGTCGAGTGCCTGTGGCGTCCAAGTGTTGTTTTTACTATGGGGACGCCAGCAGGCGTCAGCGGACTCAGGGGTATCGTCTGGTTCACTTTGAGCAGTCGGCACACTCTTCAAGCGCGTGGCGTTCACCGACTGGCCTTTCAAATACTTCGTTACGTGGGCAGACAGGCCGCCTCCGGAGGACGGTTAGGAATCCGTTCCGACCAATTCCGACTTCATAGTGGGTCAGTCTGTCAGTGAAACACTGGTTTGCCGAAACTCGGGAGGTGTGGGAACGTGGACTTCCTCCCGAGTGACGGCGCGTATCCACGGCCTGAAGACGTGGGATTGCGCCTGTTCAGCGTATAATGACTGCAAGGCGGCGAGAAGAAGCCGATAACACGGATACACCGCACTCGATGACTGGCCGATTCCCCCATGCCAATCCAAACTATCCTGCCAACCACTCGATGTGAAGGATAGGTGATCAAAGAGTCAATCACTCGGACCGCACTCGCTAAACCCGATGTGGACGAGAGTGCCGCTGACCTTCTCCACCAGACAACCGACCACCTCCTCAACGCAGCCAATCACGCGGTAGACGCAGTGTAGGAACCAGAGTGAAAAACTACCAGCAAACAGACGCCCAACGAGCTCACTTATCACGACGCTCAAGACGACCCGCCACTCCCGGCTAAGCTCGCACGAGCCGCACGCAACCGAGCCGCAGAACCCATCAAAGGAATCATTGATGATAACAACTCAAAAACACCCCGAAATCACACTTCATCTTACGCTTCGCTAGCTACGACGCGAAAACCGTCACCGTTGACGACGACCATGCCACGCTTGCCACCACCGACGGGGAGGGTGATCGCAGAGTTTGTTCTCCTCAGCGAACAGCGTGAGGCACCACACTCAATATATCTGCTCAAGAATGACGACGGCGTGAAAGGAGCAACGCTCCACGACGACGAGGGTGGGGTTCCTACTGCCACGTTCGGACAAAGCCGTGGAGAACGATGAGGCCGACACAGGCAATTCTAAGCACGTCTCCGTCCTTGGTGTTGACCTCGGCATCAAAAACATCGTAGCCATCTCAACTGGGCGATTCTGGAAGGGATGGCAAACTCAACGGTACCGAGAGTACGGGAAACGACAAAGCGATCTTCAACAAACTGGGACTCGGTGAGCACGTAGGAACATCCAGCGAGTTGGTCGTCAGCAAACTGATTGTTTCGGGCAGGTACTTCACGGTATTTTGAATGAGCTGGCTGAGGAAGCTCTCGAAAACGACTGTACGCATATTGTGTTCGAGCAACTCACAGGAATCCGTGAACGCCTTCTGTGCGCGAAGGCGGTTCACAAGTGAGCGTTCCACCAGTTGTCCGAGTCCGTCACGTGCAAAGCCGAGTTTAAACCACTTGAGGTCACGCAGATTGATCCAGTGTACACAACTTAGCGTTGTTCGAATGTGTGGACATCCACGAGGATAATCGCCCACACAACAACGGTTAATGGGTTCGGTTGTTCAAAGAAGCGTTCCAGTATCGTATCGAGTGACACTTGAGGACACAACCACCGGCAAGATCGTATGGAACCACCCAAATCCACCGAGAGGTGCCCAATCACTCACTGACACAGGGGTACCATCCTGCTCCTGACTACACCAAGTCACCGTACAACACCATGGACAACAAGTTTTCTAAATGGACACGAAGCGGTCAGAATGGAAATAAATGTGACCCAAGTAGTGCCAGATGGGGCTCCGTCCATCAAAATCAGTGAAAGCCTGAATCGGAGCAAACCGGCAAGACAGTGAGTCAGTAAGGCGAGGTGGTCCACTCACGCGAGAACTGACGCGACACATCCTTACCATGTGCACACTTGTGATTGTGATATGCTCAGCTTGGCCAATATCAAGGCCGCGCGTGACCGGATTAAACCGGTCATCAGGCAGACGCCGCTTCGATACTCAGACAGATTTTCCGAACTAACTGATGCATCGATATATCTCAAACTTGAGAACATACAACGAACAGGGGCGTTCAAACTTCGCGGGGCTATGAATCGAATTGCCACACTCAGCGAAGCAGACCGAAATGGTGGTGTGATTACTGCCAGCGCGGGAAATCACGCACAAGGAGTCGCATTTGCTGCGACGCGTGCCGGAGTTGACTCAAAAATCGTCATGCCGACGCATGCACCCGTGTCGAAGCGGCAGTCAACTGAGCGATATGGTGGTGAAGTTATTCTCCATGGCGAGGATTATGACGCGGCACAGCAGCGCGCGCACGAGATCGCTGATACTGAGGACCGGTATTATCTCCACGCCTTCGACGACCAAGCAGTCATGGCGGGACAGGGAACCATTGGATTAGAGATTTTAGACGCATGTCCATCTGTTGAAACGGTCGTCGTGCCAATCGGTGGTGGTGGGCTAATCAGTGGGATTGCAACAGCGATCAAGGCACAGAAGCCAGACGTTCGCGTCATTGGTGTGCAGGCAAAGGGTGCCGCCTC
>KE356562.1:1037365-1041030 GCA_000416005.1 Haloquadratum sp. J07HQX50 | reverse complement strand
AGAGATAGCTGTTGCTATTACTTACCTCTTAGAGCGTGAAAAGACATTGACCGAAGGTGCGGGTGCTGCTGCTCTGGCTGCTGTGTTACATGATCGGTTCTCATTTGCAGATAATGAGGTCATTGTCCCAGCACTGTGTGGTGGAAATATCGATATGAATCAACTCACGACCGTCTTACTTCGGGGACTTGTCGAAACCGGCCGGTATCTTCGGATTCACACTATTCTTGAGGACTATCCAGGCGCACTTGAGGAACTAGTAGCTATTCTGGCAGCGTATGATGCAAATATCTATGCGATTAATCACAACCGAACGTCGCGAACAGTTTCGATGGAAAAAGCAGATGTCGAAATTGAGCTTGAAACGATGGGACCAACGCATATTGAGTCGCTTCTTGAGGCTCTTCGTGAGGATGGATTTGAGGTTGAGGTGCTGGACTGAGTGTAGTTCAATTATCTACACGCGAAAAGAGATATCTCAATCGCCATGCGACAAGTTATGTCATCGACACTGTGGGGTGTGATTGGTGGACTGATCTTTGGTGTATTAATATTTGGATATCAGCTACTTACCGGCAGCACTCCACTCGGAATTGTAGAGACACTCAGCATTACAGGACTGATTGTGATCTTCGTCGCAGTAACTACATACGTCATAGAACCACATTTGAGAGCGAAAGGAAGAGTTTAAACAAGTTACATCGATACTTTACATTATGCCGGAATGGCCGAGTGGTAAGGCGCACGCCTGGAAAGCGTGTTCCCTTTGGGATCCAGGGTTCAAATCCCTGTTCCGGCGTGTCTCAAACCTGCTGTTAGTTTATGATTTGCCTGAGTCTATGAATCCGTACATAAACTGAAAACAGAGGAACGTATGAGTCGATTTATGTCTCCACTGAGTCAGGAGTAATTATCTTTGAGTCAGTTCTACATGCGTATATTTTAGTCTCACTCAGCTACATGTGTACACATGCGAGTTACTGCCGTTGGAACGAGTGGAGGCGTTCCGACCTCACAGTATGGAACGAGTTGCATATATCTAAATTTATTCGGTGATCGAATCTTGTTCGACTGTGGGGAAGGATCTCAGCAGCGGTTGATGAGATACGATTCTTCGCCAAACGTCGATGCTGTCTTTATCACCCATTTTCATGCAGATCACGCGCTTGGAGTGCCTGGGATTGTACAGGCACTTGAGATGAATGAACGTCAAAGGCCGCTTGATATTTACGTCCCCAAACAGCGCACCCAACGAGCAAAGAGGCTGATCACGGGTGCGTATGAATGGCCCAGTTATTCAGTCAACATACACGGATACAACAGCGATGAACCAGCAATACAGACAGAGACATATCGCATTCAGGCCTTCAAAACGCCCTACACCGACTATTCTCATGGACTCTCCGTGCTGGAAGAGAATAAACGAGAGTTCCTAGTCGAAAAGGCACGATCACTCGGGATTGATCCAGGACCGAAGTACGGAAAACTGCAGAATGGTCACGCTGTTGAGACAGATGAGGGTGATATCATCAAACCGGAAGAGATATTATCAGACCCAAAGCCGGGGAGAAAGATTGTATACACGGGTGACACCAGGCCCTCGTCCGATCTTGTTGATGCCGCGTCGAACGCTTCGCTGCTGATATACAGCGCGATGTTTGGCGAAGAGCACTCAGAGAGAGCCCTCTCAACCGGCCATTCAACTGCAACAGAAGCAGCACAGGTTGCAGCGAAGTCAGGGAGCGAAACACTATGGCTTACACACATTTCACCACGGTACGAGGATAACGAACAAGCGCTTGAATCAGAGGCCAGAGAAGAGTTTCGTGGAGATGTCGTAGCTGTTCGAGACGGAGACTCAACAGAGATTACGCAGAATTAGCAAGGTATCTGTCCCTTCTTATGGAGAGGCACTCGAGAATGTGCGTACAGGGCAGTTTCAGTGCGTGATTGCCAATGAGGGGTCTTAGTCAGCCTCTAATCAACATGAGCACTGTACGCTCACTGCTTTCGGAGTCGGGTATACACACTACACTGGCTCATTCGAGAACTCAAGATATGGAGAATTCCGGGAATGGAAGTGAGTCATGATTGGTAGAGCACATCGCTCTTGGCGGGCATCTCAATGATTGTGTGTCAACTCCAAGGACAACATCGACGTATCCGGAGTGTGAATTCTATTTAAACATGTCGGACAAGGGTACGCAGGAACGTGTGCTGCAAGTACTGGCTCATGGACGATCGAACGTCCACCACGTATGTCAACGAAGCGGACTCAATAATAAGGCCGCTCGGGAGACACTCGCAAAGTTGTGTGCAACCGGTCTCGTGACTGAGGTTGACCGTGGTCTCTATGCAATTACTTCTACGGGGCTGGACCAGCTTGATCACGAGTATCCTTCAGAGGCTGGATTCCTCAATACGACTGAGGTGATCCACGATTCACCGACGATTAAGACTCTACGGCTGCGCGGCGATAGAGGACTCGTTGAATTACAGGTTGATGATGAATCAGTCCAAATGCTCGCTGACGCGTTGCACGATATCCTCAGTGATACTCACACTGAGAGCGAAATTGTTGAACTTCTGAAGCAGTTTGGCAAGCAGGAATAACCGTCTGCGATATCTCCCCCTGCCTTTCTCACCGCTATCCGAGTGATATGTTGGTTCATCATGCAGTCGGTGACAATGTGGGAACTCACCCGTTAACGGGCAGGCGAATGCGCCCGCTTCGCCTAACAATCCGAATTTCGGATGAATGCAACCCTGACACAGACCTGCATTCTAAACAGCCTGCGAGGGCGAGTTCCCCGACCCACCGGGGTCGGGGGTGAAACCCAACACTCGACCTAGTGTTCCGTCTCCTCGATATACCGTTCAACCACTTCCTCGGGCATCGCTCCCGTCGTCCTCACGTAGTATCGGACCTTCCAGAATCCACTACCCCAGAAATACGCCTCCTGAATCTCGGGATGCCGTTTCAGTAGGTGGTTGCCAGAGTACGACTTGAACTGCCGAGCAATATCTGCTGGACTGTGCTTCGGGTCGCACTGGACGAACAGGTGTACGTGGTCGTCAGCGATCTCCAACGCCAGAATCTCGTGGCCGAAGTGGTCGGTAGTCTCACCAAACAACTCCCTCACATCTCCTTCCACTCCGCCAACAACCGGGTGTCGGTACTTGCGACACCACATGAAGTGATACTGACAGGAACTAACCGAATGTGCGTGACTCCGATACTCCTCCATCCCTCATACCTATCTGTATGACAGTCTGGAACGATTGTCAAAATATGGGTGAAGAATCCGCGAAAACCATTCAAACGCGCCTTCACGTAGCGTCTAGTGAACGGTCATGGCTTCACGACGCCCGCCTCGCCTCACGCGAGATATTCAACGACACCATCCACCTCAAACAGCAAGGGTACAATCGCACCGAGATACAGAAGAAGGTTGACCGCGACGACTTCTTGCGGAATAACAAGTGCGCGGTTGTCGGCAAAGCCCTCCAAGCGCGGGACTCCCACCAAACCCTCCTCAACTGGTGGCGCGAACAAGACGGCCCTGATGGCGGCAAACCGACGTCACCGAGTACGGACAAATACGGGACATATATGAATCGTCGGTTGCACAAACTGCCGTTCCACAAGTTCGAGAAATTCATCT
>KE356562.1:1031887-1036433 GCA_000416005.1 Haloquadratum sp. J07HQX50 | reverse complement strand
CAGGTTCGGTTGGTGCGTCTATCCGGGTCGGGGCGCGTAAGCCGCCCAGCCTCATCCCGCTCGCTTGCCGAGCAGGGAGTGCTAGCGCACGGGTGAGGGAACCAACAACAGCCTCGGGCAACCGTGCCCGAGGCTGTTTACGAGCACCAACTGGATACTTCACACTCACTACGAGAGACATTGGAGTCTGACGCGCTGGAGGAGACAGCCACCGAGAGCGGTATAGCTTGAGGTTTATTTCGGCGGAAGCGATCTGAAGTCAACAGTTAGTCCAAACCAGTACATGCTCGTGATTAGTGAGCAGGTCACTATCAGTTGTTGGCACTGTGACTTTCTCGATTCGAAACAGGTCGCGTTAACTGTCGTTCCAGGCCTGACGAGTGCGGGTTCGCAGATACACACTGACCAGATTGCTGACGATTGCCATGCAGAACGAGCGAGTGCATTGTCGAACTCGTTAGTGGAGGTGCAATCGGCGTCTGTTCAGATGCCTGACTGTTCAATCCTCTCGTGGAATCACGCATCGACACCGCCTGCGTTAATCAAAACAAACATCTGTGGGATGCCAAGTACACAGTCCCACCGAATGAAGTTGCAGGCGGTCACGCTCGCTACTTTTATTATTTTTGAGCGTAATGTCTATATCTCATTGTGATATTGTCGTCTATCTTACAATCGATTCCAAACAGTCTGAGCGAGTTTCTCGCCCAGTATAGTAGTATCGCCATCGACTTCGGTATCACGGTTATCACGTTTCTAATCACGTTCGTTTTGTTATATCGGATTGGAAGATCGGTCCTCGTCAGGGTGACAAAGAAGGCGCTTAATGCCAGAGAATTCTCCTCAGCAGTCGTCAGTCTTGGATCAAGTGTTGCTGCTGTCCTCGCGGTTATTGGTGCAGTCGCCATTGCGGCCACCGTCGCTGGTTTCCCAGCGATTCTATCAGCATTTTCGACATTAGCTGGTGCGCTCGCATTGGGTGTATCCTTTGCAGCAGGTGATATTATCGAGAACTTTGTCGCTGGTATCTTTATTCTCAAAGACAAGCCGTTTGAGGTCGGAGATTACATCGAGTGGAACGGAAATAGTGGCATCGTTCGCAATATTAATTTGCGTGTCTCAAAGCTCGATACATTCAATAATGAGCAACTTACCGTTCCGAATAGTGACCTCGCCAGCGCAGTCGTTACCAACCCTGTTGCTAACGAAACTCGCCGGGTTACCTTTGACTTCGGCATTGAGTACGGTGATAGTATCGCCGATGCCAGACAAATCATTCTTGACGAGGCAAGCAAAATTGAAGCTGTCCTTGATAGTCCCGAACCAACTGCCCCCGTGACTGGTCTCGGTGACTCCGCAGTTATTCTAAACAGTCGCGTCTGGATTAACCCAACGGACACAAGCGCCAGCACGATCAAGTTTCAACTTATTGAGAATGTGAAAACCCGATTCGACGCAGAGGGAATTGGCATGCCGTACTCCTACACCGAACTCACAGGCGAGCTTGATCTTCACACCGCTGAGGTTCCCGTTGCGGACAATTAATTAACCCAATTAAGCCTCACTAACGCTCTCATAACATGTTTTAATCATGTATACAAAAATTAGCTTTTGCAGGCTCAGTCTCTTCGCTCAAAGGCCAATTATCGGAAGCGAGTGGAGAGAGGATACAGGCGTGCGCTGTGCCTCACGAAGTAGATAGACCAGCAGCCCCTGAAGCAAAATCAGTGATCGAAGAAACATTCCTGTCCTGCCTGCAGGCTTGGAGATGGATAGAGATGTAAATGCGGCGTTGAATACTCTGTCTCGTGGTTTCGAGAAGCGAGGACTGGGACAATCCGAAGACGCAACGCCTGTGATGATGCGCTCGGTCTGTTCACTTTCTCCAGTATCTCATGTGGATGTAAAAAACGCTCGTGAGAGAACATCTCACGGGCTGTCAGACGCCGTCTGACACCGTCGTCCGGGAAGCCTCCCCTTGAGGAATCCACGTCAGTGGCTGAGGGGGTGGTTTACATTTGTCGTGAGGCACGTGTATCAGGAGCGTGGTATTGTTGATGATCAGGCGCCTACGATTCTCATCCTTCCGAATCGGCGGGAACCACCTAACTGGCGGCTCAGGAAGCACCCTGCTCGAGTACGGAGAGAATGTCAGCTAATGCTCGTTTCTCTCTCGCCCGCGATGAGATATCCCGGATTAGATAGGTGGATCATGCTCAGCATTTGCTTACTCTGGGTAATCTCCCGATATCAACTCGATCGTGTCTATCCATTTGAGAGATGTCTCCCGAGTTATGAAATAAACATATTCCTGTGCCGTTCAGAACATCTGCCTGGCTTTGGCGGTTTGCTTGATCTCACCAGCGAGGTCTGTGCCGGTATGATAAATATTTGCGATATCCTCAACTGGCATCTCGGCGAGGTCAGCAACCGATACGTCACACTTGGTCCTCACGACACTCCCAATTCGAATTTTAATCCGCTTCGCCGTTGTCTCGCCGATATCGTACACCTCAGTAATCTCTGAGAGCGATGCTTGATACAGATCATTGTATGTATTGAATCCAGCGTTCACGAGTGAGTCGGCACGCTGTTGCCCGACGGTTCGAATACTCTCAACAAATCCATCTCTCGATCCCACCCCTTCACCGAATGGGGATTCGCCTATCTCGCCAACTTCAGTCCCAGATGAAGTAAGGCTATAATCGGATGACTCACGCTTGCGAGTTATCATACTGTCTTTGGTATCTTGATCAGTTTCTCCTGTATGGGCATATTCACCGGGATTGTCGGTATTAGAGTCCGAGGGGTGTGCTTGCTTCGGTAGTGAGTCGTGGCTTAGCACACCAATCATTTCACCAGCCGAATATACGGTTGCCTCATGTATTGCTGTGCTTCCACCCTGTGAAACCTTTACCTGCTGGTTACTCTCGTCAAGAATTGCGTAATCAACCATCGTTTTTAATACATCATGTACTGTCCGAACTCCAGCCTCAACCTGAACTTCTATATCACGTTTGGTAAATCCCTCAGGAACATGGCTGTCGAACGCTGATTCCGGTGTTTCACGATTGATATCGTCAGTAATGAGTTGGAGTGTGGTTTTCCACACCCGGTCTCTCATCGTATCTTTGGCCATGAATATATATACAACTCCCTTACCAGTAAGGGTTGTGTGCAAACCACCATATCATTACCTCGCCGTGTGAAAATTTGACATCCACCCACGACTGAAGTCGCGGGAGTCTCAGTCGTTCTGAGCCTCTCCGAGAGCGATATTCCCACTCGATGTGGTACTCTGTGTACTCCTTGTTGGCTGTTGTCTCCACCGCGATGGAGGGCGGGCTGTGGTGTTCCCGCCGTTCGTGATTGTTCCACTTGAGGTACACGGACCGTGCCATCGGCGCGACTGCGTTGTCCTGCTGTCTCAGAAACGATTCACTCGCTACAAGCGTGTCCTTCAAACCCGCACGGGCACGCCAGCGAATCCTCGTGACGAGTCGTACTGTCTCGCTTGCCACACTCGGGACACTCCTGACTCGTCCACGACTCGGATTCCTCGTTTCCCGTGATTCCGTACTCTTCACACACGTCTTCGAGGCGGTTAATAAATCGCCTGAAAGCCCAGAAGTTGTGCGTCTTCTCGTTCACACGAGCCATGCGCCGAGAGAACGCCCTTGATGTCTCCGACGTACAACGTCGATACGCCTTCATCGTACAGGCGTTCCACGAGGTCTCGAACGAGGCTATCTTGAGCGTGGGTGCGTCGGTTCGTGCGCGATACGAGCGGTCGATGCGCTTGCTGGACTCGGGCTGGTTCTTGAGACGCGATTGGGAGTGCGCGATACGTTCCGTGGTTTCGTGGAACTGCTCGAACAGGTCTCGGCCTTCGTACAGGAGTTGTGAGCCGGTCGTTGTCGTGCAGGCTGTTGTTCGCGCCAACGTCGAAGGCGGCTGAATGGTCAGCCAGTGGTGTGTCCAGTTGAGAATCATCAACGGTGACTAGTTGGAAAGCCCTGAACGAATCTGGGGGTTCGTTGTACACGAGTTCAAGTCGGCCCTGCTCGCCGCGCCACTTCGGGTCGCCAGCAATCTCAACGTGAAGGCGCTGGTTCCGATTCAACCCGAGTTCGTCTTTGAGTTCGGAGCCAATCGGAACTTCGAGTCGGGAGCGGTTCCCGTACTCGATGGTGTATTGCTCGTTGCGGACAGAGGTTCGGAGAATTCGCTTGTCGTCTTCGTTGCCCCAGTATCCGGGTGGCGACGGCTTGTCGTCGAGTTTCCCGGCGTGGGACTTCTCGTTACTATTGAAGAACGACCGCCACGCTTCCGAGTTTTTGCGGATGATTTGCTGGGCGACACTACTGCTGAGGACGCCCTTGTACTCGCCTTCGAGATTGCCGGTGTCGGCATTCCAGACGCTTTTATTTTCGAGGAATGCTTGGCAGCGAGCGTAGTTTGTCTCGTTCCAGAGACTCGCAGAAGCGTCCAACCAGCGTCTGAACACCTCACGTTCTTTCTCAGAGCGAGGGCGAACGTTGAAGTG
>KE356562.1:1028073-1031867 GCA_000416005.1 Haloquadratum sp. J07HQX50 | reverse complement strand
TATGATGATATGTTTGGAATCAAAATCGATTTGCTGAGCATGAACCGGGTACTGGAATCTTTGAGAGACGAGAGCGAACAATTAATAATCGCGACAGTCAGCAGCATGAGTAAAACATAAATGAACATAAATCTAACCCACATGAAGTTCGGCTTAGAAATTTTTTCATACAAATGGCACCCGATTATCATCTATACCGTATACGAACTGGACACCGCTGGCTATTCTGAACTTGAAGCTTCAATCGAAGGTATTTCGTCGAAGATGTTGTCCAGTGGACTGTCTGACCTCCGCGAGCGAAATATCCTCAAAATGAGCGAAGCTGTTGAGGGGAGCGGTAGGAAAGTATATGCCCTCACTGAGAAAGGTCGTGCGCTTATTCCTGCCTTACAAGTACTGGATGCATGGAGTCGCCGTCATGAGACACAGCAATTGTCAACGATGATTGTCGAGGATGAGCAGATGGTCGTATCGATTATCGAAGATTACTTTCCTGATTCATATGACATTCGCTCAGCCGAAACTGCACAAAGAGCACTTGATACATATCATGAGGACATCGAACTGTTGATTTTTGACCGATGTCTTCGCAAAATGTCTGGTGACGAACTCGCTGCATCAATCAGAGCAGAGCATCAAAAACAACTCATGCTATGTGTCAGCGGTGTAAAACCGGGGAACGATATCTATCAGTTACAGTGTGACGAGTATATTCAAAAGCCGTTCACCGAGGACGAATTAAAAACTAAAGTAGAATTACTACTCAATCGAACTGAGTTGGAACACCCAGCGAGAGAGTATCTTTCTTTACGGTCCAAGCAAGTCGCATTAAACACTGCACACGGCGTATCAGCGACGAAAATGAAAGGATATCAAAACTGTACTGAGCAGATAGAGAGACTTAATATATCAACCGAACACAGACAGACGCTTGAACGTCTTCTTTATTCGACGCCAAGCGATTCAACGCCGTAACGAATCGTCGTTGTCTCAATACTGTTTAAGCAGACGAATGAGACATCACACCGGTGATTTCGAACCGAGCCCCACCGTCTGCTCCATTGGTAACTGAGAGTCTCCACCCGTGAGATTCCGCGATTCGTTGCACGATAGAGAGTCCATATCCACTCCCGTCACTGGACGTGGTAAATCCATGTTCGAAGATGCGACCCATGGCAGTCTCTGAAATGCCGTCTCCATTATCTTCGATAAAAAACCCAGTATAGGAGTTGTCGCCTATCTGCTTGTCATTCTCGGGAAGTGTACCGACCTGCACGACTCGAGGTGGATCGGTGTGCTGGTTGACATTACGGAAGAGATTCTCGAAAAACCGGAACAAAGCTATCTCTTCAGCCTTAATAGTCATATCCTCGACACGACAATCCAGTATCGCCTCATCGATTGCCATGGCGTCCCAGACCTCCATGATGATGTCTTTAACTACGCAGTTCTCGTACACCTCAGCCGTCTCACCGGCACGTGTGAGCCGCAATATTCCATCAACTATTGACTCGATCTGATCCAGTGACTGTTGAACGCTCTCTACATCATCACTTGCCTGTGCTTCGGTGATTAAATTGGTATGATGCATCGCGTGATTGAGTGGCGTTCGAAGATCGTGGCTGACAATCCCTGCGAATTCGTCAAGCCGTTCGTTCTGGCGAGTTAACTCCTGTTCACGGTCAGCTCGTTTGAGTGCTGCTTCCAGATTTGCCGCGAAGACACGCACCAGTGACATGTCCTCCGATTCGATACTGCTCTCAGACAATCCAATGTGCATCAAATAAGACTCACCTAATGGCAGAATCGCCTCACTCTGAATTGACCCTCCATCGTTGAGGTGGCTTAGCTCAGTCAATATGTCATCACATACTTGGATTTGTTTCGACCGAAAAGCCTCCCAGATTACACTCTCACTCGGATTGAGCACGAGGGACTCATCGGAAAGTGCATCTTGATTGCCGCTTGCGGCCACTGGCTGAAGAGTATTAGATTTCAAATCGTATTTGTAAACCATACTGATTCGTGCATCAAAAACCTCACTCGCAGCCTCTACCCCAATCTTCGCGACTTTCTTATACGACCCTGTCTGTATCAACGCACTCATTGTATCAAGCAGTTTCTTGAGTCGTAATTCTCGTCGCTTGATCTGTTGTCTGGTCTCAATGAGCTCTGTGACGTCACGAAAAACAATAATCTGCCCGGTGGTTTTGCCCTGGACTTGGTCTCGGAGAAGCGTCCTTTCAAGATCGAAGTGACGGCGTTGTCCGTCTTGTTGAATGATCAATTCCGTATCAACCTCTATCGTCTCCTGCGACCCAGTGAACCGGTTTATAGGCGAATCAAAGAATTCCTGCGTGGGTATCCCCCGCCAATCCGACTCGACATCGAACAGATTACGCGCAGTTAGGTTGCTATCGACGACTCGATCGTTGCTATCAACGACGACCATCGGGTCGCTCATAGTTCGGACGACTTGTTGACGTCCTATCGGGACCATTTGAAACAGATTATATCGAAATACTGTGAGACCGAAACAAACAGCGGTGATACTGAAAGACAAATCGGTCGGGTTCCACGCTGGTGAAATGGTACCGGTGATGAGCAGGACGCTGGCACATGCTGGGGCTAAAATGCCAACTACCACTGAAACTGCTTGACCAGTCGCCACATCTCGTCGACTCTGGACAATGTATCGGAGCAGAACCGCAGTGGATATGGTGAAAACTAAGATTCCATGTGCCCAGAGATACAGAAATGCCTGTCGTAGCGTTCGATCGAGAGTGACGAATTGATTAAAACTGGCCCCAGCGATGGTAGTCGGGCCCTGCACCGTCAGTCCGCCAGATGTGTACAGTATTTCAGGGGAAACAAACAGTATGACGCTCCCACAGATGATGTGGGCAGCACAAACAAGGGCATTCACCCTGATCCATCGGGTATGATTAGCGTATATGAGAGAGAACCCAAGAACGGAATAAGCGTACACTGGGTAGGAGATACCATTGACAAGATTCTTACCTAATAATTTGAGTTGCTCGCTTGTCACGCTATCGATAAGGAAGTTTAGCAGTTCCCACGAGGCCATTGCGGCCGTCATTACTGCAAAGACACCGACTATCAATCGACGGTCGTGCCGGTAATATCGCATGACAGCGTAGATAGACAGCATAGACGAAACAAAAAATATCACTGCATACAGGGGCATAGGAGGGGTTAGCTGATATGCGGTACTCATAATAACATACTCATACTGAAGATGAAAAGATATGTATATTTTACTGCCGATATGGTCATTTATCGCAGAATCAATATCCCCATGTTGGGCTGTCTATCTCTCAGAGGAGTCTGACACTTGCGCCCCGAGAGGGCTCGCACACCTCACCGACAGAGAACACACTTTGCAGAGCGATTTTGCCGCTGTATACCGTGCAGTATATTCGGAAAAACTGTGTTAACTAAATCGTCTCGGATTATATACTTTAAGAATCTCGTCATCACGCTTGTGATTTGGACCGTTCTCGGAGCATTCTCCTTGAACTTCGGTAAATATCGTGATCTCCTCGGTGCTCCTCGGTGCCCCTCGGTGGTCTGTGTCACTGTAGTGGAAATCGCAAGGCAGCGAGCACGTATCTCGTCGTTCGGGAATCGCCGATTTTCGCGAGTGTCGTTCAATTGAACCACGACGAGACTGTGAGGACACGTCACAGATTTCAACTTTTTGATTAATTTCACGATGCGTGGTCATTCTCGGTTTTGATCTCGTCCTGAGCCCACACACCAGGTCAACGACC
>KE356562.1:1023731-1028045 GCA_000416005.1 Haloquadratum sp. J07HQX50 | reverse complement strand
ACTCTCGGCTTACATTCACGTTAGCTGACATTTATGTATGCACACCTATAGATGTAGATTGGGGGGAAAAGGTTGGCGTGTGTTCACAGATATAAGACACTCTTTCAGCCGAGATCCTTTTGATTCAATCTTCTTCTATCATCTAACGACGCCAGATTACAGTGTCAAACCTGATCGACAGGTAAGACAATAAATATCCTGTCGCCGGTTGCCACCTCACCTCAGAGGCCGATGTATACACCCATCAGTCGCTCGCTGCGGCAATGAGCGCAGACGCTATTTCTGTTGCCTGTGTGTCGGAGAGTTCAACAAGTGCTTGAAAATCAGTATCGCTTCCCTCGCAGTCAATGAGCAGTGCTGCATTGGTTTCGTTTCCGTCGTTATTTATCGGTTGTTGGACAGAAACCAGTTCACTTTCGAAGTCAGCTGAGACGATTTCGAACCGTGAGACCGGTAGTTCACCAGAAGCGCTCACTGTTCCCTTAGCGTCGGTGAGCTGAATTGTCTCTGTTTTGACCGCCTCAGCATCGCTTATGTCATTTTTCATACTGTGTCACTCCAACACAGCAGAGGATGGTTACAATGATTCATAACAGAGTCATATTTTCCTCATTCTTGAATGTTTGCGATAGTCCCGGCTTTGATATCAAGATCTCAGCTTCCTGCGTTTACCCAGTGAACGACGCACTGGTGCTGGATGTACTCTAATTGTGTATATCAAATATCACTGCAGTCAACTACCCACCCTACTCACTCGCACCCACCTCGTTGAGCTGGGGCTGGGCTTGCATAGCATCGGCAGAGACTTGTTTGAGTCAACCGCCGAACTTGTGTACCGATGAGGTTGATCGGTAGCGGTAATTGAATTATCTGGAACCTCGACAACTTCAGTATCGGTCAAGCCAACGGCAATCAGTTGCTTCCACGGTCCAGATTTCGGGGTCAGTTGGATGGCCCACTCGATGCGAAATAACCGTTCGTTAACCTCTCTGCTGTTGGCTCGGCACCCTTCATAGGATTGTCTGAAGTTCAAATCAAACGATACTCCCTGTTCTCTCGGTGTGAACCGCACCCGCTCTCGCAGTCGAACAGGAAGAGTCCGGGCTGTGCCAAGCGACCGTGACTCATATGTCCCAACAATGGGCACTGAGCTATCTCTTGACGGATATTCACCGCACCATTTATCCCTGCGTTCATTACCACGGTTGATTGGCCGCGCTGAACAGAAGATATCATTTCGCTGCGACCGCTGGAAAGTGTACATGACAGTGACAGAGTGGCAGCGACGAATCGGATTGTCTTTACTTGCTGTTGTATTGCTTATTGCTGTCTATACACTTCTCTATCAGTGGGCACTGCTCAGGTTTGAGGGAGTTGGAATCACAGTCTTCGAGTCGTTGCAGTTCGTGATTGAAGCACTGACCACAGCTGGATTTGGCGGTGACACCAGATTCTGGAATACGGCTGCCACAAACCTTCTGGTTGTTGGAATGAATCTTACTGGCGTGCTACTCGTATTCTTAGCGCTACCAGTGGTAGCTGTACCACTCTTTCAGCGGGCGCTTGAGGATAGCCCACAACAATCGACCGCACTCACTAATCACGTTATTATCTGTTCGTACAACTCGCGTGAAAACGTTCTTTTATCTGAACTTGAAGCAGCAGATGTCCCCTACGTTATTATTGACGAGGATTCTGAAACAGTATTAGATCTGAATAGCCGCGGGGTCGAAGCGATCTGTGGTGACCCTGAACAGGAGCAGACGTTTGAGGCTGCAAATATTGCCGAAGCCCAAGCCTTGGTCTCAGATGTCTCTGATGAGGAGAATGTATCAGTCATTCTCACTGCGAGGGAACTCCGAGAGGATTTACGAATCATAAGCGTTGCCGAAAATACGCAGGATGCAGAATATCATCGGTACGCAGGCGCCGACCGAGTAGTTCGACCTCGTCAAGCCTTGGGTCGAGCGCTTGCACACAGAGTAACGCTTCCGATCACGGAGAAACTGCTTGACACAGTTGAACTGAGCGACAATTTCGAAATTTCAGAGCTTCTCGTTGAGGACGACAGTGAACTCGTGGGACAGACATTGGGTGAGTTAGAGCTTCAAAAACAGATTGGAGTTACCATCATTGGGGTATGGTCTAATGGAAAATTTATCTCTGCACCGGGCCCTGATGTACGGATAGATGAAAACACGTTTTTGCTCGTCGCTGGGAGCCACGATGCTCTTGAGCGAGTAAGCAGTCGCACAGTTTCTCAGAAATCATCTGAGAGTGATCAGGTTATCGTCGCAGGCCACGGTGTCGTCGGACAGGCAGCGATTGAAGTCTTCGAAGATAACGGCGTGTCACCAACAGTAATAGACTTGAAAGACAACGAAGGGGTCGACATTACCGGTGATGTTGAGAACAGAGAGACGCTCTCGAAGGCTGGCATCGAAGATACACGATTTGTCGTTTTAGCACTTGACGATGATACTTCGACAATGTACGCGACAGTCGCTATTGAAGAATATGCGCCTGACACAGAGGTCGTCACACGAACGAATAATACTGAAAACACGGCAAAACTCTATCGAGCCGGTAGCGAGTACGTCCTTGCGCTCTCAACGGTTACTGGCCGGATGCTCTCCTCAGTTCTGTTAGAGGAAGAGGAAGTGCTTACACTGGAAACACAGTTCGAAATCATTCGGACAAATGCTCCTAAACTCGTTGGCCAGACGCTTGAGGGGGCAGCCGTCCGCGGTCGGACTGGAGCAATCGTCGTTGCTGCTGAACGGGGAGATGAGTTGCTGACAAATCCGGGACCCGATCTAAGAATCCAAGAAGACGACCGAGTTATCGTGACAGGGAGCGATGACGAAATCAACACGTTTATTCAAACCTTCAGGTGAGCAACCGCGCTCCTGATGACGACTCGTATTACTCCCGTTTAGATTTCTGTTTCTGTTGATACGCCTCCGTTTACAGACAGCGGCTTTTTAGTTCCTACTTGAGACTCTGTTGGTATGACGAAACATCCAACGCAAATGACGGCCACAGCTATTGCCGAAGGCGTGCAGGAGGGATCGCTCTCTCCGATTGAAGTCGTTGATGCCCACCTCACGCGAGTTCGCGAGCGCAACAAGCGAACAAATGCTTTCGTCACAATTACCGACGATCTCGCTCATGAGATGGCTGTCGATGCCGAGCGAGCCGTTCAGGATGGTGAGCCCTTAGGCCCGCTCCACGGCGTTCCGGTTGCAATCAAAGATCTCAATGACGTTGATGACGTCCGCACAACATCAGGATCGTTACTGCTCAAGGACTCCGTTGCTGAGGAGGACGACCCATTCGTTGCACGTCTGAAGCAGGCCGGAGCTGTAATTATCGGGAAAACCAATACGCCAGAATTCGGGGTAGGGACAACGACAGATAATCGGATTACAGGGCCAACAAAAAATCCATTCGATACTGACCGAGTATCAGGCGGGTCATCTGGAGGTGCCGCAGCAGCACTTACTGATTCGCTTGTTCCACTCGCACAAGGATCTGACGTGGGAGGATCAATACGCACGCCTGCGAGTTTGTGCGGGGTATATGGTCTTAAGCCATCATATGGGTTGGTTCCGAGAGGTGACCGACCCAATGCTTTCATCAGTCATACTCCAATGTTCCATACAGGCCCGATGGCTCGGACGGTTGCAGACGCAGCACTTGCGCTCGACGTTATGACGGGCATACACCCGCGAGATCCGTTTTCAGTCCCGACAGACACCGAGTATCATACTGCTATCGACCAGCCGATTGATGATCTCATGATCGGTTACACTCCGGGGTTAGGCACATACCCAGTTGAACCTCATGTTCGAAAAACGCTGGATAATGCGATCTCCGCTTTTGAGCGTGCTGGCGCGACTGTCGACAGGATACATCCTGATCTTGGTCACGACCGAACGGAGATTCTTGATGCATATTACACGATGGCGACTGTTTTGTGGGAATCCTTGCTCGATGATCTCGAACAACAAGGATTCGATCCTCGTGGTGATGATCGGAGTCGTCTTCGACCATATCTGGTTGATCTCGTTGTAGAGGCTGAGACCCCGACTACTCGAGAATATACGCGCGCCGATATTGTTCGAACTGATGTCTTTGACGGGTTGCAGGACTGCTTCGAGCAATATGATCTCATTGTTTCTGCGACGACCGGTACGACCGCGTTCCGGCACGGAAATAAGCCGGGGAATATTGATAACCAGGAAATTGAGCCGCTTCGTGGATGGGTACTCACCCAACCGTACAACTTCACTGGACATCCTGCAGCCTCTA
>KE356562.1:1016060-1023711 GCA_000416005.1 Haloquadratum sp. J07HQX50 | reverse complement strand
AGTTGCGCTGGCATCATGCCGGGCAGCTCTCAGAGGCGTACCACGATTCGAAGACAAAAGCCAGTGTCGTGCAGCTCCACGGGTCGCTCACTGAATCGCTGCTAAGGGAATGCAGAGGACCAAATAATAAGTACGGCTTGATTGTCATGGTCACCTGTTTCAGTGACCGTATGGCGGTATACAGGCTGAGTAGGGCGAGTGCTTGGGAGGGTCGCTTGGAAATCGAAGATTTCCGTGATGATGAGACGCTCCGCATCCCGAACCACTTGAACTGAGGGACTTCACAGGGAAGCATCGCATTTCTATGAACGAAGGCGGTACAACTAATCAAAATCGATACTGAATCTTCAATCCAGCAACGAGGGGAGGTGATTAGTTTACCCGATGCGTATCACAGCATGTGAGTAGAAACGCATCGTCACAGGTCGTACTGTTCGGCGGGAAGGGAGGTGTCGGAAAGACAACGTGTGCATCAGCAACAGCACTCAAACTGGCTCAACAGGGCAGCAAAACGTTGCTCGTTTCGACGGACCCAGCACATAGCACGAGCGACATCTTTGATACCTCACTTGGTGATGAACCGACTGCGATCAATAACAATCTCCACGGCGTTGAGATAGTCCCAAAAGAGCGATTCAACCGGCGCTATTCTGAGAAGCTACAGGGAATTCTTGAGCGGGCGAATGACTTCGGACTAGATATCGGTGAGGGTGACCTCACTGATGTGACCGCTGATGGACTAATCCCTGGGACGGACGAACTTGCCGTGATCGACGTTTTCGCTGAGTATGTCGGCAACAGTACGTGGGACACTGTTGTATTTGACACTGCACCGACAGGGCATACACTCCGAGTATTGCAATTACCCGACGTTGCTGGTACTGCGCTCTCGAAGGCTGCGAAACTAAAAAGTGGTATTGATAGCGTTACCTCCGCCGCCTCGCGGGTTTTCGGTGGTGGAGGCGAGTCGTCTGAGAGTGGATTGAACATTAGCGATGATATCGCAACAGCACAAAGTCAGATCGAAACTGTTGCAGAAATTATTGAGGATGCTGAACGGACACGATTTAATATCGTTACGCACGCTGAAGACATGGCAATAGCTGAGACAAAGCGACTGTATCAAGAGCTGCACGATGCGCAGGTGCCAGTCGGCTACATCATCGCTAATAAGGTTCGAATAGATATTAATGAGGACTGTCATCACTGTGTTGCACAACAACAACAGCAACTTGCCCTACTTGAGGAGTTCGAGAGAGATATTGGCGTCTCCACACACCGCATCCCAGCAACTCCAGAGATGTCCGATATTGAGCGAGTTCAAGCTATCGCTGAGGATATTCCGCTTGCAGCCAAGCCCTCAAGATAGACTGGTGAGTTGTGACCACCGGAGAGTATTCTCCACCTGGGGCTACAAATATAAGATCGGAGTTTCTGATTCGATTGCAACTCATCACCACGCAAGACAGTTGACATCCTCCCTGCGCTCAACCGCGAGGATTCCTCCGTTGGGAGTTCGGCTACCGACGGAGGCAACGTGCGGGTTTGTGCGCACTTTTGTGGGACTTCGAGGCCAGACTGCGAATACATCAGACTCTGATACTCTCGTGGAGACTTCCGCTTGAGCCACCCAACTTTTGCCCTTTCTACTTCATATTTGAGAGGTTTGAGAGGTCGTCGTAGAACTGCCCGACGGTTTTCGACAACGTCTTCGAGTGGACTTCTGAGAATACTGACCACCCGTCTTTCCACTCTGTGAGCCGCTTCTGGTGCTGGTACGTGGAACCGATGTTATCTTCTTTCGTGTCGAGGCTTTGAGACTCGTCACGGGTGTGATCATAGCCTTGGCGGTGAATGTCGACGTGAGCTCTTCCGTAATCACTCCCCAACTGAGACCAAGTGTGGCTCGAGAACCGTTGCCTCATCAGGGTGTGTTGCACTATATGATGCCCACTCTCCGTGCTGGAATTCGAGTACAATCTCACATGGCCACTCAATGTCGCCGCCTTTTGTCTCAAGTTTTGACTGAATCGTTGCAGCTTCCTGTCCACTAATGAGCGCATCACTCGTCACCGTTAGGAACTCTTCGAGCGCATCGTAGGAAGCAATATCAAGATCGGCACGATATGCCGTCTGAGTCTTGGTAGTGTCGGCATTCGCTCTGTCGGATGATTCTCTGGAGGAGGCGAAACGAGTCGCCTCGGGTCGGGTCCCTTGTCCGAAGTAGAACGTAAATCGCTCCCCTGCCCATTGGAAAGGCCCATGTTTGCACTCGGGATCAGTCGGGAAACACCGCCATGGAAACGTCGCTTGGCAGTCGAGACAGCGAAACCGTGTGATCGTATTCGTCCCAATAGGTTCATCTCGATCGAATCCACCTGCTGGTTCGATGACTGCACATCGAGGACAATGCGCTGGTCCGCGTTCGTCGCTCACATGATGTATTGGCCGCGCGGTGCACATGCTCGTTTCGCTTGCGCATCACCCACTGCCAAGGAGTTCAAAATTCAAAAGAGTATGCGCTCAGCCAGACGCTCAAGTCGCTGAGTGAGTCGCGACCACTCTTCGACGACGGCTAATCGATGAAAGCACGAACGATCTGTTTCGGCTGACCGAGTTTCAGGTGTCTCCGATGACCGAAGATAGACTCCTAAGACAGGAAAAGTTACACTATCGAGTTCGGTCTTATACGCACCGACATCATCCGGTCGTCCATCAGTTACGACGATCACAAATGGATTTTCTGCCTCTCGAAATCGTGTGCGCACCAGCGATAATGCGCTCGCCAGTGGGGTTCCACCGCCGGTTTGCTCAGTCAAGACACGCGCATATAATTCGCTGACCTCTTCGACACGAGTCTTGACGAGGCGTGTCTCCGATTCGTAGAGGTCAAGTATTGTCACAGAGATACCAATCGACTCAAGCGCAGCAGCAGTCGTGAGCGCGCCCGTCTCAGCAGCTGTGACTGCACCGTCTCCCATCGAAGCAGACCGGTCTAACATAATCACACATGTATACTGCTTGTTTTCGCCTTCCTCAGTCTGTGTGAACACGTCTGGCTGCCCCCGTGAGGCAGCGATAAGTCGCGACCGGTCAAGTGCGCCACGTCGACGATGTGACCGTTCGACATCGCGCTGGTGTTCCTGAAGACGGCTTTGAAAACGACGAGCAAGTCGTGTTGCATCTCGCTGAACCGTCTGCCAGCGGTCCGAAGCAGTGGCATTGCCGAGCTCAGTTGCGGTAACGACACGTAGCGACATCTCGTTGTCACTCGCGGCGAGTGCCTGAACATAATCATTGAATTCGGCAATTCGAGCCTCGGCCTTGTCGAGTTCAGTTACCTCGGCCGCTAATTCCTCAGCGTATCGATCGCGGATTACTGATGTAACCTGGTTTGAATCATCACTCACCTCAGATACTGAATCTGTCGAAGCGATACTCCCGATTGGGTCGACACCGGTGTCTTCTTTGGCATCACGCTGTGACTGACATGGAAGGTCAGCAGCCCCCGGATAGGGCTGTGTATTAGACTCTCTATGCTCGTTTGAGGTAGTCAGGCTCTCATGGCTCTCAGCAGCAGTTCCTGCACGCTGGCTATCATCATGACCTGCTTCTGCGATGCACCCTGAGCTCTTATCATGCAAAGTTGAGCTTGTGGCAGTGTCCGTCTCTTCAGAGCCCTCTGTTTTGATGTTTGAATCATCGCTGTGCTTGATATCTGTGTTGGAACTGTCTGGACCGATTGCGCTTACAACCTGATGCGTTACTTCGTCGGCGATTGCGGCACGGCCAAGATCACGTGCTGACTGCGTTGCGGGGCCGAATTCTCCAGCCGTATCGTCCGGCTTTCCCGCTATTGGCGCTCCTAATTTATCATTTTCGAGAGCGACTTCGTCAGTCACCCGTTGGGCGACTCTTGCGGACTGATGGTTACTGGTGCGAACAGTCCCATCCGAATCAAGTAACCGCGCCAGTTCGCTTGCTTCAGCTCCAGATACAGCTGCATCATCCAGCGTGTTACATAATTCTGTCCAGAACGACCAGATGTGCTTGTTACGGGTAGTAGGATTTGTCTCGGTGAGAATACGCTGGACTGCCTTCCCCATGGTCGGGACGAACCGATCAAGCGTTCGTTTGTCTCGGAGAGATGCCATCTGCAATGTTTTCATCTCGCTGGCCCGGAGCTGTTGAAACCGTCCACTATCGTAGATCGCCATATCAGCGAGCCCACAGATGACTGCGTGAAAGAAACTGAATCGCTGGCGTCCAGAGTCTGGGGTTTCATGACTAAGCGCATCGGTATGCAACAGATTGGCGTTCAATATATCTAACTCAGTTTCGACTGCATACCGGTGCCGGAGCTGTCGTTCGATAGCACCGTCCTCAAGTATGTTCCACACTCGTGCAAACAGCCGAAGGCGGTCAGTTTCCGTCGCGGCGAGTGACTCGTGAAACCCATCGAGGTCGGTGTATCGTAGATGCCCAATCTCATGCACGACCAATGCCTCTTGTATGGCGAGATCAAATACTTGTCGACGCAGATCCGTCACCGGTTGGTTAAATGCACGGGTTGTGAGTGTGATTTTAGGCTGTTTCCCGTCGTATTCAGTTGTTGCTGTGTGTAGCTCTGGCGAGAAATTGATGATTGGCCTGTCTGTTGTTAACAGGCGTGCATACGTCTGCAAGTACCGGCGTCGCTTCTCTGACTCACGGAGTGTCTCGGCGTCTCCAGTTCCAAGTCGCTCCCGTATTGCCTGTAGAGATGTCGAACCAGTGAGTTGCATCTTATTTTATTCCCATCGCGTCGAGTCAATTGCTTTCCGACAGCACTGCGATCCTCAACTGTCGCTCGTGTCTCAAAGACTTGCTTTGCCGCCTGTGCTGGTGCCATCTCGAACTCTGTAATAAGCCGGCCGATCTTGATAATCGCCCGGTGTGAGGTTGGTGTTGCAATATCGTGATCCCGGTAGCTTGCTCGAAGAGTCGCAGCCAACTCCGTTAGTCGTTCAGCGATCCGTTCCTCTCGGTCGACACCGTGTCGGAGACCAGTCGTCTCATAGAGAAGTTGGCGCTCGGCCTCCGGCGAGAGATAGTCGAGATTGAGCTCCCAAAACCGGGACCGAAACGCATCATTAAGTGGACTCGTGCCAGCATATCGCGGAGGGTTCATTGTTCCAACAAATCGGAATGATGGGTGCGGGTTGAGCACCTCAGCAGTTGGTTTCACGACTAACTGTCCATTGCGCTCAGTCAACCCATGGAGCGGCATCGTTGCATCGGGGCCAGCAGCATTCAATTCGTCAGCGACAAACGTCCATCCATACTTTACGGCCTGGTAGAGGATACCGGGAGAGAACGAAAATGCATGCTCAGAGCCAACCAGTTTTGCTGCATCGCTGGGGTTCATCTCGTGATCGTCAGCTAACTGCTTTACTTGGGCAATGCGAGCTTCCTCAGCTGTCTCGTTGGGTGCATACTCGCCGACCAAATCTGCGTATGTCGTCCCGGACCCGAAGTTGACCCGAATGAGTGGTCGGTTAGTTCGTGCACAAAGCTGTGTGATCAGGCGGTCTTTACCGACACCGGTTTCGCCGGTTAACAGCAGCGCGTATTCGTCATCTGCAAGAAACTGTGCGGCTAGTTCAACATCGGTACGCTCGTCTCGGACCTCTCGTTTGATATAGGTATGATCTGTATCGGGAACAAGTGGGTGGTCGGCGTCATCAAGCACATGGAGAGTATGAAATGTCTCCTCAGTAGAGGCGCCAGCTGGGCGATTCAAATCGGCCACGGTCGTATGACTCGTGTCTTCGTTACCGGTTGGGGATGCCATCCCAGAATCAGTCATTGCCTAATATACCTGCCCGGCAAATAAATTCTCCGTGGCATTGAGATCTGATCTCTCCTCTGCTGACTCAACTTGAGGGCGACATTTGAACTGAATAGCCGCTATCACTCGCTGAGAAGACCGGTTTCCACGTCATCTCGTGAGCTTGTTACACTATAACAAGGAGTCGGCTGATGAACGCGTGTTTTGAGACTTAGCCCATTCACAGCACCGAGGGGAGGTAGTCGGTGGGCTTCACCTGCACGAACTTTCGTTCGCTGCGCACGCTTTGCCCTCAGTGTGTACGTATGAAAAATTGAGGCAAAAACCCACGAATCCAACTGGTTCGCGAACTGCCGCCATGCAAACCGAAGACAGCATTAAGACACGCTCAGGACTCAAACGAAACGGGTCCAACGTCGGGAGTCTCAATTGGAGAGCACACAGTGAGTTCAAGAATTCCATTTAGATGCAGTCTGGCTTTGAGTTCGACAACAAGAGCGCTCAGACAGTGCTCCCTTCTCGAAACTCGCAGGCATCCCCAATCAGCGATGACGGAGAGATGCCCAGTTTTGTAGGCGTCACCATGTACACACACGTTCACACGTGACGAAGAGCCGAGGAAGAAAGTCTCGCGTTTTAATTCTGGGGAGGATGTCAAAGCATAATCAGACAGTCCTCGACTTGTTGTTGGACGACATCAGTGATGGGCCCGCCGCTTCCAGCGAGCCGAATGAACGTTGGAAATACTGAGAGAATATCAGTGTCAATCGAGAGGAACTGATCTGAAACGCTGTGTGCGCCTGAGTCAAAATCTGGTGACAGGCCACAACTCGCCTTCGTCGCAGCGAGAATCGCTGACTCTGGCTCAAACCACTCATGTGCTCTTGTGAGGGCTTTCTCATCACGACCAGCATCAACCAGCATCTTTAGCTGACAGAGTTGTTGATGACAGGTAATGCCGAGCTTGAGTGCATCGTCACTTGATGTTATATCATCGTAATGTTCAAGCGCTGTCTGAAACTGTTTGCTCCTCTCGGCCTGTCGAGCCGTTGCAAATTGCTCTATGGTATTCAGATTCTGCAGCTGTATCGAACCCTGCGGCGCTCGGTCCGCCTCGGCGTGTGCCTGACTGACTGCCCAATGCACCTTCTCGTAGGCTGGCGTCTCGATTGCCAGATGAGCCTCTGCTTCGTGCTTACGACACCGATGCGTGCTCAGCGTGCCGGCAATTGCTGATGTAATATCCTCGTCAGACATATGCTCTGTCGAAGCGATTGTCGCTGGGTCAAGTCGCTCGAATAATTGCTGCACGTTAGCATGGATTTCATACCTCGTCGTCCAGTCGTCGGTCGCATGTGCAGCATGGCGGAATGATTTACTCAGATACTTGATAAATCGGACTGGATTCGCTGAGCGAATCACTGCGGCTGCTCGTGCATACTCTTCGCTGACGGTCCACCACGCTGGTTGGGGCTTTCCTGCCCGGGTCGACAGCCAGCGACCACCACCAGCCTCGATTGCGTTTACCAGGTGGAGATATGAATCAACGTACGCTGTCCGGTCTGAGTCCTGTGGATATGCCGAGATAGTCTGCAAGAGCTGAAGATGCCGTCGGGCTATCATAAGATCTGCCCGGGTTATGTTATCATCTCCGTGTCTATATGCTTCAATATCATTTGCCGCTGTCAGGTAGAGATATCCAGATAACGTTTCGACAGATGGTGACGTGTGTAGCGCCATCTCGTGAAGTTGCCGTTTCGTAGGATCAGCAAACGACCGCTCTTTTGCTGCAGCGATATATGCTGTTGCACTTCGCTCGCA
>KE356562.1:1011856-1015853 GCA_000416005.1 Haloquadratum sp. J07HQX50 | reverse complement strand
ATCGGCAGGAACTGCTGAGAGTAACTCCGCAAACGTTTCGCGAGACTCTGCTGGTGTTCCCACCTCGTCATAAAGATGCTCAATCGTTGTCCGAACGACTGAGAGCAGTTCTGGCACTTCGATATTGAGCGTCGCGAATTGCTGTCGACGGCTAGCGAGCTGTCTGAGGGTTGAAACTGAGTAGGCTTGGCCTCGAGGACTATTCCCAAGAACCATGTTTTTGAGACTCCGTCCAAGACGTTCTTCGAGTCGTTTTCGAATAGCACTCGTCGGTCCTCGATTTAGAAACACCCGGCGTAGTTCCACGTATTCATGAAAGGAGAGCGAATGCTGTGCATTCCCTCTGAGTGCTGAGTAGAAACTAATTTCATCGCTATACTCGGATGCGAACGATTCATACAGTTCAGGATTTGCAACGAGTTTAGCGGCCTGCTCAGCGGGATTCTTCATATGGCCCATCGAAGTATAGTGATTAGTCGTGCTGGCGTTAATTGCTCTTCGACTGGGAAGTTCAATCTATCCGTGGTGAGTGTCTTCCCGTGAGGAAACGACTGGAGTGTTACAAGTGAGCGATCACGGCTGCGTAACCGCATTCTCCGCCCAGTAGAACTAGCAAAACAGCATGACGCCCACGCACGACTTCTCGTGCTGGATTGCAGTCACGCGATTTGAGGGGATGCTCAGATAGAATCATAAATACCCCCTCGGCAGTGAGCAAGCTGCTTGTTGAATGTGATATTGATATCCGACATTGCGTAGAGCAGTGAACGCATAATACCGAATCCAACCACGGAGAACAATGGTAACAATACTGGTTAGCACAGCTGGTAGTTCAGTTGTCTGAATGCCATTTGCCCTCATCACAGTAGACTGTTCACCGCAAATTGTGATGCCAGCGGCGCTCGGAAATGTGTACGCCTCAGAGTGGGATAGGTGTCCGTCTCCTTCGCCTGATTGAAACTATTTCTTCTCAAACAAATCTGAGCGCAGACGTAGACATAATCACAAGACGTAACGGTTATTGCTTTTTAAATATTCAGTATAAATATTATGTCAAATGCTATTACTTACTGGCTATTCGCCGGTGGATTCTTTATAGCATTACTTGGTGTTGGTGTTGTACAGTTCGTGGGCCTGCGCGGGGTGGATAATGATAATGAGCGAGCTTTTGACTATTGGATCGGGACTGGCTCACTCCCAGGTTGGTGGATTGCTGCCTCGTTAGCAGCAGGCTGGTTATTGATTGGGTGGATGACATGGCAAATGTACCTCTGGTATACATTTGGGCTCGGTGCTATCTGGATCTTTACAATTCCATGGATTCTCTGTACGATCGGACTCGTATTCGTCCCAAAACTGTTTCGGCGATTCCCTGGGACATCGATTCCAGAGATTCTTCGTTTCCGGTACTCACAAGCTGTGCAGACGCTTCTAGGACCAATCCAAAGCTTCGTATTCCTCTCTTGGCTTGCCGCTGAGGTGTTCGTCCTCAGCACTGCACTTTCAATTCCGCTTGAAACAAGCCCCGAGTTACTGGCAGTTATCGTCAGCGTTGTTTTTGGAATATATGTCGTCCTCGGTGGCTTTCGATCAGTTCTCCGGACAGATCTGATTCAGTTCGTCCTCGCATCAGGTCTGTTGGTTGTTTTGACTGTGGCTGCCCTCTCAGAAGCAGCATCAATCGCTGGGGGATTCGGAAATATTATCGGACAAATAAATCAAAATCCTCCGGCCTTTGCTGATGGATTCTTCGATTGGGATTCCCCAGGTCTTGGGTATATGTTACTCTCTATTATTATCTACACGCCTGGCTTTGTCGTACTTCAAGGGGCGTGGCAGCGCGTGATGAGCGCAAAGGATGTTGGTGAAGCTCAGAAGGGAATGTACTGGAATCTTGCATTCAACGTCGGTATTGTTATTCTACTCCCGACGTTGATCGGAATCGCGACACTGGTCATATTCCCACCAGTTGACGGTCAAGTCGCTTCTGAAGTCGGTACGTTCGGATACTTCATTTTTACATCGCTCATTACTGAACTGTTTGGAAGCCCAATTATCGGTGGCGTTCTCATTCTTTCATTGATGGGAATGGCGCTCTCATCGGTTGATACATATGTCAACGTCTGTGCAATGAACATCTCAAGAGACGTTCTTGAGCCGCTCGTGTATGAACGATATGATGTCTCTGGTAAGCAGAAGCTAATTATTGGCCGACTCTTGGTTGGTGTATTCGTTATCGCAGCGCTGGCGTGGGCGTTTGTTTTCCCGGGCTTGTTTGACATCTACTTCTTTTCGACTGCTTTACTGACTGCAACGACTGCAATCGCGGTTTTTGCCGCATTCTCTGATCAGACGACGACGTTGGCAGTCTATCTCGGGATCATATTTGGTGGAGTATCGACATTCGCATTCTTCGGGCTCCAACAGGCTGGATTAAATGGATGGGAGCCATCCTTCATCGCATCATCAGGGCTTGGGTATGGGCTCTGGGGACTGCTCTTTGCAATCATCGGATTCGCCATTGGGATGAGATTCGGAGAGCCACCGTCAGACGAGAGGCTCTCAATCTATGATACAAAGTACTACTCGGGTCGAAACGAAATGTTTGAGCAGAATAAGCAACTCAAACGTCGTGACGAAGAAATTCGAACTCAGCAGTCTGGCACAGGCTCACAAGGAGCCGCTCGATTTGCTGAAGACGACGATTGAGCGTAGATTCTATCCGATTTGTAGGGAACGTTCATGAATCTGTATGTATATCTCGGTTTTCGATAGGTTCTGCTGGCTTCCGTGGGAACGAGTGAGATGAGCGAGTCGGGAGGCGAAGGGATACACCCTTGTGCCATACTGGACAAAAGACAACGAAAAACACTCTACCTGAAGTGGTGACAGATATCGTTCATACAGGTTGCGAGGTGGATACCCTGAGTCCGATCCTTCAGATCGGAAGGGAATTCCACACTTGATGACACAAACCACGCGACGACGAGGCTGATTCTCCCCGGTGAGATAAATACTCTTGAGAGATTCCACGCAGACTACAATGCCGCCCGGAACATCGGGTGGCGTCTCCTCCAGCACTGACTTACGTCTGGTTGGACGGATCACCAACTAAATACCCCTGAAACCAGCGAGACTGAACGTGAATGGCACTTTTTCAATCTTCCAGATCACACAGACAGAGCGGGAGTCCACTGACAAACCTCGGGCTACGCTGCCCGAGGTTATTGACATCTGTTTGTGCTGTCACGTGACATCCTCCTCGGCGTAAACGGCGAGGCTTCCCACGCATGGGGAATACCAGTCAGTCGTCGCTGGTAGAGGGTTTCGACTCTTGGAACGCCGTGAGCGTCATCTGCGCTGGGACGCTCTTCTCACGGTGAGTCGTGGCGGTGTCACGACCGCTCCCATCCCGCGGCGAGTCATCGCGCCCCGCCTTGTCAAGCGGGACGCTCTCTCCCCACGGGTCAACCCGTCGTGCGATATTCGCGGAAGCGTTGATATCGGCCTGAAACGTCGAAACGTGGCAGTCGCCATTCGGACACCGAAACTCGGCTTGGGAGTCCCGCCGACCGATACGGTGGCACGAGTGACACGTCTGCGAGGTGTACGCCGGATTCACGTACTCGACCGGGATGCCTGCTTCCGTCGCCTTGTCCTCAATGCGCCCTTGCAGTCGGGCGAACGCCCACGAGTGAAGCCGACGGTTCATGTACTTCCCGTAGTCGAGCCGTTCACGGATGTACCTCAAGTCCTCCATCACCAACACCGGATTCTCGAACTGTGTGGCGTACTCGACGGCTTGCCGAGACGCTTTCTCCACGATGTCGGTGAGCGCGTTCTGGTAGTGCGAGAAGCGGTCTTCGATACGCCACTCGGCAGCCTCACGCTCTTGGAGTCGTTTCAGGGTTGTGTGCATCTCCTTGCGGAGATGCTTCGCTCTGCTTCCGCTACACACGAACGGGTCAGTCGGAGAGCCATCCTTGAGGGCACAGCC
>KE356562.1:1003332-1008572 GCA_000416005.1 Haloquadratum sp. J07HQX50 | reverse complement strand
AAGCGTTCGCCGACGCCGTTGAACTCGTTCCACGTGTTCTCGCCGAGAACGCTGGACTTGACTCAATTGATACGCTCGTTGATTTACGCAAGGCTCATGAGAACGATGAGACTCATGCTGGTCTGAATGTATTCACGAGTGAGGTTGAGGACACGTTCGAGACAGGTGTTGTCGAACCCGCCCACTCGAAAGAGCAGGCACTCTCCTCGGCGACTGAGGCGGCTAATTTAGTCCTCAAAATTGACGACATTATTGCCGCCGACGAGTTGTCAACCAGTGGCGACGATGAGGAAGGTGGTGCACCTGGCGGCGGCATGGGTGGTATGGGCGGCATGGGTGGCATGGGCGGCGCAATGTAGAGCCCTCGGAAAAGACACCCACCTTCTCCTGTGGCTGCGGTCAACTCGACACTTTTTCTGACCGCATTTAGGGACGGGAGTAACGCATTAACGTCGTTCGACATACGTTTATACTAGATAGATGACACAGACACTTCTCTTAGATGCCTCAGATGTTCGTGCATATGCGTCAATGCCAGCCGTCATTGATGCAGTAGAATCTGCATTCGCAGCGTACCATCGTGGAAACGCGCAGATGCCGGCCAAGTCATACATCGATCTTCCGAAGTATAATGGCGATTTCCGATCAATGCCAGCATACTTGAATACAGGCGAGTGGGATGCTGCGGGATTGAAATGGGTTAACTCTCACCCAGAGAATCAACAAAAGGCTGGCTTACCCACTGTGTTGGGGACGATGATTTATTCCGACCCAGAAACGGCCTATCCACTCGCCATCATGGATGGAAGGACACTAACCATGTTAAGAACAGGCGCTTCCGCGGCCGTTGCGACCGATTACGCCGCGAAACAAAGCGCCAGCTCTCTTGGGCTTGTTGGGGCAGGGGCTCAGGCGTATACGCAACTTACTGCAATTGCGAATGTACGCCCAATTGAGGAGGTTATTGTCAGCGATATTGACTCCGCGCGCGCTGAAGCATTCGCGAGTGAATTCGAATCTGAGTTTGACGTGGTGCTCGGCAGCATTTCTGAAGCCGCCACCTGTGATATTCTCTCAACAACAACTCCCGTCGAATCACCAATTGTCGAACGAACAGTGCTCAATGATGAGATACACATTAACGCAATGGGAGCAGATGCACCCGGCAAAAACGAACTTGATGGGGACATTCTCTCCGAGGCAACGATTATCGTTGATGATCATGAACAGGCGATCCATTCCGGTGAAATTAATGTGCCGCTCTCGGATGGTGGTCTTGACCGTGCAGATATCGATATGGCAGTTGGTGCGCTCGTCGCTGGAGATGAATTCATATCACGGACAACGACTGATATCTCCGTGTTCGACTCGACGGGATTGGCAATCCAAGACGTTGCTGCGGCACACGCAGTCTATGAAACGGCAGCCGAGAGCGCAGATACGGCAGGCTTCGATATGTATGAACTCACGGAGAACTGAAGAAAATTGGAGCTACTGATTTGCTTGGAGGTCAATCTCTGGACGGAATGGGATAGCAGACGCCGAAGCGTCTGTTGTTTGTGAGATATTGATTGTTGCATCGAACTCCCTCTCAAGGAATGTTATAGCTCGCCGGTACGTCTCCTCTTCATTAACACTGGCAAGTGCTTCGAGCTCTTTTTCATCTCGACCACGCGCGAATTTGACCAGTTCTCCGACAAGGTCATTCACCGCATTCCCGCGTTTGCGAAGTTCAGGATTTTGCATGATTGTACTCATTACCTCTGCCTGATCGGCACCTTCTTTGACAATTGACTCAAACACAGTCCGGTGCCACGACGGTGCGGTCGTGATTTCGATATGATCTGGATCTGCTGCGGGAATGTATTCATCTGCATTGGAGAGTGACTGCTGAATATCTTGAATATCATCAACAAGACGACCGATCTGTGTTTCGCTCGCCTCCAGTGGCCGATTGATATGATTGTCGTCCACGGCGGGCCACGACGCCATCTCCGCGGACTGGCCCATGAGTTGTTCGTGAAGTTCGTTCGTGATGAATGGAATAAGCGGTGCCAAGAGACGGAGGCGTGTCGAGAGCACCTGTTGTCGAATCCACTGTGCACCGGGGCGGTCCTGTGTTGTTCGGCGATGATACCATCGTAGGTCCTCCTCAAAGTCGTAGAACGCAGCTTGGCTGGCCGTACGGGTCTCGGCCGCCTCCAGCGAAGTGGTGACTGCCTGAATCGTTCGCTGAAGTCGTGAAAGTAACCAGTTATCAATTGGGCGAAGGGAGGGTTGTGATGGTGGTGTTTCGGTGCGAATAATTCCTTGTGCTCGGTTCCAGAACCGCTCCAATTGATCGCGAACGGATCCGACCTGCTCATCTCGCCAATCGTAGTCTTGCCATGGCTCCGCCGAGTTCAGTAGAAAAAAACGGACAGTGTCGGCACCATACTCTTCAATCGCAACATCGGGAAGAACGACATGACCCTTCGAAGAGGACATCTTCTCTCCCTCAAGTAGCCCCATTCCCATAATAACAATTCCTTCTGGCCACTGTGCGGGCTCAAACAACTCGGCGTGATGGAAGAGATAAAATGTCAGATGATTAGATATTAGATCATTCGCAGAAAACCGGTAGTCAACAGGATACCAATAATCCCACTCCTCGTGAAGTGAAAGTGCTCGTTCATCTGGCTTTTCGACAGCTTGAGAGCCATAAAAGAGTGTGTCAAAGAAATCCCGATCCAGGTCTTCTACTGGGATGTCACGAAGTCGGTGTGCAATAGCATAGTATGACATGTAGATCGTCGAATCTGACAGTGGCTCGATAACAAAGTCGTCATCAAATGGCAGCCGAGTCCCGAGTCCATAGTTACGGATACATGGCCACTCGTTTAGCCAATCGATCGTATAGTCGTACTCACTGCGTGTGTTCTCGGGGATCGCTTCCATCTGGCTGACCAACGTATGCGCACGCTGCTTCCAGTCTTCATCATTATATCGAAGGAACCAGGTATCCTGTTCTGCGACGACAACACCACCGCCACACCGACAGACAACATTCTCGGAGAACTCCTGCATTGATCCAAAGGCGCCTGTCGATGTATACGCCTCTCGGAAAGTATCGCGAGCCTCTTCAATGACCTCTCCTGCGAACTCACCATAATCTTGGTTCAGTACACCTTGATGAAACTCGCGATTATACAGTTCTTTCGTCGCAGTCTCAAGCTCCGGGTCGTCACTTGATTCGATACCGTGCTGTTCAACCGCGTCTTTTGCTGGGATCTCTCCGTAGTCTTCTATCGTTAGAACCGGGACTGGCTCGATATTGTCGACTATTGACATATCGACTCCGTACGTCTTGAGTCGGTCAGGGTCTTGTTTTGCTTCCTGCAGGGCAATGTAGTCATCAGGTGAGTGTGCCGGGACAGACATTACCACTCCTGTCGCGTTATCTGGATCAACAAATCCCGCTGGAAGCACAATAATACTCTCACCGGTAATTGGATTTTCCACTGTTTCCCCGACAAGTGCCTCACCTGACACTGCTTCAGTGACGGTAATATCATGCCCCTGTAGTTTGAGTTTCTCTACGGCAGCCATGGAAACGAACCACTGCTCGTCATCGACGTTTGCATACACATATGACCCATCAGGATCAATGTAGGCGTTCGTCACCCCGCGGACTGTCTCTGGCCGGAGTGTCGCCATTGGAACAATCGTCTCACGGTGTGCAAATCGGATGAGTGTATATTCCTGAAACTCAGCCTCTTCACCCTCGAGAAGGTCGTGCGTCGTGACAGGCTGTTCCTCATTGGTGCAGTACTTGACCGGATGGAGGCCCTTTTCTAATCGACCCGCGTCGCGAAGCGTCTCATACTGCCAGGTAACGAACTTCGAGTATCGCTCATCATTCGTGGTGAACTCTCTTCGCCAATCGATTGACAGTCCAAGATCATGCATACCCTGCTTGTAATGCTGCTCAATAAAGTGTCGTGCATACCCCATTGGCGTTTTGAGATCTGCAAGAGTATCTTTCGAAACGTTATATGTATCACGAAGAACCGACATCTGCTCTGGCTCTTCATTTTTGAGTCGCTCTACAGCACCAATGATTGGCGTGCCTGTGACGTGCCAGGCAATTGGAAACAGGACATTGTCGCCACGCTGACGCCGATACCTTGCATACACATCAGGAACGGTATATGTTCGTGCATGCCCGATATGCATCCCACCGCTAGGATACGGATATGGGACAGTGACAAACGTGGCATCACCTTCATCGGAGGGATCAGCCTCATATCGGCCTTCCTCTTCCCACCGCTCCCGCCACGCTGTCTCGATTTTGTCCGGATCGTAATCCATATCTGACCACTGCGGGCGCGGGCGTAAAATAGCACCTGTCTGGGTCAATCTGTATCTTTCATTGGTGATATCTTCTCACACCACAGTCGCGTTTTTGTATCCTATCCTGCCATCGATGCAAGAACCCTGCTCAGCACACGAGAGCGCGATGAGCTCTCCACAAAGTCAATACAACACGTGCTGACGGTCGTATGAACCGAGTCGCTTTATCCATCCATCTGCCGCAATCGATTCAATCTGCTCAAGTGCTGCCTGTGCACGCTCCTCGTATAGTCCAGCATCGAAGTCGATGTGGAATAAGTAATCTCCCAACCGATTTCCGCTCGGGCGAGATTCAATGCGCGAGAGATTAATATCACGTTCGGCGAAGGCCTCGAGCAACTCGAGCAGTAGTCCGGGATAATTGGCATTCGGGTAGACGACAACTGTCGATTTTCCACCCGCAGGGTCACGCTCTGAACGAGGCGCAATCACAAAAAACCGAGTTGAATTTGAGGATTGGTCCTGAATATCTTCGGCAATCACAGAGAGAATCTCACCGGCGTTATCTGGATGCCCAATCCCCGCGACTGAGCCATCAGCGCGAGCCTGTTCAACACCTTGAGCGGTGCTTGCGACAGCTTCGAGTCCTGTGTCGGGATATTCACGCTCAAGATAAGACCGACATTGTGCAAGGGCCTGTGAATGTGAAGCGATACGCTCGAACTCTGGAGACTGTGCCAAGAGCGCGTGTCGAATGGGCGTAATAATCTCGTTTGTCACTGCAATCTCAGCTTCGGCGATTGCGTCTAGGGTCTCAGTTACACTCCCTTCAATACTATTTTCGATTGGAACCACACCACGCTGATACTGGTTATCCCCAACAACGGAGATAATCGCTGAAACCGACT
>KE356562.1:998520-1000494 GCA_000416005.1 Haloquadratum sp. J07HQX50 | reverse complement strand
TGGGCAGAAGCAACGAGTCGGGATTGCCCGTGCGCTCGTTCAAAACCCGTCATTACTCCTCGCAGATGAACCGGTTTCGAGTTTAGACCCAAAAGCAGCTCGCGATGTGATGCGATATCTAAAGCAGGCTGCTGAGGAGCGCGACTTGACAACTATTGCGAGCCTTCATCAAGTAAATATCGCTCGTGAATTTGGTGAACGATTTATTGGAATTCGCGATGGGCGTGTCGTATTTGATGGGAGTCGTGAAGAGTTGTCGATGGATATTGTTGACACGCTCTACTATGGAGAAGATAATAGCCAGTCACCAAATCGTGACTCACAGCCAGTGCCGGAGGTATCGGACGCATGAGTACGGATCAGGTTGACGATATTCTCGGCCGTCTTGAGCGAAAGACGCTGATTCGGCGAACTGTGCTTCTGATAACAATTGTGTTAGCTATCGTTACAGTCTACTTTGGAGCTGGATTCTTAGGCGGACGGCCAGTGCCAGAGTTGATCCGCTTTGCACAGTTTGGCTTCTTTTTCAACGAATTTGGCAAATATGCACGGCCCACGTTTGTTGATCTCACATTTTACACCCAAGAGAACAATATTGGAGGGCTGGCTGCACTTGGCGCGCTGATTACTCATCCGTCGTCGATTCTTGCGACTGTGGTATCACTGCGAAGTAGTTTAATTGTCTCAGCCGTCGTGATAACGCTAAGTATCGGGATTGTCGGCACGGTCTTAGGGTTCCCTCTCGCACTGTTTTTCGGTGTCATGGGATCTGAGCGAGTGACGCCATTCCCATTCAATTTTCTCTTTCGAGGCGTTATGTCAGCAATTCGTGCAATACCTGCACTCGTGTGGGTATTCATCTACGCCGCACTCGTCCCGCTTTCGCCGCTTACCGCTATGCTTGCGGTTGCAACAGACACTATCGGTAATTTAGGTCGACTTTTTACCGACGAACTTGAAGAGATACAAGATGGTCCTATTGAGGCTATTGAGTCTACGGGCGCGTCTCGTGTACAGGTAATCAATTTTGGCATGCTCTCACAAGTCTCGAGCTCATTCGTTGCCTGGACGCTCTATATACTTGAGATTAATACCCGAATTGCCGTTTCGCTGGGGGTGGTCGGTGCTGGGGGACTGGGTCAGTATATCCAACAGAATCTCAATCTTTTCAACTCATTTCGGGCAGGAGCTGGACTGGTGACGCTACTCATCCTGGTACTCTCGATTGAATTGCTTTCCTCACGTCTTCGAGCACGACTCAGGCCGTCTGAGCACGATGCAAAAGGAATTATTGAGTCGATACAGGATTTGGCTGATGGACGACGCTGGCTCGGCCGCGGGTCGAAGGGTCAATAATCATCAAGTGCTGACTGGCCCTCAGACTGCTCATTTGATCTCTCGCCCATTCCGGCAAGCTCAACTGCCCGACTGATTGTATCAATAAAGGTCGACATCTGAGATGTGTCATACAACGTTGCCGCAGGATGGAGCGAAATCACCACTCGATACCGCCCACCACCGATACGCGCCTCGTCGACGTCTCCTGACTCTGCGGTGACTCTTATCGACCGCTCAAGCAGATGTTCACTTGGCACTTTTCCGAGCGTGACAACAATCGACGGGTCGACAACATTGATTTCCTTCGCAAGGTACCCCTTACAACTCCCTAACTCGTCTTGCGTTGGGTTCCGATTGTCTGGAGGCCGACATCGGACCGCATTCGTGATCCGGACGTCCTCACGGCCTACTCCAGCTTCGTCAAGTGCGTCTGCCAAGACCGCTCCTGAGCGGCCAACGAAAGGCTTGCCCTCGGTGTCCTCATCTGCACCCGGTGCTTCACCAACGAACAACAGACTCGTCTCGATGGGACCACTCGCGTTGACAATCTGTGATCGAGAGTTGACCAACTGCGGACAGCGACTACACTCTGTAATAACTGTTGGATCCTCGCCCATATACTACACCTCGTTGTGA
>KE356562.1:994666-996331 GCA_000416005.1 Haloquadratum sp. J07HQX50 | reverse complement strand
ACGTGCAGTGCCTGAGAAGTGCGAAGAAATCGATGCTTCAAGTCCGGTGCTGGCCTCGAACGAAACCGAGATGACTGGAACCTCAACGCTCGTCGCAATTGCTTCAAGATCGATAATATTGAACCATGCGGGAGCAATACCACTAATGAGTACGTATTGAATATCAGGTCGAAGGCCGGTTTCTAAGATGCGTTTGATTGCACTTGTCGCATCAGTTCCTCCAACAGTCGCTGTATCAAATTCAATGTCGTCAATGTGACCGTTCGGTGAGACTGTCGCCGCTCCAAGATAGCATGTGTCAGCGGTCTCATCTGTTGACTCTGCGATGCCAATCGCCCGTGTTCCTGATTTAATCGTCGACTGAGTCACAGGGAGAGGTCAAAATAAAAGATGCGGCAGTTTGAGTCTGCCGCTTACTCGTCTTTAATTTCCTTGAGACGATCTAAAAGTTCATCATTCGATGCATCAATTTCATATTCGACCTCACCACTGTGGTCAGATTGGGAGGTCGAGACGCCATCGTCATTCTCCAAGTCCGTCTCGTAGTCCTGGTTCTCTTGTTCGGACTCATCGTAGCTCCCGAATCCCATGCAATATTAAATATGATGTCAAGATGTAAAAACTAACCGCAGAGTATGGGCTTTTCAGACCGTAGATACACGTCGCTGTATGGAGGTAATTAATGTGGCTGCAGGAGCCACCCGATTCAGCTGTAACGCGTATCTCATAACCGGTAGTAATCCAACACTCATCGATGCTGGAACAAAGAGAGATGTTAACGATGTCATTGCAGACCACGTCGACGAACTCGAAACGGTCGTATTGACTCATCAACACCGAGACCATGTTGCTGAGCTATCTGCCGTGTTAGATCGCTTTGATCCGGTGGTTGCCTGCCATGGAAATCATCCTGAGCGTGATCGAGCGTTGAGCGACGGTGATCGTATCCGTCTCGGTGAGACGATGTACCAAGCTGTTCACACACCAGGGCATGCAGAAGACCACCTCTCATTCATTAGTGATGATCGCATCTTTAGTGGTGATATTGTCGTATATAATGATGGCGCCTTTGAGGACGGATCCTTCGGGCGGACCGATATGGCGGGACAGTCACGAGAAACACTTCTTGAGAGTCTTGACAAGCTCTTGACCCGTCTCTCGCCCGATGTACAAGAACTGTATGCCGGGCACGGCGACTCGTACAATCCGACTCAAGCGCAAGATACTGTTTACACAGTTATCGAACGAGCACGTGAACGAGCAGCCAGATTTGATCCGAAGTATCCCGACGAATAGCCAGTCTAACCTTCCTACACGGCGTTCTCATCATGAATCACCACATACTTTGACAATTCACTTACATATATCTACCTACTCTGCTTTGAGTTCAAAAGTGAATCATAAAATGTAAAAAAATTAAACGACTAATAACACACGTACACAGTTTCCACAGGTCGAACAAGGCGAGTGCCTCAGCTTTGTTCCCGATTGGAAATCGAAGATGTGAGCTCCCGTTCCCGTGATGACGCTTTGGGTCTCGAATCATTTGTCCCCAAAGGTAGTTCACCCGTTTAGCGGTGGATTCCTGATTTATCACCGAATCATACTGCAGGTGGAAACAGCATCAAATTCGATTTCATTTCATCAGAAGTAAAATGGCACGCA
>KE356562.1:991288-994616 GCA_000416005.1 Haloquadratum sp. J07HQX50 | reverse complement strand
GACTGCTGCGTCACTCTTAGCCATATATTAGTTTGAGTGTGAGGTAATATAATGGTTGTGTGGTATGAACTGTGTTTAGCTCTTAACACTCATCTTCTACAGGCGGAGCAGGCCGAGTGCCTCAGCTTTGTTCCCGATTGGAAATCGAAGATGTGAGCTCCCGTTCTCGTGATGACGCTTTGGATCTCGAACCATTTCACCCGACCCCGAGGCGGTTCATAAGAGTCGAACCATGCCAGTGGTGGGCAAGGAGTGCGTATCGGCGGCTGAGTTAACACTCGTCGGGAATATGACCAGTGTTGATATACGAACCTGCATCATGCTTGGAACGCCAGCTTAGGCGATCCGCTTCGAATCCAAAAAATCACAGTGCAAACGACTGCTAACAAAGGCGACATACTTCGATGATCGGTAATGTGCAAACGAGTCGATATCGAATTCACAGACGGCGCTGGAGCAATCTCCACGAATATTTTATCGACTTGTGTAAATTACGTTGAAATAAAATCTCACGGTGTATCGTCGCCTGTCAGGCGTTGTCTTGCAGCGTCGTGAGAACACGGGAACTCAAGCTTTACTCACAATCAGATAGTGGTATTACACGCGGCAGACACCATTGAACTACTTCACGCCTGAGGCAGTCTACAGGGCTTGTTGGAGTGCGGTTTCGATATCTTGACGCTGTGTAACCCCAACGAAACGGTCGATAACTCCTTCATCAGTCTCAACGACGACAGTCGGCAACGAACGCACCTGGTACTGATTTGCGACTTCCTGCTCGTTATCGACATCAATTTTCTCAAACTCTACAGACTCATAATCCGCGTCCAACTCTTCCAAGATTGGGTCTTGCGTTTTGCACGGCCCGCACCAATCAGCATAGAAATCCAGTAATCGAACAGTCATTTCCGAGTCAGAATAAGTCAGGACGGCGAATAAGCGTTTCCAACAGCTTGCATTTCACAGTCGAAACATTTAGTGAATTGCTCTCACATATATAGGGCATGAGCAGTGGTCAAAACTCTGGCGGTCTAATGTCAAGCGCAGGACTGGTCAGATACTTCGATGCAGAAGGCCGAAACGCAGTTCGTATCGACCCAAAAACTGTCGTTGCTTTCGGTGTTCTGTTTGGCGTCGGCGTTCTTTTGTTGAATGCATTGGCTATCTGAGCACTCGGTTTTTTTAGCTGGCATTCATATAATTATATATGATTCGTGCGGGCGTGATTGCGGTGCAAGGAGATGTCTCAGAGCACGCAAGCGCCATCCAACGTGCTGGGGAAAGCCATGGACAGTCAGTCGAAGTTGAAAAGATTCGTCAATCAGGGTCGGTCCCTGACTGTGATGTGTTATTACTTCCTGGCGGTGAATCAACAGCAATTTCACGATTGTTGTCACAAGAAGGCATAGCACCAGAAATAATTGATCACGTTGAATCCGAAAAGCCAGTGTTGGCCACCTGCGCGGGATTAATTGTAGCCGCTGCAGACGCAAACGATGACCGCGTTGACACACTCAATCTGATTGATGCGACGATCAATCGAAATGCGTTTGGCCGACAGGTGGACAGCTTTGAGGCGCCGCTTGACGTAGCAGGACTTGAACGGGCGTTTCCTGCCGTATTCATCAGAGCGCCTGTCATTGAAACAGTTGGCTCAAACGCAGAGATTCTGGCGACGTGGGAAAATGACCCTGTTGCGATTAAGCATGGACCCGTCGTCGGGACAGCATTTCACCCAGAACTGACGGAGGATGCACGAATTCATGACTTGGCATTTTTTCACGAAGAGGACTAGCTAAACCGGTCAACTCTTTTTGAGTGCCATGTTTTGGTTCACATGGACGATAATTCCGATATGCAGACAGTGTTTGATGATCTGTTTGAGACGATCGAGTCGCGTCAAGAGAACCTTCCGGCTGACTCATACACAACAGCATTATTTACTCATGAAAAGGGAGAAAACATGATTCTTGAGAAAGTTGGCGAAGAGGCAACAGAGACGATATTAGCAGCAAAGGACGGGGACAAACCTGCGTTGCAAGCAGAGAGTGCAGACTTGCTTTATCATCTTTTCGTGCTATGTGTGAATAAAGGGCTCACCCTTGATGAGATTCGAGAGGAGTTACAGAATCGGTTTTGAGCTCACTTGAATTGGACACCCAAGTCATGAAGACCGTCGTTCTGCTGAGCGATATTAATAAGTAGCGGTGTCAATGACTCAACCTCAGCAGCATTGGCAAGTGGGCCTGCCTTCAGTGCACGTAGCCCATCAATCTCTTCGATCAGGGTACATATCATCTCTGTTGCGTTTCGGTCATCACCTAACACTAATGTATCAATCCCCAGTTCAAGTGATAAGTCGGCGAGTCGACCTGCAGCCAGATTGTGAAACGCGCCAACGACAGGATTCGACTCAGGCGCGGCGTCCGCAACCAAAGTGGTCACACTGCCAGCACTCGGTGGACGGTAGTGAAACCCATCTTCATCGCGCGTGAGCCCGGCTGCAGGTGTAATAATAACTGCGTCATCTGAGAGACGAGAGACAACAGAGGAAAGCGTATCAGTGACGTGATACGGTGGAACGGCGAGGACCACACAGTCGGCCCGATCAGCGGCCATTGGATTCTCAAATCCAGTGATCTTTGCCTCGTGGCCATGCTCTGCAAGTGTTTGTTCATACGATTCAGCCGCTGAATGTGCCTTATCAGGATCACGTGACCCGATAATCACGTCATGATCAGTGTCTGCAGCGAATCGAAGTGCAAGACCCTTGCCGATATCGCCTGTTCCACCAAGCAGTGAAAGACGCATATACTGATTCATGAGCGAATTGAGTAAAACGTTCCGTGACTGGCGATATCTGCTGATGCGACAAGCTACAGAAGCGTTGATATGTCGTTGACCGAGTTAATAACATCACTCGCTCCGGCAGATCTAAACGCTTGACGACCCTTCGACCCAGACAACCCTCCAGTAAGAACACCAATACCGTAGTATTGCCGGTCAGTATCGGCGTCCATCGCATTCGTAGCTGTGTGTATATCATCGAGTGTATCGCCAACGAATATAATCTCATTCGAATCAAGCCGGTCAGCTAAGATAATCAGTGCGCTTGGGTCAGGTTTTCCGTTGTCCCAGTCGTCCATGGTAAAACAGTGCGCAGAGGGGATTTCGAGCCCGATGCGCTCCATGGCAATCGTAGCCTCAGCAGCAGGTCGACCTGTACAAATACCAACTGGGACTGTGTTTGTTAGCCAGTCACGCGTTTCGGCGTCAAGAAGGATCGGCTCGTCATAGATGTACCCGGGCGCTTCAAATGGAGAGGTAT
>KE356562.1:982571-990826 GCA_000416005.1 Haloquadratum sp. J07HQX50 | reverse complement strand
ACGCTTGGCCGACGGCCGATACCAACCTCGAGCGCAGACCGATATTCACCGAGAAAATTGGTCAGAGCAACCTGTGGCTGCGAATTCACGGCGGGATGTTTATTGCAGTACCACAATTATCCACCGATATGCACGTCGATATCGTGCCGATTGGGGATCTCTCGGCACGCGTCAAACGCGAATCATCAGCAGCCTTGCGCGGGACTTATGATTGTCAGGTAACGGTTTGTCAGGAACAGCAGATCCCTGATGGCGCGTTCGACCGTAGTCGAAAGCAATATCGAGCCGAACAATTCATTGAGATGACCAGCCAGGTCGGAAACGGTGAAAAAAACATTGGAATCACCGGCGAGGACCTATACTATCGAAGACGAAATTACGTGTTCGGTTTAGCGTATCTAAACGGAAATGGCTCAGTTATCTCAACATATCGTCTACAAACATCATCGGATGGTGGCATCTCAACAAAGCCACAAACAGAGGTGTTTGCCGACCGTGTCCGCAAGGAGGTTGTCCATGAGATAGGACATACCGTCGGTCTTGAACACTGCGATAATACCAAATGTGTCATGTCATTCTCTCCAACAGTCCGCGAAGTTGATGTGAAAGAGGAGAATCTGTGTGGAACCTGTAGCAAACTATTATATTAGCTTCGTTCAGTTGATGCACCGAATGATTGAATCAATAGCGGTCTAAAATGAAAAGTGGAAAATAATGCACTATCTAGTCGCAGTTGATGGATCAGATGCCAGCACGAGTGCACTATCGCACGCTATAGAACTTGCCAATGCACTAGAAGGATCGCTAACAATTGCTTACGCTGTCGAGTCGCGTGTCCTTGTCGATGATGCTGCAGGCGAGTCACCGACAAATCACGAGATCGGCGACCGTATTTACACTGAAGACACCGAGACTGCTGAAGAAAGAGGCTCCACTGTGCTCGAATCAGCTGCAAAAGAGGCTGCAGAAGCTGGAATTGACGTCAACACTGAGCTGTTGTATGGCCAGCCGATTGAAGCAATCGAGTCACACGCCAGTAACAGTGCAGTTGATGGAGTGATTGTCGGTCATCGAGCGCTCTCAGGTCGCGTCGAGGGAATGGTTGGGAGTGTTGCCAAGGGACTGGTTGAGCGAGCACCAGTCCCAGTGACAGTAGTCAAATAACTGGAATCCGTGTTTGAAGATCTCGGCCCCGGTCAGCTTCCTGGTGTCCGACTGGAGCATCTCTCTGTTCTTCCTGCCCAGAGAATATTGAGTCGCTCACATGTCACGATAATGTGATCTCATTCAGGGTGCGTAGTAGTACTCACCCTGTCGCTTTTGCTTTCGATCTAACTGAGAGTCAGGTTTGTTAATTCGCGGGCGTTGAGTTCGCTCATCCCGGCGGAACGTAATATCAAGCTCTGAAAGAAACTTGTTCATGCCTGCTCGCATCTCTTGTGGTTGTAACGCATGGCCCGATAGTGAAGGCTCACCTTCGAACACCATCAACCGGTCTGCGAGAAGATCAATCATATAGATATCGTGGTCGATGACGAGCACGGTTTCATCGTTATTTTCTGCGTAACGGCGTATTGCGCTCGTTGCTTGCACACGCTGTTCAACGTCGAGATGCGCAGAAGGCTCGTCGAGAACGTACAGATCAGCTTCATCGGAGAGGCAGGCTGCAATCGCGACACGTTGTCGCTCTCCACCTGAGAGGTCGGTTAAGTTTCGTTCGAGGATCGGGTCGAGTTGAAGTGGTGCTGCAATTTCGGTATTCCAGTATGAGCTTCCAAATTCAGGTGTAATTGACGAAAGGAACGAGTCGACTCGCATTGGCTGGTCAATCTCGATGTACTGTGGCTTATATGAGATATCGAGTTCAAAATTCAGTGTCCCTGAGTCGGGTGTGAGACTTCCTGTCAGGAGCTTTGCTAAAGTCGTCTTTCCGATTCCGTTCGGACCAACGATGCCTAGGACCTCTGATTCATAAATCGTGCCTGCTTCGACGCGCAAGGAGAATTCATCCACGCCGTATGACTTTTCAATGGCTGGATACTCAGCTAAGGGTGTTGCTTTGGCGATTTGACGTGGAGCGTGTTCGGTGAATTCGATCTTATCTGGTCGGATCCTCATGTTCTCGTTCGAAAGAAAGCCAGAGAGATATTCATTGATTCCGTTGCGGACGGATTTCGGATCAGTAATCACTCCATATGCCCCCGGCTCTCCGTATGCGATGTGGAGCGAATCGGCAAGCAGATCTAAGATGGCTAAGTCGTGCTCGACGACGAGTACTGCACGCTCATCATCCTCTGCTACTTCACGAATAAGCCGCGCAGCTGTCACACGCTGTCCAATATCGAGATATGGAGAAATTTCATCGAGGAAATAGAAATCACGGTCGCGTGCGAGCGTCGCTGCGAGAGCGACCCGCTGGAGTTCGCCACCAGAGAGTGTCTCAACAGGCTGATCAATAACCGCATTCAGGCTCAGTTGCTCGATATACCGTGAGAGCTCCCCTCGTTCGTCTGTCGACGCAAGCAGTTCGTGTGTTGTCCCATCAAATTGAGTTGGGATTTGGTCGACATACTGTGGTTTTTGCGCGATCGTTACTGCATCACCTCGCACACGCTGAATATAGTTCTGCAGTTCGGTTCCACGATATCGGTCTAACACCGCACTCCAAGACGCCTCAGAATCAAATGAGCCGAGATTTGGAATCATCTCACCAGCCAGTGCACGGACCGCAGTTGTCTTTCCAATTCCATTTGGCCCCAGAATACCTGTCACAGTTCCTGGTTCTGGGATTGGAAGTCCATATAATGCAAATGAATTTTCGCCGTACCGGTGGACCGGGTCATCATCAAGTTCTGATGGGAGGTTGATAATTTCGATAGCATCGAACGGACATTTTTCCACACAGATCCCACAGCTCTCTCCTAAGCAGACATCCTCAGAAATTCGAATCTGTGCAGGGTCACCGTCGTACGGCTCTTCGGTATCAAAATATTCCTCGCGAGTTGTGATACACTCTTTTCCGGTTCGATTTGGCGGGCAATAGCTCGCACACTCATAATTACAGCGATCAGGTTGACAACGATCAAGATCAACAACCGCAATACTATCATCAGCCATATTAGACAGCCACTTGCTCAGTAAGTAAGATACTGAACGTGATGAACCACAGGGCGAATGTCATAAAGCCAACATACAAATAATCCTTAATACCGAAATCAGTCACATCAATCCCGATCACACGAAAAACCGGAAATTGAGCCACAATTGCCACCGACATGAATACAACAGTCCGTTGATTAGCTGCCGCTGCGGCGTCAGTACCAACAATACTCGCCGAGGCCAGCGCAGCGATGACGCCGGCAAGGCAGGCAACTGTGGTCACTGTGACCCCCCCGGAGATGCCCCGAGAGTCCGGGTTGGGTTTCCGTAGCCATATTATATAATCATTAGTGCGTCTTCAAAAACTGTTCGTTAGCGTTTGTGTGGAGTTTTCGTTTATCTCGCGAAGGTTTATGCCGATTCATCTGCTGATTATGTATAATGGGAAAGCCAGACCGCGAGGAGCTTGAGGACCTCCCGCCGAGTGCAAAACTCGTTTTTAAAGTTCTCGAATATACTGGGCCACTCACTCAGAAAGGTATCGTCGAAGAGTCGATGCTGTCGGCCAGAACTGTCCGATATGCCTTAGAACGACTTGAATCAATTAATATTGTTGATGAGGACGTCTATTTTGCTGATGCACGGCAAAATCTCTATCAATTATGTGACCCTGCAGACCAACAACCGCATTCAGAGCAAGATCAAGAAGAATCAGAGATCGAAGCGTAATCTACGTCGGGAAAACCTCGATCTGTGCACGACGGTCAATTGCGCTTTCGAGTTCATCTGCAATCGCGCTTCCTCGTGAGACTTGAACATCACCACCACGACCAACTGTTGCGGTAAAGAGATATTCACCGTCTGCTTGTACCTCGACGGTCTCTCCTACGTAATCATCAAGTCTGATCACGACGTGTCGGGAGGTTACCTCTGGCGTGACGACTTTTCCATCAGAGGTACCCCCTGGAGTACCAGAGGCCCCTGGGTCAGGATTCTCTGCATGGGTTCGAACGTCAATATCAATCCCCAATCGGTCTTCAATCTCTGAGATACGACCACCACCCTTGCCAATTACATATGAGATATCGTCCTCATCAACATATACCACAGCTTCACTTTGATTCTTGATGTCAACTGAGACGTGACCACGAGCGATAGAACGAATCTCACGTTCAATTTCTTGTTTTGCAAGGCGATCAACGCCACTTTCAGCACCCTCGGTGCTCTCTGAAACAGGAACCGTAATGACCTGTCGATTAAACGTATATATCTCATACTCTGCCGTCTGCGTTTCAAAGTCTGTGACCTGAATGACCGGCCGTGCCAAGTCATCGGCTGTGAGACCCTCAGGCACCTTTACTTCGGTTTGGACGTTATAGACCGTTTCGACATGCCCATCCTCAATGTACACGACTGTATCAACGACCTGAGGGATCATACCGAGTTCAACTCGGCCCACGAGTCGCTGGAGAGCATCAATCCCACGAGTTGCATGTACAACCCCCACCATACCAACACCAGCAAGTCGCATATCAGCGAATACGCCGAAGTCCTTGGTTTTCCGCACTTCATCGTATATAGTGTAATCTGGACGAACTAACAGAAGTGAATCAGCAGTTTTCGCCATATCACCACTTAGAGCCGTATATTGTGTGATATCCGACCCAACATCTAAGTCGCGTGGCTTCTCCATCGTCTTGACCGCATAATCGCTCTCAGTCAGAAATTCGGCGACAGCCTGGGCGAACGTTGATTTACCCGCTCCAGGAGATCCAGAAATGAGAATTCCACGTTGTTGCTCTTTCAGACGATCTCGTAATTCGCTAGCGAACTCGTACTCGTCTAAGTCTGTCTTGACGATAGGTCTGACAGCTGTAATTTCGATACCGTCAGCAAACGGTGGGCGAGCAACTGCAATGCGATAGTCTTGATACTGAATAATTTTCATGCCCGCTTCGGAGAGTTCGATAAATCCATCGGCACTCGTCTGGGCAACCTCTTCGACATTATTAGCCCACTCTTGCATCGTCTGCTCATCTGTCGGTTCATTGCGAATGTGCTCGTACCGCATTTCACCGATTGCCCCTCGCTTGGCCTTCGGGACTGTCTCCGTTTTCAAGTGGACTGACATAGTATCCTCATCAAAAAATTGCTCAATGATGAGTGAGTCTGTGCTTCGCACCTGCGGTTCAATATACTCCACATCGACACCTTTTGCCTTTGCGACCTCCGCCTGAACAACATCGCTCGTGAGAAGCGTCGCTGATTCACTCGCAGCAATATCACGGATCACTGCATCAACGTCACCCTCATCGGCTCCGCGTGCTTCACTCGGTGAGGCACGGCGACCAACATACTGCACAGAGAGTGTGCCGGCATCGGCTAGCGCGGTTAACTCTTGTAATTCAGCTAACCCATCCCATCCACTCTCGCGTCCATCATTCGCCTGGGATTCGAGCTCGCTGACGACTGCTTCAGGGACAAGCACAGTTGTATCATCGACACTATCTATTCGCTCGGACACCCGACCATCAATGACCGCGCTCGTGTCCGGCACTACGTTCATATGTATTGTTAGGCCGGCAAACAGTTAAGCCTACGACTTCGGTCACTGTCATCTCAAGAGTGTGAGCTACCCCACCCGACTCGCTCACGGCTCTCGCCGTTCGCTCGTTGAGGGTAGGGCTTCCGTGCTCTCGCACTGGACCTTCTGCCCCTCCGACAGTGTTTGCAAGTAGCGCGTTCCATGACGCCTCCCCGCAATGACATCAGTCTCCACAGACAGTGATTCGGACTGTCCCAGCCATCATTCTGACTGCTCGGACGCCACTCCCAGTTCCTTTAGCCACGCTGATGCGTTTCCAACGACGCATTGTGGTCACGGTCTGCGGTGACCCTACAACTTGGACAGGAATATTCACGCACCCACGACGGCTTCTCTGTCTCAACGCTACAGTCTGCGCACTGCTTTGCCGTTCCGTCAAGATCAACGAGGACTACATGGTATCCGTTCTTTTTGCTGTGGCGCTTTCTAGTTGAGATGATCACCGCTGAGTCTGCGTTCTGTAAGCGGTTCGAGGACGCTTTCGCGGTTCTTGATGCGTTGAGCAGACATTTGCAAGCACCTCGAGCATACTTACACTCGTTTCCACTCCTGCCATTTCTGCTTCCAGTCTGGAAGCGTATTTTGCATTGCGGTGTACGATGACTTGTCGTCGTCAGGTGCCGGATGAGACTCTTGAGTGAGTGCGTGGTTGTACACTTCTCGACAGGTTTGGATGTGGTTCCACGCGGTTTCGCCAGTGGTTGCGTTTTGTGGTCACGGTTTGATACTGGAACGCCTCTTCACTCACTCAGTCCTGTGTAGGGCTCGTGTGAGTTGTCTTTTTTGGGTCTGGCGTACGGCTGTCTTCTCTTTTTTCCTACTCGCTTGCCTGTGACTCGTTCACCGGAAGCTGAGCCTGCAAGAATTAAATCCATGAGAGTTCGAATTGTCATGTATGAGTTGTGATGGTGATGTGGTCCAACTCACCCGACGACTGGTGCGACTGCCCAGCGACGAAACATCAACTGCTGTTGGTGATTTGATCGAATCATGGCTTCGCGCAGAAACTGATGCATCTGTGAGAAGGGATGCCTATGGGAACATCTTTGCATGGCGAAACAAGGGAGGAGACACCATTGGATTGGTCGGGCATCATGACGTCGTCCCCCCAGCGCCAAATCAAGTTGAAACCGATGAGGACGGTACTCGCCGATTTATCGTCGAGCAGGAAGGGAACCGCCTGTATGGCAGAGGAACTGCGGATATGAAAGGATCGTTAGCAGCTGCAATGATTGCGTTTCGAGATGCTCAGATCAGTCGATCAGCTGTTTTTGTTTCATTTACTGGTGAAGAAGACGGTGGCCTCGGAGCACAAGCAGCGATTGACGATGGATTTGTCCCGGAGGTGGCGATCGTGTGTGAAGGATCGACAAACTACGCAGGAGTTGATCAGACTGATGTTGTTATTGCTCACAAAGGTCGACGCGCGTCAACGATTGTCGCACATGGGTCAGCCGCACATGCCAGCGAGCCTGGGTCAGGAGTGAATGCAGTCTACCGCGGGATAGATGCCATTGAACGTCTTCGCTCATTCGACCCGCCGCAGACCACTGTCGCGGGTATGGAACTCACTGGGAGTGTTGCTGTAACGAAGGTTACCGGTGGAGAGACGTGGAATGTGATCCCAGATCGCTGCGTGATAACCGTTGACGAGCGGACGGTACCTGGCGGAAAAATGCCACTTGATCGATTGAATGAAGCTACCGGGGTCACGTGGGCCGTTGATCAGGATCTCCCTCCGATGGCCTGTGGAAACACAAGATTCGCCAGGATAGCCCATGAAGCAGCGACTACTGCGCAGGATGGAGACACAGAGCTGGTCACGAAGGCTGCCGCAACAGACGCAGGGTGGCTCACACAGGCAGGAACTGATTGTCTCGTCATCGGGGCTTCAGAGCCTGAAGAAGCACATACGCCTGAAGAAAGTGTCTCGATAATAGCTTTGCGTCGGTGCTCTACGATCTATCAGTCAGTGCTTGAAGCATGGTAAGTCGTTTTGATATGTGGTGATATGAAACGTTATACCACGATGACTGCAGAAACGGGATTTCAGTTCTGAAATGTGAGTTGTTGGTAGCCATCACTTGTCGGTCCTGAGAGACCTGAGACCTCTCAAAATCTGAACAAAAAATCACACACTTAGAAGTACGATATGTATTGATGTGTGGCTTTTTGATCCAACTTGTTCGTCCAACTGAGTCATTCTGGATTCTCGTGTCGTTTCGGGTAAATGAATCAACCCATGTATGAGATCATGGCCGCGGTGTTGATGTACGCCGCGACAGAGTATACAGTATGGAATCGAGTGAAGACCAGATGGCGTATACAGAGCTCACGTCTGGGTATGCATCCGTTGCTGCGCTGCGCGATGCAAAGCAGTACTTATCATGGGACCAACAGGTCGTGATGCCAGCTGAAGGGACCCCCGCTCGCCGCGACCAACTGGCCGCCCTGTCAGCACAGGCACACGCCGAATTAACTCACACACAAATTCAAGAGGCACTTGATCAGCTCTCGTCGGTTGATCTGGAATCCTCGCAAAATGCAGTCG
>KE356562.1:979296-981297 GCA_000416005.1 Haloquadratum sp. J07HQX50 | reverse complement strand
GATGGGATTGTGTGTTTCCCGTTGTAAGAGTTAAATAGTGTCACGTTATAACATAGCGCGTATGGCCACAGCACCAAACTCCGATGACGCACTGCTTGATCAGTTCCTCAAGAACCGCGGTCACGACACGGACTCTCTCGAATGGGAGGCATCGTATAATAAGAAACAGTGCCCTGAGTGTAGTGCGTTACATCAATCTTCAGCATCGAAGTGCTCGGTCTGTGGATGGAATCCTGAGCGATAACTCACGTTCAAGCTGCCTTTTCGATCGAGTAGCGAAACAAAGCAGTCAGTTTATGCCACACAAACCCTTGTTTTTGTGCAATGAGTAAAACGGATGCCAGTATCACCCGATTATTCGGTGGCCCGGGGAGCGGAAAGACGACTGCGCTGCTGGATCGAGTCGAGGGAATTCTTCAGGATGACGAGGTGAGCATCCGTGATATTTTGATTGTCTCATATACACGTGCGGCTGCGACCGAGGTACGTGAGCGACTGGCTGAACGGCTAGACATCTCGCCCCGATCATTGCAGGGAAACGTGGCGACGATGCATGCCAAGGCGTATGAACTGCTTAATCTTTCGCGAAGTGATGTCGTAGGCGAGAGTGACAAGGAGGCCTTTTGTGAGGAGTACGGTCTTGAGTATGAAGATGAGTATGGAAGTTCTCAACGACGGACCGCACGGTCAACAACTATCGGAAATAAGATTATAGCGACGAGCCAATGGCTACAGCGTACTCGTTGTGACGTGAGTGACTGGTATGATGTGCCGTTTCAGTGGAATGTCGATGAAGTACGTCTTCCGCCGAACATTGATCCGCATGCGCAGGAGGGCAATAAGTATACACCGACTTGGCCGGTAGATGACGATCGTATTGATGTTCCTGAGGCAATCCGCGCATGGCAGGCTTACAAAGGAGAACATAATTTAATCGGATTCGCCGATATGCTCGAGCGAGTCAAGCAGCGTTCACTTGTCCCACACGTTGACTATCTCCTCATCGATGAGTTTCAGGATATCACTAAGCTTCAATATGAACTATACGAGGAATGGAAGCCACATGTTGAACGAGTGTTGATTGCCGGCGATGATGATCAGGTCGTGTACGCATGGCAAGGTGCAGACCCGAATCTACTCCTTGATGCTGAGCGAGACACTGATGAGATTTTGCCAAACTCGTACCGATTGCCATCTCGTGTTCTGGATGTTGTCAATCAAGAGATTTCACACATATCAAAACGGCAACAGAAAGATCTCCGCCCACGAAAGGAAGGTGGAGTCGTCGAGGCAATTCCATCACCATCGATGCTCGATCTTTCGAGAGAAATCAAAAATACCGTCGAAGCGACCCCCAATGAGAGTATCATGGTCTTGTTCCGAGCGCGATACCAACTTTTCCAGTTTATCGAAGAATTCCTCCCAAACGGCATTCCATTCTCAACGCTCACAGATCAGCGGATGTGGACAGACCGCCTGACTGGCTATGTTCGTGGCATCGAACAGATTGAGGCAGATGAATCATTAACTGGACTGCAAGCACGACGGGTTGCAGATATGCTTCAAGACTCTGCATTCGGTTCGAATGACCGTGACGAGCTATTTGACGAGATCGACGCACAGTTGGAGGCAGCTGATCATGATGATTTGACTGAACTCTCTGTTGGGCCGTCTGTGATTACTAACCACGCACCCTTTGCTCCCGATGGACAGTCCGCTGGTGATATGCTTCGGAAGGTGACATCATTTCAGCGGAAGTCTGTTGAAGCATATTTTGCGGGTGAGTATCATGAGGTAGAGCCTAGCCGAGTTCGCGTTGGGACCATTCACTCTGCGAAGGGTCGAGAAGCTGACCACGTCTTTGTTGGAACTGACCTGACTGAAAAGGTGGTTGAGCAAATGGCTGCCTCAGTCGATGCCGCGGATATTCCAGAGATCGAAGAGTTCAATTCAAGGACAAGTCCAGTTCCGATCCTGACTGACAACGAGCGACGTGTGTTT
>KE356562.1:968498-977789 GCA_000416005.1 Haloquadratum sp. J07HQX50 | reverse complement strand
AGCAGGTTTGAGCCGTCTGGAACGACGACCGTTGGGAACTCCGCTTCGTCTGCAAGACGGAGATGCCCGTCGAAGACGCACCGGGCGACAACACGGCGGGCATCGGCCTCGGTATCAAAAACTACCGCGCCTACGAGCACGGTGGCGCCGAATTGTATCTGGGGAACGTGCTGAAACAAGAAGCACTACTTCACTCGTGACGAGTCCAACACAGAGGGCGAGAACGGCCCGTCACGCCGTGTCCTTCGCACCCGACAGAAACTCTCGCGTCGGAAAAACCACTCCTGCACGCACTCGCCAAGCACATCGTTAAACGGTGCACTGACCACGAAGTCGGGTGCATCGCCATCGGTAAATTGAGTGAAATTCGTGAGGATGAGAACGGTGACTCACGGAATTGGGGCAAGCGTGGGAACAAGAAACTCCACAGATGGGAGTTTGACCGATTCACGAACCTGCTCGAATACAAGGCGGAAGAAAACGGCACCCCCGTTGACCGAAAGACCGAGCGAAACGCGAATCGTGTGAAGCGTGGGTTGTGCGTCTGTGAGTCGTGTGGTGCGACGATGAACGCGGACGTGAATGGTGAGGTGAATATTCGCAGACAGATAACTCAGAATCCTCCGACGGAGGATATGAGTCATGGTCGCTTGGCACAGCCACTCGCCTACCCGTTCAACCAAACCTCTGGGTCGTTCCGCCCGAGGGAACAGGTGGGTTGCGAATCTTCATATCCCAACGCTCGGGAATCCTCGCCGACGGCGGGGAGGATGTCAAGCGTCACAAATCGTATCACAAATTGTGACATCCCTGTCGCTCAAGAATCACTGTCCAGCCTCTGCTAACTGGGTGCTCGGTTTCCCAAGCCATGCGCCAGTAACTCATTGATCGTCTTCCTGAGAGAGAGTACGGTGAGTGAATCGCTCAAGCAGAGTTGTTAGGATATCTCCAGGAGTGACGACACGCTGAGGGACAATTATCATGAGGGCTGCCACGACAGTTAGTGTGGTTCCGAGAAAGACCGACCCACTGAGCGCTTGTCGTATCCCAAAAATTGCGACCGGGAGTGCAAATACAAGTGTGGTTGCAAGACTGACCATTTGAATGATTCCCAGCGACATCATGCGTGATGATAGAGCTACAGATTAATACTCGCTGGGTGTTCTAAACATCAAATACCTCTTGAACAGTTGCGAGATGAAGTTGAAAGTCGCTTCACTGGCATAAGCCTGAAACCAGTTGAACACAGAACACAGACTAAGGCAGTCTTGTGGCGAAGGTGCTATGTCGACGGAACTGATTTCTTACGATATGTTTACAGGGATTATCGAAGGGTCAGGCGATATTATTGCATGCGTAGATGATGAAGGAGGACGCCGATTGCGAATTAGTCCGAATCTTGGTTTCGATGATCTCGCACACGGACAGTCGATTGCAGTCAGTGGAGTGTGCTTGACTGTTGAGGCATTCGAAACAGGTCCAAATAGCTATTTCGAAGTCTTCTTAGCTGAAGAGACTATCGAGAAGACGTACCTGGGTAGTGTTGAGCAAGAAGACCGTGTGAATCTTGAACGTGCTCTTGCTGCGAATGACCGTTTCGATGGTCACCTTGTCCAAGGCCATGTCGATACCACTGCCGCTGTCACTTCAGTCGAACGTGTTGGCGATGATTGGCGGTTCCGTTTCTCACTTCCAGAGTCGGTTGCTCCGTACATCGTGACGAAAGGCTCAGTTGCTGTTGACGGTATCAGCCTCACCGTCGCAGACCGGGAGACAAACGAGTTTAGCGTTGCAATTATTCCCACAACATATGAGCTCACAACTCTCTCAGAGAAATCTGAGGGAGATCCTGTTCATCTTGAGGTAGATGTCGTTGCTAAGTATGTCGAACAACTCGTTGGTGGCTACCGTTAAGTCGCGACGGCCTCATGCAGACCGGGTGTTCAGCTAAACTCTGAACCGAGTCTTGTCAGCTTGAGTTGGGTTCGAAGGAACGCTCTGTTTGGAGTTCTCTCGACCAGTTCAGTTTTGCTCTCGTTGCGGCGATTCTGGTGACGTTGGAATCGTCTGTGTTTGTTGATAACGGACACTATAGCGGCGAATCTTTTGAAATAGGTAAAGGCCGAATATACTGTCATATATTACAATATATATTAATGACGGAAAGAGGCCACCTAATCCAGTAACACTCTCGATGAGTGCTGAACCGAAGCCAACAGTGGAATTGTACGTTGCGTGAATAACAGCAGCTAAGAGAAGACCCTTGATCACGATGGGTCCGCGAGAGCCTGGATTGAATTTTGCCAAGCCTAAATAGTACCCTGCAATCGCTGAGTAGATCACATGACCTGGTCCAGCTAATGCACGAACAGCAGTAATACCACCACCAACTCCAATCAGCCCTAAGCCGAGATCAGCGCCTCCACTCGGTAACTGACGAGCAATATACAGGGCATTCTCGATCACAGCGAATCCGAGTCCAGCCATTGCCCCGTACACAGCCCCATCTAACACCGAATTAAACTGGTCGTTCGTATACGCATACAGGCGCACTGCAAGAAGTTTTACACTTTCTTCGATCGGGGCAACTACCATGAAAAAAAACAGAATAAGCCCGACAAAACCTAACACTCTGAACAACGGTCGAAAAAGCGTATTTAACACTGCGGCAAAGTTCGCCGTTAGAACACCAAGGAGAAAGGTAATTGTAAGTAATGAGAGCGGCTCACTTGAGGTGACATCTGAGAAATATACGTACGCCGTCAGTCCAATCGCTGGGAGGGCTGAAAAGAGTGTGAGTAGACCGGTCGCCGGGTCAGTCAAGACTGCAAGTCCACCCACCCCAAGGAGCAGCGAAAACGCTACCAACACAACAGTGAGGCGGGCAACAGCTGAAAGGCCACGCCAGAGGACCGAGGCAATCCAGTCGGTTCGCGTTCGGACCTCCCAACTGGTTACATCGTATAAGTCGATAGAATCGTCAGCACTCTTCTCAATCGGATCACGGACGCGGTCCATTGCGTTCAATTTCATATATAACATCCAGCGGGTAATGTATTTGGCTCGCGTGCGGTGAGTGAGTGAAAAAAGCGGAGACTTTACTCGTGAATTGGTCATATATGATAAAATGAATGAGAGCTCAACAGAGTTGGCCACCCGTGTTCGCGGGATTTATACGACGGCACTGACAGCACACTTACTCGAAAATGATATCGAGGTGGTCCAAGCCTCACAGCCAATCCAACAGCGATTTGATCGGTCATTTTCACTTAAGCCGGCTGATGTCATGGTCGAAACAACCGCTGGCCGTCAAGGAGTTATCATATATGGAAGCTCAGTGTCAGCACAACGTGTTCGAAACACCTGTATCGATATTGGTATTGATACACTCTCGTGGCAGCACTCACTTCCAGTCGGGCTAATCGGTGAGGCAAGCGTCAAGAGTATCGAAGGTGCAGACGCAGTGTGTTCGCTACAAAATACCGAGGCGGCACTCAGGTTAGAGAACGTCGACCGGTACATTGAGCCAGGGGACAGCTTCACTGTGCAAGTTCGCTCGAGTCCTCCCCCGTGGAAAGATTCACGGCCACGCGTTCAGACCGGCATTCAGGTCAAGAATGGTATTCTCTCCGCAATCCGTAACAAAACCGGTGTAACTGTCGATGCTCCTGACTCCGAGGCAACGCGCGAATTGGTCGGGATGACAGATTTACTCTCAGTTGATGTCCTGGATGGATGGGGGCTGCGTTGGGACGCTCAGGCCACAGAGTGTGACCTCGATACATTGGAAACGGCAGTGCAGCGAGTGAACGGGCGGGCGGCGGCGATCGAGGCCTCGCTCAATAAGACTGCACGTATCAACGACGAGCTATGTACATATTCAATCTGGTTCGGTCGAGAGAGTCGATCTGCACTGGATAGAGTGCGAGGGAAGGTGACCTCAACCATGGCGGGGCATCACCGAACGAAGGCTGCGAGTGCTCGGGCCAGCGCCGGTGTTGATTTGGTTGAGGCACTCTGTGATCCTGATCCGAATGGTACGTTCCCTTTTGCCGCTGTTACACAGCAGTTTGGCCCAACAGAAGGCGATCAGGTAGACCTGATGCACGGGAAGCCGGATGGGCGGGCGTTTTCATTGGGGCGTGGAGAAGTCACCGACTGGGAAGCAGAAGGGAGTTTAGAAATAACGAGACAGATGAGTGGCGGCGGGCATTACGACGCGCTTGGGACTCCACGCAAGGATGGGGATACCGCTGTGACAAAAATCCGAGAGGGTCGATGGTGGTATCCAACAGTATATCGCAGCCAAGAGGGACATCACAAAGGAACGTATCTCAACATTTGCACGCCTGTGGAGTGTTTCCCAAGTGCGGTTCGTTACGTCGATTTACATATTGACGTCATCAAGCACCCAGATGGGTCAGTCACGACCGTCGATGAGGATGAGCTACAGATGTCTGTTGATGATGGTGATATACCGCCGGAGCTTGCTGAACGGGCCCGTTCAGTTGCGCGGAGTGTCAACCGCGCCTTGACTGACTGAGCGGAGCTATTATACGAGCGGAAGGCCAGAACAGCAACTTTATGACTCGCACGAGACCAGTTCAATTTAAGATTACTTCCTTAGGAGGTTACTAGTGACACCAAACATACCACAACCGGAGGTGAATATCGGACTGGTCGGTCACGTCGACCATGGAAAGACGACGCTTGTACAGGCGCTGTCAGGTTCGTGGACTGATCAGCACTCAGAGGAAATGAAACGCGGTATCTCCATTCGATTGGGTTATGCTGACGCGACCTTTCGAACTGTTCCTGACTTGGACCCACCAGAGAGTTACACAGTTGAGGAGACTGGCCCAGATGGCGAAACGACGGCCATCGAACGAACCGTTTCATTCGTTGATGCGCCCGGGCATGAAACACTGATGGCAACGATGCTATCGGGGGCTGCAATCATGGACGGTGCCGTCCTTGTTGTCTCCGCGACTGAAGACGTTCCTCAGGCGCAAACGAAGGAACACCTAATGGCATTGGATATTATTGGAATCGATAATATCGTCATCGCACAAAATAAAATTGATCTGGTTGACCGTGACCGCGCGGTCGACTCATACGAACAAATCAAGTCGTTCGTCGAAGGAACCGTTGCTGAGGATGCACCCATCGTTCCGGTAAGTGCGCAGCAGGAAGTGAATATAGATCTTCTTATTCAGGCCATTGAGGCAGAGATTCCAACTCCTGAACGGAATTCACAGGTGGACTCACGACTTTACGCAGCCCGTTCATTCGACATTAACCGCCCAGGAACGACCTGGAAAAATCTCTCTGGAGGAGTTATTGGCGGGTCAGTCGCTAGAGGACGTCTTGAAGTTGGGGATAAGATTGAACTTCGCCCCGGACAGGAAACTGAATCAGAGGGCCAATCCAGTTGGGAGCCAATCCAAACAGAGATTCGATCGCTACAGGCCGGCGGTGAGCAGGTCGATGTCGTATCGCCCGGTGGACTCTGTGGTGTTGGAACTGGTCTTGACCCTAGTATGACGAAGGGCGACGCGCTGGCCGGCCAGATTGCTGGCAAGCGGGGGTCACTGCCTCCAACAAGAGAGGCATTTACTATGTCGATCGAACTCCTCAATCGTGTCGTTGGTGATGACGGTGATGAGATAGAAGAGATCTCGACCGGTGAACCACTAATGTTAACAGTTGGCACTGCAACGACTGTTGGTGCGGTAACTAGCGCGCGAGACGGTGAAGCCGAGATTTCTCTGAAACGGCCCGTCTGTGCTGAATCGGGAGCCAAAATCGCTATCAACCGTCGTGTTGGCGCACGTTGGCGGTTAATTGGTATTGGAACGCTGGAATAGAGACAGGCCGTCAACAGAAAACGAAACATTCACCATGGTGACGGTGGTTTTGGATACGAACGCGTTGATGTTGCCGGTTGAGCGAAACGTGCGTCTGTTCGATGAACTTCAACGGCTATTTGAAGCAGATCCGAGACTCCTGATCCCACGCTCGGTTCTTGCCGAACTGGAGTCACTGCGTTCGGGCGCTGGTAAAGAGGCGAAGGCGGCACGGGTTGGCCGCGACCTGGCTGATCGAGGAGAGTTTGTGGAGGCAACAGCCACATACGCAGATGATGCAGTCGTTGAAATTGCAACCATCGAAGATGCGTTCGTTGCGACGGAAGACCGATCCCTCCGCGACCGATTGCTTGCGCGCGGGATACACGTAATCGGTATAAGGGGGCGAAACAGATTGGAGATAACAGAATCATAACACATGTATAAACGGGTACGACTCACAGACACGGTCGAGGTGCCTCCGGAGCATCTTGCAGATGTGACACCACAGCGTGTCAAACGGCTTTTGCAAGAGAAATTAGAAGGTCGAATGGATGAAGACGTTGGAAGTGTCGTCAGCGTCATTACTGTACAAGATATCGGCGAGGGAACGGTCTTACCGGGACGTGCAGGGGTGTATTATGATGCTGAGTTCGACGCAATCACATTTGACCCGGCGATGCAGGAGGTCGTTGATGGGGAGGTCGTTGAAGTAGTCGAATTCGGTGCATTCGTTGGGATCGGCCCGGTTGATGGATTGCTTCACGTCTCACAGATCTCTGATGAGTACCTTGCCTACGATAGTGAAAATCAACAACTTGCCTCGACAGAATCAAATCGAACCCTTGGAGTCGGCGACTCTGTTCGGGTCCGTGTGGTGACAAAGAGCATTGATGAACGCAATCCGCGTGATTCAAAGATTGGACTCACAGCGAAACAGCCAGGACTTGGAAAACACGGCTGGCTGGAATCTGAGAGACAGGCTCAAAGGGCAGCAACCGAAGCAGGGGCGGAGGGGAAGTAGATGGCTGAGAGCCGCCTCGCCTGCCGAGAGTGTCATTATATTAATGATTCAGATTCTCAGGCGTGTACCAGCTGCGGCTCAAGTAGTCTCACGGAAGACTGGGCAGGGTACGTCGTCATTCCACACCCAATCGAGTCAGAGATTGCGAATGAAATGAACGTGAGTGAGTCCGGTGGGTACGCGTTGAAGGTACGCTAACACTGGTATGCTGTCGCTACCACCAGAGCGTCGTGCAGCATTCAAAACCCCAATCGGACCGGTGCTTACTGATGTGAATCGCGTATGTAAAGAGTCGACGTGGCCACTCATCGCTGTCGGTGATATCGTCAATTACGAACTGACAACTTCCACATGTGAACCTGACGTTGCAATTATCGACGGACTCACCGAACGGAGTGCAGTCGCCCCTGAAATAGAAACCGCACTTGAGGAGCTACCCAACCGCCTCAGGGCTGAAAATCCACCTGGGAAACTCACACATTCCCTACTCAATGCGGTCACGACAGCTCTTGAGACGACATCACAGACGACAATCGTCGTTGATGGCGAAGAGGACTTGGCTGCACTGCCGGCGTTAATTGCTGCCCCACAGGGAGCAACAGTGATTTATGGCCAACCGGGCGAAGGTATGGTTCGTGTATCTGTTGACAGTGCGGCCAAATCCAAAGCTCGCTCGTTATTCCATCTTTTTGAAGGAGATGTAGAGAAAGCACTCTCAAAGCTAACTGCGGCGACCTAAGTTCTCAGCTTCGAAATTGTTTTATTCGCCCCAAAAGGACATTTAGTAACTGAAATATGGAAATTAATATTCTCTCAGAGGACCCAAATCCCATGTTACATCGAACTGATGTTCGATTTAAATTGACACACGACGACGCAACACCGTCACGTCTTTCAGTGCGAGATAGTTTAGCAGCAATGCTGAATAAAGAATCAGACGAAGTCGTCATTCACGAACTCGACACGAAATTCGGTATGCGGACAACGATTGGCTACGCGAAAGTCTATGATGAAGCAAGCTTCGCAAAAGACGTCGAGCAAGAATATATGCTTGAGCGGAACAAAATCGATATTCAAAAAGATGGTGATCTGTCGGCTGAGGAAGCTTAGCTGATGACACGACCACTATAGATCTTTTTTCGATGCTTGTTGTCGGAATTGAGGGGACTGCATGGGCAGCGAGTGCTGCCTTCCACGAGACAGAAACAGAGACAATTCGGATACACTCTGACCCCTATGTCCCTGCAGAGGGTGGCATCCATCCGCGAGAAGCAGCCGAACACATGAGCACTGCACTACCAGCAGCGATTGACACGATCCTCCAGCAGGTGATCACCGAGGGGTACGCCCTCTCGGAAATTGATGCCGTTGCGTATTCACAGGGTCCTGGACTGGGACCATGTCTTCGTATCGTCGGCACGGCTGCACGGACGCTAGCACAGACGCTTGAGGTGCCATTAGTTGGAGTGAACCACATGATTGCACACCTCGAGATTGGCCGTCACGAGTCAGGGTTTGATTCTCCAGTGTGTCTCAACGCGTCAGGAGCGAACGCACATCTTCTCGGCTATCACAATGGTCGATACCGCATCTTGGGTGAAACTATGGATACAGGTGTCGGAAATGCAATTGACAAGTTTACGAGGCATCTTGACTGGTCCCACCCGGGAGGACCAAAAGTCGAATCGGCCGCGAAGGAGGGAGAATATGTGGAGCTTCCATATGTGGTCAAGGGAATGGATTTCTCGTTCTCAGGGATCATGTCAGCAGCGAAAGATGCAGTTGACACTGGAACACCACCCGAGAATGTATGCACGGGACTACAAGAAACAATCTTTGCCATGCTCACCGAGGTGGCTGAGCGGGCGCTCTCTGTCACAGGGAATAATGAGCTTGTTTTAGGCGGTGGCGTCGGCCAAAATAATCGACTTCAGTCGATGCTCCAAGCGATGTGTAACGCACGCGGAGCATCGCTGTATGTGCCATCCGCAGAATTATTGCGAGATAATGCAGGAATGATCGCCGTCACAGGTGCGATGATGGCTGCCGCAGATCAAACGACTTCACTCTCCGACTCGGCTGTCGACCCAGGCGCACGGCCAGATACTGTCCGCGCCTCATGGCGGCGCGGTGATAGTTCAGACACACAATTCAGCCCCACTGCAGGTGCTGTTCGGGGTGCAGAAGCGACAGTCGAGATTGGTGAGGAGACGGTCGAAAAACACCGTATTACCAAAGAGTACCGCCATCCGACGCTTGACACGCGACTGCGTCAAGAACGGCTGAGAGCTGAGGCCCGATTGACCTCAGCAGCAAGACGAGAAGGTGTGCCAACACCGGTAATCTATGATATTGACCCGGTCGCAACCACACTGACACTCGAGAGAGTTGGTGAATGTGATTTAGTCCATGCGATAGATA
>KE356562.1:963346-968478 GCA_000416005.1 Haloquadratum sp. J07HQX50 | reverse complement strand
AGAACAGACATATCTTATCGACTTCGGACTTGGATATTACACTGAACATGAAGAGGATCACGCCATGGATTTGCATGTGTTCCTACAGAGCCTCCGCGGCGCGACAGATGACGCTCAAGCGCTTTTTTCAGCATGTGAGGAGGGATATCGGGAAATTGGATCTGAGGATGTTCTTTCACGACGACATCAAATTGACTCTCGCGGTCGGTATCAGTGAAGCCAAACCGATTTAATCATAAACTGAGTACCTCCTGTATGGATGAAGAAAAGACAAAGCAAGGCGATATTCTGGGCATCCCATTCAATTTTGAGCGACCATCGATTGGTCGCCTGGTGTCTGCGCTCTGGCAACCTGGCGAGAAGATGCTGGTCGAAAAGCCATTCGGGATTGGATATACACTCAACCTGGCGAACTGGCGCTCATGGATAGTTCTCGGCGTCGTTGGAGTCTTACTGTATCAAGAGCAGAGCGGCGATGACATCGACGAAGATCAATCTGAAGAATCTGACAGTCAGCCAGTCGAAGTCGTTGTGGACTGAGTCGAAAAATCGAACCGGCTAATGTGGTGACCCAGTAAATGTGCTGTATGTTGCAGTATGTGACGACTAATGAGGGAAAGGTACGTGAAGCAAAAGCATATTTGGATTCCGTTGAGCAGTTTGAGTTTGATTACACGGAGATTCAGGCTGATAAATTGGGTCCAATCGCCGCTGCGGGAGCGCGTGAGGCAGCACGTGTCACCAATAAGAAAGTGCTCGTCGATGATGCTGGCTTATTTATCGATGGTTTTGATGGGTTTCCTGGCCCCTACTCTGCATTCGTTGAGGAATCAGTAGGTATTGATACTGTCCAACGAATGGCTAAGAGAGAGTTATCCCCTCCTCGGACTGCGAGTTTCCGTTGCGCGCTTGCGTTCTGTGAAGGAGTCAATACGGACTCAACGGAGGCCCAATCCGCACACGTATTCACAGGCAGTGTTGAAGGTAAAATCGTCTCCCAACGTGGAGACCAAGGGTTTGGCTACGATCCGATTTTTGAGGTCGATGGGCACACATTGGCTGAGATGACGCCTCAAGAAAAAAACACGCTATCACATCGTGGACGTGCACTTGAAGCATTCAGCACATGGTTTGCCAGTGAGTATTGACCCGATACAAATCAGTAAGAGTCCGGTACCCAACCGAATCCGACATTATCAAAGAGTTACTCATGGGGGTCGCTATCAGGGCCGCAGTACTCATCATCGTGAACGAGCGCGTAGAAACTCGCTGGTTCGAATAGATTCGCAAACGCTTCGGGTTCACGAACGCTTATCGAGAGTTTTCTTCCTAAGTGTGCTCCAGCCCCGGCAGAGAGAAGCTGCTGATCAAGAGAGAGTATGTGTTGTGCTCCACTTCGATATGCACACGCAAGCGCAGGGTGGTCATCCTCATGATGATTCTCCAGGTGTACCCAGTCACGGGCGCGGTGCTCCCATGCTGAAGCAAGTAACTCGTCGCCAAAGTACGAGATAAGAGCATCCGCATCGCTCAGGATCACGGGGCTACTGTAGACTTGTAGCCACTGATGACTCCGAAACGGGTCAAGCGCTCTGCGCGCAGCCCCCACGCCGAGCAGATCAGCAGCGAGCACATCGGCGTCAGGAACAATCGTTACCGGGCTTTGCGATTGTGGAGGCGATTCTGGAGGCGCCATTGGTGGTGCTTCACGAGTATCTCGATAGGCAGCAAGACGTGTCGTAAGAGCTTGTGAGGATGGTACATCAGTAATCAGTTCAAATAAGACGTCCCAACGTGCCATGATATGTGATTACCAGTTGTTGGTAATACGATTTCTTGATTCAACCGGCTGTATTTTTCGCGCCCGATTTATTCTGGTTCTGGTGTTTCATTGGTGGCCAGTTAGTCGTCACATCTCTGGTTCTTGATACTGCTCGCCGAGGGGCTTCAGCCACAATTCTCGCCGTATCGGGAGTAAGTGTTAGACGGTCGTGACACTATCTTGTGGTGGTAAGGGCCGTCCCGTTAGAAACCGTTGATGATGAGATCGATATCTCCCACGGTTTGCGTGCAAGTCGCTTTCCATGTGAGCAGGGCGAATGTCTCGGCTTTGTTCGGAAACCTTCGACTTCCGTGATGATTTCGAGTTCGTCTCTCGAACCACTTGCACGTGACATCCACCCACGAGTCAACTCGTGGGCTTCCCGCGCGAGCGGTTGGTTGCTCTGTGGGGGTTCAGGATCCGACGTGGCGATGGGAGTGGCACCCGTTACTCCTATTGCGATCGCCTCAGAGTTCCCTGATTATTTTGTGTCGGTTCCGTTGTCCACGGGCTTCGTTTTTGATGAGGCACACATCGAGTCAACTGCCAGTTTGCGGACGGCCGAGATTCGATGGGAGTCCATCATCCCAACGTTCACCGATACGAAGTGTGGGTGCTCATACTTGCCGGGGTGAGTGAATGCGAACCGTGCGGCGGTTCATTCCACGACGCAATTCGTGCCTCTCTCGCCTAATCTCTATAAGATACCTTCCAAGGCGACACCGCTCGAGGGGAGGTGGCTCTTCTCTCAAAGCGCGAGGAGTTCATTTGTGAACGATTCTGCTCACGTTACTCGCAGAATTGCTGAATGCCAGACAGTCATCTGAAAACAAGTCTGTGAGTCACTCGCCAAGTAATGCCTGCTTCGCTGACTCAACTGATTCCTGTTCAACAACTAAGGCCACCCGGTCACCACTCGCGATTTGTTGACCCGGGCGTGGGATGGTCATCGATTCGCCAGCGAGGCCATGTGCGTAGACACGAGCGGTCGAATCAAAATCAATCTCGTTGACTGTCTTGTCGATGATTGGAGCACCCTCTGGGATAGTCAAGCTGATGAGCCTGAGCCCTGCTGTGAGTTCGCTTAGTGCGTTAAAACTCCCACCCAATAATGCAGTTTTGGCGCCGGCTGCTCCCAATTGTTCAGGATAGACTAATTCATCAACGTTTGCCGAATACTTGTTATACTGATCCTCGGGAACATCCTCGCTTATTCGCATTACTGTTCGACATCCAGCTTCAGATGCATGCTGGCAGACCTGATAGTTACAGACGGGATTACCAGTCAACCCTGCTACTGCCAGGGCTGAATCTAAGCCTGCATCTTGTAGTACTGCCTGATCAGTCCCATCTCCTGCGATAACTTGGTGTCCCGCTTCTCGCGCTCGTGTAATCTTATCCACATCGGTCTCGACCACCGTGACCGCGTGGCCTTCCTCATGAAGAATACGAACTGTTCGAGTTCCGACTCGCCCATATCCGACGATGACGAAGCTCATGCCAGTTATGAACTCACTGTGAGTATAAAAGCGCTCACCCACAGCGGTATTGAAGAAGTATGCATATGATACCAGCCGACAGGATAGTGATGATGGCCTCAAATCCAGAAGTGCCAACTGATGTCGTTGGTGCTGAGGTTGGTGATGATGTTGACGAGGGAGTTGGTGATGGGACTGCAGTTGATTCCGGTGATGATGCTGTCTGTGCCGGTTCTATCGTTGGCTCAGGAGTAGTCACTACGGGAGTCGGAGTCTGGTCGATGTTAGCGGGGACAACCTGGATACGCCGAATATCGACTTCATTCCCATCAGTTGCTTCGATCCGATACTCACCTGGTGGCACATCAGTAAGGTCGATGACTGCTCGCCAGATTCCATCGGTTCCCCATGATTCATCATCTGCGAATCGAGTCATCTCGCCGTTCACTGCACGTAGCTCGACAAGGATGGCGGTGTTATCTGGATTCCGATTTGTGACGCCGGTGACCTCGAGTTCACTGCCAGTCGGGACTGAGTCTGTCGTCGTGTTATTAATGCTGACAGCCTGAATGTCTACATTGGCTGAGTCCAGATCGATAGCTGTCGCCGACCCGCCGAGGAAACTACACAGTAGGACGAATACAAGCACGGCATCTGCAGTTTTCCGGAACATGTCCATGCTATCTTCAATGAAAGTTAACATCGTAGAACTACCTGAATGGATCGTTTATCTCAATCCAATATAATACGAAAAGCCCCAAGAAGTGAGCGAGTAGTGAGGTGAGAGGAGACGATGCGACTGACAATCTCACACTGATGATCTGAACGATTCCTTGCTAAGAGAGAATATAGTTCTGTGCCCTCCTCACGATTCACATTTCGGGGAGGAGAACCCAGGGAATTGACCTTCTCCCGCGCCTAAAGACGCGAGAATGTGCTCGATTACCTATCTAGCGCAGTTAAAAAAGACGAATCCCACTTCATGAGGAACAACTTCAAGTGCAACAATTTTTTATCCGGCGATGCCGCCGATTTTGATCGGACACGGATTGGCTGCTGGACGCAATTCTGAAAGTTTCGAAACAGTCGTGGAGAGATACGTTGGACAGTGTGTCGGGGCGCTTATCCTGAATGGTATCTGGGGGAACGAGAGTGGCGAAGAAATTGGAGTGACCGCGGCGATCCATCCTTGCATGAGTGCATGTTCGACCGCTTCGCGGCACTTTTGCCCTACGAAACAGAAGCCGAAGGTATCGACGTGGAGTTGATATCGGAACGGAATACACGAGAATCGTGTTCGGCGTACGGTCACACCAATGATAATTACCACCTCGAAGCGAGTTGCTCGTGTGTAAAGAGCACAGAACGGTTGCGAGCGCGGATGTGGATGGTGTGAGGAAACCCGGCACGAGCCACTTCAGTGTCTTGACGCGGACCCGAGCAAGAGGAATATCAATCAAATTATTGATTACGGCGGCCGCGGCCAATGAGACGCTGAGTGAATGAACGATCATGAGGGCGCTCTGAGAGTATGACGCCAGCATCGACCTCGTTTATTACCTGCATATGTAGCGAGTCAGAAATGAGCCGTGAGAGAAGACCGCGCTCAGTCGCCCCAAGCATAATTAGAGTCGCCGACTGAGCCTCGCGCTTGATTGCCCGTTCAACATTACCGGAGTCGTCAACGATTCGCGTCGCGTCCTCAAGATCGTGTTCATGTGCCCATTTCTTCAAAAATTGTTCGCCTTGTTCACGCTCTGTTGGACTATCGACCACGTTCAACAGCCGAACTGAGCAGTCACTTGTCTCTGTGAGTGCTCTTGCTGCTTCTG
>KE356562.1:961254-962960 GCA_000416005.1 Haloquadratum sp. J07HQX50 | reverse complement strand
AAGGATGAGATCTTTCGACGCCTGTACAACATGAACAGCGTGGACCTTCCCTTGCTCTCGGGTTGAGGCGAGTCTCGAACCGAGTGAAATCAGTTCCTCTTCGGTCTGAGGGTTAGCGATCGGGACAAGAACACGGAAGCTATCAGGATCACGTGCAAAGTCGCCGAGTGTATCGATAACAGGGACATATGATCGCCCTGCTACGTTTCCCAAAAGCATCTCGCGAGACGCGAGTCGGCGGACATTTTCGAACTGGTCAACTTCAAGCCGGCGCTCACTTGTTTGATAGTAGTTGACAACAGTGACAAGTAAAACACCACCGAGGGTGTTGCCTGCTAATACAGGGAGAATAAAATCGGTGAGCCCGACAAGAATTGACAGGTTTCCATGAGCGACTAAGAAAACTGCTTCAGTGAACGAAACAACAACATGAAATAGATTCCCCAGTGGAATCGCTAAAAAGGCGATATACACGATAACGAGCCGAGAAATTGTTTCTTGAGCTGCGAAGTCCATCCAGACGACGCCAGCGACAATCAGACCAGCGAATGCTGCTTTAAAAAAGAGGTGACTGATTGGTGTTGCAACCCCTTTCTCAGCAATATCGATAGCAACAGCCGTTGTCGCAGGATCAAACACGCCTCCATACGCCAATGCTAACGCACCGAGACCCCCACCGAGGAAGTTGCCCGTCAAGACAATGACCCAGTGTCGTAATAACGTCGGAACCGAAGCTAATCGTTCGAGGGTTAGTGCTACTGGGGGGAGAGTGTTCTCTGTATACAACTGATATCCGCCGATAATAATATAAATAAATCCGAGCGGGTAGAGTATGACAGCGACGAGGCGACTCTCGCTAGTCGCTGACATTGATGCATAGACTAAAAACGTGATTGTGATTGCAAAGCCCGCTGCAAGGGCACTGAAGAACAACTCGCGAATCGAGGATGTAACTTCGTGGTCTGCGTCGGCGACGATCCGCTGAAACACCTCATCTGAGGAAAACCGCTCAGGAACGACCTCTCCTTGGGTCGGAACACCATCTTCATCGCCAGTTTCAGTGGCTGAGTCCGTCGCTGAGGATGAAGTATCAGCCATATATATATTATGTGGTGGCGTGGTATATTCGTTGTTACATCAGACGCGTCGTCAGTACCTGCCATCGAATTAAGTCACACTCTGGACCAGACACTTGAGTTCATCGGCGGTCGAGGCGGATACCCCAAGGCTTGAGTTGAGGTCGGGGTCTTGACAATATAGTCGAAATATCACGTCAACGCTGTGCACAATTATCATCTCCAGAACACTCAGAGTTTATTTTCCGATATCACCAGTGCTGACGTATTGGATCGATAATATCAAACTCATCCGTATCGATAAGCCCACGATTCGTGAGTCGGAGTTCTGGGATGACTGCAAGGGCCAGTAGAGACATTGTCATGAACGGAGATTCCAGCGAACAGCCAAGCTCAGCCCACGCAGACTCAAGCTGTTGAACTTGTTCAGTAACCGTCGACAGTGGTTGATCGCTCATCACTCCTGCAATCGGAAGTGGTACTTCAGCCAACACATCGCCATTATTGACTGCAACCATCCCCCCGTCAAGTTGAATGACTCTCGTGGCTGCGTGTGTTATATCTACATCATTTTTGCCAACGACAAGGAGATTGTGGCTGTCGTGGGCAACTGTTGAGGCGACGGCACCA
>KE356562.1:954723-960418 GCA_000416005.1 Haloquadratum sp. J07HQX50 | reverse complement strand
GATTGACCCATCAATCATGACACGAGACACGTCAATGCTCGATAGCTCATCAAGAAAAACAATGTCTGCAATTTTCCCTGGGGAGAGTGCCCCCAAATCTTCATCGACATCATAATACTCTGCAGCGTTGATTGTGACTGCTTGGACAGCGGTAATTGGATCGAGACCATTAGCGATAGCAACCCGTAGAACCCGGTCAAGATGTCCCTTTTCGGTAATCGTGTCTGGATGTGTATCGTCGCTGACAAGCAAGAGATGTCGCGTATCGACATCGGTCTCTGTGATTGATCGTATTGTCTCTGGAATATCTTTCCAGGCAGAGCCTTGTCGGAGCATTGTCCACATACCCCGACGAAGCTTGGCAAGAGCCTCTTGCTTTCGCACGGATTCGTGACACGAGGAGATTCCTGAGGCGACGTACGCATCCAGATTAGCGTCGGTTTCTCTGCTCGCAAAGTGTCCTGTGGCACGTTGATTGGCAGCATATGTTGCTGCTAATTTTGCGTGTACCTCATCATCCCCATTGATGACTCCAGGATAATTCATCATTTCTCCAAGTGCGATGACATCATCCCACCCAAGAGCACGCTCGATATCTGCAGTATCAATCTCTGCACCCGCGTCCTCGAAACCCGGTGCCGCTGGGACACACGATGGGATGGTACAAAACGTCTTCAACGGGAGATTCGCGGCTTCATCGAGTAACTGACGAATTCCTTTCAGTCCGAGTACATTACCAATTTCGTGAGGGTCCATGAACGCACCAGTTGTCCCAGTTGGGACGACACCGCGACAGAATCCAGTCGCTGTAACCATACTCGATTCGTAGTGAACATGTGTGTCCAGAAATCCAGGTGCAAGAATTTCGCCCTTAGCGTCGATGATGGTCGATTGCTCAGCAACCTCTCCGACACCTGTCTCGGTAACGGCGGCAATGCGCCCGTTACTAATAAGCAAACTCCGATCGTGGCGAAGTTCTCCGGTGTGTACATTAATAATGCTCGCGTTTTTAATCACAGTCTCAGCAGGTTGCTCACGCCGTGCAACTGCGGCCAGCGTTTGTGAGCTAGATTGGGTTGTTGATGTGTCGTTCGTGTTGGAGTCGAGAGGATTAACCATGTATCCAAGCAATTCGTATCTCAGACTATATTGGTTCTGACTCAGCCGCAATTTGGACACACGTTGTCAGCCCCATCTAATTATGATCGTCAAGCGCTCGTGAGCTCACCCCAGGGCAATCGGTTTGTACCGCCTGTACACAGTATCACATTTGTCACAGTGACCCGGTATTCATAAACCAGCCTGGATGAAATGAATTGGTAGTACGAGAGGAGCACGTAGATATAAGATCATGCATACACTCGAAGGAACGATTCTTGCTGGTGAGTCATTGACGCCACGCGAGGGCCGTGTCGTCATTGAGAGCAATTATATTGATGCTGTTGAGACGTGTGAGACCGATTCAAGCAAGATCATTGCACCGGCTTTTGTCAATGCCCACACACACATTGGTGACTCAATCGCCAAAGAGGCTGCAGTCGGCCTCGGTCTTGAAGAGGCAGTTGCGCCACCAGACAGTCTGAAACATAACAGACTGGCAGCTGTAGAGGACACGGCTGCGATACAGGCAATGAGACAAACGGCGCGATTTATGCAGCAAACCGGAACGACAGCATTTCTGGACTTTCGAGAGTCTGGAGTTGACGGTACGAGGCTCCTTCGTGAGGCAGCGAGTGAGATCGATATTGATGCGTTTATCTTTGGGAGTGGCGACCCGGATGTGCTTCAAATTGCAGACGGATATGGAGCCAGTGGTGCAAACGATGCGGAATTCCATACCCATCGAGATGCTGCGACTGAAGAGGCAGTACCGTTTGCAATTCATGCTGGAGAGCCAGATGCAAGCGATATTCACCCCGCTTTGGATTTGAATCCAGATTTACTCGTGCACATGATCCATGTGACTGAAGAACATCTTGAACGTGTTTCTCAACTGGATATCCCAGTCGCTGTGTGTCCACGGGCGAATCTTGTTCTTGACGTCGGTAAGCCGCCTATTCGAAAGCTCCGGGATCATACAGAGGTTGCACTGGGCACTGACAATGTGATGCTGAACTCACCCTCAATGTTCCGTGAGATGGCCTACACTGCCAAAACATTCGATGTTAGTGACCGAGAAGTTCTCCAGATGGCAACCCAAGCTGGAGCAGCAGCTGTCGGTCTAAATCGGGGGGTGATTAAACCTGGCAAGCAAGCAGCACTGTGTGTATTCGATGGTGCGTCAGATAATCTTGCAAATGCAGAGTGTCCAATTCGAGCAATCGTCCGGCGAGCTGGTCCGCTCGATTTAGAACGCGTCATCATCTGATGCTCTTTATCAGCGACTGAAACTCGAGGTCGACGTTCACACCAATGTCACTCTCTTGAAACAACGCCGCAGTAGCATACTCAGAAACAATAAGACATGAGTGGGAGAGGGAGGTATACCTACTCAGTTACTCCATCGCAAATTACCTTGTGTTTATGTGCTCGTGGCAACGCCCCCCTCGCCGCTTTACAACGCCATGCGAAGGATACTGAGGTGTCGCTGGCGTGAAGTATTTTTTCGATATGTATGGTTTCGCACACACACAAAACTCAATCGGGGTCAATCCCCGGAGCACTCTCCCTCGCTCTCTGTAGGTCGCTGGCAAAGTAGGAAGCGTTCTCAGAGACAACTGAGATTGGTTCAAACTGCGCTGTTCCGCATTGGCTACAGACCGGAGGGGATTCGATATCCGCTGTGACGATTCCACACGAGACACATTCATAATATCGGAGCATATCTGACCTCCGAGAGCGAATTCAAAGACACCATCGAAGTGAGAGTATTGAACATTAGCCTTGCCCCTTAAGAGTGTGAGTGTAATGATATCAACCACACTACCATTCTCAGCACAGAGAAATAACTCGTATGCAATCACCACACGCTGATTGAGATACACAGAGGATATCAGATTACAGCGTGAGTCACTTTGGAAGTCGTCTGTCGAACACGTGGCATTAGTAGCTCAGAATGTAATCACAATTATGTCAGAAGACAGTGGTGGTTTCAAAGACGTCCGGGAGGATCTTGATGGCCATCCAATTCGCAGTCTACTTGAGTACGCCCTTCCCTATTGGCCGCGATTGGGGATTGGTATTCTCGCTTCGTTCTTGACCCGATTCGCGCGGCTTGTGCCGCCGATTGTTGTTGCAACTGCAATCGATCGCGTGATTCTCCAATCTGGCGATCCTGGTCTGCTCTCGGATATTGGCCTTCTCTCACCAGCATCGATCAGCGGAGAACCTGCAAGAATTGCAATTCTGGAACAGTTAGTCATCATTGCAATCATTGCGTATCTTATTCGGTCGGCGACGAGATTCGCATCACGATACTTACTCCAGTCAACCGCCCAGAAGGTGCAACGCGACTTGCGAGATGACACCTATGACCATATTCAACATCTCTCTATGGATTTTTTTGTGTCGCATCAGACTGGTGGGATGATGTCAATCCTCAATAGCGACATTAACCGGCTCGAGCAGTTCCTGAACACCGAATTTCGACAAATGATACGCGTTATTGCCACCGTCGGGGGAATCTCTCTCGTTCTGTGGACGTACTCCCCGAAGCTGGCGTTGATTGCGCTGACACCTGTCCCTGTAATTGGCGTTGCAAGTTGGCTTTTTCTGCGGTGGATTGAACCACGGTATAAATCAATACGAGAGACGGTTGCGCGGCTGAACACCCGCTTGGAGAATAATATCGGCGGGACAGCTGTCATCAAGTCGTTTAATCGATACGGGTTTGAACGAGACCGCGTCGCCGAACATAGCCAGCAATACCACGATGAGAAGGTGGCTGCGCTCCGGATCAGGCGTGGATTCTTCGCCGCACTCCGATTAACGACTGGAATCGTATTCGTCCTTGCTCTCTATTTGGGTGGAACAGATATCATCGCCGGACAGTCGGACGCACTCTCTGCAGGAGCTTTCGCACTGTTCTTCCTCTACTTACGCCGACTTTACTCACCAATGCGGCGTATCGGCAAATCAGCGAACAAGTATCAACTCGCCAAGTCAAGCGCTGAGCGTGTCTTTGGAATTCTCGGCAAGGAACCAACGATTAAAACCCCAGCCGAGACGATCAAACCCGCTGACGTAGAGGGAACTGTTGAGTTCGATGATGTCGTATTTAGCTATCGTGATCGTGACCCGGTACTGCATAATATCTCTCTCACAGTCCCAGCAGGCACGACTATTGGATTGGCAGGGGCGACAGGAGCGGGGAAGTCGACACTACTCAAGCTCCTTCCGCGATTCTACGACACCGATGAGGGCACTGTCCGTGTTGATGATGCTGACGTCAGACAGTATGATATCGATCGACTTCGTGATGCAATTGCCATCGTTGAGCAAAATCCATACTTGTTCTCGGGAACGGTCGCTGAGAATATTGCATACGGTGACAATGAGATTTTAGATGCGGAGTGGCATAATGATACAACACCGTCAGGGACTCGCTCACAGATTGTTGAGGCAGCGAAATCAGCGGAGGCAGATGAGTTTATTAGTGACTTGCCGAATGGGTATGACACGCTGATTGGTGAACGTGGTATCAAACTCTCCGGTGGGCAGCGTCAGCGGTTGGCTATCGCTCGTGCGATTCTCAACGATCCTGAGATAATCATATTCGATGAAGCGACCTCCGATGTTGATACAGAAACAGAAGAGCTCATTCAATCGAGTCTGAACCGACTTATTGAGGATCGCACAGCATTCATCATTGCTCATCGATTGTCGACAATCCAGACCGCAGACCGCATCGTCGTATTGGACGATGGCGAAGTTATCGAATCAGGCACGCATGATCGCCTTCTCGCTGAGGATGGTGCCTATGCTGCCCTGTGGGAATCACAGGCTGACATAGGAAACACTCTGCGACCCGCCGAGTGACTCTGGCTACTCCATAGTGTCATCATCCTGCCTCACTCGGAATGTTGAATCAGGCCGAAACGCTGCTAAGCAGAACCGGAGTATCATAACAGTAGGCACCTTTCAAACATGATGGCAACGACACATACGCTGGCGGGAATGGCTCTTGCGAGCGTGACAATCGTATTCGCCCCCGAATACGCATCTCCCGCGCTCACTGGCGCTTTGATTGGGGGATTGTTTCCCGACTTTGACCTCTATGGAGCGCACCGGCAGACGCTTCACTTTCCCGTTTGGTATACGGTCTGTGCAGGAGTATTACTTCTCACCGCTGTTTTGAGTCCAAGTCTTATCACCGTTGGAGTTGCCGCGTTTGTGTCTGCCGCATCGCTCCATTCTGTCATGGATGCCTTCGGTGGTGGGCTTGAACTGAGGCCATGGCGGGCTACCTCAGATCGTGCAGTGTACAGCCATTACCACGGACGATGGATACGTCCCCAGCGATGGATCCGGTACGATGGCGCCCCGGAGGATGTCGCAGCAGCGGTATTACTGGCGGTTCCGACACTCACTCAAACCACTGGAGGGTTTCAAATAATCGTAATGATCTGTGTTGGGATCTCTATCGTATACGGGATCATCAGAAAATCACTTGCGGATATCGCTGAAGCACTGATTCCGGTCTTACCCGGTGGCTTCAGTCGCCTGCTGAGTCGATTCACTGAGTAACCAGGGAACC
>KE356562.1:941220-953477 GCA_000416005.1 Haloquadratum sp. J07HQX50 | reverse complement strand
GGAAGAGCGTTCGATACTCCATATCCGGTTGCGTTTGAATGGCACGAGCAGAGTCGACGACGCCCGCTGGTGGTGTCGGTGCAGTGACAAACCCGAGCGTATATGTTTGTTGACCTGGGAATTCAACGAGTTTTACTTCCCGAAACTGGTCCTCGGCTGTCTCGTCTGCTGCGAGGAGAAGGTCACTCATTTGCCGCACGGTCTGATATATTGTTCCAATACCAGGTATGCGCTGAACCGTCGTATCAACGATATCAACAACTCGCCTTCCTAACTGACGCTGGGCGACAGTGCCGACAATGAACAGAACAGCTAATATTGTTAAGAGGCTGGCTGTCTGAAGCGTAAGCAAAATACCGGTTGAGGTGAACCCGAGGGCCCCGAAAACAGCACTCAGTGGCGCAAGAAAGTTAGCAAGCGTCTGTGCCAATGTAACAAGAACCCATCCGGAAACGATGAGTGGAATAACTACTGCAAGACCAGTCAGCAAGCGATTTCGTGCTGCTCGAAGATAGCTCATACCTGTTGCATGAGTGCGAGTTTCAAAAGCGCACGTCATCGTGGAACGAGGCGGAAATCCGGCCCGTTTGTGACTTGACCGGGCGCAGCCACAGAGACTTATTGATCGGGTTCATCATATATATATGAGCTTTGAATCCAGAGTCAAATCATATTACGCTGCACTTCGTGATGGTGACCCGCTCGGTGAGTTTTTTGCAGACGAGGCATCTATCGTGAAATTTGGCATTTCAGATCGTCTCACCGGTGGAGGTCAGATTCGGGAGGGACTGCGCGCACAGACAGAGCGAACCGAGGACTGGGTTGTAAAGAGTAACAATCTCAACCTATATGACGCTGGTTGTCATGCATGTTTTAGCGACGAGGTCCAACTTGGCTGGACTGATACTGTCCAACAAGAAAGATATCAGTTCGATACACGGTGGAGTGGCACACTTGAGTTGAGAATGCCTCGTAATGAGTCAACTGGGAACACACCGATATTCGTTGCTATGCACGTGAGTGCTCCACAGTTGTTTAGATAACTGCGTGCCGATATACAGTTGAGTCGTGATTACTCAAACTCCCGGCTCACCTCACGTGTATTCCGGCCCTTACTCTCTGAAGAGTCATCAAGTTCATACTCTAGTCGGCGTTCAAATTCCCGTTCTGATAGCTCTCCACGCGCGTACTGTTCTTTGAGCGTCGAAATCGAGTCTTCTGATTCCGGCGCTTGGTGAGACTGTGATGACGCAGTAGCTGATGATGAAGATGTGCCCCGAAGCATTGAAAATAGCCGATAACTCCCATATCCCATTACGCCAACGGCAAACAACACCGAAATGAGTGTGATCAATGCGATTGCGACGCCAATGATCCCGAAAATGATACCAATTAGTATCCGAGCGAGAAGCAACACTCCCGCGCCGACGAGAATGTAGAGTATCACATTCCTCAAATTCATATGTGCTATTTGTGTTCCAGAGACAAATGATTGGGTGCGTCGTTTATCTAAGCTGAGACACAGTCGTAATGAACCATACTTCTGAACATGTGCCACTGCATCCTCGGCTAAGACTATCGTCGCACTTTGGGACCTGACTGTCGTAGCTCACGATATGTGATTACTGACGACGTGGCATCTAGTTTATTGATATCAACACAATTCGATATCGGGGTCACACGAAAGATACAACCGCATAAGCCATCATATATTCATTTGTAATGGATTCACTCGAAGTGGCCGATGCTGCCAGTCAACTCGCTGCAGATGGCGCAGAGTCTATTGAGTCGCTGCGCGGAGACTCGTTCAGTCTTGAGGTAATGCGATTTGAACCAGGTGATGAAGACCCAATGCATGCACACGGTGAAGACGAGATATACCAAATCACCTCTGGGAGTGCAACGATTAACGTCGAAGGCGAACACGTAGGTGTCGAACCGGGTGATGTCATTCATCTTGAACCAGGAACAGAGCATCAGTTCCGTGATTTTGATGATGAAGTTGTCATGACAGTGCTATATGCCCCAGCGAAGGGGAATAGCAACTAGTTTATCATCGAGTTCAAACTCACAGACTCGTTCGCTGATTTTCTTAGTACATACGTCCGTACACGCCTAATTCGGTAGAATGCGCAGATAATGCGTGTCTCCATCACGTGTTCAAGAAGCCGCTCATGACATCCTCCCATGAGTCAACTCGTTTCCCACGCCAACGGGCGATTCGTTGTTCTGTGAGGGTTCAGGATCGGACGTGCCGATGGGAGTGGCCCCTCGTTACTTCTATTCTGATCGCCTCAGAGTTCCTGATTGTTTTGTGTTGGTTCCGTTGTCCACGGGCTTCGTTTTTGATGAGGTACACACCGAGTCAACTGCCAGTTTGCGGACGGCCGAGATTCGATGGGAGTCCATCATCCCAACGTTCACCGATACGAAGTGTGGGTGCTCATACTTGCCGGGGTGAGTGAATGCGAACCGTGCGGCGATTCATTCCACGACGCAATTCGTGCCTCTCTCGCCTAATCTCTATAAGTCGAATTCGTACGTACCCGATGTGGAGTAACGTCTTTTGAGCGGTGAAGAGTATAATTCGACATCATACGAACATTGATTGGTGTCGGAGTGTGTGAATTTGATTTTCACCGGAGGTGAGCACGGGGCGCCAGACCGGAATGACACAACTGCTCAAAGAGATATTCGATCTCTCACAGGATATTCACCGCGGTCGATTGATATGGAGAGTCAAACCGATATGGAAATGACCTCAGCATATTCACATTGAGTACGCTCATTGTATGCACTGTTCAGCTTCCACCCCGAACGACATGTCCATATTTGAGCGAAGCAACGAACACAGCGCCCCCAACGGCGTTCCCGACTGTTGCAAGTGCAAGAAACGCCACATAATTGCCTATTGAAACTTCAGGAGAGATAATTAATCCAAAGAGAACCTCAACATTCCCTGCGATTGAGTGGGGAAGGTGGAGAACTCCAATCGTGGCGGTCACGATAAATATAATTAGTAGTCGACTTGTTGTTTCTCTGGCGGCTGTGATCAACCACGCTAACAGTCCCATGAGCCAGCCTGCAAACACACCGCCAACGAACAGCCATTCTAAGTCGTGCGCGACGAGTTTAATCGCAATTGTCTCGAAGGCACCTGTCGAAATCACACTCAGACCTGGGATTAACAGCACGACCAGCAGAGTAAATAATACCCCGCCAACGATGTTCCCGACATACACTAAGCCCCATAGCCGAGCGAGTTGCCCGGCAGAAGCTTGATTATCAAGGACCGGGATTACCGCCAGTGTTGTATGCTCAGTAAATAGCTCTGAACGTCCCAAGATCACGAGCATGAAGCCGATACTGTAGACGCTCGCAAGGAGTAATTCCGTCGGAAGATCCCCGTATCCACCCGGAGAGAGCGTTAAAATAACTGCCATCATGAGCGGTCCAAACCCGATATCAAGACCTGCGGAGACTCCAGAGAGTAAGAGTCCTGACCTCTCACGATTCATCTCGTGGAGCGCACTGTCTATCAATGAGCCGAGGACGTCTCGGGATAGTTTCTGCTCAGATGTGTCAGTGATATTTGAATCAGGATTACTCACATATATCAACCATCTTAGCTAAACCTCTATTATGTGGTATCCAAAATGTTTGTATTTCGGTGAAAAGAAGTGACGGATACAATATAGAATTCAGTCAATCACAGTCATCCCGTCTACGAAGTGCTTGAGTCGTGAGCAATGGATTCCTCTGAAGCGGTACCAAATTATAGTCATTTCGCTTCAGTTTTCAAAAAGAGCTCAAAATCTCGCATCAATAGCATCCACGCCAGTGATCACGCCAACTCTGTGGCAAGAGAGTCGACAACCTCAGTGGTTCCCACGAACTCCTCATCTCCAGTTCGCATGTTGCGGACAGTCACTACCCCGTCCGCCAGGTCGTTTTTGCCGACCACAATGACGTACTCAGCATTAATGCTATCTGCGTATGAAAACTGATTTCCAACACTCCGGTTTGCAAGGTCGGTCTCAACCACGAGATCTCTTTGGCGAAGATTGATCGCGAAATCAAGAGCAGTACTTCGCACATCATTCGAAACCGTGAGCACATACACATCAGTCTGGACCTCCTCTGCAGGCCAGTTGCCAGTCTCCTCCAACAGCCAATATGTTGTTGAGTAGCCAAAGGCAAATCCGACAGCCGGCATTTCCTGCTCACCGAACAGTCCAACCAGATTATCATACCGGCCACCACCAAATAGTGATCGGAGTTCACCCTCTGTATCGAACGCCTCAAACACCAGTCCGGTATAATATGCCAACCCACGGACGATGGAGAGATCAAGCCGACACATATCTGCCACGCCATAGGTCTCCAGTGCGCTTGCCAACGACTGCATCCGCTCAACTGCCTCATTTACCCTGGCGTCGTCTGGTGCGCGATCAACAAGCTCTGTGACTGTTTCGACAATCGGGCCACTGATTTCACTCAAAGAGTCGATTTCCTCGGCTTGTTCACGGTCAAGTCCTCGGTTTTCGAGTGACCTCAGAAACTCTTCGTCATTCAATTTCTCCTTATCATCGATTACCTTCATTACCTCTGTGGTGTTGTCAATACCCGTCGACTCGAGCAGTGCCTCAGTTAGCTCACGGTCATTAATCAAAAATACGACGTTCTCGTCGACATTGAGCTTCTTGAATATCGTCGCTGCACAGGCGATAACCTCGGCGTCAGCCTCGACAGATTCAACGCCAAAGATATCAAAATCAGTTTGGTAGAACTCTCGATCACGTCCTTTCTGAGCCTGCTCATATCGCCAGCGTTTGGAGGTGTCGAACCATTTTAGTGGTGTTTTCAAATTCTTTCGCTTCTGCACAAGTCGTGCGCGTGTTGGTGTCTGCTCCGCAATCAGCGTGATATCTCGGCCCCCTTTATCCTCGAAATTATACGTTTGTTCGAGCAATTCCTCACCGGATTTGACCTCAAACAGCTCGGTCCGCTCAATCGCTGGCGTGTTTATTTCCCGAAATCCGAACTCCATCGCGGTCTCTTCGACGGTATCAATCACTTCCCGATAGGCAGCCCACTGTTGGGGATATCGGTCATACATTCCCTTCAGACTCGAAAGCTCAACCATACTGCCGCCTTGCGAAGCCCGATTTATAAATATACATAGTCTACTGACTGCCCCGGCAATCGGATCACATGTGAGATCATATCTATCAACTGTGGACCCACTGACAAACATATACACTCCTGCTATTCCTGGCTCTGCATCGGCCAGTATTGCTTCCTCATCAAGATGAGGCACTCCACGCTGTTCGGCATATGAGTCGAACGTCTGTGTTGAGATTGCTACATCCCAATATTCCTCGGCTAATGCGGCTCCAAGGTGTCGAAACTCTTCAGGAACTAATACTCTGACAGGCTTCTCAGGTATTTGCTCACACCCGGTCATGATTGCCCAATTGACCTCATGACCAACCTTCTCTGCGAGTTCGTACCCGCGGTCATACATGATATCGATGACTGCAGACTCAAACCCATGTGTGATATCGATATCTGGGCTCTCTTTGACGAGTTGTTCAACGACGACGTCAGTCCCAGCATAAAACTTCTGACACCCCCGCTGCCACGCTTCTCGTGGCGATTCATATCCTAAGAGTACCTTATCAGTGAGTTCTATCTGTCCAAGTACTGGCCGTGGTTTTAGTCGTCCAGTATATTTGAGATCGATAATATCAAGACTATTCACCTGCTGTCGTATTTCCTCGAATCCCTCGCCAGTCTTGGCCGCGTGCTTTCCTCTTCGATTTATAATATCACTCAGCCAATCAATATCATATGAGCGGCCTTTGAGTTCGCGTTCGATAGCATAACCGCCGTTTCTCCCTTTTTCGGGGAGCATGAACATACTCACCTAACATTCGTCTTCATTCCAGAAACCGCGCACAGATTAGTAAGGATAGCGATTTGTCGATCCAACAGTAACTGGACGGCTCAGAGCATCGTCTGTGTAAGTGCTCTAAGACTCACTTGTGCGAACATTTGTTGACTCTGAACTCTCGCAACTCAAACGTGCGACACAGACTCAGGTGCCAGTTGTCCTCAGGATACCTCACACCAACCGTGATCTACGAAAATTCGCAACCGATGAGCCGAACAGTGCAAAAATACTGGCTGAAGATTTCCCTGGTGGATAGGGGAGAGACTTCATATCGAGTGATCAAGAATCGGTCTCTGCCACGGCTGGGTTCGAGCCAGATTGAGCACCGGATGCTGTTCGGCTACGCAGTGTTGCTGTACATTATATGGACAGTGGCGAACGCGATTGGGGCCGACCAGAATGACGATCACGACCTCGGGGAGAACAGGAAATACTGAAAGGCAACCGTTTTTCTGAGTCACATGACGACCAAGATCAAGGAAGTTCCTGAGGGGAGTTATCAGAGTCTAATGAGATGATTCGGAGCGAGTTTTCGTTGAACTCCAGCGTCTGAAAAAGATCGCCCAGCTCTCGAACTGAGTCATCCCATCTACATTGCCGGCTACTGTTAGACAGTCTTAGCGTCTATGCTTTAGTGAGATGCAACAGACCGTGCAGATAACAAAGATTAATATTTTTTGGGGTACGACCTAGTATATGACAGTCGTGAGTGTTTCGATGCCCGAAGAGCATCTTGAGCGGATCGATCAATTCGCCGAAGATCATGGCTATACGGGTCGCAGTGAAGTCATCCGGGAAGCAAGCCGAAATCTCTTAGGCGAATTTGAGGATAAAAAGCTCGAAAATCGGGAATTGATGGGCGTTGTGACCGTGCTGTTTGATTACGAGACGACAAATGTCGAAGAAAAGATGATGCACCTTCGTCATGAGTATGAGAATATTGTCGTGTCGAATTTTCACAGTCATGTCGGTGGTCACCACTGTATGGAGTTGTTCGTCTTAGAAGGATCACTCGAAGATATCTCAACATTTGTCGGAAAGATCAGGGCAACGAAAGACACTCTGACGATTGATTATTCTGTATTGCCGGTTGATGATTTTAGTCCACTATCTGAGGTAAGCTGAGACAAATGATCCATTTAAAACACTCACTGCTTATAACGTTCGCCGTTTGAGAGGATCACTCGACATGCTACACCGTACATTCTCTTGCGGCGATGCGATGAGCTCGTCACAAAAGATGGGATTACTCTTTACGATTGAGTTCACTCACAGTCACCAGTTATCTGCTCGTTTGCTTTCGCGTCAGAGTTACATCATCTCGCTGTGCTGGTGGAGCGGGTCTGCGAGAAGAACGATAAGCCCACTCTCAGATGCGGGAGATGTGATCGGTTATATTAATTTTTGCGTCGCTGTGGCTCTTGCACTGTTTCACACAACCGCCGCCAAGATAGCAGCAACGGTTGAAAGCAGTATGAAAAATAGCACAAACGCTTGAATTGCGTTATCACTATCAGGACCAACTCCAATAAATGGAAGAAGCCCTATTGCACCAAATCCACCACTAGTCATGACTAAGATCAGCCCAAGCCATCCAAACTCAAACGTTGCCATCACTTATCGTATTATTCGGAGCTACTAATAAATGTGACAATTAAGCACAGAGAAGGGAGTGAACTTCCCCGCCCCAATCGCTCAGTATTGTCGCTAATTCGCTGTTTAAAACCGATGTGAGCATATACTAACCAAATTCAACCGAATCAAATCAGACCCGTGATAGTTGATGACCGGCCTCACCAGTTATGAAAGAAGTTGACAATCAACTGGTACTAAGACATAGAGCCGGTGAGTCGTCTCACCCGGTAAGCTCATTCCAATACTCAACACCTGCTTCTGCGACTTCTCGATCCTGTGTAACCGCCCCACCAGATACACCAATTGTTCCTACAATCTGGCCATCCCGTTCCAGTGGGTATCCACCACCAAAAATAACGATTTGTCCGTCGTCAGTTGTCTGCAATCCATACAGTGAATTGCCAGGCTCAGATGCCTCTGCCAGTTCGTGGGTCGGCATCTCCAGTGCTGCCGATGTGTAGGCTTTGTTTCGTGAGATGCTCACGGATGCTAACCACGCGCCGTCCATTCGATGTTGGGCGACAAGATTCCCCTCATCATTGCCGATGGTGATTACCATCGGATTGTCAATCTCTTCTGCTTGTGCCTCTGCAGCTTCAATCACTTCTGTCGCAGTTGAGAGCGAAATTGACTCAACCATGCACCCGGCTATGGGTATACATAACAGTTAAAATTTAACATAATCTGACACACAATTACGTGCTGAGCAACGCCAAGCGCCCTATTGCTGTTTCAGCGCGAACATAACACCCATAGATTGAGACGGTTACTCTGTACATCACTTGATGTTGAATTATGGAAGATACAAGGCTCAAACCCCGCGGGCGGGGATATAGCCCCGAAGAACACGGCATTCTCGTTGACCGCACAAGTGAGCGAAGCACGAGCAAGACGTGTTCGTGTTGTGGCCGGAACCGTGAGGCGAACCGCGTGGAGCGTGGGTTGTACGTTTGTGAGTCGTGCGGGGCAACAATGAACGCGGACGTGAACGGCGCGGTGAATATTCGAAGACGGATAACTCAGAATCCCCCGACAGGGAATATGAGTCACGGTCGTTTGGCACGGCCAGTCGCCTACCTGTTCAACCAAACCTCTGGGTCGTTCCACCCGAGGGAACAGGTGGGTTGCAAACCGTCATATCCCAACGCTCGGGAATCCTCGCCGACGGCGGGGAGGATGTCAACGTGTCTTTCCATAATGATATCTCTCTTCATATTTCGAGTGCCCGACTATTTGTAATCGTGTGAATCACTTTTGACGTGAGACATTGTCTCAGCGCTAACATTCATTAGCGTAAATACTTTTACAAAAGACCCGCTTGTAATTCATGAAAAACCTGAATCTGTTTCGACAGTATGTTATCACGGAATCAGATCAGACAAAAGTTCATGTTGTATTGGCGGTGGATCGCACAATACCTCTCCCAAATTATACTGAAATTAAAATCGTCGTTGAATAAATATTGTGGCAATGGCAATACAGAATATTACTATTGGGTTGACAATGAACACCTTACGGGCACACTACAGGAGTCAGACGGCATCGAATCAGCTAATCCCGGACAATCATCTGATACGAGCACGGATTATGATACGACCCTGAAGCCGGAGAAAAGACAGAGAACAATCGGCTTCGGTGAAACGATTACAAATCGGAACAAGGTGATCCTTCCATTTCTCTTGGGAATGAGTACTATGGTTGCCTCACTGTCTGGAAACCCGCTGCAAATTCCATACTCAGATATGGTCTGGAGGTCTCTCGCGGTATTGGTTGTCATAGTTCTACTCACGATTATTGTTCGCGGCCGGCGTTGATGAGAGCTTGATATTGTATTCATCAAGCTGAGTCGTATGAAAGAAAATACAAGAATTGTGTCATCTACATGTGAGTACTGTAAGTATTGTCGATATTCACCAACCGACGATGATTCCAAATATTCGATAAGTTTGGGTTCAAGTAAGTCAGACTGAACAATTCTTTATGGAGCGCTTGACGATTCAACTTCGAGAAAAACGAAGGAATCTATTGAGCAAGAGGCAAGTGAGTATGATGGAAGCGCGTCTGAATACGTCCGTCGCCTCATTCGACATGGACGTGAGTACGATGGGATGGAGGCCCAACTTGAGTCACAGAGGGCTGAAATTGCCGAACTTGAGTCTCAACTGCAGGAGCAGGAGCAGTTGAGAAGCGAGATCATCACTCAGGTGCAGTCTGCACAAGGTGAGATATCCGAAGTTGAATCTCAGGTAGAGCAACACAGACAGGTAGAGGAGCGAATCGAAACCCTCCACGAGAGGGTCCAAGAGATTGGAGCCAAGACCACTCCACCGTGGCCAATCCGATGGTACCGGTGGTTTCAAAATAATGACTGAAAAGCACCCATAATGTGAGCACATATACTCGGGTTCCGCATTTGCATATAAGATGACTGTGCTGTTAGATAGAGTGACGGCCAGCTACTCATTAAACTAAGAGATCGTGTCGCAGTATAGACACCACGACATGCGACACCCTCAGTCGGTCCGAAATCAACATTTCTGTGTATGTGAACTCTCTGTTCCGAACACGGGTGTAAGATGAATGAACAAATGCTGTTTATCGAAGTTGCAAGGCTAACCCCGCGCTCCTCAGGGCGGGGATACAGCCGTACGCTATTCCGATACAACCACAGAAACGCAACACGTCTCACACTTTCACTCAATGAACGCATCGATGAATATCCGCACAAAAATAACTCACAATACTCCGACGGAGCACATGAGTAACGGTCGCTTTGCACGGCCAGCAGCCTACCTGTCCAACTAAACTTCTGAGTCATTCTGCCCGAGGGAACAGCTGTGTTGCGAACCGTCATACCCCAGCGCCTGGGGATCCCCTGCCGTTTAGACCGGAGAGGATGTCAACCCGCCAGTTTATAAACTGTTGGTACACATTGGTAATCAATTATTATCTTACCATGAGTCTGAAAGAGCAATTAAACGGCGAACTAGATGAAACCATCACTATACGGATCTCCGACGAATTGCTCGAGAGAATTGATTCACAACTCCCGAGCGCAGACCGTAGCACGACAATCCGTCAATTACTTATCCAAGCACTTGAGCCGAAGATGACCGACTCTGATGAGACAGAACCCTCAGATATGGGTCAGTTCAACCAGGAGACACTCATTGAACAATTACATGAGAAAGATAAGCAACTGGCACGACGCGATGAGCAAATCTCAGAATTAGTTTCGATTCTACAAGAGAGAGACACATAGTCCTAAGGCTTGTTTGGATGCAGTGGCTCACGACAACGTATCACATGTTATATCGATAGACATTAACACCAACACCGACAATCGCACTGAATGTCATTGGTTTTAGAATAGCTTATTCCGTTATTGAAACTGGCAGAGTTCTGAGTTTAGTATTAATATGGGTGTGGTGGCGTGAGCAAACACACCTGCACTCGCCGTGTGGCGCGCATCAATCGTGCCTACTGTCCAACCCTCTACATACAGACAGAATCCAACCTGAGGCTCCACGGTGCCAACATGCCGGATGAGAGACAAAATATCGGGAACAGTGCACTCACACATTCATCGGCGAGCGAATGGTTATGACCGAAATTCGTTTTTTCCGACAATACGAATCTCCTCTTGATCTTTATCATAGATAGCCGGCTGGTATGACCCCGTCTCCAGTTGATCAGCGAAGTGTGTAATTGAGTGCGAGAGAACACGCTCTGTAGACTGCAATTGAATGCCCAAATTATCAGCAAAGCTCACAACATCCCACTCATAGTATTGCCGTGTCCCGTCGTCCTGCTCGATCACGACCCCAGTGCATTCAGCTAATGATAACTCCGCTGATTCATACTGAGTCATCGTCTCAATAGTCTGTAGAATCATTGATAGCTCGGAGGACATCCTCATCTGTCTCTATGACATGTCCGGGTCTAAAACCAGTGCAACCGTGGCAGCATCTATACTCGGAACAGGCGAGAACTTACCCTCAACTCGTGTGACCGGAGTCGTCTACCCACTCACACGAAATAGAAGGCAATCATACCAATTGCGCCACCCGCAAAAATGAGATATATTGCATCGATATCTCGCGTGAATAAGTAAAACGTCAACGAGGCGAGTACGACGCTCAGTGGATCCAACACTCCGTCGATAATAAACGATTCACGAGCCAATGTAACACTGGCACCTAAAATTGCACCCACAACAGCAGCGTTCACTCCCTGTAGTGCGGTCTGAATCACGTCGTTCTCTCGGACACGTGCGAAGTACGGAAATAATCCCATAATGAATATAAACGAAGGACCGAACGCCCCAATGGTTGCCACAAGCGCTCCGAGTACTCCAATTCCGACTACCCCACCAGTGGCATCAAGTATCACTTTGTAGCCAACAAACGCAGTTGTCATCACGACTGGTCCAGGTGAAAGCTGCCCGATGGCGACTCCATCGACGAACTCTCGTGCAGTCATCCACGCAAACTCGTTGACAACGAATTTTTCGATAAACGGAATAAGTACTAACCCGCCTCCATATATGAATGATCCAGTATATATCATAAATGCAAACAACTGTATCCAGACATTCGACCAAAGCGAGAGGAAGACGCCCCACAGAGGAAATGATTGCAAGCCGGTCTCGATCGGACCAATCGCT
>KE356562.1:939850-941170 GCA_000416005.1 Haloquadratum sp. J07HQX50 | reverse complement strand
CCGTCGCCGTCTATCACTAGTACCGTATCCGAGAGAAAGACAGCCTCGCTGGCATTATGTGTGACAAAGACGATGGTCTTGCCCGTCTCCTTCCAGATTTCGAGGAGATCCTGACGGAGTTCTTTGGCGGTGAACTCGTCCAGGCTACTGAACGGCTCGTCCATCAGGAGGATGTCAGGGTCGATGGCCAGCGCCCGGGCGATGCCCACCCGCTGGCGCATCCCGCCGGAGAGTTGCTGTGGGTAGCTATCGACTTCGTCGGCCAATCCGACCATTGCTAAATATTTCTCTATGCGCTCGTCGTGTTCCTCCTCGGGGATGCCCTGCCCCCGGAGGGCGAAGGCGATATTCTGCCCGACGGTGCGCCAGTCCAGCAATCGTGGCTCCTGGAAGACGTATGCATAGAAGAAATTCCCAGGTTCGATTCGTATTCCGTCGCGGTGGATGGTTCCCTCGTCAGGTTGCAGTAGTCCGGCGATGACGTTCAGGAGCGTGGACTTCCCACAGCCCGAGGGCCCCATGACAGATGTGAACGACCCCTGTTTGATTGTAAAAGAGAGGTCCGAGAAGACGGTAAATGCCGTCTCACCCTCCCCGAATGTCTTCCGTAGTCCGGAGAACTCGATTTCTGGCCGGTTGTCGGCCTTTTCACCGGTTCCTACAGGCTTTGTCCCGTCTTTATTAATACTAATCTCCATCTTGTGATTTTATCTACATGTGTCTATTTAAACCTGAGCCTTTGAGTAGTATGCCAGCCTAATACTGTATTATGACTATGATCGTACTACTTTTTGCCTATTATCGTTCGATTGTCGATTATTCAGCCGCCGTCTCGCCTGCCATCGAGCGCAACTCTGAGATGGAAACGACGTGGTCTTCGCGGGGCGGCACGCTCGGAATGAGGTCAAGATCGTTCAATACGTTCAGCAGCTGCCACTGTGAGTCGATGAGGTCGGAGTCGTACTCGTTGATCGGGTGGGTCATCGACCCATTCTGTGCCAGTTCGACGATGGTGTCGCGGTTGGCCTGGTCGCTGAGGCCGGCCAGTTCACCGTACTCGCTGACGACGGATTCGGTGTTGTTCTGGAAGTACTCCTGTGCGGAGGCCCATCCTTCGGCGACGGCGAGGACGTTCTCCGGGTTCTCCTCGAGGTACGAACGAGTCGTGGTAAAGGGTGTGATGAGCGGCGGGTAACCCGTCTGTTCCTCCCAGCCTTCCCAGGCGTTGTATAGTGGCCGCACTTCGTCGGGACTGGCCAGTCCACGCACGGTCTGGCCAGTGAACTGGACCATCGCGTCGATGTCGCCCTCGTCGTTCAT
>KE356562.1:913133-939800 GCA_000416005.1 Haloquadratum sp. J07HQX50 | reverse complement strand
CAATCACCACTGGATTAATACCATAAAAGAACGCTTCAACCGACGGGACAGTTTGATACGCGAAATAGATCCAAGAGAAGACGACAACGAGAACAAATGTCGGAAGCATAAATGCTCCACCAGCAACGAGTGCGCCGGCCGATCCGCCCCGTGCCCATCCCATGAAAATACCGAGTTGTGTAGATGCAGGTCCTGGAAGCGTATTGCAGATAGCCAACCCCTCCATAAACACAGACTGATCAATCCACCCATCATCACCAACCAAATCATCTTCCATCATCGCAATGTGAACAAGTGGGCCGCCGAAACCCACAACCCCAATATACAAAAAGTATCGGGCGATCTCTTTGAGAGTCTCTGGGGCAGCATCCCCCTGGTAAGAGGCAGCAGCATCGGCTGCTGAGGATTCAGTTTCAGTCATGTTCACACACAGTGATAGCTATCCGTTCAGGTCTATACGATGGCTTGACATACATATGGAAGTTGATGTCATCAGGTGAAACTCGAGGGAAGACACGAGTTATGTAGTTTCTTGCCTCAACAGAGTTCCCAAGCGGCGATAGCCCTGTCTTCGGTGTACTTCTACCAATCACAACCTCCCCCAGATGTGTGAGACAGTATTCGCTACACTCATGAATTTTCTGTCGCGTAATGTGCGGATTTCGGTGAGTCAGTTGAGGCCTCACATGGCAATCGTCTTTTCTGCAATGACGTCTGCACTCCCAAAATACTCATTAAATGCTCCTCTGTCGCCCTTCGAGAGCATCACCAATTTGCTCATTTCGCCTCCCGTATACACAAATCCTCTGTGATATTACAGGCCCATAGCCCATATATTGAGTAATCAGCCCGTGAAAATAGTAGTATCTATCACATCTATTGTATGATATAGAGACTATTGAGTGGCTCTTGATTGAGACTGCTCTCAGTCATGATACCCCCTCGCGAGGATAGCAGGAGGACTCAGTTGCTACCCTATTTGATAACCGCGCTGTATTTTATGTTGATCATTGTCGTTCATGGCGCAGACGCTACCATCGCCACTAACGATTTTATTGACGACGCTGCATGCATCAAGGTGTATCTGACTCGTCTTCTCTTGATTCTTGAGACCGAAACGCCGCTCTTAGTGGCCTCGATAGCACGTCGAATCTGTTTTTACACAAGGCTGGTGTGCATGTCGTCGTTATTCTCACGGAGTTGTTCATAGAGAGCAGCTTCAACATTTTTGAGATCACACAGCCGCCATTCGAATGCCTCCACGCCCACTCTGCGATGATGTTCGCATAGTAAGAAAGTGGGTTTCGATTTGATAGAGGTCGCCGCACCGCTCGTTAGGTACGTTACGTTTGAGTTTGACAGTGCGGACATATCATTTATAATTATGTGACACGTGTACACGTCTCTCATACATGCTGCGATTGATGTGGGAAGTCATACTTCCATCGCTCGTTGGATTTCTCCCACAGCTCAAGCCGTGGGCTTCTCCGTTACTTCTGTGTGATATCGAACTGTACTGAATGTATGTGTTTGACACAGCGAATCCGTCTGTTCACAGCCTGCGTCATTGCAGCCATACTGTTCGCTTCAATGCTGATGCCTCCCAATGTCGCCGCTCCGCCAACAGTTCAGACACCACTCGTTGGACTTGACAAGTGGTTCCACGTGATTGGGTATACGGCACTCGCCTTCGCGCTCAGCAGCGCGCTTGAACCGGTGAACCGCCAACGACTTCTCCAGACGTGGAGCAGCACAAGCGTGTATGGGGCTGTACTTGAATTTCTTCAACGGGGCTTGCCCTACCGTGTATTTAGCCTTGGAGATATTGCTGCAAACGCCACTGGAGCCGCTATGGGTATCTGCGTGTGGCATGTGGTGGTTGTATTCAGGCGATATCGCTCAACGTAATCGGGGTTGGATCTGGCACTACCGGTCGATCTGATGATAGTGAGGCCACCGCAGCCAATTCACTTTTGTGTCTATTGTGCTATTTGTTGGTATGTCATCCACTCACGGGCGCCGTCTGGGCACGCCAGAGGCTGAAAATGCGACGACACTCCTGCTCCTCGGGAGTGGAGAACTCGGAAAAGAGATTGTTCTCTCGGCCCAGCAGTTGGGTTTAGAAACTGTCGCTGTCGGACGATATGAGCGCGCGCCGGCGATGCAGGTCGCCCACCAGAGCTATACTATCGATATGACCGATGGAGCAGCGGTGCGGCAGGTCGTCAAACAAGCGGATCCTGCACTCATCATCCCAGAGATTGAGGCGATTGCAACTGACGAGCTCAAACAGTTAGAGCACGAGGGATACGATGTAGTGCCGACAGCCCGAGCGACCAGACTCACGATGGACCGCGAGCGCATTCGTGAGTTGGCCGCCGAAGAGGTTGGTGTCACTACCGGTGACTATGCTTTCGCCGACAGTCACGAGACATATCGTGAAGCAGTCGCGGAAATCGGGACACCAGCAGTGGTAAAGCCTACCATGTCCTCTTCAGGCAAGGGTCAGTCAGTCGCACATAATAATCAACAGGTTGAATCGGCTTGGAACACCGCCAGAGAAGGCTCCCGATCAGACACCGGCCGAGTCATTGTCGAGGATCTCGTCAATTTTGACTCTGAGTTTACACTGTTGACTGTGCGGCATGAAGATGGGACAAGTTTCTGCCCTCCGACTGGTCACATCCAAGAGGGTGGTGACTATCGAGTGAGTTGGCAACCACACTCACTAACCAGTGACCAGCTAACGAACGCACAGCAAATGGCTCGCGAGGTGACTAATGAGCTCGGTGGGCACGGCATCTTTGGTGTGGAGTTCTTTCTTCGAGATGAAGAGGTCCTGTTTAGCGAACTCTCGCCACGACCCCATGATACCGGCCTTGCGACGCTGGGGTCTCAGCGGTTGAGTCAGTTTGACCTCCATTTACGTGCGATTCTTGATCTTCCGGTACCAAACATCACTGTTGAGCGTCCGACTGCAACAAAAGCATTGGTGGTTGATCATCCGGTCGAAACACCTGCCTACACTGGAGTCAGCGAGGCACTCTCAATACCTGAGACCAATCTGCGACTGTTCGGTAAACCCGAAGCCTACGCTGGCCGCCGGATGGGTGTCGCTATCGCAACGGCAACTGACACCGCTACTGCCCGAGACCGTGTCGCTGAATCTGTCAGCCAGATTGATGTCGTTGACGACACCTGAAGTGAGCCAGTGCCAACATTTTGAGCGCGTCTTGCAGCATGACTCCACCACCCAGATGTGCGCCTCAAAGAGAGCTTAGCCAGTCTCCTCTGGTTCATGATTCGATGCAATGGCAACGAAGTGAAATCCGAACGGATATAAGGAGCTGAATGAAGTCGCGACTAACCTTTGTGGGTCAAATCGCTCCAGCAAGCGTCTGTCGCAGATGCTTGAGAAGCACAGATTATCATCAGAGGCGGACAAATAGATCAATGAACGACCAAGGCCGAAAAATGCCTTTCTGACTATGGCATGGCGATTGTATCTACCGGAAGAATCACACAATTTTGTCTTGATTCCTCACAGTCACTGCTGGTGACGTTACTCGTTCATCGAACTTGTTCTCTCAATATGCGAAACAAGCGGTTGATGTACCGAGCCGTTACTGGCAAGTAGAGGATTTCGCTGATCTGTGGCATCAAAACTCAATTCGTATGACGATCCATACTGATCTGTTGCTTCCCCGCCAACCTCCTGCAGAATACAAAGTCCCGCTGCGACGTCCCATGGATGGGTATCGTGTTCCCAGACTGCGTCAGCGCTCCCAGCAGCAACATAGGCAAGATTGAGCGCCGCACTTCCCAACCGACGAACGCCTTGAGTTTCGTGATAAAACGCTTGCAGAAACTCTCCGTTAGGGTCGTACCCAGACAACAACATACTCTCATCTAACCGGTCTCTAGACGTTGGCTGTATCTCATGCCCATTTTGATATGCACCCTCGCCGTCAATAGCGTAGAACATCTCCTCAGATTCTGGTGCATAAACAACACCGAGAACTGGCTTTCTGTCCTTTAGCAGCGCGATTGAAATCGAGTAGTTTGGGTTTCCGTGCGCAAAGTTACCGGTCCCATCAAGCGGATCAACGATCCAGCTATATCCATCTTCGGACACGATTTGATCGTTTTCTTCAGACTGGACAATATGCTCAGGAAACTCGCTGTTGATGGCTGTCTGTATAATATAATTTGCCTGATAGTCGGCCTCAGTGACGATATCTGACTTGTCAGTTTTGTACTCAACATTTTCAACCTGCCCGTGGAGTTCTCGGAGCGGCTCGCCTGCAGACCGAGCGGCCTCTCTTGCGACACGTGCAGCACGTTCTTCGAAATTTGATGATGATGGGCGGCTCTCAAGCGCTGACTGCGGGCCATTATCATCGACGGTCCGAAGTCCCCAGTCAAGCTTGTCGACCAGTGCGGTGATGAACGCATCATCATACTCGGTACGAACTGTCTGGACAGGTTGGTTTGCCCCCGTAATACGGACGACAGTATCTGCTTCAAGTCGCTCGAACTGCCGTCCCCCATCGACATCTATGTCAAAGTCGGCATCCAGAACGATATCGATTTGTGAGTCTTGACTGACGACTATTGGGTCGACTGCTGCGCTGATGGTTTCGTGTGGAATGATCTGGAGTGTTCGATTATTCTGCGGATAATGAACTGGACCGTGATTTGAGTATGCCCGTCCAGTGCTTCCAGTTGGAGTTGAAATAATTAATCCGCTCCCAAAGTACTCACCAACGTACTCCTCATCAACAAAGACGTGAAGCGATCCAACTTTGGTTCCATAGCGGTCCTCTGGCGGGTGCTTTTGGAGAAACATCTCATTGATACCAGTCGTCTCAATGTCCCCAGCAGTGACCTCATACTGTTGTCTTGCATTCACTGAGGCTCGCCCGCGGTAGACCGCAGTGAGTGCATCTTTCACGTCCATCGGTTCGACGCGGGCTAAGAATGCTAATGTCCCTGAGTTGACTCCCATCAATGGGATCTGGAATGGAGCAAGCGACCGGGCAGCTTCGAGAAACGTCCCATCACCTCCGATGGAGATTCCGAGTGTCGTTTTCTCTCGTTCGATATGATCATCAGTAATGTCAGTCCCAACATCGAGAACGGTCACCCCAATATCATTTGACTTAGCCCATGATTTGACAATATCAACGATGTCATCACTGTCTGGTGCTGCCAATCCAATAATCTCATCGAGCGTAGCAAGGCGTCTACCGTGCATAAAAATAATGAGAGTTCATGCGCCGTTAACTCCATTGAATATCTCCCGTCAAGAGGGACTGTTTCGAGAGCGTTCGACACCTGCTTCATGAGCAGAGAGCATGAAGCACTACCGAATGGACTGGATGATATTATTACGGAACCAGATTCAGATATACTGACTGCGATAATCCTGGTTTAAGTAGTGACAAAGATGCCGCCTCCCGGATTTGAACCGGGGACAGCTCGATCTTCAGTCGAGTGCTCTCCCAGCCTGAGCTAAGGCGGCTTCCGAGCTAAGGTATGTGTAGGCTGTGAAAAAGTATTTCGAAATAGCTAATCGCACGATTGTGTAATTCAGTCACTCTTTACATTTCAGTACTTGAGCTACAATCACTGATAGTATGATGACAGGCTCCAGACGGAATACCACGCCTGTGTTTTCAACGACTAATTTGCGATAGTTTCATAGCTTGAGGCGAGATAACATAGCTAATTATAACCAGAGTAAGATCTTCGAGCCACAGATATATGCCATCGCACAGGAGTCAATCTGGATAGATGTCTTTTGAGCATACGAGAACCGAACAATTGCCTGCACACTCGCGCGAGCAGACAGATTAACTCAACCACCTCAGATAAAAATGGGCTCGGGCGGACTCGAACCGCCGGCCTCTTCCTTGTAAGGGAAGCGTCATAACCACTAGACCACAAGCCCACAATAGAGTTCACCGGTACAGCGGTATAATCGTTTCCACTTTTTGAGAACGGAATTCTTAGGTCGATATACGCAAATATGATCGTAGTGTCTGCATTTAGTATGCAAACTCGCATCGTCTTGTCACTCACTGTTCTCTCGGCGCTCATCGTTGTGGGTGTTACACTGTATTCCCCGTCGTTCTCTTTGCTATCTCCCTCTCCCACCTCCGCTCCAGACGAATTGTCATACGATCGAACGCAAGTAGACATCCTAAACGAAACTACTGCGACAACGCTTGCCAGTGTTGATGTGCGGATAGCCGATACTGATCAAAAACGATATACTGGCTTGAGTAACACCGACTCGTTGCCACCAGATAGTGGAATGTTGTTCGTGCACTCACAGCCCGGATCTTACCAGTACGTGATGCGAAATATGTCCTTTCCAATTGATATTGTGTTCGTCAATGCTGACGGAACAGTCACACAGATTCATCATGCACCGGTGCCGCCAGCAAATGAATCTTCACCGAGATACGAAGGCCGTGGGCAGTATGTACTTGAGTTATCGTATCGATATACGGATAGTCATAATATCAGCGTTGGTGACGAAGTGAAAATTCCAGCATCAGTGCAGGCTGAGTGATTTGCACATGTCCTTTTTCAATCGGCACACACCCTATTGAAACGATGAGACCAATAGGCATTTTCGCCGAGACACACATCAATTTATATGCCGGATCCGGTAGTCGCGTTGGGGGCGCTTGAAAACTGGACGACAGAGGGATACGCTGCCCGTGTTCATTATCGTGGTGCAACAGATGCGTACAGTATCGAGTTTTATGCGCCCTCAAAATGCGTTCTTTATTGGAAGGTCAAAGGCGATGGTGAGACTGCCGTTCCAGTCGGCCGCGACACTGTTCCAGACCCACTTCGGGAGCGGATACGTGATGATCTCGTGCAAGCGGGCCTTGACCCAGAAATCGAGTATCGACACCTCTAATCCGCCAATAGAACCCTTTTGTGTCCGTAGCGCTAATCTACAACGATGCCTGCAGTTCTTGATGATGACGATGATCCGTTCGAACAACAGCGCGAGCGGGTCGCAAATCCAATGCGGCGATTGTTCGCCACATATGGACGAGAGAATATCGTCGCAATTGTGGTGGGCATTGTGTCGAGTATTGCAGCCCGCATTCTTGACCTCCTCCCGCCAGTATTATTAGCGATTGCTGTCGATTCGATATTTTTCGACGAGCGACCCTTTGCACTGTGGCTAATCCCACAAGAATGGATCCCAACAACACAGACAGGGCAACTGTATCTTTCAGTTTTGTTGATAGGGCTCGCATTCTTTGGCGGTGCCGCCTTTCACTGGGTGCGTAACTGGGGATGGAATTCATTTGCACAGCGTGTCCAGCATGCTGTCCGGACTGACACGTATGATGAAATGCAACGACTAAATATGGATTTCTTTGCCGACAAGCAGACGGGTGAGATGATGTCAATTCTCTCGAATGATGTCAATCGATTAGAGCGGTTTCTCAATGATGGCATGAATTCAGCCTTCCGTCTCGCTGTGATGGTGCTCGGCATTGCTGCAATTTTGTTGTATTGGAACTGGCAGTTGGCGCTCGTGACACTCGGTGTTGTTCCGGCGATTGCATACTTTACGTACCGCTTCGTCGAGACAATTCAACCAAAGTACGCAGAGGTACGCTCCTCTGTCGGACAACTCAACTCTCGCTTAGAAAATAATCTTGGCGGTATCCAGGTGATTAAATCCGCACATACGGAAGGATTCGAGTCAGACCGTGTTGATGACACCTCAGAAGACTACTATGATGCAAATTGGGATGCAATTCGAACACGGATTAAGTTCTTCCCTGCGCTCCGCATCCTCTCCGGTGTTGGATTCGTCACAACGTTTCTGCTGGGTGGTATCTGGGTATTAACGTACCAATCAACACAAACTGCACCACTGTTCTTTAGTGGCTCTCTGTCACCGGGTGAGTTCGTTGGTTTCATTCTCTTCACTCAGCGGTTTATTTGGCCAATGTCTCAGTTCGGACAGATTATTAATATGTATCAGCGTGCCTACGCCTCCGCAGAGCGTATCTTTGGACTGATGGATGAACCTGCCCGGATCACTGAACAACCTGATGCAGAGGCACTGGACGTTTCAAATGGAAGTGTCGAATACGATTCAGTCACCTTCGGATACAACGACAACTCGACGACAGTGGAGAACATCAGCTTTGAAGTCGGCGGTGGCGAAACGCTTGCACTGGTTGGGCCGACCGGAGCAGGCAAATCGACTATTCTAAAGCTGCTACTACGTATGTACGACGTTGACTCGGGGAGTGTCAATATCGATGGTAAAGATATTCGCTCGGCAACGATTGCTAGCCTTCGACAGTCTATCGGGTACGTCAGCCAAGACACATTCATGTTTTATGGAACTGTTGCGGAGAACATCCGATATGGAACGTTTGGGGCGTCCCGTGAGGAGATTATCGACGCAGCAAAAGCTGCAGAGGCACACGAGTTCGTCCAGAAACTCCCTGATGGGTACGATACCGAAATTGGTGAACGAGGAGTCAAACTCTCAGGTGGACAGCGTCAGCGACTCTCGATTGCTCGTGCAATTCTTCGTGACCCGGATATTCTCATCCTCGATGAGGCAACATCCGACGTGGATACTGAGACGGAGATGCTCATACAACGGTCATTAGACCGTCTCACGGCCGATCGAACGACGTTTGCAATCGCACATCGACTTTCGACGATTCGCGACGCTGATCGTATTGTCGTTCTAGATGATGGTGAAATTGTCGAGCGTGGAAATCATGAAAAGTTGCTCGCAGAGGGAGGACTCTATGCACATCTCTGGGGCGTCCAGGCTGGTGAAATAGACGATCTTCCTGATCAGTTTGTTCAGCGAGCAAGCGAACGCAAAGCACAAATTATCGCCAACTCAGATGCGGCCGATGACGACTAATTGAACTCAGCCACGAAGAGTTCGAAAATTAGGATTCCTCTTCTTCATCTTCGAGTTGGTCGCGGAGTTGCGGAACCGTTCGACTGAGCTCACCTGCTAATTCGTCCGCTTCCTCGAGCAATTCAACAATTCCCTGTACCTCTGCAACTGCTGATTCAAGCGACTCAGCGTCATCGAACGCGTCTGCCTCCCGGCCGATGACGAACGTTTTTTTTGCCTGTCGCAGATGTGATACGGCATCCTCAATATCTAGTGCCGATTTAAATCCATTGAGCACGCCCAGGATATTCGCTGCATCTGTATCCCAGACGGCATCTGCCTCTGGCAACGCTGCTCTGGCATCGTCAAGATGCGTTTCGACCTCGTTGCGCATCTCTTCGGCCGCTTCTCCGAATAGGTCTTCATCACCGAGAGTTGTCTGACCGCTCATACATTGTCTAACAACTCAATAAAAGTTAAACACACGCCGTATAGTGAAAGTAGTTGACACGGAAGGGGCAGACCGCCAGTGCACACATTGAGGCGGCTCGGCGCTTAGTGTCAGACTGGGCGCTGAATCGACGTAATCTCCATCTGTGGGTAATCATCTTGCATCTCCATGATCGCAATAATATCGGTATCAGCCGCATTGATTCTCATCTCGACATCGAAGAATTCGCCTGTGAGCTCAGTGTATGCCACTGATTGCGCAGCGATTGCGCGCTCTAACCGGTCTCGGTGTATTCGCACTTGGACCTCCTGACAGTATGGCTGATTCTCTATCGCATCTTCCATCGCTGCCTCAAGTGAACCAGCGCTCGCGGGCGACACTGGTGTCCCAGCAAACTGGTGATACAATGAGCCGAATTTAATCCCCGTTTCAAAGCAGGCTGTTTCAATCTCACTCGGAGGTCGCGAATTGGCATCCGGGTCGTTCATACACAAATAAACCGGGAGGGCACCCAATTACCTGTTGTGACATTATTTCTGGATTGGACTCAATCCCCAGTATGAGAGGTTGCAGATGCAGATTGAATCGCACATTTCTTAGCCACTCTCTGCATATTATCAGATATAATGGATAAGCCAGTCCTGATGACAGGCGCCAGTGGGCGCGTGGGACAGGCGATTCTGCAACATGCAGGTGAGACATTCAATTGGCGGTTAGTCGATCGTGAACCTGTTCCACGTGATCGCCGGCCAGATCATATCGCTGATGAGAATATTATTATTGCAGATATCCGCGATAGTGAGGCTGTCACAGCGGCTGTAGAGGGCTGCCAAGCGGTGATTCACTTGGCTGGTGACCCTCGCCCAGAAGCACCGTGGAACTCAGTTGTAGAAAACAATATCAACGGCACACATTCGATGTATGAGGTAGCGGTTAAGACTGATATCGAGAAATTTATTTTTGCATCCTCAAACCACGCAGTCGGAGCATATGAGACTGAAGAACGCACACCAGATATGTATCGCCCAAAGGATCAGTACAGACTGACCGGCGCAGAACTCCCCCGACCAACCAATCACTATGGCGTGAGTAAAGCAACTGGCGAGATTATTGGCCGCTACTACCACGATCATCATGATATTTCTGTTGTGAATGTTCGAATAGGAAACCTCACAAAAGGACACCCACCGATCGATTACGAGCGTGGTCAAGCCATGTGGCTCTCTTATCGGGACTGTGCACATCTGTTCACTCGATGTATACGAGCGGAGTATGACTTTGAAATCGTCTATGGAATCTCAGACAATGACCGCAAGTACTATTCTATCGAGCGAGCCCGGACCGCGTTGGGATATAATCCACAAGATAACTCTGCAGAATGGCGCGGCGCAGAACAGTATCCTGACTGAGGTTACTCAAACAGCTCACTCACATCAGCAATGTCAGACTGTCGCCGATCGACCTTTTGCTCAATACGTCGATAGATGACTAGCCGGTCAGTTGGTGACTCAACGAATCGCAACAGCGCACCGGCGAATCCATCGCTCCCTCGTGGCTCTGGTGCATCAGTCTGTGCGTATGTCACACCCTCTTCAATAATCGTCGAATCCATCTCCTGATGAACTGCCGCAACAGCCACTGCGGCAGCCCCGATTACGTCAAATCTGACTTTTGCAGGTGAATGAGAGATCTCTGGGAACTGTGTTGGTGGTGACGCTTCCTCAATGATGGTCGGGTCCTGTGCTAATCTTTCTATATAGGAGATGAGCACCTCGGCATGCGAAGGGTGGGGTGTTATGCTGCTGCTGACAGCCTGTGCATGCACGCGTGCTTGCTTATAATTTCCAGTTTGTGCAGCCATCAATGCTTTCGCTGCCGCAATTAAGCGCTCGACATGGTGAGTCTCACCCGTACACGTTCTCCATGCCCACGTGGCTGGTTTAAACTCGCCACTGGCACACAATAGATATCCAGCTTGGATGGACGCATCCACAACTTCATTTCATTATGATGTCACTAATGACTTTGGGTGGCCGACGAACGTATCCCTGTTGATAGCATCTTGGTATATGATGACTCGGACACACGTCACCTGCGTGAATTGCGGTGAGGAGTTCGTCCGCGATGCTAATTACCACGGAAATTACTGTCAATCGTGTCATACTAGTTGGATCGACGAAGAGATGCACGCCAATGAATCAGAGCAAAGCAGCCTTCCGCCGAGCGGGTCGCGACACAGCTCTTCAAAAGAGGACGATACATCAGAAGACGGTCGCAGCGAGGACACCAATTACGAGTATTAACCGTACCACTCATCAGTAGTCAATTCTTTTCATACTCGGGAACCGGATTGAATCTGCGTGATTACTCCTGAACACATACAAGAGGAAATCGGATTCACTGATAGCACTAAGAGTATACGATCACAGTAAATCCGTTTTCTGCTTATGATTGTATTTGTTCCCCTGATGTGAGGACTTTGCACAGACGCTCAACTGTTATTTCATTCTCTGCGGATATATATAGATATGCAGCGCCCCACACGCCGTCACTTCCTCGTCCTTGGTGCAACCTTGCTTGCAGGATGCGCTGGTAGTCAAACAAGTGCTGATGACACCACCGCTGAACCCGCCTCGATTTCGTCACCAACATCGTCAGAATCCTCCTCTCAGTCAACACCTGCAGGGTCGGGCCGTATCGAAGCAGTCATACCACAGGCAAGCAAGCCACTACCGCTCCCATCTACACCTGAAGCGATTCGAAACGAGGCCCGATCGGGCGGCCCTCCAAAGGATGGTATTCCTTCGATTGATGACCCTCATTTTATCACTCCTGCCGAGGTTGACTTCCTTGCACCGGGTGACCCTGTGTTTGGGGTCCAACATAATGGAGTTACCAAAGCGTATCCACAGAATATCTTGGTCCAGCATGAAATCGTCAATGACACTCTCGGTGATGTGCCCGCGACAGTAACGTACTGCCCACTCACTGGAACGGCCATGGGATTTCGTCGTGGGTCGACCACCTTCGGAGTCTCAGGCCGATTAGTCAATAATAATCTCATCATGTACGATCGTGCCACAGAAACGTGGTGGCCACAGATGCTAGCCACGGGAATTCCTGGGCCGTGGGAAGAGAATCCACCGACCACTTCATTGAGTGAATTTCGGGTTATTTGGACCACCTGGGACCGCTGGCAACAGCAGCATCCAGACACCGCCGTTCTGTCGACACAGACAGGGCATGCGCGCAATTATAATAACGACCCATATGGATCATACAACTCTCGTGAGGGTTACTACACCACAGATGCAGCGCCGTTGTTTGAAGAACTCAACAGTGACGACCGATTTCCACCAAAAAAAGTAGTGATGGGTGTCCGAACACCTGCTGGGGCAGCTGCGTTTGTCAAGGACACTATTCGCTCTACCGGAATCGTCCGTGGATCAATCGGAGACGACTCCATTATCGCGGTGTATGATCCTCGATATGATACAGCCCATGCATATGCTAACCCCGACAATCGCCAGTTCAAATATGAGGGAACTGAAATCATCGGCATAGATGGGACAGCGTACTCACCTGATGCGCTCCCACTGAATTCACTGTACATATTCGACGCGATGTGGTTTGCTTGGGCTGGGTTTTACCCAGAAACAGCCGTGTATGAATGAGGGAAGTTAGTCTGATGAACCGGTTTAATTTACACTCAATACGTCAAGCACTCATATCGAGCCATGTTGGGTTGAAGATCGCTCTTTCGCATCCACGCCTCCGAGCACTAACTGGCGTCGTGACCTTCGGATACGCAGTTGTTTACTTGATTGCCATCGGTCATATAGCGCCTGGTTTCGGCGGTTTTGACATAACGGTTGTGAGGAACCCCCTTGGGCGTGTGTTTGCTATGCAAGGCCCATTCTCATTTACCCCGATACTAAGTGCACAGATTGGAGGATTGACGTATCTCTTCTCACTCAATACAGTCATAGCGCTCGGAATCGGGGTATTGATTGGACTGAATGCGACGCTATCATATTTAGGCTGGGCATATCCAAATCAATGCAACACTCAGGGGTCATATATTGGCGTTGTGGCTGGCCTCCCAACAATCATCTCGGGCACAGCCTGCTGTGGTCCAATTATATTCATTTTTCTTGGGATTCAGGCCTCTGCAGTGTTTCTCACTGCTATCGAAGTACTGCTCCCGCTGGCTGTCGTAATACTCGTCGGCAGTGTCATACTGAGTAGCTCTCGGATTAATTGGACGGCTGTCGATATCTCTATGGCGACCTGAGGTCGTCGATTTTTATTTTGGCTAGATAACTGCCGTGAGGGGTAGTCCAATTATCGTTGCCACTCCTTGCCTGCATCAATAAAAAGAGAATGATGTGTAACAGTCGCTACGCGATAACGCGATTCTGGAGATAGTCGAGATGTTTTGCGTTGTAAACAATCTTTATCTCGTCAGTCTCCGGGCTCCCGATACACGTGAGGCGGACATCCTTCTCATCAACTTCTTCGTTAGAGAGAATTTGTTGCATGTCCATGTTGATTTCACCTTTCTTGACGATGGCGGCGCAGTTTGCACACGCACCAGCACGGCATGAGAAAGGCCAGTCGTAGCCTTGCGCCTCAGCGGCCTCAAGGATGTACTCACCCTGATTAACGGTGAGTGAACCGTAGTCCTCCTCGCCGAGGTCGGCATCGGCTGCGTTTTCAAAGAGGTCATTATCATCAATGTCCCAGCCATTGTCATCAAGCACTTCGTAGTTCAGGTAAGTTACCGTTGCCATCAATGGTATATTGAGCATCCACCGAATTAGGCCTTACTGCTTACCGCGACGAGAGGTCGTATGTAACCCATCATTCGTTTCAATATTGTGAAAGGTGCTTGTTCACTGCCTCTCTCATGTGCTTCCTGAGGCGGTGAATGAGCGTATGATTATATGCAATAGCAGGTCTGGACATATCTACATACGATTTCGCTCGTTAATCAGTAATATGAAGAGAACCCACGGACTGATGCGTTGGTGGACCGACAGTTGGATCAGCAAGTAGGACCGACTTTAGCATAAGATTGTAATCCTGTGAGGGCACGGGGACGACTCACCTGAACCTGTTTTCTTGAGTTTCATCATCGTGTATATCTCTTGATCAGAGATAAGAAAGCCGCCCTAAGACGAAGAAATTGTAGCGTCCTGACGGCGATTTGAACGCCGGTCCCTGGCTCCGCAAGCCAGGAGGATAGTCCACTACCCTATCAGGACTTATATAAAAAAATCATATAATAGCATATGAGGGTTACGATGTGTATAGCCGCTCAATCTGTCGGCGTGAACACATCAAGAGGTGTCACAAAGGGAAAGCCAGAGATTCAGACTAATTGAGTTGTCCTCTCTGTACTGTATCCAAGCTCTTGAGAGAATATCGCTGAACAACCAGTGTAGGTTAAGAGGGTACTAATGGTGACAGTAACGAGCAATTCACTCTTGACACGACGAGAGACAAGAAAATTCTTAACCGGAAGCCTCGCTTGTAACTCACTATGCTTGAGGGTATTCTTTGTCAACGACATGAACAACGGTGGGGCTTCTTCGAGACAATCACTCTGTCTCTTGGGGTGAGCTAAATGGGTGCAATTGAGGATGTCTATACGGATCTCGATACAGATATTGAGTTTGATGAATTCGAAACTGCGGTCGAAGAAAAAGTTGAGGAGATGGGCGGCTTGGCTGACGAAGAAACCGCAGCAATGCTCATTGCACATGAGATTAGAGATGATGAAGTTGAGGGTGTTGCTGATATCAAGCCGGACATGGATGAAGCAAAGTTCTTAGCGAAGATACAGAAAATCGGTGAGATACGAACATTTGAGCGTGACGATGAAGAGACCGATGGTCACGTCATGAACCTAACAGTCGCTGATGAAACCGGGCAGATTCGAATTACGCTGTGGGATGAAATGGCAACCGATGCAGCTGAGAAGGTGAATGTCGGTCAGGTTCTCCGAGTCAGCGGTCGACCCAAAGAGGGGTTCAATGGGATCGAGGTTGATGTGAACAAGGTTGAACCCGCTCCTGAGGAAGAGGTTGCCGTTGAAGCGCTGGACAGCTACCGCATTGAGGATCTCTCGCTCGGGCTCTCAGATGTCAATCTCGAAGGAAGGGTCCTTGACACGGACAGCGTTCGAACGTTCGACCGCGATGATGGAACCGAGGGTCATGTCTCAAACCTCCAGATCGGAGACCCAACTGGACGTATTCGTGTCACTCTGTGGGACGAACAGGCACCGCTGGCCAACGAGCTGGACGCTGGTGACTGTATCGAAATCGTTGACGGATATGTGCGTGAGCGAGAGGGAGCACTGGAACTTCATGTAAGTGGCCGTGGGGACGTGAACGTTATCGATAAAACAATCGGATATGATCCACAGACACGCGATATTGAGTCATTATCGATCGATGAGACTGTCGACTTGGCAGGCGGAGTCATTGAGATTGGTGATAAGCGGACATTCGATCGCGATGACGGCAGCCAGGGTCAGGTTCGGAACATCCGAGTGAAGGATGAAACTGGAGATATGAGAATCGCACTTTGGGGAGACAAAGCAAATCTTGATATTGACCTCGCTGATTATATTGTCTGTACCGCAGCTGAAATTCAGGAGGGGTGGCAAGATGATCTCGAAGCATCAGCTGGATGGCAATCCACAGTCACGAAGTTGGATCGCGACCCGCCGGGAGCATCAACACCGGATGACTCATCATCACCGGCGAACGATGGCCTCGCCGCGTTTGACACAACCTCAAGAACATCAGAAACATCGGAAGCCAAAGAAACCTCGGAGACCGCAGTACAATCCTCAGAAGCTGTTCAGACAGCTCAAACTGAGGAATTTACTGGAACAGTGGTTCAAGCGGGCTCTCCTGTCATCTTGGATGACGGCAGTGAGACACGTCGTGTCGTAACCGACAGCTCACTTCGGTTGGGTGAGCGTGTCACCGTCACTGGTCCAATTCAAGATGATAAAATAACTGCTGAGAGCATCGAACGTGAAGAGTAATTACCAGCCGCGTACACATTGTGTGCTGGGACAGAGCCAGCACCTCGCACGGAAAGGATTATACCCCGTTCACACCGCACATATGCATATGAGTGTCGAGTTGCCGTTCGCCCCTGTAGACAGTATTATTCGTGCTCAAGCGGGCGATCTTCGGGTGAGCGCCGATGCAACTGAGGAACTGGCCCAGCGGATTCAATCCCACGGCGCGGAGGTGGCAATCTCGGCTGCAGAGCAGGCGGCGACAGATAACCGCAAAACGTTGATGGCGGAGGATTTTGGCGTTAAACAGGTTGTCTCTCGGCGGGAAGTGACACTTCCAATTGCCCCAATCGACCGTATTGCTCGGCTTGAAATCGACTCGCAGTATCGCGTCTCGATGGATGCACGGATCGCATTAGCGGATATTCTTGAAGAGTACGCCACAAACGTTGCTGAGGGGGCAGCGATCTTAGCACGGCATGCCGACCGACGTACCGTGCAGGCAGAAGATATTCAGACGTACTTTTCACTGTTTGAGTAATCAATGCAGTTCGGATACAATGACGTCTGTCTCGCACACGATACGGGCAAGCGTCACCCTGAGACCGCCGATCGATTGCGTGCAATCCGACGCGCGCTCGCTAAACGCCATGGGGCAAAGTACGTCTCTCCATACAAAGCAAGCGAGCAAGCGATTGAAACCGTTCACGAATCTTCGTACATACAGGACATAAAGCAATTTTGTGCAAACGGTGGTGGCAACTGGGATCAGGATACCGTCGCATCGAAGCAAACTTGGGATGCCGCGCTGGCTTCTGCGGGACTCGCTCAGTGGGCTGCGCAAACAGCGTGTGAAGGGGCGAGCGGGAGGGATACGCCCTTTGCTCTCGGGCGCCCCCCTGGTCATCATGCTGTTGAGGACGATGCGATGGGATTTTGTTATATCAATAATGCTGCTGTCGCTGCACAGACAGTGCTCGATGATCCATCGAACACTGTCGAGTCAGCATTGATCTTCGATTGGGATGTTCACCACGGTAACGGGACTCAAGATATCTTTTATACTGACTCAGACGTTCTATATGCCTCAACGCATGAAGAAGGACTGTATCCAGGCACTGGAAAAATATCTGAGACAGGGACTGGTGGCGCAGATGGAACAACCCTGAATGTTCCACTGCCCGCCGGTGCCGGTGACGCTGATTATCTTGCCGTTATGGAATCGCTCCTGCGACCAGTGACCAAGGCATTTGATCCAGACGTGTTCATCGTTAGCGCTGGATTTGACGCTCATCGGCATGACCCCATCTCGCGAATGCGTGTCTCGACAGAGGGATATGCACTTCTCACTGAACGTGTTCGGACACTGGCAGACGATGTAGACGCTGCACTAGCGTTCGTGCTTGAAGGCGGATATGGACTTGACACACTCGCTGAGGGTGTTTCCATTGTTCATGAAACATTTGATGGAAGAGATCCGATGGAGCTTGATGATTCGATGCAGGACTCAACCACCCCCCTCATACAGTCAGTTAAGCAGGCACTCAACTTGTAGTTCATCGAATTGCAAGGCGGAAGCCCAAGGGAAGCCGACGGCTGTGGGCGAACGGTGCTCTTGATTACCTCTCGCGTTTCGATTTGAAAAGGCGCCCAACAGTCACAAGCGTCATCAAGAACAGGCTGTCGTCACTTGGCCACGACTCGGGACTTTCCGTCACGCGCGGGTAACTCACCTACGGCGCTGGATTGAAATATACGGCCAGTTCGGTTCCGAACTCATCAATGAGCGATACTAATTGTTCATGCTCAACGACTGTATACTCATCTTGAAGTGCAGATTCGATGTGTGAACCCAAACCCACATCGAATAGAGCTGTCGATTCGAGCAGCTCACGAGCGGTGCGGAACTCGCGATCACGTTCAACGACATATCGGCTACCCTCAAGAAACGGCCCATACACATCAGCCTCAGCGTACCGACGATAGAATGTTTCAGCATGGTCACTTACATCGACTGGCGGACCAGTGTGTCGCTGTATCGCCGGCAGTGTCGCATGTTGTAGTTCAAATAACAGGAGCGTCCGGTCAGTGGCTGCATGTGTCGATCGAATACAATTGAAATCTCGTGCCTCCAATTCAGTTTTGATTCCAGATTCCGACTTCTCAAGCTGGGGGTATAGTTGGTCATCAACAATGGCGGGTGTCTCAAACACGACTCCGACTAGATCCGTCTTTCGACGCTCCAAGACGTCTCGAAGCTCGGCTTTCGTGAGCGGTTCTAACTGTGTAGGAGTGAAAAATTCCACCGCTGGCGACTCAAGGAATTCACGGGCATAATGTTGGAGCCGCGCGACGTTTTCATCGGTGCACACTGCTGCGACGTTGCGCGACGAATCCGTCGGATCCACCATCACAAGTGGGTCATCGTGCGACTTCGTCTGATGGCTGGCAGGGTCGAACGATATCGGTAGACTCCAACGAGCTGCCTCTGAAATGAACTCGTAAAACTGCCCGTACTCAAGAACGAGAAGTTCAGTCAGATATCCAGAAAATCCTGCGGTTCGTAAATCGCTCCCATATATTCCGATTCCTTTCAGAAACTGTTTCGCGACCCGAATATCACTAGCCTGTGCAGGGGTGATTTTTGAGTTGAGATATTCCGTGTGGTGTGGTGTCCGATCAACAGCAGATTTCGGTGGCTCCCCAGCAGCAATATCATAACATGGGACGAGGTCAACTGCGAAGCCGTTGTATTCTCCTTTGATGTAGGGGTGTTCTGCAAACTCTGCGTGTCCCTCTGGAAGCACCGCACGTCCAATTTCGAGACCCTGCTGCTCAAGTGTCTCTCGATCAATCGTCTGTGGAAATCGGATAAATATGTCAATATCACGGTCGCCTGACAGCCACGTATCGCGGGCAGTTGACCCGACATGAACGGTCTCACCACTGACTTCACGAGTGTCGAGTTCCAAGTCGATACGCTGGCGGAGTTCGTCTATTGCCTCACTGAGGGCTAACCGCTCGGCCTTATCCGGGGTGACCTGCTCTCTAACATCCTCAAGAACGCCCTTGACCGATTCATCTGCTCGCATTGGATTTGATAGTCGGACAGTTGGCGAAAGGGTGTCGATGCAGACCTGGTTTGTCTAAAAACCAGGAAACGAAAGCCATATGATTCCTGCTAAATCTATTTATTCATGTCGGAGTGCCGTCGTAGCTCAGTTGGTAGAGCACCTCGCTGTTAACGAGGTGGTCCCAGGTTCGAGTCCTGGCGACGGCGTGCCCGTTCTTTGATATAATAACGCCTAAGACAGACACTCACTTGCAGTTGTATGTGGGCCCTTAGCTCAGTCTGGTTAGAGCGCTCGGCTCATAACCGAGTGGTCGATGGTTCGAATCCGTCAGGGCCCAGCTATTCACACCTGCTTTCCTGTTTGCATGACAGCGGCGGGCTACTTATAAATGTTCCCGACACGTTGACACTTATTTCGTTTACACTGTGCAAAAATTATATTTAATTATGAAATATACGACATATTTTCTCAGGTGATGTTATTGGAAGTATCACCGGAGTTGCCACCTTCGAACAGACAAAATAGACAATGACCCTGAACAAGAACGTATTGTAGTTACTGAATATTATCATAATTCTGAATTCACATACGATATCCCAGAAGAAAATTTAATAATTCACAACATGGAGGTGAAACTTGCTGATGATATATCCTTCAATTACTTGTCCATGTCGCTCTTTCAGTAAGATTAGACTTCTACTCATGGTCGTAACCGCTTGCCGTCTAAAGTCTCATTCGTTGAAGCAAGCACAACTCCCTCGCCGCTGCAGTGTCATTGATAGATGAGTCTTGACGATGGTACAGCATTGATGCGCGGTGACGATACCTAATTGACTATCTAAAAGTGGCTAAGTTAGCTTAAATTGCTAATGAGAGTCTGATAAAGCCGCCATAACGCTAACAGTTCTATTCTTAGGCTTACAGCGACCACTTTTAGCCCCGACATTGTCGCCAAAACGACATTGATGGGCCCTCTTGGATTCCTCTGCGCGTCCATCAGCATTAATAACATAAAAATGTGTTTTCACTCATGAATACCCAAAACACAATAGTATAAACAATCCAGAAGATAGGTAGCTTAAATAACATAAGGGATAAAATTAAATGACAAATTATGGACTGCTTCATTTGCGACACGGACATTGGTAAATCGAACCTCAACGGGGGATGGCAGTCACCAGAAACCGAAACAGGCTAAACCGCACTACATACATATACGAACGATATGGAGTGGCAATGGCATCGTCGTCCATGGCTTGCAGTCCTGTTAGGAGTCTTTGTTACGGGACTCGGACATGTCTATCTTCGGCGGTGGGGACGCGGTCTGACGTGGTTCTTACTCACTATCGCTGCTACAGCGCTCTTTCTTCCAGATGCGACACCTGCGGAACTCCTTGCTGGAGGCGGTGATCCAGTTCAACTAGCCCCTGCACTCGTTGTGGGGATTGCCAGTCTCGTGGATGTGTATTTGCAGGCTCACAAGATTGCAGAGCAGGAAGCATCCCCAGATAAGGAGCTAGAGACTACTAACTGCCCAGAGTGTGGGAAAGAGCTTGATGATGACCTTGGGTTCTGTTCGTGGTGTACGACAGAGTTGAATCCAGACGCACGCGAGTGAACTACCCTACCCGACTCGCCAGCTGGCGCCGGCCTCTTAAGGACGGGGGCTGAGCGCCTGTAAACTGCTAAACAAATACCCGGACAGGTTAGCAAGTATACCCAAAGAGATTGTTGAACCGATTCAACAGAGTTAGATTAGTCACGGCTCGATTGGATGTGATGACACAAACAGCCGTTGTGAGTGATTTTCACTCGATCAAACCACCTCTGCTCCGTGAGCCACTTGGCAGTCGTGTTGAGTTAGTCGTTGAATCGTTAGGTAGTCCAGACCGCCTCGTGGCTGCGTGTAAAGAACACGGGGCTGATGCCGTGATTACTGATATCAATACTCCTGTCCCAGAGACAGCAATCGATTCACTTGAAGTGGATATAATCGCGCGCGCAGCTGTCGGTTTCGATAATATCGATATCGAAGCCGCTCACACTGCAGGTATTACCGTTACGAACGCCCCCGGATACTGCACCGAAGACGTGGCAATACACACAGCTTCGCTTCTTTTATCGGGTATTCGGGCGATACCGCAGCTTGATTACAACATCAAAGCTGGTACTTGGGGGTCAGAGGTACTTTATCCTCCGCAACCACTTCATCGAACGTCTGATAAGACACTTGGCTTTATTGCATTTGGGGAAATCGCCCAACGGACTGCTGAATGCACGGCCGGGTTTGGATTTAACCAGATTGCATACGACCCATACCTCGATTCGGAAACGATTGACAACCTCGCTGTTGATATTGAGTTAGTCGATCTTGATACGGTGCTCTCAAATGCAGACTATATCAGCGTGAATGCGCCAGAGACTCCGGAGACGCACCATCTTCTCAATTCGGACACATTTTCACAGATGCAAGACCACGTCTTAGTTGTTAATACAGGCCGTGGTGGTGTCGTAGATGAAACTGCCTTGCTTAATGCACTTGATGAGAATAAGATCGGTGCCGCTGCTCTTGATGTATTCGAATCTGAACCTCTCGATGCAGACAGTCCCTTAGCACAACATCCTGACGTGATTACAACTCCGCACATCGCATGGTACTCTGAGGAATCGATTCAGGAGCTCAACGAAACCGTCGCACAAAATGTCAGCCGCGTTCTTGCTGGGAAGACCCCGATATCACCTGTGGAACCGGAGTGGGCCTGAGGCATTTATACTCTCATCATCTCCATACGTGCTTCTTATTGTGTTTGCGAGAACCCCATACTTTTCAAAAGTGATGTAAACAATAACGAATGTGTCGTCCACCGGCCGGAGGATAAAAACCGCTCGGTCTTGCTCCGTCTCAGGCGCCGGTGAAGTTTCGTCACTGGTCTCACGCTGATCATCAACCCGCTGGAGTAACGGTTCAAGCGGTGTTGTGCCACTCTGAAACTCGTCAAATAGATTTCTCACACCACTTTGCTCAGCAAATACATAGAGCACCCCGTTCGGCTGGCTATCAGTCCCACGCGTAACCCGTCCCCGAAGACCATCCTGCTCACGGACAGCAGCCTGCCACAAAGTTGATGCAGCCTCAAAAACCGGCGAGATATCATCAATATACTCAAACGTCGTCTCTGATAACCGCTTAAAATCCTCAAGCTGTGCATGCTCATTTGGCCACGAGAGAGTTGCTTCGATGAGATTTCCTGCTGAGACCACGGATGCCGCGCTGTTCGGTATCTCGACAGTGACAGGATTAAACTCTTTGTTCATCCGGTCGGCTGGTGATTCTGGGACAGAGACTAATACAAGAACCTCCGGATTGTGAGACCGATCAAGAACGCGAAAACGGCCGGTGGACTCGTGTTGCATGTGTAAATTATCTGTTATTCAGCGTCAAGACGGCATCTATGGAGTGCACGCTCGCGAACGAAATCACTACATAGATGCTTACAGTCTATTTATTTGTGTCAGTTGATTCGTGGGCCAGTCGATCAGAGCGCGCGATGCAGTGGCTTGAGTTAACGGCGGCATTATTCCTAGTCATACTATTCGCAATTGGTGTCTTTGATCTGGGTCTCTCATTGTATCAACTTGTCCTTTCGGGAAATTTCACTGATCCCATATCAGTAATTGGGCTCATTGATACGGTGCTCATTTTATTGATTATCGTTGAAGTATTTGAAACAGTCGTCGCCTCCAGTCGACAGGAACCCGTCGTTCGTATCGTTATTAATGCAGCGCTCATTGCCGTCGCGCGGAAAATAATTAGCTTCCGTCCCGGAGAGTATCAGACGGTGGAAAATGCATTTATATCTTCTGCTTCGCTGACAATTTTATTACTCTCACTTATCATAGCCTTTTCAGCTGTCCGGAGGACCAATCTCGAATCTCTCCTTCCAGGCCAGTCTGAGACAGAATCTGATTAACTGCATACCTGCTCTCGCTCATATTCCAGGACCCGCACAGCGCAGAGTCGCTTAGTGGTGTGTTCGAAGAGTTCCGCACAAGCTTATCGCGATATTCCGCCCGACTGCGACGCTCTGACTGCATCAACTTCCGCAGGTGTCACAGTAGCCGCATCTCCTTCGAGTGTCCGCTTCAGCGAAGCCATCGCCGCCCCATGCTCGAGACAATTTTTCAGTGATTCATCCTCGAGTTTCTGGCTCAGAAGACCACCGACGAACGCGTCACCACTTCCAATCGGATCGACCGTTTCGGCTTCGAAGACAGGTTGCTCGATGATTGTGTCACTCTCATACCCGATCGAACCATCTGTACCGCGCGTGAGCACAATTGTTTCGAAATCATAATCACTCGTTAATGAATCAATGAGCACTCTGGGGTCGCCTTCGTAACCGAGACAACTGCGAACATCTCGTTCGGCCGCCACCAAAATATCAATGACGGGTAGCAATGAGTGATACATCTCCCCAGCCGTCTGGGGGTCCCAGAGTTTCGAGCGATAATTGAGATCGAATGCTGTCGTCGTATTATTTGCATATGCTGTTGTTAATAATTGTTCTGTGGTATGAGCGACAGTCGAAGACAGCGCGGGAGTAATCCCACTCGTATAAAATATTTCGCTCTCTGTAACGACTGAATCAGGTATCTCTGTAGTCGTCGCGGTAGTAATTGACGCATTTGTCCGGTCATAATACACGCTTGTCTCTCGTGGGTCTGCCCCAAACTCAACATAATATGTCCCTACACGTGCTGTCGCTGTGTCATCCCAGATGACAGATGGATTAACCCCATGACTCTGGAGTTCTGTTGAAATGCGGCGCCCGAGTGGTGAATTCGGTAGCTTTGATACCCAGGTGGCATCATCACCAAGGTGTGACATCGCAGTTGCAACATTACTCTCTGCGCCCCCTGGATGGACAGCAAGTGAGCGAGCACGTTCAAGACGTTCTCCTGTCGGTGGAGAAAGCCGCAGCATGGTTTCACCGAAAGTAACTATATCGGCCATAGTACAGTGTTCAGATACGGGATTTGAAAAGCTATAAGATTATATTTGTCTAAGTAGGTGAAACTCAGCGGATTTATATCACGAACCAGCGTGTTTCGATTCTGAGATTGACCCGCTTGATGCAATGCTGAGATCTCTATCGAAATCGATCATATACTGAGCGAGGGTCTTGTGCACGTCATCGCAATTGATATACAACGCTGTGATACCACATGCGACACAGTGTGAACTTTCTTGCGAGCAAGTGGCTCTTGTTCTTCATTTTCCATCACAGACATCCCTCCGATCCTGAGGAACCTGACGACTCTACCCACGGAGTTTCGGCTAAAATTGGCTCAGATTTAGCTCTCAGGGGACTATCAGTTCGACTTCGACTCAGCGTCATAGAATAGAAACGATAGTTTGAGGCCTTCTACACCCCGTTGCTCAAGACCGAGAGCAGGAGTCCACCGATAGCCCTATCGATTGAGAAGTGGGTAGCTGATGCGAGGTATACCTGCTATCATGGAGTCTTAAATCGTGCTCAGTCGTATCGATGTCCATCATGACCAGGATAATCGCGCTCGAATCGCTTTTCGATTTCGCTAAGATTTACTTGAATCACGACGGGCCGCCCATGTGGGCAAGCGTACGGATTCTCACAGTCATCGAGCGCTTCAAGCAACCCTACAACTGACCCTTCTGTGAGCCTCGTATTGCCAGTTAGAGCGGGATAGCATGCCAAATCTGCAAGTAAATCATCTGCTACGATATCAACTGCCCCACTGGCTTCCCCTGTCTGAATGAAGTCTGCGAGGACCGTTCGAAGTTGCGTCGGATTAACCGTCGTTGAGAGTACCGCTGGAACTGCACTCACAGAAATATTCTCCGAATCGGTGCGTGTTGCATGAAACCCAAGCGACTCGAGTACGGACTTCCATTCATCAAATCTTGCTAATTCTTGAGTAGTTAGCGAAAGAGACACAGGGTTTGCAAGCTCTTGAGTTGTAACTGAGCTGCTAAACTGCTCTTTGAGCGATTCATAATGAACTCGCTCATCAGCAGCATGCTGGTCGATCAATACAATACCATCACCCGAATCGGCAACGATGTAGCTCTCATCGACTTGGCCCAGAATGTCCAGTGATGGAATTGACCCAACTGATGGAGATAACGACACTGCCTCACCAGTTAGATCCTGCTGAGAGGAACTGTTTGAGGCTGTTGTACTGTGCTCATTTGATGCGTTTTGTGATGTTGAATTTTCATCTGAAGAAGTATCGGTCTCATTTCCTTCTGTTTCTGATGACGCACCGCGCAAGCGGGACTCAAGAGACCATACAGAATCTGTATCATCTGCTCCGGTCGACTCAGTCACACCAGAGGGTCCATTTTCTGACACTACCCATGCAGTCTCTGAATCCGGATCAATTGCGCGACCCTGTGTGGTGGTTCCATCCTGTTCTGTACTCCCAGGCGATTGCGCGCTGTGTTGAACAGCCTCCTCTCTCTGTGACTGTGGGTCGATCTCAACTTCATCAGGTGCACTCTGGCCTCGAGGCGCACCAGATCGGACCAGTCCGTTTTCCAGTAGCGCTGTTTTAATGCCTTCTTCGACAGTCTCACGAACTATCGTCTCGTCATCAAAGCGGACTTCCATCTTTCTTGGATGAACGTTCACATCCACAGCAGTCGAAGGGATATCGATGAATACGACCGCAAACGGATACCGATTAGCAGAGAGTTGGCTGCCATATGCGGAGAGCACGGCTTCACGAAGCAGACGCGAGCGTACATACCGGCCGTTGATAAACGTTGAAACGTACTCGCGCGTGCTCCGAGTTGTCTCTGGATGACTAATCAGACCTTTCGCGCTAACCGGTGCCGATGACCCGGTCTCGAAGTCGATCATCGATTCAGCAACATCTCGCCCATAGACCGAGAGGATAGTTGCCTGCAGGTCTCCTTGCCCTTCTGTTGCAAATAACTCGCGGCTGTTATGTTCTAAAGAGATTGCGACATCTGGATTTGCAAGCGCATACTGTGTGACCACCGTGCTGATGTGGTCAAACTCGGTTGCTGTTGTTTTGAGAAACTTGCGTCGTGCTGGTGTATTATAAAAGAGCTCTTCCACAGTGATGATTGTTCCAGCTGGGCATCCGACTGCAGTAGTTGAACTTACTTCGCCCCCTT
>KE356562.1:899611-911977 GCA_000416005.1 Haloquadratum sp. J07HQX50 | reverse complement strand
GAGCCTCTTCACTCATCCCAACGCCATTATCTTTGATGCGTATACGGTCGGTCCCACCTTCCTCAACAGCGATCGTGATTCGATCAGCACCAGCATCGAGGCTATTCTCTAACAGTTCTTTGACGACTGAGGCGGGTCGCTCAACGACCTCACCCGCTGCTATTTGTCTAATTGTCTCCGAATCTAGGGTCCGAATTGGTGATTCTGATTCACTCATTGTGAGTTATCATGGCCGCTGTGTGTTTCGCTCTCGGCGAGCGTGTTCATCCAAAGCGATTCTTTCGGTCGTAGTAATCGATTGGGAGATGAATAACTGAGGCGTGTGCGCGGCCCACACACGGGGTCAAATGGTGACCCATGTTTTAGTATGCTACATGCTTGAGCTGCCCTAATCACAGTGTGACACGTATTTTGATAGATCACATGCTTAATACTTCAGTGTCCTGAGTTGCGCGAATCACAAACACTGATGCACTGGTGGCCAACGATGGAACATAGACGTTTGTATTGAGGTCCTTCCGTGCCTCAGGAACAAGATTTCCAACAGGGAGGTATGCTGTTTTCACCGGGACATCATCTGTATTCTTGAACTGAACCGCCACTTCTGCTTTGGCTGACTCACCCTGATTGTGCACTGTCGCTTTAATCCGTGCATTCTCTGCTTGTAACTCCTCAACGGGATACTGATGCCCGTCACGGTAGAACGCATGCTCAGTGACAACGATATTATCAACCGGGTCAGCCTTGATATAGCTAAATAGCTGATCTCCTATGTCTGTTACCAGCTCTTCCATTTCTTCATCGCCAGCAACGAGTGTTTGAATCGGATTTAATGCTGCACGAAGACTTCCAGCCTTCACCTTTCGATTGCTTGTTGAGGTCTTCAATTGCATGTATTCTGTAAGGAATGAGTCCATTTGCGGCGGGAGCTCTCCGTCAAAATACTCTCGGAGCGTTTCAATTTCTTGGTCAAAATTGATTCTTTTCGGGAGAGGTCTATTTGGCTTCTTGCGAACGCTCTCGGGCACTCCTGTAGCCGTGTCGGGTGTTGGTTGTGTAAGGATTTTCTGTTGGTTTCCAAAGTAGCCGAGCAAATCCAGCACCATTCCCACGACAAGTGTGATTATGGTAACTGCGATAACAGCACCTGCAAAGAACCGACCGATGATACCTGGGAATGAGAAGACAAAAACGGTAATAAAAGCAACAGTGACACCAGCAACAGTGAGTAAGAATGCAGCGAGATTAGGGCCCGAACCGCTATCTTCTGTCCCAGCTGCTTCGGGATTCGCCCCACTCATACGTTCGTATTCCCTCGTCGCAGTGCTTCTGTGGCATTATATGTAATCGTCAGGAGGTGTGAGAGCCATAGACCCACTGTGATGCCAAAAAGCGTCCCTGCAGCCATAATGCGAAGCTGGATCCCCAGCGGGGAGAGCGAAATAGCCGTCGTTAATCCGCCGAAGACGATCATAAGTCCATACTGAATCTTCGTTAACGGGTTCATTGATTCTAATTTCGATAACATAATTCTACACCTGTGCCGAGTCTACTTAATATATCCTGAGTCAACTTACCTCTCGTCTGATGCACTGAGGTCTGACTGCCACCGTTCAACGCACTGCATCACCTCAAGCGGCGACATAGAATTCAGGTCAATCTGGTCAAGCTCTGCACAGATCTCGTCTGCTATGGTGCTCTCGCTTTCGCCACCATCTGGACTCGCCTCCTGAAATTCTCCTGTGTCAACATCGAAGACCACCTGCTGCGTCTGCGTCCCACTTCCAGACGCGACTTCAATTGCTTCTTCAGCCCGGAGATTTTCTAACACTGCCTCCGCACGGTCAACGACTGGGTCAGGCACGCCTGCTAACTCCGCAACGTGAATCCCATATGAACGGTCCGCTGGACCCTGTTTGACTGTCCGCAAGAATGTCACGTCACCATCGCTCTCATCAGCAGCCACATGCACATTCTTGATCCCATCCACATGAGAGGCCAGCCCAGTTAGTTCGTGGTAGTGTGTCGCAAAGAGGACGAGAGGTGAGGCAGTGGCAGCACGCGCACCTGAAAGATACTCGGTGGCTGCCCATGCAATCGAAATGCCATCATACGTCGCGGTCCCTCGACCCACCTCGTCTAAAATTACCAGGGAGTTATCTGAAGCAGAGTGTAGAATATTTGCCAACTCCTCCATCTCAACCATGAATGTTGACCGCCCCTGTGCCAATTCATCAAGTGCGCCAACTCGTGTATAGATTCCATCAACCACTCCGACCGTTGCATTGGATGCTGGGACGAAACTCCCTATCTGTGCTAAGAGCGTGATTAACGCAGCCTGTCGCATGTATGTTGACTTTCCGCTCATATTTGGCCCTGTGACGATCAAGAACTGATTTGCACTATCCATGTGGATATCATTTGGAACGAACTCAGTTGTTTGTTCAACGACTGGGTGCCGTCCCTGCTCAATACTCAATTCCCGGGCATCTGTCAGTGTTGGCCGTGTCCAGTTATTCGTGACTGCGTGGGTCGCGAGACTACAACAGACATCAATCTCTGCCAGCATCCGTCCGACTTGCTGGAGCACTTCTGCTTGCTCACCAATCTGTGTGCGAAGCAAGTCAAACAGCTCAGCCTCTCGCTCCCCTCGAGATTCTTCTGCTTGTAACAGTTCACGTTCGTGTTTGAGTAGTTCATCGGTTACGAAACGCTTTGAACTCTTGAGCGTCTTGATTTCACGATAGTGTGATGGAACCTCATCAGCAACGGACTTGCCCACCTGGATATAATACCCATCCGTTTTGTTACGATCAACGCTGACATGGCTTAATCCATGTGCCTCTTTCTCCCGCGCCGCGAGTTCATCCATCCACTGCTGGGCGTGTTCGTGCTGTTCACGAATTGTATCAAGTTCTGCATCATATCCGTGCTTGAATACACCACCCTCGCGAGGGCGATCAGGTGGGTCTGGCTCCAAAGCAGTGGCGAGCTCCTCTCGGATTGCTGCGATCTCACTCTCTGAGAGCTCATCTAAGAGAGAGTTAAGTGGTGTTTCAGACAGCTCACTGGAGCTGATTGCTGAGTGAATCTCTGGGAGCAATTGCAAGGTATCACGGATATCACTGACGTCAGTTGGTTTCGCACTGCCAGATGCAGCACGCGCGCTCAGCCGTTCGAGATCGTTACTTTCACCCAGAATATCGGTCAGTTGCTCACGAACGAGGGCTGTCCGCGCCAATGCCTGTACTTCATCTCCCCGTCGAGTGAGTTCCGACTGGTTTTGTCGTGGCCGTGTTATCCATTCACGAAGTAAACGTCTTCCTGCGCTCGTCCCAGTGTGATCGATCGTCTCAATAAGCGTGCCTACTCCACGGGTCTCTCCTTGCATCGTCTCTGTCAGTTCGAGATTCCGCCTTGTCGTCTCGTCGAGTTCGACGTATACTGATGTCGTGAGCGTCTGTAATCTGGTAATAGCAGCTTTGACACCTGTCCCTGTCTCCTCGATATACTGTAACACCGCACCACCAGCACGGATACAGGTGGTTGCGTGAACCCCAATCGTTTGCAGTGTCTGTGACCCAAATTGGTCTCGCAGCTGTTTTCGAGCCCGACCTGGTGCAAATGTCTCAGGATCACGTTCAACAAACACTGTATCAGCACCCATGTCAAAGAGACGCTGCTGTGCTTTCTGTTGCTCAAATGAAGGCCCAAGCAATATTTCGACCGGATCAAAGCGGGTTAATTCTGCTTCCAATGCCTCTTGAGAGGCAACTTCACCGAGCATAAATTGACCTGTCGTTACCTCAGCAAATGCAACCCCGTACCCCGACCCCTGTTGTTCACGAACGACGGCAGCAATATATCGAGCAGCTGATTCATCTGTTTGTAACAGCGTTCCTGGAGTCACGACGCGAGTGATTTCGCGATGATGACTACCATTTTCAGATTCAAACTGATCAGCCACTGCAACCCGAAAGCCCCGTTCAACGAGGATTTTAAGATACGGCGTTAAGTCTGTGACTGGAACACCTGCCATTGGATAAGATGCCCCATGGGAGGACTTCTGGGAGATTTTCAGTTCAAGTTCTTTTGCGACGAACTCAGCATCATCCGCAAAAAACTCATAGAAATCACCGACTTGCATCGCGAGTACGTCAGCGTCGGTCTCGGCGCGAAGCGAAAAAAACTCCTCGACGATCCCTTGTGATGGCATATCACTTCCTCAAACGGCAATCGGATAAAGAGCTACGGTGCTGAGCGTGTCGGAAAGGGTTTCATTTCTTCACGACAGATATCACTGTCAGTTCCGTTTTTATCGACACTGACTCAAACATAAATCACCAACCATTGTAACATTTACAAAGGAACAAGCCAAGTGCGCCGGCCTTGCTTCGATTGGAAATCGGAGATTTTCGTTCCCGTTCCCATGATGGTGCTTTGCGTCTCAAACCACCTGCCTCAAGCATGAAGCCGATATGAAAGTTTATACATTGTACCACCACCAGGAAATGACAGTCAAATAACGCGCACAGACGGATTCCCGACGATAATCCAATGCTGATTGAGCTATTTTGGAACTGCAATTCATCTCAAAAACCCCCCCGCTACGGTGGGTGCGACGGGAGTTGTCACGTCTGGAGCGACCGACTCACACGGACACAACGCGTGTTCAGGTGTAACTTCTATCCAATTTCTGAGGGAGAAATGAAATTCCCTCACCGGACGCAGTGTGGCCTACACAGGGAAGCTTCGGGACTTGTCCCCGAGGTAGTTCACTTTCAAGACGGCCGAGAAATCGATACTTACTTTCCGCGTCGACGGTCGCCGGAGATACTTGGGCGAGTATGTTCACTTCCCTTCCCACGAGTTTGTAACCCCCGGTTTGATTTTCCAGCGTTTGTGAGCCCACGGAACGCTCTTCCTCTATGATCGTCTGAGCAGATCCAGTTGAGGTCATCATCACTCTCAATTGCTGGGTGAGCAGGATCAACTAAAATCACTTCATGCCACTTCTGTGATCCATCCTCACCGACCCAATACGACGCGAGCGCCCGAAGATTTGGGTGTTTTCTTGAGGCACGCTCCTCAGCAATTCGCTGGATACTCGTTCGACGACCGATTCGATTGACTCCCTGTCGTTTACTCCGCCGTCCAGCAGTGAATCGTTGTTTTCGTGCACCCCCTTTTCGAACGGAGACGCGTGTCACGATGATACCTTGCTTGGCTTTGTATCCTAGCTCACGGGCTTTATCCAGCCGTGTTGGACGGTCAATCCTCACAATTGCTCCCTCATTACGCCAATCTTGTTTTCGCTGCCACTGCAACTCAGCGAGTTTTCCATCGCTGGGTTGCCGCCATGCGTCTTTGATGTGTGAATAAAAACTTCGTGCCATTGTTGTCTCTGACGAGCGGTTTCGATTCGAGTGACTGTATTCACCCACATATCATCCTGACGAATCAGGTGCTCGACGGCTCTCGTCACACCTTCGAGTACTTACATACAGTTGTGGTTTGGATATAATTACTTCGACTCGTGATGGTATCGCCCAGTTCACCTCGTGAACTCACCTGGGGTCAAGCCATAGGCAATTGCCTCGTGCCGCCTGCACAAGATCACTTTACTCAACACTCAATTACGGAAATCAAAAAGAGACATTAGATGAGTCGCTCGTCTTCCCGTTGATTGGAAACTCATGGGGCTGGCCTTTTCGAGAGCCCTGACGTGAACTTACTAGGATGGGCAATATCACGGGATTGAGCCCAAGATCTTCACCTACATCCAAGCTTCAGACGCGAAACCCGTCGACTGTATTGGATTAGATCGGATTGGATTAAGAAGACATGCGAGTGGAGAGTATAACCATTCCGGATACGATTTGATTTGAAGCCAGCATGTATAAATAGACAAGATGAGTGCCCCGGGGTCAGGGTCTCAGTCAGGTTGGGGTCGGAGGGTGGCCTGTGCCGGCCTGTGATGACACCGGGTTCGTCTGCTGACCCGCTTGATCCCGGGGCAGGTGACCTCACAAAACAGGTAGAGTGACTGTAAGTTGCCACCCCATAAAGAGTGCGACAGCCCAGATGATAACTGCCGAAATCGTATTGAGATATCGCACGCATTGATCGGCGTATGTAGACTCTGCGAGTGTCCACCCAGCGACTGCGAGCGAGCCAAACCACCCCCACGACACGAGCAGACAAGCCGCAGTAAATATCCAACGGTCCAATCCAGAATAAGCTAAAGCATTCGTTCCAATCACACCAACAGTGTCTAAGATCGCATGTGGGTTCAGTAGCGAGACAGACGCGGTGAATCCGACTTGCTCACGCGCTCCAAGCAATTCCTCTGCCTGCGGGTTCACATCTAGCGTGGATGTAGTGAACAGTACCCATCCAATGTAGCATAAAAATATGAAACCCACCCCAAATAACACTGTTTGCAACCACGCAAACTGAAGTACCACGACTGAAACTCCGAGCACCGCAAGAAGAATTAACACCGTATCAGACACTCCTGCAGTGACTACTGTCGGAAGCACCCATCTAAGGCGTGGTTGAACTACACCTTGTTGAAAGATGAACACGTTTTGGGGGCCAAGTGCGATGATGAGACCAAGTGCGAGAACGAATCCATGGGTAAATGCAGTAAAAGTCATAATCACACGTCACCCACAGGGCGAGGAATTATGCTCAATGTCTGTGGCTCGCTTTTCTACCCCGATCATCAGGAGTGAACGCTCAACGATCGATATTCTTCCCTCTGGAGCTGTTCAGACATGGTTCGTTCCGTAACACCAGCTTCATTTACTCGCGCACTCATAGAGACAGTCTGAGACCAACTATCCTAAGTCTACTGACATGCTCCAATAACCTCGTCGCTGGAAGGCCAGTGTCAATGGTGCAGTAAGCATGGTTCAGAAAGTCATAAGTCAAGTTTTAAGCTGTTTAATATCAAAAAAGCGTAGGCGAATAGTACTGTGGACGCCGCAGAATGAGTCTCCTTGATAAGGACTGGATTCTGTGTGAAACCTCGTTGGGAGCAGAGGCCCCGCTCCAGGCACATACGGCTGAATAGAATGGAATAATTCACCGCGCATCGCATTGAGCTCCTGTCGGTTATGTACAGTTTCATATAGCAAAGTATGATTTATGATTTCTAATATGTGCGACAATTAATTTAGAGACTGAGCTATGAGTTATCTTTGCCTCTTTAGTTACTATATCACCCATGCGGGGTGTATGGTTGGACTTATGCACAGCTCAATCTACAGCTGTGGGCTTTCTTTTCAGGTTTGGGTGTGAGTAATCTGTAATCTGCTGAGTGTCATAAAGGAATTAGGCCGGTTAATACTAGTTGAAAACACGGCCATTCTATTCAACGCTATCTCCAAAGCTTCGAGATTTATCTAAAGGATTTCGAATCCTACAAACACCTTCCTAAAATACACATGATCACTGTTATTTTACCAATCAATGTAGTGCCAGGGTAGCTATGGCGGTCTTATTAGATCGTTGTCTGGAGGTTGGTGTGAAGTTTGCCTCTTGAACGTGTATCCACAGTTGACTATCCAATTATGTCGTGAGAGTCGAAACGCCCCGATTGGATCTGACCTGAGATATCTGCTGGAGACACATCCGGGGCAACCTGTGGGTATTTCCGTTGAAAATAGTTAATCAAATTAGAGATATCGCGCGTGAGTCGTTCAGCACTATTTTGATGTGTGGTTGGAACAGCTTGTGGCCAGTCAAATATCGTTACCTCTGATTCGTTAATCGCAACATTGTATTCGCTCATGTCACAGTGGACATATCCTTCCTCATACGTAGTCGCAATTTCTGATAAAATAAGTGACAAAACCCCTGAAACCTGCTCAGGTGGTATCTTCGTGCGGTTCAGTTCGACGCCCGAGAATTTCTCCATCACAATCGCATGGCGATTCTGCTCGATAGGCCGTGGAACGTTCACCGTGGGATACAGCTCTGCCAGTGCATTATATTCGCGCTCTGCAGCTTTTCTTGCCGTATAGAGCCATGAAACATGCTCACGCTCAGAAGTATAATTACGTTCGCGCATTACCTCCCGAAAGTTAGTGTATCCCTCACGATGAAATTTCATCGCCATAGGCTTGTGAGCACGCACCTCTAGTACGTCGCTTTCTTTTCCGACACCGAGTGGGGCACCGACCCCATCTATCGTCTCCCGCTCTGCAAAGGTGTGTAATGCAAGTGCGTCGTACCCTTCCGCCGTCAGTGTATATCCCTCATACTGTATCGTTTTGCGCTCAATAAGTTCGCGTTTTGCACATCTGTCCAGTCGGTAAGAGACTTCCTCGGGAGAAAGATTCGAAAGCGAGGGGATCTTCTTCCGGTTCACCCACTCAGAAAATCGCATTCCCTGTTCAACGCCGGAAAGTAGGTAGAAATCCTCAGATTCGAGTTCCGTCATGATCCCAGCGACATTCCGCACCATACGCTAACATTGCATGGAATGAATAAAAGACCGACGTGCTGGAAGGAGCTCCCTCAAATCACATTCAACACCATGTCACAGTTAAATAAATCATCTCTCGCGATATAGAATCCGTATAAATAACTCGAAGACAACGACACTCCAGTTGTCGGCGTCTCATGGTTGATATCCTCTCTGCATTGAGGACACGAGATACCAACCGCTTAGCCTCGGCAAATAAAGATAAGCGGATACGTGAAGTGGTTTGGTATATATTGAGAGTATCATGTTTCGGTGATTGTATCCGAATAGCGTACGTCTGTGCTCCTGCCCCACTGGGCTACTCGTTTGCTTCGCTCACTCCATTGCTCCTTTGCGGATGAGGACGGGGACTTCGCCTGCAAGAGTTAATTTCAAATCTTCGGTATATACATTACTTTCTGGAGCAAAATCCATACGTGTAGTGGTAAAAACTATGATATGAGCAAACTCAGTGTTGATGAAGTTGACCGTGTCATTTTACACGCGTTGCAGGAGGACGCACGAAATGTTTCATCTGGTGATATCGCTAAGCGGGCTGAAATATCGGACAGTACCGTTAGGAAACGCATTCGACAGCTTGAATCTGATAATGTTATTAAAGGATATAGTGCAGATGTTGATTACCAAGCCTCTGGATATCCGCTTCGTATGTTACTTTTCTGTACGGCCTCTATTCATGAGCGAGGGGAATTAGTACAGCCTATCTTGGATATCGAAGGCGTGGTCTCTGTTCAAGAACTCGTCACTGGTGACCAGAATCTGCTTATCACTGCAGTTGGCAAGTCTGATGACGACATCACGCCCGTCGCACAGCAATTATTAGAGATGGGACTCACAGTCACTGATGAAGTTCTCATGCGTAGATATGAACGAACTCCATTCGGAGAGTTCACCCCAGAGTGAACTCGTTATGCCTGTAGCAGTCTCGTACACCATATCAACATAAATTACACTCATTGATATCTTCCTGCGTGTCTGCGCAGAGGAATCCCGTGTATTGCTTCAGATATCCACTGTACCATTCAAGCTAATATGTGATTCATGCGGGGTCGCCGCATAGCATTAGCATTATGTAGTTCTGGAGGTATCAAGCTGCCGTGACCCACACGTCTGGTGCCCTCGGTTTGATTATACAAATAACAGGAGTCAGCAACGTTGTAGAGCTTGAGCAGAAAGCTCACGAGTTCAGTCGTGGGGAGATATCAGAAACATATGGTCTGACTGTGGACAACCGACGACGCTGAACGACTGCTGACTCAGTAGCGTTGAGGTGTTCTTCTTACTTCGAAGTGAATTTAATTGATCAATGTCGAGGTACTGGTATGAAAGTTGGCGCACATCAATCAATAGCTGGTGGCGTGGCTAACGCTGTTGATCGTCAAATAGATGATGGCGGTAATTGTGGACAGATATTCACACATTCGCCACAAGTCTGGCAGAACCCTTCGATTGACGACGATGATGCAGGTGCATTTATTTCTACATCGGCTGATCATGGAATCTCTCCATGGGTGATACACTCTTCGTACTTGGTGAACCTCTGTACGCCGAAGGATGGCCTTCGGCAGAAGTCAATAAACTCGATGCAGCAAGAGGTAAAGGCAGCAGATCGTCTCAATATTCCATACGTCAATGTTCACTTGGGAGCGCATACAGGTGTAGGCGAAGAACAAGGACTGATTAATGCCGTCTCAGCTCTTGAAGAAATCGATATCCCTGAGGGAGTCACGGTCCTCATCGAATCCGACGCCGGTTCGGGAACGAAAATGGGGGATGATTTTGAACATCTAAGATTCGTGCTTGAAGAATGCGGTCATCAGTTAGGGGTGTGTCTTGATACCGCTCACATGTTTGCGGCTGGGTACGACCTCTCAACGCCAGCGGCGGTTGATGAGACGTTAGACATGTTCGCATCAACAATTGGGTTTGATTCACTGGCCTGTGTTCATCTGAATGACTCGAAGCACGCCTGTGGGACCAATAAAGATGAGCACGCACACATTGGCGAGGGTCATATCGGGAAAGCTGGTATGAAAGCGTTCATCAATCATACGAATCTTGATTCCGTCCCGTTTGTTCTTGAAACTCCCAGCGAAGACGGCCGTGGATTTGCATGGAACATCGATCGTGTGAAACAACTCGCAGAAAATTAGTGTTCAAAACTACCATGTCTATTATTACCAACCGTGCGCCAGTTCACGGCTAATTATCTTGAACACGCCCGAGCGGGACTGTGGGAGGATTCCAGGGCAGCACTCAAGCCACTCAATCTAAACTCTCGTGCGCACATTCTTGATGTTGGAGCGGGGTCTGGTGAATTATCAACTGTGCTGCGAGCAGAATCGAATGCACCGGTTACGTGTATGGATGCCGATAAGTCATTACTCAAAACTACAGCGAGCAAGTCGATGCTTACTCCTGTGCTTGGAGATGCATATCAACTACCGTTCAAACAGAATAGTTTTGAACTGGTTATCTGCCAAGCCTTGCTAGTGAACTTGCAGGATCCAGCCCATGCACTGAGGCAGTTCGCGGATATCTCAATTGATCACGTTGCCGCAATTGAACCCGATAACCGAGCGGTTAATGTCGCATCCACAGTTGAGAGCGAGGTGAGCGTTGAACACCGAGCTCGCACAGCGTATATCGCTGGTGTAGAGACGGACATTACTCTGGGATCACAACTCACAGACTTGTTCAATGCAACAGGCCTTCAATCTGTGAATACCCGAACTCAGTATCATTATAAAGTTATAGAACCTCCATATAGCGAAACAGAATTCAATGCAGCAGCACGCAAAGCCAGTGGACAAGCTATCTCGGAAAAAAAGCGTGAACTCCAGCGGGTGCTCTCTGTGAATTCGTATGACCAGTTGCGGAACGACTGGCGAGCGATGGGACGTGAGGTCGTCAATCAGATGCAATCTGATAGTTATCGACGCACCGAGGTTGTCCCGTATACGGTTGCAGTTGGGACAGTTTCAGAGGACATATAATTTAGTGGTCAGCGATTAGATCTGGGCTTTAATTACAAGCGAGGCAGGTGGGTCATTAATTTCACCGGAACAGCCATGCTTCAACCGCATTTCGCCGTGGCTCATGGAGTTGGTCAATAAATAGTAACACAGAAAGAGCTTCTCAGAATACGGTTGGATTATGAATTATCGGATGACATCCAATCCGTTTTGAGTCTCCCGCTCTTCGTGCCCGCCATCAGACTGCCATGAGCTTGAATCTGAATCCCCTGTCGTCTCAACTGGGGACTGATTACCGCTAAACCCGTTCGATTCAATACTTTGGCGTGATGCATTAGCCTGCTTCTGCGTCGTTGGGCCGAGCACTTGTGCAGACTGTACCCCAGTCATGATTGCCATCACCCGGACCTTTCCTTTGTACTCTTCTTGAATTCGGGCGCCCCAGATAACGTTCGCACTCGCTTCAAGCCGCTCAGTAATGCTGTTTGCAATACCCTCAGCTTCTTTAAGTGTCAGATCCGGTCCGCCTGTGATGTGGACGAGGCCACCGGATGCCCCGCGATAGTCCACGTCAAGCAACGGATGATTCATCGCATCATTTACGACTTCTTGAGTCTTATTCTTATCCTGAGTTTCACCGACAAGCATCACCGCGACGCCGCCTTGATCCATGATAGTTGACATATCTGCATAGTCAAGATTGATAAGCGACGGTTGGGTAATCGTCTCGGAAATCCCTTTCACCGTTTCAGCTATGATCTGATCCATAACTGAGAACGCTTTGCCAATTGGCAAGTTCGGGACGTAATCGAGTAATCGGTTATTATCAAGGACAATAATTGAGTCTGCTTCATTTCGAAGCCTCTCTAATCCCTCTTCAGTCTTTTACCGTTCGAG
>KE356562.1:897854-898771 GCA_000416005.1 Haloquadratum sp. J07HQX50 | reverse complement strand
TGCTCAACCCGCTCAATCTGCTGTTCGGATTCGTAGTGTCACACGCTCCATTGTTAGCTTTCCCCGTAAGACGGAGCGACTATCTACTGCCCGTCTTACACTATAAATCGCCAGTAACGACGTCGAAACGCGCGTTAGGTTATTGTGTAAGTCATCCGTCTTACGTATTTCTAATCAATACGTCATATTATATAAAAATGACGGATGTCGTAAGACAAAGTGTGCAACATATGTATACATGATCTTCGCGAACCACTGTAACTATATTTGCTTCTTCAGCAATTGATGAGCAGTGGGCATACGTTGGTCGGACTAGCTAATATCGTGGAATTGTATTATACTATTTGGAAAGGTGGATATTTCAATATCATCACTCGTATTCAAGATTGTTCCTTATCATACATAACATAACTATTATATAATTCTATCTGAAATATCGTAATTTGACTATACTGTTAGTTAAGAGTGTGAGAAGCATCATATCCCGCTTATTTCGATAAATAGCTACTATTTTGATTAGGCTTAACAAAATAATTCCTTGAGCACAGCATTAATTCAGTACTCTGTCCCACTTCGAGCCTGAACGCCTTCATCAAAGAGATGTTCATTTGTGTTCACTTCGGTTACAACATCCGCGACGGATCCAATATATGTTGGTTTAGTATGGCTTCCGGTCAGAACTAACTCAAGATTAGGAGACTTTGTTTCGATCAGTTCCTCAGCTATCGATGGATCCAGCTGTTCCTGCTCAACCGCATATAGAACCTCACCGAGGATGAGCATGTGAAATCCCTGTGCTGGGTCACCATTCAGTTCAATCGGTTGATCAAGATCAGCGTCTGATGCTCCCCTGAGTAATTTACGTGTCCGACGAAGCGCTTCATAAGCTTTCGCCTGTTGCTCGTCGCCATCGGAGT
>KE356562.1:894568-897592 GCA_000416005.1 Haloquadratum sp. J07HQX50 | reverse complement strand
AGGAGTTCGTAATGTGCTCGATGCGTGGACTACACAGGCGACATCGGCTGCACTGCGTTATGACAGAGTGTAGAGAGAATTTTCAAAGGTCAGGACAAGTGGATGATCGGAATCTGATAGGGTGGCGAAGTCTGAGCAAGTTGCTCAAGCACGTGATTGCGTGAACTGTCTCGGAGCCAGGTGGTTTGAGACGCAAAGCGTCTCATCACCACTGAAATATTCGATTTTCAATCAAGAACCACCCCGAGGCGCTCGGCCCGTCCCGCCTGCAGACACGAAACAGCGTATTACACTGCTCATCGACATGTATGACGCAATCATACTCGTAAACGATAGCGAAACGGGCCTCGTAACGCACTCAAGAATGCGTCCAGCAGGTCGACAATGAACTCGAAGACTTTTGCTGACTGCCGTTGATGAGGTGGTATGGTAGAGGCCTTCGCTGTTGCGAGTGGGAAGGGTGGGACCGGAAAAACGACGACAACATTAGCGCTTGGTATGGCGCTCGCCAAGGAGTATGATGTGACAGTAATCGATGCAGACACCGGGATGGCGAACCTATTATTCCACGCTGGACTTGATGATGTGGAGGTCACGCTACATGATCTTCTTGTCACAGATACGGACATTGCAATCTCCGAAGCAGTGTACGAGCGATTTGGTATGTCCGTCATTCCCTGTGGCACAAGCTTGACTGCATTTGCTGCGGCCAACCCCGCTCAACTGCGTGCGGTAGTTTCTACATTAGCAACAGAGACTGATATCATACTGCTCGATTCACCGGCCGCAATTGGGTCAAAAAGTGCAGTCTTGCCAATCATACTTGCTGACCGAATTATTGTTGTCGTCCAGCCAACTGTCCCATCGCTTTCTGATGGGCTCAAAGTTCAAGAATATGCGCGTTCATATAAGACTGAGACAGCTGGTGTGATCTTTAATCGGGTTCGCCAAGATGAATCAGTCGCGACCATCGCAGAGCAGGCAAGTCGATACTTTGGTGGACCAATTCTTGCACACGTTCCAGAGCGCGATGTAGTGCGAGCTGCGCGCCGTCAAGGTGAGCCACTCCTCGCGCATGCACCAGACGACATCGCTGCCAGTGCATTCAGAGAGGCGGCTGCAAGCTTAGAAATAAATGATAAGACGGCGAATGATGTGGCAAATCGATTCAAAAGTGCGGTCATCCCTGAACAGCCCTGAAAAATGGTATTCGATGGGTTACCTTCCGGTGAGTTACAGCGGTCCCGAACTGAGGCGTCAGTCGGTGATACTCTGTTGGCTGCACTTGAGTCTGGACTCACAGGATACATGATTCTCGAGCCGAAGTCTGCAATACTTACTAATAGCGATGCTCAAGCGGTCATCACATTTGAGGATGGTATACCAACTGTGGCATACCATACCGGCCATAATGTTGGTGGAGCAGCAGCAATTGATGCACTTACTGGAACAACTGTCACTCATATCGATGTCTATGCTGTTGCCGCTCACTTGTTAGCTCGCATACACCGAAACACCGGATATCGAGTTGAACCGACAATGCCCGCTCGCCTTCTGACCAGTTCCGCCCACCTCATTGAGCGGACAGCACAGGCACTGCCAGCAGATCATCAATCACAGTCAGCTGGGTTATCTGCAGTTGAATCATTCCTTGCGGATCCCGAGCGTATCGAAACGATTCGTGCAGAGGCCAGAGCAGATGCGCACGCACGCGCAGAAGAGTGGGGTTTGCTGGAGCATCTTGATACGACTGACTCTGATACTGGCGAATAGTGACTAATCTTCAGTCACAGGAATCCGAACGCCTGATTCTTCCTCAGTTTGTGAAACACTTCCACCATCTGTCATAATTCCATCACCGAAATCTGGCTTTGCTCCATCAATGACACTACCGATGAGATATCCTGTGGCTCCCCCAAATCCAGATGAAATACCCACTGCAACTGGACCATAATCTGAACCCATCCGAGCCCCAAGCTGGCTTCCAGCTTGAGCACCTCTCTTCGCAAACTTATCAGCATCTTCAGAACTTGAAGATGAGCAGAATGATTCTTTCATATCAGTGTATTGTGGTTAGACTCACTTGTATCTCGCGCCCCAAAGGAATGGGTTTTGTTTGCCAGTCTGGAAGAATGGATATGGATATTAGAGCACTACACACCGATCTCGTGGCACTCCATGGACAGCCCAATCGCGCGTACTCCGAAGATGGTGTGCGGCAACTCATCACAACTATTCTGTCACAAAATGTAACCGACTCACAGACAGCGGCTGCCGCAGAAGCGCTTTTCGAGACGTACCCAGACTACCGGACAATGGAGACTGCACCACAGGACGAACTGGCTGAGGTAATCTCTACTGTTGGACTCATGAATCAGAAAGCCCGCCGAATTCAGCGTTCGCTTACTCAGATACGCGAGACGACAGGTGGCGAATATACACTCGCATTCTTGAAATCGTATGCAACCGAGGAAGCACAGGAATGGCTGACAGATATCAAGGGTGTCGGTCCGAAGACTGCAAGTGTTGTGCTAAATTTCCATTTTGATCGGCCAACGTTTGCAGTTGACACACTACATTGAGCGGTTGGCAAAACGTTTTGGCCTGATTGCCCCTGGTACGACGGCGAAAAAAGCTCACGATGTCCTCAACGAAGATATCCCTGATGACCTCAAGTATAGCCTGCATATGTTACTCATTACTCACGGACGAGAATACTGTACAGCGCAGGCAGCAAACTGCGACAACCCAGTGTGTAGTCGTTATTGTGAGTGTGGCTTCTGTTGATTGACGGTATGTTTGAGAGTGTTTGTTTTATTCGACACACTATCTCTTGTCCTACTCAGGTTCAGCGTCATTCAAAACTGTCCATCGTAATCAGCGAACTGCTTATGGATATATTTGTGAAGATATCCTGAAGTAGCATCACATACTGGACCCTTTTGGGGTTCAGTTTAGCTGTTTTGCAGGCGCTCCTCAATGAGCGACCGAGAGGAGCGAGTCGGAAAGGGAGGAGTGGATGGG
>KE356562.1:889543-891351 GCA_000416005.1 Haloquadratum sp. J07HQX50 | reverse complement strand
TCGCGTGGCGTGACGTGGTTGGGACCGTCTCGATTCATTTTTGTGCTGATGATTGGAATCTCATCCGCGATCTTATCACTGAGATGCAACTTAATCCACTTGGGCGATGCAACGTCGCTCAGGCTTCATTCAGTATTCGAGAGGACTTCGAAGCAGTATTATCCGACACAAAACCGGAACCTGATCAAACAGCTGTTGAGGAACGTTTGATATCCACTGCACAGAAGACTCTCGCCGAAATTGACAGTGACCCGCTAATAGAGGAGCGCGATCACGTTGAGGCTCTTCTGACACTCCAGACTCTCATGAAGCTCGACGTCATTAGTTCCACAAAGGCCTTTGACTCATCGCCTGATCCGGAATCCTGACTCACTTTCTACGGCAGTATACTGCACGTCGACATTTTGAACAGATGCGGCTGGCGGGCCAGTGTGACACCATTCAATCATTGTCTCGACGGCCGATGTTGGACCCTCGAAAACGGCCTCAACTCGGCCATCCTCGAGATTCTGGACCCACCCATCAACCCCGCAATCTTGTGCTTTCTCACGGGTGGAAGCACGAAAAAACACACCCTGGACTTTTCCAGTAACGAACATATGGGCTCGAACCCGCTGCTCACTCATGTGCGTAGATTTTGAACCAGACTAAATCAGACTGTTGACTTAGCGAACCCACCTGTTTCATGCTCTCGTAGTCTGGTAGTATCCATATGTCACTGTTCGGGACGGCAGGAATTCGTGGGAAAACTGCTGATCGGATTACCCCCACACTCGCTCTCCGTGTTGGGAAGGCAATCGGCAACCAGGCAGCATCGGATGGTAAAGCGGTCGCTGTTGGACGTGACGGCCGAATAACCGGCCCCGCATTATTACAAGCAGTCGCTGCAGGCGTTGCCTCAGCAGGAGCAGTCGTTGAGCAGCTTGATATGGTTCCAACACCCACGCTGGCGTTTGCAACCCGTGGGCAATACGGAGTCATGGTAACTGCATCGCATAATCCACCACAGGATAATGGGCTGAAGCTATTTCAGGATGGAATGGAGCTTAGCGCTCAACAGGAGGCTGAGATAGAGGAACTCGTAACGACGTCACCAGATCCAGCGAGTTGGGAGAACTGGACGTGCCCATCGCAACGAGACGTGACTGACGCATATATCGATACGGTAATTTCAGCCGCAGCGCGTTTCGGAGCGAGCCCAGATGGGATGCACGTCGCCATTGACTGTGCAAACGGAGTCGCTGCGCGTGCAACTCCGTCCGTTCTTCGCCAACTGGGAGCCACAGTACACGCAGTTAATAGTCATATTGACGGACACTTTCCTGGCCGTGGCTCTAAACCAACGCCAGAGTCACTTGAGTCATTTAGACAGTTCGTCGCCAATCAGGCAATCGAATTCGGAATTGCCCATGACGGCGATGGAGACCGCATCGTGATTATCAATTCTGGTGGCGATATCGTCCACGAGGACACAATCCTTGCCATCTTAGCCGGTGAGTATGTCAATATGTCTAGCGTTGACTCTCCAGTTGTCCTTACGACCCCAAATACATCCGCCAGAGTTGACTCAATTGTCGAAGAGAATGGTGGTTACACCCGCCGCGTCTCTCTTGGAACACTCCATGAGGGATTACTCTCGCTGCGTGATGCAGGCGAGTCAGTCGCCTTTGCTGCTGAGCCGTGGAAACACATCCATCCATACATTGGGGACTGGATCGACGCGATTGCATCCGCGGCAATACTAACGCGATTGATATCTGTGACTCCGCTCTCAGAGCGTCGACAGTCAGTTCCCGAGCGACCGTACC
>KE356562.1:871482-886120 GCA_000416005.1 Haloquadratum sp. J07HQX50 | reverse complement strand
TCAGAGGACGAACGCGATGGATTGGAACTTATTCGCCAGACAGGAGGGATCCATCAAAGTGATTTCTGGAAAGAATTAGATATCTCATCGCGTAAAGGGAGCCGAATCGCTGAAAGCCTCTCCTCACATGGGCTCATTCAGCGCGAGGAAACGGTCTATAATGGGCACAATACATATCATCTTGAACCTGCTGTGCGTGATTTAGAATTTGCGATGCTGATGGCAGGAGACATGCTCTCGCCATTCATCGGTGAAGAAGAAGTCAACGCCAATAGTGACGCCTTTTCCCAGTGGCTCATGAACCTCGCATACGAAGAATAGTCCATCCCTTGCTACGTTCAGTAGAAGCGAGAGGCGTTCGATTGACCGTCGACTCCGCAAGATAAGCCGACAGATTGTCGGGGACGCCTCAGAGCGGAATGCTCTCATCGTCACCGGGAATCTCGAAGGCATCCAGAATCAGGACAGGGGGTCGGAAATGAGCCGTCGATTGCACTCGATGCCCCACCACACGCTGATATACTACATCAAATACAAGCCACGATTCGCTGGGCTTGGTGTGAAAATCGTCAATGAGTACATGACGGGTCAGACGTGCTGGCGGTGTGGTGAGAAAGAGGACACAAAGCAAGTCGGTCAACATAATCATGTGTGTGACGAGTGCGAGTTGAACGACAACTGTGACAACAACGGTGCGACGGACATTCGAGAGAAAGGACTCGGTAAGGACATTCAGCCCCCCGCTACTCAGTCTCGGGGGTGTGTATGAACCGTCGAACTGGGCGACAATAATGAGACCGCTACACAGATTCGTGTCCGTTTCAACGTTGACTCAGTAAAGAAACCCATCCCTCAAGAGCAGTGGGGTAGCTCATGATAAGATAATACAACTTAGCGCGGCTAAGCCGATAGATTCAGCGCCTACTCTTCAGGATCTTCGGTTGATTCGAGATCGTTCGCTGCGATATGTGATGCAATCTCCTCATTTGTGTGCTCAACGAATTCTTCGGTCTCAGTTGATATTGTTGCAAGGTCTACCCCTGCAGCTTCAAGTTCACCGTCATTTGACTGAGCGATTGTCTTAAGCGCGAGTGAGATCCCCTCATCCAGGCTGAGCTCTTCAGAATAATTTTCCTCTAGGTGATCCTGTAGGTCGCTGCGGTCAGCACCAATCGACACCGCCTTCCATTCATACGGTGTTCCAGATGGATCGGTTTCATATAGACGCGGTGTTCCGTTCTCAATGCCTCCGATAAGGAGTGCAACACCAAACGGTCGAGCGCCACCAACTTGTGTAAACTGTTGGATATGATCAGTCACGTCTTTGGTCAAAGTCTCAATGCCGATTGCCTCACCATATCGAAGTCGATTCACTTGAGCGCTTCGTCTGGCAAAATCAATAAGTTGGCGTGCATCAGCGACGTGACCCGCAGAAGCAATGCCTGCGTGATCATCGGCCTTGTGAATCTTCTCAACGCTTGTCGCCTCCATCAGCTCTGAGCGTGAGCGCTTATCAGCAGCCAGTACTACTCCTTCAGGGGTTCTGACCCCTAAGCTAGCAGTTCCGCGTTTGACGGCTTCACGCGCATATTCAACCTGGTATAAACGACCATCAGGCGAGAAGATTGTGATTCCCCGGTCGTATGCCTGTTGTTGGGCTTGTCCCTGCATAGTATCACTCAAGATCAAGTTCCGTCGCGCCTATGTAGCCGTCTTCGCCATCGATATCAATCCGAAAATCACGGACGACGGCCGAAGCCGACTCGCGTCTAAACGCAACGCGTCTCTGTATTAAACATCCGGACCCGTCATTCAAATACCTTTCCTCACAGGCTCGTATCGTTCCAGAAACCCCGATTACTGATATCCCGACGGGGGTTGATCCAATATGAGAAACACACCCAACCACAGCGCGCGCCCGCTCGCTTTCGCCCTGATACGTTCGAATAACTGCCTCTCCGTCTCCATCTTCAAAATTAAATCGCAGTAGCTGCAAATCAGCTTCCTGACTACCGACGTCACCGATGAGGTCTTGTGCAGTATACCACAGCGTTTCTTGGAACTCACGACGATTGAGGGTTGCATCCGGCCAGCTCCGGAGTCTGACAGCGAGGTATCTCCAGCGAGGTCGGAGGTGCTTTGGTAGGTGTTTCATTTTTTGACACTCAGTGCACTTCGTCGGCGCACTGTTTGAGGGATTCGACTGCGTGACGATTTGTCTCTTGCTTTCACATAATAGGATGAGAACCAGTAGCTATTCAACAGTTAATCTCTCGAGTGCTCACACCCTGTGCTCACGGAACAAAACCTCGTGGAGTGGGCGAGTGGAGAAGTTTCAGTTCATCATCGACAAGGTGTGACTCATCATGATTGTTCAGAATTCTGATTGATGCAACTTATCCAACTGACCGTGAGTGGAGCAGGGACCCCCGTCTTCATTCAACCGGGGCTGACCAAGTTGAGGTAGCTCACCGGAATATGTCTCAGCTCTTATCGGATGGTGAACTGCGTTTCACACCCGGACCGACAAAAGAATCGGCACGACGATTTCGATTACGCTCAAGAATATCTCCCCACTGGCTAATTCCTCTCCTGATCCAGTCGCCACCTAACCCACTCTGCTCTCCAAGTGCACACAGTTCATGAACGCCACGAAGCTCAAGATGCGATCGCGGGGCTGCGCTCACAACATATTTGAGACTGTATTTGTTGATAAGGCGCTTGAGTTTGATGAGATGGCGCAAATGCGCAACTCGTGTTCCCCCACGCTCACGCAGTAGAGGACCAATGTTTACTTCAATTGCGACATCGTTGCGTCCAGCTGATTTCGCTAATACATGATTGAGGTTTCCAGTGCTATTTTGCTGTCCAGTGAATGGCTGTGAAAGCACATCGACCATTTCATGCTCGACAGCGAATCGATTTAGCTGGTCTGTTCCTCCCCGAACTATCACAAGCACCCGCTCAGTCCGGTGTGTGGTGAGTTCTTCACTGGCCTGCTGTGGTGTCGCAGCTTCGATTTCTCCGCAGGCACTCACCACCACATCAAGATTCTCATCATCAGAAGCGACGAATGATTCAGGGTCGCATAATCGACAAAGAATCCCGTCAAACCCCATTTGACCGGCTGTCAAACCCATTCTGGCGGCGGTACTATCTCCATCGGGATAGACATATACCGCCTCGTACATACTCAGAAAATGGATATCTTCTCTAAAGACTATTGTGGAATGAATCAAAGATACGAGGTGGCGTCTGTGAAACAGGGTGTGATATTGAGCTACTCAATCAATTCAATCACTGTGGTGGTGAGGATATCTGCCGCTTGCTTGACTGCCGACACAGGAACATATTCGCGCGGCCCATGAGCTACACCGCCGTTCTCGTCTTTCAATACTCCTGGGCCGAATACGATCACGGGCTTCGAAGCGAAGTATGATGCCTCTGTGGCAGCCTCAAACGGACGAATCTCACTCTGTACGCCGAGGCGCTCGGTTACCTCCTGTATGCTCATAACGAGTGGGTCTGTGGTGTCAGTCGCAAACGGTTGTAAAAATGGACTGGGTCGGTCAGTCAGGGTAAATGAGATATCAACTGGTCTCGATACTGCAGCTTTTATTTCCTGCTCTAGTCTGTTCGTAAATGTGTCGGCCGTCTCAGGAGGGATACTTCGTCGATCAACGACGAGGGTGGTCTCTGCAGGTATCTGATTAGTCGCCGATCCACCCTCAACAACCGTGGGCGTGAGCGATGGTAACCCGAGATGCTGGTGTGGCGAATCGTCTGCATCAAAGGTTCTGATCGCCCGAAGCACATTCTCTAGCGTGGCAATGGTATTGATACCTGACTCAGGCTCTGCTGCATGTGCAGCTCTTCCGCGGATACTCACCGTCCCCTGATATCGACCTTTCGCAGCCGTGCATACATCGAGACCCGTCGGTTCACCAACAATGTACATGTCACCGTCTAACGACAATGTGGCTGCCCCTGTCGAGAGTGTCTCCTCATCTGGCGTCACGGCGAGTGTCACCCGTGCATCAGTAGGTTCGACAGCGATAAATGCTGCCAGTAAACTCGCAAGCGGCCCTTTCGCATCACATGCACCCCGCCCGTGGAAACGGTGCTCAGTCTCTGCACCCCTCCTTCTCTCAAATGGAACGTGTGGTGTAACCGTATCAATGTGGGTGTTCAATACTAGGTGCGGCGTTCCACCTGCCGGTCCTTTCGTCGCGAGAGTGTTGCCTGCCTCATCCACATGCGGTACTATTCCCTGTGATTTGAGTGTTTCACACAGAAACTCACGCATTTCGGTAACGTCTTCATCTGACGGGATCTTTATTGCTTGTTCGAGAAATACATGTGGGTCATACTGAGTCAATCTAGACATACTCACTCAATTGTAGATTCGACCTTCTCGACATTGGTCGTAAACTCGTGGCTGACAGGTCCAGCTAATGTTGCTTGACCTGTTTCTTGAACAGTCACCTCGAGCGATCCCCCGGGTGGACTCACCGACACAGTCGCATGAGAATCAATCCGCTGGAGCCGATGTGCCACTGCCGCGACAGCTACAGCGCCGGTCCCGCATGAGCGTGTTTCACCCTCGACACCACGTTCATACGTTCGTTGTGCGAACGAACATGGTCCTGTCTGTTCGGCAAGTGTAACATTTGTCCCTCTTGGAAAGCACTCAGCATGTCGCACTGGTGGGGCCACAGCTTCTAAATCAATCGCATCAACATCACTCACTATCGCAACTGCGTGTGGAACCCCAGTGTTCACGCTGGTCACGCTGAGCTCACCGAGCGATGTGTCGATCAATGGTTTATCATAATCTAAGGGGATCGCAGAGGGACTAAAACGTGGCACGCCCATCTCAACTTTAATTGTATCATCATCGACTACCGCACGCCGGGCTCCGACTGGCGTGTCGATCACAATGTTTGAGACCTCAGCCTGGTCTGCCCCCCATGCGGCAGCAATACGGGCACCATTACCACACATCGGGGCCAATGAGCCATCAGGCTGGACCAGCGTCATGAGCACCCTTGGTGAATTAGGCGAGCGATCTAACTCAAGGAATAGTACACCGTCCGCGCCGGCCTGAGAGGCGCTCTCATGTGTGACTCCAGTCTGACGATCGCAATATTGGACTGCGAACGACGGCCGATCAGCAATCGAGTGTGCCTCGTCTACGACGACAAAATCGTTCCCTGTTCCCTGATATTTCTTGATTGGGATCGTGCTCTTTAGCGTGGTCATTGATTCGTGTTGGGCATGTGATCGAATTCCATTGCCGTGAGATCACGGAGAGTTTCACGACGCCGCGTCATCACTGCATCTTCATCGGATATTGTTACTTCTGCCGGTCGTGGACGAGCGTTATAATTACTTGACATTTCGTATCCATATGCACCGGCGTTTCCTATGGCAAGATATTCACCTCGCCGAGGAAGAGGTATCTCTCGGTCGACAGCAAGTACATCAGCTGACTCGCAAATAGGCCCTGCAATCATGACCTCTTCATCCTCCCGGTCAGTATCAGTGTTGAGATTCCTCACTGCATGATATGCATCGTACATAGCCGGGCGAATCAACGTCGTCATTCCCGCACCAACTCCAACCACTGTTGTCTCGCGGGTCTGCTTGACCGTATTCACCTGTGTTATCAAAACACCCGCATCAGCAACAAAATATCGTCCTGGCTCGATCGCAAGCGTTGCTTTCAAATCACCGAGTGCTGATCGCGTTTCTTCGGCGACAGTCTCCAGTTCAAGCGGCTCTTCCTCAGGGTGGTAAGGCACGCCAAAGCCTCCACCTACATTCACAAATTCAAACTTATCCTGATTTAGCTCAACAGTTCGCGCGAGTTCCCCCATCCGGCTGACGAGCTCTCTATGTGATGATAAATCTTCGCCTGAAATTCCGCTTCCTGCATGTGCATGGACTCCAACGACTGATCCAATACTGGCTGCTTCATTTGCCACAAGAGGAATGTCTTCGGTCGGTATCCCGAACTTTGGGTGGCTCCCAGTGGTGACTTTTTCATGATGTCCAGCGCCCACCCCTGGATTTGCACGGAGGCATAGACGACCGGTGTACCCACGTTCAGCTAACCGAGTGATTGTGTCGCGGGCACCAACGGTAATAGTCAGTTCAGGCTGGTCCTCCCATACGTCGATAATGAAATCCAAGTCGCGATCTGGGGGATTGACTGCTGTGTAGTGTATCTTTGACCCGCTAAATCCTGCTTCAAGCGCTAAATGCACTTCGCCAGCAGATGCACACTCTGCACTGAATCCAAGCTCGCGAATTGTCTGTCTTACTTGTGGGCTGCTGTTTGCTTTCATTGCATAGCGAATATCTGCCGCTGGAAATGCATCTCTCAGACGCTGACCATTCGCACGTATTCGGTCCGTATCAATCACGTACAGTGGCGTGTTAAACTCATTTGCAAGATTACGAAGATATGAAAAATCCCAGTCGAAAAGCCGTCGAATGGGGCTCCGAATTTCAGTCTGTGTGCTCACTCTCGGAGAGCCTCCTCGCGCTGTGTTCTATCGAGTGTCTCATCTTCAATGTCAAGTGCTACAACCGCCGGTTTGTATGCCCCCGACTCGAATAGATCATGATCACCGAGAGAAGATTCCACATATCGGGTGAAAGCTCGGCGGTCCGCAGGGAGATGTCCATAGTGAATATCCTCTTCAACTAAGTCATAGACTGGGATACGCGGCGTCAGCAGCGTATTCTCTCCAATGATACTATTCTCTCCGATGTGAAATCCTGAGGTGACCCGACATCCAGCACCCAGTGAGACGTTTGATTCGATAATAACTGGTGCATCTTCAACTGGTTCGAGCACACCGCCGATAAGCGTGTTCGCACCAATTTTTACATTTTCTCCAATCTGCGCACATGATCCGACCGTGTCACAAGAGTCAATCAGGCTTCCGTCGCCAACATGAGCGCCAATATTGACAAACGAGGGAGACATCATGATACAGTCGCTACCTAAGTATGCTCCACGTCTGATAACCGTCCCATCTGGCGTATTACGTGTTCCTCGTGTGCCAAGGTCATTGGTATCACGCAGTGGCAACACATCGTTGTAAGTCACATCGCCATAAATTCTGGCAGTTGTCTCGTGTAAGCTGAAACAAAGTAGGATTCCTTGTTTTACCCACTCATTTACCATCCACCCTGACGGGCCACGACGCTGACCCCGTTCAGCGGCTCTGTATTCTCCAGTCTCAATACCGTCAAGGAACACCTCAAGAGTCGTATACGCCGATGACCCGGCGCTCTCAGCATCGATATCTCCATCAGTATAGCGCTGCCACATGTCGCGAATAGTCGACTCAACACTCATTGGTTGTCAGTATACATACACACTTCAGTCAGTATCTAAGACAGCATCGAAATCATACGCCCCTGGTGGCTGATCGGAGAGCCACTCTGCAGCGTCCAGCGCACCAGCAGCAAATACAGACCGTGATCCAGCACGGTGTGTTAGTGTTATCTCCTCATCGTTGCCTGCAAGGAGTATTTCATGCTTTCCAGCAATATTCCCTGCTCGTCGCGCATGGATTCCAATCTCTTCGGCTGACCGCGGCTGTTCACCGACCCGACCATGCACTCGTTCACTCTCATCGACTTGTTCACATACAGCGGTAATGTCATCAAGTAGAGTAAGCGCCGTTCCAGACGGTGCATCTTGCTTTCCATTGTGGTGTGTTTCAGTTAGTTCAATGTCATATGAGTCAAGCGCGCTGACGGCTGTTCGGAGTGCTCGGCGGAGCGCAGCGATACCTCGTGAGAAGTTCGTCGCGCGGAGAAATGGAATATCCTCTGCTACCTGTTGGAGTGTTCTCTCTGCATCGTCTGTATATCCGGTCGTCCCGACCACCGCAGCCGTCTGTGTCTCTGCTGCAGCTGTAAGGTATCGTAGAGACGGTGCTGGTGCAGTAAAATCTATCAGCACGTCAACGGTGCTCCTCTCGAGGTGACTGTCGAAGTTGGATTCATCAACCACACTCATCTCTGTCTTTGGATCTAATTCATCGGCTGATTGTGTCACTGCATGTACATTTTCGACTGACCGGCGGGCTTGAGCGCTCGCTATCAGCTCTTGTCCCATGCGGCCAGTTGCGCCTGTGATAGCGAGTGTGAGTTCCTCATTCATTAATGCGCCTCCAAGGTAGTATGCTCACGGCGATAGGTTTCAATCTCACTCAAAATTGTCCCTAATCGTCTACGTGATTGTTCACTGAGTGGTGTCAGAGGTCGTCGAAGCCGCTCAGGACCGTGACCGCGCAGTGACATTGCTGTCTTGACTGGAATTGGATTCGTCTCAACAAAAAGCTGCTCAAACAGCGGCGACAGTACACCGTGTAATTCCTGAGCAGTGTTCAATTCACCACTCAGTGCAGATTCAACGAGTCGACCCATGAGCACTGGTTCGACATTTCCTGCGACCGAAATAACACCATGACCCCCAATCGCACAGACTGGAAGCGTCAGTGGGTCATCGCCACACAAAATACTAAAGCTGTCACCGCGAGTTGCTTCAATCACTGTCGATATTTGATCAATATCCCCGCTTGCAGCCTTATATCCTGTAATATTCTCATGACTGGCTAACGCTGCAACTGTTTCTGGAGGGACATTTGATCCCGTTCGGCTTGGCACATTGTATATGATCTGTGGGACATCAACAGCATCGGCGATCGACCGATAGTGTGATTCGATACCTGCTGGCTCGGGTTTATTATAGTATGGTGAGATGAGTAATAAACCATCAGCGCCTACATCGGCGGCTCGCTGGGAGAGTTCGAGTGCTTCATGTGTCGAATTTGATCCAGATCCTGCAATCACCGGGATGTCCTCAACAGCATCAATGACAGTTTCGATAGCTTCGATATGTTCGTCGTGAGTGAGAGTGGCACTTTCTCCAGTTGAACCTGCAGGAACGACACCAGCTACCCCAGCGGCTTCCAGTCGTTGCGCGTTGCGTTCAAGTGTTTCGTGATCGATACGTCCGTCGTCAGCGAATGGCGTCGTCATAGCCGGAAACACGCCAGTGAGATCTATGTTTGTCATTCGTCAGTTTGCGTATATTCAGTCAGTATAGTATCAGTACGCGCCCGCACCAGCGAACCACCGGAGACAGGGATGCTACGCCTGCAACCGGTGTTACTGAACACGCTTCATGCACAAAAGGACGACTAGACGCGGTACTGCCGGCGCCCTATAGCCCGACGATGACAGTCCTGCGCCAATCATACTCATATACGTGATGTGAACAAATAAATATATTTCGCCACGAGCACGTGTATAAATAGTGCAGAGTTCCCACCAGTCCCTCCTAAATAATGATCATGATGAGTTGAGCTGTGTCACCGATCAAAATAATTCATTTTTATGATCAACTGATATGAGCGCTGCACATACATCCCTTGCACGCACGAGTCACGTCAGATCACTCTGTGTATTCCGCTTCACATGATCAAAATTATGTTCCAAACACCTGCTGAGTGGAAGGATAGGCGATTTGCCCCTCTTACCAGTCGTTGGTAACATGACCAATATGTATATTCGAAACCACACCAATTTGACTTGGAACGATAGTTTGCACGCTCCGTTTCGAATCAAGAAAATCATATTCCCAACGACTGTTGCAAATGAAGTCACAATCTCCGAGCAATGAACCGTGCAAGCGGTGAGTGGAGGGTCGCTCATGATGAGAATGACTGGGCCATACAAAAGACATATATTTGCCATGATTCTCTCAATATACTGGGCGGAGCGCGCCAGCTGAATCCTGTCCGTCGCCATACCCATCGACGACGGGATCCGCCCACTACTTTACACGAGCTGGATACTTTCAACTTACGACCAATTGACTCTTGATTCCGTATCAATAGTCCACAATTATGCGTGTGCCAGCCGATGCACCTACGACCTGTCCTGTTTGCGAACACGCCTATGAATCAGTCTCACTTCACGAAACAGGACTTATGATTAATCTCATCGAAAATATGAGGTTCCAACGAGTATGTTTTGAGCCCGTTCTGGAATCGAACACAAGCATGATACGATTTTATCATCACACACATACGCAGGCAAGTGGTGATACCCACGCGTCCGATGCAGCTGCAGCGGCAATTCAAGCCGACGAGTAACTCGACAGGCTATTACCGCCGAACGTTGATACAGAATTAATGGCTGTCGAGAATGTGATTTGGCCGCGTTATGTAGATGCGGCAGTTACTCGCAGCGAAGGGCGACGGGTTGCTAAATCAGAGGCACTTGAGGAGCCATCGGTAGACGAAATCGCAGAGGCAGTGCAACAGATCGGCTATGATGCCGTGATTGAGCGCGACAAAGCGCACCCGCGTGAGTGGGAACCGCGAGGTCGCGTCCTCGTCAAGGGGGCGAGTGATTCAACGAAGAATGATCTTGTTCAAGCTATTGTCGCATATATGAGTATTTTACGAGACACATAATGCATCGAGTAGGTACCGCTGAATCGGTCGTACAGAATCTGTTGATTGCTCGAAGTTCTGAATCGGCACAATTAGAGATTGGTGAAGAGGTAATTGATGAGTCATTAACACATATCGGGCGGATAGTTGATATATTTGGACCGGTGTCACGTCCGTATGTGGCAATCACACCGCATTCGGACCTCCCACTCGGGCGGTATCTGGGGGCAAAGTTGTATGCCCGCTAAACGTCTGCTTCTCGTGGTGATGCGGTAGGATGCGCTCTCGTGTCGGGTTTGGGGTTGGATTTGCTGCAGTGCTATTCCTTAGCATTCAGCTTGGAGCACTCGCACTGCTTCCCTCTTTCTATAGCGAGGGGTATCAAGCAGTCGAAGATCCGACAAATCCAACAAATAGTCTCGTGTATGTAGGCGTCATCCTCATCGTCACACTGTCCATGCTGGCAGCTATGAAGTTCGACTTGGATCGGCTTATTCGCGGGGTCATTACCACTGCTGCAGCAGGGACGACGTTCTACGTATTCTCAGTGTTTGTCACATGGCCCCTTGCGTTGATTGGATCAGTCACGCTGGGAGTGGGACTGTGGGTGTATCCTGAATGGTATGTCATCGATAGCATTGGAGTTATAATGGGCGCCGGTGCAAGCGGTATTTTTGGCATTAGCTTCGGACTGCTACCAGCGCTCGTTTTACTCGTTGTACTGGCGGTCTACGATGCAATCAGTGTCTATGGGACAGAACATATGCTTGACCTTGCCGATGGAGTCCTCCAGCTCCGATTACCAGTTTTATTCGTTATTCCAACGACACTCTCGTACTCATTTCTTGAAGATACTCAATCGAAATTACGCTCGCAAGACGATGACGATGCACTCGATAGGGAATCAATGCCAGATCAGACCCACACCGAAGATGGGATTCGGGACGTATTCTTCATTGGGCTTGGGGACGCAGTTATACCGACAATACTCATCGCAAGTGCAGCGTTCTTTCTTCCCTCGGAACTGGCACCATCACTCGGAGTCCCAGGAATTCCAGCAATGACAATGCCAGCACTCTCTGCCATGATAGGAACGTTTGTCGGCTTTTTTGTCCTACAGTGGATGGTACTACAAGGACGGGCACACGCCGGATTACCACTGCTCAACGGGGGTGCTATTAGCGGCTATCTCATCGGAACACTCGCCACCGGTATTCCATTGTTACGCGCTGTCGGACTGTAAGGTGGTATCGATTTTCCGGTAAAATAGCGATGGTTCGGGCTGGCATAATCAAACTAGCGACGTCTCTATGCGAGACCGTGTGATCTGTAATGTTTGGTCATAACAGGAACGTTTCCTTACGCTCAGCAAGATCAATGAAGGTATCTGTTGCTGCAATGAGTTCTTCGGCAGTTGAATCCCTGAAGCCCATTACCTCGACACGGACACCTTCGTGACGGAGGTGAGAGCAGAGTCGGGAGAAATCACCATCACCGGTGCACAGCACCATCGTATCTATGTGGTTTGCGAGAGTGATTGCATCGAGACTCATCCCAACATCCCAATCTGCTTTTTTTGACCCATCATGGAACGTCTTAATCTCTTTTATTTTTGGCTCAAACCCAATGTCCACAAGTGCTTCAAAAAATGACTCCTCTTCAGGCGAGTCGGCCCGGATTACATATGCGATTGCCCGCACCAGTTCGCGTTCAGCGACGGCCTTCGTTAACAGCGCAGAATAATCGATATTTTGTGAATAGAGACTCTGAGCAGTGTGATAGAGATTTTGTGCATCGGCTAAAACAGCGACGCGCTGGGCAGGATGTATTTCAGTCATATCGTGTATATTTCGACCGCGTTACTGACCTGCTATAGTTCGTGTCTGATGGTGCCGTCTTCGCTATCTGTGTCTGCTCTGTGCTCGCGCTACATTGCCTCTCTCTCTGGTCAAGCCGTGTCAGAGAGGCAGTGAGTCGTGGCAACTGTGAGAGTGAGTCCAGAGGTCCCAACTGGTGACCAGCCTGTGAACATATTGCACTGTGCCGGTTCATACAATGCCACCTATCGAGGCTGATACGCCTAGTCCGTCCACTGATCGTGTATTCACGCTGTCGGGTGCCGGGGAGATGGATGAAATGAAACCATCTACGACAGGGGGATGAACGAGCCAAATTCCACAGAGCCAACCGGACATATACTCGCTTAATTAGGTGTCCTGGTGAATAAATGCTCGTGTAACAGTTGTGAGTGATGTGATTCTTTTTGCTCAGGATGTGACGCACACACTGACATTCCAAATCCTATGACTGCAGGCCCGTGTGTACACGATGGTCAGATTGCCAACCACTGCTATATGCCACTATCCCAACAGGGGAGCGCCGAGAATCTTGGACCTCTTCATCGGTCGAGGCCTCCGTATTCTGTTCAATTTTTATAATCTTAGGGTTGATATCTTATGTGTCCGTTCTTCCACGCTCCCGTAATGTCAAACGACGAGTGACCGCAGCGTTACGCACACAACTGCTCTCAATGCAGTGGCGTGACGTTCTGTTCGCTCACTGGCGCGTTGAGCCAAGGGTTATCCGGCAACATCTCCCCGCTGGACTGCGACTGGCAACATATGACGGTAGTGGCTGGCTTGGAATTGTTGGCTTTGAGATGACAGATATTCGACCAACTGGATTACCTATCGGCCGGACGTTTCCCGAATTAAATCTGCGGACATATGTCACCGACCCAGATACATCGGCCTCAGGGGTATATTTTTTTAATCTTGATGCTGACGACTGGCTCGGTGTACGGCTCGCTCAGTCACTGTTCAAACTCCCATACTATTCCGCAGAGATGCAAATCACGCGTCACGACCACAGAGTTTCGCTTATGAGTCGGCGGACCGAGTCTGATATTCCCCCTGCTCGCTTCGATGCGACATACTCCCCACTGACAACGCCGACTGAAGTTGACCCGAATTCACTTGAAGCATTTCTTGTTGAAAACTATCGATTCTATACCGAGGGCGATCAGATCTATGTCGGTACTATTCAGCATGAACCGTGGCTCCTTGCTAAGGCGACAGCAGATATCCGAGCAAATTCGCTTTTTAGTGCAAGCGGATTTGCTGCTCCTGATAGCGAACCGGTAATTCACTACTCACCGCATTGTACAGTCACCGCTGGTATGATTCGTTCAGTGCCATCTCACAAATAAGCAGATGATAGAGGCCTACGTACGCCAACCTTTCAAATGATAAAGATTAAGATATATTCAATTAAAATGATTCAGCAAAAACGCTGTCCGTTAATATGAATCGACTGCACCCCCGTATTCGACTTCTCTGGATTGGCCGCTCAGTCCTTAGTGCGGCCGTTCTTGGTGGATTGTTTGCTGGAGTGCTCTGGTATTTCACTATTCCACAACTCCCCCTATGGAGTCCTGCAGTTGTGTTCATAGCGGTTGCGACCCTCGGGGTTGCTATTTCAAGCCTCCGATATCGTATCTGGCGGTTTGAAGTCAGAGACGACGCGCTGTATCTCAGGCGAGGTGTCTTCACTCAAGTAAGGACCGTTGTTCCGTTCGTTCGAATACAACACGTCGATACCCGCCGATCGCCTGTCGAACGTTCGACGGGACTTGCAAGCACTGTGGTATATACCGCTGGTTCGCGTGGCGCTGACGTCTCCGTGCCAGGCCTGGCCCGAGAGCAGGCAAACGAACTGCGTGAACGACTCCGGACACTGGCGATTCAATCAGAGGGCGAAGACGCTGTTTGAGTATGTCAGGAACGACGCTCTCTCCATTGTCGATTCCGTACCGTGTTCTCCAACGGGGTGGAAGTATCCTCATCGCGGCTGTTTTCTTATTGCGTGGAGGAACAAGTCTCCCAGTCGTCGGAGCAATCGGATTTCCGGCAATCGCTGGAATCTTAGGTCTCGCCGTGTTCAGCCTTGTCGGATACGAAACTGCCTATGTGAGACGATTTCGATACGATCTCACGGGTAATAGTCTCGATATTGACTCTGGGGTCATCTCTCGTCGCAACCGTGAGATACCGCTGCGGCGTATTCAGAACGTCGATATTTCACGCAATATCATCCAACGAGTGCTAAATATTGCGGTTGTTTCGTTCGAAACTGCTGGTGGAAATGCCACT
>KE356562.1:868536-870599 GCA_000416005.1 Haloquadratum sp. J07HQX50 | reverse complement strand
TTACAACAGGAATTAAGCCAGCGCAAACAGGTGACTTCAGCTGACGCAAATGAAACACAGACAGTTGAGACACCATCGTCAGCCCTCTTGTTTGAAATGAATTCACAGGACCTCGCCCTACTTGGAATTTTCTCGATCAATCTTCGTGTGCCCGGCCTCCTGGCAGCGGGTCTCTCCGCATTTGGACCCGCAGCATCGACATTCCTCCCTGTCGAGAGTCCATACCAGGCGTTTCTGCCGCAATCTGCTGGATTAGCAGGGCCGAATTGGATATCTTTCTTCATTTCACTTCTTCCAGTTCTACTCGGCGTGTTCTTCCTTTCGTGGGTCGCTGGTGCAGCATCTGCCATCACTTCATATTATGATTTCTCGCTTCGGGAGACCGAGAACGAACTTCGGTATGAGCGCGGCATGCTCCAGCGCTATGATGGGTCGATCCCATTTAATAAAGTGCAGGCCCTTACGATTGAAGATGGACCGCTCAAGCGATACTTTGGGTATGCAACCCTCTACGTTGAGACCGCTGGATACGCACCTGGACAATCATCTGAAGGCGGAAGAGGCTCAGAAGTAGCTATTCCGCTGGCTAAGCGTGACCGTATTTGGTCGCTTGCAGAGCGGATTGAGCCTGTGAATTCAGTTGATATTGAGCGTCCACCGACCCGAGCACGTCGTCGATATGCTGCTCGTGTGCTAATTATCATCGGCAGCTTGACTGGTGCACTTTATATTCTTCAACAGGTTGTGCCACTTGGTGTCCCGTGGTGGACGCCGCTGATACTCTCTCTTCCAGGTCTTATTTTCGCGCAGTTACTGTGGTCACATCGAGGTCACTGGATCGATGATTCCTACTTCGTTACTCGAAATGGAGTCTTTACCCGCAAGACGCAGATTATCCCACTATACCGGATCCAGACAATTATTGACACACGTAATATATTCCAGCGCCGGTTGAATCTCGGGACAGTTATTGCTGACACAGCAGGGTCGCGGTCGTTCAGTGGAATGGACGCCGCAGCAGTTGATATTGGGAGCGGTCGTGCGACAGAACTCCGAGAATCGCTGGAGTCACGTCTGCAATCAGCGATTCTTTCATATCGTCAGAGTAACGAGACGAATTCCTCTGAGCCGGAATCTTGAGACGGGGTCCGTGCCTGTGCAGTCTTTTGTTCCGGAGAATATTGGCTATATGACACGATCGGAACACAATCCCTGGGTACATTTCTAAGGCTGAATCCACGCTCAGAGAGCAGATACAGTGCGTGAACACAGAGGCGGCACGACTAACAAACTCTCACACCACGATATTATATTTGCCCGACAAAGCTCCCAACTTGATCCGATATAGTGTGCAAAATAGCAATTACAGTGGGCGCCTCAGATGTGACACCGTCGTCGTCAACAGCCTCTCACATGGGGAGGGACCCAGTTGAATCGCAGTTTGGTTTCTGGGGACTTACGTCACAAGGCTTCGACGGCAGTGCCCCCGGCTTCGAAGTGCTCTGTCTGTCATCGGCACTCACAATATGATGTGTCCACCTCTGGTTTCGTGGGATTCATTCTAGACCCCACTGGGAGATTCGGACAAAACTGGTCTTGAACGTGACACACGACGTTTCGCACAGATGATGATGAAAGCAACACACTCGCCGTCGGATTCATCACAAGCGCCGACGGCACACGATCATTGGTCGTCGGTCACGATCCTTCCCAGCTAACGGAACTGCTTTTGAGCTCAAACGGATCCCTATCTGTAACACATAAATCACCTGCAGAATTGTCTCTAAAGGAGGAGCGCTGAGAGCCCGCTATCTTCGCTATCCTTCTCGCAGAGCACACTATTCGGCTTGTGGGACAGCAAGTGCTCCCAACAGAAGTCCGCCGGCTGCCAAAGTCATAATAATTGCCAAGTTCGGTATAACCTCCGTAGATGCATCTGTGTATGTCACCGCCCTTATCCCTCGCACGACATATGTAAGCGGGGAGAGTCCTAATAATGGCTGAAACCACCCTGGGAGAAGTGCTGGCGGAATAAATGTCTCTGAGAGAAACAACAACGGTAA
>KE356562.1:862309-868289 GCA_000416005.1 Haloquadratum sp. J07HQX50 | reverse complement strand
AGCCATTCCATGCGACGAAGTGGGGTCGTGGCTAACTTCTCGAACCGACTCCCCTGTTGATGCCGTGCAACTGTGCTTCCAACACGAGATAGGGGGGTGAAGAGGATGACGACAGCAAGGTATCCAGCAATGTAGTAGCCGCTCGGCTCAGTGAATAATCCCCCACCGGTCGGTTGTGTTTGGATGAGCGCACCAAATATTATGACGATAATTGCTGGAAAGAAGAATGTAAAGAACACCGCTGTCCGTCGCCTCAGGAATGCATGCCATGCAGCAATGAATTCTGCTTGGGTGCGGGTTAGCGTGCTCATTGATTCACGCGCTCTTGATCGTGTTGGTCATATACCCCCTCGAATCTCTTACCGGTCAGTGCCAGATATGCATCCTCAAGTGAGGGCTGCTTCCAGACTAGCGACTCGAAACTCGCCTCAGCAGAGTTAAGGGTCATAATGATATCACTAATGTCCTGTGGACTGACTCCCTCAATAATCAATTGATTCGACTGTGGCTTGACACGATAATCTACCTCACTGAGGCCACATCTTTCGGGGGTTTCTGAGGTGTCTATAATAAGCCGACTATCTCCCCCATGGGTGTCGATGAGCGAGGATGGTGGGCCAACCGTGACGAGCTCACCTTCAGAAAGAAAGCCAACTCGGTCAGCAAGCCGCTCAACCTCGTCCATCGAGTGACTCGTAAGAAATAGTGTCGTTCCACCTGTTGCTAAGTCTTCAAAAAGTAACCACAGTGAGCGCCGCCCTGCAGGGTCGATGCCAGTTGTCGGTTCATCAAGAAAGAGGATCTCTGGATCATTAACGAGTGCGATGGCTACACACACGCGTCGCTTTTGTCCTCCTGAGAGCGTTTCATACTGCTGATCTGCAGCCTCTGTGTCAAGACCAACCTCAGCTAGCAGTGACGCTGGTTGACGAGACTGCTCATATAATCCTCCATAGTAGCTAATCAGCTCAGTTGGAGTAAGTCGACTTGGTGGACGGAATGACTGTGGGAGGACACCAATTCGCTCTGAATCAATTTCACCTGGTGGTGAATCGAACACCGATATTGCCCCCTCAACGGATGTTGTTCCAGTTAGTGCACGCACGAGCGTCGTCTTTCCTGCGCCATTTGGACCTACCAATCCGAAAATTTCACCAATATTGACGCTTAGTGAAACACTATCCAGTGCTTTGACACTATCATAGGACTTTACAACATCGCGCGCAGCGAGTGCCGAGGTCATGGTTGAGTTGCGTATTCTCGTTGATTAAGTGATTCTCATTCTTTTACACTATTTAGTTGCTGTTGAGTGTTCAGTAGAAACTCAAGCCAACCCTTATGCGGTGCAGTACCCTTTAATATAATATGGGAATTCTACCCGCTCTTGGCAGTAACAGTACGCTTCTCCAGGCGTTCTTTGGCTTCGGGACGTCACTGGTTGGCTTACTGGCACTTGCCTTGGCCATCGTAACAGTGTATCAAATGGTTGAAATAGTTGACGCGTATGAAAAAGAGGCACTTACCGTATTTGGCGAGTTTCGACAGCTGCTTGAACCAGGGATTAGTTTCGTCCCACCATTCGTCTCTCGCACATACCCGTTCGACATGCGAACACAGACGCTTGATGTCCCTCGGCAAGAGGCAATTACACGAGATAACTCACCGGTTACCGCTGATGCCGTGGTCTATATCAAGGTCATGGACGCCAAGAAGGCCTTCTTAGAAGTTGACGATTATAAAAAAGCCGTTTCGAATTTGGCACAGACTACCCTCCGGGCTGTATTGGGTGACATGGAACTGGATGATACGTTGAATAAGCGACAAGAGATTAATGCCAAAATCCGTAAAGAGCTTGATGAACCAACAGACGAGTGGGGAATCCGTGTCGAATCTGTCGAAGTTCGTGAGGTGAATCCTTCAAAGGATGTCCAGCAAGCAATGGAGCAACAAACGTCTGCAGAGCGTCGGCGCCGTGCAATGATTCTTGAGGCACAGGGAGAACGACGCTCGGCGGTCGAAGAAGCTGAGGGAGAGAAACAATCCAACATTATCCGTGCACAGGGCGAGAAACAAAGCCAGATTCTTGAGGCTCAAGGAGATTCTGTTTCGACAGTCCTTCGCGCGAAGTCTGCTGAATCGATGGGCGAACGTGCGATCATCGAGCGAGGTATGGAATCGCTTGAGCGAATCGGACAGGGGGACTCCAGCACGTTCGTGCTCCCACAAGAGCTCACAAGTCTCCTCGGTCGCTATGGACGACAACTGACCGACTCTGACGTTCAAGAAACCGCTGGTCTGGATAGCTTGGAATTTGATGAGGAGACACGAGAATTGCTTGGACTTGACGACATCGAAGAGATCCTCGGTCAAATTGACCAAGCAGCCGAAATGGATGTTGAAGAACTTGAGCAGGAGGCTGAAGCAATCAAAGCTGGTGGCGATGGCGAGATCAAGAGCGCAGATTCGATCATCTCAGAGACTGATGCAGAGGATGAATCAGCGATTCGAGATGCGAGCGAGGTAGTCACAAGTGCAGGCGCAGATGCCGACGCGGACACAGAGACGACATCAGAGTCCAGCTCTGATGAAGAACGCGAACTCGAAACAGAGGCAGAGTAGCAAAGCTGTTTTATCTATTCCAGAGTAGAATCTATTAGATTACGATAATGGCCGATGACCCGATAGACCCGGACAAGCGGCAAACGATCAGGCAGTTTGCGGCTGTCGGGGCTCTATCCTCTCTTTTCGACCTCACAGATCGGTCATCAACGACTGAAGAGAATCCCGAAAGTGATGTTCGTCAGGCACTCGCGGGATACATTGCGTCGACACCCGGTGCACACTTCTCCAAAATTCGTGATGAATTGCACCTGGGAACTGGTGAAACGCAATATCATCTCCAGCGCCTGGTTGATGCTGAGGCGATTGAAGCCTCGCGAGATGGCGAATATAAGCGGTTCTTTACCGCTGGTACCTTCAGCCGGTTTGAGCGCCAAGTCTTGGGATATCTTCGTCGACAAACGCCACGTGGCATGATTCTCTGTATACTCCGCGATCCTCAGATCACAGGAGCAACGCTGGCGTCACGCTTAGACGTGTCTGCTGCAACCGTCTCAACACATCTTCAGACACTTGAAACAGCAGGTATCGTGACGCGGGATCAAACCTGCCAGATAGCGAACCCAGAAACAGTGATTACACTTATTATCCGATTTTGCGACTCATTTGATGCGGCGGCAGTTCGCTTTGCTGAGCAGGCACCGGAGATACTCAGCTACGACCCCGATGCGTCTAGTGAGTGACCTTCCACGTGGTCCCTGAAGAATAGCCCCATTTTTCGATCTTGAGTGTATCAGTTATATCCATGAGGTACCGCATGTTTGACCCAACTTCTTTTGCGGACATATCGAGCTCTGTGGCGATCAAACGGGATTTGAAATACGTGCTTTCATCTGCATGCTCGTGAAGATATTGCAATATCTTCTCTTGCTTTTCAGTTAGCTGTGGTGGACTGGATGAGGCCGCTTGCACACTCATACAACTGATAGTTCAAGACGGCTCATGAACAGTTTGGTACATCTATTTAACCCGGTGCCGTCTATCGATTGTCCCGCCATATCGACAGGCAAACACTGGCGGAGCCCACTGAGTAGGTACGATTAGCTAAGAACCGAGCCAGAACCTTGATACGGTATCAAGCGGAGAATTAGGCAATGCCGTCCTCGGCCGACTCATCGGCTCACACACACGATACTGTCCGTTCTCCCGAGATAAGCGTCGTTTTGCCAGCGTACAACGAGGCAGAGACGATTCGGAAGACAGTGGCGGTAACGCTCGAAACACTCTCTGAGAGCTACTCAGTGGATCTCTTTGAGGTACTTATTGCCGAAGATGGCTGTAGCGATGATACGCCAGCCATCGCCGATCGTTTAGCGGAGTCGCATACGTCGGTCCGACATATACACAGTGACACTCGATTGGGTCGTGGGGGGGCACTTGAGCGCGCATTCAGTGCCGCCCACGGGTCTGTACTGGTCTACTTCGACACCGACCTGTCGACAGACATGCAACACCTTCCATCGCTCATCAATCATATTCGCAATGGCGATGCAGACGTTGCAACAGGTTCACGATGGATGAGTGGTCACACTGCAGACCGTCCCAGGAAACGAAGGGTTCCCAGTCGCATCTATAACAGTTTAGTTCGTATCTTTCTCCAGTCTGAACTCCGTGATCATCAATGTGGATTCAAGGCGCTCTCACGGGAAGCCTTCGAGACGCTCTCACCTATCGTTGAAGACGCGCACTGGTTCTGGGACACAGAGATACTTGTTCGAGCACAGCGACATGGATTTAGCGTCACTGAATTTCCAGTTAAATGGACACCAAAGGGAGATACCAAAGTTGATCTCATCCGAGATGTTCTCGGCATGGGGAGCCAGATATTTCGGACGTGGTGGCAAGTCTCTATTCGTCCTCGGCTGACGCAGCGTGTATCAGTGGCCGCAGGGGGTATCCTTGCACTATTCGCGTTGGTGTTGATGACGCAGTATATTGACTTCGCGACAGTATTCGAAGAAATGCAGGCGGCCGATATTCGGATTATTGGTATTGCTGGAGGTGTTTACCTACTCTCATGGCCATTACGCGGGATCAGATATCGTGATATCCTGTCTGAGCTTGGCTACCGTGAGCGTGTAAGCTTCCTGACTGGCGCTGTCTTCATCAGCCAGACAGGAAACTTGGTCTTCCCTGCCCGGGCTGGGGACCTTGTCCGCGCGTATGTCGTGAAGATGCGACGTGGGATTCCCTACCCAACTGGAATCGCATCTTTAGCCGCCGAGCGCGTGTTTGATTTATTGACAATTACTGCACTTGGTGGCATTGTCTTACTCGAGTTTACCGCCACTGGGCGTACCGCCACGCTAGCTGAGGCCGTCCTCGGTGCGGAGAGGGCTGGTCGTATCGCTGTTCTTGTTGCCTGCGGTGTTGCACTCGTCGCTGTCACGTCAGTTGTGGCTATCGTGTTAAGTGCACGAAGTGAACACAATCTTATTCGAACAGCAATTTATCGGCTTAGCACCGACTCATACGCCACACTCGTCGCTGACGTGCTCTCACGATTCATCATAGATCTCCAACGCGCCGCTGGCACACGAAGTGGATTCATGCGTATTGGAGTAAACAGCCTGCTCATCTGGTCAATTGATGTCTTGACAGCTCTGCTCGTATTGCTTGCCTTCGACCCCGGTATTTCAACTGGCCAGCTTGTCGCTGTGAGTTTCTTCGCAGTAAGTGTCGGCAACCTCGCAAAAGTCCTCCCACTTTCTCCAGGAGGTATTGGATTATATGAAGGAGCGTTTACGCTCCTTGTTGTTGCTCTGACTCCGCTTGGGCCAGGTTTAGCAATTGGTGCTGCAGTTATCGATCACACGGTCAAGAATATACTGACAGTCATCGGTGGATACAGCTCGATGATCATACTGAACGTGTCGCTAACAAACGCTGTCGAAGAGACAAAACAACTCGATACAGGTGATGAAGCAGTTTCACCGGAATGATGTCGCAACCTGCGTTGGTTCGATACGAGTGAACTACCCCACCCTGCTTGCGCTGACGCGCTCGCTGAGGGTGGGGCTTCCTGTTTCCACGACGCGCTTTCCATCCACAACATCGAAAGCACCTGATGAAGTGAACAGAGGGAGCGCAGTCTCCACGGACGTTGTGTCTTTGGACTGTCCCAGTCCTAACTTCTCAAACCCACGCGACAAAATATTCACCGCAGCGCTCGCATCTCTATCTCATGTATAGTGACGGGCGTTAACTCAGGGTTGAGTGGTTTGAGACGGAGAGCGTCTCGTCATCACGGAAATCTTCGACTTCCGAACGACCCCGTGGCACTCGGCTTTCTCAGCTTGTTGATGTCACTAGAGTGCGTTCTGGCACTGACACGTCGTGGAACCACTCTGCAAGCGTCTTG
>KE356562.1:845624-860869 GCA_000416005.1 Haloquadratum sp. J07HQX50 | reverse complement strand
TCAAAAGAGCGAAACCTGAAACAGGCACTCGGCGAGATTGATCGAATGGCCTCTGCACAGGGCCTGCCTGAAAATGTCCGTGAGACTGCATCCGTCATCTATCGGCGTGCGTTAGATGAAGATTTACTTCCCGGTCGATCAATAGAAGGCGTCTCAACTTCCTGCGTCTACGCGGCCGCACGGATGGCAGGAGTCCCCCGGTCACTCGACGAGATTGCAGATGTTTCACGCGTTCCAAAGAGCGAAATCGCTCGAACTTATCGGTATATTGCTCGAGAGCTCTCCCTTGAAGTGAAGCCTGCAGACCCTGAACAGTACGTTCCTCGATTTGGCTCAGAACTTGGCCTCTCAGATGAAGCAAAACTTCGGGCACGGCAACTGCTCCAGAATGCAAAGGAGAAAGGTGTCCACTCTGGCAAGTCACCTGTTGGATTGGCGGCAGCGTCAGTCTACGCTGCGGCGCTTCTGACAAATGAAAAAACAACACAAGCAGCCGTGAGCGAAGTAGCAGATATTTCTGAGGTGACCATTCGCAATCGGTATCACGAACTACTTGAGGCTGAGGAGACAGTCGGCATCGCATAATCCTTCACACTGTAGATTATTGACGCTTCAATAGTGTTGATTCTCCGGGGTGAGCTAACAAAATCAAGAGTTCAAGCCCTGTGCAAGCTGCATTTTGACACCCAGTATGCAGTCTTCACTGCGTATTCTTTTCGTGCCGGGCGTATCCAAGTTCTGTAGAAATCTTGACTCGATAACGCTCATCTAAGAGAAAAGATGATATACATCTCATCACAGAGTATCAAGCATGTTTACACTGGATCAATTCAACATAGCGGCAGCGACAGCTACTCTCCCAACCGAGACTCATGCTACCCTCCAGGCTGCGGACATCATCGAGTTCCGAATGGATCTCGCAGAAGACCCACTGGAGGAAGTAAGAGCGTACTCTGGGCCGCATCCACTGATTGTTACGAACCGGCCGGACTGGGAGGGTGGTAAGTGCACCGACACCGAATCAGACCGGCTTGACTCACTCACATCTGCGAGTCGCCACTCAGCAGTCCGGATGGTTGACTTGGAACTGGAGACGCTTGCTACGACCCGCGGCGAAGAGGCGATGAAACGTATACGGAGTAATGATGTTGATATCATCGCTTCGGTTCACGACTTTGAGGACACGCCGCCACTCTCTGTATTAGAAAAGAAACTCTACCAAGCAGCATCTCACGGGACAGTTGCCAAGCTGGCAACGATGGCTAACACGACTGCAGATGGAATGCGTTTACTCCAGGCAACACATCAGGCAAGTGGATGGGGCACACATATTGCAACGATGGCTATGGGTGCAGCAGGTAAGCATACTCGTGTTGTTGCTCCACTGTATGGCTCAAAGATTGGATACGCACCAGCAGACCCTACAGAAGCAACGGCACCGGGCCAATTAACCATAGAGGAGCTGGATACAGTATTAAATCTGGTCCGATGACAGCTAGTCTATCGTGTAAATATGTTGTATGTGTCTGAGCACTGATACCAGACATCCTGCTCATATGATGTGAATTGAGGGTAATCACGAAACGAGTTGGACAGCCAGTATTTGGGCTCTTTGTCCAGCAGACATGGGTGGAATGGTCTCATCACAGCCCAATTTGAGGTTTCAGAGACTGTTTGTTCGGATTTAGACGATGTTACTCCGGTCGGCGTAGACATTGGAGAAGCCGCACTTGCCACGGTGTGTCATCGTAACGACTGCGACTCTCCAGTTGCGCCGAGACTGCGGAACGACGAAGCGAAAATAGTGAGGGAGTTGTGTAAACGGTACTTGACAGCCATGCGCCGACTGCACCGTGGTGAAGCTGATGTGTTGGGTGACTATGATGACGGGATATGACGACAGATAGACGGCATACTCCATACGGGAAGCCGGGAAGTAGTCGAACACGTAGCTGGTCTGGTATAGACGGCGGTATTGTCGTACTTAAGAACCTGACCCACATTCGTCAGAACATGGACGATGGCTTGTACATGGCTCGCACATGAACCGCCGTCCTCACCGAGCGTTGCAGTCAAATCAGTTACGAAGCCGAAGAACGTGGTATTGAGGTTGCAACCGTCAACTCTCGGAACACGTCGAAGGAGTGCCATGCCTGCAACGAAGTCGGCTCACGCAGGCATCGGGCAGCTTTCCAGTTGCACCAATGACAACTGTTGGGTGTCTGAGTACCAGGCCGGCATAAACGGCGCATTGAACATCGCAGACCGCTACCTCATCGGAGAGAGCCCCAAAGCAACTGAGATTCCGGTCAAAAGGAGGTTGTAGATGAATCTGTCGGGGACGGGGCCTCATTGACCGGGCCACGAGACAGCCAGGACGATGCTGAACCTCAGCAACTGAGGCTTGGAACGGATGCGTCTTGAAACCTGAAACGGCAGAAGCCGGGATTCCTTCGTCTTTAGCCGGAGGAGGTCAACTTCGGCCTCACTGATAGGATTCGTTCGCTGTAAGAAGATAGAACTATATTGCTGGTCAATTGGTCCTACTGTATGACGGACGAATGTCGTCGCGCACTCACCACTGCAGCAATAGCTGCTGTCGGTGCGACCGTTGGGATTGCTGGCCTTGGGCATCTGTATCTGCGCGAGTGGGGCCGTGCGGCCGCATGGTTCAGTGGTATAATTAGTAGCGCGGTGATGCTTATTTCGATAACTGTTGGAGTAGAGACGTTAACCGAATTATCGGCTATTCGCATTAGTCAGGTGCCACCAATCATCGCAGTCCCAATCGGGTGCCTTCTACTCTTGAGCACGGCTGATGCCCACCAGACTGCCAAAGTCAAAATAAATCAGACGGAGTTGCCTTGCTGTGTGTCGTGTGGTGCAGAAATCATCCCAGCACTGAGTTTTTGTCAGTGGTGCGCCAGAGAGAACGATATCCACACGCAGTCTAAATAAATCAGTTATCCCGTGAGGAGCCTCGCCCTTTCCCTTAGCCACCCTGTCCGGGCCGACGCGCTCACTAAGCCTTTCTGGTTCCACGACACGCTTTTTTAGAGATGCTCAACTGACGCCGACCATCCGCCCAGGGGGCGCAGTCTCCACAGGCGTTTACGAATCGTGTCGCGATTTGTTCGCACACCAACTTCGGTTTCTGGGGATGTCGTCTCCTCAGGCTGTTCCGATCCTCACTGCTCACACTTTTGAGACAGGATACTCAACGCGGCGTTCGCCTCTCTATCCATTTCGGACCCGCAGCTAGAAGCCGAGTGTTTTTTTACCCACAGCGGTTTGCCCGTTCCCACACCGCACACTCTTTGTTCGTGCCTACTGGCTCACAGATGGTCAGGTTAAGCTGACACCCTTTTGATTCGACTGCAGTACTCTTTCCCACCAGTGTCTCACAGGAGTTACTTCTCGATAATACTCTCCTCAATCCGCTCGCCGAAGTGACGAGCACCCTCCTGGTGAAATAACGCCATTTCGTCACCGGGCTCAAGATCTGTCACAGCTGTATGCCCATTTTTTGTATGAACCTTGATTGTTTCAGCATTTTGCAGTAGCGTCTCGATACGGTCACCACCAACCTCGGTCTCAACGCGAAACATTGGTCGTTTCTCGATCTTGACACGCCCGACAACAACTTCACGAGTCTTTCCCTCAGCGTTTACAACTTGGACAGTATCGCCTGATTTTAATTCTGAAAGGTATTTTGTCCCTCCATCAGGGGTCCGAATGTAAGCGTGCACCGCGCCAGCATTCACGCGAAATGGCCGTGATGCGACGTATGGTGAATCGGCTGTTTCAGCATGGACAAAAAATAACCCTCGGCTCATACTGCCAACGAGCATCCCCTCATTGTGCTCTAATAACGTTCCAGTGTCGACGCAGACTCGGTCTGCCATTCCGGTTCGCTCTACCCCGGTCACAGTTGCCCATTCGAGATCAATCACCTCGCGATCAGCTTCATCGCGCACTTTTACTGTCTGATGAATTTCATCGGCATCTCCACTATCTAATAATACCCCGTCTGCACCCAATTCTAACGTCTCAAACGCCGTCTTTGCCTCATCAGCACTTGTCACTCCTGCGATAAGTCCGGTCTCATCCCCAATACGTGCAATGAGATTTTCGAGTGGAATGATTGTCCAATCTTCTCCGATAACAATGGTATAATGAGCCTCCTCTGCAGCGGTTTGTGCGAACGTCTCATACTGCTCTGAGAGGATGCGAATATACGCTCCAGAGGCCGCCTCTTCGTTTCGGCGGAGTGCAGTTAGGTCGGCCGAGCTACTCAGTTCATCGGGTAAATCGATTGTTGCATCGCCTTCACTGTCTTTCCCGATGATATACGCTTCTGGCGTCTGTGCATCCATTGAATCAACTTCGGCGTTATCGATTATACTCGTCTCTGTGTCTGAGTAAAATGCGGCCACGTTTACATCACCTAGCCGCCGCACCCGAGTAATATCCGCCTCATCAACGAGTACCCAATCGACGCCTGCCTCAAGGCCAGTTGTAATCCGCTGTTTTCGGGTCTCCCATTCTCCCACCGAGTTATCGGCTTTGAGCCATACACTTCGGGTCATAGCGAAATGACTGCATCAGCCCGCTTGAACATGGCGAAATATTCGTTGTGGGCGCACTCAGTTCATACCTCGATGCCAAATTCTGCAGCCTCAAATGCAGCCTCAACAGTTGCATTGTCGTGAATCACAGCACTCACTGCCCGAGTGATGGCGGCTGGTTCATCATGCTGAAAGATAGATCGCCCCATCGAAACTCCTGCAGCACCGGCATCCATTGCGCCGCGAACCATTTTGATCGTCTGTCGGTCCGCTCCACGACTGCCACCAGCGATGACGACTGGCAACACAGTTGCCTTGCAGACACGCTCAAACGATTCTGGATCGCCTGCATAGGCCGTTTTCACGACATCTGCCCCGAGTTCTTCAGCAATCCGAACTGCATGTGCAAGACTCTCACTATCGTGTTCATTGATGCCGGACCCACGTGCGTAGCTCATCGCTAGTACTGGAATCCCATAGGTATGTGCAGTCTCAATTACATCACTAAGTGCCTCTAACTGCTCAGGTTCGTAGTTACTACCAACATTGAGATGAAATGACACCGCATCTGCACCAGCGCGGAGTGCTGCCTCTACGGTGGATGTTTGACGCTTATCATTTGAGTCCGGTCCTATTACTGTCGACCCGTTGAGGTGGACGATATAGCCTTTCCCGTTTTTATTGGGATGGACTCGGTCGGCAACTCCACGCTGCGTAAGGACGGCATCAGCCCCATTCGCAGTGATTGCATCGACCGTCGATTCAAGTTCGACGAGACCTTTAACCGGACCGAGAGTAATCCCATGATCCATCGGAACGATCAGATATCGCTCCTGTGTCGAGATCCGGGTAAGGCGGGCAGCAAGTCCTGTCTCCATCGTGTGAGGATATGTGGCAATCGGCGGTAATAAGGGCTACGAGGCAGCGCTCATTCTGCTACTCAACTGTCGGTGCTGCCTCCGCATCGGCGCGGTTCACTCCACGAGTAAGTTCGCGGGCCTTCTGTTCCAGTCGCGTTGCAATCGCCTCTGTTGAATCACCAGCTTCGGCGCCCTCTGCAACGATATCAACGAGCGCGCTTCCAACGATAATCCCGTCTGCGCCTGCATCGATGATACGCGAGGCCTGCTCCTCGGTTTGAATACCAAAGCCAACTGCTTTCGGAACATCGTATCCGTCAAGCCGCGCTAAACTTGTCTCGGTCTGCGCTGAAACTGAGTCTCTCGTGCCCGTGACTCCAAGTCGAGCTTGGACGTATACGTATCCTGATACCTGTGAGAGAATACGATTGAGGCGCTCTCCTCTCGTCGTTGGTGCAACAATAAACACCAGATCGAGGTCAAACTCATCACATGCCTCACGAAGTGGACCTGCCTCCTCGGCTGGCAGATCTGGCACGACAAATCCAGACAACCCAATATCAGCTGCCCGCTTCACGAATGGTCGCGGGCCAGACTCTTCACCATACTGATAAATAAGATTATAATATGTCATGCAGACGAGCGGAACATCCACTGTGAGGTCCCCCACAAATGAAAAGAATGACTCAGGCGTCATCCCGGCTTTTAATGACCTGACAACCGCTCCTTGGATAGTTGGCCCTTCTGCAATTGGCTCTGAAAACGGGAGTCCAAGCTCGATAATGTCCGCGCCGCCATCTGCAAGCGCTTCGACGTATCTCAGCGATGCCTCATAGTCAGGATCTCCAGCCGCGAGATATGGAATAAAAGCTGGGCCGTCGAGAAACACATGTTCTAGCGTCCCAGTCGCCTGCTCTTGATCCATGTTACAGTCCTCCTGCGAAGTCTGACATATCTGGTGCCACCTCAATATCTCGAGCGGCCGTCTCTTCGATTGCTGTCTGGAGATCTTTATCGCCTCGACCTGAGACGTTCACGAGGATCGTCTCTCCAAGTTTATCATGATGTTGTTCAAGATACCCGAATGCATGAGCTGTTTCCAGTGCAGGAATAATTCCCTCTAATTGTGAGAAACGGTGAAACGCTTCAAGTGCTACGTCATCATCGACTGGCACTGGTGTCACCCGATTTTGGTCGACATAATGTGCAAGTTGTGGACCGACTCCAGAATAATCCAGCCCAGAAGAGACGCTGTGGCTCTCCATGATTTGCCCATCACTATCCTGTAACAGCTTCGTTCGAGCTCCATGGAGAACTCCTTCGTCGCCCGTCGAGAGCGATGCTGAATTGGGAGCGACGCCCTCCTGTTCATCAACCTCGAGACTTGACCCGCCTGCTTCGACTGCATACAATCCAACATCGGAGTCATCGACAAAGTGCGCGAACGTTCCCATCGTATTGGACCCGCCGCCTGCACAAGCCAGCACCGAATCAGGAAGTCCTCCCGTCTGCTCACGCATTTGTCGACGTGCCTCCTCAGAAATCACAGCCTGAAAGTCTCGAACCATCGATGGGAATGGATGTGGTCCAACCACAGATCCGATAATATAATGCGTGTCCTCGACATTCGTTGCCCAGTCACGCATCGTCTGCGAGATAGCCTCTTTGAGTGTTCCTCGCCCGATCGTCACAGGCGTCACTTTCGAGTTATTTAATCGCATTCGGAAGACATTGGGTCGCTGCCGATTGATGTCGCGCTCGCCCATATATACTTCACAGGGCATATCAAGATGTGCTGCCGCCATTGCAGTCGCCGTGCCGTGCTGGCCTGCACCGGTCTCAGCAATGATTCGATCTTTCCCCATATACTTAGCCAATAGCGCCTGTCCAAGCGCATTGTTGAGTTTGTGTGCGCCCCCGTGGAGAAGATCCTCTCGCTTGAGATATACCTCAGCATCATACCGCTCTGACAGGCGATGTGCATACTGTGTTGGTGTCGGCCGACCACCAAAATCACGCAACCGGGCACGGAACTCATCCATGAATCCATCTTCATTCCCAAGCACGTAGCGCTCATATGCCTCTGTGAGCTCCTCAATTGCAGGCATAAGCGCCTCGGGAACGTACTGTCCACCGTAATCGCCAAACTTACCATCTGCGTATCGTTGTGTCATTGTGCTCTGTGTGGTTATTCTGGAGTCGTAAGCTCGCTAGTCGTCTGTTGGATGTCACCACTCATAATTGCGGTGCCGATCAGCAGTGCATCCGCTCCTGCATTCCGCATCCGCTGGACATCTTGTGGAGTCGAGATTCCACTTTCTGCAATCAATGTCACATCACTCGGAGCTTTCTGAGCAAGTGATTCGAACGTTGAGAGATCTACAGACAGTGCCCCGAGATCTCGGTTATTAATACCAATCACCTGCGCCCCGATCTCAAGTGCATGCTCAAGCTCCGAAGCGGTGTGGACCTCAACCAGCGGTCTAAACCCTCTTTCAACTGCTGCAGTGTGCATTTCAGCTAACGAATCTGCCCCTGCTGTGCCGAGAAAGCGTGCGATGAGCAGAATGAGGTCAGCGGCAGCAGTGTTCAGCTGTGCTTCTCTCAAGAGGAAGTCTTTCCGGAGTACTGGGACATCAACAGCTTCTCGAATCTGAGTAAGATGCTTCGTGTCCCCATTGAAATGTGATGGCTCGGTCAGCACTGAAAGCGCACACGCACCCCCTTCGATCATCTTGCTCGCGTACTCTACGGGGTCTCCAGTGTGCGTCTGCTCAGCTGTTGGACTTGTTGGCTTCACTTCTGCAATAACTGGAATCTGCCCTGCCCGTTCAGCGGCTCTCCGCGCGGCACTGAATGAGCGCGCATCGACGGTAACTGCAGATTCACTACCTGACCGATCGCGTGCAGTCGCGAGAATTGAGCGGACAGCTGGTGCCAGCGACTCATCACTAACGTCCATCTATGTTCATTAATGGACTTATTTGTACATAAAGCTTGTGAGTCGGTATGACCTCAGATCAGGCGCAAGACCGCCTCAGAGGACGAATACGGCGAGCGGCCAGGAGAGACGTCTAATATCGTCTGCAAGAGCCACATTCAGAGAACACTCGGAGCGATTAAATCCTGAAGATGTGAGGGCAGACCGTGGACACCCGACAGTGGTGAGGTGCCTCCCCGACTCGGTCGACGCAGACCCCGAAATGCTGGAATTTAAGCTAAGCTGGGCTTCGCCGTCGTTTCAATAAATCAGTCAAACGGTCAAGTCAGCTCGCGTCGATAAGGATGTTTACTAATGTTCATCTGACCTGAGTAATTAATTCTGGTATGAATGGTGCAACTGGCGTGTATGGATTTACTCCTGATATACTTGAGCACGCAGTCGAGATTGGCATCGCCAGCGGACGGGTAATTGATGTCTCTTTCCCACGCTCACTATCAGGTGATACTCAAGATAATCACCCACTTGTCGACCATTTGGTGACGTATTTTTCTGGAGAACAGGTAACTCTCGCAGAGGTCGACATTGCGCTCACTGTTGACCGTGACACACGTCGAGTGCTTGAGACAGTTCGTGAGATTTCGTATGGTGAAACAGTCGAGGCAGAGGCGCTCCTCCGAAGCGCAGGATTCGATCCAGAGGAACCCGCAGATCGTAGTACCGTCTCTACGGCGCTGTCGAAGAACCCCGTTCCGATCCTGATTCCTGACCATCGTGTAAGAGGATTCAATGGGGCGCCCCCATCTGAGATTAGCAGACGACTCCGTGCACTGGAGCAAAATTAATTATTCCGTTCGGATGTCTTAGCCTCGAGACGCGTTTTGATGTTTTCAACCGTGGTACTCAGTTCTCGCTCATTATATCGTCGTGCGAAAGGCTCTATTACTGCATCAAGAACCGGGACTGGAATCTCGTATTGCGCCTCATAAGTGAACGTTGTCATCGTCTCATTACCCTCGAATTCCCATGTTATCGACCCCTCAAGATCGCCGCCTAATTCCCATACGATCTTCGACTGAGGCTCATATGTTGTTGCTTCCAGCTCGCCCGTAAGGTCTATGCCGGCCATCGTATATGTGTAGGCTACTCGTTTACCTCCATTCGGCAACGTATCGAGTGTTTCTGAGTGTGTGAGACTCGGTGTGAATTCCGGCTGATTTGAGGGGTCGTCAAGATACTCAAACACACTTGTCAGTGACGCGTCGATTGTGACACGCTTCTGCACTGTCGTTGCTGTCATACATATCGATATACCCGCGCACGGTTTGGATGTGACGACACCCACGGGTGTTAGCTCGTATATACGAACTCAGACAGGTTCACAATATAATGAGCAATAATGACTACGGCAAGACTCTCTGTCAATACGAATACGGTGCCGAGTATGACTCCAAATATGGCTGTCATAACCATTCCAACCCGACCCTGAGCGGAATGACCAAACCCAAATAATGTCGATGAAACAATAATCAGCACCCATATCGGAACATCGTATCCTTGCTGTATAGCGCCAATCATTGCCCCACGGAAAATTGCCTCCTCAAATACAGCAATCATCGGCAATACAATACAGACTAACAACCCCCATCCGCCTCGTGACCCGGGTGTTAATACGCGTCGCACCGCTGTTGTTTCAGCCATGTGTGGCTGATCAAGCAGGTGAGACACTGCCCTGTTTATACCCATGATACCAATTCCTGAACTGACGCCGATAGTAGTTGTATATACTGTTGGGACAGTGATTCCAAACACTCCGACCGGAATCTGTGCCAGCCAGATACCGCTTGCGAGTAGTCCCGCAAACAGAGCCTGAGAGATTGCTGTGTTGATTAATAGTCCTCGTGTTGAGCTCTCGGTCTGAAGATTGCTGGACTGGTGATCGACTTCTCTATCTATATCGAATTGGCGTGCAGAGGCGTGAGAGAGAACCAATATTCCTGCAGTAATCAAAAATAAAAACCCGACGAATCGCGCCCATGCGGGCATTGATAGCTATTGTGGCGACGGGCTCGATGGGCTCACCGCGTCGTTTTGCGAGAGTGCTGAACCAGTAATGCTCTTGAGTCGAGCAACAAGCGAGTCTTTCTCAGGCTCGCCCTCAAGCGCAATGTCGAGCACCTCACTAATATGTGAGACAGGAATGATCTCTACCATCTCTTCATATTCCTCCTCAATCATAACATCCTGTGAGTTTGCAGCTGGGATGATAATGCGTTCACAGCCGGATTTGGCTGCAGCCTCAATCTTATGGGTCACACCACCCACTGGGAGGACATCTCCTCGAACTGACAGGCTGCCGGTCATTGCGAGTGACTGATCGACTCCGACATCTTCGAGCGCAGAAATGACTGCGGTTGCCACAGTGATTGATGCAGAATCTCCATCCACACCCTGTCCGCCTGTCTGGACGAACTGAATGTGAATATCCTTCTCAGAGATATTCTCGTCAGAGAACTTCTTGATGATTGCAGAGACATTCGAGACCGCTTCCTGTGCCATCTCCTTGAGTTGACCCGTTGCAATCACTTCACCGGGCCCCTGTGATGGTGTCACTTCTGCCATCACTGGAAGCATAATACCGGAGTCTTCGCCCATTACTGCCAAGCCGTTCACGCGGCCAGCTTGATATCCATCTGATACTTGCAGTTCGTAGTCCTTGCGACGTTCGATATAATCATCAGCAAGTTGCTGCTCGATCGAACGACTCCGACCTTTTGCCTGTAACACGTGTTCGCGTGTTACAAAGTCGGCATCTCCTGCACGTGCGATGTCACCGGAAACGCGGACGAGACCACCGAGATTTCGCAACTCAAGAGTGAGGTGACCCTTTCGACCTGCTCGGCGCCGAGATTCAAGAATGACTTCTTCGACTGCCTCAGCGCTGTACTCCGGCAGTCGACCATCTTTCGAAACTTCTTGAGCGACGAAACGGGTATACTTCCGACGCATCTCTGCGGTATCTTCGATCGTATCGTCCATGTATACTTCGTATCCGTATCCCTTGATCCGGGAGCGGAGTGCAGGATGCATATTCTCCATCGCATCCAAGTTCCCCGCAGCGATCATGATGAAATCAGTCGGGACAGCTTCGGTCTGAACCATCGCACCAGATGAGCGCTCTGATTGGCCTGTAATTGAGAACTCGCCCTCCTGAATTGCTGTCATCAGATGTTGCTGACTACGGATGTCAAGCGTGTTAATCTCGTCAATGAATAAAACGCCTTTGTTGGCCTTGTGAATTGCACCTGGTTCAACGCGGTCATGACTTGGTGTTTCCATGCCACCAGACTGGAATGGATCGTGCCGCACATCACCGAGCAGTGCACCAGCGTGGGCGCCAGTCGCGTCTTCGAATGGCGCTGTCGTGGTATCTGCATTGTTTACAATGAGGTTTGGAATCATTGCATCGCCTCCGCGCGAGCCATAGCGGAAGGCAAGATAAATCACACCGGCAGCCAGGATCCCCAGCAGGATTTGTCCTGCAATAATCAATGAGTACCCAAGCACGATGGCAATAATTATCCACATCAAGAACGAGCGCATCTGATTTCGCTTCCGCGCTTCCTCTTTGTGGGCGTCGACAATCTGGTCACCCTTGCCAGCAGGCACCGTCCGCACCTTCGGATTGTTCCCATCATCCGGATTGTGATAGACGAGAACATCTTGGAGTTCTTCCTTTGGCAGGAGCTCTGACATTGCCTTCGCAAGCATTGACTTGCCTGTACCAGGCGAGCCAATCATCATCACATGGCGACGCTGCTTCGCTGCCTTCATGACTACATCTCGAGCGTGCTCTTGTCCGATGACTTGATCAACAAGCCGGTCGGGAACGTCAATTTCAGCCGTCGAGTCTATCTGTAGTCCGCCAAGGAGGTCGTCTTCATCGACATCTTCAGCGACTTCAGCATCAACTTCGACCTCGCTTCCGAGTTCCTCGATTGATCGATTCTCGGGGTCCTCACGACGGTCCGGAAGGCTGTCTGTCTCCGTTTTATCTGTTTCTGGTGATTCAACTGCATTCTCATCCGGGAACCCCCCACCATCAGGTGGCGCATCTGGCGTCTCGTTATTGACGCCATCCCCCGCTTCTTGGGGGTTCTCATCGGATTCCATATCATTACTCATAGAGGATTTCGCTATGTATTAACATGACCGGGCGACTGATATACTTTCTCCCCCTTTAATCCATGCTAAAACGCTTATTTAGCGTATCAGAGCGCCTCTTAATCGAATACCGGAATTATCCGCCGTCTCGGGTCCTTTATAAGCGATGACTCCCAGCAATAGCGTATGCGGGCCTTTTACATCGGTCGATTTCAGCCATATCACAGTGGTCATCATCAGATGGTCGGCGAAATTGCCACCGAGGTTGATGAACTGATCTTAGGGATTGGGTCGGCCGGTAACTCTCATACACCGAGAAATCCGTTTACTGCTGGTGAACGAATCATGATGGTCACGAAGTCACTTGCTGAGATTGACATCACCACATATGCCGTCCCCATAGAGGACTTAGACCGAAATTCAGTGTGGGTGAGCCACGTCAAGAGTATGTCACCATCATTCGAAGTGGCGTACTCGAATAATCCACTTGTGATACAACTATTTTCAGAGGCTGGTGTAGAGGTACGTCAATCACCAATGTTTAATCGGGACGTTCTCAAAGGAACCGAGTTACGTAACCGGATGACACAGAATGAAGCCTGGCGTGACTTGGTCCCGCAAGCTGTTGTCAATGTTATTGAAGAAATAAATGGAATTGAGCGGATTCAGCGACTGAGTGCGACCGATTTTCCTGATGAAAAGCCAAACACAGGTCATTCTGAACGTAGCTAATCTATGTTAACACTCAGCTCTGACTTTGGTAGTCAGTATCCTGCAGCGATGAAAGGCGTCATACTACAACACTCAGATGCACGAGTCACTGATGTAACTCACAGCCTTCCAAGACAGGATATTCGCGCCGGAGCCTTCTGGTGTCGTGAACTCCTGACGCAGTTTCCACCAGCAGTCCATGTTATCGTTGTTGACCCAGGTGTTGGCACTGATCGAGCAGCACTGGTCGTCCAGGCCGGATCACATATTCTTGTCGGTCCAGACAACGGCATTTTACGCCCGGTGGCCCGCAAGCTCACATCTACAGACGAACCCAAGCAGTACTACCGACTGACTGTCGAATCGCGTGCCTCAACGACATTTCATGGTCGTGATGTGTTTGCACCTGCAGCTGTGACAATTCATGAGCGTGGACTAGACCGTCTTGTTTCGACCCCGTTTCTCACCCCAGTTGACACGGCATCACTTACTTCGCTACGACTCCCCGGATATCAGGATAATGTGAATGAGTACACTGGGTCTGTAATTGCTATCGATAACTTCGGCAACGTCATTACCTCAATCCCAGGGACTGCTGTCGACGCAGCCAGGATATCGGTCAATGGCCAGTCAGTCCCATTTGTGCAGGCGTTTGCTGCGGTTGAGCCCGGAAGCGCACTCGTGACCACTGGAAGCCACGGGTATCTTGAGTGTGATGTAAACCAGGGTCGCGGAGAATGTTATTTTGATCTCTCAACGGGCGATATGGTCTCAATACGAACCGACACCGAATAAAAATAAAGCGACAGATATGCGCCTAATTGGCCGAGATTACGTCGTCGATCCGAGCAATCATGGTCGTTGCTTCGACGGCCGCAGTCACAGCTTCGTGTTTGACATCTGCTGGGTCAAACACCTCTTCATCGATTGGATTCCCGACGTCACCGGTTTGTCCTGCAGCGACAAATCCAGCAACTCCCTCACTCTCGTATGTTGAGCGGAGTTCGACAAGTGCATCAATGGGATCAAGACCAACGTTCTCTGCAAGCGTCCGCGGGAGTGCCTCGACAGCGTCAGCAAAAGCATCGACGGCAAGTTGCTGACGGCCCTCAATACCGGCTGATTCTGATCGGATATGATCTGCAATCGCAATCTCCGTTGCACCAGCACCCGGGACAATTCCACCCTCAATTCCAGCCACAGTCACATCAACGGCGTCATTGATAGCACGCTCAACTTCATCGATTACGTGATCAGTTCCGCCACGGATCAGTAGTGTCGCTGTTTTCGCCTCTGCACCACCCTCAATCACGGTGAGATTGTCTTCGCCAAACTGGCGGACTGATACCTCATCAGCACGGCCAAGATCGCTCGACTCGATATCTTCGACAGTTCCGAGTTGCGATGCACCAGTGGCACGTGCGACTGCATCTGCCTCATCACTCGAGAGATCGTCAAAGGCGATAATATCCTCACGAGCAAGATGGTCTGCAACTTGATCTGCAATACTTTCAGAGGAGAAGACGACATCAACACCTGCCGCAGAGAGATCGTTAGCGTACTCCTGTAGTTCGGCATCCTCGGCATCGACTGCGGCTTGTAATTGGTCGACTGAGGAAATGTTATACTCTGCATCGAAGTCCCCTTCTTGAATATCAAGCTCTGTGTTTAGGAGTGCAACAGACACATCTTCGGCTGCTGCAGACATCCGATCAAGCGTGCGCTCGGCATCGACAGCAACACCCTCGACGAGTTCTGTGCTCGCTGAGGAACTACCTGTCTGTGGCTGAATACGAATGTCCTCTCGATTAAATGCGTCATTCGAGGCTTGTACTGTTTCTACAGCTTCGACCACAAGTGTGGCTAATCGGTCTGCAGTTACATCGCCTGTTCCCTTCCCTGTCATTGAGGACTCAGCAACGCTTCTAAGAAGCTCAGTATCAGGTTCCTCATCCAACTGTTGTGCATCAATTGCTTCATGAGCGAGCTGTGCCGCTCTTC
>KE356562.1:840641-844343 GCA_000416005.1 Haloquadratum sp. J07HQX50 | reverse complement strand
GACTATCGCAGCCCAGTACGATACTGATGCAAGCTCTTCAGCGAAATCGTGCTCACCTAAAGTTGTATCCACATCACGGAAGCTCTGTGCGAGTCCATTCGGAATTTTTCGATAAAATCCATACGGCAGCAAGAAGTCGTGCGCGCTGTCAATCAATGATAATCCTGCTTGCTCAAGCAACTGTTCTACTTGTGTCTGCGAGTACAGCCGCGACCCCATCGGTAGAAGCCAGTTGTACACGACGCGAGTGCTGCGTTCATTGAACGTATCAAAAAAAATAACATTGTTCGATACCCGCGCCATCTCGGTTAAGAACGTCGCGGGTGTATCAGCCAAATGAAAGAATCGCATCGCGAATACAGCGTCGAAGTAGTTATCAGGAAAAGGCAGGCGCGCTGCATCTCCCCGAAGCCAATCTATTTGTTCGGTGATACCCGTTTGCTTCGCTTTTTTCCGGCCCTCTGCAAGCATCGCCGCAGAGATATCAATCGCAGTTATGTTGGCTCCTCTATTGGCCAACATGATTGTAAATCGGCCAGTCCCACAGGCAATCTCAAGAATATTCCGCCCATCAACCGGACCGAGCGCATCCAGTACCGCTTGCTTCTCACGATCATCAATTAATTGTCCCCCACGTGAGAAGCGTTTTGAATCGTACGTTTGGGCCACTTCGTCGGCCTGATACCACTCTTTTCCTTTCACACTAACATGTAGTGGTAACTCGTGGATTAAAATCGTACTGGAACACTACCATAGCCACAGTCGAACTGGTCACCTGCGCGGTTGTTTCAGTTTCATGCAAACAAATATAGGATGTGTGTGTAATGTCGATTTATCCGTCCATAATCTTTAGTACATTTATGATATAATGCAAATTATGAGCACCAGTCTCGCCGACCACGAGCTAACTGACCAGCTCACTGAAGCAGAGTACACTGATCGGTTAAAATCACTTCCACCAAGCGCGAAGCTGATTGTGAAAGTACTTGAATCAGATGCGCCTCAGTCACAGGGTGAACTCGTTGAGTCATCGCTTCTTCCGGACCGCACGGTCCGGTACGCACTCAACCGGTTAGAGGAGTGCCAGCTTGTCGGCTCCCGATACAGCTATAAGGACGCTCGCAAGCAAGTCTACTTTCTCACGAAGTCGAACTGATTCTATCACTCCTCATGAGTCACATCGAACGTGTTCCAGTCGAAACGAGTGCGAGTCCAACTGGCACGACCAACGCATACGTGATTCGTGATGAGAAAGAGTGTCTGCTTATCGATCCGCCTGCTGAAGCGCCCACATTGACAGCTGCGATTGCCTCACACTCGGATACGCATATTGTGGTGACACATGCACACCCAGACCACATTCAAGGGCTCACAAACTACGGACCCCTCGAACAAACGACAGTGTGGGGGCGACAATGGCATACAGATGCGATCGAGACAGCAACTGGAATAAGCCCTGAAAGAACGTATGAGATTGGATCTTCTCTACCTGTCGCAGGGGCAACGGTTGTATCACTTCCAGGTCATACACTTACTCACGTCGGATTTGCCGTCGGTGGAACACTCATCAGTGGTGATCTCGCACGCAAGCACAGTAGCGTAGCGATTCGTTATTCTGAAGGATCGATTCGCTCGTATCTTCTCACGCTCCGTCGCCTCATTGCAAACCCACCGACTCGGTTGGCCCCAGGACATGGTCCACCAATCGACGCTGTTCGCGCTCGACTTAGGTCGTTGTACATGCGTCGGAAAAAACGTGAGAGTCAAATTCTTGCGCAATTGGACTCAGACCCACAGTCGATCGACGAACTAGCGACAGCGGTTTATGATCGTCCACTGCGTGGCGTGCATGAGGAAGCCGTCGACACGACCCGCGCACATGTCGGGAAACTCGTCCGAGAAGGCAAGGTGATGCTCTCGGAGAGTAAGCAGATGGCCTGGATTCCAAGCTGACAGCTATCGAAAAGGACAGAAACGGTCCATCTCTACTCAATCCAACATCTCCGAGGTGGAGTCCTCTTCCGGCGAGCGAGTAGAGAGGGGAGAAAACCGACAACGCATCAACAGACCCGTTGAATGCAATAACTAACAGCACTTCTATGAAACCGTGATGACATCAGAGATTGAGTATTACCGTCGAACCGCCATCACACGGCTTGACGGTCTCTCTTAGCAGGACCACGAGCTACTCCAATCCACCATGGAGGAGTGGCTTGACGGGTGCAACATCACATCCGACCTTGCATGGGAGACCGAACACACTCAGGCTGGTGTCAGAAATGTAGCAAAAGAAACGAAGCTGAACAGCCAGCACTCGATTCTCGCCTGTCACGAGGTTGCGAGTCGCATCCAATCCTGCATCGAACGCGCAAAAAAAACGGGGAGAAAGCGACACGATCACAATTCACGTCCAAGTCCATCACGCACAATAGGCGAACACTCACTGTGTTCGGTAAGAAGAGCAACTGTCACTGACAGTGCTGGGCAGCCACTCACGAGTGAGGCCAGACCTCGCGCTTCCGAGTGTGGATGATGGATACCAGTCCCAGTACCTGAGCGACGAGGAGTGGGAGTGCACCGAAAACACACTCTACTACCGAGACGGCGATACCTACACCTTGGCTACCGCAAAGAGAAGCTTAACTCAGAGGCAACGACTGACAACGGAACGGTACGGTTCTGGGTGTTGACCTTGGCGTCAACCAAATTGTAGTGACTAGCACGGCACGCTTGTTTAATGCACGCAAACTCAATCACGCTCGCAGAGAGCTTGAAAAAACCCGGGGCGACTTGCAAAACCGAGGCACGCAGTCAGCACACCGCACCCTGCAAGAAGCGAGTGGGAGACAAGACTCGCACGTTCTGCACTCTGTGGCAAACGGAATCGTTGAGGAGGCACTCGAGCACGAGCAAGCGGTGCAACGAGTGCGGATGCATGCATGAAGACAGCCGTCTCGCGAAGGAGCATTAGTCAATATGCTCTGAGGTCAGGGCAACGGACGCCGAACAAGGTCACCCGTGATAGCTGTGATAGGTGAAACGAGGAGGCCACTGACAAGCCCCACCCTCAACGAGCGAACCCCTCTGCGGGTGAACGAAGTAGGCGGAGTCGTTGACTTGAGACCACTGGAGTTTTAGACCGATAGACACGAGCGAGTTCATGAGCAACTCATCTCCGTCCACATCATTGGAAGCGGACTTGAATCGGGCGAGAGAACTCTCCACCACAGCACTCGCAGATGCGATTGAGTCGATCGGGTTTGCATGCACTCGCTGCGGAGCATGCTGTACAGCTCACACTGTCGACGGCAAATCTGAACCGCATACCGCAACAGTGTTTCCAGATGAAGTCCGCACGCTCCAGGAAGATCAAGAATCCTGGCGCGATGTCGCCCGTCCAATGCCGTTTGGACTCGGTGGGGAGGCCGCAGCAGGAGCAACAGGGGAAACATTCGAATGGGCACTACAAACCGATGCGTGTGGCGACTGCGTATTCTATGAGGACTCAGGTGACGTTGGTCACTGTGGCCGTCATAACGACCGCCCACTTATCTGTGCGACGTATCCGTTTAGTATTGCACTTGATGGCACAACGCAGCCCCACGGTGACCCAGTCGATTCAGCAGGTGTGGTTCGTGCTCACGAATGCGAGGGCCTTGGCCGGGATATCGACCGTGAGGATGCAGAAGAGTTGGCGAAGAA
>KE356562.1:835023-839774 GCA_000416005.1 Haloquadratum sp. J07HQX50 | reverse complement strand
GCGAGCGAGCCACATCTGAGCAAGTACGAAAAAGAGTGGAGACTGCCGTACGCCAGATTCAACAAAAGACAACTGACACGGGCCCTACACAGGAGTGTGTGGTTGAGGAAGCGTTCCAGTATTATATCAAACAGAGGGCGTCACCACTGGCAAGACTACGTGGAGCCACATACGCGCTGAGAGGTTCAATCACGCACTGAGTCAAGAGTCCCGCTCCTGACTACAACAAGTCATCGTACACCGCAGCGCAAATGCAGATCACGCTTCCAGAGTGGAAGCAAGGGTAAGTGCGCTCGAAGTGCCTACAGATGTCTGCCTCATCAAGCACAGTCAAACTGTCCTCGAATCACGACAGGAACGCGGGTTCAACATGGGTCGTCTCAAATCGAAGTCCGTGCAGCGTTCGTGACCTTTGAGTTCCCTGTCATCGGAGAGCAAATATCTCGCCCGTTCCATCTCACTGCTGTTATGCATAACAACGGCATTCCAGAAGTTTGGGGGGCTTATCCGAGTTGGTCAAGTTCGTTACGAACCTGTCAGTAGTTCGGAATCGTCATCTCGAATGTTTGGATAGGTCGGCTCATTTGTTGGCTTTAGAATCAGTTATGCTATGTTACTGATACTGTCGGTTGGCGTGGGATATCCGGCGTGTGTTACGATGGTGGATTGTGCAGGAGTCGTCAGCTGTACTCCCGGCCTGCGGGATTTTAGCGTGCAACTTGGGTATACGTGAGCGGTAGTACTTTATTATCCGACTGCATGGTTTCGATAGAGGGTCTTACGGTGGAAATTTCTGACAAACTTTTATGTCTATTCAATGCGCCCGTTCGCGCTGAAGAGAATCAATATGTCGTCGAAGTACCAAAGCGAGAGATCGAGTCAGGAGCCGTCGAATCCGGCGAAACATACCGTGTCGCACTTATTTCACGATCACGGGACGAATCCGAGGCAGGTGTCGAAACACCTCAACCACAACCAGCTGATGAACCACAACCACCAGTTGAGGAGGGTGAGCTTCGCTACGTTGAAATCGAAGATATTGGTAAACAAGGTGACGGGATTGCCCGTGTTGAGCGGGGATACGTGATTATCGTTCCAAATTCAGACGTTGACGACCGGGTAAAAATCGAAATTAGTGAGGTAAAGTCGAACTTTGCGGTGGGTGAGATAGTTGAAGATGAGCTTTGAGTCGGGTCGCATCAACATAGCCGATATCATATCCTCAAGATTTGATGTCGAATGCCAGTAGGTCAATTTTACCACTCGTTCAGTTAGGCCTATATTTTTATTCCGGAGAATCAAAAGACATCCCTGTATGTCGCTCTCGATTCAGACTGCACTTCAGCGTGGGCTCAGGCGTGCTGCGTCTCCCAGCGGAATTGCCATGTTCATTCCAATGCTTATTCTCCAGGCCGGCATTGTGCTTTCGGCTCAGGCGGCTGCTGTGCAGTTTGTTGTTCAAAATACACAAGCAACGATAACAGACGTCGACCCTGGACTACAACTTCCGGTTTCGACCACAGTTGCTGTCGGCTTGATGATTGTATTTACACTTGCGGCAACTATCGTTGTCATTCCCGCTGCCAGACTACTAGTTCGTGACCTATCTGAGCTTTCTTCTATCCCGCCTACAATTCTCACCCGCCGACTCTTATCGGCCTCCCTTTCTGCGCTTGTGTGTGCTGTATTTCTCACTGTTATCATTCCTATTGGATATCTGTTATTACTCGTCCCTGGGGTGTTTCTCACCGTCAGCTTTCAGTTCACTTTCTTTGCGATAGCTGTCGAAGATAAGGGTATTATTGACTCATTATCTCGCAGTTGGCAACTCGCCAGTGGTGAACGGCTATTGCTCTTCGGCATGTTGATTGTGATTTCACTGCTCTCGGCTGTACCTGCTGTTGTTCTATCTCTTGTTCCCGGTTCGACTGCAAGAGAGATAGTCAGTCTGATTCTAAACTCTGCACTGTTGGTCACAGTCTATGCAATTCTCGCTGACGTATTTGTCCAACTGCGTGATGACGAGATGGCAGCCACTTGATCAGTAGCTGAGGAGGTACCATTGTGAGAGCTAACATACTCTCTGGTCAAAGAGATATTCAACGAAATAGAGTTGGAGACCGTGTGTTTCAGTATGGTCTAGCTATTCTTCTGTCCGACCCTCGCCGTCCGGTCGTGGCTAACATTGTTATTTCAATCCCGTCTCAGTTGTTGGCAATATGATTTTCTGCATTCGAAACAGAACGCATCAACTGACGTGACAAACTTGATGATCCACATACACACATTGATACATTGCCAACGACTGGTATAGCCCTACCCTACCAAGGATGAGCAGCTTTCCGACAGTAAGCAAGAAATTCGACTGGGTGCTCAACCGGCGACAGAGCACGGCTTGACCCGTCCAAAGCGTTCGTCCGTAGACGAGTCTGGTTTTTTACCTGCTGTGATTGTTTTTGGATGCAGTTTCTTTTCTGTCGTGTTATTTATACTCGCTGCAGAGTAACTACACAGCATGCCTGCGACAGTTGAAGTCGTCTGTACGGATGCCGAATGTGAACTTGATATGTTCGAGATGCACTATACGTACGATATGCCAGACAGTGCGACGATTGCTGACTTTCATTGTCCATATTGTGGGACAACCGAGGCATTAGAGGAGGTAGAGATATGAGCAAGCTAGCTGAACTGGGTGAGAGTGTGACTCAAAGCGTTCTTGATCGAGTTGGAAAAGGGTTCTCTGAGGTTCAAGAACGAACCCCACTTGCGTACGACTTATTGGAGGGTAAAGATGCATACCTTGTGGTATTTGATGCCTCTGGAGCGACGCAAGATGATATCCAAGTCCGATACTTAGGCGGTGAAATCGAAGTTCGAATTGACCGCTTTCGTGACCTACATCAAGGATACGATATGCGATTTCCGGGTCGGGGACTTGCACTGAACGGTTCACTCCGCCTGCCAGATGATGCGATTGTAACACCCGAAACAGCTGAAGCAACACTCACGAAAAACGGGACGCTTGAAGTGCGGCTTCCAAAAGACCCCGCACACACTGATGTCGACGTTCGCGATGAATCCACGAGTTAGATTGGAAGATCCTGATCTGGTCCAATTTCTCGCTCAGGTTGAGATGGTGCTTGCCAGGATGTAGTCAGTTCTAACAACTGAACAGTCATTGCGCCTGTTGCACCCCAGACTGTGTACCCATCGACTGAAAAGAAATGTAGTCGCTGGGCGTGTCCTCCTGGTTTTCGTCGACGAACTGACTGATAGTTCTCCTCGTGAATCAGTGCTGTAACCGGAAGTTGCACGACCTCTGCAACCTCGCTCTCATCTGGATCATACACACGGTCAGGTACTACCGACACGAACGGACGGACGATATAGTTTGAAATCGTCACGATATCATCTAACTGTCCTATCAGCGTCGCGTTAGCTCTCTGTAGTCCAATCTCTTCGGTCGCCTCACGCCATGCGGTTATCTCAAGTGACCCATCAGTTGCCTCGTGTGCTCCCCCTGGAAAGCTCATCTGCCCTGGATGCTCGCCCAAATGTGCGGCCCGTTTCGTAAAGACCAGCTGTGGGTCGTGATCGCAGTGGATGACTGGGGCTAACACAGCTGCCTGTTGTTTCTCATCGCTCGCCAGCGTTGGCGTGTGGTTGCGAACATTAGACAGATTCATACTGGGAGTGATTCGTGTATCATTGTTGGTAAATAGGCGCAATATGACGGTCCTCACGCCATGAGCCGCGCCGTCACTCACTGTCACCATCGATTCAATTGTGATCGAAGTGTGAAGTGCTCTTTAGTTATTAGATTTAATCAAATACGCTTTATCAATGTTTGTCTGCATAGTCTAATGCTGAGGGGAACCCGCACCAATCGAGCGAAAATTGCCGACCGCTAATAGGTCAGAGACAAACTCAACGACTGCAGCCAGCACCGAGACTGTAGAGCATTGGATGCGACTCAATCCAAGGACAGTAGAGACGATACTGCCGAGATTCCGTTCAAGACTGATCTGAAGTGTGAATTGAACTCCAAAACCACGAACGATGCAGTGAGTTGATTGTCAGTTACGTTCGAAAGACGGCGTCTTGTGAACGACCCTGAGCGACTGTGCTCTCTCCCCGTTTGTTGAGGGCAGCACTTGCTGTCTCTGTCTTGGATCTCCCACCAGATTTCAGACTCCACAGGCGACCTCACGGGTGTTCGCAGTCGGGGTGGGAGTGAGAGTGTCACATAGTTCGACACTTGACCACACTCAATGGAGACGCAGTTGTTGTCGCGGTTGAACACGACGGAGATGTGGGAAGCATCTCACAGACAGTCCGTACCGGTGGAACTGTCTGAACAGCGAGAACGTGACGAATCACTCCACGATTCGCACACCACAACTCACAGGCAACGCTGTCTCCCCCCGACTCGCGGTCGCTCCTGACGCGACGGGAGTGGCTGTATCCTGGTAAACGATGTCGTGGTGCCAACAGGTGTCGATCAGTAAGCACAGCGCGTTCTTGGGAAACTCTCTGAGGCATTCATCGGTCGGCACAGAGAGCTCAAAAGTGGAAATACAGACGCGCTCATACCACACCGAACCAGATTCCACCGCGATATGGAAACAGCCGACCACAATGACGACTCTCAGCGCGATCGGCTCCGCTTAGATAAGAGCCATACTCTGGCCATGACTCAAACTTTATTTTCTCTATATACGAGATTTACCTTACCATCGGTGTAAAGCGCA
>KE356562.1:828828-830850 GCA_000416005.1 Haloquadratum sp. J07HQX50 | reverse complement strand
ACACGAGCGTGGCAATGAAGCCAGCTGTACCTTCTCCGATTCCGAAGTCTGCGATAAACTCCCCCAGCAACGGTGCGAAAATGACTCGGGCTCCGTTGACAAGAAACACCATCGAACAGATTGTTCCGAAGAGATATCGGCGACTCACACTCTTTTTTGACCTACCGGAGTCTCAAGTATTCCGGAAACATCCCGCGATACATACTAAAGACATCTATTTTAAACTGGTCTTCTAGATATCAAAATATGGACTCGACACGCAAAGGACTACGCAGGGGCGAGATCGAAAAAACGACATATGAACGGCTGAGATGTGCAGCCTGCGATGCACTGTTGAAAGCTGCAAATGACCCCGAAGAAGTATACACTGTTCGCGAGTGCCCTGACTGCGGTCGGACATGGAAGGAGTTGCCCTGACCTGCGCGAGATATCCTACAGTTAGAGACCAGTTCATTTTCTGATAGTTATTCGGGGCGAAAGCCCACGGATCGAGCCGTGAGAACGGACAGGATAAGAGACAAATCACTGATGGGTAACCGGTCGAGAATCTGTGTCCTGAGTCGTTGACCTCGATCCTGCACTATTGTGTGACGGCGTTCCCCAGTTGTGGCATATTGTGATCCTGGCGGACACCTCGCGTTCACAGCCCGCCGGGTGAGAAAGCCGAAGAACTACGCGTCTCAACCGACGGGTCGGACGCGAATGGTGGTACCTAATATGACTGAATACACAACCGTGGAGGGACAGTACTCTATCCCGCTGAGACGCCAGGCGTCCGGGCGAGAAGGCCTGCTTGCATTTGACCGGGCTGAACGCGCTGGAACGCACGTCCGGGGTCATAATTGGACGGCGACCGTCAAATTTGAGCGCCCAACGCGAAAGCGTCCCCGAGATTGAGGGCCGGGCTCAGAGAACCATCTAATCTGAGCCGCCGTTCTGGGGAATCACACCGCTTTATGTGTAGGGGAGATCAATATACCTGAAGACAAATTTATGCGCTGAACAGGCGCGAATACCGTCGAAGAGGAGAAGAATGCACGTTCGATACTCTCTAAGTTTCAGAAGGCCGGCATTTCGCCGACGAGCAATCAGAGCGACAGGGAGGAATTTTCGGGTGGCTCATCTGAGAATAAGGGTCTCAAGTGATCGAATCACCAGCTAATGATGTCATCTCTTCTGAGGTCTGCACGTCCTGGTATTGGCCAAAGCACATGATATACCAGATATCGATATTTGTGTCCTATATTGATCTTCTCTAAGTTCAGTTAGGATGGAGTCGTATTCAGACTTCATCAGGGTCGCGTCCGTGCTGAACTGCTTCGATCGCGGCATGATATCCTGAGCGATACGTTGGATGGCTAAATCTATATCCCAGCGTACGAAGTTTCTGATTTGAGCAGCGCTTACTCGTCTTAATTCGTCGCTTGGCCGTCTCAGAGAGCGATGAGTCGGCGAGCCGCTCCTCGACTGTTCGTTTCGCCGGCTCGGGATAGCCACATTCGGTGGCAAGCCAGTCAGCGAACACCCACTTGTCGACTGGCTCGTCATCACATACCAATACAGTCTCATTTCGAGCCCGATCTTCCGATAGGAGATATGCAATTGAGCCGGCGGCGTCGGCTCGATGAACCATGTTTAAATATCCTTCTGTGACCGGACCCTCAAGATATCGCGATAACCGATATCGATGCGGGCCGTACAGGCCAGCGAATCGCGTTACTGTCGCATCAATTCCTGATTCACTCGCGGCCAGAGCCCGCCGTTCAGCATCGGCGAGCACCTCAGTTTTGTCAGTCATTGGCTCAATCGGGGTTGTCTCATCAACGAACGCCCCACCATGGTCTCCATAGACGCCTGTCGAAGATGTATAGACAATTCGATCTGGCGTCATGCTGCGCGTGGCATACTCGTCGATCGTGTACTGGAGTCCATCCAGATATATTCTGCGAGCTGTATCAGCACCACGACCGCCTGCGCTGGCAGCAAAAATAACCCACTTCGCATCTGGTAGTGAAGTGAGCG
>KE356562.1:822324-828685 GCA_000416005.1 Haloquadratum sp. J07HQX50 | reverse complement strand
TCGTCCGAGGGAGGCCTGTCTCAGCTGCGAGCGTGGCGGTGGCGCGATGATGGACATATGATAATTTTCGCTCTACTCGGCGAGTTAAGATCTCTGTCTGTGTCTCCAATTCCGACGTCGGTGTTATCTCGGCTGTCTGTTCAGCTGCGCTGAGCGTCTGGGCTGCAAGCTCCAGACTGACACTACCTGACTGTCCCATGACGCCAGCAATAATTGAAGTTGCTGCATTATCATATGGCACGCTGAATACGTTCAGATTCCGTGTTGCGAGCCCGATATACTGCTCAGAATCAGCAATCGAGTCAACACGCGATCCGTTGACCGACGCGGTTGATAAGAACGGTGGGTCGGCGTCTGGCTGAAGTGTTACAGGACCGATAACACCCTCACCAGAGCCAATCGTGTGTGATTGGCTGGCTGGTGATGGCTGTATGCGCGACAGCTGTGCGAGTGAGTAATCGACACCGTGGTTGAAGAGGATGTCTCGAATACTGTGATGTTGTGCACTCGCCTGGTTTGCCCGCGCTTGTAGCTCTGCGAGCACGTGGTTGAGATAGGCGATCCGAACTGCTACTCGAACCCGGTCGGCAACACCTGCATACTCCACAGGCACAGCACGTAGAGCTGCTCGGCGGTTCAACACTGCTTCCCGAAGTGCTGCAGCGGGATTCACTGCTCCAGCAGCGAGACTCCGTCCATCGATGCTGAGCGTGATTGTTCGAAGCTCATCACGAGTCTGTCTCAGATCCGCGCGTATCCATCTATCCAATCGTGCTGGGCGCTTTCCGGTGATGGTCTCACGTATCGAAACTGGCCCATCGAGGACTGCTCGGCGGGCAAGTTGATCGCTCCCGCCTGCTGAGTCGCGTAGGTCACGAGAGATGGCACTCACACGAACGAGATTTAGCCCGCCGAGTACCCCGCCTGTCTCAAACAGAGGATCAATTGACCGTGTCGGGGTTCGAATAGGTAGCATTCGTGCCCGTTGATCAATTGTTACTCCACAGCGTGTCTGCCAATGTGCGGTTCGTGCGACCTGTGAGTCGTGTGGATGTTGCCAGACTGTGCGTCTAGTGTATCTAACTGTAACCATTCGGGCCGTCCGTTCCAGTACCTGTGTACCGATTCCATCGCGGTAACGTGATGCTAGCGCTGGCGGTGAGCGGTATGTGACTTTGGTATCGCGTTCAACCCCCTTCGATACGAGCGAGTAATTTCCACGTGGCGCGCTGATTCGTGGCCGGCGATCGCGCTGACATTGATCGATTCCTGCTCGCACAGTCACCCGTGCCCGGTATCCATCTGCAATGATGGATTCCATTCGTGGATGTAGAGACCGCGTGAACGAGACAAACACCGAATCTGCAACGGGGGCGAGTGAGTGTCTGATTGAGGGACTGTCGCTTCGATCAGGCAGTGCACGCTCCGCGGTTGGTGCTGGCAGTCCCCCAGTTATCGCATCTGCAATCGCTGGGTCAGTCTCTGCAGCTACGAAATCAGTGACTCCTGTCCGAAGTAACGCACGTCGCACCCCACGCTCGGCATCAGGGTCTACCTGACCGAATACAGCCCGCTGTGTATCTAATATGCCTGCATTCGTTGTCAACTGTACGTGTCGATTGGCGATGATGTTCTCAATTGGAAGTCCAAGATATTGGCTGAGGCCCCGTGCTTGTGCAATCGCGGTGAGGCTCACTGTTGCGCGCCGCGGCACGCCGGGGCCTGTGAGCGGCCCACGTGAGAGCCGCGTTTCAAATGTGTGCGCTCGCTCTGCCATTGCCAGGACTGGCAGGCCACTTCGCAGCGTCATCGATAGCTCCTCCTTGGCAATCACCCGCCCGTTGCGGCTTATCGCCATTTTGATCTCATCGACCGTAACGACAAGTTCGGTGTTCGCATCGCGACCTTCAATCTCAATCAGTCCCAGCGCCTCTTTGATCGATGGCTGGCGTGACCCAAACTGCACTCTCCCCACTGTTCTCCCCCGGTGATACTGGATGTCTGAGAGTGACTTTCTGGCCTGCAGATAGATTCGCACTCGCAGTGCGTTCGTGAACGGATCCGCTTGAAGCGCCTGCCCGCTTGGAGTCTCTGCTGCCTCGATCACAGGCTCGCGTGCCGCTGCCTTGACAGCTTGTTCGATTGCATCGCGAAGCGTGGTCTGTATCTCTGCATCGATCCGGTCGGCAACGGTATCAGCACTGGAATCAACCGGTGCTAATCTCTGGTTAGCAATTGAAGCGCTGACCGTCGTTGCACCCACGAGTAGTAGCACTCCAAGCAGTGCAAACGGAATTCGGCCGCGACGGTCATCAGCGAGGCGCATTAGCGTCGTTTCCACCTCCGGACGACAATCTCCACAGTGCTGATTCGTGAGGGGAAGACTGGTGATTCAATTCGGCTATCGAGATGCTCTGTAAGAGCAGCGTTGGCTGCTGTGATATTCTCAGCCTGCACTGATGAGTTGATATCAGCGTCAAGCATCCCGGCGATATGCCGATACTGAGTGGTTGTCATTGCACGTCGGCCATCTTCAGTGCGTAACTGAGTGTTGTGTATCGTAGGCGGCAGAAGAATCCCCACAGCCCTTGCAGCCACTGGAGAGTCCGTTTTGTTGGTATCAGCCGCGACCGCGAGTACGACATCGATTCGTGCGGTGCTAATCTCTCTCTTCGTCCCTGATGAGGGGGGTTGAGGGCCAATGCTAAATGTCGCGCGCAGATTGGGAGCAACACGCCAGCGCCCATCGATCCGCACGAATCCACCTGTACGCCCCCGAACTGTCTCCCGGACTGCTACTCGGTATGGTCGTGCATCTGGAGTAAGTAATTCCCGGTCTAATCTTGCCGTCAAAATCGTTGCGTGTGCTATATGTCCTGCAAGTGTCCTCTCATGCACGACCGGAACTGGGTCAATGTGGTCGAATGCCCCCGCTCGATTATGTTTAATCGCAACTGTCGTCGTCGCTAATGAATTCGCAACAGCATCTGCATCGGCAACCTGTGTAGCACTGTTCGATATCGCAGAGTGATGAGCAGCATACAATCCAGTAACAGCCGCCGAAATAAAGCACTAAGAATAGAATCGCGTCGATTGCAGCATTCATCGCCACACCTGTACTGTCACCTCACCCCATACTACGCGACCGTCGTGGTGTGCCACCCCAACCGGTTGAGAGTGAATACCGACATCCGCAGATGGTGGATGAGGCCCAACAGCCCACGCTGTATGTTGAACTCGCAGTGTGAGATTGAGCTGGTACCGTACCGGCGATCGAACTGAATGGAGATCTTGTGGAGACACAGTTGTCCGACTCCCATTGTGTGTGAGTAGATCACGTGCGACTGCTTTCGCAGTCTCTCGAGAAGGCGGCGATTCAAACACATCAGTGAGCGCTCCAGTGTAGAGTCCCAAGCCAATACAGACAAACGAGAGTGAGATGAGTGCAACCACAGGCGAACTCATGCCGCGAGTCTTTCTATACATCGACCAGAAGAGCTGAATGAGGCCCGTATGTAACACGACGGATGTGAACTGGTCCACGAACTTGCTGCCAAGATGGCGTCGAAGCAACAACACTGGCCTGGGTAAGTGCTGCTTCGAATTGCTGTGGCGTTTCGAAAATGTCTGATGGAGGAGTTCCATCAATAAGAGCTGCAAGTCCACTGTGGCCTGCCCTCACAGGTGTCATCGGCCCATAACTGACAGTTGCATGTGCTATGTCTCCATCGCGCTTGAGACTGATACGGTGGCGACCGATTCGGATGTCGTCTGCCTCAACTGGATGTGTTGCCGCTGCCGAAAAAGTCGCTACACCAACCGTGTCGATAGTTGCTGTCACCCCACTCGCATCCAGTGGAGCCTGTGTTGGTAGTCCAATGACCACACTAATTAGAACTGTTCCGGTGAGTGCGAGACCGATCCACGCATAGTACGATTCAATTGCAAAACTGAGCATATGCGCCGTGGCCGCGTGTCAGTACAAAAATATCCGCTCACAGCAGCTGTTGGCCGGCAAAAAATGCGGTAACATAACAGGTAAACGCGGTGATAACTGCTATACTACAGCGATACCCCACGCGATCACGATCAAGTCCACGCGTAAGCCCTGTCGCAAGTGCAGTCAAAAGAACTGCTAGCCAACATACATATCCGCCGATGACGAGTCCGAGTATGTCTGTTCTTAGTGGTGCTCCCTGGATTGCATCTGAGGTATGTATGCTGGTCGCCATTGCGACGGTTGCCCCTCCAACGAGCGGTGCGAACACCGTTGCCGTATGCATCAGCGTACCTGTGATGTGTTGTAAATCACGCTCAGCTCGCTCAATCCCCTCTTGAATAGTGGTCAGATGGGTGCCAAATCGGCGGAGCATCACCCCGGCTGGTGGACCACTCCGTCCAGCTAGCCCAACCAGTGCAAAAGCGGTACTCAAATCTTGGCTGGGATATGATTGGTACTGGTAGGTATATGCAAGCGCATCTGTGATTGATGCGCCAACGTGCGTCTGTCGCTGGTGTACTGACCGCCATATATCCCTGAGCGGTTGTTGTGTCGCTTCACATAGATACTCAACACCAGTTTCAACAGGTTGGCCAGCCTCAACACGTCGGCCCAGCATCGACAAGCTATCACCGAGTGTTGACTCCAATTGAGCCACTTTCCTCCGACGTTTCGCCCGTGGATATATGCTCACACTGACGGCTGTACCACCCCCGAGAGCGACCAGTGCAAGCGGTGCTGCCCACGGTAAAATTTGCTTGGAAATGACCCATCCAGCTACCCCAACAACCACACCCATGCAGATACCTATGCCATCGTTTCGTTCGACTGCATCATCAAGTTGCGTCGGAGCGAGTGCAAGCGGGCGTTGCAAAAGAACCCACCCACTCGCTGATGTCACTCCAATTGGTAACGCGACGACGTAAATACACAAGAACACTGCTGTGGGAATCACAACACCACCAGCGCGCGCCGCTGGAATGACCCCAATGAGGGCCAGTGGAACAAGCACACCAATTGCATACAACCCGCTCACAGGCCCGCGAATCTCAGCAGCAAACTGCTGAAGATGATTTTCGACTCCCTGGACTGCGACGGCGACTGCTCGCTCAAGTGCCGAATCTCGACCGCTGGGGGTCTCGACAGCCTCATTGAGCAGTCTGAGCGCACGGGAGAGGGGTCGGAAGGTGCCCTCCCATTCTTCGATGAACGACTCAATCCCCGCAGCGGGCATTGCACGATGTGTATCGCTATGTGAACGAAGACTCGTACTCAACGCGTCGTTTCCATATACTCGTGTACGGTCGATCGCGCGTTCGAGATTAGGGGTGTGTGCTAATTCAAACGCCAGCGCAGAAACTAACGCTGGAGCGCGGCCTGCAGCACGAATTTTCGATATTTTCTGTCGATACGATGGGAGTTGACGCCACCCTTCGACAGTGCAGACGAGCACTCCAAACCATATCATGGCTGTAAGAAGCAGAGACATACCGGTCATCTGCTGGATACACATCGCACTCGCTGTGCTGAGACCAACTGAACTGATCTGCTTCAGTTGCTTCTCGGTGAACTTATTGGCTGATATCATGAAAGCGGTGTCAGCATGTCCCATCTGACCTGCTGTTCAATGTGTTCAGCGAGCGATTCTACCTGAACAAGCCCTTCAGCGTAGCTTAATCCTGCGCGCACACAGAGATCATCAAACAGATGACTGTCGCCGCGCTCAATCACTCCAGTCGAGGTAAGTCCCTCATCAGAATACTCAAACAGACCGGCAAACGTTGGTTTATCACCATTTGTGCGTACCTCTTCAATACGGCTAATGAATCGGCTCCCACTGCGTCGATGACACGTAATGATGAGATCAGTCGCTCCGAATGCAGATTCGGGCACTCCCAAATCTGCGACCACGCGTTCGCGGACAGCCTCTCCAGAGTCACCATGAATTGTGCCAAGGACGGCATGTCCGTGTGCGCCGATTCGCATGGCTTCGTATAGTGCAGTCGCTTCTTCACCACGCACCTCACCGATAACGAGGGCGCCATCACCGAATCGGAGCGCTGCGCGGAGTGCCTGCGAGGGACTCGTCGCAGGAGTGTCTGTCGTTGGTGGGTCGGTAAACAGTCCCTGTACATCTCGACCGGCAGCCCGCAGTTGTTTGAGCGGGAGTTCGGCTGTGTCCTCAATACTGACAATTCGAGTCGTGTCCGGGAGTTCCCACAACAAGGCACCCAGCAGTGTTGTTTTACCTGCCCCACGTGTTCCAGCGATGATGCATGCAGCAGCATGTATGGTTGCATATCGACACACTGCAGCGGCGAGCGGGGTCAGACTCTCAACGCTAACCAGCCGGGCAAGTGT
>KE356562.1:815340-820391 GCA_000416005.1 Haloquadratum sp. J07HQX50 | reverse complement strand
ATCATCCCACGTAGTGTGCCTCGGTGATTCGGATGCGTCGAGTGGGCTGCTCGAATGTGATTCTGACTCTGAGTCCGTCGTCGGCCCATGTGTTGAGCTGATTGTGTGATTGGGCTGCGGTACTGAGTGAGATGCAGGGGGCGATCCTGAAGACATGGCTGAACTCGGAGGGGAAACGGGACTATCTGTGGCAGTGCTCGACAGTCGAGTATACTGACCATGCTCGCTAGATTCGAGTCGCTCAATGCGACTGAGTGCTTCCAGTGCCTGCCGCTCGGTCCGCGTTTCGAGTGCTTCAATCGAGTCAATGAGACCCTTCAGCGCGGTCATTTCGGCTTCAATCTCACTAAGACGAGTTGTAATCGCTTTATCCTCGTGTGAGTGGTTGTCGTCTTCGGTTATTTCTGGGTGATCACGCTCGGTATCACACATCGGAGTCGCTTGATCAGTTGGTGTTGATTGCTGTCGGTTGGCTCGCGATGAGTCCATACAAGCTACTGGCTCGCGCTTTTTGATTTGAACGCTTGGCTTCGAACCCATTAGATTCTCAGCGAATGAATCTTTTAGCTCACCCGAGAATGTCTCCTTTGTCAGTGCTCACTCGTTCGCGCACTGTCCATCCCGCGACTGTCGCACGTTTGCATATGGCTGATACCGGCGAGAGAATCGAACATAACACCGATAACGTAGTATCGCACAGATGTGTCTGATGGATGCGTCAGTCGAAGAATTATCTGCCTACTGTGAAGCGAATCCAGAGATACGAGATTCACTTGAAGAAATTCAACGCATCGATAGCGAGCAGGACGGCTGGGAGTTCGATGCCGTTGATATTGAGACAGGAGCGTTCGGCGAACTCGTCTCAAAAGGACTGATTGAGCAGTCTGGGACCGGCTATCAGGTCACTGACCCAGACCTGCTCGCTTCTCTGCTTGACGAGAGCCGATCGTATGAGGATACGAGTGTCGAGACTGACTCACTTGCGACACGGGTACATTCTCGAATCGCCAATGTACACAGACGTCGTATCGGTCATCTCCTGATTGCACTGGCTATTCTGTTTCTGTTCCGTATCACTGCATTCTCATCTGTTTTCCAACGAGATTACGTGCTTCTTTTGGGGAATGATGCGTATTTTTACCGCTATTGGCTTCTTGAAGTATTGACAGGCAAGTACTCACTCAGTAGTGTACCAGAAGGGATCGAGCAGGGGGAGCCATTATTAATTTTCGTGCTTCGTGTTGCAGCCAGTATCGCTGGGGGGTCAGTTGCAGCCGCAGAGTATGTGCTCGCACTGTATCCCGTAGTCGCAGCACTGCTGTGTGGGATAGCGGTGTACGTCATCGGCAGACGGCTTGTACAGAGCCACCGAGTTGGCATCGCGTCAGTATTGTTTTTAGCTGTCATGCCCGCGCATGGATATCGAACCGCGATTGGATTTGCAGATCATCACGCCTTCGATGTAGCCATGCTGTCGATCACGATCGCATTACTGAGTGTCATCGAAACCACGACTACGCCATGGAAGGAAGCGAGCGTTACACAGACCGGAATCGCACTTCTGGGGGGAGTCGTGATAGCTGCCCAGGTGCTCGCGTGGAACGCTGCGCCGCTATTGTTACTCCCGCTTCCACTCTATGGTGTGAGCGTTGCAATCTTGTCCGTTGCACACGACCGCTCTCCGCTCAAGCAGCTATGGCCCGTCATTGTCATGACGACAGTCGGAGGCATAGCCGCGGTAATAGTCCACGTATATCTTGGATGGCAGTCGCCAAATATGGTCCTCCCGCCGGTTCTGGTCGCGATTGGACTTGTCGGTGTTGCACTCGTGTCGACCTTCGCGTATCGGTCTCACATTGGCATACGATTTACTGCGGGTGGAACGGTCGTAATTGGTACGCTCATCAGTCTCGTCACACTTCGGGTATTTCCGAGCGTTCGTTCAGAGGCTATCCGTCGGTTTACACGCCTTTTGACGGGTGCTGGGAAAGAGAATATTTTCGAAGCCCAATCAATCTTGAGCGGGGATTTCGGGCTGCTTCTTGCCCCAGTTATATTTGTCGGGCTGGCCTTTTTTCTCCTTCCAATCGGCATTCCATGGGGCTTCTGGCACGCATGGCAGCGTGACCGCCCCGGGTGGTTACTTATCAGCACCTATGCAAGCGTACTATTAATTCTCTCACTACTCGAAGCCCGGTTTGCTGGACACCTATCCGTCCCGACAGCCATCATTTCAGCTGTTGGGTTCGTGTGGTTACTCTCTCGAATTCTGGAGTTTCGTTCGCCACTTACAACACCGACGACATCCCGTCGTCGCTCAACGATATCGGACGCGCAGACAGAGACACAGACAGTCGATCGCCGCCAGTTGTTATCGACCGGATTCATTATTTTTTTGTTGATTGGTGGCTTAGGCAGTCTCTTCACCCCGATCCGAACGACCTCACTCACGTACGACACGCAGACAGCGACAGCAATCGACAGAATCGATACATACGCTACAGAACATAACATGAGTTATCCAGAGAACTACGTCTTGAGCTCATGGGGAATGAATCGGGCATACAATGCAATGGTGAACGGTGAGTCTCGAAGTTACGGGTATGCCCGGTCAAATTACGCATCATTTTTGAAATCGACAGACACGAATCAGTGGTATACTCGACTCACTGGCCGAGTGGGTTTCGTCACTATTCGTGAGATTGAGGAGTTCTCCGGCTTAGAGGCAGGAACGCATTATAAACGGCTGTATGAGGGCTACGGTGTGAACACTCACTACCGATTGATATATCCAGGATCGAAAGAGCGGTCCTACGCAATTGTGTCGGGAACAGTTATTAGCGGAACAACAGATCAGCGCCAGGTCGAATTGAGTGGCCGAATGGAAGTTGAGGGTCAGTCAGTGATGATTTCGCGGGATATTCCAGTTGAGAATGGTCGATGGAGTGTTCGACTGTCAACCCCAGGGCAGTATACCATCGCGAACAGGACGGTGCAGATCTCTGAGTCCGATATCCATTCGTGACGCTGCCAGTGATGAACTACCCCTCTCTACTCGCTCCCGCCGGTCGGTTCTTGACACCGGGGACTGAATCTCAAAGAGTCAATCGATGACGAGTGGCTCATACCAGTCCCGATTTGACTGATACCACTCGATAAATGCAGAGACACCCTCTCGAATAGAGTATACAGGATCGTATCCGAGTAGACTAGCCGCCCGTGAGGTATCTGCATGCGTATGTGCTGCATCGGCAGCGTAGCGATCACCATACTGCAGACTCAGATCTGGATCGATCTGGTCTCTGATTTCAGTTGCCAGTGTTTTGATATCTATTCGATCAGTTGAGCCAATATTTATTGCCTTGCCGTTTGCAGCGTCCAAATCGAGCAGTGTTCGATTCGCATCTATCACATCTTCAATGTAGGTAAAATCGCGTGTTTGAGTGCCATCACCATAGATAATCGGCGATTTGCCGGTAAAGCAGCGTGAAACGAAGTTCGAGATTGCCATATTCGGCCGCATTCGCGGACCGTACACGGTAAAATACCGGAGTGCCACAGTCGGAATCTCATAGACGTCATGATATGCACATACATATCGCTCTGCAGCCAATTTTGAAACGCCGTATGGGGATACTGGAAGTGCGGGATCTGTCTCTGCAAACGGGAGATACTCTGATCGGCCACCGTATACCGAGGACGAGGAGGCAAACACAAATGCATCTAACTCGGTGTTTCGACTTGCCTCGAGCAGAGTCAGAGTCCCGTTTATATTTATATCAGCGTACAATGTCGGATTGTCGACACTGGGTCGCACACCTGCTTTTCCTGCCTGATGATAGACTGCATCTGCATCAGAGACAAGATCTGAGATAATATCTTCATCGCGGATATCACCGTTCAGGTAGGTATATTCACCATCGTGTTGAGCCGCCACATTGCGGTGATGTTGTATCGTCCGGCGTTTGAGTTGAAGATCATAGAATGGATCCATGATATCTACGACACACACTGAATGACCATCACGAAGAAAGCCAGCAGCTAAGTGTCCGCCGATGAATCCGGCACCTCCCGTAATCAAAATCTCCATATCCGTGTTATCGATGTAGTCATCATGATGATTGTGGTTGGAGTCGTCATAACGACTCGAATCAGAACTCACCTGCCGTTTTCTCTCAGTGAGCGCGTATCAAAGTGACAAAATATATATCGAGTCAGGTAGTTACTCAGATTTATAGTAACTAATGAGTATTCTGCTTACCGGCGGCGACGGATATATCGGATGGCCGACTGCACTCCGTCTTGCCTCACAGACCGACGACCGCGTTGTGATGATAGACAACTTCGCACGTCGCAGCTGGGTCGAAGAAATCGGATCTATCTCTGCACAGCCCGTCGTCTCAATGGACGAGCGGGTTACTGCAGCACGGCGTGTTCACGGGCCACAGAATCTTTCTTTTGTAGAGGGTGACCTCACCGATCGCGAATTTGTCGATGAGATCCTCCAAGTACATGAGCCCGAAGTTATTGTTCACACAGCAGCTCAACCGTCAGCTCCGTACTCTCAGATTAATGGCGAACGGGCAAACTACACACAACACAACAATATGCAAGCGACGCGAAATCTTGCTTTTGGCTTGTATGAAAACAACCTTACCGAGACCCATCTCATCGAGACGACGACAACGGGCGTGTATGGCGCACCCGAATTTCGAATACCTGAAGGCGGGGCTGTCATGGAGAATGATGGGGAGCGTGACGAGGTTCCTTTCCCAGCGATGGCGGGAAGCTGGTATCACCTGACGAAATCACACGATGCAGCGAATCTTCGATTAGCCCACGACCAGTTTGATCTGCCAATCAGCGATGTTCGAACTGCAATCACATACGGCGCTGGGACACCTGAAACCATGGCAGACTCGCTACTCACGACTCGTTTCGATTTTGATTATTACTTTGGTGTGGTCGCTCATCGCTTCGTCGCGCAGGCTATTGCAGGGTATCCGATTACAGTGTATGGAAAAGGCGAACAACGCAAACCATTCATCGCG
>KE356562.1:807067-815153 GCA_000416005.1 Haloquadratum sp. J07HQX50 | reverse complement strand
CCGTATCACAGCCTATGAAGATCGATTTCTGCCCTCTGTTTTGGAAGACCGAGAGAACTAATCGATGCGCATTTTAATCACTGGCGGCTGTGGCTACATTGGCAGCGCACTCGTGCCGCTGCTAATACATTCTCAGGACGTGTCTCATCTGAGTGTTTTCGATAACCTTTCGCGTGGGTCACCACGAAACCTGCTCGGTTCTGGATTAGATACCACACAGAACATCGCGTTCATTCGAGGTGATGTTCGACAGTATGGCGAGGCTGAGGCCGCGATGCGTGATATTGATACGGTCATTCACCTGGCAGCGATTACTGGCGCTGCGAGTACGCATGACCGACGCGATGAAACACTGGCTGTCAATGCTGATGGCACAGAAAATGTTCTCCAGGCAGCAGGCAAACTGGGCGTCTCAAATGTTGTCTTAGCGTCCTCGTGTAATGTGTATGGACGTGCTCCGACGACCGATATCGATGAGACAACCGCTCCTGACCCGCTCAATCCGTATGCGGAATCAAAACTCACATCCGAGCAGCTACTCAAAGACGCAGCCGAAGAATATGGATTTGATGGGACTGCACTCCGGATGAGCACGAACTATGGGTTATCTCCGGGTATTCGATTCAATCTCGTCGTCAATCACTTTGTGTTTCGGGCAATTACAGACCGACCACTCACTGTCTATGGCGATGGCAATAATTGGCGACCGTTTATTCACGTTCGTGATGCTGCACGGGCGTACGCACATGCCAGTCGTCATCCCAACTCGTGGCCATCGACGATATACAATGTTGGACAACAGACACAGAATTTCCAGATTGAGGAGATTGCAGAGGCTGTCCGTGATACGCTCGATTCAACACTTGATATTACGTATCTTCGTGATGCCCATCCGGGGCCATCATATCACGTGAACTTTGATCGTCTCTCAGAGACCACCTTCGAGTGCGAATACACCCTCACAGATGGTATCAGCGAACTCGCAACCGCGTTTGACCAATCATCACCAGTTCAATGACTACTGCAAACACACCCTCGACCGATGATTCATTTCACGTCGCCATTACTGGCGCGGCCGGATTTATCGGCTCACGAACTCTGTATCGATTCCAACAGGCGCACCCATCTTGGACATTTACTGCATTAGATAACTTTTATCTCGGCACGGTCCGCTCTGTCGGCGAGACACCGATCGAGCACGTCGATATCCGCAATCGCACCCAACTGGAAAACGCACTCGATGGTGCAGACGCTATCTGTCATCTGGCAGCAATCAGTGGTGTCGATGACTGTGCAGAGCGCTCCGACCTCGCGCACGATGTGAACGTAACTGGGACGAATAATATCGCATGGTACTGTCGCAAACACGGGACGGCATTGGTATTTCCGTTCAGTATGGCCGTGCTTGGCGATCCCACGCAGTTCCCAATTACCGTTGATGACCCCCGAGCCCCAATGAACTGGTACGGGCGGACGAAACTGCTGGGTGAACGTGCTGTCGAAGCGTTTGCCGATGGAGCATTCCCTGCGCACCTATTTCTCAAATCGAATCTCTATGGTGAGCATACCGTCGACGGACAGCGTGTCTCAAAAAATACCGTGATTAATTTCTTTATTAACCGCGCGCTGTCTGGTGAGCCGCTTACTGTGTACGAACCTGGGACGCAATCGCGTAATTATATCCACGTCGATGATGTAGCGAGTGCATACGTGCGAAGCGTTGGGCAACTCAAACACCAGCTCAACGCAGGCGTCACTGGTGTTTCAAAATATGAAATCGCCTCAAACGAGGATCCGAGCGTCATGGAAGTGGCGACACTCGTCCAGTCGATTGCAGCGTCGGAACTGAGTCGAGATATAGAGGTTTCGCTTGTCGAGAATCCACGGAGTGGTGAGACACTCGTTGATGAATTTACGGTCGATATTTCACGGGCTCGCACTGAATTAGGCTGGAAACCAACCCACACGGTCGAGTCTTCGATTCAGCGGCTTCTCGAAGTCAAATCCGGGTCGAACTCGTAGAAGCCCTCGAAAGAGTCCGTCGTCATACTTCGACCTCGCTTGTATCGTATCGCCAAATGAGATCGAAGTAGCGCTCCAAACCCGCTACAAAGGAACCGTTCGTCGTCACAGCTGCTTGACGTTTGTGCAATGGTATCTCTTCTTCCTCGACGAGCAAGACAGCCTGGCCAGTATCATATTCCATGCTCGGATCAACGACTGTCCCTCGCCAGGGGAGGCGTTTCGCACTCGCTCGCTTTTCAATTTCAGGGTATGAGTGTTCGAGATATTCGAGTATCTCGGTCTGAATTGCTTCATTTGCATCGGTGAGTAACGCAGACTCAAGAATGATAACACGCATTTCAATGTCGCGCTCGATTGCTGCCGTGACAGCGGGTTCGATTGCCTCGAAATACTCGAAACTCTTCGTCAAAATGTGGATACGCTCACGCGCTTCATGATACATCGTCCGCGTTTCGCGCTCGCTTGGGTCACCAACATCGACGACATAGAACAGTTCTTCAACTGGCGAGACTGCATTTTGATTCTGTGCATACAGTGGCTCAAACACATCTAAAAAGTCGTCCTCAATCTCTTCGATACGCATCCGATATGTTTCGAATGACTGACGCTCATTCTCGATTGCTCGCTCAAGAATTGTGCGTGGATGCTTTGGTTCGTACTGCTTTGGGCGGCCAGGAATGATTTTGATGTACCCTTGGTCGGCTAAGCTGTCTAAAACCTCGTAAATTCGCGCCTTCGGAATTCCAGTTGCTTCTGAGAGGTCTGGTGCTGTCGTCCGGCCAACTTCGATAAGCGTGTGTAGAGCCTGTGCACCATACTCTGTGAGATCAAGCACATCAAGTAATTCAGTAGGATTACGACGAGTGGACATACCGTGTATGTCGACGACCGACGGTCTAAATCTGTGTGTTTGCTACTAGACAGCGAACGGTATATCGGCACTATTAATTGTGCGTCTCCTCCTTTCTCTATTCGATGGATAGCGGATGGCAATACCGCATCGTGAGCGTCATCGGGGCAATGACGCTCGCTTTCGCTGGTGTGGCGATTGCAAACGATCCGTTAATTCAATCTGGGTATGCCCTGCTACCAGTTATCGGGCATCTCCCGTTTGACCCTGCTGTCGGTGGTGAGTTCGTCATTGAGGCGTCTGTCACTGCGTCAGTGTTAACGGTCGTTATGAGTCCCTTATTCAAGCCTCGCCCATGGCGGATTCTCGATATCGTCTCACAAACACTTCGTCGAGTCAGTATCGCAGTCTTGGCACTGGCCACGATCGGCTACTTCGATTTTACCTACCGACTCCCGCGGGCAACATTGATCGTTGTTAGCGGATTTCTCTTTGTTTCAATCCCAATTTGGTTTGTTTTGATTCGACGACGGCCTCAAACGGCCGACGAACGAACCGTCATTATCGGTGATGATGCCTCAACCATGGCTGCAGTGTTACGTGATATCGAGAATCCAGTCATTGGTTATATTGCCCCGCCATTAGTCGATACTGTCTCTCCAGACCACACGGTTCAGTCGCTCACTAGCAGAGCCGATGGGGGTGTCCCACGTGAGTTGTCGTCACTCCCTTCACTGGGTGGATTATCACGCGTAGACGACACATTGGTCGAATACGACGTTGGCACCGCAGTGTTAGCGTTCAGCCAATCCGACCGTAAAGAGTTCTTTGGCGCGCTTGATGCCTGCTACGAGCACGGTGTTGCAGCTAAGGTACACCGTGGTCATGCAGATGCTGTCTTGACTCATGGGGATATCGATAGTATACTCGTCGATATCGACTTAGAGCCATGGGACTGGCAAGATTATATTCTGAAACGCACATTCGACATTCTCTTTGCAGCAACTGGTCTGTGTGTGCTGAGCCCAGTCTGTGTGATGATTGCGCTGGCGATCAAATTAGACTCTCCAGGGCCAATTCTGTATCATCAAGCGCGGACAGCAGCGCTTGGCGATACGTTCCACGTTGCCAAATTTCGCACGATGATCCCCGATGCCGAAGCAGATACCGGCGCACAACTCTCAGCCGAAGATGCAGATGAGGTTGACACACGCGTCACGCGAGTCGGCCACATCCTGCGAGCGACGCACTTGGACGAAATCCCACAGCTGTGGGCGATTTTGACCGGAGAGATGAGTGTCGTCGGCCCGCGGCCAGAGCGCCCTGAGTTGGATCAGAGTATGGAGAAGGATGCTGATTTCTGGCGGCGGCGATGGTTCGTCAAGCCAGGTCTAACAGGCCTTGCACAGATTAACGAAATAACGGGATTTGACCCGGACAAAAAGCTTCGATATGATATCACATACATTCGCCGTCAGTCGTTCTGGTTTGACCTCAAGATTATCACCCGACAACTCTGGATGGTTGGTACAGATGTCATTCGTATTCTGTGGTAATGCCGTGTGCCTGTATCGAGAGCAATCGGATGCGGTTTCAGCTATATCCTGTATGAGTACCGTGACGGAGATGGCTCAATGAAACTCATCAACGAGGAAGGTGCACTTTTTGGGATTATCAATATTATTGATGCTCTCGTCATCCTGCTCGTGATTGCAGTCGGGATAGCTGGGGCTGCACTGGTTTTTTCAGATGATTCCGAGTCGTCCGAGCCAGCGCGAGTCACGACTCATGCAACTGTTGACCTTGGAACACACCCACCGAATATTGCACGTGCAATCGATGAAGGTGATCAATACAGCGTTGATGATACCTCTACGGTGACAATCACAGATCTGCATCTATCACCGCAAAGTGATACAGTGCGAGTTATTGCGCGTCTCAAGATTGAGGCTGAAGTTGATGAAGACGTGCTACAATATGACGGTGCACCGCTACGACTTGGCCGCTCACTTGAAGTTCAAACTTCACGATACCAGGTAAGCGGCCGCATTCAATCAGTTGGGAGCAATGACACGCTTGCGATCGATTCACAGACAGTCATCGTACAGACGGAAATCCCCACCGGACAGACCGACGCAGTTGCCGCTGGTGATACCGTGAGTGTTGGCGGGCGGACCGTCGCAACAATCGAACAGCTAAGAGTGTATCCAACAGCTACTTCAGCACGGCGCAGTCTCTCTCTAAAGATAACGCTCGATAGCTATCGCCGACAAGAACAGTCGTACTTCGGTTCGACGCCGCTTCGGGAGGGACAGACAATAGCGCTTCCAATGAATGAAATCACCCTTGATGGACAGATTGAACGGATAGGGTCAAACGTCGAAGTTGATCCAACGAGTGAACGAACAGTAACTCTTCGAATGACAGACATGCCTGCACCGATTGTTGAACTACTGCAGCCAGGACTCACCGAACAGTTCAGGAACCGGACCATTGCTCGTCTTGAGAGTGTTGAGGCTGAACCCTCACTAATTATTGTCAGAGCTGATGATGGGTCAGTGAACGTTGCTGATCACCCCACAAATCAGGATGTAATACTCCAGGCCGAGATACTGGTGCGCGAGACGCCTGCTGGAGCTAGATATAAAAACGCACTACTCCGACAGAGCTCAACTGTGCAGCTGGATTTTGGCACGACGACGGTTGAGGCAACTGTCATTCGAGTTCAAGAGTGAGCATGAGACGAAACAATGCGGTATTCTTCACCGTCAGTGATCTCGTGGGTGCACCGTGATCGAGGAGTCTGTGCTCACTGGCATTATCTTGGGTGCAATCCAAGGAATATTAGAGTGGCTTCCTGTTTCAAGTGAAGGCAATATTACCGTCATCTTGACTGCGCTGGGTCGGTCGCCTGCAACCGCAGTCTCATTAGCTCTATTCTTACACCTGGGGACGGCCGTCTCAGCGAGTGTGTATTATCGCCGTGAACTTTGGGCAGTTTTCGGCGACGTGTGGAAGACTCGGACGACAGTAGAGAGCACGACGCCAGTCGTGTTTTATTTTATCGCAACAGTTACTTCTGGAGTAGTTGGAATCGCTGCTTATGCCTCACTCGTCGAATTCGTGACAGCTCTAACTGGCAGCGCGATCGTAATCTGCATTGGGGTCCTACTCATCGCGATGGGTGTGTTTCAGGCTGTCACGAGTACGGTTAGCTCGGATGAAACACGCGAGCCAACTGTGGGCGATGCAGTCTTGGTCGGCATCGCTCAAGGGGTGGCTATCCTTCCGGGAGTGACGCGCTCAGGAATGACAACTGGGACGTTATTATTACGTGGTCACGATGGACCTGCAGCATTTCGCTATTCGTTCATCTTATCGATTCCTGCGGCTCTCGGGGGTGGACTGTTAGGTGGCCTCGAAACTGGGATTAGTGGCTTCGCTTTCAGTGCAGCCCTGGCAGCGTTCGTGACGGCCGCACTCGTTGGTTTGGTGAGTATTGAGTTTCTAATTCGAATAGTCGAACGAATAGCATTTTCTGTCGTCTGTCTACTCTTAGGCACTGCGACGGTTATCGGAGGGGTACTTGTTCTGTAAACAGCGATATTGATTAGCTTCGATTGTCTCAAGATATTTCACTCTCGTATGATAACCAATATGAGTGCTGGTCAAGATTTCCACATGTGCGTGTTTCGATCGTTCTCTGTGAACATACGCTTGAGCGGTACGAAGACTGTCAAGCCTGTGCTGAGAGTGTACTTACCCAGAGTTACGAAAATATTGAACTCGTCCTCGTCGCTGATGGAAACGAGGCTGTCTGTGCACGGTTTCGCGACGAGTATCGTGACAATCCACACGTAATGATCGAGTGCAACGACACGAACGTCGGGTTACTCGAAAGCCGGAATCGAGGTGCTAAGGCCGCCAGTGGTGACATTGTTGCGTTTATCGACGATGATGCAATTGCAGACACAGACTGGGTTACAGCGTTAGTCTCGAGCTATGAAAGCGAGGATGCACTCGCTGTTGGAGGGCAGATGACGCCAGCATGGATTGCAGGCAAGCCGACATTTCTCCCTGCAGAATTTTACTGGCTTGTCGGTGTTACACACGAAGGATTCGGCCCTGGTGGAAACAAAGATGTCTCGGGTGAAGTCCGCAATACCTTCGGGTCGAATCTCTCATTTCGTCGTGACATCTTTCTCGAACTCGGTGGCTTTGATACGAACATTGGCGGACGACAAGGTGATACCAACCTGCAGGGTGGCGAGACGGAGTTGTGCGCCCGATTAGGTCAGCAATTTAACAGACAGGTATTCTACAACCCTCAGGCGAAAGTCGCACACAAGGTCTTCGAATATCGAACACAGCTGTCATGGCTTATCGACCGAGCGTTTTGGCAGGGGTACTCAAAGCGCGGGATGGAGACATTTACACCGGACTCAAGTACTGAGGAGACAGCGTTTTTGCGCGTGCTTTTGACACAGCGATTGCCACAGCGAGTGAGACACATATTTTCACACCCCTCAGTATATGAATTGGTACAACTCATGACGGTATTTGGATTTACACTCGTCGTCGGACTCGGATACCTATACGGCATCTACAAATGGGGACTCAGATGAAGACGCAAACAGAACCGTGTGATGATAGGTTAGAGAATGAATATAGAGAGACCACCCTTCCGACTGTCTGTGTCCTCACACACCCACTGGCTGCTGCTGGTGAGAATGCGACTCGAAGTTTATTAGATATTCTTGATGGGATTACCGATGTCTCATTGGTGACGGCGGATCTACCAGGCGATTCAGAGATCCGTGATCAATACGAAGTTCATGAGTTGAGTCAAAAAAGTGCGGGTGACTCAATTTTTGTTGCTGCAGTTCGATTCGTACTAAATCAATTGCGCATGTGTGCGGTACTCCGTCGCCGGAATGAACCACTTGCCTTGTTTTATGGAGCCACATCATATATACTACCGATCGTAGTCGCTCGTCTGCTGGGCAAACACGTCCTTGTCGAACCGCGGGGTGACGTGCCGCTCACGTTGCGGCTCGCGTGGGAACAGCGCATTCCATCACCGATGGCGGCTGGGCTAGCGGCAATTGTTCGGGTGCTCGAGCGGGCTGGGTTTGCAGTTGCTGATGGTGTTGTTACCTATACGCCACAGATGGCTGAACAACTTGGGCTCAACCCAGATGATGATTCGGT
>KE356562.1:767608-791383 GCA_000416005.1 Haloquadratum sp. J07HQX50 | reverse complement strand
AGACCCGCGACACAATTTTACAGGCCACGTATGAGGTGATCTGCGAAGAAGGATACTCAGGAGTGAGCATCGCACAGATTGCAACTCGCGCCGATATTTCGAAATCAGTTATTTACTATCACTTTGAAAACAAAGATGCAATCGTGCAAGCACTTTTACGAACAGTGCTTGACCAGCTGCTGTGTGAGTTTTTCGAGAACGAAGCAATCGGCCCGCGCGAACGGATGGAGTCATTCTTAGAGTTCGTGTTTGATACGTCGGCTGAGACTGACTGTCTTGCGACAGGACCACACTGTCAAGCGTATATCGAACTGCGAACGCAGGCGACTCATGATGATGGGTTTCGTGAAACAATCCAGAATAATGAGACCCAGCTACACGACACGATACACTCGTGTTTGAAAGCAGGTGTTGAGGATGGACGGTTTCGCATTGAAAACTCACAGGCTACCACCACCGTTCTCGTGACACTGATTCAAGGAACCCTCTTCAGACGGGCAACAACTGGTGACCCAGACTCTGCCGTCTTGCATGAGTATGCAGAGAATTTATTGAATCTGTGACTTACCTGAGATTACTGACAGAGACCAGCTTGAAGCAACCACGCGACGGCCGCACAGAACCATTTCAAGTGGTCACGAGACACTCAGCCAACCTCTCTGTAGAACGACCGTTCGATACAAAGGTTGATACCTATCAGACTCTATGAATCAATTAGAAACGTAGCGTTTTGTTTCGTATTCACGATGCTGGATTTGTCATCAATGCCTCGAAAATTTTTCACACTGATTGTCGCACTGTGTCTGATGAGTGCTGTTGTTCCAACCACTGTACTTGCTGCTGAGGAACAGGTCATCGGATCGCCGAATTTGACGGTAAGTTCATCCGATATTGAATTCCGCGCGAGCGAAGATGCAACACTCAATGTCAACGTCATCAATAATGGAGAATTACTCGATGGCGGCAGGGTTGAGTTCGAAAACGAAGTGAAGACAGCGAAGAGCGTCCAGATATCGATTGACGAAGACGCGATCGACGCGCCAATCGAAGTAAATACCGGAACCCAGTCACTGGGCCGCCTCGTCGATGGTGACCAGCAGACTGTCGGGTTCGATCTCGAAATTGGTGCGGCTCAACCAGGAACATACGAAATTCCAGTTGAGGTAACCTATCAACATCCGCGTGTAATTGCATACGGTCAGTTTGAAGATACAGATCGACAGAACCGTGAGCAAACAGTCTCGGAGACGATCGAGATTCGTATCGAAGATCGCCCGGAATTTGAGCTCACAGCAACAGAACAGACGACCGTCGTAGCTGGAGATACAAGACAAGTCAGCTACGAATTAGTGAACACTGGGACACAGACTGCACGCGATGCCACAGTTCGACTCGAAACGCAAACACCTGGCGTCTTCTTTGGGAAGCAAACGAGCCAATCAACCACCACCTCTGTGTTCGTCTCTGAGCTTTCAGCCGGCGACTCACACGCATTTCGCTTGCAGATGGGCGCTGGTCCGGATGTCGCAGGTGGAACTTACACGGTCGCAGCCGGGGTTGAATACGAAAATCAAAACGGCGTTGCACGCACATCCGACCCTCTCTCAACAGGAGTGACGGTCGCGTCTGAGCGGAATTTTGCTCTGGAGTCCATGTCACTGACTGATTTCAGAGTCGATGAGTCCGAGGCACGAATCGAAGCAACGATTAGCAACGAAGGGCCGGTGCCAGCGAATAATGTTGTCGTCCGCATCGGAGAGACGAGTGCTGTGTCGGTCGTTAACGGTGAATCTGCTGTCGGTGACCTAACTGTTGGAGACAGTGCTCCGGTTTCATTTACTGTTGCGATTCCGAATGAGGCAGAACCAGGTTCAATCTCGATGCCATTCAGCGTCGAGTATGAAAATGGCGATGGAGACATACAGACGTTGTCGACACCACTCCGAAAGCCACTTGAAATCCAACCTGAACAGGACCGATTCGAAATTGTTGGTGTGAATACGTCAGTCACGCCCGGTGGAGCTGCAACTCTCGACGTGCAGTTACGACATACTGGGTCTGAGCCGGTCTCGAACGCGAACGCACGCCTCTTCACGAATGACCCACTCTCTTCATCTGATGACGGTGCATTCTTGGGTGAGATCGGTCCGGGTGAGACTGTTACCGCACAGTTCCGCGTGAGCGCTTCAGGTGATGCACTCCCCAAATCATACGGGTCAAGCGTCGAAGTCCGCTATGACGAAGCCGATGGCGATACACGATTCACTGGCTCACTTTCGGCTGGTATCCCAGTCTCAGACAGTGAGGGCGGTGGTTTGCCACTTCTCCCAGTCGGCATCGGGGCGATTGTACTCTTGGGCGGTGGCGCAGTCGTCTATCGTCGCTTCTAATCAGGAGACATAAGATATGAAACGTTCTCGACAGTTTTTTGCACGAATTGGGCGTATCATCCAGGCACACCCAGTCGCAACAATATTACTCGCAATTGCGCTCATCGGGGTTGCCTTCGTCGGCGCTTCACAGATTGTGTCTGTGACGGGCAACAGTGCCTTCGTCGGGTCGAATCCAACACTCGACACATTCCAGGAATCATTTGACCGCGATAGTCTTGCGACACTCGTCCGTGGGGAGGTGAGCCACCCTGCGACGATGGCAGCGATCGACCGCTTTGACCGCCGAATGGAAGAGGTTGAGAATGTAGACACGGTACAGAGTCCGGCCGACCAAGTTCGCGCGGAGTATGGACGGATACCGGACTCACAGGCCAAGATTGAGCGCGTCATCGGCTCACCCGACCAGACAATTATCTCGATAAGCAGCACGACAGATATCAGTCAACCCGAATCACGGCCGATATACGAAGAGGCTGTATCAGAGAAAGAATGGGCACAGTTCCCAGCCGGCGTCGAAGTGACCGTCACGGGTTCAGCCGCGTTCTCAGCACAGCTGAACGAACTAATCGGACAGAGCACACAGCAACTGTTAGGCCTTGCTGTTGGGCTGATGACGGTCGCGCTCTTCTTCATATTCCGTGGTGTGCGACTCCGCCTACTCCCAATCGTTGCTGTCTTCGTCGGGGTGATATACACCTTCGGAGCGATTGGATACGCTGGTGTTCCCAACTCAACACTCACGAGTGCTGTCTTCCCGATTTTGATTGGGTTAGGGATTGATTACTCGGTACAGTTTCACGAACGGTATGAAGAGGAACTTGAATCGTACCCACCGAAAAAAGCGCTTCCACTCGCACTCGGTGGAATCGGTCCACCAGTTTCGATTGCAGCGCTCTCTGCAGCTCTTGGCTTTGGGGCGACGTGGGTTTCATCGACGGACACGCCGGCGTTTGTCTGGTTTGCCCAAACCTCGATGTTCGGTATTGGGCTTACATTCCTTTCGGCAATTATCCTCCTATTACCAGTACTAACACTGTACGCTCGATGGCGGCAGGGCAAAGAGCCGTTCTCACTTCGAGACACGCTCTTTGGCGACGACACCGACTCGACTGAGTCGGATGTCACGACCGCTGCAGATGGCGGGAAACGACAGCAGTCAGGACCCCGTCGTGATGATGATACGGGCGCATCCAGCGAAGATGAGGAGATTGGCAAAATGGGATATATTTTAGGCAAGACCACGCGATTTGTCGCAGCGAATCCTGTGCTTGTGTTACTCGTTGCGATACTATTACTTGGTGGGGGATTAGAAGTCGGCTCTGATCTCGAAACGCTCGCCGATACTGAAGAGTTCTTCCCGCAAGATCTGCCGGCATACGTTGATCTTCAACAGTTCCGAACTGTCACCGGCGGCGGGTCAAGCGTCCAGTATGATATGCTTGTGTCTGGGTCTAATTTACGCGATCCAGAGACACTGCAATGGATGGAAACAACACGGCAGATAGCCGAAGATAAGCCGCTGGTCGAAGGGTTACAGACGCCAGCGACACTTATTAAGCAGTATAACGGTGGAGAAATCCCTGAAACGCGAACAGGTGTCAACGCTGTGCTGGAACGTGTCCCAGAGAGCCAGAAACAGAATTATTACAATAATGGTCAGGCACATATCACCGTTATTGGCGAGCGGAATATGAACACAGACGAGTTGCTCGATATGCTAACGATTATGGAGAGCGTCACTGAATTTTCACAACCACCAGCTGGCGTTGATGCGCAGATGACTGGCTCTGCAGCGGTTTCGACACCCAGCATCGTTGAGCAAATAAACAGCCGGAATACAACAACTGGACTCGGACTGTTAGCTGTATTTTCCGCGCTGTTACTGTACTACCGCGACCTTGTTCGAGCAATCGCGCCGCTCGTTCCGATGGTATTCGTCATTGGCTGGCAGAATCTCTATATGGCCGCACTCAACATTCCAGTCTCCTCATTAGGTGCCTCATTAGGGGCAATGAGTGTTGGAATTGGTGCTGAATATACGATTATTGTCATGGAGCGCTACTACGAGGAGGTAGGACAATCGGGTGTCTCCCGGCTCGAAGCGGTTGAAATCGCTGGGTCCCGCGTTGGAAAAGCAATCACGGTCTCGGGACTCACGACTGTCTTTGGCTTCTCTGCGTTGACATTGTCACCATTCCCAATTCTGAGTGACTTTGGATTCCTGACCGTCGGTGTGATTGCCCTGACACTCGTTGCTGCAATTATGACGCTTCCACCGACACTCGTGTTGTTAGGCCGACTTGAAGATATAATATCTGGCTATCTCAAGAGCTCTGAAAAAATGCCTGCAGGGAGGTCAAAAGCTGATGATTGAATCAGTTCTGATCCCAGTCGATGGGTCACCACAATCGAGCGCAGCGGTTGAATACGCAGGGTCGGTCTTTCCTGACGCAGATGTTCGTTTACTCACTGCTCTTGATCCAGTCAACGGGTTTGCTGGATATGAGAGTTCGACAGAGGGCAACTTTGAGACGCAGGCGCGTGACCGTGCACGAGAAATCCTTGAGGCTGAACAACGAAGCTTACAGGACGCTGGCATGGCTGATACACAGGTCGAATTGGTCGTCGAGGTCGGCCAGCCAGTTGAAACGATCACAGAGGCTGCTTCACAGGCAGATATCGATCAGATTATTATCGGTAGCCACGGTCGGACTGGATTACAGCGAATTATCGTCGGTAGTGTCGCCGAACACGTCATGCGAGCGGTTTCGATGCCCGTAACGATTGTCCGTTGATCGCTTGATTATCTAACTTCAAGCCGAGACTTCTCGATGGCAAATCAGTTTTGATCGATAAGTAGAGTGAGGCAGGTTAATACGCACTCGCTTGCTGGGGTGTAATGAGAGTAAGAGAATACGCGCCAATCTCACAGTGGCAGTAGCGAGAGAGCTTATGGCCTCAGCCGTGGTAGGCACCTACGCTACTGTACGAGACTTGCGCCGTCGAACTCGGCACGCGCATACTCGATTCCCATGAGGTCCAATATCGTTGGCGCGATATCGTAGAGGTTTGCATCACGAATCTGCACCGATGGGTCGTCAACATATAGCGTTGCATCATCAAAACTATGCATGCCGTTTCGTGGGCCGGTGTCGAAGACATCTTCGTGCCCACCAAATCCAGATTTTAGGTCAAAGCCATGATTTGGAATCACGACTAAGTCAGGAGCGATATCATCGTGACCACCACGGAACGCCTCCTCTTGTTTGACTACCCGCTCTGCGACTGGCGTGCCGTCTGGGCCTTCTAAGCGCTCAAGTGCATGCTTGAGTTCATCACGCCGGGATTCATACTCAGATTCAGGAACGACGCCATTTGGCTCACGGCCCTCAAGATTGAGATAAAATCGCCCAGGAATCAGTGAATACGCCTGTGTGTCATCACTGATATCAGCTAATTCTTCATGCTCTTCATCCGCATACGAGAGCCAGCCTTCCTCTTCAAGCCAGGCGTTACAGTGGACCTCGTACTCAAGCGTGGTAAAGCCGTGATCGGATGCAATTACCATCGTCACGTCGTCTGGTAACTGCTCGCGAAGTGCCCCGATATACTCATCAACCGTCTGATAGAATTCGATAAACTCGTCATGATAGGTTCCATCCTCGGTGTAATGTTTGAATAAGAAGTGATTGACGCGGTCGGTCGTCATAAACACACCAAAGAACAAATCCCAGTCATCGCGCTCGATTATGTTACTGAATGACTCGTATCGACGTGCGAGCGTCTCGTTGGCATTTGTAATAAACTCAGACTTGTCATCATCGTGGCCAAGTTTCGCGTTCACATCAATCCGATAATCACTGGCATCAAGATCGTTCGCGAAGTTATCTGGATATGCAGCCTTGTCGATGCTCGGTGAGAGAAATCCAGAGACCATCCGTTGGATATTGCGCTGTGGAGGGAACGTCACAGGAACGTTCATGACGCTCGCATTCCGGTCAGCGTCGGTAACGCGATCCCAGAGGCGCGTAGCCTGGACATCACGACCCATCGGAACGTATGTATCATATGAGCCGATTTCACGGTCTTGAAATCCATAGACACCTGTCTCACCAGGATTGACTCCCGTTGTCAGTGATGGCCAACATGCCGATGATTCTGGGGGGACGATACTATCGATTGCACCGGCCGCGCCGGCCTCCGCAATCTCCGCACAGTGAGGAAAGAGATCAGGGTTCTCACCCAGTAAACGAAACGGCACTCCATCAATACCGACAAACGCGACACGTGGGTCGTCGCCCCCACGCAATCGGTCGAATAAACCCATACTATCGGTATGTCTGGCTGACGCATAAGAACTTTTGTTATCTAAAGAGGCGCTGCACGGAGCGAAGGATGAAAGTAGATACACGCCTATGTACAAAACAGTGCAGGAGTTCGAACGTAAACAACTGTTAGAGCGTATTGATCGTGAAGCTGCCACCGTTGGCGCACAGATACCTGATGAGATAGAAATCCAAGGCGAGACGATCGAACTCCGCGATTTCGTTTTCGAAATTAAGCGTCGTGATACAGTCCCGTCCGGTGAACGCGACCGCGTTGAGCAGGCAAAAAAGAATCTCCGACGTGAGCGCCGACATCGACGCGACATAATCGATGCTGGTGAGGTATCATTTGAGCGCGGGGAGACACTTGCCGAGTCGATCATTGGAATCGACCGTGCCTTAGAATCACTTGAGCAACTCAACCCTGCCGACGTCGAACAGGACGCGCGTACGAAAGAGGCGGCCGACACCAAACGGTGGGTACGCTTCTTGAAGCAGGCACTTGGTCACGAGGAGGATACCTCTGGGAGGCGGCCTGGCTGATGAGCCGGAATGATGAACTCGCAGATCGATTCGATGAATTTGCTGACCGGCTAGAGGCCGATGGCGTCGCATACAAACCAACGACCTATCGACGCGCTGCAGACAACATTCGTGAGTATCAAACCCCAATCGAAGAACTCGTCGCCGATGGACAGGATGCGGTTCAGCAGATTGACGGGTGGTGATGCAATTGCATCGAAAGCCGTCGAATACATTGAAACAGGGCATATTGAGGAACTGGATGAGCTTCGTGAGTCACTTCCCGTCGAAATCGAGGCACTCACGCGTGTTGAAGGAGTTGGGCCCAAGACGGTTGGTGCCCTTTATAATGCGCTCGGGATCAGAACGCTTGATGAGTTAGCTGAGGCAGCGCATAATGAAGAGATTCGCACGGTCTCGGGATTCGGTCCGAAGACTGAAGAAAATATTCGTGCAAATATAGACTTCGCCCGCAGTGCGGATGAACGCGAACGACTGGGTGAGGTCCGACCACTGGCAGACGAGGTGCTGACATATTTGCGTGCGGACGCGGCCGTAGAGCGCGCAGATGTTGCTGGATCGATACGTCGCTGGCGAGATACGATTGGTGATATTGATGTGTTAGTCGCCACGACCGCCCCAGGTTCCGTCATTGAATTCTTCACACGGTGGTCTGCAATTACAGATGTACTTCAACAGGGTGATTCAAAAGCCAGTGTGCGTGCTCAGGGTGTCCAGATCGACCTCCGCGCAGTCGACCCTGCAGAGTTCGGTGCTGCTCTCCAGTACTTCACAGGGAGTAAAGCACACAATGTCGCGCTCCGAAATCGTGCGATTGCACGCGAGCTAAAAATGAATGAATATGGTATCTTTGATATCTCAGGAGTAGATGGGACCACTGAAGGCCAGCGGATTGGTGACCGGATTGCCGGTGAAACAGAGCAGTCGATGTATGATGCGTTAGAATTACCGTTTATTCCACCTGAGTTACGCGAAGATAGAGGTGAGGTTGAGGCTGCAGTCGATGATGCACTTCCAACGGTGGTTGGTGTCGAGGATATATCTGGAGATTTACACACTCACACGAATGCGTCCGATGGTCGCGTGCCATTGAAGACAATGGTCGAGGCAGCTCTCGGCCGCGGCTATGAGTATTATGCGGTGACGGACCACGCGACTGGTGCTGGGATGGTTGGCGGTGTTGGGCTGACAGACGATGAGCTACGTGAGCAATACGACACAGTCACCACGCTCAACAGTGAACTGGATGAGATAGAACTCCTACATGGAGTTGAATCAAATATTACGGCCGACGGTGCAGTTTCGAATAGTGATGCAGTCTTAGAGATGATGGACATCGTCGTCGCCTCTCCACATGCTGCACTGAGACAGGGTCGAGATTCCGCAACTGAACGACTTATCCGCGCGGTCGAGCACCCAGCTGTCGATATCTTGGGTCACCCGTCCGGTCGGCAGATCAACGCTCGCTCTGGACTTGAACTCGACATGGAGGCGATTGCAACCGCTGCAGCTGATGCAGGGACCGCTCTCGAAATCAACTCAAATCCTGTCCGACTTGATCTCAACGCTGAATACGTCCGGACGGCAATCGAGACTGATGCGACAATTGCAATTAATACTGATGCCCATGGTCCTGATGCGCTCTCATACATCCGCTATGGGGTTCATACCGGTCGGCGTGGGTGGTGTACGCCGTCAGATGTATTGAATACGTTTTCAGTTGAGGCGCTTCTTGAATTTCTCCATTGAGTCGAACTCAACTATTACTTGATGCGATGGCTGGAGATATCCGGAGCTATCTACGGATGTGTGGCTACGATACGGTATACGTCAACGACGACTCAATCGAAGACCTCCCCGGCGCATTGAGCACAGACCCGCCCGATAGCGAGATTGTGAGCGCGGTAGAAGCGACCGGCCGCCGACTCGTCACCCGTGATTATCAACTTGCACAGCAGTGCTCCAACACAATCACGCTTACAACGACGGAAACGTCTGCCCGGTTGTCTACGTTACAAGAGGCTGGGGTATGCTTTAAAATTGAGTCATCACCGACTTATTGTGGTGTCTGTAATGGCAGCTTAGAGCGAGCCGCTGTGGGCAACGCACCAGCGTACGTCGCTGACTCGATCGACCGCTGTTGGTCTTGCAATCGGTGTGAGCAGTATTTCTGGAAAGGAAGCCATTGGGAGCAGGTAAAACAGACACTCCATCATATCGACTAGCGAAACGACGGTCCTGACCCCTGCCGTGGTTCCCACTGCTCGCAGGGGTCCATATCGTCCATATATTCATCATGGGCTGCACAGTATGGCTGGATACCTGTTTCAGTCTGCCGGTACTCAAACCTGTCACAGGTCCCGCAGTACTCGTCACCCATTGATGGATTGATTCTCGTGGAATTCCATTCAGGATTTTCGCCTGTTGTCTGTGACGTCTCTCCGCGCGTTGGCCGTGTTTCGACTTTATCAGGACTCTTTCTCTGCGGGTGCGCCTGTCCCGTCTGTCCTTGTCTGGATTCCTCAGACGGCGTGTGAAGCACTTCAGTGTGCTCTCCCCCGTCAGAACTCGCAGCTTCAAGCGGGTCAGCAGTCGATGGCTTCCCAAAGAGTCCGATTCCACTCAGCCCCGAGGTGCTCTCTCGCTCGATATACTTCGTCTCACCCTTTGTTTGAACATTGATCGTTGCAGTCCCGCCAGGGTTATTTCGGAGTTTGACATTTGCGATTCCAGCAAACAGCGCCCAGAACGCGGTCAATGCACCGAGAAAGTAGATACCAACCGTGAGAAGCGTCAGGTCGGCTAGGCCTGCCCCGCACATCGACCCCGACCATCGACATGGGTATGCATATCGAAACAGTCCCACGCCCACCATCGCAATCACAGCACCGACCACGGCAGCAATTTTTGTCATCCGCGCAGAGGGAAGCACAGTGAAAACCCCGAGCAGGACGGCCGGAATTCCACTTCCTGCAAGCACTCCTCCAAACTGGCGTTTCGCGGTCAGTGCGGCGATATCCGTCCCGTATATGACTTCTGTCGTCGCAATTATAATACCGCTGATAATCAGTAGCGCTCCCAGTAGAAAGAGGATTAGACCGACCAACAACTGCCCGAGGCTCGGCCCAACGCGGTCCGTCGTATACGCCTCCGTGAGACTGGGCATAACTGGGCATTGAATTTCGTAGCACAAAACAATTCGTGTGACGCAAGTCGGACAACTCACTGGATAACCCAAAGGTATTATTTTGCTGTATCTCGCCTGAGCGTGTATGAGTGATACCACAGAAGACACACCATCGGTCAATCTTGGTGAGCATGTGGCGGTTGAGGGACAGCCGTTAGCTCGCGTCGCAAGCCGGCTTACCTGGCCGCATGAACGTCAACGAATGATCGAAAAGGAGGGTGAGACCACCATCCGCACGCCCGATGGCCCGCAGAAACTGGCGACGGCACTTCGCGAAACGCAGACGACGTATTTCGACTCCCGACAAACATTCATGAGCGAGGTTCGCACAGTCATTGGCCACGGTCCTGTGGCAATAGATACCGCAGACTCGTCTTCACTGTGAACAGCACCCGCGGCTGATACGGACAGAAATTTCATATTCCGCTGCTTGCCATACAATATGCATCTCCCTGTCGACCCAGCAGCGATCACGAAGGGCGATATTGGTGAACAACGAGCCACTCTCGCTATGGATCACGAATCAGCAATCGAGCACGTGCGAGACGTATTTACCGAGGCTGGCTTTGGCATCCCGGTCGAATTCTCGGTTTCGAGCCTGCTTAATTCGAAGGTCGATGCCGGTCGCGACCCATACTACGTCCTGGGTGCGTGCAATCCAGAAATTGCCGACCGGGCACTCTCCGCAACCGAAGGGCAACTGGGAGGATTGGTGCCATGCAACGTCGTCATCTGGGAAGACGGTCCAAACGAGCAGGTAGTGTATCATCTGAGTATCATGCGTATTGCACGCTTAGTTGACCTCGCTATCGATGAACAGGAAATGGAGGCTATCATCGAAGAGACTGGCGAGCGTGTCGAAACAGCCTTCGAAATGCTCTAACCCTCATTGCGCTTATGCAGTATGTGAATATCAGGGACACGCCTTCTAGACATTCCTCGAGAGGCAGACCGGCAATCACGTGATCGGGTCGATGACACGGCTCGTGCGCTTCATATGGAACGACGTCACGGATGTGACACTCCCCCGATCAAAAGTTTCTTATCTGGAGGCGCACCCCCCCAGCACTTGAGAGGAGAGAGTTATCTCTGTGGGAGCGACAGAATCAGTATCGCCCACCCATCTTAGCTGTGGGAGAGTATCATAACAGCTGTCTCTTGGACATCACCCCGAGCTCTGTTTCACACAAAGTCTACGACAACCTCTCGTAGATTGAGTCCTTTTTCGACAACATCTCGACGGTAGTGCATATATACTGCTCCAAGTGGTGGCTGAATAATATATGCCAGTGCGATCGGGAGGATTGCTTCCGCAGGTGGAAAGCCTGGTGCAGCCACAATCGCGATAGCGATTGAGAGATTTCGCATACTTGTCGCATAAACCAATGAGACGCTTCGCTCAGTATCAAGAAACACTCGGCCGACTCCGCTGGCAAGTCCTAAAATAGCCACGTAGAATGCAATAAGCGGCACAATTGCACTCATTGAGGCTAATGGGTCAGCGAGGATGGCGCGCGAGCGCATAGACATAGCGATAAATACAATCATCATCACCCCTATCGAACTCACCCCGCCAAACAGCGGTTTCAGGCGTTTGAACTCTGGTTCGCTGTATCGGTGCAACAGTCCGGTTCGTGTGAGAACACCAGCAAGCATGGGAATCAAAACAATGACTGCGAGTTGACGATAGAGCGCCGTAGGGTTGAAGCCGACACCACTGCCCACAAGGACCGATAGGTACAGTGGAAGGATAGCGATAGCTGCAAGAAGATTGATCGACATTGCGACCAGTGCGGATTCAAGATCACCACCAGCCAGACCTGTCCAGGCAGCAGTCATCCCCGATGTTGGAATAAGTGCAATAAAGTACAACCCTATCGCAAAAGCAGCAGAGCCAGCAAAAAATATCTCTGCGAGCCCAATGGCGACCAGTGGCGCCGCTACGAAATTCAATATCAATGTGAGAATAACCACTGTTGCGTGCTGGCGCACATTCACAACCTCCCGAAGGTCAATATTGATCATCATTGGATAGATCATCACAAACAGCACAGGCAGAATTGCAGCCTGTAAGATATTGCGAACTCCACTGGCTGCGACTTGTCCGAACGCTAACCCGGCGAGCAGCGATCCGACGACGACATAAATGAGATTTTGCTTGACCGCTTTGAGTCCCTCCCGAATCATTGTTTGTTTATGTATTGTACAATACTCGAAATTTAATATACCTGACGGCTGACTGACTCTGATACAACTATGCTAATTGGAGTGAAACGACAGACCCACCCTTCCGATATCCTCAAATGGTGCTGCACCACTCATTCATGATGACTGTCCAATACTCAGTCAAAATTTGAGAGCCTTGCCTGCCGGCCCGCCGCCATCGTTGATGCTCGGCGTAGGTGACTGAACCCGACAGGCAGGTGAGTGCACACTCCTCGAATAGCGGCCGAAAACGTCGGAGGTGTAGCCGGCTTGCTATCGAAACAGTTGCGAATCGATTCACGAATCTGGCATACACCGACTGGTCCCCAGTAGGCCTCTGAGACGTGACCTAAAACGAGTGCCTTGGCTTGTTGACCTGTTACATCTAAGTGTTCTAACACCCCCAGCCGCACAGCGTGGTAGGCACCTGCTGTCTCCTCAATATATCCACTGCGTCCCTCTCGGCTCTCTGCATCGATTGCCATGTGAACGCCAGCCTGTGGATCAGGGTTCCATACGCTACCATGCTTTCATGTCAACGAGTTCGTACTCCAACTTGCCCGGGATCAATATGACCCCAAACGTATTTCCAAGGTACTCAGTCCGATGGACCTCAATTTCGTTGATCGGCTGATTATTCGATTTTGAAATGTCTCAACATGTTCGATGACATCATACGATTTCTCTTGGGCGAGTCGCCGACGCTCTGCCCGCTCGTTGCGTGCAATATTGACATATTCGTCCAAGTGCATATAAAAAATTTAAGAACGACACGCAATATGAAGATTCGGTCAGCTATCGTGGAATGCCCATCGCTTCGATTTGCTCCTGATATCGATTTCGAATTGTTACTTCCGTTACCTGTGCAACGTCGGCAACCTCTCGCTGGGTTTTCTTTTCATTACACAACAGCGAGGCTGCATAAATCGCAGCTGCTGCGTATCCTGTCGGCGACTTTCCGGAGAGCAAGCCTTGTTCGGCCGTCTCTTCAATAATCTCATCAGCCTTTGTCTGTACCTCCCGAGACAGGTCAAGTTCTGAGCTGAATCGGGGGACATATTTCTTTGGATCGACCGGTCTCATCTCAAGTGCGAGCTCTTGAGAGATATATCGATACGTACGCCCAATCTCCTTGCGCTCGACGCGTGACACCTCTGCGATTTCTTCGAGTGACCGCGGGATGCCCTCCTTCCGACACGCCGTATACAACGCCGCCGTTGAGACACCCTCGATTGAGCGTCCTCGTATCAGGTCCTCATTGAGTGCACGCCGATAAATAACGGACGCAACCTCGCGGACAGCCCGCGGGACGCCCAGTGCCGATGCCATGCGGTCAACCTCTGAGAGCGCGAACTGGAGATTTCGCTCGCCAGCATCTTTGGTTCGGATGCGCTCTTGCCATTTTCGGAGACGGTGCATCTGAGAGCGCTTCTCTGAGGAGAGCGACCGCCCATAGGCGTCTTTGTCTTTCCAGTCAATCGTCGTTGTGAGCCCCTTATCATGCATCGTTTTCGTCGTTGGAGCACCGACGCGTGACTTTGACTGACGTTCCGTATGATTGAATGCTCGCCACTCGGGGCCGCGATCTATCTGTTCCTCTTCAACAACAATTCCAGTTGGTTCATGGATAATTTCGCCGTCACCAGTGCGTACGAGATCTTCTTGATCGATCTCTTCAGGATCGATCGTATCCTCCGACTCGGCCTCGCTTTCGCCCTGCCATCGTGTCCGTTCAGTGTTCTGTTCCCGCTGGCGGGTGGGGCCTGTCATCGCATTTTTATGTTCGTTAGCCCGAGCCACTTAAACACTCGGCAATCTATCTTCCTAAAGGGTCATATATCCAAACTGCACCCCCGATTAGGTATCACGTTCAAACGAGGATAACCGAACATTTCTTTCTTCGCTCGAAGTTACACTGTATATGCCAAGCGTGGACTGTGACCCGACGACTGCTCGCACTCGGCTCGAAAATGCGGGTATCGATATCCAACCAGGCAACACTGAGTATGAGCACTGGCGTGCGACACACGAAGCCGGAAATGTGGTTGCATACGAGGATAGTGTTGTTGTGCAAGGTCGCAATCCTGCGACACTACTCGCGCTCATTCGTGAGAGCAGTGGCGGGCGAGTGCATGTCTACTTCGATGGGGCGAGTCGCGGAAATCCGGGTCCCGCAGCGATTGGCTGGGTGCTAGTCAACAGCAACGGCATCGTGACTGAGGGGGGAGACACAATCAAGAGCACGACAAATAATCGCGCCGAGTACGCAGCACTGACACGTGGGCTTGAGGTCGCAACAGCACACAGTTTCGAGAAAGTGGATATTCGTGGTGACTCAGAGTTAATTATTAAACAGGTTCGTGGTGAGTATCAGACAAACCAGCCGACACTTCGTGAGCGACGTATCGAAGTCAGACAACTCTTGGAGTCATTCGATGAGTACACGCTTGAACATGTCCCTCGGGAGGCGAATAGTCGAGCAGATAAACTCGCAAATAAGGCGCTTGATACTGCAGGTTGAGTTCATTCAATGACAGATGAAAACACACAGACGGAGACGGACGCAGACACAGACGCAGAGACAACCGACCCACTCCCTGAGTCTGTGATTGAGAGGGCTGTCTCGTTAACTCATCGTGCACAAGAGACTGCTGACTCAAACGCGACAAACGCATATGAGAGTGAGCGCGACGAGTTACTCGCGGAACATGAGTATCGCTCGCGTATACGGACATCAGATGATACGCTTGTGCTCTACCCCTCCACATGGATTGAAAATGGTGATCTTGATTTTGAGTTGATCGACGACACCAGCCACGCAGTTGAGCGCTCGCTCGGCGGCGTCGACACTGATGCAAGCTGGGAGCATGTTGAGGAACTCAATGCTGAAATCGTTGAGCGGATTCGTGAAAACTACGCGAACCATCACGTCAAAAACATACGCGCTTTCGCTGACTTCATGAGCAACCACTATCTCAAACAGGTCACAGATGCCACATCTGCGGAGCGAGACGAGTTTATAACCGAATATTATCCGCGGAATGTATGGGCGACAGAGACGCAAGCTGCGGCATTAGAGGAGAGCTTAGCATTGCTTGACGCGGTGACCGAGGAGCAATCGGGAGTCGAGTGAAAATTATATTGCGTCGTCAACGAGCGCCTTGATCTGCGCTGCTCGACCCTCATTGGTGATGGTGTTTGAAAAAACCCACTCTAAGCGTTCAAGAACGGCCTCATACCCTTGATCAGTCAGCGTGTATTGATTCGTTCGTTTGTCGAGTTCACCCTTTTCTATATATCCTGCCTCAACGAGATCGTCGAGATTCGGGTACAGTCGACCGTGATTTACCTCACTATCATAGTAACTCTCCAGATGACGCTTGATTGCGAGTCCATACATCGACTCTTTTGCTAAGATGATGAGAATATTCTGTTGAAACGCAGTAAGGTCATTAACAGCGATGGTGCCACTCGGGATTGATTGTGAATCTGACATAGACTCTTTGATATTGATGGGATGATGATATTTAATTCTTTTCAGTATCTGTTCGCATGACAATGCGGGGGTTGTGTCGATTTGTTTCAGATTCTTTATTCACATTGATGGAATGATTTGTCCGTCGATGAGACAACTATTATATATCTTTAGCTTCCACTCATCAGTTATTTCCGATATAAATACGTATCATGTATACTGTGATATGAGCGGAAATCAGACTGTGTGAGTTATTTAGACCGCATTTACCAATAACTGAAGTCTATTCGATTCAAACGCAGTGTATTCAGTATAATTGAATTTCTGGTGAGGAATGTATCTGAATACGAAAGGCCTTTTTTCCGGATATCGAAAAATAGTATAATGACGAATCTCTGGACAGAGTTGGAGACGGGTCCAAACCCACCGGATGTTGTAAATGCAGTCGTTGAGTGCCTGAAGGGTGAACGCAACAAATATGAGTACGATAAGGACGTCCCTGGTGTGGTCTTAGACCGCGTTCTACATGCCAATGTACACTACCCTTCTGATTATGGGTTTCTCCCACGGACGTATTACGACGATGAAGATCCATTTGATATCCTCGTGCTTGTCGAAGATCAAACATTTCCTGGCTGCATCGTTGAAACCCGGCCGGTTGCACTCATGGAGATGGACGATGATGGAGAAAAAGATGACAAGGTGATTGGTGTCCCAGTTGAAGATCCTCGCTACGACCATGTTCGCGACGTCTCTGATCTAACTGAGCAAACAAGGGCAGAAATCGCTGAGTTCTTTGAAACCTATAAGAATCTTGAGGCTGGCAAACAAACAGAAACACTTGGATGGAGCGATGCACAGGCGGCAAAAGATGCGATTGAACACGCGATGAACCTGTATTCGGATACCTTTGAGTAATAATCCTCCTGTGGTGGCATGAATCATGATTATGGGTAATATTTTTGGTCTGTATCCCGAACACAATCATGATGGCAGCATCATCCTCACCAATTGGCTTAGATCATCCGACGGTTATCCCTGAAAGCGTTCGTCAGGAACGCGACGCTGCAGAACATGAAGAGACTGAAACACGGTAGTGCACACAGAGATATCAAAGGGGAACCGCTTTTACTCGCCCCTGCACTAGCATGATTAATGGCTACGTGCGATGAGTGCGACAGGCACGAGAACTTACCGTACCAATGCCGGCGATGCGGGAACACATTTTGTACGGAGCATCGTCTTCCGGAAAATCATGACTGCCCTGGGCTCAACGAGTGGGATGAGCCGGCCGCTGTATTTGATAGCGGCTTTGACGACTCAGTCAATAATCCCGGTGGACGGTCATCAAGTATCCTCCAGCGAGTGAGCGCCCCGTTGTCGGGTATTTCTCGGCGTCTTCGCGGAACTGGCGGACCGCTCAGCTATTTCCGCGGAAATCTGAGCTATACCTTCTTAGGAATCATGTGGATCACATTTGCCCTGCAGTTTCTTGTCTTTCCTTTAGTTGGCGCTGGCTTTCGGAGTGAGATTTGGCAAGGAGCGTTCGTTCTCTCACCAGGAAACATTGAGTTCGTATGGACGTGGGTAACCTCCATTTTCGCTCACGGTGGATTTACTCATATCGCATTTAACAGCATCGCGCTGTACTTTTTCGGGCCAGTCGTTGAGCGATATCTTGACAGTCGTCGATTTACCGCGCTATTCATCGGCGGCGGCATTATTGCTGGCCTCGCTCAAGTCATGTCAACGCTGCTCACCACTGGCCCGACCGGTGCCGGAGTCTTAGGTGCTTCGGGGGCAATCATGGCCGTGATGGGTGTACTCACTGTCCTCAATCCGAATCTCACGGTTCGCCTGTACGCGATTATTCCAATGCCGCTGTGGGTACTGACCTTTGGGTTTGCTGGGTTCAGTATCGTTGCTGGCTTTGGCGTCTCGGCTGGTAGCGGCCTCGCTGGTGGGAATGTTGCTCACCTTGCACATCTTGCAGGACTCGTTATTGGGCTTGCATATGGAGCACACGTGAAAGATCGGGTGGGTATTCCGAATCAACTGCAGCTTGGCGGTGGTGGTGGCGGCGGAATGGGCGGTCCTGGCCGCCGGTTTTAGATGCGTTCTGCGTATCTCCCAGACACCGACGCCTCGCAGACAGAGATGAAACATCTCCAGCGCTCGGTGGCAGAGGAGGCCATCTGGACCGATGCTCATTCGTTTGATATCTCTTGTCTTCGACTGCGGTCTGATGCACGCACGTGCACCAATTCACCAAATGGTCCTCTTATTGCAGGCATTGATCAGGCCTTCACCGATGAGAAGGTAATCAGTGCGGTTGTGGTTGGCACAGATGACTGTATTGTCGAAAAACAGTGGGCTGTCAGTGAGTGCTCTATCCCATACATACCGGGTCTATTATCATTTCGTGAGGCACCATCGATTTTTTCCGTTCTTCAGAAACTTCAGACACAGCCTGAGTTACTCGTCTGTGACGGAAGCGGCCGTATCCATTACCGACAGGCTGGCCTCGCTACTCACGTCGGAGTTGTGATGGACCGGCCAGCAATTGGAGTTGCCAAGAACTTATTATGCGGATCGCCAGTCGACTCTGTCGAGCGACGGCCTGCAGAGTGGCAAACTCCGGTCGTTAGTGATGCGTATGTTGAGAATGCCACAACAGGGACCGTGCTTGGTCACGCGTATCAGTCGCGGCAGTATGATACTTCCCGACGAATTAATCCAGTGTACGTTAGCCCCGGCCATCGAGTCGCCCCTGAGACGGCAACGACATGTATCGCTCACCTATGCGATGGGTACAAGCTCCCAGAGCCAACCCGACAGGCAGATGCCTTTGCAGCCACGGCAAAACAGCGCTATCTTGATGGACAAGAACCGCCATCGTGATGTCTCCTCTCTACATGTCCGGCAGATAGACTGGCTTTTGTCATATTACCGGATTCGTACGTGTATGAGCGAACAGACAGTACTGATCACAGGCTGCTCATCCGGCGTTGGCTATGCAAGCGCACTGTCCTTTGTCGAAGCTGGGTGGGAGGTATACGCAACAGCGCGAGACAAGGCCGATATCCAGTCACTTGATGAGAGGGGGTGTCACACAGCAACACTGGACATAACAAATCAAAATCATATCGAAGAGATGCAAGCTCAGATCGGTGATGAACAGGAGCGTCTTGACTGTATTGTTAACAACACTGGCTTTGGGCAGTTCGGTCCAGTTGAAGACTTCTCACCGGAACAATTCCACCGTCAATTCGCGGTGAACGTATTTGGTCCTCATCGATTAATTCGTGAAATGCTACCGATGATGAGAGAGGCAGGGACTGGTCGTATTATCAATATTTCGAGTGTTGCTGGTGCTGTTGCATTCCCCGGCGGAGGAGTTTACGCGGGATCGAAAGCTGCGCTTGAGGCGATGAGCGATGCACTGCGAGGTGAAGTTGAGCCCTATGGGATTGATGTGATTATTATCCAACCAGGCCCAGTCAAAACGAACCCAGAGACACAGATATCCCACAATTCAGCAACTGGTGATGCGACAAAGAGCCTATCGAAAACAGAGCAATCCGGCGCGTATTCGACGCTGTATGCAATCCTCACGGATACGCGGCTTATCGGTGGCGATGGGCTTGGAGCAGTTGATGCTGAGGAAGTCGCAAGCGATGTTTTCAAGGCCGCTTCTGAACCTGATCCACGACCACGGTATCAATCAGGTCGATTAGCCAGTATTGGAGTCTTCGCTCAGTATCTGCCAGCACAGTGGCGGGACAGTCTCTATCGTGTGTTATATGAACGCTCGGACTGAGCGGAAGCATTCCAGTCAGGTAAGAAAGGCTGTCGGTAAATAGAGCGAGTGTCTGAGGGCTCAATAAAGCGACATCAAGAACAATCTGTCCGCGTCCACATCTATGCCTAAGCGAACCAGTGAGGCCTCGGCGTCCTCAGCGGAGTTCACTCTAAACAGCGCGCGACAACTCGAAGTGCATCCTCGCCGCGAACCTCCTCTGCCAGTAGGGGCACTCGTTTAATCGAACGCCCTCGGAATAGGTCAGTGGCACGCTGGATTGCCTGCTGCTGGACGTCCACCGACGCTGACAAAACTCACACGAATCAAGATCAGGCGAGACGACCCATCGATCATCGACAGAAGCGGTTGTTACCTCATCGAGGTTCTCCATCACCCGGTTAATAATCAATGTCTGGACGGGAATTTCATAGCTGTTGAGGCGGTCAACCAGTCGTTCAGATTCGATCACACTCATTTCCTCTGGAATCATTACGACTCGGAAGTCAGTTTTTGTCGGATCTTGGAGCACACTGCGAAGGCGCTCAATTCGTTCGCGCAATTCATCAAGATCAACTGCTCCCTCATCGACGCTTTCAGCCCCGAACATCCCCTTGACACTTCCCATCAGTCCAGAGAACTGTTGTTTCATTTTTGCTATCCGGCCTAACATTGAATCCATGACCTCCGGGAGCTGTAACAGCCGGAGAGTATGACCAGTTGGGGCAGTGTCGATAATAACGCGCTCGTACCGCTGATCATCGATATATGTAAGCAGTTGCTGCATTGCCGCTGCTTCATCAGCCCCGGGCATCGAATTCGGCCCCATAGCTCCACCTATGAGTTCTTCAATTCCACCGAGATCGCCGAACGGCATTTCCTCGCCCATCGCTGCACCGTCCCCAGCTCCCTCAAATGGATTTTGTTCAGAGTCGATGTCTGTTGGACCTGTATCCCCGCCGAACGGTCCCTCAGTAAGTGAATCTGGATCAATCTCGACAGCATACAGCGGATATGACTCATCAACACGAATCGGATCTGCAGGAACATCTACGTTCAGCGTATCCGACAGCGAGTGTGCAGGGTCGGTTGAGATCACCAGTGTTTCTGTTCCGGCTGCAGCTGAAGCGAGTGCTGTTGATGCTGCCATCGTCGTCTTTCCCACGCCTCCTTTACCACCGTATAGCACGTACTCGGGTGCATCGACGGTATCCGGCAGGTCTGTCACCGCATCAACGACTTCGACATCGACAGTGGTGTCCTCACTCTCGACAGGCTTGGTATCCGACTCATCGTCGACTGTATCAACAGCGTCGACGTCGATGTGCGACATGTTTTATCTCTGGTGAGCCGGCCTTGTGTACTTCTCGGTCACGCGGTCAAGTCGGTAAAAAATGCGGCCAGTCGGTCGCCTGCTGTTGCTGTTCGGTCGGTACACAATGAAAACCGCATCCACTCATCATATGAACTGCCGAATGCTGCTCCGGGCATACCTGCAACCCCGGCCTCATCTATAAGACGCTTGACGTTCCTGAGTGTGCCGCTAAATCCATCGAATCGTGCCAGCACATAGAACGCCCCCTCAGGTCGTATATATGACGCTCCAGCCGTCTCTAATCCCTCGATAAACGACTGGACTCGATGACGAAGCATTGCTCTGGTTTCCTCATAGTAGTTCGAACCCGTCTGTTTGAGTGCGGCGGCTACCGCTGCCTGTGCAGGCCGACTCGCCGACACCATCACGAGCATGTGTCTGGTCGCTGCTTGGTCGACGAGGTGGCTTGGAAACACAGCGTATCCGATACGGAATCCTGTAATTGCCATTGACTTGGAGAATGCGGTCGTGACGATGACATTGTCTGCAGCGAGCGTCAGTGCAGTCTTGAACTGTCCAGTGAAATCAAACCTGGCGTACACCTCATCGATAATGAGCGCAGCATCGACAGTTGAAGCGAACTCAGCAAGCGATTGTAAGGACGATTGTTTGTAGACCGCACCGGTAGGATTATTCGGAGTATTGCAAATAACAGCAACGGTATCGTTCGTAATCGCTTCCTGCATCGCATCGACATCAAGGTGGCCATCCTTGCGAACAGGGACGCGAGTGACGGTGCCCCCCAGCATTGTCGCCTTCCCTGGATAATACGGATATACGGGGTCGACGACGACAAATTCTTGTCCGCTGTATGATTCGAGTGCAGTAGCCATTGCGAGGTAATTTGCCTCGGCGGCCCCATGAGTAATGAGCACACGTGAGATATCGATGGATCGTTGTTCGCATATACTCTCGCGCAGTCGAGTGAGACCCTCACTCGGTGGATACTGAAATTTATCGACATCAGCGTCTGCATACGCTGTGAGCCCTGCCCGAAGTGCACGAGGAGGCTCCCAGTCAGGATTCCCGGACACCATATCAACGACATCACGGTCTGCTGTCCTCGCGTACTGCATCACTTGGTAGAAGAGTGGCTCATCATACTGGTCGGCCGATGAAGACATATCACGGCTTGGCCACGCGATTCACGAATCTCTTTCGGCTACGAATCGGACATTTATTTGTATCTAACGCAGCAGAGGCTGTATGGATGCGTTCGCAGATGACCCACCGATCGAAGAGGACATACAGCCACTGCTTACTGACCGTGATGAGACGGTCGCCATTGCTGAATCGTGCACCGGCGGACTCATCGGCTCGCTTCTCACCAATGTGAGTGGTGCGTCGGCATACTTCGACCGGTCGATTGTGACGTACTCGTATGCAGCAAAGCAGACCGCACTTGCTGTTCCGCGCGAACGGCTTGACCGCGATGGAGCCGTCTCATCATCAGTTGCCAAGGCGATGGCAACCGGGGTGCGTGATGTAAGCACAACAACTTGGGGAGTGGCAACAACGGGAGTTGCCGGCCCGACTGGTGGGTCTCCAGAGAAACCGGTCGGAACTGCCTATATCGGTCTCTCCCATGCTGGTGAGTGGGGATCATCGGAGAGCTATGCGACGGCAACTCATCACAAATTCGAGGGATCACGAATCGAAATCAAAGAGCAGATTGCCCGCACAGCACTTTCGAAACTCTTTGAGGCGATCAAGCAGCAGTAAGACAGTTTTCGCCTGCAGATTCCCGCCAGATCTCGATACTAATACGTGTGTTCGTGCGATAGCTATATCAACCGTGAATAAAGACGGCCACGTGCTCAACGCAGCCTTGCTATCGCTCGGAGTGGGTGTGATACTATCGCTTGACCCTGCAACACTACAGACGCCTAGCCGAGTTCTCAGGATGGGCCCTGCGAGCCTGCTTGAGGGCTCGATAGTTGATGTGGGGACACAGGTCGCGCAACTCTCGCTACCGGTTATTTTGGGTGCGCTCTTCCCGGATGTTGATACGGCCTTTGGCCGACATCGAAAGACGCTACACAATCTTCCTGTCTTGAGTATCTTTCTTGTGTTTCCATACGTATTCGGGAATCTTCATTACGTTTGGATTGGTGTTGGCACACACTACATTCTGGATGTCGTCGGCTCACGTCGTGGGATTGCGCTTTTCTACCCACTGTCGTCGACTGAGTATGACATCTCCACAGGGGTGACAACAACGAGTCGTTGGAGTCAGACTGTGACGATCGGAATTACTGTGGGAGAAATCATCGTGTTATTCGCGATTCACGCTCTTCTCGTTCCACTTGATGACCCCTCAGTGATTAAACAGACGATGCTTGCCGTGTTCTAAGGGATTAATACACACTCACCTTATCGAATCGGTTATCATACATCTCATGTGATGGATGCGTGGCTTCTCTCCTGGATAATACGAGCCGATCCATCTTTTGCCACGTGTTCTCGTACACGA
>KE356562.1:761102-766084 GCA_000416005.1 Haloquadratum sp. J07HQX50 | reverse complement strand
GTAACTGGTGAGTGAGTCGGGCGAGAGGACCGCATGGATATCATCTTCCTCGCGGGTTGCGATCATATCGGCGACGGTTCGCTCTTGACTTGCTGTTGTCTTGACTGCATAAATCGACATGTTAGACGCCTCCTGGTATGATCGTCATCACGGCAAACATTACAAACCCAAGAAATCCAACGAGTATGATGCCAGCACCAGCAATTAATCCAACTTGGGAAAATTCCTCCCAGGAAGGGGTACTGGCCAACTTCAATACCCGGAGATAACTGGTCACATCGTATTTGACATCCATTGTTATTTTAATCTATGAAATGTGGCTTTTTGATTGTATTGATACATCCGGTTCACTGAAGCTCAGTTCACGAAGTCGATATCATCGCTGGCCTCACCCGTCGGTTGCGGCGACGAGGTGTCGGTTTCGTTGCTGGCATCGTTGGTTCCGTATATCTGTGGTGACTTCACGCCAGTAACCACGATCATTGTTCGCATTGTCCCATCCAGCGTTTCATCGACGGATGTTCCCCAGATAATTCGTGCATCAGGGTCGATTCGTTCATATATTTCTTCGACGACACCCTCGGCCTCTTCGATACTCATGTCCGAACCACCGGTGACGTTGACCAACGCTGAGTTGGCACCAGAGATATCCACATCTAACAGCGGTGATCGGAGCGCACTCCGGACTGAATCTGTCGACTTTGACTGTGAATCTGATTCACCGAGGCCAATCATGGCGACTCCTCCGCGCTCCATAACTGTCTTTACATCCGCAAAGTCCAAGTTGACGAGTCCTGGCTTTGTAATGAGCTCAGTGATTCCCTTCACTGAGCGCATCAGCACTTCATCAGACACTTTGAATGCTTGTTTGACCGGTAACTTCCCAACTGATTCAAGCAAGCGGTCATTCGGAACGACAATTACTGTATCTGCAACGTCGCGTAGTCGCTCAAGACCTGCTTCAGCATTTGTCCGTCGAACCTCCCCCTCAGCGGTAAATGGTGTGGTGACGATTGCGATAGTCAGTGCGCCTGCATCCCGAGATGCTTGTGCGACGACTGGCGCCGAGCCAGTTCCTGTCCCACCGCCGAGGCCTGCGGTCACGAACACCATGTCTGACCCATCAATCGCCCCTGCCAGCTCCTCTTTTGATTCGACTGCTGCTTCCTCACCAATTTGTGGGAGTGAGCCAGCACCGCGCCCCTTTGTCTTTTGCTCACCCATCAGAATTTTTGTATCAGACTCGATCTCGACGAGATGTTGTACATCGGTGTTTGCTGCGACGAGCTGTGCGCCTTGAATCCCCTCTTCATACATTCGATCGACTGTATTACCACCCGCTCCGCCACACCCAACAACGGTAATATCTGTCTGTAAATCCTTCAGCACTTCCTGGAGTTCATCATCGGTCATCGCTCCTGTCGGTGATGTTCCCGTATCATCAGATGTGCCTTCCGGAGACGGTGTCTCCGCCTCTTCTGCTTCATCGATTGCATCGCCCACGATAGAATCCATTGTCTGTGGGACCGTACCGAACACAGCTTAATTATCTTTCCCCTTATCAGAGGGTCTGACACGCGTCAGACGCCCTAAATTGGTTTAATTGGAAAACAGCGAAGAGACACGCTCACGAGCCACTCTGCACGTGAAAGCTCACGGTTTCGCTTCGATGAACGACTGCTGGATCAATCTGTGTCCCATCAATGTCGACAGACTCACCAGCTGCCAGCTTCCCGAAGGCTGGGCCCTCAGGAACGCCGACAGTACTAGCTGCGTCTGGATCGAATACGTCCCGCGTGGCTGTGATTATTTCACCGTCAGATTCGACTGTCTCGTATTTTTGTCTGAGAATCTCAATAAACTCACTGCGTATGCTATTGACCGCTGTTGCTGACTCGACTGCGATTGCACGTGCCGGGACAGATCCTCCCTGTTCGGTCGTGAATGCTAGCACGTTGGCATTGATTGCTCCACGTGCGGTCTCGCGGTCGATTCCGACCACTTCATCCAATAGCTCTTCGGACAGTGCTTCGATTTCGAGTTCTGGTGAGATGTCTGTCTCGGGACGTGCTGGCGGCCACGAATCGATCCGCTCGCCAAGTCGCAACCCATCTGAGATCGGACATAGTTGTGCTTCGAGTGCCTCAATTACAGAGAGATCGACACCTGTGCTGGCGGTGAGCCAGCGCTCACCAACCACGCGAATACTCATATCTTCGAGTGTCCGCTCGAGTGTCGGGTGTGTACCCGTAACCAATGCATAGTCAGCGTCCGAACATTTGATTGCCCGACCGAGCACGTCTTGATTTGCTCGTGGATTACCCAACGCATCGAGACACCAATCTGCACCGATATGACCAACTGCCCAGTCGGTTCGAGTGAGAATACGCTCGAAGCGCGGTGCATAGTGGCCGCCACCGAAACCAATGAGCTGTCGCTCGCGTATCGGTGGTGTTGAGCTCAGCTCGAGCACTGCTGTTGCGACCGCAGACGCACCATCGGTATCTGTCCACTCTGCTTCGCTACTTCCGAGTTCGACAAAGAGTGACGGCACATCGACGCGCGTTGGACCGTGATGCGTACATTCAATGCCAACATCATACTCCTCCGGAGCAGCGTCTTGGAGCGTCTTGAACACAACTCGCTGAGCGTTTGGGCAGGCAGGCGCAAATGAGCGTGGGTCACCGCCATAGTCAGCGTTCCCGAAATTTCCTGTAAAATGCGCCGTCAGTAATGGACCGGTTTCACCGGAGTGACGCGACAGAAAAATAATAAATTCGGGTGTGCTCGAAAACACCGTTGCGACATTCTCCAATCTGAGGTGGAGTGAGTCGAACTGTCGTAATTCAAATGAGCCGTGTCGGTAGACTCTCCCTCCGCCAGCGTCTGAGGGCCGAGTGTCGTCAATGATCGTCTCCCACTCTGTTTGTGCTCTGAGTGCTTCACCGATTGTAGTTGAGGCGATATCAGCGCGACTCTCAACGATTCCAATCACGTAGCAGTATTCAAATGGGCGCCGTTTGAGCGCATCGACTGACAGTATGTCTCAGTCGGCTGCCTCATACTCAGGAACTGGATTGCCCGTGACAGTTGCAACCGTCCGCTGAGCAAGATGTTGAAACTCTGCAACTCGATGCACCAGCAACCATCCCCCGAGGGTAATATAGACCACGGAGTATCCAAGCAGCAAGTAGATCGAGTACGTCTCTGCCAGTGCCTCTGTGTAGGTCTGGATGAGCACAAATTCAGCGGCAACTTGTGAGACGAAGAGGACCAATAGCAGGAGCGCTTCCCGCACGCTGATTTGAAAATTAACTAACACTGTCAGTGCAAACAAACTCTGTGCAGCAGTCAGCCAGATCTCCGCAGCCTGCTTGAAATCAAATGGAAGCACGCCATAGCTCCCCAACGAGAGGCTGTAGACGACTGAGAGTGTTCCTATTAGGAGAGTCCACTGATTAAGCTTTGAAGATATGAGCGCGTTAAACGCCGCAGTTGCACGGGCTTTATTCACAAGATATGCCGTTACGATAAGCTCTGGACTCTCGGAGGCTAAGGGTGCTATCCACTGGATCATAAAGAACTCCGGGATCCCAAACTGGAGGCCAAGTTGTTCGAGTCCATGTGCAAACGGCTCAACTGCAGTGACAATGAGAAAAGCCGAGTAACCAAAGAGAGCAAACACGATAGGGATGCGAACATTGAATGGTCGCGCCTGAAAATATGCTGGGACGCCCACTTGGTCTTCCTCGTCTTCGACATCGCCACGAATGATAATTGCGATGTATATGCAGTACAGCCCGACGAGAATAATAGTGTCAATGATATCGATTCCCCCGCCGAGTGGAACAGCAAACGCGAATATGGTCGCAATAAACAGAAAGAGAATTTCGATCGAGATTGAGGGGTCAAGTCGAACAGCATTGTCGAGTAATCTATCACGGTTTACCACCCCATCTGCATGTCGTGAACTGGTGAGTGCTTTATATATCGAGAATAACGCAATCCCTGACCATCCAAGCCCGATCAGAATGCGGTTTGCCCCCGTCATATTCGCTACGGCAAGATTTGCTTTTGCGGGGTCACTCGCCGCCTGCCATGCATATAACGCGTCAACCGCGTACTCGGGTGCCACTGCAAGCACGGCCAAAACAGCTAATGCAAACGCCCGTGGGACATCTTTCTCGGCTGTCTCAGCTCCCCATGCAAGGAGAAATGAGGCACCTAACACAGCTAGTCCCGCAGTCATCACAGTCAGCAGTGGCGCCAGCGAGCGAGTGACTCCAATAGCCCATAGAATGACCCACGGGAGTGTCAGCACAACACCACTGCTTACCGCGGTAAGTGGATGACGAAGGCGTATCATTAGTTGATATTCGCTCGGTCAGTGTCCTATTTCTTCTGATTCACAGCGGATGGAGGCGCCCCCTTTAGCGGCGGAAGAAACTGAGAACGCGGTGATAGTCCGCACGTTCTATCGTTACCGAGCAGCGCAGGACGAGAGTGTGACTCGTACATATCGCGCATTTTAATCTCTCAGCACTTTAGGCCATGGTATGGATGTATATGGTCTCATCGGCAATCCAGTAACCCACTCTCGTTCACCGCCGATGCATGAAGCAGCTTACGATGCCCGAGATATCACTGCTCGGTATGTTACCTTTGAACCATCCGAGGATGCCGTAGAGGCTGCCATTGACGGGGCTGCTGCCCTCGATATTAACGGACTGAATGTCACAATTCCATTCAAGCAAGCGGTGATGGAGTATATTGATCCTGACCCGCTCGCTGGACGAATCGGTGCAGTCAATATGATTGACTTTGAGACAGAACCCCCAACCGGATATAATACTGATATCGATGGTGTACAGCGTGCTTTTGATCATCACGACATTGAATTGAATGGGACAGAGGCAGTTGTTATCGGGGCAGGCGGCGTCGCACGCGCGGCCGCATTTGCACTCTCCGACGCTGGAGCATCA
>KE356562.1:759461-761082 GCA_000416005.1 Haloquadratum sp. J07HQX50 | reverse complement strand
ACGCGCACAGCAGACTGAGTCGTAGTGGCTGATCCTGAACGAACCTATCACGTCAATGGTGAACTATGTCCTGCTTCCGAAGCAACTGTTAGCGTCCGTGATCGCGGATTCATGTATGGTGATGCGATCTTTGAGACGCTTCGTGCATATGGTGGCGATATTTTCCGATGGGATGAACACGCTGAGCGCCTTCACAACTCAGCAGCACGTCTTGAGCTTGAACACGGTCTCAGCAGCGCGACGCTACGTGATCGCATTGATGAAACGCTCACAGCAAACTCGCTTGATGATGCGTACGTCAAGTGCTCAATTACGCGAGGTGTCCAACCCGGGAAGTTAACTCCAGACCCCGTGACTGACCCGACCGTCGTCATCCAAGTTGCCCCCTTACCGCGCGGCGGCATCTCTGGCACTCAACCGTGGGAAGGTCCAGCGACGCTACAAACTGTCAAGACGCGACGAATCTCCGACACTGCGATTCCATCGAATGCAAAAACGCATAATTATCTAAATGGAATCTTAGCCCGCCTGGAACTCCGCCCCACAGATGCCGATGAGGCGATCATGCGTGATCAGGAGGGAAATCTAGCCGAGGGATCGACGGGCAACCTGTTCTTTGTTCGAGACGATTCGCTGTGCACCCCGAGTCTCTCTGGACCCGTTCTTCCGGGGATCACCCGTTCGGTAGTGCTTGAACTCGCCGCAGCAGAGGGTATTCCAACACGGGTTGATGCATTCGACATTGATGATCTACATCGCGCTTCTGAGGCGTTCGTGACCAACTCAACATGGGAAATCCGACCGGTCGATACTGCCGACGGAATTGCGATTGGCTCAGGACCAGTGACAGCATTGCTGCGGAGACTCTTCTCTAAACTGGTTGAGGAGGAATGCTATCGATAGATCGGTATCAATAATTCGGCACATATCCGTTGAATATCATGACTCTGAGAAGTGACAGAGCAGTTTCAGTGAGACTCTTGAATATCGCCTGGTCGCGGTCACATCGAAAGTTGACATCCTGTCCTTCCCTGCAAGCCCTCCAATCATGCTCACGGTCAACTCTCTTACTCCCAGTATCGTTCTACCAACTAACCAATTATTTGATATAACCGCTATGAACCGGTATGTTTGAACGGTTCGGTGCCGAATATAATCTATGGATTTAGATTCGGATCGTCGGATTATAGAGGTTGCACGTCTCTCTGAGAGTGAAACAGCCGTGTTCACAGCGACGGCAGCGAGTGAGACAAGCGAGGGTGTCGTTATGCAACTTAGTGATGGTTCAGTTGTAGCATATACGAACTTCTGTCCGCATTGGCAGGATATACGACTCGATCGAGGTGAGAGTGCTCTTGTCAGGGACTCACAGCTGGTCTGTCGCAAGCATGGGGCAATGTTCGATACTGATGACGGTGTCTGCACGCACGGCCCATGTGAGGGGGCCGTGCTCGATACGTTTGCGACAGCAGTTCACGATGGGAGTGTCTATCTAACGAATGACAAATGGGATTCAGTCGAACGCGGTATTGAGGAATCACAGAGCCGTGACCTTTCGACTGATACTCGGATCGGATTCTAAGAGTAATATGAGAGTAGCGGGAGGTAGATTTGAACTACC
>KE356562.1:751520-757994 GCA_000416005.1 Haloquadratum sp. J07HQX50 | reverse complement strand
TTCGCTCAGGATGCGCCATGTGAGCACACTCTCAGCGACATAATTGAGCATCATCGAGGATGCAATCGCAATCGGAAGCGGAATAATTATCCACAGATCCAACCCGGCGACTGGAACGCTCACTGGGAGTGTACGCAGGAACCGAACGAGTAAAAACTGTACACCGACACCAACACTCCGAACGAGATTTGATCGTATAAACCGTTTTGTCGACGCCATCCATCCCTGTTGACCCCAGTTGGCGAACGTCCAGCGCTCGTTCACAATAAACATCACAATAATTGCGACCTCTGCGCCGATAAGTTTGGCAAACTCGCTCAGCATATCGAAGAGAAAAATCAGAGTGGTTGAGACACTCATATCGAAGAGAGCTCCCAGCGCACCGACAGATGCAAATTTGCCAAATCGAACACCAGATGCCAACTGAGTCAGCGCCTGCCGGCCCATCACGGCACCTCAACACCGTCTGGTGTGCCCCGACGGTCAATTACTTCCGTTGGCGTCAGCCGATCAACTAAGGCTGGTCGGGTCGGCCGGGTCATTGCCAATAACCGGTCTAATCGTCGTTCGCGAATAATATTGGCTCGGTGATGTGCTGCCACTAGCGCTCGGGCGAGCCTCATTGATGTTCGTATCGGTGAGACGGTTGAGCCCGGTCGATCATCCCAGTGCACTGGCACTTCCTGTATCGTATACTCGAAGGCTGCAGCCACTGCAATTACTTCGATATCCCATGCAAACCCAGCCTCATATAGATATGGGCGAATCTGCTGCCATACCTCTGCGCTGAAGGCTTTTGCCCCACACTGATAGTCGAACAACTCTGTGTCGAGCACTCGACGGACTGTCCATGCAAAGATGTCTCCAAGATGCCGACGAGCGAATGTTTGGTGTGTAGCAACCGTTGCCTCTGGATGGCGCCGCGAGCCGGTTGCAATATGAGTCTCTCCTCTGCGAACCCGCTCGATGATATCGCTGACAGATGATGCTGGAGTGCTGCCGTCAGCATCTGCAAATGCGAGAACGTCGACCGCCTCACAGAGTGCTTCGAATCCTGCGGTGAGTGCTGCCCCCTTACCGCGGCGCTCGGAGACCGTAGCAACGGTCACACAGTCGGGGAGGAGTCCCTCCTCTAATGCTTCTACACACGATTGACGAGTTATTGGGGTGGGGTCATCAAGCTCGATTCGGATGTGGTCTGGGTTTATCTCGGCAACGAGCGCTTCGACATATGACTGTAATCGCTCGAGAGAAGGTCGAAACGCAGGTATGACAATCCCGAGAGACTCACTCATCGACGGAAGTAGGCAATACGTTCGTAAAAAACCAATCGTAATGTATCGATATTTCCATCTTCCAGCGACTGACCGTGAGCGACCGAAGCCTCGCAGCCTCAGCCGTGGACCGAATATGCACTGCTGAGACCGCGAACCACCAATCAATATCCGCCTCATTATAATGAGTAGTTCTTCTCATACCGAGCGGCGACGGCGAGCGCCAGCACACCCGCCTCAAGAGGAACACCTGGGTCTACACTACACAAGGGACGCGCTGACTATGTTCGTCACCGTCTCCGCCTGTGGCCTATCACAGCGCTTGGCCATGCCCGGCTGAGGCGTCGCTCTCCCAGATCGAGTATCATCAGAACCCCTCATCAGACTTGGAAACACGACGAACACGACGCTTCAAACGGCCGCGATGCCAGCGGGGGCGACGAACGGGGCCGCCAAGCCCTGCTCGTCAACGAAGGCACCCGAACTGATGCACATTCAGACGTATCGTCCATGCGGCATGTGCCTGGAAGTCGTGGACGTGATCCATGTACAGCAAGGGCTGGCAGGTGCGTCAGCAAGCGTAACCGACGCGTCAAACTCTCGTTCAACAGGCCCTAACAGGCCGCAGGGTAGACCGTTCCCTCTTTCTCATACGTCGTGCGTGCGGCTTTCGTGGTTTCTATCACGCTTCTGGAGATCGCTGCCAGTGATGCCCAGAAGGTGACCGTCTACAGATAAACAAGGCGAGTGCCTCGGGGCTTGATCTTGAGGCGGTTCACGCAGACGCGAGTCAAATCGACTCTTACACACCGGTTGAATTCACCACTGATCAGGACATCAACGTGTGTCATTTCTATGAGCGTAATCATGTCTTCCCCCACGCAGGGATCAACGACGCTGCCGGAGTGCAGAATCGAGCGGTGCCATGCCCTGGAAATCGGTGGCGGGGGCATAGGAGAGCGCCGAATCGGAAGCCTCAGTGACGTCGATCTCCGCGGCACGGTCCTCTGTTTCAACGCATCTATGAGTGCATCGACGACCGTGGCTCAGACAAGCGAGTCTGCACGGCCGGTCACGACTCGATGTTGAGTGACTGGAGTGCATCGACGAGTTCTGCCCGGAACACTGACGCGTCGATATCGACAGCCACCTCGACGTTAGGTTCGCGGTCAGTCCGGGGGCGGTCATCACACGCCAGCGCACCCCGATGCGAGCCGTAGGTTTCGACCTCAGCGGGATACGACTCGAACTCAAGTACGTCCGCAAGTTGGTCGACGCCGACGGTGGCGTCGTGGACCCTCGGCGGGGTCCCCTCGTCTAGCGCGTCGTCGACATTCTCAGGGGCGGCGTACGCCAGCCACGATGCAAGCGTCCGAAGCGGCTCGTCGCTGCTTGCCCACTCACGGATCGTGTCGGACGGCACCGTCGTGTGATTTGTCACGTCGAGGCCAACCAGCTTCGGACCCGCCTGTCGGACGACCCGGCGTGCTGCCTCAGGGTCAACGTAGAAGTTGTACTCTGCTGTGGGCGAGGCGTTGCCAGTCACAAACGCGGCTCCCCCCATCACCTGTAGGTCGTCAAGTAGCTCCGGCAGCTCAGGCTCAAGCGCCAACGCCAGCGCGACATTCGTCAGCGGACCGACGGCCAGTAGCGTCAGTTCGCCTGGGTTGGCGCGCGCCCGCTCGACGATGACGTTCGCCCCAGCGGCCGCTACTGGATCAGCCGTTGGCTCCGGTGGTTGTGTGTGAAGTCCACGGGGACCATGGACGTGTGACGCCGTCTCCAGTTCGCGGACTAGCGGCGCGTCCGCGCCTGGCGCGACTGGGACATCGGTCTCGCCGAGCCACTCGAGTATCGCGCGGGCGTTTCGGGTTGTGTGCTCAAGCCCGACGTTGCCAGCCACGGTTGTCACGGCTTCGATGTCGAGTCGCTCCGTCGCGGCGGCCAGCGCGATTAACACCGCGTCGTCGTTTCCGGGGTCGACGTCGATGAGTACTGAGGAAGCCATGAAACGCGGTTTGGGACTTGAGGGAATAAATATCTGGGTTGCAACCCGACTTGTGCAATGGCGAGATGACAACAGCACCGCATCTTCAAAACTTTCTCTGTGTGTATACAGAGTCACTGTGACTGTATTTCATCGCTATTTCTTGCCCTGTCGTGCCTCTGGGTAATAATCTATACCCAAGTTGTCGAGCTTCATTTACAGTCGCCCCGACAGCCGGCACGATTACCAAACGGCATAGATATCAGGATCCTCCATCAGACAATGAATAACGCATGGAGTATCTGCTCATCGCGCGTTGGGTGTTGGTGTATGTTGTTCTTTTTCTCCTCACAGCTCCAATCACGGCGCGACTATCACGACATATTAGCGGATATGGGGTCGGACTTGCACTCCCGCTTGGATTTGTCATTCTCAGTGTTCCGGCGTACTGGGTGGGGCAATGGCGGTGGGGGCCACTCGCCTATCTCGCTGGACTTGGTACACTGCTCACACTTAGTAGCATCGCGCTGTGTGAGTGGGAATCTCTGCGAGACTTGCGAGTTGATCGTCATCCAGCGAGTCGTATTGATGGAATCTATCTGATTGAATTATTTTCGGTATTCCTGCTCGGATTCGGATGTATCCTCCTCATACGGAGCTACGACCCTGGTGTCATTCCTGTTGGCGGCGAGAAGTTTCTTGACTTTGGATTGTTACAGACATTGTCTCGGTCGGCAGTACTTCCTCCGATGGACTTCTGGTTTGCTGGTGAGCGCGTTCAGTACTACTATGGTGGGCATCTCACCACGACAATTTTGGGTTGGTTGACGAGCACGCCACCACGATATGCGTATAACCTTTCGTTAGCTGGATTTTTTGGCGCACTTCTTGCTGCTGTGTATGAATTGGCAGGACTTATCTGGGCAACTGCTGGCGGGAATCGCCGCTTGGCTGGGGGGCTCGCTGTCTATTTCGTTGGTTGGGCAAGTAACCTATACACACCGACTCGCCTCACTCTCCAAGTGCTTCCAACGTCAATTCAGCGTCCGATCATCAACGCTGTTGCCAGCCAGACGGGAGTCTCACTGTCGGAGCTACGTGATACTTCTTCCTCGTTTTATTATTGGGATGCTTCCCGAGTGATTGAGGGAACGATCAACGAGTTTCCACTCTTTGCCTGGCTCAATGGTGACCTCCACGCACATATGCTAGGACAGCCGATACTTGTCCTTGCTATGGCGGTCGGATTTATTTACTATTGCACGCCACCAGACAACAGACGTGACCGACAAGTACTCATCTTCGTCATCATACCTGTTGTCGCAGGCTGGCAAGCGATCCAAAATACCTGGAGCTTTCCAAGTGTCCTTGCAATTGGAGTGCTGACCGTCTTTTTTGCCCCATCAGCCCCACGCAGTCTTTTCCGGACGCCGGCGAGCACACCACAGCCATCAGCTCAATCTCAAAGTTCTTTCTTCGATGTACTGCGACGAATGAGTTGGGTTGGCGTGGTGGCTGTTTGTATAACAATTATCGCTGTCATTGTCGCACTCCCGTTCGTTTTGGGTCCGGCGACAGGCGGTGGGAGCCGTAGTCTCGCGCTTCTCCCACCGTCTATGCGCAGTAGTCTTGGCGCATTTCTTCTCGTTCATGGATTGTTTATCCTAATCCTGTGGACTCTTCTCTTGCGAGAGAGCCGGTGGGTGTTCATTTGTATCGCTGCGGCCGGTGCGATACTTGGGAGCCTGCTGTCAATTCCTGCGGCTGTTGCGGTCGTTCCACTTCTCGTTGGCAGTGGCTGGGTGGTATGGACCCGACACGAATTTGGGTACATGGGAGTACTACTCATTGGTGGAACAGGACTGCTATTGCTTGTCGAACTCATCTACGTGAACGAACAGGCAGGGCCTGGACGGATGAACACCGTATTCAAAACATACGCACAGGTGTGGCTCTTTCTTGCCATTTCCTCTGGAGTGGCACTCTCGAAGATTCGACGTCGTCTTGCAAGCACCCGCTGGACTCAGACGCTCAGTGTGATCATCATCGCTGGTGTGATGATCTTGAGTGGTCTTTATGGGGGGTTTGCCGTCGGTGCGCATTTGGACAGCGGTCCGCCACCTGGGGGCCCAACCCTCGATGCGACAGCGTTTGTTGACCAGCGACATCCTGAGAGTGCTGAGGCAATCGAATGGATCGATCAGCGGCCGGGTCAACCAGTGCTTCTCGAAGCGCCAGGCACTACCCGGTATGGCGTCTCAGATACACGCTCACGGGCGATGTATAGTTGGAGTGGTAATCCTGCCTCGAGCCTCACGGGCGTCCCAACTGTCGCGGGGTGGGCACACGAAGTCGGGTATCGTGGGCAAGATGCCTATCGTGCTCGTGTGACTGATGTCGACACCATGTATACAGGTACAACCGGTGAGCGAGCCCGACTTCTACACAAATACAATGTATCATATATCTGGGTTGGGCCCAGTGAAAAAACGCGATATGAGCAACTCAACATGTCAATGGATGGGGTTCGACTTGCACATCAATCAGGAACAGTGCGCATTTATTCGGTATCCACGGCAAGCTTGCCTCGTTCAGTTTCCGCTGGCTGATTTCACCGTGACTGCGGTGCCATCGATGGCTTCAACATCCAGGAAGTGGGGGACGTATTGTCGTTTCTCAAACATTTCTCGTTCGTCATCGGTCCCCACCGTACACCACAACTGAGGCGTATCTGGACCGTGATAATCGCCCTGTCGGTCGATAGAGAAACAAATCAACTCCTCGCCCTCAACCTCAATTACTGCATCCCGGTGAATTCCAGGATCCCCCGTAATAATGAGTTTCTTCATGGATCTGATTGTAACAGTGAGTGCTTAATCGCTTCGAATAAGCATATAGATGGCGAACCAAACGGGTTTTAACTGTCAGCGGTTGACTTTTGCGCAAGGTAGATACTTATGGAAATGCCACGTCGATTCAATACGTACTGTCCAAACTGCGACAGTCACAACGAACATGAAGTAGAAAAAGTACGGTCTGGCCGTTCAACCGGCATGAAGTGGAACGCGCGTCAGACACGGCGTAATAAATCAACGATCGGGAACGCCGGCAAGTTCTCAAAGGTCCCCGGTGGTGATAAGCCGACAAAGAAGACACACCTGAAGTACATCTGCTCAGGCTGTGGCAAAGCACATATGCGTGAGGGATGGCGTG
>KE356562.1:747639-750565 GCA_000416005.1 Haloquadratum sp. J07HQX50 | reverse complement strand
CAGCGATCCACGGGCACGAGGCGCTTGAGCCAGTCACGCTTGATGATGCTGAGATCGATGCGATTGTTGAGACTGCGCGACAGAACGTCTCGGTCCCATACGTTACAGTGACCGGCTATGTCGATCTCTCCTGCCCAAGCGGAGCAGGCGTCGATGAGATCAAATCAGCACTTAGAGCAGCCGAAGGGGATGCTGAATCCGTCAGTGATGAGATAGATCTTGAAGTCACATACGTTGGTGCACCTGAGTATCGGATTCGCGTACAAGCTCCAGATTATCAAACAGCAGAGAGTGCTCTTGAGACTGCTGCGGCACGTGCTGATGACTCGCTCGTGGCAGATGGCGGGACAGTTCAATACCATCGTGACCGCCGCACCGAAGACGAGTAGGCCACACGATGCGCTCTGATATCCAACGGTGTGCAGAGTGGAAATCGACCCACGATCGACCAATTTACACTCTCGACGATACGTGTCCCGACTGCGGAGCCACGACAGAAAACGTTACGCCGCCGCCATTCGATCCAGAAGACACTCACGGTCAGTACCGACGCGCTCTTAAACAGCGCGTTCGGGAATGAGGGTATGGATTCTATTGAAGTCGAAACTGTTGCTGAGGCTGATCTCCAGGAACCAGTTCTCATAGAAGGGCTTCCAGGTGTCGGCCACGTCGGCAAGTTAGCGGCCGAACATCTGATCGAAGAGTTCAATTCAAAGCTCATCACACGGGTGTATGCTGAAGAGTTTCCCCCACAGGTAAGCGTTGACGAGAGTGGTGTCACAGAATTGGCACACGCCTCTTTCTACGCTGTCGAAGCTGACGCCAGCGATTTACTCGTCCTTACCGGGGATCACCAAGCACAGTCACATGCTGGTCATTATGAGCTCACAGATACGTTCTTAGATATTGCCTCCTCAGCGGGCGCGGATTCGATCTATGCACTGGGCGGAGTTCCGACGGGCGAGTTAATTGAAGAACCTGACGTCTTAGGCGCAGTCACAGGAGAGACACAGACAGAGGGGCTTATTGATGCAGGTGTCGAATTCCGCGATGGTGAACCCGCAGGTGGGATTGTTGGTGTCAGTGGATTGTTACTCGGACTCGGTGGTCGTCAAGGATATTCAGCTGCCTGTTTGATGGGCGAAACGAGCGGCTATCTCGTTGATCCGACGAGTGCACAGGTTGTACTCGAAGTGCTTGAGTCTGTACTCGGCTTCGAAGTCGAGTATGAATCACTCGAAGAGCGCGCTGAAGAAATGAAAGAAGTCGTTGAGAAGCTACAGCAGATGCAGGGCCAGCAACAGGGGCTCCCGGCCGATGATGACCTTCGCTACATTGGATAACCGAATCACCTAATGGTTGTTAGCACCGTAATTTCCTGTATTCGAAATCGAACGCGTCAACTGGCGCTTCGAGCCTAATGCATAGTGCGAGCGTATACCCGCGTCTTTAGACGCGGGAGGAGGTCAAGAGTGCAGGTTCGCACAGCAATACTAGTCAGATTGTCAACGACTGCGAATATATTGTGTGTGTTGCTCGAGATAACACCCCCGCCGAACGGCTCTCGATTTGTAGGATATCTGATAGTGTTGACAGCCCCCTCTATACCCTTCAGGTGACAGCCACACTCGTCGTGTAACAGATGCGAAATCCCACAGTCTAATATGGTTGGCTTTTGATCTCACCACTCCGCTGGGTGTTCCAGCGCGTGAGTTTCATCTGTGGGAGATGAGATAAATAATTCACGTCAGTATCATGATTGATGACTGCAGAGGTGTTCCCTCCAACCACATCTGTGCGACTTACTCGCCTCGCTCATGGTGCTGCTCTTTGAACTGGAGGTCTCATCTTTCGCAGTTCACAGACGCTCAGTCCCAGCCCCCGTCCGCAAGGAGCGAGCAACGCGAGCGAGTAGGGCAAGGGGAGTTCATATGATCTCATCATTATCGTCGCTTGGGACGACAATCGTCCCTTGAAGAGTAGTCACCACTTGCCCACCGACAGCCATAGAATCACCTACTGTTACGGTAAGATGCGATGGTGTCCCTGCGAAGTGGCTGGCCTCGATAGTTATCGTTCCTGGCAGTGAGTCAACCGCTTCTGCCATCCGAAGATACGCTGCACATCCAACTGCTGCGACTGGAGCGGCGACTAATTCAGTTCCTTCAGCATCGAACCACCGAGCATGCAGCGTGCTATGAGCCGCGATTGTATCGAAGGTGAATAGGCAGCAGCCATCGGTTTCGTACTGCTGGCAGAGTTTGCTAATTCCTGTCGACTGTATTCCCGGTGTTCGTAACGAATCCAGAAATACGACGGGAATATGTAAAAATGACTTTTCTGCCTGTGTGACTCCTGGCGATAGAGACCGACCAACCTCAGAGAGAGCCTCCGCTGGGAGCGATAGTTGCGTAGCGACAGCAGCATAGTCAATTTCGGTGAAAGATGCCTCTGGGGTGTCCATCTGAACCGACAGGCTACTATCGGCATTGCAATTGATTCTCCGTGAACCTAATTCGGAGCCAGTGTCCGATTCACTTTCTGTCTCAGAGTATAATACTGCTTGTTCGCCGGGTTCGAGTGCGTGTGCTGCGACGGCAAGCGCGGCCGCATCCCCTCGTTCGTTCTCTGTATCGACCCAGTCCCATCTAATCTGGTCAGGACTGCTTTCGTTCGAAGTAATAAATGCAGTTTCGATTCCTCCGAGTTCTCGCACAATTGTCTGCTGTTGGGCCTCGGTCAGACACGCTGCCTCAGGCACAACTCCGACTGTGAGACCGTTATGTGGCTCCCTGCTAAAGACATCTGTGAGCTGAACTGTAACCGTATCATCTATCGAAGTAAAATCGCTCATTTTAGCACTGATATCTCGTCTTAATCTATTTTTTGTCTGTCCCGATTCAACGCCCTCACTCTCACTCTCACT
>KE356562.1:744319-746113 GCA_000416005.1 Haloquadratum sp. J07HQX50 | reverse complement strand
GGCTCCAGTGCGCTCATTTCCGTATTTAAACGCTCAATTTCAGCTTCGACCGTCTCGTGTTCTGGAATTGCCGTCGGGTCGTAATCACCGACCTCAGCTTCCAGCGTAGATATCTCATGATTCAATTCCTTAATTTTCTCTGTAATCGAATCGAATCGACTTTGTCGACGCTCAAGTGTTTCCTGCGCCTCAGTCTGTCTCTCCTTGACAGCCGTGAGTGCCTCCTGAAGTCCTTGCCGTTCGCCTTTTAGCTCAGTCAACTCAGATTCAAGCTCTTCAATCGCGGTATATTTGTTCTCTAATCTCGACTCTCGACGCTCAATCGCTGCCTCATTATATTCGATTGTCTCTTCAGCATCTGCTTTCCGTGTCTGTGCATCTTCGACTGTCGACTCCAACTCCTCGATTGCGTCCTCAGCATATTCCTTTTTTAAACGGAGTTCACTTGCGCGCCCGTCCAGGTCGTTCATCTGTGACTGCTTTGAGGCGATCTTTTCAGAGAGCCGATCAGCCTCTGCGGTCAGCTCTGGGATTGCTGAATCGGCCAACTCGGTTTCAACTGTCTCAATCTTCTGAGTGACAGTCTCTATATCGCGATCGAGTTCAGTAAGCTCAGTGTCCAACTCCTGCATCTCCTCATCAACAGATGCACGCTTGCGACGAAGACGATCGATCGTCTCTTCAGCAGATTCAATCTCAGACTCTACATCGTCAATACGCTCATTGACCCGGGAGATCTTCGTTTTAATCTCTCGACGACGATCGCGAGCGCTGGTCAGACGGTCGCGTGCGTCGTCAATATCGCCCTCAAGATCACGAATCACGTCTTGGAGTTGTTGACGGTCGTCCTCGAGCGAGGCAATTTCGGTGGCAATCCGCTCTAACCGTCCATTGCCGCTTTTCGAGAAGGAGAATCGAGTTCCGCTTCCCGACCCACCAGTCATCGCTCCAGAGCGCTCTACTAAGTCGCCATCAAGCGTGACCATTCGATAGTCGCCCATCAGAGAGCGGGCAGTCTCCATTGATTCGACAACGAGCGTTGACCCAAGCACATATGAAAAAATACCAGCATACTGTGTATCGTACTCAACGAGATTGCGCGCGAAGTCCACGACGCCTGGCCGATTTGGCAATCGTGACAGCCCCCGATCATCCATCTTCGTAATGGGTAAGAATGTCGCACGACCTGCATTTCGCTGCTTCAGATACTCGATACACGTCGACCCGACTTCATCATCATCTACAACAACCTGTGCTAATCGCGAACCCGCAGCGGTCTCACAGGCAGTTGCGTATTCACTCGTCACTGTTCCGAGCTGTCCAACTGTGCCGTGAACCCCCTCTCGATCTGCACGAAGAACCGTCGTCACCGCCCGCGGCCACGAGACGTCGCCATCATCACTCGCACGCGCCTCAAGTGAGGCGTACTCAGACTGGTTGGCTTGTATCTCCTCTTTTATTGCCTCCAACTCATCCAACTTGGCCTGTTTGTCGTCCCTCAGCTTTTCGACCGCATCTTTGATTGTCTGTAGGTTGGTGGCTGCGGTCTCTCTTTCTGCCTGTAGGTCAGACAGCTCCGTCTCGAGATCCGGTAATAATTCACGTTTGTGTTCGATTGTCTCCTCGGCCTCTGTAATCGAACTTGCTCGTCGCCGTGTCTTATCAAGCAGGCGATCCTTTTTTCGTTGACAGTCATTTCTGGCTGTTTTGAGCGTTTCCCGACGCTGCTTAGCAGTCGCCAGTTCGGATTTAAGCTCGTCATATTCAGTATCAACGTTCTCTATCTCTGCTTCA
>KE356562.1:739992-744299 GCA_000416005.1 Haloquadratum sp. J07HQX50 | reverse complement strand
GTGCAGTCGTAATCGCATTCTCATGGCGATCGATTTCGCCCTTTATCTCCTCTATTTCAGCTTTAATGCGTAACTGCTCATCTTCGCCTTTCCGCTCGATTTCTGTGGTGAGATCGCGTAATTCTGCCTCAAGTCGACTTGTGTGACGACGACGCTGCTCAACTGTTGATGTGGCTTCTTCAACCGCCGCTCTCATTTCGTCTGCCTTCTCTTCGGCCTCGTCCAAGGAGTGTCGTCTCTCTTCCAACTCGGCTGCTTTGAGATATCCCTCGTATTTACTACGCTCTTGCTTGAGTTCTTGATACGCAAGGGCCGTTTCACGCTCATCTTCAAGTTGTGCCAATCTATCTGTCTTCTCTTCGATACGGAGATCTGCCTCTTCAATCCGCTCTTCGACTGCATCCAGTTCAACGAACGCATCGTCTTTTTTTGCATCAAATTCTGCCACACCCGCGATTTCATCGATAATCCCCCGTCGCTGATATGGGGTCATATTGATGATTTCAGTCACATCTCCTTGCATCACTACATTGTACCCTTCAGGTGTGATGCCTGCCTGGGCGAGGAGATCCTGTATATCTGATAAGTTGCAGGACCGGCCGTTCAAGTAATAGTATGAATAGTAATTATCCGATGTCTGTTTGACACGCCGCTTGACGCGTATGTCCTCGACTGAGCCGACTGATTCTGTCCCAGCCGCATTGACGACCTGTGTCCGATCTAATGTCTCTTCCTGATTATCGAGGACAACCGTGACGGTCGCTTCTCGTGGACCAGACGTGTCACCGTCGCTTTCGTCTGCATGGCCAGGATTATAGATGAGGTCAGTGAGCTTCTCAGCGCGTATTCCTCGTGTTCGAGCAAGTCCAAGTGCAAATAAGACAGCGTCAATAATATTCGACTTCCCAGATCCATTTGGCCCCGTTATGACCGTGAAGTCCTCATAAAACGGAATTTCTGTCGGGCGGCCAAAGCTCTTGAATCCATCCAGAATGACTGTTTTAATATGCATAAGGGGCCTGTGACATGTCGGATTCAGGCGATAATAATATCTGACTCGGAATCCGACTCTGATTCCGATGACGCGTCGTCGTCTGTCGGTCTGTCCTCATCGGATTTATATCCATCTGAGTCGGTATGAGCCGCTGTCTGATGTGGCTGCTCACTCGATGCAGATTCTGTTTGGTCATTATCACTCGAATTTCGGTTTCCGACTGACCGATCTCCACCCGTCAGGTCGACATCGACGTGTCTCTCTAAGAGTCGAACGCGCTCTTTTGTCTCAACGAGTTCTTCAGTCAACCCGTTTACTGCTGCTTGGAGGTCACTCACCTGTGCTTCAAGCTCCTCAATTCGATTACTCATACGCGTAATACGGTAGACGCAGACACATAAGCGTGCGTCAGACACCTGTCAACTTTTACAGACAAGAACACAGGACAAACACTCGCGTGCTGTATTGCACCAAACTGCATCAAATCCCGTCATGTTTTAATTCGTTAGTATCGAACGGCAGCTAATGACTGCGAGTGCACTTGCCCAAGACGACCTGGCAGCTGTCATTGGGCTGGAGGTTCACATTCAACTTGAAACCGACACGAAGATTTTCTGTGGGTGCTCAACGACAGCGGAGGCAGATGAGTCGCCAAACAGTCGAACTTGCCCAGTTTGTTTAGGCCTCCCTGGGGCACTCCCAGTAATAAATGAAGAGGCAGTAAGAGCCGCTGTCAAGGTGGGCAAAGCACTCTCTGCAGAGATCCCTGAGCAGACGCAGTTCCACCGAAAAAATTATTATTACCCTGACTTGCCAAAAAACTTCCAAATCACCCAGTATGATGCCCCAATCTGCGCGGATGGTTATCTCGAAATTGACGTGGCTGATCGCAGCCGTGAAATCACAGTTCGCCGAGCACATCTAGAAGAGGACCCTGGCAGTCTGCAACACGAGGGGGGAAATATAGAGACAGCAGACTATACGCTCGTCAATTACAATCGGGCTGGAACACCGCTCATGGAGATAGTCACTGAGCCAGATTTCCGCAGTCCACAAGAAACACGTGCGTTTCTGAACAAGCTTGAGGAGGTACTGGAATATCTCGGTGTGTTCGATGCAACGCGTGATGGGTCGCTTCGAATCGACGCGAATATTTCGATTATCCCGGAAGATGAGTTTGAAGCGGATGAGACGATACCTGACGATGTCTTAGCAGCGGCGAACCGGACTGAGGTAAAAAACATATCTAGTCATAAAGGTGCTGAGCGGGCACTTGCCTACGAGGTTACTCGACAAAAAAATGCCGTCCGCCGAGATCGAACAATCGAGCAAGAGACCCGTCACTGGGATGAAACCCGCGGAATTACTGTCTCGATGCGCTCGAAGGAAGAAGAAAAGGACTACCGCTACTTTCCAGAGGCTGATCTGCCTCCGCTCGCGGTGAGAGACTGGAAATCTGAGATTGAAATCCCCGAGCTCCCAGCAGCACGCCGTGAGCGATTTCAACGCGAGTACCATCTTGATGCGGAATCAGCAGCCAAGCTCACATCACGCAAAGCCGTTGCGGACTTCTATGAGACCGTCGCTGACCAGTTCGACCCCGGATTTGCGGCAACCTGGGTAGCTGATACTCTCTTGGGAGAACTCAATTATCGGGATCTCTCTGTTGATGCTATCGCCAGTCGCCGCGATGATTTTCTCAGTGTGATCGAGTTGGTCGATGCAGGTGAGATAACCGCAAAAAATGCTGAGGAAGTCGTGCTACGCGAAATGCTCGACACCGGGGCAGACCCAACGCGAGTGATCGAAAAAATGACCTTGGCACGGCCGACACGGATGAGGTGGCCGCAGCCGTTGAGTCAGTGATTGCCGAGAATGAGGACGCTGTCGAAGATTATCACGCCGGCGAAGGCGGAGCACTGAATTTCTTGGTTGGACAGGTGATGCAGAAGACCGGAGGGAGTGCTGACCCAGGTATCGTCAATCAGCAGTTGCGCGAGGCGCTTAGTTGAGCCGCTCACTCGCCGCCCTAATCAGTGCAGACACAATATCTGTTGCAGTGAGTTGACCCCTCTCATGTGGTAAAATACCTTTTCTCGAAAGACTTAGGATAACATACTGTTTCTGAGTCTACAATGAGTAGCGGCACAGCCGTTATTATCACTGAGAAGGACAATGCAGCGCGTCGTATCGCAGAGATTCTGAGTGATGATTCGGCTACGACTGATCAGGTTGGCGGAGTCAATATCTACACATGGGGTGGTAACCGAGTGATTGGACTCTCCGGACATGTGGTTGGCGTTGATTTTCCGCCGGAGTACAACAGTTGGCGCGATGTCGAGCCAATCGAGCTGATTGATGCACCAATTGAGAAACACCCAACACAAACGCAAATCGTCTCGGCACTCCGACGTCTCGCTGGAGAAGCCCGTCAGGTGACTATCGCAACTGATTATGACCGCGAGGGCGAACTTATCGGAAAAGAGGCATACGAGCTTGTCAGAGATGTGAATGATGATGTGCCAGTTGACCGGGTCAGATTTTCATCAATCACTGATCGTGAGGTGACTGAGGCATTCAATAGCCCCGACAATATCGACTTTGATTTGGCGGCTGCTGGAGAAGCACGACAGATCATTGATTTGATTTGGGGAGCAGCACTCACGCGGTATCTATCACTCTCTGCAAGTCAGTTGGGTGAAGATTTCATTTCTGTGGGCCGTGTACAAGGGCCGACTCTCAAATTAATTGTCGACCGTGAGCGAGAGATTGAGGCATTCGAACCTGACACATACTGGGAACTGTTTGCAGACCTTTCCACTGAGCCAGAGAGAGAATCAGACTCGGCATTTGAAGCGCAGTATTTTTATCTTGATGATGATGATAACGAGGCCGAACGAGTCTGGGATGAAGCGAGTGCTGAGGCTGCCTTTGAGACGATTCAAGCCGAGGAGACTGCAACAGCCGTATCAGTTACCCGACGACAGCAGAGTGACACTCCTCCTTCTCCATTTAACACGACACAGTACATCCGAGCGGCCAGTTCACAGGGCTACTCCGCACAGCGAGCTATGAGTCTCGCTGAGAGTCTCTACACGGCGGGATATATCACCTACCCTCGTACCGATAATACCGTATATCCCGATGATCTTGATCCTGAGACACTCCTCGAATCGCTTGCTAAGGGTCAACAATTCGGTGACGACGCAGCCTCACTTCTCGAAGCAGACGAGATGACTCTAACGAGTGGTGATGAGGAGACAACTGATCATCCACCGATTCATCCAACTGGGGAACTGCCCACTGCAGCTGA
>KE356562.1:723860-738416 GCA_000416005.1 Haloquadratum sp. J07HQX50 | reverse complement strand
TGTGTACGATACCCCGACTGCGAGTATTCATTGCCACTGCCACGGCAGGGAGCAATCTCGGTGACCGATGGGCAGTGTAGCGAACATGACCTCCCCGAACTGCAGATTGTCTATGAGGAAGCCGATCGTGAGCCATGGGAACTTGGCTGTCCAATCTGTAATTATCGTGAGTATCAGGCCGAGCAGGCTGACAGCGGCTCTGATCTTGAGACTGTCGATGGGATTGGGGAGAAAAACGCAGAGAAACTCAAAGATATTGGAGTCGATAGCGTGACCGCGCTCAAAGCTGCCGAACCTGATCGACTTGCCAGTGAGGTAGATGGAGTTGGTCTCAAAACAATCCAGAAGTGGCAAGCCAGTGCAAACTGAGTGGACGGCTCGATGGAATTAGATTATTCGCGTTCTTTTTAACCCTGCCCAGGGGACAGTGTGTTAATGACCGGGCCTTGGACGGACTGGGACCACGTGCTGAAAGTCGACCCGGACAAACCGCTTGCTGGTGACGAAACGTTCGCCGAGGTCTGCCAGACTGGCACGGACGCGATCGAAATTGGTGGCACGCTCGATATTACCACAGAGAAGATGCAGCGAGTGATCGATGCCTGTGCACGGTATGATGTCCCACTTTATCAGAACCGTCAAATCCCGCTGTCGTTGTTGATTCGCCTGCACTCGATGGCTATCTAATCCCGACAGTATTCAATGCAGACTCCTCCTTTGGGTGACAGGAGCACACAAAGAGTGGGTTCGGATCGATGGCCCACTCGACTGGAGTCGGACGATAACAGAGGCATATATTGTCTTGAATCCGGACGCCTCTGTCGCTAAACTTACTGATGCCGATACGAACCAGACGGCTGACGACGTGCACTCGTTTGCAGCCGTCGCCGAGAAGATGTTTGGGCAAGAAATTGTCTATATCGAGTATTCAGGGATGTTCGGCGACCCAAATAAAGTTGAAGCGGCGAGTGATGCACTTAATCAGGCGACGCTGTTTTATGGTGGTGGTATCAGCGGCTATGAGACTGCTTATGAAATGGGGCAAGTCGCCGACACGATCGTCGTCGGAGACTTGCTCCATGAAGAGGGTGTCAGCGCGATACGTGAAACAGTCGCAGGCGTCAAAGACGCTCATCAAGAGTAGCCACGGAGCGTCGTTGGCCACTTTTGCAGGACATTAGGGCAGTGAGTAAGCAAGCGCAGGAGAATACTTTCGATCTCGTCGAGGGTCTCCGCTGTTCGCCACGGATATCACTGTGCCTGAGACAGAGTGTATTGAGACTATCTTTTCGGGCTCTATCGGCCGATGTCCTCGTGAACCCTCCAGAGCAGTCGCCTCAACCGCCCGTACACCGTATTTGAGAGCAGTCTGTAATGCTGCTATCCAAATCGACCATTTAAAACTCCGCCGCTGAATATGGAGTATATGGACGGACGAACGCTCGCATCGGCCGTAGGGCCGGGTGATACCGTGACGGTGGCTGGTTGGGTGCATGAAATTCGTGACCTCGGCGGAATCGCATTCGTTATTATTCGCGACCGCAGTGGCAAAATTCAGGTGAAGTTTGAGGAGGATGAAATGGAGGCTGATCTTGTTGAGCGTGGCTTGGGTGTGACGCGCGAGAGCGTCGTTCGGGTCGAGGGAGAAGCATTCGAGGAACCACGGGCCCCAACAAACGTCGAAATCGTTCCAAGCGAATTAGAGACAGTCGCCCCTGCAGAGCCAGAACTGCCGCTCGATCCATCGGGGAAGGTGGATGCAGAGCTTCCAACACGACTCGATAACCGAACACTTGATCTTCGAAAGGATGAGGTACATGCGGTCTTCCAGATCCGTGCAACTATTCTATCATCTGCTCGTGCAGCCTTTGATGACCTCGGGTGTACGGAGATCAACACTCCAAAAATCGTGGCGACGGGAACAGAGGGTGGAACAGAGCTATTTCCAATTACCTACTTTGGTGAGGAAGCATTCATGAACCAATCACCTCAATTGTTCAAGCAACTCATGGTCGGGTCAGGTCTCGAGCGTGTATTCGAGATTGGCCCAATCTTCAGGGCTGAAGAGCACAACACACCGCGGCATCTGAACGAGGCAACTTCAATCGACTTTGAGTCTGCATTTTACGACCACACCGAGGCGATGGATGCCTGCGAGCACGTGATAAAGCGTGCGTATGCGGGCGTCAAAGAATCCTGTCATCAAGAACTCGAAACGCTCGGATTGGCTGAAGATTTCACCGTCCCAACTGATGAGTTCCCACGAATCACATATCAGGAGGCTATCGAGCGCATCAATGCAACGGGTGAGCTTGAAGCCCAACTGGTGTGGGGTGATGACCTCCCGACCGAAGGTGAGCGTGCACTTGGCAGCGATGTTGACAGCCACTATTTTATTACCGACTGGCCTTCAGAAATTAAGCCGTTTTATATCAAGGATCATAATGATGACTCTACTCTTTCGACTGGATTCGATATGCTACACCCTCGGATGGAGTTGGTCTCTGGCGGCCAACGCGAACACCGATATGAACATCTCGTCGCCGGATTTGAGGCACAGGGACTCAACCCAGACCAGTTTGAGTACTATACAAAGATGTTTAAATATGGGATGCCGCCTCATGCTGGGTGGGCAATCGGTGGTGAGCGACTCCTCATGACGATGCTCGGATTGGATAATATTCGTGAAGCCGTTCTGTTCCCTCGAGACCGGCAGCGACTCAGTCCGTGAACACATCGGAATACATAGCACCCCTTTAGCAGCGCCACTCGAAACATAGCCAAGGCGAGTGCCTCGGGGCGAAAATCTGTGGCGTAGTGATGAGAGTTGAAGATTCTCGAACCAGTTGAGAGGGTGGAGGGCCATGCGGGCATGATGCATCCACCGTATTGACAGTGCAGTTGCGAGGAATGCGACTCCTCTCAGAAACCCGCGTCCCTGACGTGGTGAGCTGAGCGCTGTCAAGCTGTGGGGGCGGCCAGCCCTCAGGAGCGGACTGGGCGTTCGGGTGTCAACTCCAACCAACCGATTCCGAGAAGGGCGAAGGCAAATGAACTTCGCCTGTGATGGCACGCCACGGCCTGCGCTGGGATGTGCAGTCGAAACGGTGAAGCTTCGGGCTCATTTATCAGATACTCGATATATGACTCAACTCATGTCTACAAGTGTCTTTATTCCTGGCCACGTTACCGGGTTTTTTACTGTCAATTCTGCTGAGGAGCGCGCACGTACCGGATCGCGGGGAGCTGGCGTTACGCTGACCGATGGCGTGAATGTCACCGTCCGTCCAGATGACGGCGGATCCACACTCCGAGTAAATGAGGCGGTAGTGTCTGTCGAGGCAGTCGAATACGTGCTTGAAGAACTCGCTGCACCGCCAGTGTTCATCGAAGCGGAAACACCGCTCCCACTGGGAGCCGGATTTGGTGTTTCAGGAGCGCTCGCATTGGGCACTGCAATGGCCGTTACGCGCGAGTTTACGCTCGATCGGACACTCAATGAGTGTATCACGATTGCTCATAAAGCAGAGGTTCGCGCTGGAACTGGGCTCGGCGATGTCGTTGCACAAGCACATGGGGGCATTTCCATACGGGCTGAAGCCGGTGCACCAGCATATAATATGCTCGATACAGTGCTGGGCTGTCCGCGCGTTGAATACTGCGTGTTCGGATCTCGATCGACTGAAACTGTGCTCGCTGGTGATACGCAACCACTCAACGCAGCAGGTGAAAGGGCATTAGAACAGTTGCAGACACACCCGACGCCATCACAGTTCATGAAATCAGCTCGTGCGTTCGCCCGTGAGACATCACTGGCAAGTGCGACTGTGTCTTCAGCAATTGAAGCAGTGGCCGAAGGAGGCAATGTGGCGACAATGGCCATGCTCGGTGAGACAGTGTTTTGTTTCGGGACGGGGCTCTCACAAGCTGGGTATGACCCAACAGTCTCGACCGTCACACCAGGTGGTGCCGCTCTTGAGGAGTGATTAATCAAAGCTGACGACTTTTTATCTACCCGTTCCTATGCCGAGGTATGACTGAGCATGACCTTCCTGAGAGCCACCCCCGACACGATTCGCTGCTCACACGACATCGAATTGAGGCGGGAGTCGAACAAGGACTAACTAGTAAGCAAGGACTCATCGCAGAGGGCCGTGGCGAAGCATTCGATTATCTCTTGGGTGAAGAAACGATTCCCTCAGCGGCTGCAGCAGAGCGTGTCGCCGCTGCTTATTTGCTGAGTGCTGATGCCCCTGTCCTCTCTGTCAATGGGAATGTAGCCGCGCTTGTCCCCGATGAAGTGGTTACACTCGCAGAGACCGTCGATGCGACTCTTGAGGTGAACCTTTTTAATCGAACGCCTGAGCGGGTGAGTTCGATAATTAAGCATCTCGAAGCTCATGGAGCAACAAATGTGTTAGGGGCAGACCCGACAGCACACATCCCAGGACTTGAGCATGACCGCGGCAAGGTAGCCGCTGATGGTATCGCAACGGCAGATGTGGTCGTCGTCCCATTAGAGGATGGTGACCGCGCGAACGCACTTGCTGAGGCTGGGAAAACAGAGATTGTTATCGATTTGAATCCACTGTCGCGCTCGGCACAGGCAGCAGCGGTTCCGATCATAGACAATATCATGCGAGCAATTCCAGCGATTACCGCTGCTGCTCATGATCTGCTCTCGACGAGCAATGAGATGTGTTCGTATCTAATCGAGGATTTTGATCCAGAGCAGGCACGCCACGATGCAGAAAGAAGAATCCGAAACGGTGTGAGCTCCTGACGATTAGTCGTCAGCGAGCGCGCGCTGGTCGGTCAGTGCCGGTGGTAACTCTGCAGGCAATCGATCGCGATCGTGTGACTCAGCAAAGTCAAGATCCGGTCCAGTCGCAACCAGCCGCTTTGGATTCAGGTGATCATGTGACATGTAGTAGTGCCGCTTGATATGATCCATATTGACTGTCTCGGCAACACCTGGAAGTTGATAGATTTCCTTCGTATAATTCCAGAGATTTGGATACTCGTGGATCGCCTGTCGATTGCACTTGAAGTGGGTGTGATAGACTGCATCGAAGCGAACGAGTGTTACGAACATCGCGATGTCCGCCTCGGTTAAGCGATCTCCAGCGAGGAAGCGCTGCTCATCGAGAACCGACTCATAATGATCGAGCGCGTCGAACACTTCTCCGACAGCCTCATTATATGCTTCCTGTGAATCTGCGAAGCCAGCACGATAGACTCCATTGTTTATTGGGCCATAGATTGCATCTATGAGCGAATCAACCTCATTTTGAATATCAGCTGGAACAAGGTCGACGCCTGTCGACCCCTCAAACTCGGTATTAAGCATCCGCATTATCTCACGCGATTCGTTATTAACAATAGTTTCTTGCTCGCGGTCCCATAGGACAGGGACGGTGACTCGCCCGGTAAACTCCGAATCTGCTTTGGCGTATATTTCGCGCAGGTAGTCTGCATCGTACAGCGGGTCAGGATATTCATCTGAGAATTCCCAGCCATCTTCGTATCGAACGGGTTCGACGACAGAAATCGAAATCTCATCAGTCAGTCCGGTCAACTGTCGTGTCATCGCCACTCGATGCGCCCATGGACACGCACGTGAAATATACACATGATACCGACCGCTTGTGGCTGGATACGTAGCGTCATCGTCAGCCTTGATCTGGTCACGGAATGTCGTTGTTTGTCGGTCGAATTCACCATCGTCGTTCGTCGCCTCAAACGCGTCAGTCCGCCATTCACCGTCAACTAGCATATTCATGCATGCTCACCACTGCTGAAACTCGTTTTTTCCATATCCGTTTTAAGCTCGGCAACTGCCTAAGTGATTCGCCGCTGTCCAATGACTCTACACACCCGATTGCGAACATTCTTAGTAGTCGCTAATATTACTAGCTCATATGGAAGAATTCGACGAATTCGCAGATGTAAGTGAGGCACAAGTCACTCGAGCAATCGCGAAAAACTGGAGTGACGAGTTTCTCAATCGTGTCGATACTGAGGTGATTATCGTTGGCGGTGGTCCCTCTGGGCTGGTAACAGCAAAAGAACTAGCTGAGCGAGGCGTCGATGTGACGATCGTTGAAAAGAACAACTACCTTGGTGGCGGCTTCTGGCTCGGGGGCTTTTTGATGAATAAAGTGACTGTTCGTGACCCTGCACAGTCTGTCTTGGATGAGTTTGGTGTTCCATACGAGGAATCAGATGAAGCCGAAGGACTGTATATAGCCAACGGCCCACACGCTGTCTCTGCGCTGATCGAGTCTGCCTGTGCTGCGGGCGCCGAAGTGCAGAATATGACTGAGTTTACTGACGTCGTGCTTCGAGAAAATGATCGAGTTGGTGGCATTGTACTCAACTGGACACCGGTTCATGCCTTGCCTCGTGAACTGACCTGTGTCGACCCAGTTGCGATTGAGGCTGATGTCGTCGTTGACTCGACAGGCCATGACGCAGTAGTGATTTCGAAGTTAGCCGAGCGAGGAAGTCTTTCGGCACCTGGGATCGAGCACGCAGCAGAGAACACGACAGGAATGGATCAGACAGCAGAAGACGAATACGGTGCACCAGGACATGACTCACCAGGACACGATTCGATGTGGGTGAGTGAGTCTGAGGGGCAGATCGTCGATCACACTGATATGGTCCATCCCGGCGTTGTCGCGACTGGAATGGCAGTGGCAACGGTCGAAGGACTCCCCCGAATGGGTCCAACATTCGGTGCGATGCTTCTTTCGGGCAAGCGTGGTGCACAAGCATGTCTTGACGAACTTAATCGGGACGCGCGTAGTATCGACTTCACTGCTTCAGCTCGTCCGGCGGACGATTAACTCAGCGGACGGACTGCATCGACTGCCGCGGGAGCTTGCCGTGCAAAAATGTAAATAATTGCCTCGATACCATACCCGCCCGTGTGATAACAGACGAAAGGCGGCGAGTACGGTTCATTATCGAGTGTCTGCGTGAGCGACTCCTCTGGTGAGTCTGGCTCAAACTGATAGCAAGGATGGCCACTTGCTTCGAGTGTCGACACCAGTGACTCGTCGTATCGAATGTTCACTGCCGCACGAACGCCACGATTCCTCTGGTGGACTGCTAACAGAAGTGAAGCGACGTGCTCGCTCACTCCAAATTCGGGGTCGCCCGGCACCGTCGTTCGACCCTTTACATCGAATATTCGCCCTGGAATGCCAACAACATCATTGATCGTCTTCGCCGTCGGCAGGCATTCAACGAGATTTGACCCAACATGTGGAATCAATCCTGCGAAACCACTGAGATTGGTGAGCCGTCGGAGCGCACGACGAACTGATGTGCGGACACGCTCACTCGTTCGAAGGGTACTTTCAGGGTCGTGTAAATTCACATATCCCTCGTGATCAGCCAACTCCGGCATAGCGGCCTCATGTAATTGCGCGATCAATCCGCCTTCTTCGAGTTGTCGAATCAGAACTTCCGCTTCGACGAGCGCTTGGACCTGGGAGATATCACCCGTCTGTAGCCCATCAGCTATCCGTTCGATCATCTTAGTTACTGTTTCGCTCTGCATTACTTCTTCACGGCGCTTGATCTCTCCGTGGGCGTATTTTGAGACTGCACTCTGACTGATTCCTAATGCCGTGGCCACCTCATGTTGTGTGAGCCCTCGTTCGCGCAGTGCCCCTGCCAACATTGAGCGAAATGTCGGTAGAAACTCTTCGACGACGATTTCTTCAACGAATTTCACTCTCCATCACCATTATCACCATTATTATCGAACTCTGGGTCTGAGCCAATGCGTGAAGCCTGTGGGCCGCGCTGACCCTGATATTTCGAGCCTCGCGCTGCCCCATACGGCCGATTTGATTCTGATTTTAATTCAGTGAACACGAGTTGAGAAACCCGCATCCCTGGTGTCAGCGCCACTGGTGCAGTTCCAAGATTCGATAGCTCTAATGTAATTTGGCCTTCGTACCCTGGATCAACAATTCCGGCTGTGTTTGACAGGAATACTCCACCAGTCCCTCCAAGGAAATTTTCGATCACTCGCCCATTTGGCTGAACCTCAAGATCGTACGTCGGTTCGATACGCTCTGTATCTCGTACGCTGACGACACGGTCAAACTGAATGTCGCTCGAAACGATACGATCTAATCGATCTGTATCGATACCCGCATCTTGGTATACCTCTTGTAGTGTTTTGAGCGTTGATTGTGTAATCTCTGGTCTTTTCATTGTCTCGATTGCTTTGAGGCTGGATTCTGGAAGATCAGCCCTCTCGGTTATACTGTGTCGGTCCAATCCTGCCTGATGACGGTATTCAGCGAGTAGATGCCCTGGTGTTGGGATTCGTTTTTCCGGCGGTGCTGGATGGACACGTACACAGTAGCCTCGTGAGACCGTTTCTGAGTCATCGATTGAACCATACCGACCGAGCCGAGTCGCCAGATAACATATCTTACTCGCCAGTTGCTTCGTCTTGGTCATGACTGTACCCGTCAGTGACCTGCTTGCGAGGAGACCCTGCAGAACTCCCTGAATGACCGCATCGTCCCAGTTCCACACACACGACGGCATCTGTGGTCCTGTTTCGCCTCGACACAGCTGTTGGAGTAATTCATCAACAAGTGGCGAGCGAATATCTATACCAGTGACCGTTTCGGCGATGACCGGCCTCTCACACCCATGTCCGACATGTTCCAGCGGGGTTCCTACCTGGGGGATGGTGTGTTGGTCTGCTATCTGATTGCGGATCCAGACACCAACCAGCCGGCCGAAGGCGGGAGTGAGTGTGAGTTGTGATGGTAACCACTCGTCCCCTCGGTTGAGAAGAACTGCTGCTGTTGATTTTGATTCTGATTCTGACGCAGCCCCATCGGTGGCAACAGGTGCAGTTCGTGTCGAGCCTGCAAACACTGACCGAAGATCGAGGGAACTCTCGGCGTTGTGAGGCGCTGGCATCGACCCAGGCACTGCAACCAGCCGATTCTGTGTGTTTTCACTGCGCACCCGGTCAATCTTTCCAGATGCATCCAGGCTAAACAGATTATGATCTCGAGTCACGTGAACCGAGCGCCCTGAAGCCAACGTTATTTTAAAAATACGCCGAGTGGGATTTTTGATATAATTTGAAATCCGGTGTGTCCGAACAGTGAGTGTCTGCGGATGAAACGAGACCGCATGGGCAGGATCTTCGTTGTCGACAATATCACCAATTGGGTGAAACCCAAATCCTGACTGTGGCGTCCATACGAACACTTCTTCATCAGCTGGCAAAGATGCATGAATGACCACAGCCAGTCGGCCGAGCGACGAACGTCCCTCAACGGTTGCCAATAGGTCTGCCGGAATCTCAACGCGCTCCTTCGTAGTCCCCAAGACAAAATCACTCGGGTGAAGAATGAACTCCTCCCCTTCAGGAACGTGTCTTTCTGTAACATATTCTGACACTTCGGACTCACGGTTCGGATGAATACAGGATATATTCGTCCGCTGAAACTCAAGAAACTCCTCGCCAAGACGTAAATCGATACTTGCCGGTTGGACTTGCATGTCTATATCGTCAATCGGGGTGACGACTAGCTCACCGGATTCCAAGCGGGCGAGAATGTCCTCGTCTGAAAGAATCATACTCGGCGTAGCGAGGCGGAGCAACCTAAAAGCACCCGTCTATGATGCGAGGACATTTTAGGGCCACCCACGGATTTTGAGGTATGAAACAGGCCATCATCGCTCGAACTGATGTTCAAATGGGGCGTGGAAAACTAGCCGCACAGGTAGCACATGCAGCGGTCGCCGCAGCGGATGCCGCCGCCAGTGAGACACGTCAACAGTGGAAGCAAGCGGGACAGAAAAAAATCGTTTTGCAAATCAGCAGCAAAGAAGATGTGTTCACGCATGTAGAGCGTGCAGAGCGCGATGGACTTCCGACCGCCGTCATTCGTGATGCAGGTCACACCCAGATAGAACCAGAAACAATAACATGTGCGGGAATTGGGCCTGGACCTGACACTGATGTCGATCAGATTACTGGCGACCTCTCCCTGTATTGAACTCATGAACGCATCGCTTCTTACCCTCGTGTATGCGTGAAGCACCTCCAGCAGACCAGGCGATTGGCCAACGCTTTTATCTGAGTGAAACACCCGGCACGGGGGGCACTCTTCGTGAACAGCCGTCAGATTTTAGAGTCGAAGAAATCGAGACAATCGAGCCTGTTGCGGTGTCAGCTGATGAGGAGTCATATCCACACTTACTCATCCGAGCAACACTTACTGAGTGGGATACGAATGATTTTGTCCAAGCACTCTCTGATCAGTTGGATATAAGTCGTGAACGAGTTGCTTGGGCTGGAACAAAAGATAAACACGCGGTCACGACACAACTATTCTCGATCAGAAAACTACAGCCCACAGATATTCCGACACTCTCGAACGTGGAAATCAACGTCGTAGGCCGATACGGCCGACGCTTGCATTTTGGCGACCTCGCTGGGAATCGATTTCGCATCCGTGTCCGGGGCGCTAACCAGAGAGAGCGCGTCTTTGATATTACGCGCGAACTCGCACCCGACACCTCAGTAGATCAGTCTCAATCGGAACCAGCGACAATTGCTATCGCAAACTCATTTGGTCATCAACGCTTCGGTAGCCGCCGGCCGGTGACACACGTTGTTGGTCGTCACGCAGTCGCCGGAGAGTGGCGAAAAGCTGTGCTTGTATACATTGGGAACCCACACCCAAATGAACCGCCAGAAACACAGGACGCGCGTGCAATTGTCGAACGCACGGCGACGAAAGCGAACCCTGACTGGCAAGCAGCGCTTGACGCGATGCCGGGGTATCTTCGGTTTGAGCGCTCTATCCTCCATTATCTTGTGGAACACGAGCCGACAACTCCAACAGAATGGCGAGCAGCGCTCTGTGTACTCCCCCGGAATCTTCAACAACTCTTCGTGAATGCGGTACAATCGGTATTATTTAACCGCTTAATTAGCCGGCGATTATCAGATGATCTTCCAATTGAGACACCTGTCACTGGCGATCGGATATGTTTTCTTGACCGTGATACACCGGGCACCCTCTACAACCCAGCCGTTGACCGTCGACAAGAGGTCACCGACTCACGAACGGAAATCATGCGCAAACATTGTCGGCGGGGTCGGGCGTTCGTAATCGCACCCTTGTTCGGAACTGAAACCACACTCGCCGATGGGATACCAGGGGAGATCGAACGCTCAGTTCTCTCTGAGGAAGGAATCGAATGCGAATCATTTGCCGGACAAGGGGCGTTTGATTCAGCCGGCACCTATCGGGCAATAATGCTTCGCACACAACTGTCTGTCGAGATGAATGACCCTGACTCGTACACGCTTTCCTTCGCGCTTCCATCTGGGAGCTATGCAACAAGTGTTATGCGAGAATATCTCAAGGTAGACCCGCATCAATTGTAAATCACGTTGAGTCAACTGAACTGGGTCGAGAATCTGTGAGTCTCATCATCACGTCACAGATCTCTCTTCGACCTCGGCATTCACCGTGCATTCTGCAACTGACCCGCCTCAGCGACCCTCTATCGGATCTCAGATCTGAGTTCATCTCCGACGCTGTGTGTACAAAGCGGCTTTTTAACGTCTGCGTCGAATAGAGATACTATGCAGTGTGGGACATGTGGCTCATCGCTTGAACGACCAGGCGATTACTGTCTGGTCTGTCACACCCCAAACTGCGATACGGTCATTGTTTGTTTTACTCGTCAAGAGGCAGACCTCACGATGCTCGATGGGAATACACATATCGGAGAGACCACGATTACAACGACTCCAGAACACAATGGAGAGGCAGTCGTCGTTGAGCTTCGAAATTTTGCTGGACGAGTGGCGGATGAGATACGACGCAAACGACCAGAGGAGGTATATGCGGCTGGGGACCGCGAAGTACTTCGAGAGGCACGCGCTCAATTGCACTACACATTCTACCGAGTGCCGAGCGAGAACCCAGTTGAATATGTGCGCGAACGCCAAGGGAAACGCTCACTTGATGTCGTCCAGCGGCAACCAAAAGAGAAGATCGGCGGGAGCCACACGACGCTTATTGGCGGCCGCCCTGGTCAGAACGCAATTAAAGTCGTTGCCGGCCATCCGCACGTGAAAAAAATCATACCCGGTCCAATTGATGCGAGTGGGACTGGGTCTCAATCGGGACTTCGTGCGAAGGTCACGCGTGCAGATACAAACGGTAATGTCCGGTTACTGCTGCGTGATGGCTCAAGTGTGCAGGAAAATCGTATTGTGACAACAGCGATGGACCGAGAGTCGGGTGAGTTTGTCGGTGATGACCTCAATGATGCTCTCGCTGAGGCTGAGCTTCAGTGAATGACCGAACTCGTAGGGTTTATTCACGCTGTCGACATTAATACGATTATATGGCTGATCAGGAAGCACGAACAACTGGCAGCGCCGGGCGCTTTGGAGCTCGATACGGGCGAGTTGCTCGCCGTCGGGTAAAAGAAATCGAGAATGACATGCGAAATTCGACAGTTGATGATACCGATGTGACACGTGTTGGAACCGGTATTTGGCGCGATGAAGAGACAGGAGAACTGTTTACAGGAGGAACATACCGGCCACAAACGCCCGGAGGAACACAAGTTCGACGCTCAATTCGAGCGGCACTCTCAACTGAGAGTGAGGAATAAGATATATGAGCTATAAGTGCTCGCGGTGTAAGCGCGACGTTGAGCTGGATGAATACGGTGGTGTTCGATGTCCTTACTGTGGACATCGGGTACTGCTAAAGGAACGAGCCCCGACAATTAAAGAAGTTCCCGTACGGTAACCGAGCTCTACATGGCGCAACGGTCGACATGGCCACACACAGCCACGTTTACTCGGAGCTACCACCGATCAGCAACCACATCGGTTATCACTCAGAGCCTCCAGCAAGAAGTTGGCGAAATCGCAGACGCGCGTGGACAGGCCTCGATCGAACAGACGGAAACCCAATTGATAATTTCGGTTGAAGCAGCTGATCTCACCGCCCTCCGTGCTGGGATTAATACATGGTTACGACTGGTTACCGTCGCTGAGTCAGTGCACGCGCTCGGTGATACGATATCAGATAATCCATAAGCATGAATACGGGCCTTTTTCACTCACGAATCCATTCTTCACAATATGCAAGGGAACTTGCCGCCAGAAGCACAGGAAAAGCTTGAGGAGCTGCAGGATTTACAGGAAACAGCGCAGAAGGTGGCGGCACAGAGAGAGCAAGCTGAGTCGACGCTGACGGAATCTGAAACGGCGTTATCAGCGCTCGAGGAACTTGACGAAGACACAATGATGTATCGAGAAGTCGGTGAACTGCTCGTTGAGACAGAGTATGACACCGCTGAAGAGGAACTTGAAGATAAAGTCGATAGCCTCGAAATCCGTGTCGAGCAACTCAAAAAACAGGAGCAACGTGTCCAACAGCAGTTCGAAAGTCTTCAAGAAGAACTCCAGCAGATGCTCCAAGGAAGCGGTGGCGGTGGTCCGATGGGCCCTGGTGGTGCAGGCGCATAACGTATGCCAACGGCTGAGACGGTCGTAAACACCGCCGCAGAGGCGGCAGAAGGCGTTATCTTCTCGCGGTACCGACAGTCAACAGTCAGAGATATAGATATCACTGTCACCTTTGAGAACCAAATTCTGGACGTAGATATCTACCTGAACGTTCCCGAAGAGGCCTCACCGGAAGCAGATGCAGTCATCGAGGATGCGATAACGGCAGCCGAATCAGCGGTCGATGATCTGCACGCACATTCTGAGTAACAGAGGACACGTTTGTGCGCACTGCGCGTGACACGCACGTCTCTTGAGAAGATCAGATGTTGAGTAACATGTCCTGAATACACTGAAGACGATGGTTCGCGTGGACGTGGAAACCACTGTTTGAGCCGAGTGTCGCTCAGGCAAAAAGAAATATGAGGACACTTACCGCGACAGCAGCCATAGTGACCGAAACTGCAAATGCGCCACCCATCGCGACAACAGCGTTCGCATGGCTGGCGAGTGTTTCGGTACGGTCGTTCCCAAACACAGTAACAGCAGCGCGCTCGACGGCGATACCTGCCTTGACTGGTTCACAGTCTGCCCGCGCTTTCTCAACCAACTCCTCAATGAGACAGATGAGCTGCTCATCCTCGATTGCGCTCCCAACCTGATTGTCTGCTTCAACCGTATTCACGATATGTGTATCTGTTGTCATTATCTCTGCTTGATCAATGTGCCCCTGTTCGACTATTCGGTGTCGGATTGTATCCCGTAACCCGGGCTCCATGTTATTCCCGTCAATGAGAATATACCCAGTTTCCTGCTCATTGACAGAAAACACTGCTACGCGAACGCCAAGCGGGCCGATACCGTCAGCTGGGTCCCACGGTGTCCGGTCCCATGCTGTTCCAACGTCAAGTGGATACTGGTCAGCATCACGAAGCTGTAATCCAAGATGGCTCGCAGCGTTCATCATATCGAATGCCCGTGCCGACCCAGGCGTTACATGGCCGATTTCTGGGCCA
>KE356562.1:714313-723840 GCA_000416005.1 Haloquadratum sp. J07HQX50 | reverse complement strand
ATGTCGTCAGCAAAGCCAGGTGCGAATGAAGAGACCATGATCGCATTCTCTCCAAACGCCTGTCCTAACATCGACACCTCCCCAGCGTCCGTTGTGCGGCTTTCTGTTGCATGCGAAGCGTATGTGATACGACTCGCCGCTGCCTCAACGGATTCAATGATCGTGTCAACCTCAGACTCGGTTACGAGATTAAAGTCATGCCCGGCCGTTGCATGCGGAGGAAAAGCCAGCCCATCGGCCGTGACTGCAACCCGCTCAGGAAGATTCCCCCCTCCAATTTCGCCCATCGGTCCTGGATGGATCATTGGTAAGACAAACCGAGCTTTTTCTGACCCATCCTCGCGTATTATCGAAAGCACAGACACAGGGACAAGAGCTTCTTCACCCAGCTCCTCAAAGAATTCTTCAAGCTCTCGTGACCCCTCTGCAACATGCCCGATGAAGCCACGCAGGAAATCAAGCACCGAGACCCCAAGGCTGCGGCGCCACGGCCGATCGACGACGATGATGAACGCATAAACTGCCAATCCATATACACCAGACGTAATCCCAAGTAAGACGAAATGGTCTGCAGAAATGACCAGAAGTTCTGGGGGGGCCTGACTCGCTCGAGCTAAGTGTGGAGTCAGGTATGCGTTTAAAATCGGCCCCCCGACTGAGAGATATCGCAGCGTCCCGCTATATACGAATAATAACGCCGCTGCGGCTCCCGGCTGAATACTCGCCGGAATGGCAGCGACGAGGAGCGACGAGCGCGAAACCGCCATGACCACAAGCAATCTGAGAGCGAATATTGATGCTAATGCGATAACTAGCACATCATAGACAAAGCGCTGGTCTAAGCCAGTAAAAACGCTAATGACCGCCGCAGCGGTGACGACAACAACCAGGATAACTTCTGAGACTAACGCCAGCAGCGATGATCGATTCGCAGTGAGTTTTCCCCCGACAAATCGGTCAACACCGGTTGTTCCGAATGCAGCGACAACGGTCGGAACTCCAATGAAGAATATCCCCTCCCACGCGTCACGCCCAAGAATGAACACCCCTCGCCAGGAGGTGAAAGACTGTGCTGATTCAAAAGCAGCGATCCCAGCAACAGCGGCAATAAGAAGGGCGAATAGTAGGCTGGTATACCAGCTTGGGGCTCGGAAGATGAATCTCGAAAGTCCGGCCAGATCACCCTGTGTCGTCGTCATGTCACATCCCTCGTGCGTCGTGTGCTCGACAGTCTAAGCACAGATACTGAGAAAGTTCTGGAAAACTTGTTTTCCTTCTTCGGTGTGAGCCACCTCTGGGTGCCACTGTACTCCATATAGATCACGATCCGTGTTGCTCATTGCTTCGATACCACAGACTTCTGAGGTAGCTGTCTGAGTAAAGCCAGGTGGGACGGTTTTGACCTCGTCAGCATGGCTTGCCCAGACACGTGTATGAGGTGCAAGTGAGCCAACAAGCGGGTCATCATTGTCAAGAATACTGATATCGATATCAGCATAGCCACCATACTCTCCAGGCCCGACTTCTCCACCTAATTCAACGGCGAGCACCTGCATCCCGAGACAGATACCAAAAACTGGAACTTCAAGACTAATGTACTCCGGACACCGGCCAATACGAGTTATATCTGGCCCACCAGAGAGCACTACCCCATCAGCGTCGATTGTATCGGGATCAGTCTCATTATCAAGGAGAGAGACATCAACTCTGAGATCGCGAAGTGCACGTTGCTCTAAATGTGTGAACTGTCCGTGATTATCGATAACAGCGATCTGGGTCATGATTTATTCATCAATAGCGTCAATAGCGTCAAAAAGCGCCCGATATCATTTATTTCGGTTCATCAATGTCACACCGCTTGCTTGCGGTCTGAAACCCGTATTCCTTCGCTTTATTCGCCTTTTGTGTCTCACGAGCAGCAACTGGCTCAGGAGTAGACTTGCAGAATCATCGACACAGCCGAATAACTGGTGTAGCTTGAAATGACACTATATGTGTTTTGTATATGACGTATATAAAAGCTACATTCTAATCATATCATTCCAGTTGTATAGTTCTGATTTGCTTCACGAGATAATTGCTCTAAGAATATCATTGATTTATTGATATTTATATATAAGATAATTGATATTTGACTCGATGAAATGCAAGAATCAGAGGTCGTTGTCATACAGATGCTCTCGGAACGGTGCGATGAGGTTGTTGTGAAGAGCAAAAACGTCGCTGAGAACCGCTACTCAGATACGACAGTCTACGATAATAACCCTTGATCTGGATGTGAGCCACAAGAAGCAGTCTACGCACAGTCGTTGCCCTTGTGGACTGACACACAAGAATTGACTCAGGAGGTAAAAGCCACCCTTGCCAGAAATGCGGACTCAAAGGTGTATTCGTCTCCAATCTCTCGGCTTATGCCGAGAAATGACGCCCAGAATCGTCCCTGAACCAACTCTGTAATTATCCAACCGATACGATACAATACGACCGACTCTACCACAATGACTGTAGTATTACCCAAGCACAGGACTGTCTGGGATATCGACCCGCACTCAGCTTCCTATTCAACTGTCGTCATTTTTTGTGGCAGAGACTTCGACACCACAGGCTTCTGCCATCCGCTCCAGTTCACGTTGTTTTTGATCCCAACTCAAATTCAACTCAATATAGTATCCCTGCTCTAGTTCACGTGCTTGTTTCATTTCCCTGTCGTTGTATGTTGGTTCGTCGTTGATGATTGCACGTTCTCGACCAGGGATATACGGAAGTGGCTCGATTGCAGAAATAAGATTGTGATTTTGGATAAAGTAATTTACTACCGACGTCATCAGGTCGCCCTGGACAGAATCTGCAAAGGTCTTAACAACATCACCACTCTGAGAGATTTCGCCAGAATATAGCTGTGTCGTCTTGTCCTCAAAATCGGTTGATGAATCCTCATCATCTAATTGACGTGGAATATCTGTGTTTGTGTCAATCTCGGACTCAATATCGGTGATGAGTCTGTCAATCATCTCCTTTGCCTGTGACTCTGCATCTGGTTCGATAGCGTCGGAGACGGAATCAGTGAGCGTATCGACGACTGCTGCAGCTAACTCGTCTTTGTCGTCACTGAGCGTGTGCCATGCTTCTCGTAACTCCCTGATATGCTGTACGATAACCTCAGACTCCTCGTCTCGGATAGTCGCTGGCTGATATGCTTCAAGAATTTTGTCCTTATTCGGGAGTTGATCAAGTGTTGTCTGTTCAATCATTTCTACGCTCACCTGTGAGTTGACCACACGGCGTTGATAGAACTCATACTCTTGACCGTTTGTGAGTATCCCCCAGTTCACGTTCTCTCCTCGCAGGTAGTCCTCGAATTTTTCTCGAAACGTGGAGTTGAGTGGAGTATCCAACCCTTTTGCTTCGAGAAATGCTACGGGTCGCCCGTCGAGTACAAGAGCGTAATCAACTTTATACGTACTTGCAAATGCTTTCACTGAGTACTCTAGTTCGGTGTTCGCTGGAATCTCCCAGCCAAGGAGTTCAATAAAATCGTTGAGTATAGATGCTTTTGTGGTCGCTTCTCCCATCTGGGGTGACTGTTGGATATCGGACTGAGCCGACATGACGTACTCTCGTATCAACGCTGTATCCATTTTAATAAGTAGTCTTCTTCCGTGTGGTTCAAACACATGTGGACAGAAAAGTAGGTAAGCAACTATTCAATAGCAGTGACTGTATCCGTCTCAGAGGCTCACTGAACACATATCTGCTCCGCAGATGACCGACAACCAAGCGAGGCCGACGTGCATCCCTGCTCAATCTGCACAGCACTCGTCGCTGTGACGGGTTCGGCTCTCGTCACGGGAACGGAATGTGTGACTCCCGATGACGATGGCTCAAGACTTTCTCGACGATGACGTCAGCAAAAGCGAGAGCGATGAGTCCGGCTATCAGAGCGATGAATCCGAAGAGGAGCGGTGGAATTGCACGAAACACTGCAGAGTGCTGAGCGACCAGACCAATACCGAATCTACCGAGGATAAGAAGCGGTGCAAGGGCAATTACGAGTTTCCTCGCAACTTGTGGACGATGCCACTCAACATAGTCCATGGATAGCAATCGAGAGTTGAACCTCTCTATGAGCGTGGATATTCCTCACTTCGATTGCGGGTGCTATTATGATTGCGTTCAGAGTGTTGTAGAGGCTTTCTCACGGCGTTCTGTTTCCCTGTCGTGAATTAGTATTGAGAGTCCATCCGTGTATCAACCGTCCGTGCCTGTTTTATACAGTACAGGAAAGCGCTACCAGCGAGAAGGGCGATTCCGGGTATCAGACTAAATATCCCATCGGGAAGCAGTTGTGAGAAGCCTAAAATTGGATCTCCAAGAACTATCATACCAATAATGAAGAGTGATAGAGGTAGTACGCTTCCGCTAAGTGCCTGTCGAGGGCCCACAGTCACACCGATACAGCACCTGTTTAATAGATAATAAGTTGATACAGTTTGCTGAGTAACCCCTGCGGGTGTGAGAAAGGTTCTTGACACTGTTAAGCCGTCTACGAGTATAGCCTCTGTAGAAGACGTGAAGTATCACTCGTGGAGCCTGTCCACCTCGTCTTGAGGTGGCGTTAGTTCAGGATGGAAGTATCGCTGTGTGTGGAGAGCGTAGGTCGAAGCAGGTTCCCGAGAGTTCGCTCAGAAGGCTCATATCGGATACGGACATGTTCCACGTATGACTGATTACGCTCCACGCACATCTCCGTTCAATCCGCACGGTCACTTGTCTTGGTTAAATGTAGATATCTGCCACAAGTGGTTGCAGAATAGTGAGGAGTATGCAGCGAGTGTCCTCTACACAAAAAGAGGCATTTAAATAGCTTCGTCTAAACTCTACTCGTGAGCAATGTCTCGTGGTCGATTTATTCGGGGGTAACCCCGACACACCCCTTGCATCCATCTTGGATTCCGACGACTCTGTACAGCTCTTAGATACAACTCTTCGTGACGGTGAACAGGCACCGGGCGTCTCTTTAACACCAGAAGAGAAAGCGGATATCGCCACAGCATTGGATCGCGCAGGGATTGAATACATCGAAGCAGGGAGTGCCTGTACCGGTGAGAGTGAACGTGAAACAATTCAGCGCGTCACTGCACTTGATCTCGATGCAACAATCACCAGCTTCGCCCGTGGTGTTGTGTCCGATATTGACCTTGCACTTGAGTGTGATGTCGATGGTGTCACAATCGTTGTTCCAGCAAGTGATCGTCACATCGAAACCAAAGTTGGAACCACTCGTGAGGCAGTGATTACCAATACTGCCGAGTTAGTGGCATATGCAAAAGATCATGATTTGTGGGTCGAGGTCATCGGCGAGGATGGTTCGCGTGCTGAGTTGAGTTATCTTGAATCACTTGCCAACGCTGCACTGGATGCCGGCGCCGATCGCTACTGCTTCGCCGACACGGTCGGACACGCAAGCCCAGAAACAACTTATCGTTATGTTTCACGACTGTCCGAGATTGGCCCTGTTTCCACTCACACGCATGATGATCTCGGACTTGCGATGACGAACACGTGGGTGAGCTTGGCGGCTGGTGCGGACCTCGTTCATGGAACGATAGACGGTATTGGGGAGCGAGCCGGAAACGTGGCGACTGAAGAAGTGGCTATCACACTGGCACACTGCTATGATCTCAATACAGCAAACTTGGAAGCAATGTATGAACTCGCTCAAACTGTCTCGCAGGCAACCGGCGTCGCACTCCCACCAAACAAGGCGGTTGTTGGCGAGAATGCATTTACTCACGAAAGCGGTATTCATACTGATGGGACGCTGAAAGACAATGCCATGTACGAACCATATCCACCCGAGACGGTCGGGCGGGAGCGTCGTATGGTATTGGGCAAGCACGCTGGGCGGGCGGGCGTACGCGCAGCACTTGAAGAACACAACATCAGTGTGAATGAAGACGAACTAGCAGCGGTTGTTGACCGTGTAAAGCGTCTCGCTGACCGAGATAAGCGCGTCACCGATGCGGACCTACTGGCGATAGCCGAAGAAGTGCAGGGTCGTGAACGTGACCGGCATGTTGAGTTGCTCCACTTGACTGCTGCTTCTGGTGGTGGCACTCCGACTGCCTCTGTCAGACTCCGAGTAGGCGATGAAGAACGAGTTGCTTCGGGAACTGGGAGCGGCCCTGTTGATGCAGCTGTCGAAGCAGTTCGGGCTGCGCTAGGCACAGAGGCAGCCGCACAGTTAGATTCGTATCATGTTGATGCGATCACCGGTGGCACCGATGCAGTGGTAACTGTTGAGGTAGAGATGTCCAAGGGTGACCGAACTGTCAGTGTTGCCAGCTCAGATTCGGATATCACTCGATGTAGTGTTGAAGCGATGGTTGAGGCACTTGACCGTCTCCACTCGGTAGGGACTCCTCATGCGGACCCTGAGGCGGCCGAAATAGCTGACGACTGAGCAGCCACGATATCATGAGCGACTCTCTGGCCCACTGATCGTACGCGTTTCACAACATTGTCAATTCTGTATCTTTTCTGTGATACTCCCACGTTTCGCAGCACACCAGACCGTTCAATACGCATCTGTCGTCTGGTCGTCACGAGTCCGACACTGAGATACTTCATCACCCGGCTCATCTGCACCGCGGACGTTCCTTAGGATATGTCCGGCAATTACCAGTGAGTGCAAGGCGAAAGCCCACGGCTTGAGCCGTGAAGCCGACAACTGGGAAGAGATCCACGCTCGGCTGGATATGTGAGTCGCCAAGGAAACGCGCAAGCTTATGATCCCCATCGGGGAATCCCACTGCTTCAGCCGTGGGGGGAGGTGAAAGTGGCTCAAGCAGAAAGCCCACGACGTAGGCACGGATGTAGATTAAATCCGACACCAGCCTGTGGATTGTGCTCTCGAGTCCGATTCCGGGCTTGAAGGGAGCATACGCGCTCCAGATCAAAAGGCTGCTATCTCGGTCAGGGGGTCGTACTGACACGACCCACGACCCCACAACTTCACTCGTTGGAAGATGTCAGACGTTCCAATTGTCTCTTTTCACCTCCCACCCAGAAATCGAACGCTGGGGAGGTATCCTGTAAGAGTTAACATGCGAGAATAGTTTATATACAACTGTGAGCGACTACGTTGTCGATATCAAATCTTCCGCCCGCCGCCGCAACGGCGCGGTTGGGGAGGTGGTCCAGCGTGCTGGGACGCACCATCGATTTGATACCCGGGCGGATGCAGATGCGTGGGCTGAAAGATTAGCTATGCGTGGAGAAGCAAACGTATGGGTTCGACGAGCTAATCCAAATGACCGCTCCAACGTTGATGGATATCTCATTAGTCGTGAGCGTTCGCCATACCAACTTTTCCAGCAGGATGAAACCACACAGGTTGAGCAATCGACGCTATAGCTCATGTTCCGTCCGCCCAAGCCAGCTCTGCGGTTGAGACAGGCATCTCAAGTTGCAGTTCGTAATCTGTGAGTATACCTGATGGTCAAATGAGCCATATTCCAACGGTGGAGACTGACATCTGACCGGAGCACATTGGATGTCAGCCCTGTCAAGAAGACGAATGTGTCGTAAGCGCCGAGGGTGAGATTTGAACTCACGAGTCCGAATGGACAGCAGATTTCGAATCTGCCGCCTTGACCAGGCTAGGCTACCTCGGCACGTTTCAAATATATATACTGGATATATAATGGGTTTCGGTTCCACCGCGCGCGTCTCAATGTGTCTCTGCGACTGCTGCTAACTCGCTGATTGTCGTTGACTCACGGAGTGCCCCGATATCTGTATACCACGCCCCGCGAACCCCTTGTTGATCATTCTTGACTGGGTCTTCAAGCGGGATCAATGACTCAAACTCGAAGACAATGACAGAGTCACAGTCACTGAATGGATCGATTAACTGCTTCCAGTCCGTTGGCGTCAGTGGTCCCTGTTCTCCCCGAGTCTGAGGTGTTCGTGCAGTGATTCTCGCGTAATGGGTAATCGCAGACACAGGTGCTGTGCGATATAACGCAAGATATGAAAATGGACGCTCAGTCCGGGGGTACGTAGCAGGGGATGGATATATGCCATCGCGACACCGCTGGAATGTATCGGGTTGAGTGGCCACGACACATACGTCGGCGGCACTTGGCGCATCGTCTTCAGGTGTGTCCTTTGCGAATCGATCAAGGTCCATATCATCTAAGATGTCTGTACCGAAATGGAACTTCTGTTGTTGAGAGTGAGAGGGGGGCATTCGACCAGAGAGCAACGGGATTACAAACCGCAGCACTCCATGAATCCGTACTTCTCCTGTGACAAGCGCAAGGGATGCTAAATCCACGTATGAGACGCGCGGCTTTTGATGATTGAGTGCGTTTTAATCTTAATGCAATCACAGAGTGCATCGGCACAGACAGCACTCAGTGTAACGGCTCTCTCGAAGCAATTTGGTCGAGGAGAGACTGCAATTCAAGCAGTTGATGACGTTTCATTCGAGATTAATTCTGGGGAGATTGTTGGACTACTCGGGCCAAATGGAGCGGGAAAGACGACACTGATTAAATCGATTCTTGGAACAATTATTCCTGATGAAGGAGGTGTCAATATTTACGGTCACTCAGTTGCAGATGCCACCCGACAGGCATATGCCGACGTTGATGTCTTGTTTGAGGGTGCACGAAACGATTATTGGCGACTGACGGTTCGAGAAAATCTTCGATATTTTGCGACAATCAGTGGAGTTCACCCTGATAGTGTTTCCAAGGAGCATGACCGACTCTTAGAGCAGTTTGAGCTCGCTGCAGAGGCAGACACCCCTGTTCGGTCACTCTCCCGTGGAATGAAACAAAAAGTCTCACTAGCAAGCGTATTAGCGAGTGGTGCGCGATTGCTTATTCTCGATGAACCGACACTCGGGCTAGACGTCGCAGCGACCCGGACGCTCCGACGTGAACTTCAGCGCCTGGCATCTGATACCGACCGGGCGATTATCCTCAGCAGTCACGACATGACCGTGATTGAGAGCCTCTGCAATCGGGTTCTCCTCTTCGTTGATGGAGATCTTCGCGCTGATACTCAGGTTGAATCTCTTCTCAATTCGAGCGAGACCCAGCATGTCGAACTGACAGCTTCACCAATCGATTCGGCGACTCAACAGCGGCTCAGTTCGTGTTCTCAACTTGTCGAGCAGGGTGATACTGCTGTTCGGCTTCGAACCAAAGCAACGACATCAACACTATGTGAGACACTCAACCACCTCGAAATGGCAGGAGCGAGTATCAAATCAATCGAAACGACCGACCCAGATCTTGAATCGGTCTTCGTCGAACTGACGAGTGATGACTCATGAGTGCTGAAGCAACATCTGCTGGATATCTCACACTGATCCGGGCAGTGCTATACCGAGAGGCACTATTATTCATCCGGTATCCGGCAAATGCAATTGGAGGTATCGTGGTTGCACTCTTCTTTTTTGTTGTCGTTTTCTATGGTGGGCAGTTACTTGCAGGACAAGCACTCGATGATTC
>KE356562.1:709605-713154 GCA_000416005.1 Haloquadratum sp. J07HQX50 | reverse complement strand
CGAGAGGCCCCGCAGTGAATGGTGCGAAAGATGTCACGAGACGACTTGGATGGGGCATTTGCTGTGCTGAACCCCTCAGATATTGTCATGCACGCCGCCCCAGAGAGTGAATAGAAAAATGAGTCGATGGGTTCACTCTTGTCCAGGCACAACTATCTGTATGAATATCTTCTGGCACCGCCGTGACCTGCGCACTGTCGATAACGCTGGACTATCTGCGGCGTCCCGAGATGGAAATGTTCTTCCAATATACATCTATGACCCTGATCTGTTCAAAAAGATCGGTGCGCGCCAGCAAGCGTTCTGGCTGGCAGGCGTCCAAGCACTCAAGACGATCTACCGAGAGCGCGATAGTGACTTACTTGTCCGCATTGGGTCGCCAGCAGATATTATCCCTGAACTGGTTGATGAGTATGATATCGAAACCGTCTATTGTAACTCCCACTACCGACCCGGACGGCGGACACGAAGACAGCACGTCGAGCGTGAGTTAGCTGCGAGTGATGCATCTCTTGACGCGCGAACAGACCACGTACTTGTTGACCCCGGTCGACTTGATTCATCATACTCAAATCATAGCCAGTTCCATCGTGACTGGGAAACTGTTCCAAAACGCGGCCCGTATGATGCGCCTGATGCTGACCAACTGATTGGGATTTCAGATGGAAAAACAATCGCCGTCCCTGACGTTGATATTTCACTTCCTCCAGCAGGTCCTGAGGCAGCAGCAAAGCGATTCGATCGGTTCTGTAATCAAGCGTTATTTCAGTACAACGACATGCGAGATGACCTTCCAGCCGCAGTCGAGAATCCAACGACGAGCGTCTCACGGCTTTCACCATATATCGCAGGTGGGATGATCGGCATTCGCAGCCTCTGGAACCGCACACAGAACTTGGCTGACTCAGTGTCTGGTCGTGAACGGCGAAATGCAGAGAAATTCCCGTACGAACTCTCTTGGCGCGAACAAAACTATCACCTGCTGTATTACAATCCAGATCTGGCCGTTGAGAATTACAATGAGTTCCCAAATCAAATGCAATGGCGTGAGGATAAAGACGATTTCAATGCATGGACAGCGGGAGAAACCGGCTATCCGCTTGTCGACGCAGGAATGCGACAACTGAATCAAGAGGGATATATCCATAATCGTCCCCGCCAAGTCGTCGCCAGCTTCCTGTCTAAGCATCTACTGATTGACTGGCGCCGCGGAGCGCGATACTTTACCAAACAACTCATTGATCATGACTACGCCTCAAACTATGGAAACTGGCAGTGGATAGCTTCAACGGGCACAGATTCAGTGGACGTACGAATCTTCGACCCAGTGAGCCAAATGGCAAAGTATGACGATGGGGCAGCATTCGTTCGTCACTATGTCCCGGAGCTCTCTGATGTCCCGACTGAGGAGATAATCGAGTGGCCAACGCTCAACCATGGCAAACGGAATCGATTGTGTCCGGAGTACGCTGAGCCGATCGTAGACCGCAATGATGGGTACGAACGAGCACAGCAGCGATTTGAGAGAGCATTAGGCAAACGGTAACCTCCTCTTCGCCCTGAACTGTGCGATGTTTCTACACCGAGCACTGCATCGCCACTCTCTAAGTATAGCTCACCTCATATGCACTATATGATCAGATAAATACATATAAGTTAGCGCAAAATCATTTCTAAATTAGAGCGAATAATCATGAAAGAGAACGGCAATTCATTTTCTCGACGCAAATATCTAACGCTTACTGGGACAGTCGTAGCCGGTATGGGAGGGCTCGCTGGGTGTGCTGGTAGTAATGGCGGCTCATCTGGTGATTCTAGTAGCGATGGTGGTTACTCTAGTGGTGGCTCTTCTGGGCCTGTTGAAATCCTACATGGGTGGACTGGCGGTGATGGTGCACGAGCTGCAGAAGCACTGGAAAGCGCATTCAACGAGGCGTACCCTGATGTGAACGCTGAATTTAATCCGATCGGTGGTGGGGGGAACGAAAATCTTGATGCAGTCGTCGCGAATCGACTGCAGAGCAACGACCCACCGGGTACGTTCGCCAACTGGCCTGGCCCAAACCTAAAACGGTACGAAGGAGCACTCGGATCTGTTGATGATGTCTGGTCAGCGAATGAGTATGAGGATGTGATGATCGACGAGGCGAGAGATCTCCACCGACAGAACGGCAGTTATAGAGCTGTGCCGCTCGGATCACATCGACTTAATTGCCTATTTTATAATATCAGTGTTGTTGAGGAAGCGGGCGTAGATCCAGAGAGTTGAACAGTGTATCAGCATGGCGACGCACTTGATACTGTAGCCAATAATACAGATAAAATCCCATTCACGCATGGGATGTCTGGGACGTGGACAACCACCCAGTTATTTGAGGCAATGATGCTTGGTCAAGAAGGCTTTGATGCATATATGGATTTCATTAACGGTGAGCCATCGAAAAGTGCTGTTCAAGCCACATTTGAATCCACTGCCACCGTCTTGGACAATTATGTCAGTGATGACGCTTCCTCAATCGGGTTGACTGAATCAAATCAAAACATCATTAACGGCGATGCTGCCTTTATTCATCAAGGCAACTGGTGTGCAGGGGCTTATCGCAACGCTGAGGATTTCAGTTATAATGAGGACTGGGGATTCAAAACGTTCCCTGGCACTGAAGGGATGTACTCACTCCACTTCGATTCCTTCCTCTATCCCGCTGACAATCCAACCCCTGAGGCGACGAAGACGTATCTAAAATTTGTCGGGAGTCAAGAAGCACAGATTGCATATAATCAGTTTAAAGGTTCAATTCCGACTCGGACTGACGTCAGTTTAGATGAATTTGGACCATTCCTGAAAGAGACTGCCGAGGACTTTGCGGAGGCAGACCAGCGGCCACCAAATCTCCAGCACGGTCTCGGCGTTTCGAGCGAGATACGAACTGCTCTCAATGAAGTCGTCTCCTCAGAGTTCACTGGCCCATATGACATTGAAGCGGCGACGCAGGGCTTTATCGACGCAGTATCCAGCTCATAAATCAAACTGAATCACATGCAAGCCTGATGTCTCGAATTTCCGATTATCTCAACCGAGTGTTCAGTGACAGAACTGCCGACGAAACGCGCACAGACGGTGGTGTTGTAGCCGGTGAGGATCGTACTGAGAGAGGCTCAGCTGATCGACTCTTCGACCGTATCAATGCCCGGTTCGGAGACGATTTTGTTGAATCTCTACCATTCTGGTTCCCGCCGTTCTTTCTCGTTGGGCTGTTCGTTTATGGAGCTATCCTGTGGAATCTTCTCATCTCACTGACTGATTATGAGGGATTTGCACAGGCGCCGGACTACTCCAATCTTGATTTTGAGATGTATGTACGCGCGGTGTCTGACTCCGGCACTGTTGATGCAGCCCTGAATACAATCATTCTATTAGTTGTCTTTACGCTGGCAACGCTAATAGTCGGGCTTGGCCTGGCAATACTCATCGATCGTGGGATTCGGTTTGAGAATACATTCCGGACTATCTACCTGTTGCCAATGAGCCTCTCGTTCGTCGTCACGGCG
>KE356562.1:700926-708506 GCA_000416005.1 Haloquadratum sp. J07HQX50 | reverse complement strand
GTGATCTCGACTCACTATCAGTATCTGAACAGCTAAACCAGCATATCGCACTCACCTGCAGAGACGTCCAGAACTGAGAACACGTGCAAGGCAGAAACACACAGCTTGAGTCGTGGAAGCTGACAGCTGGGAAACTCACCACACTCGAACGCTCAGCTGGATATTTGATATTAAACACAGTCTCTAAGTTGATTCGTCACATAACGTATTATGTACCGCAGAACAATGCTGGAGATGACCCGCAGCTACGTCGCATGCATCACGAACCACGAACAGGTTCGTGACGACCTCAGCGACTGCAGGTTTTCTGTCTCGAAACTGTGGAACATCGGACGCTACTACATCCAGCAACAGTGGGACGAAGACGATCAAATACCCGGCGAAGCCGAAGTAAAATCGGAATTAAAACACCACGAACGCGACAGTGACCTGCATTCTCAGTCAAGTCAGCGAGTTCTCGAAGAACTTGCTGAGGCGTTCAGCGGTTGGTACGACTCCGACGACAACGCGAACCCACCGGGCTACCGAAAACGTGACGAGGACCACCCACGCTTAACCGTGACGTGGAAACAAAAAGGCATCAAACACGACACAAAGCACGGGCAGGGTCGCCTCTCGAAAGGCTGGAACCTGAACCTGAACCTGAACCTGAAAGACGGGGGCTCAGACTTCATCTTCGTGGAATATGAGACGCCCCCCAATGTAGAAGGTGAGAACATCCAGCAGGTGCGTGCTGTCTGGAATGGCGACGAATGGGAACTCCACCTCGTCTGCCAGAAAGAGATTCCCGACGCGCAGGACGACAAGACGGCAGGTATCGATCTCGGCAATAGCAACTATCTTGCCATCAGCTACGAGGATGGCGCGCACGAACTGTATCCAGAGTACGTGCCGAAACAAAACAAGCACTACCTCACCCGCGAGGAGTACCAGACCGAAGGCGAAAACAGCTCCTGGAAGCGTGGGCGGAAAGCTCGTCGGAAACTTTCTCGGCCTAAAGACCACTTTCTCCATACTCTCTCAAAGCACGTCGTCCAGTGGTGTGTCAAAGAAGGCGTGGCTCAGATTGCAGTTAGCGACCCCAGCAACATCCACGGAGATGAGAACGGTGACTCGCGGAACTGGGGTCAATCACGGAACAAGAAGTCGCAGGGGTGGGAGTCTGCCCGGTTCACTCGAATGCTCGAATACAACGCCGAGGAACACGGTATCGTTGTTGATCAGGTGGACGAAGAAATTCCCTCGAAGACGTGTTCGTGTTGCAGACAGATTCGAGAGAGTAACCGCGTGGAACGTGGACTGTACGTCTGTGAGTTGTGCGAGACGACGATGAACGCAGATGTGAACGTTTGCAGACAGATAGCTCAGAATCCCCCAACAGGGCATATGAGTAACGGCTGGTTGGCCCAGCCCGGAGTCTTCCTGTGTGACCGCGAGAGCGGACAGTTCACACCGAGAAAACGGGGAGACTGCAAACCGTCATATCCCAACGCTCGGGAATCCCACCCCTGAAGCGGTGGGAGGAGGTCAAATTCAAAAGATACATGATAGATAATTATGGCCTCGCTTACACTCAATTCACTAACAAAAGTATTCGAAGATGGAAAAGAACAGGTCGTCGCTGTCGACGATATCTCAATCTCGATCGAAGATGGAGAATTCCTCGTCGTTGTCGGTCCATCTGGCTGCGGAAAATCAACGACGCTCAGGATGGTTGCTGGACTCGAAAGCATCACGAGCGGGGACATTACGCTTCGTGATCGAGTCATCAACGACGTGAAGCCTCAAAATCGTGATATTGCAATGGTGTTTCAATCATATGCGCTCTATCCGCATATGAGTGTGCAAGAAAACATCGCATTTGGTCTCGAAGAGAGCACTACCTTCGATAATGAGAAAATTCAGGCACGAGTCGAAGAGACCGCTAATCTTCTTGATATCCCCGAGTTACTTGACCGAACACCGCGTGACCTCTCAGGTGGTCAACGACAGCGTGTCGCACTCGGTCGTGCCATCGTGCGTGACCCTGAAGTATTCTTGATGGATGAACCGCTGTCGAATCTTGACGCAAAGCTTCGTGCACAAATGCGAACAGAGCTCCAGCGCCTCCAGGAAGAACTTGAGGTAACGACGATGTACGTCACTCACGATCAAACAGAAGCAATGACGATGGGTGATCGTATTGCCATCTTGAATGCTGGTGAACTCCAGCAAGTGGCAACGCCGCTAGAGTGCTATCACGAACCGGCCAATCAATTCGTCGCTGGTTTCCTTGGTGAGCCCTCAATGAACTTCTTCGAGATGACTTTCGAGCAAGACCGACTCGTGGGCGATCTGTTCGAATATTCTCTTCCCACTGAAATAGCCGCAAATATGAGTCTCGGCCGTGAAGTGGTGCTTGGGATTCGCCCAGAGGCCGTCGAACTTGTCAGCGAAAAGGCACGGCCGACAGATTTCGATACACGGGTTGATGTCGTCGAACCAATGGGTAATGAGAACATCGTATACCTCTCGTTTCCGGATGTCTCCACAGCAACTGCCCCTCTGGTCGCCACGGTGAGCGGCATGCATAGACTCACTCAGGACCAGCCGGTTGCTGCGCGTCTTCCTGCTGATGCGATTCATATCTTCGATCAGACGACCGGCCGTGCACTACATACTCGCACGCTGTCAGACGAGGTCCAGTTGGGTGCACCACCGGTCTGACCGGAGTGTCTCCGGTATCAAGAGAGACTGTGCCGACTTCGCGATAGTCCCTCAGACAATAATTGAACCGCCACGAGGTGCGTATAGGCGATTATCACTGCTCCAATAATCGCAGCAGGAGTCGAGATCGAAATCGCCCCCTGAAGACTCCATGAACTGACAATCAACGTTGTGGCGACGACCCAACTGAAAAAGTACGACCCACTCGCGAGTCCTGAGACGGCATGTCGAGTCAGTGCAGGGCGCACCCCACTGGTTGCTGCAACGTGGAGCGCCGCAGGAAGTAGGTAGACCGAAGCAACGGTAGCTAATAGTGCAACTGTCGGTCCAAGTGTAATCAAGAACCCTCTGGCTCCTGAGACGATGGTATATGCAGTGATACTAACCGCCACTGCTGCAGGAATCGTATAGATACCACCAACAGTAAGCAGGCGGGCGCCAAGAACTGCCGTTTCGGTCGAAACCGTGGGGCGGGTGTCAGTCTCTGGTCTCGATTGCAGGTACCACCCGAGGTATCCAATAAAAAGACTCGCAGCGACAATCATAATCGCAGCGGGAATAAAGACAATTAATTCGGGATACAGACTTCGAATCACCCGGAGAAGAAGGAAGCAGACGATGATCAAACCACTACAAATAGCAAGCGAGTCACGACTCTCTGAGGACTGAAGTGGTGCGGCGAAGGCGTTGTGAAGCATCTACCCCTCACACCTATGATATTGGCAACAATCACAAGACTGGTTCGTTGAAACACGCATATGCAAGCACCCACACCTATGTGTGACGTACCGCGGGGACAATGTTCACCGTCTTGACTGCACGTCCCAAGGCGGCCCGTGCTGTCGCAGGCGAATTTCATTTCTCTTGACGTTCCCGAGATGGGTCGGCTGGAATTCACATCCGAACGTCTGGTGCGTGAGGATCGGCGGCTTCACCCCCCTCGCGACCGCGAACACCCGTTCACCTGCCGTTGATGTCGAGAGGTGTCGCGCTTTCTCGCAACTACCGGCCGTCGCTTTGAGGTCTTTCACCCACGCCGCAACTGTATTTATCGTGACGGTGGGCTGCGTCATAAGCGTATGGCCTTCAGCTTCTTGCAGAGAAGTGGTTTGAGACCCAGAGCGTCATCGCGAGAACGGAAATCGGGAACGACCTCCACTCTGCCTGTTCCGCCTGTAGATAACATCGCACAGAGCAATTCTCTTGTGCTGGGCGAGTCCATCCATCGGACGATGTCATTAATTCTGGGGAATGACTCCTCTCGGCAACAACATATCGTGTATCCTCGATCACTCCGATACCGAGAGGTGGACGAGTATCAGCGATCGCTCTTGGGTGCAGGTGTACATCACGCTGTGTGTTGAGCGGGAGAAAATGATACCTGTTCCACGTACCATTTACCCGCTGAACTCATAAGAAAATATATGACAAGAGAAGTAACACATGATGCAAATGGTCCGGTCCCTGTCGGTGAAGAAGAATTAGACGAACAGGGTGGGACAGCATATATCTGCCAGTGTGGATTGTCAGATAATAAGCCATACTGTGATGGCTCGCATGTCGAAACCGGCGATGAAGAGGAGGATGTCGTGTATAAATACGAGGATGACGATGATGAGAATCCGCGACACGAGGTTGAAGAGATCGTATTCGCTGACGATTGAATACCGTCCAGACATCAGGTCTTCATCCAGTGGTTGATATGCGACACAAACAGAACATATCGCACCCTCCTACTCATACTAACTGAAGAGAAATGCTACTGGTTTGATTACCAGATGAATCTAAGACACGTTTCCATAACCGTATTGTCCGATGCTATTCTCTGCGCTTTGAGTTGTCGATAATTAATACAAACCGGCCGTTTGCAGGCCAAAGTAACGCGATTTCTAATGACCTCTCAGGGCGACTGTATGTCACCAATGAGACCGTATCGGTGCCGCGCCCTCGTCTGCAGGATTCAAATATTTGTTTTCATCTTGCTGTCAGAAAGATAATTCTCATTTCGGCTACAACGATCGTCGATTCGACATGTTTAATCAACTTAGGGTCAACCTCAAGACACTCTCGCTATCTGTGGAGTTTCCTTTGCTATTCTGTCCACAAGAGGGCCGAGTAACGTATCAACACGTTGCCACACAAAGCTAAGTACGATGACTTAGCTATCAAACACATGAATATTTGCCAGTATAAACGAGACAACAGCAGACTGTCTATTCAATACAGGATACGTCGAGAATGATTTCGGTTCCCCCACCAGAACCACCGGATACTTCTGCTGCATGGTATGCGCCACATATTCACGCACAATATACACTCATAACCGGCACTGTGGTAACCATTGCTAATCGATTCGATGATATCGGTTTCTCTTATCAGATTCGCGAACCGTTGCTTTCACCAGCTGGGAAGACAGGATATGCAAGAATCGAGTCATACTTGACACCTGTTGAGCCCAGACGACCGCTCACTCGCGAAGGAGCGGCCACACGTGCACAGGACGGTCTCTCACCAAAGTATCAACGGGCACTCGATTCACTCCTGGATGTAGCGCCCGCCGTTCGACGTCAAATTGAGCATTATACGCTCCGTGATTTTCATCTTCTTGGCCCTATCACTCCGCTGGCTCTCGACCCTCATATCGTGATGGTTGATGCCGATACTCACACCGACGATACACTCATCGTTCATACCGACGATTATGCACCAGCGTTTACACAGTTTTCTGCAGAGGCCGCATCTGTCACAGCGATTGCCAGCGAACGTCTCCAGTACTATACAGTCGGCTTCGCTGGGTTTGATATTGAGGTGGTCATTCGTCGTGATCGACTACTGGGCGACGACCGGTTCAAAGCGCAGTATGCAGTATTGGAACCACCACTACTGCCAGGTGACTCGACGCTTATCCGTGAATGTAAAGAATATATTTGGGACGTAAACGTAGAGACAATCGTTGAAAATCGGACGGAGTATGTTTATCGATGTGCGACGGCGTTTCTCTCTCGGCGCCTCATGGCGCGTAATACAACAGCACTGGTAGCCTCTACAAGACACCGAATCCAGCATCTTCTCTCACGATATGACATATTACCGCCGCCTGTGAATGACCGCTTCGCACGTGAACGTCTTGATGATCTCATCTATTATGTTCTCAGAGATTATGTCGGTGAAGGTGTTCTCACTATCCCTATTCGTGATCCATATCTGGAGGACATCGAAGCGAACCGCGTCGGTGAACGAATTAAGATTGTTCCACGAGCCGATGTTGTTGATGTCGGCGATCGTCTTCCGACAAACCTCCAATTTGAAAATGAGACGAGCTTCGTCAATATTGTCACCCAACTGGCTGCAAACGATGGCGTTGAACTGAGTGCTACACAGCCGTCGGCAAAAGTAAATCTCCGCCCAGCAGGCGGGAGTGAGAGTGATGAAACAATCCGATGTGCGGTAGCACTCCCAGTCATTTCAGAGGACGGTCCACACGTCTCGATTCGGAAGCAGGCAACAACACCACTCACACCAGTTGATTTAATTCGATTTGGATCGATCCCACCGGAACTCGTTGCACTACTGTGGTTGTTGTATGAGTATCACCGCGTCGTACTATTTTCCGGGCCAACTGGCGTTGGGAAGACGACGTTACTGAATTCACACATGCCGTTCATTCCTTTCGATAATCGACCAATTTCAATCGATGAAGGCTCTCGTGAGGTCTATCTCCCGCACGAAACGGGCGTCTCGCTTACCACACGTGACCATGAGGATCCATACAAACGGGTCTCGATGGCAGACCTGATGGTGGAGGCAAACTACCTCAATCCTGACGTTGAAGTCATAGCTGAGGTAAATTCACCAGCCTCGTTTCAGACGTTTGGTGAGATTTTAAACACAGGTCATGGGGTGATTGGGACAACACATGCAGAAGATATTGAGACGCTGGTCAATCGCGTCGTTGAGCAGGGATTACCGGTGTATCTGCTTCGCGAGATTGACCTCGTTGTATTTCCACAGCGTGTCGCTGGTGAACGGTTCGTTGGTAGTGTCGTTGAGTTAGTCTCAAAATCTGAGTTTGAAGCACTTCCAGCCGAGCAGACCGGCGTGATCCAGAAAGCAAACACCACACTGTATTATAATACAGTGTTTACTCGTCACGCCGACGGAGAGTTTTCAATGGCATATGACCACCCATCACTTGGGGGAGTGAACGCTGCGACTGATGGCACAAATTCCCACGTTGATCATCGGGTGTTTCATGCACTCGCAAGTGCGACAAACCGGTCTGTGGCCACGGTTGAGGCAGAGTTTCGGAGTCGCGTTCGCTACGTTCGCTATCTCGTTAATGAGGATATCAGTGATGCAGACCGCCTGTTTAGTTTTCTATCGGACCTCCGCACCGATGAAGCAGCAACTGTCGACCGAGTCCGCCGTGAACAAGCACAACACTCCGCAGGTGGGTGAGCAGACGCGATGAGTGCCAACTCACCTGATAGCTTGGGGCCAGTTGATCGTGCAGCATACGCCATTTTTGCATCACAGGCTCAGAAACGTCGTCATGACCGTGATCGCCGGGCGTTTCGTGGAACGAATCTCACGATTGGATTTGATCTGTTTATTGCTCGCCTATACGCCATCGCAACCTCTGCTGCAATCTTTCTTAGCGGGACAATCAGTTTCGTTTTTGTTGTCCTCCCTGACGTAGTCGTTTCACGCCTCTGGCACCAGAGTGTGGATTTTGCTACACGTTTCATGCCAGACGGTGTCAATATTGAGGCGATTTCGGTAGTTATCCTTACCTCTGAATTACGAATCATTGCTGCTCTTGGGAGTGGAGCAATCATCGCCGCTGGAATGTATACTGCAGTCCTCTATGCTGG
>KE356562.1:693152-700367 GCA_000416005.1 Haloquadratum sp. J07HQX50 | reverse complement strand
TCTTGACTGTTGGGCTGGGAGTCGCTGGACTGGTCTCGGCGCTTCGCCCAACCGATCAGCAGGTCACGTACGCACGATCATCATCGCTGGGCGAGATGACCCGCACAGCATTAACTAATCCTGCCAGCGCCGCGGTGATTTTCCTTGTCACAGGAGCACTTGGGATTGCTTTCTCAATTCAATTTACGGTAAATGTCCTCTCGGCTCTGCTCGTTGGGTACATCTGCTATGCAATCCCGGTTGGACTTATCGCGGTTCGACGAGCACGAGTTGATGACGCGAAAGATCACGAATTAAAGGACTTCGTCCATGCTATCTCAGGGCATGTTGAACTCGGTCAACCATTTCCTGATGCGGTAGAGGAGGTAGCAAAAGATGTCGACCTTGGTCCGTTGGACAGTGACGTTGCGGATTTAGCAGCGAATCTCCGACTCACAACGCCTCACGCAGGGATTGATACTAATCTCCGAACAGCCGCTTTAGACCGGTTTGTCACCCGTGTTGGAACGCCACTCGCTGAGCAGACTGTTGGACTGGTCACTGGGGCATTGGATGCGGGAAGCGATACAGGTGTGGTGTTCGAGACGCTGCAGGCAGAAATTGGTCGACTCTATCACGACAAACAGACACTCCGCTCAGGAATGATGGTGTATGTCGCCGTTGGGTGGACGACAGCGCTGTTAGTTGTTGGGATAACCGTTGCAACAGCCACACAAGTGTTCGCCGGATTCGAACGTTTGGCAACGATGTCCGATATTTCCGGTGTCGCAGTGGGTGAAGCAGCAATCAATATTACGCGTGATCAGTTTCGACTGTACGTCACAACACAGGCAACGATGCTCGCAGCAGGGTGGTTCGCTGGAGCTGCGAGTCGTGGACGATATGAGGCACTGTTACACTCGGGAATGCTCGTCTCGATTTGTCATGTGATTTTCGCTGGTACGGGAGTTATCTAATGTGGTCAGATACCCGTGGCCAGGCAGCTGTTGTCGGTGTTGCCCTCCTGCTGGGTGTCACTGTCGTCGCAATTAGTGGGCTGACAGCAACGACAGGTTCGATTGTGGCCGATGGCATAGCTGTTGCCGATCTTGATCGTGTCTCTGGTCAATTACAGCACTCGCTCGCGACAACCAACTACCCAAAGCGAACAGAGATACGGCTTACTCGAGGCCAACTCCAAGTCGCAAACCGAAGCATATGGCTGCTGGAGGGTGGATCGATTCAGTGGGCAGGCCATGCTGGCGCGGTCATATACACTGATGGGCCACGTGAACTGGTTGCATTCGGTGGTACCGTTGTACAGGCAACTCCTGAATCAGTCTCACAGCGTGGCCAGCCTCGTATCGCAACGGCTCCTGACTCGCTATATATTGGTGTTCCACTATTGGACACGAGTGGTCTCGATGCAGTTTCGACGTCGGGTCACCAACTCTCGGTCGGGCTCACAGCGACTGTTGAGAGTGACCAGACGATGTTGGCACCAGCGACATATGCGGTCGGCATTGAAACAGACTATCCGGAAGTCTGGGCGAAAGCACTCACAGCAACTGGCGCCTCAACAACCACACAGCGAGATATCGATGGCGATGGGATCGTGAGTGTTATCGGGCATTTCGAACAGCCCCGCGCTGTCCACTTGGTCCGTCACATTGTGGAAATTCAACTGGAGGTCAGTTGATGCTTCGACAGGGATTCGATACTCGTGGAGTCTCAACGGTCACTGGTAAAACACTTGAACTGGCAATTGGAATCCTCTTTATCTCGATAGTCACTGCGCTGCTATTCGGGGTGACCGTTAGTGAGTATCAAGCAGCCGTGGGTGAGGAGTTAGCTGAGCGGACATTAGATCGTCTGGCCACTCAGATTACAACAGCAATACCTGCTGATTCAGTCAGATTAAATCGACAGGTGAGAGTGCAGATCCCAGCGAGGATACACAGCCAACAGTATCAGATTACTGCAATATCGACTGAACAAGGTGCGACACTGGCCCTCACTCATCCAAGCGATAGGATCGCAGCACGGAGAGTCGTTGCTGTCTCGAACGCCACAGTCGTACATGGCGAGATACAGAGCGAGGCGGTGGTTACAATCCACCTCAAGCATCGAATGCAAGATGCTAGCACGCTCAATTACACTGTTCATCTGAGAAATCAGCACGCTGGGGGATCATGAGTCACCGAGGACAGGCGAATCTCATTGGGTTCGCTGTTGGTCTCATTCTCATCTCGACAGCGACGACTGCGGGAGTGATGGTTGCTGAGCAGGCGCTCGCGGGCGCTGATACTGACAGGCAGAACGCACATATTGCGCATGCCACGGCGACTGCGATGGTTTCGCCATCCGCACCATACACGGTATCGAGGAATACGCTTGATCGTGACCAGACTGAGAAAATCACACGAAAACAACTCGAAGCGATGGTTCCGGCTCTGACTGGGCGCCATCTACAAGTATATGTTGATAGGCAGTTGTTAATCGGCGCTGAGGCGACTCCGGATGCCATGGTTCGCCGCCGCGTTCGAATTTCGGATACGATTCCGCGGACTGATACAATGTCGTTTGATGCGTCTACACAATCTGGCTCTCGTAGACATGCCCCCGAATTTCGCTACGTGTTGACCGACCGCCCCACGACAGTGAGTCTCTATATCCAGCCAGCCCCTCGGCAGACGGTCACGAGTATACGGGTTGCGGACCGCGTTATCAGATATAACCCGAACGGACTGGCTGGTCACTATCAGATAGCGACACCACAACAGGTCCCAATAGAAATTGCGTTCACGACGGTTGAAAGGGGGCCTGGACAGGTTGCACTTCAGTGGAATCGAACGATCGAACGCTCTGGCTGGATCGCCGTTGGAGTGGGACGTTATGAGTGACAGAGGCGAGCGTGGTCAACTGGCGACAGCATTGATTGAGGCTGGAGTTGGTGTACTATTGATACTTGCAGTTATTTCTGGGTTTGTCTGGACGCCCACTGCGACTGTGGGGTCGGACGCGGTTCTTGATCAACATGCATCAGATACAGTCACACTACTGCTCTCAGCACCTCCAATCGAAGAGGGGCAGAGCTCACTCAATGATGCCTGTCTTACCACATCGACAGTTACACGCGACAGGGCAGAGATTATGCGTCAGTTACAAAAGGTCGCACCGACCGGAGTCGGGGTAAGCTTACATATATCGCAAGCTCATCTCGGGGAGCGACCTCCCACCCTTGTTGAGACTGGCACAGCCACCCGCGTTATCTCGGAGTGTGTAATTCATCTCGAAATGTGGTGGATATGAACGGAGCCTCATCGAATCGCGGCCAAGTTGTGCTCATGGCAGCTGGAGTTGCTGCTGTTGCGTTGCTTGCGATGGTAGTGGCATTCGCACAACTTGGCTTATCTGCGACGGCATCACCACCTGACCCGGTATTGGATTTGGATGCAGTGAGCGACAGTCTCAGAGTGACAACCACAGCTCACGTGTTTGATAACGCAGGGCAGTTTAGATGGTCCGAGCGCTTGACTGCAGTATCAGCCCTACAGGATCAACTGAGACCGGATATCAAACGACTTGAGCGGACAACAATGGCGAATGGACGAGGCATATCAATCAAGATGAATGCGACGGTACCTCAGCAGCTACACTTGACGTGTCCGAAAGGGACTGACAAGCAATTTGGCGACTGTGTTATACTCGATGGAGTCCTTATCCAGGAGCGAGCTGGCGAGACGACAGTCATTGCCGTTGGCTACGACATTGAAGTTATTTCTCCCGTTGAGCGGAGTTATGCGCGTGTGGTTATCAGGATTCCTGGTTGAGGCGCTCTCCGTCCAGTGCCGTTTCCTGTAGTTCTTTACATCGCTCAGATTCGACAGTTAATTCAGGGACCGGCGTCGGCTCCATCAAGTCATCGACAGCAACAAAGACAAAATATGACTCCGTCGTCCGTTCACGCTCACCGGTTCGTGGGTTCTCACGAAACGCGCGAAGACGGACACGAATTGAGGTCGTCCCAGTCGCATAAGCATAGGATTCAATCACGCAGGTATCTCCTTTCGGAATCGGTCGTTCAAAGTCTAACCCATCAATACGAGCAGTGACACAGGTCTCGTTTGCATGTCGCATCGCAGACATCGCACCGACCTCATCCATCCATCTTGCAACGTTTCCTCCGTGCGCAGTTCCGTGGTTATTCACATTATTTGGGGTAACCCGCTCACGGTTTTCAATATAAGTCTCGCTGATGCTACTCATGACTAGTCGTTTGGAGATATACCTTTGAACGTTTGGAAAAAAGACTGAGGATAACTAGAGACAGGTATGTCTACTACTCGTCGCCGCCGTCGGTCACGATGCGGACGTCGTCAGCTGTTTCGTCGTCAAGGAACGCCGGCTCCTGCTCTTCTTGTTCAGCAAGGGTTTCTTCGTTTTCTTCCGTGTCGTACGCCCATTCGTCAGGGTATTCTCCAAAGTGGCACATGGTCCATCAATGCATTAGTGTACAAACATTTAATAGTTAATTATACCAATTTTTTATCATATTTATACTGACCTTATTCAACAGACGAGTAAAACCCGACTTACTCGTCAGGCTGAGAGTCTCTCGGGGTATGCTCTTAACCGGCAGGTAAGTGTCGCACCAGCGCTTAGCGCGTCGATTATTCGTCCATCTATGTCTGCTGCAGCCCCAGAGCTGGCAACAAATACGGTCCGATCGTCAACGTATTCACTCGTCCGGCCGACATGGCTCCGTTCGTTGTCGAAACTGAGAGCAGGATCACCGCGACCTTTGAACAGACAATCATAGCTCTCATTCTCACTGGTGTCAACGTGAATATGCGCCTCAATCGCGGTTGCTCGACTCTGGCACTGTCGGACAAACTCATCGTCAAAGTCTGCGGGGACTCGGTCAGCGTTTACTCCAATAATACAGTCTCCTGCTTGTGTTAGCCAATCGTCGCTCGTTATCTCGAGTGTGCTACTGTGAGTTGCTGTTACGTTTTGATGACCCTCTGCGGTAATTACCTCTTCATATGACTCAAAAGACATACACTCTGTCACCTCTCTATAAACAAGCAAGCCTCGGTATAGTGCTGTGCATCATCATAGCCCATCGTAAGCGATGAGTCGTGCGCAACAGTCTCGCCCCACGGACGAGCAGAGAAAACGTTCAGATTGGGTTAGATACTCGTCATTTCGGTGGGTTTATATGCTATCTGAGTGTACCTTACAGTACCAGAACGTTTCTAACGTTCAGGCGGTATCGCACGCAGAATGATCGGAAATTCTCTTACAGACGATTGCACACTACCTACCCATAGGTACGTCATTCCGCTTGCAAACTCATGTATTTATTTGCTGAGTAATGACATTACTGTCGATATTCTCGCCTATAGAACGCTTAGAGCCAATATGGTATCGAGGTTTGACCACGTATGGTAACGCAACAGGAAGTTCTTAATTCATACGACGTAGCACCGTTAAAAGACTCTGACAATATCGATCTCTCTGAGAATCAACTCGAGAGGGACTCAAAGGGGCAACTTATCAAAGTCGCCGGACAGTTACGTGACAGGCGAAACGAGCTGAACCAGATGGCCTCCGAGCGTGCTTCGATGCGCGACGAGCTGAACGCAAAGACTCGCGAAAAAGTCGACGAAGCTCAAAATCATCGGGAGATGCGCGACGAACTCAATGAGCAGGTTCAAGAGCACAAAGAGCTCCGAAACGAACTCAATGCAAAGGCAAACGAGCTTTTTGAGGAAGTTGAGGAGCTCAAAGAGGATCTTGAACTTGATGATGGAAAAGACATCGAGGAGTTGGAAGATGAGATTGAGCAATTAGAGTTTCGACAGCAGACAGAGGTTCTTTCCTCTGAAGATGAGCGCGAACTTATCGAGAAGATAGAGGATAAGCGCGACAATCTGCGGGAGAAGAAAGAAAAGGTCGAAGATAGCGGCGAACTTGAAGAACTCGTCGAGGAAGCTGAGAGAGTCCGCTCGGAAGCCTCACAACATCATCAGAAGGTGACCGAACTGGCTGACGATGCACAGGAGCATCACAACCAGATGATTGAGGCATATCGCGAAGCTGATGATATTCGCGATGAAGCGGATGCGATGCACGAACTCTTTGTCGAAGCACAGGAAGCAGCGGACGCACATCACGAAGACTTTGTCCGTGTTCAAAAACGCCTGCGCGAACTTGATAAGGAAGAAGAGCAAGAACGCGAGGATGAACGCGCAGAAGAGCGTGAGGCGGCCAAGGAAGAGGCCGAAGAAATATATCAGAAATTCAAAGAAGGCGAAACACTCGATACCGAGGATCTGATGAAATTGCAGAAGACAGGCCTGCTATAACAGCCAACGTACGTCATACGCGGGCATGCTCAGGTAGTTGAATTTGACCGAGAGCATTATTATTGACAACGACATTTGCTTAGACGTGTCAACGCTGGTGCTTTGTGTCGACCGCTCAGGCGGTATTGATGAAGTATCTGGACTCTCAATGCCGGTCGTCGGCTGGGATGCTATCCAGTCATTAGTCATTGATATCGGAGTGGTTGATCCCGAAGACTCTATTATTAATTGTCTTCTCGAAGCACTACGCGTCACTCGAGATCTTCAAAACAGTGAGGCTGATCCAGTCGTCGCGATTGTAACAGGGGCTGGGGAATCATTGGTTAATGCCGATCGTCGTTTAGCTCAACAAGTTGAGTCGTTGGTCAACCGTTATGGGGTTGACTCTGCAATCGTCGTGATCGACTCTGCAAACGATGAACAGGTCGTCCCGGTCATTGAAAGCCGCCTCACAGTTGATGCTGTCGACCGAGTCGTTGTCCGCCAAGCGCACGATATACAATCGACATACTATCTACTCAAACAGTTTCTTGCTGATGAAGAACTTCGGACCACATTCTTAGTTCCGCTTGGCACAGCGCTGCTAATCATGCCAGTGTTGGTCTTACAGTTTTCGCCGACGGTGGCAATCGCAGGATTGGCTGCTCTATTAGGTAGTGTATTATTATATAAAGGTCTCGCAATAGATGAACACCTGGCTGAGGTGCCCGAACGAATTCAGACAGCACTTTACTCCGGCCGTGTTTCAGTCGTGACATATGCCGTTGGTGTTGGACTCGCGTTTATCGGTGCATTTTTAGGCGCTCTATCGGTCACGCCCCAGCTAGGCCCAGGGTCAGTGTTAGTGCGGACGATGCAGTTG
>KE356562.1:686792-692243 GCA_000416005.1 Haloquadratum sp. J07HQX50 | reverse complement strand
TAACCATCATGAGTATCGTTGATGACTGCATGACGTCCATGCTCATCAGACCGATTGTTCCGATTGCGATGAACGCAATCAAGACTCCGACAGTCGCTGGCAAATTGAATTCAAACTTCATCAATGCATATAGCGTTACTGAGTGAAAGAAATTATGGATTTACCATGGTGCGAAACTTGGGTCTACACGGCGGTCTGTCTGCTCAATCGAATCGATCTTTTCGATATCGGCCGCGTCTAAGTTGAGCTGTAGTGATCTCCAATTGTCGCGAATATGCGCTTCGCTCGTTGCTTTCGGAATAGTTGTGACCCCTTTTTTACGCAGCCAAGCAAGCGATACCTGTGCCTCACTGACGTCGTGTTTCTCAGCTATCTCGCTCAGTTCGGGAACTTCAAATACCGCACCTCTGGCAAGCGGTGAGTATGCGACAAGGCTTACACCCTGCTGTTCACAGTGTTCACACAGTGTCGTCTGCGGGAGTAGCGGGTGGATCTCAATTTGATTTGCAAAGATCGGTGCATCCGTCAGTTCAATCGCTTGGTCGACCTGTGCGGGTTCAAAATTACTGATTCCAATATGATTGATCATTCCTTCTTCAGATAACTTCTCAAACACTGCGAGGGAGGCCTTTGGGTCATACGCACGAGCAGGCCAGTGAATATATAACAGATCAACGTAATCAAGACCAAGTTTATTCAGACTCTCTTTCGTGGATCGTCGAATATCATCCGGGGAGAGATTTGTGATCCAGACTTTGGTAGCTATAAAAAGCTCTTCACGAGGAACTGACGCTGCTTCAATTCCTCTCCCAACATCCGCTTCATTCCCATATGCTTGGGCTGTGTCAATATGCCGATAGCCCATCTCAATCGCTGTTTTGACAGCGGAGGCACAGGCATCTGGGTCCGTGTTCTCCCAGGTGCCTAATCCGAGCATTGGCATTTCGTCATCAGTTGGGGCATATACATCGGATTGGGCAGACTGGTTCATTATACTTGTATTCAAACGCTGCTACTCAAAAGCCGTTGTGAAATGACGGAAATGAATGTTGTGGTTGTCGGGGCGTATCCCCTCCCTACTCACTCACTTCGCTTGTTGCTTAAGCAAGGGTCTTGCCCCCTATTTTACCAGTTTGCAGGCTTAGCCCCCGCCCTCAAGCAACGATCCGCGAGTCAGTTCCCAACGACTTCAGTCGTGGGCTTGTCAGTGGACTCCCCTTCTGCCGTCGTACTGACGGAGGCGGTGTAATCGCCATTCAGGTTCAGCGTCCCTGACGTGAGCGCATACTGACAGGGTGCGCCTCCATCCAAAGACTTCTGCCCCGAGTGGAGTGTCTTGAGAAGTTTGCGAGCGATGTTCTTGCTCGCGTTGTAGTCCGCGTTCAGTTCGTACTTGCACTTTTGACACAAGAATTGGTGCTTCGACCGCCGATTGTTCTCGTGTGTAAACCCACACGAAGAACACCGCTGACTCGTGTACGCAGGACTCACCTGTTTGACCTCAAACCCGAACATCTTGGCTTTGTACTCGGTGTACTGGTAGAGGTGACGGAACGCCCATAGTGAAATCTCTTTGCACCAGCCATCTGGTTCCAAATATCGGTCAGGCTCTCGAACGCGATATGCGTACACTCATTTTCGCGGGCTGCTTCGAGAGTCTGATTCGAGGCTCGGTATAACTCGTCCTGCATCCAATGGTGTTCGCGGTCGTTCATCGACTGAATCGATAACTGTGCCGACCGCATACCTGTCTGTTGGATCGACCCGCGAGTCTTCTCAAACTCTCGGCTTCGGTGGTTCATCTCGTCAGCGTTCCCGATGAACGTGCCCGTCGAAGTCACAGCAAGAGTGCCATCCACATTCAGGTCAACACAAAGGACTGTTCTGTACTTGGAGTCAGAAGAATCACTCGTGGACTGCTCTTGCTCGTTACTCTCGATTCGGCGCATCCGAGCGTGGAGATAGAACGAGTGGGGCGGTCGTACTGTAACGTGGACGTACGGAACTCATAGTCCTCGTTCAGCGAGTACTTACCAATTGGTGTTCCCTCGGTCGGGAAGCACGTAGTCGCACTCGACACGACCGTTCACCGTTGAGAGGGAAACGTGGTCGCAGTGGAACGTTGCACTTCGCTTGTCGTAGACGACGCTCCACGAATCGAAATGCGGTCGAGTGGTGTTGTCACCTTTCTTGAGTCGGCTGACACCACTTTTCGTGGCCTCGATAGCCCGCCGAATGCCCTTCTGGACGAGGTTGGCGGTCAACACCGTCTCGTTGCGAAGTCGCTCGTAGAGGGATTTCTCGGGTTTCTTTTTGAGGTTACGCAGTAGCGTTCGGGTATCTCCATGTCCACTCTGCGGTGGTGTTCGCACAGTGGAGGAACTAATTTTTGATTTGATGGGGGTCGTTGCACTGTTCGCTAGGCACATCGAGCTTGACTTTGACGGTGCGAATAAGCTCCATGGTTACTTTACAGGTCAAACTTACTCTTGAGAAATTCTGTGACTGGAGTGGGGAGTCGGGTTGCTATCGCTCGTAGGTTGTTTACTGGCTTGTCGGATTCCTCCCACAACTCAAGCCGTGGGTTTCCTCCTTTCGTCTCTGTGAGTACGGCGAGGATACAGCGTCGCCAGAATGTGAGTGCTGGTGTGACAACGAATCGCCCTGCGATTCTGATGTGCAAACGAGAGTTTCGCTCTCGTTCACGCCTGTGGAGACTGCGCTTGGTCTGTTCACTTTCTCTGGAGTATCAGAGGCCGGGATGGAAAGCACGTTCATGAGAGAGCATCTCACGGGCTGTCAGACGCCGCCTGACACCGTCATCGAAACAGGAAACTTCAATAACGCGGCGTGTAGTAAGGGTCGTTCGTATAAAATTGCATGAGGATCGAATGATGTATGAGACTATGTGTGAGATGGTAGCAAATATTGAATCGTTCTGAACGACGCGGGATACACGGTCTGCTCTACTAGTTGAACGAGAGCGCAGGAACGACTCAGTACTTCTTTACTGCACCAGTCAGCGTGTAAAATTCGTCCATTAAGTCGTCACGATCTGCTTGCCACGTTTCGAACGCCTCTGGCGTCGATGGATATTCAGCATATAGACGTGTGATTTCTTTTGCACGTTGACTCACCTGATACAGTTCATACAGCGCATCCCAGTGACCAAACGTTCCAAGAAGAGTTTTTAATTTGAGGAGCAACCCCATATTTGAAGACCCACTGCTTAGTGCATCTGCAAGCTGTTGACCGGGCACTGCAGAGACAATATCCACCAGTTCATCAACATCCCTTGACGGTTCCCCAGAGATTATACAGATCAATCGCAGCAAACGCTGCGAAACTAGTCATACATCTCATGTACTGCCAGAGATGTGCTCCGATACGTCGCCCTCGCTAATTGCTCGTACGATATGTTTTGCTGCCCAGTGTGCCGATTTCGCCGCGCCTGGAATCCCTCCGCCAGTTGTTGGATTGACATGACCGGCCGCATCACCCACCGCAACAAACCCATCAGCCACGGCTGAGTCATATGGGCGTCGCGTCGGGAGAGACGCGCCAAGTTTGTCTTTCACTGTCCCGTTTCGCAGCTCTGGACGAGTCTGAATATCACGTTTGAGCGTTTCGACAAGCTCTATTGGCTCTTCAGTCATCTGGAACCCAAGACCAACGTTGATCTCAGTCGATGTTCGCGGGAAGTACCACAGATAGCCAAGCTCCTTGGTCGGCTTGAACACGATCGCATCGTCGTATGAAACCGGCTCAGGGACATTGAGAACCTCCCTGTAAGCTGAACAGAACTGTGAATACGACACATTCGTATCGAAGTGGGAATACTCAAATTCAGTCTTATCTTGTAGAATAGAGAGTGCGCCAGCCGCATCAACCGTGACCTCGGCCTCATATGTGAGCGGTGTTCCATCACGCATCGCTTTGACTCCCGTGACAGTACCGTCGTCGGTCTGCTGTACATCTTGGACAACCGTATCATAGTGAATTTCTGCGCCAAGACGCTGCGCTTCAGAGAGAATAACCTCTCCGTAGCGCTTCCGATCAATGACGGCTCCATAATCCCCGAAGTCAATATCGACGTCGTCTCCTTCTGGATTCTCAAAGACAGCCCGTTGGATTCGCTGATTGGTGAATGCTTCATCTTTGAGGTGATCAAGATCAATAACATCTGGGAAGGTACTCGTGCCTTTGATTGCATCACCGCAAGCAATATGACCCGCTTCGTCAGCTGACTTTCGTTCAATAATCACGGTATTGACACCTTCGGCCGCTGCTGTCGCAGCAGCAAAAGCCCCCGCCGTGCCTCCGCCAACGATGACTACATCGTAGGCTCTGGTTGACATACCCACATATGGCATTTGAAACTTCTAAAAGTAACCGGATTCGTACTTAAATCTAAAGTGAGTTAATAAAATTCTCGAACCAGATCCATTGCCCCATCTGGGGCACCATCGGTCATCACTGACATATTTTCATCTAAGGCATGTTGTTCGTCGTATGCGGTCGAGTGTTCATCCTGCCATAGAACGCCCTGATACTCACGCTCATTATCAAGGATTTTATTCTTAGCCGTATCGTAATCTGAGGGGTCATGACCCTCTTCGGCAACGTCTGCAAGATTCTCTCGGAAATACTCGTAGGTGTCGACGTCGTTGAATGTCACACAGGGACTAAACACATTGACAAATCCGAATCCATCGTGTTCGATTGCTTTTTGAACGATTTCAGCGTGGCGCTGTGCATCCGTTGCAAACGATTGTGCGATGAATGTTCCACCCGCAGCTAAGGCCAGCGCAAGCGGATTCACCGGCGGTTGCTGTGGTCCCTCAGGTGTTGTTGAAGTCTCGAAGTCTTCGCGTGAAGTTGGTGAGGCCTGTCCCTTAGTCAGCCCGTATATTCGATTGTCCATCACGATATAAGACATATCGACATTCCGTCGTACTGCGTGGACAAAGTGACCTGCACCAATTGAATAACCATCACCATCTCCGCCTGCGACCATTACTTCTAAATTCGGGTTTGCGAGCTTTACACCGGTTCCGACGGGGAGTGCCCGTCCGTGAACACCATGGAGCGCATACGAGTGCATGTATGTTCCAATCTTCCCCGAGCAGCCAATCCCAGCGACAATAAACGTGTCATCTGGACGGTTGCCTGTATTCGCCAGTGCTTTCATCATTCCATTCATGGTCCCGAAATCACCGCATCCAGGACACCACGTTGGTTGTTTATCGGACTTGAAATCAGTAAATCGTATATCTGAACTCATGCTGTTAAGGCCACCAATTTCTGTTTAATTTTCGTTGCGAGCTCATCCGCTTTGAATCGTACGCCGTCGTACTTGATGATTCGATCGACTCGTGAAAGTGTGTCATGCTCGACGATATCGGCGAACTGCCCGTTTGCGTTACATTCGACGACAATCACCTGATCAAC
>KE356562.1:682811-686504 GCA_000416005.1 Haloquadratum sp. J07HQX50 | reverse complement strand
TTGACCCCCACGAAAGAATGAGTGTATCTGCGGCTTTCTCACCGAACTCCCGAGGTGACCAGTCCTCTTCGGTCCGTGCTGTTTCGACCTTTTGATTCCGCTTATCGACCTGTCTGACACGCATCTCTGTATCTTCGGTGCGCCGCCCCAGCTCATCATGCTCGAGCCCTGTCGACATGTGCGCTCCGCCACTTGTTCCTGGGAACGCTCGCGGCGAGACACCGTCCTCTGTTAGAGCGTGGGGTTGGAACTGCCCCTTTTCATTCTGCCATCTATCGACCGCTTGCTCATCGACAACCCGACCACGGTTAATCTCGACGTCGTCCATATCGAATGTGTCTGGCGTGAATGTTTGCTCGGTGACTGCTAATGAAAGGTCTGCAGCCACGTACACTGGAGTCTGATACTGCTCAGCTAAATTGAATGCCTCAACTGTCTTCCAGAAGCACTCTGCAATCGTTGTCGGTCCTAAAATGAATCGGGGAATCTCTCCATGTCCACCATACAATAACATGTTTAAATCGCCTTGCTCTTGCTTCGTTGGCATGCCGGTCGACGGACCTGACCGCATGACATCAACAATCACTAACGGCGTTTCCGAGGTAGCGACCAGCCCAAACGTCTCAGTCATCAGGTCGATTCCCGGCCCAGATGTGGCTGTCATAGCTCGAGCACCTGCCTGTGCAGCGCCGAGTGCGATATTGATTGCGGAGAGTTCATCTTCTGCCTGCAAGACGTGACCTCCAAACTGTTCGATTCTGCCTGTCAGGTACTCCATCACATTCGTGGCTGGCGTGATAGGGTATCCGGCGTAAAATTTACATCCAGCGGCGATAGCACCCATTCCAATCGCCTCATCGCCGTTCAGCAATACATAATCTGCGTCGGTTGTTTCGAGACTGTATGGCAGCTCTGGGGTCTCCTCGTTGACAACGTAATCCTGCCCGCTTCGTGCTGCTTGCTTATTGTTTTCAACAAGCGCCTTGCCCTTTGAACCGAACCGTTTCTCAAGTGCACTGTCGAGATTTTCGATTGGGAAATCTGTCACCGCACAGGCCGCACCAAGAGCGACCACGTTCCGCATGATTGCACCTCCGGCGTCTTCAGCAAGCCGTTTGAGTGGTACGTCTAATCCAACCATCCCTTCTGGGATTTCGACATCCTCCATTGTCGTCCGCTCGCCATCGTAAATTATGACTGATCCTTCATGTAATTCATTGAGATTTTCATCGATTGTTCGCGGAGTCAGTGCGATGAGAACGTCGAGGCGGTCTACGACGCTTTGAACCGGATCAACGGCTGTTCGCACCTTATACGCAGTGTAGCCTCCGCGAATCCGAGAGGCAAAGTCTTTTGAGGTGAACACGTGGCGCCCAGCACGAGAGAGCGCCTGCGCGAAAATCTTTCCCGTAGAGTTGATGCCATCCCCCGCCTCGCCGCCGATGGCCCAATTAAAGTCCGCAGGCATGTATCTAAGATGTACCAACTAACCAATCAAAAGACTTCTGAAAAATACGTTTAATATCTACCCGTGTCTTCGATACAGGTTCAGTATTTACAAATATAGCGAGCTATTTTGTACAATGTCGAGTATCTTTCGTATACTTGTCCGACAATCACACGGATGTGTCTGCTATCATGTATGTCCCACAGTTCAACTCTCCGGCACTTGTGAGCGTGGAATCCGCTAACAGTAAGGCCCTTTTTATTTGGTCAGCTATGTATCGCATGGACGATACCGTTCGTGTCGCGGATATTGATGCTGTTGGGTCCCAAACTGTTGCCATTCAGTTTGATTCTCCAAGTGAATTCGCTGCACACCCTGGACAGTTTATGAAACTTTCTGGCGAAGTCAATGGCGAAAATTACAATCGATTCTACACACTCTCCTCTTCAGATATGATAGATACTTTTGAGGTAACTGTTGGTGTTGATCCTCAAGAGGCTGGCCCGTTCAGTGAGCATCTTGGCAACCTCACTCAGGGAGACCAGATCCACGCGAGTGGCCCGTTTGGACAGAACTTCTATGCAGGCGAGCCAGCAGTTGCTATCCTTGCTGGTGGCCCTGGTGTTGGACCTGCTGTCGGAATCGGTGAAGCAGCAGTGGCTGACAATCATGATGTAACGATCATCTACCGAACAGACGATCCTGCGCATGGCACACGGCTGAATGAACTCGATAGTGCGGGCGCCTCGGTGGCCATCACTGATGAGAGCCTCGGGCGTTGGGTCACCGAGCTCATTTCAGATGTGGATAAGACACAGATCTTCATATATGGGTTCGAGCAATTCGTCAATGATGCAACCGCGGCTCTTGAGACAGTAGATATTGATCCCTCCTCAGCAAAAATCGAAAACTTCAGCTAAAATACTCACATGTATTCGTCTGCCGATTGCAGAAGAGTGCCGACCGCCTCTGAGTCTCAGAGTCATCACGGGAAATGTGAAATTGAGTGCCAGGACTGCTGATTGACAGCGGTAACCGAGAGTGCCTCAGGGTCAGATGGAAATCTATGATTTCTGTGATGACTCCGAACTCGTCTCTTGAAGCTCCTGTACTTCGCTCATCTGAGCGTAGCCGCCATCTGAGACTCGTTCGTTAGTGAGAACGACTGTGCCTGTGAGAGTGAAATCTCATAGCAATTTCGCGGACAGTTTTATGACGACTCACTTTATTAATAAGCATAGTACATGACAGATAGCGATGTCGAGTTGGAAGCGCGTTTAGTCGAACAAGAGACGTTCGAGCCTCCGGAATCATTCACCAATCAAGCAAATATTTCCGACCCGGACATCTATGACGAGTTCGAGAATGATTGGCCTGAATGTTGGGAGCGGGCGGCTGAATTTCTTGACTGGGAAGAGGACTATTCAGAAGTACTCAATACCAGTAACGAGCCCTACTATGAGTGGTTTAGCGACGGAACGCTGAACGCATCGTACAATTGTATTGATCGACATATTGAGACCGGTAGAAAAAATCAAACCGCAATTAAATGGGAGGGCGAGCACGGTTCAACTCGAACCTATACATATCAAGATCTATATCGTGAGGTGAACGAGTTCGCGGCTGGCCTTCGTAGTCTTGGTGTTGAGGCTGACGATGTCGTGACGCTCTATATGCCAATGATTCCTGAGCTGCCCATTGCTATGTTGGCCTGTGCGCGGATTGGTGCGCCACACTCAGTTGTATTTGCTGGCTTCTCTGCAAAAGCACTTGCGACGCGAATGAATGCAGCCGGGTCGGCGCATCTAATTACCGCAGACGGATACTATCGCCGCGGCGAGCCGCTTGATCATTTCGGGAAAGCACAAGATGGGCTTGCAGATGTCGAACACACAGTTGAGGCGACAGTCGTCGTCAATCGAATTGAGACTAACTCTTTCGATCACGATCTCGACGATAACCAACATGACTGGGACACGATTATGAATACTCACCAAGGAGCGCGAGTCGACCCAGTCCCACGAAACGCTGAAGATATGTTGTTCTTGATGTACACATCTGGAACAACAGGAAAACCCAAGGGTGTCAAACATACGACTGGCGGCTATTTGGCTTACACCGCGTGGACCTCACACGCTGTGTTAGATCTCGAGCCAGGTGATACGTACTGGTGCTCTGCGGATATCGGCTGGATTACTGGACACTCATATATCGTCTATGGACCGCTTGCAGTTGGAACGACGACG
>KE356562.1:674760-681541 GCA_000416005.1 Haloquadratum sp. J07HQX50 | reverse complement strand
GAACACTTTCGCCCTCAATATCGTCAACATAGAATGACAACACCATGGTTGAGGGCGTCTCATCTGGGTCTCGAACGCTGGCCATCCCGCTGGTGTCATACAGACGATCAAGCGTCTGTGTCAGTCTTGACTGCGTCGACGGAATTGGTCCTTTTGTTGCCATCTGAACGCTTGTTACGGGTGATTGGACCGCATTCACCTGCTCATTCGCAATCATCAGCCGCTGGTATGTGGCAACATCACGGAACGTCTCTGGCGTATACGCTCGGTCTGTCTCGATCATGACATACACGACTTTCGGACTCTCGACGGTCTCGGAGAGCTCTTCGATGTCATTTTTTTCATCAAGATCTTGGGGCCAGAAATCCATCATTTCCTGCTTTGGTTCGACCTGTGGATACGCATAGACTCCACCAGAAACGAGTAATATTGCGATTCCAAGTGTCATAACTGGACGTCCACCGGTAATGTTTGAGGTGAACTGGTGTAGTGCCACTTGAAGCCAGTCATCACTTGAGTCGCTGGTTGTGTCGGCCGTTCCATGTCCATCACGGTCAAACCGAACGAGCAATGCTGGGAGCACTGTGACCGCGAGAATCATTGCTGCGAGCACAGCAACAGCACTCGTCACACCAAATTGCCTGACTGGTGGGACCGCTGAGACAAGAAGTGACCCTAATCCAACCACAGTCGTGCCCATCGCAATCAATAATGCTCGGCCGGTCGTCCGTGTCGCGGTCCCAATCGCGTCAACTGAGTTGTGACCGGCTTGTCGCTCTTCGACATATCGCGAATGAATTTGGAGACTATAGTCAATCCCCAGCCCAAGTGCAATCGGCATCACACCGAGCATGATAGCATTGAAGTCATATCCCAACACGCCCATCGCCCCCATCATATACAGTAATGCGGTCATCGCTGTTCCGAGTGGAAGAATAACATGCCATCCCTTCTCAACAGTTTCACGCATCACGAGGTAGACGACGACGAAAATAAGCGTGAATGCACCTCCAAAGAGCGCAATCATCTCTGGAAGCATCAACCCGAAAGCAGCATTCTCGAAGACGGGCTGTCCTGTAATCGTCGTTGACATACTCGGCGGGGTCGCTGCAAACGCTGTCTCTGATTTCACCGATGAATATACCACATCAGCGCCACGCTCCGGTAAAAACGCCCCGCGGTCATACCGGTCCACATCGCCATAACTCGCGAGAATGATCGTTGTTCCTGCTTCCGGTGTGAGTCGAGTGACCATCTCGTTAGCTGCTGGTCCACGTTGTTCGACTCGTTTAACCGCAGCGCGAACACCTGCCTCTGTCTCAGGTATTTCACCGCCAGCACCCTGCTTGACAATATCTGCGAGTGAGGTAACACTCTGAATTGAGTCTACATTTGCCCCATATCGCTGATCGAGTCTGTCAATCGCCCTAATTGTCTCAGGATCATACAACTGGTCTGACTCAACAAGAACAAAGATATTGTTTCCTGTATTATATGTATCCTTGAGTGACTCCCAGTTGTCTGCGGTTTGAGAGTCGTCATTGATATACAGGGTCATGCCCATACTCATCTGCACGCCGCTGAGGCCAACACCGAGTGATATGAGCGCAGTGACAACGACAATAGCGAACACCTGTCGCTGGTTAGTGGCAGCATACTGGCCTGTCATCTCGAGTCCATCACGGACTCGTTCGCCAAAACGCGTTGTCATCGTGATTACCGAAACCGTGATAACGGGTTCGTTTGATATACAATACCAGCAGCAAGCGCAATCGGAATAACCACGCCTGCGATGATTATGCCCGGAACTGGGAGCCCTCCACTACCGGGTTTAATCATGATTGGTGCAGACTCAATGTTACTTACGACTGTTTCATCGAACGTGTTATCATACTTAATACTAGCATCAAGTGAGTATGTCTTCGCTGCAGCAGATCCATCTGCACTGATTGTGTATGTGAGTGTTGTTGTTTCACCAGGCTCAAGTGTCCCAATATATGCCGTGTCGTCATCGGTCTCAAACGGCGAGTTGGCGTTGATGCGGACAACGGCGTCTTGAAACTTCCCCTCACCGGTATTTTCGATGGTGAACTGTACGGTATCTGTTTGTCCTGCGGTCAGTGTTGGGATGCCCATGACTGCGAAGGACCTCTCAGGACTAACAGGTACATCGACTGAAAGTGGATCACTTTTTACAGCATTTCCATATGTATCATCGTGAACAACGGTGAGTGTCAATGGATACTCTTGAGCGATCGCACGATTTGAGATTTCAAGCTTGAATTCCGCAGTTGCTGACTCACCAGGATCGAGCGTCCCGAGGCTCGCACTTGTTGACACAAGCGTAAATGGCTCAATCGGACTCAGCTTAGCTCGTGCGTTTGGTGCTGTCCGTTCACCTGTGTTTGTGACTGTGACAGCTACAGACCCGATCGAATCAACGTACATCGCTACTGCTTCAGTTGAGAGTTCATACTGAGGCCCATTTGAAACCGTTACATTGCCGGTTCGGAGCAGTGACTGCTCGGGATTTCGATTGGCATCTTCATAGCTTAGCTGAAAATTCACGCCGTACGTTCCAGCAGCATCAACATTTTTTACACCAATCTGGAATGCTGCTGTTACTGTCTCACCGGGTTCCAACTGACCGACAGACACAGAATTACTTCTTGATACGAAGTACTCTGAAGATTGCATGACTAGCTCTGCGTTGTGTGCAACCTCGCTGCCTGTATTCGTGACTGTCGCCGTCATCGTTCCATCAGCGTTTTTATATAAATCTTCAGCTTGAACAGTATCTACCGTAAGCCGCACAGATTCTTCAACACGGATATTTAGATGCTTTGTGACTGTTTCTTCATCACGGTTGATGTAGTAATCGCCAGTGTCAACATTGATCCCTTGAATGTAGGAATACTGCAGTTTCACAGGAACTTGGTACACACCAGGCTCAGCATCTGATGCTACTTCGACAGTGAGAGAAGTTTGCCTACCGTTTCCTGCTGTTATCGTTCCAATACTTTGTGCTCCGGTTTTGATCTCGAATGGCGCTCCATCATCGGTAAATTTTGCTGAGACCCCACTTGCTGCCCCGAGCGTGATACGGTGTGTCTCAACGACGGTGGCGATACCTCCCAATCGTCGATCCATGTTAGTATTCCCGTCATGACGATTCTGTATCATCACTGAAAATGTGTGAGTGTCACCAGCTGAGACAACATTCTGCTGCTGAATCGTCGGTGTAAGCTCTGGTTTAGAGAAGTCAGTATACTGCTCGGCCGCAACGCCGCTGGTCCCTACCGCGACTGTTGCTCCCACAATCATAACCGTGAGCAAGATTGTTTGGATAATCGTGTGTTTTTTGTCTTGCATTGTATGTACAATACTTACAATTCTACACGGATATAATCACCGGTTCAAACACTCTTGTCAACGCACTTACGTCCTAAACCGTCTACTTACGACACATAAGATATATTCTCTAACACGGGCTACAGATATAAAATCACGGAGATGTCATCTCTTTGCACCACTCTCGAACGATTCTTATCTAATATCCTCAACCCAGGCCGTTCCCGAGGTCGGTCCTCAGTCGATTGAGTTGGGAATCGAAGGCTCATATACTTCGATCACTAACGCTGCCACGAAGTCGATATCCGCCCCAAAGGTCTTGAGCTTCCTGATTGCTTTGCGACGGCGCGGTCGGCTTCGACAGGCGGGACAAGGCGAGTGCATCGGGGCTTTGATCTGAGTCTGGTGAAGCCGAAATGGCTATGACACAAGCCACCATTTCCAGTAGGACAGTTGCGAGGCGGATGAAAGAGTTAGTCCGAAACAACTGCGCGCAGTTGTGGAGAAAAGCGACACCTCTCAAAACTCACGCCCTCAGCGCGGTGCGACGGGTGTTGTCGGGCGAGGTAGAGTCGCCAACCCTCATGCACCGGGCGTTCGGGTGTGAATTTCAACCGACCTATTTCGGGGAGGTCAAGAGGAATGAAATCCGCCTGTGTCCGTTTCTGGACGACACAGACAAACCCGTGAAGCCTCGGGGTTTGTGAGGGGCTTCACTGCGGTTTCCACTGAATGTCCAAGCACCGAATCAATTGAACTGCCAATTGTCCATACACACGACTCGGGTTGGTGAATTCAATGGTTGAATTCATTACGACGAAACTTCGGGGCTTCTCCGTGTGGTTGTATAGCATATACAGAGTATGATTGTTAGGCGCAGAATGAATTCGACAATACCCTACCGATCACCGTTCGGTGGTGGTCTTGAGTTCCTGCCCTTCAGGTATCACTACAACTATGATCGACCGAATTAGTCGCTCAGCGGTCGAATGCCCGCTGAGGGGATGCTCAATTAGATAGTGTTCCCTGCCCAATTATCAGATTTGCAGGGCGAGAAAACCCACGAGTTTCATCGTGGACTCGCCTGTGCTCAGTTTCACTGTCCAGTGAGGGTTCAGATCCGCTGCTGTCGTATCGGTGGATGTGAGGCGGAAACTTGGCAGTTGGATTGGATTGAATTGGATTTGTTTGCCACGGCTTCCAGCCGAAATCAAAAACCGAGCCGACTACCCACGCCGACATGAAACAACTAGGTAACTCCGAGTCCCTGCTGAATTGTTCGGCGGGTCGGAGTCTCGCGTGACACTGCCTGTCGTTGTCGGATCACAAACCTTCCCAACCATCCGAATCGATGGGAGTCACAGACTCGGAGAGCCAACGACTTGACTCGTGGGAAGATGTCACATCACATATGTTACTTTTAGCTGGGAGTGAGCTCAGAACTGAATAGAGTGATTCTGAACGATCTTCGGAAGTGGTCTGCTCGCCAGTTGAGATAATATCTGAGACGCCAACACGGTACATGTGAACGACAGACACACTAGCCTCATGTTGTTAGTCTGGCAAGCACAGGAGTATCTCCAAGTGTATGAAAATGACATGACTCTCTCTCGCAAAAATAACAGATGCGAGTGTGCGACATTCAAGCGAGGAGTAGCGATCAGTTGACATGATCACTCAGCCGCCGTTTTGATCCGTTGAATGGGTTCCTGAAGAAGAAACCGGACTCATAGTTGCAAATTGAAGGCTCCTAACGCTAAAGAATCCTCTCACTCCAGTCGGAAGAAAATATCAAATTGCAAGCGTGTACAGTCGTTTCCGTGCATCAGTGAACGAAATCTGTGTCTCGATCGCATCCGCGTCTTCAAGTCGAGAAAGTGCATACCTAACTGTTCGAGGAGGAAGCAGCGTTTCTTCAGCGAGTTGACTCTGAGTGAGTGTATCATTATATTCCAAAACTTTGGCGACCAATTTTGCGCTTGGGGGCATCTCGCGAACTTGATCCCATGAATCCTCCGACGACTCTTCATTATCGAGTGCCTCTGTGGTACTCATTCGTGATTATTAATATATCATGTAAGCAAATAATATTTACTGTATCAATTTATTACCGTCAAAAATTAATGGTCGGTTTGCGTCGGACTGAGCAATCGCAGCTTGTTTCACTCGCCTGACGGTTCACTTTGTTAACGGTATCTAAAGATTTCAACGAGAGTTCCACGGGTCGCCCGACCCGTGGTCGTTTACGTCGTCTCCGAGATGTGTACAAAGTCGCACAGCGGTCTCGTCATCGTCACCAGCTCGAAGAACAGTCATACCGTCCGTGACTGGATAGCGGACTTCTCCGTCATGGAAGATGTGAGGTGAAAATGTCGCCGTTGAACCACATAGGAACAAATCTGTAGTTCTTGGAGTAAAGACACCGAGCCTGGTGTGGTTATCCTGACTGGGCCACGGCACGCCCTGGTGGAACTCACAGGAGATTCCGTGGTGCGCTGCCGGGTTCATTTGAGTCTGTCTGGGCCGTAAACGCTGCACGCCACACAGAACTCGATGAGCAGGTACGGATTGGCGGGAATAGATCAAGGCGATGTCCCATCGTGAACAATAAGCTTCGAAGCGTTCGCTCCAAGCCGATCGTGAAGTCCCTCGCAAACTTCGAGGCTTTACCGGGTTGTCAGCACCGCGCCCGCGGGCGTTCCTCTCAACCTTCCTCTTTCGAGGTCGGCTGGAATTCACACCCGACCGCGTGTGTCCGTAAGGGTCGGCGGCTTCACCCTCTCAAGTAGTTTGAGACCCAAAGCATCACCACGGGAACGGAAATCGACGATTTCCAACCGGGAAGAAAGCCGAGGCACTCGCCTTGCTTATCTGTAGATTGATGACCGCTTTCTCACGTGAACAATCGTACTCCACGTCCCGCTATGTCCACGACTCACCAGACGCCAAATCCACGTCACTATCGAGTTTGGAAGAGGGACAGATATCTTCAAGCTCACAGTCACCACAGTCTGGTGAGCGCGCCGTACAGACCGCACGTCCGTGGTCTATGCAGAGATGTGTGAATTCTTGCCAGTGTGATTCTGGAATCAACTCCATCAGTTCCGGTTCTATTTTTCGTGGTGATGTCTCGGTGGTAAGGCCAAGCCGCTGGGAGAGTCGCTGAACGTGTGTATCAACGACGACCCCTTCGACAATGTTATGTCCGTGCTGAAGAACAACGTTTGCTGTCTTCCGTCCGACGCCGCTTAGATCTGTCAGTTCTGCCATCGTGTCTGGAACTGTACCGTCATGGTCATCAATGAGAGCTTGTCCCATCGATTTCAGGTAACCTGCTTTATTATTGTGAAATGTAATCCCATAAAGATCCTCTGCGAGTTCGGACTCATCAGCTGCGGCATAATCACCTGCTGATTGATAGTTCTCGAAA
>KE356562.1:667665-671936 GCA_000416005.1 Haloquadratum sp. J07HQX50 | reverse complement strand
AAAACTCGCTGTGACCATCATGGCAGCAAGGGTAGCGATGGTCTGCTCGGTAACCATTAGTGCAATATCGACCGCTGATGGTCTAAACTAACCGATATGAAACGCGACGTGACGGTCTGTATCAACATCGTTATGCTCACTTATGACCCCACATATAGATAAGTCAATGACAGACACCGCCGATAGGACGCCATCGGAAAGACCAGCGAGCAATCCTGGAGAGGCCAAGTCGGCGGACGCATCTGACATTGAGAGCTTGCGTGCGAAGGTAGAAGAGAAATACGACTTTGATGACTTCGGCCCGACAGAGATGGCTGAGATGTCTTATGAAGAATGGGAAGCAGCCTTCGACCCCGACACGTGGATTGTTGGCGAGGAACTTCTTGACCGCGTCGAACAGGAGCTTCGTGCACGTGTATCTATACGAGAGATATTCGGAATCATTGAGCGCATACAGATTAACAGCGAGGACTGTCTCTTGGCTTACTCTGATGAGGGATATGCAATCATCTATCCTGACGGCTCAATTGATGGTGACGGAACAATCCGTCGGGATGTTGAATCAACTGTTGCACTCTGCTCAATGGAAGAGTATGACCTCATGGAATCACCAGTTGATTCAGGATTACCGAACCCACAAGAAGTCGTAGAAGGCAGTGGAGAGTTCGGAAATTTCATGCTACAAATCGTTGCAGCAGCACAGCTACTTGTTGGAGTCGGTCTTCTCATGAGTTGGATATTCCTCCCGTCATTAGAAACGATCGTCGCTCCAGTCGCCGCAGGCGTTTTCATACTCATTGGGATCTTTCTCTTCGTTGTCGTGGCGAATGCAAGGTTGTCAGATCGGTTCCGCGTTGAGGAATTCCGAGCACGACTCGCAGCACTCGAGAGGATCAAACGCGAGCGTCCAGCATTTCTTCCTGAAGAAGCAGTTGGCTCACACGAGACAAATACGTCTGTCAATGGCGTAGATCAAAACCACGAATGAGGCGGAGATAAGCCAGATGAACATCGACTTTAGCTGTCAATGTGGGAATCCCCTTCCGTCTTCGCGAGCATCGGAGACGCGAGCGAGGGGATATGGCGCCCGCACGAGCTTATCGTTGTTTCTCTACCATGCTATTCGGTCAAATGAGGTAGTCCGATGCTCACCACGCCCCCGGCGGTGTTCAAGTATGACAAGAAACGCGCATCATCGGTTTCGAGTGTCTATCTAACAGGAGTGGGATACTCCGACTCCGAACCACCTGCCGAAATCGCCTACGGAGTCTGGTCGCTGTGTCCACTTGCCAAGCTCCAACACAGAAACAGCAAGCCCTCACCAAGCGAAGCCCTGAACGCGGCAAGGTGGGGTCGTCCGCAAGCTATAAGTCGGTGGGTTTAAGCGCATTCCAGATCGACCTCAGTTGAATGAACAGGCGGGAATTTATCTCCATGTCAAGCATGCCTGTCACTGCTGTTGCGGTCTCTGCGAGCGCTGGTGTCGCCTCAGGTCAAGACAGCACAACAGCGACGCCAGGTGTACGCAATGAGACTGAGAGTAATACTCCTCAGGTAACTCAACCAGCGACATCCACATCGACCGCATCCAATGCCAGCGACGGTCCAACTCAAACCGTTAGTGTTGGTCCTGGTGGGGCACTCGTATTTGCACCAGGTACGGATGAACCAATGCAGATCACCCCAGGCACAACTGTTACATTTGTCTGGGAATCGAACAATCATAACATCGTTGTCGATACTCAGCCGACCGATGCTTCTTGGAGTGGCCACAACACGCTTGAAAATGAGGGATTCACATACTCGTACACGTTCGAGACGCTTGGAACATACGATTACTACTGCGAGCCGCACCGAACCGCTGGGATGGGTGCGACCATTGAAGTTGTCGAATCGATTGAATCGTCAGGGGGTGCTGGCGGTGAAAAAGAGTTGCATGATCTTGGCGTGCCGATTCAAGCGCACTGGGTCGGTGCCGCTACTATCTTAGGAATTATAGTTACAGTCATTTTTACTTTCTATGTGCTCAAGTATGGTGAGTCCGCACATACTGGGACTGGGAGGAATCAATAATGTCGTCAAGTGAAGGTACCTATGGTGACATCCATCGGTATGAACCCGCTCGAGAGAGCACTGCTGCAGCTATCACAATCGTCTTGCTCACGATTGCTGAGATCATCTTCGTGTTGTTATTCACCTATGGCCTGGTGTCTGGTTGGGGCCTTACTGACACCGGTAATATGTTTCTTGGTGCGCTCTTGGCAATGGTGTTCATCGACCTCGCATTTATCTTAGCACTCTATCGAAAAGAGTTCTTACCAGATGTTGTCATCGTCAAGAAACGACGGCGAAAGTGGGAAGATATCTATATTCGTGAGGACGATGTAGATGGAAGGAGCTTTGGCGAAGGTGCCTGGGACCAAATCAAACGAGCCATCTACCCATACTATAAGCGATAGATTATCCAAACAATGAGCTTAGAGAAAAAGACGAATATGATCACAAGGGCTGGATGAAAAACAAGGACCTGTCTCCGATTGAGTCGGTCTTTCTCACGAGTCTCATCTGGTTAGACAAACGACTGCGTATCGTTGATTATCTGGAGTTGCTGGAGACGCTGTATTACCGCGTCAATCTCCAGATGCCCAAGAGTCACACGGAGCAGTACAATCTTGACAATAAATTTTGGTACTGGTATCCATTATATACACTCGGTTTCTTCTCAACCGTCGCATACGTCGTTGCTGCTATCTCTGGTGCGCTACTTGGATTCTACTACAGCCCGTCGGCTGCTGCCGGAACTGAGGCGGCGGGAACGGTTGCATATGAGAGTCTCGCGCTCATTATGCAGGACCTACAGTTTGGCTTCATGCTTCGCTCTATCCATCGCTGGTCGGCTCAGGTGATGGTTGCAGCAGTCTTTTTACATATGCTTCGGGTGTACTTTACTGGAGCGTACAAGGAACCCCGCGAGTTGAACTGGCTGATCGGTATTGTCCTGATCAGTCTAACGATGGTGTTCGGCTACACTGGATATCTCCTTCCGTGGGATCAGTTGGCGTACTGGGCAGGACAGATCGGCGTCGAAATGTCACTCTCCATTCCACTGGTCGGTGAGTGGGTTGCGCAGTTACTCTTTGGTGGATTCTCGCTCGGTCCAGCCACTCTACAGCGAATGTATATTATACATGTTTTCTTACTTCCATTTGTTGTAACCACACTCATTGCAATTCACATTGGTATTGTTTGGGTACAGGGCATCGCAGAACCACATTAATCGAATCTATGACAGGATCAGACGACAGCAAAGCAAACGATGAACTGAGGACTGATGGCACCGGTATCGTCCCGCCAGATAACGAGACACCCACTTGGAGTCAGCGAAAAGAGCGGAGTACTGGACTCGCGCGACTGACGTATGAGTATTTCGAGCGAGCCCGTCGGGAAGACCAGGACCTGCGACAGGAGTCGGAGTACGTTGAACGAGACATATTAGCATTTCCAACATGGCCACATGAGGTTATTAGGAACCTCGCGATTGGGAGCTTCTTCGTTGGAATGATATTGTTCCTCTCAGCGACGATGCCGCCACACATTGGGAATCCGGCGAATCCTTCGAGTACTCCGGCGATCATCCTGCCTGACTGGTATCTATATTGGTCATTCGGACTGCTAAAGCTCGGGCCACTAAATCCTGAGCTGGCGGTCTTAGGCGGCCAGAAAATAATGAGTGACCGTACCTATGGAGTACTCGCAAATGTGGTCGTTGTTGGGTTCGTTGCTATTGTCCCGTTCCTGAACAAAGGAAGCGCACGCCGACCAGTTGAACAACCGTTCTGGGCTGCTGTTGGCGTTGGCGGAGTGTTATTTGCTTTCACAATTAGCGTCTATTCAGCAAAGAACCTCATTCCAATGAATGTTCATCTATTGTTTGACCTGACATTCATCCTGCCGCTCGTTGGTGGATTCGTGACATGGGCAGTTCTCAAAACAATGCGAGAGGGGTACAGTTACGATCTTAATCGCCGATACTACCGGCTTCGTCCTCCAAAATAACGCGATATATGAACCGGACCGACAGATGCCCTATAGCAGGCCAAAAAACGAGGGCTGAGGCCGGGGGCACCGCTCATGACTATATTCGTGATCACCGATTCCGACATGGCTGAGGATTCGCCTTCTCACGATCGTGATATCGTGGTTCCGATGCGACTATACAAGACTGTGACTGTGTTTTCGACACTCATTGCTATCATCAGCGTCGTACTGGG
>KE356562.1:651355-665268 GCA_000416005.1 Haloquadratum sp. J07HQX50 | reverse complement strand
TAGTACGTGCCGTCGCGCTTGTGGAGCGTTGCTTCGCCTTTCCCGTCAGTCCAATACTTCTCGAATGGCGTTCCCTCGTCGTTGACTGGCGTAACGTATTCGACAGTCACTTGCTTGTCAGTTATGCCAAGCGTAACGTGGTCGCCATTGTAGGTGACAGTTCGCCCATTGTACACGACGACCGTGCCCTTGAATTCGTGTTTGCTGGCTTTCTCACCGTCTTCGGTGATGTGGTCTTTACAGTTCCCAACTGCCGTCGAAACAAGGTTACGTGCTGATTGGGCAACACTGGATTACAGAGAGAGGGCCTCACGAACGTCAGAGTAGGTCTCGTCGTGGAAGGTATTCCTCGCGTCCGTGGCTTGGGTTGCCATTCCATTCGTGATCTGCGAAGTGTTTCGCCGCTTGTCGGAACTGCTCGGACGTCTCATCAAGGACTTCGTGGTCGTCCTCGGAAACGCCGAGGTTGACTTGGATGTTCCGAACAATCTCCACTCTTCGTAGTAACCTTAGAAATATTTGAACGGGTATATTGTGGTGGAGAGTCATATTTATCATCGAACGTGGTTTGTTGAGTGAACTGTCGGCTTCCTCCTCGATCTCAAGGGTCGGGGTATCCGCCTTGACATCCGATGAAATCATCTCTGAAACGAGACAGATATTCAACTCAGGCGACACTCATCGTAAAGCCTCACCAATTGATTGTATGAATTTCTCTGGAAACTCAACATGTGGCAACAGTTTTGCTGCATCGAATACAACCAGTCGTGACCCTGTTGCTTCGGCTAACTCACGCCCATTGCTGAGCGGCGTCAGCTCTGCGTCCCGGCCCCATATAAGGGTAGTAGGCACGTCAATATCAATAAGTGACTGTTTGAGGGAGACGTCACTATTTAAAAACCCGCTAATGAATGAGGCAGGCGCAAATCGAGCGTTTGGCTGGTGAGCCGTTTGCCATTCGTACTCTATCCAACTCTCGGACACATTTTCGGTGTCATAGTAGCCATGATCGGCATTGAAATACCGAATAGCGAACTTGGTCGTCAGTAGATTGAATAGAGCCCTGCCGATTAGCGGTGCGTAGAGGAGCTCTCGTACGACAGTTCGCTGCTGTGGAGCGGTTGTATCGGTCGGACAAATCGCAATGAACTCGCTACTTGAGACCGTCTGAAGTGCCTCTGCAGTAAATCCTGCTGTTAGTGATGAGGCAATGACTACTGGGTCGGCGTACTGTTTAAGAAACACTTCAACAAACGATTCATAATATGCAGCTGAATACCGGAGTTTTGGGCGGTCAGACATCCCAAATCCGGGTAGGTCTGGGGCAACCACGTGATACGTCTCAGCGAGCTGGTCGAATATCTGGCGGAACTCACCACTTGAACCAGCAGCATTCATTCCATGAAGCAGTACAACCGTCTGTGAACTGGGGTTTCCAGCAGTCACATATCGCACTGCAGTATCGTGCCATTGAAACGTCTCTTGACTGCCTGAAAGTGGTGGCTCGAGTGGCCCCGCTCGGCGGCGTAGCAGTCCATTTGAAGCTGCAAGTGCACCGAGTCCGGCGACCCCTGCTGAAATCCCTCGCTTGATGTTCATGATTACTATTCGTTAGCAAGTCGCTTCAGCATCATGAACGGTGCGGTGTAGCTATCGAGACTGATTCGTGTCTGTCACTGTCTCGATGCCTGCCTCAGTGAGTATCCGTTCAACCTCATCATACGGATCGCTCAATCCACTCATGATCCTATCCACGGCTTCTTCTCTGAGAGCCGATGTGGTTACCTCTTCAATCCGTCGTGCGACCTCCTGTCGCGTTCGCTAGTTTGAATCCGTGCACGGTGAGATTGGACTCCAGTATCTGGTGTCGATAAAAACGTTTGATGTACTTCAATCGCGTTGATTACGTCTTCGATACCTTTCCCACTCGTCGCAACTGTCGCTTCAATTGGGACTTCCCAGCATTCGTTATCCTGTGCTTCGACAGTTGTTTCATGTGAAACGCCGTTACCAGTAGATAGATGACGGCGCTGAGCCATCCGCTTGAGTTCAGTCATCGTTTTTCAACGCCTGGTTGATCAGCTCTATTCACGACAAACAGATCTGCAATCTCTAAGATTCCTGCCTTGAGCATTTGAGTATCGTCTCCATTGCTGGGCTGGAGTAATACAACCACTGTCTCTGCTGTACGGACAATGTCAATTTCATCCTGCCCGGCCCTGACCGTTTCAACAAGAATAATATCTGTGTTGAACGCCCCTAACGCCGTAATTGCATCACTACAGGCGATTGAAAGCCCACCAAGCGCTCCTCTTGCACTCATTGAGCGCATAAACACACCCATGTCTCCGGCTGCTGACCCCATCCGAGTACGATCTCCGAGGACGGCACCGCCAGTAAATGGTGAGGAGGGATCGATCGCTAAAATCCCAACAGTATTGTTCTGCGCTCGGAACCGTTTGGCAAGCTGATCAACAAGTGTTGATTTGCCAGCGCCAGGGCTACCGGTGATACCAATGATATTTGCTGACCGCTGGTAATTATACAGGTTTCCAACGAGTGATTTATGTCCTGGTTCACGGTTTTCGATAACCGCTATTGCCCTGGCCAATGCACGCCGATCTCTATCTACCAGTCTTTCGACAATTGGTTGCCCTTGCGTTGTGGAATCGACCATGTTCAACCGTGGCTTGGGGCATGTTCATGCACAAACTCGATAGCGTGCAGTGTGCACCTGAGAGGATTGAAATACCGAGCACGTTGACATCCTCTTGAACAGCCGCCGGCACGATCTCTTCAGGTGAGCGATGCGGTCCTTGAATAGACTACCTCGAAGCCCACATCGCGAAATGACCGGCTAATAATATGTGCTCCTCGGTCGTGGCCATCAAGTCCCGCCTTCGTCATAAGACATCGGATTTTCGATCTCCGTTCATGTGCGCTGTCTTCGTTCATATGATTGCCCATGGCTGTCATATCGTATAATAGGAGTGCACGATCCAGCTTTACTGAGAGGAGCCCGGATCGGGGTACATATGCCCTCATAAACACGCTCAGATCATTTCCTCAGCCCGTAATCCCTTCATCACGTCCTCTATCAATATGTCGACATCTTCATATGGGAAGTCTTGATGTGCGCTAAGTTTCAGGCCCATCTCCATGGCAGTGAGCGTGACATCCCCGGCTCGGAACTTCGTTGCTGGTCCATCCGGGAGTGTCGGTACAAGCTCCATTTGACTTGTGACCGGAAACTCTGCCCTGCTGAACGCCTCACGAAACTGATTGCGTAGCTCCGCCTCGACATCCGTCATAGCCCAGAGGTATGGGAGTACTTGCAAAAACGTTCCGAAATATCAGTTCTCTGTGGAAAAGTTTGAATCAAAGTATTCACTATCGGGTACACTCAATCGACATGCATGATTGACGGCAATTCAGGACTGTCCCGCCGGGCATTTATCAGCAGTGCAACAGCTACTGGTGCACTCGCTGGGGTGAGTTCCACGGCTGCAGCACAGGAGTCTGCATCAACAGAGACAGAGAGAGTGACAGTTGGACCAGGCGGATCTTTAGTTTTTGAACCAGGGACTGATTCAACGATGCAAATCACTCCTGGTACGACGATTGAGTTCGTATGGGACTCGGATAATCATAATATCGTTGTTGATACCCAGCCTGATGATGCATCATGGGACGGTCATGAGACGATTGAGAACGAGGGATTTAGTTATTCGCACACGTTCGAGACACTCGGGACGTATGAATACTACTGTGCTCCACATCAGACCGCTGGGATGGGTGCGACGATTGAAATTGTCGAGTCTATCTCCACACCGATTCCATCAAACGTTCCAGCAGTCCCCGATTCTGCCAAGACACTTGGAGTTGCGACAACGTTTGCATTAATTGCAACCCTGGGAATGGGATTCTTTTTCATGAAGTACGGTGGGGATTGGGACGTAGAAGATAACTGACCCGACCTCCGAAATATTGAATCGGGGGAAATAGAACAGACACATATTCTCAAGATTCAATCACGTGCCGGGTGGCTCGTGAACGTCGTGCGCCTCAAGACGCGTGACATCTTCTCCGTGTTGAAGCGCGAGGCTTTGCTGTTGAACGTTCTGTACTTATCCCCACTGCGTTTGTACATGCCGGACGTATACATCGACACTGTGAATCATGACGGCATTCGTGTGGTCTCGTTGATTATTACACATCTCGTCTTCAGTGAAGCTGTTGGCTTTCTTCGACCAGTATATCATCTGTGAATATCTTCGTCTCCTCTGTCAGTAGCCCCCCAACCGCTGAAATAACGACTCGAACTGCTCATTGATGCTTCACATCGTATCGTGAATGTCCTATCGATGTTTTTGTTGCTCTCTCTTGGCCACATCCGCAATGGCACTGGCGATTTGCTGTGACTGCGTAATTGGTACCCCACGGTCGTGTTTCTCAGCCAGCTCGTGTGCACTTGAACGTGCTTGGTACTCGACAACTCCGACACACCCACAGCTAAGAGCCCAGAGAAGATACCGTGCAAAAGGCTCTCGTGCTGCGGTCTGTACAAATACACGTGCACCCTTAAGTATCGGTACGAACCGCTCTGGATCAAGCGTATCTACAAACTTCGTTCGGTCGAGAATACGCAGATTCCGCGCAGTTTGCACTGCCTGCGCTCGCTGTGGTCCAGTTCCGATGACTGCTGCCCGCCAGCGTTTGTTCCGCAGTCCGGCCAGTCCTAACAGAAACGAATCGATATTTGCGTGTGCATCTAACCGATTAATGAATACGATGTGCGCGGTGTCTTCGACTGAAGCGCGCTCAATCTTATCGAGACAAATTGGCTCTGGGATGCGTGTCACCACATCGTCCTCAATCCCGAGGCGACGCACATTTACTTCGACCATCTCTGAGGGAACGGTATGATGACTCGCAAGGTGTGCTGCTCGTCGTCGGATCCACGGGTGCTTACCCGCGTATACATCCCACCAATCAATGATGACCGGCGCTCGAGCAAACAACCCTCCAGTCTTTGCGGCTAAAACCTGAAGTGGTGGATTATTTGCCACATGAATGACATCCGGCCGATATTTCGAGAGTGCCGGTGGTAATTTCACAGCAAATTGATAAGTTGCTTGTGTCTGTGTGACAGCGACATATCTCACATCTGCCTGTGTGAATGACAAGATATCGCCTTCCCACCATTGTGCACAAAAAACACTCACCTCGTGACCGCGTGAGGCAATATACTCAGATACACGTCGCATCCGTTTGGTCGCAGCACTTGGGTGCGCTTGCTCAGTGTACAAAGAGACGATAGCCACACGCATACTGAGTAAGCACAATCGAATATAAAAAAACCGCCGTATTTTCTGCTTTGACGTGTCATGGGCGGTGCAAGGCAGATGCCACAGAACTGTCTGGAAATGCAAGATTTCTGCGATGACTCGGAGTCACCTCTCAACTGACGTGATACTGAGACGACTTCCCTCGTCCTACACTATACTATCTCAGTATGATCCCAACGACGACTGCACCTGTCGACTCAATGTACTCCCACCCGTATGCATGATTCAGTAGCAGGTAAGCGATGACACCAAGTGAGAGTGAGAGAATCCACGTACTCGCTGCGATACGACCAACTCGGCGATGAGGTGTCTGCATTCGCAGTTCCTCTGGAGTGTGTGTCGCCCCGAGGATGAGCGCATACAGGACAACTGGAACGGAGATGATCGAGAGGATGATATGAACGGCGAGCATGGCCAAATATGGATAGTAAACGACTGATGGTCCAACGAACTCCTTTGTTCCTCCTCCTCCAATCTTTGTCAAATATAGGCCCAGGAAAATGATGATCAGAGCAAACGAACTCATCATTGCTGTGGCGTGTTTTTTTACCTCACCACGACGGATCGCTCGCCAACCGTAAGCGATAACGAATACGTTAATTGCATTTATAATTGCAATAGCGTCTGCAAGACGATTGACCGCCGCGAGAGTTAATTCAGGAAACACATTCGCCGGTACGAAACCAATGAAGGTCCCGATAACCGTCGCATACCCTATGACAGCGAGCACTACCGTCGCGATGAGGGGGTGTGCCTTCGTCCAGCCCCGTACTGCTGTCGTACTCATGGCTTAGCTAACTCAACAGATGACTTTTAGTTTCCGTCATATGATTTCAGTTACCGTTGCGGCTTGTCTGGCTGCGGTTCGGCTTATACCATTGCCCAAGATTGTATGTCGATCTCTGATCGTGTGCGCAGTGGTCACTGCCTCAATAAACGTCTCCTCCTCAATTCCAAGATCAGCAGCCTTCGTTGGGGCTCCAACCTCATCGAGGGCAGTTGCAATGTCAGTGTACTCTCCTGTGTCCCCAGAATGAAGATACTCTGTCAAGATGGCAGCGACCCCGACTTGGTGTCCATGAAGTGCCGCACCGGGCATGAGTCGGTCGAGTTGGTGTGAGATCAAATGCTCTGCTCCAGAGGCAGGTCGCGAGGATCCTGCAATTGACATCGCAACCCCAGACGAGACAAGCGCCTTTGCGACCACCCACGCTGATTCCTCAAACCCGGGCTTAATGACGTCAGCACTGCTAACCAGCATTTCGGCGGTCATCTGAGAGAGTGCTCCAGCATACTCGCTGTATCCGACGTCTCGCAGCCGGTTTGCTAACTGCCAATCTTTAATTGCCGTATAGTTTGAAATAATATCTGCACAGCCTGCTGTGGTGAGCTCCCACGGGGCCCCAGCAAGAATCGCTGTATCAGCCACGACTGCCAGTGGTGGGTTTGCTGCAACTGAATGTCGTGTATCTCCTTCTGGAATTGAGGACCGACCTGAAACGATTCCATCGTGACTTGCAGCTGTCGGGACCGACACAAACCCACATCCAAGTTGTTCAGAAGCCATCTTGGCGATATCGATTGGTTTTCCCCCACCGACAGCGAGTAGATACCCGACATCTGCCGCACTCGCGGTATCGACAACCCCCTCAACAGCCTCAAAGCTCGCCTTCTCAACGATAGTGGTAACCGGGTTATCAAACTGTTCGCGGACAGTGTCACCAACAAGCGAATTGGGCGTCGGCGAAGTGACGATGAGCGGTGGCCCTGAGAGATATAGGCCCCCGACCGCGGCAGCAAGATCATCGATTACACGATGGCCGACGAGGACCGTCCTGGGGAGGTTAATCCACGTCGTCTTCTCGAACATATGTGTCACTCTACGTGCTAGCTGAAAATCTTTCTCGATTATATGACGCTATCGACTACAGGAAACAACTGCGTGACACTACGAGTGAGAAACAGTATCCCAAATCCAACAAGTACAATCGCGGAGAGAACAGTGATTGTTGGGCCTAATAGAGTTGACTGTCGTCTCGCCCGTGCGAGCGCGGCTGGAAATCCAGTAATCCAGACGGTGATGCCACCGAATAGGCCAACGAGGAGCGCTGGTGACCCCGTTTCAACGATCAGTATCCCTGCCAGTTGATTACCAACATAGGGTGTCTGTGCTAAGATATCGAACTGCCCTGATTGTAATAACCCAACACCAATCGTTAACCAGAATAATATCTGATATGGGTTACTTAGTGCAAGTATGAATGCTTTTAGAAATCCTGTATGACTATTTGAACTGGCACCGGAATTGGCATTAGTATCGGTGTCATCCGCAGGTGCAGGTGATTGCTCGGGATCCATTCTAAAATCATATCGAAGCTCAGAGACTGCACCCATTGCAAAGTAAATCATCAACACGCCACCAATACCACTCATCACGCTTCGAAGCAGTGGAAAGTCTCGAACGAAGCTCACGACGCCTATTACAGCAAGTAAGAAGAAAATCACATCAGCGAACATCGCCCCAAGTCCAGCGTAAAAGCCTGCACTCCATCCACGAAGGACGCTCTCCTCAGCAATAATCGCGTTCATCGGACCAGGCGGGGCTGCAAGAGCGATTCCAAAAATAATGCCTGCAATAAGAGTGATACCCGCGGTTACCATTAGATGTACTGAGCGACTAAGCCGAATAAACGAACCGACCCTCGCTGGTGATGAATTTCATCCATCTTACAGAATCGAACCGATGACCGTGGTGAGTGTTCCGACTAGATCTTCCCAGATAGAGTATCCAGTAATCATCCCAAGCAACGTATCCAGCCCGAAGAAGCCAAAGAGTCCAGCCGAAAAGATGTGAGCTTTGCGTACATTCACACGATGTGAGAAGGTATGAAAGAAGTATGCATTGAGTAGACTCACTGGGAGTATCGCTGCCATCTCACCAAACCAAATCGCGGCACTGGCGCCATACTGGATCGCGAGACCAATTGTGACTAACTGTGTCTTATCGCCGAATTCGCCGGTCACCATGAGTGCAAATATTGGTAGAAATCCACCGAGAGAGCTGCTATATTGCCGGAGTGGTCCTGGTAGTTCTAACCGCTCAAGCGTTGGCAGCCCTCCATCTGTCTCTGGATTTGCTGTTGTTTCGCCGCTCGCAGATGCCGGTGCAGACCGAAGTAAGAGAATGGCGAATGCAAGAAATAGTATCGCTGTTATGCCGTCAAGCAGCAGTGGTGACAACGCTCGTTGAAGAGCACGTCCGAACATAATTTCTAATGTCGTCCACCCTGCAAACGCCGACCCGGCGGCAGCAACGACGACGAGAGGGTCATACCGTGCGGAGAGTCCAGCGATGATGAACTGGACCTTCTCGCCGGGGAGTACGACTAACTGAGCCACGAGCGCAACGAAAAATATCTCAGCAAAGCTACTCATATACTTTGTTCACCTCCGATGAAGTCTCAGATCCTGCTTCAGGCTGGGCTTGAACGAAAATTGCCTCTGAAATCTGCTCGGGAAGACTCTGTGTGTCTGAGGATTCGCTTGCATTTTGCTGTCCCTCCGTGTGAATATTGACGGTCGTCATTCCGAACGGTGCACAATCAGTGATACTCAGGAGTGCGCCCGGCCGAATGCCACTCGCAGCAAGGTACTCAAGTTCTTCTTGACTTCGATCTCTTACCCTGACGACATAGACAGTTTCTCCGACATCACACTCTGCAAGCGAGAGTTCCTCATGAGATCCGGGATGACGCAGGTCGGCTCGCGGGATTGGATCTCCGTGGGGGTCAACCTCTGGTTCATCAAGCGCCGTGGCGACACGGTCGGTAAACAATTCACTGATGTGGTGTTCGAGTCGTTCAGCCTCTGCATGCACTTCGCTCCAAGAAAAATCCAGATATTCGACTAAGTACGTCTCAAGCAAGCGGTGCCGCCGAATGGTTTCGAGTGCCCGTGTTTCACCCCTCTGGGTGAGGGTTGCTCCGTGGTATTTTTTACGGTCAATGAGCTCACATTCTTCGAGCGTATCAAGCATACTACTGACTGTCGCTGGCGTTCGATCGAGTTCTGTTGCTAATGTTGACGGAGGAATTGGTGGCGATGTTCGTAGCTGCAGTGTATAGAGGGCCTTGAGATAGTCTTCCATGACGTCGCTTACCATATTCGAGTTTAGACCAATCTAAATAATAAGTTTAGTGGTACAAAATATTAAATGCCCTTACCCATCAGATGGCTTCGGAGGATATCTGCCGTCTGTATCCCCGACTCAGTATTAATCACAACCACCTGTGCGGACGCTGATAGTTCTCCCATCTCACGCAGGGCTTCACAGCCTGCAATCGCTGCGCCACCAGCAGCACCGACTTGTAATGCGACAGATTGTGCGGCCTGCACTGCAGCTTCGAGAATAACATCGTCATCAACACTGATGATTGAGCCACCACTCTCAGTCGCTGCTGTAACTGCAGCATGCCCCAGTAGTGGAGCTGGAATTTCTAATTCTCCAATGATCGTATCTGGCGTTTCACACGTAGATATGCTCTCTGCAGATGCTCCCACAAGTGGCGCACATCCGCTTGCCTGGACGCCAAAGAGACGTGGCTGAGTGGCTATCTGCCCGGCTTCTGAGAGACAATCAAAGCCCTTTGCAATACCGGCGAGCAACTCGCCACTCGCCGTGGGGACAACTACCGCGTCTGGCATCGTCCAGTTATGGGCTTCCGCGATCTCGAATGCGATTGTTTTGTACGCATCATGACGAAATGGATTATCTCGTTCCTGTAATGTATACCAGTCGGTCTGCAGTTCTGACTCAGCAGCTGCTTTCGCATCCGAATATCGACCATCAATAACCTTCATTTCGCCCCCGTGGACGTTAATCATCGCTTTGTTGCTAAATGGTGCCCGTGATGGGACGAATTCATAAGACCGCAGTCCAGCCTTTGAGGCATATGCAGCCGCTGACTGTGCACTATTTCCGGCCCCAGCAGAGGCTACCAGTTCAGCGCCGGACGCTTTAGCTGCTGTTACTGCTGCGGACAGCCCGCGGTCAAAGACTGATCCTGTTGGATTTCGCGACTCATCCTTGATTATGAGATCATTCACCCCGCAGTCTGCGGCGAGTGTCTCGGTTTTGATAAGTGGTGTGCGTCCCTCACCAGCCGTGACGGGGGTACAGAATGGGAGTGCCTCAGCGTACCGCCACATTGAGTTCACGTAGTCGGCTAATTCACCGTCTTTCCAGCCAAGTTGGGTCGTTTCATACTCTGGTTCACGTCTTCCACCACTCTCTGTTGGCCCAGTCGATAATGGGGATAGTTCATTTCCTGACGCAGTGCAATACAACCCCTGATATCTGGACGAGTGAGTCATACCCAGACATCTGACTCTGCAGATTAATCAGTACCTATTCAAGCCGGTGTGTCCACAGAGCTTCGCTTTCCAACGGGGATAGAAACGCTATCAAGATATGAAAGGAAAGTACAGACATGAACGAATCGTCTGTCGTCGTTATTGGCGGTGGACTCGCTGGATTAGTCGCTGCCCGTCGGTTAGCTGTTCAGGGATATCAGGTCATGCTATTTGAGCAACGCTCATCACTTGGCGGCCGCGTTCGAAGCCACACAGTCGATGGGTTCACGCTTGATGAGGGGTTTCAAGTGCTATTTACCTCATATCCTGCCGTCCAACGGGAATTAGAGACTGAAGCACTACAGCTTCGATACTTTACTCCGGGGGCAATCATAGCCCGCCCTAACTCTCGGTCTGTGTTAGCCGACCCACTCCGTGATCCGCGGTCGGCGTTAGCCTCAATTCAAAACGATGAGGTGACATTCACCGATAAGCTCCGAACGCTTCTGCTTAGACAGCACGTTGAATCGCGATCAGAAACGGAGATCTTTGAGAGTCCGGATAAATCAATTCGGGAGTATCTGAGGTCATGGGGGTTTTCAAAACAATATATCAATAATTTTATTTCCCCATTCTATGGCGGTATTACATTAGATCGAACATTATCGACCTCGAAACGTGTGTTCGAATATACGTTCAAATCACTTGCCACTGGCCGAACAGCTATTCCAGCAGCAGGAATGGGAACGATTGCAAAACAACTTGAGAGTCGCGCGCGGACTGCAGGAGTCTCAATTGTCACCAACCGCTCTGTTGAGTCGATTCACCGGACGAACAGTGGAGTTGACATTGAGACTGAAAATGACTCCATCTCTGCAGATGCAGGTGTTATCGCGACCGATCCCAAAGAAGCCACACGACTAAGCGGAGTCACATCAATTCCGACAGATGCACGTGGCTCTGTCACTCAGTACTACCGCTTACCATTTGATAAAAATCCCATCTCTTCGACAAAGCTACTGCTCAACGCAGAGAGTGCATCACCAAATACCATCGCTCCTTTATCAAGTGTCGCTCCCGAGTATGCGCCACCAGGTGAGTCTCTGTTGAGCGCTACATTTATTCACGAGAGTGCTCAGCACCGATCCCCTGACAGACTTGCTGAAGAGACGAGAGAAACACTCAGCGCATGGTACCCCGATACATCGTGGGCAGATCTTGAAGTGGTTGAAACGACTGCTGTCCCCTTCGCACAATTCGCACAACCACCCGGCATACATAATCAACTTCCCGATGTTGATGCCCCTGATGGGCCTCTGTATCTAGCTGGAGACTATACGACGTGGTCAGCAATACAGGGAGCGCTTCGTAGTGGGCGAGAAGCAGCAGGTGCGGTCCACCGAGATTTTCCATCATCCGTCTGAACAATCCTAGACAACTCGATTGAACCATCTTAGATCACATCACGTACATCACAGATACTCTGTGAGTTCCGCGAGTGGTGGAAACTCCAGTATATCCTCGCTTGAGGAATCAAAAATGAGTGGTGTTATACTGTCTATATCTTCGAGTAGTGGTGATTGAAACGCATCCTTGCCCATACGGTTCACAACAACTCCGGGTGACAGCCGTGAGAATGCTGGGAGCACGAGGACATCAGATTCGTTGCATTGAACATCAAGAAAGCAAGGATGGCGGGTTCCCTCAATGCGTATCGTGGGATGTTCGTGCCCAATAATATACCGCCCTGCATCGACTGATGGGATCTCATGCCCGTGGCAGACAACCGTCTGAGAGTCTTTAATGACGTACGACTCGTGAGCATTGCCTGTCCACCACTCGGCTAACATATTGTCATGATTTCCCTGAATACACGTGAGTGTCGCCCCATGAGCATGGCAGCAATCTTCCAGTGCGTCAATTGTGGATCGCGAACGTGCCGTGAGTCGGCCGAATTCATGGAAAATATCTCCCGCTAGCACGACCTCTTCCGGCGCCACTGTTGTGAGGTGCATATCAACCCGATCAACCAAGTCAGATTGCTCACCAAGCGGGAATTCCACATTTGAAGCTTCATCGCGGCCGATATGCAAGTCTGAAAGCACGAGTATCGAGCCTGAATTGAGGACAATACTGCGGTCTCTGTATTGAATATCTTGCACGATTGGTATATTAGTGAGGTTGGACCCGCTCGTATCAATGACTTTCCAAAGCGAATTTTCAGGGGTGATATTGATCGAAGAGCACACATATATGCATCTATTCACAATTTTTTGATACTCAATCCCCGCTGCTTTCACCTCGCACTCTGGTGATGGCTTTGAGGTAGTATTCAACCCAGCTCATACCCAGCGGGTTTACCCGCTTGTTTGAGCATGCGTCTTTGCCACCCCATACGATTCTTGTAAATCTTGAAACTCTGACTGTGTGCCACCGTGGTCGGGGTGGGCGTGCTTCACTCGCTCACGATATGCCTGCTGGATCTGTGCCGGATCGGCGGTGACAGATATTTCCAGTGTGTCAAACGCCTCTCTTACGCGTTGATCTTGGGTAGGCGGCGGCAATGTCTGTTGTGCTATCTCAAAGGGAAGACGGCGGCTCAACGCGCGAATCGACATCTCGTGTTCACATAGAACAGGGATCGTCGTGGTCGACTCCAATTGGAAGTATACATGCGGATCAAAGGTAATCGCAACATCCTCATTCGGAAGATAAAATTCGGTTTCGATACTCCCAATGTCATGATTCTCCCGAAAATCGATATGAACCTCGCGGAGATATGATCTTATCTCAAGATGTCGTCGGTTTTCACCACCAATCCTGGTTGGATCACCATCTTTCGGAAAGAGTCTTCCACCGACGACAAAGACCCCAGCGACAATAATCGACACGACGCTCCCAACTCCGATTCCAACCGCCAGCCAAGATGGGATTGCGTTGATTACATCGCTGAGCACAGTTGTACTCAACAAGTGATGCTAAAAGTAGTATTCGACGTGTCCCACGCGTACCAGACAACGAAATTCGATATTTGTTGCCGAGTAATTTTTTACAGCGGTAACAGCGCGGAGGCCAACGCCTTTACTCGTGGGAGGAAGCGCGGAAGCTCAGTGGTCCAACCCACAGACCACAGCATTGCCGACTCCGTGATGCCGTTCAAAAACGTTCATTAAAACGAGCCGTTACTGTGAGACAGATGGTGTGGGAAATAAC
>KE356562.1:647223-649447 GCA_000416005.1 Haloquadratum sp. J07HQX50 | reverse complement strand
CTCTCACCCTTCAACGGGTGCAGACGAGGTAATAATTGAGGCTGCATGGGGGCTCGGAGAAGCTGTTGTCTCTGGGTCCGTTTCACCGGACAACTACACCATGGACAAGCAATCCGCCTCTGTCGAATCAGTCGAGATTGCTGATAAGAAGACGATGATGATAAAACAGGCAGCAAGTGGAGAGACCGTCGAAACTGAGGTGCCATCGAGTGACCGAGAGGCCCGCGTTCTCTCGGACACAGAGCTTGAGCAACTGGTCAAGCTTGGTCGGCAGGTCGAATCACACTATCAATCACCACAGGATGTCGAGTGGGCTATCAAGAATGGGTCTATTTACATGTTGCAATCACGGCCTATCACGACAATTGATTCAGAGAATATGAATACTCATGACGTGTCGTCTCAAGAAACAGACGGTGTCATTGTCGATGGTCTCGGTGCAAGCCCAGGCGTAGCCTCGGGAGAGGCCCAGATTATCACTGAACTCGACCAGATTGACCAGGTCAGTGACGGCGACATTATTGTTACCGAAATGACGATGCCAGATATGGTACCAGCAATGAAACGTGCATCTGGAATCGTCACTGACGAGGGGGGGATGACCTCACATGCATCGATCATCTCTCGTGAATTGGGGGTCCCCGCGGTCGTTGGGACCGAGACGGCCACTCAGCGTCTTACGAGCGGTAAGGCTGTGACTATCGATGGTGAGAAAGGAACAGTTCGACCTGGAGCACAGCCGACTGACGAACAGCGAGAGCCAATTGAGGAAGCTCGCCCCACAACTCCAGTAAAGCCGATGACTGCAACACGAGTCAAAGTAAATGTGTCGATACCAGAGGCTGCAGAGCGAGCGGCAGCGACTGGTGCTGATGGGATTGGGCTTCTTCGAACGGAGCATATGGTGCTCTCACTCGGCAAGACCCCTTCGAAATTTATTGCCGACCATGGCGAGCGGGCCTACATTGATGAACTAGTTGAAGGAATTCAAGCTGCAGCTGAAGAGTTTTACCCTCGCCCAGTTCGAGTGCGAACGCTTGATGCACCGACGGATGAGTTCAGACAACTCGAAGGTGGTGAGGATGAACCGCGAGAGCATAATCCAATGCTGGGATATCGAGGTATTCGACGCTCATTAGATAACCCCGAGTTGTTCAATCATGAGCTTCAGGCGTTTCGTCGGGTGTACCAGATGGGATATGATAACGTCGAACTCATGCTACCGCTCGTCAACGACGCTGAGGATGTCAGGCAGGCACGGCACCACATGGAGGAGGCTGGAATCGACACAGACCGCCGCTCGTGGGGGATTATGATTGAGACACCGGCCGCAGCCCTGGAGATAGAGTCGATCGCAGACACTGGTCTTGACTTTGTCTCATTCGGGACGAACGACCTCACGCAGTATACGCTCGCAGTCGACAGAAATAATGAGCACGTCGCAGACCGCTTCGATGAACTCCACCCATCTATCCTCAGCCTCATCGAAACGACAATCGAAACGTGTCGCGAGCTTGATATCGATACAAGTATCTGTGGACAAGCGGGGTCACGCACAGAGATGGTTAATTTCCTTATCGAGGCAGGAATCTCATCAATCTCGGCAAATATTGATGCGGTAAGAGATGTTCAACACGAAGTCAAGCGTGTCGAACAACGCCTCATCTTGGATACAGTTCGTTAAGATTCGCTTTGTGCGATACCAACGAGTGAACCAGCGGGATTTTGATTCTCCCGCCCTCATAGATAGATAGATGACACACGAGAAGTTTCCAACCGACACTCCGGCGGTTGTTACCTGCGGACTGCCGTACGCAAACGGTGAGCTCCACATTGGGCATCTGCGGACGTACGTCGGTGGGGATATTTTCAGCCGCGCGCTGAAGCGGATGGGACAGCAAACAGCCTTTGTCTCCGGATCGGACATGCATGGGACGCCAGTTGCAGTGAACGCTGCTGAGGAGGGTGTCTCACCAGAAAAGTTTGCTCTGAGGCATCACGAGCAATACAAATCGACGTTCCCACAGTTCGATATTGAGTTTGATAATTACGGTCACACAGATGATGAGACAAACACGACAATTACACAATCAATCGTCACCGGCCTCATCAACGAAGGGTATGTCTATGAAAAAGAAATTCCAGTTGCTTACGACCCCAACGCAGACCAGTGGCTTCCTGACCGATTTGTCGAGGGAACATGCCCATACTGCGGTGAACACGC
>KE356562.1:635011-647203 GCA_000416005.1 Haloquadratum sp. J07HQX50 | reverse complement strand
AGACTCAGATCTGGTCCTCTACGTGTGGGTTGACGCCCCAATTGAGTACGTCTCCTCGACGATGCAGTATACCGACACAGTCGGGTCTGACACATTTGACTGGGAGGCAGCGTGGCGTCCGGATGAAGACGGTGATGGTGGCGAGATCATGCATATTATTGGCCGTGATATCATACAACATCATACAGTTTTCTGGCCAGCGATGCTACGTGCAGTCGGATACACTGAACCGCGCGCTGTGATGGCGTCGGGCTTCATTACTCTTGAGGGGAAGGGATTTTCAACGTCCAGAAACCGTGCAGTCTGGGCGGATGAGTATCTTGATGAGGGATTTGACCCCGACATGCTGCGATATTATCTCGCAACGAATGGCGGTTTTCAACAGGATGTTGATTTCTCGTGGGCAAAATTTCGAGAGCGAGTGAACTCAGAACTGGTCAATACAGTCGGTAACTTCGCATACCGGTCGCTCCTGTTTGCAGCCAGGGAATATAATGGGACGCCTGAGGCGTCGCTCTCCGAGACAGTCGACACAGAGATTCAATCGGCCGTCGACCGTTTCCGTGAGGGAGTAAATGCCTATTCTGTTCGTGATATCGGCACTGCTGCTATTCAGTTAGCACAGTTTGGAAACGAGTATATTCAAAAGCACGAGCCTTGGAAGCTTGATGATGAAGATGGACAGAAAGCGCAAGTGATTCGTGACTGTGTACAAATATCGAAAGCGATTGCAGTCCTTCTTGAACCAGTTGCTCCAAGCGCTGCCAGTCGACTCTGGGACGACATCAACGCAAGTGGGAGTGTCCACACGGTTCAACTTGAGGCAGCGTTTGACCCCCCCGCTGATCAGTTCGAACAACCAACTGAATTATTCGAACCAATCGAGGCCGAACGTGTCGATGAGTTAACAGCGAAATTAGCTGACCGAACGACGACAGAGTCCTCAACAGACTCAGATAGCACGTCTGAATCGACACCCACCGGGGAGTCGGATTCGCCTGCGGTTGAGTCGTTGCTCGAAAATCGGGTCGATTTTGATACATTCCAGTCGCTGGATATCCGCGTCGGTGAAATTCAACAGGCGACGCCAATCGAAGGCGCTGACAAGCTCGTGAAACTACAAGTCGATATTGGTGTTGAGACCCGCCAGATCGTCGCCGGTATTCGTCAACTACACGAGATTGACGAACTCCCTGGAACGCGTATCGTTGTCGTCGCAAATCTCGAAAAAACAGAGCTATTTGGCGTCGAATCGGATGGAATGGTACTTGCTGCTGGCGAGGATGCTGACCTCCTGACAACTCATGGGTCTGCCCTGCCAGGAACGAAAATCAAATAATTTCTGTCTGAGCTTGATGTAACGTCAGGTGAAAATCTGCACCAGCTGTTTGATATCTGTGGGAGCACGCAGCAGAGCAGCGCACCTTTCATTAGCAGTGGATTGACCGACACACTGAGCGTCTATTATCCAGTCGAACGCAAAGACACACAGCGCCCGGATGCTCAAGCAGTCCAGTGACCGACCCGAGTGTCCTACTGAGGAATGTGGGTCTGATACAAACCGGGTCAAAGCGTGGACATCCACGAATTTCGACAGTTCGGTTCAGCGCTCTGACCGATACGACACAATATCAAGCCATCTTATTAGTCGGGGTGGAGTCGGAGGTCATGACGCCCGCGGCTCAAACGCTCTGGAGCGACACACGAGCGAGGCGAAGCGGAGCAGGTCTGGGGAGTTCACTCAACGGCGGTCTTTTTAATTCATTCCCGAGTACACGCTTGCATGCGAAGCGCTAAAATCGTCTGTACGCTCGGCCCTGCATCAGACGACCGCGAAACAATTCGAGCGTTAGCCGATGCAGGAATGAGCGTTGTCCGGCTGAACGCCAGTCATGGGACTCCTGAGCATCGGAAGACCGTCATCGAGCGAGTCCGAACTGTCGATGCTGAGATTGAGTCCCCAGTGGCAGTCATGGTTGACCTACAGGGACCTGAAGTTCGAACCGCTCCAGTTGAGGAGCCGGTCGAAATCAGCAGCGATTCGACTGTTCGGTTTACTGAGTCAATGACCGCATCCTCAGATATCATTGGGCTTTCATACCCACTCACAGGTGTTTCCGTGGGTGATGCCGTCCTACTGGATGATGGTCGAATCGAGACGACAGTTACCGCAGTAAGCGGTGATGATGTGTCTGCACATGTCAACACCGGTGGGACACTTGGAGGACGAAAAGGAGTGAACGTCCCTGGTGTAAATCTGGATATTGACCTCATAACAGAGACCGACCGTCAGGAACTACAGGTCGCCGCAGATACACATGCAGACTTTGTCGCTGCTTCATTCGTTCGGACGGCCGCTGATGTGTATGAGATCAGTGATGCGCTTGATGGACTCGGAGTCGATATTCCCGTGATTGCCAAAATTGAGCGGGCCGGGGCAGTCGAGAATCTAGACGAAATTATCGATGCGGCATATGGAGTGATGGTCGCGAGGGGTGACCTGGGGGTGGAAATGCCACTCGAAGAGGTTCCTGTCATTCAAAAACGGATTATTCGAACGTGTCATGAAACAGGAACACCTGTGATCACAGCGACAGAGATGCTGGACTCAATGGTCGAAGCTCGCCGCCCGACTCGCGCAGAAGCGTCTGATGTAGCTAATGCAGTGCTTGATGGCACTGATGCAGTGATGCTCTCAGGCGAGACTGCTGTTGGGGAGAATCCGGTCACAGTCGTCGACACAATGGATCGCATTGTTCGTGAAGTCGAAGAATCACGTGAGTACACCGAGGTTCAAAAACAACGTATCCCAGATGCAACTGACAGTTCGCGGACCGAGGCGTTAGCCCGCTCGGCACGATATTTAGCACGGGATGTCGGCGCCTCTGCAATTGTCGCCGCTTCGGAGTCTGGATATACTGCCCGCAAGACAGCCAAGTTTCGACCAACTGTACCCGTCGTTGCGAAGACGCCGACAGATCGCGTGCGGCGACAACTTGCTCTCTCTTGGGGTGTGATCCCGACATACGCGGGATATGTTGGCGATGTTGAGCGAATGATGCAAGATGCGGTCGATGCTGCACTGAACGCTGAAATCGCCGCCTCTGGCGATACAATCGTCGTGCTGTCAGGAATGATGACAGAGCTCGAGGGGACAAACACAACAAATATGTTGAAAGTTCACGTGGCCGCAGAAACCATAACCACCGGCCGAAAAGTCGTTGGGGGAAGGGCCGTTGGGCCACTTATTCGCACTCATTCTGGTAGTATCGGAGAGATTGACTCAGGGGCGATTCTCGCGCTCGAGCAGGACTTCGAGGGAGAGTTCGACACAGACCTGCACAGTATCGGGGGCATTGTCGACGCTCGGTCAGGAATGACAGGCTACCCTGCACTTGTCGCCCGTGAGCTCGATATCCCGATGATCTCTGGTGCGCCGCTCCCGTCTGAGGCAGAGTCAGGATCACCCGTCACCCTCCACGCTGAGCGTGGGATCGTTTATGATGGCGATCTCACGCACACACGTGAGAATGATGGTGACTACCGCATTTCAGACCACTCAGTCGTCTCCTCAGCAAATCAGGAACATTGAATATCGCCGACAGAAGTTAGTTGTCTGCTCACTCATCAACACATATGTCTCGTTCAGAGTCACCCGCTACTCCAGACACCTCTTCTTCAGCCACCGAGGCTGAGGAGACGCCTCGTCGACCAATTGAGCCGGAGCGTCCGCGTGTGGAAAATATCATGTTTGTGCTTCTCGGAGTCGTTGGAACAGTTGGGCTATTAATGAACACATTCGGACTAAATCTTCTTTAATGCGTCGTTCCGGCTGTAACAACTGTTAATCCCCACAAAGACATATAGTCCTTATGAGCCTATCCACACTACAAGTATCTATTCCTGTAGAGACACTATCGCTTCTCCTGATGGCAGCAGGGCTGGGATTAAGTATTCTTGAAGCATTCGCCCCCGGTGCGCACTTTATTGTCGTCGGCATTTCATTATTGGGAGCGGGTCTCTTTGGCTTTGGATTTGGTATTGCCTCCCCACTGATTCTTGGGGCGATGGTATTGCTCTTTGGCGTGATTGCGTTGGTTGGATATCACGAGGTGAATCTGTATGGAGGTGAAAGCGTAGAACAAACTCGTGACTCTGATAGCCTTCGTGGGCGAACCGGCGAGGTTACAGAGCAGGTCACCGAAAGCAGCGGTGAGGTGAAAATTGAAAATGGAGGGCTTAATCCTTACTACAGAGCTCGAACAATCGATGGCGAGATTGCTGAGGGAAGTGAAGTCATTATTGTCGACCCAGGAGGGGGTAACGTCGTGACTGTCGAATCAACCACTGGTGGTATCGATGAGATCGACCGTGCACTTGGTCGATATCAGACTAAAGCTGACAGTGATAGTAACCCACCCTCTGAGGTTGACCTCGAAACCGAATCTGACACTGATATTTCATAACAGTCGTTGAAAACACGGCGTTTCGATTCAGTAACACCCCCGGAGAATCAATCGGCGTCTGAGGAACCCTCACCGACCTCGGCAACATCGCCGAATAACTGTCTGAACTCTCGTATTACTCGGTGGCGCTTAGAGATCATTATCACAGACCTGGAACGACTGGAGCGGTCAGCGAAATTCTCCAAGACATGGTATCCGTCGTGTGCGCGGCTATTCGGCCAGTAGCACGATGATGAGCAGATCTATCTGACACGCACTCGACTCGGTCAGCAACTCCCGCACGACGCCACGCCCACTGCCACCTGAACGCGAGTCACGGCTGTACACAGGTTCCCCGAAGAGCACTTGCAGAGCGGTATTCTCCGGGTCGGCAGTCACTCGAAGCACGGCTTTGGAGAGCTTCGAGTCGACCTCCGCTCGAATCAGTGTCAGAAATCAAACGAAGAAACGAAGCTCACCGGCTGAGATACCCTCTGTCTGACGGGAGAATCGGCATGAAAAAGTCACGCCGCAGACTGAATCTAAAAATCGTATTTGTAACAGCTGATAACACGGAGGCTCATTCGGCTTTGTATGGCCGCCAAAACAGTATCGCTACCGTCAGCAGAAAGATTCCAGTAGAGATATCATAAGAGAATCCCAGTGCAGTACTGACTGCTGTAGAGCCTCCGCCGAGAGCTCCTGACACCAATGACGCAATCACTGGCCACGAGCACGAAACGCACGAAAATAGCCCAATAAGACTGGATACAGCCATCTCAGCGGCATCAATAATGGTCGCGTATACCAAATATGTGAGCGCGAGGTACCCGATGATTCTCGCGGGCATGAGAACCACCGTCGCGAATGGAAGCGTAATGATCGGTGCTGGACCCCATCCTGGGAGAATGTACGCCACCCGCGCCCCAAATGCAGGGCCAATATGTGACCCTCCGAACTGTATGACACCGCCAGCAAGCGCTAAGATAGCCGCGTACAGACCTGCAACGATCGCCGCTCGACGACGCGTCTGTGTTGAGGATGGCTGAGGGGTGGTCCGCCAGATCGCGATGATCCCGACAAATACCCAGAGTAGTCCGTATATCGTATATCGTGGCTTCACGACCGTGATATCTGCAATCACTATGTACGACACTGCACCAGCGAGAATCGCATTCGCAAGCAGTCCGAGTTGAACTGCGACTCGCGAATCCGGTGCTGCGGAGTTTGTAATTGACATATTCAAATCACCATCGAGTCAATGAGAATGGCAAACAGTACCGACCCAAGATATGCATTTGAGGCGTGAAAAGAGCGGAACGCCGCACTATCTGATTGCCGGTAATGGAGTTGCATGACAAAGTATAGAAATATTCCCCCAAAGATGATAGAGGTCATAGCGAAGAGCAATCCAAGTGCCTGCATCGTCGCCAATCCGCCAGCGACGGCGAGTGTGAGCGCCAACCACCAAACGACATGTTTGCGAGTCGTTGTTTCGCCCCGGATAACGGGCATCATCGGAAATCCCCCACGCTCGTAATCATCTTGATACGCAAGCGCCAGGTTATAGAAATGAGCGGGAGTCCAGACAAAAATCAAGACTGCCAATGCAATTCCACCTATCCCGATCTCTCCAGCGACTGCTGTCCATCCAATGAGTGCAGGGAGTGCACCTGCTGCGCCACCAATGACAGTATTTTGAACTGTATGTGGCTTCAGGATTAGTGTGTAGACCACCGTATAAAATATAATCGCGGTCAGCCCAAGCACAGCCACCAGCGGGTTTACCCATGCAAATAGTGCCACTGAGCCAAGACTGAGCACAGTGCCAAACACAATGGCATTTGATAGTGAAACCACATCAGTCGCCAGTGGTCGGTCACTCGTTCGTTGCATCTGTCGGTCGACATCGCGTTCGAGAATATGGTTGAACGTCCCGGATGCCCCAATTGAGAGTACCCCTCCAGCAAGCGTAGCCAGTGCGATCTCCGGTGTAAGGGTTGCACTGGTTGCTGCAGCCAACCCCATGCCAGCTGAGGCGACAAGACTCAACAACCACATCAATCGCGGCTTCGTCAATCGGACATACGCAGCGATTACCCCACGAAATCCTGTTTCAGTCGTACCCACCGGTGATTCAGCCTCAGTCGGGCTGTTATGTGGTGATGTCGGCACTTCCTCGTGCGTTGTTTTCTGTCGTGCTCTGGTTCCGGTGTCGGATTCGAGTGTCCACGCAAGTGCGACTGTTAACGACAGGAAAATACTCAGTCCACCTCCAAGGTGAATACCCGAAAGAAGGTCTGTTCCTCCTTTTGTCGCGACAATAGCCCCAATCCCTGCTTGGAATGGATATAAGACACTCCCCGTGAGAATCGCGAGTAACACGCGCCGTGTCAGTCGGTTGCTAAGAGCATATCCAAGTGTTGCGAGGAGTAGTCCTCCAACCAGAGCCGCGATGACTCGGTGAACGATTACAATCCAACCAATGAGTGTCTGTGGGAGATCGTATCCACTTCCGCAGATTGGCCACGCCGCACATGCCTGTGTCGCATCGGTGACTGCCGCTGTGACGCCTAGCATAACCAAGACGTACACCCCCATCGCTGTCGCAGCTAATAGCGCGTGAAACTGCCGCGAGTGTATCTGAGGACGTGCCAGTTCCACTTCAAACTCACCTAACGACGGTTTGCTGTGACCCTACTTATCCTCCCCGTTTTGTCGGGATATCTGAATGAATCGACCATATCCTGTCTCTGTGCATCTGGCGTCGCAAAATAATGAGTCTCACATGCGCTAAAATATCTCATGGGTTCTCAGCTGGTTCTCATCCGCGACCTCACCCCACACCACGGTGGATCATGAGTGAGGGTGATACTGTGTGTCGTCTCTGCTCAGACAAATAGCGATCACAATCTCATGTCAGCAGGAGACAGCAACTATTTAACCCACTGCTTTCTGAGCTTAGAACAATGCGAAATCTTTCTGTTCCACTCGTCATCCTGCTTTCGTTGGGTGGCATCGGGTTGCTAGCAACGCCGGTGGCTGCGCAGAGTTCTGTGAGTGCAGAACTCATCAATACACTCAATGGAAAGCTCTTGTTAGTCGCCGTTCCGATTACACTGTTAATTCAGGCGATATATTTCTATGCAATCGTGAAATTCAGGAATAACGATAGTCCAGTCCCGACACAGGAAAACCGACGACTCGAAATTACGTGGACAGTTGCAACAGCGGTTATCTTGGTCTTTGTTGGGGTTGCCTCGTATGGTGTCCTCGCAAACGAGAATGTCACGTATCAACAACCGTCGATTGAACAGGCAGGCAATTCTGGCGCCGACCCAGTTGAAGTGCATGTTGAGGCATATCAGTGGGGGTGGGAAATGTCATATCCTGCGGCAGGAAATTTCTCAACTGGCACAGAAATCGTCATTCCAAATAACCGAGACGTTGTATTTCGCATTACCTCTCGCGACGTGATTCATGGATTCCACGTGCCAAAACTTGCATTGAAGCAGGACGCTCTCCCTGGAGAGGTACAGTCTGTCAAAACGAAACCATTGGAGACTGGAACGTATCAGGGGTACTGCTCAGAGTTCTGTGGCGTCTCACACTCACAAATGTACTTCACCGTCGAAGTTGTCTCACAGCAAGAGTATCGCGACTGGGTCGAAAGCCAGCAAGAATCTGATGAGTGATGTTCGCCGGCGCTCACAGCGATACGTTTCAGCCGAAATATAATTTGATTTCTGCCTGTACGTGTGTTAATCTGTTTCGACTGATTGTTGTCCCGTATCTGCGGCGCTCCGTGTCCTAAGAATGCGTTTGATAATGTCACCCGATGAGAGGAGTTCATTTGCATAAGCCGGTTCACGAGCACTGGCACGCTTTATTTCAACGTCGATTCCTCGGTCTGCTAATGCCTGCTTGATTGCCGTTTCATTATGATCTTGATCGTGACCTAATACGATGACACTGGGATCAATTTCTTCGATCGGAATAAAAATATCATCCTGATGACCTAAGTGTGCCTCTGTGACCATCTCCAAGGCGTCTACGACGGCTCGACGTTGTCGACTTGACAACACTGGCTGTTGTTTATGTGTTATATTCGCTGTTCGAGCGACGATTACATGCAACTCTTGACCCAGTCGGGCTGACTCACGTAAATAATGAATATGCCCTGGGTGTAGCAGGTCAAATGTTCCTTGTGCGACGACTCGCTTCGGCGAACTCATTGATGAATGTCTCCGGATGATGGATAGTCGTCTTCGGCGGGAGGCACATCCAGGTCGTCTTCAGAGAAATCGAAGAATGACTCTGGATCGGGGAGATCCGCTTCAAATACTTCAAGACGCCGTTCGGAGCCATCTGGATCAAACGCTGCCCAGTCCCCACGTTCATATGGATACCCCATAATAATATGCACACTTCCGCTTCGGAAGCTATTCCGGTCAGTGTCACTCGGCTGCAGGACGCCGTTCGGATGTGAGTGGATGGATCCAACAGTGCGCATATCATTTGGAACCATCGACCGATTCAGCGTAGCGCTTGTTGATGAGGAAGTCGTTCCAGGCACCACCATTACCTCAGTAATAAGCAATCCTGAGCGGTCAAGACCGACTGCCTTGGCCGACTCAGCTCGCAGCAGTCCCATGTATTCATCTGGATGGGTCTCTGCGGCCGCACTCTGGGCAAACTCTATCGCATCGGCAGCAATTCCGGTAACGGTGGTTGACCCGAACAGTCCCATATATAAAACAGAGGAACCTCAACTTACAAACATTGCGGTCGTCCGATGGCGGAAACACAGAGAGCCGCCAGAGAGAACATATACTCCGCGGTTTGGGCTGACATATCAAAGTAAAGTCTTATTCACAGCGCACTCCTTCTCATATATATGAATACACAAAATACCGGTGATACCGGTTCGCATCCGAATTCGGATGCGTCTTCCCGTCCAGTCGTTTATGACTTGGCCCCTGACTGCACGAGTGATGACATTGAAACAGGGGCAAACTATCACGCTGTCGTCAACGGGGTCGTTGATTATGGAATCTTCGTTGATATCTCTGATACTGTCTCTGGGTTAGTTCACGAATCAAATCTCACTCGAACGTATGAAGAAGGTGATCGGCTGACAGTTACGCTTTCAGAATTTCGATCAGATGGTGATATTGCATTTGATGTTTTCGATGAGACAGCATACCGAACTGTCGTGGTTGAACACGAACCGACGCTTGCGACAATCGAGCAGCTCACACCTGGTGAAGAAGCGACAATCCGTGGTCGAGTGACCCAGATTAAACAAACCGGCGGACCAACGCTGTTTCATGTTGCCGGAGAAACTGGAATCATCTCTGCTGCGGCATTCAAAAACGCGGGTGTTCGCGCATTTCCAGCAATCACAGTGGATGACCTTGTTCAAGTAAGCGGGAATATCGAATCTCATGAAGCGACTCGCCAGTTGGAAGTCGATTCGATGCGAAAACTCGACGGTGAGACCGCAGAAGAAGTTCGTGAGAGTTTGACGACTTCGATAGCAACTCGGGCAACGCCACCAGATATTGACCCATTGATCGAGTGGCCGGCATTCGAGCCAGTATTCGACGACCTGCGAGAGATCGCTACGCTATTACGTCAGATGGTCCTCTCAGGACGCCCAATTCGCATCCGACACCACGCTGATGGGGACGGAATGTGCGCAGCGGTCCCAGTCCAGTATGCACTTGAACGATATATTGAGTCAGTACATGATGACACTGATGCCCCTCGACATCTTGTCAAACGATTACCGTCGAAGGCCCCATATTATGAAATGGAAGACGCTACACGAGATCTCAATTTTGCATTAGAGGGAAGTGAACGACATGGCCAACAACTCCCGCTGTTGTTGATGCTGGATAATGGTTCAACTGAGGAAGATGTTCCAGCATACGAGAACCTCGCTCACTATGACGTCCCGATCGCGGTTGTTGACCACCATCACCCTGACCCAGAAGCTGTTGAGCCACTACTCGATGCTCATGTTAACCCATATCTCCATGATGAAGACTACCGTATCACGACTGGAATGATGTGTGTTGAGCTGGCCCGCATGATCGATCCAACGATTACCGACGAGGTGCGTCACGTGCCGGCTGTTGCTGGATTCGCCGACCGCTCGAAAGCAAATGCAATGGCGCAGTTCATTTCACTGGCTGAGGATGAAGGATATGACAGCGATAGACTCCAAAATGTCGGTGAAGCTCTCGATTATACCGCGCACTGGCTCCGATACAGCGATGGACAGTCGCTGGTTAACGACGTATTAAATGTTGGTGGGACCGGTACCGATAGACATACTCAACTTGTTGATTTCTTGTCGACTCGCGCAGAGCGTGATGTTGAACGACAGCTTGATGCGGCGATGCAACACCTGACACATGAGCGACTCAGCTCGGGAGCACATCTCTATCGAATTGATCTTGACGAGTGGGCTCGCCGATTTACCTATCCTGCTCCCGGTAAGACGACTGGAAAGATCCATGACCGGCAGGTGACCGAGCGAGGCGAGCCCGTCATTACAATCGGCTACGGGCCTGATTTTGCGGTCCTTCGCTCAGACGGTGTGCGTCTGGATATCCCGCGCATGGTCTCTGAGTTGAATCAAGAGGTCGTTGGAGGTGGTGTCTCAGGAGGTGGCCATCTTGTCGTTGGGTCAATCAAGTTCGTTGAGGGAATGCGTGAGGCAGTTATCGACCGACTTGTTGATAAAATGGCTGAAGCCGAACTTGATGCAGCACTATCTTCGCAGGCAATGGCAGACGTTACTGCCGAGCTTGACTAGCTTGCAAATGTCACACGGCGTCGAAGCGATCCAAGTGCAATGGTAACTGCACCGACTGCTCCAGTCAGAAGAACGCCGCGTTCGCGAAGCGTCAGTCGTGGTCCATGTGGGTCAGCGTTATTCCAATCTGCAGCAAACACTCTGCCGTAGTAACGAGCAGCAGCACCGCTCTCAACTGCAAACACTACCTCGCGGTTCTTCGTTTCGGCGTGTCTATTCCAGTTAAGACTCCCAACGATGGCAGTCTCATTGTCGATTACAGCTCCCTTTGCGTGAATTTTCCCAAACTGACCGGCTGGCCGAGCAATCCGAGCCTGTATCGGGACGCCCTGCGCATGTAACTCAGTTACCTGCTCAACGAGGGCTTCGTTACCTCTGGCATCATACCAAGCGTTTGATAAGAGAATCTTGACTGAGACTCCCTGACGAGCGATTGCGACGAGAGTCTGAAAGTACGACTCCGACGGGTTAAGCCGTGGAAGAATAACGCGTACACTCCTCTCTGCTGTCTGTAACTCATCCCGAACGGCTTCACCTGCATTTCCAGGCGCAGTGAGTATCGTAATGTGTTTGACCGATACCTGCTTCGGTGGGGAATCTGCCTGGTAGACTCCAATCGCCGGTTCAGCATCGACGAAAGTCGTCTGCTGTCGAATAGCCGACCATGAGCGTGTGTCGGACCCATCAGCGTCATGTCGAAAAACCGCTGTGAGCTCAGCTGCTGTTGTGGTATCATCAAGCGTGACTCCCCACCCCCTGCTGTCATTTCCACCTGTGCCTGCTGGCTTCCAATTTTCAGTGAGAACAATTACACGAGAATCTACAACTGCATACTTCGCATGATGAAATGAAAACCGTGAGGCTGAGCCGCCTATCAAACGAACGCTGACTCCATTCGCAACTAACCGATCAAGAGAGCGC
>KE356562.1:626614-633773 GCA_000416005.1 Haloquadratum sp. J07HQX50 | reverse complement strand
GTACTCTGCAGCGATATCTGGATGTCTCGAAATAGCGAACACGGCTTGATGATGGAAGCGTAACCGTTGTTTACTCCGTCTGTGAGTTGATACTGTGATCCAGGCCCAGTCTCAACGATAACGAACTCACCAGCATCGTTTTCTGTCACAGGGTTTGGCATAACGCTCGTGATTGAGCCAGTCGCATTTACCGCTTGAGCGGACTCAGATTGTGCAGTAACGGGCAACGATACGCTACTGAGGAGCATCCCACAACAGATGACAATCAATAGCGCCTGTACGGTAAATTGCGCCTTCAGCGTGTCTCTGCCTACGCAAGGAACCACAACTCAACTGGCCGCACCTGCGTATATAAACTCTCCTGGTCAGGTCAGGCCAGCTCTGTGGTTTCTTCAAGACATGCGCTTGCTTTCTTAGCCTCGTGCTGTAGAAGATAATTATCGACATCAGTGTACTCTGCGACCGTCCTGAGAGCCGATTCAGTCCCAATCTGACGGAGTGCCCACCCAGCGGCCGCACGCACAGACAGCACATCATCAGTCTCGATTGTCCGTTGGAGTGGCCGGATAGCACGCGTATCACCGATAAGACCAAGCGCTCGAGCAGCAAATGGCCGTACATCGTCATTCTCGATGACTAATTTGTTTGCTAGCGGTTGCGTGGCTTTCTCAGAACCGATCTCTCCGAGCGCCCGAAATGTTGTTTTCTGAAGCGTCGGATTCGAGTCTTCATCGACATACTCGATTAATGTTTCAACCGCAGGTGTCGCTTCTTTCCCCATCTTCCCAAGCGCCTCGATTGCTTGCGCGTCTCGCCTCTGAGCCATCGACTCCATTTCATCGAGAGCAGCGCTATCTCCCAGACGAATGAGTGCTTGCATACAGTGATTCTGCATAAACTCCGACTGCAAGCTGTCCTTCGCCAATAGAATCATATCAACGCGACCACGCTGCTCCCACTCTTTCAGCGCAGACAGCTCGGGTGGGAAATCCTTGTAATGGCCAAGGACATCATAAAAACCCTCAGCCATGAGCTGTTCATTTGTTTCAAGATCATCCCAAGATTCCGCTGCTTCAACGGCTGACTGTAGTGTCGATGCTGTTTTAAGCAATTCTTCAATAACTGCTGCATCATCATCGGGGTCGAGTGATGCTGTCTCGATCGCTGTCGTCACCTCAGAGATAATCTCAGTCACTGAGTTATTATCTGATGCGTCAAAAGAATTCATCTGGAGGAAAGACGAAACTGCATCTAAGAAGGCTTCGCCAGCGTCGCTTACTGCACCGTCACCATCGACAGTCCACCGCGTCTCTGCAATTGTCCCCTCTACATCAGCACAGATATCGATGACGTCACGGGGATATGGGCCACGCTGTGTTTCGAGTGTATCCTCAAGCTCGTTTAACTGATCCTTCAGCTCTGATTCAGCTTCCTCATCATCAGCTTCTATCGATTCGAGTGCTTGTGTTGTCGAGTTGAGTGACTCCTCAACTGCATCGAGAGCGGCCTCAGAGTCTGCATTAGAAAGGTCATCAGCAATTTCCTGTAGCGTCTCCTCGATCTCTGTTGGAGTTACTGCTAACGACTCATCATCTTCCCCGTTGCTCATTGGAGCTATATCTCTGGTTGTCTAAAAAGAGCGTTTCCATTCTCGCGTTTCGATAGGTCACCGCGCGTGATACGACTCTCTCTCTGGCTCAGATATCTCACGAAGACACCTAACAGTAATCAGTGTGGCCCCATCGACAGAGAGATGTTGATCTGTTTTCGTCCTCACGATTGCTGAGTGCGGCTGCGTGTCCCACCACTCACACGTCGATATTAGTTATGACATAATTTAATTTTGTTTTCTAAGAACGTATTTTTTCTAAACACAACCATTAAGTGCACAGCGACCGTCTGTACTAATACAATGAGTCAACGACACACTGTTCGACAGCGAGCAGACGAAGTAGAGGGTAGCCAAGCACTACGGATCGAAGACGACCGTGCACGAGAAATCGTTGACGCGCTAAATACCGATCTAGCTGCTACCTACATGCTGTATCATCAACTGAAAAAGCACCACTGGAATGTTGAAGGTGCAGAATTCCTCCAAATTCATGAATTCCTTGGCGAGGCTGCTGATGAAGCTGAGGAGTTCGCTGACGAGCTAGCAGAGCGTGCTCAAGCGCTCGGCGGCGCCCCTGTGTCAACACCGACTGAAATCGCTGAACGGTCACCTGTTGAGTCAGAGTCGAGGGATGTGTTTGATATTCGAACCTCGCTCGAAAACGACATGAGTATGTATGGCGATATTATTGAGCAACTCCGCGAGCACATTCAACTCGCTGATAACCTCGGCGACCCAACGACGGCTCATCTGCTGCGGGAGAATCTTATCGAAGTTGAAGAAGCAGCCCACCACATCGAACACTATCTCGAGGACGACACGCTGGTTCAGAATTAACAGAACTAACGCTTGAGCGACTCTAATAGGGACGAGTCAGCAGCAATCCAACCATCACAATTATTTTCTTCTGTTAATACGACACGTCCTGGAGAGGCTTGTAGTGCAGTAATGATGCTGCGATCATCCTCGGCAACTGCAGGCGTAGGAACATCTTGACCCGGGGGGTTTCCCATGACTGGAGCATTATTTATGTGCAGATATAACGGTTTTGGTGTACCTAAAAACTCTTATGTTGAACTCGACATGCTCCGACTCAGACTACGCGTAGTTCTTTAGAACAGGCAGCCGAACTCGTCAGTTGGCTTTGTGAGTTAGCACACACCACTACTTATCAAAAAACTCCGTTGTTCACAGGTGAAACAGATGTGACAGCCCATATATTCCGCCACGGGAGTCTTCGTTGAGAGAACTCCGAGTGGTATCCTTTTGTTTCTGGGCTTGTAAGATATGATATGGTAGACTCCGATGATGAACGCGAGATTGCAGCGCGCTTAGAGGAGCTTGACCGGACAATCTCGGAGTTGCGTGAGAGTTTAGACGACGAGGCAGGGAATTCTGATTCGCCCGCTCGAGGACCGACCGCAGAGCGCCCAACAGACGATACTCGATCATTTGATCCACCATCTGTGGGTGATGTCCTGCAGTTTACCGAAGAGTATACGATACCAACAGCCATTGCCGTGCTTGAAGCGACAATTGACTCACTGAAATTACTTCAGGGGCTCTTACGAGTTGCAAATCCATCACAGAAGACGTTCGCTCGTGAAACGAACCAGAGATCAAATCCAGTCGGTGACCAAGTCGCGCGTGCCAGCCGTGAAGCTATTTCGGGACTCGAACGAACGATGGACGATCTACAGCGGGCGCTCGCTAATGATGAATTGCCTCCAGAAGAAGTGCCAGCGGAGTTGCTTCGCGAGGTTCGTCAGCTCTCTGAAGAGATTCAGACTGAGGTTCAGACACCGCAGCGCTCGAAGCGTGAACCAACACAGGAGATACCGGATACATCCAGATCAAATGATGCGATTGAGATTGATGTCACATCTCCAGATAATGACTCTGAATCTCGTTCTGCGTCTGAATCCGAGTCTGAGTCTGTTGATTCATCGGTAAATGTCGACATTGATTCCGAACTAGACTCAATCAAAGACTCTGTTGAGCAGTACGACCGTCATCAACAGAACGGAACGACCGATGACGCTGGCGAGAACGACCAGCAGTAATCAGTCATCAACTACTTCGAATCGATATCCGTCCCACGACTGACTCGCTGACTCGCGAATACCAGCACTTGGATCGCGCAATTCTGGGCAGTATACCGCTCGAACAGTCGCGTCTATCTCGATTTCCGTGCCACTCACCTGTCCGATTACGCGGACCGAATGCTGATCGACCTCAAACTCGACAATAGCGAGCCGATTTGGCTGTCTTACCCCAGGCGGCGTTGCCATTGCTTCCGTCCAGGTGATAACTGTTGCCGTTCGATTCGATAGATCAATTTCATCGACAGGCTCGGTGCCTTCTGGACCGCGTGAATGTTTTGGATATGTTATCTCTCCGCTCGCATATCGAGCAGCAATGAGCCCTGGTTCATCAGTCATTGGCGACCCTCCAGAATCGTGGTCGTGACACAATTCCCAAATCCACCGACATTACACGCCAATCCGGTCTGAGCGTTAATTTGGCGTTTTCCGGCAGTCCCGCACAGTTGCTGGTACAGTTCATAGACTTGCGCCACTCCTGATGCCCCGAGCGGATGGCCCTTTGACTTTAATCCACCGGAGGTATTTACTGGGAGGTCACCGTCTCGAGCAGTGATATCATTCATTGCTGCTTTCCAGGCCTCCCCCTTCTCAAAGAATCCAAGATCTTCAGCCTGCAGAAACTCAAGAATGGTAAACATATCGTGTAACTCGGCCATATCAATCGAATCAGGTGATATATCAGCCATTTCGTAGGCCTGCTGTGCAGCACTTACCACACCGTTCATGACTGTCGGATCGGGTCGCTCGTGAACCACGTGTGTGTCGGTTGCCCCTCCGATTCCAGTGATTGTCGCATAAGAGTCAGTGTAGGACGTCGCGACTGACTCAGGGCAAAGAAGCAACGCTGCCGCCCCATCGGTGATCGGACAGAAGTCATACAGCCGCAATGGGTCGGCCACGAGTGGTGACTCAAGTACGGTTTCGATATCGACTGTTTTCTGAAACTGCGCATGTGGATTATCGACGCCGTTCCGGTGGTTCTTTACTGCAACGTGTGCGAGGGATTCTCGCGGTGCATCATACTGATGTAAGTACTGGCGGGCTGTCAACCCAGCAAATGATGGAAGCGTCACGCCATGTTTGTACTCGACAGGATGAGTAAGCGAGGCGATGACATCTGTCGCTTCACCCGTCGTTCGATGTGTCATTTTCTCACCGCCGATGAGAAGCGTCATGTCTGCGGCACCTGAGGCGACTGATTGCCAAGCGGCGTACACACCTGCCCCACCCGAGGCGGATGTTTGGTCTATACGGGCAGTATACGCTGGTAATAATGAGAGGTCGTGCGCGACAAGATTGGCAATCCCACCTTGTCCTTCGAATTCTCCTCCAGCCATGTTTGAGACATAGAGATGCTCAATCTCACTGGGTGAAACTGGTCCACCATCTATACACGCACTTCCAGCCTCAGCGAGTAAATCGCGAAGCCAGCCATCGCGCTGGCCAAAGTCAGTCATTGATGCTGCAATGACAGCTACACGGTCCATACCACAACAGGTTTCGGTGGTGGCTTACCGGTTTTCCTTTGCCTTCTCAATCTGATATCTCGAAGTGCTTAGGCCCCTTCCCAGAGTTGCAGTTGGTATGAACAGACGTTCGATTACGGCAGCCACTGGAGCTATCATCTCTCTTGGATTAGCTGGCGTAGTATTTATGCCTGCGCTGTTACTCTCCACCGCAGATGTGGGCGTCGCCGACTACTACGCAGCAGGCCCAATTGGCCTCTCGATAGTCGGAGTGATTGCTCTGTTTGATGTTATCGTGTTTCTGTCTGGCCGTGAAGGGCGAACAGATCAAATAACAGTTGCTGGATTGGTACTCGTCTCAGCGGTCGCGATGACGATGTTTTCACTGCTCTGGGCGACTGCGATTACACCAACGCTCATATCTGGATTCACCGCTGGCAATGCTTGGATTGCCTTCCACCGCTGGATAGTGAGCGCTGGGGCGTTCGCTATATTTGTGTCTGCAGCACTCTATACACAGTCAGTCCTCTCGCTGTAGTGCTCTCGAGTATGCTGCAGTCTGGCGGTTTTGTTTTCACTGAGTCGAAAGGGGTTTAACGACTCTCGCCAGTATATTTTAATGGAATAGGTCGGGCAGTTAGGCCCTGCTCAGCACCTGTAATGTAGGCCTTTAACAGGGACCGAATGTGAGGGCGTCCGGTCAGACCAACGCGGGCCCCACAAGCCAACTGAGAAACCTCGTCCTTCGGGGGCGGCGGTTCGCTGATGCCTGCCGCAGGGCACGGACTGAAGTGATTCGTCGCCAGCACCCCGTCAGGCGCGGAAGCGAGCAGCGGACTGGTGAACGTGCGTCGCTCGAAGGGTCGCGGGGTGGAGGAGGCAACTGGGACTCCCCGTGGCGGAACGCCGGGCAATCTCGATTTCCACTTTCTCTCAGATATCTCAGACATCCCGTAGGTGTGAGCTTGAGGAGATTACGGAAAATCAAGGAGAAAACCCCGTGCTTCAGCGCGGGGATGAATTCGACAACAACGACGCTACCCACGAGTTTCTGATGTCTGACAGCATACTCTCTGCTAAGCACATCAGACGAAAATTGGAGTTGGATTGGGGTCTCCGTCAACAAAAAGCAACCCTGCGTCAAGTGTTCGACTCACTCAGCGCAGCGTGGTTGAGTTGAGTCGGGTCAATGGCACGGCCTGTGAGGTGCAAGCGGATACCCAAGCATACCACGCCACCTCTGGTGGCCTGACGCACGACTCACAAACCACAGCCGAGACCACGGGGGTCTCGGTCAGGGTGCCTTCGGGGACCCACGAACGGCGTGCTGTCCCACGAAGGAATTCTCGCCGACGGCGGGGAGGATGTCAAAGCGGGGCGTATAGAGTTGGTAGTGGAGCAGTTGATCCCGTGCAGGCAGTTATATTTGCTTAATGTGAGGGGTAAGCTACACAGGTTGATTACGGCCCCACAGAGAGCGTCGATGTCGTACTCAACCCAACTCAATTTTTTGATTCGACGACACAATACACTCTGCTCATGAAGCTCAATCACGAACTGTGTTGAGACCCCTCTTGAGACCATAATACGCCCATTCTGCGCTATAGCAAAATACACAGCCTTTGAATCTTGGCTTGGTCGGTGACTCTGTTGACTCGTTCTCTTCTGTGCTCATAGACATATATTTTTGTTCGAGGTGCGCAATCTTAAGTCCACTCACGCACGAGCACGTCAGCATGTGTCCTGAGATGAATTATAATCGCCGGATCAATATACAGGCGGCATGAGGTTCGACCCCAGAGTGAGTTCACCCGCCGTACGAATGAGCACCAATTAATTAAGAAGTCGGACCCAGTTCGTGTGCTACCAGTAGAGGGGATGAGGACAGGTGTAATGCGCCGGCCGGGATTTGAACCCGGGCCATGAGCTTGGAAGGCTCAGGTCCTACCACTAGACCACCGGCGCTCGCTACTACA
>KE356562.1:618484-625263 GCA_000416005.1 Haloquadratum sp. J07HQX50 | reverse complement strand
GAACGACTCGATCAGCACGGAATGCGTTCGCATTGCCTTCAAGATAGAATTGACCGTCATCGGTCCGTTCGACCTCGGTAATCAGGTCTCGGATAACATCTCCTCCATAGGATTCGACCTGCTCAGTCGCAGTCGCAAGGAATTCGTTGCCAGAGGTATCTTCGGTCACACCGATGACATTGTGAGTGTCGAGCATCATTGCCGCACGACCGCCGCCGCGGTCAACAAGTGCAGTATCATGACCTAATCGCGTCGTGTACAGCGCCGCTTGGAGGCCTGCAGGCCCGCCTCCGACGACGACAACCTCATAATCGGCCGCGCTATCTCTATTGCTCATGTACTTTATACCGGACCGAACGAACTTAAACGCAGAGCAGATATGCACGATCCCTACAGCGGCGATTGGTGGATAGGTGTGCGCACGGCTGAAGTCTTGCATTTTGTCTCATTCCTTGCGCTGTATCACAAATCTGGTAACTTCCTCACCCGTGGTGAACGGCGGAATTTCTCCGCTACAGCAAGATGATAGCCCTTGTATCGAACGTGCTTGCCTCGACTCGAAGCATTAATTCCCGTCTCCAGTATGCGTGTCCGATGCTTCCTCATCTTCGCGACTCTCTGGCTGGTCTACTGATTCGATTTCAGTAGGGTCGACCATTGGTATGGATGTCTCAGTTTCGTCTGCCGATGCAGGGGCATCTACCTCAGATTCAGACGAGCCACCACCGGTGGGTGTCTCTGGGTTCGAATTCGCTTCGACACTATCTCTCTCAGTTGATCTGGCTGAGCTTCGTGACTCCCCAGATATCGCTTGGAAAGAACCGACCGGTGTCGGTCTGTTTGAGGGTGTGTCTGTATCTTCGTGTCCGCTGGGTGGCGATGGCTCATCCGGTTCATCACTGTCCGACTGGCTGAGCCATGACCATCCATCGGTTGGCTCTGATGAATTTCGGTCATCTGTCGTCGAAGACACGTCTCTTGTCTCTGCAGATGATGGTGACTCAGGTACACTCGTGCGGCTATCTGAATCTGTTTCAATCATTGATCGCACCGCTGGTGGAGGTCGATACACATAGACGAGGTCGGCATCAAGCACATAAAACGCAACTTTTCCTGGAGGTTTCAACACCCGACTATTCATATCAATTGCGGTATCAACGAGACCCTCTAATGTTTCGACAGAAGCTGCTGGCCGGTCAGTCGCTGCTCCTGGAAGTTCAGCAGTGGTGATCCACTCGCTGAATTCATTACGGGCGGACTGAAATGTAACAAATGTGTCCTCTGTCTGCGAGATATCAAGCAGTTCTGTTCCGACTCTAATATAGAGAAGACTCAAACCCCCAAGCATACCGATGGCAATCGCAACTGGACCACCAAATCGCCAGAGTGGTCCGTAGGTCTGCTGGCGAGTGATTTGAGTTGTTGATGAGCCCGTGAGAGCTGATCCCTGCACACTAGCAGGCTGGAACGTTGATGCACTGACTTCAACCGGCATACGATACTGTGCTGTTTCCGCAACCGGCTGGCCATTGACTGTTCCCTCCATTTGAACTGTTGATACCACCAGTAGTTGCGTTGAGCCAGGAGCGCCGCCAAGCTGTCCCGAAATTTCTTCGCCGCGGAGATATTGCTTACTGACATTCCACTTAAATGGCACAGTCATTGTCTCGCCTGGGCTAACATCAGTGGCACTTCCCCCGCCCATTGATTTGGTTTTGCGCCAGTACTCTGTTATCTCGGTCTCATCTTCACTTATTGATCGGAGCACCAATTCCTGTTTGACTGCCAACGTCACCGGGCCACCATCGGTAGAGTCATATCCGAAGCTGAACTCCGCGTCAATGACTGGGCTCGCCGTCATGAAATATGCCGGATTGCTACTTGGGGTTGTTCCGACGGGATACAACGGATTTGGTTCGGTAACCCGTGCGGCTGTTGTATATGTTCCATTCGCCTCCCATCATGATACCTGCTCAGTTTCGACTGTCGTCGCGGGGTTCTCATACGCGGTGTAAGTGACATACCCACCGACTGCAGCGAACGCAATCATAATCAAAATGCCAGCCATTATCCACTCGCTCAGTATTGATCGGAGACGGATTTTGAATATGGAACTCATCATCAGCGAGTGTGACGAGAGATGATACTCTCCAGGGTATGATTATCTGCCTGCATATGTTGATTCTGAACAGCGGTCATGTATCAGCGGTATTCACTGAGGGGACGTTGAAAAGTCGGAACTCCATCTCGTGAGTAGGAGCGTAATCTGTCACTGCCAGTTAATCACATACCGCATATATGAAATATATTAATTATATGCGAATCAATATGATTGGTGTCCACGGGTGTATGTTATCTCTGACATCATCAGGTTCGGACTTTTTATATATCAATACCGTATGAGAGCAGTATTTGGGAGTGTGAATTCCTGTGACTCGGCTGTTCGCTCCTGATAATTCTCGGAGTTTCATCATCAAACTTTGCGCGAGCGACACTGAATTCGTGCGTTCTAGCGGGCAGTGCCATCGCTGCCGTTGCTACTACCAGTCTTAATGTCGCACGTGTTGTGATAATAACCCGTGCAGAGATCTCTTGTTCGCGGCCTTGATTGCGATCTCGGGGGTCGTTATTTCTGCTCCCAGTAGTAACAGTATCCCAAGCATAGAGAAGTCAAGAACATGCGAGGATCATGTCGCTCAGCAAAGTATATATATTGCTCTCATTGACGAAATTAATCGTAGAAATGACGAAATTCCGATCAGTCAGTTACCCGAAAAACTGATCATTACCATCCGGAGTGGGAAACTGCGGACCGGATAGTGGAGCTACGAGGGTGATATTCAGTAATAGCTCGGACTGTTTCGAGGACGCAATCACCGTTCAAGTTGATTTCACAAACACGACAGCAGACAAATCAAGAGCTGAGGCTAAGATAGGTAAACCAACTGTTGCTGCTGTGACAGAGGTGAAACGTGATGTCACGTGTGGTTAGAACAGGCCATTTTTGATATCCATCATTGGACCGGTGCACTCATCGGTCACTCATCGGTGGTAACTCGTTTCCACGGCTGAAATCCTGTGAATTTTCGATATCCAATCAATCAATGACTTCGGCTACCGCATAGCAGTTGCCACTCGACACCTCGACTTCGACAGTCGACAGCGCGCTCGCGCTGATATCGGAACGAAATTCATCCAAATCGTAGATATGATAATATCGTGGGATAGATTCACCATCAGGGAGTGTCCACTCGACAGTCGTATCAAACCCTGTATCGCGGTCAAAGCGATCATGTGCGGTCGACCATGCACTAATGAGTGCTCGCCCATCAGAATTCAGCACTCGAGCAACCTCTGAGAGACTCTCAATTCGACGTTGTCGAGGTCGCAAGTGGTGTAGTGTCGCGATATATATCGCAACTGAAACTGTTTCTGACTGCAATGGGATCGTCCCGGCATCAGCATGAACGACCCCAAATTTATCTGCAAATCCTCGGTTTACAGCTCGTTTCTGTGCTGTTCGAAGTAATTCACGGCTTACGTCGATTCCAACTGTTTTGTCAACTGATGTCCGTTTACACAGTGTCTCAGCGTGGCGTCCATTCCCACACCCAAGGTCGACTCCGACACTCTCTCCGCTGTAGGCACTCTCCACGTGCTGAGAGGTGCAAAAGGACTCAACTTCTGGCCATGCATACTCGCGTGTTGCTGCAAAATGCTCAGCAATGGTGTCGTACGTCGCTCTGACCGAATCCTGAGGCGTCTTTGTCATACCGGTTGCTACGTGTGTTATATACCACTAGCTACGGTTAGTCGTGCCGCTCTCACTCACATGGCCTCTTGACAGGCCAGCAGGCCAAGCGGCTCCGAGTTTGCCATCGAGAGTATACCTAAGGTATGTGATTGACAGACATTTATTCGAGCACACGCGGAAGATATCGTCTGCAAACTGCCTGAGGCTCAATCAGTTCGGGCGACGAACTCAAACCACTCAAGTCTTCGACTTCCATGCGACCCCGAAGTACTCTCAGCGCACTCGGCCAAAGCGGTTAAGTTAGGTTCTTGCCCGCCAGGTTGATCTCAACGAGAGGTAATGGCTTCTGACACAGCCTGAGTGAAGTATCAACAAATCGCGAACGAGGAAACTCCAGTTCGATTGAGAAGGTCACGACTGTGATCAACCCAAAACAATTGTGACAGACCGGGTGAAAATTATCCGAGTCAAGAGTCAGTGACAGCGACAGTCATTCAGACATCGTGGCCGCTCACTCCGATGGCATGGATGCTACTGAACTGCACTCACAGGTACGCTGCATCCCATCGGACTGGTTTCCGACGATTGTTACAGGTCGTGCACTCAATCCGCTCCATGGTATCCATTGCAATGTCAAGGCTTTCATCGCCCCCACAGAGCCAGCCATACCGACTTTCATGATTCGGGTCCGCATAGACGGCGAAGAACGGTGCCTCTGACCCACGGACTGACTCATCAAATGCGACGTATACGGTTTGTCCATCAGTCGTTTGTCGCTCGTCACCGCGATGATGTGACCCCGATTCGTCAAGAAAGGCAGTGTAGATACGTTCGGTGAAAGACTCACCCTCGATAGTGACTGTTCGCTCACCTGCGACACTGAAGCCTTGTTCAGTGTAAAATTCAATCCCAGCGTCACTCTCGGTGAGAATACGTCCCTCTAAGCGCTCGACACCTTGCTCGAGAAGTTCCTGTTCCACACGTGCTAGTAACTGTGCGCCGATCCCCCGGCCACGAGCATCTGGCTCGACATGTAACCAATCGATATAGCCAATATTTTCACGCCCTTCGACATGCTCGGACTGAGCAATGCCTCGAAGAGTGCCATCCTCGACAGCCACGGCCAGCAGTTGGGTTTCAGCATCAATATCCTCACCCAGACTATCGGTATCGTACCATTCATCGATTGCAGCATCAAGCACGTCTTCGTCGAGCACGTGACCATATGAGGCACCCAGTGACGCGCGGGCAACGCTTCGGATAGCCTCTACATCATCCATTGTTGCAGTTCGAACGTCCATATTATTTTATTCACGGGGTAATCACATAAAGTCAAGGCGAAATCATCACACATCCGTTGTATTAATATCGGCTTCACTCGGTGACCTCTGCATATTCAGAGACGTAAATCACCAACGCCAGTGGAATACCAATCACGAGCCCAACAGTCAGACCACCGTATGCAGCGAACCCGACCGGTGTCGCTGGAAATGGAACGACAAACAAGAATTTTGGCTGACTCAGTTCATCAACGAATGTTCCTGTCAAGAAGCCCGCTGTGGCCCCCACCATGGTCAGGAGTATATATAGCCATCCGACCACGTTCGACCCTGCTCGACTATGGTCCGTGGAGTGCTGATATGATGATGGAGCGGGCTCATCTGTGTTCGAATCGCTCATATCCGGATATATGACACGAAGTGGATGAGCGTATCGGATACATCCTGAGGCGCGTTTTCTTGTCACGCTTACACATGATGGGCACTGAGTGCTGCAAAACTTGGGAACCCCTTCGGTTTGACTCGCCTGCAAGCACACCTGTTTGTTAACGAAGAGGGCTGGGCCTGTCTGTATTCAACTCAATCTCCACTTCTCAGACTCGATTCGAGTGTGATTGTCGTGGATAGTGAGTCTCCGCGAGCGAATTCGGTGATGCTATGACGATGCTCACAACACGTCAATTATGAGTGATAGAGATCTTCTCGGAGTCATCCTTGCATCGGTTGCCATACTGATGTTTGCAACTGGCTTACTGTTAGCTATTTGAGTGTCGTCAACGCGGATTCACAACTATAGTGTGACACCCCCTTCATTGTGAACAACGGGGTTCTCTTGCTGCATCGAAATAGAAACGTGGGTGCGTGTTCTTATTCACCGCTGTCAGTGCGTGTGTCTTGATCCGATTCGCCACCGTCTGCTATCGCTGTCTTTTGCTTCTGGCTGAACCAATCCCACTCAGCGGTATACAGATTGTCACGTTTGAGGTTCCACGGATCATCATCTTCGACAGTCGGTCCCTCAAGCCAAGACTGAACGAAGTTCCAGACAAATATTATCTGTCCGACGAGGAGTATCAACGCGCCAAGCGTTGCCACCTGGTGTAGCGTCGCAAACTGTGGAAGATATGTCGCATATCGTCGTGGCATGCCACCGTATCCGAGCAGGATCATTGCAAAGAATGTGACATTTGTTCCGACCATCGAGAGCCAGAAATGACCTTTCCCAAGGGTTCGTTGGTACATATGCCCTGTATACAGAGGGAACCAATAGTAGATTCCTGCAAAGCCAGCGAACGCGATTGCACCCATCACAATGTAGTGGAAGTGTCCGACCACATAGTACGTGTCATGGAGAACTAAATCGACTGGAATTGAGGCCAAAAAGACACCGGTTACCCCGCCGATAATAAAGTTTGAGACAAATCCGAGACAGAATAACATTGGAGTTGTCAATCGAACGCGGCCGTTCCACAGCGTGGTGATCCAATTAAATACCTTCACTGCACTTGGGACGGCAATAGCCAGTGACACTGCCATGAATGAGGCGCGGAGACGGGGATCCATCCCTGTGGCAAACATGTGATGTGCCCAGACACCGAAAGAGAGCACACCGATCGCCAGCGTGGAGTATACCACAAATTTGAATCCGAAGAGTCGTCTGCCAGCAAACCGTGGCAATACATAACTCACGATACCCATAGGTGGGAGAACCAAGATGTAGACCTCTGGATGACCAAAGAACCAAA
>KE356562.1:599506-617906 GCA_000416005.1 Haloquadratum sp. J07HQX50 | reverse complement strand
GTTCCGAAGTTACCGGTCAAACAGTAACATCACGATTGCACTCCCAAGAAGTGGGAACGCAAACAGAATCAGGCCTGACTGAGTGAGGATCGTCCATGAAAAGATATCCAGGTTTGCCCACGTCACGTTTTTTCCGCGCTCGGTGAAGATTGTCGCAATAAAATTAATTGCTCCCATTGTTGCGGAGACGCCCGAGAGGTGCAGTCCTAACAACATTAAGTCGACGCCCGCATTCCCTTGATTGCCAAGGCCCTCACCAACGGACAACGGCGTATACATGGTCCATCCGGTCTGTGCTGGAATCACATCCGGGATCGGGAAGAACCCGGCCCAAATCAGCAGTGCCGCCGGTGGTAACAGCCAGAACGCAATAGCATTAATTCGCGGGAAGGCCATGTCGTCGGCGCCAATCAACAGGGGAATGAAATAATTCGAGAATGCGGCGATGATTGGCGTCCCAAAGAGGAATAACATCGTGATACCATGACTGGTTAACAGCGAATTATAGAACGCATTTGATATGAGCGTCATTCCAGGGTCGGCCAGTTCAATACGCATGAGCACGACCATCAGGCCACCGACAGTAAACGCAATGAGTGCATACAGACCATATAGCAGCCCAATATCCTTGTGATCAACCGTTGTCAACCATCGAATCAGCCCCGATGGCTTTTCAGAAAGATATCCTTCGCTTTGTCCATACCCACCACTGCCACCTGCCAATGGTGTGTATGACCGCCAGTTCTCGACGCGTGCGACCCACGCGGTCACGGCGATGAGAAATAGCCCCATGAGTGCCGTTAATAACAGTTGCCCCGTTATCTCCATAGCTAATCGGTCATTGCCGGGGGTAATGAAATGTTCGGGATTAGTGTCACTGCTTTGCTCGCAGGCTCGTTAGAGAGATTCGAGGAGAATACTGGTGATACAAGCCACCAGATCCGACAATTGAACTCCCACACCACCGTCTCAAGAAGCATACAGAACTGGTGGCTGAGTCGGTGTTCGTAGCCGAGATCAAAAACGAAACCGACCACGCCGACAGTCGTGAAGCAAGTCACCCGAAGCCTTCGACAGGATACGGGGTCACAGCTTCCAGAACGCTGACTGTTCAGCAAACCTTCGACTCTCATGGCTTAGGATTTATTTGACCTGCCCGGTCAACGCCGGGTGGGAGGCTCGCGTCTTGAGTTGCGGGAGGGTGTCACGTCTCTTCGACACCTGCTGACTCGTCGTGCTCACTTACCGCCGCGTGTTCCTCAAACGGGACAGCTCCATCCATATTTGCCTGGCCAGGCAGATATTTTTCGTGCTGTTCCTCGCTCTTCGAGATTGCTCGCCCTGACAGATACGTCAGAATCGTTAATAGAGAGAATGGGACGGCTAGTAGTCCAAACTGAACACTTGATGCAATAGGATCGATACCGAAAGGAGCCATTACCAGAAATCCGATAATAAATGCCCCAATGATAATCAGTGGAATTACATTGACTGTGAGGTCCAGTAACGTATCCTGATCGAAGACCTTCGAGGACATATTAGATATAGAATAGATGTCGGCCAGATAAATACTCTGTCGATACTCGCTCGCTGGCGTCTTTTAAAAGAGAGTGTGAATATTGTCAGTCTTGATTAATATCCAGGAGTTGCAGACTCAGCAAAGAACTCCCCAGCGGCACCGGCGAGCGCTAACACCACACCAGCGGTGACAATCGCACCACCCCGTGCAGGCAAGCCAATGGGTGTGAAAACCAAGGCCAGTCCAAGCACGACTAACCCAACTGCAACACCAGCAAGACCACGCCATGGGGTCTCGACATACGCCGTCTCTGCAGCCATCCCAGCGACGCTACCACCAAATAACAGTAAGCCTCCAACAGCGACTGGAAAGAGGCCAAACAGGATGCCAATCTCAGAAATAGGTATTCCAAGGGCGACAAACAGCGGCCAGATACTCGCCATACGGTACTGCTCGGACAACCCTGGTGTATCTTGCATAGCTATATATGAGTAAACCCGTACAAATCATTTCTGAACCCCAGAGGGGAAGTCCAGAGGCGAAAGAACACCTTTTTCGACGCTGCAAGTCGAGTTGATGTCGATGGGACTGGAGGAAGAGATCGAGGACCTCCGAGAAGAGATTTCGGAGACACCATATAACAAATCGACTGAACAGCATATCGGTCGTTTGAAAGCGAAATTGGCAGAAAAAAAGGAGAAACTTGCCAAACAATCCTCCAGCGGCGGCGGCCAAGGATATGCTGTCGAAAAGACTGGTGATGCCACAGTTGCGCTTGTCGGGTTTCCAAGTGTTGGAAAATCCACACTCATCAACGCGCTCACCAATGCAGACAGTGAAGTGGCGGCCTATGAGTTCACGACACTCAATGTCAACCCTGGCATGTTGCAGTACAATGGTGCAAATATTCAAATCTTAGACGTTCCTGGGCTAATCGAAGGCGCTGCAGGTGGCCGTGGTGGTGGAAAAGAAGTCCTCTCAGTGGTTAGAACGGCTGATTTGGTCGTGTTTTTATTATCTGTGTTTGAAATCGAGCGATATGAACGACTCAATCAGGAGTTATACGACAATAATATCCGTCTCGATAGCTCGCCACCGAACGTTTCGATAAATAAAACAGGCAAGGGCGGTATTCAGGTCACGCTCGCTGACGATGTGGATCTTGATACAGCCACTATCAAAGGAGTGCTACGCGAGCATGGATATATCAACGCGAACGTGACTATTCATGGTGACACCACAATTGATGAGTTGATCGATGCTATCATGGATAATCGAGTGTATCTTCCGTCGATGGTTGCGGTAAACAAGGCCGATCTTATCGATGAGTCGTATCTGCCGACGGTCAACCAGAATCTTCAGTCACAGGGCATTGACCCTGAACCGGCCGTATTTATTAGCGCTGAGGCGCAACGAGGACTTGAATCGCTAAAGCAGTCGATGTGGGATCGACTTGGGCTCATTCGGGTATATATGGATAAACCCGGACGTGGCGTTGATTATGAAGAGCCGTTAGTTCTGATGGACGACGCTTGCACAGTTGAAGATGCGATTACAAAACTTGGGGGAAATTTTGCGGACCGGTTTCGGTTTGCGCGAGTACAAGGCACAAGTGCACAACATGACAATCAACAGGTCGGACGCGACCACGAACTCGCTGATGAGGATATTCTTCGGATTATCACTCGACGATAGCGTGTGTGAATCATTCGGCATTTGCTCACACACCCAAGAGTCCACTGTGAACTCCCCCCGCACTCGGGACTCTCGCTTGGTGAGGGCTTGCTGTTTCTGTGTCGGAACGTGCAGGAACAACTGAGCGCCGCCATGAGTCGGGTGTTCTACCAGAGGCGCATAGAAGATTGGGTGCCGGTAACCTTTTCGAGTCGGACTGAATTATATACAGACATGTCGGGCGTCATTGACCACGTAATGATTCGTGTCGAAGACTTAGAGACATCACTTGAATGGTACCGTGACCATTTCAATTATGAGGAAAAAGGTCGATGGGAAGCAGATACATTTACCAACGTCTTCCTTGGGCCAGTAAACATGGACGACGAGGCAGCCAAACTCGAGTTAACATACAACCACGATGACCGTAGCTATGAGATGGGTGATGCATGGGGGCATATTGCCGTTCGTGTCCCTGATGGTGAACTTGAATCATCCTACCAGCAGCTAATGAACGAAGGAGTCGATGATTACCGCGATCCAGAATCGTGTAATCAGCGTTATGCATTCGTGAAGGATCCTGATGGACACGAGATTGAAATCGTCAAACGCGACCCAAGTGAGGGTCCGAAGTGGGGAATCGACCACACGATGATTCGCGTCGAAGATGCGGATGCAGCCCTTGGGTACTGGACTCGAAAATTCGAGTACGAGTACACCAGCCGGTGGGAAGCCTCAACATTTGCAAATTACTTTGTGCGCCCACCAGGAGCCGGGACAGAGGCGATGGCAGTCGAACTGACCTACAATTATGACGGCCGAAGCTACACAATGGGAGATGCGTGGGGCCACCTGGCGGTCCGAGCGAACGATCTTGACGAGATGTGGGAAACGCTCATGGAACGAGAGGCGCCTGATTACCGCGACCCAGAGTCGTGCAATAACCGATATGCGTTCACGAAGGACCAGGACGGGCATGAGGTAGAAATCGTTACCTGAACTACCCTCACCCTACCCTACTCAGCTGCTGATACGGCTTCGTTTGGGGCTTCGCTGTTTCGGTGACGATGTCAGACGGCGTCTGACTGCCCATGAGGTGTTCTCTCACGAACGCGCACCGCTTGAGACGGGGGCTGCCTGCAAACGATTAAAACCTGAGGATTTAGGCTGGCTTTGGTTGAGACATCGGTACATGCTTCGAGACCACTATTCACGCTCATGACCACGCTGCTCAAGCGCACCGTTGAAAACGTGTCTCCATGCGGTCAGTTTGATTCCAATGCAGAGATGAAAAATCAAGATTCTCCTGATATTGAATCCACACACGAGTCATTAGACAGCCGCTTTCACGGGCCTGAGCGACACCTTCGTTGCTGATACGATGATGCGTCAGCCTGAGTTAGTCCCACATTCGACTCTGTGATCGAATATTCTCGTCTTCAGCATGTGTTGCGTTGGTGAAGCTCGCCACGCCAGTGTTTATACGCTTAGTTAGTAACTCTCTCACATACTCTCGTATCCTCTCGTAACATAAGCCAACGACAAGCGATTTAATTGTCTATGTCAATGATATAGTCAATGCCAGGGGTCTTCTCGGACGCGCTTGCGTGGGCGGTTATCCTGACTCTCGGAGTTGGCGCGCTCGCAGCTAACCGTCATCGCCGCATTGCGCGCACAGCGATAATCGCTGGATGGGTTGGATTTGCAATCTTTTGGTTGCAACTTGTTCCACATTTTGCATTCATACACAAAAGCTACATTGAAGGTATTCTATCGGTTGCTGCCGTGCCAGCCTCACTCTACACGGGATGGCTCTATTATCAGGGCCGAGATAGATTAGTTGTTCTCTCACGGGCAGTCGCTGCGATGGGATTACTGTATCTTCCATTTGAGACGATTCCTACGATAGCAATGTTTGGGCTCTCAGTTCCTGCTCCACGTGGGATGCTTATGGAGACGGTCGCAGCTCAAACCCGTATGCTTGTCAATATGGTTGGATACGACCCTGCAATGATTGTGGGGGACCAAGGATATCTCAACACATTCGAGTTCTACGATGGCGATCACCGCCTCACTGTCTCGGTAGTGTTAGCTTGCACGGGCCTTGGTAGCATTTCAATCTTTGGTGGACTAATCGCTGCCGTTGAAGCACCATTCTACCGAAAACTCCGGGCCTTGGCCGTTGTCGTGCCGATCATCTATGCACTGAACCTGTTACGAACGACATTCATTACAATTGCATTTGGGAAACAGTATATGCACTGGTTTGTCGAAGAGATCTTACTCCTGTTTGGTTCGAGTGACCCATATATGGTCTCGTTCTTCATCTCCGACCGGATTATCAGCCAGTTTCTCGCAGTGATTGTCCTGATCGGACTCACATACTTGGCAGTCCGTGAGTTGCCGGAACTACTGGTTATTATTGAAGATGTACTCTATCTACTCACCGGAGATGAATATGATCTTGAGCGCGCATTGGGTCTCAACCGTGGAATGTGAACGCATGCTACCAGGTATCTCTTTGTCGAACGCCGCGCTTCATTCGCGATAATCGTCGATGAGCTGAGACGATGCATTTGTCAACGCGCTTAGTGCATCGGCTTCAAGATGGTGAAGCGAGGCGGGAATGACAACTAAATGGAGTGGATCTCCGAACTCAATGCTTGCGAGAGTGCTCAGCCGTTCGGCAGCGACGGTTGGTGATGGACTCCCAGCGCGAGCAACCACGACACCGAGCGTGTCTTCAATCGAGTCAGCGAGCAATGTGGCAGCAGTTGTTGCGGTCATGTACTTATTTTGAGCAGCTTTAATATCAAGATACACAAGCGTATGCAGGCCCCTCGACCGGTTCGCATCAATTGAGTCACAGACACTCGGTGGTACCCCTGTTGTTCCATGACTTTCAGGGAATGGGAGCGTCACAGACTTTCCGAATCGGTAGTTCTGTAGCCCTGTCAGACCACTGGCAGCAGTTTGTGCGGTTACACCGTGAATAATGCGAGTTTCGATTCCCCGCTCCATCGCACGAAGTCGCAAGTCAGTGTGCGTTGTCGAAATCATCGTATCTCCCGCAGTAAGGAAGGCCGCCTCACCAGTCTCTGCTGCATCCAAGATTGCCGTCGGATCCTGTTCCACCTCAGCACGGCCACAGATGTCTATCGTGATCTCATAGAACTGTTCTAAGATGTCGGCATTAGCATCTAATAATCGACTTGTATAGAACTCTGCGAACACGTGGTCTGCTTCTTCAATCGCTCGCTTCCCTTGAAGCGTGATTGACTCAGTATCATATAAGCCCAATCCGACAAAACTCAACATTGAGTCTCTCTCGAATACCCGAATCCCACTCTATTCATCGAGAAGCCCAAGATCCTCGGCGACCATACTTGCGAGTTCATCAGCAACCTCTGGAGCAACTTCGGCGACTGCCTCTCCATCATGACGGGATGAGTTGTGCTTTCGCAAGCTCTCTTCTAGCGTCGAGAGTGGCACACGTGTCTCTGTCCCGCAGGTCTCACATACAATTGGAATCATCGGTTCGGTATCGCTCATAAATAGTGTGTTGAGTGGTCTGGAATAAATATATCTGTGCCTGACCGCTTTCATCCGCCTCCAAGCGGCCCTCTTTCCCTGAAACGAGTCGTCAAACAACACGTATCCAATGCAATTCCCTTTCACAAAACCGAATGGTGTGTTGAGCTTGAGATGTTTTGAGCACTCTCTTGATTATGAGCGTATTCCACACCTGTTTCGAGCAGAATAAACAAATGCTAGCTCACAACATATTACAACACCGATACCGCATTATTGTATTGTGAACTGAGGCATGCTATATGAGCAAGTGAGCAATCTTGAGATTAAAATTGATGAGTGCCAATTCACACTCCACCAACGAGACACTTCGAGTGGCTTTACCAGAGTAACGACTGTAGTCGCGCTCACCGGCGATAATGAGACTGGCTTCGGCGAAGATGTCACGTACGACGATGATGATCATCAGCCAATGCATCACTCCGCAGATGAGCTGGATCTGACCGGCACATACACACTTGAGGACTTCTCGAGACGCCTCTCTGAGATCGATCTCTTCTTTGGAACTGAACCGAGTCAGGCAATCTCTCGAAATTATCGCCAGTGGGCGTTCGAGAGTGCAGCCTTAGATCTTGGATTAAAACAAGCGAATACGACCCTCTCTGAGCGACTCGATCGAAAGTATCAACCTGTCCACTTCGTCGTCAGTACCCGTCTTGATGACCCTTCGACCGGTGACCGGGTAATCGACTGGCTTGACCGAAATCCCGATGTATCATTCAAACTCGATCCGACATCTGCATGGACAGCTGATACAATTGACCGGCTAGCTGCCACCAATGCAGTTCGTATTCTTGACCTGAAGGGCCAGTATCAAGGAACCGTCGTTGATCAGCCCGCTGACCCCGAACTTTACAAGCAAGTAATTGATGTATTCCCAGATGCACTCATTGAGGATCCAGCACTCACTGAAGAGACACGTCCCCTATTTGATGGGCATGAGCATCGTGTCACGTGGGATTATCCTGTTCAGAACGTGAGCACAGTTGAACAGCTGCCGATTGACCCTGAGTGGCTGAATATCAAACCCTCTCGATTCGGTTCTGTGCACGCATTATTTAACACAATTGACTACTGCTCTGAGCACGACATACAGATGTTTGCAGGTGGGCAGTTCGAACTTGATGTTGGACGCGAGCATATCCATGCAATCGCCTCATTATTCTATCCAGAGGCCCCAAATGATGCTGCTCCAAAAGGGTATAATGATCCAAATCCGGATGATGATCTCCCGGCAAGTCCATTAGCACCCCCTCGCAATCCACGCGGTCTCTCATGGAAGTAATAGGCACTCTCTATCATATCGGATCGACTTCGAGTCTGAGCATTTACCGAGTGCGAGGGCGGTGACCCGTTTGTGGGTGTCATTAGACAATCAAGCTGGCCCGGTGAATTACCTCGGAGCTTGACCTCGAGGTGCTCTCTCTCATTCTGGATAGATTCTCACATTTCAGTTCGCCTGTTCTTGATCGCTGGGGAGGTGCTGATAGACGGGCCACGGTATACCGAGTTCGGTTATGACTATCACACCGCGCACTCAGGAGACACATGGTTTTTTTCACCACTCACCTCCAAAATAATAGATGGCTAACCAAGATGCATCGGTCAGTGATGATATTGAGTCGCATAACAGCGATATCGTCACTGTCGAAACAATCAATAACGAGATTGCAGACCTTCTTGAGCAATCTCATACCATTACGCATGAGTATATTGTTGGTGACGTCTCGGACTGTCGCACCGCCAATGGTCATCTCCATTTTGATCTTGTTTCAGGTGATGCCTCAATTCACTGTGTCATTTTCTCAGTTCAGCATCAGCAACTGACTGCCACACCCGATGAAAACATGCATGTCGCGGTTCAAGGTGATATCTCATACTATGAGGCCCGAGGCTCGTGCTCAATCATCGTTACCGATGTTGTTCATATGGGTGAAAGTGAGTACACTCAGGTCTACGCTGAAAACAAGCGCCTGCTTGCAGCGGATGGCCTCCTTGCTGACAGTCAAAAGCAGTCACTCCCAGAATTACCCGAGACCGTTGGGTTGGTAACATCAGCCAACAGCGATGCTCGTATTGATGCAGTGACTGCTATCTGCAATCGATATCCCGGCGTCGATATTAATATACACGACAGCACTGTTCAGGGTACTGGAGCGATACAGGAATTAATTAGTGGGATATCGACACTCGACAGCGATACCACGGTCGATGTGATTATAATCACTCGCGGCGGGGGAGCCGATAAGACACTTCGTGTATTCAATGAAACACCGTTATGTCGCGTTATCGCAGACACCGAAACGCCAGTCGCCGTTGGCATCGGTCATGAGGATGATCAAACATTAGCCGGTGAAGTTGCTGACCACCGACTAATGACACCGACGCATGCTGGTGAAGTTGTCCCCGAGCGTGCGCAACTAAACTCAAAGCTCACACAATTGTCTCATGATCTCCCCACCGCATACCACACCGCTCTCTCAGGTAAACTTACTACAACCGCCACAGCACTGAATACCGCCTATCAAAGTGCCACATCGCAGCAACTTCAGCAGCTTGAAACAGCGCTTGATCATGCTGCGAGCCGGCACTTTGAGACTCAGCTTACCGAAACTCAGAATCGGCTTCATACTGCGTATCAAACACTTGAGCAGAGAAAACAACACGAACAGGAACTCGAACAAACAGCAGAAGAGATTCGAACTGAGGTAACCGCTCAAACAGAGGCAGAGATGGTGACCCAACAGCGGCGATATATGTTTGTCATTGTTCTTCTTATACTCATTATCATCGGGCTGGTAGTCTTCAATCTGATTTGAATCAATTATGACAGAGCACACATCAATACATGAGAAGATGAATCGAGTCGAAACCATTATTGAGCGACTAGAGAGTGGCGATGTATCGCTCGAAGAAGCACAGGCGTTACATCAGGAAGGCAAAGAATTACTCGAGGAGCTGAGTGATACCTTGGCGCTTGGAGATAGTGAAATACTGGAGCAGTGACATACTCTTTGCACCTGTGTAAGCGGTGTGCATTGGGAGTCGTCGCTGGCGGAGAGTTCGACCCTTCATAGACCGCGAGCCTGGTTAGCTACGCTCCTCTCACAGTGGATCGTGGTCGTGTCACAGCGGCTTTTTTCCAAGCGAGTCGTAGTGTTGGTGGGACGCCATACAGCACCTCATCGGTGTGTGATGATAGGACAGGCGCTCTCCACGCAGGGCGTAAACTCCCTCACACATAATTCATTCGAGACATGTTGAAACATCATAACACATGCGTTCGATATCTGAACGGTCCCGTCAGTCGCTTGGCCGATGTGTGCATACTCACGGCAAATAACGAATCCAAATACATCCTTTTTTCCGAACTATCACTGTCTGATGCAGAATATCAGCCGGCTAGTTTAAAAAGCATAGCAGAAAGCACTCGCTCGGTGTGGGTGAATTTCCTCTGAACTCATCAGTCTCAAGAGGCGAATCAGGATCATCGTCACAACTGGAGATTCCCAGAGATAGATACTCCGTGTCGAAAATTTGATGCTCAAACCAGATTGGTCTCAGTGATGATTCTCAATATATCGAACAGTGCTATCATCACTTGACGACATCCAAGTTTTATTGGACTAATTAAAACTGTATTGTATTATGTATCTCAAAACCTGATCTCAATCAAATATAGACGAATTAGCGTAAAGTTACTTTAGTTCTCATTTCGTCAAGAGTGATATGCCCGAGGATGCGGTCAAGCCAGGCGATTCAAGCGTGCTCCAGAGTAAGCGGCACGCAACCCGATATCAAATTTTAGTTCAGATCGCCGAACGGCAACCTGCGGTGAACCAACGAGAGATTGCAGATGCCATCGGCGTCACAGCACAAGCGGTGAGTGACTACTTGCAAGGTTTGGCTAAGCGTGGCTATGTAAACAAACAAGGCAGAGGTCGATACGAGGTGACAAAAGAGGGAGTTGACTGGCTGATTTCGCATACTGACGAGTTACGCCAGTTTGTTCAACATGTCTCGAAGGACGTGATCGGACAAGTTGAGATTGAAACCGCAATTGCAACAACTACAATTGATGAAGGAGAGACTGTCTCAATGACGATGCGGGATGGTATCTTGCACGCAATACCTGGTGGGACTGGAAACGCAACTGCAGTTGCGGTAACATCGGCAACTGCGGGCCAAGATATTGGAATCACTGATTTCGAAGGGATCGTTAATTACGAAATTGGATCTGTGACAGTCGTCTCCATCCCTCAGGTTCAGAATGGTGGGAGCTCAACAGCTGATCTGGATCAAGTCTCTAAGATGGCGACAAGCCACGACCGATTAGCGGTGAGAGGGGTCGAAGCAATTGCTGCAGCACAGACGGCAGGAATTGATCCTGACATCTGTTTTGGAAGTGCGCGAGCAGTGCAAGAAGCAGCCATGAAAGGACTTACCATCTTGTTACTGTGCACACCTGACCAACTCTCAAGACATACCGATAAGTTGCGTAATGAGAACATTAGTTACGAAGTCATAGACGCCGGCGAAATGTAATACAGGTTAGTGCGAACCGCCTCCGGGTCGCAAAGAAGTCCTGAGACTTCCCGTGGATCAGTCGAACACTCCTTCTCTGACCATTGGCCTGATAGCCTCGGGTGGTCGGATGAGTCACTGTCGGGGCGTCCGCGGCACTCGGTTGGCCGTCGTCTCCCAAAATCTCCGATTTTCGGGATCAGGAAAGACTCTGTCCTCCGGTCGATACCTTCTTCAGTTGGGGAAGATTGGCGGGAGCAGACATATTGCAATTGGGTTTTTTGCTGCCCTTCAGGCGATATTGACGCTTGCATCACAGTCGCTATGGTCTTGATGGGAATACGATCAAGTCTCACATGCGGCATTCTTCTGATGAATAACCCTCTTGTCCCTCGTTCATGACCGATAGCTAACACTCAGCGACAACGAGTCGAAGGGGAGCCCACGGCTTGAGCGGTGGACGGATATCAATGAGTAACGACACTTGCCTCTATTGATGAAATTATCAAGGAACTCATGAGTCTTCGGTCAGGTTTGGTGTCGTTACTCAGAGAGCCTGTCGGGCCGAATTCCTCGAAACCTTTATAATGAAAAAACATGTATAATGCGATGAATCACAATGGAAACGCATCAATCACTCCAGTTGGAGTATCGAAGACATCACCAGACTCCCGAACAGGCGGATAAAGCTCACAGAAATGGCGGTTTATACACGCTCAGACACCGACATCGTCATTATCGGAAAAATCGGTGAAACCGACTGAGCATCAGTATCAATTTTGTTCATAGGGTGCCGTCCTATACCCTACACCACCAATTGAGAGGTCTAACTCAACTTACCCGACGAGTAGACGAGAGAAGTCTCAGGGTCAAGTTCTCAAGCTTGAGCGGACAGCCGATCACACAATGAGTCCCCTGAGATATAACGGACAGCTCACAAATCGCAATCGATGAGCTATCAAAGCACAATCTCTCACACACTATCCTATGGAATTGCCTCACGTTGGACTGGGCACGATGGGTATCAAAAATCCTGACCCAGTGACGACTGCACTTGAGGTTGGCTACCGCCACCTCGATACCGCACGGATCTATGATAACGAGTCTATCGTTGGCGATGGAATTGCGAGAAGCGGTGTTGACCGGCAAGAGATCGTGATCGCAACAAAACTCTGGACGGACTCGCTTAATCAGGAGCATGTTGAGCCGACCGCTCGTGAAAGTGCGACCTCACTCGGTGTCGACCAGCTTGATCTACTCTATGTTCATCGTCCTCGTGGCGAATACAGCCCTGAAGAAACGCTCCCAGCACTGGATCGTCTGGTAGAGAGAGGTATCACCGCACATATTGGCCTCTCAAATTTCACTATCGAAGAATTAGAGCGCGCACACGAGATTCTTGTGCACTCAATTGCTGCACATCAAATTGAACTGCATCCACTGATGTATAAGCCTGAGTTAATCGAACACGCGCGCAAACATGGGTACACGGTGGTTGGATACTCCCCACTTGCCAGTGGCCACGTCAGCGAAATTGACCCTGTTGTCCGAATCGCGGAGAGTCATCAAACGACACCTGAAGCGGTCGCAATCGCATGGGCAGCATCAAAACAACCAGTCGTGATAATCCCAAAGGCATCTCACAGAGAACATCTTCGAGCAAATTTAGCCGCCAGCCGACTCGAACTTGATGCTCAAGAACTCGCTGTGATTGATTCAATTGAGCGCACACACGAGTTTTATCCAGAGTGATTGGGAAGTAGCCCACGCACGTAGCGTGAGACTTCGTCGTGTGAGTTAATCTGGTCTGAGTTTATACACCACTCCTCGATGTGACCTCAGGCAGGTATATTCCAATCCGTCTGTGCTCGTTGTTTGGTTCGCACTGGAGCAGCCGATATCCGAATTCGCCCTCTTTCAGAAGGACAACCGCGAACAGTGCCTGGGTTAATCCACCACAGTCGGTTCGTCTTCGTAATTAGTCTCAATCGCTCTGTGGAGAGATGCAATTCGATCGACATTCATCAGGGCTGTTCTCATTCAGAGCCGAGGACATTCACATCGAATTTCGTATTTATCCCAGATGCGTGGGTGAGTCTGGAGCACCGATATCTGCTTATCTCTCACTCATCTCCACACGGGAGCAACGACAGGTGTATACATTCTTTTGACCCGCATCTTGTGTCAAGCCATGAACCAGCCACACTAATCGTATCAACAGAAAAACAATCAGGTGGTCTTCGTGATTTCGGCTTCATCTTGATTAAGTGAAGTATAGTTGATTGTATACCCAATTTCACACAGAACATCCTGTCCAACACCGTATGTCTCCAGTATTGGATTCACGTCTGCAAGAGTTGCACTCTCAAGACCTTCGATTTCGGCTTTCATCTCATCAATAATGGGCCTTGGGAGAAACTTTCCATTTGAGTGAATCCCTTCATATGTTTCAATTAAATACTGCTCAATCGCTGAGGGCTTGACATGCTGTACTGAGGCGATCGATTGAATATCAATTACTTCATCACGGCGAATGTCAACGGTCCGCTCACGAAGCAGTCTCACATCCTGTTCAGTCGTTCGTTCGTCGATTGCCTGTAATCGATTGAGCACCGGTTTCAGCGGAATCTGATCATCATAGAAGAACACCTGTTCAACATTCGCAGTGGCAAAATCCGTTTTCGTGCAGTTCAGTGATTCATTGACTGCTAGGAGCATTGGCTTCCTTGACTCGACCTGGCGAACTTTCTCCAACTTCTTCTCAAGATACTCTGGAGTCCAGAATCCAATGACCTCAAGATAAAATTCGTCTTCACCTCGCTCAAAACTAAAGTCAGGGATCATCACCCGGTTCGCTGATCGAAGAATAGTTGGCTCTCGATTCAACGTCCATCCATCGACCAATGAGCGAATGCGTGTCGCAAAGTCTCGCTCAACTCCACTATCGAACGATTCTACTGCCTTCTCTTCGGGAAATAGCTTCTCTTGATGGGAATCAAGAGCGAATTCATAAATTCGCGTTTCATCACTGACCTCGGTTTGGATTTTCGCAGTCAAATCCCACTCCTCAGCCTTCATAATGCTGGGCACAAGCTTTGCCAGCGTCGTCCCATACTTACGAGTCTTCTTCAGAAGAGAAGCTGGCCCAGTCACTGTCACAGTCAGATCCTCGGCGACGGTATACATCAGGCCAAGATATGAAATAAGCCCGAAAATCTCTTGGAAGTTATCTGATGCGGTGAATTCTAATTCGACTGCGTCGAAAAGCAGCGTTTGAGTGAGTGAAAGATTATACTGACGAAGCAGTTCCCGTGAGGTGATATCTGGCACAGAGACAAGAACTTCTTGTTCTGCTCTATCTGCCCACAGGTCATTTTCGATTTCGTTGATACTCAGATCGAAGTCATCTCCAACGTCACTGAGAACGTGCTGTCGTTCCTCGGTAGAGGTGACGAACCCCCGTTCGAAAAGAGCCTCCCGAAGCTGTACTGGCTCTACAGAATATTGCTGTTCGAACGCTGCACATCGGTCTAATAATTCGGATAACCCTCGGACTAATTTGAACGTTTTGTGTGTCTCTAGCTCACTTACACGTTTACTGATCTGCCCACGTGTCTTTCCAAATTCGTATTCCTCAAGCACTTGCTCAGCAATCACTTGATATTCATCTATGTCCCGATACTGAGGCTGGATCTCTGGTGCTTGCTTTGTAACCTGTAAGAGGTCTTTCGTCAACATCGTGTTCACCCTTTCCGCCGAGTCGACGTGCGAATTTCTCCGGTCCCGCTCGAAACGATTTCATATAGACGAGCAGCCCCACCCGACGGTCGGAGGATGCGACCAAGGCGCTGTTGATACTCACGACTACTTCCGGTTCCACTCAGGATGATACCGACGTTTGCATCAGGAACGTCTATGCCTTCATCCAAGACTTGTGAGCTCACGATTGCAGAATATGTGTCTTCTCTGAATCGCTTGAGAATGCGTCGACGCTCATCTTTTCGGGTCTTGTGTGTGATTCCGGGAATCAAAAACCGATCTGAAACGTCATGCACAAAGTCGTTGTATCGAGTAAAGATAATCAGCCGATCATCTTGATGTTGTCTGAGTAGTGCTGCCAGCTCCTCAAGCTTAGATGCCGATCCGTAGGCTATCTTGCGAGCTTTATTCCGTGATCGCACTGCACGCCAGGCTCGTGGATCATTCCCACTCCGGAGCACAACTTTTCGAAAGTCCTGTGGGCCTCGCAGGGTGATATCTGTTGATTTGAGATAATCGCGAAAGATCTTGACGTTCTCCTCATATGCTGCGCGTTCGTCGGGTTTCAGATCGACTGTAATACGCTCGACGCTATACTCTGAAAGGTACTCGCCGGTGAGGCGATCTGTTTCAATCTCATAGATCTTGCCACCCACGAGTTCGCTCAGGGCTTCGTGTTTTTTATCCTCCCGCTCAAAGGTTGCTGACAATCCTAAGCGATAGGGCGAGGCGAATAACTCTGCTATCTGTCGATACCCCTCAGACGCTAAGTGATGAACTTCATCAAATATCAACAGTTTAAATCGATTACCAAGACGCTCAGCGTGATTGTACGCTGAGTCATACGTGGAGACAGTGATTGGCTTGAGTTGCTTTTCGCGACCCGTGTACTCACCAATCTCGATATCGAAACAACTCAATTCCCCTCTCCACTGATCCACTAAATCAAGAGTCGGTACGATGATGAATGTAGGAGCATTCACCCAGTCAATCGCACCCATGCCAACGTAGGTTTTTCCAGCCCCGGTTGGGAGAACGAGAACACCGCAGCAGTCTGTCACCCACCGGTCGAGTGCTTCCTGTTGGTAGGGACGGAGGCTAATGTTATTTGTGAGCTCAGGCGAGGGAATCAAACTAAGAACATCATCTTCGTATGCTATATTGGAGTCTGTAAGATATGCTTGGATATCTTGGTATCGGAATCCAAGTGCCCTATTTGTCCCAGTTCGGTCATCCCACTGCGTGTGAGGGATTGTTGAATCACCCCTGATAGCTATCGTTCCTTGCTCGAATACCAACCGCATGTGTAACTCAAGAACACCTCAGACTATCTAAATGTCTCCGTCTCGTGATAATGAGACGGTGATTTGTGCTCTCGCGCGCCATCGCAGGGGGCCTTGTCCGAAAAACTCACTTGAGAGGCACAATCAAGACTATCCGTCACACGTCAGTGCTTGAGAGGGGGAGATATCGTTCCACCCAGCAGACTCGAAGGGTATGCACGTCTTCCACTACTTGACACACAGATCATGCAGAATATCTCCCTTTCGAGGCATGAAATCACAACATTGAGTCAGATTGTCGAAAACTGCCTAATCGACAAATGTCTATGCATGCCTGATCTGAGAGGTAACACGAAGTATGAGTAATCTTCAGAATCAATGCGCAGACTTTCGTATGACGAATTTCGATGTTCACCGGATGCTGTGGGTGTATTTATCAGCAACTCAAACTCACAGGCGATGAGTAATTCAGAAAATAATGATGGCAACGACAGTGAGGATGAGACTCCAGATCGAGTCGTCGTACAGGCATTGGGGGCGATACTCATTCTTACAATTATTCTGATGTTTATTCGGCCACTTCCAGGCACCTACGCTGGGATTAATATAAATATATTTGTCGCGGTTGCCCTCGTCATAGTGGGCATTATATTGCTGATAACTGAAAGCTCGGAGGGCTGAGAGAGTCTGCGCGAAGACGTGGTTATCTCAATTCGAGGGCAATACCGCTTCCAGCTAGTGAGCGAAGCGAGCGAGTAGGGAAGGGATACGCCCGACACCACACACGATAATTAACAGGCTAACATATAGCGTAATAGGATGGTCAGAACACTCCAACAAGACCTGAAAAACCTCGACGCCGAGGAGTACGAGGCACTACGGAGCATGTGCCATCTCTCGAAAAACCTCTCCAACAAAACCCTCTACGAAGTGCGACAGCACTACTTCAACAACGGCGCGTATCTCAAACAATCGTTTCAACTCAAAGAAGACCATATTCGACTTAGAGTTCCGTACTCGCTCCGAAACGAGTTCGGTTATGACCTCACAGAAATTCAAATTCCATTCACGTATGAAGAGGTACAAGAAGCAAACGTCAAGCCTGTGCAAATCCTGCCACAAGCCGACGCACAGTAGTTCGAGTACCGCGTCTTATGCGAGCAGGAAGTAGAGGAAGTCGAGACAGTTGACGGGTCGTGGGTTGGTATCGACCTTGGTGTGGACAATCTTGCGACCTGTTGTGATTGGCGAGGTCGTTCATTCATCGTGGATGGACGACATCTCATGTCTCAAAATCGGCGTCATAACCGTCAGATTGCTCACTACCAGTCAATCAAAGACAAGCAAGGTATCGACGAAACGACTCAACGTATCCAGAGACTGTGTCAGGAGCGTCGATATCGTATCAACGACTAGCTCAACAAGACCGTCCGACTAATCACCGATTACTGCATCGAGCATAATATTAGAACCGTGTACGTTGATGATAGGAAAGGATGGAAACAGAACGTGAATCTTGGCGACAAGACAAATCAGAACTTCGTCCAGATTCCGTTCGATAAGCTCAAGCACAAGTTCGAAGCCTGAGGGATTACGTTTGAGTTAGTTCCTGAATCACACACGTCGAAATGCTCGTTCTACGACGAAGGATCCCTAAGGCACCACGACGAGTATGTCGGTGAGCGTGTCGAACGTGGCTTGTTCAAGTCGTCAGGTGGGACTCGAGATAATGCTGACGTGAACAGTGCAGTAAATCTGGCTCAAAATTAACAGGGAAGCTCAATTCAGAGTTGTTTGACTCTGCGGAGAGTATAGAGCGGGCTGTGGACGCCCCGCAGCGAATAAGCCTCTCTGAGTTGGAACAGAGTTAGACTCTAAAGCAATCTTCGCTGGAAGCCCCGTCCTCAAGGAGCGAACGGCAACGAGCCGTGAGTGAGTAGGTCGGGGTAGTTCACTCTATTTAGACACGGCCACGGTAATCGTTAGGCAGAGACATCAAATAAGGCTCGTTTTCGCCTGCAGGTAAGAGAACCAACGTATCAGCATACGA
>KE356562.1:595687-597869 GCA_000416005.1 Haloquadratum sp. J07HQX50 | reverse complement strand
GAGACTATAGCTGAGAAAATTGCGAGCGCGTATCGGAGTGCTCTCAGCGGTAAGAGAGTCACATACGAAGAGGAGTTCAGAGATGAACAATATCGGTCAACTATCGTGCCAGTTCGGAATGATGCTGGTGACGTGACTCTTGGAATAGGAGTGTCGCGGAACGTTCAATCTCTCTCGCAACCTGACGTCTCAATAGAGGAATTACAAAAAAATCTCCAAGAGTGTATTGACTCTCTCACGACTGACGTTCTCCGCCTTGGCACAGACCCCAGCACTGGCAATTTCTCGGACACCAGTGCTGACTCAATTCAAACGCTCTTTAGTGAGGCTAGCTGTCAACCGTCGCAGCAAACAGAACATCGATCATCAGATGTTTTCGAACTCTCACATAAGACTGAACAGACGGAGATTGAGATCAAGCAGAGGGGCGAAACTGTCTCTATGTTATTACCGAGTCGAGATGATGTTACGCGGGTTTCTTTGGAGTCAACAGAGGTGATCAATTTTGCGCATGAGTTGATTCGCTTGGCGATTGACTCTCAGGGTGACGCTGTGACTGGTGACGCGGGATCGGCGTGGATTGATCTTTCTGAGTATAGCGTTGTTGAGGAATACGACGACATCGGTTCTGTCCAGATTGAGCACAGTGGGGACGTGGCTCGCCTCCCAATTAGGAAGGCACGAGAACTGGCCAGCGACTTGCACGAAGCGGTTACCGCCGTTAGAGAAACCCAGTAGATTCCCGGGCCCTTCATCGAAAGATAGCCTGCGTTCACATTACCAGTGTATATACATAGTCAGCTATCGGCTCCTCATGCAGCTTAGACACGCTATCGAACAGTAGCGGACATTGATTGGGATACTCCGGTTGTCTCGTAGGGCCCATTAATCAGAACTCAAATACGTCTCGCTCGGCGAGCAAGTAGGACGGCGAAATAGCGACGGGGGGCTATTCTCCCACCTCAACTGGAAACTACATAAAATAATCAAATGTCTCTCGGATTGTGGTCTCTGAGAGAAATATTCGAGTGGGAGTCTTTTTTAAACTGATTATGAGCATAAAGGAGACGTAGCCGACTTCAAGCCGGTGGAGGGATTTGAACCCTCGGCCTATTCCTTACGAAGGAATCGCTCTTCCAGCTGAGCTACACCGGCACAGCAAACGTATCATGTATGACAATTAGCTCAAAGACATGATAAGAATTCCGAAGCAATATGATCTAAGTGCGATTATGATTCGACCATCGTAACTGGATAATCAGCTTTGATCAGCACCTCCCGTGCGGCGCTCCCGAAAATAGCCCTCCTAGTCGGTGGCCGTTTGTGAGAACTAATGAAACGGTTCGATATACACTTGACAACTCCGCTTGGCGAATGCAATCGCGAACAGGTATCAAAGTTATCTTATTTCGCTTCTCGAACGCTTGTTTAAATCTCATAATAACCGCCTTATCAGCCGCGCTGTGATAATCCAGTCGATGGCTATAGCGGTTCTTAATTTTGCTAACGAAATTCTGCGTTCCGCCGTAGATATCGTCATCAAGATCGGCGTTGATGTCTCACGAGGTTGACCCATAGATGTGATTGCCATTGTCACCAACTTCGTGCGTAAGTGGTTCATTTGGACTGCCAACTGTCCACATTGCCGCATCAAGATTGACCTTCTGTGATTCCAGTTAACTTACGCAGGCTAAGTCCCCGTCCTCAAGGAGCAACGCAACGAGCGCATCGAGTGAGTAGCGCAGTAGGGCGGGGATACAGCCGTATGCTATTCCGATACAACCACAGACGCAATACAGCATAAAAGTTTTAATTTTGGTTACCTGATATAGGGATGAACCTAATGAAATACGACCTCGACACAGGAGCGCACTCCGTGTACTCCCTGCACTACCACCTCGTTCTCGTCGTCAAATACCGACGAAACGTGTTCACAGCGGAGAGAACGGAGTTTCTCCACGAGGTCGCCAACGGGTTTGCAGACAACTACGGTGTCGAAATCAAAAACCTCGAAGCCGACGAAGACCACGCTCATATCGTCTTCAAGGCAGAACCCACGACAGAACTATCCAAGTTCGTCAACGTTCTCAAGGGAGCATCAGCCCGACGCATCCGTAACGAGTACGGAACGAGTTGGATGACAAGTTGTGGGGAGACTGTTCTGGTCGGACTCGTACTGTCT
>KE356562.1:592106-594082 GCA_000416005.1 Haloquadratum sp. J07HQX50 | reverse complement strand
CCAACGTAAGTATCTAACAGGAACGGGAATGTCTCTTCCTCGTACTCTAGCAGATCTCGGACGTGGTGTTGATTATGCTCTGAGAGCTCTGTGACTGGAATCTCGTCACCAGGGGTTAATTCATGTGCATCCACATAATTGCCCACGTCTTCATTTCGCGCATAGATCACGTCAAGATCCCACCGGTCAGCCCACCGATCCACGAAGTCGTGAATCTCATCGAAGTGCTGATAGTGGTCGATAAAGACCGTCGGCGGTGTCTCAAGATCGTAGTTACGGGCGACTTCCTGTATGAAATACAGTGTCAGGGTCGAATCCTTTCCGCCAGTCCACATGACAACTGGATTGTCATACGTCTCCAGACCTTCCTTTGTGACCGCAATTGCCTTTTCGATCTTATCCTCAAGACGTGGATACGCCGCCGGCGACTCGCCTTCGCCATCGGTGTAATCGACATCTAAGGTTTTATGAAAGCCTTCCGGCATACAAATCGTGGTTAACTACAAGCATAAATAAAACCCTTCTGACCACAGGAGCAGTTGAGTTGATACCTCCACATTGTTCGTAAACGATACCGTACTCTCTCTGGCGAACATCGACAGCTTGTGTGTGAGTGACAAAAAAAGAGAATGAATAATCGGGGCAGGCGAGCGACTTAAGATGGTCCACGAAATCACAACCGTGCAGCCAATTAAGAATCCGAGATAAGTAAGACCCGAAGATCATTCACATTCGTGCCCGTTGGTCCACTACCAACAAGCGAATTGACAGAGTTAAGTAAGCCATGTACATCATTTTTTTGCAGTGCGTCCACTGCTCTCCTCTGATTGGCAAAAGTCGACGCTGAAACGATAGCTCCGGCCGCATCGGTCGCTCCATCAATGCCATCAGTATCGACGCTCGCAAGCACGGCATCTTCGGGAAGTTCAAGTCCAGCACTGACAGCTAGCTCTTGATTCGGACCACCACGCCCGTCACCTTGCACATCTACAGTCGTTTCCCCTCCAGAAAGGATTGCTGCTGGCGGTGCAAGTGGGTGATTATGATCACGACACTCCTCGGCGATACTTGCAAGCACGGTTCCGACTTCACGTGCTTCCCCTCTGATCGAAGACGAGAGAATGAGTGGCTCATATCCCGCCTCTGCGCACGTCTCTGCGGCTGCTGTGAGTGCGGTGTGGTTTGATGCGATCACCTGCTGAGAGATATAGTCAAAACTCTGGTCATCAGATGAAGGGGTCTCAGTGTGCGTGCCACTGGCGCCTGCTTCGAGATATGAACGAACATTGTCTGAGACAGGCACTTCGTATCGTGATAATACATCAACTGCATCTTGATATGTTGTTTCGTCAGGAGTGAGTGGACCACTGGCGATTACTGCTGGGTCGTCTGAGGCGACGTCGCTAAATAATAATCCAACGGTCCGGGCAGGAGCGAGACGCTCCGCCAATTGTCCGCCCTTTACCGCTGAGAGATGCTTTCGGACTGTATTGAGTGCGTTGATTGGTACCCCACTGCGCAGTAGTGCCTCGGTCGTCTCACGGAGTTCCTTTAGCGAAATTTCTGAGACCGGCGCAGTGAGGAGCGCGCTCCCACCGCCAGAGATTCCAACAATCACGAGTGTTTCTGCGTCGTATCTATCGGCTGAATTAAGAAGGTCTGCAGTCGCTGTCATATTCTCATGACTTGGTAACGGATGTGTACCGGCGTAGACAGTGAGTTCGGGGACCTCTCGCGGATCATCTGTCACGACTATTCCCTCGGTCACGATACCATCAAGTATGGTTGTGAGTGTACTCCCAATCGTTCCAGCAGCGTTTCCCACAGCAAGGATTACTACCCGTGCGAAGTCATCAATATTAATAACCTCACTACCCGCCTGAAGTTGATTATCAGCCATTGTGAACTCTCTTTTCAGAACGGATTCTGGATGAGCAGCTCTGACTCCTGTCTCGCACGCCTCACGCGCAATCCTA
>KE356562.1:586943-589553 GCA_000416005.1 Haloquadratum sp. J07HQX50 | reverse complement strand
ATTATTGTTGATGGGAATTCATGTGAGATTAACAAGCGAGCCGACAGTGTCTAATGGAAGTTAAGATACCCGTGCTTATATGACCTACTCTTTCAGCAGTTTCGTCAGTTTTGCTCAGTCAACGCCGTTTGAAGCTCGCCACGTTCATCCATCTCAGCCAAAATATCACTACCACCGATGAACTCCCCGTCAACGAACGTTTGTGGAATGGTTTCCCACCCACTATGCTCGTCAAGTGCCTCTCGATATGCATCAAGTGCTGGCAGCACATCAACAACTTCGAACTCATCCACATATTGAGACAACAGATTGACTGCTCGCTGTGAGTACCCACACTGTGGCATCAACCGATTGCCTTTCATGAACAAGACAATATCGTTTTCCTCGATGACCGTCTCAACGCTGGATTTGACCTCTTCATCATCCAGATCAGACTCTGGCTGGAATGTCATATATATGTATATTCCAGTGCGTAAGTAAAGGGATTACGTCAATCCTGCTGATACCCAATTAGTTGTTACTATCAACACGAACAACGTCGATTAACGAATAGACAGGGACTTCATTAATCTCCTCGACTCCCTGCTTGTCTACCACAACAACGCATGAAACCGGGCTTCCTCCAGCTTCCCTGATGGCTTCAATTGCCTCTGCCATCGTCGTTCCCGATGTGATTGTATCATCGACGACGTAGCAGTCACGATCACGAATCTGGGCGAAGTTCCGAGAGAAAGGTCCACCAAGTTCGTCAAAGTCTCCTTCCTCCCACTGATGCTTTGCCGGGGCGTAAGACCCCAAGTCAGTGTTGAGTTCCTGTGCGACAATTGTTGAGAGTGGCGCACCGGCTTTTTCAATACCGATCGTTAAATCCACCGCATCACCCTGCTTCGTCAGGAGGTCAGCCATCGCCCGAGCGACGTAGCCGAGTCGCTCTGAGTCACGCCCGATCGCACTCCAGTCGACGTGGATATCGTGGGTTTCTGGTTCTGCGCTCGCTACGGGATCGATGCCGCGTGTCGTTTCTGAGTCTCCCCGGTCCACGAGCCAACTCGCTGTTTCGCGTGACACGTTGAGTTCGTCAGCAATTTCGCCTTTCGATAATCCTCGCGCTGCTAGTTCACTCGCGTCTTCGATGAGATCGTCGACATTCTTCATATAGCGACAGTATGGAAGCTGTTAGTAAGGAAGTTTCGAGCGCTCAGGAATTCTGCGTATCGAGCTCAGCCGACACTGCGAGCTCCTCGGCTGCACCAAGATACTCCGTTGGCGTGAGTGCCTGGAGTTCCTCAATGACTGATTGCGGAAGGTCGAGTTCTCCGAAGAGCTCATGAAACGCTTTGAGGCTGACATCCTGACCGCGTGAGAGCGCCTTGATACGCTCATAGGCATCTGTATCTCCTTCACGCCGCAAAATTGTCTGTGCAGCCTCTCCAATTAATTCTGGATGCGACGTGACATCTGATTTCATTTCTTCGGTGTTCGGCGCGACTTTCTGAAGTCCTGTCTGGAGTTTTGTGTATCCGAGGTGTGCGTGTGCGATAGCTGTTCCAATATTTCGCTTTACCGTCGAATCAGACAGATCTCGTTGTAACCGAGAGGTTGGTATGTATTCTGCTAAAAACTCGAAGTCACTGTTCGCCTTCGACAGATTACCCTCTGCGTTCTCAAAATCGATCGGATTGACTTTGTGTGGCATCGTCGAAGACCCTGTCTCGGTATCAGTGCTTTCTTGACCGAGATATCCATCAGAGATATATCGCCAGCTATCTCTGCAGAGGTCGATAAGGACGAGGTTGAGCCGTTGAAATGCAGCAAATACCTGTGCCAAATCATCGCCCGGATTTACCTGCGTCGTCAGCGCTCGATAGGTGAAATCTAGTGATTCAACGAAGGACTGACCAAATGCCTGCCAATCGACTTCTGGCAGGGCAGCATAATGAGCAGCGCTCGTCCCTGAGGCGCCACCAAATTTTCCCTGGAGTTGCTCAAGCGCTGTCTGTAGGTTACTCCGCGACTCTCCGAGCCGAGAGGCGTACACAGCCATTTCCTTGCCAAATGTGGTCGGTGTTGCTGGTTGACCGTGGGTACGAGCCAACATCACTGCTGAGCGATACTGCTGAGCAAACTCGGTGAGTCGATCAATGAGGGTGTCGATCTCTGGCCGAATTACCTCTCGTATTGCCGTTCGAATACAGAGTCGGAGCGCGAGGTTATTCACATCTTCAGATGTCAGTCCAAAGTGAATCCATGGATGAATGGTCGCTGGGGTCTGCGTTCGAATGAAATATTCGACCGCTTTGACATCGTGATTCGTAGCCGAATATCCCCTTGCTCCGTCCGTTTCGAGTCGCTTGATCAGCGCGACATCATCGGCGTCGAAAGACGCGAAGATGGCCTCAATCTGGTCACGAATACTATCTTCGACACTAATCGGTACCTTGGGGCTGTCCAGCAGTGCACAGAGATACTCGACTTCGATACGAACACGTGCCTTGATGAGTCCTGCTTCAGCAAGTGTCGGAGAGAGTGCTGCAGTATGGCCACTGTAGCGGCCATCAACCGGTGACAGCGAGGCCAGCGCGTCTGCGCGAGAGAGACCGTCCATACCTC
>KE356562.1:584868-586498 GCA_000416005.1 Haloquadratum sp. J07HQX50 | reverse complement strand
GCATACGTCGACCTCGCCACCGATACACCAAGCATCATCAGTGCCAAACAGTTGAATCCGAACGCGAAAGAACTCTCATACAACAACTATAATGACGCAGATGGAGCACTCGAGCTAATCACGGAGTTTGACCGTCCAGCTGCAGCTGTGATTAAGCATACGAATCCGGCGGGCTGCGCCACTGCGTCCTCACTGTCAGATGCATATGCGGACGCACTTTCCACTGACGCAATGAGTGCTTTTGGGGGTATTGTCGCATTAAATCGACGTTGTGATGCAGCGACTGCTGAGCAGATAATTGAATCGTTCAAGGAGGTTGTCATCGCTCCGACGTATAGTGACCAGGCGATCGACATACTCACACAGAAGGAGAATCTTCGCATATTAGCTATCGGGCCGCTTGACCAACTACACACATCGTCATCGAGTGCAACAGCTGCACATGAGAAACACCTCCGTGGTGGTCGATTAGTTCAGCAGCGAGACGACTGGGTTCCATCTATTTCTGACTTGGATATCGTCACAGACACCTCACCAACCGAATCACAGCTCGAAACCATGTGCTTTGCGTGGCGGGTTCTCAAACATGTCAAATCAAATGGAATTGTACTCGCAACTGATACACAGACTGTCGGCATAGGGATGGGACAGGTTTCGCGTGTCGATGCTGTCAGGCTTGCAACGATGAAAGCAGACGAACATGCTGAGGAGAAAGGCCCAGTTGGCTCAGTCATGGCCTCAGATGCGTTCTTTCCTTTCCCCGACGGGGTCGAAACCGCTCTCGACGCTGGTGTTGCAGCAGTCGTCCAACCGGGAGGCTCAGTCAATGATGATGATGTAATCAGTGCATGTGACGCACAAGATGTTCCGATGGCATTCACCGGGCATCGGTGTTTCCGCCACGATTAGCGACGCTGATATAGAATCATACGTTTGGCTCAAAGACCGTAATGGGTTTGAAGCGGCGCAGAGAATCGCGTGTATGTCCGTTACTATCGTCGGATCCCAGTTAGGTGACGAGGGAAAAGGCGCTCTCGTTGACCTTTGGGGCGGCGAGGCTGACGTTGTCTCACGGTATCAAGGCGGTGATAACGCCGGCCATACTGTAGTTGAAAATGGGGAGGAATACAAACTCTCGCTCGTGCCGAGCGGAGCGATCAGAAATAAGGTTGGTGTTCTCGGCAATGGCTGTGTCGTGAATCTCGACACTCTGTTTGACGAGATTGATACCCTCCGTGACCGCGGTATCGACCCTGAAGTGCGCATTGCTCGCCGAGCGCACGTTATTATGCCGTATCATCGTGTTCTCGATGGTATTGAGGAGGACGCAAAATCCGACTCAGATCTTGACGCTGGGACGACCGGCCGTGGAATCGGGCCGACATACGAGGACAAAGCAGGCAGGCGTGGCATTCGCGTTGGCGATCTTCTCGACCGATCGACACTCCGGGAGCGACTTGAGTACGTCGTTCCACAGAAACGTGCACTCGCGAAAAAAGTGTTCGACATCGACGTTGGTGCCCAGTTCGATACTGACGTCCTATTCGATAAATACGCAGGAATTGGCGAACGACTTCGTGAGGAGTCAATGACAGTGAATGCTGGTAAGTTCCTCAACGACTGCCTCGGG
>KE356562.1:580632-582959 GCA_000416005.1 Haloquadratum sp. J07HQX50 | reverse complement strand
TTTGATCCATGGCCAGATGTCAACTGGTCGGGGGTTGGTGAGGCCGGCTATTCATCCCTCCCGTCGAATGCACAGGCATATCTCGAATACATCGCAGCAGAGCTTGATACATCTCTATACGCCATTGGTGTTGGACCTGACCGAGCTGATACTGTCGAACTGACGAATCCATTCGATAGGTAGTACTGTGGTAACTTTCGGTAGGCTTTTTTCGACCGATAATCAGTGATCATACAATGAAAGAATCGCTGATGGATATTCTCTGCGACCCATTAGACAAAAATCCACTTGAACTCGAAGTTGAGGAGCGTGACGGAGAGGAAATCATCGAGGGTCGTCTTATTGGGACTGAGACAGGAGAGGTATACCCGATCGAAGATGGGATTCCAAATCTCCTTCCACCAGATATGCGCGAAGAGTAACTCCATGTGTATAGCTAAATGAGGTGAGGACAGCACTGCGCACGGATTAATTCTCACTCAGTCGTTGGCAATATGACCAATATGTATATCCGAAACCACACCGATTTGAGTTGAAACGATACTTGCACGTTCTGTTTTGAATCAAGACACACATTCCTCACAACTGTGACCCGGGTTTGGATTCGAGAGCATCGGAAACGATGCTTCACTTGCTCAGAGTGGGCTCTTATACAAAATCGAGGGGAATACCTGACTCTTGAGGGTCAGGATCCGACCACTCCTCTACAGGCGGGACAAGGCGAGTGCCCCGGGGCTTGTGAGGGACTTCACAATCCACCATTGATTGCAGAAGGCCGGATATTTTCTCGTTCTCTGAATCCTTGCTCTATGCCGCATTACCGGTACGGCATGGAAGTCGCACCCTCTACTCACATCACCCGTCTTCTTTCTCAGACGAATATGTCGGCGTCCCAGAGAGGTTGCCGTCCTCATCCATTCGCTTCTCCCGCAAGAATCGAGTTCGATATCGATTAGCGCCCTCAGATACGTCTGCTTCGCGAATCTCGGCTATGTTACCCTCGGCAACAGACTCAATCATATCCTCTATTTGTTCCTTTTCTGCCGGTGTCAACTCGAATGTATACGAGCGAGGTTCCTGTTTTTCGAGTTGAGTCCACTGTCGGGAGGCCGCAACAACCAGCGAACAAGGCTCTCGACAAGGAAACACGCCGCTGCCACCGTCAGCCTCCAATGTAGTGTTTTCATCATACTCCCACTCTCGCCGCTTCAGACACTCTGAATCTGCACAGCAGGAGGCAGCCATCCAGCCGACAGCGTCAGCCGAGAGTTCCTCGACCACGTCGTAGATTCCAGTCTGGCGCTGAGCAGTTTCATGCCAGTGTGTTATATCAAGTTCACCCGTTCGTTCAAGATTCCAGTTCGGAATCGTCGCAGGATATAAAATGTCGACTGTTTCGAACACTTCTCTCTGTGTTAATGCAGGGTAGATCCAGCCATCGATTAACGAAGGAGCGGTCTGAAGCGGTCGATACCGCCCTTCACCATCGAATCTGGCAATCTCTCGAGCGTCGAAGGGATCCTCATATGTCTCAAGTTCCGAGGCAGAGGTCTCTGCATCACGCTCGTGATGCAGTTGATATTCGCGCACACCGTGGCTCGCGAGTGTCACGGTAATGGAGAGTTCACCCCACGTCGTTTGCATTCCTGATTCCAGTGCGGCATATCGATTGTGTACATCCATCTGTGCTGCAGATTCGAGGAAACGAAGAAACGCTCGCCGATGACGCCCATCGTGGGCAACCATATGCTCCCAGAAGTGCCAGTTTGAGATGTATGGCGCTATCTGCTCATCCGAGAGGGTGGAGTCGAACGCTGAGGCGGAGAGTCCGCGAAGACTTCTCTTTGCTGTCTCAATCCAGTAGCCATCGCCATTATTCCCGAATGAAAGACCATCGAACTCGACCGGATTTGACTCAGATTGAGCTGCTGTCCGTGCTAAGCGGCGCTGCTCATCCGTTAGTTCAATCATCCGCAAACGGTGTCTGTCGTGTCTCCTCTCGAACCATTTCTATCGCTGATTCGATATCTGCTCCTGCATCTGCTGTACGCTCAAGAATGACATCTGCGGTGAGGCCTTCAGTCCCGACGGCACCAGCATACCAGATCTGGTGGCCATCGACCGTAGCAGGCACGTCGTATCCCGTTCGGTAGTCATCGGTGAGGCCCATATCTTCGGGGATATCCTCTTGGGTGTGAAATCCATCAGCAATAAACAGCGGCACGACGACAATATGTTCAGTGCTGAAAAAGTCGGTCACATCGTCAACCTCCGGTTCCTCGTCCATATAAAGCGCTTTTACCTCTTCAATCGCGTTGATTCTCGAA
>KE356562.1:575511-580518 GCA_000416005.1 Haloquadratum sp. J07HQX50 | reverse complement strand
GTGGGTTGGCGCAGACGAACCTGCGCTGAGATGTGACCCGTGGGCCACAATTACGAGTGCTTCCATACAGCCTGAAACTTGCTACGTGGGGTCTTATCAATTCGGGATCCAATGTAACGTAATGCAATGCAGCTGAGTTGTGAAAGTAATCAGTGGGCTCTTATTGCTCACTTCCAACGAAACTGAGTACATCCCACAGCACTGAATACGTGAGATACTCACCCTTAATGAGGATTGTTCCGACGGGTTGAAGCCGTTCTCGTGAATACTACACGGCGATGACTTTGTCCGTGACGAATACCCTTACTGACGAACAGGAGACGTTCAATCCATATCACGATGATGAGGTTCTCCTGTACGTGTGTGGGCTGACCGTCTCGGATGATGCACACCTTGGTCACGCACGCCTCTGGGTGCAAGCCGATGTGATCCACCGATGGCTCGAATATTTAGGGTACCACGTCACCCACGTTGAGAACTTTACTGATGTAAATGAAAAGATCGTGGCACAGATAGACCCCGATAAGGAAGCAAGCGATGAGGCATCAGTCGCCGAAACATACACCTCCTCAGTCATCCAAGATATGCGAGGGCTAAATCTCCGCCGCGCATCGGTGTATCCACGTGTCTCTGGGCACATTCCAGAAATCATCGATTTAGTCGAGACACTCGTCGATAACGGATATGCATATGAATCAGATGGGTCAGTATACTTCGATGTCTTAGCATTTGACGAATACGGAAAGCTCTCGAATCATGATGTTGCATCGGCGACGACAGAGACTGATTCGGCGATTGTCGATGAGAAGCGTAATCCAGCAGACTTCGCACTCTGGAAGAGTGGCGCTGTCAACCCTTCAGACGTTGCCTCCCACCGTGATGATTCGCGCGAGCCCCTCACCTCACCAACCGGACAGACTTGGGACAGTCCGTGGGGCGAGGGCCGCCCTGGATGGCATATCGAGTGCTCTGCAATGGCAATGACACATCTCAACCAAACGATCGATATTCACCTCGGTGGTCGAGACCTGGTGTTTCCACACCACGAAAATGAAATTGCACAGAGTGAGGCAGCAACTGGACAACCATTCGCTCGTCACTGGATGCATGTCGGACTTCTTCAAATGAAGGGTGATAAGATGTCCTCGAGTATTGGAAATATTCTTACGGTTGAGGAAGCGCTCCGTCGGTATGGAGTGAACGTTATTCGAACGTTCTATCTCTCGAGTGCATACGGTAGCGAACAAACACTGGATGAGGCCGCACTCACGGAAGCGGCTGAACGATGGGAAACGATTTCGCGGGCATATGATCGGGCGGTTGAAGCCTGTGACTCAACAGCAGCCCGGACCAAGACAACAGATAATCAGCTTCAAACAGGACTCAAAGACGCCGCTGAGACGTTCACTCGGGCTATGAATGATGATTTCAATGTCCGAATAGCAATGGCAAGTCTACTTGAGCTCGCCTCAGCAGTTAATACGCATATTGAAGATTACGATAAGTACGATTATCAGTCACTGTCTCGTGCGATAGCGCTCTTTGACGAGTTTGGAGGCGACGTTTTCGGGCTCTCTCTCGGAGAAAAGACTGCTATCGACGCCACAGGCACATTATCTGAGGACCTTATCGATCTCGTCGTTGATATTCGTGAAGAAGAGCGAGCTGCAGGCAACTACGAGCGCTCTGATGCACTTCGCGAGAGATTAGCCGATCTTGGTGTTGAAATTGAGGACAGCGATACAGGTCCGACATATCGAATCACCAACCACAGAAAGCGGGAGTGAGGGTCATGTGGTAAATAACTCGGTATCTGCAGGGATATTAAACAGACCCAGACGAACACCTGCATCTAACCATCCGTACCCATATGAAAACGCGGCGAGTGCGTTAACTAAGTCATCATTCCGATAGAAATGTTGTCCGTCTTGGAGATAGGCCTCTGCCATGTTTAGCACCTCTGTCGCGCCTGCGTGGAGGGCCGTTTCTGGTGGGACAGCGACTGTTGCTTCGCTCAGTGCTGATTTGAGCATCGACTCATACTGCTCGGTCTTTTGATCTAGCTCCGCAGACATGCCCACAGATTGAACCGGTTAATAAAAGAGTCTGTCACTCCTATCAAAATGCATGAGTGAGATAACTGAACATCATAAGCTCTTGATTGCTGGATCGGGGATATCGGGACTCTCCGCGGCTATCTATGCGGCACGGGGCAACAACGAGCCACTTGTCTTGGAAGGAGATGAGCCCGGTGGGCAACTCACGCTGACAACTGATGTAGAGAACTACCCGGGATTCCCAGAAGGGATCTCTGGTCCTGAGCTGATAGCAAACATGAAATCACAGGCAGAAAAGTTCGGGGCCGACGTCCGTCACGGCGTCGTTGAGTCTGTGGATGACGATACACGACCATTCAAGATTTCTCTATCGAATGGTGATCAGCTGACCGCAGATGCGATCATCGCGGCTTCAGGGGCCTCAGCGCGAACACTCGGTATCCCTGGTGAAGACGAGATGATGGGATATGGCCTTTCAACATGTGCAACATGCGATGGAGCGTTCTTCCGCGACGAGGAAATCGTCGTCGTCGGTGGTGGCGACGCAGCGATGGAAGAAGCAAATTTCCTGACAAAATTCGCTTCAAAGGTATATATCGTCCACCGTCGCGAGGGATTCCGAGCAGAGGACACTTGGATCCAACGAGTCGAAGAGAAAGTTGACCAGGGAGAGATTGAGATCATGCGCAACACTGAGGTAACCGAACTTCACGGGACAAGAGAAGATGGCCTTGACCACGTCACGATGGTACACCACCCAGATGGCCATCCCACAGAGAAACTCAGTAATCATAATACTGAGGAATTTGAGTTTGACGCTGGAGCTGTTTTTTACGCAATCGGTCATACACCGAATACCAGTTATCTTGAAGAAACCGGCGTCGAGATCGATTCACGAGGGTATCTCACTACGAACGGCGGAGAAGGTGGTGGACAAACTGAAACGAATGTTGAGGGTATCTTTGGCGCTGGTGACGTCGTTGACCACCACTATCAACAAGCGGCCACTGCAGGCGGAATGGGTGTGAAAGCAGCACTTGATGCTGACGAATACCTCGAATCAATTGAAGGGTCATCTATCATGAGTGCTGGTAAAGGGATTGCTCCTGCTGGAAGCGACGATTAACCTGAGAGTTACCCGATTCTCGCTTCACAAGCTGGCTGGGGTGTCGTTTGATATCCCTTCCACGCTGAGAGGTGAGGGCTTCTCTGTGTGGTTCAATACCAATCACCAGTGACGGCGTTGTGTTCCACTTTTGATTGGTCTCAGAATCCACTATCAAGATACACCGTTATTCGCTATACAAATATCACACATCTCAACTCCACCAGAACTGTCAGATCGATATGCGAATTCTGAGATTGGCCTTACGGAATACATACTCGCTAACGGCTTTCAAAATAGTGACCCTCTGGTATCTATTCCTGATTGCTGTCGTTCATGGATAGATGCTGGGACCGTCATGCAAACAAGAGAAAGGACATATGTTAATCGATTGAATTGTATTGACACTGGTGGCTGATTTTGAGCACAGTTAATTTCCCACAGGCACTTAACTATGGGTATTGTTTATATTGTATGGAAGAGACAGAATCCTTTACGATTGAAGGTCCTGAAGGGGTGACCGAAGAGGTTGAACTTCCAGCAGGCTTAGCAGATGTATTCACTAAGCAGGGTGAACCATCGACTGCAGTTGTTGGTGACCTAATCGTTCAGTCGTTTGCTCAACAATCACACGCAGTTGTCCATCACTCTGAGGATGAGGTACCAGCAGACCTTGATTCGCTCAATGATAAGATGGAATCTCTCTTTGAGGAGCGCTTTGGTGAAAGCTTGCAGGACGCAATGGGTCACTCCCACTAAGCTCTCGTCTCATTGCTGGTATCGACTTCCCGCACGTCCCAGCACCGGAAACGTAAGGAGCGTTTTGCGAGCAGTGATAGAACATGCTAATATGTCTTGATGCATCTGTTGAAGAGGTTGCTGTTACTACTGGTGATCATTACCCTTGTTTGAGGCACAAGCCCACTGAGCAGTTAATACGGACACGATTGGAGTCAAGTCAGGTCACCGTTCGATAGCCAAGCGGGAGCTCTGCCCGACATGTTCCGATCCTGACCTCCCCGTACGACTGCGTGACAGGTCTCTCGGTTGTGGCACGGGGTCTTGACTCCGGCAGGCCGTCCACTCGGCTCAGAAAGTCAGAGAACCAGAACCACCCTGTCATTCCTTTAGGATGTACGCGCTGGAATGCACTTGATAAGTAATAATCATGAGACACGTATCAAACGATTTAGCACTGTTGGCAATACATCAAATATATATCCGAAACTACGCTAATTAGACTTAGAAGCATAGTCTGCACGTTCTGTTTCGGATCAAGAAAATCACATTCACAACAACTGTCACACAACGGCGTTCTTCAGTCGAGAGATTGAGTGGCTTCAAAAACTTGCAACCGTATACACTCGTTTGGGGAATCTCATCTCTTTAGTCTGATGTAGAAGGAATTCAATGCCATTACTAAGTCCCGAGCGTGAGACGACTGTGTAAGGCTGATGTTCAAATAATGGGTGTCGTATAAGAACAAAGAAGCATACAACTACACGATGTCATGGACACGGTCATGCGATACCGAGACGATGGTTGAATGGGAACGACAGGATGCCATGGTCACTATTCGATGTCGACAACGGCCCGATGAGAGCTGGGTCATTCGTTTAGATGTTCTGGAGCAGGCACCTGAGCCGGCAGAGTATCGATCTACCACGGCGAGCTCGTACAGTGATGCTGCTGCGCTTGCTGAGTCATGGCGCTCGGAGTTTGGATAGCTTCATGAGTATGGTCAGATGCTTCATTGCAGACGTTCAGTCGTCTCAACCAGCGGGTGTCTCGCGTAATCAACAACATTGATATCCTCGACAGACTCAAGTCCCTCTTTTTCAGCTG
>KE356562.1:570792-572116 GCA_000416005.1 Haloquadratum sp. J07HQX50 | reverse complement strand
TTGCGCTAATGGGAATGCCTCGACAAAAACTCGGAATCCGACGGCAAACCCGCCTGCCTTCGAGGCCGACGACAGAAACGCTGAGATCGGTGCAGGTGCGCCCTCGTAGGCCTCTGGAGCCCAAAAGTGGAATGGAACTGAGGCAGTTTTGAATGCGAACCCTCCTATCATGAATAAAATCCCCATTCCCAATAGTCCACCAAGCTCACGTGTGCTGACTTGCGCGGCGACAGCCTGCAGTTGCAGTGACCCGGTCGTTGCAAAGACGAGGCTCACTCCAAAAACGAATACTGCCGATGAGACAGCTCCAATGAGGAAATATTTCAGTCCTGCCTCTACGTTCCCCCGGTTAGATTTTAGGAACGTCACCAGAGCGTACGATGGGAGAGATGCGAGCTCAAGACTGATGAAGACCGTAGCAAGCGAGTTCGCACTTGCCATCAGTGCTAGTCCTGTGGCAGCGAAAAGAACAAGCGAATAGAACTCTGTCTGATGTTCTTTCCCTTTCAGGTAGTCGTATGATGCAACAACGACCATCGCTGTGACGATCGTAAATATAAGTATAAAGAAGAGGCTTACTCCATCAACAGTGAGCGCCCCACCGTACAGTGAGATTGCGCCTGACCCACGTGTCTGTCCAACACCACGCAGTAACAGGCCCCCAGCGACACTGAATGCAGTTACTGAACCGACAGTTGCAATCCCAGCCAGCAATCGCGGTCGGGATTCGGAGTCACCAATCGCATCCATCGTCAAGAGGAGTAGCCCACTCAGCCCGAGAATAACGACGGGAGACAGTGCAACTAAGGCCGACGGTTCCGTCATTTGGAGCGCAGCTAATAGATTCATCACGCACCACCCCCGGTCAGAATTGGTATGACAGCTTCTTGGATGATTCCAAAGAAGAGATCAGGGGCAACACCCAAGATAATCACAAAACTCAACAGGATTGCTGGAGGGACTATCTCCTGGATTGGTGCACGCTTAATCGTATCCCCTCCGTCGAATCCGAACGGTCCAAAGAGCGTTTGTTGCATTGCAAACAAGAGATAGCCTGCGACGATAACGATGCCAAACATCGCGGTCGCAGTGAGTACAGGCATTCCATTGTGGACTGTTGAAGCGAACGCGCCTTTAAATATAAAGAACTCCCCAGCAAACCCAGCCATCGATGGAAGTCCCATATATCCAAACGCTCCTGCGAGGAATATCGCCGCTGTCACTGGCATACGGTCGGCGATTCCAGACATATCGCCTACCATCCGAGTATGCGTCGTATTATAGATCACACCAACAGACATGAACATCAAACCCGAGATGAGCC
>KE356562.1:567771-570286 GCA_000416005.1 Haloquadratum sp. J07HQX50 | reverse complement strand
AGCCCCTGCGGAGCGAGTCCAGCAAATCCGGTCAGTTGGCCGCCTCGCAAGGCCTGGGCAATTTCAGGAAGTCGAAGCGACCCGACCGAGTCTCCTAGTCCAAATACCAACGAAATGAAGCCAATGAACATGGCTAACGAGGCAATGTTTGTGTAGACAAAAAACTTGATTGCTGCATACCGTTTGTTTGGCCCGCCCCAGATACCGATCAAAAAGTACATTGGGACTAAGACAGCCTCCCAGAATATGAACCACACAAAGAAATCTAAGGCAGTAAACACTCCGAGTAGATTCGCTTCCATGAGGAGCATGAGTCCATAGAATTGTGACTCTCGATCATTGATCGGCGTCCACGCGCTCACAATGGCAAGAGTGCTAAGAATCGTCGTTAGTATAACCAGAGGAAGGCTAATTCCATCAACACCGACGAACCAGTGGATGTCTAATCCACCCATTGTCAGCCAAATAATATCTGTCTCAAATGCAATTGCCCCACCTAACAGCGCATTGCCTGTCGCGTCATACTGTAGCCACATCAAACCGCTTCCAATGACTGGGAGAAGACTGAGTCCAGCCGCGAGCCGACTTGCGAACGCTTCTGGTGACACGAACACGACAAGTGCAGCGATAAACGTCATTCCGATGAGTAATTCGATCATCATACAAACCACCCACCAACAAGACCGACGGCAAGAAGCAGTGCCGTTAGCCCGAGTGTGAGCAAGGCAGCATAATCATTTACTGCACCCGTTTGAATTCGTCGCATTCGGCTACCGATGAATAGACTGACACTTGATGTCGCATTCACCAGCCCATCGATGATTCCTTGATCGAATTTACTCGAGATTCTCGAAACAGTCCGAGTCAGTCCAGTCGCCAGCCACACCTGATACTCGTCTTGATAGTAATTATTATATAATACCGTTTTGACTCTGCCAAGTTTTGCTGTATGCTCGACCGGTTCTGGCACGCTGTATAGATGTCGGGCGGCTAATGCTCCTAACAGCGCCAGCCCTAGCGAAATCGCCCCAGGAAATAACGGACTCAAATGGAGTTCTGCAACGCCATAGCCTGCGTAATCGTGTAACAAGACCTCATAATGCCCGGTGGTAAGTCCCGCAAACCCATGTTCGAGCCACTGATGTATGAATTCAATCTGCAATCCGGTTAACTCAGCAACTGGCGTCATGTTCAGTAATCCAGCGGTAGTAGCTAAGATCCCCAGAACCACAAGTGGCAACTTCATATTCCACCGAATCGTGTGCGGTGATTGTGCAGCATCTGTCCGGGGGTTTCCATGAAATGTTAAAAACACCATACGGAAGGTGTAGAACCCTGTGAGAAACACTGCCAACAATCCCATCGCATAGGCAGCCAGCAAGATAGTGTTTCCATCAAGCCCATGCAGAAGTGCCTCAAAGAGTACCTCATCTTTCGACCAAAACCCAGCAAATGGGATAATTCCGGACAATGCAAATGACCCAGCAAGAAATGTATAGTACGTGACGGGGAGCTTTCGCTTGAGTCCACCCATCTCCCACATATCTTCAGTATGATGCATGGCGATGATAACTGATCCCGCACCAAGGAATAACAGCGCTTTAAAGAATGCATGTGTCATCAAGTGAAAAGTCGCAGCGACGTACCCGCCGCCGCCAAGTCCAAGCATTATATAACCATACTGTGAAATCGTCGAATAAGCGAGCACCTGCTTAATCTCTCGTTTGACGACTCCCATGCTCGCAGCGAATAACGCAGTAAATCCACCAACGAATGCGATGATCGCTAACGCATCCGGGGAGATCGCGTAGAACCCATACATCCGTGCGACAAGATACACGCCAGCAGCCACCATCGTCGCCGCATGAATTAATGCTGAAACTGGTGTTGGCCCCTCCATCGCGTCAGGAAGCCACGTGTGTAAGGGAAATTGTGCTGATTTTCCAATTACACCGCCGAGAACGAGTAGTCCGAGAATAGTGAACCATGTTTGATGGGAGAATCCAAACGTGTTTACCGCCACCTGGTCCGTGTTGATCGCAGCCTCTGCGAGTGCCGGAAACGATGACTCTCCCACGAACATTGCCGTCCCGAAGGTAGCAAAGACCGCTACCACCCCGAGGAGGAAGAAATAATCACCAAACCGAGTAACTAAGAACGCCTTCTTTGCTGCGCTCGATGGTCCCGACTCTCGGAACCAGAATCCAATCAACAGATATGAACACAGTCCGACGAGCTCAAAGAACATGAATGCCATGAGTAGGTTATCTGCAACGACAAAGCCAAGCATAGACGCCGAAAACAATCCTAGCCCAGCATAATACCGAGGAATACCGTCTTCACCTTCGTCATTCATATAGCCCAAACTGAATATGTGAATCAAGAGTGCAACGAGTGATACAATTATGAGCATCATCGACGAAAGCGGGTCAATCAATACCCCAAACGTGAGATTGACAGCGTCGAGACCGCTTGCCCATGTGTACACTGTCTGGTGATAAGGGCCACTACCGAT
>KE356562.1:560966-565040 GCA_000416005.1 Haloquadratum sp. J07HQX50 | reverse complement strand
GTAAATGCAGCCGTGATCTTCCGTTTTGCCCATGGACCAGCAACAGCGGTCTGAACGAGCAATAGGTTCGCAATGATAATTGCGCCAATCACTCCACCAACGATATCACCAGCAACTCCCGAAAGTCCAAGAAGATTTGCAATCGTCTCAGGCAACAGCGTCTTTGACTGCAGTGTAACCGGCATCAACGGTCCACCTCGCCGAGGACAATATCAAGGCTACCCAGTGAGGCGATCATATCGGGGATGTACTCGCCGTTCGACATTTCTGGAAGAGTTTGTAAATTCGAGAAGCACGGACTTCTGATTTTAAACCGACCAGGCTGCTCAGTCCCATCTCCCCGGATATAGATACCTAACTCTCCCTTCGCACCTTCGACGGCTCGATATACCTCAGTGTCGTCCTCGGGACGAAGTGTCCGCGGAACGTTCGACTGAATTGTCCGCTCTTCCTCAGGCCAATCCTCAAGTAAGTCTACACATTGGTCGATGATTTTGGCGGATTCCTCAACTTCTCGAAGCCTGACAAGCAGTCGGCTGAAGTTATCGCACCCATCCTCAGTGACAACGTCCCACTCCAGTTGGTCATAGTATCCATATGGATCATCACGTCGAAGGTCGTAATCGATACCTGATGCGCGGGCGACTGGCCCCGTTGCACCATATGACTTTGCTTCCTCTGGAGGAAGAACTCCGGTGTCAATTGTTCGGACTTGCAGGATTTCGTTTGATGAGATTAAATCGTGATATTCTTCCAATGCTTGTGGTAGTTCGTCAAGGAAATCACGAATCGTCTCAAAGAACTCTGTTCGTGGATCAGGGAGGTCCCACACGACTCCACCAAGGCGAAAGTAATTGAACATCATCCGCTGGCCAGTCAAGTCCTCAAGTATTTTTTGTGCCTTCTCACGGTCTCGCATTGCGTACATGAAAATAGCAGTAAAGTCTCCATACACATCAAGCGCAAAGGTTCCTACTGCGAGCATGTGTGAGGCAATTCGACAAACCTCTGCACCCATTGTCCGGATGACCTGCGCGTACTCAGGAACCTCAATATCATTGAGGTCTTCTGCTGCACGGGCATATGCCCATTCGTTAAGCAAACCAGAGGAAGCGTAATCCCATCGGTCGGGATAAGGCATAATCTGATGTCGGTATGTTTTCGATTGACATACTTGTTCTTCACATCGGTGGAGATACCCTATATCAGGGTCGACATCGGCGACTTGCTCACCGTCTAACACCGTCTTGACGTGGAGCACTCCATGTGTGGCTGGATGATGAGGACCAATATTCACGTACATCGTATCCCCTTCATCCTCACGATGGTCTTCTGCGAGTGGATTTTCCCACTCGGAGAGTGTCACAATCTGTGGCCGGTCCTGATCATAATCGAGCGAAAGTGGATGTCCCTGCCATGTCTCAGGGAGCAGAATGCGGCGGAGATCGGGGTGATTATGATACTCGATACCGACGAGGTCATATGCCTCACGTTCATGCCAGTCTGCCGTGCGAAAGACAGGTGCGGCAGATTCACTCACCGGATTATCCTTGGGCACAGGGACGATAATGCTCACCTCTCGCTGTCGGTCGTCGAAACTCGTGAGGTGATAGATTGATTCGTATCGGTCTGTACGCTCCTCGGCCGTGACACAAGAGAGGTGATCGAAGCCGGCCTTATCACGGAGTCGACGAAGCGCAACCTGCACGCTATCTGGTCGAATAACCATCCCTGGTGCATTGAGATGCGACTCACGGTCAATTACCAACCCATCAAGTAGTTCAGCGATTTCATCGCCAGTGCTTGGCGGCTCAGCAACCGCTGTTGGTGACGGTTCAGGTTCCTCCAGGCTCATGATGAATCGGCCCAATCATAGCGCATCACAAGCTCATCTTCATCTATCTCTCCAGCAAGCTGGTCAACGATTTCGTCTTTCGAAAGGTCGCCAAACTGCTCAAGCTCATATGGTTTGACCGTCACAGGTGATGATTCTCCATTTGCAATCCGCTCCTGCAGTTTTGCGATTCCATATACCAGTGCTTCGGGCCGTGGTGGGCAGCCAGGAATGTGAATGTCAACTGGGATGATCTCCTCAGCCCCTTTGATCACGTTATATCCCTCCTGAAATGGGCCTCCAGAGACGGTACATGATCCCATCCCGACAACAAACTTTGGCTCAGGCATCTGGTCATACACGCGCTTCATTCGAGGTGCGAATTTTGAGACGATTGTCCCTGGGACAATAATCACATCGGCTTGTCGAGGAGATGCGCGCGGCACTCCTGCGCCAAATCGATCGAGGTCATGCTTTACCGCGTAGGTATGCATCATCTCAATACTACAGCAGGCGATGCCAAACTGCAGCATGAACATTGAGGATCCTCGAACCCAGTTCATAAACTGATCAAACTTCGTCAGTATGAATGGCGATGAGCCAAATGCTTCGCGAAGCTTCGAATTGAAGCGGTCGTCTGTTCCAGTAATTCTGGCATCTCTTGTGGCTGTCTGTACCCCAGTCTCGTCTGTGACGAATGCGTTGTCTTGATCACTACTCATGTATTACGCTCCGTTTTTTGCCGTGTGGCAAGGGGACTTTGCACCCAATCAACTGCACCGGCCCGCCACGCCCACACTAATCCGACGACCAGAATGAGTATAAATACGAGCATCGGGCCCAGGACAGTCCCAAAGCCGACCCCTTGTTCCAACGCAGACCGATAAATGACAGTCCACGGGAAAATAAGAACAGTCTCGACGTCAAACACCAGAAATAACAGTGCGACCATATAATATTGAATATTGAACTGAACGCGTGCTGTTCCAGTGGGTATTTCACCGCTCTCGTATGTTGCACTTTTGCCCTGTTCCGGTACTGCTGGGCGGAGAATGGCAGAGACAGCCATCATCCCAAGTGGAATACCGACTGAGACCAGTCCAAGGGCACCGATTGCAATCCATTCACTCATTCCATAGGCTCCTAACAATCAGATGTTCGATGTAGCATGTTATAAACATTGATTTGTGCGAGTTCGATCATGTAACGATCAAGTATGCGGCGCAATTCTACTCATCAGTCATCTGCATGAACTCATCAACACCGAAGTCGTGAAGATCGACAGCGGTCTCAGCTACATCGCTCACGAGCGAGTCTTGATACGTTTGAAGTGCCTCAGAGAGTTCCGGATATCCTCGCGCGAGTATCTGCACTGCTGAGAGCGCAGCATTAAATGACTTTCCTGCGTCAACAGCGACGATTGGTGCTCCAGTCGGCATCCCAATCACCGAGTCGACTGATTTTTCTTGCACTGGAACTCCAATAACAGGAAGTGGGTAAGCCAGCGACGCCGTCATATTCGGGAGGTCTGCCGACTTCCCACCAGCACCAGCAATAATCACTTCAATACCCCGATCAGCAGCGGTTTTCGCATATCGGTACATGAGTGAGGGCGTTCGATGCGCCGAAACAACGTATGTCTCGTAACTAAATCGACCATCTGGTGGGTGTCCAAAGCTGACTTGTTCACCAAATCCAAGTGTATCGAGCGCTTTGTGCGCGCCTTTCATTGCGCTCAGGTCTGAGTCGGAGCCCATGATGATGCCAATATCTGGAGTGCGTTCTGGTGACACCTCAAGATCAGCTTCGTTAGATAGCTGCGATTTCAACTCAGATAGATTTTGATTCTTCATCTCTGTTGACTACAGGCAGTTCTCAGAGAAGTTACTTGAAGAAGCTGATTCTCCACTCACATCTTGAGAATCCTCACCTATCATGCAATGTTGGATCCTCGAATGATACAGCCTCACGTACGTCTCGGGCTTGAGTGAGCAACTCATTGCGAGAGATGTCACGACCGGATGCTGTCAACGTGACATGCCCCATCTTCCGTAATGGTCTTGCCTCATCCTTTCCGTACCAGTGTGGAGCACAATACGGTTGCTCCAATAGCGTCTTGACGTCCTGAAGACTAGCAGAGCACGTCTCTTCAACCGTTGCCAGGAGATTACACATGACTGTTGGACACAGGAGTGATGTCTCACCAAGCGGCCACCCTACGATTGCACGGATATGCTGCT
>KE356562.1:557993-560454 GCA_000416005.1 Haloquadratum sp. J07HQX50 | reverse complement strand
GATACCGACAGTCGGGCCAGGTATACGAGATGACACATCTGTGTGTTCCAAAATCTGATGAATAAAGATTGTCATGAAGGGGGTCTCTCAACTATCCCCCTCTTCTGAGCCATCCAAGAGCCGACTTCTGCCGGCTCAGCCGGTGGAGGAGGTCAATTTGACTCTTGTGTCCGATTATGCATTGCGTCTCTGTCGATGAAAATCACGATACGGTCTCCCCACAGCCGAAAGTTATGCTCGAAAGCCTGGTACTCCGACAACACAGTCTCAACCTCGGCCTGATCGTGGCCCTTCGAAATAACAATAGGAGGAGGATCACTCAGTGCCTCTGATGTGCTAACTGATGGATCCGTGCTCGTGACGTTCGCATTAGCACGCTCCAAATACCATGGGACTGGAAGGCGACTGTGCCATGCGGGTCCACCCGGTGGCGCCACGGCAGCAGACGTTTCGTTGCGGACATAGAGGTCCTCAGTATTCCCGTTTGGAGGCGTTGTTCCAACGAATAACACATCAAGACCTTGATTTGCCTCTGCGACAGCATCAACTGTGTCTAAAGTCTGCTTCAGCTCATTCTCTGGCTGTGCCCACTGTAGTACCTGTTTATCTGCTTCTGCCGTTGAATTAAAGTATGTCGTATTCGCTGCAGCAATACCAAACACTCCTGTAAATAGGATCATCGCTGCTAACCCAGCGGTAACGTAGTCTGTATTCTCCAGACCCTCTCGTATTACATTGAAAATAACGGCAATGCCGACCGCCGCAGGAACTGCCAGCGGAACGAGAACGTGCACACCCACCCATGGTGCCTGAATATCTGTTGCAAGTGGATATCCGACGAGCGATGCCGTAGCCCAGAAAAATGTGAACGAGATAAACGGCCTTCTGTGCGATTGTCCGAGTCGGTAGCGGTTGGTGAAGATTCCAATGAGACCGAACGTGACGATGGCTGGTGCCCCATAGACGAGTGTCTCAGCCAAGTCGTATAAATAAGGCAGGTACGGGTGGTCCTGTCGCTCGCCAGTTGCCCACATAGAGATAAAATCTTCAATTGCACCAATGCTACCAGCTCTCAGCACACCTGGTAACTGACCAGGGGCCGAAAGTGCTTGCCACAGCTCAGGGCGTGGGGCGTAGAAGAAAACGAATATTATCATGAATATCGCTCCTGACCCGACAGCAGTTGCTGTGATACGCAGTAGTGCGTTTCCGCGCGTCGAACCATGTGTAGAGAGTGCTGAACTGAGCCAGATCTTCCATTGACGAAGCATATTAGCTTTATTCTCAGTCAGGAAAAATCGCCGATCTACGATTAACAAGGCTGCGCCAACGAAACAGACAGGGTAGAGAATTGCATTTTCTTTCGTGGTAAATGAGAGTCCGAGCGCAGCAGCCGACATGAGTATGTATCGAAGTTTGCCAGTATCTATCGCTCGGATAATGAATCCAAGCGCGAAAATAGCGAAAACGGCGACCAGTACATCGTTTCGCATGAATCGTGAGTAATAGACTAACAGCGGACTCAGTGCGAAAAGGACCGCAAGAACTATTACCTCAATCCTGCGGAGACGACTCCGAAACAGCCACGCAGCCAACGGCAGTAAACCTCCAATGATTGCAACGGGTAAACGAGCAGTCGCGTCTGTCACTGCAAGTATTTCAAACAGCCATCGATCAATGACTGGAATGAATGGCCCGTGAACGATTGGCCGGTACGTGTGGATACCCGTCTCATGGAATCGAAGGATCCAGTAACCAACCCGTCCTTCATCCCAGTGGAATACACGTCCACCAAGATCGACAATTCGGATGAAAATGGCAGCTATCGTGGTAAACCCGAGTAGGAGTGCGACCTGATAACGGCGACAAAATCGCATGATCTTTTCGATAGTGGCCGAATCAGCTGGTGACTTGTGTGGGTGCTCAACACCCCCATCAGCGCTCATTGTTCGGTTATCTTGATAGTCAAATAACTTTCTTGTGTTTCTGTTCAGAACGAATAACACAGTTGAGCCGCAGAGAACGTCGTAATGACATTCGCTCAGCCCAGCGACAGAATCAGTATCGACAGGCCGAGATTGTAGTACTCATGTATTGGCTGGTGTGTGCACGCGAAAACACCACTCATCAAATCAGGATGGGGCTCGCCCTTCGATAATTCTTTGGACCTTTCAGTCGTGGTCTGGATATGGCGAACATTGCACTCGTTGTTGCTCAATTCAATGCAGCAGTAACAGATCAAATGGCAACAACTGCCGAGGAAGCAGCCGCCAAACGAAATGTAACAATTGTGACCACTATCGAAGTCCCCGGTGTATATGATACACCCCTCGCCGCGGACCGAGCTGCACGTAAAACGTCAATCGATGCAGTTGCAGTGGTTGGTGCGGTGGTCACTGGAGATACTGATCATGATGCTGTTATTGCTGACGCGGTCGCAGAGAAACTCACTGACATCAGC
>KE356562.1:548673-556734 GCA_000416005.1 Haloquadratum sp. J07HQX50 | reverse complement strand
TGGGTATCTTCACGCGCCAGAATCGATCGTCTCACAGGCAGCAAAGCTCCACTCACATTCTGTGTCTTGTGCGGTGAATTTTGTCCAACATGCAGGCGTTGAAGCGCTGAAAAACACTGACCAGGCTGTCTCAGATATGCGTGATGCATTTAGAAAACGACGCGACATGCTGGCAAATCTCTTCGATGCACATGATGTCGATGTCCCAGTCGGAGATGGCGCATTTTATATGATGCTACCCGTAGCTGACGATGACCAAGCGTGGTGTGCAGGCGCCATCGAAGATGCACATGTTGCGACAGTGCCTGGGTCAGCGTTCGGTTCTCCCGGCTATGCTCGTCTCTCGTACGCTGCCTCTGCAGATCGGCTGCAGGAGGCAGTCTCTCGTCTCGACCAGGCGGGATATATCTAAAGAGTACAGTGAGAGTTCCACGGGTCACCCGACCCGTGATACTTTGCGGGTGGTATCTAGAGTTCGACTGAGGCTGATTTCCGAGATGATGATACAGATCGGGTGTGTGCCAACTTAACGAGCACGCTTTCCCGTACACCATCGGAGAGTTATTCCACTGACGTTGATGACTGTGCGGATAAAAACCTGCATTCCAGCATGCGTATTTCCTCCATCGAGCAGGATTACACAAATTCAACGAGAAAGCCCACGAGTTCAGTTGTGGAATAAATTCGTCTTCCTGTTGATGACATCCTCCGGCGTCTCAAACCGTTGACTTCACACTCGGCCGGGCAGGTCAGTCCTGACGATCAGAAACTGAACGTCTGCTAAACACTCAGCCAGCTCCGATGCTCGAATTGTCACCTCAGCTACGGCGCACTCGCCACCACTGACGAGCGAGTCACCGCAGGGTTCGTCTTTCCAGACGAACAGCGCGACATACCACCGAAAATACCTGTTCAACCACATGAGATGAGGAAGCCACACTCCGCGACGACGAAAATAAAAACTGTCTCTACCTCCGCGTGCGGACGAAGCCTGCGCAGTAAGAACGGTAATGCCGGTCAAGCCGATTCCAATCATATCTCTATCCCTGCCTTGACATCATAATTATCGTAGTCACCTCACCGGGCGCTTTGAGCAGATGCTTCACACCATCTCTAACAGACTCGTTGAGGTGGCTCCAGAGAATGAGTGCATGTGTGTGCTGTTTGAGCAGCTCAAAGGAATCCGCGAACGCTTTCCCCACTTGGACGCGGTTCACAGGTGGGCGTTCCACCACTCGACACAGAAATTCGATTGGAGAGTGAATCACTCAGTACCCTGGTTGGTGAGGTGGCTTTTGTATCAATAGTGCATACAATAGCTAATGGACGTCAGTGACCTGCCTGTGTCTCCAGCTGTCAAAGACTCGATTCGATCGGATGGTATCGAGCGTCTCTATCCACCGCAGGCTGAGGCTGTCGATGCTGGCGTAACACGGGGTGAGAACGTTGTCGCTGCGATTCCGACTGCTGCGGGAAAAACACTGATTGCGGAGTTAGCGATGTTAACCGCCGGTGGCCCTGGACTCTATATCGTCCCACTTCGAGCGCTTGCACGTGAGAAGTATGAGCATTTCAAATCGTTACCCAACGTGTCAGCAGGTATTACTACCAGCGATGTCGAACCAGAAGCAACGGCCGTCGATCAAGCAGATATCATTGTCGCCACTGCAGAGAAAGTAGACGCTGCCATTCGCAACGGTGCAGCATGGATCGAACGGTTAGCGTGTGTCGTGATTGACGAGGTGCACTTGGTCGAGAGTAAATCACGCGGGCCGACGCTCGAAGTCATAGTCGCAACATTACAGCAACGCGCACCTGGTCTGCAGATCGTCGCTCTCTCTGCGACGATTGCCAATCCTGAAGCCATTGCCAATTGGCTAAACGCGACACTCGTTTCTTCGACGTGGCGACCAGTCTCGCTACGAACTGGCCTGTACAATCCTGCTGATGACGCAGTCCTATTCGACGATGGAAATCGTCTCTCAGTGGGCACAGGCTCACTCGACGACAAGGCAAGCACTGATTTCGATCCCGATCTTGATACAATTATCACTCGTGAACTTATCAAGCAAGCAACTGCATCTGGTGGGCAATGCTTGGCGTTCGTTCGATCGCGACAACAGGCAGAAGCGCTTGCAGAACACCTTCTCTCAGAGTCATTCGATAGCTGTCCGGAGCTTCGCGCTTCGATCATGGACAGTGGTAGCTCAGCAGTGAGTCGTCAACTTGCTGCCTGTGCAGAGACTGGTGTCGCCTTTCACCACGCAGGACTCAGAAATTCGCATCGTGAGCTAGTTGAAAAAGCATTCCGAGACCGCACACTTCGGGTCATTTGTGCGACACCAACACTGGCAGCCGGAGTCAATGTCCCCGCCCGCCGGGTCGTCATTCGCGATCTTGAGCGATTCAGTGGAGACAGTATGGAGGCACTTCCTGTGATGGAAGTTCATCAGATGTGTGGCCGGGCTGGCCGTCCACATCTTGACCCTTACGGCGAGGCAGTACTCATAGGGGATATCGATACAGGCCATCTCAATACGACCGAATCCTCAGTCATGGACGCACGTGACTTTGAGACAGATCGATATGCGCTCTGGCAGCGATACATAGAGGCCGGTCCCGAAGCAGTGCACTCACAATTACCAGCAGAGGATCCGCTCCAGACACACGTGCTAGCCATCATCGCAAGCGGATTTGCTGCATCTACCACAGAGGTTATCCAAGTACTCACAGGAACCTTTTTTGCGCATGAATCTGGCACACAAACGCTTCAGTCTCACGTTGAGTCGGCTATTTCAGATCTTATTTCGATGTCCTTGATCGAATCAGGTGATGGGTCGATATCGGCTACTCAAATAGGGAGAACTGTCTCCAAGCAGTATTTGACACCGACTACTGGCGCGCAACTTCGCCGCGGCATCAAAACAATGCACGAAATGAGTACATCGAATATCACGCCGCTCACTGCACTCGAGTTGATCTGTTCGACGCCGGATATGTATACGACATATCTTGGGAATAAAGAGCGTGCTACCACCTATCGATTTGCGATGCGAAATGCCAACCAATTCACAACCACAGTTGAAGATGCTTCGCCATTTGAGGCGTGGCTGAGCTCAGTAAAGATCGTGCGTATTGTGGCCGAGCTACTTGATGGAACAGAAATATCAGCACTTACCAGCGACTTTCAGGTCGGCCCCGGAGATATCGAAACATATCTTGAGCGCACGACATGGCTGTGTGGAGCAACCGATGCAATCATGCGCACGATGTCGTTGGAGACCGAAATGGCAGTCTTTGACCGCATTCACCAATCTCTCTTCGAGAGAATGGAGACGGAATCTCCACTCATTGACGAGCAAGATTGATTTATCTAAATCTTGAGCTGGTCGTTGAATCGACAGTTTTTGACTCTGTATCTGAAAGCTCGGTGCGCGATGACAATTCATCCTCACCGACACGAGCGTATGTCACCACTGCAATCACGACGACAACAGCTCCGCTTGTGTTGATAATCAGATCAACAATCGTGTCAGTAATATAGAACTGGAGGCTCCAGTGATGCCAGAATGATTTGAATAAAAATTCATAGACCTCGAACCCAGCCCCAATCGCAAACACACCCGGGATGAGCCAACTCGGATATTCACGTGTCGATTTTCGTGTCATGAGTGCTAAGATCCCAGCGACCCCAAACCCACCCATCGCATGCGTCATCAGATCCCACCAACCGATTGCGGTGTAAATACCGTAGATCACCCCCCAAAAGTGCAAGCCTGAAACGCCTACTGACCAGATACTAAAGAACACCCAACTGAGCGCTGGGAGACCTCCACTGGCCATATCCTCTCGAAGCTGACCGATTAAATATTGGGGAATTGTCAAGAGCTGTATCCCTGCTGGATATCCTCGCATCCGTATCGTTACACGAGTTGCCCAGACTGTCAAACAGAGACACCCGATTCCAATCACAAGTGCTGGACTGATGTGTGGCGGCAGTTGCACACTTGAGGATTATCCCAAATTTAAATAAAACCCTTCTGTCAATTTCTGCGAAGCGTGCCTACTATTATTCAGAATTAAGGAGAATGCCTGACGCCTCAGGGTCAGGATGAGTCCGACACGACACTACCCTACACCAACCACTATTCGACTGCGCGGCTGCATATTCCGCTCTCTATCCAACCTTTTACATGCGGAGCAGGTCGGGTGCCTCGGGGTGGTTCTCGATTGGAAATCGGCGGTTCCCGTTCCCAGGATGGCGCTTTGCGTCTCAAACCACTTTCAGTTGACCCTGAAGGTGAAGCCCGTGAGTCGCTTAAATGCGTTCTGTTCGCTTGATACACTGTTCAATTGTATCGGTCGAAGCATCGCCTGCCGTCCCAACGTAGTACGATTCCTCGTAAAACCCACCGTTCCACGGGTAGTCTCGCAAAAACGGCTCGTGCTGTTCCGACACCTCCCGCGCCGTGATGGTTTTGACTGTCCATATAATCTCACTCGGTGAGTGTCTCAGCTGAGTGGAGACGAACAGGTGTACGCGGTCAGGCGAGATGTAGGGGGCATGCAATATTGACGTGACAGGAAAAAAACATTCGCCTCGAAATGAACGAAAGTAACTCCGAGTCTGCACCTGTTTTAGGTGAAGATGGGAGTCCTTAGGTGGTTGGCACAGCTTGGAGTCTCCCTTCGTGGGTTATGCCACGGATTTTCGTCGAGTGAACAGATGATTGACTACAAACCGTCATATCCCACCGCTCAGGATTCTCGCGCCTCCAGGCGCCGGGGGATATCAATTGCAGCTGTAGTCACCACTGCGTCAACTAACTCTCGTCGGTGTCAGAACCGACATTACACGTACTGCTCAATCAGCGAACGGAGTGTCGGCTCATCGCGAACACCAACGATCTGTTCAACAGTCTCTCCATTTTCAAACAGCAGTAACGTTGGGACACCACGCACTTGGAATTGTTGAGCCAATTGCTGGTGCTGATCAATATCCACTTTTGCAACCGCGGCCCTCGTTGATTCGGCAATGGACTCAACGGTCGGCTCTAACATCTTACATGGGCCGCACCAATCTGCGTAGAAATCTACCAGTACGATATCGTATGAGCTGATGGTTTTTTCGAATTCGCTCTCGCTGGTGATATGTAATGGCTCTGTGGGGGCAGGTGATACGCTCTCAGATTTGGTCTCATCACCTGCTTTATTCAGTCGAGACTGTAGTCTCTCGCGCTTTTTCTCTCTAATTTTACTCAGCTCGTCGGTTGAACCAGTTTCGCCCATGGTTGTATGATTAATGTGGCATAAATAAAATAGTTTTGTACGATTATTCCAATACTATCCTCGCATGTACTCACACAATTTGGTCGGCCAGAAAGCCAACTGATGATATTACGCCTCAGTCGAACGGATCAGCTTATCAGTCGTTGGAGATACGATTTCTGTATTCAGTCTGTGACGTGATTTTTTCGTGCCGATTCCTCCCTCTCGCATGAGTTACTTTCCATAGTGAGGTCTTTCTCTCTGAGTCCTGACACTGGTCTGACCGGAATTCACTTAGACCTCACCGAAGCCGTGCGTTGAGTGAGCTATGTGCGTGCGGAATAGGCGCTCAAACCCCATCCGGCGAGGATACAAGTCATCGACACGGATACAGGCCGTCTGTGAGACGAACCGAGGCGGTCACACCGATGTAATGAGACAGTCTCGAGAGTTCCACTCAGTCGACGGTATCCCCGGCTGTGGATACTGTCAGAAAACAAGCAAGGTACTCCGAATGAAGGGATAACGCGTGGCACTCTTCGTCTCACGACGGAATCCCTCTATTCTCGACTCCGGGCCTTGTGGGAAGCCCCGACGTTCACCGCAGGGAGGATGTCACGAACAACGGTATACAACAAGTGTTTAGCTGATGAAAATCTGATTGCGGATGATGTGACAGTTCACACTCGGACAACAGCCTGGTCGGCTGCACTCAGCGGATTACTTATCATCACTGTCATTGCAAGTGCTGGAATTGGTCCTGTCGCAATTCCACCCGTGACTGTCACGTACATCCTCATCGACTCTGTGATTCCGTTACTTGCATACCCGATTGAGCAGCCTCTCCGTACCATTGTTATCGATATTCGATTACCACGTATCGTTTTAGCAGGCCTTGTTGGATTTGCACTGGCAAGCGCTGGGACGGTTATGCAGGGATTCTTTAGAAACCCGATGGCTGATCCATCAATTATCGGCGTGTCCTCCGGAGCAGCTGTCGGGGCAGTTGCGACGATTATTCTCCCACTCTCACTGCCAGTCGGAATTGAGCTACAGGGGGCTGCATTCATTACAGCACTGCTCACAGCCTTTGCTGTCTATCTCATCGCTACTCGCAACGGTGAGACACCGACTGCGACGCTTTTACTCGCAGGTGTCGCAGTTCAAACATTTCTTGGGGCAGTCATCTCCTTCATGTTACTATTCAGTGGCAAGAGTCTCCGCCGCGTCGTCTACTGGTTGATGGGTCACCTTGGCGGGACAACGTGGACCGATGTGGAGGCGGCTATCTTGATTGTGCCACCGGTATTCGCCGGATTGCTGTTTTACACGCATGAGCTCAACGTGCTACTACTGGGCGAGAAAGACGCTTCGGCAATCGGAGTTGAAGTTGAGCGGACAAAGCGAATCCTGCTGACAGCTGCTAGTATAATCACCGCTACCGCAGTTGCAGTCACTGGAGTTATTGGATTTGTTGGCCTAATTGTTCCACATGTGATGCGACTCCTTGTCGGACCAGACCATCGAATCTTGCTCCCAACTAGCGCATTGGCTGGTGCTTCGTTCCTCGTTGCAACTGACACACTTGCACGTTCTGGTGCTGTTGAGGTGCCTGTTGGAATTGTCACTGCTGCACTCGGTGCCCCGTTTTTCCTTTATTTACTTCGTCGCCAGGAGGTAACCCGCCTGTGAGTTCAACGTGTGTCGAAATTCAGGGCCTATTTGTGCGGTTTGGCGACGTTACCGTTCTTGACTCTATTGACTGGGAGGTCCCCGAGAGGAAGTTTATTGGATTGGTCGGCCCAAATGGGGCTGGCAAAACGACTCTTCTTCGCACACTCAATGGCACACTTGCCGCGCACAGAGGTGAGATCCGCATCAATGACCGAGCGATGTCCGAATTGACCTCCAAGGCGGTGAGCCGGACCGTTGCAACTGTTCATCAAGACACAGGCGTGGCATTTGATTTTGATGTTGAAACCATCGTTGAGATGGGTCGAACTCCGTATCGGAATCGATTCGGAGGATTTGATACCGAAGACGCGGCTGCGGTTGAGCAGGCGCTGGTTCGTGCGAGTGTGGCCCAATTCACAGAGAGATCAATTACGACACTTTCAGGCGGCGAACGTCAACGTGTCATGCTCGCGCGAGCTCTTGCACAAGAGACCCCACTATTATTACTTGATGAACCGACAGCAAGTCTCGACATACATCATCAGGTCCGCACGCTTCAGTTAGTCCGTGAACTATTAGTTGAGGGGAAGACAGTCATCGCTGCTATTCACGATTTAAACCTGGCTGCACAATATTGCGACCTACTTGCTGTCATTGTTAGTGGTGAGATCATCGCGTTTGGACCCCCTCGGTCAGTGCTCACAGAATCAATTATTGAGCAGGCGTTTGATGCGACAGCAGTCGTATTTGATGACCCTGTGACAGGGTCGGTCTCAGTTCGGACTCTGGCATCAGATCCATCCTCATGTGAACGCGATGCACATATTCATGTAATCGGCGGCGGTGGAGCTGCGACACCGCTTTTGCATGACTTACAGATGGCAGGTTACACGCTCAGCTGCGGAGTTGTTCAAACCGGCGGTAGGGATGCGGAAACTGCACACCGACTTGATATTCCTGTCCAGACAGTCGATCCATACGCACCAGTCTCGGTCTCTGATAAGGAAATGGCTGAGTCGATGATACGTGACGCAGATTGTACAATTATCGCAGATATCAATATTGCTGAAGGAAACATCAGAAATATTGAAGCAGCAGCGAAGTCGAATCAATTGATTC
>KE356562.1:546957-548653 GCA_000416005.1 Haloquadratum sp. J07HQX50 | reverse complement strand
ACTTTCATCTGGGCAGCGACAAAAGATGCAGCGACTCCGAACGTGGAACGAACGGTTTCGGACGCGTGATTCAAAAGAGCGTAATCTGAAGCAAGCACTCGGCGAGATTGATCGGATGGCGTCTGCGCTCGGATTGCCAGAGTCCGTCCGTGAGACTGCATCTGTCATCTATCGACGAGCCCTGGAAGACGATCTCCTACCCGGACGCTCTATCGAAGGAATTGCAACTGCAGCATTACACGCAGCTGCTCGAATGGCGCAGGTGCCACGAAGTATCGATGAAGTCGCACGTGTCTCCCGTGTTGGAGAAGATGAATTTGAACGGGCCTACCGATATATCGTCCGCGAACTCTCCCTTGAGATTCAACCAGCCGACCCGAGTGAGTACGTTCCACGGTTCTCTTCGGATCTAACACTTCCGAAGGAAACCGAGCGAACGGCTCGAAAGCTGATTTCGAATGCAAAAGAACAGAACGTTCACTCCGGAAAGTCACCGGTTGGACTAGCTGCTGCAGCCCTGTATGCAGCCGCACAACTGACGAACACTGAACTCACACAGGCTGAAGTGAGCGAGGTAACGGACATCTCTGAAGTCACGATTCGAAACCGATATCAAGAGCTCCTTGATGCATGGGATGACCGCAATTCCCATGCCTCTCGCTCAGACACTGAAACGCCTGCTCAGGCCTAACATCGCGCCAGCGACTCTGAGAATCTCTCTATCATCGCTACTTTCTCTACTTGTGGTGTGACATTAACCCGTCCTAACAGTAATGCTGTTGGCTTGTCGCTTCTATCACGTACCGGGTTTGTATATGAGCATACCCGCTTCCCCTTCAAGCGGGCTCTCGCTCGGTGAGGGCTTGCTGTTTCTGTGTTGGAACGTGCAGGACCAACTGAGCGGTTTTAGACTCCGCAGGCGACTTCGACAGGTGCTTTCAACTCGGAGCCAGAGTCGGACACTCCTCTGTTGGATACTCAAGACCGACGCGCTTGAACACCACTGGAGATGTGGTGAGCGTCGTCCCACTATCTCCAAGGGAGAGGAAAGGAAGGGAACGGCAGTGCAGTGGAAGTGAAACGATGACGGCGCTGTATCCCATCCTCTCTCTCTTGCCTTCTCACTCGCTCCCTTCGGTCGCTGCTTGAGGAGCGTCTGCAAAACAGCTAAATGAAGAAATGTGACGCGCCCAACACTGAACAGGAGACTTCGGCGTTCTGTGAAGCGGTAGCATATCGATATACCTCAATTATTGATTCCACGATGAAGAGCACGATTTTTTATTCACTGCAACTGAATATTTATTTGCAAATGTCTGTGCTCTGCGTCCGCGTTGTGCCAACTGCAGGAGAGTCGACACGACAGTGGCTCGCTGAAGCAGACCTACTTGACCGTGAATATCAAATCACAGACGATGGCGAGTACCTGTACATTCCTGTCACGAATCCGGCGCAGGTTGACGACTCGTATACACTTGTCGAATATGCCGCTCCGAGGCGAGAAACACCGACGAGACCAAAGGATGTGTTATCCTACGAGCCCACATACGAGCGACTTGGTGATATTGCAATTCTTGATACTGAAGATACTAGCCGAGCCGAAGAGATAGCTGACGCAATTATGACCTCTGATCTTCAAATGTCGACAGTAGTAAATCGTGCTTCAAAAATTAAAGGGGCACAGCGTGTTCGCGAC
>KE356562.1:537062-544363 GCA_000416005.1 Haloquadratum sp. J07HQX50 | reverse complement strand
TCCTGCTTCTTTATGACTGCGACTGTATCAACGATATCCGCACCAATCTGCTCAAGCGCATCAAGAACCGCACGCATTGTCCCTCCAGTTGAAAGGACGTCATCTAGCACCAGCACGCGGTCTCCTGCAGACACATCATTGATATACATCTCACTTTCAGAGTACCCGGTTTGCTTGCTCAAAGAGACCTCACCATCCAACCCATATCGTCGTTTCCGGATCACCACAATCGGAATATCAGTCATAAGCGAGACTGCTGTTGAAATATGGATCCCCATCGCTGCTGGAGTGACAATTTTATTCACGTCCGCAATCTCAGCCTTTCGAATGATTCGAATGACGATCTCCCGCAGCAGACCTGGCCGAAGCATTGGGACACCATCACTGATTGGATGGACAAAATACTCATACTCTCCTTTTTCGATAATCGGTGATTCAAGAAGCGATTGCCGCAGCTTATCCATATGTCGGGTACTCAGGAATTAAAATAAAGTCTGGCGGTTATACATTGTGAGATTTCAGCATGTCACAGTAGTTGCAGGTCAGACCCTACCGACTTGAGTTGTGGAGCCGACACGGTGGAAAACAGTTGTTCAGTGGCTGGACAGGAGTGATGTCCCAAATGATTTTTTGTCTACTCAATACTGTGTTGTATTATACTCTGTCACAGCGTTCCCCGCTCGTGGACAGGGTCTTCGCCCTGACGGATGTTCGCGCTCGGCAGCCCGCTCAGAAAGCCACAGAGCCACCCCCCCGGCCAGCCTGTCGGACGTGCGGGTCCCCAGCCGACTGAGTACCTGAGGAGGGTGGACGACATTTCGCTCCGCCGAGGCACTTGATGCGTCCAGGCGGGGTTCGAAAGGTCTGCCTCTGTTTGACCGAGTTGTCCGTGCTTGACACGGTCGTGTTGTCATGTCACCGGACTATGACCGCGCAATCGTCGCCTCACGCGAAAGTGTACTCAAGGATGTGTAGGCCGAGCTCAAAGAAGCGCGCATCGTTAAGCTTCGATTCAAGAGTAAAGGAGCCCAGCTCGTCGAACTTCGTTTTTGTGATTCTGACACCCCCGCCAGACATTGGAAATCACTTCGAGGTCACGCGATTCGAGAATCGGAGAGTCTTGTCGTCACGTCACACATTTCCGCCCGACCCCGAAGTATTCTCTGTGTGCGGCGATAAAATTCGCTGTCGAAGTTGAGATTGCTTCACATATGTGAGGACTCTCAAAAAAATGGTAGCTCACTCAGAGACTATGGCGAATGAACTCCCCCTTCCCACTTCGCTCATCAAGAGGTGACCACCGTCTGAGACTGGCTCGTTGAAGAAGAGAAGTGGGCCTCGCGAGAATCAGTGTGGGGCGGTGATTTCTGTCAACGTCGTTGACCGCCCAGCCTCTGAGGTTTTCCAGATAATTCGAATATACTCTCCTTCCCATTTCCCTCTTCGTTCGTACATCGCACGCTCACCGGCGGTAATGAGGTTATCTTCACCAGCTGCATCAATGAACGTCACTGAGGCAGTTGGGTCAAGTGGCGCCTCAGTCACGACATTGAGTTGTGCTGCAGGTACTGAATCTCCAGACCTGTGCATAATCGTCAGGGTATCACTAGCTGGAAACTCAATAGTGAACCTGACCTGTGGGGGTGTCTCATCGAGTTGTGAGCTGAGGGTAAGAACGAATGTCCCTACAATTGCTGCGAGTATGACCGTGATTGCAACCATTAAGATCACACCAATAACCGGCGAAATTCCTCGGTAGTCCTCGTCTAACACCAATACCATGCGCAGCATGGGTCTGTCTTGTTATTAAAAAACTTACCAGAACACGACGCAGCGGAAGATGTATTTGATTGCTCATGTAATCTCTCGACAGAGATGTGGTATCCACCTGGCTGTTTCAGCACGACACTTGTTCTCGGAGGTGGCTAATGGCTGTCGAAACAGTCCCACTGCTGGTTCCGGTTAGTCGCTCCTCCACTATTCGAAATACAGTTGCATTCGCCGTCAGCGAAGCAAAAAAGCAAGCTGAAGACACCGCTGTTCAACCTGCAATTCACTTTGTGTACTTGTCCCGAGGGAGTTCGATCGCGGGAGGTGAAGCTTCTTCACAGGGGGAAGAACTACTGGAGCGCGTGCGTCTGTGGGCACAGGAAGATGCCAATGATACTGAAATAGCTCTTGAAACAGCAACGCTGGGGAGTAACCAATATCTGTTTAGTCCGGGCGATTATGCGACTGTTACGCTTCAGTATGCAAAGGAGCAAGATATCAGTTCAATCATTATCGATCCAGAGTATCAGCCGGGCGGAAACGCTCCTATGCTCAGGTCGTTTGAGTTAGAACTCACACGATCGGATCTCACAGTCATAAAGGCACCAGTCGAACGTACAACGGTTCGGTCAGAGCTTACAACACGCGCCTCTGTATCAAAGTTTGTGTTCACCTTCTTGTTAGTCGGAGGGTTCTATTTGTTAATTGCGGGGAGTCTAAAGCCATTTGAACTCCTTACAGGCGCGGTGACCGCAACCATCGTAGCAGCAGGCCTCTCGAACGTCGTTTTTGGAATTTCACCCAGCCCACTCCGCACGTTTCAGCGCATCCTTCGGTTACTCATATACATTCCATACTTACTCTGGGAAATCACGAAGGCAAACATAGAAATCGCATACATCATTCTTCATCCATCCCTGCCGATTGACCCGGAGATGAGTCGATTCAAAGCCGCGGTTTCAGGTTCATTACCTGTTACTGTCCTTGCTAATAGCATTACGCTCACTCCAGGGACGTTGACCGTTGATGTGGACTCGACAGGGCTCTATATTCATAGTCTCACCAAGTCAGCACGGGATAGCTTGGAGGCTGGTGGACTCGAACGTGCTGTTCGATTTGTGTTCTATGGTCGCAAAGCAGCACGAATCCCCAGCCCGCTCGAGCGTGAGCGTCCAATTCTATCTGAGGATGCCGAATCACAGGAGGCTGACTGATGCCGGCAGTGCTTGTTGAGCAGATTTTATTGGCCACAACGGGCATTTTGATCCTCTCCACACTGGCATTGTTGTACCGCATCGCTGTCGGACCAACGATCCAAGACCGTGTCATCGGTGTGAATGGACTTGGGACCACAACAGTTGTGATTCTTGCACTGTTGGCTGCGGCACTCGATCGGCCTGTCTTTCTGGACGTCGCGCTGGTGTACGCTATGTTGAATTTCTTGATGAGTATTGCAATTTCAAAGTTCACTGTCGAACGAGGGGGTGTTGTGTAGTGACGCCTGTTGAGATCGTTGCCACTGTGCTCATTCTATTTGGCGCCTTCTTTGGCATCGTGGCCGCTATCGGAGTCATTCGTCTTCCAGATATCTACACGAGAGCACACGCAACTTCAAAGAGCGATACGTTAGGCATATTATTGAGCCTCATTGGAGTTGCACTTATTTTTGGGACGGGTGTGACTGCGGCCAAGACAGTCCTGCTAGCAGTGTTCATGTTTGTGACGAACCCCACAGCAGCACATGCAATTTCCCGTGCTGCGTATGATCAAAATATCACTCCCTGGTTTCGTAGCGAGAGTGAAGAGTAATGCTCGTAACAATCACTTTGCAGGCCGTTCTTTTTCTTGCGTTGTTTATTGCACTTGTGGCTGTTGCATTACGCGACGTTCTCAATTCGATCATTGCATTTGCTGTGTTTAGCTTTGCTGTTGCTATCACTTGGGTACTGTTTGCTGCACCTGATGTCGCATTGACCGAGGCTGCCGTTGGTGCTGGCATCACCACTATTCTATTCCTTGTGACAATTGCACGAACTGTTCGCCCGAGCAGCGAGGAGCTATTTGAGTCGATTGGGTGGCGTGGTGGCGTGCTTGCAGTCGCACTCATGGGGCTGCTGGTGGTGACAGTCCCATCCCTTCCAGCGATAGGAAGCACATCTGCACCAATTGCGACTGCTGAGCTCACGAATTATTACCTTGAGAATGCGGACACAGAGACCGGTGTCAAAAACGTCGTGACAGCAATCTTGGTTGCGTACCGTGGCTTTGATACACTTGGTGAGGCGACGGTAGTAATCACAGCCGGCCTTGCGGCGCTTATCGTTCTACGACAGGAGACATTCCTATGAGTACAGAGGAGATAGAACCCACTAAAGAGGTCAATCGGATTTATGTTGAATCGACGATTATCATGACGACTGTTCGGTTAGTTGTCCCATTTGTATTTGCATATGGGCTGTTCGTGATGTTTCATGGCGCAGACTCAGCTGGTGGTGGATTTCAGGGCGGTGTGATCGTTGCCGCTTCGATCTTGCTCGTTGGGTTTGCATTCGGGATTGATGCAACCCGAATATGGATATCTGAGTTGTTGACCCGAATGACGATCGCGACGGGTGGGGCAATATTTGTGCTAATTGGTATTGGATCAGTGCTGAATGGTGGTGCGTTTCTTGACTATCCAGCATACGGTCTTGACAAAACTGGAATCAAATATATCATCGAAATCATTGAGCTTGCAATCGGAGCTATCGTGTCTGGTGTCCTTATCGGGCTGTTCTTTACTCTCGCCAAGGGAGATATGCGTAGTGGCGAGGACGAACAAAAGTCAGCTGAATCAGGCCAAGATCAGGAGGCCACATCGTAATGTTAGAGCTTATTGGAACACACTATAGTTACTTTGCATATGTTGCACTGGTAGGGATCGGTCTGTATGCAGTCATAGAGAGTTCGAACTTGGTCAAAAAGCTCATTGGGCTGAATATTTTCCAAGTTGGTATTTTCCTCTTTTTCATCACTGGCGGGTACATCACTGGTGGTGTCCCACCGCGCGTGGCTGAAGGCGGAGGCCCGTATGTGAGCCCTCTTCCACAAGTGCTGATTCTTACAGCAATTGTCGTTGGAGTCAGTCTCACTGCTGTTGGCTTAGCACTCATCGTCAGAATATACGAAGAGTACGGCACACTTGATGAGAAAGTTCTCAGCGAGGCTCAGATCAATGAGTGAAACACTTGCACTGCTCGTTGCACTGCCGGTCCTTACAGCACTGATTCCGGTTGTGCTTGGTCGCATATGGCAGAAGGCTGGATGGACAGTCGCCTTTGTTGGGACGGTTTTGCATTTAGCTTTAGTGGTTCAACTGGCCAGAGCCATACGAATTGAAGGAACCGTCTCTTACGCTGTTGGGAACTTCGCTCCACCAATCGGTATCGAACTTGTCGGCGACTGGATCTCAGCGACGCTTGTTGGGCTTGTTTCGGTTATCACACTAATTGTATTGATCTTCGAACGTGATCGAAACGACAGTTCGGACGCCTTCTACAGCGAGTTGCTCCTTTTAATAGCAGGACTTTCGGGAATCTTCGTCACCGGCGATCTGTTCAATCTGTACGTCTTTCTTGAAATCACTGGTTTAGCAACATATGCGTTGGTCGCGACCAATCCATCACCACGAGCGGCCGTTGCCAGTCTCAAATACCTCCTTGTCGGGACGATCGGTGCCTCGCTTTATTTGTTAGGTGTTGGCTACCTCTATATCTCCACAGGGACGCTGAATATGGCTGATCTCTCACAGCAACTCGCTGAGGTGGGGTATACTTCGCCGCTGATATTGACCGGGTTTGTATTGATTATGATTGGCCTTGGTGTCAAGACCGCACTGTTCCCGCTGCACACGTGGCAGCCAGATGCATACACTGAATCGTCTGACTCGGTGACAGTCCATATTGCAGCGCTCGTTTCGACAGCAGCTGCATACGCCATATTTAGAGTCACATTTGCAGTATTTACTCCTTCGTTTGCATCGGCTGTTCCTGTCGCGCTTGACGCGCTTACAATCGCTGCACTACTCAGTATTATTATTGGGTCAGTCTTCGCGATTATGCAGACGAATCTGAAACGAATGCTCGCCTATTCATCAGTCTCGCAGTTTGGACTTGTGATTGTTGGGATCTCTGTGATTAACGAGACAGCACTCGTTGGAAGCCTTGTCCACTTGGTCGGTCATGCAGTCATGAAAGCAGGGCTGTTCATCGCCATCGGGGGCCTTTCGATTGTTGCAGGAGGATATGAGCTGGAAGATATGCGTGGCATCGCTCAAAGGGCGCCGATACTAAGCGCTGGATTTGTTGTGCTTGCATTCGCGCTTGTTGGTGTTCCACCAGCGGTTGGCTTTGTCGGCAAGTGGAATATTGTCTTGGGCGCTATCAACAGTGGCGACTGGATTGTGGCAGTTGTCGTCGTGACAAGCACATTACTTACACTCGCCTACTTCGCACGTGTAATCGAGCGGATGTATTTCAACTCACCTATAAGTATTGACCAAACAGCAGCGACTGACGGAGGTCAAGCACGACCAAGCGTGCCATTTCAAACACGGGCTCTGGTTAGTATTCTTGCATTCGCCTCGGTCTCGTTTGGACTCGTTGCAATCCAGTTCATCACTGCGATTACTCCCATTGTCGGAGGATATCTCACATGACTGATATCGCCTCACTCCGTCCGCTGGCTGCAGTGATAATTCCATTTGTTGGTATATTCGCAATCATCGCCGCCCGAAGTCGACCGAATATCCGTGAAGCAGCAACGATCCTGACTGCACTTAGCACGCTCGCCGTTATCGGAAGTCTCGTTCCAGCAGTGTTGAACGGAACCGTTCACGTGTTTCGTCTGGGAGTGTTTGTCCCAGGTATTGAAATCGCGCTCCGCGCTGATGCACTTGGGATGTTGTTCGCACTGCTGGCAAGCCTCCTGTGGTTGATCACGAGTTTCTACAGTATTGGGTACATGCGTGGCTTGGATGAACATGCTCAGACGAGATACTTTGCATCCTTTGCGGCAAGTGTAGGCACAGCAGTCGGAGTCGCATTTGCATCGAATCTTATCGCCCTCTATATATTCTATGAGTTACTGACTGTGGCGACGTACCCACTCGTGACTCACGATGAGACAAAGACAGCACGACAAGCCGGACGGAAGTACTTAGCATACACATTTGGTGGCGGCATTGCAGTACTGACAGGCACTGCTATTGTCTTCTGGACGACAGGGAGTGTAACATTTACTGCCGGCGGGATCGCAGCACTCGGGACAACAGATCCTGTCATTGCTCGTGCAGGATTTGCTCTCTTAGCTGGAGGATTTGGGGTCAAAGCGGCGCTGATTCCTGTTCATTCATGGCTTCCGGACGCGATGGTTGCACCGACGCCTGTTTCAGGACTGCTACATGCAGTAGCTGTTGTCAAGAGTGGTGTCTTTGGCATTGCACGAACCGTGCTTGACGTATATGGTCCTGCGACGGTCGGTGACCTTGGCGT
>KE356562.1:526622-533595 GCA_000416005.1 Haloquadratum sp. J07HQX50 | reverse complement strand
TTCCTGGATTCCAGAGTGAGCAAGCCCCTGCAGAGACAAGAAGCTCTGGGGTGAACATAGGAACCGGAGCACTGCTCGTTGTTCTCACAGCAGTCATGACACTGACACTCACAATCCTCATGTAGATTCTTCTTAGACTGACGGGAGAAGTGGAATATAGGTCTGAAGATATGACATATCAAGACGCGCTCCCCTCAAGAGCGGGCGATAGATTAGGAAAGCGCCGTTGCGAGTTCAGAAGCGACCGTTAGTCCGAAACGAGTCTTCGATCCGCTGAACGTGGTAACCTCAGTTTCAGTGACGATATACGCTTCAGTTTCACTCTCACCCATTACACTTGCACTGTTCGCAACAGCGAACTGAAGATCATAGCGACTTTGAATTGCTCTTGCTGCTTTGATTAAAGAATCTTTATCAGGAGTTGTTTCAGTCTTGAATCCCACGATTGGGAGGTCTTGGTGTGAGTCGCGAACTGAACCGATTACCTTTGACGTGGGCTTAAGAGAGAGAGATCGAGGGTGACCAGATCGCAGTTTCTCAGGTGACTTATCCACGGTATAGTCGCTGATGGCTGCAGCACTGATGAGCGCATCCGACTCTGAAACACGTTCACGCACGGTGGCATGCATCTCCGCGCTTGACTCGACGACATGAGTCGTTCCGACCGAGACATCCTGTTCGGTCGTTACAAGTTCGACTGTCGCCCCGAGCATCTGACACCCATGTGCAACCGCATGGCCGGTTTGCCCAGAGGCGCGTGAGGTGAGAATCCTGATCGGATCAATCGCCTCCGCGGTCGCCCCAGCAGTGACGAGCACACGCGTCCCGTCAAGTGGACTTGCATGCACTGCCTGGCTCACGGCCCGTACGATGGCGTCCTCAGTCGCAATCTTTGCTTTCGATTCCTCAATCCGCGGGGCAACGAAATTAATCCCCCACTTCTCGAGCGTTTCGAGCGCGCCCACCACTCCTGGGTGGTCATACATCGGCTGATGCATCGCTGGCGCAATAACCGTCGGCACGTCTGCACCGATAGCAGTCGTCGCACAGGTCGTCACTGGTGTATCATCGACTGCTGAAGCGATCTTTCCGACTGTGTTCGCTGTCGCTGGCGCAACCAGTAGCACATCTGCCCATCCATCCCGGCCGCACAGTTCAATATGTTCGACCGAACCGGTGATCTCAGTGATGACCGGATGATCGGTCGCAAAATCCACTGCCCAGGGGTGAATGATCCCCTGTGCGCTTTGACTCATCACTCCACGAACAGATGCACCATGACGACGTATCTCATGAGCCAGTTCTACGACTTTGACCGCTGCAATGCTTCCCGATACACCCAGCGCGACATTGCACCCATCAAGCATACAGTTACAAACAGTGTCGGTATGAACATAACTACACAGGATACAGCAGTTCAGCACGAAAGCCTCAGAACGTTCGAGGACAGCGATCACAGTCGCTGTTCTGTCATTCCCTATTCAATCATAGCTTCTTTGTATTGGAGAGCAGTTGTTACAAGTTAGCTGTGGAATACATCCGTGTGAGTGCTAATATACATCTCCCTCGGGCAGAGGTGTATGAGGCATTGCTCGATTTCGCCCGATACGAGCAATATTCAGAGTATCTCAGGTCTGTTCGGACATTGCGGGGTAACGGTGATGCCGGGACAGCCTATTCATTGAAATTTGCGTGGTGGAAGCTTTCGTATGCAGTCGAATCAGAAGTGACCGAAACTGAGAATCCAGATTACATCAACTGGCGAACGACAAACAACCTTGACGCGAGGGGAAGATGGATAATCAGTCCACAGGGACCTCACAGTGACTGCGACCGTGACTCTCTCTCGAAAGTGACTTTCGAAGCTGAGTATGATCCCCACTCAGCGAATGTTGGGAAGATCAATATTCCTCGGTTTGTCTCGTTTGATTGGGTAGCTGCAAAGGTTGAGTCTGCGATTGCTGATGAGGCAGAGCGCGTTGTTGAGCGAGTTGTCGCTGATCTTGAAGGGAAACGGCGTCCGGTGAATATGAATATCACGACTCAGAGACCATCTGATTAACTTTGTCCACGACTCTGCTGAGAATAACGGCTTCATCCTCGGGCTCTGCACCACACCAGCAGGCGAATCTCATTCCTCTTGACCCTCCCAAACAGGGCTGACTGGAAATCGACACCCGAACGCTCGCTGTGTTCGTAGAACTCCCTCCATAGCGACCACGACCCGACAACACAACTCCTGTCGCACACCGAGCGATTTTGAGAGGAGTCGCATTTCCAAACATGCGTCGTCAGCGTTGGATTGAGGTTTGCAATCCATCTTCGGATTTTCTGACTGTACTTTTCGCACATATGTTAATGACCCATCGGTGTCGGCTTCACCCTCTCAGGTGGCTTCAGACGCAGAGATAATCACGGGAACTCACATCATCGACTTCCAAACGACCTGAGACACTCAGCTTCCTTCCTCTGTAGATGGTTAGATTGCTATTTTGATGATTCGGTGAACGACTCCCTGCCTACTCGCCGCCTTTTTAGAGGCTTCCTGTTTCGATGACGGTCTCAGACGGCGTCTGACAGCCCAAGCGCAGTCTCCACGGGGGTTCTTCGGATTGTCCCACGCTTTTCAAAACCACGAGATAAAATATTGATTGCGGCGTTTGCATCACTATCCATCTCAAAGCCACGAGCAGGACACGAATGCTCTCGGACCCACAGCCGTTTGTCTGATCGACATCCACAGGAGGCACACTCTTTGGTCGTGCCTGCTGGCTCCACTTCGACACAGTGCGTACCTTCGCGCTTGCAGTTGTATGCAAGCAATGTAGTGAACGTGTCCTACGCTGCCGAAAGCATATTCGGATTGTTTCTAATCGACTCCAGCATCGATCTTACATTCAACTCCTTAACGGCAACCACGTCATGCTCAGTAGCATAGTAGTTCGAGAGCTTGTGCAGGAAGCCGTCGCGTTTCTGCTTGACTTGGTGGTGGCACTCAGCTATGTTCAGCATTTTCGAGGTGGAGCCGCCGAGCTCAAGCAGCGAACGGAGTGAGCGAGTAGATCGGAGAGGAGACCGACATAGTAGGACACAACCGCCACACTGTGATCGACCGACTTTCGAGCCGATAAGTGCCGTCGGGTACTCCCTGAAACTACTGGCGTGCGTCGAACCGTCGTCGTGAAACTCGCCGCTTTCGACGAGCGACACGACGCACTCCACCGGACCGCCGAGCAATACCTGTACTGCGCGAACCGAACCGCCGACTACTGCTGGTCCGACACCTCCTACACCGAGTGTAAGACCAACAAGCGAGAGGTTCGTGACGCGCTCTACTCCGAACTTTGAGAGGAGACAGATCTTACAGGCCCAACTTGTCCAAGCCGCTATCAAACGCGCTGCCGAAGCCGTCAAAGCGTGTGTCAAACGGTAAAAAAAGAGACAGTGCGTCTCTCAACCGACGTTCACCGCCGAAACGATGGAGTACCAGTAGACGTGCGCGTGAATGGTGGGACGTTGAGCGGTAAGAGCCACTAGCCTACTGCTGGCGACTGATTGTCAAGAGTCCACATCAAAGCCCTCAAGAACCGAGGCGAGGAGCGCCGAGGGAGTAGGGTGGGGTAGTTTACCCGTTGTTTCTCTCAGTTGTTCCACCCGTGCTGTTTCCGTGAAAGTGATCGTTGTTCACGCGTGAGACGTTTTCGCTCGTCTTGCAGGCCGAGTGAGCAGGGTAACGAGTCTGAATTATCTATGCCGAAAGAGAATTACCTGCGGACAAGCCAATATACCAGAAGTACATGACTCAGGAGATCAGACAATGCGGATTGTGATTATCGGTGCTGGTCAGGTTGGGTCAAGCATTGCAGCCAATCTCACTGAAACACACGAGGTTGTGGTAATTGATCGGGATGCGAACCGAATTGAGGACTTGAGATACTCTCTCGACGCATTGGTACTTGAGGGTGATGGCACTGCTGTTGGAACACTTGAAGAGGCTGGTGTCGAGGAAGCTGATATCATCATTGCCTCCACAGATAACGACGAGACGAACATTATCGTCTGCTCTACGGCGGAAGCGATTGGCGGTGCATTCACAATCGCACGAGTCAAAAATACAGAGTATCTTCGGACATGGCAACGTTCAGACCGTGCATTTGGTGTCGATTTCATGGTGTGTACGAATCTGTTAGCTGGAGAGTCGATTGTCCGCACCATCGGGCTCCCTGCAGCGCGTGATGTAGACCCGTTTGCGAATGGTGAAGTCCAGATGGCAGAGTTTGAGATTGATGAGTCGAGCCCACTGGCAGGGCAGACGGTTGAACAGGCCGATCAGTTTTCTGGATTGACCTTTGCTGCTGTATTGAAAGATGGAGATGTTGAGATCCCGCGTGGCGATACGGCGCTCCAGATACAAGATCATGTGGTTGTCATCGGGTCTCCAGAGAGCGTCAAACAGTTTGCTACGACAGCTAATCCGACAACCACTACATCGACTGGTGAAGTTGTCATCATTGGAGGGTCAGAAATTGGATTTCACGTTGCGAGACTGTTACAAAACCAAGGGTATCGTCCTCGGTTAGTTGAGCGCGACCCAACTCGTGCACGTGAATTGGCAAACGAACTCTCAAACACCGTGGTGATGGAATCTGATGCCACTGATGTAGAATTCCTTGAACGCGAACATATCGGTGATGCTAGCGTCCTTGTGACCGCGCTCGATTCAGATGAAAAAAATCTGCTCATCTCACTGCTTGCTTCACAAGTCGGCGTTGACCGAACAGTTTCGGTCGTTGATACACCGGAATATGTAACCCTGTTTGAAGCGGTTGGAGTCGATATCGGAATCAACCCTCGCGAGCTTGTTGCTGAGGAGATAACTCGGTTTACACGGGAGGGTGGCGCTGAGAATGTTGCAGTGATTGGGTCAAACAAAGCAGAAGTACTGGAGATCGAAGTGGATACCGACAGCGTGCTTGCTGGTCGTGAAATACGAGAGGCGGTGAGTGATCTACCTGCTGGCGTTGTATTTGGTGCCGTGACTCGGGATGATGAGTTTATTGCTCCTCGTGGCGATACAATCGTCTCTCCTGGTGACCATGTTGTCCTGTTCTCACAGATTGATGTGGTTGAAGAAGTCGCTAAGAGAGCCTGAGGCTACATTAATTGCTCAAAGATTCGACCGTCCCAGCCGCTGCTAACAATGTCTCTTCACTAAACTGCGGGCCAATTAATTGTAACCCAACGGGGAGCCCATCGTGCTTTCCAGCAGGCACGGATATAGCAGGAAGGTCAGCGAGATTAACTGGCACAGTATTGGCGTCCATCAAGTACAATTGGAGTGGGTTATCGAGACTCTCACCTATCTGTGGTGGGGTGACAGGCATCGTTGGTGTTGCAAGCAGGTCTGCGCGCTCAAACGCCTCATTAAAGTCTTGAGCAACCCATGCACGGGCATCCTGTGCTTTGGTATAGTATTTGTCTTGATATCCTGCCGAGAGTGCAAATGTCCCCAGCAGGATTCGTCGCTTCACCTCCTCACCAAATCCTCTCTCCCGGACGTCCGCGAAAGTTTCATTCCAATTTCCAGTCTCTGCAGTCTCAGGCCCATACCGTACGCCATCGAACCGAGCTAAGTTTGATGATGCCTCTGACATCGCAATGACGTAGTATGCCTGAACTGCATGTTCGAGTGATGAGAGTGAGACGTCAACGATATCAACTCCGACAGACCGGAGAGTCTCGAGTGCCGCGCTGAATTGCTCGGTTACCCCAGTCGTTGCCCCCTCAACTAACTCTCGAATAACGCCGATGGTAAGTGATGAGGCTGAGTTACCAACAGCAGCTTGATACTCTGCGTTTTTGCCTGGGTGAGTCGCCTCGTCATGATGAGCATCGTATCTCGTCGTTGCATCATTGTGATCTACACCAGCGACAATATCAAGAAGGGCTGCAACATCGCTGACTGACTGGCCAATCGGTCCGATCTGCTCGAGCGAGTTCGCGTAGGCAACGAGTCCATACCGTGAAACGAGACCATACGTTGGCTTCAATCCAACAACACCACAGAAAGCGGCTGGGTTTCGAACTGATCCTCCAGTGTCTGACCCAAGCGCGATATCGGCTTTTCCCGCAGCGACGGCAGCCGCTGACCCTCCCGAGGATCCCCCCGGAACCCGGGTCTCATCCACGGGATTCTTTGTCGCTCCAAAAGCAGACGTTTCAGTCGTCCCACCCATGCCAAACTCATCCATATTTGTTTTTCCGACGATGTGTGCCCCCGCTTGTTTCAGTCGTTTGATCACTGTCGCATCATATGGGGGAACATACGACTCCAGCATCGCTGACCCGCATGTAGTCCGGGTGCCGGCCGTACTGATATTATCCTTAATTGCCACTCTCTGCCCAGCGAGTGGCCCATCGTCCGACTCACGGATGTCTGTTTCAGTGATAAAGGCGTTATAACTCATTAGGAGACGTTAGGACCCTTGAAAAATCCATCCTCAGTCTCGTCTGCGTTCTGCGTTGCTTCGTCGTGACTGAGGCCAGTCTCAACCGTATCAGCGCGCATCACATTAACCAGCGGTGGCTCGTGGTCGACCTCGGGAACTTCATCAAGCGCTTCAAAATACGATAGAATGGTATCGAACTGCGAAGCGAACCGATCCACCTCATCATCAGCTAGTTCAATCCGAGCGAGTTCAGCGACGTGTTTGACTGTCTCTTCATTTACAGGCTCGTCACTCATGTTCCATACCTGTCGTGTTTGAAGACTAAGCGTTTCGATGTTGCCGGCCTGTACTGTGATCAACCCAAGACGTAGTATGTCCGACACTGAAGTGCTCATATGGAGACAACCCGCCATTTCACTGCAACTGTATATATCGTTGAGGGCGACGCGACCGCACTCCATGCTCACGAGGAACTTGGCATTCGTATCCCGCCTGGTGGCCACATCGACCGTGATGAACTTCCG
>KE356562.1:523287-525066 GCA_000416005.1 Haloquadratum sp. J07HQX50 | reverse complement strand
GATCGAGATGGCACGCACTCACTCGAGTGAGCACGAGTGAGACGCCAGTCCCGTCGGTGAACTGCCTCAGGGTCACAGAGAAGCCTCGAGACCGAAACGGGAACTGGAATTGTCGGTTTCCAATCGAGAACCACCCGCCTGCTCCGCCTGTAGAGTTTGAAACTGTCTGTGAAACAGTCGATAACTGAGCGGACTCCTGTGGTCCGAGATACGACACTCAAGTGATGAACAGGCGAGCTTCAGATCGTGAGAATACTACTCATCGATCAGATGGTCAATGTATTGTTGCACATGATTGTCCATCCGGCGCTTGAAACCCGCTTGTCTCGCTAATCGGTCAAGCTCGCGAGCAACATATGTCCCGTACTGCACCGCCTTCTTATCCCGCGTTCGAACGTCGTTCGAGAGTCGCTCGGTCAATGCGTCCCGAAGTGCAATTTTTCGTCGTTCACTCGTGGCGATTAACACGCCCGGAAGGGTCAGAGCAGCCTGAATAATTGTATCTGATAAAAACGGGGTAAGAGGCTCAACACCGCCTGCTCGAATCGCTAAGACATCACGAATCGCCTGAGAAGGGATAGATAATATCATCTCGTATCGAGCCTCGCGAATGGTGTCTGCTTCAACGCGGGGGTCATCTGCCGCGTTCGCGACCTTGGCATAGCCTCCAAATAGCTCGTCTGCACCTTGTCCTAAAAGGAGATGGGTGTGCCCATCCTCAGCGACCCTCTTGGCGGTGACATACAATGGAATCGCAATTGCCAGGTCCATCGGATTTGACCGGCCGGTTGCGGTGACAATCGGTTCAATAGACGAGATGATCGTCTCGTGGGTGAGCTCTATCTCGGCCAGCGACCGGTCCAATATCGTCGCGGCCGACCGTGCTGCTGCGCGGTCGTGACTATCGGGAAACCCTGCGACATAGCATGGTGCCTCAGGTTCACTAAGTGCCACTATACTGGAATCGATGCCCCCCGAAAACGCGACTGCGGGGGTGAACTCATCACCTGACGACGTTTTTGCGCGGTGAACTCTATCAGTCAATATCTCAGACTCTATGACATCAGTCACTCGCTTCTGTGCTTCATTAGCATCTAATGCCTCTCGCCTGGGTAGGCTTTGCCTCGACGCGTCTGGAGATACATCGTGAAGTGGCCCAGCATAGCCTGGAGGGATGACGATTGGATCATCAAGCACCCTGGGAACGAATGCCCATGTAGATGATTCGGCTTCACGAAACAATGGCCTCCGCCCAAGCACATCACGGTATGCGTGCTCATCAACAACCCCCGCAAACCCATCGAACCCAGTAAGAGCTGTATCTAAGACAGTGCCGTTCCGGAATGGTTTGACCGGGGCTCCGTCAACTAGTGTCTCACTTGCGGTAAATCGTCTAAATGGATACGACATTTATACGAGTTCAGAGATCGTCCGTATCACTCGTCGCTTGATTCCACCGCCGAACTGGCGAAATGAGATCCGCCACGGAGTCTTTGTTCCAGAGACAGTGGTTTCGCCTCTGGCGATCGCATCTAAAATCTCCTGCACAGACTGTTTCGTCGTTCGAACTTCAGTTACTGCCTGTCCAACCATCTCACCAATGTGCGCATCGCTGCCGGCGGTCATCGCCATTTCTTCACGCTGAGCAAATGCCTCAGCCTTCCGATTTGCCCGGCCGGTAAACAGTCGTGAATTGTATACCTCGATAGCATCTGCAGCAATCAGGTCGGCTTCAGGAACTTTTGACCCGGCACCATGTCGTGATGATTGAAATGGGTG
>KE356562.1:520660-523220 GCA_000416005.1 Haloquadratum sp. J07HQX50 | reverse complement strand
TCTGTGTCACACAGAAAGATGGTTAAGACCGTCTGTTCACATGTAAGTATATATGGCCTTGTCGAACGCTGACCGTCGCGTAATTGAGGCTGCTCTTGACCGGGGTGTGAGCCCAGCCGAGGCGGCACTGTTTGAAAATCTTTGGAGTGAACACTGTGCATATCGTTCGTCACAGCCACTCCTTGCAGCATTCGAGAGCACAGGTGAAGACGTCGTTATCGGCCCTGGCGACGACGCAGCCGTTGTTGAGCTCCCGACAGAGGACACGGCCACTGAAACCCCATTTTATTTGACGATGGGGATTGAAAGCCACAATCATCCATCATACGTTGACCCATATGATGGGGCAGCAACAGGTGTGGGAGGGATTGTGCGCGATACACTCTCAATGGGTGCCTACCCGATAGCGCTGGCAGATTCGTTGTATTTTGGCCCTTTCGATCGCGAGCATAGTCAGTACTTACTCAACGGCGTGATCGAGGGAATCGCAGATTATGCCAATGCGATAGGCGTTCCGACAGTCACAGGCAGCGTTGAATTTAACCCAGGATATGAGGGAAATCCTCTTGTCAATGTTGCATGTATTGGTCTGGTCACAGCTGACAGGCTCGTGACGGCCGAGGCAACAACGGCAGGTAATCGACTGGTGATTGTTGGAAATCCGACAGGACGTGATGGACTCGGTGGGGCATCCTTCGCCAGTGAAGATCTCTCAGACGATGCTGCGACTGAGGATAGACCGGCAGTGCAGGTTGGAGACCCATATGCAGAGAAGCGACTCATTGAGGCGAACGAGGAACTACTTGATGCGGACGTCATCCAAGCTGCACGGGACTTGGGCGCAGCCGGGCTTGGTGGTGCCTCCGCAGAACTGGTAAGTAAAGGCAATTACGGCGCACATATTGATTTGAACGCAGTCCATCAACGTGAACCGCAAATGAACGCTCGTGAGATACTGTTAGCGGAGTCTCAAGAGCGCATGTGTTATGAAATCCGCCCACCAGATGTTGAGACTGTCATGCAAATTGCAGACAAATACGATCTTGGATGCTCAACTATCGGCAGTGTCACAGAGGGAAATTATGTCTGTGAATTTAATGGTGAAACTGTCGTTGACGTTCCCGCTGAATTGCTTGCCGATGGAGCTCCAATGAACGATCTTGAGGGCATCTCTAAGCCAGTGTCGACGGAAGATGTCCCAGATTTCGACCTGCAACACGCTGCAGAAGCAGTATTGAGCGATCCCAGTACTGCCTCTAAAGAGTGGGTGTACCGCCAATATGATCATGAGGTCGGACTCCGCACAGCTCGAAAGCCAGGTGATGATGCTGCTCTCTTAGCCATCCACGAAACCGGCACCGGGGTCGCTATGAGTAGTGGCTCGGTCCCCTTGTGGACAGACAGTGCACCCTACGAAGGCGCACGAGCAGTAATGTTAGAGAACGCAATCAACGTGGCAATTAAAGCTGCAACACCGATCGCTGCGGTGGACTGCCTGAACGGTGGAAATCCAGAGAAACCACCGGTATATGAAGCGTTCAGACAAACCGTTGATGGGTTGGCGACGATGGCCGATGAACTCTCGATTCCTGTCGTTGGCGGAAACGTCTCGTTATATAATGATTCGTCAACTGGCCCAATCCCACCGACGCCCACTGCCGCTCTCGTTGGGACAAAATCGGGATTTGATTGTCCGCCACTACACTTCAGCGGCGAAGGGACCGCAGTATTAATCGGGAAATTGAATCACTCTCTCGGCGGCTCAACACTTCTAGATGTGACTGGTGGACAAGATGCATTCCCAGAGCTCCCACCTGACCCAGCGGCGCGTCTGAATGCAATCACAGAGATAGCCAGACAACCAACCACGAAGAGCGCACACGACATTAGCAATGGTGGACTCCTCGTGACGCTTGCAGAGATGATAACGCCTGAGACCGGACTATCAGTGTCGCTCTCCTCATCAACAATGCTCTTCACTGAAACCCCCGGTCGTGCGGTCATCGAGACAACTGACCCGGCAGCTGTCAAGACGGTGTTTGACGACATCGCCCCAGTAACTGAGTTGGGCGCCGTCCAAGATGATGGGCATCTTTCGATTCAGACTCCTGATTCACATTGTTCCTTCTCATATGAGGAACTTACCAGTCTCCGTCACGTCCTTGCAGACAATTTTTCATGACTGGGTAGTTCCGTCGCAGGTCAATTCGGTGCTATGGAGAGATATCGGTGTATGCCTTCCTCAGACAATACTTGCAACTTCAGGCCTGAATGAGCCATTATATAAGCGTATACAGTGGGCTACAGTAGCAGTGGGATTGCAAGAACAATAACGAGTCCAATGAGCAGCGCTATAAGCCCACCTACGACGTGATTATGCTGGAACGATTGCATCGGTGCAGTTACTCGGTGATGTTGGTCGGATTGTGACTGTGGTTCCATACTGACTCTAATGTGGTATGAGTACATTATACTTACAATCCGCGGGACGAGCACAGGGTCGAAGGGAAATCGTAGAGTTCCGATAATCATGGTGACTTCAAACTATACTCTCTGTTAT
>KE356562.1:513278-520547 GCA_000416005.1 Haloquadratum sp. J07HQX50 | reverse complement strand
CATGCTTGAAACAGTTCGCACCGTTGCAGAAGAAATATTCATTCCACTCACAGTCGGCGGAGGAATTCGGAGCAAAGCGAACATCAAGCAAACTCTTCGCGCCGGTGCAGATAAAGTGTCAATCAATACAGCTGCATTAGAGAACCCGAATCTGATCAATGAAGGTGCCAAGACATTTGGCTCTCAGTGTATCGTCATTTCAATTGACGCGCGTCGCCAGTACGATGAGCAGGGTGAATACTACCACACCATCGATGGAGAATCGTGCTGGTTTGAGTGTACGATGAAGGGTGGCCGTGAGGGCACACAGACCGATGCGATTGAGTGGGCACAGACTGCTGAATCGCGGGGAGCAGGCGAGCTATTCGTCAATTCAATCGATACAGATGGGACTAAAGATGGATACGATATAGAACTCACTTCAACGATTTGTGAAGCAGTCTCCACTCCGGTTATCGCTTCGTCTGGTTGTGGAGGGCCTGAGGACATGTATGAAGTATTCGAAAAAGCGGATGCAGATGCTGGTCTTGCGGCCTCAATTTTTCACTTTGATGAATATTCGATTGAGGAAACTAAGCAGTATTTGAATGACCGTGGCGTCCAAGTCAGAATCTAACTCTATCACGCGTTCGGAACGAGCAGAAATTGAAATCTTTGTGTCGTTATGTGACATAGATTCATTGTTCTCGATTTATACCAGGCGAGTCGGTCGGCGAATCGACTAAATTGTGCCGACTACATGAGTGTCTTACTGGACGGCGCGAGACGTATTGCACCTCGGTTATAAGAAACATAAAGCCAGGCTGTGGGAAGTTATTTGTCAAGAGAGCTTAATCAATCACGTTCTATCGAGGTAGAATCATTTCTCCGGCAATCGGTTGTGGGTCAGTGTGCGGCCTCAAACGCAGAGGTGAAGTCATTGACAGTGATCTGGACGGACCGTGACGCATCGCCCAACGCGTCAAGTGGGTCGACGTTCGATTCTGTCTGAATCGAGAGAATCGGTTCAACCTGACCTCCAGACTGTTCTGGATTCATATCATACGTCGCTGCGACCACTCCATCGGTTTCGAGCAGTGCTCCTTTGATGACGTTCATAAACGTATGATCTTCACCTGCAATCTCGATCCTGAGTTCTTCGTCAGTCTTCTCTATGACCCGCAGTTCCATATTATTGATACAGCATCACATTGTTTCAGTATTTCGTTGTTCAAAAATAGAATCTACCGTTGGGCTCTTTGACTCATGGTGATAGCGATATGTCCCCTCGGCAGTGATGTCTGAGCGAAGAAGGCCCCCTGTTTCAAGATGCTGGAGGTGTGCAAAGGCTTCGCCTGTTCCGTGTAGTGCATGGATACCTCTCAAGTCACCGAATAGTCGTTTTGCCACGCTCCAACAATCTAAGGGACCATCGCTCTCAATCATGCTTACGACTCGCTCACTCCGATTACGATGGTGGGTTTGGATCGATTCTATTCGTTGTATTGGGTCCTCAAGTATCTCTCTGTGTCCCACGAGTGCTTGCTGGACGCCGGAGTTAGCAATTGTCTCTAAACTCTGGAGATAGTTGTCCAATGGTTTTTCAACTCGGACATCAGCTCCGCCAATGTTTGGCGTATACTCTCCAAGCAGCGTATCACCGACGAATGCGTTCGTGCCGTTCTCCTCGAAAAAGTACCCAACGTGGCCCGCGGTATGCCCCGGGAGATGAACAACCTCAAACTCGAGTGTGCCGAAGCTAAGAGCTGTGCCGTGAGTTACCGACTCAATCTCGGGTGGGGGACCGAATACAAAGCTAAAATCTTCAAAAAACGATTCTAATCCCATCCGCACTTCCGCTGGAACACCCCACTTGCGTAATGCCTGTCGACGGTCGGAGCGACCAGCAGCGAGTGGGCCCTCCGTGGCGGTAACACGACGTGCATCTCGCGGATGAGCGTAGACACTTGCACCTGCTCGTCGTTGAAGCACACCGGCATATCCTGCATGGTCAGGATGCCAGTGTGTCAGCAGGATAGCGTCTATCTCGTTGACAGATGTATGATTCTCTGCGAGGCCTACTTCAAGTGCTGCTATGCTATGCTCACTCGCCACTCCTGTATCGATGAGCACTGTTGAGTCTGCTTGAATAAGATAACTGTTAGTCGGCCCTTCAAACAGCTCACCCCCGAGATCAATTCGTGTCCAGTCCATACCAACACTTAATCTGGCAAGTTTAGAGAGATGTCGCTTACTTCAGTTCCTGTCGATTACACCTTGCTTCTCACGGAGCGGATCAGTGAGGGTGAATAGAACTGGGGGTCACTGACTGGTCTCTCGCAGTCAAAAGGGACACAATCGTGTCCCTGGCTGACCAAGCCACTGCGAAGAGCACCAATCTCGCAGTTCTTTGATGACGCGCTTAGGAGCTCCCGTCGCGCGTCATCTGATATTTTAATGTTTGTGGACAAAAATCCTATGCTAGTCACGCATTCGGCCCTACTTGAGAAAAACATGTTATGAATATATCGCTACATGCAAGAAAATAAAACGAACGTTATTTTCATCTAACCAGATATGGCTCATTCCCGGCGATGAACCGACCTAAATCAGCTTCTCGACGGAAATCCTCGGAGCGAATTTTTTTAATCGCAGTCACCAGTTGCGACTTCTCTTTCGTTCCCCACTCGGAGGGACTTTTGATTGGGAGGATCAAAAATCCGCTTCCAGGGATCTCCCTCGCATGTAGCGTGGTCATGCCACTTTCGAGTTTATTTGCCCGAGCGGAATAGTTGGTCAATACATATCGGGTCGCTCGTTCGCCAACTGGCAAAAGCATATGGGGCGCAATTGCACGAAGTTCAGCATCAAACAAGCGTGACTGGTCCATATATGCCGCTGCTGATGGTGGACGCTCTGTCGGCTCACACCGGTGTAAGTAGGAAAAAAACGTCTTCTGTAGATGCAAATCACCGTCGGTCGTACTCTCGACTAACTCTGCTGTCTTGAGTGCATCTAATAGCGGGCGACAGTCCTTGGCCGTGAACGGAATTTGTTTATCAAACCCACCGTGTATCCCGGGATGATCCCCGATAACGTGAAATGACGCGTTGACATCTCCATAGCTCTGGACATATCGACTGCAACCAGGTGAAATACCGAACGGATTTCGAATCCTGTCTGTTACGTTTTGCACAGGGTGATTACAGCGAATATCTTCTTAATATTCGCGATTTAAAAGGGGCCTCTGTTTGTTCGAATTACAGACTGAGATTCAGCCGAGTGCTTACAACTCGACGCCGGATGGAATAAGACTCTGTGAGCGAAGCAGATTGCCCTCAGCATCGTACGTCAAAAACGTCTCTTTGTCGTACTTCACTATCTCATCGCCTTCGATACGGACATCGATCAAATAGCGCCCTTCTCCAGAGTTCGTTCCCTGCTCTTTTCCATACTCACGCGCAGCGTTAATAAATGAGAGGACGTCCTCTGCACGTTGGTTCAATTCTAAAATAAAGTCACCAGTAATTCGGTTCGTCACGCTTACTACACCAGATGCGTCAGATTCATTAACATCGTCCTGTAATCTGAATGTCACATCTGTTTCGCTTGCGTCAAGATACTCCCCAGAGGGCTTGGAGAGTTGTCGCTTCAGCTCAGCACTTGGACCGTAGAAATCAATTTCGACACGTGGCTTCTTTGGCTTCCCTTCATCGCTGACCCAGGCGACGTTAGACACGTCGAGTTCGAAGTAATCCCGCCTCATTCCGTATCATAGATAATGATTTCACTCGGTAAGAACGTAACGCCATGCGACGGCTGGCTATTGATGAATGTTTGCGTAGAAGTGAAATATATTGGCGGCGCTGCAGACGATACTGTGGCTATCAAATTCGAACCCTCACACGTGCAGATTGAGACGTTCTCCGTGGAGTCGCAAGTCTGTCACCTCAGCATCTGAACGCGATTAGTTATGATGATAGAATCTCTGTATCCAGTTCGGAACGAGGAACAAGCGTTCTGAGTCTGATGCCAGGTTCAATCCTGAATGCCGTTTTTGTGCTGTCAAGACCTGTGATTATGGATACGCTTACACCAGACGCAATATGAGATCACTGTAACGAATATTCTTGATGATCCAGTTTGCGAAGTTGCTCGACCGCGCTTTCGGCCATCGCAGTTGGTTGATACACTCGTTCACCGCACTCACGTGTCTCCTCAGCTAACCCCGCAGCTAATAATTCAGCCATCAACCCATTTAGTTCGCTCTCACAACACGTCGATAATGACCGCATAGCTATTCCATTGAGAGATTCCGCCTCAACTAGCTCGATCAGCAATCCAAGTGTTTCGACCGTATGGATCCCAGTTATCAAGCAGCGAAGGTCATCTGGAACTGTCTCCGCGACGATTTCAAGCTCTGACTGCCCAGTCTCTGAAACCGGGTTGAGCTTGGAAACTTGGACGTACTGCTCTGTCCCAGAGTCAATATCTCGAACTCGTGCAGACTCATCTGACTGTTTTAACAGCTCGTATTGATTACCGCTGGCATCCTCAACAAGTCGCATGATGTGACGTAGTTGGGTTGAGGCTAAAAATACTCATACTCGCTAGTCACTGGAGGGTACCTCGGCGTCTGGGCCTGATATTTCTTGATAGTGTTCCTCAGTGACCCTGTACGTGCGATATCCACAGAATAGCCCAATAGATGTCACAACACCGCCCCAGCCAAAGTCAACATCAAATCCGATCAATAATAGACCCAGTCCAATTCCAGCGATTGCACCGTTTGCGTATATGACTGCAAGTCCGAACCGTCGCGCCCCGTCTCCTGAGAGAGATTCACTCTCTTGAGGTTCAATCTCTGTCTCCAGTGTCGAGTCGGGGATATCAACGAGCGTTTCGGCAGGATCATCCCATTGACTCTCCGGATCGAATTCATCAGGTTCGTGCGGCCACGGATCAGAATCGGATGTCACTATCTGATATGTGGACAATGACAGTCAAAAGTAGTTCGTTTACCTGCTTAAATCTAATCTCAGCAGTACTCACTGAGCTCAATTATGTGCGATGTCTCCACCCACGCAAGCGGATTATCTGGGTCATAAAAGACAATCCCGTCCTCAATCTCATATGACTCGACGTCACCTAATCGGCGAGCCTCTCCTAACTGTGCAGGGACATTACTTGACTCGACTGACTGATTTGAATCTGCCTGTTTTCCCATCTTAATCTATGGTACAGAGTGACACGATAAATGTCTTGCGTCACCTCGGAGATGGGACATGAACAGCGGCTGAACCCCAGCACATCGCAGTTGCTCAGTTTTCGATTTGTGAAATTTTCGCTCATCGCAAGCGCTCATTCCCCCTTCTCAGCGAGCAACGTCGCTCAAGGACCGAGGAATATTGATGAAGGCACAGCTCTCGTTTGCACACCGGGAGGCGCTCTGAAGACGCAGTGGAAGTACATATATCGACACCACACTATTGTTGTCTTTCATATACTGTTACTGGGCAGTCCTACCCACTATTCCAATATTTCCATACATACTATCCAATTGCGTCGACACCCGCTCCAGCGTTGAGGACGGGAACGATGTCACATTGCACCACTCATACAGGCACAGCCCGCGCGCTGATGCCCTGGCAGGGCGCGTAATCAAAGCAGCAATCAGAGCTTTTCGCTCAAGAGAGTCGGTAGAGACGCCCAGGTAGGCAGCAAAGTTCACACAGGGGGTTTCCCAAAGCCGAAGTCTTTACTCGATAGTGCCAAACCTCATAATATGGAACAGGCAGGGCTCACTGACAATTGGGGTGGCAACTCAGATGGGAGTTCCGCCAATGCTCGGCCGGCTGCTGAGGCGTTCGCTGTTGCCGGGAATAAACAGACACACGTCTCAGAAGTAATCGAGGCAGAGGAGTTGCGATTCCCAGATGCAGACCGGATGGTTGAGTTACTTGTTACGCAAGTAGATTATTCAATCGAGGGCGGGGGTTCGACTGAATATCCTGTCGTTCACATCTTTGGTCGAACAACGGAGAACGAGAGGCGTCACGTTCGTGTTTTGGGATTTGAACCCTATTTTTATGCCCCGACAGACACGATAGATGATTCCCTGGTCGATAAGCCAGAAATCACGCGAACTGAATCAGGATACGAGAGTATCCGGGGAGAGGAGTTAACGAAAATCTGTACCCGCACTCCGCGAGAGGTCGGAGCAATTCGAGATGAATTCGACCATTTCGAAGCCGATATTCTGTTTCCAAATCGTCTTCTCATCGATAAGGATATCAAAAGCGGGATTCGCGTGCCTGAGCGCACCCTCTCCCAAGATGGACCTATGCAGGTGCCACACACTGAAATTGAGCCAGTCCCCGTAGACGCAGACCTCCGTGTCAATACGTTCGATATCGAGGTCGACGACCGCTCTGGATTTCCTGAGGATGGTGAGGAGCCAATTATCTGTCTGACAAGTCACGATAGCTATGATGATACGTATATTGCATGGCTCAATCACGCCCATCCCGAGAATAATTCTGTCTCTGCGCCAGAGACGCTCAACGGGTATGACCCGATCGACGCTGCGGCTGATATCGAGCTCCGATGCTTTGATACCGAAGCTGCAATGCTTGATGCGTTCATTTCATATCTTGAGACTACAGACCCAGATATTCTCACAGGTTGGAATTTCGAAGACTTCGATATGCCGTACGTATTGGATCGATTGGAGGTGATAGCCTCGACAACTCATCATGATCTCTCCATTGAACGTCTCTCTCGAATCGATGAGGTCTGGCGGAGTGGCTGGGGTGGTCCTAATATTAAAGGCCGTGTTGTCTTTGACCTTCTCTACGCATACAAGCGGACGCAGTTTACTGAATTAGAGTCCTACCGACTCGACGCTGTCGGTGAACAAGAGCTAAACGTCGGTAAGGAGCGGTATGCAGGGGATATCGGGACGCTCTGGGAGACAGACCCGACGAAACTTCTCGAGTATAACCTTCGAGACGTGGAGTTATGTGTCGAAATCGATCGAAAACAAGACATCATTGCGTTCTGGGATGAGGTTCGTTCTTTTGTCGGGTGTAAACTCGAGGATGCACCAACACCAGGTGATACAGTCGATATATACATTCTCCACGAAGCACATAATCGGTTCGCCCTTCCCTCCAAAGGCCGATCGGATACTGAGGATTACGAAGGTGGTGCAGTATTTGACCCTGTGAGTGGCGTTAAAGAAAATGTGACCGTCTTAGATCTCAAGTCACTGTATCCGATGTGTATGAC
>KE356562.1:500447-511854 GCA_000416005.1 Haloquadratum sp. J07HQX50 | reverse complement strand
ATCAATGATTCGTACGATGCGTTCGCAGCAGACGAATTGAATGCCGCACATCATCGATTTCAGATCGAGTTTGAGAAGCTGTACCGACGTTTTTCCAGGCCGGTAAAAGAAACGATACGCTGGACACATTGTCTGGAAAGAGGGCAAGGATGTCAATGACATTGATATTACAGGATTTGAGTACAAGCGCTCTGATATTGCACCTATCACCAAGGAAGTGCAGAAACGTGTTATTGAGATGATCGTACATGGGACCGACACAGATGAGATCGCCTCATATCTCAGCGACATTATCAGTCAATTTGAGAGTGGAGACATCCCACTTGACAAAGTCGGGATTCCGGGCGGAATCGGAAAACGACTGAATGCATACGACACCGCAACTGCACAGGTTCGTGGAGCAAAGTACGCGAATGCATTCCTCGGGACAAATTTCCAGCGAGGCTCAAAACCAAAACGAGTGTATCTTGAGAAGGTCCATCCATCTTGGTTCCGTACAATGGAAGACTCAGAGGGATTCAATCCACAAACAGACCCGCTCTATACAGAATTTAAACGTAATCACGACGTCATCTGTTTTGAGTATGAGGATCAGATCCCAGAAGCGTTCTCTGTCGATTGGGATGTCATGCTTGAAAAGACGCTCAGAGGTCCAATTGAGCGTATTATCGATTCGTTGGAGATGAGTTGGGATGAAATTAAGTCAGGTCAGCAGCAGACTGGACTCGGGAACTTCGTATGAGTCCTCACAAATAGTGTAACTCCCGACATCCCGTGTCGATCAACTTTCAAAAACACAAATAATTTTTTGCCAAAAATAATACTCAAGTAGTAAATGCGTAACTATTATGCCCGACACCGCCCACCATATACATACGAGGCATTCAATTACCAATGGCTACACTTGAAATCAAGAACCTACAGGCGCGTGTCGCGGAAGATGATGGAGAGGAAATCCTCCGCGGCGTTGATCTTGAAGTACAATCCGGCGAGATTCATGCCCTCATGGGCCCAAATGGGTCAGGTAAGTCCACGACGGCAAAAGTCATCGCCGGCCATCCAGCATACAAAGTCACCGGTGGTGAAATACTCATTCACCTTGGCGAAGACGAGTTCGGTCAAGACGTAGATATCCCCGATGACAAGCGTACGTGGAATCTCTTAGATCTTGAGCCAAATGAGCGTGCCGCGTTGGGTGTGTTCCTTGGCTTCCAGTATCCCGCCGAGATCGAGGGAGTCACCATGACGAACTTCCTTCGAACAGCGCTCAATGCCAAACTCGAAGAGCGAGAAGAGCTCTTCGAGGAGGAAGATGAAGAGTCTGAACAAGAGGCAGACGAGGAAGACGAAGGGTTCGAAAATTCGCCAATGGAGGGCCCTGCTGATGATGGTGAAATCGGTGTTGCAGAGTTCCAACAACTCCTCAGAGAAAAAATGGAACTACTCGACATGGATGAGAAGTTCATGCAACGATATCTTAACGCCGGCTTCTCTGGCGGAGAGAAAAAACAAAATGAAGTTCTTCAGGCAGCTATGTTAGAGCCATCCGTTGCTGTTCTTGACGAAATTGACTCTGGTCTTGATATCGATCGTCTTCAAGACGTTTCCTCCGGGATCACTGCCCTCTGCGATAAACAAGGAGCTGGCATACTCCAGATCACACACTATCAACGAATTCTCGACTATGTCGAACCTGACTATGTGCACGTTATGCTCGACGGGAAATTGGTAAAGAGTGGTGACGAATCGCTGGCACAACAACTCGAAGATAAGGGGTATGAGTGGGTTCGCAATGAAGTGTACGAGGCAGCGTAAGTGACTGATAGACAAGCAATATTTGGATATAGATTACAATGAGTTCAGAACAAAATCATCTTCAACAGACTGATACTGAATCGCGATTTGACTTCAAGAAGGACGAGGCATCCGCCTACAAAACTGAGAAAGGACTCACTGAAGAGACCATTCGACTCATCTCTGCAGATAAAAACGAGCCCGAATGGATGCTCGAACGACGCCTTCGCGCGCTCGAGCACTTCCAGGCCATGCCGATGCCGACCGACTGGCCCGAGGCGCCTGACCTCAGTGAAGTCGATGTCTCCGAAATTGTTCCTTACATTCGTCCCGATGTCGACGTCCGTGCCGGTGTCGACGACTGGACCGAGCTTCCTGACGATATCAAGGACACCTTCGATAAGCTCGGCATTCCTGAGGCCGAGAAAAACGCCCTTTCAGGCGTCGGTGCCCAGTACGAATCTGAAGTTGTCTACCAGAATATGCAGGAGCAGTGGGAACAAAAGGGTGTCATCTTCTGTGACATGGACGAGGCCGTCCAAGAACACGAAGAGATCGTCCGCGAGCACTTTATGACCAAATCAGTGCCTCCGTCAGACAACAAGTTCGCTGCGCTTCACGGCGCTGTCTGGTCCGGTGGCTCCTTCGTCTACGTGCCCGAGGATGTCACTGTCGAAATGCCTGTCCAGGCGTACTTCCGTATGAACTCCGAAGGCATGGGTCAATTCGAGCACACGCTCATCATTGCCGAGGACAACGCTGAAGTGCACTACATCGAAGGCTGCTCGGCACCGAAGTACTCCGCATTCAATCTCCACGCTGGCGGCGTCGAAGTGTTCGTCGGTGAGAATGCCCACGTCCAATACTCGACGGTCCAGAACTGGTCGAAAAACACATACAATCTCAACACCAAGCGTGCCCTCGTCGAAGCCGACGGCCGCATGGAGTGGATCTCAGGATCGATGGGATCGAAGGCAACGATGCTGTACCCATCATCTGTGTTGAAGGGACGCGGAGCGTCTGACAACCACATTACGATTGCATTCGCCGGAGCCGGCCAAAATATCGACACCGGAGCAAAAGTGTATCACAACGCACCTGAGACCACATCGACGATCGAGTCGAAGTCGATCTCGAAGGATGGAGGCCGCACGAACTACCGTGGGCTTGTTCACATTGCCGACGGTGCCGAAAACTCCTCGACAGCCGTCGAATGTGATGCGCTGATGTTCGATAACGAATCGACATCGGATACGATGCCATATATGGAGATTAACGAATCGTCGGTTGACGTGGCACACGAGGCGACAGTTGGCAAGATTGGTGATGAGGATATCTTCTACCTGCAGTCACGTGGATTGGACGACGATGACGCCAAGCAAATGATCGTCTCAGGCTTCATCGAACCGATTACCGAAGAGCTTCCAATCGAGTACGCAGTCGAACTCAACCGACTGGTTGAACTCGAAATGGAAGGGAGTCTCGGATAATATGAGTACACAAATTCCATCAAATATCTCTGCTGAGACCGTCAAAGAGATATCTGACGCCCGATCAGAGCCCGCATGGCTCGAAGAAACGCGTCTCGAAGCACTCGAAGCACTTGAGGAGCTCCCATTGCCGGATGTCATCGAGACACCTGGTCGACGCTGGACGAATCTTGAGGCCTTGGACTTCGAAGCACTAGTTGACCCGCTCAATCAGGCAGACGAGACAGGTCGCGTCACTGCCGAGGGTATCAAAATTCTCTCATTTGCAGAAGCTGTCAATGAGTTGCCCGAACTGGTTGAGTCCTCCTTCGGCTCTACAGTCGATCCGACAGAGAACTATCTCACCGCACTCTCAGTTGCGTTGTTTACGACTGGAACAGTGGTGTACGTTCCTGAGGGAGTAAACGCTGAGGACGTGAAAGTTCGAGCAGAAATGAACTCTCGGACCCTATTTAGCCACACGTTGGTCATTACAGAGGGGTCTGCATCTGTCACGATTCTTGAGAGTATTGAAGCTGGTGATGAGCATCCTGGTAGCGATGCCCGATACTTCTCAAACTTGGTCGAAATCGAGGCCGGGGAAAACTCCTATGTCCAGTATGGTTCGTTGCAGAATCTCGAATCTGACACTTACACATACACGCTCAAACGCGCAGATGTTGGGACGTATGCGACGGTCAATTGGATCGAAGGAAATCTTGGATCTGGTCTGACGCGAAGCGATGTTGAGTCCGAATTGAACGGTGACTCCTCAGAATCACAGATTGTCGGTGCGTTCTTTGGCCACGAATCACAGCACTTTGATGTCAATGCGCGAGTATGGCATAATGCAGAGCACACGACAGCAGACCTTGTCACTCGCGGCGTTCTTGATAACGAAGCACGCTCGGTGTATGAGGGCGTTCAAGACGTTGGCCGAAGTGCGTGGAACACGAGTTCCTATCAACGTGAAAACACACTCATGCTCTCGGATGAGAGTGAAGCTGACGCCTCACCAAAACTGATAATCAATAATCACGATACAGAGGCATCTCATTCAGCGACAGTCGGTCAGGTCGATCGCGAGGACCTCTTCTATATGACTTCGCGATCAGTGCCTCCGCTGGCTGCACGAAACATGCTTGTGAAGGGATTCTTTGTCCCTGTTCTCGAAGAGATCGCTGTTGATGAGTTCCGTGAGGATCTCGAAGAGCTAATCGCAGAGCGACTCGACTAAACTCGCTGCATTGTTTCGGCCAGGCAAAGCAGTAAGTAATCAAAATTGGGACGTGACTGATCTGTTGTGAGGGAACGGATTTATGATACCACTCGGTGAACACACGAATATGGGTTATTCCATGCCGATACTCCGGAGGAAGTATCAATGAGTGTCGGCCAAGCACTACATTCTGATCATCAATTAGCTCGGCTTCTTCAGATCGGTATTGTTTTAGAAGAGGTAGTCGAAGCGCGTGTCTCCCGGCACAATCAATCAATGACAACTGATTCTGCACTTGCCCCAGAGGTTGCAAGCCTATTAGACGATGCAGCCACCGAGTCGGCCCATCATCGTGAGCGTCTCGAGGAGTTAATCTCAGATTTAGACGCTGAAAGCGTCGCGTACGAGGAGATTGAGGCCCTTGTTGAGGCTCAATACGGCCAAGCAGAAGCAGCTGCATTCGATGATGTTCTCTACGATCAACTCTGTAACGAAGAAACGGCATATAAATTCTATGATGATTTGCTTACGGCGATTGACGACTCAAATAGTCAATTCAGTATCGATCAGGACCGCCTGCGATGCGTCTTAGGGGAGATCCGCGAGGAAGAGGCCGAGGGAGTCAAGGCCGTGACCGAGCTCATGGAGCGTATCGACTGATGCAGACACAGAAACTAAGCTTAGAACACAATAATGAATACTGCTGACCAGTATCTCAAGGCAATCTATTTGCTTCAACAGTCGGAGAACGGGCCAGTCTCAACCGGTTCGCTCGCTGATCGACTCGATATTAGTCCGGCCAGTGCGAATGAGATGATTGGGAAACTCGAATCTCAGGACTTTGTTGAGCATGAAAAGTACAAAGGGGCGACACTGACCCAAGAAGGAATCATACAAGCGCGTGAAGCCTTACAAACATATTGTATTATTGAGCGATTCCTTGCAAATGTATTGGCCGTCGAAGAGTTCCAGACTGAGGCAAAGAACTTGAGCCAGTGATTGACGAACTGGTGGCCGAACGACTTGATACAATCATCGACCGCAATCCGAACTGTCCGGATTGTTTTGCTGCTGAAGCCGATGCATGTTGCTATCTCAACGTTCAAAGCGACCCATCGGAGGGGACTGAACAGAGCGCTGACTGAGTGATATATAAAAGGCACCGAAACCCGATGGGGTTTTCAACGATTATCACAATATATCGTATGTAATCAGTTCCGTGGTGTAGTGGCCAATCATAACGGCCTTTGGAGCCGTTGACGGCGGTTCGAATCCGCCCGGAACTATCCACACATAAGCAAGGCGAGTGTTTCGGGCTTGTTCCCGATTGAAGATCGAAGACGTGAGCCTTCGTTCCTGTGAACACTTTGAGTCTCAAATCACTTGAGAGGGTGAAGCTGACATGAAGATTGATACCGCGACCTGACAGAAAGAGACAGTTAGGGAAATCAAAAATATTAGATATCTTCATTGCTGACTGAGCCGGTTTGGAAGTGTAACTACTCTCAAATCCATTGATAATGCGACGGGAATTGTGGTGTCGGCTGTGACTTCCAATTCAAACTCCAACTCCAGCCCGAACCAATCTGTCATCAAAACGGGGAATTCAATTCTCTCGCTGGTGCAGTGCGGCGCTCAAGTAAACAGGGCTTACGAGGAAATTCACCTGAGGTATCGTCCCAGTTCTGACTGCTATTCCAACGGCTAAATTATATCAGTCGTTGGCAATCTGGTCCGCGTGCACCTACGAACCCGCACTCATCAGGCTTGCACCGCCAGTTGACGCGTCCCCTCTCGAATCAAGGCAATCAATAGTGCAATAACTGATATCAAGAGTCGCTGCACTGCGCAGCGGGGCTTGACCACTCCGGTCACGGCCTACACGCCCGCGAATGCAATAGGCGTCTTGAAATCGCACTGTATGGCTTCCTGCATCTTCATCTCTCTCGGTCGCGACGCCCCGGCTGACGCTGGCGAGGCCTATACTTGTAAACAGGATATGCGGGTCCCTTGAGTAATCTGTGTCGATTGCGTGATTCAGGCGAAACCAGGTCCCGACAGGCGTGATTATCTTGCCTGTAACGGCTGTGGGCTGGTCGTCGCAGCTCAGAGATCGTGTTGCCGCGGTCGACCGTGGCGAGGACCCCGAGTTCGATACGCTGGAGTCTATTATATCATAGTATAAAAGCTCTATACCAGAACGGTTCGAGTAGTGTCACATTCAGCAGGCACGGAAACAATCCTCTGTAGAGCAGGAATCTCAGAGACTGAAGTTCGATATATGTATTCTCTGATGTGATATGTTTAGCAGTTCACAACCCCAGCCCCCTCCTCAAGGAGCAACCGCGAGTCGGGTGGGGCAGTTCACGAAAGTGAATTACCAATCATCGAGACCTGTCTGCACCACGGAGGACTCAATCCGATCAAACCCGCGAGAAACCTCTGTTTCAGGAATCTCCCACTCGTTAGTTACATACTGTTTTGCTGCAGTGAAATCCGGGTTAATTGTTGTGTCTATCTGCCTGACATTGGTGACAGGTGGGTCAAGAAATAGTGATCGGATGCGGTCTGCCTGTGGAATGTATGCCTCCTGTGCTTCGAGCACACCGAATAGGTCACCATGTTCATGAACGAGCTTGACAGCAGTCTTTGGACCAATTCCATCAATCCCGTCATTAAAATCAGTCCCACACAGCATACCAACATCGATTAATTGCTCGCGCGTGATATCATGTTGACTGAGTGTCTGCTTTAGATTCATTATCTCTGGGTCACCTTTCGAGGTGAGTTGTCGCAGGGTCCTTGGGGCACCGAACAAGAGCGTGTCGTAATCTTCACTCCCAACGAAATCAACAGTGCCATTTGTAGCCATTGCCGAGGCCTGTGCTTCTCCTTCTGCAGGAGCCTCCACAATGGGAACATCCAACCGACGAAGCAAGCCGCGGGTCGTTTTTTGTATCGTGTCTGTTAATCGCTGTGTTCGTGCTTCAAGCCGTGCTGCCTCGACACGGTCTCCACGCTCTTTCGCTGCTTCATGCTGTTCGATAGCCGTCTGCCGTTTCGCCTCTCGTTGAGATATCTCAGCGTCTTTCAAATCCGTCACACCGCCGTCGAAAACGAACACTGGGGTGAGGGTATGTTCGAAGAACTTTGGAAGGCCCTGCACGACTCCAATCAAGTTAGCAACTTCCTCACCTGCATCTGTTGTATAAACCGTTTCGCTGGTAAATTTCACCGTCGTTGTCAAGTACCGATAGAGCCAGTTGTGTGCATCAACGGCAACAACACTTCCTTTGACTGCCTCGAAAGAGACCTCCTCCAAGGCTGCTAAACTTCGTAAGGCTGCGTTTCCCATTGCCTGTACTTAGAGAGCTGTCATTAAAACTACCTGGACAACTCGACTGTGTAGAGAGCGACTCTGATTACAAGTAACGCGAGAATCCCTGATTCTCATTATCATGGCATAGATCTCCATCCGAGTTTGAGCACTCGTCTCTTGGGCTTATAACGAAGGCCGTGTGCTCAGTGATAGAGGGCTACTCTGGTCAGCGATGAATGGATAGATCAACGCGGTTCGCGGCAATAGTGATTAAACGGTCTCAAACTAGCGGGTGTTAGGAGTACTCTGTGCTTGAGAGAGGAGATGGAGGCTCGCTTTCCTTCCGGGATGCGAGGAAGTTGCTTTCGTCAGTACTGAGTGAGTCGCGATTTCGATATCTGTCAAGTCCAGATTGATACCGTTCTTTCGAGGTTTGTGCAGACTGTTCGGTTGGCCGCCGTAAGATAAGTTCAGCAATTCCAGTCGTTTCGCTCGTGTATGAGAACCCAGCGCGATACATCGCCTCGTATGCATATGAATTATTCACTGCGACTTGCAATGTCTCATATCCGCGTTGACTCGCACGCTCGGCAATATCGACTGCTAGCTTTGGGCCGAGCTGATTTCCCTGCTGGTCATGCCGGACAGTAATATACCGATAACAGAGTCGATGTGGCACTTGCCGATGAGGGGAGAACGAGACTGCTGCGATGACATCTGTCTCATATGTGATATCTGTGTCTGGTGGAGAACTCGGTGGGTCTCTCTCACGACTTTCATCGCGGAGGAGTGCCTTCCCAACTGCTGACTGCACGAATTTCCCAGCATACGAGAACTGCCTGTAATCTAGATATACCGGTGCCACATCTGGCGGCCAACCGACAATGTCTATTCGCATTGTTCGTGTGTCTATTATTGGTGTGGCTGAACATAGCGGATACGGATAGAAGTGACGTCCTCCCCGCAACGACGGAGCTTCCTACAAGAATAGCAGTTGTTGAGTCGAGAACAGAGGGTTTGTATCCCGTCATGAGACGAAGAGTGTCACGCGCTATCCCGACGATGGATTCGAGAGCAGCTGACTTGTTTTCTGACGGTATCCACGACGGACGGCTTGACGGGGATACCGTCGACCGAGTGGAACTCCCGGAACTGTCTCATGACATCGGAATGAGCGCCTCGGTTAGCAGTGATGAAAGATTGCAGATGAAAAGTAACGACTGGAAGTGGAATATTCAGTAGTGCTCCCGAGGTGAGTGGAGGAGTTGTCGGCTGTGTCCAACAAGCGTTGAAACTTTGATAAATCCTCTTTGATATGGGGGACTCTATTGCTGAATATGGCGCGTCGGTATGGTCGTGGGGATGTACAGTTCTTTGAACGGTTCGGTTGGGTGTATGATCTGGCGACGAATCCTGTCCCCCCAGTGAGTCTTGATCCAGCACTCGTTTTTGCAGAGCGACCGATTGACCGCGTGCTCGACATTGCAGGAGGGACGGGTCGAGCAACTGAACCGTTGCTTGACACTGCCGAAATCGTCCCTGTAATTGATGCTGCATCGACCATGTGTCAACGTGCTCGTCTTCACGGCCGAATAAGCATTAGAGGCGACGTGGAAAACTTTCCAGTCAGTAATGATGCTGTCGATGCTGTCGTGATTGGCGATGCACTGCATCACCTGCCCACAGTTTCGCACTTTTTCGACGAGGCAGCGCGTGTTCTTGCTCCTGGTGGAGTGCTTCTGATTGAGGAGATTGATCCTTCGACAGCTCTCGGCAATTTGATCGCCGCTGGAGAGGATCTTATGGGGTTTGACTCGCGGTTCTTTACGCCTGAGAGGCTCTGTACTATCCTTACCGATACAGGCTTTGAACCGCGGATTGCGGTCTCCGGTGTCCGGTATCTTGTTGCTGGTCGCGTCTCCGTTCGCTAAGGCAAGTCGGGAAACCCATTAGTGATTACACCAATATTTAGTCATGAGTACGTCTGAGCAGTCATTTCTCTCACGCCGACTAGACCCTGGCGCAATCCCACTCGTCATCGGGGACGTAATAGGGGTGGGTGCACTCCTCAGTGGTGGCGTTGTCTTTCATAATGGTATCGACTATCTATCAAATTCTCCAGTGAGCTGGGCACTCACGATTGTGCCATTTCTTTTGGGATGGATTTTGATCAGCCCATTCATCGGCGCCTACTCAGCAGGGGCAGCAGAATCAGCGAAAGCAGCGATTCCTCTTGCCGTTCGTGCGTGGATTCCCGCAGCGATTCTTGGGCTCGTTTTGCGGGCATCACCTCTCTTTTCTGGCGGGATTTCACTCATCTTCGGCGGTGTCATTCTCGTCAGCGGTGCAGTCGTCTTAGGACTCATTCGATGGCTTTTCTTTGTCCTCGTCCGATCTTAAATTCCGTTTCAGACGTCTGCGGAGGAGCCCCAACTGATGCAGTGTCAGGAACCCATTGTTAAACGGGTGGGATTGTCAGCGGACTCCCGCTCTGGCCGACACCCTCGGCAGGCCTAAACTCGCCGTTCGCGTTCAGTGTCCCTGGATTGGGGGCAACCTGACAGTTCGCCCGTCTCGAACCAGATGTGAGCCAGTGCTGGGACGCCACCCAATGTTCCGCGCCGCGTTGCCATCCGCGTGGAGTTCCTTTCCACATTTCAGGCACTCGAACTTCGTCACCATCACGATTATCCTCATACGTGAACCCAGGATCCGAGTGACTGCACGACTGAGCGCGTGCCTGTTTGTTGGAGGAGGCCTCGCCGCCGTTCGTACTCGTCGTATGCGTGGCTGAGGGAGTCGGCATTGCCAGGGAACGCTCCCGTGCTAGTGACGCCGAGGTATCCATCCACGTTGAGCTCAACGCCGGGAACTGCTCTGCTCTCGACTGTTGACGCATCCGTGTCAGGCTCTTTCTCCACAACATGGAGGTAATACTCGCCGTCACGCTCGTGTAGGGTCGCCTCTTTGAGCTTCCACTGGTCACCACTCTAATACTCCGTGAATGGCATGTCGTCGCCGTCTTCAGGTGTGACGTACTCGGCGCGAACGCAACCGTCAGTTGTAGAGAACGTGCAGTGGTCGTCGTTGTACGTTCGAGACGCTCTGCGTCATCACAGACATCTTCGATCTCCGAACGACCCTGAGGCACTCGCCTTGTTTTCCCTGTAGATCCCTGCCTGCGTATCACATTTGACTTGAGGACTCGGCAAGGCGAATGTCACTGGACCGCTCAGGGTCGCGACTCTTCGATCTCAGTTTCTATCATAACTCCGCGTCTGTGAGCCAGTCATTTCTGAGTTGCTTGACGAGAGACTAAACCCGATTCACAAAGAGTTTTGATTCCAGATACAGAGATTCCAGTATGGCCAATCACACTGTCTACTTCGTCGATGCCGATGAAACGGTGGAGGTCTCTGAGAAGCAGACCATTCTCAACGCATGCATCGAGGAAGGTATCGCACAGGAATACTCCTGTCGAGTGGGTATGTGTTTAGCATGTTCCGCGGAAATAATTGAAGGCGATGTTGTCCAACCTGCAGCTCGAGGGCTCTCGGAGGAAGAGCGCGAAGGATATGCGCTGACGTGTATGGCCCGGCCTCAAAG
>KE356562.1:491075-500427 GCA_000416005.1 Haloquadratum sp. J07HQX50 | reverse complement strand
CAGCTACAGAGTGGACGGCCGCAGAGACGTTCAAGCACTGGTGCGAACACAGTCCAGCTGCTTCATTAGTAGCAGTGTATGACTCGGTCTGTCATCAAGAGTACACACATTTCTCACGTGTCCGCCAGTACAGCAATTCTACGCCACCTGAGGACGCTCACCCAGGGCCGATGCACGCGTATCTTCGGGGGCTTGAGTCCCCTATTCAGCGACTTGCTGGTGGATTTCTCGGTCGCTGTTTGATCAGTGTGCGGACGCATCAAGCGTTGGCTGACCGATTTCACACTGAGTGTGATCAGCAGTCAGACATTTCGAGGCTATTTGAGACAATGCATCAGGAGACCGAGGCTGTACTATCGACTGGACTAAACGAACTGCGGCAACGATGTCATACTGATTCTCGCTATACAACCGCTCTGATGACCGCGGAATACACAATTGCACTTGCTGCAGATGACACGCGTGATGCACTGAAGCACCAGCAGTGAAACCCGTTGTGCTGTTACCGACTACTGACAGCGCCCGTGCTCTCGTCTCATGAATGCATCTTGAGGCACTCGTGTTGACCGCCTGTACATGCTGTGGGCACACATTTGACCACACGTCTGCGGTAGATGATGTCTGCTTACAGCGGATACAATACTAAATGAAAATAACTGTTAGTTCAAACTGTCTTGGCCTCTGTTCTGTACTCCGCCGAAAAAACGTCAATCACATCACGTCCTCATACACTCTGTGCACCTCGTGAGATGTGCCGAGAGCATCTGAATTAGTTCCAGACTAATCGAACGCTGCCAATCGATTCAAAACACCGACACTCCGCAGAATTGAGGCTGCATCGCCTGGTTCATACACCAGATTATCTGTCTGTGTCACATGATCAACGACAGTGGTTGAAGCATGCCGTGGGGCAGCGACAATCCCTGCGTTTTCGCGCTCCACCCACCGCATGATACGCAGATCGGATTTACTGTCACCCATGACGAGGACGAAGGGGTCCTCGATTGCTAATGATTCGAGTGCTGCTTGGACCCCAGTCGGCTTGTCCAAATCGAGTGACCCAATCTCCGCAGCGTCAGCGTGATAATAGGCGACATCGATCTGATCAAACCAACTCTTAATCACTGGTGGGATCGGCTTGTGCGCCTGATCGACATTTTTGTCTCGATTTGTCAAAACGGTGGCAATCTCTCCATCCGCATCACTGTAGTAGGCTCTTGCCCACTTGCTTGCGACTTCAGCGTTTATCTCACTGCCGTCAATATCAACGATCTCGGTGACTGTCATGCCAAGCAGGTCAATTAAGTAAATCAGACTCCGGTCAATAACAGAGGCGGCAGCCTCAGACCCAACATCGAAGTTTGGCTTGAGCGTAATATTGAACTCATTCCCCTGCAGATGCACTGAGCCAGCTAATTCTGAGGGTACATTGGATAACACCTGTGCGCGAATACGTCGAAAAATCGTCTGAATCTCCTCCTCCAATGACTCATATAACAGCTGCTTCGTCGCTGTGCCCTTTCCTGGCGTAAAAACGCCGGTTCCTGCCTCATACACAATACTGAATCGTCCTGAATGAACGAGTTCGTTCCCCAATCCCTGGATAGCAAACCCCTTGACATTCTCCAGAGTTTGCCCTGTGCAAATGATAATCGGAATCCCAGACTCATGAAGCCGTGTCAGTTGATGTAGCGTCTCGCGTGGGATTTCATTATCTGTCTCCCCCGCAGAGCGCAAGGTCTCATCGACATCCAGAACTAGTGCGTTGATGCGACGATTGTACTTTGTATAAAGATCCAGTGCGGTGAATGCTTGTTTTCGGTCTGCTGTAGCAGCGATTGTTGCGAGTTCTGTGCCTCCCTCAAACTCTTGTTCAATTCGCTGTTTTCCTTCGATCAATTCAGTCTGTGCACTCTCCCAGTACCCCAGTGCGACTCGTGAGTCTACAGGCGGAAATAGATCTACAAAATCCTGTGCATCGCGAATCGACCCAGTGTCAAAATCCTGATAGAGTTGGTAAAGCACATCATAGAGATCCATGTGACATCATCACTTGTCGGTGATAAAAAGACACATGGGAGAATGAATGGTACTATTCACAGGGAAACGCTACAAATTTTATGACGGCTAGCTACCACTCATGGCAAACTGGACTGACGCAATCGTTGGCGAACGAATAGGCAGTCGATCAGGAGTTTAATGACCGCATAGCTGCGTCGGAGTTCTCATCACAAGAGTGGGGACTGATTATGACTGCAATTGAGTTTGAGATTGAGGCACCCGCAGACACAGAACAGGCACGGATTGTGGCTGATACGACAAAACTGCCTCAGATCATGCCTGAACTGGAGAATATCCAATCACAGATGGGAGCAATGGGACAAGATAGCGGCCGGAGCTCCTCCTCTGGTGGTGGACTCGTTGAGTCGCTGAAAGGCGTGATTGGTCTCGGTGACAGTAGTGGAGGGAATGATCGATTAGAAGCGGCTGAGCAACTCACACAAGCGTACGCTGACGAACTCCAATCCCATTTAGAGTCAAACGGGAAGTGGAAACAGGTACGAGTTGCGTACCAGGAATAATAGCACTGGGTTGTACTGTCAACAACCTCGGAGTCAAATGAACTGGAAGTGGTTTCTTCGAAGAAAGACGAACTTGGAGCCATCACAGGCCTCCGTCCAACCGCGGGCTTGTCAGTGGATTCCCGTTCTAGCCGAGTCATTCGGCGTGCCGTCACCACTCATGTTCAATATCCTCGAGTTGAGGACCAGTTGGCTGGGGGCCTATCCACTGCGAAACGTCCGACCCCGCAATGGATATACTTGCGGTGTCGAACCGAAATGTTGGTTTCCCTGTTGTAATCCGTATGTGTCTCATCCTCGCAGTCCGAACACGCGAACTGCTTGTCGCCGCAGTTGTTCTTGTAGGGAGACCCACAGTCCAAACACTATTGAGTTGTGTGCGCCGAATTCACGAAGTCCACGAATAACGCCGTCGATTCAATCTTGTGTTTGACCAGTTCCACGAATCTCGCGTCAGCCCACTGCTGGAAATCCGACCCGTTCGCGATGTTTTCGTGGATGTGGTCAACTCGAAAGGAATGCCGTCAACATCGGTATCGTTGGCTTCTTCGATGGCATCGTTCCCTCGAGTATGCACCCAGTCCAGAGACCACTCGCTGAACGCATTAGCGATGGGCTGGGTAGTGAGGTGAAGCAGCTTCATATATGAGCGTGGGCCTCAGCTTAGAGTCAATCATGATTGAAAATGTAACAGTATACTTACACAGATTGCGTTCATACCGCAGTATATGAATTGGAAACAGAGCCGAAACCAATACGGGGTATTTGTATTAGCTATCCTCGGGCTTATTTGGTTCATGAGTGGTCGCGCACGCGCTCATGTTCAATATGTCACTCCGGGCGGCGAACCAGCAGCGGTCGTTACTTTTCTCTTAAACGCATTATCTGATCCAGTGAATATTGCCCTGCTCATTGGCGGGGCTGTTTCAGCTCTCCTTGTTGGGAGGGGCTATCTACGGTATCGCCCGCTCCAGCGAGATATTGCAGTCTTTCGAGATACGATGCTGAGCTACGCTGACCTCCTTCCATGGATGCTACGATTGAGCGTTGGCTTGCCATTGGTCGGAGCAGGGTTCAGTGGGTACTTTTTCTCTCCTGTCGTTGTAATTGGTCCGCCGGCATTCATTCGACTATTCGGGGTGACTACTGGGTTTCTCCTACTGTTTGGCTTCGGAACACGGCTCGTCGCGTTCGTGACGCTTCTCGCCTATCTCAATGGATTACTCATCGAGCCGCGGTTACTGTTAGCAGTTGAGTATGTGCCTGCACTAGCGGCGATTGCACTTCTTGGTGGTGGCCGTCCAAGTGCCGACCAACTCGTGGCTCGGCTCGCCGCACGTGATACCGTATACTCACGCATCGATCCGTTCTACCGAGCGGTCGCTGTTCCGTTCGTTCGCCGGGTATCTGATTACACGATACTGGTTCCGGCTGTAGTTCGGATTGGAATGGGCCTTTCGTTCCTGTATCTTGGCATTTCGCAAAAAATCATGAATCCAGGAGATGCAGCGGCTGTTGTAGCAAAATACAATCTGACAGCTGTCGTGCCTGTGAGTCCTGAGCTCTGGGTAGTCGGGGCAGGTCTCACCGAGGCCGCTGTGGGCTTCGTATTGATTGTTGGTGCATTTACTCGAGCCGCCGCAGGAATCTCATTTCTCCTCTTTACCACGACGTTGTTTGGCCTTCCAGATGACCCCGTGTTAGCGCATATCTCATTATTCGGGTTGGCCTCGGCACTGCTCATAATGGGTGGAGGCGCCTATTCAATTGACTCATTTATTGGAGCGCGGACAGAAGTGAGTCTCACGACAGATATCGCCGAGGAACCCCCGGACCCAGCCACTGCGGACTGAGCGTCGTTCGTGAGCTGAGCGCAACTCGAGCAGTCCAACATGTACAATTTCTTGTCGACAAACGCGGGTTCGATATCTCCGACAGTATATGAAAACGAGACATCCAGACGATATTTTCCCTTACGCAGATCTATGCTCACATACGTGCCTGCAGGGCGTATCAACCACGGTATACAGTACATCTGATACTCCCAACGAGGCAATGCAGCATTTTCCGGAGCACTGAACACATGTGAATACCTCTACCCCACCCCACGAACCCAGTCTAACTCGTTGTTCAGGGACTGAACCACAGAATGACGACAGTAAAAACGACCTTTTGAATACCACACCGATATAATAAATGTATGACTGGTCCTGAAGCTCCTGACCGAGATCCTTCTGCTGAGAACCGAAAGCAAGAGTTTGGTGGCACTGTTCTTGAGGAGGTGGCTCCGATGGTTTGGGAGCTTCCGCAGACCGACTCTATGCGCGTGCCAGCTCGTGTTCTTGCAACGGATTCGCTTCTCGACGAAATTAAAGACGATCGCACCTTTGAACAATTACAAAACGTTGCATCGCTGCCTGGTATCGCATCACCAGCACTGTGTATGCCTGACGGACACCAAGGGTATGGTGTTCCCGTCGGTGGTGTCGCCGCGACCGATGCTCAGAGTGGCTGTATTTCACCTGGGGCCGTCGGCTACGATATTAACTGTCTTCCAGGAGAAACGGATGTGTCGTTGGCGTTTGGTCGGTATCGGTCACTTGAGACGCTCAAGACGAAGTTCGATCGTGAGCGGGCAATCGTCACGGATGGAGAGATGCGAGTATCGTCGCCGATACAATTATTCACAGAATCTGAATCGAGGACTGTATATGAGCTCAAGACTGTTGACGGAGATACAGTTCGAGCCACTGCAGATCACCAGTTTCTTACTCCAGATGGAATGACCGAGCTCAAAGAGTTAGCACCTGGTGAGACGGTCTTCACCAGTCAGTTTGTTGGCCTCCCAGATGAACACCCCGAAGAGTTCATCATTTTAGATGAAACCGATTTTACTGAAAATGAACAGAGAGTCGAATCATTTTTAAAGACACGAGGACTTCTCCCGCTTCGATCGACCGATAACACGTTTGCACGCCTGCTACAACTCGTTGGATTTCATACTGGGAGTGGTTCGTTCGATGACTCACAGACGCTTTTTGAGGCATCCTCAGATGAATTCGAGAGGATCTGTCAAGACATAGCCGAAATTGGATTCACGCCTTCACGTGTGGTTGAGCGAGACCAACTGCACAGTGGGGCATCAGACGGCGATATACAGCGCTATTGTGAGGCAGAAGCATTCGCCAAGGTGCTCTCAAAACTGGGCGCTCAGACCGATCGACCAACTCAAGAGGGGGATGAGCCTCCGGATTATTTCGACCGGCTGACTAATTGGCAGCGGGCAATCTACCTGGCGAGTTATTTTGGGGCATCAATGCAAGCTCCAGCAGTAGCAGAGAGCACTGAAAATACCCAACTAACAGTCACACGGAAGTGCAACTTCGAAGATACAACACAATCGTTCCTTGAGCATCTCGCTGATTCACTTGCAGATATTGATATTAAAGCAAGCGTGAGCGACTTGGGTAGCGACGGTGGGCACTGTCAAGAACAAAGACTCACTATCGTCAGCGAGCCTGAAAACCTTCGCCGGTTTCTGACAACGGTCGGCTATCGATATAATCAGCATAAACAGCGGCAATCTGCGCTGATGATTCAGTCGATCAAGCGTCAGGCACAGTCTTGTTCAGGAGCGTGGGCTCCTTCGTCGGAGGCAGTAGTCGTCACCGATGGTGGAACACAGCCCGAGAGGGCGACTCCTGGAGATGGTTTCACTGTCGCCACCACGGTCACTTCCATCGAATCTGCAGGGAGTGAACGTGTCTATGATATTGGCGTCGAACACGATGCGCACAATTTTCTTGCAAATCAGTTCGTCGTCTCGAATTGCGGGGTTCGGATGATGAGAACAAACCTCCAGTATGATGATATTCATGGACGCGAGGAAGAGCTCGTCGAGGCGTTGTTCGATGACATTCCGACTGGATTAGGTGGCGGCGGCGTGACTCAAGAGAACACAGCAACCGTTGAGACGATTCTTGATCGAGGTGTGGAGTGGGCAGTTGAAGCAGGATGGGCGACTGAGGCTGATCTAAAACATTGTGAAGATGGAGGGCGCCGGTCAGACGCCGACCCAACTGCAGTCTCGCAGAAAGCGAAAGATCGCGGCAGAAACCAGCTTGGAAGTCTTGGATCCGGGAATCACTTTCTTGAGGTCCAGCGCGTCAGGGAAGTTTTTGACACGGCGACAGCGAAGGCCTATGACCTCGAAGAAAATCAGGTTGTCATTCTGATTCATTGCGGTTCACGAGGTCTCGGTCATCAGACATGTACTGATTATCTCGACAGAATCAAGCAAACACACAGCGATTTATTGGCCACCCTTCCTGATGAAAACCTTGCAGCGGCGCCTGCAGGTTCGCCAGTCGCGGACGAATACTATGCTGCGATGTGTGCGTGTATTAATTTTGCATGGGTAAATCGGCAACTGATTATGCACCAGACGCGGCAGGTATTCGCTGATGTGTTTGATCGACCGTGGGAAACGATGGATATGGAGCTATTGTACGACGTTGCTCATAATATCGCAAAAAAAGAGGTCCATGAGACACCCGAAGGACAACGAGAGCTCTACGTCCACAGAAAAGGATCGACGCGGGCATTCCCGCCTGGACATCCAGCAGTGCCAGCGGCATATCAAGACACTGGACAACCGATCCTTATCCCGGGATCGATGGGTGCAGGTTCATACGTGCTCTCAGGCAGCACCGATTCTCTGAAAAAGACCTTTGGATCAACTCCCCATGGAGCAGGCAGGTTGATGAGTCGAACTCAAGCCAAGCGCGAGTATCATGGATCTGATGTTCAGCATAATCTTCGACAACAGAACGTCTATGTCAAGGCTTCATCAGGAGAAACCGTTGCAGAGGAAGCCCCAGGTGTGTACAAGGACATCGACGAGGTTGTTCGGGTTGCTGACGAACTTGACATCGGAAATCTCGTCGCTCAGACGTTTCCTATCTGTAATATCAAGGGGTGATCGCTTTGAATGAACAGAGCGTTGATGGCATGTCGCAGCTGAGCCTCGCGGCTGAAGCGTTGGGTTCTATCGACACTCACCACACTCAAACGCTCGCCCGAATGTTCCATGCCACACATACTCTTTGGCCGACTCTACTCCAGGAGTTGGTATGCACACAGTACGATGCTGGAGACGACTCGCACCTACGTCGCACGCATCACGAACCACTCGCAGGTTCGTGACGATGTCGACCAATGCGGGTTTTCTGCCTCGAAACTGTGGAACGTCGGACGCTACTACATACAAGAACGGTAGGGCGATGACGGCGAGATATCTGACGAAGCCGGAGTTGAAACACCACGAACGCGACAGTGACCTGTACTCTCAGTCAAGTTCGTTCGAGACGGCTTCGCCGTCTCGTGATGCCAATAAGCTTCGCTCAGTGAACACAAAGAGTTCCCGAAGAACTTGCTGAGACGTTCAACAGTTGGTACGACTCCAACGACAACAACCCACCTACGGGAAAGGTGGCGACTCCTCTTTGAGTCTGAGGCTAAGACGTCTATCCTTGAGACGCCATTTTATGTAATATCTGCGAGATGGTCGCGTGCTTTTGAGAGAGACTGCTGATCCTCGCGAGCAATGTACTGTTGGACGGCTCTGGCTGACTGTATCAGCCGTGAGAGAACCACTGGATCAACATCACCCTCAAGGGCTTGTATCCGATGCAGGTGCGTTCGGAACGACTCCCGAATCGGCATGAGTTCGGTAGCAGCACGTGCTTGCGTCCACTGTCGCATGTCTCGCAGAAACTGTTCAAGGATATCTGCAGTCCCTCGACCACGCGCCTGTCTCAGCACGTCCGGTGGAGACGTAGGACGTGACTCACCCATCACTGCTCTGAGGAGCCCAAGAAGATAGTGCTCAACTTCTTCGGATGGGTCGCTGAGTGTGTTATATCTATACGCTGCGTGCCGGAGTTCGCCCGCGGCAAGCACTTCATCATGGAGCGCGAGAAAATCGCCTCCTTTGATAAATCCATATTCACTCAGGAACTCCGTGACGGCACGGCGGATTTTATCTGACTCAATTCTCACTTCCTCATCAGTCACTTCCCAATACGGAGCTAATTCAAGAGAGGTATGTTGTGCTGTGTGAGGCTCAGGACCCCCAACACTAGTACTCCTGATCGCACCACATTCTGGACATGAGACACTACCAGTCTCAAAGTAGGACCATTCGCTCGCACACTGCTTACAACGACGGTGGCCCGTAAACTGCATACATTATCTTAGAATGTGATGGGTTTCAATTCGTCGACAGTGATACGCTTCAAAAGCTAATGTAATTAGATTTGATAATGGAGTTGAGGTATTCCTCCCTTGTCGTCTGTGTGAGTGAAAATCAGCAACTCAGAATATAATTTCTTTTCGATATGTTTATTTTCTTGACCACGCAATCATACTTATCCGCTCACATGTACGATTTGACAGGATTTCAACGTGACCTCCTCTATGTAATTGCTGGCCTCGCGGAGCCTCACGGCCTGGCAATTAAAGAGGAACTTGAGAACTATTATGAAAAAGAGATTCACCATGGCCGTCTCTATCCGAATCTGGATACTCTCGTTGAAAAAGGCCTCGTCGATAAAGGTGAACGCGACCGACGGACGAACTATTACACGCTTACCCGTCGTGGCCGGCGAGAGATTTCCGCGAGAGCAGACTGGGAGAGCACGTACGTGGACGTGAATTTCAACGGCTTTAGCGACTGATTTGTTAGGCGAGTCTGCCTGCTCGGTTGTCTC
>KE356562.1:481252-490153 GCA_000416005.1 Haloquadratum sp. J07HQX50 | reverse complement strand
CGATTATAAGCGAGATAATCAAAAACGAACCGACAAACCACCATCCGGTCTGTGTTGTCAAGGCCACAGTCACGCTCAGATAGAGCGCGACTGGAATGTACACCAGTTTCATTCCGACTACCGGAATTAAACTGGCAACTCCAGCAATCAGCCCCACAAGCGCAGCAGCAGGAATGACAATACCGGGTGGAGCGAATATATTCAAAATTGAGTATGAGATGACCCCGATCGTCCCTGTAAGAATTGCATTCAGTATATTACCGAAGAAAATGTTCGTAAAGTCGTTATCGACAGCTGTCAAATATGTATCCAAGATACCCTCATCATCGTCAAACCGCATCCGAACCCATCGCGAAAGTTTGTGATCATCGCGAAGAAGATAGAATGCAAGCGCAATCATCACGAAGAGGTGAACTAATCCAACGCCGATGAAAGAAACCACATCGCCGGCAGAAGCAATTGAGCTAATGACCTGTCTCAATTGGGCAGTGGTGATTGCGGTCGGTTCAATTGAGAGCAATTGCTCAATATCGGCTAGCTGAGACAATTGTGCTGCTGAAACCGGAGCCGACGAAAATTGAGCGAGGCTCCCGTTTGTTAGCTTAATGACCTCGTCAATCACAATCGTTGCGGTGTATGACACAAGCGCCATTGCTGGCAGAGCTAACAGCAGTAATGAGACAGCAGCAGCCAAGCTGGCTTGACGGAGGTGATTATGAAGGCGACGATAGATCGGCCTGGTTGCGTAATAAAAGAACAAACCGAATACAATTGTTCCAATAAACGAATAAATAATGTACGACATTGCTCCGAGTAAAAGTATCCCGATAACAGTCCATGAGAGTCGCATACGGTCGATGAACCGACTGGCCATGATGCACACCGAACAGCAGTACAAAAAAAGCTACCGAGCACTATTTCGGTGGAAATATAGGTTCCTTCAGGAACGGTTTTTATGATACTCGGACCTACTCTAGATATAATGAACATCGACGAAGAAGCCAAAGAACTTGCCTCTGCACTTGGACGTGACGCGGAGGATATAAAAGCGGAGTTAGAAGATCTCGTGGCGTATAGTGTCCCAATTGAGGAAGCAAAGCAAAGTATTCGGCGGAAATACACTGATACAGGCGCCGCTCCTCCAGAGTCGAAAGATATCGCCGCAATCACCATGAGCGATAGCTCAGTCAACGTCACCGCCCGCGTGCTGACAGCTGGGAAGCGTCGTATCCAGTATCAGGGTGACGAGCAAGTCATCATCGAAGGACGTCTAGCAGACGAAACGAGCGACATCTCATACACGGCTTGGGAGGACTTTGGATTCACAGCTGGGGACTCCATCACAGTCGGAAACGCAGGCGTGCGGGAATGGGAAGATAATCCAGAGCTGAATCTGAATCAGTCTTCGTCAGTCATGCTGGAGGATGATCTGGTGGATGTTCCGTATAACATCGGTGGCGAATCGGACATTGTCGATCTCCAACCGGGCAATCGCGGTCGGATAATCGCGGGGCGTATTCTTGAGGCTCAAAGTCGGACGATTGATGGACGTGATGGAGAAACCATGATTCGTTCAGGTGTTATCGGTGATGAGAGTGGTCGGCTTCCATTCACTGACTGGCAGGCCAGAGAGCGTATTGCTGAGGGGCGTAGTGTTCGTTTTGAGGATGTGTACATCAGGGAGTTCCGTGGGGTCCCACAGATTAATTTATCTGAATTCACTGCTGTGGAGTCTCTCGACCGTGACGTCGCGGTAAATGATGAACCTGAGCGGATGTCGATCGACGATGCGATTACGGCTGGAGGAGCGTTTGATATTGAAATCGTCGGGAATGTCTTAGAGATCAGAGAAGGGTCTGGACTGATCGAGCGTTGTCCAGAATGTGGTCGTGTGCTTCAGAACAATGAGTGTCGCGCTCACGGGCCAGTTGATGGTGAGGATGATATGCGAGTCAAGGCAATTGTTGATGACGGAACAGGAGCGGTCACAGCAATCTTAGACCGATCACTCACATCGACGCTGTATGGAGGGAGTATGGAAGATGCAAAATCTGCGGCCCGAGATGCAATGAATAAGGCAGTCGTTGCTGACACAATCCGTGAGCGTGTTGTCGGTCGTGAGTACTGCCTTCGAGGGAATATTTCGGTTGATGAATATGGTGCGAGTGCGGAAGCCAAGGAGTTCTCACCAACAGAGGGAACAGCTGATGAGCGGGCAGCACGACTCATCGAAGAGGTGCGCGCATGAGTAGTGTAGATACGACACGTGAAGTTGCCTACCGACTGTTTGCTGCAGAATTCGACGCTGCAACATTATCGTACTCTTCCGGTGATGATGAACGCTCTCCTAATTATGTTATCACTCCAACTGGCGCACAGGTAAATCGACTCTTTGCCGTGGGTGCACTGACAGAAGTTGAGTCAGTCACCCCAGATGTGAACCGAGGTCGTATCGCTGATCCCACAGGTGTTTACGTTACCTACGCAGGCCAGTATCAGCCTGAGGCGGCAACATTCCTTGAACATGCCACCCCGCCGCTGTTTGTTGCCCTGACGGGAAAGGGCAGGACGTATCAGCCAGATGACTCGGATCGCATTTTCACCTCTGTCCGACCGGAATCAATCACTCCTGTCGACAATCAGACCCGTGACAAGTGGGCAGTAGCAACTGCCGAAGCGACACTTCGTCGCATAGCGATAATGGACGCAGCACGATCACATAACGCACATGGTGAAGCGCTCCAATCAGCATTGGAGGCAGCAGGCGTTGATTCTGGTCTGGCAAATGGAATTACACTCGCACTTGATCACTACGGGACGACTGAAGCATATCTTGAAGCGTTGCGAAGGACAACCATTCAAGTTCTCGAGATAACTGGTGGCACGCGTGATACAGTTGAGGAGCCAGATATCTCACCGGGAGAGACAGGGCAGGCAACTCTTGGGTCACTGCCAGATAGATTCAAGTTGAATGTGAGTGAGGATACTGATTCAGACACACAGAAATCCAGCACTCAAACAGCTGAGCACGTATCACCAGAATCGGAGCTGGAACCGGAACCGGAACCGGAACCGGAACCGGAACCGGAACCAGAACCAGAATCAGAATCAGAGCCGAATTCATCGTTTACTGCGACGCCGGAGCAGCCAAACGAACCGACTGACGTGAGCAGCGTCGACGACGATATTCTCGAAGCAGAGTCCGCGCTTGGTGTTGATACTGACTTGTCTTCGGCTGAATTCGACGTTTCAGATGAAATCCCTGATCTTGATACTGATTCCCCGGTTGATTCGGGAGAATCCCTCGGTGAGGAGGAATCCTCAGCTGACTTAGGCGAGGTGGATGAAACAGAGATGTATGAGCTTGGTGAAGATGAACGTGCTGAGATTGAGGCCGAGTACAATACGGAATTTTCGAGCGGAACTGAAATAGATGAGCCTGGAGAAGCAGATATCGAAACTCCATCACCCGACGTGGAGCCACAGGCACAGGCAGAACCGGAACCAGAACCAGAATCAGAGCCGGAACTCAACACAGATCCGGAATCGACAGCGCCTCTTGACCCCTCGAACGATAACGAGGAGACGGCTGAGCCTGAAATCGATGTCGACTTGCAGGCAGCAGCAGTCGAAGCAATGACTGAACTTGACGAAGGCGATGGATCCGATCGTGACGCAGTGATTGATGCTGTCGTTTCAGATCATGAGGTCCCTCCAGAAGTTGTCGAATCAGCCATACAAGAGGCACTCATGAGCGGAAAATGCTATGAGCCGACTGAAGGAACGCTCAAGTCAATTTAATTACATGCCGGACTCTCAGGAGGGTAACCGGAACCGGAGATCGGTTCCGCTGGTCGACCCAATCCCAAATGAATCAGCAGCAATTACACAAATTAGTGGAGAGACAGCACTCGTAATCGCCGATTATCATGCTGGTATTGAGCGTGGTCTTCGGTATGAACGAGGAGTCGAATTGGATAGTAATGCCTCTCATCGCCGAACTCGGCTCCGGCAATTGCTCAAAGATACTGACCCAGATCGACTGATCTTTCTGGGCGATGTCGGGCACTCTATCGGGAACCCAGGTAGCGTAGAGACCACAGAGGTGCGCACACTACTCAAAATGGTTCTCGGACAAGTCCCCGTAACGCTCGTCCGCGGGAATCACGATAGTGAATTATTAGTCGATATTGATACAGACAGTCTCGATGCTGAACACAGTCTTCGCACTACTTCACCCCATGGTACAACCCTTGGCAACGTCGGATTTATTCATGGACATACGTGGCCAGACAGGTCACTGCTTGAAGCTGACCGCATATGCATGGGACATGAACACCCAAATGTGCGCCTTTCGGACACGGTTGGTGGGGGAAGAAAAAAGAAGGCTTGGGTGCGTGGAGAATTGACGCTCTCCGGGCTAACAGCACATTTTGCGGAACTCGATTATACACACCCTGACCAGTTGCCTGAGTTAATCATTTTTCCTGCATTTAATACTCGCTCTGGAGGGACTGCAGTAAATCACAATCCTGACACGTTTCTTGCTCCATACCTCCCCAGCTGTCTCGATACCACCGCAACTGAGGCGTATCTGCTCGATGGCACTCGCTTAGGGCCATATCATCAAGTGTGAATCGCGGCATATCTCATGACTTCGCACCTATTCGATATTATGATGAAAAGAGCTTCTTGAGAGCTTCTCTATCAACAGTTCCTGAATCTGTCCGAGGAAGCGAGGATCGTATCTTGATCTCTTTTGGGACTTTATAGCCGCTGAGGTGGTTCTCAACGAACTCCATCAGCTCACATGACGATGGGTTCAAGTCCGTTGGCGGGACGACCACCGCACAGATTCGCTCACCCCAGGTTTGGTCCCCGACACCAACGACAGCCGCTTGTGTGACTTGATCACTCAATTCGAGAGTGTCCGACACCTCCTCTGCTGAGACAGTCTCTCCACCTGTGAGGATTCTATCCTCTCTCCGACCGACGACCACCAGCCGACCATCTTCCTCAAGTCGGCCAAGATCACCAGTATGAAACCCGTACTCACCCCATTGACCAGTTTCAACGTTGTGATACTCATTGATAACTGCCTGCCCCGAGACGACAATTTCTCCGACATCTCCATGCGGGCACCTGTTCCCATCTTTTCCAACAATGGTAAGATTATGAATGACTAACGGCTGACCGACTGTTTCTGGATCCTCGAAAGCAACATCAGGAGTGGCCGTCGCAATCTGCGATGCAGTTTCAGTCATTCCATATGTTGGGTACACTGGCAGATCACTGTGCTGACACCGCTTAAGAAGTGCAATCGAGGCGGGTGCACCTCCTAAGAGGACACATCGGAGTGAACTGCCAAAGCTCTCGGTCGTATGAAGAATCCGCTTAAGCATGGTTGGGACGAGTGATATTGCAGTGACGTCATACTGGTCGACGACGCGAGGTGTGAGTTCGGCATCAAACGATTCGGTCAAATAAGTGTCATTCCATAGATTGGAAACCGTAGCAGCGGCGTAATACCACCCATGTGGTGCATTGATAGCACACTCATCCAGCGGTCAGTTGGGTCAAGCCCGATGCGACATGCTGAGCCAAGCGCGGCCGTTTCAATCTGCTGACCTGACAATGGGACTGGCTTCGGATCGCCAGTTGTACCTGAGGTGAATAGCAGAAACTGAACTGCCTCATCCGGCAAGGGATCCGCTGGTGGGTTCGATGTGACAGCACTGTCTGTAATCTCAGTGAGGGGCACCAGTGACGGAATCGTCTGCTCCTCGGTATGATCCAATGCCTGATTTATCACCACCTTCGTATTTTGCTCGCATAACACAATATCAATTTCAATTGCACTCAACCGGGCACTCACTGTCACTGGGGGAGCATCAGGATCAATCACCGCCACTCGGCAGCCGATTCGGACAGCAGCATATATGGCCAATACTGCCTCAAAGTGTGTCTGAGTTACCACCGCAACAGTTGAGCCATGTCTCGCTCCGTGAGCGTGTAACGCGTGGCTTCGTTGCTTGACGAGTGTATCTAACTCTGCAAAGGTATAGCTGGTCGTTGATGCGACGTCAACTACCCCCTTCTTATTCGGTGTTGTGTGTGAGCGTTGTGACAACCAGTCCTGCATTGCTGCTCATAACAACGATACCAACTTCAGTGTTAACATTAGATTAGGACAACATACCCTTGGAGAGACGCTCGATGCCAAAGTAGAGCGCCTCTGACCGGTGCGCAAGGCGGCTCACCTGTAAACCCGAGCGCTGAAATAGGGCGCGCAAATAAGAACTGAGTCTCCAGGGTTTCAAGATCGGTTTCTGGTATCTCTGCACACAGACTCAATAATCTCGATTATCTGTTTCGAGAGTGTGTTTAAAAATCAGATTGGTCTAAAAGCCTTGCATTTCCTCCCGCGCCTCAACTGCGGGTATGTGCTCGATTACCGATCAGAACGAGGATGACTTCAAGACGATTATGCAACCTGTGGAGGAGGCCAATGACCTCATCAGACTCTCCCTCAATGAGACAGGTTTTTAGCGTCATGTCGACCCTCATCCTCATACAGGATAAACAGAGCAACTAGGCTTGTGGCATGGCCCATGCGGTTCAAGTGGAGTGAGACACACCGAGGTGAACGACCCCACCCTACTCAGCCGCTGGTGCGGCTTCGTTGAGGACGGGGCTTCCATGCTCTCGCGTTGGACCGACTTTTGTCTCTTCCCACTCAGCTTCTGCCTCACGTATCGAACGAAGCTCATCTTCGTTGTACATACCGTGGTATGCTTAGCCATGCATCTTCGTCACGTCATGTTATCAAAACCAAACCTCAGACATATTCAGTGGTCTTCGCTGTCTTTGGTGCGTAGGTTGTATGAGGTGGCGCGAACCCACCGCCCGGGGCTATTACTGAAGTCCTCGATTGTCGATATCAGACGACCCAAAGCACTCACATAGGATACTCCGCCACTCTTTTGCTACCAGTAGCACTTGCTTCAATTAACCATGTTTGGAGGAGGCGGAATGAATCCCCGAAAAATGAAGCAAATGATGAAACAGATGGGGATCGACGTGACAGAATTAGACGCAGAGGAAGTAATCATCAAAACAGCCGAGACAGAGCTTCGATTTAGCGATCCACAAGTCACACGCATGGACGCACAGGGGCAAGAAACGTATCAGATTATGGTGAGCCAACTGAGACAGATCGCACAGAGCTCGAGTCAAGCTCAGAACCAGAGTCAGCTTCAGCTTCACAAGCAGATTCCTCTACGGAAGGTATCCCACAAGAAGATGTGGCTCTCGTAGCTGAGCGAGCGAGTGTAACGCAGGAAGATGCTCGAGAGGCATTGAACACAACTGACGGTGACTTAGCTGCTGCAATCGCTGAACTGGAGTAACTCGGTGCAGTATCTGTTTGTCCACGAAGATCGCGAGTATGTTGCCCAACCAGGCGAAGAGCTCCATAGTGACCTTGGTGTATTAACAATCCCAGAGTCAATCACACCTGGGGAGATTATCGAGACACATCTGGGCGAGCCATTCGAAGCAAGACGTCTTCGAGGACCAGACCTGTTTCATCATCTCCAGCGAACGGGTGCCCCGATGCTTCCACGCGATATTGGTCTCATCATCGGTCATACAGGTATTGAACGCTCAGACTGCGTCCTTGATACAGGAACTGGTAGTGGTGTATTGGCCGCATACTTAGGCCGAGTTGGTGCTGAGGTTGTCTCATATGAGCGAGATCCGGAGTTTGCAGAGGTGGCACGTGAGAACATGGAGACTGCAGGCGTGACCGCAAATGTCAGTATCCGAACCGCAGATCTCTCTGATGAGCTGGATACCGAGTTTGAGAAAGCACCCTTTGACGTATTCACGCTCGATACTGGTGACGCGTCGAGTCTTATTACTGCGGCGCCAGATATCTTATCGCCTGGTGGCTTCGTGGCAGCTTACTCACCATTTATTGAACAGACACGAGATATTGCCCAGAATGCAGCAGATGTTGGGCTTTCAGAGATTCAAACTTATGAGACAATTCAACGAGAGATGGAATTTGGCGACCGTGGATCGCGCCCCAGTACAGCCGGAGTTGGCCACTCTGGATATCTAACATTCGCACGCTATCATCCCTCTTAGTGAGCCGAACGCACGGCCTCAAAAAATTCCTCACGATACTGCTCTTGGTGAGCCGAGTTGTTTCCTGGTAACGAAAGCGGGTATCCACTTCCACAGAGTAGATATTCCGTTTCGAACGGCCGGACACCAAACAGTGACTCAACCGGAATGACTGTCGAGTCATTAACCTGTAGCCTCCCTCGCAGTCGGTCAAAGGTGAGTTGATAATCTCCGATAGATATTTGCCTGGCATTTCTCTCGGATATTCGCTCGACACCCCGGGTCTGCAAAATATCCTGAAATTGTTGTGCGCTCTTTCTCCGAACCAACTGAGTGAGTGCAGACCGGACGGAGGTCTCTGGTGAGAATCGAACTCGAGTGACGAATATAAATCGTAACTGGTCGGATTGAGTCGAGTCTGATTTCACGTGACATCGTGTATCTTCATAGATCTGCGTGCGCGTTTTGACCGTGAGGAATTTGATATCAAATGGCGTTGCAGAGCGGGTTGTCGTCAACACCCAATGGTCATCTAACGTGATCGTTGGCGGTGGGATTGGGGACGCCACAGTTCAATGTATTATTGTAAACTCATGGAAATGAATCCAAGGGCAAACCCAGTCCTGACCTATCTTCAGCAGTCATCGTCAGTGGTCGTCCTCGCGCCACTTGTGACCGCATTCTGTGCAGGTAAAAAACCGCGTCTCTGACTCGTCAGCAGCGCGAATCTGTTTCATCTCGTACCGGGCCTTGTCGTGTCCACACTCTGGA
>KE356562.1:476381-479653 GCA_000416005.1 Haloquadratum sp. J07HQX50 | reverse complement strand
GCTCAGGCTCGAAAGCGCGACAGTCACTTGAGCACTCTGCAGCCGTTTGTGTTTGCTGTTTTGCCTGACACCATGGAATCATTGAGTCTCCATACCGCCTCAGCTCGAAATGCCGACAATCGGGACGCATCGTCCGATGATAGGACCGCCATCCCCGGCCATAGACCCGCTCTGCCAAGATGAGTCGTTGCCGACGGCGGTCTGGCGGATGGTCCCGGGCCAATTCAGTAGATTGCCATAGTACGTCTGCATCTGTCCACGTCGTATCAGATGCATGCGGGTCAAACGCAATCGACAAGATACCTGCCTCGATGGGAATATCCTCAAGTAGCGCCGGTTCAACCCGGTTGTCTGTCTGTTTTGTTGCCACCCAGACCTCATCAGCGAGTTGAGAATCAACATCGGTCGAGAGCTGCTGTCCCAAGTTCCTGGCTGCCGATGCATCCATATCTGGTTTGTTTTCGATAGCGATGATCCGTCGTAGCCAGTCTGGGTATTGAGCGATTCGCTTTATTTCGACACGATTGCTCTGCTTTCGAAGAGAGACGATATTTCGGTCTGCTGCGCGATGGATTGCCTCGCGCACGTACCGCCATGGGAAATCCGGTTCTGGGATAGCCTCACGGTACCACTGCCACGTCGGAGGTGCATGCCTGACGATACGAAGCAAATCACTGTCTAACGGCTGATCTCCAAAGACGCGTCGCTTAGCGAGTCCATCTGGGTCACACTCAAGAATGATGGTATCCCATCGCCGGTCTCTGGTCCCTACTTGTCGACCAACAATGACTCCACCAGCTCGTGTCTTCTCCGGCGGCCACGTCTGTTCAGCCCACCGGCACGTGAGGAGTTCAAACCCAAATTCAGCGTTTCCTGGTATCACTGTCCTCTCTCAGTACGGACATAGCACCATTTGCCCACAAGGAGTACTCCAGTATGAAGAATTGCTAAGATCTGGTATCTCTGCTCGTATATGTGTGTTCTTCCCATCACCACCGTACGGAGGTGGTCTAACACGGGTATGCACGCCGACTGTCATATCTGAACGATGCGTCGAAGGGCTATACAGTGGCGTCTGCGTTTCGGAAGCAGAACTCTGCACTGTAAAAGCGTGGCTGTGCGCGTGGGATTCACTAAACGACGTAAGTGTGTCCATCTTGCTCATCGCTTCGATTCGCAAGTTCATTCAGATAGCTGTGTGCTTGTTTGAATATGTCGCGTGGCCCGTCCTGCGTGATTGTATTTACAGCCTGCTCATAATCTCTCCATTGGAGATCTCGATGCTCATTCGAGAGTTCTGCGTTTGCCTCAAATGACCGCGCAATAAACAGATGGACTGTTTTATGAATGGTATTACCTCCTGCTTCGAACACATATTCGTAATCTTCCCGAAAGCCATCGATAAGCCGGAAATCCTCAATTCCGGCCTCCTCTTGTACCTCTCTAATTGCCGTTTGCTGGAGTTCCTCTTCTCCCTCAACCCCGCCTTTTGGGAACTCCCAGTCCCCAGGGCGACTCTTCAGGAGAAGATACTCCCGTTGCCCGCGGGTGTCACGGAAGAGGATTGCCCCAGCGCTTACCGCTTCCACCGTCATTAAGATAATACATCGGACAACACAATAAGAGACTATCGGACAGGCTCATATCTGTGTTATCTGCTCGATAGTTGCTGAAAGCACATGTGATATGTGAATAGGCGAGCTTTTACTACTGACTGTTGTAGAGCATCCTACCCCCGTCTTATCTATGACTTTCGTCACCAAACTTCAATTCCTCTCCGGTGACCGTCCACAGCTTGATGAACAGGTATCTGAATTGAAAACGCTCTTGGAACGAAAAGGAGCAGAGTGTAAAGGTCCCCATGCAGAGCCGCCAACCGAAAAATACGTTCCGCAGTACGCGACGCTTCAACCTGGACAGCAATTTGACTCATGGGGATATACCGTCTATAGCCGGAAGCTCGAGATTCATGGCAACGACCACACTGCGAAGGAAGTCGCCATGATGGATTTCCCCTCAACTATCAGAGTCGAAATCACCGTCGAACAAAAACATCCATCTGGATTCCCTCAAAACTCTTGATTCCTGCCAGCATCTAATGACACATGAGTAATGCTGAGCGAGTTGACTTTCGTCGCGACCTTCACCAACACCCTGAGCCTGCGTGGTGTGAGTATTACACGACTGCACGAATAGTCGACGCACTTGAGACACGAGGTATCGACCGGATGCTTGTCGGTCCAGAGATTTTGCAATCTGGAAGACGTGGTGTTCCCTCAACGAGCACGCAACAAGAGTGGAAAGAGCAGGCACTTGAGGCTGGTGCACGAGAAGATATCGTTAGTCGTCTCACAGATGGTCAGACAGGAGCGATGGCGGTGATCGAAAACGGTCCTGGCCCAACTGTCGCGTTGCGTGTTGATATCGATGGGCTCCCCATCACCGAGGACACTACCGACGAACACCGTCCATCGACTGCAGGATTTCGGTCTACTCATGAAGGATATATGCATGCATGTGGCCACGACGGGCATGCGACGATCGGTATCGGTGTTCTTGACCAACTGCTTCAATCTGAGTTTAACGGCACGGTCAAAATTATTTTTCAACCTGGAGAGGAGCAAATCGTTGGCGCTGAGCCAATTGTTCACGCTGGAATCATTGACGATGTTGATTACCTCTATGCGACTCACCTCGGCCTTGACCACCCGACAGGGACGATTGTCGCAGGAATATCTGAATTCTTGGCCGTCTCACAGTTTGAAACCTCGTTTTATGGATCTGCAGCACACGCAGGGGCACACCCCGAATCTGGAGAAAATGCGGTTCAAGCTTTAGCTGCTGCCGTGCAGAACCTCTATGCGATTCCTCGCCACTCTGAGGGAGCTACTCGTGTCAATGTAGGCACTGTCTCAGGTGGCACTGCAACAAATATTATTCCGGAGTCAGCTACAATTAGCGGTGAGATTCGTGGTGAGACGACTCAACTCATGGAATCAACAGAAACGCAGGCCCATCAGATCATGGAATCGGCGGCCAGAATGCATGACTGCGAAATGGAGATCGATACGATGGGTCGCGCACCCTCCGCAGAAAGTGATTCTGAGTTGATTGAGACAGTTGCCACGGTAGCAGGTGAAACCGCGCAGGTTGAATCGGTCGTCCGGCGCGATAGCCTTGGTGGCAGTGAAGATGCAACACATATGATGCGACACGTCCAAGAAAATGGGGGGAAGCGACGTACGTCGCTATCGGGACAGATCACCCTGGTG
>KE356562.1:473221-475917 GCA_000416005.1 Haloquadratum sp. J07HQX50 | reverse complement strand
AGTTCCCACAGCGTGCCGCTGGTTCTGATTGAGTGCGAGTGGGAGTTCGATAGTGAGATTCCTCTGCTGAGCGTAGGGGAGGTCAGTCATATATCGGGTAAGTCAAAATGGAACGACCCATTCCGTCTCTCAACCAAGCTCAGATGAAATCCGTTTTTTCGAGTCAACTTTCTATATGACCGACGTCCCGACCATGAGAACAACCCATTAGTCGTTGCCTCTGTAGCGGCACGCAGGGCAGCGGGTTCAAAGAATGACTGCGTGATGAGGAATGCTCCTGAGAGTGTTGTATTTATGTTTCCCACCTGTGTCGCTTTCTCAACCATAGTCTGAACTCGCGGAGCAGCCGTCGGTTGTCGACTTGAGTGTATATCAGCAACGAACAATGGCTCCCCAACTGTATTGCGGAGAACCAAATCAAAGGTTCCCTCAAACGAGGAATCGACCGACTCAACTTGGACCATTTCTCGGCATCCGACCCGGTCAATATCGTCTAATTTATTGAAGATTCCACCAAGCTCGGCTACATGATTCGTCTCGATGATCTGAAACGGCACATCAGTCACCAACCACTTCACGAACCCAAATGCCGCTGTCCCGTGTAGGAATGGTTCATACAATTCGCCCTCGATCTCAACCTCGTCGGTATCGAATTCAGTATGATACTCAATTGAAATATTCTCACGAAGCTCTTCGACGCTCGCTGAATCCTGTTTGATATTACCAAGAGTCGTTGCCTTTTGATTATCATATCCTATAAAAAGACTTGTTTGGCTCAGTGCTTTCATTGGGGACAGGCTCTCTCGATTTGACGATACCTCTTTGATTGCTGAAAGCTCGGTCTGTAATTCATGATTCTCACGAGACAATTCCTCGCGCTTTGCCTCCAGAGAATCAATGCGGTCACGAAGCGTCTGATTTGTGTTGCTGAGCGTATCGCATCTACGCCGAAGTTCATCCCGTTGCTCTGTCATCACCAATAAACGTTCCTCAAACGCTGACAACCGCCCTCGCAACCGCTCAACTGCGAGTGGGTCGATTTCCTCGCTGGATCCTGATGAATCAATCGCATCGTTTTCAGCCTCAGGGATCGAATCCTCCGGTGGTGCAGTCGACGTCGATGTGCGCTTCATTGGACCTGTGGGCTCGTTTTCCTGGCTCTGTGATGCCTGTGGGACTGTCTGTTGAGTGCTCTCCTCACTCGACAAGAAAGGATCAGTATCTTGAGCGCGTGCGTCTGTCGGCCTCTGCTCGGCAGCTTCAGGTGATTCGCCCACCGGGGTCATGTCGGTTTCATCTATAGCAGGTGATGACGCTGTCTTATCCTCACCGGCGTCAATCTCTCCGTTCTCAAGACTTTCATCGTTCGACGACTGGATTCTCTCTATCTCGTTTGCTTCGATGTCACTATCTGCAGTCTGTGTCGTATCCTCTGTCCCGCTGTTCCCGAGTTGTGATGGATTTTGCCATGCGTCTGGATTTTCCTGCCACTCTTCTGCCTCTGTCTCCGGGTTTGGATCTATTTGCTCGGTCTCCTCTTGACTGTCACCATCAGCTGTTTTAGCAGGGGTGCTCAAGTTAGTTTCTGGAGAGGCTTGCCCCTTGAGAGTGTCATTTCCATTTCTCTGTGCCTCAGCATCAGCGTCATTGTCATCGCCACGATCTGATGTATTCGTACTCCTTTGGTGTGAGACTGCGCTATTCTGTTTTGCAGGGCGGTCATCATCCTCTCTCTCAGTCAGATCATCATCATTACTGGATTTGACTGCAGTTACTGACTCCGGAAGCTCAATAATATCAACTGGAGTTTGATGCACTGCATAGATACCAACCTCATCGATAGCCTGCTCGTATGCGTCTTCACCGGTTATCAATCGGCCTCCTGCTCCGACAAAAGCGACATGCGTCGACTTTCCGCCGTGAAAGATGGTATAATAATCGCCTGACAGCACATTTTCGGATAGCTCAACATATCCGGTAAACCCGCTTTCCTCTAGCGTGTCTATTGCCTCTGCAAGAGGCTGTTCGTTAGTGTAATACTGTGCAGTTGGATCGACATCAGCTTCCTTCATGACGGCCAATAACGGTAATCCTCGGTCTGGGCTTCTCGCTGCAGTGAGTGACACTGACTCAAAGTCCTCTAACTCTGCATCGATGATTCCGATAATATTCCCACTCAATAGAAAGATCCCCGCGTTTCCATTTGTAATCACTCCGTTGAACTCACGTTCCACGAGGGTGACAAGACCTCGATATCCATCTGTGATGGGCACTGTCTCCCACTCTGCAATGAGTGATTCTGTCCAACCGATCATAATTTATGAGTCATACAGATGGGACGCTGAGACTGCGAGCGAGGCAGAAATAATTGCGACTGCAAATCCACCTGCAGCTACTACCTGGTCACCGGTGACCCCAGCAATAAACATTCCTCCCACGCCAGTTGTGGCGATAGCAGAGAGCACGATTGTTAGTCCGAACGCCTTATCTGATGTATTCGATGCAGTCTCCATGCTTTGATAACTCGCTGGATAAGACTTAGTTCATTCGCACACCGACTTTGCTGTCTATCAGTCGTTGCCTGCTGAGGAAACAGAAAGAATATTTCGAATGCTTAGCTGTGAATGACGGGACTCCCCCTCCGCCTTCGCGAGCGTCGGAGACGCAAGCGAGGGGATACAGCGCCCGCACGAGTT
>KE356562.1:466432-469420 GCA_000416005.1 Haloquadratum sp. J07HQX50 | reverse complement strand
ATTCGCAGTCATCGGTCAAAAAGAACGCCACTTGGAATGAGTGCTCTTCGCAGCAAACAAAGCCCAGACGACACGCTGTCTCGAACCATGTCGCTGTGTTGACTACTCAAAGCGTCCGGCTTCACTCTGCGGCGGAACAGGCCGAGTGGGGGTCGTTCCCGATTGAAATCGAAGATTTCCGTTCTCATGATGACGCTGTGCGTCTCAAACCACTTGTCCGTGAAGCACTTTACCCAGACAACAATGACGGCACCGCCCTGTGACGGTGGGCGGAGAACCGGGGCGATATCGGGCGTGGCAATATTCTCGAACAAGCTGAGGTCTTCGGCCTGAAGACGGTCGACCATGGGTATGTCGCGAAGTGTCTCGGCGACCACCTGGTGGAGACGAAGAACGCGAGTCGGCTTACGCTCCCGAGACGGTCTCGACGAGCTGTGGCTGAAGCCCCTCCGCGGGCAGTCTCAAAGGTCAGAGAAATAATGGCCAATAGGCTACCAGCGCATTAGTAAATCCATGTTGAATCTGAGGACGAGAGCACGACAGTGCGGCTGAATAAAGAACTCGCACGATGGAAACTGGTAACAAACCGTTATTCAACTCGCGCGTGTATTATCTATTATGTCGAAGAGCAGTTCGCCGAAGGGAATGGCGGTGTTTGAAGCTCTCTCTCAGCCAGTTCGCCAAGCTCTCTCTACACGCGGCTTTAGTACACCAACCAAACCACAACGTCGTGCAATCCCACCGTTGGTAAACGATCAAAATACACTCGTCCTTGCGCCGACGGGCACCGGAAAGACTGAAACAGCGATGCTACCAGTGTTTGATGCGATCGTCCAGGCAGATGAGGAATCTCGGGAGGGGTTCTCTGCGTTATATATCACGCCTCTCCGCGCTCTGAACCGAGATATGCAGGATCGGCTTGAGTGGTGGGGGGAAAACCTGGATATCGACATCGACGTTCGGCATGGAGATACCACACAGTATCAGCGTCGGAAGCAAGCGAACGATCCACCTGATGTTCTTGTGACGACTCCAGAGACTTTGCAAGCGGTACTTACTGGTTCGAAACTCCGTGGTGCCCTCACTGACGTAGACCACGTGATTATCGATGAGGTCCACGAACTCGCATCCGCAAAACGTGGCGCACAGCTCACCGTCGCACTTGAGCGACTTCGTGCGCTTGCAGGCCGTTTTCAGCGAATTGGGCTCTCAGCAACTGTTGGATCACCATCAGAGGTTGCTCGGTTTATGACTGGAGATCGCGCCTGTGCGGTCGTTGAAGTCGATGCTGGCGCTTCGATCGAATTCAGTGTCACCGAGCCATCGATTCGAGGGAGTGATGAGACCCTTGCTGGAGAGTTGGCAACGGACACGACTGTCGCGAGTCACGTGCGCTGTATACGAGAGATCGTCGATGCACACGACTCGACGCTCATCTTCGTCAACACGCGACAAACAGCAGAAGCGCTGGGGTCACGGTTCAAATCACTCGGTGACCCGATTGAACTCCATCATGGGTCGCTCTCGAAATCGGTCCGAGTTGATGTTGAAGACCGATTCAAGCAGGGCGAACTAAATGGTCTCGTTTGTACATCCTCGATGGAGCTTGGTATCGATGTCGGACGTGTCGACCACGTCGTCCAATATGGAAGCCCACGAGAAGTCGCACGCCTGCTCCAGCGAGTTGGCCGGGCCGGTCATCGTCAAGATGCTCTCTCAACGGGAACGATTATTACTGACTCTCCAGATGATACTCTTGAGTCAATTGCTATTGCTCGACGAGCCACGGCTGGAGTCGTTGAACCGGCTCGAATCCATCACGGGAGCTTGGATACTGTTGCTAACCAGATCGTTGGAATCATTATGGATGAAGGCGAGATTAGCGCTCGGGTTGCATACGAACGGCTTACCGCAGCGTATCCATTTCGTGACCTGACCGAGACACGTTTCAGGACGATCGTTGATGAACTTGCCTCAAATCAATTACTCTGGAGAGACGAGGAGACCGACCAGCTTGAGAAGTCCAGCGGGACATGGCAGTACTTCTATGCGAACCTTTCGATGATTCCCGACGAGGAAACATATGATGTTCGCGATATGTCTGCGCGGGGCCAGATTGGCACACTAGATGAGCGATTTGTACTGAATTTCGCTGAGCCGGGTGCGACATTTATTCAGCGTGGAGAAATGTGGCGAATCAATGATATCGATGATGAGGAAAATCAAGTCAATGTGACACAAATTGAGGATCCAAGTGGTGAAGTGCCTACCTGGACCGGAGCAGAGATACCTGTCCCTCCGCACGTTGCCCGCGAGGTTGGTGAGATCAGACGAGTTGCTGCACAGCAATTCAAGCAGGGAGCACCACTCACACATGTCGCCCGCGAACTGTCATCGCGATATCCTGTTGATGAGGACACTCTCACCTCAGCGTTGGACCCAATACGAAAGCAAGTCACAGAAAACTATCCGGTTCCCTCAGATCAGACGGTCGTGATCGAGTCGACACCACGTCAAATCACGCTGAACGCAACTCACGGACACCGCATCAACGAGACACTTGGTCGAATGCTCGCTGCAATGGTCGGACAGAGGACAGGCTCCTCAGTAGGGATGGAAATCAGTCCATACCGGATTGAGTTAGAAGTCCCACGAGATGCGACGATTGGAACTGTCAGATCGGTACTCACCGAGACTGCCCCTGATCATCTCTCTGCAATATTGGAGTTGTCACTCAAGAACTCTGATACGTTGAAGTTCACACTTGCACAGGTGGCCGCCAAGTTTGGCACACTGAAGCGATATCAGGGCCGTAAGCGGTTTGGTGCTGATCGACTTCTTGCAGCACTTGAAGACACTCCAGTGTTCGATGAGGCGATCCGCGAAGTCTTTCACACTGATCTCAATATCCCGGCGACTGAACAGCTTCTCTCTGAGCTGCAATCTGAGGAACTCACAATGAAAACAGCGCGTGAACAGACGCCGATT
>KE356562.1:461265-466412 GCA_000416005.1 Haloquadratum sp. J07HQX50 | reverse complement strand
ACGTCCAGGTCGTAACAGCGCTTCATCAATCGCCTCTCGACGATTCGTTGCAGCAACAACAACCAACTGTGGGTGGTCCTGCAGCCCATCCAATTCAGTCAGTAGTTGCGAGACAACACGCTCACCCACACCCGAGTCAGACCCCATTGAATCACGGTTCGTCGCGACCGCATCGATCTCGTCGAAGAAGATAATTGCTGGCGCTGCCTGCCTTGCCCGGTCGAACACCTCCCGCACGGCCTTCTCTGATTCACCGACATACCGATCTAATAACTCGGGTCCTGCGACCTGAATAAAATTAACACCGGACTCACCAGCGATTGCTTCCGCTAATAGTGTCTTCCCAGTTCCGGGAGGGCCGTACAATAATACCCCCGTCGGTGGAGATGTATTTGCAGCCTCAAACAGCGGCCCATAGCTCAGTGGCCACATCACAGTTCGCGTCAGCGCATCTTTTGCAGGTTGGAGTCCACCCACGTCATCAAAATCAGTCGTTGGTGATTCAGCGACATACTCCCGCATTGCTGACGGCTCTACTGCGGAGAGCGCGGTGTCGAAATCTCCCCGCTGGACGCCCAGGCTCGTTAAATTGGTATCACCCTGCAGCGGGTCTCCCCGTCTGAGTGCGGTCATCGCGGCCTCTGTCGTGAGTGACTCAAGATCAGCGCCGACAAACCCATGTGTTTGCGCAGCGACCTGATCTAAATCGACGGTATCGGATAGTGGCATGCGACGGGTATGCACCTCTAAAATCTCTCGACGACCCTGTTGATTAGGAACTCCAATCTCAATCTCACGATCAAATCGCCCACCGCGGCGAAGGGCCGGATCAAGTGTATCAACGCGGTTTGTGGCTCCCACGACGACCACATCACCACGTGCATCGAGTCCATCCATGAGCGACAACAATTGACCAACGACTCGATTTTCGACGTCACTTTCATCATCCCGAGCAGCAGCAATCGAGTCAATTTCGTCAAAGAAAACAATCGCAGGGGAATTATCACGGGCGTATTCGAACTTCTCACGGAGACGCTCCTCTGATTCACCCTTATACTTCGACATGATTTCGGGCCCATTAATATTGACAAATGTTGCTTCCACCTCGTTGGCAACTGCCTTTGCGATCATTGTCTTACCTGTCCCAGGCGGTCCGTACAAGAGAACACCTTTTGGTGGGTCGACTCCGAGGTGTGCGAACACCTGTGGATTATCAAGTGGGAGTTCAATCATCTCTCGCACCAACTCCAGCTCCTCATCGAGTCCTCCGATATCTTCGTACGTCACTCGCCCAGCCTCAGCCTGGTCGCTTTGCTCAGGTGAGGGCGCTGTTTGTGTGTCTCCTTTCTCATCCCCTCCCTGCTCAGTCGTCGGGCGGTCACCGACTGGGGAGACGACCTGCTGTGCTGTGCCAGCAGAGTCAATCTTGAGCGTTGTCGAGTCAGTGACTCTGACACGTCCATCAGGCGTTGTTTCACTGACAACAAACGCCTCGCTACTGAAAGACTCGAAATGAATCCGCTCACTGGGTTGAATTGGTCGGTCCCGAAGCGCCCGCTTTATGATTTCGACCGAGTCCTGACCAAAATCGACGCGTAGTGTGTCTGGGAGCGTGAGTGTGACCCGGTCTGCGTCTTCGATGTCAATTGCATGGGCGAGCACCGTATCACCGACAGTGACTCCTGCGTTCTCTCTGGTGTCTGCATCAACGAGTAATACGTTCTCACTCACCTCTGGACGAGCAGGCCACACCTTCGCAACGGTCTCTCTGTCGCCTGCAATAACGATTGTTTCACCGCTCAGTATTCCTAATTCTCGTCGGACTGCGTCGGGCACGCGGGCGATACCACGTCCTGCATCTTGCTTCTCGGCGGCCTTCACCGTGAGTTCGATACTCGTATTCTCACTCATATGATGTCTATGCGATGAACACCCTTTGTGTTGTCTCTATACCATCAGCTAATCCGTGTCAACGAATTCATACGACTCTTCAGTCCAGTCATCTTCGACGAATACGAATACCCGACCTCTTGCGGTCTCGATATCTGCCTCAATCCGGGTTCGCTGGCCCTCGAGTCGAGTCGCTGTCACTCCAGGAAAGATTTGATTCGTCTCCTCTGGCGCAAGCACAACCCGACCAACTCCTGTCGCGCGTAATACATCATCATGCGTTGTTCGATCGTTAATATACATCATCACTCCCTCCGTCTCAGTTGGGTCACAAACCAGAACATGCGTCGCCTTCCCAGGAGACGTAGTCAATGCACTCTCAACTGTCTCAGGTACTCCGCGATAAACCGTCGTCTTATCGTCGAGATACGTCACCTGAATCCCGTAGTCTAACAACGAAATAGAGAGTGTTTCTGGAGCGATAGTTGTTCGGGCGCTCATATACTATACTACAGTAGAGATTTCAAAAACATCGTCATCCTGTACGAGCAACCGCTACATCTTTCCGTCCGCTAAGTGCTAATTGGATATGCACGGTCGAGCAGTCGCACCTGGCGCAGGGACGATTCTCAATGCCCTTTCAACAGGCATTGGGTCTGCATTTGCACTCGATATGGAACTCACAGCGACGGTCGAATTTGAATCATCTGACGAGATTAATGGGATCATCGAAGGAAATCAGAACGCTGACACACGTCTTATCGAACGATGTGTCTCAAAGGTGGTGGAGAAATACAGTGCGACAGTCGATATGGAAGACGATATCGGGGCAACTGTGACAACTGAGACCGAGATACCACTCGCTGCAGGTCTCAAGAGTTCCAGTGCTGCTGCGAATGCGACGATTTTAGCAAGTGCCGATGCACTCGGGGTCTCGATAGATCCGCTGGAGGCATGCCGACTTGGTGTTGACGCAGCCCGTGAAGTTGGTGTTGCTGTCACGGGGGCGTTTGACGACGCGTCGGCTTCCATGCTGGGCGGCGTCACTGTGACGGATAATACAACAGATGCTCTGCTGAATCGCGACACGATTTCGTGGGATGCGCTCATCTACATTCCCCCTGAACAGGCCTACAGCGCGGACGCAGATGTTACCCGCTGTGAATCTGTCTCTCAGATAGCGAATATCATCGCGGATATGGCGCACGCTGGGGACTTTGCAGATGCAATGACGCTTAACGGACTCGCCTTTTCTGCAGCACTCGGATACTCCTTTGAGCCAGCAATTGAGGCGATGCCCCATGTCGATGGTGTTTCACTCTCCGGGACGGGCCCAAGTATGGTAGCCGTAGGCGACCGTGCTGAGTTGTCGGCAGTTGAATCGAAATGGAACGAACGTCCCGGTCAGGTATTATGGACGCAGACTCGAAATGACGGAGCACATCATGAATAACGATCAAAGTACGACAGGCGAGGATATTTCACTGAACAACCTCCGCGAAGAAATTGAATCAATAGACCGCGAATTGGTTGAGTTGATTGCGAGACGAACATACGTTGCTGACTCGATTGCTTCTGTAAAGAGTGAACGTGGTCTTCCAACGACAGACGAGGCTCAAGAGAGTCACGTGATGGAGCGTGCTGGGCAGAATGCTGAACATTTTGATTTAGACTCGAATATCGTGAAAGCTGTTTTTCGGCTGCTCATTGAACTCAATAAAGTGGAGCAGCGCGAGAGTCGATGAGAGTATGACAATATATTATTCTATTGCAGTGCCGGGTTTCTCATTGTTCCCGTGAGATATTTGCGATGATGTAATCATGACGCGTATTATCAAGAGTGAATAGAACGGGACCGACAGCTTTGAGATCATCTTATATTCCTCCTGGAGCCCTACGATACGGCACTGACTGAAGCGGTCTCCACCTCTGTGTAACCCATCTTTCACAAAATCCCCGAGTCAAACAGCCTGGACACTCAAACCCAGACTGTTCAGCCCGACCACATTCCGCTGTTCATCAGTAACCCGCTCAGGTACAGTTTGGCCCCGCTTGCTGGCTCAAGCATGCTCTCACACAATAGAACAATCATTGCCATCCGACCACGACAGTAAAAAATCCGGGAGGGCATGCGGCTTCTCCGATTTGCAGGGCGGGAAAACCCACGAGTTTCGTCGTAGGATTGCCCGTGTTCAGTCTCACTGTCCAGTGAAAAAGTCGAAAACGACACGAGCCACGGAGGATATCGTTCACTCGGAGGGGATCCGCACAGAGACGAGTGACATTTTAGTCAGAATTCATACCGAATGCCTCTGCGGACCCGGAAGCTGAATTATCTACTGTCGTTTCCGAAACAGGCCCATTCACGAACAGTGCGTGACCAACTAACGCTGCAGCAACAGCAGCAGCCAATGGAACAGCCATTGGAAGCGACAATCCCAGCAACCAGAGGCCACCAGAAATGCCGAGGAGAGTTAGTGGGATTCCGCCGAGGATGTAATCATAATAGTTGGTCATACAAATATATATGCTTGTCCCCTACATAAATATTTCCCATTGCTAATGAGTAAACATCAAGGCAAATTTAGAAATAGTTCACATAAGTTATAGCATCCCGATACCCTCGATGGTATACACAGAGCACATTTGTTTGTCGCAGTAGGCTTATTCCAAGATCACTGTCAGATGAACGGTCCTGCCCGATTCACTCGCTACAGGAGTCGCTCGCTGCATGAGGGGGTACGCCCGCATGAGTAACATATGAATCACACAGCCAAATACTGACCAGATGTGGATACCCATGAGATCTCCCGATAACAATCGCCCCTCTGTCGTTCTGTAAGCAAACATTCAACCACGCAGTTATCCAGCATGTGTGTATGTACATCGCTGAGGAGCGCTGGCCCGAACTCAAGGAATACTTTGTAGACAACTCTCTTGCACTCGTTCCATTGGGATCAACTGAGCAACATGGTCCACATCTACCATTAGCCACTGATTACATGATAGCTGAGGCATACGCTCGTAAAGCTGCAGCAGAGACTGAGTTTCTGTGCACTCCAACAGTAAACGTTGGTGTCAGCCCACATCACAAGCAGTTTTCTGGAACCATGTGGGTTGATGCTCCCGTCTTCCGAAACTATGTCGAATCATTCACCCGGAATCTTGCATATCATGGAATCGACCGTGTGATATTTGTAAACGCTCACGGAGGAAACGTACAGCATCTACGAGAGGTTGGCCGACGACTTCGAGAT
>KE356562.1:454019-459739 GCA_000416005.1 Haloquadratum sp. J07HQX50 | reverse complement strand
ACAACCGCTTGAGGAACTGATGCCCAAGTCGCACGTTTGAGATTCGCCGCTGGACGAGGCTGGCCGAGGGCGAGGCATGAAGATTCGCAACCGACTCGTTCAGTTGATGCGAAACGTCACAGGACTCGACCGGGCAAGCGGGCTACTGACCGTGGCAACTGTTCCCCACGTGCCCCGCCAGAAGATTATACGTTATTTTCTGCGTATGTTTACTCCGTCGTTCATACCTGCGTTTATGATCACCCTGTACAACACAAGCCACGCTCCTCCTCAGCACAGACACGTTTTGCTCGTCTCACGCTTACTCGTGGGTGAATAACGATGTCGAATACTTTGTGTCGTATTCGTTGTGATACCAAGTTTGCGGAAGGATACGCACCTCACGGGAAGGGTTGGGTCCGCCACCTCGGTGCCGTCCATAGCACACAATACACCCACTATCTGTGAGTGGGACGATGTCAGGCAGTTCAAGCCGAACACCACAGGGTTAGACAGCAATCAACAACCACAATTCAGCTTCCGTGATAATCTTGAGTCACTCTCTCACCATTCAGGGAGTTCAGATCACTCCCAATATCTGTGGTGATAGGCGATACCAGCGCAACCCCAATCACAAGAGACTTTGATATCTCTGGAGTACAACTTTTACGTGAGAGACAAACAGAGTCGTCGGCGATTTATGAAAATGGCTGTTGCTATCGGTGGAGCAACTGCACTATCAGCGTGTCTCTCGGAGGCGAATGAACCTGTTCCCCGTGGAACGACTGACCGAGAGTCACTTCCTTCCGGCCAACACCAGTGGAATCGGTTTCTATCCACCGATTCATCTGGAAACCATACACTTCCACGACACCACCTCTTGTTCTACCTCACGTTGACCAAATCTGGTATACCAACACAATCTGACCGATCGGATGTTGAATCAGCGTTGCGGACAATTGAGACTGCCTATGCATGGCGTCCTGAAGGACTCCTATTCTCGCTCGGGTTCAGCCCTCATTATTTTGACCGGTATCCAACCGATCTCCCCACCTCGGTCGATCTTCCCTCACCACGGGCACTTTCCGACTTCGAATCGCCCACCTTCGACACCCAAGATATGCTCCTACATATGGCATCTGACCGACCAGATGTCTTACTGACCGCTGAGGAGGCACTGTTCGGCGATCGTGATACAGTGAATACGATTTCAATTGAGTCACGACTTAGCGAGGTCTGTCAGGTTGATGACCGGCGCAGCGGGTTTGTCGGTCCAGGTATGCCAGCTAAGAGGCAGGATGGACTCAAGGGGATTCCAGATTCGAACCCTGTCCCAGAGTCGTCTCCGCTGTTCATGGGATTCAAAGCAGGCTTTCGGAATAACCAGGCTGCAGAATCTGATGTTGAAATTCAAGCAGGGCCATTTGCTGGAGGTACCACCAAGCACGTTTCACGACTCCGAATGCGACTTGATGACTGGTATCAAGAACTGGACCATACCTCACGCGTTGCGAAGATGTTCTCGCCAACACATGCGCAACAGGAGATGGTTCCAGAAGTTGGAAATTCGCTTGGCACGAGTAACGGGATCACTGACGGAATGATTGAGACGATTCGTGATGATGCAAAGTCAGAAGCTATTGTTGGTCATGCACAGAAGGCTGCCAGAGGGAATCGTCGTCAAGATGGTTCAATCCGACTTCTGCGTCGCCATTTTGAGTCAACTGACGACAATGAGGCCTCGCTACACTTCCCGAGTCTCCAAGCTGCAATATCGGAATTTGAGATGGTCCGGAAAGCGATGAATGGCGGAGATATCACCGATATCCCAACGATCCGACAGCGCGTTCGAAACGGTATTCTTGAGTATGCATTTGTAACGAACCGGGGGAATTTTCTTATCCCCTCGCGGGGGGTTCGTGCGCTTCCTCGGCCAGATGGTAGCGTGCAGATGCGATAGCTAGCTATCGCTCTGTTTCGACTGCCTGTCTGACTGTCTCCCAGCGGTAATCCTGTAATAATGTTCCGTTCACAAACACTGCCGGGGTCCCAGGTACCTCTAGTTCGACTCCACTCTGTTTATCACCTCTCACTACATCCTGATATGCCAGTGTCTCGGCAGCCACCGCGGCAGTGCACCCAGAGATACCAGCAGCCTCAGCGGCGTCATGGATGAGCTGATATCCATTGTCTAAAAGGACTGACTGCTGTTCATATATTTTCTTAGTGAATTTGAAGAATGAGGTCTCTCCACCGATGTCTTGAGTTGATCGTGCTGCAGAGGCGGCATACCATGACCACGGGTCAACAGGGATAGGGAAGTCTCGAAACTGAAAAGAGACGACTCCCTCAGAAATGAACTGCTCACGAATCTGCGGAAACACTTCGGTGGAGAATGTTCGACAGTGCGAACACGCAAAATCTTCGAACACCTCTATGCTCACCGCTGCTTCAGATTGTCCCATCGTTGGGCTGGGGAGGCTTGAGACCGGTTCGACTGTCGTGTCAGTACACTGTGAGAGTGCTGTCGACAGTGATGGTCCAGATGGTGTTCCGATGTCAGTATTACTCCCGGTGTCTGACCCACCACTTCCTAAGCAACCCGCTGTACCAATCACGCTGGCGCTCCCAATACCCGCTAACAGTTCTCTTCGAGGCAGGTCCATATGTGGTCTATACGAACAGTCCAAATCATGGTTACGTTTTCTCCACTCGTTTCAAACCACTCGATTTTTGACTGCTGCGGGTTGGGATAACATATGGAGTTTGATGAAGACGATTCTGTCGTGCTACACGACAAGCACAGCGAGTTCGACGGTGAGATTGGAACAATAACGCAAGTCGTCGAGACCATGTTCGGTGATGAGACTTATACAATCAGCTTCGACGATGGCCAAGAAGTCGGTATCTCTGCAGACCAACTTGACCCTGCTGACGAGGAATAGTCTGAATACCAACGACTTCGACTAACGTGTATGACACAACTTCCAATTCATTATGTCGATTTCCGATGTTTCTGTTATGCGACTGAGGATCCAGAGCGTGTGCAGATGGCGATGAAGACCCTTCTTCCGGAAGAAACTGAAATATCGAAGGATACCACGCGCGGACACCATGGTGATCGTATCATCGTGTTTTCTGTCCGCGTTGAGAACGCCGCCGAGATACGTCATGTGTTCGCCCGATTAGCTGATGCATCTGGGATTGAATCAATCGTCACCGAGCTAAATGAACGAGTGACTGAAGATACAGAGTTGTTCTTCCGATTGGATAAGCAGGCTGCGTTTAATGAGACGGTGAAGCTCGGTGATGGCATCACCGTTCGTGCGAAAATTGAGGCGTATCCGGCCAAGAGACCGAAAGCGATCAAGAATGCACGGACAGCTCTTACTGAAGCAGCTGAATTATAATCTCATATATATAATATATATCCTCGTGGCATCGTGAGCTTATCAGGCGATCGACGACAACTCCCCCGAGGGAGTTGAGAGTTGGACATTCGCTCAACCGACCCGTTTACAGGTGAAACAGACAGAGTACCTCGGAGTTATTTGAGACGGCTCCGCTGTGTCGTCTCGTGATGAGCCCGAAATAGTCTATTGAATCATTTGATCTTGAGATGGTACATAATCAAGACCGATCGAAGACGATTCAGAGATACTTACTGATCAACCCACTTAATCGAACATCCTCGTGACGGTTTTTGTTCAACTGGGATTGGTTCATCACTGAGCACTGCCTCAACTGCCTCTCTCATCTCGTATCTTGACGGTGATTCATTCGGTGATGTTGCATCATCGATTCGAGAGTGAAACACTATCTCAAACGGTGACGCTCTCGATACCTCCTGGCGACGACATAGGAAGGGGTCAGGAGTGCAGACCGCGCCGTACGATTTGGCGACTTCTTGTGTTTCGTCCCTAAGATACGCTGTATACCGTAATTCATCGTTTGCCACTCGTTCTTTCATGCGTGAAAAACTGTCCTCGGGGTACTCAGTTGCATCATTTGGATTCACCGCGACAACGGCTAAGTCTGAATAGTGTGTTGAAAGATAGTTTAATTCATCCTCCTTGGCTTTGGCATACGGGCAGTGATTACAGGTAAATACGACCAGTAGCGCTTGATAGTCTGTATAGTCGCTCAGGCCGTGCTCTTTCCCGTTCGTCGCTGGCAAGCTAAAAGAGGGTGCCGGGTCTCCGACTGCCAATTCTGAATCTGACTTGACAAGGGCCATACGAAATGTTTTCACGCCAGTGAAAAATCTCTTCGGGGATAGAAACAGCTTGAAGAGTCAAGAACAATTCGAACAGTGGGCAGCTCGAAAACGCCACGATTGTGATAAATAGGGTATCGAAGAAGGCGATACTGAGCTGTATGACCGACACCGCTGAGAGTTCAGAGTCCAAAACACACCTCAACTGCCCCACGTCGAGTCCTAACGTTTGTCAGTAGACTTCCGTTTTAATTGATGTAGACTAACCCCCGGCGAGCGAACCGTCAGCGAGTGGGGAGGGGATACAGCTGTACAAGATTCACGACCCATATATAGACAAGCCTCACATGGACTTGTGTTTTGAAAAGCCATTCCAGTATCAAGCGACACCCGAGCAACCACTGGAGAGACCGCGTGGAATCACATCCAGACTTGCCGAGAAGTGTATAACCACGCACTCACGCAGGACGCCGAATATCCAGACAAGCCTGCCATCGACGATATCGAACTCAAGAACACAGTTGGAATCAACCTTGGCATCACGAAGTTCATTCACGATTTCGAGAACCGCACGTTCGCACGAACGAGGAAAAGCAGCGAGAGCGCATTGAGAGACGACACCGCTCGCTCTCCAGAAAGCAATACGACTCAATTAAGTGGAATTCAGCGGGACAGTTACGTGCACGAGCGGATTAAAAAAACGTCGTGAGAATTATCGTGAGAAACGAGCACATTGGTATGCACGCGAGTACGGCGCTGTCTTCCTCGAAGATCTTGAGGTTCGATAATGCAAGGTGATAGGAACAGCCGCAACATTGCTGCAATGCCGTGAGACGAGACAATTCAAGCTCTCAAACGACACGGTGACAAAAATGACTGCCACGTAGTCCCCGTTGACCCGCTAGGACGACGAAGCAGTGCGCTCGTTGTGGTGTCGAGACGGAGAAGCCGTTGTGTGCGTGCCCCTCAGGTGGGTTCATGGCTGACCGGGACCACAACGCGTCGTTAGAGGTGCGTTGTATGAACTGAGAGTTGGGTTACGAGGCCTCTGATTTAACATTGGGACGGTCCGAATGTCTGTGGAGACTGGTGACTGCGGGGTGTCGTCATCGGGACGCACTACTCGCAAACACCGTCGGAAAAGCAAAAATTATAGCGCGAGAGCGAGGAAGCCCTACCCTCACTGGAGCCGAATCACCGGCTGAGTAGGGTAGGGTGGAGTAGTTCAGTTGAGCAACTCGGTAGGCGCGTAATCGCTGTTGATCTTCAGTGTCCCTGAGTGTAGGGCCAGTTGAGCTGTATCCTATCAACGACGAGACTTCTGCTCGCGATGGAAGTACCCACAGTATCGGTTGTCGGTATTCTTCGCCGTATTGTAATATGCGTTCACCGCATAGGCAGGCATATGTCCAAACCCGAAAGCCGACGGGTAAGTGACGTTCTCATGGTTGGATTCTCTTGAACTGGAGTGTCGGGGCAGGGCTCAGTCGTCTCACATAACTTGGGCGCGCAGACATATCTGATC
>KE356562.1:434008-453521 GCA_000416005.1 Haloquadratum sp. J07HQX50 | reverse complement strand
TCGAGAACAAAGCCGAGACAGTTACGCTGCTCCGCCTGTAGACAACGCAACAGCATGTGAGTTCTGACATTGACAACGGACGAATATCATCTTTCTTTATCAGCAAACCCTTTGAATGGGCATCTCCTGCACCTTACTATGGAAGCGAAGCGGGAGCTGCTCGATGTGTTGCTTGAAGATGCCAGACAAAGTTCGGCCGATATCGCCCGACAACTCGATATCGAAGAGGCCGACGTATCTGCCCTTCTCAGCGAACTTGAAGAGCAGGGAGCGGTTCGTGGATATCAAGCTGTCGTTAATTGGGACCAGACTGAGGAGAGCCACGTCCAGGCAAGAGTCGAATTGAACGTTGAACTCGACCGTGAGACTGGATATGAAGAGATCGCTCGCCGGATTGCAAAATTCTCGAAAGTGCAGTCACTTCGGTTGGTCTCTGGTAGCTATGACTTTGCTGTTGATGTTGAAGGGGAGTCAATGCGCGACATTTCGAATTTTGTCTCTGAACAGATAGCACCGATTCCAGAAGTTACACAAACGGTAACTCATTTTGTTATGCACACGTACAAGGATAGAGGCGTCTACTTTGATAATAGAGATGAAGATGACAGACTGGCTGTGTCACCATGAGTGAAGGTGAACCACACCCGTCACAGGGTCTCCCCAATCAGACACCTGGAGAGGCACACCTCTCGCGACGAGCCCGAGAGGCACAACCATCTGGTATCCGACGATTCTTTGAACTCGCGGCCGAAATGGACGATCTCATCTCGCTTGGTGTCGGAGAGCCAGACTTTTCAGCACCGTGGCCAGCACGCTCTGCTGCGATTGACGCTCTTGAACGCGGAAAGACTTCATATACAGCAAACCGCGGTCGAAGTGACCTTCGGACGGCAATTGCTGATCACATTTCACAGTATGGACAGGAGTATGACCCAGATTCAGAAATCTTAGTGACCGCAGGGGCGAGCGAGGCCGTTGACCTCGCGATGCGAACCCTCGTTGATCCTGGTGACAAGATCGCAATTCCTGAACCATCATACATCTCGTACAAACCAACTGCGTCATTTGCGGGTGGTGAGGTCATATCAGTTCCGACTAGTGCTGAAAACGACTTCAAACTGACATACGATGCCCTGGACCAAGCGGATGCGGCCGACGCCAGCGTGCTGGTTCTCTGCTATCCAAATAATCCGACTGGCGCGGTGATGAATCGGGACGAACTGCGGCCGATTGCACAGTTCGCTGAAGAGCACGACCTGTTTGTGCTTTCCGATGAGATCTACGCTGCACTGCGGTATGAGGGCCCACACGCTTCGATTGCGACGATTCCTGGGATGCGTGAGCGATCAGTCGTATTTAATGGATTCTCAAAGGCATACGCGATGACAGGGATGCGTCTTGGGTATGCAATCGGACCGGAGTCGGTCATTGAGTCGATGAATCGAATTCATCAGTATACGATGCTTTCAGCCCCGACGACGGCACAAGCAGCTGCATTTGAAGCAATTCATAACTGTGACCCTGCATTGGCGGAGATGCGAGATGCATTCAATCGACGACGAAAATTCGTTATCTCTCGATTCAACGAGTTTAATATGGAATGTTTCGAAGCAGAAGGTGCCTTCTATGTATTTCCACAGTGCCCCCCCGAATGGAGCGATGACGAGGCATTCGCAGAAGCACTGATTAAAGAGGAACGCGTCGCTGTCGTGCCTGGGTCCGCTTTTGGTGAAAGCGGTGCCGGCCACCTGCGTATCTCATATGCTTCGGGAATGAGTGAACTGAAAACAGCACTCAATCGCATTGAGTCATTTCTGGAATAGTCGGGCTGAGGCTTCGATGACTTTGGGTGTTCTCTGCAGTAATCGCTGTGGGAACGACGCTAATTATTCGGGCTATAATTTGGTGCCTCGTCGGTAATCATAACATCATGTGGATGGCCTTCTGTCTGGCCGGCCGAAGAAACGCGAACGAACTCTGAGCGCGTTTTGAACTCTGGAATCGTCTCAGCACCAACGTATCCCATCCCAGAGCGCATTCCCCCAACGAGTTGATGTAACTCGGATGAAAGTGTTCCCTTGTACGGGGTTGCGGCTTCAACTCCTTCGGGGACAAATTCTTCGTCCTCTTCGCTATCCTTGAGATAGCGTTCTCCCCCACCCGACTTCATAGCTCCGACAGACCCCATTCCACGATATTGTTTATACTTCTTCCCGTTCATCGTGATCACGCGTCCCGGTGCTTCATCAGTGCCTGCGAAGTACGACCCAAGCATAACTACATCAGCCCCTGCGGCAATCGCTTTAATTGCATCGCCTGAGTAACGGATTCCACCGTCAGCAATGACAGGGACACCTGCTGGAGCAGCAACATCTGCAACTTCGGCAACAGCGGATATCTGTGGCATTCCTGCACCAGACACGACACGTGTGGTACAGATTGATCCAGGCCCAATCCCAACTTTGACTCCATCAGCGAATTCCACCGCTACTTTCGCCGCTTCACGCGTTCCGATATTCCCAACGACGACATCTGCATCGACGCTCGTTTTGATCTCACGGGCACTCTCAAGAACGTCAAGATTGTGCGCATGTGCGCAGTCAATAAACAAAATATCTGCTCCGGCATCGTCGGCAGCGGCTGCTCGCTCTGTTTCAAACGGACCGACAGCAGCCCCGACCCGGAGACGCCCAGTGTCGTCGCGAGTTGCATTCTCGTGTTCGCGCCGCTGTAAGATCCCTTGCATCGTCACCAGTCCGACCAGGTGCTCGTCCCCATCTACGATTGGAACGCGCTCTATTTTGTGGTCATACATCAATTCAAGTGCACCGCGTGCACCAACGGTTCGTTGCGCTGTGATTACTTCATCCGTCATCGCCTCGCGAACGGCATCAGACTCACCAACTTCCAAATATGGCCTGATATCAGTTCCTGAGATGATTCCTAATACCGTATCCGTATCATCAACCACTGGAGCCCCAGAAACCCCTTTTCGCTCCATCATCTCATCAACCTCTCGAACAGTCTGTGTTGGATGAGCTGTTACTACATCTTCGCGACGAATAACCAACTCATCAGCGCGTTTCACACGCTCGATCTCAGCGACCATCTGCTCGATGTCCATGTTACGATGCAGAACACCGAGTCCCCCTTCTCGTGCCATCCCAATTCCCATTTCTCCCTCAGTGACAGTGTCCATCGCAGCAGAGATAATTGGAATATTCAGCGAAACTGAACGTGACACACGCGTCGAGACATCGGCCGCATCAGGCTCCACACGACTTTCCATCGGCCGCAACAGCACGTCATCAAACGTAAGCGCCTCCGGCACCCGAAGTTTTTCAGAAAAGGATCCGGTTTCTGAAACGTCGTTTCCCATATAAATCGTCCTAGTGGCACTGACAAAAACGTTGCGAGAGTGGCAGGCGACTGTGCTTGCCTGCGATATCGTTTGAAAACATCTCTCACACAAGTATTAAATCCTTGATACCATTGTAATTACATATGGACTTCGAGTGTCCCGCCGTATCGTGTATCGCCGGTAAGTCAGCTGCTTTCTTCAATTCCGGTGAGACATTTCTGTTTACATCTACATTTATGCCGACAGCGATACACTGGCTGGACACACCTAAGTGGCGGATGAGCCATCGTCTCGCCCGTGTCGGAGTGTGCTGCCATGTTGGAGGGCAACAACCGCCCTCTGCAGGGTTAAGCTACCACTTGGCCAGTGGGTATGGCCAGTAGCATGAGATGAGCGTCTCTCGGCATCCAGTTGCGCTCCAGCTTGAGCGACGCGTCGGAAAGTCAACCAAACTACTGGCAACCGTGATGGCGTTGCCGCTCATTGACGGCATATTCCCTGCATTGATTATCGCCGGCGCATTGGGATCAGCCGTCGGTATCATCGAAACAGGGCTCTTAATTTTCGGTGGGTCGGCCACCGTCGCTGTTATTCTGGCTGAAATGGAAGGAACGCGCCGTGAAAAGGTTACTTCGGTATTAGTGATTGGGGCGATTATTCTTCCTGTGGCTGGTATCGAAGCGGTTTTTGCTGAAACGCTTCAATCGATGCTTGATTTTGCGGTCTTCCAGCGATTTGCAGGGGTAGTCATCTTGGCAGTCGCCGCCAAAACTGCCTCTGCGAAAGTGGGTGAGTACCTCCCTTCACCAAGTATTATTATTGGACTTGGGCTCGTCGCGAGCACGAACCTATCAGGAGCCGCTCTCGTGCTTGAGGTGAATCTAATCACGATTGCACGAGGTCTCGCTGCCGCTGGAGTCGGTATTGTATTCGCTATCGTCATTGCAGTGTTCGCCCCATGGTTGCAAACAGTCGTCGATATCGACCGATTCAGATTTGGAAGTTCAGTCGCGCTTGGCATGCTCGCCATCGATATCCTGGGTGTATTGCCAACCGAAGCGCCTGTCGCGCTTGGGGTACTGGCTGTCACGGCTGTTTTCGCGTATGATCCTGACAGCTCAATCGATACTCCGACTCCGACTCCCACTGATAATGTCTCTGATACGAAAACACCAGATTCAGAGGCCAGCGATACTGTTGAGCACGTCGTGAGTGAGGACGACAGGCAATCAGGAGCGAGTTCCCAGGCAAACTCGGGCACAGACGCCAGTGAACCTGAGTATGTATTTCACGAAGATGATGACTCACGGGCCCCTTGGCTCTGATACGACGAATTTAGAACGGTAGCACTCACACGTGATATATGAGCAATCGTGTCGTCGAGGGTAGAATGGTAACACCGGAACGACTGGCTGAACTTGTTGAGGGTGAGCGTCCGCTGGAGGCTGAGGCAATTCAAGATGCAGACATGGATTGTCCAGACTGCGGTGAGAATGTGATCTCGGTCGGGTACATGCCAAATATCACTGAGTTTGTCACTGCGTTTAAATGTCAAGAGTGCAGTTGGGCTGACACTGACCGGGATTAATCGCGTGGATCCTGATCGACTCAGAGGAGCGCATCGTAATCCATTTATTCGGCATGATTGTACGTATATATGCGACAAGAGGGGTCGTGGCCAAGCCCGGCATGGCGACTGACTCCAGAGGCTTGATGCCCGGTGACGAAACTCCAGACTGATATACCGAGCAATTGACTGATCATCAATTGTGACGACGACCCTCTGGAGTACCGAGGCGCATACCGGAGATATCAGTCGATCGGGGGTTCAAATCCCTCCGACCCCATACAGACTTCTACGAAGCCTAAAACCGCCACAGAGCGCCGCTGCCACCAATTTAAGATTTCAACACTATTCTCGACTGCTCCACCTCCTGAGGAGGATCCTTTGTGTAACTCAGGTTTCTTGTGAACTTCAGTCTGGGTTGTCAGTGTGACAGAAGCGGGGACCGATATCGAGATTTAACCCAGGAGTAAATCCCAGAGACCGGGGTGTCAGTTCTCAGCAATTTTCATTTCATCGAGTTTGTTCTTAACCTTGTCAAGTTTCCCGTCCAACTGACCAACAAATTCAGCCGTCTTTTCAGTTGTGATTGCACCCTGTTCGGATGGCTCGATGAGATTCTCTTCCTCAAGCACACGCAGAGAATATCGAACCTTGTGATGTGGATAGCCTGTTTCGTCAGCCATTGTAACAATACCGATTGGTTCACTGTCGATGACCATTTTGAGAACCTGGCGGTGACGATCTAACATACTTACTTCTTTTTCGAGCTTATCCATCATGTTACTTGCTAACATTACTTTTCACTGTTTAAATGTTCTTGTCTCAACAGTTCTATGAGTTCGACGAACAGAATTCGTGACACATCACACCGACCCAAAACAGCCTCCTTCGACCAGCCCTGTCCGATTATCCTTGCAATAATTGAGTACCCCCTCTGTCAGCCCATCCACCACTCACTTTGTATGCGAGTCCTGACGAGGATTCAACAAAAACGAGTGGTACGGGTTCCATGACGCACTCTTTGATACCTTTATCTATCTCTTATTTAGCTCGGCCAACAGAATACGAGGGAGTGAACACAAGCGGTTGCGCACGGATATGCGCCTGTGAACTCTCATGTGGTTATAATATGTGATCCCCACGCATTATACTCTCGGCGATGAGTAGTAGATACTCGATGTTCGGTTACCATCCGACCGAGCCAGAGCTGAGTTGCTCTCTGTAGATATCTTCCCAGATCGCGGCGAGGTCGAAGGCAGCCAGTGTCCGGTAGAACCGATCGTGTTCAAAACCAATCCCAGTTCTAGCCTGGTAGCGCTCAACCAGTTCCTGGCGTGTTGGGCTTCCTGGTTTCGCCGTGTAAGGGGCGACGTTAGGGGCATCATCGCCACCTAATCCTTCGATTACTTTTGTTTTGGGGTGTCTCGCTGCAATCTTTTTGATTGGCGGTGCCGGGTCCCCCTCGTCGCGCCACCGGAGTAACAGATAGCCGAATTCAATGCAGGGGTCGCCGAGCCACATCGTCTCCCAGTCGATGACGCCACCAACTTGTGGCTTGTTCTCACCTACGAACAGGATGTTTCCCGGCCGAAAGTCACCATGACAGACTACAGTCTTCGAATCTGCAGGGACGTTGTCACGAAGCCACTCGGCCACCTCCCAGACAGCGGGGGGGTCGTGACCAGTCACCTTGATAGCTGCCTCCATCCGGTCGACCACTTCTTCAATTTGGTCTCGCAGCGAGTTTCGCTCACATACGCCATTGAAGGGCTCAGTATCGAGCGTGTGAAGCTCAGCAAGTTTCTCGACGACAATTTCGCCGAATCGCTGCCGGGCTGCTGGGTGTTGGAACCGGTCAGGAAGGAGTGACCCGAGTGGCACTGCTTCTCCCTTGATATAAGTCGTTATCAGAAACGGGCCCCCAAGTACCGAGTCGCCGTCACCGAGAGCCACTGGTTCGGGGGGCTGGAACCGGCGTGTGTCGGAGTTATTCTAAGACGCGGTATTCCTGATGAATATCAAGAAAGCCATTGGAGTTTCGAAACTTGTTCGGCCGCCGGAGGACATAAGCGTTTTTCTCAACGACTGTGTCGATACCCAGCGAGAGATTGAGCCCGTCATGGAGCAGTGTTACATTGACCACATCCTCGCCAATTATTCCGGACAACGTCGACTGGATATCCCCAGTTTCAAACTCTACAGATAAACAAGGCGAGTGCCTCGGGGCTTGACCCCGAGAGGGTGAAGCCGACACTCAGACGTGTTCTGTACGTTCGATATACTGTTCAATCGTCTCGCTTGATACTTGTCCCGCCGTTGCGATGTAGTACGACTGCTCACAGAACCCACCGCCCCACAGATACCTTTTCAAGAACTGTTCGTGTTGTTTCTACATCTCCCGCGCCGTGATGCTCTTGACCGTTCGCACAATCTCGCTTGGAGAGTGCTTCGGGTGGGCTGACAAGAACAGGTGTACGTGGTCTGGCGAGATGTGCAACGACAGTATCTCGTAGCCGTACTCGTCGCACACCTCGCGGAAACTTGCTTCCAGCGAGTCCTCGATTGGTTCGAGAATCGCGTGGCGGTACTTCGGACACCACACGAAGTGGTAGTTAAGATGGTCACGTGGGAGTGTCCGACTAATCCACGGGAAGCTCGGGGTCGTACGGAAGACTCAGTCTTCCGTGATAACGAGACGCCTTGCGTCTCGAACCACTTGACCCCGAGGCGGTTCACACCGCACATATGTTCCCAAACGCCAGAAGTGATGTAACCACTGTCGGTCAGTTTCGAAATGAATAACTAATCAATAGATTAAGCCGCTATATGAGTCTAGCTGGACGAACCGCTGTTGTCACAGGAGCATCGTCGGGAATCGGCGAGGCAACGGCTAAAGTTCTTGCCGACGCAGGCTGTTCGGTCGTGCTGATGGCACGCCGAAAAAAGCGCATGGACTCGATTGCCGGAGAGATAGACGGCGAAACGCTGGTGTTTCCAGCCGACGTGACTGATCAGGACGCGGTCGCCGAGATGGCCGACCATGTCCTGTCAGCGTTCGACAGTGTTGACCTTCTCGTCAACAACGCCGGCGTTGCCAGTGGCGGACCGGTCGTGGAGACGGAGCTCAACGAGTTACGACCCAGCATCCGGGTTAATCTCGAAGGCGTCATGAACGTGACTCACGCGCTCCTCCCGGGCATTCTTGACTCAAATTTGGGTGACGTGATTACCGTTTCCTCACTGAGCGCCCGGTATCCACAGGAAGGCGGAAGCAGCTACACGGCATCGAAGTTCGGAGTCAACGGCTTCATGCGGTCGCTCCGCAAAGAGATGTCAGAGGAAGACGTCCGGGTCACTATCGTGATGCCGGGACCAGTTATCACCGAACTGAATGACTGGGAGCGCTGGGACGGACGGGCGATGGAGCCGAGAGACGTGGCCGAGACGATTGCCTTCGCCGCCTCGCGACCTCCGCGGGTTGAACTCAGGGAAATCAGCGTTGATTCCACGGATAAATTCTAGCTACCTCCACTAATCCAAAATGAATTTTAACCAGATCCCAAAAACACATATCTAGACCATTTGTGGTTGTATTCAGCAGCGTCAGACAGCCTTGTTTAGTTGCTCTCGCAACCAGATCGCTACATACAGAGTATGTATCGAACGATCACAGCGATCCTGAACAGACCGAACCGTAATGTAAGATCCGCCCCCGTGCTGAGCACCGGAAATAAAGTCGATTACTGATTGGGGATTTCAACGAGGCAAAACCCTCATTTTCAATTGTCTTTCCAGTCACGTGGGCACCCTTGTCGAATATACATTCGCGCTTCTGTTTCATTTCGTAAGACGGCTGTATAGCTTCGTTAGAAAAAATTGTTGAGTTTCTCAATAACAGATCACGACTTGGCCAATACTTACAGAATCAGCACTCCTTTATCGCTACTGTAATCTTCTTCTTTCGCTAATTGTGGTTCCCACATATGGACGGAACCATATCGTTTCTTTGGCTGGTCATCAACGACAATCACATTGTATGCATGACTGCGCTCAGTATCGATCATAACGCCAATGGAATTAATGAATGGATTCATTCTGGTGAACGCATCTCGAAGATCGAATGCAAAATTATCACAATCGTATCTATTATGTTCGTAGACTTGACCGAGTTGTCGGTGGAACAAGTTTGCATAGAGCTTGACGCTCTGGTATGACTTTGGAACCCGATATTCTGTGTCTGGACCAATATGATAGACACCTCGATTTGGTTGTTTCCAGTACCGTGGGATTGCGTTACGTAAGGTGCGTTTGATCCATGGGATACCCCGGTCTGCCGTTTCAACCGAGAGTATGTCCTCAATCTTTAGCTCAGACCCTGTCTGTTCGTGTGTTTCTGTCGACCCTAATGCATTGAGTGTTGATGGCATGATAGCTGCGCCTCCGATGATACTCAAACAGTCCCGACGCAACATGCTCCACCGGGTGTATGTGTGTACAAATATGCATCTAATGGCCGCGTATATCGAATCATTTCCTTTCCCCTCCACATCCACTCACTCAAAGCATGCTTATAATAGTTCGTATGACATGATTCAGTAAGTATCCACAGACTAACCCAGGGTTATAGCGTGAAGCGGGAACACGCACGATTTGAGGGAGCACGTTACGATTGACCTGGTGTAGGCCTGGTATTTAATCAGTTTGAGGATCAGTCAATCGCTCAGGGAGTTGCTGCATAATTGCCTGCTTCTCATCCTGGGTATACTCTGTCCAGTCTTCGATTTCTGTGAGCGTCCGCCCACATCCACGACAGATTCCATCTCTCATCTGACACACTGCAATGCAAGGGCTGGGTTTCATCAGCTGTCAAGATGGATACCTAGACCCCTGAGGTCGGGGAGGATGCTGACACTTTTTTTAACAAACCATCCGATACCAAGTCTTCCCATTCACTATTTTACATATATTTGAGTATATTTAGCCCTACTGATGAATTATGGATGGTGTTCGGAACATCCAACTCAAACTCGCCGAAGACGACCGTAAAGTCCTCAATAAGGCGTTCGAGCAGTTCCGAGAAGCGGCACAACACGTCGCAGACCACGGGTGGGACGGCAACCCAGGTCACGGACGCGAAGAATCCCTCCCACGACGAGACGTATTCTGACGTTCGTGAGGCCCTCCCTCTCCAATCCAGCCTCGTACAAGGCGCCGCAACCTTGCATCAACAGCACTCGGGAACTGCATCATCGAAGATGAGGAGGAAGCCAGTGCACTGCTGAACAGGCCGGGCCAACGAGTCAATCGGCCCTCACCTCAGGGCCGTTGAACGCGAACGGTCACTTTCGACCGACTGCATTATGTAGTGAGAGCGGAAGTCCACTGACAAGCCTCGGCTTTGTTCCCAATTGGAAATCATCGATTTCCGTTCCTGTGATGACGAGACGCTTTGCGTCTCGAACCACTTCACTTGACCCCGAGACAATTGACGAGAGAATCAGTCGCCGACTGCCTCAGCAGGCTCCTCGGAGTGGTCGATTTTGACTATCGACCCATCATGTCGGCAGTGCTCGAGCGCATGCTTTGCCTGCATCCCTGCTCCGTGAGCATGCTTGGAGATGCCAACACCAACTTTCAGTTCGACATTAGCCTCAGCACGAACATGGTTGATTGCAGACTCATACGCTGATTCGTCTAATTCAGGATTCACTGCGATGATATTATCACCACCAACGAAAAATGAGAGTCCACCGTGAGTCTCACGGAGATATCGCATGAGTGTTGCGTATCCTTGTTCAATCTGGATATATGAGTCAAACTCACTTAATTGATCTGTGTACTTTCCTGTGGCATCATTGACATCAAAGTGTGCAATTTGAACGTCATCTGCACACCGCGCCTGGGTGTCGAGATACTCACCAGATAACACCTCTGTCCGCCCACCGTCTTGTGCGGAACCTGCTGCTTGTACTCGTGAGGTTGCTTTTTCGAGTGCGGTCGCTGGGGTTTGAGATAACCCGGTTCCGAGGCTAATTGAAACAGGATATCGGTTCCTGATAGACTCTTGAAGCAACTGATGATCTGTCTGATCAAGCCCATTGGTGACCGCCACCATGTTGTCGAATCGGGTGAAATAAATATACCCGTCGCGACTTCCAATAAATTGTGCAAGGTCAGCAAATAAACGCGATTGTAGTGTCTGTAAATCCATTTCGCGCCGCGGTTCAGGAGTCACTGTCCATGGACCGTAGTTATCAATCTGGATCAGCGTCAACTGGGTATTCGTCACATATAGATACTTACACGGCCGGTATATGCTTCTTTCCGTATCAGTTGAACGAGGCGTCTCATATCTGAGAATCTGGTCTGAGTGCCGCCCACTACGTTGAACTGGCCGCTCTGATTAGACACAGACAATGCCAATAGAAGCCATGATCTTTGATGTTGACGGTACAGTCGTTCGCGGGAGCACTGCACTCCCTGGGGCAAACGAGGCGATGGATCTGTGCCGCAGACATAGTCTTGATCGACTCTTTGTTTCAAACAATCCAACGGAACCAGCGCACACATACAAAGAACGCTTTCGATCGGCTGGACTAACTGTTGACTGTGGCGAAATTCTCACCGCAGGCGAAGTGACTCGCCAGTATCTCGTAGAGACACACCCAGAGGCAACTATTGGCGTTGTCGGCGAATCGGGATTACTCTCACTACTTAGCGACGCCGGTCTTCATGCCTCCTCTATTTATCAGGAGACATACCTGAATGACGCGCCCGATGTGTTTGTCGCTTCGATTGACCGAGAGTTCGAGTATCAGACGCTCACGCGGTGTTTGAGAGTTCTTGGGGGCGCTGATATTCCATTTATTGGCACTGACCCAGATATGGTTATCCCAGCAGCAGATGGAGATATTCCAGGATCCGGAGCTATCATACACGCAATCGCGAACGTTCTCGGCAGACAGCCAACTACAATCTTGGGTAAGCCCAGTTCAGTCGCTCAGCAGATGATTTTGGATAAGCTAGGACACGACCCCAGTGATGTAATACTAATTGGTGATAGGCTTGACACCGATATTGCCCTCGGGAATAATGCAGGAATGTACACTGCGCAAGTACAAACTGGGATTGCAGCCCACTCAACGCCTGAGTCCCACGCAATCAGCCCGGATTATGAGATAGATTCACTGGCAGACATTCCAGACATTGTCTCACAACTCTCCTGAGTGCTTTCTCTATGTGAGCGTGTATGACTCATCACCATCGAGTACATGAACTGTCGTGCCTTCGGTTCTGTTCTCTACGGCGTGAAGTAGATCCTCGGTTTCGATCTCAATCGGGCCAAAAGTATCATAATGCATGGGAAAAAGATGTTCGACACCGAGCCAATCTGCAGCAATCGCGGTCTGTGTCGGGCCCATAGTAAAATGATCTCCCGTCGGAAGCGCTGCAGCGTCCGGTTGTATATACTGCCCGATGACATCTTTCATCTCTGACATCAAGCCGGTATCTCCAGCGTGGTAAAATGTCGTTGTGGTGTCTGATTCGCCCGTTACCGGTGCTGACTCACTGAGGATAAATCCAACCGGGACTCCAAGGCTTCGCTCGTACCCAGTATTCAATCCATTCGTGTGGTCGGCCCGATGCATTGTGACATATCCATCACCGCATGAAACTGTCCCCCCAATATTCATACCGATGCTGGAATCAAATCCAATTTCAGACTGCATGTATCCTGTCATTTCAGGAACTCCGACAACTGTTGCCTGGGTAAAACCCGATGCATCGGCGATATGATCAGCATGCCCATGCGTTAAGAGCAGATAGTCAGGGCTATCCACGTCGTCCGGGTCCATCGAAGTGTGTGGATTCTCAAAGAAAGGGTCGATAAGAAAGCTTGTCTCGTCTATTGTAACTCGCCAGCAGGAATGGCCATGCCAAGTCAGTTCCATCGACATTATATACTACGGGGGGAGGTACCTACTAAAATATACTGCAGTGCCAACTCCCCCGGCCTCAAGGCTCGAGGTTCCCGCCCTGTTTCGCAGATGACTTGCATTTTCTGAGTTAACCACCCTCGACGCTCATCAGTATCGTGAATATGAGGCACTGCTTCACAATATTGGAACTAGCATCCGCCCTTCACACCTGCTTGTTGCTGTCGACAGACCCACGTGAATCATGACTCTTTCTCAAATCAGATCGCTGAGATAACACCGCATGACATGAACTATCAAACGTCGCATAATACCATCGTCGAAACAGCAATCGCCTTGATTGAGAAGCCTGCGGTGCAGGAGCGAATCGGTATGTGTGGTTCTCTCACAGCCGGGTAGATGAGAGATCTCTCATAAAAGAAAACACACAAACGATTGCTTTGTTTTTATTTTCGTGTGTCGACAATTAGATTTCGAGACTCAAGCGGCTATGTGCGAACAGGCACGCTTGATGGCGAGACGATCCAGTATGGAAGCAGTGAAATTCAGAGAGCTGAGGCTTCGATACTCGCTCCAGCACAACCATCAAAAATCGTGTGTGTCGGGCTGAACTATGCCGACCACGCTGCGGAGCAAAATAAGTCGATTCCTGATCGTCCATTATTGTTCTTGAAACCCCCGAACGCCGTTGCACACCCACACTCTGAAGTCACACTTCCAAGCGGAAAGGACCGAATCGATTACGAAGCAGAACTGGCAGTCGTGATAGATAAACAGGCCAAGGAGGTGCCTGCTGAGGATGCATTGTCGTATGTTCGAGGATTCACCTGTCTGGATGATCTCTCAAATCGAGATGACCAGAACCGAGAGCAAAACTGGATACGCGGCAAAGCATTCGATAATGCTGCACCAATGGGGCCAGTGCTTGCCCCACCAACAGCAGTTCCGGAGGATGCGAGCATTTCATTATCAGTCAACGGTGAGACCCGTCAGCATTCTTCACGTGACCAATTTATTTTCTCGATCCCAGAGTTGATCGAAGAGATTACGACATACCTCACACTTGAACCAGGCGATGTGATATCAACTGGGACACCGAGTGGCGTCGGGCCTGTCTCGGACGGCGACACAATCAGCATCTCAATTGATGGAATTGGGACGCTCACCCACTCAGTACAGATCCCTGATTAATACTTTCCCCGCTCTCGAATGCGAGGATTGCCGCCTCACACTAACCTACTCACACAAGGCACACCTCGAAACACTCTCCATACTCACAGGACCGTCCGAACGCTAGGGTAAAGACGGGGGAGATGCATTGTTTATATATGCAACCACGCGATCTCTCGACACTCTCTGCATATACACCTGGCAAGGGAGTCGCAGAGGTAGCTCAAGAGGTAGGTATTGACCCTGCCGCACTCATTACGTTGTCGTCAAATGAAAACCCACACGGGCCAAGCCCGGCCGCAACCGAGGAAATCGAAACTGCTGCGACGGAGGTTCACCGATATCCAAAGCAGTCACATGTCGAGCTAACAGAAGCGCTGGCACAGAAGTGGGATGTGCTGCCGAAGCAGATCTGGCTGTCCCCTGGTGCCGACGGGGCGATCGATTACCTCTCACGTGCTTTCCTCAATCCAGGTGAGACAGTCGCAGTCCCTGAGCCCGGATTCTCATACTATGATATGTCTACACAGTATCACCACGGCTCATTGACCACGTACGAATTAACGAAGGGAGAGGACTTCACTCAGGACCCAGATGCAATACGATCTCAAATTGACGAAAGCCGTATTTTGCACATCACTTCACCACATAATCCATCTGGGTCTGAAATGCCACACAACGACCTCAAACGACTTCTCTCTACAGTGGATGATGAAACACTTGTCGCTGTGGATGAGGCGTATGGTGAGTATAGTCATCAACCATCAGCAATCAATTTAGTAGCAGATCACACGAACATCGCCGTCCTCCGAACTTTCTCGAAGGCATACGGATTAGCAGGGCTCAGAATTGGGTATGCTGTTGTCCCTGAGGAGTGGGCCGATGCGTATGAAAAAATAAACACCCCGTTCGCAGCGAATGAAGTCGCCTGTCGCGCCGCTCGTGAGGCACTCGCAGACACCGCACATCTGGAGCAATCAGTCGAGACAGCCCGCTGGGCCCGTGAGTACTATCGAGATGAACTCCCGGTTCCAGTGTGGCCATCAGGAGGAAATTTTGTGTTGTGTGACGTTGGCGATGGCACAGCGATCGCCGAAGCAGCTCTCAATGAGGGAATCATCATTCGTGACACGACGAGTTTCGGCCTTCCAGGGTGTGTGCGACTCTCCTGCGGGACTCGGGAAGAGAGTCAAAAGGCAGTAGAGGTTCTTTCAGATATTTTGGACTCGACGTCGCCAATGCAGCAAGTGAGTCGCAGTTCCTCAGCATAACCATGCAAATCGCGCTCACGGGAACACCTGGAACAGGAAAAACATCCGTTGCTGAGCGACTTGCGGTTGCACACGAGTTCAGCGTCTCTCATCTCAATCGAATTATTCGAGAAGCCGGTCTAACTGTTGGCACTGATACATCGCGGCAGTCATTGATCGCCGACTTTGATGCGATACGCGCGCATCTAAATCCATGGTCAGGAATCGTTGAGTCGCACCTTGCACATCACCTGTCGGCTGAAAAAGTCATCGTACTTCGCTGTGCTCCTGAAGAACTCACGCAGCGACTTGCGGCCCGGGGGGAGTCGTCTGAAAGTATTGCTGAGAATGCTGAAAGCGAGGCACTCGATATTATCCTCTCTGAGGCTGTTGACAAACATGGCCGGTCATCCGTGTGGGAAGTAGATACAACAGGTCGATCAGTCGAAAATGTCGTGAGGGATGTCGAAGCGATTCTTCAGGATACCCGCGAGCCGACTGTTGGAACAGTCGACTTTACTGGTTATCTATGACACTCGACCAGTACCGAAATGCGATTGATGCCGCAATTGACCCCTTCGTCGATATCGCAATCAAAGCAGGCTTGACCCCACATGGAGTGAGTGTTATTGGGTTTGGCTGGGCAATCGCTGCTGGGGGTGCCTTTGTGTTTGATACACCACTGTGGTATCTCGCTGGAGCAGCATTCGTCTTTATTAATGGATGGATGGACATTATCGATGGGGCATTAGCCCGCCGATTGGGATCGTCAACTGACAGTGGAGATATGCTTGACCATGTCCTTGACCGATATGCGGATATGATCATTATCATTGGGCTCGCTGCCGGAAAATCGGCCTTTGCATTCGGGCTTCTCGCAGTCACGGGAGTAATAATGACTTCGTATTTAGGAACGCAGATTCAAGCAGTTGGGCTTGGACGAGCATACGGTGGATTACTCGGCCGTGCCGATAGGTTGGCACTGATTAGTATTATTGCCGTCGTATCTGCGGTGTTGTCGAGCTTTGCGGGACTGCCATCAGAGCTTCTTGGCTTTAGTCTAATTGAGCTACTGCTATTGACATTTGCTCTTGTTGGTCATCTGACCGCGATACAGCGCTTTCGACACGCGTGGTCGGATCTTCAGTGAACGAAATCGGGAGAATTGGCGTATGGTTTATATCGCCGCCTTGTTTACGAGGCGGTATGCCACAGTGTGAGATGTGCGGGAAAGAACAGCCGTCATTGACGACTGTGAAAGTTGAAGGAGCCAAACTTCAACTCTGTGATGATTGTAAGGAATTCGGCACAGAAGTGAAAACAGAGACAAGTTCGACGGCTTCGACAAAGTACTCGACAAGTAACAGTGGTTCGACGAGTTCTTCGAGTGGTAGTTCTGCTTCGTCACCCTCGCAGAGTGGGTCAACCTCGACATCGCGTCAAGATATGTTCGATAGCATGGACGAGATTGTCGGTGACTACGATGACCGAATTCGTGAAGCTCGTGAAAACCGGAGCCTCAGTCAAGAGGACCTTGCTGACTCTCTGAACGAAAAAGCAAGCTTGATTCGAAAACTCGAACGGGCTGATATTCTCCCTCCGGACGGGGTGCGTAAAAAAATTGAGCGGAAGCTTGATCTCTCGCTCGTTGAAGGTGGTGAAACAGAAGAAAACGAGTGGTCTGGTGGATCCTCAACTACGACAACGCTTGGTGACGTCGTCAAGCGAAAAGACTGAGTAATCTGGTTCACGCCACGCCACGCAAACGTCAATCTATTTGATTCCTCGGCGTGTGGGTACGGCTGTGTTCATTTTAATCAACTTAAAAGCATATCCGGCTGACCCAGTCGCTATCGCCAGCGCTGCAAAAGAAGTGGCAGATGCATCAGGGGCCCGAATTGCGGTTGCACCACAGGCTGCCGATCTTGCCGCAGTCGCTGAGACTGGTGTCGAAACTTGGGCACAACACATTGATCCGAACGATCCCGGGAGCCACACTGGGAGCACCCTCGCAGAGGCGACCAAGCGATCAGGCGCGACGGGCACGCTGATTAATCACTCAGAGCAGAGACTCAGGCTGGCAACAATTGATGCCACAGTGCAAGCAGCCGAGCGAGTGGAATTAGAGACGTGTGTGTGTGCAAATAATCCAGCCCAGATTGGAGCGGTTACTGCGTTCGGTCCCGATGCCGTCGCAGTTGAACCACCAGCACTCATTGGTGGCGATGTCTCAGTTGCCACTGCTGACCCAGACATTATTTCGAATGCTGTCACGGCTGCAGCAGAAGTCAACGCTGAAACTGCGGTCTACTGTGGAGCCGGGATCTCGAGTGGTGACGATCTTGAAACAGCATCTGAACTTGGTGCAACCGGAGTTCTTCTTGCCTCTGGTGTTGCCAAGGCAGACGACCCGCAAGCAACTCTCAACTCGCTCGTTGAACCAGTATCGTGAATCACCCTGAGCTCACGGGTTAGTTTTAGTTTCTCGCTGTGTTCAGGTTATCAGTTGTTGGTAATACGATTTCTTTATCCAGTCCACACCACGATCGACATCCTCCTTGCCCTGAAGGGCGATGTTTTAGCCTTGCATCTTCCATAATCAGCACGCCCGTCAGCGTCGTCTCAGGAATTACGAGTGCCGCAAAGAACGGTGTCCTGATCAAGCAGGCATTTCGAATCGGCCGGGGCAGTGAAGACAGTCGCGTTCGACAGGACCGGGACGCTCACCCCGGCTAACTACTGTCACCGACGTCGTCCCCACCGATGGAGAGACCCGAGAGCCAGCACTATCCGTGGCAGCAACTCTGGGAGGGTGGAGCGAACACCCCAGCGGGGGCCGTCGTGGAGGCTGCCGATGAGGCAGCTATCGAACCGGGCGACGTATCCGAGTTCGAGAGTCTGACTGGGAAAGGCGTCCATGCCGACGCAGACGGCGAGACGTACTTCGTAGCGAAACCAGCGTTGTTCACGGAGTGAGGTCTCTCCCTTGACCTCGTCCGAACTCTGTCCGACGGTGGTGTCACAGTTGAGGACTCCGAAAGTCACGATGCTGCTACCGCCGCCAATGATACGATCGAAGAACTGCGGACTGACGGAAAGACAGTCATTCTCATCGGAACCGAGGAACGGATTATGGGCATGCAGTAGCCGACGAGGCACATGCGGAGGCGAAGCGAACAGTCGAACGTCTTCATGACCTCAATGTCGAGCACATCGTGATGCTAACCGGCGGCAACGAGGTGACTGCATGAGCGGTCAGTGAAACGGCGGGCGTTGATGACGTGCGTGCTGAGTTGCTACCGGAGCAGACAGCCGAGACGGTAGCGCTCTCAACGAGGAGTTCGGCGGCGTGATGATGGTGGTGATAGCGTCAACGACGCCCCGGCACTTGTGACCGCGACTGTCTGGTAGCGATAGACGCAACGGGGACAGACACGGCCGTCAAGTCTACACACATCGCACTGATGGGCGACGAGCTGATGCTCTACGCGTTGTCAGAGAAGGCGAACGGCGTCATCCGTCAGAACATTTGGGCGAGCATCGGTGTGAAGGCGCTGTTGGCGGTGGGCGTGTCCTTCGGTTTGGTAAACGTCACGGTCGTCGTCATTGGCGACATGAGGATGAGCTTCGGTGTGACACCGAACGCACTTCGGTTAGCAAGAATCAAGCCCGACCGTTTCGAATGACTGTTTCGCTCAAAGCCTTCTCGCACTAGAATAGACACCGCCTGTTCTTCCGAAATCGTGAGAATCCCTTGCAGAATACTCTGTCTCTCACACACCGGTTCCATCAGTTTCAGGAGGCTTCAACAGAGTCGAATATCTGAGACTGAAGCCCAAATTGATCGTTCTTTTGTGTGTGGACGATTCTATTCCTTTTGTTTTGAGTCCCCTTCTAATACCAACCAGAGCTTGGAAGCACTGCTGAATAGAATAGGCGTGTTTTCAACGACCGTTATGGAACAGTGCGTGACTGACAATCACTGAAACTCGCACAGTGTCGTCTGTGTATCCAAGCGAGTTGCAGCAGCCCGCGCCTGGAGATCCTGTTTGCTCGGGGGAGAATGACCAGACTGCCAGCCATCAAGCTGAGTTTGTTCGCTCTGCGTGAACGAGAGGTTCGAGACACGAACACCTAATTTCCGTATTTTGGTCATCTCGAATTCGGCAAGCAGGTCCCTCGCAACTGAATTCACTACCGTTGGGTCATCAATCGGTCCAGACAGAGA
>KE356562.1:423434-433130 GCA_000416005.1 Haloquadratum sp. J07HQX50 | reverse complement strand
GCAGTCGTGCAGTATGTCTTTGACCTCTGCAGCAATACTTTCGTATACATTGAGCCGCACCGGCCGGTAATACCCAACATCACCATGCACTGAATCTGTCTCATCCGCAGACGGGAGCAGTTGCAGAGCCTGTGAGATTGGTTGGGCACTTTCAATCCCAAAATTGCGTGCTTCGTAGCTTGCTGTTGCGACTGCACCATCTGATGTCCCTCTCTCGTAGCCCATGCCAACAATCACAGGCTTATTCTTCAGCGATGGTTCTTGCAACCGTTCACAAGATGCATAGAAACAGTCCATATCTACATGGCAAATGACCGAGGGTGTCTCCGACGGAGCAGAAATCCCCGGTAATGTTTTGCCAGACATGAATAATCAGATGGCTGTGATTACTCTTCGCGTCTTGGTCGATTATTTGAGCTTCTCTTGGAGGAACGACGGATGTGCAGCAGTGACTCCGTCAACAGAGACGAGTGTCTCTGAAATAATATCACCAAGTGCGTCACCATCAGAGGCTCGCACCTCTGCAATAAGTGTATGATCACCAGATGAGGTGTACAACGACTCCACCTCTGAAAGGTCTCTGAGCGCCCGCGTCGCGTCTACATACCGCTCAGACGACACATCAAGTCCGACCAGCGCGATGGAGGTCTCCGAGAGTTTCTTTGGGTCAATATCTGCGGAATATCCAACGATCACCCCTTCGTCTTCCATCTTTCGGATGTATTTTCTCACTGTCGGTTTCGAAACGTCTGCTCGGTCTGCGATCTCCGCGTATGAGGCTTGAGCGTCGTCCTCCAAAACCCGAAGGATCTCTGTCTCCGTCGAAGTTGCTTCCATATCACTAAATTTGTGATGATGAAAAAAATACCTTGCGAATAAGAAAACCAAGTCGACTCTATGTACTCTGATTTGGCCTTTCGCTACTTATGTTTGTCAAGAAACAGGTCATAAGACCGTTTCCACTCATGATCTTCATCGAAATACTTCTCTGCGAGGGGTTCCTGCGGCATTTCGCCAATCGCCTTCTTCTCCTCTTCATACGATGGTCGATCAGCATCCACGTAGTATCGACCAGTGAGGACAGTTCCCTCGTGCAGCGCTGTTTCGGTCTCATACATCATCTGGGAGGCTGAATTCCGATCAGTTGGATCGATTTCGTAATCCTCTGAATCGTTGATATCAATGTATGGGACATACTGCTTCGCATCCTTGTTCCAGGTTGGACATTGGGTTAGGAAGTCGATATGTGAGAACCCGTCGTGTTCGATTGCTTCAACGAGAATATCCTTGGCCTGGTTCGGATTCACGGCCGCTGTGCGAGCGACATATGATGCGCCTGCGTTCAAAGACATTGAGAGCGGGCGGATGGGGTCTTTCGCTGACCCATGTGGTTGGGTCTTCGATTTGTGTCCCTTTGGAGAAGTCGGAGACGTCTGTCCCTTGGTCAGGCCAAATATCTCGTTATTAAACACGATATATGTCATATCGTGATTTTCACGAGCGGTATGCATGAAGTGGTTTCCGCCAATGCCGTAGCCATCGCCATCGCCACCAGCAGCAACCACAGTCAGGCCATCATTTGCCACTTTCGCTGCCCGTGCAACTGGAAGTGACCGCCCATGTATCGTGTGGAATCCATAGCTTTCGAAGTAGCTATTCAACTTCCCGGAGCATCCAATCCCTGTACAGACGAGCATCTCCTCCGGAGAGAGGCCCAACTCTGCTGCTGCTCCTTTCAATGCTTTCAGGACACCGAAGTCGCCACAGCCAGGACACCATGTCGCTTGTGGCTCAAGCCCTGGCGTATATTCGGTTTGATCATGTTCGATACCTTCGTCAATTGCGCTGAATGCACTCATAATTAATCACTCGCTGCTGGAACGTATTTTGTTTCGTGACCGAGGAATTCACCCTCTTCGATGACTTTCGAAAGGAAGCCATCGACGATTTCTGCCGGTTCAAATGGATTTCCGTTGTACTTGAGAAGGCTCGATAGCCGGTCACCATATTTTCCTAACTCTTTTTGCGTCAATCCACGGAACTGTGCGGAGGCGTTCATTTCGACGACGAGCACCTCGTCAACACTCTCGATGAATGAAGACACCTGATCAACTGGATAAGGTGCCATCTCGGAGACACCGAGCATCTTGACCGACCGACCTTCCCGCGTATTGAGAATCTCTACTGCTTCTTTGACCGTCCCTTGTTGTGAACCGAAGGTCAAGATGCCATACTGAGCGGCTTCTGGACCATATGCGGTATTCAGTGATTCACTGTTATTGAGCTCTGCTCGAATGTGCTCCATCTTCTCCATGCGACGGTCAACCTGTGCTTTCCGATTCTCAGGGTCCTCAGAGATATGTCCTGGTGGGATGTGTTCATTTCCTGTGGCTAAGTATCGGCCACCCTCTTGTCCAGGCAGTGACCGTGGACTCACTCCGTCTTCACCGACATGCTGGTACCGATTGTATTTGCCCGAGGGATCATGTGGTGCCTCTTTCAGTTCGTCCTCAGTAAGCGTCGATCCAAGATCTGGATTCGGCTCCTCGTCGAAGACGCTTGCAGGAATATTTTGCAACTCTCCACCGTTCTTTTGATCGTAGAGAATGATTGATGGAATCTGATAGTCATATGCAATTTGGAATGCCCGGCGTGTTTGGTGATATGCCTCCTCTGCACCTGCTGGTGCAAACACCACCCGGTGTGAGTCCCCCTGTGAGGTGTATAAGACGTGCTCCAGATCACCCTGCTCTGGTTTCGTCGGCATTCCTGTCGATGGGCCTGCCCGCATTGCCTCGATGAGCACGACTGGTGTTTCTGTCATCTCTGCGAGTCCAAGCGGCTCAGACATTAATGCGAATCCACCACCAGAAGAACCTGACATTGCCTTCACTCCAGCGTGAGAAGCACCGATAGCCAGGGCAGCGGCAGCGATTTCATCTTCGACCTGCTCAGAGACGCCGCCGACCTGAGGCAGATTTTGTGACATAATCGTGAAGACTTCTGTCCACGGTGTCATCGGGTAGCCAGCAATGAACCGGCACCCCTCATCAAGTGCACCATAAGCAATCGCGTCCGATCCAGAGACCAGAACCTGCTCTTCATCATAAGAGCCCTCTGGCACAGCAACTGCTGGTGCATCCGGATCATACTCTGATTGAACCGTCTCAAAGGCATCATCAAAGACAGACATATTCGGCTCGAAGATCTTCTCAGGCATCGCATCATCCATCATACTCTTGATGATACCTGGATCGATATCTGCAATCGCACATGTCACTGCAACACCTGCTGTGTTCCGCATTACCTCACGACCGTGTTCTCTGGCAATATTACGGAGGTCGATGTCGTATACGTACCAGTTGTTCTCCGCAACGCGCTGGTCGAAGTTTTCGATTTCTTCGACGTCTAAGAGACCGGAATCATAGACGATCACTCCCCCCTTGACGAGATCGTCGAGATTCTCTGTCAGTGGCTTGATCTCCTCTACCCCATAGTATGCTTCCTCTTGGGGATTCCGTGCAAATGAGTCTCCCAGTGCGAGAAGGAAATTGTAGCCATCTCCACGAGAAGACAGTGGTTCTGCAGACACGCGAACTTCCGTGTAAGTATGTCCTCCTCGAATCCGCGATGGATAGTGTCGATGCGTGAATACGTTCAGGCCCTCTCGCATCAGGGCCTTAGCGAAGTTCTGGCTTGTTGAGGCGATTCCATCGCCTGAACCACCTGCAATCCGCCAGATAAGTTCGTTATCTATCATAATTGTAAGCTCTCGGCCCTGGTGGGCCAGTATACCAAATGTTAATATTTGCCAATTAAAGCCTTTGCTATTGGTTACCAAGCAAAAATAATGAGGAATCAATTGCGGCTCAAATCATCGGTGCACCGATTCTCTCACGCCTGCTTACAGATTCTCTGGTGGGATATACCTCTCTTCACACCAGGTATAGAGACGGGCCAAGCAGTTTGTTTCTCGCAGCAGAAACATAACGCGGAATAGTGATTCTTCGCCGACATATCACGGGGGCTTATACTCATATATCTCGCTGAGGTCGTCCCTCGCTGTGAGCATGATCTTGCACACGGGAAATCCCCGAGCTGAGCGAATGCAGCTTAGTTCCGCGGGCTCGAGGGATGATACTCCGTATCGTATTCGCCAGGATTCCCATCGAGTCGGTCCGGGTTCAATCGACCTCCCAAAAGCAGGAAGTCAAGAATCGTGAGGCTCAACATCGATTCAACGACTGGCACAGCACGTGGAGGTAAGACCGGGTCATGTCTGCCAACAACTTGGATCTCTTTCTCCTCACCTGTCTCCCAGTCGACGGTAGATTGTTTTTTCGGAATCGAAGTCGGTGCATGCCAGGTGGCCTCACCATAGATCGGTTCACCCGTCGTGATTCCTCCTTGCAGTCCAGCATGCGTGTTTCCGACTGGTTGTGGATCGCCATCAGCGTCAAACTCCCAGTTTTCGTTTCGGTCTGACCCGGTCCATTCGCGTGCCTCCTGACCGAGGCCATACTCGACGCCGGTCGTTGCAGGAACCGAAAACATCGCCTGACCTAATCGAGCAGGGAACGAATCGAACCGTGGAGCACCCAGCCCACGAGGGACACCTCTGGCCTCAAAGTAGATAGCCCCACCAATTGACTCACCTTCTTTTTGAAATGTATCTATCTTCTCTCGCATTTTGTCAGCCGTTGGTGGATGTGCACATCGAATTTCATTGTCTTCAGCGTGCTCGCGAATTTCTTCGAAACTTACTGGCGGTGCACGAATATCATCAATTTGATTCACGTGAGCCAGGACCTCGATATCTTGCGTGTCAAGTATCTTTTTCGCGATTGCTCCAGCAGCGACCCAATTGACTGTTTCACGCGCTGAGGACCGGCCCCCACCTCCCCAGTTCCTTGTGCCGAATTTCGCAGAGTAAGTAAAGTCACCGTGGCTCGGCCGTGGGGCAGTCACATACGGCTCGTACTTTCCCGAGCGAGCGTCCTTGTTTTCGATGACCATCCCAATCGGAGTGCCGGTGGTATAGCCATCCTGGATGCCAGAGTTGATCTTAACCGCATCAGGCTCGCCTCTCGATGTGGTTATCATCGACTGGCCTGGCTTTCGCCTATCCAGTTCCATCTGAATATCATCTTCAGACAGTTCCAGTCCTGCAGGGCATCCTGAAACAGTCACACCCATGGCTTCTCCATGGCTCTCACCATAGGTTGTCATCTGAAACAGTCGGCCGAACTGATTACCATTCATTGTATCGCTGTCAGTCTCCCGTGGTAATGGAAGTTTCGAGCGAGCCGTCAGTCCGTGAGTTATTTGTGTGATTCATGTTGCTGCTCGATCACTGCACCAACGCGAGAAAGTTGTGTAAAAAACTCTGGGAATGAGACGTCCACGTGCTCTGCTCCAGAAATACGAGTTGTTTCACCACTGCCTAATGCAGCGACAGTTAATGCCATGACTACGCGGTGATCACCATGTCCGCTCACGGTTCCTCCAGCGAGTGTTGTCTTTCCACCGTGTATCTCAAGTGAATCTTGATGTTCGGTCACGTGTGCGCCTAGTTTCTGTAGTTCGGTTGCCATTGCACTTACTCGGTCTGTTTCTTTATATCGAACATGCTCGCAATTTTCTATAATCGTCGTCCCATCAGCAAGAGCGCCAACCGCTGCGACTGTTGGCAGCAGGTCAGGAGTGTCACTCACATCGACAGTGGTCCCCGTAAGCGGTCGTGGCTCGACTGATGCCGTGGCTGTCGATTTGTCCCACTCAATCGCAGCGCCCATTCTGTCTAAAATGCCGAAAATGGCTGTATCACCCTGTGCGCTCTTCTGAGCGTTATGTATATGCAACGTTCCATCCACGGCACCTGCAACAGTCCCAGCAGCGACGAGATACGAAATTGAGGAAAAGTCACCAGGGACCGTGTATCCACGCTCAGGAGTGCGGTAGCTCTGCCCACCTGGAACGGTGAACCCCATCTCAGTCTTGCGAACCTCAATGTCGAATGCTGACAGCACCTCTGTTGTAATGTCAACATAGGGGGCTGATTTGAGTTCAGTGGAGAGATTGATGCTCAATCCACTCTCTGTCGCTGGACTCATCATCAATAGAGCCGTGATGAACTGTGAGGAGACATCTCCAGGGATCGAGACAGTATTACTGTCAATACCTCCACCAACAACGAGAGGCGCCTGTCCATTTTCACGCGTCGAAACTGCTGTTGCTCCCAGAGTTGAGAGCGCCTCAAGTAGCGGGCCCTGTGGCCGACTGCGGAGTGATTCGTCGCCGGTGAGCACAGCAAGTCCATCCACGAGGGCACTGCAAGCTGTCGTCAGGCGCATAGTCGTGCCTGAGTTATCGCATCGAATAATCGATGACGGCACTGTCGGATTGGAATTGAATCCCTGAATCATCACAGCATCGTCGCCCTCATCATTGACTGTGCCACCGAAAGCTTCCACGGCCCGCATCGTTGCACGAGTGTCAGCACTGCGCAGTGGTGTGTGAACGGTTGTCTGCTCGCTATATCCACCCGCCAGAATGGCACGGTGTGTGTAGCTTTTTGACGGTGGTGCCTGCACTGTCCCACTGAGCCTACTCTCGGAGACAATTACGTCCATGCTACTGATTCGAATTGGTGGTTGTAAGATGCTACCGATTGGTGTCGATCGGAGCACATCATTTTACCTCCGGGTCGCGTGTAGCTATCTATGCAGCCTGACTTCTCACAGCTTGATGCGTATCTGAGCGCCAACAACGCAGATGGGTATCTTGTCGATGCCGATGGGAGTTCAGCGATTCAGCGATACCTGAGTGGATTCGATGCACCAGACCCGTTTTTGAGTGTTTATACCCCGACAATACAGGCGATTCTTGTTTCGACACTAGAGTATGGACGTGCAAAGGAAACAGCGCGCGTGGACCGTGTGTCCCGACTTGCAGATTACGATTATCGAAACAAGGTTGCTGAATACGGCGCTGAAAAAGCCAAAGCACGTGTCGCTGCTGAATGGCTCCATTCATTCGGGGTTGAGAGCGTTGAGGTACCGTCTCGGTTTCCACTCTCTCGTGCCGATGCGCTCAGAGACCAGGGTATAATTGTCTCCCCAGCGACTGAGAACGTCGTGACAAAGATCAGGGCAGTCAAGACCGAAGAGGAACTCGCCAATATCCGACGGACACAGAGAGCGAACGAAAAAGCAATGCAAGCAGCAGAATCGATGCTCGAGCGTTCCTCCGTGGCCGATGATAAACTCGTGCTTGATGATGCTCCACTTACAAGCGAACGAGTCACGAAGACAATCGAAGCGACACTCCTCGAGCATGGATGTGCACTCGATGAAACAATTGTCGCAAGCGGTGCACAGGCGGCCGATCCACATAATAGGGGGAGTGGGGCACTTGAACCGGACTCATTTATTGTCATCGACATTTTCCCTCGGTCAAAACAAACCCACTACCATGCAGATATGACTCGAACGTTCGTCGTCGGTGATGCCTCCGCACAACTGACTGAATGGTATTCACTCACGAACAGGGCTCTTGAGGCAGCTCTCGAGACGATCCAGGCTGGTGTGACGGGCAAGGCAGTTCATGACGCCGTGTGTGACGTATACGAAGCAGCAGGGATTCAAACGCTACGGGAAGACTCAACTGCCGAGACAGGTTTCATTCACTCGACTGGACACGGTGTCGGACTCGACATTCACGAACGTCCACAACTGTCGCCTGATGGTGGGGAATTGGCTCCAGGCAATGTTGTCACAGTCGAGCCTGGGATTTACAATCCATCTGTCGGGGGCATTCGGATTGAGGATCTCGTTGTCGTGACAGAGGGCGGCCACGAAAATCTCACTGAATACCCCCGCTCGGATCTTGGCTAGTCGGTTATTAGAGAAACCTTTCTACCGAGAAGCGTCGCGCCAAACGCTCCAATGACCCGTATGCGCAGCATCGAACTGTTTTTGACTCCAGGTCATCGACTATCGTCCAAATGGAGGTACTCGTGGTCGGGGCAGGCGAGATGGGCTCATGGGTAACACAGGTGTTACACCCACAGTTTGAAATCGCTGTGACTGACCAGAATCGATCGCGAGCAACCACACTCGCACAGGCTGTCGATGGACGAGAACTCCCGCTCGACTCAGATGAGTCCACCGAGATTGTCTGTCTCGCTGTCCCTATCTCAGCAGCATCAGCGGCAATCGATCAACATGCTCCACGCGCTGAAATGGCGATGTTTGATATCACCGGTGTCATGCGAGAGCCAATAGAGTCCATGCGGGAGGCACTCCCAGCGCGTGAGCGAGCCAGTTTCCACCCGCTTTTTTCGGCGGCGAATGCTCCCGGTAATATTGCAATGGTAGATGACCAGGTCGGACCCGCATTGAGAGCGATTTGCTCTGTATTTGAGACAGCCGGCAACGATGTATTTGAGACAGATGTCGCCGAACACGATACCGCAATGGAAAGCGTACAAGCAAGTGCACACGCTGCCATCTTGGCATACGCAATCGCCGCTGAGCCAGTCCGTTCAGAGTTCATCACGCCTGTCTCACAGACATTCGAGGATCTCATAGATCTCGTCCTGAGTGGGGCTCCACAAGTGTACGCTGAAATTCAAGAAACATTTGATGGAGCTGATGCAGTTGCAGAAGCTGCCGCAAATATTGCGGCATCGAATCCCACTGAGATAGAGAAGATGTATGAGGAACTCTCTGAACAATACTGATTGACGACCAATGAAACATATAGATTCGGGTTTCCCGAGAAATGGGGAAGCCGCTGTTAGGCTGGGAAGGATCTCAACCAGCCATGATTGATCGCGATGCTGTTTTGAATAACGCAAAATATCTTCGGCAGGTCCGACCAATTGATCCTGAAGAAATCACCGATTATATTACTGGGACGCCACACCCAGCGGTCATCCGTGAAATATTGCGTGAGGAAGCATATGCACTTAAGATTCGCGAACAGGCCGACGGAACGTTTGTGCCGGTCTCAGAAAAACCACTGGAGCGTCCGTCGTGGCAGCCAGAGGCGTTTCCACAGCCGTACGCTGACACTATTGAGGACCTGCTTATTGAACAGTTTGGCCTTCAGTGGGCAGCGGGTGAAACCGGTGCTGGACTTCGTTCGGCGATTCGATCGCTGAAATCGCAGTATCTCGAGGGAGACTCGGTCTCATACGATTACCAGACTGCTCTCGGGTATGCGATATACCACCTCCCAACATATTATGCCTCGATAGGATACGTTCTGGACGACCTCGTAATGAACGACTGGCTCTCTCGAAGTCTTCGGATTCTCGATATCGGCGCTGGGACCGGCGGACCAGCTCTTGGCATTGCAGACTACTTTCCCTCTGACTCAATAGTTGAGTACCATGCAGTTGAACCTGTCTCGGCGGCTGGACGTGTGATGGATGCGTTCGAGAGTGAACTTGGCAAAAATGTTCGAGTCCATAGACACCAGACCACTGCCGAGACGTTCACTCCCGAGTGTGAGACGTTCGACCTCATTCTGTTTGCCAATGTTCTCAGTGAGTTGACTGACCCGCGCGCTGTTATTGAGCAGTCACTCTCCTGGGTAGCGAATGATGGGGCTGTGATCTTGACTGCACAGCCGACAAGCGCACCAGTATTCAATTACGAACGCTTGAGCGCGCAGTGGTTGAGACAAGAG
>KE356562.1:402753-423414 GCA_000416005.1 Haloquadratum sp. J07HQX50 | reverse complement strand
GAAGATCCACTCACGTCAGCACTTGAGCGTGCCGCATACGGGCGCATACTCGCTTTCGAAAATGTACTCTGTCTATGGAATGATGATGAAGACGCCTACAATCTTGTCGTGGATGCAGAATCTGTCGTCGAGATACTCGAATAAATGACTCCCAGCGATGAAACGAGACGGTACATCTTTTCACCTTCCCCGCAGAGAACACATATGACCGCAGAGCCATCTATTCTCCTCACAAATGACGATGGAATTGATGCTGTCGGAATCCGTGCGGTATATGATGAACTCAGCGACATCGCAGATATAACTGTGGTGGCCCCAGCCAGTGATCAGAGTGCTGTCGGGAGGAAACTATCAAATGATGTCACCGTATCTGAACACGAAATCGGGTACGCAGTCGAAGGAACACCTGCCGACTGCGTCATCGCCGGTCTTGAGGTCCTCACCCCCGAGGTAGATATGGTCGTCGCAGGCTGTAACAAGGGAGCAAATATCGGCGCATACGTACTCGGTCGGTCAGGAACGGTCAGTGCGGCAGTTGAGTCTGCCTTTTTCGACGTTCCAGCGATTGCTGTCTCGATGTATATTCCGGGTGATGGGGACCTCCCATGGCATGAGCAAGCCTCCTCACCGTCTGCATTCGCCGAGGCAACTCGCGCAACTCGCTTCTTGATCGACACCGCATTCGACGCTGGGGTTTTCGAACAAGCTGAGTATCTTAATCTGAACGCTCCTTCAGTTAGTGCTACCGACGGAGCCGCACCAATCGAGATAACTCGCCCCTCAATGTTTCACGATATGGGAGCCGAGCCCTCGGGTGATTCACGAGTAACAATTCATGATCGAGTCTGGGAGCGGATGCGAGCAGGAGATATTCCTGACCCTCAAGGGACTGACCGGCGTGCAGTCGTGAACGGGTCGATCTCTGTGTCACCACTCACCGCGCCGCATTCTACTGAGCATCATGAATCTCTCGATGCACTTGCAGCAGCGTATCCACCGTCGAACCTAAACTCAAACTCAAACTCGAACTCGAACCCGAACCCGAACTAATCTCTTCGCGGCTTGCCTGCAGATGTTCAGTCGATGAATTGAATTGCGGCGAATTTAGCTCCTCGGGTGCGTTCGACGTTGTGGATCGAAAGCGCGTTCGTGAGAGAGCATCTCACGGGCTATCAGACGCCGTCTGACACCGTCATCCAGGAAGCCGTACCCCCAAGGAGCCTGCGTTGGCAGGCGAGTAGGGTGGAGTAGTTCACGAGAGACGATATCGTAACAATGCAGCAACTCCACCAAGATTCCGAAGTCGCTGGCCCGGGTCAAACTCTCCAGAGAGAATGACTACCTCACCACCTTGTTGTTCGACTGATTCAATAATCGAATCGATATCTTGCTCCCAGTCTTGCTCACCACGCCGGGCAGCGCGAAGTTCATTATCGACAATCATTAATGTCTCAACCGCACCAAATTCAGCAGCCTCCCCAACAGCTGAAACGCCATATGCCACCTTTTCATCTGTCGCGATTCCTTCCATCAACTCATCAATTAAGTCTGCCTCACGAGAAATACGCGTTTCCTCTTGTACGGCATCAACTGCCCCTCGCTTGAGAACCTCGTGAACCCCACGGTCTCCGACGCTAGCTGTGTCGACCATCGAGATCTTCTCTGCGACCTCTGGGTAGTTTGAATCGATATATGATTTCGCGTCTTGTTTCGTAAATCCCGGTCCTGCGAGAATAATCGCATCAGCAGACATTCGACTCAGTGCCATTCCCAGATCTGCAAAGAGTTCGGTTCGGGGCTGTGCATAGTCACCCTTCCCTGTTGGCGCAGTTTTCGAAAACCGCTCCTCAGTTCCATACTGCGCGACCGTGTGTACGTGCGCTTCGCCCTCTTCGACTGTTGCGACGACGACGTCAGCGTTCTCTGCAGCCGCTTCTGCCTCCTCAAGCCGCGATAACTGGTCTGGTGCAAATACCTTCTTGACTGTCAACTCATCGTGTACTTCGACGTTGATCGTATGATGATGCCCTAATTGGTCTTCGCGTGAACATGAGACAATCTCCCCACCAACGCGCAGTCGATTCGCGAATCGTCCAAATTCGACATCCGTTACCGAGAGCGTCACTGAGAGATGCTCGCGTTCTCCACCTGTATCGCGGAGTGCGTCATCATCCCGCTGAATTCGTCGCGTCGTATCCCCACTGACGCGGTCAGCAGGCTCAAGAATGTGCGAGAGGTGCCAGAGGTCATCGACGTTTTCCGGCGTAAGCTCCACCCGTAGTGTCTCACCATCGACTCGTTGTCGATCACCAATTCGCATCCTTCACCTCTGTTTCGATCCGATAACTCGTCATCTGTGCTCTCCGCTGAATTACTCTCTGAATGGTGTTCATGTGTCGTCTAAAATGTCGCTGGTTCCAGGCGGCAGGAACTCTTGAATTTGATCAGGGCTCGCAATTTTCCGGACGAATGACTCATCGGTGAACGCGCGCCGAAACCGACGATAAGCAAGTTTCCCAGCATCGTTCTGAGCATACTGTCCCGGTTTGAACCGCAACGAGACTGTCGCCTCCTCTTCGACTGGTGCTGGTGGGCCCCCGATAACGCGTGTAATATCCTCACACTGTATACCGACGGCAACCTCTGCTTCGACATCTCGATAGTATGTTCGATCACCTCGAACAACGAACGAGCCCTTTTCGATGTACTCACCAGATTCGGGGGTTTTCGACACCTGATCAGGCTTGACCATATACGCCTCACCAGCGAATCGTCCGTCCTTCCAGACAGAGGAGTACGACACTGCAAACTGGGCTGCTTCGGCGAGAGTCTGATCAGGGAATGCAACGTTTCGTGCTGCTTCTGAAGGGCCGGTTGCTTTCAGAATCGTAACTGGTCCCCCCTGAGCTTGCGTATGGAAGAATCGGTCATGTGGTTCAAGATACTTCTCGACTAACATCTCATTCTGTTTGGCATTTCGCCCACCAATCACGAGAAACCCATCAGAGGTGTGAAACCAACGGAACTCTTCGTACCACTGTTCATTTCGACGTATCGGAATTGACTCCACTGACTGATAGTCGAGGTCATCATCTGGGCCTGTTGACGCCGGCTGTTGCTCCTGCTCTTTCTCATCCTCCCCAGACGCGTTCCATTCCTCTTTCCGCTGCTTGACGGCCTCTAATTCCGCTCTGGTCTGCTCTAATGCCTCTAATGCTCCCGTCTTTTTTTCTTCGACTCGCTTTGCCTCGGTATACATCCGATCAGCGTTCTTTTCGACACCATCTCGGATTCGGAGCGGAACCGAGTTCCCCTCGAGAGTGACCGTAACCGTCCCTGTTGATCCATCAATATGTGAGACGGCCGCCGCAGCACTGTTCTCGGGAGCAGCCTGTTCGAGTGTCTCACGTATGTCGTCCCAGGAGTGGTCTGCCTCGCGCGCCTCCCGGATCGTCGTAATAATATTATCGACGAGATTGTAGTTTCCGTACAGGAGTTCTGCCTTTTGTCGGTGGGCCTGTGCCTCTGTTTCAAACGACTCTATTGCACCTTCTTGCTGGGCAATAATGCGTTCTTGCTTTGCTATTTCAGCTTCAAAATCAGGCTTGTCGTCGGTTTCTGTCGCCGCATCGTCCTCTGCGTCTTCTACAGCTTTGAAATATGTATCGACTGCAGTCATGAAACTGGAGTATGATTCTGCGGTCAACCCTGCCTGTTCGTACTCCTCAAGCGGAAGTGGCGTCACATCAACTGGGTCACCGTCGCTGTAGTACACCCGTGGCGAGAATTCTCCCTGAGCAATATCCTCACGAACACGCTGTAGTGCCTCAAACAGACCATCATATGTAGATGCAGAGGTCGCATCGATATCAGTCGTTTTTTCGACATCCGCCCGTGCACACACTTCCTCAGCATACAAACCACCAAGATTGAGTTGCGTCGCTAAGGTACGAACAACGTCCGTATCGGAGTCTTCCATCTGCTTGACGAACTGGTCATATGAGAGAGCAAGCGGATTGATCCGAGAGCTCGGGAATTCATACTGGCTTCCAGGCGCAACAGTTCGAGAATTCAATCGGATTGTCTCAAGACACTGCAGCACCGACCCATTCTGGTCGACGACTGCAATATTTCCCTCTCCAAACAACTCGGCGATGATTGTCGTATTTCCATCTTCCCGAGCGAATTCAAATCGAAGAATTCGGTCAAACTCATACTGTTCAACACCCAGGAAGTCCGCACTTCGTAACCGATTTCGGAGCTTCATCGCAAAATTTGGAGGCCGACCAGGGGCATCGGGGATCGTGTCAGGGTCGGTCGTATGTGCTCGCTTTTGCTCACTCACCTCGACCAGAAGCTCTACACGTCCGCGGTCAAAATCTCGCATCTTAATCCGGAGTAACGACTCACCGTAGAGATAGACCTTATCCACTTTCGCGCCCTGATGACGGTTCAGCTCCGTCTCAATCGCCGCAAGGTCAACGCTGGAAAGCTCCCGCTTCGGTTCCATTACTCAAAGTTCGGTCTGGCGGGCTGAAAAGCCACCCGTTCGACAATGGAATAAGCAAGTCACGTTGTCCAAGTGATACCAATAACGAAACAAAACCGCACTGCACTGAGTAGGAAACTACACGGCTCGACTGGATCAGTCTTTGAATGCTTGCTGTATGTCTAAAATGGTCTCAAGAAACAGAACTCCCTGGGCCCGAGGACGCTGACGCACTCGCCAGCCTGGGGATCAACGAGCGATCTCTCCTCTCCTCACCGGTTTTCACCGTGAGAGGATGGATATGCTCGGAGCACTCGTGGCTGACGACGGCTCTCTGAAAGCCGAACGCAACGCTGTCAAGAACACTTCACTCGTCATCAATTCGGTGAAAAAGAGGAGCACTACACTGAGTGGATTCTTCACCGAATGTCGTGAGCCGCAGTCGAACTCGCCAACTCTCAAACGTGGAAATGCTGACAGAGTTGAAACGAGGTGAAAAAGACATATTCGTTTGTCCGATCATCATCGACTGGGTTACTCAAAATTAATGTGTCAAAACACGACTGGAGTGTTCATCGCAGATACTCCTCGCAAACGCCAAGCTGCATTTGAGGTTCGCAAGCGTGTCTTTGTCGACGAACAAGGAGTTCCATCTGAGATTGAATGGGATGAGTATGACGCTCCGCGGGCAGATACTCACCACTTTGTGAGCTTCCTTGACGGGTCTCCGGTCGGCGCTGCTCGATGGCGTCGCAAAACCACGACCGCAGGCAAAGTAGAGCGAGTTGCTGTCATCAAGTCAGCTCGCGGAAACGGCTGGGGACGTCGGCTGATGAATGCTGTCGAAACCGATGCACGGTCTGCTGGGATTCAAACAAGCGTACTCCATGCACAACTACGAGTCATAGAATTTTATCATACGCTTGGATACAGACACGTTGGCAGCCTATTTGAAGAATCAGACATCCCACATATCAAAATGACAAAATCGCTACGGTCATGAGCTTCGTGGGCGAGTAGCTTGAGAGACTGACCTGCAGTTGTTCGCGATACTGAAATCTTCGGTTTCTGTTCGACCCCGAGACAGAGAGCTTGCTCCGCATATCGAGGGTGCTGTCTGTCGTTGGTGTATGCACTGACGATCAACTGTCGACGACCTCCTCCACGCGGCTATCAGTATCGATATGATACCGGTTGTGAACGAACCGTAAGAATCGTTTGACTGCCTACGACATCAGTTACCTGGTATATTTGTTCCGACTTCGCTCAGAGCTGCTTCATCATATATGGGCCGTCTTTATGATAATCGAGCTGTTGTCGGTAATATTCCCTGGCACCAATACCAGAAATAATTGCCAACTGCTCAAATCCAGCTTCTCGGGCTCGATTCTCAGCTGTCTGAATGAGTCGTTTTCCAAACCCTTGATGTTGATACTCACCATCGTTACCCAACCCGGCCTCACTGCCATAGATATGTAGTTCACGCACGAGCGCAGCATCCCGTAACTCACGCCGCGTCGGTGAACCAGGATAGCGGAGTCGACAGAAACCAATCAGGACATTATTTACTGGGTCCTCATACGCAATGAACTGTTCAGTTCCACCAGCAACGGTGTATTCTGTCGTTTGTAACTCGATCGTTGATGGATCGGCTGTCGAATCAGACAATCCAGCCTCCCGAGCTCTGATATCTCGGATCTCAATCCCTCTTTGCTCAGCTCTTTGAGTGGCTAGCTGGCGGAGATTCGACTTCCAGACACCTGCATCAATAAAGTCTGCTGGAATATCACGCTGAACGCGCTGGAGCCGAGTGTACGGTGGAATCATTCCCATAATCTCTGCAATAAGATCAGCGGCTTCTTCATTTCCTAACGGTTCAAATTCATCGCGCCGCCACTGATCATACACGCGTGTGCCCCGAACAACGAGGGTCGGATAGATTTTGAGATAATCGGGCCGGTACGACTCCTGGCTGAAGAGTTGATGAAAGTCTTCTAAGATCATCTCTTTTGTCATCCCTGGCTGGCCAGGCATCATGTGAAAGCCGACCTTGAATCCTGCATCACGGAGACGACGATTCGCGTCGATTGAGGCTTGAACGCCATGGCCTCGATGCATTTCTCGATTAATACGCTCGTACGTCGTTTGCACGCCCACTTCCACCTTCGTGGCTCCTAGACGCAACATCCGATCAATTTGCTCTGGGTCGCACCAGTCTGGCTTCGTCTCGAACGTTGTCCCAATGTTACGGACGTCAGCTGTCTCGTTGTTCGCTTTGACATCTTCCAGATAGCTAAATTCGACAGACTCTGGGTCTGGACGGAACGAGCGTTGGTCTGATGGATTTGGTTTACTCTCCACATCATACTCATTCATTGCTTCGAGTGCACGCTTGACGAACCACTCTTGATAGTCGTGACTCCGAGCGGTCATGGTTCCCCCCATAATAATGAGTTCAACTTTATCAACCGGATGTCCGATATGTCTGAGCTGCTCCAGTCGAAGCGTTACCTGCCCGTATGGGTCGTATTCGTTTTGCTCTCCTCGTGCTGCTGCTGGTTCCTGACCAGTGTAACTCTGCGCCGAGTCGAATTCACTGGCTGGTCCTCCAGGGCAATACAAACACTTCCCGTGTGGACACATGTGTGGTGAGGTCATGATAGCCACGGGAGAGACGCCGGAGGCAGTACGCACTGGCTTTCGCTGGACGATGTCTTTGACCGTATCGCGCTGTCCCTCTGGTGCATACTGTAGGAGATCTGTATTTTTCGGGACCTTCGGTGAGGAGAACTCTGAACAGACCTCGAGTTTCTGCTTTTCGAGATTATCACGGTCAATATCGCCACGCAAAATACGATTCACTAACTCGGTACAGGTTTGCTGGAATGCGTCTGTTTCGGTCGGTTCGGTTTCGGTACTCACTTGCTATCACCACATATTGCAGCGAGCATTAGGTGCCGACCCATACATGTATATCTGGCATTTCGATGTTTAATAGTATCGCTCACACACGAGAGAAGATTTGCATACGACGCAGAGAGAGGTTCTTGACCGAGATAGAGGGAAACGCAGAGACTCATCATCAGCGACTCTGTGAATAAAATGAAATGAGAGTGCGTTATAGCTCGTTGACTGCAGCCGAGATCACAGCGTCTACGGCCTCATCCTGAGCGCCTGAAAGGAATTCGATTCGATTTTGCTGCACCCCGACAGCAGTTATCCCCGCCTCTGGAACCTCTTTATCTGCGCTGGTGGCGACAGAGCGAACGTCGATCGATGGAGATCCATGGATAAACAGCTCATCGGTTGAATACACAACCGTGATTGTCTGTTCATCCCGAATCTCACGATGAACTGCCTCGGCAAGTAGCGGCGTAGGCGGAAAATCAAATCGGTGAGTGTAGGCGTTTGCATCAAGCGTATTGACAGTCACATTCGCCATTGTCTGGGTATTGAGACTAGCCGTAGCAGTATCGACTTCTTCAGTGAGCTTGATACGGAATTGTTCTGAGACGTGCTCTGCGAGTCCACCTTCGTCGTTAAATAGCAGGTCAGTGATGAGCTCGCGTTTGTCTTGATATGACTGATAGTATGCTTCCAGTTCGATAGCTTCGCGTAGTTGTTGGGTCCGGGACGCGTCGTAGCCAGTTGAACTTGCAAGACTCTCATAGACTGCTGGCGTATCTCCCCAGTAACTCACCGCCGGCAGGTGCTCAATCTCGTCACTAATCCGTGTATTAATATTTATTGCAAGTGTGACTGACAGGGCAGCCGTCGAGACAGCGGTTGTATCTTCTCCAGGTTCTGGTGCGACGAGCGCGTCTGTCGCCCCCCGAATTTCGGAGTCGATAGTGTCAGCCTCTAAGAGGACAGTCATTGTATCATATATGTCCAGTAGTTCGAGCCCATTTAGCGAATCGCTTGTCCCGCCAATGCCAGCTAAAACAATAACTGGCACCTTCTCATCGTGGCGTTCAGTGTCTTGCAGCATTCGAGTGATATCGTTTGTCGCTGCATCCATTCCATACACTGGATCATCCAGCGGTCGGCGCTTGAGAAAGTGGTACTCTGCGTCAGCACGGTCGTGCTCGTCTCTAATCATCTCGATTATTGCTCGCTCGAGACCTGCCCCTGCAACGTATCCATCAGCAGTCGCTGGATGTCGGATGACAACTGGACGGGATTCAAGCACGGCAGAACGGATAATTTCGGCGGCGTCAGCAATTCGAGTATCAGATATGCTGACAGGAGAGTCGGGATGAATTCGGTCAATCTCTTCGGGCCGAGCCTCTTCGGAGAGTGCATCAGATAATCGTGTCTCTACCGCTGCTGCAGCTGAGCCATCGAGCTGGGTGAGCTCCTCAACCTCAATCTGGATATCTCCCTGTCGTCGTTCAGTTTCACCAGTGATTGAGATATAATCTCCCTCGTTTACTTCTGAGTACGCTCTCACTCCCGCTTCGACAAACGCAGCACATTCAACATGGCCACTCTCATCTTGCACCTGAAAAATCGTTGGGCCACCGGTCTGTCGAATCGACTCAATCTCTGCTTCGATTGAGACTCTCTCTCCGACATGTTCGGAGAGCGTCTCAATGTGTGTCTGAGTGACTTCTGTTAGCTCAACACTCTGTTCGGATGGCTCTGAGACTGAATGGCTTGATTCCTCCGTCGACTCCGCATCTGTAGCCGCTGTCTGCACTGTGCCTCCGCCTCCACCTTCACTTTCACTTTCACTTCCACTTCCACTTGTCTCATCTGCTCCGACGGTTTTCGCACTGGGGTCCTGTGGTGTCCGTTTAATAGGTTCTGTGCTTTCGGTCTCGACTGATGGCTCCTCACCGTCTACTTCTCCCGAGGGGTCGTGAATCTGAGAGCCACGAAACTCTTCGGGTGACTGCCGAATTGACCATCCCAAGTCGATATTTCCATTACTTCGCACATTTTGCACCTGTATAAACACTTCATCACCTGTTTCCCAATCAAGACTCTCGAGACGACGATCCAGCTCACTTCGATGAAGAAGCCCAGTCACCCCGGAGGCGAGATCGATAAAAACACCAAAATCAGCGAATCCATCAACAACTCCTTGATAATACCGACCAGCGGTGAGCTGATCAGCAGAATCACCCCGAAAATCAAACCAGATATCTTCGTCGTGCGTAATAAAATCCATTATGTGTATCAAAAGGGACCCCGCCTAAAACTGTTGTCGAATCCAAATTGAATCACTCTCGATTGTGTATGCATCACAGGTGGCCAATCATTGGAATTTAGATCCGTTTTGAAACTCCAATCGAGGCCTTTTGGATCACACTCGAAGAATATACGACTCTCGTAACGAAAGGAGTCACATTATTCCATTCGTCGTGAGGAGCATCTCAAATGCATCGAACCCACGGAATAAGCCTCCATAGAGCAGCGCCCCTGTCGGACCCCCGGCAGCGATTGCTCGCAGTCGTGAGGTCGAGTGCACAGACCGAGTGCCAACGAGCAGGAGACTCCAAGCGTATGCACAGGTTATGAGACGGATTATTGGAACTTGGATAAACGCGAATAGACATGGCGCCGACGCATATGCGATGAGTTGCACTGTCTCGCTCACCCCCCCTCGATCGGGTGCAAGCCCGATAAGCAAGACAGTCTGGAATGCAGCAGCGAGATGAAGTGTTATGGGACCAATAATCAACCCAACAGCCATCAGCAGGATGACTGAAGCGAACGCCTCTGGTTGAGCAACTGTCGAAGGTGCTGAGGCAGTGACGAAGACTACTCCTACTGTATATCCGAGTGCAATAACAACGCCGAAGATTAATCCAGGAACTTGGTCGCCAGGGACGACAGCTGAATCAAAAAATCGTTTGGGGGATATCAGAATACTCACGTATGTTTTCAGGAGTCCCCTTACTCCCCGGTCTCTTCCAGTTTCTGATGGGTTGATCCACGTTGTCACAGGTTACTATTACACAGTTTTCATATGACAGTTTCGACACCGTCTCTCAACGCGTTTTATGCGATGAGTTGACCCTCTCTCACAGATGCAAATTGGCGCCGCGTATGGTCACAACATTTATTTATCGAGTATACGAACTGTCGAATGCAATGGCGCAAGGCACGGTTGCGTTCTTTAACGACACTGGCGGATACGGATTTATTGAAAGCGACGACTCTGAGGAAGATGTTTTCTTCCACATGGAGGACGTCGGTGGTCCTGATCTTGAAGAGGGTCAGGAAGTGGAATTCGAGATTGAGCAGGCGGATAAAGGGCCACGAGCAACAAATCTCCAGCGTCTATAAGACCGCACCTGATAGAGCGGTATGGCAGTCGGCACTACGTCGAGTCAATAAGGTTCCTGTATTTCTCAGCTTCTCAGTGAGTTCACAAACTCCACACGGAAGTCTCGTACGTCTGACTCCTTATTAGCGAAATCCCATTGCCTCAATTTGCTCTTGATACCGGTTACGGATTGTGACCTCAGTAACTTGTGCAACATCCGCGACCTCTCGTTGAGTTTTCTTCTCATTACAAAGCAATGATGCAGCGTAGATGGCTGCAGCCGCAAAGCCAGTTGGTGATTTTCCAGAAAGTAACCCTTCTTCGGCTGATACGTCGATGATTTCGGTTGCTTTGGATTGCACTTCCTCAGAGAGGCTCAGTGAGGAGGCGAATCGAGGAACAAACTGCTTTGGATCAACAGGGCGCAATTCAAGACCTAATTCCTGCGAGATATATCGGTATGTCCGCCCGATTTCTTTCTGTGGGACACGCGAAACTTCCGCGACTTCGTCAAGTGACCGGGGGATTCCTTCCTGACGACAAGCCGCATACAGAGCTGATGTCGCAACCCCCTCAATAGATCGCCCACGGATGAGGTCCTCATTGAGTGCGCGACGGTAAATGACGGAGGCGACTTCACGAACAGAGCGTGGAACACCCAGTGCGGATGCCATCCGGTCGACTTCTGAGAGGGCGAACTGTAGATTTCGCTCGCCCGCATCTTTTGTTCGGATACGCTCCTGCCATTTTCGCAGCCGGTGCATCTGCGACCGTTTTTCTGACGAGAGTGACCGTCCGTAGGCATCTTTGTCTTTCCAGTCGATCGTCGTCGTCAGCCCTCGATCATGCATGGTCTCCGTAATTGGAGCCCCGACGCGCGACTTTGATTGCCGTTCAGAATGATTAAATGCCCGCCATTCTGGCCCACGATCAATCTGACGCTCGTCCAAGACCAGTCCGCAATCATTGCATATTAATTCACCTTGGTTGGCGTCGGCCACAATGTTGTCCGACTCACATTCCGAACAAGTAAGTTCTTCATCGGACGTCTGCTCTGTCTCCTGCTCCCGCTGGCGCTGGCGACTTGGACGTTCCATATAAATCTGCTGGTGAAGGGTGTATTTAACTCTTATCCGATACACCGCAGTATTGACTCGTATTCTTCATAGATGCCTCTCAGGACCGCTAATCCGATCGGGAAAGCATAGTCACGATTAACACACATGAATGAGCAAGATTATGTATATATGCACTCCTCCCTGCACCCGACGCTTGTTCGTTTCCAGCGATATCCGTTGTGCATGAGTACGTTTCGATACATGACGACCTATGCCTGGTAAATCTGAATTGGAAGGACAGTTAGCCGTCGTTGCAGGGTTTGCTGACCCACGGGCTGAGCTTGAGCAATACCCAACTCCTCCCGAGTTGGCAGCAACTGTGATTCACACCGCAGACCTCAACGGCGACATTCAAGACCGCACGATCGTTGACCTGGGCACTGGAACGGGGATGTTGGCGCTGGGAGCTGCATTGCGATCCCCTCATCGAGTCATTGGTGTCGACATCGACCGGTCACCGCTACAGACTGCGATACAGAATGAGCACCGAGTTGGTGCCACAGCGCCAATTCACTGGGTTCAAGCCGACGTGACTGCTGGTGGACTCTCGACAGAGACTCCTACCGTCGTCGTGATGAACCCGCCATTTGGAGCTCAGTATAGTAATCGCCATGCTGATCGTGAGTTTCTCACAGTCTCGGCTGATATTGCAGATGTCTCCTATTCGATACATAATGAGGGATCAGAGGAATTCGTCACGGAATTCGCTGCTGATCGTGCAGGAACCATCACACATGCATTTGCAGCTGAATTCTCTGTTTCAAACCAGTTCTCATTCCACACAAGTGAGACGGAGCAAATTCAAAGCGAAGTGTTTCGTATCGAATGGATGTGATGTATCGACATCTATCATTTTATTCCAATCATCCCGCCTGAGAGACCTCATTTCGACTAACGAGAGTGGCGTATATTAGCTACTGATTGGCCCCGACAAAACTCGGATGGGATGAAACATAACTGCGCCCACCGCATGACCGGCTGAGTTACTATCTATCCTCAACCAGCCGGTATCACTGATCTACCGATAGGTCTCACGAGTGAGCACCTCGACAGTTGTCTGATTATACTTTGCGATGATCGAATTATTCGCCCGGCTGAATTGAATGCCACCGATGGTCTTTGTCTGATTCTGCGCTGGGATCAGCCTCCTGGTAACACCCGTGTTTCCACGTACGACTATGTCGTACCCATCCACCGTTGGTATGGCTGTGATATGTCGACCATTGATTACAGGGCCTGCGGTCTGTGGGGGTGACTGAAATACAATCCTCTGCTCAGCCGGCGTTCGCAACCGGACTCGATAGACCGTTCCGTTACCTGTCACTGTCCATCCGTCACGCTCTGCCTGTATTTCTGTCCGCCACTGCACCCCGCCGATTGGGACTTGCTTCTGACCTCGGAGCGCTAACTCACCCTTTGAGACCGCCGTTGTCCAAATTCCATATCGCGGGTGCGACACAATTACTCCAGATGCATTCACTGCAGTTGTTTCACCAAATATCTCAATATCGAACTCACTAATCAGTCCATTAGGAATATTTTCGGCGTATGTGAGCTGGTATTCACGCACTTGAACAGTCTCACCAGGAAGGGTGGTGTCGCCAACTGTTGTCAGGTTGTATGGGATCGCAGGCACCGCCAGCACGAGTAATGCAATGATCAACAGTGGGAGGCCAGCACGACCGATGAGAGACTTGATATCCCTATCTTCATTCTTCCATTGCCCCCTTGACCGCCAACTAAAGACAACAACAATTCCAAGGATTGAGATGAGCGCCACCCCGAGCGCGCGGTACAGAACGAACGTTTGTATTCCTCGATACCAATAAACTGCCCAGAGCGATTGCTCGGCAGCGACTAGAACAACACCGATCCAGAGTCGCTCTGGGGACGTCTGAATATTGTACTTTCGATAAAAGACTACAATCCCAGCAAGAATTCCACCAAGAATTCCAATCGCGTGTCCTTGGATGGCAATATCAGCCCACCAGGGAGAGATAAACGCCGCCCGACCGCTTGAGACACTCACTGGACTCTCGAGTGAATTGATTCCCAATCGCAAGGCATCTGCTCCAGAGAGCGCAACAACAGTCCCCAGTGGATAACGAATCACCGCAGCGCCAGCAAGAAAGTAGACAACACCAGAAAACCCAATCACTGGGCCAATCGAAAAGATTGCAGAGAGTATTCCGACTATGAGAAGAATCAGGGGGAAGAGACAAAAGCCTCTCACATACGGATTTAGCCATGGTGTTGCAAATGACTGCGTGCCCTGTGTTTGAGGATAGTGTGCCCAATTGTATTCAACAATGGTACCTAACACAGCAACTCCAACGAGATTGCCAATCAGGTGCGATGGACCAAAATGTGAGAACCCTGCAGTAAGTATTCCGACCGGTGCAAAGTACGACCATGCCCGAAACGGGAGTGTGACCGGGGTTTGCCAATGTGAAATCCCACCCTGAATAAATAAATAGACACACATAACCACGACCATCGTAACGACCGTTCCGATTGGAATCCCGAAGAGTAATCGGCGGCGGATAGTATCCTGGGTATCACTCACTCGCCAGACGGCGACGATCGAGCCACCGACTATCGCACACACTAACAGCCGTTGGACAAGATCTGATGTAAGAGGGTCAGTCATCAGCCTATTCGTGTGTCATTACCCCGGAGCAACTCTGCAGGAGTTCTACTGCGTGAGGTCGATTCGACCCGCTCGCTCAGAGCTTTCCTTCAGCATCCGCGGCAAGTTCTTTCATCCGTTTTCCAACGCGGCCGGCGTTCGAAAATTCGTCTTCGCTCATCGTTGAGGCCAATGCGCTTCCTAGCACGAAAACTGCGTGCTTATGTTCGCTCTTTGACTTGTGGACATGTGATGGGTCAACATCAAGCGCATCATACTCAGCGAACAGGTCATCATCGACTTGTTCCCGAGTCTCATAATCCTGTTTGATAATAACCATCTGCTCGTGGAGCTCGAGAAGTTCGTCTTTGTGCATGCGTATACTTGTTGGAAGAGTGATTTAAGATTTGTTGACACTCACTCGCTGCTCAGAACACGTACTCATCTTCATGGCCCATCATCCCATCGTCCTCAAATCGGTCGTCTTCATCCATCGGACCGCTCGTCTTGAATGCACGTATTCCAGTGGAGAGCAACTCCTCAATAGCTTCTTCGCGACCAACAAACTCACCCTGGTCGACCAATTGCGCAATCTGCATTTCGATGTGTTCGGGGACGTTAATATCAACCGTTGGCATCTGAACATCAGGTCGTTCGAATCGGGATTATATAAACCCAACGCCGGACATTTCCCAATGAGAAATAATTCATTTAGCTGTAAGATACATACCTTTTCGCAATCGTAGAATTATTTATTATATCAGTAAAACCCGCTCAGGAATGCTTGCGACATTCTCTTCACAGTGCTCTTGTATATAAACGGATTGGATAGTCAAATAAAAGAACGTGGCTTAGTTAGTATCGGTGATGGAAAGTCCCCGGACCGATGCAGATGAGTGTGAGTTCATCAGCCGGTCGGTCCAGATTTCTCCGCCATCGTTTCGTAGCACTCTCACGCACGCGGCACACCCACGAACACTCTGGAGCGATCCAGATGGGTCAACGGTTGTCGGTAGTGGTGCAGCCGCGACACTCGTAGCTAATGGTTCAGATCGGGTGAACACAATTCGAGCGGATGCTGAGTCACTGTTTTCATCTGGTGATGTACACGCCGGCACAGAGGCGGCACGCCCACGACTATTCGGTGGATTCTCTTTCCACACTGAAAGCGCAACTGATGCGTCATGGGAGGGCTTTCCGAGTGCAAAGTTTGTGTTTCCGCGTGTTCAGGTGACCTGGCCAGACCCTGCCAAGGATGCTGCATGGCTCACTGTGAATGCTGCTTGTTCTGACTCCACAGCAGATGACGTTGAACGCCTGTTGCGTCATAAACAGAGCCAGATAGAGGCACTCGACACCGTCAACCCACTCGGGAGTCCGCCAGGAATCTCGGCGCGACAGAGAACGACACAAAAAGCGGACTGGCGAACAGGTGTGACTGCTGCCTTAGGACGGATTGATTCGGGTGAGCTGCAAAAAGTTGTACTAGCACAAGCGCTCCGAGTGACACTCCATCAACCTGTTCAGTTGGCTGATATCCTAAAACGACTGGCGACGCGGTACTCCAGATGTTATCAGTTTATGATTGAGCCGCAGTCTGGCATGAACCCGCAAAAGGCATTTATTGGAGCGACACCTGAGCGACTCATCTCTGTTCGTGGCCGGACCGTCAGGACGGGTGCTCTTGCTGGCACGACTGGCCGAGGAGAGACTCCTGCTGAGGATGAGTGGTTGGCCAAAGAATTGCTCAAAGATGAAAAGAACGCACATGAGCACGAACTCGTCGCAGAAACAATCTGTCAGCAGTTACAGCCGTTCGTGTCTTCGATCTCAGCAGAACCACGTGAAGTACAGCGACTGGCAACTGTACAGCACCTCCGGACGCCTATCAATGCCACATTGAGTCGAGATGAACACGTTCTTTCACTCGTCGAATCGCTCCACCCAACACCTGCTGTTGGAGGTGTGCCACCGTCGGCGGCACTTGAGACAATTCGTGAGACCGAGCCATTTGACCGTGGGTGGTATGCGGCACCGGTTGGGTGGATCGACGCTGCTGGCAACGGCACGTTTGCTGTCGCACTCCGCTCTGCGCTGGCAACACAGGAACAAGCAACTCTCTTCGCTGGTGTCGGCATCGTCAATAACTCGAATCCAGACCGCGAATGGGAAGAGATGCAGTTGAAATTTCGTCCAATTTTAGATACGCTTGAAGCTGAGTCCATCGAATAACTGTCGGCTAATCATATCGTGACAAATCAATGAAAGACGCCAATCGGAATACGCTGTGGGGAGCGACGATTGTCGATGAGCTCGAAAAAAATGGGGTTGAGGCTGTGTGTATCTCCCCGGGAAGTCGGTCGACACCGCTCACAGTCGCCTGTGCAGTGCATGATTCGATCACAACCTACTCGCACCTGGATGAACGCTCTGCTGCGTACTTCGCACTCGGCCACGCCCGACGTTCCGGCACGCCCGTACCGCTCATTTGTACTTCTGGCACTGCCGCTGCTAATTATTATCCTGCAGTTATTGAAGCCTCACAGTCGCGAGTCCCGATGATTGTCCTCAGTGCGGATCGACCGCCTGTCATCCGCGACTCTGGGGCCAATCAAACAATCGATCAGGAGAAACTCTACGGTGACGCTGTCCGCTGGTATCGTGATCTCTCAGAACCCGCTGCAGACGCCCGCAAACTCCGCTCACTCCGAACGACAGTTGCCCGCGCGCTCACGACAGCAAAGGGAGTCCCGCCTGGCCCGGTGCACCTCAATGTCCCATTTGAGAAGCCCCTAGAGCCGAAGTCAGTGCCAGGAGACATACCGGACGACCTGCCGTCTGAGGCTTATAATGGTCGTGAGACAGCATATGTCGAGACAACGAGCGGAGCCCCAACGCTCGACCCTGACACAATCACTCAACTTGGAGAGACACTCTCGGTGTCCCGAGGACTGCTTTTTTGTGGACCGATGAACCCCTCAGAGGTTGACCCTCAAGCCGTCGCAGCTTTCGCGCACGCCAGCGGCTATCCTGTACTCGCTGACCCACTCTCGAATGTACGATTTGGCGGGGTGACGAGAACCGTGCCAATCATCGGTGGATATGACGGATTTGTCGACTCGAAACTCGCAGACTGGTGGCCCGACCCTGAGGCAGTTATTCGAATTGGTGCCTCCCCGACATCGAAGTCACTACGCCAGTATCTCTCTGCCATTGACTCGCCCCAGTACTGCATAGATCCAGCGGGTGCGTGGCGTGAGGAGTCGTTCACTGCAACCGACCTCATCGAAGCAGACCCAAATAGGACCCTGGGACAACTTGCTCGTGTTTTGCAGGAACCAACAACTGCTTCGTGGCGACAGCGATGGACCTCAGCCGAGTCGCATTTCCAGCAGTTATCCGATGAGATGACGATCGGTATTGAGGGACGATTACTACGCCGAATCGTCGCGAGTGCTCCAGACCCGTCGACACTGTACGTCTCAAATTCAATGCCGGTGCGAGATCTCGACCGGTTTGCTCAGCCATCACAAAAGCATTTAACAGTTCTTGGAAATCGTGGAGCCTCCGGCATTGATGGGATTACGTCAAGTTCGCTTGGTGCTGGTGCGGCGACCACAGAGCCACTCACGGTGGTTATCGGGGACTTGGCACTATATCACGACATGAATGGATTGTTAGCAGTTGAACGGTGTGATGTTGATGTCACAGTCATGGTGATCAATAACGATGGCGGGGGCATTTTCCATAAATTACCCATCTCATCGTATGACCCGCCATTTACCGAGCAATTTGTCACTCCACATGCGATGGATTTTGAAAGTGCTGCAGACCAGTATCATCTTGAGTATCACCACGTCGATACGCCTGCTGCTGATACCGTCGAAACAGTATACACAGAAACGCTGCGTGACTCAAACTCGCATCTTATTGAGATTGATACCAACTCACGCTTGAGTGTCGAGTCACGAGAAAATTTCAAAAGCACTGTACTCACGACGATCGAAAACGAATTCTCGCCTGATCACTCAGGCGAATCAGCTTCCTCTCAGTGAATAACACGTCCATTTTTGAATACCCCCTCTCGGTGCAACACCGACGGCGCGAGTCTTTTTGTACCTGATAGCGACGTTTTCTATATGATCTCAGCAATTTTTGATGCCGCTAAGTGGAATCCTGTCGACGAATCAAAGCCGTTTGATGATATTACATATCATCGGGCAGTCGACGTTCCAGCGGTGAGAATAGGGTTTGACCGACCGGCAAAACGAAATGCGTTCCGCCCAGAGACCGTTGATGAACTCATCGCGGCCCTCGATCATGCTCGAACGCAAGCAGACGTTGCCTGTGTTCTATTGACTGGCAATGGCCCTTCACCGAAAGATGGTGGCTGGGCGTTTTGTGCAGGAGGTGATCAGTCTGTCCGCGGCAAATCCGGATATGAGTACGACTCCTCAGGTGAGTCCACGTTGGAGACACGCGCAAAGAAAGGCCGGCTACATATCTTGGAGGTACAGCGACTGATTCGATTTCTTCCTAAGCCAGTGATTGCGGTTGTTCCCGGATGGGCTGTCGGAGGCGGACATTCGCTACATGTGGTCTGCGACCTCACGATTGCCTCGCAAGCTCACGCCAAATTTCTACAGACCGACCCAGATGTTGCATCGTTTGACGGGGGGTTTGGCTCTGCCTATCTTGCAAAACAGATTGGACAGAAGCGAGCCCGGGAGATATTTTTCTTGGGTGATACATATTCCGCCGAAGAGGCTGTGCAGATGGGGCTTGCAAATGCGGCTGTCGAACATGAATCACTAGAGTCACGTGCACTTGAGTGGGCTGAGACTATCGCCCAGAAATCACCAACAGCCATACGAATGCTGAAATACGCGTTCAATATGGCCGATGACGGCTTGGTTGGACAGCAAGTGTTTGCAGGCGAAGCAACGCGACTGGCATATACGACGCCTGAAGCGCGAGAGGGCCGTGATGCGTTCAATGAGAATCGCAATCCTGACTTTTCAGAATATCCGTGGTACTACTGAAACGAAACCCGAACGTTCAGGTCTCGAAGGTTCGTATAGAGGTTAATGAGCACTCAGGACATCACTCGTACGAGGGCATGGGTGATGGCGGCGCGACCACAGACACTTCCTGCTGCTGCGGCCCCCGTCATCGTCGGGACGGGGCTCGCTGTGCACGAGGCAGTGTTCGCCCCGCTGCCGGCACTTGCGGCATTAATTGGAGCATTGTTGATTCAGATCGGCACGAACTTCGCGAACGACTACTACGATGCATTACATGGGGCTGATACTCCGGACCGCGAAGGATTTACCCGGGTGACTGCAGGAGGATTGATTGCAGCTCCTTCGGTCAAAAAGGCAATGTACGTTACGTTCCTTGCCGCAGTTCTTGTCGGCACGTATCTTGTTTATATTGGTGGGCTACCGATACTCTTGATTGGACTGTTATCGGTCGCTGCCGGTATTGCATACACAGGTGGGCCCTACCCGCTTGGATATCACGGTCTTGGTGATATCTTCGTGTTTGTTTTCTTTGGGCTGGTTGCTGTGACAGGGACTTACTACGTTCAAGCGACTGCAGTGATAGCCAGTCCGTTTCCAGTCTGGATCCCTCCAGAGACAATCTCAATAGCTGTCATTATTGCTTCAATCCCTGTTGGCTGTCTGTCAACGAGTATTCTTGTCGTGAACAATTTGCGAGATAGAGCCGAAGATGCCCAGACTGGCAAACGAACGCTTGCAGTTCGCTTTGGTCCAAAGTTCGCCCGGGTTGAATTTGCAAGTTTGCTATTCGTTGCATATGTCACTCCGCTGTGGATCCTCCAATACCCACAATTTTCACTGGGTGTGTTACTTCCGTATCTTACACTCCCGTTCGGTGTCATGGCTACTCAGACGGTCTTTCGAGCTAACTCTGGGGAGATTCTGAACACCACACTGGAACGGGTCGGAAAGCTACTGACTGGGTATGCCGTACTGGCCGGGTTAGGATTTGTATTTACTGAACTACCATGGTAAAGCAGGTGCAGATAGAACCGCTCGTCATTCCGCTTCACAGTCCACTCAAGACTGCTCGAGGGACTATCTCTGAGCGCTGTGGATTCCGCATCGCTGTTTCTGATGACACA
>KE356562.1:389626-401378 GCA_000416005.1 Haloquadratum sp. J07HQX50 | reverse complement strand
TACTTGGATGAATCACTCGAGCTGGATCCAACACGAATTGTCAACGGAGAGATTCCTGTTCCGAGTGGTCCAGGACTGACCGACACTGATATCGACACACTCTCAACGTGATTGGAGTATGATAAGATGGTAACGAGCGACTCTGCTGCCCCCCAGCTCGTAATAGGGTCGATCTACCCCTGGAGACTGGCCTCACACCTGATAGGATCAACGCTGGGGTCTCCGAGCGTAGAGAAACCAGTCAACGAAGATAGAGCTCTCTGGAGGGAATCGAGTATCTTGGGGTGACCAATTGGCTCGAAAATCGGCGATTCTCGTTATTACGGAACTCTGTGATCTCCGTCCCCAGGGGTACTCCCTCAATATCTGTAGGACGTGTGAACCGCCGGGGTTGATTCGAGCATCACAGAATCGATTGCTCATCCATATTGACATACATTGTCCTGGGGAGTTGACAAATCAGTGCTCGTGATTGTACATCCCCTTAGCAAGTTCTTTCATACATACCTCTCGCGGCATCATAAATATTACAAGATTCTCTGAACGACTCCTCCTGCCCCTGCACACTGGTTAAACGAACGGCGTCTGCAGACAGAACGCGCCAAGGGCTTCGGGATCACTCAAACCCGACATTTCTTACACTGCAGTTGCAGCTTCAGTAACGATAAGATTCAGTCATGTTGAATATCCTGACTCTCAGGGCTGTGTAGAAGTTGAACCGCAGTTCAGTGTTCACTGCCAACGATCACCCTTCACTCCAGGCCAGGGACTGACACTGGTCATGCCTCACGCGAGGGGAGATATATCTGAGTATCTTGATCAATATGTGCTGGATTACTTGACTCGAAGCTCAAACGAGGCATCATGATAGAAGATCCTGAGAAGCGAGTGCTATATTTTGATATACTCAAAGGCTCCGATTGTTTCTCCAATCACCCAGCCAACAAATACGAAGTAGGCAATGAGGAGTATATACGACTCTGGCTGTGTCAATGTCAGATCAGTGCGGAGCACGGTAAAGAGAATGATGGTTGCGACGGTGAGTACGCCCATCATTGGTGCTGCAACGGAGAATGATATCTGAGCACTTCCTGCGATGAGAACACCGACCGGAATGGCCACTAACAGGTCAAACGTATTCGACCCGAGGACGTTCCCGAGACTCGTCACACCCCTGCCATCACGGGCTGCGCGAACGCTGACCAGCGCGTCTGGGAGACTTGTCGCAGCCGCAAGGATAGTCACGCCAGCGAGAAACCCTGGTATGCCAAACGTCGCGTTCAGTCCTTTCACTGCACCGACAAGCAATTCAACGGCCAGAAGAATGATCACCAATCCGGCAATTAGTCGCCCCCACTGACGAGGTATATTCGATGTATCGTCAGTGCTGCCACCAGCGTAATCTCCGATATCCTGCCATTGGATAAATAGATACAACCCGTACAGTAGCAATGGAATCAGTGCGAGTGGGCGGGTAACGAATCCACTCAGTCCCACCTCACTCTCGGCAGGGTAATAGATAATCGCGAGTGCGAATGTGATCACCAGCGTCGACACGGAAAGCATGTAGAACTGTGCCTCCTTATATACAATTGTCCGATTAGCATCGACAGCTGCATCCGTAGCGATACCTGAAAGTGCCGGAATCACAAGAATATTGAAAATCGCTGATCCGACAATTGCACCCACTCCCAATCCAAATGAGCCGTCAGACGCTGTGATGATAACACTCATGAGCTCCGGAAAGCTTGACCCGACAGCAACCACAATAGATCCCTGAACCACCGCAGGTAGACCGTAGTACGAGGACAGGTGCTCTGCAGAACTCTCCAGCCATGCACTCCCAAACCAGATCATTACAGTCGCACCAGCAATAACGACAGCGTGAACTACTGTGGTATCAGGGAGAAACTGGCCAAGCACCATGATTGAGTATTCTTCCAGAGTCATGATTAATACTTGCGACACTTGCAGGATCGGAATCTCGCACCCAATCTGCACCCAGTGGAAAGCACGACTGAGTGAGAACAGCAGAATCATTCAGTCATCTTGAGAGTCACCTGATTTAACTCTCTCACGCTGTTGCAGCTATCCTGACGGTAAGTATCGGTTAGGAAGTCAGTTCTACAGGGAGCGCCTCAGAGCGTGACCCGGAGGCAGTTCACATACATTCTCCCGGGACACAGCTAAATTACCTGGCTCAACGGCACGAGTGGGAATCCATCGACACCTGGTCAAGATACGTAAATTTCCTTAGAAGAACAGCAGCGATTCTTCGCCGTGGTGATGCTATGTGGTATGTGTCAGGGACCGTACGTCTCTCCAGACTGATTATCTGCGTGTTTACGGCGAAGTGCCGCTGCAGCATTCGAGGCATCATACCCGAAATAAACCCCGTCAGCATACACTTCAGCCACATTCGTCGCTTGAACTAAGTTATCGATATCGACCTCAACGGCATATAGTTCCACAGCGAGTGAGACAGTGGAGTCGGCGAACCGTGTCTGGAATCCGTTTATCAGCGCTTCAAGCCAGTATGTCGTGGCATAGTGGATATCATATAACGGAATCACAAACTCATCGATTAACTCACTGAGTGCGTCCAAGTCTAATCCCGCTCGCTCGTACAGATGGCTCGGATACGGATCTGGATACAGTGTCAAATAGCTCCGATCTGGAATCAACTTTACTGCTTCTTCGACGAATTCAGTGATGATGTCCGCACGCCAAGCGGGCCAGTCCTCGTGATCGCTTGCTTCAAACAGTCGTGTACACCGCTCACATCGACAGTAACCCTCTCGGGGGAATCCAACATCATCAAGCCGAACAGCTGGATTCGCTTCCGCACTATCTGAGATAATCTCCAATAATCCAGTTTGGTATTTTTGATGTGTCGGGCAAATGTATGCCCAATCAAAGTACCGTTGGTCTCGTGTGGCTCGGTTCCCTGCATCATCCACAGGGACTAACTGTGGGTCAGAGTTTGCGGCTGCTGTATCCCCAAAGCATGAGATCATATTCACCGCGTTCGTCAGCGGTTGAGCAGCACGGCCAGTGACGTCTTTCACCTCATAGAACCCACGACCAAACTGCTCCCACTCAACTTCGTCAGCGTTTCGAGTCACAACGCCGTACATGCTTTCGATTCACGATACAGTATCATCAGTTGTTCGTTCACGAGCCGAGCATGTGATAAAGGCACAATAGACGGGCGTGGATACGCGAGTCTGATACCATATTATCCACCTTTGAGATGCTTCGAGCCCATTTTTCACGAACAACCACCGAACAAGCCAGTATCTGTTGACAAGAGGGCCAGGCACGAACAGAACGATTCGTATCCGTCCTGCAATAGTGGCTTGCCCAACCCCCAGCATTGAAGCGGAGGTCACGACTCAGTCTGGCAGACGGTGGGGTCTCAATCATGAACTGATGCTGTGTCTGACCGCCAGAAGTAACATCACTTGTTTCTCGAGTTGCAGAAAGAATTGGAATCGGAATCGCATGCGATTGTCGAGTAGAGCAACTACGAGTTGCGGTCGCTGCATATCTCTCCTGACCATGTGTTCTTGGGAGCGCGTCCGAAACACTCGCCAAGTGAGATTGTGTCTGCATTACGGCTGAAAAGCGTGACAGCACAGAGAGTGTGGTCAGAATATCCCGAACTGATGCGGTCGTTGTACTGGGGAGGCGGGCGTTGGGAGCATTCGCCCCACGTGGGAACGGCAGCCGAGATGAGTCGAGAAACGATTGAATAGTTGGTCAATCGCGGTGAGCATGTGTCTATGTCGTCGACGGACTTCACGGCCTCAAACATCTTCTCGCCCTGCGCCGCGTGTAGACGTGACAGACGATCAGGAATAGTAGTCACGACAGTGTCGCATGCCAGCAGTCTCGCTCGCCACGGAAAACGAGTCTGCAGATTCACACTAAGTGGCTGCCCAGAGTATCAAACCTGAAACTCTACAGACGGTTCAAGACGAGTGCCTCGACTTTGTCCCCGATTGGAAATCGGAGATATCTGTGATGATGAGGCGCTTTGCGTCTTGAGCCACTCGGCCCCGAGGCGATTCATCGTTTCGAATTCTTCTGCGCTTATTCAAGAAGCTGTCACGATCTAACCTGCGTTCGCTGATAGATACCGGCTCATCGACAAACGTTTGTAATCAGTGAGCTCAGTTCAATTCACCGCAAGATGGCTTGTGACCTCAGACTCTCTGACAATCATCCCACAGTAGCCACATCGTAACCCATTCTCTGTGACTTGGAATTGAGTTTCGATTGGCTCGTTATCATTTGTGATACAATTTCGGTTCGGACAGGAGAGCACCCCGTGAACAACCCTCGGCCGTTCAACGCGCTTTTTTTCGATCACATCGTACGTCCGAACGATATTTATCGTCGCTTTTGGTGCAACCACAGCCAGCACGTCGACTTCTGATTGACTCAGTTCGCGGTCTTCGACTTTGACGATATCTTTTCGACCGAGTCGATCTGAGCTGACGTTCATTCCGATCGAGACTGCCTCACCTCCTGATCCATCAATATCAAGAATTGCCAGTACATTGAGTGCCTCTCCAGCAGTCAAATGATCGATAACCGTTCCGTTCCTGATTTTTGAGACACGAAGTTCCTGATCATCGTCCGTCATTGAGTCGTCTCCAAAAGCATATCAAGCAGTGCCATCCGCACTGGAACTCCATTGTGTGCCTGTTCGAAATATGTCGCATACTGTGTTTCATCGATCTCAGGAGCAATCTCATCGACACGGGGAAGTGGATGCATAATCGTGAGTGAGTCTTTTGCCTCTGCCAGCCCTGCGGTGTCGATTCGAAATTGGCCAGCGACTTTCCTGTATTCATTTTCATCAGGGAACCGCTCACGCTGAATCCGTGTCGTATATAAAATGTCCAACTCCGGGAGGATTGGATCAAGGCTCGTATGTTCGCGAATCTGTGCCCCCGTCTCGTGGAGATCAAGTCGGATATTCCTGGGTAATTGAAGACTTTCCGGACTGATGAAGTGCTGGCGTGTATCGAAGCTCGTCAGTGCCGTAGCAAGCGAGTGGACTGTTCGACCGTATTTCAAATCACCAACGATTCCAACGTTAATATCATCTAACCCTCCGTTCTCTCGCATCGTATATAAGTCGAGTAACGTCTGGGTTGGATGTTGTCCCGCTCCATCACCAGCATTAATGAGTGGAATATCGACGAACTCAGCGGCCATTGCTGCTGATCCCTCTGATGGGTGGCGCAAAATAAGTGCATCAGCGTATCCTGAGACCACGCGAACTGTATCCGCGAGCGTCTCTCCTTTCGTTACTGATGATGACTCGACTGCTCCCATATCAACGACATCACCTCCCAGTCGCTTCATCGCCGTATCGAAGCTCATTCGTGTTCGTGTGCTCGGCTCAAAAAAGCAGAGTCCCAAAATATTCCCCGCGTGGCGGCCGTAGACTTTTGCTGGATTCGCATCGATTGCTGCTGTACGATCGAGAACGGCCTCAATATCTTTCCGCGACAGTTGTGTCGTTGAGACCAAATGATCCTGTCGCATTATCCATATTCCCGCAGGGGGTGAACTTCAATCACTCGCATTCGAGTTCTTGACGATGAACTGACGGAACGACAATTACCCAGATCGATTCGTGCGGGGTCTCGATTAGCCTGACACCGTGTAACTGGTCACACGACAGACTGAATCGGTGTTCAACCCACTCGCGACACTGTGCCCGTCAGGGCCACGTTCCACCGTCGGTGTATGCGTTGAGTATTCGTTTCATAGCGACCACATATGCCGCGGTTCGAAGGTTTGGCACGTTGGTCGATTCATATGTATTGACTAATCCATCGAAGGCATCGGTAATAACCCGCTCAAGTTCATCATTCACTCTCGATTCTGACCAAGAAAACATCTGGCGGTTTTGCACCCACTCAAAGTAAGAGACGGTGACGCCGCCGGCATTCGCTAGGATATCTGGGACGACTGTCACATCTCGTTGCGTGAGTATATCATCTGCTTGTGGAGTGATAGGTCCGTTTGCTGCCTCGACGATAACATCAGCTTCAGTTACCTCTGCAATCTCTGCATCGATTGCATTCCCTAACGCTGCTGGAATCAGCAGGTCGACATCAAGACTGAGCAGCGTTTGATTTGATATTGTCTCGACACCCTTCATGTCCTTGTAGCCAGTCACAGAACCTGTCTCTCGCTTTCGAGTTTTCACCTCTCGAGTATCCAACCCATCTGGGTTGTAAATCCCACCTGATGAGTCAGAAACGGCAACGACCGTTGCGCCGTGGTCCTCAATGACTTTCGCGGCGATTGACCCGGCATTTCCGTATCCCTGAACTGCCACTGTCGCGTCAGATAAATCCCGACCCAGATAGGAGAATACCTCGCGTGCGCTAAACATTGTTGACCGACCAGTGGCCTCAACTCGGCCAACGCTCCCCCCTGCTGAGAGCGACTTTCCAGTGACCGTTCCAGGTGCTTTGGTTCGCTCAAGTGTCTCGTACGTGTCTTTTATCCAATTCATCTCACGCTGTCCGGTATTGACATCTGGCGCCGGTATATCCTGATCCGGCCCAATGAGTGGGCGAAGTTCCTTTGTGAGTGCTCGGGTCAGTCGTTCTAACTCACCATCTGAGTGCTCGGCTGGATTGACGACAATCCCTCCCTTGCCTCCACCGTAGGGGATATCAACGACTGCACATTTATACACCATCCATCCCGAAAGAGCGATCACCTCGTCGCGTGATACGCCGGGATGGTATCGAATTCCACCCTTGTAGGGACCCCGGTCGCCATTAAATTGTGAGCGGAATGCTTTGAACTGCCGGAGTTGTCCATCGTCCATCTCGATTGTCAGATTCAATTCAAGCACTCGCTCCGGCCGCTTTACCCGTTCGACAATATCTGCTGGTATGTCAACATAGGCTGCGGCATCATCTATCTGTTCACGTAAACTCTCGAATGGATTTGTTTCAGTACTCATTGGTCTAATATTCGCTCGATAATCGATATGAAAGCTACTCTCATTGGGATATCTGTAATCTATCAGTGAGCCACCGCTGCTTGCAACTTCTGGACGAGACTTTTATTTCCGACGTACACGGGTGTTCGCTCGTGTAATTCTGTTATATCGATCGTGAGGAGAGATTGACTCCCATCAGAGGAGGCCCCTCCAGCGGATTCAACGATATATCCGACGGGATACGCTTCAAATTCCGCTCGTAATTTTCCATCTGGCGCGCTATTGAGTGCCGGATAGCCAAAAATACCACCATACGTCATAATCTGATTCACGTCACCGATCATCGCTCCACCATACCGCAGTTTCATAGAGTTATCAGACTCGATGGTGTCGACAAACGAGTGAAATGCTGTCGGCCAGTCAGGAACACGACCTCCGAACCCGTATACCGTTGGGTCATCCGGAATTGAGACCGCTTCATTCATCAGATGACCGACCCCCGAACTATCAATCCGGTACTCGTGGGTCGTGTCATCCTCGGCCGCCATCATCGTCGTAATTGGTCCATATAGCACGTACGCAGCAGCAATAATTGACTCTCCTGATGCCGGCAGCGAGTCTTCATACACTGCAACAATCGTTCCCATGGTCGCATTTGGCTCGAGATTTGACGACCCATCAAGTGGGTCAACGCAGACGTTCACTCCACTTCCAGTATCGACCGGATCAGACCGTTCCTCGCTTGCGTAACTCCCAACACCTGAGAGTGAGCCAAGCCGTTCACAAAGCATCTCGTCTGCATAGACGTCAGCAGCTTTCTGTGTTTCACCCGAGGGATTCTCTTCTGCAACGGCATCTCGTCGCCCGACTAACCCAGCGCGAATATCTGGTGCGGCCTCTGCAACCGTGGTGAAAATTCTGCCAATCACTTCGCGATTCGACTCAATTCCGGGAGGGTGCTCATCCATATGTAATATACTGGTTTACTGATATAATTAATCCCTTACATACCGTATTCCTTAGTGAAGAAGTACGCGTATTATAGAACGGAATCACTGTGTATATAAAGATGCTGTGCGCCTGTGCTCTCTCAGCCAAAACACCCAGGTATGAGGATTGTTTAGTGTTCAGTATGGGACTTGGCGGCACTGCAAAAAAGCTCTCGAAAGTGACTGAGATGGCAGACGAAGTGTATCAGCGACTGAATGACCTTCGAACGCAGCTCACAGAGATGCGCGAAACCACACAGGAGACACACAAACGCGTCGATCGATTGGAGCGAGAGACTGCGGAGATGCGTGCACTGATCGAGGCACTCGCCGAGAACGAGGAGATTGACACCGAGCGGGTTATCGCTGACGCGCATATCTCTGAGGCAGAGGAATCCTCAGACGACACGGCGTGACGTTCTCCTACTGTGAAAACTATGGGCTTGCCACGCCCGTTGCGCTGGTTTGAGGATTGAGGTTTCCGGGCCGACACGTCAATGGGGGTGCCACGACCCCGCGACTCCTACAGTGTGAGAAAGATTTGGAGTTATCTAATCGTCTCTTATCAGCGAGAGTCTTCGAAGGCTTCCTTTTTGATACGGCAAACACCCACCAACCACTCAGCTGCCAGCTTTCGGACAATCATTCACGATGAGACATCATCGCGACGACACTGAGAGGTACGTACTGTGGGGACTCGCCTATTTCGCTGAGCGTGTCTGGAGAACTGTTTGCCGATTCATCCCACGACACAGACGTCGGTTCTCTCGCCTCAATCTGTACAATCACTCGGTGAGTGACTCGAAGCCGAAATCCACTCTCACGAGTGCTGGTGCGCCTTTCGGTGACGTTGATACCTCCCTCAGATGGCGATGGTACTCGCAAACAACGTGGGTCCGAGTGAAACTGCCTGCCCGACGATGAACGCTCCCATCGCCAAAAACATTCCTTGCTTGAGTCGTCGCTGTGCACTTGCAGGATTCTGATACGCCCGTTTCATTCCACGAAGCATTATCAAGTCTGCTGGAGCGACTAGTAGAAGATAACTGATTCCATACCCACCAGTGAGCATAGGGCCACTGCTGGCGAGTACTGCAACAACGAGCGCACCGGTCGCAACGTGCAGAGCGTATGTATCGCCAATCATGATTGGAAGCGTCTGGAGTCCTTGTGTCTTATCACCGACTCGATCCTCAACATCTTTAGCGATTTCACGGGCGAATGTTGCCAGTCCTGCGAGCACGGCCAACATCCAGACAGTTTTGACATCGGCTGCGTACACTGCTGCAGCCCCGAACAAAAATGTTGAGCCAGTCAAGCTGGCAACGATCAGGTTTCCAACGACAGGTCGGGTTTTAAATATATTCGTATAGAGCACGAGTGCGATGAGATTCGACACTGCAATGATGAGCGCAAGTGGAGGGAGTATCGACGCCGTCACCGTGGCTGCAGATAGTAACAGAGCGCTGAATATCGCTGTTTGACTGGGAGTTACCGCACCACGTGGAATCGGCCTTTGAGGGCGGTTTATTGCATCAACTGCTCTGTCGAAGTAGTCATTGATTGCATTTCCTCCTGCGGTTGCGAGGACAGTCACTATGATTGCCGCGGTGATCCTCACTGGGGCGTCTACTCCCGTTGCGACGAAACTCCCGGTAAAAGTGAGCCCACCAGCTGCGAGCGCATTGGCTGGTCGCGTGAGGTCGACGAAGCCTCCGAGTTGGGCACGCGCTGAATTCGCCGATGATGTCATATAGATTGATTTGAGTGTCAGCAAATGAAGCCCGCGGACTCTGTTAGTATACACAAAACTCAACCTGGATTGCAATACATAAACTATATTTGTTGCTCCTCTCTTCGCTGAGAGTATGCAAATCCGGTCACCACTGGTCTCAATTGTGCTCATTTTTATTCTTTTTATTGCCACTCTCGTTGTCCCCATTGGTGGGATCATACATAGTGGTGGTGCCGGTGTCGCCGCCGCAGCAAATACACCCACACCTACGCCTGCTCCTTCCCCAGCTACACGCAATTCCTCTCAGAATTTAACCTCGATTGAAGTCTCAGCAGGTGATATTTCACAAAATAAACCACTCACACTGCAATTTAGTAATGCCACCGGAGACAATGGAACTACTTTCAATCAATCTGCGAACTTCATAATAAACCTCTCTGCAGTCCGTGACGATACGAGTATCAATCGCACTATTTCATTCGATGACACGGGGAATGAATCGTCACAAGTGCTTAACAAAACCGAGACTGCCAATATAACATCAGTACGCGATGCCGACATTGAGGTCACTACAAATGCAAATAAATCAGTGACAGCAACGACGCAAGTCACAATTAGACAGAGTCTCGCCGAGGCTTCACTTCACCCGATCAACGTCACACAGGGTGAGCCACTCTCGTTGCGTTTCTCAAACATGAATGATACTGCCGCGCAGCAATACACCCGACCCGCGGACGTCGAGGTGAACCGGTCTGTATTGGCAGGGTTTAGCGGATCAAATATCTCTGAAGAGATTGAGTTTCCCGATAACACATCGTTTCTGCTCGTCAATCAAACACAGTCGGCAAATCTCACCACACAGAGAAACACCTCTGTGCCGGTCTCTGTCAATTCGACAGTGACGACGGCAGTCAATGTTACAATCAGACAGAACACGACATCAACTCCAACCTCAACGCCACCCCCACAGCCGACACCCGCTGCTGCAAGTAGCTGTAATTATCCAATTGAGCGGACAGATGCAACAGGAGAAACACTGCGATTTGAGGAACCACCGAAGACAGTCGTCTCCTTGAGTCCCAGCGCAGCACAGACGATGTGGGAAATTGATGCAGAGAGCAAGGTTATTGGGGTCTCTCCAACGGCGAGTTATCTTGAAGGGGCACGTTCAAAACAGACGATTACGGTTTTCCCAGGGGTCGATATTGAGACCGTCGTTGGGCTTCAACCCGAGTTGGTCTTAGCACCGAATGTCATCAGCAAGGATGACGTTGAAGCACTTCGCAGTAACGGAATGACTGTCTATCGGTTTGAGGAAGGGACATCGCTGGAATTCGTCGCTGAGAAGACCGAATTAACTGGAGCGCTCGTTGGACAGTGTGATGCTGCAGATGACCGCGCCGATGAGCTGCGAGATGATGTCGACGATATTGAGGATGCACTTGATGATGAGCCAACCCAAACTGGCCTCTACTTTTTCTTCGGCTTTACTGCTGGTTCTGACACGTTTATTGGAGATATCATTCAGACTGGGGGCATATCAAACGGCGCTGCAGAGCAGGGAATCTCGGGGTTCAAAGAGATTAACGATGAAACGGTCGTTGCGATAGACCCAGCATGGATTATTACGGATGGTGACGATGACGATATTCCCGATAACGATGCGTATGAATCAACCAGGGCGGTTCAAAATGACCAGATTATCGAAGTAAACAGCAACTACATTAATCAACCAGCACCCCGCACCATCCAAGCAGTTGAAACAATACTCTCTCAAGTTCATCCCGACGCCTACACTGAATACACGACTGGTGTCGACCCGTCTGAAGGCGGCAGCGGAGGAGGTAAATCATCACCGACGAAGACAGCAGAACCACAAATCACGAAACAGAAAACTGATGTTGGCGTGAAAGTCTCCATCGATAACACAGCGGGTGCAGACTCGGTTAGTGTTCCGTTTTCAGCGGAAACTGTGGACGAGCAGTTGGATGAAGCTGGAACAGCGGTCGAAAGTATTGCAGTCTCGATGGATGGGCCAACAGAGGC
>KE356562.1:384892-387097 GCA_000416005.1 Haloquadratum sp. J07HQX50 | reverse complement strand
TACTGATACGCTTGGTGCAGTGACGGGGGCGCTTGCTGGCGCGCGATTCGGGAATGAGTCGTTCCCAGAACGGTGGCTCGATACGATCGATTACCGTGACGACTTGGAAGACCTTGCTCGGGAACTAATTATGATGGACATTACTGCTCCGATCTAACCGAGTCCACTACTATGCTTCGTCTTCGTCCGACACGTAGCTCTCCGGCGCGAGCAGACAGACGGTAAATGAGTCCCACGACCCGCGATCAACCCGATATTGCCCTCAATTAAAATACCGCTCAACTTGATCCGGCTGCTTACTCGCGTCGATCTTGTCTTCAATCAAGACCATGTGCCAATCGCCCGACACCGATCGAAATCAGAATTCAATATCTGATTCCCCCTCACTGGGGTACGTTGCATGCATAACGCTCCCGAGGTAGCTATTGATGTCGAGATTCGGGACAGCTTGGCTCACAAGCCACTGCCTGAAGTCCACCGAAGTCTCAAGAAGCTGAACGATTACGAAGTCAACTTCCTGCTCGCCAGCACTCTCGATTGGATTTCCTTTCTCGATGTCCATTCGTCAACCCACCAGTATTTCACAAGTATTCGTCCTTCTGCCCACTGAGTGAATATGAGTCGACGCTCATCTGTAGAAGTCTCACTCCCCCCAAGACTTCTCGAACCAGCCGTCAGTATTGTCTCCTCGTAACGAATGGTATTCCACAGCAGGGACCGCTGACAAGATCACTCACCTGAACGGGAGCGAGTTACTCACCGACGGGGTTGAGCATTCCAATCGTTCGCTACAGACCTGTTAACGCCGAAATCGACGATTGAGTTGTAAGACGATTATTGTGAATTGTGCCAAACAACTAAACGTGCTAACGTGCAACACGCTTGTTAGATGTGAAGGAATTTAATCCGTCATATTGGTTCTTCGAGGACTACCGCGAAGAGGAGCTTGATGAGCTGCCGGAGTGGGAGCAAGTGATCCAGCTAGACAGTGAGATTACGAATAACGAGCTTCTCAGCCAATATCTCGATCCAGTTGGCCCTAATGAATGGCCAAAATTGGAGACGTACTACAGCGAACGATTTTTGAAATTTGTAATCAAACGTATCGATGGGATTGTTGACACGACGCCGATAGAACTCCACCAACAGCAGTTCGATAGCTTTCGAAAGGACATCATCCAGATCAATAAGTTACTCTCGATGGATGTTTCTGATACTGCCGCAACGATTCCCAAGCCTGCAGAACAGTTGCTACTGAAACGGCTACGTCAACGAGGGTACGATCCGAGTGATTTAGAACTCTCACATATTGAGCGTGGGGGCCCATTGTATCTCTTAGAGTTATTTGTCACAGCTGCATGACAACAGGCTAACGCCGAATTACAAAGTGATGGTGGAGCAGTAAAGAGAGAGGCATCTGGGGCTACTGCAAGCCAATTTGAACGGTCCAAACGCTTCGTCGAAATCCTCATCGATGAGACAGATTCCTTGGGAGAATTAGATGAAGAGCAAATCAAGTCTGTACTCCGCTACCCGGTTCTGATGGTATCGCTATGGGTTAACCAACGAGATGGACTGAATGAGTGGCTGGACAAGGGTCGAGAAGGCATCCTTGAGATGGCAACTGCGACTGGGAAGACAGTCGCAGGAATCGCAGCGATTGCCCACCTCTGTGGGGAACTTCCAGATCACTCACAGCATCAACCCCAGACAGACGACGCAGACATCCTTGTCGTCGCCCACTCCAATGCGATCCTGAGCCAATGGAAACGCGAACTGAGCGAGAAGCTAGGCCTGCCACACGGCGTTCTACACGGGGACGCACAACCAAACGACTTGCATTTTTCTACGGGAACAGTTCAGTTCCAGACTGTGCACTCACTGCTCCCACACTATGATCCTGACCTCAAGTCCCACTATGACCTCGTGATTGTTGACGAAGTCCATCACTATTCTAACGAGGAAGGCTTCGGCCAAGCCGTCAAGCGACCAAATTATGATGCCGTTCTGGGTCTTTCAGCCACAATCGGGGATGACGAAAACGACCCATTACGAAAAACGATTCAAAATATCGTCGCGCCTATCGTATATACATTCGATCTTGAAGATGCGGTTGAGTGGGAGATCATTCCGGACTTCGAGTGGAAAGTTCATCCAACTCCGCTGGATCCAGACGAGCGTGAGGAGTAGCGAAAATCCACCCAG
>KE356562.1:381602-383791 GCA_000416005.1 Haloquadratum sp. J07HQX50 | reverse complement strand
CCAAACTCACGGTCGGTCTCACTTCGAGAGCTGGCCATGCATCGAAGATGCAGACTCAAGCTCTACTGGACGGGTTAGTGGGCGTTCGATGTGATCGACTGAATCTCGTAAAATCTGTGTAGTTTAGTCGCAAGCCCCGAAATACGGCCGACTCAACCCGTCAAACCTCTTGTTTTGAACCTAACCCGTAACGCTCCGGGTGGTCCAAACACCGGTTAATCGTGCGTCTCGATGTGTTGAGCTCATCAGCTGCCAGACGCTGATAGAGGGTTGGTGGGGCAGATTGTCGGAAGTGAACGCGAACCTTGGACGAGTTGGCTGTCGAATCGACGACGAGCTCCGGGAGAACCCCTTTGATTGGGATTGCACGGCCCTGCTTGTGGACCGCGTCAGCGCTCGGCTGGACGTTCAAATCAAACACATCTTCTGAGGAGCCGTCGATGAGTTGTGCCCAGTAGCGTCGCTGATGTTGGCGAAGTATCGATTCGTCGTCTGATCGAGCCCTTATGTCCGGGGACGACGCGACTGAATTCGAGGGTGCTGATGTCGCCTGCGTCAGTTCGAACGTTGGTTTCAACAACTTGGAGATCGAGATTAGTTGTCTGTGGTGCGAGCCAGGCGACTGTTTCGTAGATGCGTGAGTCTAGTTCAGCGTCGGTCAACCAGATGAGGACATCGGCGTCGGCGAGGTTCCCGTAGTGAAGTAGTTTTCCAAGGTGGTTGAGCGCAGTTTCTTTCTTCCGGTCGAACTGTGCCTCAATGACTACGTCGACGAATTGAGTACCGTCGTATCCGCGTGCAACAATATCGGCGTAGTAGCCACCATACTCTCCGTCATACTTGACTTCTGGTTTGAGGTTCCAGAGTTCGATTCCAACTGTTCGCTCGAATTCGTCGTGATAGGGATCAGGGGAATCGAGGTTGTCAAGCGATTGTTCGCCAGCCAGCCATTTGGTGAATGATTGCTCGTCGGTGTGGTCACCGATGCGGGCTGCGTATGGCTCGCGTCGAGTCATTCCTTGTGGGTAGCAAGTAGCTCCTCAATAAGTTGGTACTGATCAAGGAGATGGGTTATTGTCCGCCCGGATTCTGTGAGGCCGCGGTCTGTATTCTGTATAATTGGTGTTGAGTGGGCGACATCATTCCGGAGATCGGTGATCGGATCGAGTCGACTGCTCGCTTGGTGCCCGGCACCGAAGCCAAGTGCTTGTGACGCTTTGTCGCTGTTTCCGATGATCGTCACGAGTGTTGAGAACTGAGCGTAGTGAATCCGATCGAGTGCGACGCCGGCGTCTTTTGCGTCAGTGAGGCGTTCGTCAACGTCGTCCAATATGTCAGGATGAAGCGGGGTGGTATCCACCCAATCTGGCACGCATTCCTGGATTGTATTTCGAAAGGCTTGCTCAAGCTGTGAGAGTTTGGTGCAGAGGTGCTGGTAGACTGGCTCAGTGTTGAGGTCTGCACGAGTGAGGATACCGGTGACTTGGTTTCGGTCTGCGAGGTAGTAGAATGGGCGCTCGTAGAGTGCTTCGAGGACGGCATCAAGTGTGGAGTCGCTGGCGATGAGGACATCGACTGTGAGGGGTTCTGTAATCTCTGCGAGTGACGAGTCCAACGAGGCTGCTTCTGCGGCGTCTCGTGTCACATAGCCAATTGGGCGGCCGTCCTCAAGAACCGGTGCCGAGTCGTAGTCGCGCTCTGTAAGCCAGTCTATTGCTGTCTGTGCGTCTTCGGATGGACATTCTTCTGGGTTTGAGGTGGCAATGTCGCCGGCGGTACAACGACTAGTCATAGGTTGTCGTTTGAGGGAGATACTGTAATACTGATGCCAACATTTATTACTTAGTGGAATCAAATATCAAACAAAAATGCGTGATGAGCATCTACACCTCGTCTACGATAGCATCCCGTACGACGAGGTGTCCGACCTGTTTCAAATTCCTTCACTGGCGAACGATGCTGTTGTCCAAAATGCGAATGCTGAAGAACTGATCGAGGCGACGCCTGATGAGGCGATTATCGCTGTCGCACCAGTGAGTATGGCAACTGGCTATGCGCTGGCCCATAAGCCCCTCACTGCTGTGAAACTCTCTCAACTATCTGGGACGGGGTCGCTGCCAGTGCCGATGGGGGAGTATGAGCTGTTGGTACGAGGGCGTCCGCGAAGACGCCACAATCACTCACTCGCT
>KE356562.1:372561-379350 GCA_000416005.1 Haloquadratum sp. J07HQX50 | reverse complement strand
CTGAAGAGTGTGAGGCGGCGCAGAAGAACAACGCTGCGTTCAAATGTCCGAGCAGCCGCGCGCCGCACCACATCCGAACTGGATACATTACGGATCAGAAAAACCGGGGAGTGTCGTCGGACGCCATCCAGCAGCGCTGTGATGTGAGTCCACGCGTGCAAGACCAGCACTACGATCTGCCGGACTCTTCGGGAGAGCGGGAACGGTACGAGGATGAATTCAAAAATGCGGATGAAGATCCCGACTCCGGATTCAGCCACGCCTAAGGTTCGTATCCTCAAAGAGAAGAGACGAACCTGGTTCAGCTACAGATTATCCAGGTAGTCTCTCCTCTGCTCCATTTTTTCTCGCTCGGTACGCCGGTCGTAGTGCTGTTCGATGACTCGCTGACTGACGTTCGCTCAATCACTGACGACCTTGTCTGGCATATCACTGTTCAGGCTATGGGCGATGCTCCCTCGCCGGATTGCATGAGGACTCACACTTGGTGGGCAACGGTAAGCGGTGTCACGTTCTAGCGCCGAACACTCACCGAGGTCTCGGTCATGCGGGCATTCGGCACTGTAGGTACAGGGCCGGGTCCACCGGTAGACGTACGCTCGAAGCGTTGTCTTGTTCGTACGACCCTCGCGTGACGCGAGTAGCGGCTCTCGTCCGTACTCGTCGGTGACTGATGATCGCTTCTCCGCTATCCAATCGTCGAGTACGTCGCAGAGTTGATTTGAAAGCGCGACCATCCGTTCGCCCTTCCCCTGATTCTTGATCGGCGTCCCCGTTTCAGGGCGATGACGAAGCTTGAGGTACTGGTCGTCTGGATCGTAGTCATCAACGTCAAGTGCGTGAACGCCGCCGACGCGCATCATCGTGTGCCACATCAGCGCGATTGCAACGTGCTGGATGCTTGCGTATTCGTACTTCTCCAGATGGGCCAGCATCTTCGAAGCATTGTCACTGTCCAGCATTCCGTCTCGTGAGTTCTCATCGGGAGTGATTGATGGAGATAGGACCTTCTCGCTCAGGTTCTGCTCCACCCCGTCAATCGACTCTAGCCATCGGATGAACACGCGGAGCGTATCCATCTGAGTCTTCTCGCTGACCTTGTTCAGGTCGCCATCCTCTCGTCGCCAGAGCCGGTACCTGTGCAGCTGGCGACCGGTGAGCGTGTTGAGGTTCTCAATCTCTTCGACCTCGTTGCACCAGCGGACGAAGTGACCGATCCGGTACTTGTGGCCCTTGAGCGAGGCTTCCGAGAGTTCGTTTTCCTTGTCTGCAAGATACAGTCCGAGCGCGGTTTCGGCATCGATTGGTTCGAGACTCATGATTGGTCGTCTCCGGTCAAGCGAACCCCACGAGTCCCGGTGACCGCCAATCACGAACCAACGGCTACAGCATCTCTGTCGGCCAAAAGTAGAGGTTGTCACGCCGCGTGACCAAGGCCTGCAGCGCCCATGCCACGACCGCATTCTAAGAATCCAGGGGACGGCGAGCATGTTCTTAACTCAGTGTCTCGTATTCCGGCGAAGATACAAAGCCGCGACGACTTTGCCCCCGACGGTGTCCGGCGGTTCAGGAGAGCCAACATGGACGCAATCACCCCGAATGAAGCCGTCGAGATGTAGCTCGAAGACAAGCAACGCGACTCAGCAGCCGCGACCGTCCGCTCGCACCGCTCCCGACTCGGACACTTCCTCGTCCTCAGAGTGCATCAGTGTATCAACTGTCTGTGCTTCAGGCATCGGAAGCACAATCTGATAGATAGTCTCAATTGTATCTGACTCATCTGGAGACAACAGACCATCGAACGCACCTCTGTGGGTGGCGCACACAACCCCAGTTTGATGAAGTCAATTCAGTGAAACGTTCCACACTTCGTGTTTTCATCGTTGTTTTCGCGACGCTCTGGTCTGATACGCCCGACAGCCAAATGAAAATCTGCATCTGAGATCAAAATCTTCATGTTCGGCCGACACGGTGTCAAAGCTTAGTCGTCCGTGTTTTATTTGGATATCTGCCACAAGGTTATCTGCGCGCACCTGTAAAGTCCGTTTCTCATACCAATACCAGTAGTGGCTAAATACATGACTCTCCAGTGTTCATTCTCCACAACGCAGTTCATGTTCCGTTTTCACAATACCTTGTTGAATCCACGGATGGTGCTATTTGATGATCTCTCGTGAGAACACGGTTATCATTGGGTTCATTGTGTTGGCAACATTGTTAGTTGTACCATTGAGCGAATCAGATCCTCCAGTGTGGGCAGCACCTATCGTGATAATTGGTGTTGGAGTCATCGCTCCAATATTGGTGAATGAATATCTCAACAGAAACGAATCATCCTGACCGTGAGATGATAAACCCGTCACGCGTGTCTGTCTCTGCCTCTGAGAACGTGTCCGAGGTCGGCAGTGAACTTGGTATAATTTTTACCTTCTATGTCGCCTTTGACGAAGAACCCATGTTGTCACCAGCACCGTCTTCAGAAGCTCACGACTGTGTCTCTGTCCGAATCTCGTTCAGAGAGTGTGATGTATGACGGGGATTCATCAGACATTGAATCATCATCGCCGAGAAATGGTAATCTTGATTTGTGGTGTGATCTGTGTCATCTTTCTCTTGCTCGTGTCTCTTCCTCACTTTTTGCAGATTGTTTCTGGAGGAGCGTATTACTCAGCGAACGAATTGCCAGTGAATCAATCAGCCGAGTTCGAGCCAAATCAGACAGCGAATCTAACTCAGTCTCTGTCTCCGGAAGGGGCTTGCTTCAATGTTACTGTGGAGAATCGGACACAGTACACAGTGACTCGTCAGGATTCTGTCGCAAATCCATCACATGCTCTTCAACCAGCAGACGCACGAGTTATCGGCACAACACTTGTGATCCGCGAGGAATCAATCAAGAGGAATGATTCGAACACTTTGTCCCCAAGTGTTGTCTCAACGGGATCCTATACCAAGCGATGGAACATTACAGCTCCAATTGACCGGGTCGCCGTGTACCATCCGTATCGAAAGTACCCATATGTGAGCAACGATGCACATACCTGTATGAGACAGAGCACCACATGAGGACACATCGTGGTTGGTCAACTCGCCATTTCAACGAATATCGTGATTCGAGACTTCAGAGTCGCAGGCAATGAGCGCGATCATGAGTGAATGAGTCACGAGAGGCTCAATTTGTCTCCAAGAGAAGGTACGCAAGAGGAGGGAGTAGGATCCCACCAATAACGAAAGCAAAGGTGATTGAATGTAGACGGTGTGGCTCGGGACCAGGGGTTGATGTGGGTGGTGGTTCTGGATTTGGTTCTGTAATCTCGAAGAACACGGACACTTGAGCTTCATTTGCAAGTTCTGGATTGTTGACTGGATAATACCGAAAATAACTATCGACTCTGAGTTGGCCAGCCTCTGAACTGTAGATGTTTACTGAGAGTGCTTGACTCCTCTGTCCAGGCTGGAGAATGAATGTTGTTGATAAATCCGAGGTTGACGACCAGTCGTTCCCGCCTGTGATTATTACCCTATCTGGACCCTGGAGGGTCACCCGAACTTCCACCGGGCAGGTGAAGCCACTCTTCAAGGAGAACTCTGCCTCGATTCGAGCGGGCTCACCGGCTGTCATCGTTGGCCGTGGTGCAGAGAGCAGAGCCTGATCCATCTGTGGTCTGGATGGGTTCGAGCAGATATCTGCGTCTGCGGTTGTGTCTGCGGCACTAGCGGGGGTCGTCGCTGTGGTAGTATTCTGCTGTGCGGCCACGGTTCCAACTGTGGGGACCGGGAGTGTCACGCTCGCAAAGATTGTGAGTGCAAATGCCAGTGTGACCCCAAGAGTCGAGCCAAGTCGCATCATTCCAATGTTCTGATCTGTATCTCCCAGTATCAGTTATTTTGACTGTGAAAACACATAGTATCATCTCCGCATACATTCCGCCTCATTATCGAGACGTGCCTGTGACTCGAACCAATGATTGGAACACGCTCACAGTCAGCAACGAACGAGGTCATATCATGACCACTGTTATATTGACTCAACTGGGGAAACAGCTCATCAGAAGCAAAAAATGAGAGAGTCACAGCAGTCTTGACCAGACGATCATCATCGTACTTGTCAACGATGTCGAACTCGAAGCTGACCATCAGTCGGTGATGCCAGAACCCGTGATAATGATACAGAACTGTTTAGTGTCACGGTAGAGCCGAGAGGTGTGTTGTCACTCTTTGCGCCGTGAGAGGGATGGGTTGTGAAACTTCGGGGTGATAGTCACCGTACCCATTACAATCGTAATTGTATATGCTATCTTCACTATCTGCTGGAATATCAGGCCGTGCTATTGTCGGTGTTTTGATCAGTTAGTGACGACGCGTATCCACGGTCAAAACACTGTGGCATTGCGCCTGTTCTACCTGTAATTCTGAGCGACTTTCGGAGGCGGTCTTCCCGCGATTAATGACACAATGTCCGAAACACCGACACGGTGAACGCGAATGCCAGAAGCGTTCGTCTCGTGCCTGCCGGGTGAGTACGTACCAAGCCCCGTGCTCGTCTCCGTCTCGGAGCCAACGACCTCCTGCTGGCGAGAATAGCAACTGGGACTCAGCGACGCCGACGAGAGAAGTAAACTCACCGCAATTTGACACCGCCAGCAGCCGCTGTTCACGATGGCTGGATGAAACAGGTCCCTCTAGGTGGCAGAGTCATGATTGTGAACCTGACACTCCCAACGCTCGGGATTCCTGCGTCTTCAAGCGCAGGGAGATGTCAATGATCAGTATAACGGTACTATTTCTAACATCGCGGTGAAATTACTGAGTAATGTATATTATTATCGTCGGGGCCGGTGACATCGGGGCACCACTTATTGAGATTGCAACCGATGGGGGCAATGAAGTCGTCGTGATTGAGCGCGACACCGAGCGAGCTGAGGAGGCCTCAGCGCAGTATGATTGTCTTGTTATCAACGACGATGCGACATCGAAGGAAACGCTCCGAGACGCTGGTGCCGACCGGGCAAGTGCAATCATCTCAACGACTGATCAGGGTGCGACAAACATCATGGTCTGCCTGTTGGCACAGGAAATTGAGATCTCAAACATCGTCTCGGTGGTTCACAATCCTGAACACATGGGACTGTTCCGGCAGATCGGTGTCAACACGATGGAAAACCCACAACGTCTGATCGCAGAGTACCTGTACAGGGCAGTCGAACGGCCTTCTATTGTCGATTTTATGCGTATCGGCGACCAGGCAGAGGTGTTCGAGATTACAGTCGAACCGAATGCACCGATCGCCGACAAAACATTACAGGAGGCCAACGAAGACGGACTCATAGGGAAGGAGACACTTATTGTTGCAATCGAGCGTGAGGGCGATGACGACCCGATTACCCCTCGCGGCAGCACCCGTGTTGAAAAAGAGGATCTCCTTACTGTCTACTCGACCAAAGGGGCGACACCAGACGTGACTGACATCTTTGGTCATACTGAGGATCACGATTAGTATGTCACGACAGGACAGTGGTTTACTTTCAACCGATCTGCCAATCATCGCACGAGACATTGGATCGCTTCTATTGATAGAAGCCGGACTCATGACCATCACTGCCGGTATCGCACTTGGATTCAAAGAGTTGTATCCGGCACTTGCTTTCTTTCTCGCAGGGGGCATAACTGCTGGGGTAGGCGGCCTGACTAATCGAAGCTTCGCTGACGCACCCGACCCTCGGATGAAACATGGTATGGTTATCGCTGCTGGTGGTTGGTTTCACGTGGCCATTTTTGGCGCACTTCCTTTCTTCCTGACTGCTTGGCTGACACCGCCAGCGGTAATGGACACCTTCGTGGCTGCCGGGACAGACACCAGTGGATGGGATTCCTTGCAGATTGCGAACACCACGACACTCTCCAGCGTCGCGTATTTTCGTGACCCACTCCACGCTCTCTTTGAGAGCATGAGTGGGTGGACCGGAAGTGGCCTGACGATGGCCGTCCACGAGCCGTCATTACCACGCGCTATCCAGTGGTGGCGGTCGTTCATCCAGTGGGTGGGCGGCGTCGGCGTCATCGTATTGACTGTTTCGATACTCGCCCGACCCGGCAGCGGGAGTTACGCTCTCTATCGAAGCGAGGCCCGTGAGGAGAAAATCCATCCGAGCGTCGTCTCAACCGTCCGGACGGTCTGGAAACTCGTTGTTGGCTATACGATCGTGGCGTCTGTCATGTTGTTTGGTGCGATTCGGGCCAGTAATAGCGTCTACACCCAGTCACTCTCAACAGGGGAAGCCGCCTGGCAGGCAATCAATCACGCGATGACTGCCCTCACAACAGGTGGATTCTCGGTGACAGACAACTCTATTGCGACGTATAATTCACCACTTGTTGAAGCTGTTCTCCTCCCAATCATGATCATCGGGGCAATTGCCTTCCCTGTTCACTACTTGGTTCTTCGAGAAAGAAACGTAGAGAGACTGCTCACGGACATTCAAACACGCTGGCTATTCATCTTGTTGGCTGCTGGTGTAGTTGTGCTTTCGTTACAGAACGTGCTGTCGGTTTCGGCGGCTCCCAACGCGTTTGCAACGCAGTCGTTCCTGTCGGGTTCAGCTCTGGGGCTGAATGGGGCTCAACTCGATGCGGTCCGGGACTCAACGTTCCAGTGGATAAGTGCGCTCACCTGCACTGGGTTTCAGTCGGCACCAATAGGACAATGGCTCGCTGGTGGCAAAGTGTTGATCGTAGCGTCGATGGTACTTGGTGGGGCTGCTGGTTCCACTGTCGGTGGCATCAAGATCA
>KE356562.1:368810-370745 GCA_000416005.1 Haloquadratum sp. J07HQX50 | reverse complement strand
CATAAACCACAGGGAGTGATAAAATAATCAGTGAGTGAGAGCTCTCACCGTGCGCGAAAACTGAAACAATCATAGTCACAGCGATTCCAACGCCCGTTGAGACACTATAGCGGACAGAACGACGCATATCAGGATATCTGACAGGAGTTCAATAAAACCAGTTGCTCTGTAATCTTATTCTGAGATGACACGCGATAGAGCCTGTATCTGCTCTCGAAAAGTAAGTTGCCATACACAATTGTAACGACAGATTGTCACTGAGACGCCAATTATGAGTCCCTCTTCGAACACTCTGACAGGCAAGTGATGCACACATATTTGTCTTCCAAATATCAATTATGTTCTCCGTTTCAGACGAATATATTTTGATCAATTTATAGAGATTACAGTGTTTCGAGGAGAAAGCCCAAGCTTCAGCCGCGGGATGAACCCGACAGCAGCCGAAACAACTCCCACGGTTCGTCCTCGGTGGCCGAACTGGCACGGCCCACAGCCCCACCGTCTCCGACGAGTGGGGAGCCTTCCCGTCGTGGGCACGGTCTGTGACCGTGGAACCCCACGAGTTCAGTCGTTGGAGGATGTCAGAGGGGTAAAACCCCGCCCTCAAGGGCGGAGAAAATGTCAAGCCTTCTAAATAGATACCGCATATATCCTCAGGGTATAACTCCGAAGTTGATCTATTTGTGTGTCTGCCTATGTCTTGCTCGCTAGACTGCTCAAAACAATATGCAAACGAACGCATACTTAGTTTGCAGGCTGAACTTGGCGAATAGAATTTTTGGATTCCCCTCAGTAGAAACGAAATATGGAAATCGGACAATTCTACCAATATACAGGGCCCAAGTATGAAACAGCTATTTATCGAGTTGTCGGCCAGGAAGAGAACCAATTGACACTACTGCGTGTATCCAACGACCAATTTATGAGAAGACATACCGGAGAAATTATATATATCTCGGACAGCCAGCTTGATGAGTTTACAGAAGCAGTCGAGCCCGAGAAAGAGAATTCACGCGTGGTGAAAACAAGAGCGAGAATGATTCCTTATGAAGTGTTGGCGATACTACGAAGGCTCAAGAAGAATCGACTCTTGTCGACCCTGTCCTTTGGATTGGTCATTGCTGGATTTGTCGCTGATTCTGTGAGTCTCGGTCGGATTTCGACCGTGCTCATACTGATGGGCAGTATCGGAATCTCTGTCAGTACGAGCGGTTGGTATAATCATCGTTCCTAAAGATCAGGAGAATCACCGGAATAGTTACTTAATCATCATTTAATTTTCGACTTTCCTCGAGAGAATCACGACTCAGAGGAGATTAGTCCAAAGCTGAATCTGAGCGATATCGCAGGGCCGCGGACAGGTGTGGGAGGAATTTCCAGTCATTTGGAAAGACTGCATGTGCTTATCTCGCATACCTTCTCTCACTCAGACCCAACACCGATGATAGGGTCGAATTCAGTCAAAAAAGATGGTGTGAGAATACAGGAAATTGATTAGAATCGTCCAACAAGATTGGAGTGGAGAGACTCTTCGATCACTGCAATCTCGTCTGCTGTCCACAAAGTTTCCCACGCCTCAGATATATCGGTGAATATGAGCGACGCACGGACGTCTCTTTTTGTCTCCTGTTGATCTAACGCGATTGCGTACGCTTTCATCTGATTTGTGTAGTATTCTCCGTTCACGTCTATCTCCTCAGGAGTCACCGACCCAGTCTTATAATCGATAATATGGTACTCCTCAGGGGTAATAATTAAATGATCGATATACCCTGCAATTTCTCCCTGTTCGAGTTCTGCAGTGACATACAGTTCATCGTACTGCTGTTCGACAGTCGCACCCGCAGCCTGCGTCTCAACATATTCAATCCCACACTGAGCGTGTTGAGTTACCCGCTGTTGCAGGTTGGTCGTTAGTTCGACTTCGGCATCTTC
>KE356562.1:364576-368790 GCA_000416005.1 Haloquadratum sp. J07HQX50 | reverse complement strand
AGTTTGTTTGGTCTTCTCGATATAGGCTGTCTGTGTTTCCTCGTCGAACTGCACCTCCCCGTAGCCACCAAGTAATGAGGCCAGATCGGTCGCTGAGAGTCGGAATCTTGCTTCCGGCGATGTTGGTTCCGGTGAAAGTGTCACTGTGGGGTCATCCTGTGATGTCGTCTGTTCCAGTTCGACTCCTGGTGTCGGCACCGACACACGGTATGAACCCTTTCCGAAGGAGCGGTATACGTGGTTTGCCTGGTTTAGTTCGAGACAAACCTCCTTAGGGAGGAGTGCACGTTGCGTCCAGTCACGCCAACTTGACGCAGAGTCAGGATCTGGCTGTTCCAGATTGGCGAACGATGCGGCTTCGTCGTCATCTTCGGGCCCATGCAGGCTGGTGAGTAACAGGTGGTCTCTGGCCCGTGTACAGGCGACATAAAGAACACGCTTCTCCTCGGCGCGTTCCTCACGCCGGCGTCGCTCTCGAAGGGCTTTCCGGGCAATCGTGTTTTTCATCTCGAACGGATCGGACAGACTCGGTGCTTTCATGCCAACAGTGTACTGTTCGCCGACTTGCTCGAATTCAACCGCACCGCTCCCAAGGGCGGCTTCATCGTTGAACCCACGACCGAGTCCTGGAACGACAACAAATGGGAATTCCAGTCCTTTCGCGTCGTGAATCGTAAGAATCTGCACGCCATCGCCCGACGTTTCTGCCTCGCTTTCGTGACTACCGACCTCGATCCGTTGCTCGATCCGACTGACGAGTGTGGTGAGGCTTCGGATGCCGTCATCGCCCCATCTCCGGAGACGCTCCCGGAATTTCTCGACGTTTGCAATCGCCTGTTGTGGTCGATTGCCCGCGCTGATCGACACAAGATACCCAGTATCTTCGATTATTTGCGTGAGTAGTGCTGCCCACGACGCGTTGGGATTATCCATCCCGTCACCGCTCACGCCTGCGAGCAGCCGCCATTTACACAACAGCTCGTGTGCCGATGTGAGTGCTTGAGCGCCCGCCGATGCTAACGCTTCCCACAGAGGTTCGTCGTGGAGTTTCAAGCGAGCAAGCGTATCGTCAGTCAACCCAAATAGTGGTGACCGGAGGGCCGCATACAGTGCACGTTCGTCCTGAGTGTCAGCGAGTGCCCGGAGCAGATTCACAAGGGCGGTGATTTCGGTTGTTTCGTAGAACCCGATTCCTGACGCAACAGAGTATGGGATATCAGCATCGTGGAGCGCTCGTTCATATATTTTGAGCTTCGTGCGACTCCGGATCAGAATAGCGATGTCACTCGGTTCGATCGCTCGTGGCTCGGGTGGCTCGTCTTGATCCTCACGGTCTTCAGGATAGACCCGGCAGGGTTCGGCAAGCACTTGTGAAAGGCGAGCAGCGAGAGCCATCGCCTCCAGTTCAGCCTCATCGTCTGGATCGGCGCGCGCAAATTCCTCATAGTGACCGAATCTATCCGCCCGAAGTTCCGGGTCAGTTGGGACTGGGATATACTCGACACTCCCAATATCGGCTGGGTCACCTCGATCTGGGGATAACCGCTGAGGCGCCGCCTCGTATGCCTCGCCATCATTAATTAGAACGGCGTCGAAGAGTTCGTTGATCGTCTCAAGAACAGTCGGGAGCGTTCGGAAATTCGTTGAGAGTTGCTCGTCTTTAGACGCATTACCGTCACTATCGGATGTCAGGAGCGTGCGTTCGAGTGTTTCAGCCGTTTCTTGGAACTGTTCGACGTCTGCGTTCCGGAACCGGTAGATGCTCTGTTTAGCATCCCCGACGACGAATACGTTCCGTGCATCGAATGTGCCTTTCTCACTGGCGGTCAGGAGCTTGATAAGGTCCCACTGCCGGGGATCTGTGTCTTGGAATTCATCCACCATCACGTACTCGAATTGCTCGCACAGCTCCTGACGGATCGGCTCGTTCTCGTCCGCCTGCAAGAACTCGACAGCGTACGAGATTAGATCGGAGAAATCACAGACATTGTGACGGTGCTTTCGGTTTTTGTACTCCTCACTTACAATCACCGTCAGCTCAGCAAGTGCTGTCACGAATTGGAAACTGTTCGCCTCCAACTCAAGATTGACATTGACAGCGTACTCTTCGGGCTCTATCGTCTTCACAAGTTGCTGAAAAGCCTCGTCGAATGCATCTTTCTGTGAATGCCCATTCCACCGTGTCTTCGCCCCTGTGTAACTGGCATACCGATCACCAGATGTCGTGAGATGACGGCTTAGTTCCGCAATCAACGTCTGTTTCCGACGTGAGGGGGTGCCGTCGTCGAAGCCATTATCAAGAATCTCGATGACGCCCGCAGCACGCTTCCAGGCGGTCCCTCCAGTGTCGATGTCCGGCGGGTTATCGATCATACTGTCAAGTACTTCGACAGCGTCAGTCACCTCAGGTTGGGCGAGTCGGTCGGCAGCTTCCCCGCGGTCGATTGGGTGTAACTCTGTTTCGACAAATCCGATATAATCCTCGATAGAAGTGTCGGCCCACTGTTTGGCCCACTCGATGCTTGCTGGTCGGTCTCTGAGTAGGTCCTTCAGCACTTCTCGCAGCTGTTGTCGAGAGAAGCGCTGTGCGAGCGTTCGCGTGGCGTCGTGTTCCTCATATTCCTTTAGAACAGCTCCAACCGTGTCCTGAATCAAGGCTGCTGTCTCATCTTCGTCGATCGGCTCAAAGCTGGGGTCGATACCCTCTATCGACAAGGCATGCTCCCGGAGCAGGCGGGCACAAAAGCCGTGGAGTGTATGAATGTACCCGTCTTCGAGTTCGTCTGCGATACCCCGCCACGCCTCGAATTCGTCAGCACTACGCTCAGATATCCTCTCGGTGATCTCTGACCGGATGCTCTCCTCAAGTTCGCTCGCTGCCCGCTCGGTGAACGTTGTCGTCAAGATATTTTCCGGCGACAACGTGTCTTCATCCTCGGAAATGTCATCAGTAGGTGCGGTCTGGATCGACATTTCGAGCATCCGTAGATACCGGGCTGTCAACGTGGTTGTCTTCCCAGTCCCAGCTCCTGCGGTGAGCGTCACGTTACGATCAAGTGCTTTGACCGCTCGCTTCTGCTCGTCGGTCAAGTTATCAAACTCCACCATTGCTACTCCACCTCGACTACGTCATCGGTCCCGTGACCACGCGCCAGCGGTGGAACGTACACGTTGAGCTCCTCATTGTCGATGTGCTCGATTGTCTGGTGACGTTGCTCCGGGCGGACATCACACACATGCGCATAGTCACAGTATCGACACCCGGCGTCCGACGGATTGAGCACTGTTGGTTGAAACCGACCATCAGTGATACCCCCAACGAGCTCGCCAAGACGCTCTGCAGTCGTCTCTTCGATGAACTGCCTGAATGCTGCATGCGTCTCGAAATACGGATATGAATATCGCAACAGCGGAACGTCTACGTCGTTGCTCCTGTAGTAGGCAGCCATCTGTTGTGATGTGATCTGCCCGTTTCGAGAATTCACCGATGTCGGTGGTGACACTTGATAATAGGCTGCTCCAACAGTCTCAATCTTAGGAAGCGCGTCCTCGGCCATCATTGCATATAGCGGTAATTGGAAGTTCAACCCGAGCAATGCATCGGTCTCTCTTGGAATCGAATTCCCAGTTTTGTAATCCCTAATGACCGTCTGTGCGGGGTCTGTGCCAGGCACAGTATCGATCCTGTCGATTAGTCCATGGACCGGCACTGATCCCTCTGACGTGTCAATAACCGCTGACCGCTCTTTAATTGGCGTCCCAGCGTCGTATGGCTGACCGATTCGCGCCTCAAACCACGTCGGGCGCGCGGTCGTCTTCGCTGGTTCCTCAAACTCGTGTTCCAAGAACCGATAGAAGAGGCCCCTCGCGACGGGGCGTTCATGATCATTCTTCTGCTCTGGCCCATAGTGCGGGTTAGTATCCGGCGTTCCAAGGCCGGCGAGCACCGACGTGAGCCACTGGTCTTGGAATGCAGTCTCGGGGTGCTCGTCAAACTCATTGTCCAGTTGGTTCACTGCGACAGCCAGCAGTTGTGCCTGCCGCTCATTGAAATCGCTGTGAGGACTGACCGGTTCTCCCTCAACTGATTGCAGAGAGCGATAATATTCCTCCAGCACTACATGGATATAGGATCCACGAGCGCCAGGATCTGGTTCCCGTGTCAGCGGGTCCGGTGCTTCGATTCCAAGGACATGGCTCATATAGAACTTGAA
>KE356562.1:363125-364157 GCA_000416005.1 Haloquadratum sp. J07HQX50 | reverse complement strand
TGAGAGTACAAATTATCCATTCGATGATAAAGTCACTTTCCGGGTTGAAACTGACAAAGAAACTTCATTTCCGCTTCATCTCCGATCACCATCTTGGGCGGATAATGCTCGTCTTTCTTTTCCGGATGGTGAGCGTATGAACCTTACATCAGGAGAGTTTCATGCTATTGAGCGCACCTGGCAGCACGGTGACGAGGTGGTACTATCGATGTCCCCAAACATAGAGACCGAGCGTCGGCACCACGGAAGTGTGTCCATACTACGCGGTCCACTTGTATATTCATATCCGATAGACGCGGAAAAGAAACTTATCGGGGGCAGCCCGCCAGCAGGTGATTGGGAATTTTATCCTGCTCAAGCTTGGAACTACGGACTACACATCGACACTGCAAACCCTTCGTCGTCAATATCGGTTGAAAAGAAAGCCATTAATGATACTCCATTCTCTCCTGAAAACCCGCCAGTAGAGATTGGGGTTCAGGGTCAACTTGTTCCTGAGTGGAAGCTTGAGAATAATTGGGCGGGTGAGATTCCTCATAGTCCAACGCAAGTAGAGGGAGAAGATACAGAACTCACATTGATTCCCTATGGAGCTACAAACCTTCGAGTCACTGAGTTTCCTCTTATTAATTAAATGTATGTGACAATCAAAAGTTATTAAACTGATTGCTGCACTCACATCTGTGTCCTAATCTTCAGGACTACGATTTCCGAATCAGTTTTACTAACAAATATTTCGTGGACACTGTGGCCTCTCCGTCACCCTCGAGTGAATCAGGACGTTTCGAGGTTTCCCGGCGGACAGCACAGCCAAACCTCCCCGTCCGAATCGAATACATCAGCTCATCAGAGCAGATACTATCCCTCGCGGTCGGGTATTCGATTGAATCCCACGCGTTTCTATGCCGAAGATGTCAGCTCCGGCTTTCTTAGCCGCTCAGCGTCCAGAACAGTTAATGATCTGTCTTACGATATGACACAAAAGTGATAGTTTATATCGAGATCTCGTCGTCGTTAGCCCACATGTCGAAT
>KE356562.1:355871-363105 GCA_000416005.1 Haloquadratum sp. J07HQX50 | reverse complement strand
AAAGCGTTCGTTATCATCCGACACCGAGACAAGTGGATTCGTGAGGAGAGTAAGTAGTGTATCAACTGAGCGTGGTTCACGAGAGAGGTCACAAACCGCTTCGATGACTTCTCCAACTGCTGTCTCCGAAAGAGTCAGATCCATTTGAAGCGCATACGGGAGGTTGTACGCATCGAAAATATCGCTAACTGCGCTGGCGTACTCGGTTGGACTCGTGAGAACGACGCCAATCTGTCCGGCTTCAACACCGGAAGCGAGGTGATGACGGATCTTTTGTGCGACACTCCGGATTTCTTCGGGAGCTGTTTCTGACTCGGTATATGTGAGATCCAGCAGGTCCGGCTCAATATTGTCGGTGGGTGGAGTATCCTCAGGGTGTCGATAGAGCCCCTCGGTCACGCGCCGCCGCGCCCCCACAGATGTAGATGGCGTCTCCCGGTAATGTTCCATAGAGAACCCGAGCTCACGAAACGTCTCAAGCGCACGAGATGCACCCGTGTCTATTCCGACCGTCTTCTCCGTCTGCGTCTGCTTTGGAAGTAGGCCGATTGTCGGCCACGTCGCTGCAACCCGGTTTAAAAAATCCTGCTCAAGCTGATCAAAGCGTGTGAACCCACCGACAACGACGACATCAACAGCTGGGCGTACCGTCTCAAGCTCTGTGTCCATCGTTGCAACGTGGTGCATCCGCTCCGTACGGTATGTCTCCGGTAGTTCGTCTGCCAATATTTCCTGACGTGCAGTCTCAATCGCTTCAGCTAATTCTTCGACGTGATCAGCACGACGTTCAAACCCTTCACCACTCAATCGTGATCCCATCTCTTCGGGTGAAAGAAGTCCAGCACATTCGAGATTGGTATAGAGATCCTCGGCAGCACTGACAAGTCCTGAACGGGGGAACTGTTTGCCGATATGGAACGGATTGGTTGGCGATTCAATATATTCGACACCAAGTTCCACGAGACGGAAGAGAAGTGGTCTGTCAATGTGGGTGACTCGACCTTTGTACTGGTCGCGTTCGTAGCAATCCGAAACGACTTGATCGAAGGTGTCGATACGGAGGCAAGCGGAGGGACCATGCGTCTGCCAGCGCTCTCTGGTTTCCTTTCGAGGGTGTTCTTGCTGTCCGAGGTACAGAATACTCTTGGGGTGGGTTCCAACAGTGTCTGCAATCGTCTCAAACGCTTTGGACTCGAGAAATGGAAGGGTAGGGCCTGTGAAGATCCGTGGATATGACATGCTCCGATAGACATCCAAGATAAACAAGAAAGTTAGGGAACAATGCTAAGATTTTCTCAACACGTAATCAAGCAGGCCGCCTTGCACCATCGTTGAGCTCGGTATCTGCTCAGCAGCGAACTGTTCAAGCCGAATTCGCCCCTCCAGAAATCCACTCGTCACTCGTGAGTGCAAGAATTAATTCTGACTGAATGACTGGATTGGTTTTCGGTACACACCACAGTGAGTCCCTGATCACTCCGTTTGAGTGAGGTGCCTCGGAGTCAAGTGGTTTGAGATCCAAGGCGTCTCGTCATTACGCGAATCGGGAACGACCCCGACGCCTCGCTCATCTGTAGATATTCAATCAACGCGTTCTCGCGCACGCTCACCGAATAAGAGAATCGGTCAGTAGAGCGATGTACTGAGCATGCCAAACGGAGAGTGACTGGATATCTGAAGAGATCTATGACGACCGACCAGGAGTGAGTGCTCAATCACCGCTGTCTCGATCAGCTTTCCAGCCAGACACTTCACCAGCCCATGCAATATAGACGATCACATAGAGGAGAGTCGCAAGGAGACCCCCGGACGCAGCGTCGGCAATCAGTGCGTCGGGAACCGCGTCGAATCGAAGTACCACACCCGTGATGAGCATAAACAGAACGATCACGGCGACCCGGCCAGTGACGCTGATGTTTCGGAACCACTGACCGATTTGTCCGCCGAGAGATGAATTGGCTCCAGGACCAAGCGCAACAGTGAATATCAGAAAGCCAGCGACTCCTGCCGGCCACGACACAGTTGCAGAAGAAAGGGCATCGACACCCACACTAACGCCGATCAGAGCACCAGTGAGCACCTCCGCCCACGTCGGTGAACGATCAGGAAAATACGCCGACAGTATCGCTCGAACGCCAGAGGGCATACCTATAGTCCCCAATTAGATTTCAAAAAATGCCCGATAATTCTCTATCCTTGTTATAGACGCAGAGCTCAGAGACTCGATCAGAAAGAAGTACCAACTTTCTGACTACATCGTGTCACACATTTGTTTCTCACCTTCCAAAATCAACGAGTGGTGTGATTCACTCTCCGGGGCCGGAATCACCCTTCGTCTTTTGCTGTGTCCCGACAGCCATGCTACGGGCGAAACGACAGCATATCTCTAAGCTCATTGGCGTTGGCAAATCATCTCACAGTCTCAGCAGTAACTCCAAACCGGCAGTATCAGCTAATGACCCGCTGTACAGGCCGACAAAACTCATCAAGCAGTTAGCAGCCACAGGTCAAACCTCAGGATTCCACATCTCGACGTTTAATAGACTATCCGCAACAAGAGAGTTTCACCGCACTCACATCTGTGTCCTAATCTTCAGGACTACGATTTCCGAATCATTTTTACTAACAAATATTTCGTGGACACTGTGGCCTCTCCGTCACCCTCGAGTGAATCAGGCGTTTCGAGGTTTCCCGGCGGACAGCACAGCCAAACCTCCCCGTCCGAATCGAATACATCAGCTCATCAGAGCAGATACTATCCCTCGCGGTCGGGTATTCGATTGAATCCCACGCGTTTCTATGCCGAAGATGTCAGCTCCGGCTTTCTTAGCCGCTCAGCGTCCAGAACAGGTTAATGATCTGTCTTACGATAATGACACAAAAGTGATAGTTTATATCGAGATCTCGTCGTCGTTAGCCCACATGTCGAATTCGTCCCGCGCCTGCAGTCAAAGACGTGGGCTTTCTACTTAGAAACTGTGTACCGAATCCAGACACCCTCGTGAAGTAGCCAAGAGGACTATTTGAACTGCCCCAGTAATGACCCGCTGACTTGAGTTGGTTCGAATCCATATATTTAGTTGCCTTGAGATGGGCTGAGTTCTCGGCCCCTTCTCTTGGCAGAGTAACGGGTTCAGTGCCCGGTGTGCTCACTCACGGTCTGGCAGACTATCACTCCATCACCGCACCACTGTCAGACCAACACTTTTCATCATACTGCGCCTCTGGGCAAACCGTGGCATACAATTGAGCTATCGAATCGCAGTTCCGGTGAAACCAGATACAATGAAATTCTGATGAGGAGTATGAAAACGTGTCTTATCGGTGCCGGCGACGAGTACCGTGACGCCTTTTAGATATAGAGGATTCGACAGGCCATTCAAGACTCGTGATCGAACAGTAACCCTCGAATCCCCAAGATGAGCTCTCTCGAGCCATTTGAGCCCGACCTCACAAAACGACTTGTAGTGGCATCGAGGCCTTGAGCCGTGGAGATATCAGAATTGAAATGCACTGTACGTGACTACGATTCGACAAATCGAATCCTCACAGTGCATGAGATATTCGACAAGCGAGCAAGAACAACCAATCACCTGCGAAACATGACTATCGCTTGCAAGAGTGAATCACTCAGACGTCAACATCAAACGCCTGAGACTCATATATGCTGTATGTCCAAGAAACACACAACTGAGGCTATGCCAGAGAACGACGATGAGTGGCGCGACGTCTTAGACGAAGAGGAATATCAGATTCTCCGTGAAGCAGGTACTGAACGTGCAGGTACCTCAGATCTGTTAAAAATTGACGATGACGGTATGTTCCGTTGTGCCGGGTGTGATTCAGAATTGTTCCGCTCCGACGAGAAATTCGAGTCTGGAACCGGTTGGCCAAGTTTCTGGGCTCCCGCCGACACTGCTGCCGTTGAGACGCGGGTTGACCGGAGCCATGGAAGAGTCCGAACTGAAGTCGTCTGCAGTGCGTGCGAAGGCCACCTCGGCCACGTGTTCAACGACGGTCCGGACCCGACAGGCAAGCGCTACTGTATCAATGGCAAAGCGCTTGAGTTCGAAGAAGAATAACTTGCCAGTGGTGCTCATTCAATCTCTCATACAGTGACAGCCACACCTACACCGAGACTCATTAAACAGTATGACCGCGCGGCACTGATTCGTGATAAGACTGAGACCGCAACTTTCGGGCTAGGATGTTTCTGGGGACCGGAAGCACAGTTCGGCGCGATTGATGGTGTCATCCGGACTCGAGTTGGCTACGCTGGCGGGAAGAAGTCCGACCCAACGTATCATAACCTCGGGGACCACACTGAAGTGTTCCAAGTAGATTATGACCCTACGGTCGTTACATATTGGGACCTGCTGGCTCGAGTCTTTGCGAACCACCGACCGAACCACCAGACGAGAAAAACTCAGTATCAAAACATCATTCTGATGGGGACGTCGAATCAGCGGAAAACGCTCAACGAATTTCTTGCAGAACATGGCCTGGACGCCGACGCTCTCGGGACTCGCATCGAGCGTTTGTTGCGATTTTATCCTGCTGAGGACTATCACCAGAAGCACAGTCTCTGCACCGACCCAGTGCACTCAGATGTCTTTGACGAAGCTGGCTACACTGATGATGAAATTCAGGAATCCCCTGCCGCTGCGAAACTCAATGGGTACGCGAGTGGACATGACCTTCCTGATGACGACAACCTCCAAACAGCTCTCAGCAGAACAGTGTGAACGATACCGGTTTACTCGTCTGCGGACACAGATTCCCTGAGACAGGAGTTCTTGTTCCTGCGAGGCTGCCTGGCGATGTCTGACCTGCGTGTGGGCTTGACGACATCAAAAAGCGGCGTGAGGTAACGCAGTTTTTGCTTCGGTTTGAGCGGGCGTCTCGTATCCACCTGTCTGGCGCTCAGTGTGTCCGTGACCAGTACGTCGTCCGGTTGAAACGAACTGTTGTAACGAGTTTCACTTTCAGACCTGAGCGCCGCTTGACCCGCAGATCTCAATCCGCGCCTCAGGACAACACTCAAGATGGTTGCAACAGAAACTGAATTCGGTAAAAACACTGAAGCTGATATGATATGTGCATATGGCGATCCGAATAGTGATTTTGAGCTCCTCCGACGGCTTGAGCCGTGAACTTTCGACTCGGACAACTGTACTAATGAACCCTCACACATGAACCGTGCAGTCGTCGTTGCTGTCGCTGTAATTACGATCCTCTCAGGGTGTGGGGGTGAGGGACAATCTCCAGCACCACAAACATCGACAGTCACATCAACACCAGAACCGACAGTGATGTCCTCGTTATCACCAACTGCTGTGCCGACTCCAGTCCCAGATAATCCGTTCGAGAAAGAGCCGATTATTATCGGGATTGAGAATCCAACGAACCGTTCCTACGAGGCAGTTATACGAGAGGCTGTGAACTACTGGGAACAGACTGGGGTCCAGTACGTCGATTGGATGGGTGACTTCGAAGTGCGGCCCAACACATCGTCACCAGATCTCACAGTCGAATTTGTCGACACGATTGGACCATGCGGAGTAGAGACCGGTGAGAATCAGGTCGGCTGCGCACCGGTTCTTAAACGAGAAGAGACGGTTGATGCTGCACGCATGCGAGTCCAAACTGGCTATACGAATGCTTCCACACTCATGACGCTGAAACATGAGTTCGGACACGTTTTCGGGCTGGTACACGGCGAGGAGCCTCGAAAGGTAATGAATGCAACGACTGTTTTGAATCTAACGACGCGACTGAATGCGAGCGAGAGAGCGATTCCATGGAAGACCGATCGCCTCACAATCTATATCGATACAGCGAGCTTCAGTGGAGTGAATACTGCGACGACTGAGGAGCAGGTTGTGCTGGCATTACAGTACTTTAATCGCGGTCGTGGAACGGTGCCGACGAATCTTACAGTAACACAGGTCGAAACTCGTCATCGCGCAGATATCATCGTCGTCGGTGATACACTCCCTGGACATGTTGCATCTGAGGGGTCAGTATACGGTCGCTCTACAGACACTGATCCGGCACTTGAGTATTACACCAACGCGACAATCACGGTTGATTTGCCACCGACTCATGAGCACATCGGATATCATATTGGGTATTGGCTTGACCGTTTTGTGAATCCAGATGAGCAATCAACTCCGTTCAAGACCACAGACCCAGGCTCGCGCGATGACTGGTGGCGCGAGAAAGATCGATAATCGTTTCATGTTTGGTGAGTCCCGATTTGAGACACATCACACGAACTGATCGATACGATTGTCGGAACTGAGCCGTCTTATGGCTTTGTGGGGCGGCGAAGCTTTGCTCATGAACAACGATGAACACGGACGTGTGCGGTAAATATTCGCCGAGAGATAGCTCAGACTTCTCTGACAGAGAATATGAGTGACGGCCATTACAGTCAGTAGAATACTGTCCACACACACTTCGGAACGTTTCGTACCGAGCGATCAGCTGGGTTGCAAATTGTCAGATCCTAACTGTAGCCGAGATTCCTCCGCCTTCAGGTGCAGAAGGACCTCAAACATCTATACTTACAGTCCGATGAGGTCATCAAGATTCACATCAAGTTCGTCAATTTCGATATCAAGATCCTCAACTTCGACATCAGTCACATACCCCCCACACACGGCACATTCATCAACGTCATCTGGTCCAGCCACGGCTTCCATGTGCAGATTCCCGCACTCACCGCACACCTCGAATTCTGCATTTAGGATTACATATCAGTTGTCGAATCAATGGTATAGATGTTGGTATCAGAAAAATATCATGAAAATATAAATAATATGTATTATGATATGGTCCTTGTAGGGTGCAGACACGCGACCTATTCCCCCCGTGTGTTAACATCCTACCCGCCCCGCCTGCTGCGGTGCTCAGATAACACACTTACCGCGCGCGATGGTCGTTCTGAGACGTACTGGCACTCTAATTGGCTGGATATGCGCACACACAATTATTTGATACGACAGCATCACTCTCCTCAGAGGATTGAGGCCAGGCCAGTGGCTTCCGCTTCGCGGGTATCTGACTCTATTCAATTCAATCTTGATAAACGACTACTCAGTGTGAGTCGTGACTACACGACGAATATCCGGAATGTTTATTTTTATGATACATATTAACAGTGATAATTGCATGGCATTCCTGACCGTCGAAATTCCTGAATCTCTCGAACAGAAATTAGAGACACACT
>KE356562.1:351655-355851 GCA_000416005.1 Haloquadratum sp. J07HQX50 | reverse complement strand
AAACACATATCTCTAAAAAGAGTGTATCTCTCATGCCATTTGGTCCTGAGGCGAATACCCACGAAGGACTGCTGAGTCATTTGACTGTGGCTATGCTGAGAGTCTCAAGCAGGGGCATTAGGGGAATCCCGAGAGATACCCTAATATGTCCAACTCTAATTCCGGGTCTGATTCCGAGTATCATATTCCAAACGACTCGAGCATCAATGCAACCGATATCAAACCAGATGCATCGTTCTCCGGTGCTGACCTCTCTGAGGCAGATCTTAGTCACGCAGAACTGCGTGGGGCTGACCTTTCACAGGCTTACTTACATGACGTCGACCTCCACGCAGCAGACTTGCGTGGCGTCGACCTGTCGAGAGCAGGCCTGAGTGAGGCTAGCCTGTCAAGGGTAGATCTTCGTGGTGCTGATCTCATAGAGGCAAATCTCCGTCGGGCTGATCTGACAGAGGCAAGACTGTACTCGGCTGACTTAGAGGAGGCAGACATGCGAGAGATTGATCTGTCGAGAGCGAACTTGACACGAAGCGATCTAATGGAAACAGACCTCCGTGGAGCAGTGCTCTCGGAGGCACAATTCATTGTCGCAGACCTCGAGGAGGCACATCTACGGAACGCTGACCTCCGCGGAGCAAATCTTCGCGGGGCGACCCTCATAGAGGCGAATTTGGTCAAGACAAATCTGAGTGGAGCTCTGCTGTGGGAGACGTCGCTTTCAGATGCACTGCTATCAAGACAGACAACTCTTGACCCACCAGGTCAGCGACTGCAGGAAGTCGCTGGGGATAACGACACTGAGTCGCTGTCTGAGTCTGTCGATCTCTATGATGCGGTCGCGCGAGTTAATTACGAACTCAAGGCAGCATACAGTCAAAACGGGCTTGTCAAACAGGCACGAAATGCCCGAGTGCGAGAGCGCTGCGCTCGACGTCGAGAGGCCAAAGCCGACGAGACACTCCAAGGCACTCTGGAGTGGGGTGCGTCAGTGATGTCACAGGCGACCACTGGCTACGGTGTTCAATTAGTTCCGGTTGTCGGAGTAATGTTAGTGCTGCTGCTCGGCTCGGCAGGTGTGTATGTCGATAGCGGACTGGGAATTCAACAGAGTCTGTACTATAGCCTGGTTACGTTTACGACATCACCGCCATCTCCTCCGAAACCAGGATTGATGCAATGGGTCGCGGGAGCTGAAACGTTTCTCGGCACGACCGCGATTGTATTCCTCGGCTATGTCCTGGGAACCCGTGATCGAGTGTGAATCTGTTCCTGTGCACGGCACCTGTCTCTCGATTGCGATACCTGACGTCCCAATGTTGGACTCATCTCTGAATCTCAGCGATAAGACGAAATTAAGTGCACAAGAGTTGAGTGTCGCGTCGAGAACAGGAGAGACTATTACCGATCTGCAACTCCATTCTCTGGAGATTCACCAAAGCACTGTTTTCCCAGATATGATCAACTACTAAGCGTCATTGCTCGCGATTAAAATGTGATATTTTCTCTCTCCCGTCTCGATTGAGTCATCATGAGCTATCAAGTCCGCACGATCATTCATCGCACAGCCGTATGTGTAGTGCTCTTGCTCATCATGATTCCAACCTCGGACGGAAGCCATCGGCTGCTAATCTTCACATCTTCCCGTCGTGGCGCGCTACTCTGAGATTTATTCGGATGAAAGCCGGTAATGATATCAACTCATCACTAACGCTGTCGAAAAGTCAAAATGAGCAGGGTGATAATAAGTGTTACTTGCACAATTTTATCAAGATAGCCTATCGCAGTGAACTTTCCGGATTTGATGACAAACCAGAGTGGAATTTGCACTGCTGTGTACGGAATAGCAGCAATTGCAAGTAAACGCTGGTTATTTCCTCGCAGATAAAGTCCAATCCCCCCAAAAAATCCGAGTCCCGCAAGAATAAGTGGTGGAACTATCCCCTGAGTAACACCAGCGTAGATGTGTGTGCTCGCTGTGATTGTCAGTAAGCCAATTACTGCCACCTCAAGTTTTGAACCTACCGCTGTCGTTGATGACCCAGATTCCGTCAGTTCAAATGTTGATTCCATGCTTGTGCATCGGCACTGATATTAGTAAAATATTGGGATTTCTATACATTACTATCCTTATCATATAAACTCAGGCCGAATGCTTTCATTTCCCTGTTTCAAACACATAACATACCTCAGTTGTTGAAATTATATTCAGACAGTCCAAGTAGCCTCAAATATGCTCTAACTTACTAACACCAGACTGTGATACTCTTACCGCCTGATAGTGACGCTTTCTCACAACTTCGCACAGGGTAGCGGCTGAAACAACCGGATCGCTTGGGGTAATACTGGAGACTCTTTCAGGTAGAACGTGTGAGCGGCATAGCGATGTTTCAACTCGCCCGTCTCTGCTGTCATCTACCCCTTAGCCTTAGTTCCACTGTCTCTCACTACGCGAGCACTATTGCCAAATAAAACCAGTGTCTTCGGTATTCTGATTAGGAATAGGCAGCGGATCAAAGCCCCCGCACCTGTGTAAGCTTTGATCATGCTATAGGATGTTATAGAGGGGTTGTCACGGCGTTTATTGGCTTATAGTCCGGCCTGCTTGCGCATTGGCCGCAAGAGTACGACGGAGAGTCATCCGGCCCATCGGCTGAACGGAACAAAATGGGTGGATTGATGCTGCACCGGATACTGTGCTATATGATCTGTTCGGGAAAGCTTGGGGTGGTGGCCTGTACAGCGGTCGGAATTGTTCTTTGTGTTGGTCTTGCTTTTCTTGACGATAGACATCTTTGTCTCGCTATGCAAAATCGAAGCCAGCTTGTTCGTTTGCGGTGTTTAGAACATCATAGAGCCTAACTCTCGAATATGTGGGGCACGGAAATCAGCAATAGAGTGTGCGGTTCTGTTGAAATGTGCGGTGGCTGTACTGGTCGATTCCTGTTTGGGTATGAGCGGTCTTCTGTGATATCCTCATGGCCCATCGCGGGATTATTCGCTAAGCTCTCAGGCGATCTCAACATCGACACTCACTCTCGACCCAACGTGGTGATTTTCTTTAATCAACAACGCGAGCACGTCCATGCTGATCGAATCAGCCAGCATCTGTATAGATGTGCTTCAAACAATCACAATATGCGGTGACACTCCTCATCCGTATCAAACCCGAGACAGACGCCATGATACATCTCAAGGGATTGATCTACGACAGTATTTCAGTAGTCACATTTAGGAGGCGTAGGACCCATTATGAAGAGTAATAACAATGAAATGACGAGCAATTTCGACCCCTCGCAGGGTAGAACATATACACGAAGTGAAAGCCGTCAACATAAGCTCCATCAGGACGACTGATATCACCTCACTCCCGCAATACTGATGCCAAATCCCGAGGCCAACGATGCCACCCGAGACCAGTACGCTGTGCCGATTAGTGCGCTTGAACTCAGTATGTTATCTGGTATGACGGTTGCACTCGTATTGGCAACGACTGAGCGAGTGTCGGTTATCACGTGGGTCAATGCCGCACTCGGGATAATCCGAGTAGGCTTCACCCTCGATTCTATTCGCATCACCACCCTTCCAATCGAAGTATACGGGTTCGCTGTTGCCGGAGGGGCGTTGCGATTCGTGCACGACGTTACGCGTAGCGAGGACGATGTGCTCGAAGACGAGTTTCGGACGAGTTCATTGACGGTTCAAAATTTAGACTCGAAGGTTCGTGACTCGCTGCTCTACGAAGTCATCATCCGTCAGCGGCTGATGGCTATTTTTGCGGGGGTGTGCTTGGCTGCTGGCATCGCGCTCGTCAACGAGATTACAGTTGAGAATTTATTACAGATAGGCCCGGCTCCCTCATATTTTGCCGCCCTCTTTGCCGGGCTCTTTATCAAGGAGACATACCTCTCACTGGGAAAAATAACGAAGCGATTTTTGAAACCAGCCGACGACGGGGACAATAACGGAGACAAGCAAACACCCACGACTGGGCTTCAGCGGTTAGTCACTCCTCGCAAGGACGCCAACTCAACACAGCAGCAGAGGGCTCAGCTCGGGGTCGGTCTTGTCACTGTTCTTGTGGCGACCATCGTGATGATAAGCATCCTCAGCGTGCCGTTGGAGGTCCCCGTGTATGCATTCCTTGGTGGCCTTGGATTGGATACGTTTACACGGCCCTATTCATCAACGCTGAGGGG
>KE356562.1:350551-351635 GCA_000416005.1 Haloquadratum sp. J07HQX50 | reverse complement strand
TTCGCGACTCAATGATTCCAGTAGCAATTAATGCTGAGTTCAAAATGCCATTATTATTAAATATCCAAACAAAGAGTATGCCGGCGACAACTATCGGGACAATCTGTGGAGTGAAAATAATTGATCGGATTGTGGTGCTACCGCGGATATCCACGTTAAGCATGGCTGCGATGAGTAATCCGAAGACAACCGGGACGATAATTCCGACAATACCGTAAGCGAACGTATTCTGCGCTGCCTGCCAAAACACCGGATCCGACAAAACATTTTGATAATTTGCGAGTCCAACCCACTCATTTGAGCCACCTAATGAGAATTCCTGGAAGCTGAGTATGAATAATTGAGCCAATGGGTACAACATAAGAACAGCATACAACAACAGTGCTGGGAGTACGTATAGGTACAGTTTAGGACTGATACGTCCCGAGTCTGTCAGAAAGTTAATTACTTGATAACGTATTTTTTTGGTCATACGAAGTTCAAGATTTGTATCTGCACCGAACCACGGACATTCACAGGCATCACCTTCCGACACGAATACCTATAGCACGTTGTTATTGATTCGATCAACAACATCGTTTAGCACAGATTCAGCAGACTGATCGCCATTCAGTGCCGGTGCCATACCTGAGTACAGTGCAGAGGAAACAGCACGATAGTTTGGATTAATCGGCGGCGCCGTTCCCTGAGCTAACGCTGTTTCAAATGAACTGAAGATATCATTGTTTTCCTGTGCAGTCTCTAATTCGAAGCCTGCAGAACGCGCTGGAAAGTAGCCGTTGTCCAAGGTAACGCTCATCATGGAGTCAGTGTTCACTGACCGAACAAACTCCTTAGCTGCTTCCAGTTTTTCTCCTGTGGCTTGCTTGGTTATTACAATCGAGTTTCCGCCTAAAAACGAGGTCCGTTCAGCGTTTGAGTCCGGTGCCGGTAAGAGGCCGACGCCGAGGTTCCCATTTTCAATCATCTCAGGATTGTTATCCCGGGTGTACCCGAGAGCGTACCCGCCACTGGTAACTATCGAGGCATCACCTGAGACGAACATATCATGGGCACTCTGCCACTCGGTAGACACAAGATCAGT
>KE356562.1:349243-350531 GCA_000416005.1 Haloquadratum sp. J07HQX50 | reverse complement strand
CGATGAACGACCGTTATTTCAAGTATAGAACAGGATCAGTTCCTCAATGTTCCAATCAAACGCAACCGTCCCAATGACGAGTGCGGAATTCATTCAAACAGCGGGAAGGTGATCACTTGGGCCCTCGGATGTGTTGAGGGATTCATTCAGACGCTTTTCTGATGACATACGAGTGGGTCCAGTCTGTGTGGCCGGAAGGCATCGTGTCTCACGTCCCGGATCTCACAGGTTTTGCAGGGTCTTGAAACGCTGGCTGTTGGCTTCAGTCTCTCACTTGTTTTCGAGAGCGTCAAGAATGCACGCGGTGGCAATCACTGCTTCCTTCGGGACATTGGTCGCGTCGTCGATGTTGACTGTATAGGTATCACGAAGTGAAAACTGCCCTTCAATGTCGCCAACGTGGTTATTGTCGGGATCGAAAATCTCGTATTTGTTCGGAATAAAGTTTGCAGCATCAACGAGGTGTCGGAGTGTCGAGAGAAGTTTGTTCTTCGACCGGATCGTTGCAAGGACTATCCCCGAATCGGGGTCCCGAATATCCCAGTTTTCAACCACCAGTGAGAGGTCCTCATCGAGGACAACGACATCCTCGCCAGTGGCCGCGTCCGTGATGGTATAATCACCGGCGACATCCATGATGCCGCCAGCTTTCACGGTAAATGCGTCCACGTCGTCACCGGTGAGAAACGGGAACTCTTCTTTCATCTTGAACATCTTCTGCTTACCGCGTAGCACGACGTCACCAACGCTGTTGCGAACGACGTACTTGTTCCGAATCGCTGGCTGCTTGACTTCGTAGCGGTCGTCTTCGAGATCGACTCTCGAAATGTTGTAGGAGTTGGGTGATTCGGACATGGAGGACTCGCTCATGTGACATGGTGAGTCACGTTTCTAATTAAAACCCCGTGCTGTAGTGCGACACATGAAGAAACACAATTGCGTCCGTTTCGGTTACTGTTCAGCGGTTGAGCCCGAGTGGTGTTCAAATAAACCTTGTGGAAAAATGCCGCAGTTACTGGAAGCGGCTCTTTCTGAACATACGTCCCACGTAAACTCGGTCGAAGCTTCAGCGGGTCTCATCTCAAATACGTATCTACAGGGCCGTGAAACGCTGACTGACACGGTTTTGAAATATACTGAACACGAGCAGCACTTCCTTGTTATCCTCGACGAGCCAGTTTTTGAGATCATAGACGTACTGAGACTGGTGATGTTGACGATTCGGGAGTCTGCTCGAGTGACCAGAACATCCTTGTCTGGGTTCCGTGAACACGAAGCAAATGAATGA
>KE356562.1:347382-349223 GCA_000416005.1 Haloquadratum sp. J07HQX50 | reverse complement strand
AGAGCTTGTATGATGCTCACAGACGGTTTCTACGATGATCGTCGTATGTGGCCACATATACCGTGATATTGTACACTTTCCTGCAATTCCTGAGTATGAGCTCTTTTCATATATCTCACTCGTGCACCGCAGTACACAGTTGATTGTTTTTTCCGCCAGCATCCATCACGCTCATTATGTCTCAATTTTCGTTGGCGGCTAAGAACTTGAGTTATATATCCGCTCAACCCACTAAAGTATCTGACTTTGGCCTGAAATTCGGCCGGTTATAATACTACCAAATAATTGGCCGCAGGTTCATTACCCTACGGCCAAGAGATCAGCCATAATAATTTTGTCGGATGTTTCTCTAACGGAGTAGAATATGGGTCGCCAAAGATTCCACCGTCGCCATCGGCCGTCAGTCAATCATAGACTTTTGCGATGGTGACTAAGGAATGGCTCATTGATCTGATACTGTTCATTCTTGATCGGCTCCCCCGGAGCTCAACTTGAAACAGAGCCGCTCCCGGAACATTGCTAAGACCGGCTGTCATGAGTATGGCTCGCGTATCAGTCGCCAGTTACGGTGGAAGTGACTCTTTTTGAATATACGCTCCAAGCTTCAGCGGGTTCCATCTCAAATATTATCTACAGGGCCGTGAAACGCTGACTGACACGGTTTTGAAATATACTGAACACGAGCAGCACTTCCTTGTTATCCTCGACGAGCCAGTTTTTGAGATCATAGACGTACTGAGACTGGTGATGTTGACGATTCGGGAGGTCTGCTCGAGTGACCAGAACATCCTTGTCTGGGTTCCGTGAACACGAAGCAAATGAATGAACCGACCGATCCGGACACTTCTCCGCTCTTCGAGACGAAAGAATTCGACGAATCATCTGTATTCACGCCGAAAGTGTTGCTCAAGAGTGCCCGGCGACAGAAGGAGCTCCCAGAGCACTCAATTCCAGAGATTTGTATTCTTGACCCGGATGGAGACATCGTCCGCCAGCTGACGGCCACCGGAGAAGCACACAAGGATGAACTGTGGCCCGGCTATCACACCAATCTCTACCGGTTCGAACAAAGTAATGAAGAATTCGGTATCGTGGGATGCGCCGTTGGGGCGTCATTCGCTGTGTTACTTGCGGAACAACTGTTCGCTGCTGGCTGCCAGTTTCTAATAAGCGTAACCTCCTCGGGCCAGATCGTCCCAAAGGACGATCCGCCCTACTTCGTGCTCATCGACCGTGCGCTGCGGGACGAAGGAACGAGTCATCATTACCATCCTGCCGGTCGTTATGCGACTCTCGATGACGAGCTTCGCGCTTCGATCGAAGAGGCCTGTAAAACCGTGTCCCGACCTGTTTACACAGGAGCAACGTGGACGACAGATGCCCCATTTCGGGAAACACAGACTGCAATCGAACGTGCTCGGTCAGACGAGATTCTTGCCGTCGAAATGGAGGCAGCAGCACTCTATACGTTCGCTCGCGCTCGAGATCAGCCAGTTGTTTGCTTTGCGCACGTGACCAATCATATGGGGCAGACTGAGGAAGATTTCGAAAAAGGCGAGGCAGACGGGAGTCGAGATGCATTGGAAGTGATTGATGCAGCGGCTACCACTTGGAAATCGTTAGATTGAGCTCCCTACTCCACCCTGTATGCAGTAAAAATCCGAGTGCAGACGTGCCGAATGTGTGCATAGACCGGTCATATCATCTCGTCGACCGTCGTGGTAAATTCCTCTGGACCGAGGAGTGACCGAAGTAGCGGGTCAACGGCGATAACTGGTTTTTCATCGACGAATCCTGCTGCGGCACCGGGGGCATCCATTTCAACCATGACAAGCCGTGGG
>KE356562.1:342834-347362 GCA_000416005.1 Haloquadratum sp. J07HQX50 | reverse complement strand
ACGATACATCGTTTGCCGTCTAAGCAGGGGCAACTGTACTACTGAAATCGCTTCGTATTGATCGAGCGGATAGTATATGTCGTTCGGCCGCCGTCACCTGCTGATATACCCTGCACAAACACTCTCAAGATGCCGAGATGGATATCCAGTTCAGACGTACAACAGTGGCACCATTACCACAGCCCCAGCAAACATTTCACCCGTGGGTGCGGTGGCCGTCGTGGTGAAGATCAGCACCGGTTTCGAGGACTTCAAGAATAATTCTGTAACGACTGATATATCATCGCACCCACGGCAGAGTCACAAATCAAAACGGGAGCAACGACTCAGCACAGGTGACGAACGCAAAGGCTATTGCGGCACCAATTGGCTATAGAGGCTCAAAAACACCGCTGGGCCGACTATACGACACTTTGAGAGTTCAACCGCGCGTATCGGAGTAGCGATCGCAGTCCCCTCAGGGATGTTCTGAATTGATAGAGCGACCGCGATATAGATGGCTAACGATGGTATCACGACACCGAATACATCCATGCCGTCTTCGAAGCTGAGTTTAGCAAACGAGACACCGACAGTCATACCCTCGGGGAAACCGTGGAGAGTCAAGATACTGCGGGTCAACACCGGCGTGTTCAGCTTGCCGCCAACGAACATCTTGGCTTGTAGATGGTGGTCGTCATGTCCCCTCGGTGTCTACGGTGGCGCCGGTATGTTTACCGCCAGCGTTGTTAGCATCGTTGCTGTCCTCGTGCAAGATCATCCGTGCTGACATCACTTCGGCTAAGCACGCGATTAGAACCCTCAATCAAGACGGCCACAGTCAAAAGACCAATCAGCATCAGCGTTGGAAGCCCCTTTTCGACGTGCTACACCCCTTCACTAATCAGGCCGAACAACAGGGCTGCAGTCATAATGCTGGAAACAATCTCCAGAGTGGGACCATTCTATCGGTGGTCAAACTCCTTGATTACAAAAGAACGGCATCGTCCCTGAGCCGGTAGACAACGCAGTTGTGAGACCGGCAACGAACACGGGCGAAATGTAGGTTGATGCAATAATGTCGGAACCGGAACTCAAGCTCATAACGAGACTGTGTTGTATGACAGAGAAGTCACTGTGTTCCAATCACACAGTGGTTATTTTTCACGTATAGCCTCCTGAGCTAACTTTTCTATTTCGCGTTCTGATTGTGTACTCAGGGTGGGCAATGGTGAACGGGTTTGCCCGGCTGGTTTCCCTCGTGCTTTCATCGCGGCTTTTACTCCTGGAATCCCATATTTAGACGTGATGGCTTGATTTAATTCGATTAGATGTCTATTCAATCTCTGGGCTTCCTTTCGGTCTCCACCCTGATAATAGCGGTATATCTCTGAAACTAATTCAGGGACCACATTTGCGAGAGCAAGAATTCCTCCCTCAACACCAGCCTCAAGACCGGTCGCAAAGAGGCTACCGTTCCCAATAAGATAATCAAATTCTCCTGAAGCCCCATCTATAGCTCGTTGCAACAAAACTACATCTCCACTAGAATCCTTTATACCATGTATGTTCGAATGAGCTGACAGGGATTCTATCGTTTCTGTGGCTAGTTTCAATCCTGTTTTTGCTGGGACACTGTAGAGGTATACTGGTATATCACTGGAATCTGCAATATTCAGAAAATATTCCTCGATCGAATCTTGCCCATGTGTATAATAAAATGGAGTTATGATGAGCGCAGCGTCCACTCCACTGGCTGTTGCTTGTGAGGTTTGTTGTTCAGTTTCAGTCAATCCTGGGTGTCCAGTCCCAGCCACAACAGGAACAGTCGAGACCTGATTCACGATCTCAATGACCTGAGAACGCTCACTGACGGTCATTAATTCGGATTCACCATTTGAACCGCACGGAACGATAAAATCCACACCGTTTTCGATGACCCAAGATGTGAGTTCCCTTAGCTTTTGTTCGTCAATATTACCGTCTGAATCAAAGGGCGTTACTAATGGAACTCCTACTCCCTGCATAGACAGAATTCTTAATTCGAATATTTATGTGCCCTGATTTAGCCACCATACGAGAGGATATCGACCAGTAAGTAATTTGCAATTTAACTATGAATATGTATTAGAAATGTAATTTTCCAAATCATGGATCTCGATTTTTGTTCTATTGATGTTTTCTCCATATTATACTCATATCATCTAATCTCATCACCCACACGCGTGTCACGGACGGATTCAAGTTGCCGAACCTAATGAAAACCTTACTACGCATTATGTTTGAGCATAGTGGGGAATATAATTTCTCGAGGGTGCTCCTGTCACACGCCAGTGGTGCTGTCGGGTCCGGCCCCGACTTCGGGTCCGAAACCACACACATAATCAAAAATAGAATCGCCCGCCGACCGTAGCGAGTCTATTCGACCCTCACATTCACACGTCGGGTTCGACCTCTTCAATATTGACGATCGTCTCGCCCTGAGAGTCACTCCGGACCCCCTGGATAACCGTTGGCAGGTCGTCGCTCGTACAGATGTACTCCCGGTACTGTGGGTCTGGGTCAGGGATCACAGTGGTCACGAGATACTTTGCTGCTGGGTCAATCTCCCGGTAGGGAATTCCTGCAGTGGTCTCTTTCATTGGGTCGTCCGTCATCGGGTCATCTCCTCTGGTCTGTGGTCGTTGTGAGACACACCGCGCTGAATCGTGCACTTTTCAATACAGCGATGAGACAACGTCACGCCGGGAATTCCACGTTGAAGTGAGTGAACAAGCGTAGGGCCAGGTTGCGTCTCGCAGGGGTCACATTCTGGACATCGAGAAACCGACATCATGTCCACTTTGACAGGACACGATTTCAATTTTTCGCGTAGTAATCAGAGCCTGCAGGGTGGCAGCGGCGGTTCAGGAGTCAGAGTCGGTCATTGACACAGTGCACTACGGCAACGAGGTATTTCCTACCCGAATCAAGAATACGGACGGAGCGCTCAAGAGACGGTACTTCTTCCCAGTAACATTTGATGATAGTCTGCGCTTCGTGGCTCTGACAACAGAGTTTTCTTTCACTATCCTCTCACCTGAGAGCGACCCTCTTGAAACGGGAGTCGCCTCAGGGCCTGACCCCAGAGCAGCTTACATACCACCCTGATTTCGGATATTGAGATGCAATCTCTGCTGAGTGAGTATGCAGACTGCAATTCATCATTATAATTCGTTTTGTTTAAACGTCTGCAAGAGAGATAACAAATGGGGAAAGTCACATTGGGCAATGCGCTGAGACGCGACAAATAGAGTCGCCGTCACGTGACGGTGACAAATCACTGCTCATCCGTTCCAGATGTGGGAGAGACTGCCCACTCGCAAGTCCCTATCTGTCGATCAAATGAGAGTCGAGAATCAACCGAAGTGTAGTCACCGTTGCTTCGTCCAATTGGATTCTTGTTTTTTTCTCATATGTCCGCCGAGACACGAGTGATACGGCCTGACCGTAGTATTTCAGAGTAGGCTCAGGTGAAGTAGTCACAACGTTTTTTATCTGACGTTCTGGGTGATTATGTTCTTGATAGGACTCTGTTGAATATTGATGTTGAACTTAGGCCGCGATTGCTGAGCGTCGGAACCAGACAGATCCGCTCGTATCACCTTTTCGATATGAACAAGGATTTATGATTGACGCTGATGATCTGGCTTTTCAGCTTGTCCAGACACATAGATGCCACGGCATGAGCGAACGCTCCACGGTTAACCCAGCGCGATATTCGCGATGAATAAATTCCATTGTTGTCTCAGATTTTTCGCTGTTATCACGACTGATGATTGTGTGTGAATCAAATCACAGTCTCAGTTTCTGTTTCCGGCTTTCACTGCTCACTGTGTATTCAATTTTATCTCAGTTAGCCTGCTGTTAATTTCATCAAGTTTGCTGTCTAATTGATCAACGAATGCAGCTGTCTCTCCGGTCGTCATCGCACCCTGGCTGGACGGTTCAATGAGGTTTTCCTCTTCAAGGACACGCAGAGAGTATCGAATCTTGTGATGCGGATAGCCTGTCTCGTCCGACATCGTGACAATGCCGATTGGCTCGCGGTTGATAACCATCGTCAAAACCTGTCGGTGACGATTCAACATGTTTACTTCGTTTTCAAGCCTCTCTATCATGTTACTTGCTAACTTGTCTTAAGAATCATTAAACACTCGAAATCACTGTTACTTTTTTATTCACAGCAACGATGTCTTCTCGAATTGCACGAAGCTCCCCACGCCCACAGAGAGACTCTCATGTAGGGGAAGTCATGTAATACGCCTCCTACAACAAGTCTCAGAATGCGTCCTGCCCTTAGCACTACAGTAAAGACACCCACATCCGTTTTCAACTCAGCGCACGCTCGCTTATTACTTCACGATACTGTTTGGATTCGATTGATTCCATTTAGGGCCCACTCCATCCGGCTCAAACAAGCCCACGGCTGTCAAGCGCTGGCTCGCTCAGACTGACAACCCCTGACCAATCAAGTGGCTGATCGCCCGAGTGAAATCAGTATCACAAT
>KE356562.1:341630-342784 GCA_000416005.1 Haloquadratum sp. J07HQX50 | reverse complement strand
CTTGCAAGAACTGTGAGTGTCACCAGGAGAATCGAACTCAGCCGTCGTCTTCGTCTTCGTCTGACTCTCATGTGAAAACCTACTTGTGTCCTGCCACTTATATTTTACGTGTAAATAAATGAGATAACCATTTGAATACAGTCAGCATATACGCGTATATAATTGGGGATGTCAGCAGGCACATTTGATGATGAGAAGTATGGAAACTGAAAAACCAGCAAGCCTCTAAAGTAATAGGAACAGAGGCAGAGCTTGGGCGGTCAAAGCCACCCCGATCGGAATCAGTGCGTAAATTGTTAGATGCCGTTGACACCAATCTTGAGGTTACCACATGATTATACGTGACTACGGAGGGAGAGATAGATATTCATTATCCCCATCCTCACCGTCACTTGTAATATCAGATCAACATTCACACATGAACCACATCAAGACTGTGACTGACGAGCGGGTCTGGACTATCGATATTAACTCACTCTCTCAGAGAGTGTTCGCGACACATGAAATCGATTATAACCTCAATCTCGCGCTGAAGCCTCTCAGTGATCGTCGTGGGGTTGATGATGTGACATACTGTCATATCACATTTCAAAACGGCAAAACTGGACAAAGGGTGCAGAACCAGTTCAACAAAGTAGTCACGACTGCGGTCCAAAAGCTCCGAGGAACTGATGACCGTCTTGTATTGAATTGTGGTGCTGGAGTCAGTCGAAGTGCCGCTGTCGCTGCAACTGTCATCGCCGTGCATGAGGAGACCACCTTCCAACAAGCACTTACACACTTGCAAACGCTCGGCCAACTGTCGATCCATATGACTCTCTTCAGGAATATGGTATTGACTACGTAACATCCCATCCTGGCTATTGAGAAAGACTAAATTTGCGAGTAATCAATGATTACTGCAGCCAGCGTTACGGCCAGTGTCATGACTGTATATCGGCAGCAGGCGGGGAGGCCGTTGACACTGATCAGTTCAGTTATTGATCTATAGTATTGATCGAACCGTGACAATCGAAGGACTACCCGGAATTCTGTCGAGGCCACAAATTGATAACAATGGTAGTGAGATTCACGACTGTGTCGAGGGTCACATTAATCGCACAGACGAGTTTATTCCTCTAGCTGGCGGCTTGGAGTTATCAACGTCGGTAATA
>KE356562.1:334879-337722 GCA_000416005.1 Haloquadratum sp. J07HQX50 | reverse complement strand
TGATTCAGGGGATTCCCCTTCGGCGACTTAGCTGATTTCGGTCGTTAAGCCCCCTCCTCAAGAAGCCACGCAGGGAACGGAGCGACCGAGTAGCGCAGTGGCGAGCGGATACAGCACCCACACGAGTTTATTGCTCTTTCTCCACCACGCTTGACACTCCTTCGGTCGAACAAAATAGGACGATGTTCACTACGCCTCCGACGGTGTTCGAGCGCGACAAGAAACGCGCACCATCGGTCTCGAGTGTCCATCCGGGGGGAGTGAGACACTCCGACTCCGAGCCCTGAAGCGAAGCTGCTTGTGGAGTCTGGAGCCGCTGTGTCCACTTGACAAGCTCCGACACAGAAACAGCAAGCCCTCACCAAAGGAGAGTCCCGAGTGCGGTAGGGTGGGGTCGTTCACCCGTAACTCGTCAGGACGTTTCAGGCGGCAGATAAGAACTGCCTCGTGTTTATCGAATTGATTGAAGAAACTGACCAGAGTTGAGACGACGATATATATTATCGATGACCTCCTCACGCTGGCACGTGGAGAGGCGACGATCAAGGATGCAGAAGAAGTCAGTCTCGAGAGTATTGCAACAAAGGCATGGGGATACGTCGACACCGACGAGGCAACGCTTACACTGACAGATGAAGTTCCGACAGTGACTGGCGACTCAGGTCGTCTGACTCAACTGTTTGAAAATATTTCCGGAACGCAATTGAGCACGGTGGACCCGATGTCACGGTTACTGTGGGTCGACTCAACGAGGACAATGGGTTTTATATCGAGGATACCGGCAGTAGGATTCCCCAAGAGAACCAAGACGAGGTGTTCTAACATGGCGTCACGTCCAGCCAAGTGGGGACCGGCTTCGGTCTCTCGATCGTGGCTGACATCGCAGAGGCACATGGCTGGACGGTCTTACTGACAAACGGAACTGACGGTGGGGCACAGTTCAACTTCAACTGGCCGACATAGTCTCCACTGCTGGGAGTTAGTCATGTTCGCCGCCTCTGCATCGAGGGATCCAATTTCAATATCGACAATCGCCTGATTCTGTGAGTCACCGTTGGACCTCTCAGATACCCGTGCAGGCCGTGCTCGGACGAGTGCGCTCTTCGTAATCTGAATACTGACCTCATGGACTTTCTCTGGGATTCGTGCTTCAGGTCATATCACCAAAACACACCCACACTCTCGCAGAGTCGCCACAAGAATCACGAGTTCTAATATAGTTGCTACTCGGAGCGGTGGTATTTATTGACATGCATTCCTGAGAGCGAATGTCTCGGCACCTCCGACAGTCGCCGATACTGTTACATTTGTGGCAATACCCCTCGATTATTTAAATAGTGTAAATCCCTTAGCAAAGAGTGATGTCTATCCGCATCAACGAAGCTCTCCGAAGCGGATTTCGACGTACTATCTCCCGCGAGGCACTCGGACTCATAGCAGTGTTGCTTGTGTTTCAAACAGCGAGTACTGTCATCGGACAGTCGTTTAATAATCAACTCTTCGGGCAGTTCAGCGGGTCAACAGAGCAAGTGCCGGCGACAAGCCTCGGAACCGTATTCGGCGAAAGCCAACCCTTCGTGTTTGACCTCCCGTTGGCCGTGCTCGCATTTGGGCTCATACTCACTGCTTTTGTTGCTGAAGCACTCAGTATACTCGGCGTGCGGATGTTCGCCCGTGACACGACTGCACCGGTCTCACGGCCGGTACTCCGAGACGGGCTGGTGCTCGCGACATTGAACGGTGTCGTCGGTGGGACAGTTGCCATTGTCGCGGCGAGCATCGGTGCGGTATTGCTCGTGGTTCCCGGTTTGTTTATTGCAACCTCATTGTTCTTCGTCCGACAGGAAATCGCGGTCGAGCGGAAGAATTTCATTGACGCGCTAACCGGGAGTTGGGAACTCACCCGCGGTGTTCGGCTCAAGACATTCGGACTGGTCGCGCTCTTATCTATCATCACCCTGCTTGCTGGTAGCCCTGCAGCGGTGTTGTTCTTCCTTGATCCGGTTGTTGGGACCGTCCTTGGCGTGGTCGGCGGGTCTATCGGGACAGTGTTCGGGATCGCCGTCGCAACCCGTGCGTACGTACAACTGACTGAGGAGACAACACCCCCGACCGACTCAGACGTGGGCAGTGAGTATAGTGAGCGTATGAGCACTGTTGAATAAGACTAAAACCCATACTGTGTGCGAGGAATCCACATCAGGTATATGTGAGCTCTGTGTGTCAGCACTGACCTGAAAGCTGATTAGGGAGCGAGACGAATGCGAGAACTCCAGTCAGTCGATTCGTGATTGAACTCCTCTGGATGACACACTCGGTGAGCACTGTCGTGCCCGACCGTCTCTACGCCATTGTTCACCACTCATGAACGAGCGTGTTGCTTCTCCAGCCCTGCAGGGTCGTCACTTGGGGGCTCGTTGTCGGTGTACTCGACCCACTCTTTTTCTGACTGTCTCTCGGTTGTTTGATCTCTCCGGTCTCTTGGGCGCTCGATTCACCGTCTCTGTTGAATCGTTGGCCTGTGTAACTGCGTCGGCGATCACTTTATACAACGACGCTATCACCCCCACGTACAGAACGAACAATCCGCCAATTAGTAGCACAGACCCAATGAAGAGTAACTCCGGGTCACTTCCGACCCCGCTCAAACTAGCCGCGATTGACGCCGCACCGGCACTCAAAACCACGACTGAAATGAGAAAAATAGCGCTAAAATAAATCATCAATCTGAATCCGTATTTGATCCCATCGAGAGTGCTCACTGCTGACATATGATGTGAGTCGAACCTGATGACAATAAACCGTCGGAGGGGATATGACATCCTGATGACCGTGCTCGACGT
>KE356562.1:322823-334831 GCA_000416005.1 Haloquadratum sp. J07HQX50 | reverse complement strand
ATCCACCCCGAGGAGTTCCCTGACGAGGGGCAAAACCGCCACGGGATTCCGTGGTCTGAATTAACACAGACGGTCAAACAGTTCTGTGGGTTCTCCGAAGGAAAGCTTCACGACGATGGTGGATTCGTAAATATGACTCCAGGTGAGCTCGACTCGTGGGAGACTGACGAGTGTGCGGATCAGAAGTCGCTCGAGCCACAGATCGTCCGCGACCGGGTCCGGAAACCCGCGACGACGCACCCCCGTGAGTGGGAGTCGTACGGTGACTCTGGGATGGATGATCCCAAGAAGATGGGACATCTCGAAATCGCCAACAAAGTCATCTCGTATAACTCCAGAGGCTACGGCTCCTGGAAACTCTATGGGGAGTACAAACAGTTTCGTGAAGTTTCGCATCGCTGTCCATCAGGGTGGGGAATTGCGAATCTGAACTGGCAGCAGGATCCAGAGCGAGTCTATGCCGGCGAGTTCTACGAACCCGACGATAATCGCCGGCGCCAAGTGGAAATCCGCGAAGACCTCCGCGGGTAGTCGTGGCCTATCTAGCGGTGGCTCCCGTAGTCTCGTTGAGACACAACTTGCTCATCTGGTCTCATCATACATCGAAGGGGTATCCAAAAGACGAGCAGAGCGACGATTCAGCGAATCTCTGAAAATGAACCGACGGCAATTCATGTGCGCTGGTGTTACCACTGGGACTCACATGCTTTCCCCCGTTTGATGACGGTGCTGTGCGTGCTGGTGTGACCCACTTATGACGGTTCGTGATCGTCGATCATTGAACAGGCAGCGTACGAGTGGAGCGGGGTGTTCGTCCACATGATCGATGTAGATAGCCACAAAAAGAGGAATCATGTCTGAGTTGGGTGTATTCGGGGACCGGTCCCTCTTGATTTTGGCTCTCACGAATCTCTTTGCGGGGTGTATGGGCTTGCTTGTAATACTCACTGGTGGGTATTCACCAGTTGAAGCAGCTAAATCAGCTATTTTTCTTGGACTCGGCATACACCTCGGTTACAAACACAGACATGAGTAAGCACCCACGCTGTAAAGCACGTAGTATTCAGCATGGACTCCTGCCCTAACCGCTAAGAGCGGCCGGCGAATAGCCGCCGTTCACGCTCAGCATCCCGCTGTTTAAGCGCACGCCGACGGGTGCGCCTCCCCGTTCAGACTTTTGTTGATCACCGAGATACTTTATTACGCAGTTGCCCAACAGCACTCGCCTACGACGAGGGCAGAGGCTCGCTGTATGAGTACGCACGATCGCGCCGGCGAATTTGGACTGATTCAGGCTTCAGTCCTCCGGCGGATTCGCCCTCTGGCTCAGACCCCTCGTCGACACGACATCCTCGATGTCGCCCCCACAGAACGACAGATCAGTCGGCTGCGATGGGCTTGACGGTACTGAAAATGCTCGTCTCGATATCCAGTGGAGCGAACAGAAAATGTCCTCGTTTCGCTATGTCGATGACGATGACGGTGACGTCAATTGGCGCTTCAGTCGCCACCCGAATGCATACTCTCCCGAAATCTATCTTTGCCCTCCGTCCGAGACCGCGACGACGGACGCCGAACCATCCTGTCTTATGCACAGCCAGCGCTTCACCTGTTCGACCGTCGTGATGGCTGTTTCATCCCACGAGAACAGCGAACCGCGAGCGGTATACTCCCACCCCGGTCAGGAATTCTTGCTCTACAGGAGCAAACATGGTAACAACTCACGTGGCTCTGGTGAACTACCCTACTCAGCGGCTGACGCCGCTTCCTTGAGGGTAGGGCTTCCATACTCCCGCATTGGACTTCCTGCTTCGACGACGGAATTTGAAAACAAAGAATCTCGGTGATTCCCGTCCTCAGGGATTCCAGTCTCCAACAGACGTTCTCATTCGGACTGTCCCAGCCCTACTCAGTAGTGACGAACCAATCTCGAAATGACTGTGGTTATTTATTCCACGCTAAGCCATTCGAATGATTGTTTTTCCTCACGACATGTGTTCGGCGATTTTGCGATTTATCACATACGGTGGTCGACGGCTGTATCCCCTCCCTACTCACTCGCCTTCGGCTCGTTCCTTGAGGAAGGGGAGGTATCCTCATGATTCTTAAAACTCTTGATTAGTTCACCGGTCGTGTTGAATACGCGTCTGCAGCATCAATTGAGAGTGTATCTTTAGAGGCAGATTAACTGATAGTAAAATATTATCCGACAGCAGATGGACATCATAGATGATGGCACCGACATTGGATTTGTTCGTTCCATTACAGAGTGAGGGCGGCAGTATCATTGAGTCGCTCATTCCGTTAGCGCTCACTATTGTCGTCTTCGCTGGATTTTGGAAGACTTTCGAGAAGGCAGGCGAACCGGGATGGGCTGCAATCATTCCGATATACAACTTCTACATACTGACAAAAATAAGCAAAAACGCGTGGTGGTGGGTGATCCTGTTTTTCATTCCAGTGATCAATCTCTTTGCTGTGGCAAAGGTGAGCATTGACGTCGCTGGCAAGTTCGGTAAGGGAATCCTGTTCGGCCTCGGACTCATGTTTCTATCATTCATCTTTTATCCGCTCCTCGGATTCGGGGGATCTCAGTATCAGGGCGCCGCACAGTTCGGCTGAGAGTGCGTTCGACTGGTGGGACAACACCTCTCTTACAGTTAGCGAGAGACCTCACAGTGAACTTCGATTTCCGTGATGACGAGACGCGTTGCGTCTCGAAGTCCGTGTCCCCGAGGCACTTTACCGAGGGTCAACTCTTTGATAACCACACTGAACAAGACGCTACTACCAATATCGACCGACACAAAAGCATCTGGACGATGTCTGACCTGCTAAACCCGATCCTATGTACATTCTGAGGTGTGTAATGTAAGTATCCCAATATCGAAGAAGCAACTATTCCAGCAGCGACCCAGTGCAGTCCATTCACTGGGATAACACGTGGGTCGGATATGTGAGCATATTGTGAAGTGCGTAACCATCACTATCGATCACACACTGAGCACCGTACTGACGGAGGCAACAGCAGCTTGGGGTCGGCAATCATTGGGGCCCAGATTGGACATAAATTGGTGATAACCACATTCGGTTGAACTACTCTCTGGGTATTTCGTTTATTCGAAACGGAGCACGCTGGCGTTTCGAGGCTTGCGAGTGCGGGTTCGTCTGCACACGCTGGTCAGATTGCCAACCGTCGATAAGATCCAGTGTCGAGGCTTGTTTCTACTGCTGGATATCAATTCAGCCGTACAAAAAATATCCATCGTCTGAACGACCTCTGATTTGACGCAGTATAGGCGACACAATCGAAGGATAGGGAATGGTTTGTCAATAACGCTCAAGATATGAGGAAATCATGTATAAAGACGAGAATTGTCACACTCGGCAGAGCTTCTGTCCTCTCGTGGCTCACTTCGGCTGTGATTATCATTTTTCTTATTCGTCGAGGGCCGTGTCTGACTCTGTGATATGCAGGCAGTTGGGACGAGATCACAATTCGCTAGCCTAACAGTCTCTTTGCGTCTGGTCACACTCAGATTAGCTTAGACGACTCGATTGTTTTGACACAGTGGCAGCGTAGCGGAAGCCCACGAGTTGACTTATGTGAGGACGCCACTCAGAGTACATGCTGGTCATCGCTTGTTGCAGCATAAGAAATACCGACACCACATTGATACGCCAGTCGCGTTTTCACCGAGATATGAACGTGAATGAGTTTACGGCCGAACATGGCACGACTGAGACCGCCGAGACGTTTGAGCTGGAAAATACGTATCTACTTGACATCGACGTTGATGGAACCATTATGGCCAAAGCTGGCTCAATGGTTGCCTATGAAGGAAATCTCTCATTTACCGGTCAGGTCTCAGCTGAAGGTGGCATCACTGGATTCCTCAAGGAGGCCGCGACTGGCGAGGGCACGCCAGTGATGACGATTGAAGGCGATGGAAATGTGTATCTTGCCGATCAGCAAAAAAAGGTTCAGTTGTTGGAACTCGGCAGTGATGAAGCAATCACGGTCAACGGTGAGGATATTCTCGCATTCGAGGATGGGGTCTCCTTCGAAATCGACACAATCGACAGCCTCGCTGGCTCATTCGCCGGTGGCCTCACCAATGTGTTTCTCCAGGGACCAGGTCAGATTGCAATCACCACACACGGCGACCCGCTCGTGCTGAGCCCGCCAGTCTCGACTGACCCAAGCGCGACAGTTGCTTGGAGCGGTCCCGACCCATCCATCGAGGTGAACAAGAATCTCTCGGACATGGTCGGTCAAGAATCGGGTGAGCGGTTCCAGATGGAGTTCAGCGGGTCCGACGGCTTCGTAATCGTCCAGCCCTACGAAGAGCTCGCGTAGACATTCACCGACTCCCGCCGACTGGAATAGGACTGATACAGAGTGCGAAGAGACGGTGATCAGAGCCACTGTGCAGGCAGCGTGACAGGCTGACACTGGCGGATGAGCGGATTGAGGATAATGGTATAATTGCCAGTGACCCAACGATAATAAGCGTGAGCCACCTCGCTCTAGTTGACGCAATCTAAGTGATCTTAAAGATGTGGCACTTGCTTCTTGGCTCGGTGTCTGTTCTGTATGATTGATTACGAGCTCAATGATGCCGCTGAGTAGAGGACGTTATAGCTCGCCACAGTCGGTTTCTCAGCCACTTCAGGTCTCGACAGCTCTTCCTCGGCGAGGTTCTTGGACATGGTGAATGATTAAACAAAATGAGAGCTGTCCGTTGTGAATTTGTTAGTTAATTATACTCCCACAGGGTCGAACCTCACACCTCGTGTGCGATATGAAATCGGGAAGATGGTGGGGGTGGTTAAGAAGAGAAGCAACGAAACATCAAGGATACAATATCTCGCTGAGAAAAGGTCTCACACCCAGCAATATCGACATATGCTATCTACAATCAAAAGCCGTCGATAGCCACTCTATGAATAGTGCCTGTAATATAGCTACTTGATCGAAACGAAGCAGTGAGTTTCGTGATGCGACCGTCCTCATCCGTGGCTTTGCTCCCTCGTGAGCTGTGCATCTTCGTTTGCTCTACGTCTTCTCGTGGATTTTCCAGCCAGTTCCCGAGTTTGCCGGATAGTTCGTTCTCGTCTACTCTTTTGTCAAATTCACATCGTACATGGGGTGTGGAGGTGACTTACCAACGAGATCTCATCTCACTCGTGACCATCAGGAGATATTTTCATTATTATCCGGATTGAGGCCACGTCTGATGTTCCGCCTTGCACACAGGCCCCCACCGAGTTCTTTTGACTTGCCTCGGCATCGATAGGTGTTTGATGAGCTGTCCGAAATTTCATGCCGCATACGAGGGCTATTACGACCAGTTGATTTCGCCCGCAGTCACGGAATTGCCCCGACTAACCGCCTCAAAAAAGTCCTTTACCAACGGAACTCAACTAATTTCATTTCACGTACGGTACGGTTATTTATAATTTCCACCTGACTTCACACAGACGGCTGACGGCGACGATCATCAATCCATCTTACAATGATCAAAGCTCGTCTTCAAGAGGGCGTTCAGGACCTTGTCTTCCGATGTAACAGTTGCTGGGAATGTGATTTTCTTGATTCGAAACGGAACGTGCAAACTATCGTTCCAGATCAAACTAATGTGACTTCGATATAAATATCCGTCATATTACCAACTACCGAGGGTGTTATAGAACAGTTACCACACCAAAGAGCAGAGTGAACGCTGAGGTGGAATGAGTTCAGCGATCCTGCGAGATGATCCTTCGGTAGAGTCGTTGTTCAATGTCGCGGGGACCGAGACGCTAGCGTTGTTTGAGCATCTCTCTTTCGAGAACACGTCGTCTCGACTCGTCGTCACACACGGTGCTGGCGAACTCAATCACGTCTCCTCAATCTTGGTTGCGGTCGCAGGAGGACCCCATTCGGGGGCCGCAGTCGAGACGGCGCGAGCGCTCGCCGTCGACCACGATGCCTGGATCGATCTGTTACACGTCGTTGAGCCGGACGCGTCGGACGAACGGCAAGCGCAGGCACGACAGTACCTCGAAGAGAGCCAGCAACGTCTCCAAGGATTCGACCGACACGATACGTGGCTTCTGGAGGCAGACGATGTCGTGGATGCCACCGCCGAACAGTCCGCATACGATGACGTGAACTGGGTGGGCCCCGGAGCGGTCGACTCCGTCGATCTTTGGATCAGCCACCAGCGACGTAGAAACGAGTGCGGAAAGTGCGGTACTCACCGTCTGGAGTGGAGACGCGACTCCATGAGGGTAGTTCGAACGCGGGAGGTGATCCGTCGTGTGACGATTCGAAGCTGAGTGTACATATTAATGACAAGTAACGGATATTCCGTCGGTGTGCATAGTTATGCTGTCCCGTCCTCCCGCAGCCACACGGAAGCAACGGTCAACACCCTGAGCGAATTTAGCCACGTCTCTACCGAGCGATTAGCAGGCGAGAGCCGTACCCGGGACTGCGAGAAAACGTGACGGAATCGACTGCGAAGAGCACCATTAAAACCCTTACCGGCGGTGTTGCGATGGCTGGTTTTTGTACCCTTGAGAGGGGTGCGAGGGTTACCATTCCCACGACGTACTGATGAACGGAAACGCACGACGGCCCACGTCGAACGGAGCCCGGACAGAAGCGCTCGCTAACCAAGGCGACGACCCCGTCGAATACGTCGTTCCGCGTCGACGGCCGCGCTGTCGTTCTGAATCTCTCCGAACAACAGCGCCTCACTCCCGATCGAAGTCTCGATCTGGTCAACCACAGTCCAGTGAGTCAACAGAAGCGACTCATGTGATACAGACGTATCACAGTATATAAGTACCGACAGTGACGGGCAGTGAAGGTGAAATGGAGAAAATCAATGTCAGAGTGCCGCAGTCGCTGCTGACACAGATTGACGAGGTCTGGAAGGAACGGGGATACGCGAGCAAGTCCGAATTTATTCGCGATGCACTCCGGGATGCCGTCAACCCCCCGACGCAGCTGTCTGAGGAGGCGCTCAAGTATCTGGCTGAGAGCCGCACGCAGCGAGAACAGGACGAGTTGAAGGAACGCCTGGGAATCGATGACTGAGGTCGAGTGGACATCGAAAGCACTCGAGTTACTGGAGGGACTCGACACCGAAGCCCAGGGGTAAAAAGGGAGACATAGAGCAGAATCTCCCGACCTCGTTCAATGACGAAACCTCAATCGTTTCATTGAATTCGCCATCCTGTTTGAACGTCTGTGCCCACCGGTAGTGATTGTAATTTGCGAAGTGCCAGATCTTTTGATTCCTCCAGGCTAATTCCAGATTTAACACCCAGAACTCTTCTCAAATAAGGATGAAATAGATAATGACGTGACTTCCTTGATATCGAACCTACCACTCGTTGCCGATATATTCTCGAAGAATTGCGATAAAACAGTCTCGGCTGACGTCTTGGGACATTGTCGGATGGCGATTATCTCGTCAAAGATCGCCTCCAGTGTATTGATAGAAGAGAAATGCGTTCCCCAATACAGTCATCTGAAAGGCAGAATTCTCTGTGACTGGTAAATCATATATTGATCGTATTTTGTGGTGAATCGAACTTCATCAAATAAGACGGTGGGGCTAGTTGAAACAAAAATGGTAAATATCAAACCTTGACTTTGATTATCCTTAGCCAAATAATGAGTAGTCCTCTTATTCAATCTCGCAGATGAATGAGAAACCGCAGACCTATGCTCAAGAGTTGTTTTAGAGACACAACCCAATGACGTTATCTCGCTGTCTGAGCCTGTGGGTCAGACATATATCCATCACACTCAGTACTGTGGATACGCTATGCAAGATGTCAGTCTCAGTCACTCGCTTCCACTCAGGTGCCCGTCCGGAAACAGGGTAGAGTTGAGTGAGCAAGCGAGTCATAATGAGGGGAAACGATGAATTTTGTCGCCACCCTCAGACATCGGGCGTCCCACAGCCCTCTTGGAATCTTCTTAGTCGTGCTTGTGCTCTACTCTGGAGTTGTCGCTGCGGCCCTCTACGCCGTTTTTGGCGCTAGTTTCCCAGGGCTGGCAGCGGTGCCGTATGCGTGGGCTCCGATGGTCAGCGCAGGGGTGACCGTCTGGTTGTGCGGCGAGAGTATTCGAGACTGGCTTGGGCAACTTCAGAACCTCCGCGTTGGTCTCCACTGGTATCTCGCTGGGATTGGAATCATGATGATTGGGACGGAGCTTGAGACGATCGTTGGAGTGCTTCTCGGCGGCGATGCGGTAGTTCCATACGCTCCGTTTAGAGATTACGTTTTCACATTCGCTGTCACGCTCTTTGTGGCTGGCGCACTCGAGGAGTTAGGCTGGCGCGGCTTCCTGCAACCGCGTCTCCAGCAGCGATTCAGCGCGCTCCAGGCAAGTCTGGCGATTGGCATCATTTGGGGTCTCTGGCATGTCCCGATGATATTGACTGGAACTGGTAGTTTCACTGTTTTTTGGGAGTACATGCTGAATGTTACAGTTCAGTCAGTCATCCTTGGTTGGCTGTACAACAATACTGAAGGCGCGTTACCAGTCGTGATGCTCACGCACGCATCGCACAATATGCCCCGTGTTGGAAATGTCACTGGAAACATACCTGCTGTTTTTGACATCCTGTCAGGAGACGCTTTATTCTATTTAGTCTGTGCGCTGGTTCTGACGCTGTATGCTGGGTCACAGACGTTGACACGAGAGGGGACCCTCCCCAGCGTTCCTGGAAAATTCGAAGAGCGCTTGCCGCAACGTGAGAATCCTACCGACCGATGACCTGACCTGTCTGATTGATTATGGTTCAGCTTAGTACCATCATATTGCTTATTTTGGGAGTCACGATGCCGCCACTTGCCTCTGGTCAGGAGGCAGCAACTCCTGTGTCTGAGAATACAACGATTGTCGACATTTCGGACAACCGCGTGAATACAGTTATCGAGACGTCAGCTACCCAACTCAAAGGCGAGTCTACAGCTGTGATTGTGCAATCATTGGAGTGAGAAATTCTGTAAATAATCCCATGGAGTGACGCGTAGACAGCACCTCGGTGACCGAGTGTAACTCGTTATTGAGAGACTCACAACCCCCGCAACATACGCCAACCACAGAGGCGGTTGCGCTCACGGTCACTTCGGTGGCCTCTGAGGCAGTGTGACTCTCGAAGGTGGCCGATACTGCGAGGGGATCAATTTACATATTGATTGCACCTGCGGCTAATCTAGGTTTTGATGCAATGACATAAGTGTCGGATAATCATCTGGGTTGGTCTGAGTCTGCCAAGTGGTTCCGAAGTCAAATCCCTCCATGTTCTCTCTGGCGGCCCTTCCCTGCATCTTCTCTGTTGTTAGCCCACTCGCAGAGCCAGCAGATGTATTCTGGGTGGTCGCTCGCCTATCGAAGTACGACTGTTCGATTGTTCCGTTGGCTCCCGCTGCTGTATTGTTCCCGACTAATCCTCCGGCATCGGAGGTTCCAGAAACAGACCCAACAGCGAACGTGTTTCGAATCGTGCCAACGCGGACGGGTTCGTCTCCATCAGAACTAGAGAGAATGAAAGCGTTTGTCCCGACAAGTCCACCCACAGCGAGATTGCCGTCCACGTTGCCAGAAGCAGAGGCGGTTGTCACGCTGCCGGAGTTGAGACCAACGAGTCCACCGACGAAGGTGTCGCCAATCACGTTGCCAGAGGCTGTTGCGTTCTTGACTATCGCACTTTTTTTGATATCTCCGATGAGTCCACCGACTTGATCGGTGCCTGTGACATTCCCAGAGGCGATTGCGTTTCTAATCGTTCCACGGAAATGAATTCCAACGAGTCCTCCCACATTGAACTTGTTCGCAGAGACATTCCCGGAGGCGGTCACATTTCTGATCACGCCATGAAAATTGTCTCCCACGAGTCCCCCCACGGTCTTGTTTCCGGAGACACTCCCTGAAGCTGTCGCGTTTTGTATCGGTCCGTCATTTCTTCCGACAAGCCCACCTACATCTTCGGTGCCATTGACACTCCCAGTGGCTGTTGCGTTTCTGATCGTGCCGAAACTCTCTCCGACGAGTCCTCCCACAGTGTTGGTGCCGGTGACACTTCCAGAAGCTGTTGCGCTTCTGATTGTGCCGAGACTCTCTCCGACGAACCCACCAACCGAATCTCCAGTCGCGGTCACATTCCCAAGGGCTGTTGCAGTTGTGACATTCCCACCATTGAGTCCGAGAAGTCCTCCGACGTTTTTGACGCCGTTCACGCTCCCAGAGGCGGACGCGTTTGTGATTGTGCCGCTGTTACTGAATCCGACTAGGCCACCCACAGTATCATTACCGTTCACAGTCCCAGAGGCTCTGACGTCTGCGATGTTTCCTCGGTCAAAGTTGCCGCCAACGAGCCCGCCCACAATGTTGTTCCCAGTGACACTCCCAGAGGTTGTCGCGTTCTCTATCGCACCACTGTCGTCATTTCCTCCGACAAGTCCTCCCACAGTATTGGTGCCGGTGATATTCCCAGAGGCCGTGGCGTTTACGACTGTGCCACGGCTTTGTCCGACCAATCCACCCACGAGGTCAGCACCGTTCACATCCCCAACCGCTGTTGTGTTTGCAATCGTGCTCTGATTGTTCGCGAATCCAACCAGACCGCCCGCATTAAATCTCCCTGACCCGGTCACACCAGCACGTGCTGTTGTGTCCTGAATCGTGCCTTGGTTATTCCCCACAACTCCACCGACTGCGTTGGAACCATTTACATTCCCAGCGGTGCGGACAGTTGTGACTCTGCTCTCATTATGAGCGAACCCCACGAGTCCTCCGGTCGCATTTGCCCCGGTTGTACTCCCAGACGCTGTGACATTTGTGATGTTCCCAAAGTTGCTTCCGACGACTCCACCGACCCTGTTTCTCCCGCTGATAGTCGCATTCGTGAGCGTGAGATCCCTGAGGGTTGCTCCAGTTCCAGTCACTCCAAACAGCCCAACATCATCCTCGTCTGTGCGGTCGATTGTGACTCCGGTGACTGTGTGGTTGTTCCCATCGAATGATCCGCGAAATCTGTCGCTCGCGCTGCCAACTGGATCAAACCCGCGTTGATTGTTGAATCGCGCTGTTCGTGAGGCGTCAATATCGCTCACTAACTCGTAGTTCGCGCCCAGTTCATTCTCTATGGCCTGCAACTCGGAGGCGTTCGCAATCTCGTATGGGTTTGAGGGACTACCGTCACCGGGGAGGTCACTCGGATTCACCTCCACCTGTATCTGCGTTGATGGCGTGTCTGACTGAGCCCCAGACCATGTGTGTGCATGTGTTGGTGTCTCACTACTTTAGCCTACGCCTGCAGTTATCAGCGAGGGAGAGGCGAGAGCTGGGACTGCTGACGCCGATGACGACGGTGATTCTTCTGAGTGTGACATTCCACCAGCACTCGCAGCTGCACTCACACTGCCAGTAATTGGGACTGCAATCCCCAGACAGACCCACACCACCACCAGTACCCGCCAGTGAGGCTTGCCAAGGTAAAAACGCACACGTGCACCAGCCGTCTCCCTGAAACGAGCGTGGACACGTGTTTTATGACGTTCATACTCACCACCCTGAGTAACCTCTGATCTTGCGAGAGCCGTCATCATGCCCACCATGTCACTTTTACCCACATAATCTCGTCTTAGATGAATATGTTGCTGAGTATTCACTTAATCATTTCCACCGGTGCACGTTACAGTTTCGTTGAGAGACGCTCGTGTCACAGACAGCTCAAGAGCCTCTTTGGTCTCCGATGACTCACCCCGCTGCTCCGGTAGTTGACTGCGGTCGTTATGTGCAGCCATGACCGCGCTCCGAAGCACAGGATTTCGCTCTCAGGTGAGTGTTGTCTCACAGATGCCTCCTGCGTCGCATTTACTGCCGATATATATGCGCTCCTTTCTATCGTTGCTTGAATCAATGTCCGGACTGTGGCCAATCGCCCAGCGATCCGGATTCGGGCCGATTCTGATGTGACATGTGTCGCGTTTGA
>KE356562.1:317643-322537 GCA_000416005.1 Haloquadratum sp. J07HQX50 | reverse complement strand
CGCCTCTGCACCGACTTCTGCTATCTCAACGCTCGCCAAATAGCGTCTGGAGTGAGCTGTGTTTATGAATTTACAACTCAAAAAAGGGGGAGAGGGTGGAACATTCGAAGTTATGACGCACCTTTGTGAACAATCATATCCGAAGTACAGCAGCAGTTCCATCCGCGGTGGTAAATGGGTCCTACAAGTACCGGTTTTTAGCGACCATCCTAGTACTTACTGCTCGAAAACGGGGGGCCAGTCGTCGGGATATCTCGTTACTCCTCGAAGATGTGGGAGGGTTGGGTACCCCGAGCTGAGTTCATTAGTTGGGATTGATCGGTCGTTTGTCCTTCGGTGTTATCTTCTCTCTCTCCATTGCCAGTAGTAGTCGCGGCTATTGTTGATCTCCCTGATCATGAGTCGAGGCAGGACACTGAGTTAGACGCAACAGAAGCCTCGAAAAGATCTGTGTCCCCTGCGACTGTGAAAATTCATCGAATCAGATGCGACAGGCGACGATGTTCAGCGGGGCAGTTCAATCCGTCTCGTTCATCTCTTGTCCGTCTGCTCCTGTCGACGACGGTCCTCTTCGGGGTATCCGCCAGTCACTCTCCTTTCCTGCCTGACCGATGCTGCGTGACATTGGCTGGTGTGCTTGCCTGGCACCCTCGCAACTATATTTTATATTCAGAGCATTGTCGCGATCAATTCCAATCCCACTGGCCGTCACCGTGGCGTCCTGATTCGCGCCAATGAAGCGGAACTCCCAGTCCTCACCTTGTCGGTGCTCAACCCGCTCATTCATCACGTCATCTAAACTCTCGGAGGCGCTCTGTTTGCCGTCTGTCAGCACAACGACAATGACGGTGTTGAGTTGGTCACTGTCGGGCGTCGTTTTAATATGATCCTCAGTCTCATGAATCGCGCGCGTAATTGTATCACTAAATCAAATAAATAGTCCGATATGAAAAATTAGTTAGTGTGAGGATAGTTCCGACCGATTCATATTGTAGTAGGTTAAGAGCCTTCTCAGCTGGCGTCTGAAACTCTCTCGCTCTCTGTTGAGTATTATGCTTCTTTACTTTCTCTCTCGCTTCTATAGCAGTTTCTGATACCCATTGTCTACCGACCAAGTGTGGTGACGCATAATCCATTTAGGGTACATTGAGTTGATGGTACTCATAGCGTAGATCAGAAAGGTAATATCCTGCCGAAAAAGCCACAACAGTTTGAACTTGTTGCTATACAGATGGTCTCAGACCAGCACAATCTTGTGACGAGTCCCGCTCAGAGACGATTCAAGACACGGGTTGATTTATTTCACCAGTGCAGTCCGAACCGAAATAACACGGATTGAGTATACACAGCTTTCGACCCAACAGTCATTACGATTCTATTGACGCTGAGAATTATAATAATGGAGATGAAAGTCGTCAAATATGACTGCTCAACTGAGACGCAAACGCACGGACACAATCCGTGTCCTCCACGTTGATGACCAGTTGGACTTTGCTGAGATGGCGACGACGTTTCTCGAACAGGAAAATGACCGATTCGACACTGAAACGGTAAGTAGTGCAAGCGATGGGCTCGCTTGTCTCGCTGACTCGTCGTTTGATTGCGTGATTTCTGATTACGATATGCCTGGGCAGGACGGCGTTGGGTTTCTCAAGACCGTACGTGACAATTACCCTGAGCTTCCGTTTATCTTATTTACTGGCAAAGGTTCGGAAAAAGTCGCCAGTGAAGCCATCTCTGCTGGAGTGACTGATTATCTACAGAAATCGTCTGGAACTGAGCAGTACGAATTGTTAGCTCATCGGATTACGAACGCTGTCGAACAATCACAGGCTGAACAACGATTACAGGAGGAACAACACCGAGTGCAGGAAGAACAACAGCGACTTCGCACCCTTTTCGATCGCCTCTCACAACCCACTGTCGAAGTGCAATATAAAAACGATGAGCCAATCGTCACTCAGGTCAATTCGGCTTTCGAGGATGTGTTTGGGTAGAAAGTGAGACCATCGTTGGTGACTCTCTCGACACTCACATCGTTCCCGATGACCGAATCGATGAAGCCGAAGCGATTAATCAACATGTCCGAGCAGGTGGTCGTCTCGAATCAAGAGAGGTTCTGCGTGAGACTGCCAATGGTCTCCGTCAATTCCTGATTCAAAACGCCGTCTACGACGACGGGGCAGGCGGGTTTGCTATCTACACAGATATTACTGACCGAAGAGAAGGTGAGGAAACGTTCGAACGGAACCGCGACCTGCTACGACACACCGAACAGCTGGCTCACGTCGGCGGGTGGGAGGCTGACGTTGAAACTGGCGAGATATCTTGGACACGAGGAACATACGCAATTCACGATCTCGATCCTGATGGAAGCTTCCAGCCGTCGATTGAGAGCATAATGGAATTTTATCATCCTGATGATCGGCCGACAATTGAGCAAGCGATTGAAAAGTGTCGCACACACGGCGAAGCATACGAGGTTGATCTCCGATTGATGACCGCTGAGGACGAACAAAAATGGGTACGTATCACTGGTGAGGCTGTGTGCGATGATGGTGGCGATGGCGATGATATCATCAAAATAAGAGGGGCAATTCGTGATATCACTGATGTTCAAGCGCAAAAACAACAACCCGTGGAGTTGAAGCAGCAGTATCAGACGCTGGGAGAGAACTTTCCCGATGGGGCGGTGTACCTAATTGACGACAATTTCGAGTATGTCCGTGCTCGTGGTGAAGCATTGGAGCAAGCTGATCTATCACCTGCGGATATTGAGGGTCACACACCACACGAAGTATTTCCCGATGAACTTGCGGATGAAGCCTGTAAGCACTACGAACAGGCGTTCGACGGGAATACGACCGCTGTCGAACAGGAGTACAGAGGTGAGCACTACCGAGTTCGGGTGACACCTGTGGACGGCAACGGCAATACAACAAAGACAGAGACAGAGACAGAGACAGAGATTACACGTGTGATGGCAGTGGCACAGGATATCACACAGCACGTCAAGGACAGACGAGAACTCCAACGCCAGAACACACGGTTGGACGAGTTTGCAAGCGTTGTGAGCCACGACTTGCGGAATCCACTCACTGTTGCAGAGGGGAACTTGGAACTCCTTCGTGAGGGATATGAGAGTGACAGAATCGACAAGATTGACTCGGCATTGACTCGGATGGACGAACTGATCGAAGATCTTCTCAAGTTAGCCCGTGCAAACGAGCAGATAGGGAGTGCTGAGTCAGTCAATCTCGCCGAGTTGTCTCAGAACTGCTGGCAGAATGTTGGGACAACCGATGAAACAATCCATCTTGATATCAGTGCCATCGAGACTGTCACACTCAAAGCGGATTCGAATCGGCTTGCACAGGTATTTGAAAATCTGATGCGGAATGCAATTGAGCATGCACGGGATCAGAATGATGATGAGGATAAGAGTGTGACAATCACGATTGGTGAGCTTGCGGATGGATTCTATGTTGCAGATAATGGAAACGGAATCTCTGAGAGTGACCGAGACGATGTGTTTGAACCGGGCTACACGACGACCAAGCAGGGCACTGGATTTGGACTTCCAATCGTCAAACAGGTTGTCGAAGCCCACGGATGGAACATATCCGTTACAGAGAGTGCTGACGGTGGGGCACGCTTCGAGGTGACTGATATTGAAATGGGTCGAGTCAACTCAACTCAAGTTGAGTCGAATCAGGTGAAGTCGGAGTGAGTGCTGAGTCAGAGAATCTGTCTGACCGTGTTGATTCTGGCTTTGGTTTTGAGAAGCTGTCATTCTGTGAGACATTATTTCCAGTTACAACCACAGTTATTGTGAGCGACTTTACAATGAGGAGAATGATTCTCGTTCTCTTCTCTCTACACTTCCAGTCTGAGGGATACGTTATGGCGGAGCATCCTCTCGAATCAGCACTGTTCAGTTGAGTTGATTGTGTGTCGGCTCGACTGGACTCAAGCATCAGGTCTGAATCGCTCGAGCACCTCGCTGTCTCCCCAAAATATACATTGAATTCTCCAAATCTGTCTGCGCGTGTTATCATCTAATAATTACCTTCATGTATGTATACTCTCTCAAAATCGGATATATCATATACATTGTACGGAGACGCGCTCTCTGGGGAAATCACGGAATGGAGTATCTGAGTTATACATCGCTTTTGAGTCCGAAATATAAGTGTCTCTCAGCCAATCTGGACACTCCGAAGAGCTTGTTCTAGTGAGACCCGGAGGGTTATTGAATGCTGAATTCATGATCCTCTTGACAACGTGGATATCGACACGAACTTACAGTCGTACTCACCCTGTGATCTGTCTCTGAGGATTGGACTGAGGGCGACCTGTGCAGGGTAACAGAGTTGACAGACACACAACACCAGATATCACAGTTGTACCTTTGTGTCCAGCACCATTCCCACCACCAGTTCCAATCGCAATTCCAACACAGAGTGTGTTATTTGGAGTCACGAGCCACATCTGAGACCGTCGAAGGCTGCACCGCGCTGAACGAGAGTGATGTGAGCGGAAACGAGAATGATCTTGCGAGTCGTCCATTGTGTCATATTAAGGCTCGAAACGAGATTGTAGATATCACGTGTGCGTTCGGAAATTCACTGTGACTCACCGGCACGATTGTCATTTCGGTTCAGCAAACAACGGTTCAACTGTCGATTCATCTCACACACAGACTGCAACGGGTCGTCGTGAGACTGCGTAATAATTTTGTGATCATATTCACAGCATTAAACCATGCCGTTCGATCCCCGACAGCAGATTCACGTCGTTCACGTTGACGACGATCCCTCGTTCACCGACCTGACGAAGACGTTTCTCGACGCGAGGACGACCGGCTCTCTGTTGAGACAGCAGTCAGCGCTGA
>KE356562.1:309934-316018 GCA_000416005.1 Haloquadratum sp. J07HQX50 | reverse complement strand
AAGATCGTCTCTCATGACTTACGAAGTCCACTCAACGTGGCTGAGGGGTATCTTGAACTCGAAGTCGCCAGCGATGCTCGGAACCGTGAGAGCCAGCACCTCGTGAAGGCAAAACACGCAATCGAGCGGAGCCAGACACTCATCGAGGATCTGTTGACACTGGCACAAGCGGGCGAGCAACTCGACGAACTCGAATCCATGAGACTCGTCGAGGTGGCCAAGGGCTGCTGGAGGACCGTCGAGACGGCAGCGGCAACACTCACCGTCGACGCCACACACCCCAACTCACAGACACAGACACCGGCAATCAAAATCGAAGCCGACCGGAGTCGGCTCAAGCAACTGTTGGAGAACCTCTATCGGAATGCTGTCGAACATGGTGGTGACGACCTCACAGTGTCGGTGGGTATCTGCGAGGATGGCTTCTACGTCGCAGATACCGGTCGTGGTATTCCTGAATCTGAGCGTAAAGACATTTTCGAGGTAGGATACTCCACGGATGAGGTGGGAACAGGGTTCGGATTGCGGATCGTCAAGCAGGTAGCTGACGCACACGGGTGGGACATTGATGTAACTGGTAGCGAACAGGGCGGGCGCGGTTCGAATTCAGTGGCGTTCGATTTGTGAGATAATGAACATGAGCATCACATTTATTGAGGGTAGGTATGAACCGATTTCGGCGACTGTCTGCGATCACATCTGCGACCTGTTGAACTGTGAGTCTATATCGAGCCATGACGCCGAAGGCAAATCGCTGTTCTTCGGTCGTTGTCTCATCTGGAAGTGCAGATATTTCAGCGTCAGTGTGACGACTTTTGAGTTATCTTGTCTTTCGAATTGTCTCAATTGCATCCCGATTCTTGCGCCAAACCAGCAAACGTTCTCATGGTATTCTAAACACTGAATTAAAATTGGGTCAAATCATCAACTAATAATCGAATTAAAGCTTCCAATTCAGGCTATCATGGTCATCAGCTTTTGCAACTTGGTCTGGATCATCATACTTTGCTTCCTGTCGAGTTGAAATATCTTTGATAACCTGTTCTGGTGGTACCTCTATTACAGGGTTTTCATCGTTCACGACAGTGCTCGCTCCGTAGTTGAATAATCCGACCCTTGAGTGGATGCGGCTTCCGCTCGGAGCTGTTGGGTTCGTGTTTGGTGTCGTCAGCTGGGCGATTTTCTATCTGAGCCGCCCGGATCCAGATTGCGGTGCTCGCACGGGGCGACACTGACGCTGCTTGAGTGCGTTTCACTGATTCCCACAGACTCCGAGTTCGCTTTCCATTCGGGTTCGTCTTGGTCTGAATCTCGGAATCGTATATTGGACACGTTTGACCGTGTTGTTGGAGACATTGAGACTGTATGATCTATGTGTAAGCGTCACATTGCCGTCGAATTTGATGTCTCTATTGAATTTCGACTTCTGTGTGGTCGAAGCGGAGGCGGAGGAGCAGAAGGAGAAATAGCACGCTGACTGAGCTAATTGTGGAATCGGATCCATAGCTGCTAAGACAGCGTAGTCAGGCCGAGCGAAGTCGGGTCGGGGAGTTGACCTGCTACGCAAGGGAAGAGAACCTCCCAGATCAAAAACAGCTGTTGAGTGCCCTTGCGTTCTGAGTATATCAAAACGGCGTGGGTCGCGAATTATCCTCAGTAATTTGTGTTCACTCTCACTCAGCAGACAGGCTGTGAAAACACAGAGCGAACGTTTGTATCATCAAACTCTACGGAACTATTTCGCCTCAAGAGTGGCCCCTTCCGTGGGTTCGTCGTCATCATTGTCAGCCACGTTGTGAGCCGACACCTGCTCGACAGCACAGTTTGGGCAGTAGAAGTTCCGGTTCTCCGACGCCGTCCAGATTGGGACGCCTGCGAGGACAAACTCGTCACGATACCGTCGGACGAGGCCTTTGGTGAGGCTGGATCCGCAATTGACGCAGGATTCACGCCGATTTTCCGCCGCCGAGAGGACCCTCCTGTCGGCGGTCTTGTTGCGACCGAACCGAGAGATCCCGCAACGGCGGTCGAGCCGGCGGCGAAGGCGTGGATTGACGAGGACACCGGAGCTGAAAAATACGAACGCAAATCCGAGCAAAAGGAGTGGAACGAGCATCTTGGCCGTCCCAGCAGTTTGAGTGACACCACCGACACCGCTGAAAAAAGCGAGGCCTCCAAGTCCAATCAAGAGCCACCCGGCAATTCCATACATCAGCTCCGAGATGCTATCCGCGATATCGACACTGGAGGGCTTGTCGGTCATCGTTGTCCTGCATGTAGATCTGGGAGTCAAAAAATGGTATGTCTACTGGATGAACGAGCCGCAGCGGCCTGTCATGGTAACTTGAGTGGAGTGGAGTAGAGCAGAATAGGACAGAATAGAGCAAATACTGTGATACGTTTCCTCTCGAAGCGTGTAAATCTAAGTTAGTATGCGTACGTATCAACGGTTTCGCCGCTATCGTGCTTGAGTGTGACTGTGTCACCGCCGTTATTCCAGACAGCTCCACTCTCGCCCCAGTATAACTCGCTGTTCGTGTCTGCGCCATCGCCGGTATACAGCGTCACCGATGCTCCAGCTTCGAGGGTGAACTCAGGGAACTCGTACTCGTGGGTCGCCTCATCGGAGACGGTCCAGTCTGTCAACTCGACGGCTTCCTGACCAGTGTTTTCGAAGGTAACATACTCGTCGTTAAGATTCTCGTTGTCGTTCCCCTCGGCGTCTTCGTGAATATCGGCGACGATGACGTCGGTATCAGCGTCTGTCTTGTCAGTCGGTGTCGTGGTCTGTGCTGTGTCGTTCCACACGCCGATACTTTCCTCGCGGGCGTTCATTTCGGCTGACTGATATACATCCTGTTGCGTGAATGTACTTTCATAGTACCGTGCATATCCATTTGTGAGTAATCGCTTATTGAACGACTTTTCTGAGGTTGCAGACTGAGAGAGATACACCAGCAATCGATCATAATACCCGCGACGGTCCGACTCAGGGTCGAACTCGATCGACACCGTCTGGCCGGCGAGGCGATTCTTGGCGTACTGGGTCGCGTTGTTACCGTTGGAGACGAGCCAGTCACGGCCGCCGGTGGTGTCCGGCACGCCTTCCCACTCCTCGGGTGACGCTCGGGTGACAGATGTCTCAGGTGTGTCGACGCCGAGGAGTCGCACTGTTTCGACGGTCCCGTCTGAAAGCCGGACATCCATCGTATCCCCATCGATGACATCGATGACTCTCGCGGTTTTGACTGTCTGTGAGCCTGAATCTGTGGAGCGCGGTGTCGCTGTTGGTGTGACCATTGGCGTTGGATCCGAGGTCGGGGGAGACGCCACTGGGGACTGTGTCGAATTCAATACCGATGCAGTTGGCGTCACTGAATTCGATGGTGGACTTGTCGGTGATGATGATGTAGATCCTTGCCCTCCACACCCAGCCAGAATGAGCAGTGTAGCAACGACAATGACATGTTTCATGTCTGTTCATTGAAACACAATTGATGAGGACACTTTTATCCAAAGATAGCAGACTGGTGGGAAATGTGTCAAACAGGAGTTGCGGGGGCGAGTTGAGAGCAGAAGTTGAGTGTTTGAGAGATTTCCCTGTCGGATCACAACTCAGCGATTATCGACTTCTCTCATATTTCGGTGTCTCGTTGGCGAAACGTAGTATTTCACATCCTCTCCGGGCTAAAGCGCAGGGGTTTCGTCTTGAGAGTCTCATAAGCCACGATCCGTGCGACGAATCAGACGACTCGATACTCAGATTGTTACCCACATATCGCCCGAGAGATCACGACTGTTTCGGTCATCAGCCACCCCAGAGAGGCCTAACAGCCGAAGCCCAAGGCGGGACTGTCGAGTGAGTGATCAATTCCTCGCTGGCGCTGGAAGCCCAGTCGGCAATAAGTCCCCGCCGGTGAGTCATGTCGACATATTCTCTTTCACCAGTTGATAATTGCCGGCGTCATTGAGTTATCTGGTCTCTCAGTTACCTCATCTTACTCCTGAGACTATCACACATATATCCACACTCATACACTCAGACGTTACTACCACAAGACAGCCAGAGCTCTTTGATTTGGCCTTTGGGTTGGACTGCGAGGTGAGCTTCAGTCTAATTCCAGGTTAGATTAGGTTAGGTTAGGTTAGGTTTCGTCGCGTCTCAGTTGACAGTCATGAACAGTTTGAATGACTAGCTCAGCTGTCGATTTCGCTTTGTGTCCTATATATCGACGCCAGCAAATACCACACTTGGCGCCGCGGTCAGCACTGTCTACTCGAATCAATCAGCCGGGCTCGCACTCACAAGACGACCGTCACTCAGTGGTGTCACATGATCATGCGCCGGTGTGCGCACAGATTGGTAGATCGTCGGTGAGTTATCAACACACATGAACTCTCGTTTAGCCATTTTTGCTATTCTCACCGATTTCAGTCTTCGCGCCAGTGAGCGCGATAAGCATCTCCACACGAGTCGCTTGATTCAATTCGACCGAGATACTATCGCCGTCGCCGTTTTTGATCTCAGTCCGCGTCATGAGGCGATCATTGTGCTTCATAAACTCTCCTCCCTCTTTGATGAATTCTCCATCACCTTTGGACAGGGACCGCAAAGTTGCGGGCATGTCACCCACACCACCCGTCTGTCGACTGTGTGTGCTCTCACGTTGAATTGTGTCTTTTGACGTGAAAAACAGACCAAACAGTACTGAGTTGCCTCTTCTCTCTCATATCCGGCGGGGCGGACTCTTGAGCGGCGTGTCTTAGGGCAGTTTCTCACACTCCACACAGTCTCACTCTCACAGAGTCATCACGAAAATATCAATTCCCACAGACTGTGGTTGAGACGACCTCAGATCTGTATTCCGTGGGTGCGAGGCCACCGTCTCTGATGAGAGTTGGGACTCCCCGCTCAGCCGACATCAAAAAATATCTGCGTCCTGACTTGGAGTCGTTAGTCGTCCGTGCTCAGTGGGTTGATCGAAACAGCGATGTCGCATGACCCAGGTGAAGCGGTGTCGTCAAGTTCGGCAGCGATGTCAATAAACTCTGATGCGCCACTTCCGCCGGTGCCAGAGCCATTCCCACTAATCTTTGCAACGAAGGTCCCTTCGCCGGTCTGAACAGCCTCACTGGTGGCTCCATCGTCATCAGGGTTGAGATCATCTGTATCAGTAAGGCCAGTGCTATTCGGGTTGACTGTGTCTGGGTTTCGAACGTCGGCATCAATTGGATCAGGCGAATCCACGGCGACTTCGACATCCAAGTCATCCGCTGCACTGTTTTCGACTCCTGCCTCAAACACAACGTCGTTACCATTGTTCAGCTCGACTGCTGCCTGAAGTTCAGTGTCGTCGTCGCTTACCCGCGTGAAGCTCACGCCATGATCAGTGTTGTCTGAAACATTCACGTCAGTCACGGTCAGTGCTTGTTCAGCTTGTCCTTCAGCGCTTCCGGAGAGCCCGCCTGCTGCTGCTGTGACACCTGCACCTGCTGTACCGACTGCCGCTGTTCCGAGAATCATCGCCCGGCGTGAGTATTCTACTAAAAAATGAGGACGGCCTGTCGTCTTTTTGATGACTGTATTCGCACCAGATTGGACTTATATGAGAAAGAGCCGAAGGCTCGGACTGTGCAGAGACGGTCACATGTGAGTTGTCTTGGAGCTGACTCAACGCAGATGTCAGAGTGGGGACTGACGGGGCACGTGTGCACGTCAACGCCGCCATATCAACCATCTGCTGACATACCAGACACTCCTTGTGTCAACACATGAGACAAACAATATGCTACATATGATCTCTGATGAGGTTTTGTCTGGTCTTGCGCGCTGAGCGACAGCCTGCACACCAGAGGGTAGGTTCTCTCTCGGAATGGGAGCATCTCTCACTCTGGCCGAGAAGCTAATGCGACACTTGGAGGAGAAAACGCTGTGTTCAGTTCAGCTTCGTTTCGTTTCATTCACACAGATTCCGTCATCTCGGTCTGACGACGGGGTTCTCTCTTCCCCCGCATGGCAGCGAGATTTGACCTTGAATTCATTCAATTCGGCGGGCCATTTCACTGTAAGTGCGTTTTCTGTGC
>KE356562.1:302087-309107 GCA_000416005.1 Haloquadratum sp. J07HQX50 | reverse complement strand
AAAATGTGCCTGATACGGAGACATCGTATGCGTTAATTCCGATTCGGCGTGATATCGTCACCGAAATCGATAATGTTCGTGACGGACTCTCACGAAGTGAGTATATCAGGCTCTTGTTCAAGGAGGCGCAGAACACTGGATTGCAGGTTGCGAATGAACAATCCTCCCGCATTACAGCATCCACCGATGATACTGAAGCCACACGCGCTGGCTCAGGTGACACAACTCGACATCGCTCTCGATCATCAGATGGAGGGAAGACGATTGACCGCGACACGGCAACGACCACCGGCCGCAGCACTCACGTGGATCAGACATCACGAACTCCTGGCGACAAGGTCTCTTTTGGCGCTCCGAGACAGACCCGCTCGTCACCGACTGTCGGATCATTTGGCAACGTATACCGTGGCACTCCGCACAGAAACGAGACGAAACGAACCGGCGAATCATCGCCACTCAAACAAGACCGCCCACGCTCGACGCCAAAGCGTGGGACCTCGTCCCCGCCCCCGCAGTCAGACGCGAAATCGACCGCAGGGCCAGAGCGTCGAGAGAATCGCAGTCGGGATGAATCTGCGTTTCGCCGCGAGGGAACAACGACTGTCACTGGAGTTGACCGACGCCGGTCGCGCCGTGACCGCGAGAAGAACGCACAATTGAATGACAGTCGGAGTCGGGATCGAAGGACACCTGAGTCCCAACGCACTCGAGAGACGCCGAATGAGCAGGCAAGCTACACGAGCGCTGACACTCAGACAACAGCACACACTGAAGACGGTGTAAACAGCACTGACGACACCAACACCAGACAGATGACATCACGCCAATCACGTGACACGCGTGGTAAGCGTCGTGCTGTTAAGGAGACGGCCAAGAAAGCCAGTGTGCTTACACCCGAGTGGAATCTCTCTATCGGGGGATTCATGATTGCCTGGGCGCTTGCCGCTGGGATATACGGCGGTGGTGACACGATCACGACGATATATGCGCTTGCCTCTGGAGGTGCTGTCGAGACCAACCCAATCATTCGTGCGGCAATTAGTATCCACCCAGCGGCGATGCTCGTCGTGAAACTCGCTATTATCGGTGGACTGTTTAAACTCGCAGATAACGCCGTGTCGGAGATGTCGGTCGAATTTGGCGATCAGATTTCAATCTTCATCCCAACGATACTCACCGCGATTGGGGGATATGGGACGTTCGTGAATCTCCAAAATTTGAGTGGGTCGATGATCCCGTACGTGCTCCTCACGATCATCTTTATTGGGATTGCTGGAGGTGCGGTAGTCGCACTGTACAAAGGATTGCCACTTGCTGGGAACAAGCTCCAAAATTACCAGTTCGGCAAGCCTGTCTCAAGTGTCGGAAACGAGTCTATCCGTGCGAATCGCCAATGACAACTGACAGATACGTAACTGTGTGAGAAACACTCAGCCCACAGAGATCCCACGGCGACGAGACAGACATTCCAACGCGGGATGACAGTGGTTTTCGAAAAATCGGATTTGTCACAGGTCGTCAGCATCAGTCGTGTCACTTCGGCTCGTTTTGTCTCTGGACGCTCATCGCTCACTCCCTCAGAGTTTCGACAGACGTGGCGGATGTCGATGGGCGTCACCCCACAGCGAGCGGAGGACGGATAGTGTGCTTCACTCCTCTGCAAGACGTTCGTCCTCACTGTTCGATGGGAGCTCGTGGCATTGACACGGTAGTATAGTTCGCCACTGGAGTCGTCCCTAAGACGGAGACGGAGACGGAGATAGAAACGACGACCACGACCGAGGTCAAATACTCAGGCATTGTGTTGTCGCGTCTATTGAGGTAGCACCGAGCAGGCGAACACAGAATAGGAGACGACCTCTTCACGATTGGGAGGTGTCGCCACTCTAACACCAACTCAACGCCCTCACCGGCGCGTTGGGCTATCGGCCTCGGCGGCCGACACCGGTATATGATCGCGCTCTGCTCAACACCGACAGCGCTACACAGGTTTCGATTTCACCTCTTTACCCGAATAGTGATTCGACAGGCTGAGAACGCCGAGTGCCTCGGCTTTGCTCGGAAATCGGAGATTTCCGTGATGACAAGACGCTTGACGCCTCGAACCACTCGACCCCGAGGCAGTTCACCGTCCTCAACAAGCAGTTGTTGCAGGTGAGGGGAAACTCACTTACCGTCACCTATCGATCACAGATTGAACTAACATATTCCACTGGGTGGATGCGCCCTGTCGGTTGGGACTCTAAGCGGGTTGACAGCGCTACCCGTGTCTCAGATAGATCTCTCGGCAACGGTAAAAAGTCGATGGCTGAGACGTCGCGTTCACAGCGAGGCGTGAGCCAGTTTCGATCGAGATAAGCGGCGTATGCGCAGTTGATCACGCGGTGTCTCTGAGCCGGTCTAAGTGGGATTGGATTGGGTTGTGTCTCTACTATTTCGTCAGCGAGGCCACTCGAGAGCCAATCGCACCGAAATTCACAGCGTATCCCCACCCGAATACCATCGGTGTCAAGAGACGGTCATCGTCAGAATTCCAGAATCGGGCTTTGAATCTGGTGAGCGTCGGGATTCGGAAATCGTACGGCAGGCCAAGAAACCACCCCTGTGGGTCAGGCACAGTTGATTCCATGGGTCTAAATCGCCACTAAATCTGCACATCACAAATCGGTTACGTTGAGTCTCTCACAGAGAATTGATATCCTCCTCCGCCTGAACCCGGAGGAGTCCCGACCACAGTTGAGATCATAGTGAGCAGACTGTCGAGGTCGCAGACAGAGAATCTGACACCCACTTATCGAATGTCACGACAAGTGAGCAACGAGGTCACAGTCGCATCAGTAAATGAATTGAGATATGATCTCTGAGAATGTGTCTGTCTGCGACTCACCAGACAACTCGTGGACTATGATGTATGATTCAGTCAGGAGACGATACTCCCGTCACTCTCGACCGGATGCGCCCATGCTCTGGACTGCGGATTCTCCTCTCTTCGAGTGATTTGTATTGAGCAAACTCGATGATTTCGACGATTTCTAACATCTGCACCGACATGTGTCGGTATCCGTGAGGGAGGGCCTCCTCGTTCATAAGATGAGGAGAGACCGAGTCCAGTGCTCAGGACTCGATGTCCGTGCCGAGTTGATGCTCCTCGATTGCGGACTGTAAGTCGGCGACGAGTTCTCGCACAGTCTCGATCGGGAGCCGGATGCTCACACCATTGCGCTCGATCCGAACCGTGCGGATGTCTCCAGACAGGAGCTCGACCGAAACCGCTCTCTGCATATCCCGGATATTCACTTCACCGGCCTCTGTGTCCGGACTCGTCTCAACCGCTGCAGGGGGTGATTTGATTCGGCGGGGTCCGTCCATAGGTTTGGTCACCCACCTCGACGGGCGGTTCAACGCCCGGCCAGGACTAAACGCCCGCGCTCGGTGAGTTGCGTGAATCTTTTTTTCCACCCGGTTGACAGTACCGGCATCACCAGCCTGTTTCAGAAAAAGACCGTACAGTTCTTCTATCTTCTGTTTTTTGTCCCTCTAACTTGCGTATTACGTACCACCTAATGTAGAAAACGCAGTTCAATCCAGATAATGTGTGAAAGCCACGATATGTCAGACATTTATTCACAAAAGTTCATATGTCAAAATATATTTTTATCTACATGAAAGCAGCTTGAGACAGAGGGGCTGTGCCATAGAGGCTTGACTGCCTCAAGTTGCTTTCGCATTTTATCGTGCGAAATAATCATCTTTTCGCTCACTCTCACACACAGCGCGAGACTGGAGCGTGATGGGATTTCAGATATCAGGGAGCAATGCAGATCATATTTTGAGAAGGTATGTCATCTGAACTCTCGATCCGTGAAGACATCTTGGGGTATCTCGCGTGGTCAACGACTCTTGATGCTGTTGGGTCTATTCGTTCGATTGCTGATGGTCGTCCGTCATCTCCAACAATAACGGCAATCCAGCGAAATAAAAGGCAGCATATCGCTAACCGATCAGATTAGCGACTGCTAAACAGAGAGATTCCATCCAGCAAGAACAAGAGTGGCCTCTGTGAAGGACGCTCGTTTCGACTGACTACTCACTGCCCGAGTTAATCAATGAGAGCTAATACAGTCATTCCGAGCATCGTAAAGACCATCCAGAGAACGGGCAGCGGGACGTTATTGAGTACCCCATACGACTGGATGAAGATCCCCAATCCGCCTCCGACGAGAACAAAGACTGGGAGGGACAACTTCGCTCGTCGTGGGTTGTTCCACGCCTCAAAATCTGCTGAGAGGAGGCGAGACCGGAGCTTGCTATATCTTTCAGACACATTTCGTGTGTTGGATGAGCCCAACATAAAATGTGTCACAATCAGACAACAGCAGATGAAACAATCCGACACACAGGCCGCAAAGAGAGCCTTGCGAGAGAGATACGCCCTCTATTCAGCACGGCATCTGGAATTTATTAATTCTTGAACCTTTCGAAAGCTACCGAAGTTCAGGTTCTAAGAAATAACGAGCTTGTATCTTCCATAGAGAGCCGTTTCTCCGTGTGAGAGTGCTGAAGGAGTGTGCAAGTATGCCGGATACGCCATAGTAATCATTGCTTCGGCAGAGAGTCGGACTCTTGATACGAGAGAATAAAATTACTATGAGGAGAACATCTTGTGCAAGATACAGCGCGCAAGTCGGACACTATCTTGCCATCGTGAGCGTCACAGAAAGGCTGGCGTGTTTACGCCGCATCTCAGAGCAGCGGAGATTTTCACAATCAGAAACACGCTCTCCTATCTCATTAAGCGGCGCTACCTAAGAATATATATGCAAACGAAGTGTCCTGTCTGTGGAACCAGTAACCGAGGTGTGTGCACGTGAGCAACGGGCCGGTTTCCTTCGAGGGAGGTCTCCGTACACTTGCGGGCTTCCTAACTATGACGGTGGCTGCTCTGGTGCTCTCGCGGTACCAGTTGCCGTTCGTCCCAACGGTGCCCATTGTAGAGGTGGACGTGCTTGCTCTCCTTATCGACCTCTCGTTGCTCGGTCTCGTGTGGTGGGCTCTCAAGCGAGAGGGGGTCAGCCTCAATTCTCTCGGGATATCTACCACACTCGTCGTGCCGGGCGTGGCCACGGTGGTCGGCTTCTACGTCGCGCTCAATCTCATTGCGGCCACCCTTGCACTGGCGACCGCTGGGACCGGGGCACTGGGCTACCAGTGGACCGTCCCGCCCCTCCAAGCAGGGGTCGTGTTTGTTTACGTGCTTATCATCGCTGGGGTCGTCGAGGAGGTCGTCTTCCGGGGATACCTCCAGTCAAAGTTGATCGCGCTCTTCGGGGACCACTCGCGAATCCACATCGGACTTGCCGTCCTCGGAGCAGGCACCCTGTTCATGCTGAGTCACGCTCCACGAGTCCTCTCCAGCGGGATCCCGGGCTCGCAGAGTCTCGTCGGGTACGGGACGGTTTTGCTTCTCTCTGGGTTCGCCTTTGGGACGCTGTACGAACTCACGGAGAATCTAACCATTCCCGTGCTTGTCCACACGGCGGGCAACATGCCCGGCACCATCGGCTTCTTATTCGTTGACGTGGCCGCCCTGCCTAGGTGGGCGACAATCACGTATTTGTTCACGCAGGTCGCCTTACTTGGATTGATGATTGCCGTCTATCGTCGGTGGGGGAGGAGTCAAGAGTTCGTGCCAGTGTGGGGCCGGCGGACCGGGACAGCAGAGCCACAATCCTCGGGCTAACATATCGGACTGCATAGAATCGTGTCGTTGGCTGCCTCTTGAGCTCGGCCAGTTTTCGGCCTGTCCGACCGATGATTGCGCGTGACTGTGACCGTCGTGTGTCCCAATTAATTGTAACTGGTCAGAATAGTAATCGGTATGTACGTCCACTGAGAATCTGACTCAGTCATGTCAGTCCGAAACCGACAACGACCGGATACTGTGTAGACCCTCTCTATTTTGCACGGCATCCAGTACGATATCACGTGCTCTCTGATTGTCTCACCAGATGAGCCAAGAGCCCAGTGAGTAATTGCAGAGATGTCTCATCGGGAGCCAAGCAGAGACAAGCTGCTGACCTCAGACTCTCCACTATTCATCAAGAATCTCCTTGAGTCGCTCTCGTTGTTCGACCACGTTCTGCTCGCGGTTGGACTGGTGGGTGATCTCGATCTCGATGACAGGAGTATGGACGTCTATCGGAAGAAACAGCAGTGGGATGCTACCAGCCTCCCCGATCGCGTTATCTCCCCGTTGCAGAGCTACCGGAAACTGATGGATCCGCCGATGGAACGGTGGCCCGCATTCCCGACACTCAACCAGCGGACGCTCGCAGGACTCGTGCAGGGGGAGTTAGCTGACCGAGGAGAGCAATCGGATACAATTAATGAGCAACGTGATGAGTACGCTCGCGATCTCCTACTGGTCCTCGACGAAGACATCCGCCCGCCGTCGATCACGACGGACGGGGCACGATCGATTGTTCAGCGACTCTCGGCGGCCACGGTGATCGACATCGACCATCCGAAACACGATTATCTCGCACCCCACGGCGGTCGCCGGGAAATGGGTGAGGTTCTCGTCCGGCCTTTGGATATACTGTGGCAGCACGTTACCTCGACAATTCGGAGGAGCTGGTTCGCGAATGCTACTCTCATATCGAGGCTGGAGAACTTGGAGATGTGCCGATGGAAGCTCTCAATGAAATTGACGGTGTGCTACGGTGAGTACATACTGCCCGCTGACTCCGATCACTCCGAACTCCAACCGATAAGAACTTGAACGTCGAGATGTCGGGTGGAATTTAAACTCATCAGGACATAAATAAAAATTACACCATACTTAATAATTGATAATATCCCCATCCAATCATTGCGTTCTAACCTGGTTACTCCTAGAACCACTTGGATTGATCTTGGCTCTATTCTGGACTTGTTTATCGAATCCAGCGGTACTTCTGATTCTATCAAATTCTCGAACGAGGGATTCAGAAACATCCAAATCCCAATCATTCATAAATG
>KE356562.1:299501-302050 GCA_000416005.1 Haloquadratum sp. J07HQX50 | reverse complement strand
ACTGTCACGCGCCGCCGCATCGTAGAGGCGCTCACGACGCGGGCCGACCTTGATATCCGTTCCCGACCGAATTATCGTCGCTAACTCTCCGCGGGCATGGTGGCTCGGTTCGACCAGCAGCCGAACACCGGAGTCGAAAGTAGCCAGGAGGCTATAGAAGAATGCGAAAACTCTACGTGATAACACACGGCGACGGCGCGAGGTGGTCGCTCCAGAAGGCGCACGAACTCCTCGCCACGGTGGGGAAGAGTCACTGTATCGAGATGATCGCCTTCGACACGGGGCCGATCGACCAGGCGAACGTCCCCGACGGCGTCACGACCCAGGTGCTGGCCAACGGCCACCGGTTCGAACAGCGTGCCACCCAGCGGACCGACGACGGGACAGTCCCGTACCTGCACGGGGTGTCGCTGATCGCACAGTCGGGGCCGGACGAGAGCGCGCGATCGGGCGAGCGAAGGCCGAATACGACGTCGAACCGTACATCCGACGGCTAAAGAACGAAATCCACGACGATCTGCGAGATAACGAAGAGGTCTCTGAGGCAATCGTCGTCCCCATGGCCGCGCTGGCCGGCGGAAGTGGTTCGGCACAGGCCGTGTTCTCGTCCCTCGTCTGCAGACAGATCGTCCAGCAAATGAAGAGTGACAGCGATGTAGACGTGACCGTTCGCCTGACCGGCGTCATGACGGTCTCGAAGTTGGAGTACCAGCGGCAGCAGATGCCGGTCTCCTTCGGAGAGAAGCGGCTGAACACGAACAGCGCACTCTGCGAGCTTCGCGCGTTGCAGGGACGCAGCCGGCACGACCCGCCTCGGGAAGTAAAGCTGGCGATGAGCCCCAATGACGAGGGAGCGCCGGACTCGCTACCGATCGAGACTCCCGTCTTGGACACGCTCTTTCTCGTGCCGCTGGACGAGGAGAAGGCTACCGGCCCACGTGTCCACGACGAAGCTCGAGACCATAGGGAGGCGGTGAATCTCACTATCGCCATGCTGCTGATGGGACTGGCGGAGATCAGTGTTGATGGGCTGGAGAACGTCTTCAGAGAGGACGGTCTGCTCGGAGACGAGATCCACACGGTCTCGTTCGCCGATGTTCGTATTCCGGTTGAGGCGGCCCAGGAGTTCCTACGACAGCAACAGAAGTGTGACGAGCTGGCCCGGACAATGGGCATCGATCCCGAGAACTACGTCCAGCTCTCCGAGGTGGCCGACCGGATCAGTATTGGGCAGTCGGAGTTGCTGCAACGTCTGCAAGAAGCCGATAATCCGACAACCGTTCTCGAGGAGTACGAGATTGTCACGACAGATGAGAACGACGAAACGCGCAATCTCGCAGACCTGTTGGACGCTCTCGCCGATCAGGTCGCCGACGACGACCGTATCCGCGAGCTCGCAGCCGAGCGCGGTTTCCTGGGAGCCCTGCTTTATAAAGACTTCGAGCCCGGTGTGATCCCCGAAGTCGTCTCCAGGGGTCCCTTTGTCGAGGCGGCCAAGCAGGGTCTGGAGTGGGTTACTTCGGTCGACTTCGAGAGGCAGACCGTCGACGAGATCCGCGACAAGGAGGATACCCTAGCGCGGAACGTGGCACCCGGTTCCGGTCCTCGTGACCGACGGACTGCGTTTCGATACGTCTTCCGCAGTATCGTCGAGGCCTACCTCTCGAAACTGGTGGAGGAACACACCTTCTGGGAGGAGAACGCAGCTGCCTGGTCTGAGTGGCAGGACCAGATCCCCGACGACGTCCACGGGCTCGAGCACATGAGTCCCGAAGAGCGCTTTGAACGAGGGATCCGTCCGGCCATCAAATCCGAGATCGCAGCCATCGAAAAGCGTCTCAGCGACACGATCTGGCTTCGTCTCTTCAAGTGTTGGAAGCTCCGCCAGAAGCGCGACCGACTGGAGGAGCGTCGCGACAGCCTCGTCGACCTCCACCACTCGGTCAGGAGTCTGCAGGAACTTCTCACCCAGGTCCAGGAATCCGAGTCGCCGGAGGTGGAGCGTGGAGTGACGGACATTCGAGACACCCTGGAGTCCAAGATCGCCGAATTGCGCCAGCAGCGGCGCCAGAAGCGACTCTCGCTGCGGGAGGTCCAGGCCAAACTCGACACTCTTAGGCAGGAGTTGGACACAACGGACACACAGACCGTTGATCGTCTATCGTTCGACATCAACTCACTATCGGACATTGGGCTGGAAGGTCTCGAGGACGCGGAGACGATGGCAGATCTCGAGCGACGCGGTCTTATTGACGAATCCCACATCGCTACCCGCCTGGAGCAGATGCTGGTTAATCGGCTCGGGGAACCGCTCACGGACTACGAGCGGAAGAACGCAACAGGGACACCAACCGATATGCTGGCTCTGCTCACCCACCAGGGTAACGAGTCACTCATGAGCATGGGCGGGGACGTAGCACCTGACGTCGCCTCGGCCCGTGACACCGCGTTCGACAACGAGTTGCCGGTCGACAGCGTCGATCGAGAGTTTTCGCTCGGGCTGCTGGCAATCCACAGCAACGTTAACCTGGCAGATACTTCCGAACTCC
>KE356562.1:295042-297711 GCA_000416005.1 Haloquadratum sp. J07HQX50 | reverse complement strand
ACGTGTCCGTCACCCCACAGACCGGCGGTGACTTCGAAATTGAGGAATTGGCTCCGGGCGAGCGAGTCGCGATAGCGTTCGCGGTCGTCCCAGAGACGCTGGGCGAGGCTCAGCTCGACGCCGCAACCATCCACGTCGACTACGTCAAGCGTGGTCAACGTCTGTCAGTCGACCGAGTCGCAACGGCGGATATGAGCTCGAACCCGTGGTTCCGAATTCAGACCGCACAGGAGAGGAACAGCGAACTCGCTGGACAGGTCCGGCAGCAGCAGGTTACGTTCTTCGCGGGACTCGCCGTCGGCCTACTCGGTTTCGTCGCCGCTGCCGGGCTGGAACTAAGGCGCCGGAAGCAGATCGCGTCGTTCGAGGACCGACTCCGTACGGAACTGAGCCGGTCCTACAACAAACTGCCGGCGACTGATCGCCCGGTTGTCGAAGGGATCGCCGCCAAGTTCGGCGTCGAAATCAACGGTGCCGAGCCTGGTCTCGGGACCAGCACTGACCGCTCCCGCGGTCCGGATCAGGCCCCCGATCTGGGGTCGGGAGGAGAGACCACAACCCTTGGACCTGCCTCGGACAGCAAGCTCGGCGACGAAGGTGATAGATCGAGTTCGGCCGCAGACCCGGCTGACGACCACGGCGACGGGGATTTTGACGCTAGCTACCTTTAGGGTCCCCCAACGCTGTCGTCCACCCTCTTTTCCCTGCTGACGCTCGTTTCCCTCCACCTCCCGACGCTGATCCGTACGAATTGGCCATTGCTGAGCAGATTCAGGAGAATGCGATTACTGCAAGTCTCGGTTGGTTGGCGATTTCGATGACCTGATTGAGATCATGGAAGCTGCTGAAGAGACCCTTACCTATCGACAGGGTCTTGACAATGTCCGTGAACAGTTGAAGGAGATATCGGAGACTGCGAACCGCACTTCTCGAGATAGTATCAATCGTATGCGGGGTACTCTTGCCGACGGAACTCGCTGAGTCCCAGGTCGCGTTTCTTCGGGGCAAATTCGGGGCCGCTCGCGAGGTCTTGGATACTCTCGATACTCGGATTCCTGCGACGGATTCGATGCATAGCTCCGTCGAAGAGGGGTTCGATAATATCGAGGAAACGCGTTTTCTCTACGAGCGTGCGTATCATAAGGAACCGGATGCAGAAGCCACACACGAACTGTACGAAGAGTACTTAGAGGCCATCGATACAGTGGCTCTGGAACTCCAGGTTTTGGAGGTGAAGCTTGTATACCTGGATCTTCATCAATGTCAACCCCACTCGGCTACATCTGGTCGTCCCGACCGCGCGTCATCCCTTTCGTCGGAACTCGCGGATGCATTTGGAATGGATGTAATTGTCTTCCCGGTAATCTGGGATGGATTTGCGATTGATCCTCTCGATAAGAGTTTCCCTGCTACCGGTGATTTGAGCCAGATCTACGTCTTCATCCTCTCCAGAACTCAGAGCGATCCAGAGTTCTATGTGTACATAATTCCTCACTCGCTATTAACCAACAGATGCTGACTGATCGGTCATATGTGTTGGTTAAATCTCATCGATGGTTGTCAGCCTCAACTATTCTCCATGACCGATTTCGTCTCATCTTTCGAAATGGTGTTGCCGTAGCTGGGCAACATACTGTGCATCCCAGCCTTTGGTTTTGACGTAGTAGCTGAGCGCAGCATCGACGTATCCCACGGGCAGGATCTCGTGAGTTGCGAGCGTACAGAGGATGTGCGGTGTCGTGAAGAGCGTGTTCCGGTCGTCAAGAGCGAGATTGATGAAGAGGTAGTTGGTGGTGTTGAATTCGTCCGTAATAAAGAGGTCTGCTCCCACCTCGTTGGCCAGCCAGACACCCTCGGCCTCTCCCTGATCAAGCCCGTAGTCGAGTGGCTCGTCTGCTCGGTCGTCGACGTCGTGTGTCGTTACATGATGGGCAGCTTGGAGGACGAGATCGGCGGCGGCAGCCAGAAGGTCATCGTCCCCCGTGACATCGGTGACCTCGCCGAGAACACTCGCTGGGATAGTGGATGTCGTACGCGGTGAGGAGTGTTTTGAGTGGGTCCCCGCCAGAGGGGGCCCTCGGTCGCCCGTCAACAACTGGCGTAGCGAGATTCAACAAGACGTTCGTATCGACAATGGTAACGGCGCATTCCGCCATCCTTAGGGACGCGATTCGTCATCGGAATCAGATAGACTCGAGTCCGTCCATTCGGAGACCTCGCCGTCGTAGAAGGCCTCGTCACTTGGGAGCCCATCTTTGAGTATAGGGATAGCGGGCGTCCGGTCGATCGATTCCCGGAGGAGCTTCAATCGCATCGCCTCCTCATGTCCGAGGATTGCTTCGACGGTGTCGTAGTCGACGCGGCCGTCGTAGTAGGCATCGCTCAGTCGCCGGCGAAACTCCTTGTCGTTTGCGAGCTCTTCGAGTTCGTCCTCAAGAGCATTGATCAGGAGACGGGTACGAGAGATATCGAGGATTTCGACGACGCTATCGGCGCGCTCGACGAGGGATTTCGGGGCGTTGAAATCGACGCGGGTTTTCTCTTCAGTCATCAATCTATGTGTAGAATCTACACATTTTTACTTTCATCGCCGTTCAAGCGGCCGGATCGAGTGATCTCATCGTGATATGAGATGGCGGGCAGGGCCGCTCTGCTAGCGAAGTTCTCTG
>KE356562.1:288903-295022 GCA_000416005.1 Haloquadratum sp. J07HQX50 | reverse complement strand
GAAAGATACCAGTTCGTACGAACCCGATAGGATCCGCTTCGTTTCAGACTTCCCAGGTAGAATCACTCAGACAGCTCCACAGAACACTCATGTAGGCAGTCTCATCGTAAATATCTCCGAGAGTATTGATCCCGAGAACTCTCTCATGCGGTATACTTTCACCCCGCAGGAGAAAGCCGAGTTGGGATCTTTCACAGCTTGTGCACGGGCGATATTTCAAACACAAGACACCGAACCACCAATATCGTATACTTCCAACGGCCGGTTCCGATGGCGTGACTCACGCCTCCTTGAGGACGACACGTGGGTACACCATACGCCTGGAGAGGCTGTCTGGTACCCGAACGTCTGATTCCGAGTGAACGCTATGTACCGACCCTGTGCCACTCTCCGGCGTGGTCGTTGTGATCGGTCACCGAGACGGCTGGGACTGATCTGGCGTGGCTATTGAGTCTCACTGGTCATGGCACGGCTCTGTGGTGACGGCTTGTTTCATACATCGGTGTCTTGGTGGGTGACTATCCCGACCCGGCCGTCGGCCAGGTTGTCGACGGCCGGTTTCGCATGTGCGAGTCATCAGAGGGGTTCGATACAGTCAGGGATATATCAGCCCGTCTCAGCAGTCGATAAGGCGGAATCAACTCCAACGGTCGGAGAGTGTGACTTGTGATATGCAGACGATCCTCACTCGTGATTCTTCGTGACGCGTCCCCGTGAGAATCTCAGGTAAAATCGTCAGAGGGAATCCTCTTGACGGAACTGATGGGTGATCTGAGTCGCCAGTCGAATTTGAGTGAATTCGAACGAAAAGTATCTGGCATTGAGTAATTCAGTCAATAAGAAAAGGATACAGGAACGAGAAGTGGCTTCGAGAGCGAGACGACGAGCGTGGACTGAGTCAACAAGAGTTGAAGATGGTGATCAAGTCTGGGTGGAGTTGAGGTGAAGCGGGGAGGCTGTTCTGTATGCAAAGTGTGTGGCAGCAGGACAGCGAGTGTCTCAACCCTCCGAGACCTGACTGAGTGTGAGGGTAGGTAAGGTAGGGTGAGGTCACGAGACAAGAGCTGAGACACATGCTATTCGGCGTCTCTCTCTGTCGCTGAGGGAGCGAATACAATACCACAGAGTTCTCGTCACTAGATGGTCGAAGTCAATCGGAGTACATATTCTCATGTGTGCACATCGCGGTTATGTGCGACAAACGGAGAAGTAATTATCTCTGCATACCCGTTATGAGATGCAGATCGTTTGCACACATCTGAGAGGATGGTCCGGATGAAACAAGAGACTCAAAAATCACACCACCGAGCAGAGCACGAGCACCAGAATGACCTCTCGTTTGGAGACATTGTGACTGATACAGAAAGTCCAGACTCCGGGGCCGAGGGCGAGGCTCACACAGCAGTGGTCGTCAACACGCCACCTGTGACGGCAGAAGAATGGGATGTGTTCGACCGTGGGATGACCGTCGCGGAAGACAATCCACAGTACAGCAGTGACTCACCAATCGCGATTGTCGTGTTCATGACAGACATCAACTCAGAGTTTCAGTTCTACTCTGGAGTGGCACCACTGAAAATAACTCGAGTCGAAAGGTCTGCGGTGAATTATTATGCATTCCCACAACCAAGACTTCGAAAGGTTGGCTCAAGAGGTCCGGTGAAAATTGACATTCATCAAATCAAGCCATCACCATACCACTCCCGAACATTTTCTGTGAGTCAAAATGAGCAGTTTATCGAGGACATTGAAACTCGAGGAGAACCACGTGGGCCCCCTCTTGTGTGGGTCGATCGGAATGGCACCGGCACTCACGGCGGTGTGACTCTGCTGAACGGTCATCGAAGAGTTTGGGCAAGTCACGTGGCTGGACTTGAGGAGATTCAGGTCCTTGGGATGTACCTGGACGACGAGACTGCAACGAGAATCTGGGCGAATCGACATATTGAGGGGTACGATCGCGTTGAGACACACTGTGCAATCAGGCGACTCAAGAGTGAGTGGGGAGATAGTTATCGGCAGTTCCTCTGAGGAGTCTCGACGCAGAACCCTCGATGAGTGTCATCGAACAGTTCACGACTGCTCTTGATTTGCAGATCGAATTCTCACACGAACAGTTTGCTTCTCAGACAGCACAATCAAAACACAACATCATACAACTGACACGACACAGTATTGACACACACCACGACACCCAAGATTTTGATGTCAGACGAACCACCTGCCCTGAGCCATTCCTCACATGATTTGTATGGTCTTGTCCCGACGACAGTCTGAGCGGGGCCTGGCCCTCATTGGGAATTCACATCCAACGGTGCTTTTGAGACTCGTCGAAAAACCCCCTCTCTCAGCTCTGAGCGACACATCCCAGTTTGGCACCAATACCGACAGTGACGCGAGGCCGTTCACGACTCTCCACGAACCGGAGTTGGAACGACATCTGGCGCTGCTGTCATGGACGAGTATCAGCGAGATGCGTTTCTTGAAGCGTGTTGACACGCAGAGACTACATGTACTCGCCGTTTGATGGCTGGCGAGGGCGAATTCCCCACTCACCGCTCTGGAAAGATGATGATCCACACGCCTCACGAGCGGCACGTGAGCGACACTTTGACTAGACGATAGAGAACCCGCCCTCGATGCATGTCCATCTTAGGAATATTGAACGATTTGACGCTCGCGAGGTTCAAATCTGTGGTTCGAGTTGTTCGAGTTTGCTGCCACGTGGGGTCTCTCTTGCCGAAGTCATGGTCTGATCTCGGGCGCACTGTGCACATCATCTTGTATCCAGCTAAGCGCTATCGATAGTGCGCCAGTGAGGCGTCTCACAGCTATCACTGGCTGTGAGAAGAGAATTATTGAGTTGGACTCTGAGAATCGCGTCCCGGGCACAAGTGAGTATGTAATCCGTGAGAGTAGGATATAATATTTCCCGACAGCACAGACAGTGAACGAGTTTTGACCTATCTGGCTAAATTAAAATCAGTGAGCCGATTGGAGGTTCACGTTCGCTTTCTAATTACTGGGATTCATGAGTTTTCGAATTGAATCCGCGTAAGTCCCGGTGTTGTTCGAGAAACAGTGGGTGCGGCTCTGCCTCATCGATGTCGGGAAGATCTAAACTGTCACCCTCTAATTGTTTGAACTCGTAATACCCCATCTCGATTTGATGCGTCCCTCACCAGCACCTCGTGCTCGTCACTAATCGCGAGCCATCCGTTATCGAAGGCCCAGTGGTGTAACTTACAAAGAGCGACGCCGTTTCGGATGTCATCTACCCCGTCCTCGCGCTTTGGATAGATGTGCGCCGCCTCCGCCTCCGCCTCCGGATTCCCGCTGGGCGTTTCTCGACGACTTCCACAGATGGCACACGTCTCATCATATGCTTGCCGTACTAATTCTGAGAACGCCGAATCTCTCGCTCGCCTTCGTGACTCAGTATATGTTTCACTATCATCAGTGAGCTGGGGTTCCCTGTTGAGTGCGTTCTTGAGACGTGCTCGTTCTGTTTCGATACTTTTTCGACTCGGCTCGTCCGTCTTGGGACCACTTTCATAACGATGCTCCATCGTGAAGACGAGGACCTGCCGCCCGCCTTGCTCTTCAAATTCGTAATCGAGCACATTAATCAATCCTTGGTACTCCCACTCTCCGTTTCCCGACTGCTAATAAAAGAAATGAACCGGGATGTCAGACGAAATAGCGTCAATGAGAGTAGAGTTCCCAGGAGAAGTTTCGCTTTGATCTCCACTCAAGCCCTCTCCAATGTATTCGAATTGGCCCTGTGTCACTGTGTCGTCGTAGGGGCCATCTTCATTGGCAAACACCAACACGTAGCGCCGGTCGTGATCGTCTCGGCGCGGATTGATCCCCGTGATTTGATATCCAAAGCCCGTTTCAAACGCTTCCTCAATTTCCTCTTGAGATAGATGATCACCGACTGACACTCCACTTGGAGCCGTCCCTACCGACGTTATTTGAGTCTGGGCCTTCTCTTCGAGTCGTTTTTGACCTGCAGACGTGAGCTCGTTCATCCCATCTTCGCGCTCTACGAACTCCAGGACTTGCAACCATTCGCGATGTCGAACCGCGGGGCCAGGCTTCGACATTTCCGCCTCATCAAACTCACTCACGAGTAGGTTCATGATATCCTCGTCGGTCATCGGGCCGTCCTGTAAGGCTTTGAGGATTGTATCGAATCCCTTCACTCCCGATGACAGGGCCTCATAAAGCGTTTCATGATTGTGATTATCAAGCCATTGCTGACCATAGTCACCGAGTCCGCATCGTGCACTGGATAATTCAATGATATTGAGAGAATCGAGAAATGTCAGGTGACGGTTAACGGCATCTGAACTGCCTGCATTGGTATTTTTGATCACCCATTGGGTGAGTTCGCTCTGAGTTGGGTGCTCATCACGAATATATGCGAGCATCGACCGCAGATTCTGGAGCCGGTTGGACACACCACCGTAGAACCGGTCCGTGGTCATACGACGGTCATCAGTCATTTGATAGTCATATCAAATAGCCATCATTATAACTCTATGCGGTGAGATACGGTCTCCCTGTCAATAGCATGATACTCATTAGGCTTTCTCCAATATGTGTCGGACGAGAGAGCTCTAAAGACACTTGCTGGTTCAGTCATTCTCGACTCAATTTCTCCACATTCAAGATCTACCGTCATTTGCAGATGGAAGGCCCGAGCGAAATTAAACTAAATCAGGGAGTAGGGCCCGTTCTTGAGGTGATCATTAAACTGGATCAAGGAGTTCAAATGTGTGCAGTATCGTGCCCGCAACGAGACGGAGACGACCGGGGCGCGTCTGCGTGAGCGCGAACGAACACCAAAGCAACATCTTGCAGAGCGCTGGTACTGCTGGACACGGCCTTGCGGCCTCGATTAAAATTCTCTGATATGCTCATCTTCGCTATTTTCACCAATTTGTCGTCTCACCGGTCACTGAAAGAACAGTGGCCGATACGCGCTCTGCACTCAGCACAACGACCGAAACCCATCACCCACGAAGGGACACAGCTCTGAGAACGCAGATACAGCCTCGGCGAGACGCCCTGTTTCTGATTGTGATACATGAGTCCACGTTCTAATATCGACCCGCTTCTATTATGCCGAGAGCATGAATCGCCGCTGGTTTCTCGGTGTCCTCGCGACCAGTAGCACCCCCCTCGTCGCTGGGTGCCCCAGAGGTAGAGGGAACGCTTCATCTGACACAACCTCGGAAACGACATCAAGCACACCCTCAGAGACGATTCGGCTTGGGACATCGGCTCCTGTTTCGCCGGAGACTGATTCGCGTGTCCCGACCCCGACTCCAGTCTCAACCCCAACTCCAACTCAAGACACAGGCGACGCCTACCTGTTCGCCGAGATAACAGAAGAGGAAGCAACAGAACAGGCGAACTCGCTTGTGTACGATTATATCACCGAGAGGCTCAGTGGACAGGCACTGCTCAGCTCGTGGGGGGTCCTGGTCGAGAAAACGAAGCTGAGAGCGGATGAGATCGACACTGACCTGAGTGCAGACGAATTCAAACGCGCGATCCCACTCGCAACCGTGGTGGAATACAAGTACCAATACAATAGACAGAATGAGTTAGTCGCTCAACCAGAGGTCGAATTTGATACCTTGCTGTCGCACCTCCCGCGGACGGTGACGGTCACAGTCCCAGTCGGTTCTGGACCAGCTTTCAGTGGTGAATATGAGGCTGTTCTGCCGGTCGCTGTGCATAGATATTCCATATATAACACGTAACGTGGAGGTGAGGGTACTGTATAGACTGAGCTCTCAGTTCACTTCACTGTGCCATATTACCCTGGATTGAGCTTCCGCCTCCCCTGCTCAAAAAAGAACCCGTCTTTCTGTGTCTGCCGAGGACTGGGATATCGAGTTGATGTAATATCTGTCTGTGAGACAGACAGCATGCGTTCAGGAGGACTACTGTCCACATCTCCGATAAGAACTCTGTAAGGCGACAGTCTCAGTGAGGACACGATCTGTGAGAATCAAGAGTGTGGTTCCTGACTCTACAACAGTCGGGCAGTTGACACGACACACTAATTTCCCGACGCTGAAGTCAGTCATAATATGGTGAAT
>KE356562.1:285403-288703 GCA_000416005.1 Haloquadratum sp. J07HQX50 | reverse complement strand
CGTCAAGACTGCGTTGTCTCGAAGTAGGTGTTAGCCGAGAAGGAGGCAATCGTCTATTCGACAACAAAAGGAGTGGATAATCCTGATATCGAAGACAAGACCTGCTACAATCCAGGGTGTGACAGCGGCCTGTTAGTGTGCGAACTGAAGCTCGCTGACGCGTTCGTATGTGTGAGTCCGCCTGGGACTGCCCGCCTCGCACTGGAGACACCCACCATCGACGATATTGGAGAGAGCTTGCTGGTGCGACTCCGACTGCTGGGCGAGCGTCATTGGCGGTGAACCGCCGAGCTAACTTGTTCCACCACCGCTACCACGGCCGCTCGTGGGAACGAATCGGAGACTCGACAGCGACGGTGATTTCGACTAACACACCCCGAGCTGACACCGTTGAGTAAACAGGTGTGTGCTCCGCGGCCGCCACCTGAACAGATATGGATATCTTGTTTAGCGGTTCGGTACGCGGCGGTCAGTCAGACAGAATTTACCCGGCGTTTATCAAACTCTTAGCGGAATACGGCGACATGTTGACCGAGCACATTGCCGAGGACAATATCAAACAGAGAGAGGCCGAACAGGGACTGACCGACGAGATAACCCACGATCAGGACATGACGTGGTCGCGCCAAGCCGACATCATCGTCGCAGGGGTGACAACACCCACCTCGGCGTCGGCTACGAGGTGGCCTCAGGAGGATATCACTCATAGGCGACGGCTGAGTCGGTTCGAGTAGGTTATACTCCAGTATCGCCCCTCAAAGGGGGATTCGCTCCGATTCGATGCACCCAAACCTATCGTCCACGTGTTACATACATGCTTGGATACGCTGGCCGCAACAATACGCTGCGGGATCAGCAATCACCGGTGAGATGCAACCGAGGGATGCAAAAAGAAAACATAGGGAAAAGAAAGGGCTCCCATACGCTGGTGAACTTGCTGAACAGAATTTCGATGATCTTCTAACTATTCTCAAATGGAATCATGAGCATGATATCGGGTTCTATCGATGTACATCACAGTCGTTTGTCCCATGGAACTCTCAGTATGAGATTGAGGCACTCCCGAATATCGACACGATCCGCAAGATTGCAGCAACGTGTGGTAAGTTTATCCAGAACCACGATATGCGACTCTCATTTCATCCAGATTACTTCGTCAAACCGGCTTCAACGACACAGAGCACCCGCGAGAAGGCCAGAAAGAGCCTTGAGAATCATGGCACATGGCTTGACCTCATGAACCTCCCGCAGACGACCGAATATCCTATTAATATCCATATGGGGGGGCATTACGGTGATAAGGAAGAAACAGCAGATCGCTTTGCTGCATTTATCGAAACAGTCTCATCAAGCGTCGTCGACCGCCTCGTAATTGAAAATGACGATAATCCGAACCTGTGGTCTGTGACGGAACTTGTCGAAGACATTTACCCGACCACGGGCTGTCCTGTGACATTCGACTATCATCATCATGCATTTTCTGCTGAGGGTACCACGTATCGCGAAGGCTTTGAACTGGCTGCAGAGACGTGGGATCCCCGCCCAGTAACGCACTACTCTGAACCGGCGGTCTTACACGGAGAGGACGCAGGGAGGCCACAAACTCACTCATCGTATGTGAACCGCGTTCCATCGTGGCTTCGATCACAAGCTGACATCATGATCGAGTGCGATGGGAAAGAACTCGCTGTCGACCGCATCCAAACAGCGACATACAATTGATACCAGAGCGTGTGTTTCTGTAGTGGGATTTTTCAACGGGTGTCATTCTACTGATAGATATGAACCGTCGTCGAATCATCTGCGCTCTGTGTGGGCTTACCACTCCATATGCGGGCTGTCTGAGTAGTCACCCCTCTCGGTCAGGAGAAACCTCAACGTCACCATCATCGAGCGAATGTCAGGATTCTGTGAGTCCTCCACTCACAGACGTACACATGCCGAGAGCAGAAACACGTGAGCTAAAAGTGGGGCCAATCGGCGGATTTGCGCTCAGCCTGTCACCAGATCCAGTGCCGGTCGGCGGAGATCTGACAGTCCGGATATACAACGATACTGATGCACAGCAAGTCTCAGGAGAGAAACGAAAGTTCTTGATCGAGCGCCAGACCGAGGCTGGGTGGCAATCGATCTATGATAGGCCTGAGAACGAAGGATGGACAGATGAGGCTATCCCACACGCATCTGACGAGGGATTCACTTGGGCGTTCACGATGACACCGAGTGGCCTCAGTGCCCCGGACGGCACCCCGAGTTACTATGTATGCGAGCGAGTTGACCCGGGAAAGTACCGATTTGTGTACTGGGGGATTACGACGACGGAGGAGCGCACAAGCAATTGGGAAATACAACAGGCACTCGGAACGCAATTCAGGGTGACCGAATCATGAGGACTTCGACAGTCCATCACGCTCAGGTCATCAAGCCTGACAGTAGATTTAATTCCTTCAAATGTTAGCAAGGAAACAGAAACATGAACACAAAGCTTCTTATTCCACTATCTGTTGGTGCTCTCGGTGTAATCTTCTACTACGGACTCAATATTGCTGTCCCATGGGATAGTGTTGAGGCGGTGAAGGCCGCGGTTTTCGCTCTCTGTGCTGGTAGTCTGTCATTGTTAGTTCAGTCTGAGGTGGTCTGAGCACATTTTCCCGCCCGATTCGGGGGTATCTTGAATTTACCAAGGATTGACTAAATAAGATTCAATTTGGGTCGATACAAAAGAAGAGTCCCGTCGCATCTGGAACCAACTCAGTGCTAAGCTCACTGTCACGCTCAGATTATTCCTGAGACGGTTTCATCGTGCATACAAAGAGTCAAGCCGACACCATCTTTCGATTGTTTCTACCCTGATTGAAAATATGGATATAAATTATGTTGAGTATGGACGATAACTAAAAGTCAGAATAAAACCCCCAGAGCATCCGAGTTGAGAGCAAACATTAGACTGTCCACAATGATCGAATTTACAATCTACGCATTTTCGATAACATCGGAACCAATCACGAGTCACTGGCGTCAGAGACAGGAAACAGAGTGAGACCGACACGCCGTTCAGTGTATTCCATACGAATCACTCAGCGAGGAGAGAGAGCGAATCCAGTTCAGTTATTCAGGGATACCCAGCGATGAAAGATACCCGAGCCAGCGTCGAAATTAAGCGGATAACTGAGTCGGCTGAAGCGGAGGAGTATAGCGACCAGATCCCAGAGATATATAGAGCTGCTTGGAACAGCAATGAAGGGTATGGCATTCTCTATCCCTCAAAAGAGAGGCTCACCGAGGATTTCATCCAGACAT
>KE356562.1:278620-280469 GCA_000416005.1 Haloquadratum sp. J07HQX50 | reverse complement strand
GCGAACCGCGGTGTGTATACGAGTGTCAGTGCGAGCACTGCTTTCCACAGGCCAGCCCCAAAGATAGCCACAAGTGCAAGCGCAAGAAGCAACGATGGGAATGCCAGCAGCATGTCCATCGTCCGCATGATGAGATTATCAGTGACATCCCCATAGTATGCCGCAATGATCCCTAATCCCACACCGAGCACTGTGGATGCTCCGACTGCGATCGTGCCGAATTTTAACGCCAGCCACGACCCATACATCGTCCGTCGAAAGATGTCACGAGCAGCAACATCAGTTCCAAACAAGTACTGATTCCACGAAGCTGGACCGACCCACCCGGGTGGGTGGCGGTCTGGAATTCCTGTTCCAAGTCGGGAGCCAGTCAGTACACTCAGGTCGAGAGTGAATCGAGCGACGAGCGCGATTGCAAACACTCCAATAATAATGCTGAGACCGACGACAGCAAGCCGATTCGATAGGAGCTCTGAAACGAACGGCGATGCGAACACTCGGTCGATGAAATCACGTGTGTCAGTGGTCGTACTCTGTGAATCAGTTGCCATAGGTGAATTTTGAATGGAGGGATAGGTCGGCGACCATCAGTGACCGTGAGCCGACACCTGAAATTGTCTGTGCAGACATGAGCGAATGCGTATCTGCCCATGCAACGCTTGAGCGACCCGAAAGTGGGCTATAACTGGACATGTGGACATATCTGCCTATTTGACCGCAACCGCACTCGGACTTGGATTCGGAAGTGAACCAGCCGTGAGCGTGAGTGTACAGACACATCATTGGTCGATCCGTGGGTCAAGATAGCTGTATGTGACATCGACACCAAAGTTGACGAATGTAAATAGAAGCGCGAATGTCAAGACAGTCCCCTGAACGAGCGGATAATCAGAGGCACCGATTGCGCTGACGAGCATCGTCCCAATCCCCCCGATTCCAAACACTGTCTCAGTCAGGACAGCCCCACCAAGTAAGGTTCCGAATTGAATGCCGATCACGGTCACAACGGGAATGAGCGCATTCTGAAACCCGTGTGTGAGGATAGTTATTTTGCTGCCCTGTCCTTTTGCTCGCGCAGTTCGCATGTAGTCCTGTCTCACGACTTCGAGCATCGACGAGCGCATCATTCGCGAGAGCAGTGCCATCTGATAGATACCGAGCACTAACACCGGAAGCAGTAGATGCCGAACTGCCGAAACGAAGGCGTCGAACTCGCCGAGCAATAGCGTATCAACTGTCACTAGTCCCGTCAGCGGTAGCTCTATCCCAAAGAGTGTCCAACTTTCTGCGAGGAAGATTGTCGACCCGATACGCCCACTGGTCGGCAAGATACCCAGAAAGGTCGCAAACAGAAGGATGAGAAGCGGACCAGACCAGAAGATTGGCACCGAGATACCGGTCAAGGCTCCAACCCGTGTCAGATGATCGGTCATCGAGTCCTGCTTGACCGCTGAGATAACCCCCAGTGGGATGCCAAGCAGGATCCCTGCTATTTGCCCGAAGATTGCTAATTCGAGTGTCACAGGAAGTCGGTCAGCAAGGACGTCACGAACTGGTGTTCCCTGCGCGATTTTGTATGATTGACCAAAATCGAACGTGGCTGCATCGACAATAAATCGTGCGTACTGCACCCAGAGTGGGTCGTTCAGTCCGAGTTCAGTTCGAACTTTGGCGACCTGCTGCGCAGAGGCACGCTGGCCAACGATGATTCGGGCTGGGTCACCTGGTGCAAGTTGAAGGATCGAGAAGACGAGCGTTGCAACTCCAAAAAGAACAGGGATTAACAGCAGCACGCGTCGAAGGAGGAATCGTTTTGAGACCATATGAGTGTCTGAACGTGTGCGTGAGC
>KE356562.1:277330-278600 GCA_000416005.1 Haloquadratum sp. J07HQX50 | reverse complement strand
CCTTGAGCAGATTCAGTATCTGTGCCTGCACGGATACATCGAGTGCTGAGACCGGTTCATCACAGACGATGAAGTCTGGGTCGACAGCGATCGCACGAGCAATCCCAACCCGCTGTCGCTGCCCACCTGAGAGTTCATGAGGGTAGCGGTCACGTTGGTCAGGATCCAATCCAACGGCCTCTAGCAACTCAGTCACTCGTTGTCGACGCTGGTCTCTGTCCGGCCCCTCGCTATCCGCCGGAAGGTCATGGATGACGAGCGGTTCGGAAACAATTTGCTCGACAGTCATCCGGGGGTCAAGAGAGGACATTGGATCTTGGAAAATCATCTGCAGGTCGCGTCGCCGCTCACGAAGTTCGTCCTTCGAAAGGTCGGTGAGGTCGTTACCCGCGAACACCACCTGCCCGGCTGTTGGCTCGAGCAACTGCAGAATACTTCGACCGGTTGTCGACTTCCCACACCCAGACTCACCAACGAGTCCAAGCGTTTCTCCCTCATACACGGTGAGATCGACACCATCGACGGCTTTCACCCGATCAGTATTCAGACCCAGATATTCATCTACAAGCCCCTCTGAGCGTGAGAAGTGCTTTTCAAGCCCCTCGGCTTCGAGAATTGGCTCATCGGTTCGCATCGTGGCCTCGGCGGTAAGGTCTGTATCTGTCCCGTACTCGCTTTCATCGAAGTCATCAAGCACACACTTTGCTTGATGATCAATGTTCGCCGGGCCGTGCTGGCGAGATTCAATTTCGCCGCGGCGGCACTCTGGCTTTGCCCACGGACACCGCGGAGCGAAGTGACACCCTTCGGGCATATCGATGAGGTCCGGAACGTTGCCATCAATCGGCGTCAGCCGCTCGCGGTCGGATGTTGGGATAGACTCAAGCAGTGCGTACGTATATGGGTGTGACGGATTCGCAAATATCTCTTCGACTGGCCCTTCCTCAACGATCTCACCGGCATACATTACTGCAACACGGTCGCACGTCTCTGCAACAACCCCTAAATCGTGTGTGATAAACAGCACGCCCATCTCAAGATCACTTTGGAGGTCATTGACTAGCTCAAGAATCTGTGCTTGGATGGTCACATCAAGTGCTGTCGTCGGCTCATCAGCCACCAGGATATTTGGTCGACAGGCAAGTGCTATCGCAATAAGAACTCGCTGTCGCATTCCCCCAGAGAACTCATGTGGGTACTCATTGATTCGTGAGGCCGGCTCTGAGATACCAACTTCAGAGAGCACATCGATCGTCCGCTCAGCAACTTC
>KE356562.1:271582-274271 GCA_000416005.1 Haloquadratum sp. J07HQX50 | reverse complement strand
CTTCGTAATTGAATCAACGATATGAACGATACAGACACAAATACAGACGAAGATTCTGAGGTAAGTTCGAAAACAGACGTGGATGCGACGCCTCCCAACGCAGGTGGGGGTGCAGACCACCCGATAAGCGGCCAGAACGACCGCTGGGAGGCAGTCATTGAGGATATGTCAGCAACAGCGACTGAGTACCGCGAGGCGGGGTGGGAAACTGTCGAAGTTCACCCCGGTGATATACTTCCGTTACCGCCAGTGGATGGGACTGATGTGACTGATATCACTACCCCACAGAGCGACGATGAGAATCCGTCTGACGATATGAACACGAATCCCGATGAGCGCACAGATGACACACGCGTTGGGTTAGATGTCATCGTCCCCACTAACGAGTTTGAGAGAGTCGCTGCAGCCACCAGTGGCACCACCTTTGATAGCTATGAGTCCTTTCGAGCAGAGGTTGGGAGCATACTATTCGTTGTTGCCGCGATCGAATCATCGGCACATGATATCGCTGTGTTCGTCCCACTGTACTACCGAGCAGATGACGCACAACTGATGGCTGAACATGCCCTCTCACGTGGTGAGATCGATATTTTCCTTCGGCCACTGAGCAATGATCGACAGGTCGTGTTCACACAGTCAGACCCGGAATTATTGCTTCCCCAGGGAATGGCAAAATAGTATAGCAGTCACGACGTCTCCACTGACGCAGGGGCACACACTCGTTGGGACGCTCTCTGTGCTGTCACCGTCGGCCTCACGCCCTGAACGTTGAGGGTTTCACCACGGTTGGTCATGCGCGTACGGCAGTTGGTGAACATCAGGATAACGTCGGACGTTGTCATGAGTGCGATACTGGACTGCTTTCATCACACCCAATGGAACCACAGTTCAACTACGCTGTCTTCCGAGTGCAACCCCGCCAATCACTGCACTGCCGCCAGCACCAATATACAGAATCCATTGAATGGGATTGAACGGTGTCGTTCGCATTGAGTCCACCCGCTGATGATGATACTCAGCATAGCTGGTATTTTCACAGACCGCGACATGCGTCTGATTCAGTTGTTGGCGTGTCAAACCAACCCCGCCGTCAACGAGACGAGTGGTATCGGCTAATTCTCCACAATTGCGTTGAATCGACTCATAATCGAGTCGTGTCGCAGTCGTCGCATTTGCATACACCACTCCAACAAGGGTTCCAATCCCGAACATGATCACTATCACTGGAATGATAATTGAAGCATAGCTGTCGGCCGTCATCCCGTCTTTTTTGTCATCGATCATCGTTGATGCTCGCTCACTTGAGTGCGACACTCTCCGCCCACAATCAACGTGCCTGTCATTCAGTACGTGGCGACAGTTCCCAGCTATATAGCTACAGTCCAGCCATGCAATCGAACACACTCATCAACTCAAGGGTAGTCTGTGAGTCTATCACTGTCGGCAATGACTTCGCTACGTGGTCGTGGGTGAACGCTCGTTGCCTGAGCGTTGAACGACACTCCGGTCAAGTTTCTATATACGTTTACGTTTCCTCCTCTCCTCAATGTTGGGCTTATCGATAGAGTGTCCCCCGGTAGGTGAGTTAGGGCTTCGCCGCGAACACTGGTTTCCATGGCGATGTCATCCACGCTCTACGAAAAGACGAATATATGCGATGGGTTGTCTGTCACGACTGCAGAGAACGTGTTTCGGTCTGTGTACTCGCTCATGGGCTACTTAACAGTGAATAAAAAGAATGTAGATATGTTGGGATTCGACTCAGAAACGCTATTGAACGCAACTGCAGCCGTCGTCACAATTATTGCAGTAAGCATCTTTATTTTCAGCGTCGAACTCGGCATTTCATATGCATCGCAGATTCTGATCGTCGCCACTTTCCTGACTGGCGTGTTCGGACTTGCACAGCGGGCAGAAGACCAGCAGTTGGTGTTTTTTGCATACGGCGTCATTGTCATCTCGCTCCTCATCCTCTTTGGTAAGACTGTGGGTACCTTCGATCTCGGAAGCGAGGTGACCGTGGTCGGACTGCTCGCTATCGCAGCCATCCTCTTTGCCTCCCGGTCTGCTCTCAACTCGGACGATCGCTTCATCACAGGCCGGCAGGCAGTATATGGACTTGTTGTATTTGCACTCATCACGACGATCGTGTTGACAACTGATGTCGCGACCGGTGGCCCCAGGTATGATCTCCAACTTGAGGATACAATTGCGATTCCAGAGGGAGGGGACAACGAAGTCCGCGTTGGGTCTCTTGTCGCTACCAACCCAACCCCACTGCCTGAGCGTGTCGACAAACCGCAGTATGAGGTCTGTACAGCGGGTGACTGGAGCGAGTACCGGCCTGATGATAATGAAGACGGGCGTATTCCAGTCCGTAGTGACCTCACCATCGAATCGACGTCTGATGACCATGTGCTCAGTTACAGCAGTAAATCGTATCCGGTCGAATTAGGTCTCATCGGGCAGGATATTGCCGGTGAGTCGCTTGTCATTGAACGCACCTCTGAGTGTCCAGACACCAACACCGGTGACCCGTACCTTGCCGTTTTTGAGCAACAGCCACGCGGGCAAAGTAACCGCATCACATCGGATTGAGAGTGATGCACTCGGAGCCACAGAGACGAATCGAGGCTACGACCGCGACGACTCTGTTGAGACAGTTATGTTCCTCATGGGTATGCGACGC
>KE356562.1:269379-271562 GCA_000416005.1 Haloquadratum sp. J07HQX50 | reverse complement strand
GGCTGTCTCCGACAGCGCCGCCCATTGACCAGACGCCAACGCCGTCCATTTCGCCAGGGGCTACATCGGTCCGCTCAATGACGAGATCCAAGTGCTGGTCGGTGAGTTCATCCACAAACACAGACCGATTAATATATTTTCGCCCCCACGGATGCATCAACGTCCCTATTTCGTGCATTGCACTGTACGGCACCGGCTCTGTCGCATCAATCAATGGCTCGGTGATTTCGCGTAGTGGTGCAAAGACCTCCATTGCCTGCTTGACATCGCCGATATGACACCCAATGATTCCAATTGCAGACTCACCCTGCAACGAGTCAGGAATCGGTGGCACCGCCGGCACTTCACCGCACCTCACGATTGTCGACATCTCTTCGGGTTCGTCAAAGCTGGCGTACGTTTCGAGCACTGTCTTTGCAGCGTCGATCGGATAAAACACAGTCAATCCACCAACAACTGGCCCGACCTCGTACAGGTCAAACTCAAAGTTGGTGACGATACCAAACTGGCCGCCACCGCCTCGCATTGCCCAATATAGATCCTCATTTTGCTCCGGACTGACCGTTCGTACCGTGCCGTCGGCGGTCACGACTTCCATTGAGCGGAGCGCGTCGATTGAGAGCCCGTGCTTCCGACGTATCCAACCGACGCCTCCACCGAGGGTCGTCCCTGCCATTCCAACACACCCAGCACTTCCAGTTGGCGTCGCCAGTCCATCTGCCTGTGTCGCCTCGAGTACATCCTTCGCTCGATTCCCAGGGCCAATATGTGCTATCTTAGCATCAGTATCGATATGAATGGAGTCGAGGTCTACTAAGTCGATGACAAGGCCATTATCGACGATAGCGTCACCAGCTTGATGATGGGCACCACCGCGAACCGACAGTTCGAGATTTTGCTCACGCGAAAATTCAATCGCTGTCGCCACATCATGGCTATTGGCTGCTCGGACGATGATTGCAGGATAGCGATTAATCAATCCATTCCACACATCACGGGCATCGTTGTATGCGTCATGGTCAGGTAAGATTAGATCACCGCGTGTGCTTGCGCTTAATTCTCCGATTGTCTTCTCACCGAGGTTATCAACTGTGTTGAGTGGATGTCTGTACGTCGACATTTCGTACGTGTTGCTCTCATGAGACACGAGTATATACTCACCGGTTGACAGGATATTTTCCGATACTTTGCTTACAGGATCGCAGGCGAGCAGCGCAGCGGACCGAGGACGACTCAGATTAGTCCTCATCTATCGTGAAGGAATAAAACAATGTCCGTGCGAAGATTCCTGTTCTTCGTCGTTCCACCGAAAAGTCAAGTCGAATACTCCGAGACAGTTGAGTTGAGACTTTTTGTTATCCGTATCGACGAAGTTGGGAGAATTCACGCGAGTCACGAATAGATGCGATGGAAAAAGTGAAATGAGAGTCTCTCTGCACTGCTGTTCGTGAGCACCTCGTGTCACAAGGATCGACATCTTCAGGATGATTATAGACTCGTTTCTTTGGCGGCGATAGCCACTCATTGAGATGTCGAGCGTATCTTGATGCTAATGAGTTCGCTAGCAAGCAGCCGTGAGAGTAACGACACCACTGGAGCATGTCCCTCACGACTAATGTAGCGCCTGAAGTGTAATGAATGATATCTCCCTGAGCACGCGAATATTTATGAACATATGATAACTTTTGACATATACAGCGCAGTTACCTGAGTAACAAACAATGAACATTGATGATATAGCCGACGACCGAACGCGTCGGAACACACCCGGAGAGATGTTCTATAACAAATGGCTGTCAGATCTCCCAGAGAGCCAATGGCCCTCATATATCGATGAAAATGCACAGTTAGTTGCTGAGGGGATCTTGATTGGGGAAACGAATCTGACTCGTGGAGATTTCGCTCCTGAGACTGGCAAGTACTACCAGAAGGGATTAGCGACATCGGCAGGCGTGCCACTCAAAGAAACGTCGCTTCCGCTTGGTCAACACGACCCAAAAGATATTGGCCGGGTCGCCTGGTTGTTCAATCGCCTCCGCATTGAGTTGTCTGATTCAGCGCACACTGATATCGAAATCCAAGCCGTGCCGTTGAGTCAGTTCTTAATAAATCCCTCGTTGAGCTGCTGAGGTGGAAGAGATCGATGCAACAGACCTAGAGACATTCGACTCCTGAAGATGCGT
>KE356562.1:268216-269318 GCA_000416005.1 Haloquadratum sp. J07HQX50 | reverse complement strand
ACGTGGCCATCGTTCGTGTGAAAGATGGCTGTGAGCGCTTCTGGAGAGTGAAACACTGTATCCTCGATTTCCAAACTCCAGCGTGGCATCTGGTGCGTCGGGTTCAGAATCGAGCAATCCTCACCAATTTCTACTGTTCCAAGCAGTGCGACTCCTGCCAGAGTTGTCTGTTCTTCAATATAACTTGGCGTGAACTGTGCCTGGTCGTCTTGAGCTAACCGCGGCCCAGTTCGTCCCTGGTCTGGGTCGACAAGTTGGGTGTCATAAATCACGCCGATGACACCATACTCAGTGCCATCGACTGTCTTTCGAACAAACACCGGTTGGCCAAACTCTCGCTCGTGTAATGCCGGCGGCCGGTCACAGTCATGATCTTTGAATATCTCGACGACGTAATCTAAGTGGCTATTCGAAGAGACGATGCTTCCCACGCGAACGCAGGAGTCAACATCCACAGATTTTTGCAGGCGATGTTCCATTAGTATCGTCTTATAGCGCAGTGTGCTTATTGGTTGGCCTACGATACTGGCACATGCGACTCAAACACATGTGTACGCGCATTATCTTCGCCGCAGTTCTTTACTCAGTGCTTTGGCGTCCCACTCCAGAGAGACATCATTTGAGTCAGCCCATCGTTGGACAATTCGGTTGAACTGTTTTCGATCGTGAGCGTCGAGTACGGCATCACTATCAGCCTGCTGTAGAATCTCTGGATATCCCCGGCCGATCCCAGCCTCTGCACGCACGATGTCTAACGTATACTCATACACTGAGTGATATCCCTCGGGGCCGTCCTGACGACACAACCACCCCGGGAATTCAATCCGATCGAGCCCAGATCCTGGTGGAACTTTCAGGTAGGAAAATAGGATATCATCCCGAAATTCGTACTGTTTGCCTCTGTAAGTTGTTTGTAAGGCATCGATACTTCCATCTCGCTTCGAAATAAATGGAATTGTTGCATCGCCCCACGGGCTCATCAACTCTGTCAGGATATGTGCATCTGGAATAACGCGGCTCGAGCCGAACTCCTCGGGAAACAGCAATTGTGTCATCTTTGAGAGCTCTGTCGCATTTGAGCCAGCGATATATCCGATAAGTG
>KE356562.1:265063-268166 GCA_000416005.1 Haloquadratum sp. J07HQX50 | reverse complement strand
GGGAAGAGGCAACCCTCCCACGAAAAGACGGTATTGAACTTCTTGAGACATCGAGCCAGCTCCTCTCGTGGGGGGACTCTTTCGACGCTCGCCCCGTGTTCCGTATTGATACAGAAACATACCTGACTGAGGACGCTCTCTCTTCGCTCGAAACTGCTGGCGTAAACGCAATCGACACACCAAATGCTAACCAGTACAAGTGGCCGACGGATGACGGAGTCCGATCAAGTCTTGAGTCACTATGTCATCGCGCTGCAGGGACCGATGGCTCGGCACTGATGTCAATCGAGAGACAGTCTCATGAACGAACCGTGGTCACTGATGCACACACTGATGTCGATGATAGTGAGCGAACCACCACTGAGAGCGGCCACGATGTCACTGCTGAGAGGGCCTTTGAGGCGGGAGCCGAGACTCAATCGGACGATCCCGTTCGTCAGTCAACACCATTCGTTGCTGCCCCTGCGGACCCAATTTCGGTAACTGGATGGTTGTACCAACTTACAGTTGTCGCAGCTGACGACTTGGAAGCTTTTGTTGCACAGAGCGTCCGCTCACATCTGCAGGAGTCGTTTGCGCTCACGCCTTCTGATCCTTATCCATCGGCGCAGACATCACCTCCAGATGAGCGTGAGATGAAGACAGAGGATATTCATCTGAACCCTGCACTCAAAGCAGTCTTGACCACCTACGCAGCAGAGACAGATGCATCAGCACAAGCCGCGGTTGAGACAGCACTGGCATCGACTCTCATGCAACACAGCGAGACGAGGCCTGAGGCACTCGTCACTCAGGCCGGCATTGATGTACCATCACGAGAGATTACACGACGATTGGAATCGCTGTCTGTGACAGTATGAGAGCGACGTGACGGCCCGTGATGCGTCAGATTGCCACAATTGGATATCGAACCGACACTGTCGCGATCCGTTCCGGAGTCGCACCTCAGATACGATTTTATCGATAGTGAGATGTACTGTCGTACATTAATGTTCATAGCTGACACAGATAACCAATTTTCTCTTATTTCCGCAGAATGATTATCCCATCATCATTACTTTGGCGTATACGATCGTGTGAATACCCAACAGTATTATTCTCGTGGTTACCTGAAAGTGTGATATGACAGATCGTTCAGCGACAGACCTCGCCAACGGTGCTATTGGCGATATCACTGCGGACGAACTAACCTCGACTGGAGGGTTCCTTTCGAGTTATCTTTACTCTGATCCGCTTATTGAGGTGCTGGACGACGAGGAAACCCCACAGTATCGTCGTCGTGCTGGAAAGCTTCGCCATATCTTACCCGACGATAGTGAAAGGCCTCTTGAGACAGACGATGCCGAGCTCACAGAGACATTGCCAGACGAGATCGATGGTCGTGCGTATTTACTTGCAACCGATACGCGAGTTATCTATGTTGCTGGCTGTGCTGACGGTGATATTGTCCGCTCATTTCCATATGATCAATTGCTGAGCGTTAAAACTGAGAGGAGTGAATCCAATACACCGTTGTTGCGGCGGTCTCCAAGCTATGTAATTGGTATTCGTGACGAACGCGGTGCAGAATTCCGCACGTACATATATGACGATATCCAAGCGGTTGGAGATTACATCGAGGACCGTATCGAGATGGTCGGTGGACCGGACATTTTGCGTGACGAACTGCAAGAAATTGCGGTGTCTATTGGCTGCGAGCCATCGCCTAAGACCGTGCTCGAGCACGGGGCCTACTCTTTGGAGAGATACAAACAACTGTTCGGATCAATCGAAGCAGCGATTGAAACGACTGATTTCGAAAACGTCGAAGCAAATGTAGAATCAGAGACCTCAGATGAGACCTCTGAGCCAAGCTCTCCCGAATCGACACTCTCAGTCTCGCGGGAGATACTAATCAGCAATCTCAAAACAGTGCATTCGGCCATCGATCGTACGCCTACACCCGATGACTTGGATACACATTCTCCATATGGCCGCGCGGCATTCGACACGGAGTTCGAATCTTGGAACAATGCTCTCGAAGCGGCCAATATCACACCAGAGTCTGACGAGAAAAGCCGTGAAGAATTGCTCGAGGCGTTTGCCCATCTGTGGGACGACCTTGGTGAACCACCGAGTGCTGATGAGATGGATGTCAGTGGTCAGTTTGATGCCTCAGCGTATCACACTCGGTTTGATGTCGGCTGGGGTGCGCTTCCCGAGCTCTGCCGCGATGAAGTTATCAACGAGCGAGCCAGCAGCGAGATTCAGGACTTCTTTAGGGACGACACTCGCGATGGTGATATGAAAGCCGATGTAGCTAGGTCCTCGGATACAGCGACTAGCACAGAATCAGTTCCGAGTGGGTCGGCGGATACAACAGCGGAATTAGAGCCAGAAACAGGGTCTGAAACCGCTGAAAAATCGCTTCGTCATATCTTGATCTCAGAACTCAATACGTGTAGTAACCAGGTTGAAGATCCGCTTACGCCATACGATTTGAGTCTCAGAGGCTCACATACCGCCGATCGGTATCGACAGGTGTTTGAGACATGGGAGAATGCAGGCGATGCTGCTGATGTCTCTGTCATGAACCCTTCATGGCGAGACGCGCTTCGTCAGGGACTTCGATGGTATCGCGCCGAGAGTAATTCTGCAGTTGTAACGCTGGATGAGTTGTACGATGCAATTGAGCCACACTTGGAACTACTATTCCCGAATAATAACACGATTCAGGCAAAAATAAGACAACAACTCCAGGCTCTTCGAGACGAAGGTGACATCGAATTTCTTGATGCGTCTGGAACGTATCGGATTCGATGTGCAACACTCGACACTGACGCTGCCGATTCACAAACATGGGATGAAAACGCAACTCAAGAGATTCCAGACAGTGAGACTGACTTGAACCGAGCAGACGAGTCGCTACGAAGAGATCTTATCAACGGGCTCGTGTGGTCGGCTCAAGAGTTACATCAGCAGGGCAAGACAGCGCTCAACAATGGATCACCTAATCGCGCTGAGTGGCAGTTGTGGGGTGCATATGGAGTACTCGACCATACAGCGGCATTCGCTAACGACACTGAGAATGTCCATGGCATTGCCGCACGCCAGTATCAAATCT
>KE356562.1:263090-265043 GCA_000416005.1 Haloquadratum sp. J07HQX50 | reverse complement strand
GTACACGACCATTACTGCGATTGGAACGAACGGTCGCTTAGATCAACCAATTCCTGTAAAAGTACGATCGGTCAGTGATGACGAGCGATCACGACGGCGTGCCACCGTCGAGGTTGAAGATCTGACAGGTGAGCAGACTGAACTTAATGTCTGGGTGACACATGATGTGACTGTCGAATGGCAACCTAGTGAGTGGTACATCTTCAAAGAGGTACTTGGAAAATCATGGACGAACAGTGCCGGTGAAATGAACCGAAATTTAAGTACCACTGCTGATTTTACGGCTGAGCATATCGGTGAACGTCCAATCCAGCGTGAGTCGAACACAGATACACCCACATCGACAGAAACCGTTGATACCTCTACAGCACCGGATACAGATACCCCTGCCTCAGAATCGAGTTCAGACGATTCGGAGACCGATATTCTTGATCAAATCGAAGGTGAACTCAAGAATCTATGACCAATGTCACTAGATAGAGCTACACTGCAACCTGCTTTGATTCACATTAGTACGCTAATTAATCGTGTACAGATGATTTGTCTTGAATACAATTTGTATATGCATCCCTCATATGACCTCTTTGACACTTCCTGACTGGCTGACGCCCCGTGAATATCAATCAGAGGCCGTTACAGCATGGGAGTCTGGCAAGGGACAGGGAATTCTCAATATGGCGACGGGAACCGGCAAGACAGTCACCTCGCTCATTGCCGCTACTGATCTATATACTCTCCAAGATGATCGATTAGCGCTTGTCGTTGCTGCCCCATTTAGGCATCTTGTAGATCAGTGGACGAACAATCTCAAGCAATTTGGTGCCACACCATTTCGCGCATATGGATCTCGCACAACATGGACCGAAGACGTCGCCGGAACAATCACTGAGTTTACCAGCGGCGTTCGAGATCTCCTGACGATCGTTACGACGCACAAGACGTTTGCCACTGACCATTTTCAGCGTCTTCTCAGTCGAGTTGATGGCAGCGAAACGATGTTAATTGCAGATGAGGTGCATCACATGGGTGCCCCGCACGTTCGACAGTTCCTCCCCAGAGGCGTACGCGCCCGGTTAGGGCTCTCTGCAACGCCAGAACGGTGGTATGACGATGAGGGGACTGATGCCCTTCTCGCATACTTTAGTAATGGAATCGTCTACGAGTACGGGTTGGGCGAAGCAATTGCTGATGGCCATCTCACAGAGTATTATTACGTTCCACATATAATTGAACTGACAGACGATGAAGCAGAGTCATACCTTGCTCTCTCGAAAGCAATTGGGCGGATTTTAGCAGATAATGATGGCTCCACTGGGGGAGCTATCGATATCACGAGTGACGAGCAGCTTCAGCGGCTACTGATCAAGCGATCACGATTGGTCGGGACGGCGAGAAACAAAGTTCAGACTCTTGAGACGCTTCTCACAGAGATCAATCCTGAATCTCTCCATCATGCACTCATCTACTGTGGCGATGGCAGTGTTAATGTGGAGTCTGATTCAGAGTCGAGCATCTCCACCAGCAGTGGTGAAAGTGAAGTGAAACGACAACTTCGGGTCGTGACCGAACTACTCGGCACCGAACTTGGTGTCCATGCTCATCAGTTCACATACAAAGAGACCCAAGATACCAGACAGCGCCTGCTCACTGAGTTTGAAGCTGGATCTCTTCAAGCACTCGTCGCGATTCGCTGTTTAGACGAGGGCGTAGATGTTCCAGCGACAGAAACAGCATTTATGCTCGCCAGTTCGAGTAATCCGCGGCAATTTGTCCAACGCCGTGGCCGTATTCTCCGGACCCATGAACACAAGGACTATTCGATTATCCACGACTTCATTGTCGCACCTCCGACACCAACGAGTGGGAACTCAGACACCGATACGTTCAGCATTGAGCGGCAACTGCTCAAGAGCGAGTTACAACGTGTTGCCACATTTACTGAGCATGCAAAAA
>KE356562.1:262004-263040 GCA_000416005.1 Haloquadratum sp. J07HQX50 | reverse complement strand
GGTCATACAGTGGTGGGGGTACGGTTCAAGACTCGAGCGCACGAGGCACCGTCTCTGCGACTGGCCAGAGTGTTGGTGGATTACTCGGATTGGCGGACGCCAGCACTATCCGACGTTCGTCGGCAACTGGGGACGTGAATAGTACTGGTAGCAACGTCGGTGGACTGATCGGGAAACACGATTCCACTCTGGCGGCGACGATTGCGAACGTCTCGGCATCAGGTAACGTGTCGACCAGAAACCAAGGCGCCGGTGGACTGGTTGGTTCTATGGGGCAGACCAGTCCCGTCACCGTCTCCGATGCGCGCGCGAGCGGTAATGTCACCGCGGCGGTCGGCAGCGGTCGCGGTTACGTCGGCGGACTTATTGGCGAAATTCGAAACGCAAAGAACGTGACGAACGTCTCCGCCACCGGCCGAGTCAATGTCTCCGCTAACGTTGGTACTAATGGTGAGCATGTTGGCGGACTCATCGGGGTCATTGACCACGAATCGGGGGCAAACCTTGTGACAAACGCCTCCGCGACAGGTGATGTCAACGCAGATGCAGCTGGGCCAATCGGTGGGCTGATTGGGGGTATTGATGGGACGCTTGGTACAGTACAGGACTCATACGCACAGGGTAATGTCTCTGCGAGGGGTGGACACGTCGGCGGACTCATCGGGCGGACAAACGGCGACACGGCACGCGTGTACGCGAGCGGCCGAATTGAGGGGGACAGTGGTCTTGGTGGGCTCATCGGTGATAACTCAGGGCAGATCTCCGAGTCTTACTGGGACAGAGGGGCGACCAATCAGTTGAGTCCGACCGGTTCCGGACCCGCGGATGATACAGTCGTCGGCTACGGGGCGGTCGGAGACACAACAGCGGCAGCAGAGATGCAGGGTCAAGCGGCGACTGAGCTCATGGATGGGCTAAACTACACGACGACCTGGCAGACCACGAGCGAGTATCCGATCTTGCGAGCACAGGCGAGTGGGAACGAACAACCGCCCCGGACAGTCGACACGGTGAGTTCCACGAACCTAACTGCGGT
>KE356562.1:250883-261954 GCA_000416005.1 Haloquadratum sp. J07HQX50 | reverse complement strand
AGGGGAATTCCAACGACATCAGGCTCTCTTCGTGGTCTTAAAAACACCTTTAATCTCAGAGATATGTAACATGAGAATAGATGACTACCGATGATCTCCCAGATGGCGTTGATAAACAGCAGCTCGGTCGTATAATGGAGCGTGTACTTGAGGCAGAGAAAGACAAGTTACACATGGGCAGTCCGATAGGAATCAATAACGATGTTGAGTCAATCATTGAAGATGAGGTCGATTGATGAAACTCAAACGGCTTGAAGTCGAAAATTTCAGGCAATTCTATGGGACACAACAGATCAATTTTTCTGAACGTGAATCTGAGAACGTAACTGTGATTCATGGCCAGAACGGCGCAGGAAAAACAACACTATTGAATACGTTCTTATGGCTGTTTTATAACAATCTGACGCTCCCACAAGACGATAAAATCGTGACTGAACGAGCCCTCGATGAAATTGGTGTGAACGACCGGGTTGCTGCACGTGTAAAGCTCGAGTTCAAACACGAAGAAAATCAATACACAGCTGAACGAACGCAGGTATTCCAAAAGCAGTCGCAAACTGATCTGTCTGGGACACAAGTCAAGCAAGATCTTCAACTGGAGTACATCGATCAACACGGAAATTACAAACAACGTAGCAATCCGAAATCAGCGTTAAAATCCATCCTCCCGCAACGGCTTCGTGAGATATTTTTCTTTGATGGCGAAACGATAAGCGAGCTCACTGCTGATGACGGTCAAGAGAAGGTCAAATCAGCAATTCGAAATATAATGGGGCTTGAGATACTCGAGCGAGCAATTCGCCATCTCGATACTGTCGAGGGTCGGTTTGAGGACACCATGGAAGAGCATGGAAGTAATGAACTGTCTGAGTTAGTCTCCCAAAAGCAGGACATTGAGTCGAACATCGAGTTGCTTGAGAATGAGCGTGAAAACCTTCAGCAATCTCGAAAAGAAACCGAAAAAGAACTCACCGACACTGAACAGCGTCTTGTAGAGCTAGAAGATAGTAAAGAACTACAAGAAAAGCGAGACAGGCTACAGAGTGATCTCGACAATGTAGAGGCTGATATTGAGGCTCTTCACCATGAAATTGGGTCAGTGATCTCAGACTCTGGACACCTCCCCTTTGCAATGCCGGCTGTTGAAACGACAGCACGGATGCTCCAAGAGAAGCGTCGGAAAGGCGAGATTCCCTCAGAAATAAAAACGAAGTTTGTCGAAGATCTTCTCGATATTGAGGAGTGCATTTGTGGTCGACCGCTACATCACGGTTCCCGTGCGCGTCAGGAGGTTTCCGAGTGGCGCGAGCGGGCGGGTTCAACACAACTGGAGGAGGCTGCTATGAATATTGTCGGACGACTTTCTGAGATTGGTGAGAGGCAGGCAGATCTCTATGATGATGTTGATTCGCTTCTCGCTGATCGTAGCAGTAAACATGACCGCCAACGGCGGATTCAAGAGGAACTTGATGAAATCAGCGACACGCTCTCTGAGGTTGAAACGGAAAATATTGGTGAGCTTGAGCAAACCCGAAAACAGCTCGCTGAGGATATTACCGAATTCAACAAGCAGATCGGTGGTATTGAGACTGATATTGCAGATTATGAGGAAACACTTGAGTCGATAACGAAGAATATCAGTGACGCTCGTGAAAAGAACGAACTGGCTAATCAAGCACGGCGACGTGCACAGGTAGCTGGGTATCTTCGGGAACAAATTAACTCGTTATTTAAAAGATATCAGAATAAGGTCCGTCAAAGGGTTAATGAGAAAGTCAATGATACTTTTCAGTCAATCATCGAGAAGGAATACTACGCGCAGATTACTGAGAATTACGCGTTACGGATATTGAAAGACGTCGGTGAAACTGAAGAAGAGCTCGTCGCCAAATCAACCGGTGAACGACAGGTTGCCAGCCTTTCGTTTATTTCCTCGCTGGTTTCACTTGCAAGGGAGCGGTATGAGTCCGATCAAGATGCAACTTATTTCACCGGTGGCATCTATCCAATGCTGATGGACTCTCCATTTGGATATCTTGACCCAACATATCAACGTCGTGTCAGTCAAAAGCTTCCAGAAATGGCAGATCAGGTGGTCGTCTTAGTTACCGAGAGTCAGTGGAGTGATGCTGTCGCTGGAGAGCTCGCAGATATCGCAGGCCAACAGTACGAGTTGCAGTATCATGATGAGCACGAATACGAGTACACAGAGATAGCGGCGACTGGGGGAACACACTGATGCCAGCGACGTTTTATTACGAAAAGAACGAGATCTACCCGAAGCTTGCCGAAGGTGATGCGCCGTTTGAGTCGAACACGCGCTTGTTGGTCTTTGCGGCGAGTGTCGGATTCTCGCAGGACAGGTATGTTGAGGAGCCTGATGACGATGGGGAGGTCCGGTGGAACTATATTAGCCAAAATCAACGGCTGTCAGTGATTGTTGCTGCGTTGGCATACGCCGATCATAACGAAGCTGAAGTGATTCTTGAGCCAGAGGCACAAATCGAAACTCTACAGCGATATGGGGCTGGCGGGGCCAGAATACTCAAAGATAAGATACTTGATGAACCTGGCTCGAATCTTGACAATCTTGTCTCGTTCATCATGAGCACCCGCGATGAGGACCAAATGACTGAGCAAGTTGGGATTCTTGAGGATATTGAGGATGAGATAAGTAGTCTCCGCGCGACACAGGATTGAACCGCTGAGGAACTCAGTCCGTGATATCGAACGGAAGTCTCTGGATTTGGTCACTCTCTCCTCAGCAACACCCCTCAGAATCCCACTGACACGCATCCCCGATCATGAGTCCCTGTTCGTTGATATGTGCTGAAAGGCAAGCATAGTTACAAAAATATGCTGGCGATCCACAGCCATTCTCGCAGTCGCGGACACAGATTGGGTCGTGATTGGAGATCTGTGACTCACAGTACATACACACCTGATCTGCGTCGGGAGTCGTGATGGTCGTCGACATGAATTGTACGGGATAGTGTGTCGTCGCACGAATTCTGTGTTCCGCTTTGGAGACTCGGATCTATCTCATCCACAGACCGTGAGCCCCTACTACGGACCACAAGACCACGTCCGCGAACGCTATCCTTTCGGGGGTCCGATACATACGACAGGCTGGTACCTGGAGACTAGTATGATGACGCGAACTGAGAGACGATGAAACGAGAGGGACACTATGGAACGACCCTAATTTTGGGAGCGCTTTGGGTACTCGGGCTCGGCCTTCCGTCTGGACTCATCGCGACTGTATTGATGCTTGGAGCCACTCACGTTCCAGACCAAGACCAGTATATTCCAGCGAACATCATTGGACATCGTGGGCCGACGCATAGCGTTCTGTTTGCTCTCGTCGTCGCCTTCGTTACCGCAAGCACAGTGACGTACCCATTCCACGTTAGTCAGCGACTCGCTGTCGAGCATGAGATTCTCTCGTCTACAGTAATGATACCCAGCATGGTATGGATATTCTTAGCTGGAGTCATTGCTGGATCGCTATTGACTCATATCGCGACAGACGCTCTCACTGTCGGAGGAGGGTTCAAAGTGAAACCGCTGTGGCCACTCAGTTCGTGGACTCCTGCGCTTGGTCTGTGTACTGCTGATGATGTACGGTGGAATACAGCGCTTTTGTCGAGCGGTATAACAGCATTTGTAGCCGTTGTCATCCACGAGTTGTACTACTCAGTGCTCCCTGCGCTCGCCGGGCTCTAACCTGTCTGCTCTCCTCGGATGGCTTTGTGGCGATATAGCAGCACATCGCTTGGTTGCCGGATCAATAAGAGAGCAACAGATGAACACATGAGCGGTCAGATCCAGAGACAGAGTAATATCATGGAGCAAAGTGCTCACGGTGAATTCCGCAATCAAGAGGGCCTCACACATCCACGCCAGGAGTCCTACCGTTTGACCCCGGGGAAACTCGATCGATGACTTGGACGCCAGAGACCGTATCCAGAATGAGACGACTACTGTGTCGGTCTTTTGAATTCACGAATACATATGATCTCATCTGGGACGACACATCAGCAAACGTCTGAAGAACGAAATACGATATCCAGCAAACGAATATATCATTGCAGGTGAAACAACAAATGAGTAAGTCTAAATGCTCGTCTACGAGAGTACGAAGTCTGGGTTCTTAGACGACGTCGTTAAGGGTCAATTAGTGCCTGAGATCAGGCGAGGATATGAGTCGCAGGGAATTGCAATGGGTGGGCCAGGTGAAGTTCAGGCTTGGAAGAACTCCTTGCAGTATATGCACACTGTTTTGAATGGTAGCTCAATCCCCGATAGTGCAGGGGTCGCAATCGAGTTCAAAATCCCGCTCACGTCTCGTCGTATCGACTTTTTGATTTCTGGATACAATACAGCAGCAAAAGCGAATATTGCTGTCGTCGAACTCAAACAATGGGATGGTGCCAGCACCGAGGTCGTCGAAAACAAGGATGGGATCGTCAAAACCGCTCTCGGTGGTGGTATCCGTGAAACGACGCATCCAAGCTACCAGGCAGTTTCATACACCCAACTACTGAGAGATTTTAATGCGAGTATCCGTGAAGAGCCGATTGATCTACACCCATTAGCGTATTTACACAACTTTGAGTCACGTTATCGTGAGATAATCGAGAATGACATTTATCAACCCTACATCGATGCGGCACCAGTCTATATTCGTGGAGATACGAGAGAACTTCGCTCATATCTGGAATCTCGGATTGAGGTGGGGGACGATCGTGAGAGTCTGCACACGCTGAACGATGGGAAGATTCGCCCTGCTAAATCTCTGCAGAATTCGCTAGTCGAAATGTTGGATGATCGCGATGAATTCACGCTGATAGATTCACAGAAAGTGGTCTATGAGAGAGCAACTGAACTAGCGAATCGATCACGTCGTGATGGACAGAAGCGCGTCTTACTCGTCGACGGTGGCCCTGGGACGGGCAAAACTGTCGTGGCGATCAATATTCTCTCAGAGTTGATACAGAATAATATGCTCGCTCAGTATGTCTCAAAGAATCGAGCGCCACGTGAGGTATATAAAAAGAAACTTCGTGGTGACAGACTCGTAAAAGAGATTGAACACCTATTCACAGGTGCCGGTAGTTTCGTTGAAACAGAGACAAATGCAATTCCCGCACTGATTGCAGATGAAGCTCACCGATTAAATGAGGAGTCAACGTTCTTTGGCCGCGGAGAAAACCAGATTATGGAGATTATAAACGCCGCTACATTCAGTGTCTTTTTTATCGATGAAAGTCAGCGCGTCCATATCGACGATATCGGGTCTAAGCAAGAAATTCACAGACACGCAGCCGAACTGGGAGCCTCAGTTGAAGAGCTGACACTCGAATCTCAGTTCCGTTGCAACGGCTCAAAGGGATATATCGCCTGGGTTGATGACGTACTACAGATCCGGGAGACTGCCAACGCAGATGGGTTCGATCTTGACTTTGATCTCCGCCTATTTGATTCTCCTGAGGCATTGCACGCTGCAATCGAAGAGAAAAACCGACAGACACGCGTCTCCCGGGTTGTGGCAGGGTACTGTTGGGAGTGGAAAAAAGACGGTCGCGCCAATCCGGAGGTAACTGATATCAAGATTGGTGAGTATGAGCGCAGCTGGAATCTCGATGACAGCGATCCGTGGGCAATTGCAGAAGGATCAATCGATCAGGTTGGATGCATTCATACCTGCCAGGGACTCGAATTTGATTATGTCGGTGTGATTATCGGTGAGGATTTGAAGTACCGCGATGGAAAGATTGTCGTTGATCATGAAGAGCGAGCGAGCACCGACCGGTCGTTGTTTGGTATCAAGAAAATGTTCGACGAAACCCCCACACAGGCAGCCGAGATAGCCGAAGAGCTCATCAAGAACACGTATCGAACGCTCATGACGCGTGGAATGGATGGATGTTATCTCTACTGCTGTGATGAGAAACTGCAAGCGTATCTCAAAACACGCATTGAGAGTGTCTCGCTCTCTAGCTAACTATTCCGCTTAGCTCAGCATACTCAAATCTAATCTGATCCATCGACGTGTAAATAAATAGTATTTTAACCAAAGTCTCATTAGGCGGCCATAGCAGTATGATCTTCAAGAGAGCTCTGAACTCGCAAGAGGTGGTGAAAATCATATCCTGATACAGAATCCTCACACCAGTCCAAGACGGTCACTCACGACCCTCGGAGAAAATGTCACATCGATCTGATATCCTCATTTTCAGGACTAAAGGGTGAGCATTCAGCAAAGCAAGAGATAGAGCCAATATGGAAGCTCGACGATTCTATCGTTAACATGTCGAACCTTGGTGTCGCCACGAACCGTATTGCCCACTACGACAAATCCGACTGGGGCATCATATGTATCTTGAAACTCTGTGAGAGTCTCAAGAGCTACATCATAGTCGCGCGACCGGTAGGCAAGTTCGATTGGAATAGGGGTGCCGTCAAGTTCGAAAACAAAATCCACCTCTCCTTCTCGACCACGCCAGTACTGGACTGATTGACTGGCAGTGTGCTCCTGTGCGGCGTTAATCTTGTGAGTCAGCCGCACGGTATGATTGAAGGCTGCGACGCGGGCAAGGTCTGATTCATGATGGAGATTGCTTCGAACTGAACTCGCATTGCTGTCTGTAAGCGCCGCGATGAGGCCCGTATCGCAAGGATAGAGCCTGACGCTGCGCGGGCGACTGTTATCATACTCGGTGACACCAGCGAGAATCCCGAGATGAGCAAGCACCGAGAGATAGCTATCAGCAATCGTTCGGCGGTCGACATCGAACAGTTCAACGAGTTGTTGATATCGAAACGACGTTGCGGCGCGATTTTGGGCAGCGAGTGCACACAAGCGTTCTAAGTCAGCGATTGTCTGGACCGACTCTACTTCAGGCACGTCCTGATATAACGCCGCCTGAACACTCTCTCGGAGTTGAGTGTAATCGTCGTCGGTCAGTTCACGTGCTGAGTTGATGGCACCAGCGTGTCGATAACCCAGCATTCCCCCAATCGCAAGATACTCCACGACCTGTGACTGAAACCGACGCTCATTCTCAGCTACTTTCTGATATCTCTCTCGAAGTGCTGAGGCGACCATCGATGTGTCCCCATCGGCCATCGCGGTCAAGAGGTCGATCTCACGGGTTGAGTTTTGATTGACGTCTACTCCACCCTGCTCAAGATCAGGGTGTACAGCGAATAGATATTCACGAAATAGTTCGGGAAGAACTGTCTGAACCCTATACTGTTCATCTTCGATATGAGTATGAGCCAGTTCTCGTTCAATCTGTATTTCAGCGCTTGCTGTCAGAACAATATATCGATCAGGTGTGTCATCGAGAAGTCTGCCAACGGACGTTCCCCATCCGTCGATTGTTGGTTTATCAGCGTGCTCGATCAGATGAATATCATCAAGGAGAATAAACTGCGGCCCGCTGTCGACGCCTCGAGCATAAATTCGACTCTCATAGTATCGGACTGCACGGGCAAGTTGCTCGTCAGATTGAAGTTGATATAGTGGGTTCGAACCGAAAGGAAGATACAGAAATTGTCCTGCGGAATCGCCAGCGTGGATTCGGTGTTGAATGAAGTGCTGAAGTAACGTCGTTTTCCCGACGCCCTGTCGACCAGCGAGTCCGAGTAGACGCTGATTCTGCAGGTCCCTATCAGGGGTGTATAGCTCTGTGAGAGCGTCAAACTCACTTTTTCTCCACGCAGGAAGATGAAACGCGTCGGCCCCATCATCCCACCACTGATTATGTGTGTGGAGAGATTCAACAAGTGCGTCGCCGGCATCGAGAGACATGAGATTCTTGTTGTGGAACGAGTGCCACTGCAATGATTGTTACGTTTGCTTACTCTGCATCGTAACGTATTCTTTACGCGCCCGATGGGCCTGTTTTTATGATTCTTCTCACCTGCATCTGTAAGCTACATCGTAATGTATCTATTATACGATTTATCTAATATACAATGTATACTGGCGAAACAATTAAACTATAATACCGCATACTAATATGAGCGAGTGTCTCAAAAGCACCATTGCGATGATGTTTAATCGAGCAAATCCGGTGAAGAGACCGAGATGACAGCTGAGAACCCGTGGGCTGTCTGGGTAAATGACGGCCACTGTGACATATGAATAGAAAATCCCCCGACACACGCTCTGCAACACGGCGCACCATTGAGGCGAAAGTAAATTCCAGACAGATAATCGAATCCAATGGCGCAACACTAGTACGATTACGTATCACTACCCAGGCAGGTGAACAGTCCAACCTGCTCGCCACGCCAGACAGCAACCTACCCCATAGTGTCGAAACCGACGCAAGGTACCGCTTGACAAATCTATTCACCGCGCACCCAGTCAGTTCCAGTTCAAACCAGACTTGGGAGTGTCCGCATTGTGGTGATCATCTTCGAGCGGGACAGCTCATCGATGCGGCTGGGTCCGCTGTGAGAGACGCGATAGAGATATGTGGCATAGATGAGCGCGTTTTCGTCTTTGACTCGACCTCGTCGCTCAGCCGAATCGATACCGACACATCACCAGTCGACGACTGGCATCCAATAGAGGACAAGCACTCGGTCGTTGCCCCTGAGTACGTCTGTCCCTCTTGTGGTCGCCACGCTGAAGAGGTCGAACTGAGAGGCAGGCCTACAACTGACCAAGCAGCCGAGGTAGGCGTGTTGAACAGTATTAGCAATGATTTCGCTGACAGGACCAATATGGCGGCTAGTGACACCGTTGGCCTCGCGGCTGGTGGGGCCAAAGATGTGACTAATTTCCGTGAAAACATCGCGAATGGATATACGCCGGAGCCGGAGGCTATTAGCGATGAGGGCCTATTCTATGATTATTATTTTGAAACTGGTAGCCGGACGGAGACGGAGTCGCTGTTTGCGCCGCGATACGCAGCAGCCATAAGCGACCATCCACTCTCCGCTGAGACTGAGCGGTATCTCTCAGTTGGGTTAGACTCGACACTTTCGGCTGATGAATTCGAGCGCCCTCGACTCAACCTCGTTGCGGTTCTCGACATCTCTGGGTCGATGTCCAGTCAGTTCGATCAATATTATTACGATGAACAGGGGAACAAACATGCGGCTGCAAGCGAGAGTAAGACGAAACTTGCAGCTGCGACGCAGTCGTTGTCTGCACTCACTAAGCAGCTTCACCCTGAAGACCGTCTGGGTATCGTCTTATACGATCACCGTGCGCATGTTGCAAAACCGCTCCGCGACGTCGGTGCAACGGACATGCCTGCTATTCGGCATCATATCCGCGAGATTGAGTCCGGCGGCAGCACAAATATGGAGGATGGATTTGCGGCGGCTGTCGACATGCTGGCCGATGGGACGACCGATCATACTGTCGAACGCCGTGTCGTTTTCATGACTGACATGATGCCAAACACGGGTGAGACTGGCACAAGTGCATTAACCAGTCTGTTTGAGGATGCAGCAACCGATGGTATCCACACGACATTTATTGGCATGGGTCTGGACGCAAATGCCGAACTAGCCGACACTGTGTCGAGCATTCGCGGGGCGAATCATTACTTCATTCACTCCACCGATGAATTTGAGCGACGATTGGGGGAGGAATTTGACTACATGGTAACACCACTCGTATACGACCTCAATCTGCAGTTGAAGACGGCTGGATATGACGTTGAAGCGGTTCACGGGTCTCCAGTCGCAGACGCTGGGGGTGAGCGACTGATGCACGTTGGAACGCTCTTTCCGTCAACCAAACGAGATGGCGAAGCTCGCGGTGGTGTAATTCTTGTTCGATTGGCTGAGTCAGATCCTGATGCGACGCTCACTCTGCAGGCATCGTGGACAGAGCGGGATGGGAGTAACCAGAGTGAAGATGTGTCAGTCTCTCTTCCTGATGCCGCAGAATCGTTTACGCACAATGGTGTGCGCAAAGCTGTCGCACTCGCCCGGTATGCCCGAGAGCTTCGTGCATGGGCCCGAGATGTTCACGACCGAGCTGAAAATGCAACTGGCCTCGACGACTGGCTCCTCCCGAGTCAGCGTGGAGAGCACGAACGCGAGTCGGTTCCCCTCGTGGTTCCAGACCAGTATGCCAGCCGGTTCGAGACTCTTCGTGAGTACCTCGCTACAGAAATGCAGTCTGTGGACGATGAATCGATGAACCAGGAACAGTCGCTTCTCGAAACGCTCTGTCGGTCGAATAATGCCCAAGAACCCGAAGTGAATCCACCTGACACGACTGATTCGTGATATCCTGAATAGAGTGCGTGCACGTCAGCGTGGCTGTCAACTCATGAAATATTCATGACTTATCACTGACCATCCTCTCCGATATCGGTCTCAAAGGTCGGGTTGCGGTGATGGCAGTCTGTTTCGGGTGAGCAAACTTATATCTTAAAAGGAAACCACAATAGACCAGCAGTATCGGAGGATATCACACGATGAGTTATCAAATGATCACGACAACACAAGAACTACCATGACAGACAATTCTAATCACGAAAATGCACAGACACGATTAGAGACCCTTCCAACGACACAGTCAGGAAGTGTCAAAAAGTCTGATGCGATGGAATGGATCAGTGAACTGGATCGCCCTTCATCAGCCGAGATGCAGCAAGCCATCGTCGAGAAGCCAAGCGATTTTTCCGGAAGCACATTTCCAGCTGATATCTCAACGATACGGCTCACCGGAGATCCACAGTTTATCGAAACGGTAGCTGGCCTGTTTAGCTGGATTGTCAATATGGAGGACTACAGCCGTCGAGTTGAGATTAATTTGCAGGAAACTGAAGACCGCGACAGTGGTGAAACGACCGGAAACTACGCCCTGTACCTCTCTGTTGCAGATCGCTCGTGAGAGTAGCAGATCGGACAGAAACGGGTGATCGTTTCCTGACCTGCTCACTGTTCTCGAGACGACCACGAATGGTAATCCAAACTTCTCATAAAAGGAGGACCTCCCAACCGGGTGCACACAGGCCAGGATGTGCCTGGATATAGAGTTGCCTTCGCAGGCACTTGCTCGCTACCCTCCGTCACCTCGCGTCAGAAC
>KE356562.1:249546-250863 GCA_000416005.1 Haloquadratum sp. J07HQX50 | reverse complement strand
TATTCGAGAACTCAAACATCACTACGAGACGCTGATGGAGAATTTCCCCGACGGCGCGGTGTATCTGTTCAATCGTGATCTTGAGTATGTCCGTGCCCGCGGAACAGAGCTATCCAGAGTCGGACTTTCACCTGATGATGTTCAGGGTAAGACACCGCATGATATATTCTCACGGGATATTGCTGATGAACTCTGTCAGTATCTTGAAGAAGCGCTAACGGGTGTTGCCAACACATTTGAACAGGAGTATGGAGGCGAACGATACCAGACTCAGACGGTGCCAATTCAACTTGAGGGTGAGGAGAACACTCAAATCATGGCAGTCACGCAAAATATCACCGAGGAAAGTAAGAATAGGCAGAAAATGCAACAAAAGAACGAACAGTTAGAGGAGTTCGCGAGCATTCTCTCTCATGACTTGCGGAATCCACTCAGCGTGGCTGAAGGTCATCTCGAATTGGCAGTGACTCGGGATATTCACAACGGCGAGGATAGCACTGAGGATAATCACATTGTGAAAGCACAAAATGCAATCGAGCGGTGCCAGGGACTCATTAATGACCTATTGAGATTGTCACGAGAGGGCGACCGAGTGGACGACATTGAACCCGTTAGACTTGATAATATGGCTGAGGAATGTTGGGAGACGGTAGAGACAGCGGCGGCGACACTCACCATCGAGGATCGACACTCAGATCCACAGACGCTCAAAGCCGATCGAACTCGGCTCAAACAACTATTAGAAAATCTCTATCGAAATGGCGTTGAACATGGCGGCAAGGACGTGCGCATTTCAGTTGGTGTCATGAACGATGGCTTCTACGTGGCAGATACTGGTCCTGGAATCACCGAATCTGCCCGCGAGAAAGTCTTTGAGGCAGGATACTCAACAACCGGAGAGGGAACCGGATTTGGTTTACGAATTGTCAAGCAGATTACTGACGCTCATGGATGGGAGATTAATATCACCACTGCTGAAAGTGAGCAAGACGGTGCACGATTCGAATTTACCGATGTTCAATTCCTGGACTGATCTGTGCGTGTGGTGTGTCCGTGTACTCTCAGTTTTATTTTTAGTTTTTAGTTTCAATTTTCAGGTTTTCAATTTGACTTCTTGTCTCACTCTTCATGGATTCCAGATTTCAACATTCTTGTCTCACTCTTCATGGATTCCAGATTTCACCATTATCATCTGTGTTATAACACCTATGCATATTCAAAGCCGGATTCCCATCGGAATTGTCCGTTCCGCTGGATAATTTCATCATCAATCTCAAGTTGTGCACCGGATCCAATGTCGGCAATCAAATCAACGTG
>KE356562.1:246811-249526 GCA_000416005.1 Haloquadratum sp. J07HQX50 | reverse complement strand
TACATCATCGACTCACTGGTCGATCTCCAGGCTATCAACAAAAACGTCACCACCCGCGGTCACAACTACCGACTGGGTGCTGATCTCGATGCATCGAGAACGACGTCGTGGAACGGTGGAGACGGATTCGCGCCGATTGGTGCGGTGAACGGTCTGGATGGTAGCAACAATGATCCGTTTACCGGTTCGCTCAACGGCGCCGGTCACACAATTTCGAATCTGAATATTAGCCGGTCTACCGATGCGGCGGGTCTCGTTGGCGAACTCAGCTCAGGTGGCACGGTCCGCAACCTGACACTGACGAACGCCTCGGTTGCTGGACAGGACGACATCGGCGCAGCGGTTGGGATCAGTGCCGGTACTGTCCAGAACGTGACTGTCTCAGGAACGGTCAATGGGCGAAACCGAATTGGGGGCGTTGTCGGACGGACCACCGCCGGTGGTGTCACTGATTCGAGCGCGGCGGCGAACACGTCCGGAACCCGGCGTGTCGGTGGACTGATCGGAGAGAGTAACGGCGAGGTGAACACCTCCGATGCGAGTGGGACTGTCACTGCGAGTGGGGACTACGTCGGTGGACTGATCGGAGAGCTCGCCACCACAGACACGACGACGATCACCGATGCGAACGCCTCCGGAGCCGTCACTACCGGTGGGTCGTACATCGGTGGGCTGATTGGGGAAGCAACTACCGGAAACAATGGACAGATTATCATCTCTAACGCTCGCGCGAGCGGGTCGGTAACGATCACAGGATCACCCAGTACCGCACGAATTGGTGGGCTCGTTGGATGGTTGAGGAACGCCGGTAACCTGACGAACGTCTCGGCCACTGGCGATGTTACGACTGATGCCGGGGGTCGTGTGGGCGGGCTGGTCGGCGAGCTACAACACGACTCGTCCTCATATGTAGTCAGGAACGCCTCCGCAGCTGGCAACGTCACGGTCAATACTACCGGCCGGAGAGTCGGCGGACTGATAGGATTACCACAGCAGCGGGAAGACGATCACTGACTCCGTTGCCGCCGGCGATGTGCAGGCCGGTGGCAGCGAGGTGGGGGGACTGCTCGGAGAGACGGATGCCAGTGGTATCCGGAACTCCTCGGCGAGCGGGGACGTGAACAGCACGGCCGGCGTTTACGTCGGCGGCTGGTTGGTGAGCACGTTCCAAATCAAGCAGCGACGATTGCGAACGTCTCGGCCTCGGGTGACGTGTCAGCCAGCGGAACGCAGGTTGGAGGGCTGATCGGCACGTCAAGTTCCGGCAACCATATCACCATCTCCGACGCGCACGCGACCGGCGAAGTCAGTACGACAAACGATGGGAATTCGAACATCGTACGTGTGGGTGGACTCGTCGGTCGGCTTCGACACGCTACCAACGTGACGGACGTCTCCGCCACCGGTGATGTCACCGCCGAGAGCGGAGGATATGTGGGCGGGCTGTTCGGTGAGCTACACCACGATTCACGGTCGTACGTTGTGACGAACGCCTCGGCGACTGGCGATGTCACCACCACCGGACGCGGCGTCGGCGGGCTGATCGGCCGTCATGAAGACGCGGAGACGGTGAGGAACTCCGTTGCCTCCGGTAACGTCTCGACCGATGACAGGCGAGTGGGCGGTCTAACAGGATACCTTGTCAACAGTGGCTCGGTGGAGAACGTCGCTGCGAACGGCACTGTGACCGGTGGCGGCGACGACGTGGGTGGACTGTTCGGGCGAGTACGAGCCAGTGTCAGAAACTCATCAGCGAGTGGGGACGTGACCAGCACGAATGGCGACAGCGTCGGCGGACTGGTCGGGCATCTCAACCCTCATCAAGACAATCTCAAAGTCACGAACGTCACTGCGGATGGGAACGTCTCGGCGGCTGGAGGGTTTGTGGGTGGACTCATCGGTGATACAGTCGAGCGTAGAACCAATCGGGTCCGGCACGTCACAATCACGGACGCGCACGCTACCGGCGATGTCACCACGGATAATCAGGCTGGTTCAAATGTCGTACGAGTGGGCGGGCTGGTCGGGCGATTCCATCGAAGTCTGGACCTCACCAACGTGTCTGCCAGCGGTGACGTGACAACTGCCAGCGGCGGGAGGGTCGGCGGGTTGGTCGGTGACCTCAATCATCGAAGCGACGCCTATGGTGTCAGAAACGCCTCTGCGACTGGCGACGTGACCGTCGAAAGTACTGGGGGACAAGTTGGGGGGCTCATCGGATATCAGAGATCGGGTGGTCTGGTTACGATCGCTTCGGCAACCGGCAACGTGAGTGCAACGGGCAATGAGGTCGGTGGGCTGATAGGCCGAGGAGTCACTGACGTGCGAGATGCCTACGCGACAGGCAACGTTACATCTGATGGGACGGATGTCGGCGGTCTCATCGGCGATCACAATAGTAATGATCTGACTCGCGTGTACGCGAGCGGGCGGGTCAATGAGTCCGACGGGACTGGTGGCCTCATCGGAGGAAGTTCAGGGCAGATCTCCGAGTCCTACTGGGATATCGGAGCGACCAACCAATCGAGCCCGAGCGGCGACGGATCCGCGTCCGGCAGTCCCGAGGGCTACGGAGCCATCGGTGACAGCCAGCCAGCGCCGGAGATGCAGGGACGAGCACCGACGACGTTCATGGAGGGGCTGAATTACACGTCACCGTGGAAGCTCACGGGGAGCTATCCCATCTTTAATCATCAGACAGACACCACCGGGGGT
>KE356562.1:242818-246791 GCA_000416005.1 Haloquadratum sp. J07HQX50 | reverse complement strand
AAATGAGTGGCTCAGGGTCAAGCAGAATTGTCGACCTCTTTGATAACGCCGGCTCAGTCTCTCGAATGAATTAATCTTGAACGATTTCAGTTTGCTTGAGAGTGACGTTGTATTTATTTGACGGTGCAGGAAACCACATATCAACATTACACAGCACGTCCTCTAAATGGACACATGAACGTTGACCAGTGAGCAACAAAATTCGGCTTTTCTCTTATGACAGTATCGCTTCGACTGTCGACCGAATGGTCTCAGTGGCGGCTGCAATTTCTGAACGGTGAATGTACTCACGCTCGGCATGTGCAACTGGCCCGTCTGCATCGGCAATCACACCAGGCCCAAACACAACTGTTGGAGCGTCATTCGCAAAGTAGGATGCCTCAGTCGTCGCCTCAAATGCTCGAATATCGCCACCGCTTGCCCCTGCAAGCTCTTCAACGAGCTGAGTGTCGGCGTCAGTGACGAATGGGTCTGGATCTGGACTCCCTGGATACGCGGGATGGACCTCATATTCGTATGAGTCCGGCAGTGACTGACTGAGATGTGAATCAAGCTCACCAAAGAATGACTGTGTCGTCTCAGGAGGAACAGAGCGGCGATCAAAGCTAACTGTACACTCCGCTGGCACTTGATTGAGCGGTCCACCCGCTTCGACGTGAGTGGGTGTCAGTGTTGGGCTGCCGAGCGCCTCATGCTTGCCTGGCCCGCGTTCGGTATCATATCGGTCCAGTGCTTCCAACACCGGTGTAACCCCACGTATTGCATTCGTGCCGTCTGTCGGGTCGCTGGCATGTGCGCTCTCTCCGTGGACTGTAATCCGACCACCGTACCCTCCGCGAGCAGCATAGCACACGTCCAGACCGGTTGGTTCGCCGACGATGTACCCGTCAGCAGAGAGCGTTTCACCGAGATGTTCACCGCCAAACTGTGTGGTTTCTTCATCGGGCGTGATTGCAAGTGTCAGTCGTCCAGCGTCGATAGGTGCTGTGCAAAAGACATCGACAAGGGCCGCTAACGCGCCTTTTGCATCACACGCACCTCGTCCCTGGACAATATCGTCATGCTGCTCAAATGGAAGATGTGGTGGGACGGTGTCGATGTGGGTATTGAGCACTAAATGCATACTACTGGAACCTGTCGCTTCTCGGGTAGTAATGACATTTCCGGTCGCATCTCTCTCGGGATGATATCCCTCCTGTGCGAGTGCCTCAATAACGAGAGAGCGCATTTTGCTAATATCGTCGGTAGAAGGTGTCTTGACCGCCTGCCGGTGAAATGTGTCTCGGTCAAATGCCACGAATATCCACAGTTGGGACAGCCAATACTAACAGTTGTCTCTCTCGCACTCTTCGAGAAACCAACATACCTGGCCGGCTTGTTGTCACCAGAGGCGTTGGCATTACACTATCTGTCAGGTATCGAACCCTCTACAGGGAGGCAAGCGAGTGTCTTGGGCTCGGATAGAAGACCCCCTTCTTCGGTAATGACTCTGATTCGTCTCTCAAATCACTCATCCCCGAGATACTTCACAGCGAGATCGGGTGTGTATCTGTATTTGACTTCTTCATCCCTGCGGCTTGTTTTACGTGCCGAGAATTACATCTGGAGGTGTCTGTCTATGCACTCACACATTGTGTCTCGATACGCTCGATATGAGACGGCGTTGAACTCAGTCATGTTATTCGATTGCAGTCCTGATATCACGGACCAGCGTCAGCACTGAGCGCCACTGAGCAACCGACCCGAGTGTGTCTGTTTCTGTGCGGCCGACACGGTCAGCAATGGCCGTCTGGACAGACTCGGGATTATCGATCCGCTGAAGCCGGAGGTCGCGACCACCAGCAACTTCAACCTCTATGGTTCCAAACCCGAATACTGTCCCAGTTATCGACTGTGAGTAAGCCGTGTTCTGTACCTTTGACAGTCCGACTCGGCGAACGGTCTGTTTGAGTATACCGCGTTTTAGCCATACCGACCGCGTTGTAAGCAAATACCTGGTTCGGCGGACACGAGCGACAGCCCACAGTATGATTCCAACACCGGCAATCCCACTTGCCACAACCCATGGGTTCAGCAACACTGCCACGGTGGCTGCGAGGACACAAACCACAACCCCAACACCCACTCCAGAGGTTGCCGCCGATAGTTTCGGTTGGCCTCGCCAGACGATGGTTTCATTATCGGCCTGAAACCACCAATTATCACTCATCGCTTTTTGCCTCACTCGTCGATAATCGCCCAGTTGGTCTTTCATCACTCACAGTTCGAGTGTCGCTGGGACGCTCCTCAACAGGTTCATCAGTCACTGCTGAGCGGATTGCCCGAAGTTCGAAGAGAATCTCGCTAAGCACGTCATCAGTATCGGTCGAATTATTTGATGTAGGCTGTTGCCGTGCATCGATTTCTCTTGCAATCAGTTCTTGAATTGACGCCGGGTCTGGGATGTTGCGGAACTGTAGTTCCACACCTGAGCCACCAGCTGTGCTGATGTCGACAGACCCATATCCTAATGATGACCCGAGGGCTGATTGTGAGTATGAGATGTTCTGTACCTTCTCAAATCCGATCTGTTTGACATTTTTTGAGAGAACCCCGCGCTTGCTGTAGAGTCCTCGGTCGGTCACAACGTAGTTAGTATTCGTATACTGTAAATACGAACCCACGATAATTGGAATCCCGATAAGGACGATCGAAAACAAAACGCCAATGACGACTGCGGGCGCGATGCTATATCTGTGTGGTGCACTGGCCCACCGAATTGACTCGCCGTCCTCGAGCGTGAGCCACTCAAGATCAATCTCGTCGTCCTCAGAGGAGTCCTCTCGTTGAGTGTCCTGCAGGGGTATATCAGACATGCATGTCGCATTATGGTCAGGTCAAAAAATTATTACGACGAACCGCTGATTGAGAGACTGACCTGTCGTCGTGAGTGCCCAGGCACGATTCTTCTGAATCAGCACACATCCTGTTGGCACATCATCAGGGCGTCACCCTCATCGAACCGCCAGAATTGTCGGCACTTGCTTCGGCTGTAATTGTAATACAAGACTGTGCCAACGCCATTTCGGGACCAAACATAAACCGGTGTAACTGCTCTTTCCCAATATGGCACTTGAACTAGTTTGTCCACTGGAAGGATGCGAGGCGACGTGCAGCGGTGAAACAGAAGACGATATTCTTGCGCAAGCGGAGGCGCATGCTGCTGATGCTCATCCAGATCTGACACTTGACGACGACACTGTCGAGACACTCAAAGCTGGTATCGAAGAAGTCTAGTCTGGCGCGCTCCCTGTAGACTGCTTGCACATACATGCGAAGAGCAGGTCGCACACTTTTTTTGAGCGCACAGGAGTGTAATCGCATACGACGCGTCAACCAGTCCCTTAGGCACGCTTAGCCGAGAGAGGGATCAATCGACAACGGAGAATCAACGACAAAGTCCCACTCTGTATCGTAGGAATAAATTCGACCTCTCTCATTCAACCGTCAGTGAAACAAAGCGATTGAGTAGAGCATTTCGGCCGTCCAATTTCTTCCGTGCGTCAAGTGTGTCTTGAGCCCGAATCTCTCTAAATTCGACATTGGATATGAGTCCACACACTCTCTCGTCGTCCCGCTGCACTCGCATTCTGTATCCCGGCGGAATATTTTAATGTTAACAAACAATAATAACAGTTGTATATGTCAACTGAAAATGAAGCACAACCACCAGCGGAGCGTAAGTCAGCAATCAGAAGACGACACGAGCAGGCAGCAAACGAAGTGATGCCAAGCCATCGGTCGTTGTATATCGGTGGGGAGTGGACTCAGAGTGCATCCGGAGAAAAGTTCGAAACTCGGGACCCAACGACAGGACAGACATTAGCTGAGGTCCAAGCTGGAGTGGCAGCAGATATCGACCGTGCTGTCGAGGCAGCACAGGAGGGCTACGATAAGCGTGTCTCAGAGATGTCATCAGCCGACCGACAGTCAA
>KE356562.1:240179-242798 GCA_000416005.1 Haloquadratum sp. J07HQX50 | reverse complement strand
ACGATGTCGGATTGCTGAGATAACGACAGTAGAGTCAGAATATTGTATAATTACTATATGATTGCTAGAATCAACTGAGCGTCATTCACTCAGAAAGGGCAATGATGAGTCAACTATTATTCAATTATTCAATCATCCACAGAGCCGGTATCACTTTGTTGATCAAGCATCCGATTGAACACTGTTGTTTGTGCGTTCTTCAGACGGCGACTGAACGTTGTTCGACCGACATCAAGGGCGTCTGCAACATCTCCAGCCGTTGCATCTTGAGGACGAGAAAAAAATCCCATTCGTGTTGCAGTTTCTATTGCCTGTCGTTGGTATTCATCTAACTCACTGAACACCTGTGCGTCGATTGACTCGCGCTCAATCGTTTCTCTTGATTGTAGATGCATTGTCGGAAACTGCGTTCGGAAGATATCGATAATGTCTGCAACACTGGTATCGGTCGGTAGATGTAGCAAGAATTCCGTCGAACGTGCATTCGCGGAGACGGTGACCACTACGACTCCCTCAGTCTTGAGAGAACGATGTATATCAGCCGTCTTGACGCCGATTTGACAGTGACGTTGCCCCTCCTGTTCATCACTCGATACTGCTGTCGTTGTTTTGACTGACTTATGCGCGGCTGCCGCCGTATTCATTCTGTCGCACACCGAGCCGTCTCCCTGCATGAGATACCAGACTGTCTCATCTTCAATACGTACACTGGTGAATGTGACCGACGATGACTCAACATCAGCAGTAGCGAGAAGCTGAGTCAGTGGATGCGGATCATCCATATCTGTGTTAGCAACCCGGAGTTCAGTCATACTATCATCATATGTATGATCCTCGCGATAATCGATTGCACGTTTATATCCCAACGCTCTAGCGGTATCCATCAGCAACTGCTTGGTGCTTTCATCTGGTGGCGACGCGCTCAGCACCATGAGAACCGAATCAGCGACGTGTTCTGTCATAATTGGCGCCGTCATAAGCGTGTATGTTTCGCCGTCTATATCGAGTGTTTCGATGCGTTGATTCTCATCGTGATATGCATGTTCCATCGCTGTCGACACCGCTGTATCCGGAATTTGGGTATATCCAGTCTCAAAAGCAGTCTCAATTTCAGCACCACGCACTGCTCCTGAGTCAACAATCCTAGCGTTATCAACGCTATCAATTTCGTTCAACAACGAAAGTGCTTCATTGGCGAAGGCGTCGAACCCCTCAAGACGAACTGAGAGATCCCAAAGCCGTTTGATCACGCCCAGATCACGCGATACGTCATCGAGTTCTTCTTCGAGAAGAGCTTCTGCTTGTTTCTCTGCAGTAATATCTACAATCACACCCTCAATAACATCAACATCTTTGGCGGTCGATGGGTAGAGGGAAACAAGTCCCCAAAATGAGCCCCCCCGCGGCGGCGAAAATAGGTGTTCATTTGTTTCTAACTCCTCTTTGCTTGCGTAACTCGAGTCAGGATCAATCAGCTGTTGTGACCCGAATACATCCGATACCGTCCGTCCATGAACTGATCCAGTGTCACTCAACCGTCGTGACCCAGGTCCATCCGATATCGCCTGTCCACGTGTCGACTCCACATCACTGACATTAAATAACTCAGCGAACGCCTGATTTGAATAGATGAAACGCGGTGGCGTTCCAAGCTGAATTCGGAAAACGCCGACAGGGAGTTCAGCGATCAGACGGTTACGAGACTCAAGATCACGCACTCGACGCAAGTGTTCAGTTCGATCACGGAGAAGAAACACTCTGCCCAAAGCGCCGTGATTTTCGACTACATGTTGATGTGCATCGATTTCTCGTCCTGTTGGGGTGGTAATATTCATATTTTCGGCAGTATCGACAAACGACTCGGCTAGCCATGACGGGACTTGATCGCCGGTCGTTGCATCAATTATCTCTTTCGCCGCGTTGTTCACGTCATGAATTATCCCGGTATCGTCAACAAGTAAATACCCTTCCGTCACATTCTCAACGGCAGCATGCCGCGAATCTAAAATACTATTTGTGAGCCCTCTTCGATGTGCTACGATAGCGAACATAATACTCCCCAGACCAGCGAAGTGAGGAGATAGATTAAACCCAATTCCTCCGACGGGGTAGAGTGCGAATAACTTGATTACCCCGGCGATTCCCGGTAGCAATGGGATCCCAACGGCGAATGCGACAACTGGTGGAACATGTTTCCCACGAACTGCTCGAAATGCAACGGCGCTAGCCCCAAGGGCAGTCACCGTCCACGCAATACCGGTAATGACGGATATTGTGACGCTTATTCCATGTTCTAAGCTGACAAATTCACCTACAGAAAAAAGATACGGTGTACTAAATAGGGTCATTTGTGGAACCAGCATGATCAGAGTAATAAGTCCAATAAAAAATGCAATGAACCCACGATATAGTTGTGTAATCAATTCATCGCGATGATACATTCCAATGAAAGCAAAAAGACACGTTGAAACAGGGAGTGCAATCCACGCTGCGATTGAGAGCCGATAGAAAAGAATCTTAATTTGAATGTCTGTCGCTGCAAATTTTAGCATCGACATAACCGACCACCAGAGAGACACCACAATAATTAATCCTGCAAATTTACACATCAGATGATCG
>KE356562.1:238815-240159 GCA_000416005.1 Haloquadratum sp. J07HQX50 | reverse complement strand
CAATACATACAGCTTTGTGAAGTCTCCAAGGAAGAATACGAACATAAATAAACACACGGCTGTGTGAACATTGGACAACGCCACCGAACCGTTAATCAGATGGGTGTCATAATAAAACTATGTCAACACACGTTGCCGTCATCGGTGCATACGGCAGTGCTGGTATTGCTGCCGCGCAGCAACTTGCCGAGATGCCAGAGGTTGAGGTTACGATGATTGATGACGGCGACCCCGGAGGAGGACTCTGTATTCTTCGCGGGTGTATGCCATCAAAAGAGGTGCTTTCAGCTGCTGAACATCGATTTGCGGCTCGACACGACGACCGTTTAGATGGACCACTGCCGGATGTTGATCTCGATTCAGTTGTTGAGACAAAAAATAAACGTGTATTAAATTTCGCAGCACATCGACGAGCAGGCGTCGAGGAACTTGCTGAGAAGGAGAACGTCCAATTTTACACTGAAACAGCACAGTTCCTCAATGACCGAACACTCTCAGTCGGTGACACTACCATTGAGCCAGATTATGTTGTCATCGCAACCGGCTCTTCAGTGAATGAGCCGTCGCTTCCTGGTATTGAGGATGTTTCAATGATGACAAGCGCGGATGTCCTTGATGCGACCTCATTTGGAGACTCGGGAATTGTCATGGGCTTCGGATACGTCGGCATGGAGATGGTTCCGTATCTTGCAGAGGCAGGAGAGATGGATATCACCGTCATTGAGCATGATTCTCGACCGCTTGATGAGGCTGACCCAGCGTTTGGTGATGCATTATTATCGTATTATCGCGATGCATTCGACATAACCGTGCTTACTGAAACGGACGAACGTCGTGTTGAATCGACAGCAGACGGTGGCGTAAGGATGTCGGTCCGACGGGAAGGACGTGAAGAGACAATCGAAGCAGATCAGCTATTCGGATTTACCGGACGGCGACCTGCAGTCGATAATCTTGGGCTCGAGAATACATCGGTGAATCCTGAACCCGGATGGGTTCCGGCGACAATGCAAGCCCGGGGGAATGACCGGATTTTCGTTGCTGGTGATGCAAACGGACGAGAGCCAATCCTCCACGTTGCCAAAGAACAGGGTGTCACTGCTGCGAATAACATTCGTGCACATGCAACCGGCGATGACCTCACATCGTATCAAAATGTGCATCATCATGTTGTATTCAGCGGACTTGGGGTTCTACCATATGCCCGGGTAGGTCACTCAGTTGAGTCCGCGGAAGCAAGTGATCATGAATTTATTCCGTGAGTCGGGAGACAGCGAGCGATGGAGTGTTCAAGTCGAAGAATGTGCCGGATGGGCTTGCCCGGTTAGTTGTTGATGTTGACGG
>KE356562.1:237168-238795 GCA_000416005.1 Haloquadratum sp. J07HQX50 | reverse complement strand
AGTCAGTCACTGTGCGGTATATTCCGAGTCATCAGAACAGAGAGGCCGATAGGCTCGCCAGGCAGAGTATCAGGGAAGGTCGTACATAACAATCTCTTGGTGGCAGTCTTGATAGCTTTTTTTGCCTGAGGAGCTGAGCCGACTCATCCTGACAACTGTCGGTTCCTGAGGTGATATTCTTCCTGTCGCCAGATGGTGTCCAGCAAGCAATCAAAGCGGCAAGTTCTGGTGACAAACGTGAGCTACCCCACCTGAGTCACTCACCGCTTGCGAGGTACTTTACGCTTGAGCACAGCTGCAACACGTCTTCAAGATCTCGTGCTCACTCTTTCGGTCAATGACGATACAGTGTCGCTCTCATCTGTATCGGAGCAGTGGCGGGGTAAAACTTCTTGATGTGAAAGTTCTCGTTCCCACACGTGCCCCGCGCTGTTCAGTTGAATGTTATCCACGTCGCAATGAGCGATGCGACCTGCCCTGTGGCGAGATAGTGGTCAATCGTACGCTTGGGGAGGGCGTGCAGAAAGCGGTTTCTGCGCCGAAACTGTGTCTTCCGAACGGGAAGCGCACAGACAGCACATATCCGTCATGAGCGTGTCAAATACAGCGATTGGGCATGTGCTCTCCGACTGTGCTATCAAACTCAACAGGTGAGAGATCATCGGCCGTACTTCCGCTCTCAGGAGCGAGTTTTAGTTCACTCATGCATGTCCCTTTGCACGGTCCTAAGAGATCAACAGATCACGTTTAGATGCTGAATATCTTGTCCCAACTGGAAGCCGTTCATCTGCGGGTCAGTGAAACTGCCTGGCGATAGACTTCGCTTGAACTATGAGGATCCGTACGCCTCCTATCGCACACGGAGTATTCTATCATACGATTGAGTTTCCCTCTGAAGTCAATGGTTACAATCTGTTGATACGATTGCTGTTTGATCAATGCTTACATTCGAGTAATCTGTGGCTTTCATATAAGTAAGCTGTCATTTAATATCCTTTGTATCCTATACCTGACAATGAATGCAGTCATAGCAGTTTTTGATGTACTCTCTTCGGGCAGGATAGCACTCAAACTGCGGAATGACATAAACTAACAGTTCATTGAGATCATCAAAGGAGACCACATCTACCGAGATGTGGCACGAACTGGAGAAGTCACAGCCGACAGTAGATAGCTGCTGTTCACCACATCTGACACGAACAGCGGTCAAGCCAGTAATCGGCGATTTAGTCTATACCATTACAATCGCAGTTTGAGCATACTCAATTACATCTTGATGATAGCGATATCTATATTTCTGTTCAAGTTATACAATCACTCCGCACACACGCAAGCGGATGGAACCGATTATCAATAACACAAAGCGATAGCCTTTCACTCGCGTCCCTTCAGTTGCTATACGTCACGAGGACCGCTTGCGGTGAGTGTGAAAGCCCACATAACTCACACTCCGCTCACGGACACCCCCGAGTGAGAATCTCGACTTCTTCACCACGCCGCACAGTTGATGACACGACTGAATGTCATCTCAGTGCCGATTCACTGCCCGCCGAACGGGCCAGCAAACGCATCAGTCGTCTCATTCAGAACGACTGTGGTTCTCACACTGATCCTTTCAGAAATCGGA
>KE356562.1:234554-237148 GCA_000416005.1 Haloquadratum sp. J07HQX50 | reverse complement strand
GCCAGCGATGAAGACTACGCCGAAATCAACTTTAGATCCAATGGTGGAATGATCAAAATGATAAACAACGGGACTACATTGCCGAGTACGGGGGGCTGGAGACGAGCACACCTAGTACAGCTCAACTGATCATCACCAGTGTGACCGACAACCCGCCAACGGTAGATACGAATACAGAACTACAAACGGCGGAAGGGTCGAACGCGACACAGATCAACGCCACCCGATTGAATGCAACCGATCCCGACGGCGGCTCGATCACCTACAACGTCACCACCGCCGTTTCGAACGGAACGCTGTTTCTCGATGGAACCGGAAGTGGGACACTGGACGATGCATTTGACGGCGAATCAGCGATCGAAACAGGGAATTTCACGCAAGCAGATATTGATGCCGAGACGCTATATTACAATCACGACGGATCCGAGTTGGCGACCGATCGCTTCGAATTCAATATTGTCGACCCCAACTCGAATTCAGTAGGACCGAACACGTTCAATATCAGCGTGACGGGAGTGAATGACCCACCGACGATAGATACGAACACAGAACACCAACCCGTGGAAGGGTCGAACGCGACGCAACTCAACGCTACCGTCTTAGATTCGAGTGATCCTGACGGAGACTCACTCACGTACAATATCACCGACGCTGTTTCGAGCGGGACACTGTTCCTCGATGGAGTCGGAAATGGGACCTCGAATGGAGCCCTCGATGATGAGCCAGCTATCGAGACAGGGACGTTCACGCAGACAGACATCGATAACGGACATCTCTATTACCGCCACGATGGCTCTGAGTCACCGACTGATAGTTTCAAATTCAATCTCACAGATAGAAACGGCAGTTCGTCAGGGCCGAGCACGTTCGACATCACCGTGACGGCGGTGGATGACCCACCGACACTTACGACGAATTCGACCAACATCAACTACACAGCTTCTGATAGTGGGTTTATTGTCGATGATTCATTGAATCTGAGCGATCCGGATGGCGGCAGTATCGACGGCGCCACAGTCCGTGTTGGAGATGGATTCGATTCGAGCAGCGACGAACTTTCGGTGAACACGACGGTCGCCACCAGTCGCGATATCACGGGGTCGTACAACGACACAGCGGGTGTATTGAACGTCTCAGTGGATAGCTCGACGACTGCGTCAGCGAGTGATATGCAGGCGGTCCTTCGCACGGTCACCTACCGATTCACCGGGACGTCCTCCGACAACGAGACGGGACGGTCGGTTCCGATTAGATTCACACTCGGTGTGAATCAGGATCCGACGGCCGACTCGGCGATCACCGCCGATCGAAATATCACGGTCGATACAGGCGCGCCAAACGTCACTGACGTCACGATTACGAATACCAACGGAGCAGGCGTCGCCACGACGAGCGACACGATTGAGATACGCGCCACCGTAACCGACGCGTCGACGATCAGATCGGTCACCGCTCAGGCAGGCGCGTTCGATGCCGGGACCGTCACTCTCAGCGACGACGGTCCAAACTCCACTGCCTCTGATGATGTGTACAGTGCGACGTTCACGGTCGGTCCGGACCCAAGTGAGCAGAGTCAATCTGTCACCGTTCGCGCGACCGACGACGCTGGCAACGGTGGGACTCCCCCCGGCGACTTGGTGTACGATTCGATTACGGTCAACCCTGATGGAACGACCGACTTCCGGACCGTTTCGCTCCCGCGTGCGTTCGAGAATCCCGTCGTGATTGCGAAGCCACTGGAGACAACTTCGCCTGGCGACGACGGCAGTGCCGTCGCCAAGGAGCGCCGTGGACACACACGGATTCGGAACGTACAGTCGACATCCTTCGAGATTCGTGTCGAGGAGTGGTCGGTTCAGGACGATGAGGCTCACCCATCGGCGAACGTGTCGTACATCGTTGCAGAGGCTGGCACGACAACACTAGACGACGGCACGAAGGTCTCTGCAGGAACGATTAGCCTGAACCAGAACGACGGATTCCAATCGATAACGTTTGACGAGTCACTCTCTTCGCCTGTCGCATTCACCCAGCCACAGACGGTCAACGACCCAGACGCCGTGAGTACGCGGAATACTAACGTCGGGTCAAACGGACTTGATTCGAGAATCGAAGATGACGAAGCAGATGGAACAGACGGGAATCCGCACGGGACCGAGACACTGGGATACGTCGCCATCGAACAGGGAAACTCGGCGTCGGGCGAGACAGGGTTCGCTGCTGGCACGCGAGGAAGTGTCACTGATACGCTAACCAGTATCGATTTCGGTGGTCCGTATCCGGCTGGCTTCGTGGCTGCCACGCAAACAAGTAGCGGGAGCGAACGGTCGTACCTCCGATACGACAAGCGTACTGACACCGGTGTCAGCGTTCGAATCGAAGAGGACCCAGTGGACAATTCCGACGGTCATCTCGGGAATACTGTTGGCTATCTCGCCTGGAACGCGAGTACCAAGCTATCTGGCACGCAATCGAACGAGCTCGCGGTCGATACGTCCGCGCCACGGATCGACAACACGACCGCGTCACTCATCAGTGGAAGCCTGCCAGTCACGGCTGGAGACGAGTTCCAGATTGCGGCGAGCGTGACCGAC
>KE356562.1:230839-234534 GCA_000416005.1 Haloquadratum sp. J07HQX50 | reverse complement strand
ATGCTCGCTGTCTGCGAGGACAAAGGCTCTTGTGACAGAGCTACACGCGCTGGAACGCACACCATTGATCACAACTCGGTGGCAACCTTCGAGGGGTCACGCAAACGCGAACGCGTATTTGAATCCCGAGCCCGAGGAACCGCGCAACCTGCAGATCCACTTCGTGGAATCCTCGCCCTTTAGAGCGAGGAGGATGCCAATGATGCACTACCTTGCGTGAGTGATCCCAGATGTAGTATCAGTAATGACTGATGCGATGTGATATGATGCTGTATCATGTTTATCAAATCATAGGCGCTAAGACCCCTTCCTCAAGGAGAGAGCGAAGCGGGTGAGTAGGGTAGGGTAGGGTAGGGTAGTCACACACTAGGATATGGGTAGCTATCATCTCACTCGTAGCATGACATACCGATGAAACACACTCGGTCATTATAATGTATTAATTGCCACACAGATGAAAAGAATGTGTTACGAGATATCATGACATAATACACCACAGTGTAGTGATCACTGATGTTCCAAAATATTCACTTGTCTTTCGATTAACTGTTTTTTCCTGCGTATATTTATTGAAAATTACTGTAGCGCAGAATTCTGATTAAACAGCTATTATTGGTCACTAATCTGCATAAAAATACTGTATATCAATTTTATCCCGCGTATTCGGTTAAATATATAATATTAAAGTGTCGAATATATAACAATATGGGCATATGTCTGCGTACTCCTCAATACTAGGTGTATATTCTATCGTATGCACGAAGAGATGATCTGCAGCAATCTGCTCAATACCACCCTACCAGCCGGTCTCTCAGTAGTCATGTCTCTCGGTGTGAGCAGAGCTGCCTCAACACGATTTCTCATTTTCGACATCGATAGTATCAATGCTATATCTCTCGGTCAAGAGGCATTTGATTCTCTCATCAGTGTCAGCGTAGATTTCGGTTGGCTTTCATTGCTTAGCTGTGAGGAAACCAGAGCCATTGATACTGACGTTGACGTCGATTCTCATTTGAGAGATACCACAAGGGAGTCGGTAACACAGATCACACACGAAGTATCGTTGATTGATCATATTACCTTCTCAGTAACTCCGATGATGAGGGCAGAATGAATCAGGCGATAAAATCATTCCTTACGCTGGCTATCGTCGTAACTCTCGTTATCTCGGGAGCAGCCTTTGCAGGACCGGTGTCGGCACAGTCACCGACGCTTGATACGAACGCGGGAATCCAGACCGCAGAGGGGTCGAATGCAAACATCAATGCTAGTGCATTAAGCGCGAGCGATGCTGACGGAGACCCAATCACATATAATGTTACCACCGCTGTTTCGACTGGGACGCTGTTTGTTGATGAGAATGGAGACGGTGTATTTGGCAACGAGTTGGCTATCGGAACAGGGACATTCACCCAATCGGATATTGCCAACGGGAGTCTATACTACAGCCACGATGGGTCCAAGTCTACAAGTGATAGCTTTGAATTCAATATTTTAGATGGCAACGGCAGTTCGGTAGGACCCAACACGTTCAATATCAATGTGGCGGGAGTAAATGACCCACCGACGGTAGATACGAACATAGAAATCCAAACTGCAGAAGGATCAAGCGCAAACATCGATACAACCACATTGAGTTCGAGTGATCCTGACGGAGATTCACTCACGTATGATATCACCACCGCTGTTTCGAGCGGGACACTGTTCCTCGACGGAACTGGAAATGGCACGTCAGATGAAACCATTGACGGTGAGTCGGCTATTGGAGCGGGGACATTCACACAATCAGACATCGAAAGTGGGAGTCTCTATTACAGCCATGACGGATCCAAGTCGACGGCTGATAACTTTGAGTTCAGTGTCACAGATGAAAACGGCAGTTCGACAGGATTCAATACGTTCAATATCAGTATAACGACGATCAACAGTCCACCAACAGTGGATACAAACGTAGAAATCCAAACTAAGGAAGGGTCGACCGCAAACATCGACACGAACGCCTTGAGTTCGAGTGATCCTGACGGAGACTCGATTACATACAACGTTACCACCGCTGTTTCGACCGGGACGCTGTTTCTTGATGAAAACGGAGACGGTGCATTAGATAATGAGTCAGCTATCGCGACGGGGAATTTCACGCAGACAGATATTGAAAATGGGAGTCTGCACTACAGCCACGATGGATCCAAGTCGACGGCTGATAACTTCAACTTCGATGTCACAGACGAAAATGGCGATTCGACAGGATCCAATACATTCAGTGTTAACGTGGCGACGATCAACAGTCCACCAACGGTAGATACGAATGTAGAAATCCAAACTAAGGAAGGGTCAACCCCAAACATTGACACGAACGCGTTGAGTTCGAGTGATCCTGACGGAGACTCGATTACATACAACATTACCACCGCTGTTTCGACTGGAACGCTGTTTGTTGATGAGAATGAAGACGGTGCATTTGGCAACGAGTCGGCTATCGGAACAGGGACATTCACGCAAGCAGATATTGATGCCGAGACGCTATATTACAATCACGACGGCTCCGATTCGGTGACTGATAGCTTCGAATTCAATATTATCGACCCCAACTCGAATTCAGTAGGACCGAACACGTTCAATATCAGCGTGACGGGAGTGAATGACCCACCGACGATAGATACGAACACAGAACTCCAACCCGTGGAAGGGTCGAACGCGACGCAACTCAACGCTACCGTCTTAGATTCGAGTGATCCTGACGGAGACTCGATCACGTATAATATCACCACCACCGTTTCGAGTGGGACGCTATTTATTGACAGGAATGGCGATGGCACGTTCGATGGCGAGTCAGCAATCGAAACGGGAACGTTCACGCAATCAGATATTAACAACGGGAGTCTGTACTACAGCCACGACGGCTCCGAATCGACAACTGACAATTTCGAATTTAATATTGTAGACACAAACTCAAATTCGATAGGACCTACCACATTCAATATCAGCGTGACGACGGTGGATGACCCGCCGACGCTTACAACGAGTTCGACTGGTGCCAGCTACACGGCCACCGATAGCGGGTTCATCGTAGACGAGAATCTGACAGTCACCGATCCGGATGGCGGGACGATCGACACTGCGGCGGTGAGTATCGGTCAGGGATTCGATTCGAGCAGCGACGAACTTTCGCTGAACACGACCGTCGCCAATAATCGCGGGATGACGGGCACGTACAACGACACAACGGGTGTGTTGGACGTGTCAGTGAACAGCTCAGCCACTGCGAATGCAAGCGATATTCAGGCAGTTTTCCGCACGGTCACTTACGACTTCGTCGGAACATCCTCCGACAATGAGACAAAGCGGTCGGTCCCGATTATATTCACACTCGGTGTGAATCAAGATCCAACGGTCGACTCGGCAATCACCGCCGATCGAAATATTACGGTCGACACAGGCGCGCCAAACGTCACTGACGTCACGATTACGAATACCAATGGGGCAGGCGTCGCCACGACGAACGACACAATCGGGGTGAGCGCAACGGTAACTGACACGTCGACGATCCAATCAGTCACCGCTCAGGCCGGCGCGTTTGATGCCGGAACCGTCACTCTCAACGACAACGGTCCGAACTCCACCGCCTCTGACGATGTGTACAGTGCGACGTTCACGGTCGGTCCGGACCCAAGTGAGCAGAGTCAATCAGTCACGGT
>KE356562.1:228831-230819 GCA_000416005.1 Haloquadratum sp. J07HQX50 | reverse complement strand
ATCGAGAATACCTCGGTTGTTGGGCAAGATGATATCGGTGCAGTAGTCGGAATCAGCGCCGGGACTGTCCAGAATGTGACCGTTTCGGGAACGGTCGGTGGAAGAAATCGAATTGGTGGCGTCGTCGGCACAGTCACCGGTGGCATCATACAGAACATAATCGCGTCAGGAGCGGTCAATGGCAGTAATCAGATCGGCGGCGTTGTCGGGAAAGTCGAGACCGGCGGTGTGGTCACCGAGTCGACCGCGGCAACGAACACGTTCGGGAGCCAGCGTGTCGGTGGGTTGGTGGGCAACAGTAACGGCGAGGTAAACCGCTCCAGCGCGACCGGCACCGTCACCGCGACTGGGTCGTACGCCGGTGGGCTTATTGGCGATCATCAGAGCACGACCCCCATTGTCAATACGACCGCCTCCGGAGCTGTCACTGGAACTGACCGCACCGGGGGGTTGATTGGACGGACACAGGCCGATGTGCGGAGCTCCTCGGCGAGCGGGGCCGTGAATAGTACGAGTGGGAACCGGGTCGGCGGGCTGATTGGGCATCTTGATCCCACCCAATCTAATCTCGTGGTCACGAATGTTACTGCAGATGGAACCGTTTCGGCGGCTGGGGCGTCTGTGGGTGGACTCATCGGTACCGTTGTCGGTTCCAATAGTGCCACCGTCTCGAACGCAAATATCACTGGTGATGTGAGCACGTCTTTCGCTGAGAGAGATGCCTATGTCGGCGGATTAATCGGCAGGTTCCAGCGAAGTAAGGATCTCACCAATGTGTCTGCCAGCGGTGATATCACTGTAACCGGTGGCCAGAACATCGGTGGACTGGTCGGCGCACTCCAACATGATAGTAACCGAGACGATGTCAGAAACGCGTCGGCGTTCGGTAATGTGACCGTTGAGACGGGAGGGACGAGGGGAGGAAACCACGTAGGGGGGCTGATAGGTCATCATAGCAATGGAGATCTGGTGACGGACGTCGTTGCGACCGGTGACGTGGTGGCCAATGCGAGCAGGGTCGGTGGGTTGATCGGTACGACGGACGCCGAGATTCGAGATTCTGAAGCGAGTGGTGCAGTAACCGTCACGGGTTCGTACGATGGGACCGCAAATGCGGAAGTTGGGGGATTGGTGGGTAGGTACAACCTCCCCGTGGACAGACATATACAAAATGTTACTGCGAGGGGTGATGTCTCAGCCAGCGGCGACAAAGTTGGGGGGTTGGTCGGCACGAAAGGGGGGGATCCGAACACTGAGCCCAATAAAGATAGCCGTCAAGAATTCCTATCGATAACTGATGGGCACACCACAGGCAACGTCACCTCAAACGGGAGTAATGTCGGCGGGATACTGGGGTACGCGAGTGCTAATGGAGGAGACATGACGAATGTTTCCGCGACGGGTGATGTCAGCGCCGATGGCGATTATGTCGGTGGATTGTTCGGACGGTTGAGGCAATCAGATCGGAGCAATCAGTTAATCAAAAACGCCACTGCACGCGGTGACATTGAGGGACAAAATAGCGTCGGCGGGCTCATCGGAGAGTATCGTCAGGGGTCTCGAATCGAGATTGCCGCTGCAACTGGTGACGTAAATGCAACAGGCACCCGAGTGGGCGGGTTGATCGGGTATGGGTCGACTGACATGCAGGTGGTGGATGCCTATGCGAGAGGGAACGTCACTAGCACGGGGACATCCGTTGGCGGGCTCATTGGCGATAATAGGGGTAATGACGTGACCCGCGTGTACGCGAGCGGGCGAGTGGAAGGGGCTGGCGAAACTGGTGGCCTCATCGGAGGACGTTCAGGACGGATCTCCGAGTCCTACTGGGATATCGGAGCGACCAACCAATCGAGCCCGAGCGGCGACGGATCCGCGTCCGGCAGTCCCGAGGGCTACGGAGCCATCGGTGACAGCCAGCCAGCGCCGGAGATGCAGGGGAGAGCACCGACGACGTTCATGAATGGATTGAACTACACTACTCCGTG
>KE356562.1:208038-228811 GCA_000416005.1 Haloquadratum sp. J07HQX50 | reverse complement strand
GAGCACGATTCCGGTGGTCGACACGAACGCCTCCGGAGCCGTCACCGGGACCGGGAGCACCGGTGGGCTAATTGGTCGAGCACAGGCTAACGTGACCGATTCCTCGGCGAGCGGGCGCGTGAACGGCACTACCGGATCTAACGTCGGTGGACTGATCGGCGAGCACGACCCCAGTCAGGCAGCGACAATTGCAAATGTCTCGGCGTCGGGTAGTGTTTCAACCAGTGGGGGCGTGCGCGTTGGTGGACTGGTTGGCAGTTCAATTTCCGGTTCTCCTGTCACTGTCTCGAACGCGCGTGCTGATGGCAATGTTACGACATCGGATCTCAGCGGGACTGACGCTTTCACCGGTGGACTCATCGGTGAGATTCGAAACGCGAGGAACGTGACGAACGTCTCCGCCACTGGTCAGGTCAATGCCTCTATCGTTCCAGGACAAGTCGTCAGTGGATACGTCGGTGGACTCATCGGTAGCCTTGAGCACGAATCGTCGTCACGTGTCGTTGCAAATGCCTCCGCGACAGGTGATGTTGCTACTGACACGAACGGTCGAGTCGGCGGATTGATCGGGTCATACAGTGGTGGGGGTACGGTTCAGGACTCAAGCGCACGGGGCACCGTCTCTGCGACTGGCCAGAGTGTTGGTGGATTACTCGGATTGGCGGACGCCACCACCATCCGACGTTCGTCGGCAACTGGGGACGTGAATAGTACTGAAAACAACGTCGGTGGACTCATCGGCAAGCACGACCCCAGTCAGGCAGCGACAATAGCAAACGTCTCGGCATCAGGTAACGTGTCGACCAGCAATGGACGCGTCGGTGGACTGGTTGGATCCATGGGGCAGACCAGACCCGTTAGTGTCTCTGACGCGAGCGCAAGCGGTGATGTCACCGCGGCGGTCGGCAGCGGTCGCGGTTACGTCGGCGGGCTTATTGGCTTAATTCGAAACACGAAGAACGTCACAAACGTCTCCGCCACCGGCCGAGTCAATGTCTCCGCTAACGTTGGTACTAATGGTCAGGGTGTTGGGGGACTCATCGGTCAAATTGCCCCCAAATCGGGGGCAAACCTTGTGGCAAACGCCTCCGCGACAGGTGATGTCAACGCAGATGCAGCTGGGCCAATCGGTGGGCTGATTGGGGGGCATCGTGCTGGCGTGGTACAGGACTCATACGCACAGGGTAACGTCTCTGGGAGGAGTAAGGTCGGCGGACTCATCGGTACCTCGAGCGGCGACACATCACGCGTCTACGCCAGTGGACAGGCCAAGCTTGGTGGGAATAGTGTCGGTGGACTCATTGGGACTACCGTCATAAAGGATTTTCAGAACAGATTCGTAGAGAGTGGCACGCTCTCTGAGTCCTACTGGGACAGAGGCGCGACCAATCAGTCGAGTCCAACCGGTTCTAGAGCCGAAGATGTGGATAACACCGTCGGCTACGGGGCGGTTGGTGATACCACGGACGCAGCAGAGATGCAGGGTCAGGCGGCGACGGAATTCATGGATGGGCTGGACTACACCACGACCTGGCAGACCACGAGCGAGTATCCGATCTTGCAGGCACAGGCGAGTGGGAACGAACAACCGCCCCGGACAGTCGACACGGTGAGTTCCACGAACCTAACTGCGGTTCAGGGCGAGCAGGTCTCGATTTCAGTCACCGTGACGGCTGTCAATGCCAGTGCTGATGGGTTCCTCGTCAGCGTACAGGATACAGGGAACATCACTGCACTCGACAATGCGACAGCCACGACCAATCAGACCGGGACCGCGACGTTCACGTTCAATGAGTCGGCAGCTGGTACGTTCGAACCAAGATTTAGTGTTGCGGGCGATTCAGCTGTCTCGACGAACGCGACGGTCACTATCGAGGAAGGTGAGGTTCGGACCTACACGCGTGAAGATAACAAAGAGTTGACAGCGGTGTACAGCGGTAATGGAACGGTTGATAATCCGTACCTGATCGACTCGCTCGCAGACCTCCAAGCAATCAATAAAGATGCGACCACCCTCAGTGCAAATTACCAACTGGCAACCGACATCAACGCATCAGCTACGAACAAGTCGTGGAACGGTGGAGATGGGTTTGAGCCGATTGCAACGTTTACCGGGACGCTCGATGGCGACGGTAACGCGGTCACCGACCTCTATATTGACCGTGGAGACCAGACAGACGTTGGGCTGTTCGGAACGACCGGCTCCGACAGCACGGTCTCCAATGTAACACTTATTACGCCTAATGTCACAGGTGGAAAGAATACTGGCCCACTTGTCGGCGCTCATTCCGGATCGATGAACCGGGTCTTCGTAGCTGGTGGAACTGCGACGACGACCGCGAGTGGTGAGGCACACCTCGGGGGACTGGCTGGCGTGCTTCTCGAAGGTGGAACAACAATCACCGAGTCACATACGTCTGCAACGGTCAAAGCGAATGGTGGAGATGAAGTGGGCGGATTCGCCGGAGACCTGGGGAACAATGGTCGCGTCGAACAGGTGTACGCAACAGGTGGGGTCCAGAACGGTGGTGATTCCATCGGCGGGCTATTCGGCGATGCAAACAGTGGCTCCCAAATTATCGAAGCATTTGCGGCTGGGAACGTTTCCGGGTCCAGCAATGTTGGTGGGCTTATCGGTAGAAGTTCGGCAACTGTCGAGCGCGCGTACTGGGACGAGCAATCGACCGGTCAGCTCGATAGCGCGGGGGGTAGTGAAATCGGCTTGCCCACTATCAAGATGCAGGGCCGGGCAGCGACAGAGTTCATGCCGGGGCTGAACTACACCACGACTTGGCAGACGACCAGCGAGTACCCAATCTTGCGAGCGCAGGCTGGTGGGGATGAACAACCGCCTCGGACGGTTGAAACAGTAAGTTCCACCGACGTGAGTGCGGTCACGGACGAGCAGGTCTCGATTTCAGTCACCGTGACGACTGCCAATGCCAGTGATGATGGCTTCCTCGTCAGTGTGCAAGATACAGGGAACATCACTGCACTCGAGAATGTCACAGCCGTGACTGATCAAGATGGCACTGCAACGTTCAATTTCAGCGAGTCATCTACTGGCACGTTCGAACCAACATTTGGCATAGTCGGTGATTCGACCGCTTCGACAAGCACGACAGTCACCGTTGAGGAAGGAGAGATTCGAACCTACACGCGTGAAGACGAAACAGAACTCACAGCGGTGTACGACGGTAACGGCACGATTGATAATCCGTATCTGATTGACTCGCTGGCAGATCTCCAGGCGATCGAGAACAGCAGCTCAGCGCGTTCAGCCAACTATCGGCTGGCCGCCGATATCGACGCGTTGGACACGACCGAGTCGACGTGGAACGGTGGCAGTGGCTTCGAGCCGATCACAGGGTTCAACGGCACCATCGACGGCGACGGCCACGCGATTTCGAACCTCTCGGTCAATCGAACTGAGAGCAGCTCAGTTGGGCTTGTCGGCGACCTCGAGCCGGACGGAGTGATTCAGGACCTGACGATGGAGAACGCTTCCGTCGTTGGGAGTACCGACGTCGGAACGGTGGCTGGCGTCAGCACTGGTACTATCCAGAACGTGACTGTGTCGGGTGCAGCCGATGGCGACCAACACGTTGGTGGTGTTGCCGGAAACATCAGTGCTGGTGGCGTGGTCACCAACTCGACTGCGGCAGTGATCACAAACGGAACCCAGGCTATCGGTGGATTGGTAGGCGAGAGTGACGGCGTGGTGAGCGGCTCTGACGCGAATGGGACCGTCACCGCCACTGGATCACAGGTTGGTGGCCTCGTCGGCACGAGCACCGGCGAAGTGAACAGCGCCAGTGCGAGCGGCACCGTCACCGCTGAACGGATCGCAAGTCGGTGGGCTCGTGGGTAATCATACCGGCGAACAAGCTATCACGAACTCCGCGGCCACCGCCGATGTGCAGGGCGGTGGCGACTCGGTCGGCGGCCTGCTCGGTGAGACGGATACTAGTGTCCGAGACTCGTCGGCGAACGGGACCGTCAATACGACGGGAGACGGTGTTGGTGGACTGATCGGGACACACGACCCGAGTCAATCGGCGACGATCGTGAACGTCTCGGCATCTGGTGAAGTCTCGACGACCGGCCAGTACGTGGGCGGACTGATCGGTGATTCAGGTGCCAACGCTGATACGATCACCATCTCAGACGCCCGTGCGACCGGTGAGGTCACCACGACCAATACTGAATCTCCCGGCACGGTGCACGTTGGTGGTCTTGCTGGGCGGATACAAAACGCTGGAGACGTGACGAACGTCTCCGCAACAGGCAATATTACTGCTCAGGCAGGGAGCCGAGTGGGCGGATTGTTCGGTGATCTACAACACATCTCGGGCACGGATACTCTGCGGAACGCCTCGGCGAGTGGTGATGTGACTGTCAACGGTAGCGGTGATGATATCGGCGGACTGATCGGGCATCATGCGAACGGCAGTCTGGTGATAGAAGCCTCTGCAACCGGCGATGTGAATACAACAGGCAACAATGTCGGTGGACTGATCGGAACTGGTTCGACGACGGTGCAAGATGCCTTCGCAGCAGGCAACGTCACAGCTGATGGGACAGCTATTGGCGGTCTCATTGGTGATGACAACGGTAATGACGTGACTCGCGTGTACGCGCGTGGGCAAGTTACAGGTGGTAGTGCTGTTGGCGGACTCATCGGTGACGGCACTGGCAACCTTTCTGAATCCTACTGGGACAGAGGAGCGACCAACCAAACGAATGCGACCGGAAGCGGGACGCCCGTCACCGTCGATGGGTACGGATCTGTCGGAGACACTGCGGCGGCAGCAGAGATGCAGGATAGGGCGGCAACTGCGCTCATGGAGGGGCTGAATTACACCACAACCTGGAAGACAACAAGTACGTATCCAATCTTGCAGACACAGGCGAGTGGAACCGAGCAGCCGCCTCGAACAGCCGACACGATTGATGCCACCAGCGCGAGTGGAGCCAGAGCAGAGCAAATTACTGTCTCGATTACCGTGGCGGCTGCGAATAATGATCCTAGCGATGGATTCGTCATCACGGTTCAGGATTCGGATGGACTTACTGATCTTGACAATGCTACGGCTGTGACCGACGACACCGGCACTGCGACATTCACATTAACCCAGTCGTCGGCTGGGACGTTCGAACCAACGTTCGCTGTGGCAGGTGATGCAGCCGTCTCAACGAGCACGACAACCACCGTCGAAGAAGGCGCGGTTCGCACGTACACGCGCGAAGATGGTACAGAGCTAACGGCGACGTACATTGGCAGCGGGACAGAGGATGACCCGTATCTCGCCAACTCGGTCACCGATCTCCAAGTGATCAATAAGAACACCAGCACCCGTGGTGAGAATTATCAACTGACGACCGATATCGACGCGTCAGCCACCGAGTCATCGTTGAACGGTAGCAGTGACTTCGAGCCGATTGCAAATGCTACCGGAGAGGCATTCAACGGGTCACTCGACGGGAACGGTAACACAATCTCGAATCTAACAGTCAACCGAAGCGGCGAGAACGCCACTGGCCTCATCAGCAAATTCGGAGCATCTGGCACGGTGCAAAATATGACACTGCAAAACGTCTCGGTCACTGGTGGCGATACCACTGGATTGCTGGTTGGTGAAAGCGCCGGAGCAGTCCAAAATGTGACTGCCTCGGGAACAGTCACTGGTGATACTGAAGTTGGTGGGCTTGTCGGGACAGCCAGTTCAACCAGCAACATCACTGAGTCCTCGGCTACGGTAACCACGTCTGGGACTAGCCAGATTGGTGGGCTGGTAGGGAAGACCAGCGGTTCAGTAAATGACTCGCGCGCAGATGGAAGTGTTACCGCGACTAGGTCGCTCGCCGGTGGGCTAATTGGCGATCTTGATCTGACGGGCTCTGAAGAACTCACGAATATTACAGCAACTGGAAATGTCTCTGCAGGCGGGCAGTATGTGGGTGGTCTTGTCGGGCTGGGAACTTCGACAGCCAACAACCCAGTCACGATATCCGAAGCACAGGCTAGTGGCGACGTGACCACAACACATGACGGTGGTGGCGAGGCATACGTTGGCGGTCTCGCTGGAAAACTCTCGAACGTCGGAAATATCACCGATGTCTCCGCAGGCGGCGATGTTTCAAGTGAAACCGGAAACGATGTTGGTGGACTTGTTGGCGAAGTGGCTCATGAATCGCCTTCATTCGCGGTGACGAACGCTTCGGCGACTGGTGATGTCGACACCACTGGTCAGCGTGTTGGTGGACTCATCGGTGCCCACCGGAATGGAAAGACCATCACGAACGCCACAGCGACAGGTAATGTATCGACGAACGGAAACAACGTTGGTGGATTGATTGGATATCAACAGGATGAGACAGCCGTTACCGATGTCAGCGCATCTGGAACCGTGTCGACAGATGGGAGCAACGTTGGCGGTCTGATCGGTCAGACACGAGCATCTCTCACGAACGCCACAGCTAGTGGCGAGGTGCAAAGTGGCAGTGGAGACAAGACTGGAGGACTCATTGGATATCTCAAACTCACTGAACAACAGACGACGAACGTCACGGCGACCGGCGATGTCGATACCACCGGTCAGCGTGTTGGTGGACTCATTGGACACGTGGAAGGATACAGAGAGCAACTCACAGACTACGATCTCCACAGCACGCGCGACCGGCGACGTTACAAGTACAAGTGGTACCAATATTGGTGGGCTGATTGGCGACGTATCATTCCAAGACAACACCGATGTGGTCAAGAATGCCTCCGCGACTGGTGATGTCGGCACTGGTAGCACCACTGGCTCATCCGTCGGTGGGTTAATCGGTACTGTGTCGGGTGGGCAGATACTCACTTCATATGCACGAGGAGATGTCACCACTTCAGGTGACCGAGTTGGTGGACTCGTTGGCTTGACTACTGCCGACCGTATCGCCGACTCATACGCCCGGGGTAATGTTACGACTGAGGGTGATGACGTAGGTGGACTGATTGGTGACTCAACCAGTAATGTCACTCGTGCGTACACTACCGGTCGAGTCGAGGGTGGTAATAATATCACCAGTGGTGGACTCATCGGCGAGAACAGCGGGCAACTATCCGATGCGTACTGGGACAGAGGCGCAACTAATCAATCGACGGCGACCAGCGATGGAATCACGGATGACAGCGTTATCGGTCATGGGTCGGTCGAAAACACAACGGTCGCATCAGAGATGCAGGGGCAGTCGCCATCGACGTTCATGCCAGCACTAGATTACACGTCAACATGGTCGCTCGTTGAGGGCTATCCACGGCTTCGATCTGAGACTGCTGCTACTTTCGAGAGCGACACGACACCACCAGCGATCACTTCGGTGGCTTCCACAAGCAACACGAGTATTGAGGTGACAGTCGATGGCGGTGTAAGTGGTGTTGACACGTCATCAATCACCCAAGCTGATTTCGTGGTGAGTAATAACTCGATTTCATCAATCAACACCATCACAAGCGGAACTGGTGTCGATAAAACTCAATTAATTCAATTAACCGTTGATTCATCGATCGGCACTGGAGTCGCAACAGTAAATCTCACGTCTCAAGCTGGCGGCATTCGCGATAACTCCGGGAATGAATTGAGTGGTGTAATCAAAACACTACCGAACATTGAGAGAGTCTCTGTCTCGGATAAGACGAACAATGACAGCACCCTTGCCACGGGTGACAGTGTCGGGATTACCGTCGAGACCAGCGATATTGCAATCTCATCGGTGACAGTCAATACCTCCGCCTACGACGCTGGGACGGAGACAGCGACAGGCACAGTCACGTTGAATTCGAATGGCACTAACTCAGAGACTGGTGCTCAGATACACGACGGTCTCGTCACCGTTGGATCGAATGCGACTGACGGATCAACGCAATCACTCGTAGTGACCGTATCTACTAGAGATGGAAGCGCGGCTATCCGAACGGTCCAAGTGGCTGATGTCAGTGTTGACACGACAGCACCGAGTATTGGGTCCGTCACGACTGTGGGCAAAGACAGGACTCAGTTTAATGTTGAAATCAAGAGTGATCCAAACGGTATCGATAAGTCGTCGATAACCGCGGCTGACTTTACTGTCGAGGATGGGGAAGTCGACAGCATTGACACCTCGACGGTCACGGATGGTTCGAATCAGACACAGATTGTCGGTCTTACGCTTACCGAGCCGGTCAAGGGTAACTTGGAAACTCCGACAGTGACGATTAATTCATCGAGTGATGGCATCCTGGACAAACTCGGGAATGGACAAGGTAATATTGGAGCCGGCGGTGACGGTTCGATAGATGACACAACAAACGAAGAAACCACAACCGAAGGCGGTATCGACACGGGAACTGCTCCGGCAGTCAAACTGACCACGAGTGACCTCGATTCCAGCACACTGTCAGCGGTTCAGGTGACATACAATGCGACAGGCGAGATTGGCTCCGTCGACGATCTTGAAGTGCAACTATTCAACGATAGCAGTTCAACGACAACCCCAATCGCGACACGAACGAGTCTCAGCAGTGTTGAAGGACTCACGAGTCTCACCGTTCCGCCATCGGCTGTTGGTGGTGGAACGTTCAGTGGACGTGCGACGCTTGTGGACACCAGCGCTGGAGACACAGAGTTAGCGAGTGAGAGCAAGCAAATCGTTGCCTACAACAATATCCGAACGAGCGTCAAGACGGGCTCGCTCGACTCAGGCGAAATTACGGTTGAGTACGACCTTGGAAGCCTTGACCCAGCGAACGCGACGATTCGAGTCTCCCCAAGAAACATCGGAACTAGATTCACATCACAGTCGACGGTCCCTGATCAACAACAGGGGCAGCAGGGAACGGTGACGTTTAATGTGGCTAATAACGTCAACAGTCGATTCAATGTTCAAACGGGAATCGAAGATACCTCACGGAATCGCCAGATTCAATCCTCACTCGGGAGTGGCTGTGTTGGATCGCAGAAAGATCCGTGTTCAACCGTCAACGAGAGTCAAACGACGGTCCGTGACGCGATAACAGGAGAGCCGGTCGATATTGAGGTGAACGCAACGCTTGATTACGACCGCAGCGCAGTGGATTGGTATCTTCACCCGACCGGGTCACCAGAGCAGAAGGATATCAGCGTTGTTAGCGGTGTTGACGCGACAACACCACTTCAAGTGAATATTGGTGTCGACGACTTTGACCCGGTATTCGTGCTTGGAACGGGGAACGCCGATGGCTGGGAGAAGGTGAAAGTCGACAAAGACACCAAACAGATCAGAATCAATGTAACGCCGGCGGAGGCATACGTCGAACCGGATGTCGAAAACCCCGACCCATCCGAGTGGCCATTGAGCGACTACACAGCTTCGAAGCGATATGGCGCAATTGTGGATATGATAGCTGTCTCGCTGGAAGGTCGAGTGAACCCGGGCTATCGGAATCGTCTAGATGGAGCGTTCATTGGCACCAACGCACAGGCGTTCAGTGTGCCGCGGTCCAATCCTGGCGGTGACTCTCCAGGTTCACTGACGATTACCGTTGCAGCCCCGCACTATGAGACTGACGGGGAAACGATCAATGATGGATTCTACAATGCCCGGATTCCAAAGAGCGTCCTCGCAGCCTGGGGTATTGCCCCTGGAGAGGTAACAGCGACGTACAAAGGTAGCTCCGTTTCGAAATCAGAAGGACTGACAGTCGAAGACAAGAAGGGTGCAATATTCGTCTCCATGCCAGTCACGTACTCGTCGGGGACAGTCACGGTGAGTGGGACAGAGGATACGACGGCACCGACGCTTTCGAACGTGAATCTTGATACCGACGGCAGTGGGAACCTCGTGTTCACCGTTGACTCGGATGAGCAACTCGGGGGGACAACAGATGATCTATCAGTGACTGTCGATGGACCTCAGACGACTGATGTGTACGCCTTTGATCGGAATGACTTCACCGAGGGGGGTTCCGGACCGTTCACATACACGCTTGATACAACGCAAGCGTACAACAATGGTGAAGGAACGTACACCGCAACAGTCGACACCACAAAAGATAGCGTCGGTAACGATGGCAGCGGACCAGGACTAACGGACTTACATACACACTCTACATCTGTGACGACACCTGTGTTTGTGTCATCTGCGACAGCCACCACCGCTGAAACAGCGAGTGGAACTCTCATTGATATCAACGCGACTGACGGTGAGGGTGGCGCAGTCGACTCTGGAGTCGACTATACAATCAGCGGTGGTGTGGATAATAGTTCGTTCAGTATCGATGCTGAAACCGGGTCGCTCTCGTTCGCCGAATCAGTGGACTTCGAGAATCCGGTCGATGCTGACGGTGACAACGGCTATGCTGTTGCCGTCACCGCGACTAGTTCAACTGCTACGTCGACACAATCACTTACAGTCACGGTACAGAACAGCGATGAAGCCCCAGCAGGAACACTCAATCTAACCAGTGCACAGCCAGGTGAACGGACAGTATCGGTGGTCGGAAACACAAGTGCCTACACATTCAACGCAAGCAAGATAGTTGATCCCGAGGGTACTGGAGTGTCGTACGCGTGGACCTTTGACGACGGGACGACTGCCTCAAGTGCCACAGTAACGCGTAATTATGATACAATTGTCAGTTCGTATCTCGGAGAAACAACCGTTTCGCCGGAGCTAATTATCAATGATGGAACACAACAGACTACCATCGATAACATCACAGTCACCTTCTACAACGACCTCGATGGTGACGGCTTAGCCGATGATGATACCGCACAGGGCGTGCCAACAGACAATGACGACGACGGTGATGGAATCTTAGATGTTAATGATGAAGACCCAGCGATCAAAGAAGAGAGTTCAATTAGCGGGAGTATCGCTGACGCGGACGGTAATACAATCACTAGCGGTGATGTGACGGTCGTCAGGGCAGACGCAACACATAAAGAATCTGTCTCGATTGATTCCAACGGCAACTACAAATTAACCGTCCCTGCCGGGACGTACCGGATCATCGTTGAGAATACCTCTCTCCCGGATCATGAACTCGAAGATATCGAAGTTAATCGGACGACGACACGAGAACATGACATCACACTCGAACGATTGGGGACAGTTACCGGTTCGTTCACCAATCCAAGCGGTGCTGGTGCAGCCAACATCCCCGTTCACATTTCAAATGGTGACGAAACATACTACACGAAAACGAATAGCGCCGGTGAATACAGTGTTTCCGTTGCACCTGGCTCGTACGTTGTTGCGCCACTAGGCAATCAACTCGGAAACGGATCTCAAGAAGTGAGTGTGACAGTTGGTGAGACTACTCGACACTCCGCAATTCTACAACCACAGACAGTCGAAACCTCAGCCTCACTCAGTATCGTCGATGGTCCAGGAAGTGTAACCGCAAACGGTCATGAGATGATTGTTATCCCAGAGGTTACAGGCGGACTCTTACAAATTCAAATTGCAAATAAGAGCGATCCAAACCGAGACACCAACGTTGTCCAGGATCCATCAGAGCTTGAAGGATTTGGTATAACAGATGAGACTGAATTCGAAATTACAGTGACGGTCTCAAATTACACGCCACATACACTATTCTGGGCGATTCGCAACGCTGAATTCGAATCAGAGCAGAATGCCACTAATCCGAAGGCAACGGACATCACAATCCGAGGGAGCCCGGTGACATTGGCGACGACGTCAAGTCAGCAAAAACGAGTTGGACCGCTAGTCGGTGAGGATCCATCGAAGGTCTCGTGGCCTGACGGCGCCAGTGATACCGCTGATTCGCAATTCAACCAGACGGTGTTCTTCTCGGTGTATGATCTCTCAACGAGACCAGAGCGATTACGTAAAAATCTTACCGGTCTGATCATCTCGACAAACGCACAGCGGATCTCGCTCCCAGAAGTATCAGATAGCCGACTCAGAACGTGGATTGCTGGACCAAGCTTCAAAAGCGCCAGTGGTGACCGGTATGAGGGGTTCTATCAGACGAAGATCCCACAGTCACAGTTGAATACATGGGGCATCGAGGCTCCGGCAAGTCAGCTGTTTGGTAAGTACAAATCCAGTGACCGCCAACTGACCGTCGAGAACGTGGATGGTGGCATTAGCGTTGATGTGTCGAACATCTCTTACTCGGCATCGTACGTCGATGTTAAAGCCGATTCTGACGCGCCAATTCCCGGCTCTGATCCAGAGCCAGAGCCAGACGGTAGTGATGAAACCGATAGCGATACTGGGGATTCAACAGGTCCGTCCAGTGAAGATGACTCCGGAGATTCAACTGGGGATGACTCTGGGTCCTCCAGTGGAGACGACTCCGGAGATTCAACTGGGGATGACTCTGGGTCCTCCAGTGGAGACGACTCCGGATCTGACACTGGAGGGGATTCACAAAGTAGTGTCAGCGCTGGAAGCGGTGCTATTGGAGGAAGTGTCAGCGGTGGCGGTGGCAGTGGCAGTGGCAGTGGTGGTGGTGACGGCACTGATGGTAGTGACGCTATTGCGGATGTACTCAACGCAATTACGGCACCAATCAAAGCAATCAGTTCGCTGTCAACAGCTGGCAAAATTGCAGTAGCCGTGACCACTGGTGCTGGCGCAGTGGGTGCAGCGTACGGGCTTGGCGGCGATCGAGTTCAGACGCCAATAAATATCGCTCGGCGACGGTTCCAGTCATGGTTAAGACGGCGATTACGCGGATTGACACGTAAACAGCTCACTCGAACAATCGCTCGACTACGAAAGCGAATTACTTGGTCGAATATCCGAGCTCGATTCGCCTCACTTCGGAAGTACTTCACCAAGACATATTGGCGCGAGTGGGCTGAGGAGCGCCGGGAACTAGCGACTCGTGAAGGACTGAAACAGTATCTCAAGGACGTTTACCACGCCAATCGGAAACGCAAATGGCGAGGATGGCTCCGTAATCGAATTCGTGGAGGAGTGACCACTGTCACTGGGAGTGTGGTTGGCGGCATCTGGGCCCAAGGATTCCTGTCGGTTGCTGGTCCGCTCACGAGTGTGGCGAAGCTGTTCGTGAGTGAAATCCAGCGATGGGTAGAGGACATCGTGATGGACAAGTTCGACGCAGTACGGGATCAGTACGCACGGGTGGTGATCCGCTCCAACGCTTGGTTCGTGACAGCTGTCGATCGAGTTATTGAGTTGATAACCGGCCAATCATCAACTGTTCGATTCGAATCGGTATCGAATATCGTGGGTGACGATGCTGAAGCTGTTGCTGAGGCCGGCATTGAGTCAGTTGAGCAACTTGCAGAGACGAATCCTGCGCACCTCGCGACCGCCCTTGAGGTGGAGGAAGCTGTCACGATTCAGTGGGTAGAGCAGGCTGATGAGGCAGTATCGCGAGAGCACCGAGCACGATTCAGGAACACACAGCCTGTCGAACGGCTTACACAACGGCTCAGTGGGCTGACGGCACCAATACGGGTAGCTCTGAAGGCGCTCTTTGAGCACGTGAGCGCAATCCTCGGATTGCACACAGTGTCCGATGGTGACTCACCGGAGACTCTCGATTCAATCAGCGGAATTGGCCCAGTCTACCGAGAGCGACTGGAGGCAACAGGCATAACATCAGTGAGTAAGTTGGCAAATAGTGACCCTGAGCCATTGAGTCAAGAAATTAACCTCCCGTCAAGGGTTGTCCGCCGCTGGATTAGCTACGCAGAGGATCACACGAGAGACCGTCATGTCTACGATCAGGTCGTGTTAGGAAACAGTGAGGGGAGTGTCACTGTCCTTCGAAATATGGAAGCACCTCACCAAACGCAACTTGACCTGAATCAAAACACAGAGGCTCTGGATGTGCTCTCATCTGAGGATGTCCACACACTCGCAGAGGTCGGTATCGATACAACGGACCAACTCGCAGCCATCGACCCAGAGACACTTGCGAGTGACCTAAGTATCGATAGAGCCGTCATCACGCAGTGGATTGAAGCAGCGCAGGATATTGAAAATGAGTAATACACGACCCATTCTTATGACAAATAAACTATGAAATATACTGACGTGAAGTTGTATGCATACGAAGTGTTTGCTCCTCGATTGGGTGGGCAGGTGGGAAAAGCAGTTGATTGGGGAATTATCGGGCTGATTATTATTAATATCGTTGCGGTCTTACTCGAGACTGTTGATCCAATTGCGAACGCCTACGCAGGTGAGCTCTACTTTTTTGAGGTCGTTTCAGTATTTGTGTTTACATTAGAGTATTTAGGACGAATCTGGTCGATTACAGAAGCTCGGGACCACGAGAACCCACTTACTGGACGGCTCCGGTTCATGATTAACCCTATGATGCTGATAGATTTGATCGCAATACTGCCGTTTTACTTGGCAAGCATCTTTGCAATCGACACTCGCTTTCTCCGAGCCCTGCGGCTCGTTCGGGTGGTTCGGCTGTTGAAAGTCGCGCGATACTCAAAGTCGATGCGATCTTTCGGAGCAGTCTTTCGGTCGCAAAAAGAAAAACTTGTTATCGCTGCCTTTGCGGACATGATACTATTGGTCATTGCGTCATCGATCATGTATCAACTTGAACATGGAGCTCAACCGGAACTGTTCAGTTCAATCCCAGCAGCGCTCTGGTGGGGTGCAATGACACTCACAACCGTTGGCTATGGGGATATGTACCCAATTACGCCGATGGGACAGGTCGCTGGATCGCTGATTGCGGTGTTTGGGATCGGACTCTTCGCTCTCCCGGCTTCGATTTTAGCTGCAGGATTTATCCAGGATTCACAAGAAGAAGATGAAGAAGCCAAATTAGAGTGCCCGAATTGCGGCACGGCAGTCGATTCATCCGATTGAGTATCAGCCATCCCCACACCGGGATTGGATCTTTTCGCCTCTGATTGGCTGTGTGCTGGTATGAAAGGATAGTATCTGATATTGGCCCATAGCAGGTGTGAGCAGCCGAGTCAATCTTATACAGCATGAATGATTGTATGTTTCGACAGCGGATTGTCAGTCATGTCCAATCAGTAGAAGAATTAGCGAATCGATACTACAATTATGTCTCATCTCTCTAGGCCCTTAGTTACGACATCAGGGGCGTGGTGTGTTCGATCAAGCCATCGGACCTGGGGTTGGTATTGTCAATGTCATCGACGTGGTGTTGGTGTCGATGATCCACGAGACGAAGGCTAACTCGCTTACTGGCCTCCAAGTGATGTTACTCTCGTCGCAGCCCGTTAGTGCAATCTATAATGATTTGTCGCAGCCCATATCACACTGGTTACCGTGAGACCGATGGCGGTCAATGGGTCCGGTGTCACGTTGGGGTCCGGAGGTACGTCCCCGCCAGCGCGACAGCTGCACTGACTAAGAGGACAATGCTGCTGGCCGCGTTGAGAAACGAACTCGCACTGACACGAACCTTTCCGAACAGTTCCAGGGGCATCGTTGTCACCCCGCTACCAGCCAAAAAAAACGTGATGAGAAACTCGTTAAAAGAGAGGGCAAAGGTAAACAAGACGGATGCGACGAGCGCTGGGCCCAACAGCGGCAGTGTTACTGTGGTGAAGACGGTCCACCCGCTTGCCCCAAGATCACGTGCAGCCTCCTCAAGCGCGTCGTCAAGCTCGGCGTACCGTGCGGTCAGCAGAAACGTACTGAACGGGAGTACCCAAAACAGGTGGCCAAGTACGACTGGTAAAAAGCCAAAGCCGATACCGACTGTCCCAGCAGTGACACCGATTCCCAGCGCTAAGACGACCGTCGGGACGAACAGCGGGACCGCAATGGCGAGCGCGACTAAGCTACGAACCCATTTAGGAAGGTGTGACCGCGTGATTGTTCGCGCGGCAAGCAGTCCGAGTATGGTTCCGACTGTGGCGGCAATCATGGCGATGACCGCGCTGGTAGCGAGGCCGCGTACGAACCGTGCGTCGGCGAGCACTCCAGCGTACCATTTCAGTGAGACACCACCGAGGGGAATCGACGGCTGTGAGCTGGGTGAAAACGAGAGATAGACGATCGTCACGACGGGGAGATACAGAAACAGAAACGTCACCACGGTCGTAGATTGAAAGAATCTGGACCGGACCTGAGCGCTGAGTGACGACTCCAACATCGTTACCACCGCTTGAGTTCCGATTGGACGCTGTCGACCCGTGCTCCGACAGCGAAGCCGACCACAACAACCCCGAGGAAGGTCATCGATAGCGCCGAGGCGAATGGATAATCCAGCACATCATAGAACTGTGTCGTAATCAGCTCGGCGACCATCGGATTCGATTCCGACCCCAAGATCCGAGGAGTGGCGTAGGCACCAGCGATGCGCGCGTACACGACGAGCAACCCAGCGACAGCGCCGGCAGCTGTCTCCGGAACGATCACATCACGAAACACACGAAAATCACCAGCACCCAAGTCTCGAGCCGCCTCAACCAATCGGTAGTCAAGCCGCTCCATCGAGACGTACATCGTTAATAGCAGATACGGAAGGTAGATGTGGATAAATCCAGCCAACAGCGACAGCGAGGGAACCGTCAGTCCAACCCCTGGCAACTCAAATGGGCGGCCGAGCAGCGCCAGCGGCTCGGAGACGACACCAGTCCACTCTAACACGACGTTGAGCACCCCGTCTGGAGCGAGTAGCCACACCCATGTGTAGTTGAGGACGACATAGTTCAGCCATAACGGCAATGTTAATAGCGCCAGCACCGGGAGCCGATACCGTGCCGGACAGCGGTTGGCGAGCCAGTACGTCACTGGGTATGCGATGCCGAGACAGACCACCGTTAGCAGGACACCAACAAAAAGCGATTGTGTGATGACAGCGACGTAGATCCCCCTGGTGACGTCAAGATAGTTAGTTGCCGTCACCAGCGGTCGGAAGCTCTCAATAAGCAACAAAAACAGCGGAATGACACCCAGTGCAACCGCCAGGGTAGCCGGAATCACCGCCAAAAGCGCGTCTCTGGTCGTGCGGTCCTCAAAGGCAGCACGGAGCGATAGTGCGGTGCTCATTCGTCCCGGATGCGAGCCGATCGTTCGCCGAGTTGACCTCGGACACGGTCGTCATTCCTGTCGTGACCGTCAGTGGTGTCGTCCACGCGGACGCCGGAGGCCACTGTTGGTTCGCTCGACTCCTCGGCCGTCGTCGTGCCGTCGCCCGGAGCAACCAGCGTCGCGTCGGTCATGGACATGTTTACGCTATCGCCGACAGTGAACCGTTCGTTGGCGTCGGTTCGGACGGTGACCATGCTCGTCTCGTCATCGCCAAGCGCGACGGTATACCGGTGATAAAACCCCTTGAACTCGCTCGCGCGGATGGTTGCCGACAGCGGGCCGTCGCCGAGTTCGACAGCCTCGGGCCGGACCATCACCATGACCTGGCTGTCGACTGTCGGCGAACGCCCACCCGGTTCAGCCCGAATCTTGCCAGTGCCGACTGCAACGGTTACCGACCCGTCTGCGACTGCAGCGACTGTTCCAGCGAGAGTGTTCGCATCGCCCAGAAAGTCTGCGACAAAGGCCGTCTCGGGCTGGTCGTACAGCGACTCTGGGGCACCAGACTCAAGAATCCGTCCATCGGCCATCACCCCGACCCGGTCGGACATGCTCATTGCCGCATCTTGGTCGTGTGTGACATAAAGAAACGTTGTTCCGATATCGCGCTGAACGCGGCGGAGCTCAGCTTGCATCTCTTGTCTGAGTTTCCGGTCGAGACTCGACAGCGGCTCGTCAAGCAGCAGGACGCTCGGTTCGGGGGCTAGCCCGCGTGCGAGGGCAACCCGCTGGCGCTGTCCGCCGCTCAGCTCTGTTGGTCGTCGGTCGCCCAGTCCATCGAGGTCGACTGTCTCCAGCAGGGCGCTGACCCGGTGGTCGCGTTCGTCCATTGGAACGCCCTGACGGGCCAGCCCATACCCAACGTTGTCGGCAACGCTCATATGTGGGAATAACACCAGATCCTGAAAGACGAGATTAGTGTCACGCTCACGAGCGGGGTGGTCAGTAATCTCAACTCCGTCGATATGCACAGTCCCGTCGGTCGGTGTGGTCAGCCCAGCGAGCATCCGTAATGTCGTCGTCTTTCCACACCCAGACGGACCGACCAGTGAAAAAAACTCTCCACGCCTGACCGAGACTGAGACGTCGTCGACAGCGACAGTATCGCTGAACGCCTTTCGGAGGGCACGGGCCTCTAAAATCGTGTCATCCCTATTGACATCGCCACCGCCACCGGTCTCCGTCATGCAGTCATCCCTCAGCGGCCTGCTTTGCCTCGTTCCACGTCTCGGTGTATTGTTCGACCAGCGACTGTGGCTTTGGCTCTTCGTAAATGAATCGCCCTGGTTCGTTGAGCCCGTACTCGGCACGGTCGACACCCTCACGCTCGAAGACAGCCTCGTGCGGGACAGCGATATGTGATGGCTCAACTAGCGACTGGTAGCCGACTCCGTCGTACCACGACTGAATGAATGTATGTGCGGCGTCGACGTTTTCAGCTCCGTCGCGCACGCAGAACTGGAGGAACCATGCCTTTGTTCCCTCCTCAGGGTAGATGCGCTCGATCGGGAACCCATCCTGTCCCATAGTGTAGATGAGATAGTTCCAGACAGGCTCGACGGCGACCTGTCCCGACCGTAGCAACTGCTCAGAGTCACCCCCGGTGTTCCAGAGACTCCCCGACAGCTCCACGTGACGGCTGAGATTGTTCCGCGTGTTCGTAAAGTCGACTTGGTCGGCGCTAGTGGGGTTCAATGGTGCCTTCCCGTTAGCAGCTCGCTCGTAGAGAACCTGAAGTCGGGCGTCATCGCGGTGCCCTACCATTCCGTTGTAGTTTTCATCGAACAAGACGGAGAGGCTGGTTACCTCATCGGGCGAAACGACGTCGGTGTTGACCGCCAGTGGTGTCTGTCCAAATGACCGTGGCGCGGCGTATACTTGCCCATCCTGGCTGAAGTAATCTTTCTTTACAAAGTCAAATACGCCGTCGTACCCTGGCAGGTCCTCGAGCGTGAGCGGCTGGATGTGCCCTTCTTCGATGGCCGGGCTGACGGCATAGTTTCCCAGCGCGACAATGTCGTGGTCCGACCGTCCCGACCGCAGAAGTGAGAGCGACCGCGCAGAACTGTCACTTGATTGTAACTCAACGGTGATGCCCGTTTCCTGTTCAATGGTATCGAAGATCCCGTCGGGATAGACGTAGCTGAAATCGAGAATTTTGAGAGTGCCACCCCCAGATCCAAGTAGCCCAGTGCAGCCGGTAAGACCGACTGAGGCTGCTGTCCCGGCACCGGCTAAGAAAGAGCGACGTGTCACTCGTGACGACATATTGGGTAGTGAACGACAATATTAATAAGTGCTATGTAGTGCATCAATCGGACCAGCCATACCCGCTACTGATCGACGTATCACTCGGTAGGGCAGGGGCAGAAATTACTAGTTGTTGAACAGTGAGCTCAATGGTAATGTGCGTTAGGATCCGAGTTCAGTAGCGACTCAACCCCTCGCTCCATAATCGCTAATCGTGACTCCACCTCGCCAAGGCTGGGCTCATAATGCTTCGTAGTGTTGATGTCAGTCGCCATCGACGACTCACTCAGGACTGTGGTCAACACCACCCAGTTCTCGCTGGGCAACTGATGAGTGTCGCCTAGCGCGCCGATAGTTGAACCACACACTGAGGGCAGATCCCTACAGTTTTGACTGCGTGGCTGGTTTGTCGATTCCCTTACGATCGGGTGGTATCAGCCGCTTGCGGTCGGCAAAGTATCCGGTACGACCTGCTTATAACGGAATATGCCGTCATTGCTCTTGAGGATCGTTACTCAAACGCTGTAAGCGACTCAGTCCGTCGTTTAGCTGTATTTCCTGGCGAGTCGGCCAGCCACGAGCGACCCGTCGGCACTGGTCCGCTCTCGCTGGTTGGTGTCAAGAAACTGTGTTTCATTATCGACGAAACATGAGCTGTACTTTGAGGGAGTGCTACTCATTGAGTCTCATCGGTAGTGAAGCATTCGCGAGCCGATATTGTGGTGGGTCAAACAGGGTCGTGATTGCGTGAATCCCGACGCCAGTCCCTCGAATGCGGCGAAGTAGGTCCGCAAACTCCGGATCGACCTCACGATATGGCACAAAATCGTCGACATCAGGCCGCTGAATCACGAACACGACGTGGGCCTCAATTCCAGTCTCTGAGAGCGTTTCGAGACTCCGGAGATGACGGCGACCACGCTCAGTCTGTCGGTCAGGGAATTTCGCAGTGCGCCCATCGACACATGTACACGATTTTATTTCAACAAAGGCAGTCTCACCAGCGGGGGTATCAAGTAAAAAGTCCGCTCGACCATGCTCGGGTAACGAAGGCTCTCGTTGTCGGATTTTGTATTCGTGAAACGCCGGAATTGCATCACCTCTGATCGCGGATTCAAATAAATCGTTTGCCAGTGCTGTTCGAACACTCACATGAACACCATTGACCTGAACTGAGATAGCATCGTAATCCGTTACCCTGTCAGGGTCTTCTACTGGCAGGCAGAGTATGTCGCGACCAGGTTCAACGATGCCCTCAAGTTCGCCGGGGTCAGCTAAATATACGCGTTCCAGTGCTGCGTCGAACTGGACACGGACAACAAACCGGTTCGGACGCTCCACGATTGTTCCGCTAACCAGTCCATCTGCATGTGTAATTGAGTGGAGCCGTTCCATTACAGTGTATCATACGTGGATAGTTATATTCAACACGAGTTCATCCCCACCCAGAGTGGGGAATCCGCCTCGCTACCTATTT
>KE356562.1:203244-208018 GCA_000416005.1 Haloquadratum sp. J07HQX50 | reverse complement strand
GATCGACACATCGTCAATAACCACGGCTGACTTCGTGGTGAGTAATAATTCGATCTCATCAATCACCACCACCACAACCGGAACTGGTGCTAATAGCACTCAGACAGTTCAATTGAGTCTTAACTCATCGGTTGGTACCGAAGCTGTGACCGTGAACCTCACCGGGAGTATCCTCGATAACTCCGGGAATGAGCTGAACGATGTGACCACGACATTACCGAACATCAACACGGTCTCTGTCTCAGATAAAACGAACAATGACAGCATCCTTGCTACAGGTGACAGTGTCGGGATCATCGTAGAGACCAGCGATATTGCAATCTCGTCGGTAACGGTCAATACCTCCGCATACGATGCTAGAACTGAGAACGGGACAATCACCCTAACTCAAGATGGCATCAACTCGGAGACCGGTGCTCGCATACATGCTGGTGTCGTCACTGTTGGAGCAAATGCAACCGACGGATCGAGTCAGCCACTCCTCGTAAACGTATCCACCGAGGATGGGAACACGGCTATTCGGACGATTCAAGTAACCAATGTCAGTGTTGACACAGTAGTGCCAACTGTCGGTTCGGTCACGCCTGTGGGTGAAAATAAGACACAATTTAATGTTGAAATCGAGAGTGGACCGAGCGGCATTGATAAATCATCAATAACCGTGGCTGACTTTGCTGTCGAGAATGGTGACGTCGCCAGTGTTGACACGTCATCGGTCACAGATGGGTCAAATCAGACACAAACTGTCGATCTTACGCTCACTGACCCGGTTATCGGTAGCTCGGGGATTCCAACGGTAACGATTAATTCATCAAGCGATGGCATCCTCGACAAGGCCGGGAACGGACAGGATATCATAGGAAGTGAGGGTGATGGTTCGACAGACGATGGGAGTAGCGGTGGCGATGAAACAGATGACGGAGGCACAGACGGAGACGGAGACGGAGACGGAGATGGAGGGCGGGAGCGGGAGCGGGAGCGGGCATCGACACTGGAACTGCCCCAGCAGTCAAACTAACCACAAGCGATCTTGATTCCAACACACTGTCGGCAGTTCAGGCGACATACAATGCAACAGGCGAGGTTGGCTCCGTTGATGATCTTCAAATTCAATTATTCAACGATAGCGATTCAAAGACAACTCCAATCGCAAAACGGACAACTCTCAGTAGTCTCGAAGGAGTTACCACTCTCACTGTTCCGTCATCGGCTGTTGGTGGCGGAACGTTCAGCGGACGTGCGACGCTGATAAATACCAGCACAGGGACGGAGCTAGCGAATCAGAGCACACAAATTGTCGCCTATAACAATGTTCGAACGAGCGTCAAAGCAGGCTCGCTCGACTCAGGCGAGATTACGGTTGAGTACGATCTTGGAAGTCTCAATCGCTCGGATGCAAAGATCCGAGTCACTCCGACAACGTTCGGTGGATTCACATCACAATCAAAACTCCCTGATCAACAACAGGGACAGCAGGGGACCGTGATATTCGATGTGGCTAACAATGTTAACAGTCGATTCAATGTTCAAACAGCGGTTGAGGATACCTCACGAAATCGTCAGATTCAGTCGTCTATCGAATATGGCTGTATCGGCTCGCAGAAAGATCCGTGTCCGACCGTCAACAGTACTGAGACGACAGTCCGTGATGCGACAACAGGTGAACCGGTCGGAATCGAGGTGAATTCAACGCTTGATCATGACCGCAGCGCAGTGGATTGGTATCTCCACCCAACCGGGTCACCAGAGCAAAAAGATATTAGCGTCGTCGACGGTGTCGACGCGACAACGCCACTTCAAGTGAACATCGCTGTTGACAACTTCGATCCGGTATTCATGCTCGGAACAGGGAGCGCGGATGGCTGGGAGAAGGCAAAACTCGACAAAGACACCAAGCAGATTAAAATCAATGTAACGCCAGCAGAGGCATACGTCGAACCAGATATCAAAAACCCTGACCCAGCCGAGTGGCCGCTCAGTGATCACACAGCTCCGAAGAGATACGGCGCGATTGTTGATATGATGGCTGTCTCGCTGGAAGGTCAAGTGAATCCGGGCTATCGGAAGCGTCTAGATGGAGCGTTCATTGGCACCAACGCACAGGCGTTCAGTGTGCCGCAGTCTAGCGCTGGCGGAAGTGACTCTGCAGGATCACTGACGATTACCGTTGCAGCCCCGCATTATGAGTCTGATGGGGAAACAATCAACACAGGATTCTATAACGCCCGAATTCCAAAAAGCGTCCTCGCAGCTTGGGGTATCACTCCCGGACAGGTGACGGCAACGTACAAAGGCAGCTCTGTCTCGAAGTCAGAAGGACTGACAGTCGAAGATAAGAAAGGTGCAATATTCGTCTCCATGCCAGTCACGTACTCATCGGGGACGGTCACGGTAAGTGGGACACAGGATTCAACAGATTCGACAGCACCAACGATTTCGAATGTGAATCTCGGAACCGATGGAAGTGGGAATCTGGCATTCACCGTCGATTCGGATGAACAACTTGGAGGGGCAACAGATGACCTGTCAGTGAGTGTTGATGGACCTCAGACGACTGATGTGTACGCCTTTGATCGGAGCGACTTCACCGAAAGCGGGTCCGGACCGTTCACGTACACGCTTGATACAACGCAAGCATACGACAATGGTGAGGGGATATACACCGCAACAGTTGACACTGCAAACGATAGCGCAGGTAACAACGGTGGCGGGTCAGGACTAACGGACTCACATGAGCGCTCTGTGGACGATGGAGCACCAACGCTTACAGACGTATCAAGAATCGATAACACCACGATTGAGGTGAGCCTCTTGGATGGCGACAGCGGCATCGACAAGAGCAGCATCGATCGGGGCGACTTCAGTCTTGATTCCGGTGCAATCACGATCAGTTCGATCGATACGAGTGATGTCACCGACGGCGCAACCGATACACAGACAGTCACGCTTACTCTTGATTCGGCGGTTGACACAGATACTGTCAGCGTAAGTCTCCAGGCTGATGGCATCGACGACAAAGATGGTAATACACAGACTAGTGGATCAATCAGCGTCTCAGGCATGGATTCCGTTGCTCCCACACTGACCACTGCGTCGAAACTTGATGCGACCACGATTGAACTCACATTTACAGATGGCGTTGATATCGATGAAACGTCTATCGAAGCGAGTGACTTCTCGCTGAGTAACGGTTCGATCGCCTCAGTCACACTTACAGAGAATGGCTCGGATGCAGATGTCACTGTTAGTCTTGTCTCCGCAGTTAACGCCGACACAATAGATATCTCGATTGTCGGCAGTATTGATGATACCAATGGAAACTCACTCACTACAGGTGGGCAAACTGTCTCGAATACAGACGTTATTTTCCCGACGTTCGTCTCACCTGGGACAGTCAGTATCGCTGAGACGACCCTTGGAACCCTTATTGATGTTAATGTGACTGATGATGACGGGGACGCAATTGAGTCTGCGGTCGGATATACAATCACCGGTGGTGCCGATAATAGCTCATTCACAATCGATGCCGAGACTGGTGCGCTCTCATTTGTTGAATCGGCAGACTTCGAGAATCCAACCGATGCCGACGGTAACAACACGTATGATGTCAGTATCACTGCAGCTAGTTCAACTGCTGAGACGACACAATCACTGACGGTTACGATACAGAATGTCGATGAGCCACCAGCAGGGACAATCAGTCTCGGTGGTGCACAGCCAGGCGACCGAACGGTATCCGTTGTCGGAAACACGACCGCTTATGTATTTGATGCAAGCGGGATAGTTGATCCTGAAGGATCCGGCGTCTCCTACACGTGGAACTTTGTGGATGGAACCACCGCCTCAACTGCCACAGTAACGCGTAATTATGATACAATTGTCAGTTCGTATCTCGGAGAAACAACCGTTTCACCGGAACTTACAATCGATGATGGGACCCAACAGACTACCATCGATAACATCACAGTCACCTTCTACAGCGATATCGATGGTGACGGATTAGCCGACGATGATACCGCACAGGGCGTGCCAACGGATACTGATGATGATAATGATGGAATCTTAGATGTTGATGATCCAAATCCATCCGTTGCAGAAGTGAGCTCAATTAGCGGGACTATCACCGATGCCGACGGCAATGTAATCACCGACGGTGATGTAACGATCGTCAGGACAGATGCAACCCATCAAGCATCAGTCCCGATTGATTCTGATGGCAATTTCAACGCCAAGGTGCCTGCTGGAATTTACCGGATTATTATTGAGAATACGCCACTACCGGTTCATGAACGTGAGGATATCACAGTTGAGCCGGGAGTAACAACGTCACAAGATATCACACTCGAACGATTGGGGACAGTTACCGGTTCGTTCACCAATCCAAGCGGTGCTGGTGCAGCCAACATCCCCGTTCACATTTCAAATGGTGACGAAACATACTACACGAAAACGAATAGCGCCGGTGAATACAGTGTTTCCGTTGCACCTGGCTCGTACGTTGTTGCGCCACTAGGCAATCAACTCGGAAACGGATCTCAAGAAGTGAGTGTGACAGTTGGTGAGACTACTCGACACTCCGCAATTCTACAACCACAGACAGTCGAAACCTCAGCCTCACTCAGTATCGTCGATGGTCCAGGAAGTGTAACCGCAAACGGTCATGAGATGATTGTTATCCCAGAGGTTACAGGCGGACTCTTACAAATTCAAATTGCAAATAAGAGCGATCCAAACCGAGACACCAACGTTGTCCAGGATCCATCAGAGCTTGAAG
>KE356562.1:196749-203224 GCA_000416005.1 Haloquadratum sp. J07HQX50 | reverse complement strand
GAAAACGCAAATGGCGAGGCTGGCTCCGAGGGCGTCTTCGTGGCGGTGTCAACGGAGTCGCCGGTGGGATTGTGAGCACACTGTCACCAGCGTGGCTTGCTGCTGTATCTGGACCTGTTGCAGCAGGGCTAACATTAGTGACAAGCGAGCTACAGCGGTGGGTCGAAGATATCATCATGAATAAATTCGAGTCAGGTCGGAAGCGATACTCGAAAATTGCACTTCGATCGAGCGCGCTGGTAACCGCCGTTGATGACCGAATTTGGGAGCTTGTGACCGGTGATACGCCGCCCTCTAGTAACATCTCGCTGTCGTCGATTGTAAGCGAGCACACTGATGCGCTGAACGATGTGGGCATTGAATCAGTCGAGCAGTTAGCAGATGCTGATACATCACATCTTGCAAACGTGCTTGAGCTGGAAGAACCCGTCATCGACGGATGGATCCAGCAGGCAGAACGGATGGGTACAGAGTCCACTCGCTCCTCGCTTAGACAGACTGAGAACGCGAGGCATCTCCGACAGCAGTATGACCGGATTACCGGTGTGACGCTGACAACGGTCACTAATACAGGAACTCGGGTGGTTGAGACACTTCAAACTGAGATTATCGCGGTGAGTGAACGGAGCGGAAATACTGAATCTGCTAAATCTGCCAGTCAATGGTTACGACGACAGCTGGTGAGTTGGGTCGTAATAGTAGAGATGTCGGTGATTGCGATGAGAGACTCAGATCCAGTCTCGGTTGACACTGCTGTTAGCAGTCAGGCGTGGAGATCATCGAATGCACCATCGGAAGCTGACATGACACGTCTATCAACAGTCGGCGTTGAGTCAGTTGCTCAACTTGCCGCTGCGGATTCAAACAGACTTGCGGTTGTATCAGGAATTGACGCTGAGCGTATTACCCAGTGGATCGAAACAGCTCGGATGTATGAAATGTACATCAATGACGACTAACAGATAGTCTCAGCCATGATAAATTACACACAAGTACGAACGTTTGTTTATGAGATATTTGCCCCACGATTAGGTGGACGACTCGGTGCAGCATTTGATTGGACTATTATGGGACTGATCGTAATCAATATTATTGCAGTTCTGCTAGGAACTGTTGACTCAGTCGCAACCACATACGGACGTGAGCTGTATCTAATCGAGATTGTCTCAGTCAGCGTCTTTACAGTCGAATATCTTGCTCACGTATGGTCAATTATCGAAACGCGAGCGTATGATAACCCCGTCTGGGGACGTATCCGATTTATTTTTACCCCACTGATGCTTATTGATCTTCTTGCTATCCTTCCGTTCTATCTAGCGGGCGTGTTTACCGTCGATACACGGTTCCTTCGGGCGATGCGGTTGGTGCGTGTAGTCCGGTTACTGAAGATTGCCCGTTACTCTGAGTCGATTCGGTCGTTTGCAACTGTGCTCCGATCACAAAAAGAAAAACTGGTTGTTGCAGCTGCGATGAATCTTATTTTACTCGTGTTATCCTCATCGATCATGTATCAACTCGAACATGGCGCGCAGCCCGAACTATTCAGCTCCATTCCAGCAACGCTTTGGTGGGGGGCAATGACGCTGACAACCGTCGGCTATGGAGACATGTATCCCATCACACAAGCTGGACAGGTCGCTGGCTCTCTTATTGCCGTATTTGGGATTGGATTATTCGCCCTTCCGGCGTCAATACTCGCTGCCGGATTTATTGAGGACTCACAAGAACAAAAAGAGAATGAGAATGACAGTGAGAGTGAAAATTTAGATGTAGATCACGGCTTCTGTCCTCACTGTGGTGAAGAATTATTACAGCACGAGTAAGTTGAGGTTGAAACAATATTCACAGGCGATTGATTCTGAGTTCCCCGTCTGGATACATATGGCTCAGAGTAGTGTTTCACGATGAGACAAGATATAGCTCCACCTTCAGGATGGAGTGACGCCGGCACAACAGAGAATCTCTCTGTAACTACAACGTTGTAACTCGATAGTATTTATAAATAATAAATAGACGTGAATGGTATTTTTATACTCGATCTGATACGATAGTCATATGTCACACACAACATCAAATAAATAGTCTACATACATGGACTGGGGAACGAGGGGGAATGCAATTTTTATTTTTTAATGATCCAAAATTAAAACTTGAAGCCATTCCAGTGCTGTCCCGTCCTCAACTTTCACTCATTTCTACGTGATATTACACTCGTCTCAACATGCAATGTAGCACTAGCTATCAGTCTGAATCAAAACATTGATTATGATTTTTCGCAGTAACAGGTGAATTGACAGTATGAACTAATCATCTGAACTAATTACAAAAAAACGTTCATCATATGGACTAGATGACGAAGATACTAATATCTAGAGAACGTAATACAACCCGGTTGTTGAGGGTACTCTGAATCATTAAGATCTAACCCGCTAACGAATAGGTCTTAGATGACTCAGAGAACGGGATCGGTGCCTCTGACTACTCAACTTTCCCATACCCTCCAACTGTCATATTATAATACAGACAAATAAAATCTGTTTATTCTATCAGTATACAACGTACGAAGATTGATATCTGGCCGATATGAAATGTGCTAAACGAGGATAATCATCGGGTCAAACTGTATGGCTACTGCATATTCAAAACGTAACAAAGAGTAAGCAGTCTTGCGTTTTACTCATATGGAATCAGCGGTAATTGCAGTAATGTCGACGATTGCTAAAACAGCATAATAACTACACTCGCGCATATTAGTATATTGATAAAGCTGTATAATTTAGCCATCGCATAATCTCGTTCTAATATACATACACATGATAGTTTCTGAGCTCGTCCTCTTACGAATATAGTTGATCAGATTGTTGTACCTGATGGTGAAAGCTGGTTACAGAATATAAACAAATCTGAGCGTTGACCAAGCTAATAGCCAATCAGCTCCTAATTCAGGAATTTATATTTTGAGTTAGTCAATTAGTCACCATCCAAAGCACGGGCTATTATTGGGTCTGTCCTGCTTTTATTTCCAATAGTGAGACAATCAAAAGCTTGATATTGCAACATTCAGTGTTCACCATCGTTTCCTCGCAATTTCATATTTCAATCGGGTTGTATATTAATAACGTTCGCTAATCATCTCGTCGACTATTTTGACCGATGGGTAAAGAGAAAAGTCTATATTATCAAGCATTGTCACAATATAAATGTACTCTAGAGCACTGGAGATACTCAATTACGCTAATGCGACTCAGTCTCAAGATTAGATAGGAATACCAGGATACCCCATTTCGTTCGTTTATAAACTATGTGATAAGATTGGTATTCAGAACAAAACACCACAGCGCAAGAAAGTGATTTGAAATTGATCTTCGCTAGCGTCATCATGATTATCGGTCTTTCGCTAGTGGCTATTATTTCGCAGGTCAGAGGTTATCGACTAGGTGGTGTGATGGTTCTTCCAATCCTTGCGATATATACACTTCGTGAGCCGCTTTCGATCATTATCTTCATTGTTGGCACGGTGGCTGCTTGGATTTCTCTGTGGGCACTTCAAGAACATACTCTAAATTATGGTCGCCGACTATTTTTATCGGCTATTATCGTGGGTGTGATTGCAACAATAGTAATGGGATATATACTCTCGTTGACCTTCCCGAGTCAACTCTCATTTAGCCATGGGGAGGCAATTGCCAGTATTTTTCCCGGAATCATGGCGTACAATCTCATGCGAGAGGATCCTGAGAATCGCCGTGGAGATCTGCGTATGATGTGTTATATCTACCTCATGCTGGTAGCAATTGGTGTTGTCTCATTATGGGCATTTGCGGAGTTTAATACCTTGACACCCCCCTTTCTTAGGCTTCCAACAAGCGATATCACCAATTGGATCAGAATCGAACCACGTGGTGGCGCATATCCCAAGGTTATACCCAGTTGGATTGTTCTCATGTTTCTTCCCGTTGCTGTCTTGATCTATGAGGGCTTCCGACAGCGATATGACCACCGACTTGTCGGGATCATTATTCTTCCTGCATTATGTTTCTTCAGTGTTCAGTCTACTCTGACCATTTTTGTCTACGTGACCGGCGCAACGATTACATTCTACATTACTGGTCTTATTCACCGGATGACACTTTTATACGGACGAGTGCTTCTCACAATCTCGATTCTTCTCGGGACCGTGTACAGTCTTATTGCTGGAATTGTTGTATCTAATTCCGTCCCTGGAGTCATCCTCTTTTTTACGGGTTTGTTCGTTGGAATTGGGTCATATAATCTCAACAGAGTGTCTCGGAAAACCCGCCTTGCACATGTCCGGATTGATGCTGGATTATTTGTTGTATTCTATGGTTTCTTATTTGTGCTCATTGACATCCCGATCACTGGTTTGCTTTATAATGATCGTATTTTCTATGTCATAGTTGGAGCGCTGATTATCACACTTGCAACTGTCGAAATGCACCGACTTGAACAATCAATTCCTGATCCAGAGACGTTCGCCGGGGAGTCGATTTTCGCTTACACTTCAAGTGGTGACATTGACCCCACTGATTCCCCGTTAGTTGCTGACACTGAGGAGGACACATGAGCGATCACGACAATATTCTCTCTCGATTTCGACAGACCGTCTCTCGGTATATAAACTCAATTCGACATGCATCTACGCGCGGGTACTCACACTTCGAGCGAGTTGAGGGGACGCCATGCCGCGTAACTGTCTCTGGTGTACGTGGTAAATCAACGGTCACTCGCTGGCTCAATGAGGCATTTGTCTCGCGTGGGTTTGAAACGTATGCGAAAGTCACCGGTAATCACCCTATTTCATACCGAAACCTCAGCGAACACATAGTTCCTCGTAATGGATCAACACGGCTGTATGAAAATGAACGTGAGCTTCGAAAGTACTCGCCTGTTGATGCCATCATTGCCGAAAATCAGGGTATCAGAGAGTATACAACACGATTAGGTAATGAGTTATTCGAACCCCAGATTGTCCTCATAGTTAATATTCGTCGGGATCATCAATCAACACTCGGTACTCAACTCACTGATATCGCGCGGGCGTTTACACGGACTATTCCGTCTGGTGCTTGTGTCATCAGTGGCGATCGTAACGATGCAATCAATCAGTATCTTGAACAGGAGTTTGCGAAGACAAATAATGAGTTTATTACCGTCAAGCAACCATCAGACTCTCAATGCAAGGGTGTCTTTGGGGCGCAATCGGCATTCATTGTTGATGAAGCACTTCGTGTACTTGATCTTGATCCGCTTTCACCGACAGAAATCGAGTCTTATGTTGATCGCTTGCATTCTGAGTGGGGATGGCAACGCATCAGTGGTGGAGGAGTTGTTGCAAATGGGGCGATGATGAACGATATTGAATCCACAGAATTGCTGCGACAATTTCTACTGAACCGCTGTCCCGGTAATGATGACGACAGCAAAATCACGCCATTCATGTACACACGTCGTGACCGCGCTGGTCGGACGACTTCTTTTGTCCATTACCTCAATTGGCTCACCAAGCGTGATCTTATCGGTCGAATTCGCGTTGCGGGCTCGCATGCGAACCTTCTAGAGCGGCGTGTCGATGGTGAGTTCGTGCATCATACTGAATCAGAACACCCCAAAGATATCCTTGACGTATGCCTCGCCGATGGTTATCCTGTTTATTTGATGGGAAATACAGTCTCAGCATTCATGCGTGATTTCACAGCAGAAATTGACCGACAGACAGTTGAATAAATTATGGAGACTGACTGGAATACATGAGCAGATTTGCAGGAAAGAATGCCGTAGGAAGTTTATCCTAATATCTGTATGTAGTTGAGCAGGTAGATAATCATCTGTACGATCATTTTGATATCCATGGCTCTGCTGTGTATGGATGAATCACACGCAGTGAGAGCACTCAAGATGACAATGGTCGTTCAATGAGAAGGTATGGTACGGTACTTAATCTTAGAGTAACCGCTTGATTAGCCCACGATTGCGGTATTTCTCTGCTAATAGGACAGAATACTCGTCGTCTGTGGTGGCATGTCAATGCAGAGGTCCTCATATTCGGCTGGTTCGTATCCCTGTTGAAACCGTCCAAAGCAGTTTTGATGGGTCTCTCCATTACTAAGAGTATCAGCAATCGCTAACAGTGCCTCAAATCGTTCAGGATTGTCTATTGCCATTGCTGGTCCAATCTCTCTGATATTCGTTGTGATATGTACTGTCCGTCGCTCGTCAGCTAACTCTCCACAACGGAGGCATCTCCCCAGTCACTCACTGGTTGTCACCACCGAGTAATGAGCTGATCTTGAGGCAAGTGTCGGGTGTCACGAATCCTTCACCCATTATCAGTTTTCGTTTCGCTCTCGACATGCCGACGTAGACCACGCGGCGTTCAGCATCATTTATTATAGTTTGTTGCATCCAAACCGGACGATGATCGGTTTCGTCTTCACTCATGTTCGCCATGATGGCG
>KE356562.1:195605-196729 GCA_000416005.1 Haloquadratum sp. J07HQX50 | reverse complement strand
CAGCAGGATCAAACAGGTCGTTGCGCTGGATTGACCGGCGAAGTCGCCACTCGAGCGCACCGACGCTGGCGTCATCATCTCCAAATTCAGCCTTCATCGTGGTAACAAGTTCATCGACACCCCAAGTTTGACTCTCAGTTTGTTGCATCGCTCGCCATGCGGTTGCAAGGCGATCTTGCATGCGATTGCTTGGATTATCCAGAATCGCCATTACATCGCCAATTTCTAGTTCCGAAATCCGAATGCACAGACGGCCTGGATTGAAAAATACAACATCTGGTTCGTATCCGTCCTCACCTCGAAATTGTTCTTCTCCTTGTATATCCGAGAGCGTCTCGTACTCGCCATGCGGGTCGAATACGAGCAGTGATGCTCGCACGCTTGGCTGCATCATCTCCTCGATCAAAACAGATGCAGTATACGATTTGCCGCTTCCAGTCGAAGCAAGGATGGCCAAATGTGTTGATGCGAACTCTTCGATGGGTAGGTGAATACTCGTTGCATCTGTCTCTCGATTGAGTAGCCATCCAATGTGCGCTACGCCGGGAAGCTCTGCAACATCGGCTGTGACCGCATCACTCTCGAGATTTGGGAGGACAGTTTCAAGCTGTCGGTCAGGCGCGATCGACAGTGGTGTCCCCGGTTCTGGCAGTTGCCGTGGATTGGCGAAACTCTTCATCGTCGTATCATAGTATCCGATTACCGTCGCAGTCAATCGGTACAGCTCGGTATCGTTAGTCGGCATTCCGAGTGTGTGTGCGATTGTCTCTGGATTGACCTTTGGATCTGCGAGAAATCCCTCTGGTGGTCCTCGGATTAGCTCCCGATTGGTAACACGCGCGAAAACGGATTGTGTCTCCTCAAGAGGAAGCTCATATGTGATGAACTCGCCCGTCTTGATTGACTGGTCTGAGGGGGTTACAAACCTGAATTCATTTGGATCCTCGCCCGGACCTGCGACAGTTCCGATAATCTCTGCGTGAGTCGACATTATACCACCCCACGTCGTTCTTGTGTCTGCCACTGAATATTCTGCTCAACGACGTCCAGTATTCGTTGAGTTTCATCGCCTTGGAGCGACTGTCGAAGTCGGTCAATGACGGCGATGATCACTTCCGACCCAA
>KE356562.1:194282-195585 GCA_000416005.1 Haloquadratum sp. J07HQX50 | reverse complement strand
GTCTTCGTCTTCAATCCGCCCATTTACCACAGATACAACTATCAGTAGTTATACACACGTTCAAAATGCTGGAAGTCCGCCGCACCTACCGAGCGACAATCCTCACCCACTCACAACGAGAGGAGATGCCCGACCAGCACGGGCACGGGTGGAGTGCCATCAACAGCAAACTCTACGCTAGAACGTCGCCAACTACCACTCCCGTGCTGTCAAGTATGGATGACACGGGTGAAATCCCCGATCACGGCAACCTCAAAGACGAGTCGAAGACTCATCCAACGTACAATGGACTGCGCAGTCAGTCCAGTCAGCGCGTTCTGGAGGAACTCGCCGAAGCCTTCAATTCGTGGTGGCAAAAAGGAACTCCGACGACAGGGCGAATCCGCCCGGCTACCGCAAACAAAACTACTCCGACGATCAAGTTCGCCTCTCACAAGGTCGTAATCAAAACGAACACTCGAAAGCGTGGGAATTCATTCTTCTCGAGTACGAGACACGCCCCAATGTCAGAGTTGAGAACTTGCAACAAGTCAGAGCCGTCTGCGACAAGGCGAAAAAACGGTGGGAACTCCACCTCGTCTGTAAAGATGACATCAACATTAACATCAACATCCACACTCCCGACGCATCCGGTGACGAAACGGCGGGTGTTGACCTCGGCATTTGTCACTTCGCGGCCGTCACGCACAGCACGGAGGATGCCGATCTGTACCCCGGCAATCGTCTGAAACAGGACAGGGACGGCTACTATTTCCTGAAGGAAACCAGCAAATGCAATCACTCGGGCGGACAAAAATCTACTTGTCTTCACACCAAGTGGTCGGAGTCCGCACCCAGTTTGGGGGATAGGACCCCCGGCTGGTTAGCACAGCCCGACGTCTACCTCTGTGAGTTGTCCAGCGGATTCCAACTGCAGGAACAAGTGGTAGACTCCAAGTCATAATATCCCAAACGCGGTCGGGATTCCGTCGTCTGCAGGCGCGGGAGGATGTCAATCTTGAATTGTCTATGATACCATTAGGTAATACCCATTCAACAGCGGTTGTCTTAGGTTTAATTGAAACACTGTCTCTGCCACCTGCTCGTGATCTTCCCTCAATCACCAATCACTAATCAGACGTTTAACGCCTCAATTAGACTGATATCTGTGATTAACGAGAACTCTGTATCCCCTATAAACCGACACCAACGGTTCTCTTCGGATGTATCCATATCGTAGTCGTAATAAAATATTAATACTATCAATATCTTTCATGTTATTATATTAGTGCATGTCAGCAACAAACGGCACAATCATTGAGCG
>KE356562.1:190260-194262 GCA_000416005.1 Haloquadratum sp. J07HQX50 | reverse complement strand
TTCGAGTTGCTGGAGTTCGACCTCGGTCGAGAGAATTTCTTCCTTCTGCTCATTTTTTTGCTCGGCAAGTGCCTCTTGTTTCGTCTTTTGCTCTTCGAGTCGTTCTAATCGGTCGCTTGCCTGCCTATGCCGTTGGTACCCATCCCGGGTCTGTTCACACTTTTGTTGTGCCTGTTTTGCTGTTTCGAGTTCATCTCGTGCAGTCTCCAACTCACGGTCAGTGGCCTCTTTTTTCCCGGCGAGTGTCTTTCGCTTCTGACGGAGTGTTTCAATCTCATCTCGTGTTTCTGTCAGGCTATCATACTCTGCTTGTTTCTCCGAGCGTTGGCGAGTTTTCTGCGCGATTTTATCCTTGAGCGTTCGTATCTGCTCCGTCTGTGCTTCAACCTCCGCACGCACATCTGGCAGGCCCTGTACTTCACCGGTAAGTGTCTTAATATCGTCCCGGAGACCGCGTTGCTGGCTCTCGAACGCATCTGGGACGTCTTTCAACGCACTCCACGACTCTTCGTACGCATCCAAATTCAGTAGCGCATCGAACGTCTGAGTTCGGTTAGCTGGTGTTTGGGCAAAATCTGAGAGGAATCGTGTCTGTGGAACACCGATACAGGATTCCCACAGACTTTGTAGTGAGTTGCCGTCTGCGACATCGAACCGGGCACACAACCAGCGAGCCAGTGCCGACTTTGAGTCAATGTCCTGGTCGACCCACCCATTGCTTCGAGAATCATACCGATGAACACTGTAATTTGCACGGCCAGCTGACCGAGTGACGCGATGTCGCTGTCGCCCATCGTTGGTCTCTTGCTCGAATGTTACTTCAACGGTTCCTGAACTCGCCCCCTCGCGGACAAAGTCCTTGTTCGCGAATGGAAGTGAATCGAACAGTGCAAACCCGATTGCCTCTTGAATTGTCGATTTTCCAGCACCATTCTCACCGAGAATTGCTGTCACGCCGCCTTCAATAGGAATGACTGTCCGACTGTGATACGATTTGATATCTGTGAGCGCGACTTCTGTTACCCGCATTATTCGCCCACCCCCACGGTATCGTTTGTCTCGCTCTGTCCCAACTGGCGCTGCGTCGTATTCGCGTCTACTCGATCATTGTGTGTTTGATTGGCAAATGGGTCCTCATCGATATCGAGGACGATATCATCGACCTTGTGTGGGAACAGCTCTTGTCGCGCTGAACTCACCGACTCCTGAATATCCTCGACGGCCTCGTTCGTTTGGGCCATCTGATGTGCATTTCCGAGTACATCGGCGACATTACTTGCTTGCTCAGCATACACTGACTCTTGCGCAATCGTCTCGAATACTTCACTCTCTAATGCTGCTGTATTTAATTGTCCATCCTCAAACACGTCTGCTTCGTCAATATCTGCAATGAGTTGCTGGACATCTGCTGTTCGAATGCCTGTATTCAGTTGCACATAAAGCGCGTCGTAGGCGTCTTCAACCCATGCTGATAGTTCATCAGTCCGGAAATCTCCACGAGTGAACTGTAATGTTCCGGTAAATCGTAGATCGACAATCGGTGCACGAGGTTCGCCATTTGCTGTGAATCTGTCTTGACGGCAGTGTGCTAACATAGCGGATTTCTCTGCTTTGACATGCTGTTTGAACGCCTTCTCGAGTTCTCCTGCCGAGCTATATGCAGTCACATCGAACTCAACTCGATAGTAGGGTCGGCGCTTCGTGAGGTGATGTGTCACCTCAGATGTCACAATATCGTTATCAGATGATGTATGCTGGTTGAGTGCAATCGAATAATACCCGTGATTCCAGTCATCTCGACCCTCCCGAGTCGTATGTGCCTCTGGTGACCCAGGATTGTAGATCCAGCCAGCGGCTTCATATTGCTTGTGGATATGTCCAATTGCTAAGTAATCGACGACCTGTTTCAGCTCACGAAGGTCGGCGTGCGTCACCGTTCCACCGAGTGTCGGAACTTCATCTTCGATTCCGAAGTGTCCTAACAGCACAGTGTACGCCGGCTGTCCATGTGAATTGTTCACGCGTGTAATCCCGTTGGCTACTTGCTGGAGCGCTTTCGCTGCCCTGGCTCCTCGCCACTGGAGTCCAAAGACACGAACTGGTCTCTCAAGCCCGTCAGTAGCAATATCATAGAATCCAGCAGCGTATCCCGGGTCATCTGGATTATATATATCGAACTGAGCTGTCTCTGGGTTCGTCTCTAAGTCAGCGTTGAGAAACACGACGTGCCCTCGTTGGTGGAGATAATTGAGCCAGGTTACCTCACGCGGTGAGAGGTTTTCGTCGTGATTCCCACGAGACACCAATATCGGCACATCCTCTGGAACGCGTGCGAATATCCGCTCGGCTTGGTCAATCACCTTCGGGCGAAGGTCACGGGAGTCAAATAGGTCACCAGGAAGTAAAATTGCATCAGTGTCGCGTTCAGCAGTCATCTCAGTGATGGCCGCCTGTAATGTCGACATCATATCGTCTTCGCGTTGTTTCACTCCATACTGTCGGTGACCGAGGTGTGTATCGGCGATGTGGGTTAAAGTGAGCATAGTTCGCTGATTTGAGAACCGTCATGTTCCAGCTTGGGTCACATCAGTAACCTGCATATCTGGGTGTTCATCCAACGTTTTGGCTCGCCAGTAATGAACTATTGGTCAATCATGGCACGAATACAGGTGAACTACCCCACCCTGCTCGCGCTGACGCGTTCGCTGAGAGGGGCTTCCTGCTGCCGTTCCCACAGGGAGCATAGCCTCCACAGGCGTTGACGAGAGCGAAGCTTTCGTTCGCACATCAGAATCGGTCCGCGATTCTAATGACGTTCCTTCGGAGTGAACCCACTCTTAGTTTGGAGAGTCCACGAGAAAGAACGTTCCACGCTGCGTTTGCGTCTCCGTCCGCTTCGAAGCCACAGGCCGGGCAGGGGTGTTTATGATTCATATATGCTTGGATTCCATGTGCCTGTGGGCCTGCACCAATCACAGTGTATCAAAAACGATGACGGCAGTGTATCCCCTCCCTACTGCGCTACTCAGCCTCCAGCCTACGTTGCTCCTTGAGGAAGGGGGGTCACCGCCTGCATTCAGCTAAGCCGATGTCGTCATGACTTCGCTCTCTCAACGACCCAACTAACCCCCGATTCAGTGGAGAATCTGACGCTCACTCTGGCCCACCTCTATCGTGAATCCAGCCCTTCGAAGCCGGTCTGCGAGCGGTTTGCCGATACCAGACGCCGGAGTGAGAATCCCCCCTGTGAGCGGTGAGTCAGTCTCTTCGCGTAGCAGACACATCGCGGCTTCGCTGAGCATGCGCGAGGTGGCACCGTACCCTGGGTCCCTGTCGGCACTTATCTCACTCTCGACAACGAATGACCCACAATTGGCGGTCCCACGGCCTAAAAACTCGAACGGTAAAGTATCCCTCTTCGATCATCTCGCGCGAGGGGCCCTCACCAGGGTCTGGAAAAACAAACTGACGTAATCCCTGCCTGGTTGGACCAAATGATAGGCCCGCCGTGGCGAGTCCGAGTCCTGCCGAAATAGCACCGGCTTGAAGTAATCCACTGACCCCATCACCCATTGGCATCACCTCTGTACATTCAAACTCGCTACCCCATGGATACCCCAGTAGGGCGTTACTGCGGCGAACCACCCGTTCGTTAATCATCGCCATCGGCGACGGAGCCGTCCACTCTGCCCGCAGTGGATCGTTCTTGACGCTTGTCTGTGCGCCTGGGTCGACGCCGTCACGTTCACCCTGTGGCGCCAGCGAATATGGATTTCGGAGTGTCTGCTGAACGAGTGGGTCCTCAGAGGCTGCCTGAAACACCTCAGCGAAGCTCGCGAGTGTCCCACCGCTTACTCCCCCACGACTCTCTTCAAGATACACTCGAACGATGTCACACGGAGTATCGTATGTCTCCATACCGAATGACTGAACCAGCAGCGTCCCGATATCGGTTGGGATAGAGTCAAATCCACAGCTGTGGATAATGCGAGCACCGGCTTC
>KE356562.1:185176-188358 GCA_000416005.1 Haloquadratum sp. J07HQX50 | reverse complement strand
CTCAGGGTATGTCTCAACATTATGCTCTGCAGCGTCCAGACCTTCAACTTCCTCATCCTCACTCACTCTAGCCCATCCAATTGCGTCCAGTCCACCGTATATTAATGCGGTGATGACTCCTGCCCAGGCGGCAAGAACAATGATACCGAGGATCTGAATTCCAAGTTGACTCAGTGAAAATGCAGCCGGACTCACAAACGGAACGGCTAATGCGCTGAGAACGCCGGCAGATCCGTGAACAGGGAAAACTGCGCATACGTCATCTATACCTACGCGCTCAAGCAGTTCAAATACCAGCACTACTTGGACACCAGCTATCAGGCCGATTATGAGTGTTTCCCACCAGGATGCCATGTTAGCTATACTACAAACACTAACAAGACCTGCTAGCAGCCCGTTTGCTGTCATTAACGTATCAACTTTGCCTGAACGGAACAGACCGACTGCTGCAGCACCGACACTACCAGCCCCCATGATGAGAGCAGTGTTAATTGCCACTCTTCCGGCGTATGCGTAGTCCGCCAACTCTATACTACCTTCTGATGCGGCAGCAGGATCAAACACATTGATAGCTGTTCCAATGTTAAATCCATACCAGCCAAACGCTAGTATTAGTGTTCCCAGAACTGCATATGGTAATGAGTGTCCGGGTATTACATTTGAGGTTCCGTCGTTGTTGAATTTCCCCCTACGTGGTCCAATAATATATGCTGCCACGAGGCCACAAACCCCACCAACCATGTGAACCACCGTAGCACCCGCGAAGTCACTATATCCTAAGCTTCCTAAAAAGCCTCCGCCCCAAGTAAGGCCAGTTGCCACTGGGTAAATCAGTGCTCCTACGAATACAGTATATGTAATGTATCCCTTTAATTGAGCCCGCTCTGCTACTGCACCGGAAACAATGGAGGCGGCAACCATTGAGAACGCTCCAGCAAAGAGAATCCCTGGCCAGCTAGTTGCTGAGAAGTCATCGCCAAGATGTGTGAAAACATTGCCTATTGCAGATCCGCTGGTAATCGCTGCGATTACCGCGGACACGGCGACACCTATCACGAAATACGATATGATGCCTACTCCCCAGGTGAGGACATTTTTGGTCAGTTGATTTGCGACGTTTTTTGATCTCACTTGGCCGGATTCAAGCATTCCGAATCCTGCGTGCATGAAAAACACCAGCACAGTAGCTACAAACACCCAAATCAGATTTACTCCGGTAACTAGTGCCTCTACGTCTGTGGTGTCTACTGACTGTAACAGGATTTCACTCATTCGATCTTAACCCTCCCCTCCCTTCACCGGCGGCATGAGCATTCGACCGCCCACATTTAATCAAATATTGTATAAATTTCTCTTTTGTATTTAATACTGTAAATTTATCGACTAATCTGGCTATATCATTTAAACTCTTGTCCAATTCGTGTCCGAATAAATATTGTCGTATGCACGATATTGAACAGGGTTTGATCGTATACATGCGAGTGTTAGTTTTAAAATAACACATATATACTTTTCCTTTAGATATATTAATATCCCATATTATTGTAATCAGATCTAATATTTCTACAATCACTCAACTGTATGCGTCGCAATTTGATATCTAATCACGATTTGACCCTCGAAAAACATTATATCCCAAATCTTATTATTGGACAATTAGTGTTATCTTTTGTATGTCACAAATGGCAACTCCTGAAGTTGAGCATCCACTCGACCCTCTTACCGAGGAGGAAATCAGGACGACAACAGAAATACTAAAACAAAACGATAATGTGACTCAGGAGTTCGGATTTTATAGTTACCAGCCTATCGAACCGTCAAAGGAAGAGATGGAGGAATGGAGTGAGGATGATCCATTTGAGCGGAATATTGGGGTTGTACTCAGGAATTTCACGGAAAGAGAAACGTATGAAGCTGTAGTTTCGCTGGATAGCAGAGAAGTTGAGTCGTGGGAGCATCTTCAAGACGCTATTCCGCACATCCCAGGCATGGATGTACGGGAAGCTGAACGAGCTATTATCGAAGATGAAAGATTTCGTGAGGCAGCAAAAAAGAGAGGTGTGGAGAGCTTCGACAACGTTATTGTAGATCCATGGCCTGTAAATGCGAGTGAATTTGTCCCAGATGACATTGAGGATCTGCGCCTTGCACGCGGCCTCTCTTGGGTAGGTCGCGATAAGAAAGATAACGCATATTCCCGACCGCTTGAGGGAATTCATGCGTTCATTGACTTAGACGAGATGGAAGTTGTCGAAGTGGTTGATAATGGGGTTATCGATGAGAATAATCCACTGCCGCCTGAGCGCGCGGACTTCAGGTCGGATCGCGTAGAAACCCGTGATGACAGAGAACATCTTGATGTTGTGCAACCGGAGGGAGTGAGTTGGGAAGTTGACGGTCATAAGGTGGAGTGGCAAAAATGGTCACTCAGAGTAGGCTGGACTGACCGGGAGGGGTTAGTGATTCATGATATTACTTATGACGATGACGGCGAAGAACGAAAGATCTTAGACCGTATGGCTGCCTCGGCCATGGCCGTTCCGTATGGAGATGTGGATCCAAATCATAACTGGAAAAACGCTCTCGACATAGGCGAGTTCAATGTCGGTCGGATGGTAAACTCTCTTGATGAGGGTTGCGACTGTTTGGGTGAAATGCACTACTTTGATGTGGTCACGAACGACCGCAACGGGGAGGTCATAGAGTTCCCCAATGCAATCTGTATGCATGAGGAAGACGACGGACTTCTCTGGAAGCATACAGAGGTCCGTAAGGGAAACACCGAAGTAAGACGGAGAAGACGGCTTGTTCTATCGCAGATAGCAACTGTATATAATTACGATTACGCGTTCTATTATTACTTCTATCAAGACGGAAGAATTGAGACAGAGGTCCGTCTTACTGGCATTGACTCAAATGGGGTGGTACCGGAAGGTACGGGCGCTGACGACACTGATGGGTTTTACGAAGTTGCTGCTCCTCAAATCAAAACAGCGCTCCACCAACATCACTTCAATTTCCGGCTGGACTTTGATATTGATGGAACACAGAACTCTGTGTATGAGGTACATAATGAGCCCGCTGACGCGATGGCATGGACTCACGAGGAGTCGGAAAACCCGTCGGGACAAGGCTGGTACATGGAAGAAACGCTGTTAGAAACTGAGCAGCAAGCTCGTATG
>KE356562.1:180213-184386 GCA_000416005.1 Haloquadratum sp. J07HQX50 | reverse complement strand
ATCTCAATCAGTCTGAGACGCAGAGTCGATACGATGAACTGGTTCTGGATACTCTGGCCTAAACGCCTGTGCCTGCTCAACGCGCACATCCACGGACGCTGCCATCGCCGTCTGTTCAATCGAATTGTCTGCGATCGAGTGAATCGACTCTGGGTCCCCGACTGCTCGGACATTGACCACAAGCTCCCCATCAGTTACATCTCCAATGTCCGGTCCACTGTATCCTGGCTCTCCCTGGGTTGTGGTTAGATTGGCGTGGCACAGACTGTCTTCAGCAGCAATCAAGAACTTGAGGTGAGCTACCTCAATTCCAGCCGACGAGAATGCTCGCTGAAGACGGGTAATCAACGCCGATCGGAACGATGAGACCTCAAAATGCCCCGCCAACTCAACGGTCATGTTCACCCACCCAAGTTCTGCTTCACCTTTCGCATAGGTATCATAATCAATATCGGTAAGTGCGCCACCTCTGGCCTCAACCGTCTCTCGGTAGGTGGTATCGAACTGTTCATTTGACTCTAACTGGTCAAAGATTGCCGCCAGCCACCTCTCGATGCCGTCTCCCGTCATGGCTGACACTGGAATGACGGGCCGTTTACCGACACGATCTTTGAGATTGTTTACAATTTGCGTCGTTTTTTCAGCATCGAGCGTGTCGACCTTGTTCAACAGGATCAGATCTGCCTCCTCAACCTGCATCCGAAAGATGTACTCTACTTCTTCAGGAAGCGAATTACTTGCACCAGTAAGATATGCCTGCACGCGGTCAGGGTCGAGCATCACTGTCAGCGGCGCCACATCGAACTCACTGGTGTGCAGTGTTTGGAGTGGATTGACGACAGTCGCAACGAGGTCAGTACAGCTTCCAACTGGTTCCGCAAGCAGGATATCAACATCCTCTGCCCCAATCGTATGTGCAGCCATCAATAGATCCTCGAAATTGCAGCAAAAACAGCCACCGGGAATCTCGACAACTCGGCCTGCAGTCGTATTGAGGACCGAAGTATCAACCAGTCCGCTAGCTTGATCATTCGTAATCATGCCAACGGTGTAGCCGCGCTCACTCAGCTTCTCGCTGATTGTCTGGAGGGCTGTGGTTTTCCCGGCCCCCAAGAATCCACTCACTAATAGCATTTGAATCGGGTCATTTCCAGCGCCGTCTCTTATCATTAGCTAACACGTTATGTGCAAGAGTCTTCACCTTTCCGGCAGTTTCTGACCACGCAATAGTATCAAACTACTCTCTCACCTGACGGTGAGTCTGAGCACGCTCGTATTTGCTATATCCTCCGATTCTCTCCAAGGCAGAGTAACCCGATGACAGTGCACGTAATTCATGGCGAGGATGGCACTATTTAAAAAAACTATTTATTGACTGAGGATGTGGAATTATCATGGCGACAGCAGATAGGCGAGATCCAACAGGAACTGCCGTGAATCACATTCTCTGTCGCGGCTGTGACGAAACCTTCGGAATGGATCTCACCACATTCCCGTGCCCAGAGTGTGGTGGTATTCTTGACCCACAGTACGATTACAGTTCGATGGATCTGACTGGCAAGGATATTGAAGACCGTGATGGGTCGATGTGGAAATACCGGGAGTTGCTTCCGGTCAGTAACACTGAGCATATCGTCTCTATGGGTGAGGGCGAGACACCATTGATTGAGTGTCCGACGCTGGCTGAGAAAATGGGGATCGAACGACTGCTTATTAAGGATGAGGGTCAGAATCCGACGAACACGTTCAAAGATCGTGGCTTGTCGGCCGCTATCTCCATGGCTAATGAACACGGTGCTGAGACAGTTGGACTGCCGACAGCCGGCAACGCGGGCCAGTCAGCCAGCGCGTATGCAGCAAAGGCCGGACTAAACTGTCATGTATTTTTAAATTATCAGGCAGGAGACGTCAAAAAAGACCTGATAGAGGCACACGGGGCCGAATTACACATACGAGAGGGAACCATCGATAATGCAGGAGCGGCGTTTACTGAGGCAAAAGAGGAGAACGGATGGTATACCGTGACGACTTTTGAGACGCCATTTAGACATGAAGGCAAAAAGACAATGGGATTTGAGATTTACGAGGCCCTCGATTGGCATACTCCTGATGAGATCGTCTATCCAACAGGTGGCGGCGTTGGATTGATTGGTATTTGGAAGGGATATAAAGAGTTGGCAGAACTCGGAATCGTCAATGATAGTTCCCCGTCGTTGACGGTAGCCCAGACTGAGGGGTCATCACCTGTTGTGGACGCAATCAAAGCACAGAAAGATCGCCACGATCCGGTATCAGATCCGAATTCGATTGCAAAAGGGGTCGAAATTCCTGACCCCGGCGCTTCGCCGTGGATTCTTGAGGCAGTTCGAGAATCCCGTGGAGATGGCGTGTCTGTTCCTGATGGGGCCGCAGTTGATGCAGCCTTACAGTTAGCGCAATCAGAGGGCATCGAGATGTGCGTGACCGCCGGTGTCGCTCTCGCGGGGGCGATCAAGCGAGCGGAGAGAGGGATGTACGATTCCGACGACACAGTCGTCGTGACGAACTGCGGAGCAGGGGTGAAAACGTCTGCCCGACTCGGCCAGGCTGCTCGATACCGCCCATCGTCGTTCAATGAGTGAGAGGGAGCTGATCTCGCTGTCACGTGGGCAGGCTTAGCATTACACTTGCCGAGCGAGATTCAAGCGGCTTGTCCCAATCCACTGAGATCTCTCAGCCAGTAGCAGAAGTCACTCAATTTTGAATATTGGCCTTCACCACTCTGAGAGAAACCCGAGTTAGCCGTGTCTATCCACCTGTTGAGGTAGGCTGGCTAAGAGTGGAGCTTCCTGTTTCGATTCAGTGACGCACAGCACATTCAGACATCGGATGCACTTGGCGATGTAGACAAATGCAGATAGCTTCTGCAGGCGTTGACGAGCCGAACAGTGATTCGTCTGCACACCAGCAATCGGTGATTGTTGTGGATGTTCTAGTCTTCGCTTCTCAAGCCGACCTGAGGAGATGTTGATTACAGCGTACGCGTCTCTATTCATCGGAGGATCAGATCCATTCTGATGTATTATATAATCACGATATGACTCATCTCCCCCTGACGCTGACAGATCCCGTTCACGCTTTTTGATGCGAGTTAAAGACCGTGTCTCAACAGCGAGTCGCGTTGTGATGTGCGCGTCTTTCAGACGAAAACCGAGACGGTTCCAATGTTTGCGGGGTCTGTCCCTAGCCTTCTTGAGACAGCGCCGACAGGCGAATAAACACGTATAGTACAATCATCAAACCTAACAGGAATACTTCACCCATGGTCGTTTCCTCCTTCAGTTCAATCTGACACTTATTGATTTCTCACTTTTTATTTTTTTGGAGATGAAATGGCACGAGAATAGGCACCTCGTGGGTCTCTTGATCCCACTGGAGTTCACTCTCGATTGAGTGCTTATCGTAATGGTGTGTTAATCGGTGGTGAGGTATCTCACGTTTTTTGAAATAATGCCTCACAAATCACGAGTTCCACACAATCTTCGGAGTGTCGATATGGTTGCTCAAGTGGGGCGCATGAGGAACAATCAAAGAGCGTGCGAAGTCTGGTGTAGAGACGGCGAAACTCATCTGGGTCAGGGAACACTCCTGTCCAAGTTGTGGGTTTGAGTGCGACCGTGTCTTGAGACGTGGTTTTTGAGAGTGAGGGTCGGGGTGGCCCGAATCAGCGCCCGTGGAGACTGCGCTTCCTCCGGACACAGATTCCGTGTCTGCAAAGTGCGTCGTGGAAACGGGAAGACCTATTGACCCCGAAGCGGTTCACACAGGCGATATCACCGTTCTCCTGTCTCTGTATAGTGGGTCTGCATGTGGCACGTATCTGGTGTGACTGTCCCCGCGAGTGATGTGAGAATCAAGCACAGACACGACGGTCAAAAGCCGGCTCAGAGAAGATAGACAATATCGAATGACCAGGCAAGCCAACGAGCACCTACTAAGCAGAATCCGAACCAGGGATCGAGCATCTGGCCGGCGTTATAAATAGGCGTTTTCTCAGACCACTATTTCACTGAGAGAGGCTATCGACCGCCAGGTATGTATCTTCAGACCGTATGAGGATGCAAATATGTTGAAAAATATCGAGGTTGTGTCACAAGTGGTGTTTCGCGAACCAGATGGACAGAAACAGGGACT
>KE356562.1:176195-177844 GCA_000416005.1 Haloquadratum sp. J07HQX50 | reverse complement strand
AGTGAGCCGGTTGAATCCTTGATCGACAGTCTCTTCAAGTCCAATCCGGTCGGTAATAAGCGGTTCTGGGTTAACTTGCCCGCTCGCGAGCATATCAATAACGATACCAAACTCTTCGTGTGCTCAAGGCCCGCCAGTATACCCAAGGGTTCCGGTCACAGTTCGCTCACCAGTAACGATCGGGTTGAGTTCTGTTGAGATAGCCTCCTCCCAGATGCTGACGACCACCGTCTCTCCAGTTGGCTTCGCACTAGTGATAGCGTCATTAAACGATGGCTCAACGCCGGCGACCTCAAAAGCAACGTCAACGCCGCCATCTGTCAGCGAGCGGGTCTGCTCAACAGCATCGGTCTCAATTGGATTGAGTAACTCATCAGCACCGCTCTGGGCTGCGACCTCTCGACGAGATTCCTGTGGTTCGGAGACGATGATGGGATCAGCACCAGCCGCACAGACTGACTGGATAACAGATATGCCAATCGGCCCACTGCCAAAGACTGCAACGCTGTCGCCTGGATGGATATTTATCTGGCGCACGGCGTGCAGTCCGACACTCAGTGGTTCAACACCGTGTTCGACTGGTACATCATCGAGCGGGACCGTCTGCTCTGCATCAACAACGATCTCTTCAGCAAACCCGCCACCACCACCAGACAGATCAAGAAATCCACTGTACTCACATAGCGGTAATTCCCTCGTTGACAACGCTGGCACTCACCACAGTATAGAAGTGGACTGACCGCAACGTTCTCACCGGATGACCGATTGGTAACAGCATCGCCTACAGCCGTGATTGTGCCACTGAACTCGTGGCCCATCGTGACTGGTGCTGTTTGCTTTGTCACTGGGTGTGGAACTTTCACCTGAGACGAAAATCGATCCAGCAGTGTACTCATGGAGGTCAGAGCCACAGATACCACCGGTATCGACCGTCAGTCTGACTTGTTCAGGGCTCAGAGTCTGGTTTTCAATGTCTTCAAGTTGAATGTTTTCGCGACCGTGATATCGTGCTGCGCGTATCTACACAGTAATTCATTAAAGACTATTGTATGTGTGGGTAGCTCACACGTTATTCTTGGGTAGCAGAGCGCTGTCGTAGCTGATGGCCTCAGTGAATTGCTGCTGTAGTTCCGCTCTGCTCTCTCGCACCGACATCACAGGGTGAGAGATGGGTTAGGCATCTCTTTTGACGATGTGTTTTCGGTTCCAACACTTACCTACACTCGTCATGGCTCTGACTGAGACGACCTAGTCGCGGTGTTTAGAGCCCAATGAAGTCATCGAGTTCGACCTCGGTCACATACCCCCCACACACTGCACATTCATCGATGTTATTTGGTCCGCTGCCTCCCTCGATGTACAGGTTCCCACACTCAGTGCACGCCTCAAATTCTGCATTTAACATGGCGACACATGGTGATTACAGAGGCAAGATAATAGATGTTGGTGTCAAATCTATCTTCAACTCTAACCACGTCATAGTCGGGGTTGCATTGCGACCTCAGTGCACAGGCCTCTGCTTTGCTTGCTGTTTATATGCACAGCAAATCATCTAATCCGCTCCTGCAGAATCGTGAGGGAGTGAACCACCTCGGAGCCGAGTGGTTTGAGAATATCCGATTCTCACAAATCCCAATCAGTAAGCTTCC
>KE356562.1:173800-176175 GCA_000416005.1 Haloquadratum sp. J07HQX50 | reverse complement strand
ACACAGACTCTCGGCACCCCAGCAGGACATCCTCTGATCCGAGTGGTGGGTGAGAATGGCTGAACCGCCTGAGTTCTGGGCCTTTCTCATGGCTAACTCATTCTTGTTCATTGCTGGCGGAACATTGAGCATCCTCGGCTATCGAGCCTATATTCGCACTCATCAACGGGCACTCCGCCTCGCCTCTGGCGGATTTACTCTCATTACCTTCGGCGGTCTGCTTGAACTTGTGTATCAGCTTGGTATTCGACAAGATTACCACCTTGGCGGACGGGAATCACTTGCGCTTCAAACAGCCGAGAGCCTGACTATTACCGCAGGTCTCGTTGTTATCTTCTACGCGCTCTCTCAATACTAACTATCTCCTACGAACTCGCGTCGAACGCCACACTCCGAGCAGAATCGATTGCGGTCGTGTGGTGAGACATCACATGTGAGGTAACTTCGATGTCCGGTCATCGTCTTCTGGGTCCTCCTACTGTGTGGCCTCTCGGCACCCGAAACTTTTCATCCAGATATATTCAATCTCGCTTGATTCGTTGAGTGAGCTTGCGCTTTCGTTTGCATGTCTGACAATCACGTGGAAATGACAGTGTGCAGTCGCATGCCATCGAAAGCAAGGATATAGGAAACCATCTTGTATGTACTCTCACCCCCTTACAGCCAGATGACCACAGATTACCGATAGCCCCTCATCAATCCCGAAGGCTTCGCCATTTGTAATCCTCATTTCCTCTTTTCTGGCCACATCCTGATGTAAGATACGAATGATGAACACAAAAGAGATCGTGACTTGGTTCGTTATCACCATACTTCTCATGAGCACCATCCCGGTGACTGCCCTCGCGCAAGGTGTCTCAGACCCCCAGCCGGTGCTAATGGATCAGGATACGACTCATATTGCGGATGTCACTGTCGACGGACAACAGTACAGCGTCTACCGTCATGAAAACGTCTTCCCTTGGGCTAGTGGCATCGATATCTATGTGAATGGTGAGCGGGTCACCTCAGAATCAACTGCTGAAACGGTACTGACAGCACTCGCGCAACGACGGGCCATTCAAGACTTTGGAGCAAAAGATGTCAGTCAACTCCGCACGACGTCACAGAACGCGACCACAGTCGCAACTAACGTATCAGCGGCAGCGGCAGCCATTAACGAGACAGTCGTATATATCAATCGGATGAAGACGGTCCACGAAGACGGGAAGGCAGTTTACAACGCCTCGGTCGAAGCAGCACCACAAATTACTGAATTCAACGAAACCGCACGAGAACTCCGCCCAGAGCTTCGCTCCTTCGAGAACGATTCGATGGCGTACCGATCGAATGCAACAGCCCTCATTGAGCTGCTCAGGCAACAACAGAACGGAACGAATGTTGACCCCCAGCGGCTCTATGCCCAATATACAGTGACACTTGAGGCAAAAGACGAACTCTCGGATCATCTCGGATTCAGCGGTATCAACGAGCAACTCGCGCAGTTAGCTAGCACGAGTGGGAACGTCGTGGCGAACGCCTCGTCAGTCCCTACGCGCGGAAATGTAACGGCTCAACGCTTCCGGAGTGTGATTAATGAGTCGCCCGTTGCTGCAAACCAAACCGCGGCACTTGAGATACGGGATTTCGACTTCGATACCGTCCAGGAGCAGGCTGAATCGCTTAAAGACGACTGGACAGAGGACTGGAATTCACGGCAAAATCCCGCATCAACAGTCTACCAGTCGATGGCTGCAATCGTCGTGGCGATTGCTGCTGTCGGTGGATACGTCGCTTGGCGTCGACGCTAAATTCGGCAGCGAAGCGGTCTCCCCTTGCGCTGGGGCCCCACCGATAGATCCGCGCAACACGAAGGGCGCGGACCTCGTGAACTATCTCGGGACGAGTGGCTCAGGAATCTCCGATTCTCGTCATTACGGGGAACTTCATCTTCCGTCCATCTTGAGGCGCTCGTCTTGTTACACCTGTAGATAGGACTGCAATTCGCAAAACTCAGACTAAGCTGATCGGAATCGATGAAGACGGCATGCGGGCGGTGACACTGTATTCCGATACGCCTTGTTGGGAGAGCGATTTCACTCAAAGAAACACTGCCCCCTGGTTTTTTATAATTGAGTCGAAAATAGCGGTAGCTGCCTATTATAGGCGGCACCACGGTACGTTCTGACATTGCCAGTTGCACACCAACTCAGGAGTGGTCCCCCTGACGCACTGATAAATTCCTCCGCCCTTAGCGGAGGAGGATATCAACCCTCCACACTATTTCACTGACAGAACTGACGTGTCTGTCCGTTACTTTTGTACTCGGATTTCATTACATACATCAAAAATCAGAAGGGTATATCACCTCAACGTGAGTCGCTCAGGAAACGCGT
>KE356562.1:171556-173780 GCA_000416005.1 Haloquadratum sp. J07HQX50 | reverse complement strand
CGTCGCGCACAGCAGCATAGAAGTTATTCTTGGCAGCGTCCCAATCTAACCGCCGGACTGGATGTTGTGACGAATGGAGGTGTTCGAGTGCGCCAGCGAACACTGTTTGAAACGCAATCGCGTCGCGTAGCGTCGGTTGGCCTGGAAGCGGTCGAAATTCGATTCGAGCGTTCGCACTTGACTGCGTTGCACCACCAAACACAGGGCGTATCCACCGCCAGTATGTTCCGTGCTTTCGTCGAAAATACGCAAACTTGTCGTCAAATCGCTCGCCGCGCTCAACGGGCATTGGAACGATTGTCCTATCTGCAACGATGTTGTCGATTGCTTCTTCGACGGTATCGAACTCCTCAGGGAACCGGACCTTGCGTACCTGATCAGTATTGAGCGAGGTTTCGAATACCTTGATCCGGTGGCTCATCCACGCGTCGTTGATAACCGTCTGTGCGCTGACGTCGTCATCATAGAGGCTCGGCGGAAAAAACGGCGAGTTGACACCAAGCGCGAGTAGTGGACCTGCAAGACGAACTGCATACCGAAAATAAGAGGGGAGTGCTTCGGGGTTGGGAACCTGGTAATGTGGCTGAATCGATGTGATGAGGCTTTCAGGCATCACAGTGTCGGTCTCCAACGAGACGTGTGAGGCCTCGAGACGCTCGCTTGTGGGAGTTTCAGTGTTTCCCATCGCGTGATACCGGGTCGAGTCGCTCATGTTGGTCGCAATTGTCAGGCCACCGTCCTCGATGGAGTCGGTGAGGTACTCGCGTGCAGTTTCACCGCTCGGTGGAATCGTCCACAAGCCGTCGCTGACCAGGCGCATATTATTCGCGTGGATTGGCTTCCGAGCCGCTGCCAACCGACTCTTAATTTCGGCCTGTTGGGCCTCGATACCGTGCTCATTGAGCGGTTGAGGTGTGGTACTCATCTCCGCGTTGTGTAACCCCAGTTCCTTTTCGAAGCCGATGAACGAAAGGGTCCGGCGAGGAATTCGCCGGAGTGTCCCCTGTTGTAGGTCGCTCGATTTACCATTTTGATTGGTCGTGGTCCCACCGGTCGTTGCGTAGAATTCATACTCCAAGCCGACCAATCCCTGCGGATTATCGAATGTTCCTTTGGCGACTTCAGCTTTAATGACCTCGGCATCTTCTTTGACTTGGGCCTGAAATTTACTGTGAGATATCTCTAATATGTCCCCAAGTTCTGCTCCGAGCTGTGTCTGAGTCACGGCCGGCAGTCGCTGCTGCGGTCTGAAAAGAGCATGGTCTGAGACTCGTCAGGATCAAAAACGAGCGTCGGTATAATCGGAACTGTATCACGCTCCACAAGCGGGAGACAAGCACATCGGCTCTCCGAACTTCCTGTAGGATTTCACACAGCGTTTCCGCAACACACCTGGGTTGGGTCAAATCACCATCGATCAGGTTGTCATGACCACGCGTCTCACACATCTGGGCGTGTTTCAACGATACAAATTCTGCTCTGTCGTTGCTGCGTTATCTGCGTGCGGAACACGCGATAAAATCCTGCCGTTTACCGCGGAGAGGATGTTACGGAATGCTCGCCTCACACTGCGTCCACTGAGAGGCACTCGTATCGATTGGATGCTCAGTTCACGTCCTGTACCTGAGTCTCGCTCCGTGTTAATGCAATGGCTATTCACCAGCGGCATCTCCGTTGAATACAGTTTCGGAGAGTGAAGTTCAGAGCCTCATTGATTAGCAACGAACTCATATTTGCAAAACGGGAAGAGTATTCGCGGTGTCCAGCTACGGTAAACAGCGCATCTGATGAATACCCTACTGAGAGCGGACAGACCACAAGCAGTGTCAATTCGTCGCGATCATCTGTCTGTGGCTGCTCTCGTCCTCACCCTTCCAGTATCGAAAGCTCTTGGCAAGAGAGATTGATGCACAACAATGAGAGCATCAACTGGACACGGACGGCTGAGCGACGCTGTCGACCCGCAAGCTAATCCCCGAATCACATATGTACGGAGTATCAATCCAACGGTGTCACCGAACATGAGCAAAGAGTGGGAGTCAGACAACGTGTTCGACGTGCTTGGGTGCGAGATTGCTCGGCAGATTCTTATGTTGGCCAGTCTTCGACCCTCATCAGCTACTGAGCTGGCCGAACACTGTGACGTCTCCGAGCCAACAATCTATCGACGGGTTCACGCGCTTCAGGAATACGATATGTTAGATGAGCACATAGAAATTGACGA
>KE356562.1:163290-169391 GCA_000416005.1 Haloquadratum sp. J07HQX50 | reverse complement strand
AGATTGCTGGTCTCCTGACTACACAGTCTGAGTCACAATTCGTCACCACCTCAGCCAATGGAGCGACGATCTCCATTGTTGGTGAGTTGGTTGCAGCGGTAATCTTCGCGATTGGCGTTGCTGTTTCTGAGGAGGCCATAATTCGCGGGTATCTCCTCCCCAATGTGGAGAGTGGAGTCGCATTTTTTAGTGAGCGATATGCGACACTCGGAGCCATGGCCATCACAAGCGGACTGTTTGCAATCCTTCACTTAGCGAACCCAGGGGCGACGGTTTTAGGAACACTCAATACGTTCCTTGCTGGCATGTGGTTTGCTGCTGCATACGTTTTCACTCGACGGTTGGGATTGGCGATTGGCCTTCATCTTGGATGGAATCTGCTTCTCGGGGCTGGGGTCGGCCTGCCGGTAAGTGGATTCTTGTTGCCGGTCACGATTATTGACCTCGAAGTAAGTGGGTCTACTCTGTTACTAGGAAACACATATGGCCCAGAAGCCGGTCTGTTTGCATCTGTGGCTATTGTGGCTGGCATCGTAGTTGTTGGTTGGTACGCAGATACCCCCCGAGCACGGACGTTTGCGGGTCGTCGTGAGTGAAGTCCCTCGCAAGCCCCGAGGCACTCGCCTTGTCTCGCCTGTAGAAAGTGTACGGATTATCCCAAGAAGAGTAGGCGTTTGTCCGACGGCAATAGCCATGGGCTCCGCGCTGCTCTTGCTATGGTACTCAAGCAACCTGCGTTCGTTTGCTGAGACTAAGGACTGCATCTGAGGATAATACGTGCATATCGTGTAACGACTCATCTCGGTTCGATGATTGGGAGTCTTCCTAACGATGCTGCGACACATTTTCAGGGGATTCGTTTATATTACATGAGTAAACATGGACCATGTATGTCGGCTAATATCACCGTCCTCCATGTTGACGACGAGCCTGGATTGGCTGACTTAACCGCCACCTATCTTGAGCGCCATGATGACCGCTTGAGGGTTGAACCCGTCACAAGTGGTGAAGATGCACTCGCGTCGCTGAAAGCCGGTGACTGCCAGCCACAATGTATCGTGTCAGACTATGATATGCCCGGTATGGATGGACTGGAATTATTAGAGACTGTGCGGCAAGAATTCCCAGATCTTCCATTTGTTTTATTCACTGGAAGAGGCAGTGAGGAAGTTGCCAGTGAGGCAATCTCTGTTGGTGTCTCGGATTATTTCGAGAAGGAATCAGGAACGGAACAATATGAACTGTTAGCCACTCGGATCACCAATCTCGTCGCAACGAGGAGGGCAAAAAAGCGAGCTGACAGGCAGGAGAACCTCATGCGTCAGTCAGAGATTCTTAGCAGCACTGGTGGATGGGAACTCGATACTGAAACAGATACGTTATATACGACAACTGGGACACAGAAATTATGTGGTGTCGCTGGGAGCAGTCGTCTACACGGTCGCAGAGATTTGATCAGATATATTCACCCTGATGATCGCTTGGACGTGCGGGTAACAATGGCCAAGGCCGAACGACGCGGGACACAGATGCAGGGCGAGTGGCGACTGCGACCTGCTAACGGTGGTGAGCGGCAGATACAGATGACCATTGAACCCGTCGCGGATGGAGACGGTTCGACGCTCCGTGGAGCGATTCACGATGTGACCGAGCTCCGTCAGCGCGAACAGCAACTACAGGACGAACGAGCAGTTACTGAGAACGTGCTCAACACGATCGATGATATCTTTTATTTGCTTGACGCTGAGGGGAAGGTCCAGCGCTGGAATAGAGCACTTCCACGGGTCACTGGTTACTCCGACGATACCTTAGCCGGGATGGACGTTGATGAGTTGTTCTCAGCGGCGAATCGCGAGCATATTCTACAGACAGTGAGCGATACTGACTCGAATCGTAGACGTGTCATCACTGCAGATATCAAAACACAGGCCGGTGAACACCTCTCATATGAATTGACTAACAGTCGATTGACCGATTCGAGTGGAGATGTGGTCGGCGTCGTCGGGATTGGTCGAGAATTGACTGACGAGAGGCAGCAAGAGCGAATTATCAGCCAGTATGAGCAAATAATAGAAAACTTACCTGTCGGGGTTTTCCGCACGACGATCGATGGGAAAATACAACATCACAACACGAAATTGGCCTCAATATACGATGCGGAGTCTCGAGGACAGATGACGCAACTCAATGTCAGCCGAATCTATGAAAATACCACCGATAGGACACAGTTGCTCGCCAAACTTCGCTCAGAAGGGAGCTTAGAAGACGAGCGTCTCCACGTTGAGACACTCGATGGTGACTCAAAGTGGGTCGAAACTTCGTTGACGCTCGTTGAAGCAAACGGGAGAGAGTATATCGACGGGACCGTCAGAAATGTGACTGAACAGGTCAAACAAGAGAGGGCGCTCATGCGAGCAGAGACACTATTCCAGCACGCACAGGATATGCTGTTCGTCATCGAGTGTCACGAAGATACATATCGGGTGCAACGTGTTAATGATTCGTTCGAGACAACAACTGGGCTGGTCAATACTCGTATCTCTGGCAAGACCCCACGCGATATTTTTGGTGACGACCGAGGCTCACAGATCGAAGCCAGATATGAACAGTGTGTCGAGCAGCGGGCACCACTCCGATATGTCGAAACGATCGAGGCAAGCAAACTCCCAGCAGACAACGGCTTCGAAGATGATGAACAGACGCACTGGGAGACTCAAATTGCCCCTGTTGAGATCGATGGAGATGTCAGATATATTGTCGGTGCGACTCGTGGAATAACGCAACGAGAGGAACGCAAACAGGAGCTCGAACGAATTACATCAGAGTACACAACACTGATTGAGAATTTCCCTGGAGGAGTGTTCCTATTTGATAAGCAGTTGCAGTATGTTCACGCTGGGGGTGAGGAACTTTCGACGGTCGGGCTGTCGGCAGCGGAGTTCAAGAAATCGACTCCATATGATGTTTTTCCAAGTGATGTAGCTGAGACCGTCGCGAGTGCCTATCGCACCGCTCTTGATGGTGAGACAACCACATACGAAGAGCAACTCAAAGGTGAGTGGTATCGAGTGACAGCCGCTCCGGTTCGAGACGAGACTGGTGAAGTTATCCTCGGTATGGCAGTGGCGCAAAATATTACTGGTGAGAAGCGTCGTCGAGACGAAATTCAACAAGAGAACGAACGACTTGAGGAATTCGCGAGGGTCGTCAGCCACGACTTACGAAACCCACTGACCGTTGCCAAGGGGTATATTGAGTTAGTCCAACAAGAAAATGACAGTGCTCATCTTGAGAAGGCAACTGACGCGATTGCGCGGAGTCAGGCTCTCATCGATGACCTATTGACGCTGGCTCGAAATGAACACTCTATTACAGAAACCGAAGTGGTTGCACTGTCAGAAATCACGCATCAATGCTGGAAAAACGTCGAGACACATTCTGCAACGCTTCACTGTGATGTAGAGCGAGTGATAGAGGCCGACAGAGGTCGACTCAAGCAACTGCTTGAGAATGTCTATCGAAACGCTGTCGAACACGGTGGTGAGGATGTGACCGTCTCAGTACGTGGGCTCGAAGACGGATTCTCCATTACGGACACTGGGCCTGGCATCCCCGAGGAAGACTATCAAAACATCTTCGAGGCTGGGTACTCGACAGCAGATGACGGCACTGGATTCGGCCTGCGGATTGTCAAGCAAGTTGTCGAGGCTCACGGCTGGGAAATCACAGCGAGTAATCACTCACACGGCGGTGCCTGCTTCGAAATCACCGGTGTCGAATTCGAAGAGTCGTAACTTGACACTAACGACGGTGAAATAGTTCGCAATTCAGCTCTGAAGAGTCGCCACCCGACACAGAGGGATCACGAAGAAACGAGTTGAAATATACAGCTCGAATACGAATCATGTGTCTGTTGTGAGGACATAATTGAACCGACGCGATTAACTGAAGCTATCTATTCTCGACACCGTGGAACCAGTTTTTCCCGACCAGTCCTCTGGCACCGATAATACTGTCTACTTCTCTCACCACGTGCTCGCTGTTATCCCTGCTATCGAAATAAAACCGGGTTAGTTGGGTGGTGAGTGCATTCGATTCTCTGATCGAATGTGTGCAGCCAATCGTTCGTAAAGCGATGCGCAACTTTGTTTATGTGTGCGATGGGGGGCAGGTTTCGATAGTGTGCCCCAGTTCCCAATCATGACGAGACGCTTGCGTGCCCTCGTCATAGCGACGTTCAGCCGTCTTGGCCCCTCATCAGGAAATTCTAAGAAGCCACTGTATCCGTTATCATTGCTTCGAACAAATGAGATAATAATTGTCTCTCTTTCTCCACCCTGAAATGAGTCAACGGTATCAACCGAGACGTCCCCTGGGTTTGGTATGTTGAGTTGATTGACCCGACTGATGATTTCGCTCACCTGGCCGCTGTACGGCGAAATCACACCGATATCCTCCGAGGCGACTCCGTTTTCTGCCAGAAGCTGGACTTGCTTTGCAACTGCTTTGGCCTCTGCAGGATTATAGAATGAATGTCCGTGAGTTCGTTCGCGTTCTTGACTCTCAACATTGAGACCAACGAGTGGTGGTAACTCAGAGACGGATTGGTTTTGAGCTAACTCTGCAGTGGTGAGTTTACCATCGTAGAATGCTTCGTTTGGAAACGCAGCAATCGCCTCATTCATGCGATACTGTCTCTGTAGAAGGACAGCTCCATCCTCCTCATACCGGTTCAATAGGTACTCAAACAGCGAGATGTGCATATCTTCGCTTTTAGATGATTCGTCAGCACAGTATGGAGGGAGTTGCTTGTGGTCGCCTGCTAACACGAGTTTCTCAGCACTATTCAAAGCGAGTGCTGTTGCCGGTCGACTCGCCTGTGTTGCCTCGTCAACGACGGCCACGTCGAAGGCATTCTGCTCGAATTGTGCAGTGCCGCTCGTCGTAGCAGCGACGACATCCGCGTCACTCGCTGATCGATGTAGATACTGATTTTGTACCACACGATTGCGTGAATTTTTTCCGATTCGTGCGACATTCATATCTGACCCCTCGCACTGGGCCATGGCATGGAGTGTATGTTTCTCCGGTGATCCCGGCGTACCGTCACCAACGAGAAGATTGTCCACCGCCTGGTTTGAGTGCGCTGTAACAAGAACTGACTTTCCTTCAGAGACGGCGTGGCTGACGTACGCTGTGAGTGTTCGTGTCTTTCCAGTCCCCGGTGGCCCATGAATACAGACGACATCGTCTGCTGCATCAGCCCAGATGAGTGCCAGTCGTTGGTATTCGTTCAGTTCGACCTTACTATCTGGAAGCGCGAATTTATTGACTGAATACTCTATCGGACGATTGCCGGTCAAGAGATTACGTTTCGTCTCAGTTGCTCTAATCTGGTCGATTGCATTGAGTCGTCGATCGAATGGGACCGGATTCAGCAACTCGTGAAGCCATATCTCAGTGTCGCAGCTCTCGAGAATATTCTCGACCAGGTGTGGAGCTTCGAGTCGATTCCATGCCGGTTGAATCGTAATCTGTGGGTCTGTCACAGAGCGCAGCTTGACTTCGATGGGAAAATGTTGAGTCTCAGAATCGACATCAAGAATACATCGGTTTCCGGGGAATATTCCCTCATCATCTCGCAGGTCGGTGTTCCCGCTTTCGTCATCATCTCGCCCGAACTGGTATCGGTATGCTCGGCTACCATCCTTGTCAGTTGAGCCGATGTGTATATACGGCCCGGAGACATGATTCCGCTTGATTGCTTCTCCAAGATCCAGGTCTGTGTACCGTTGCCAGTTTGTCTCTCGCTGGGCTTTCTTTTCAGAGCGAACAAAGTCGCTCAATTTGTCGAAAAACGCACGTTGTTCATGACTGCTCAATTGGTCGCGAGGCTGAATTTGATCGGCCGGGAGCGCTGACTCCTCGACAGCGAGTTCAATCTCGCGGTGTTGGTCGAGCCAGAATCGGAGTCTGTGTCCAATTTCGGTATCGTTCAGCCGCTCACAGTCGGTGAATCGCTCGGTCGCGGTGATACCGAAAGCCAGTGTCATACCACCCGATACTCCCGGCATCTGGTCGGTAAATGACGTACTCGTTCG
>KE356562.1:160975-163270 GCA_000416005.1 Haloquadratum sp. J07HQX50 | reverse complement strand
GAGAGCAACGCAATGAACGGAGCGGACGGTAAATGCTAAGACGCCTTGCAGACACGGATCCCCCCACCACCAACTGGAGAAGTTCACGCTGACTGGTCTGACCCCGAGGAAACGCGCAATCTGCACATCCACTTCGTGGACGCCCTTTAGGCCGAGAATACTGTCAACATAGTGATCATCGCAGGGGCACTCGTGTTAACGCTCAGCAGATACATCGCTACTGATTCGCCTACTGGGACGACTCACTCATCAGTAACAGAGTCACAATCTGTGGCAGGGGGCTCCAAAGACTAAACTCACTGTTGTTGACATGGTTGACGGCAATACCGTTGATATCCAGTATCGCAACAGAACGGGTGAGACGGTTCGACTGCTCGGCGTTGAGACGTGTGATATATCACCCACCCGGACGAGTCCGCATGAGTGGGAGGAAATCAACCGATCACCAGCCGGGCGTGATAGGCTGGCCGAACGTCGAAATATGCAACCGGTTAGTTGACCAAACAGTATGATCTTGCATTTGATCCTATATCAGACCAGCGCGGTTCTTGCAGCCGATTACTCGGGTACGTGTACGCAAATCGAACACCCACAGTCCCGTTCAAAATGAAGTTAGTCAAACAGAAGTATGCACGTTACTACGAAAGCTTTGTTCTCATGAGCTAAGTGCCTCACAGCAGAACAGCGTGCACGTGAGGGTGGTCGTGAGGTGTGAGAACACGATAACAAAACTCATTACCATGTGGGATGTTAAGAGTGAGTCCGACTCTTTCACCTACATTCCTGACGACACAGTTCTCGATGACATCGGCAGATGCAGCATTCCTGATAAGACACACTGAAATCCAGTGTTCGCAATCAAACGCCTCGAGTGCTCATTCGAGCATCACACTCGCTCTGTCCAATACCCGTACCCGTTTCTCCAGCGCTCAAGAAAAAAGCCGATTCTGGACCGACCGAGACTGCTGTCCTAATCAGGTGAAACAGTAGTGATTCCAGTGAATGGAAGTGTGTGTTGCTTGTCTTGAAGAGCTATAAAACAACGTGCACTCTCCCATTTTCGAACGACTCACGATTGCGTTCTATTGACACCCAGCACGAACACGCGAAAGGAGAGGATTCGATACAGTGCACGCAGGAGCAGGTCCGTGTCGACATCTCTTCAGACGGAACACAGAATCATCAGGTAGCAGCAACGAGGTCCCGAACTCGTTGTTCATCAACTGGTGCAGCTGTGTTGCCATCCTGTTTCAGGTCGCTACCGACAATAATGCCATCTGCGAGCTCGAGTGTCTCTGCTGCTGTGTCTCTAGTTACACCGCTGCCGACAAGCACGGGGATATCGGTTCTCATACGATTTTGGGCTTCGATAATTGCATTCAATTGCTTGCGGTCAGTTTCGCGACCGGTTCCGGCACCAGTGACGATAATGCCGTCAGCATGGCCCCGCTCAATCAGATCTACCACCTCCTCACTCAGTGGGCGTTCAGTAACTGGCGCCGAATGCTTCACGTCGACATCGGCGAGAATATCAACCTCTGCACTGAGGCGGTCTCGAAGTCTAAGTGTCTCGGCAGCCTGTCCCGTCACTACTCCCTGATCAGTTACGCGCGTCCCGGTGTGAACGTTTACTCGGACAAAGGATGCACCAGTTGCAGCTGCGATTGAGACTGCAGCTTCAGCGTCGTTTCGAAGCACGTTCACACCAAGTGGGAGTTCAACTGTTCGCCTGATATCTGCAACGAGTGTTGCCATTGTCGCAACAGTGTGCTTTGGTACATCAGCGGCATAAAATGGGCTATCTCCAAAATTCTCTATCATCAGCGCGTCAACACCACCGTTCGCTAATCGACGGGCGTCTCGTCGCATCGCCTCACGAATCGTCTGGCGGTCTCCGTCAAATCCAGGGGCACCAGGGAGCGCTTCAAGATGGACCATCCCGATGATCGGCTTGGTCGTTTCAATCCCGGATATCATCAGTTTGTGGCCGGTTACATATTGAATTCCGCACACGATCGACTTCTGTCATGTCTTCACTATGAGAGCCGCCATGTAACAATGCTTCTCCAAACCTGACTCTGAGCGATGCTCATATCGATTGTATTGGGTATTACCATCTTGAGATTAAGGGTGAGTGGCTCAACACACTGACCCGGAATCATTACCGGAAACTGAAATATTCGATTCATCCTCCTCGTCGCAACCATCGAGGCTTCCGGTCCGCATTTGGGGTACGTGCTGGTCTGCGACACGACCTGTTCTCTTGTGTTGAGTGTCGCATTTTCGCGGTTGAGC
>KE356562.1:156729-159184 GCA_000416005.1 Haloquadratum sp. J07HQX50 | reverse complement strand
CCGCGAGCAAGCGAGGAAATATCGCAGGCAATCTGCCCGCGGTGATCGTGGTAACGCTCAGCGCGAGCATGAGGGCGAGGGTATTTCTCTCTCAAGGACGCAGCAGTGTATCATCTCGGATTTCGAGATGAGAGGGAGTCTCTTCAGACAGAACGGGCAGACACAGCGCCAGCTTATGTTCGAGGATAGAGCGAAAGAGAGCCTCACTCGATACTTCACAAACGGATGTTTCAATGGTAGCTAATCAGATCAAAAATGAAGGGGCTGACGTGAGGAATGATAGCGAGGTAACCTCGAAATTCGCGGTCCCTGGAATGGATTGCCCCTCGTGTGCGGGAAAGATCGAGAGTGCACTCGACAAGATAGGGGCAGTCAGAACATACGAAACCCAGCCAACAACTGGAGCGGTGATCGTCACATACAATTCTGCCAGCGTTAGCCAAACAGATATCATCGCTGCCATCGAGAGTGCTGGGTATGAGGTTACAGAGACTCCAAGCGACGAGTCAGCACAGCAGGAGACAACCGAAGAACGTGAGAGTATCTGGACGAGTTCACGTGCACTCAAAACATGGGTCAGCGGTGGCTTCGTTGGGCTGGGATTGCTGTTTGAGTTCCTCCTGATTGGGCAGAATATACAACTTGCGAGCCTTCTTGATTCGAATCTGTTCATTGCTGATGCACTCTTTCTTGCCGCTGTCGCCTCCGGTGGCCAAGAGATCTTCCGGAACGGCTACTACTCTGCGCGAAATCTGACCCTCGACATCGACTTTCTGATGTCAGTTGCCATTTTTGGGGCACTCGTTGCAAGTTTTGGGTTTGCTGAGGCACTCTACTTTGAGGCTGCCACTCTCGCGTCCCTGTTTAGTATAGCTGAACTGCTGGAGCGGTACTCGATGGATCGTGCTCGAAACTCGCTTCGAGAGCTCATGGACCTCTCGCCCGATGAGGCGACACTCAAGCGAGGTAATAAAACAGAAGTCGTTTCGGTCGACAGGGTCACTGTTGGTGATACTGTCGTGGTAAAACCAGGAGAAAAAATCCCGATGGACGGAAATGTCGTTGACGGTGAAAGCGCTGTCAACCAGGCACCCATCACAGGCGAGAGTGTTCCTATCGATAAGACGAGAGGAGACGAGGTCTATGCCGGCACGATCAATGAAGCGGGATATCTCGAAATAGAGGTTGCATCTGAAGCTAGCGATAATACACTCTCGCGCATCGTCGAGATGGTTGAAGATGCACAGTCGAATACAACTGAGCGTGAGCAATTCATCGAGCGCTTCTCGACGTACTATACGCCAGTCGTGGTCGGGTTCGCTATCTTGACAGCGGTGGGGAGTCCATTTACTCTTGGGACAAATTGGCCCACGGCTGTCGTTTATGGGCTGACGTTACTGGTTCTTGCCTGTCCGTGTGCATTTGTTATTTCGACACCCGTTTCGATAGTGTCGGGGATCACGAGTGCGGCGAAGAATGGCGTCTTAATCAAGGGCGGTAATCATCTTGAGGCAATGGGTGCTGTCGACGTCGTTGCGTTCGACAAGACAGGGACACTTACGAAAGGTGAACTCACTGTCACTGACGTCATTCCACTCAGCGGAAATTCAAAGCAAGATGTCCTCCAGTGTGCGCGTGGGCTCGAACGGCGAAGTGAGCATCCCATCAGCGAAGCAATCGTTGCAGAGGCTGGCAGCGTCGGAGCCACTGAACGCAAGATAGATGAGTTCGAGAGCATCACCGGCAAAGGTGTGCGTGCAAATCTTGACGGGAAGCCACATTTCGCTGGCAAGCCGGAACTATTTGAGGAACTAAATTTCGATCTGTCACACGTGCATGCAACAGCGAATGAGGATCTCATCACGCAGACAGTTCGCCAGATGTGTAATCGAAGTAACTGTCTTGACTTGCTTGAGGAGACCGTTCCCAAACTTCAGGCAGAAGGGAAGACGGTCGTCCTCGTCGGAACCGAAGACGAGCTTGAGGGTGTCATCGCGGTTGCCGACAAGATTCGTCCAGGAGCGAAGCAAACCGTAACACATCTTGAACAACTCGGCGTCTCTCGAACAGTGATGCTGACAGGGGATAACGAGCGGACTGCTCGCACGATTGCGACCCAGATCGGCGTCGATGAGTATCAGGCCGAGTTGCTCCCTGAGGGGAAGGTAGCCGCAATTGATGATCTGGTCGATGAACACGATGGCGTCGCGATGGTTGGTGACGGTATCAACGACGCACCAGCACTCGCAACTGCTACTGCTGGGGTAGCAATGGGTGCTGCTGGAACCGACACTGCATTAGAAACCGCTGATATCGCCCTGATGAGTGATGATCTGAGCAAACTCCCATATCTATACGAGCTTGCCAACGACGCTAATGGAGTCATTCGCCAGAATATCTGGTCAAGTCTTGCCGTCAAGGCCGGGCTGGCAATTGCAGTCCCATTCGGATACGT
>KE356562.1:151547-155423 GCA_000416005.1 Haloquadratum sp. J07HQX50 | reverse complement strand
TCAGCAGCGTCAGCGTGTTATCCGCTGTCACCATCGGAGACTGCTCATACTCATCAGTCAACGCAACCTGTACGAGCAGGTCGACGGCACGCCAGATCGAGTACAGCAGACACGCAAATGCGAAGTAAAAGAACCGTAGCCCGAAATCCTTCGAAGTCGTGGCGGCCATGAAGCGTTTGATTGACTTGTAGCCACTCTCGATCTCCCAACGAGCGTTGTACTGGGAAATCACTCCGGCAGGATAGCCGTTCGTCATGAACACCGCGTATTGCCGGTAATCAGTGTGGTCTGACTCTTCTTTCTGCTGGTAGATTAGCGTGGTTTCGTGCCACTCGTTGTGTCCGAGGTGGAGTTTCCGGTCAGTGACGTAGTGTTCTGTCCCACCGACACAGTCGCTTTGCCTGGGCTCTCTCGCTGGTCTGCATCCGCTTCGGAACAACGTATGTCAACCCACGATTGTCGACGGCTTCGAGAACGTGCTGGCTGTCGAACTCACGATCCATCAGCACTTCGTCAACGTGGACGAGTTCCTGTGCTGACTCCAGTCGGTCCTCGACGATTTCTTTCCGAGTCTCGCCTTTCTGCACTGGCCGTACATCAAGGACAATCGGCACAGTGTTGCCAACGAACTGGACCGTTGCCCACTGGTAAGCATACTCGTCGGTGTTCTCCTTGGTCCCGATAATCTCGCCCTCGTGACCCGTTCGGTCACCGGTGAACGGGTCGGCTTCTGTAATGTCGATGGCGACGATCCCCGCGCGAAAGAACTCCTTCGTCTCTGCGACCTCGTCCAATAGGCGGCTCACTGCCTGTCGGTACATCTCTCGAACCTGCTCGATAGAGAGATCGCGTATGTGGTCACGATGGGCGTGTCCCAATGGTGTCCGCTCACGCGTCGTCTCGTGGACGAAACTGCGAGCGCCCTCGTTCGCAGCGAGATTTTCGCGTAATCCAAGACGTGTCTGGAGGTCCCAGAACGCATTCTCGTGAATCTCGCATCCATCTCCACGATCTAACGAAAACGCCGGGAAGAGGACTCTGCTGACGTGGTTGGTGACTCTTTCTGCTTGCTTCAGGATTGTTTTGTCATCAGGACAGTCTTGGTTCTCGGACCCATCATCATGGTGTCGGAGTTTCCGTTCTGGTTCACGCGGGACTGCAACACCTGTGTTCTGCGCTTTGATCAGGATCGTCCGCGCAGTGATCTCGACAGTCTCACGAAGGTCCGCAGTAAAGCGTTTGTGCCAACTGCGCCACAGTGTCGATTGGTCTGGGACCGTCTCTATGCCTAACTGCCCGCAGAGATGTGAGTGCTGATTCAAGTAGTTGACGAGCGCTGTTTCATGATCCCATCCGTGACATTCTTTCAGCACAAACAGCCGAAAGAGCACGTCCATCTCGTGGCTGGTTGAGCCTGCGTAGCGGTCGTGAATATTGAATTTGAAATAGGCCAGCGGGAGCGAACAGATAAACTGGTTCACCGAGTTGTGAGCGTCGTGTGTGAACCAGTGTGTCGCGACGGTGCGAACATCCGATTCTAGCCCGCTAAGCGAAGTCCGGTCGTACAGGCCCGTTGAATCGTATGTCGGCCAGTCAGTATACGACCGTTGTGCGATTTGTCGGAAGATAGCACGCCGGGACGCAGAGGTCGAAGCCATCTGGAAATACTGGAGAATCCACCGGAACTGGTGTTAGCAGCAGTCGCTTCCAGCGCCGCAGACCTCACCGTACTCGAGACCCATCCCGTCGTTGATCGCTTCGTTGCACTCGACCAACAGCGACTCGAACTCAGCCGCCGTTGCCTCCGATTGTGCCACATCGAGGTCCTTACCCAGCGCTTCAGCGGCGGCCAGAACCTCATCGTCAGAGGTGCTCAACAGCACCCACCTCCGAGAGAATGCGCGAATTCCTGCCTGATCTGTTCGCTGATGACGTCGTTCGTCTGCTCGAGGAGGGCGACGAGTTCCTCCTGTGCTGCCTGGTGCTGTTGGATGGTGTCGTTGTTCGAGACCTCTGTCTGTAGCTCCTGTAATTCGCTCATGACCGATGAATCGAACTCGTCCGCTTGCAACTCCTGTTGTTTTTCCTGGTACGCTTCGAGTAGGGACTGTGCATCCTCGTCAGCCTCGAGTCGTTCGCTCGCGTCCACGAACTTCTGATAGGTCGCTGAGTCGCGGAGCGCCTCGATGAACGCTTGAAGCGACTCCTCGACGGCCAGTTCTTTCGAAACGGCTTCGCTCACGATGCCGTCACCTCCGGTTCCGTCTCCTCGGTGATGTCGTCCAGCCCGGTGATCTCCTCACCGAACGTGCGAAGTTCGTCTAGTCCGACCGGCTCGTCCTGACGCAGCGGGGCGAGCATCATCGGCACGTCGAAGCGATCGCTGATCTCGCCGAGATACTCCTGCTGCTGGGCGCGGCGATTCTCGAAGAAGGCATTGTCGCCGTATTCCTCGGGGAGCAGGTAGTTCGCAACCACCAGCGAGGTCTCGATTCCGACTTGATCTTCGAGATCAGCAGCGGCCCGGTACGCCTCCATCATCGGGGTGTACTCGGGGTACATCACGAACGCGAAGGTGCTCCGTTCGGGGTCCTTCATCGTCTCGATGACCTCGTCGTACTGGTCACCTTTCGCGGGTGCGGCGCCTTTCGTCAGCGAACCGAGGTCCATGAACCCTTTCCAGTCGGAGGGCAGTTCGAGCAGCCGGAGTGTGTGCCCCGTGGGGGCAGTGTCGAAGACGACGACATCGTAGCCGTCCTCGTCGAAGTAGCTCACGAACTTCTCTAGGGCGGCCATCTCTTCGGCACACGGTGACTCCAGTTCCTCTTTGACATTCGCGATTGCCGCGTCCACGTCGACCTTGGTGTCCTCCTTGTCCTCGTACATCTCGGTGACGTGGTCGAGGACCTGCGTGCGGTACTCCTCAAGCGCTTTTTCCTGATCGATCCGCGCCGCGTGGAGGTTCGCCTGGCCGACCGAGGTTGGCTCGTGGCCGACCCGTTCGCCGAAGATGTCCTCAAGATGGGCAGCCGGGTCGGTTGTGACGACGAGCGTTTCGTGGCCCGCTTCGGCGAGCTTCGTCGCCGTCGTCGATGCGATCGTGCTCTTGCCGACGCCGCCCTTGCCGGTGAAGAAGAGATACTGCGTCTCGTTGCCCGGTCGAATCTGGTCGGCGACTGCCTCCGCGTCGGCCATCGAATCAAAGTCGACCGTAGTTTCGGTGTCTACGTCCGTCGCTGTCCCGACGCCGACGGTCGCCTCATCGCCGTCATACAGGACGCCGCCGACATCCGCGAGTAGGTCGAGTCCTGCGATCTCGCCGGGCTGGAGCGGGTACGTTGCCATCGCATCGGCGTCAAAGTCCGTCTGTACGCGCTCGATGACGGCCTGCTCGTCTTCACGCTTTCCCTCGAAGAACGGATCTTCACACACCGAATCGGGGAGGTAGCCGTTGATGATCAGCAGTTGGGACTCGATCCCGAGGTCCCCAAGATCGCTCGCGCTGCGTTCGATCTCGTCGATCGAAGAGTCCTCTGGCTTGCCGACGAACGCGAAGGAGGTACGCTCGTCGTCCTGGAGTGTGTCGATGGCGCGCTCGTAGTCCTGTTTGCGCTCTTCCATCGAGGCTGCTGGCCCGATACAAGTCGAGCCGCCCTTCTCCAGTTCGGCGTTCCAGTCGGATGGGAGCTCCATCAACCGGATAGTGTGACCGGTGGGCGCCGTGTCGAAGACAACCACATCGTACTCGGGGCTGTCCATGAAGTCGACGAAGTTGTCGAAGGCGGCGATCTCTTCGACACACGGGCTGTTGAGTTGCTCTTCGACGGTTTCGAGTTGCTCATCGTCGAGCAACTGTCGCATCGGTTCGATCGTCTC
>KE356562.1:150359-151527 GCA_000416005.1 Haloquadratum sp. J07HQX50 | reverse complement strand
GCGTAGCGAAGCGGTTCTTCGTCAGTATCGACCCGATAAATCACATTGTCACGACTTGCTAACTCGATTGCCTGCTCAACCTGGGACTCTGTGAGATGACACCTCATGGCAATCTCAGGGAGTGACTTCGGGCCGTTCTTAAGCTGCTCAGCCACAAGCCGTATATATTGCATGATCAGTATTGCTTCGCCGATGTCCATCTCATCAATCTCACTTTTGATATCCGATGTGGCAAAGCGGCACTCTTGTACGAGATCAGCACGCGTATCAAGCAGAATCCAGCATCCACCGAGAACGCCTGTTGCTGGCAACCACAGTCGGTCGACTGCCCCAGACTGTTGAGGCCCGACCCAGAACCAAGCAGCACTTCCTGTCAGTAATAGCACACCCGACAGTCCCTTGATCCAGCGCTCGTCAATACTTGGCACAATCTGGCACAGGTCAATGAGTTCTGCAAACAACATCGTAGTTGTAATTGCGATGACGATGGCAACATCACCAGTTATGCCTATCACAACGGCAGCCACCAGCAGATACGATATAGCGGTGGTTATGGAGAACTCTCTCCGAAGCACATTGGTAATATTAGAGGGCATGTATTGCGTATGCTATGTCATAGAGATTCAAGGAGATTACTGGTGGCTTTCGCCATCAGATCCGATAATTAACTCTCACACCACCGTCTCAGAAGCGTGGAGAACTAACGGTTAAGTCGGTGTTCATAACCGAAACCACACAGTTAGCTGATCGCGCCGACAGTCGTGAAACAACTCACTCAAAGCTCAATGTCGGGCACGAGTCACGGCTCCCAGAGCACTGACTGTTCAGCGAACTTTCGACCCCCACTGTTTGGGATTGACCTGACCTGACCGGCCAACACTGGGTGAGGTCTGCGTTTTGACTTGCGGGACGATGTCACGCTACCGCATGTATTCTTGTCGAGTTTCCGTCCGTGTGAACTACCTCACCCCGCTCGCTGCCCTCAGCGGCTCCTTGGTGTGGGGCTTCTTGTTTCGACGACGCCTGACAGCCCGTGAGGTGGTCTCTCGCGACCACGCCTTCTTCCAGAACATCGGAAGCACTCGACGACGTGAACAGCAGGAGTGCAGTCTCCACAGGCGTGCCCTCAGAGTGACCCACTCCGAGTTCGGTGAGTCCACGAGAATGG
>KE356562.1:148175-150339 GCA_000416005.1 Haloquadratum sp. J07HQX50 | reverse complement strand
ACACATCGCTTCTTCGTACAAGGTGAATTCAGTCATTGATAGGAAAAGGGCATTTGCTCAATTGTCTGGCCGGAATTTCGACGGTCACTGGTCACATGGCAGACGTAGTTCCATCGCATTCGATTGAAGAATTGTTCAACCATACTCAAAAGCTCTTCGACTCGTACAAACGTAGTCAATACTCTGACCGGAAGAAATTAAACTGGCCAGAGTATTTCTGCGCATCAGATCGTTCGTTGCTGTCGATAGAGCTTACTGGATATCTTACAGAGTCCTAAAGTGATAGAGTCAGGATTGAGTATAGCTAGTGCGCGGACCACTCCAGAATACTTAATTCGGTATCTGTTCAATCGATGTGTATGTCATCGACCGAGCGGCTACAACGGTACCTTGCCGACGAACGAGGTGGCTGTGGCGACGAGGAGGTATGCCAGCGTCTAGAGGAACTCGAAGAGATCGACGCGGCCGCAGGTGGGCCTGCGCTGGACGCTGACGTTGGATTGCTATCGGCACTCGCGAACGAGACCCGGTACAAGATCGTTCGTATCCTCCACATCGCTGGCGAAGAGCTCTGTGTCTGTGAATTTGCGCCGCTACTTGACGTCAGCGACAGCGCAATCAGCCATGCGCTATCCCAACTCACCGACGCCGGACTTATTACTCGCCGAAAAGAGGGGAAGTGGCGGAAATATCGGGCGACAGCACGCGCCAACGCAGTCCTCATCGCACTGGACGGATCGCGGGAGCTTTGATCGGAAACGAGGGTACTCGACACGGCCCATCGACGAACTACCTCCCACCGCTCGGACAGACTATATTTTCGGGGTAGTCGTCAGTGGTTGGTACTAGCCAGCGTTCGATATGATGGCTACTGAGAGATATATATTGAAAAGGTATCATCATAGGAGCACTTAATTCGGTATGAAAGAGGCAATTATCTATGGATACAGCATCACCGGTGAAGTTTGGATTTGTGTGTGTACAGAATGCGGGGAGAAGCCAGATGTCAGCTGCGTTCGCCGAGCGGGAACGTGATCGCCGAAAATTAGAGAATAATATAGAGATCCTTACCGGCGGTACACACCCCGCTGAACGTGTCCATGAGGAAGTGATCACGGTCATGCAAGAACGAGACATCAATCTCTCTGACCGGACGCCTCGGGAAGTTTCGACTGACGAGCTCGAATCGTGCGACGTCGTCGCCACGATGGGCTGTTCGACGCTAGAACTGGACGCTGAGAACGTCGACGTTAGAGACTGGGCGTTAGACGATCCGCACGGGCAAGACCTCGACACTGTCCGCGAGATTCGTGACGACATAGAGCAACGCGTCAAGGCGCTGTTCGACGAGTTCTATCCGGACGAATCGTAGCGTAGCGTAATTGGAGGGTTCGTTCGGCCCTCCGATCGCACGATTCCCAACTGGGCAAGGCTGCCAGTACTTTTCGGGTATTTAGGGATTTTGTGGCGACTTCCGGGCCTCGATAGTGGCCGAGACGAGGTAGTCACCGAGGTCGCGATCGGCGTCCCAATCACTGATGAACTCGGTGCTCTCATCTTTGGGCGCGATCTCGATTGCTTCGAAGCCGGCACTGTCGAGCATCGCTTCGAGATTCACAACGGTCGACGCACCGGCGACGCAGCCAGTTAGCGAGTCCGGGTCCATCTTGACGTCGTCGGGGAACGGCGCGGTTTGGACGACATCTGAGATAGCGACGCGCCCCCCGGGCCTGAGGACACGGTAGGCGTCGTCGAACACGAGCTGTTTTTCGGGAGCAAGATTGACGACGCAGTTCGAGATGACGACATCGACGGTCGTGTCGGCAACGGGGAGGTGGCTGATCTCGCCGAGGCGAAACTCGACGTTGTCGGCGTCGTTCTTCGCGACGTTCTCCCTCGCTTTCGAGACCATCTCTGGAGTCATATCGACTCCAATAACGTCCCCGTCCGGGCTGACCTCCTGTGCAGCGAGGAAACAGTCGAAGCCCGCACCTGAGCCAAGGTCGAGCACTGTCTCACCGGGCGCCATCTCGGCGAATGCCTTCGGGTTTCCACACCCGAGGCCGAGGTCTGCATCGTCAGCGACCGACGCGATATCCCCCGTATCGTACCCAAGGCGTTCGCTCCCAGTCGCGTCTTCGTTGCCGTCACAGCACCCACCGTC
>KE356562.1:145376-148155 GCA_000416005.1 Haloquadratum sp. J07HQX50 | reverse complement strand
CACAAACACGATGCGGTGCCCCCGTCTGTCGCGACTGTGCGATCGTTCGTCGTGATCCGCACGTCCTTAACCAAGTGGCCGAGATTGAACGTGTCGATAACGATCCCGCCGACGATTGCGGCGGCCAGCGCGGAGACGAGGTAAATCGCCGTGACTTCGATACCGAATAGTCCCAACAACAGGAACGCTGCGATCTCGTTGACGATTGGCGACGCCAGCAGGAACGAGAACGACAGTCCAAGCGGTGCGCCAGCACCGAGCAACCCCGCAAGGACTGGGACGGTCGAACACGAACAAAATGGTGTCACGGCACCCAGTCCTGCCGCCGCGACGTTCCCGCTCCCCCGATTTCGCCTCTGAAGCATCGCCTCAACCTTTTGTGGCGGCAAGTACTCTTCAACAAGGCCGACGAGGAACGACGCTCCGATGAACAGCGGAACAAGAATCGTCGCTAGATGGAGGAAGTAATCCCACGAATCCAGCAGCACGGTCTCGATACCGGACAGAATCATGCTGTCTCTTCCACGAGTGCGTTTGCGACATCGAGTAGCTGAAGCACGGCCGTATCACCGATACGGTAATACGTCCACTTTCCCTGCCGACGCGTATTGACGAGTCCGGCGTCTTTGAGTTCACGGAGGTGACTCGCGACGGTTGACTGGGGAGCATCGAGAGCGACCTGGATTTCACATACACATAGTTCCCCGTCTCTAAGAATTTCGAGAATGTGGATCCGGTGCTCGTTCGAGAGCGCTTTGAAGACCGTTTGCGTCCCTTCGACCTCCGTGTCGTCAGGTGTCAGTTCGAACAACGATGTGAGGCGGGCTTCCGGACTATCGTAGAGACGGTCGAGCGTCTGTCGTGTTGATTCTGGAACGGAGTCAGCCATCCTCGGTTATTCCCCGTCCCCGATTTCTTCGATCTCGACGCCACAGCAGGCGTCGTCAGCATCTGACTCAGTTTCGAACAGCGTATCCGTGATCTTCTTGAGTAACGAGTTCGTCATACAAATCGATAATACACGGTTTGTCACTAATATATTTCGATGGTGAGGGAAACTCAATTGTGTTCTTTTTTGCCTTCCGAACCGTTCTTTCTGCGATTAGGTCCTGTGCTGACTTGTATTCTATCTACGCCTGAAATATTCGTATTGGTGAACATCGAATTGTTTCGTCCTGATAACTCAATTACAGACGATGTCTTCCGGCCATCGATGGCGTCGAACTGTCTTCCGACGAATCGGCCGGCACTCGCATATCGAGTGGCCAGCGTGCGATTCAACGCCGTTGTACGATCGAACATCAACGGCAGGGCTGGAAGCAGACATTCGCGCAATTTCGCAGTGGTGGTTCAGACACGACGCCCACGAGTCGGATGATGAGTTCGTCTGCTCGGTTCCGTTAACGCATTTCAGATTCGAAACGTACGGTTGCTACGCAGGTTCTACAGGCGGAACAGCGCGAGTGCCTCGGCATTGTTCCCGATTGGAAATCGAAGATTTCCGTGGTGACGCTCTGCGTATCGAACCACTTCACTTGACCCCGAGGCCGTTGACGTCCGAGTAAGTATTTCTTGGAGGATTAGCAAGAGAGTGAACTCCTAGCCTAATCGACACCCTGTATCATGAGTGCTTTGTCAACGAATAAGCTCATACGTATGATATCGGGTGTCCGGACTCTAATGACCCCAGTGTACATTTACACCAAAGTAAAGAGAAGAACTCTATTTTGTTCCGGTCACGATCTCCAATATCGTCACATATCCTCACGGTATAATAACCGCACGGCCATCAATTTCTCGATGTTCGAGCTTCTCAGCAACTTCATTCACTTCTTCGAGACCATACCGACTGGTGTGTAACTCAACATCACCCTGCTCGACGAGTGCAACCAACTCTTGCAGCTCCGTATATTGACCAACGATATTGCCAACATAAGAGAACTCACCATTTACTAACGCTTGCGCTGGTTCATGAATATGCCCTCCATATCCAATAATATGGTGATTTCCACCTGCAGCAGTAATATCTGGGGCGTATTCAGTAGTCACGTCTGCCCCGACGAAGTCCATGACCTCTCTTGCTCCTTCACCGTCGGTAACATCGTCAATAAACTCTCGGACATTACCTTTCGTGGGATTCACCACGTGATCCGCACCACTGGTTTCAGCGAGATCAAGCGCGGAGTCTTTTAGATCAACAGCAGTGATCTGCGCTGCACTCATCGCATCAACACACTGAACACCGATATGTCCAAGTCCGCCAATACCAATAATTACAGCATGGTCACCGGGACTGAGTCCCTGAACAGCTTTTTTTGCAGCGTGGTATGCAGTAATACCTGCGTCAGCATGTGGTGCAATATCAATTGGCTCAACGTCACCGGGTAATGGAATGACAGCGCGCTCAGTCGTCTTGAGGTAATCTGCGAATCCACCGTCAGTCGTCAGTCCATTGAACGACTGATTTTCACAGTACATTGTTTCGCCTTGTCGGCACGGCCGACAAGTGCCACAGGTCTGGACTGGATGACAGATCACTGCATCACCCTCTGAGACGAGATTGACCTCATCGCCGGTCTCAACTACAGTGCCGGCGTTTTCGTGACCCAGCGTCATTGGGAGCGGTTGCGGGACATATTGTTCCCACATGCCCTCAATAATATGATTATCAGTTTGACACCAACCTGCACCCTCAACTTCGACGATAACGCCATCTGATCGCTCAATATGCGGGCGTTCGACCTCTTCAATTCGCAGCCCTTCAGTCATCTCCTCTGTG
>KE356562.1:141769-143779 GCA_000416005.1 Haloquadratum sp. J07HQX50 | reverse complement strand
TCCCGCGCCGTGATGCTCTTTAGAATCCATATAATCTCACTCGGTGCGTGTCGTTCGGGAATCGAAGAGTCTCATAATAGCGAAAGACCCCGTTTTCCGAGGCTTTCCCGACACGCGACGTGAGATATCAACCAGTAAATCCATTTCCCCCCACGATACACTCATTAGTCATGCCTGCGGTGACTGCTGGGATGGCTCTTGTCTTTCTGATTACTCTCGTAGCTCTTGTTCTCTTCGTCACCGAGCCAATCTCGATCGACGTGACGGCGATCGGAATTATGGTAGTACTCATTATACTCGGTCCATGGACCGGTGTGTCGCCAAGTGATGGTGTCTCCGGATTCTCAAATCCTGCGACAGTCACAATTCTTTCGATGATGATTCTGAGCGAGGGTGTCCGCCGGACAGGGGCGATACAGCGACTTGAGGAGATCGTTGCCTCTTATACAGGTGAAAGCGAACACAAGCAACTTGGGGCGACGATCGGACTGGTTGGTCCTCTCTCTGGTATCATAAATAACACCGCAGCCGTCGCTGTTCTGTTGCCTATGGTGAGCGACCTCGCTCACGAGAACGGAACATCGCCCTCGAAATTACTTATGCCGCTTTCATATGCGTCAATGGCTGGCGGAATGTTCACTCTTATTGGTACATCAACGAATCTTCTAGCAAGCGACGTCACCAGCCGACTCGCCAGCGACTATTCTTCGCTACATTCGTTTTCGATGTTTGAGTTTACTCACCTCGGGATCGTGGTATTTTCAGTGACAGCAATCTATCTTCTCACTGTTGGATACTGGCTTACTCCATCTCACGTGACACCACGCAGCGAGCTCGAAACTACCCAAAAAGAGGAACTTCTTACTGAGGTAATCGTGGGTCAAACATCACCGTTTGTTGGCGCGACGATACAGGAATCACTCGAAACAGTCGAGTTTGAGGCAAACATTACCCAACTTATTCGCGATGGCAACTACTATCGAGAGCCGAGATTATCAATGACGATACAGGGCGGTGATACCCTAACTGTCCGGCTCACCGAGGAGGCCTTGCGAACGCTACACGAGGTAGAGGGAATGGAGTTCATCCCTGAAGTGACACCTCCCGGAGGACTTGACGCGCTTGGTCCTGGACAGAGACTCGTCGAAATCGTCGTCACTGCTGGTTCAGATCTTATTGGGGAGACCATTGAGTCATCACGATTTCAGCAACAGTATCAGAAGGCGGTACTAGCTATCCGCCGTGGCAGTGAGACTGCATACGAACGCATCACAGAGTATCGCATCCGGCCAGGAGATCTGCTTCTCATTGAGTCCGAACCAGACACTGTCGACCAACTCGCAGACGATCCGAACGTCATCGTAGCCGGCGAACTCGCTGTGCAGCAGTTCCGCTCCTCAAAGCTCTCACTCGCGGTCGGTATTGTGGTTTCAGTCGTCATCGTAGCGGCACTTGGTATTCTTCCAGTCATGGTAGCCGCGCTCGGTGGAGTGTTTGTGATGATTGTCGCTGGGATCATCAAGCCAGCTGAAGCCTACGATGCAGTCCAGTGGGACGTCATTTTTCTTTTGGCGGGCGTTATTCCACTCGGTCAGGCGCTATCGGAGACGGGTGGTGCTGACCTGCTCGGCACACTTCTTGTCTCGACAGCTGATTTTCTACCCGCGATTGCTGTCCTCGGTCTGTTCTATCTGTTGACAACCACAGTAACGAACCTCATCAGCAATCAAGCGAGTGTCGTGTTGCTCATCCCTGTTGCGGTTGATACGGCTACGCGCTTGGACGCGAATCCATTTTCTTTCGTCCTTGCAGTCACATTTGCTGCCAGCACAGCATTCATGTCACCAGTCGGATATCAGACCAATCTCTTCGTCTATGGTCCTGGCGGGTACGAATTCAGCGACTACGCTCGAGTCGGGGCACCGCTGCAGGTCATTTTGGCGATCGTGACGACCGTAGGAATTGTGACTTTCTGGGGGTTATGACCCGTCGTTCGGCTGTGATTACCGT
>KE356562.1:137776-141447 GCA_000416005.1 Haloquadratum sp. J07HQX50 | reverse complement strand
TTACGGAAAATCAAGGAGAAAGCCCCGTGCTTCAGCGCGGGGATGAATTCGACAACAACGACGCTACCCACGAGTTTCTGATGTCTGACAGCATACTCTCTGCTAAGCACATCAGACGAAAATTGGAGTTGGATTGGGGTCTCCGTCAACAAAAAGCAACCCTGCGTCAAGTGTTCGACTCACCCAGCGCAGCGTGGTTGAGTTGAGTTGAGTTGAGTCGGGTCGATGGCACGGCCTGTGAGGTGCAAGCGGATACCCAAGCATACCACGCCACCTCTGGTGGCCTGACGCACGACTCACAAACCACAGCCGAGACCACGGGGGTCTCGGTCAGGGTGCCCTCGGGGACCCACGAACGGCGTGCTGTCCCACGAAGGAATCCTCGCCGACGGCGGGGAGGATGTCAAGAACGTCTGCAGAGTCCCCAGCCCTCAATCACAGGGTTCGTTTTTTCGCGCTCTCGGTGAGCTTAGATTGTTCCGCCGCACTCTCGGAGGGATAGTCGCGGTGTAAGAGAGATTCTCAGAAACGGATACATTTCGATCGTCTGATCTTCAAAAAGAGAGTGTGAAAGCTGATTCTCCGAGAGGATAGTGGTATGATGTCGGATGCTGGTTGTTTCGTATTCACGACCGCCATGTAAATCCACACCGGGGCAGTCGCCTTGATCACCTGTACAGACGCAGACTATGTTGGTGCTCTTGAGAAGAGTCCGTTGGAATGCTAATCGTCTACGGCACTTGCAACCGTTGAGGCCGGTGGATTTTCCCTAAACCGCTCCGACAGTGGCTCCCAGTTACAATCTTCTTGATAATGCATGGCGCTGTGATTCTGAGTTGGGTCAACGACCGTGAGCGAGAGCCATCCATTGTCGAGAAGCTGTGTTAATTTCTTGTGGTCAGCAAGAATGTGATTGACGCGGCTTACTGGAGCGTGAATAACTGTCGACAACCGAAGCGGCTGGTGATATGGCTCCTCGTCAGCACTCATGAGTGACTGTAACGGAAGGCCAGTCATTAGATCCCCGCCATTTCCCTGATAGACACCAATATTTCCGACAGGGTTTTGAGTTATTTTCGACCCGCTGCCGTAAACTGCGTTGTCAACCGTTGAAAAGTAATATTGCGAGTTTATCCATTGAGTCACGACCATCGGCCCAGTCATAATCGACTCTAACGCGTCACCGTCTGAGTCACATGACCACTGGTATGAGTGGAGAAAGGCACGGCCGTTGAGGTGGTGCTGACTCGTTAATTCGCGCGGACCGATGATGAAGCTGGCATTGCCAGCCAGTCCCCATTCTGGACGCGGTTCGGCCCAATCGGCCGCACGGCGCTCAGCTGCTTGAATACTCTCTTCACCATCTCTCGAATCGACTCGCTCGGTCACTGCTGTTTCACGGGCGGCAGCAAGATCTGTGCGTAACTGACTCAACTCTCCTGTATGGCTCTCAGGTATTTCAGAATCATATAGGTCTATCTCATCAGTTGTTGTATTGTGTTGACCAGCGAGGAAGACAGTCCCTTCAGGGATGTCGAAGCCACGATCTCGAAGTCCCGACCTGACTTCGGGATTGTTGCAGATAGCCGCCATCACCCGAGCGTTCGGGCCGCCAGGATTTCCAGCGCACGCGCCACAGTCCAGACTCGAATCGTATGGATTGTTAGCTGTCTCACTGGCATGACCAATAAAGACAACAAGACGGCTGAATGTGTTCCACCCCATTAGATCAAACGCAGCAGCGGCGTAGTTGACCTGCTCCTCGATAGACAACCCTACAGGCAGATTTTTTAGCTGGGTATCTTGGCGGTCAAGGAGTGGCTCACAGAATTCGTGAACGTCTGGTATTCGCTTGTTGACAGTGGAAATCAGATTACGGATACCTCCCGGAGCGAGTGTCCGTGCAGCAAGCGCGAGACCATAGCCACCTCCCGCTGTTTCGACATATCCATAGGCAGTGGCTGCATTTGCTTCCAGCGCTTTTCTAACCGCACCAACTGCATCGTGAAGATCCTGCCACTTGTCGTGACGTGCCTGCGTTTGATGATCTGTTGGAACAGCAGAAATTTGATGAGTTGGCTCGAGAATTGGTGGACACGCATCGACTGACACCGTGGCATTATATTCCTGATACTGCATTGGGATACCAAAGAATCCAGCGTACCCATGAGTCTCATACTCACCCTGTGCCTCAACATGGCGGCGTATGATTTCCGACCGAGTGTCAATACAAAACACCAACTGAGCGTCCGGTCGACCTGAACTACTGGTATCGGACATCGACCGACTCGCTGCGGTAATATTCTCAACGAGTTCACGGCGATACGTTGCCTCCCATGCGCGCAGGAATAACACGGCGAGCTCGTCAGTCGAATTCGTCCCGAGAGTGTCACTCGGAGGTTCGATGTCGATATTAAATGCACGCAGCAGTGCCAGTCGGGCTGCAACGTATCCCTGCATCGAAATTGGGTGTGATAACTGCCACGGAGATCCAGTGTCAGTGCGCTGCTTGATAAGCCCCGCCCACCCTGGCAGTGCAAGCAGTTGCTCTTCAAAGATGGACTCCCACTGGTCCGGTGAGTATGGCCTCAACAGGAATTTGATTACCTCTGTGGGCGTTGCGGGGAGACTGGTGATGGCTTCTCTATCGGCAATCTCGCCGTCGTAGGAAACCACTGCATGGAAAGCAGTATAAAACCCAGCTTCGCGATTTGGCATCGGCCACTCCGCGCTTCCCTCATCGAGAAAAGCCGACAGCCACTTCGACAAGACCTGATCAACTCGGTCAGCAGCAGTAATCGCACTCCCGCCAGTAACGCCTGAGTCGGCTAATTGGTCAAGTAACATCTCATGGTCGTCGTCATACCCAGCTGTAGCGAGTTCTGTGTCAAGAATTTCAGACTGTATGTGCCCTTGCTCCAGTGCTACCCGGAATGTCTCAGCAGACGGATACCCGCGACCACCCAAGAGGTCGGCCGCCTGTGCGACCCCCTCCTCAAATGGCTGATCCTCGAACCCTGCGAGGGGGTTCGCTGTCACAAACGAGTGGATTGGCCACAGAGAGCCGACACTGGTTGCCGCCGCTTTCATTCGCTCTTCGATCTGTTCGTCAATACTCATTATAATCCTCCGTCGTAGTTAAGATGGTATCAGATGATGGTCGTCCCGCATTCACCAACATCACATACAGTCGCGGACTGTGTTTGTATATCTCAGTCTCGACTGCGATGTAGACACCGAGAAAAATAATCGCGATGACGCCATGGAACACAGTTAGTTCAGTCGGTGCTGTGACTAATGGAAGCCCAGAGATAAATCCAGAGACGATCTTGAATATGAGTGCGTATACGCCGATAGCGATGAAGAATACGACTGGCACAGCCCCATAGCGGACGGGGTCCGGAAGTGAAGCTTGTCGAACGGTAGTACGGGCCGCATGAAGCACGGTGATCACAATAAAGAAGATTAGTAGCACCCCGGTATCGGGCGTCGCTCCCTTTCCAGTCACCACGGCGAAGAACGCACCGCCAGCCAGTGCTGTGAGCAGCGTTACGACGATGCTGCTGACTCTCGATCTACGTTCTGTCTGATCCAGCGTTACCTCGCTTGGGGCGGCATGTTCAACCCTTCCACCTGAGCTGAGGAACTGATAGGCTTTGTAGAAGCCGTGC
>KE356562.1:136679-137756 GCA_000416005.1 Haloquadratum sp. J07HQX50 | reverse complement strand
GACCGCCTCGACGAAATCGAACGCTCGGACCAACTGGACGCGGTCCTCGTATCCGTGTTCGGTCAACGCCCGTTCGATCCCTCGAAACGCTGGTAGATCATGCGTGTAGACGGCGACCGGTCACCACGTTCGAGAAGCATCGCCGTTACCCCACCAACTTCGGCATCGGTCTGTTCGATGTTGTGTTCGGAGCGGTCGTCAGCGGCAGCAATGTATCGACGAACCATATCCATCGTCGCCGAGATCACGGACAACGAGAGCTCGGTACTTCTGTGGCTCGTCGTCAGAGAGCGTCTCAACTGTACCCATCTCTTCGAGCCGAGACAGTAACGTCTGAGTAGTCTCTCGAGAGAAGTCGAGCGCGTTCATGACCTCGCGAACGGTCGCAGGCTCTTCACGATAGAGGTACGCGTACAGACCGGTCAGCTGTGGATTCTTGAGGAGAGTTGCGACTGAGAGGAGATCTCCGACTACCGATCCGTGCGCACAGCGCGTATCGTCAGGCATGACTCAACTACCAGTCGTTCAGTTTTCCAGCATCGCACCTATTCGACCTGCGTCTTCAGCGTTCTCGCTTCCGGACAGATCGTGCATCGCAAGTCCCTCCTCAACTATGTCATCGAACAGCATGTTTTTCTGGCACAAGAGGGGGTCTCCTGCCACTCTGATAGCCACTGGTCGAAGTACTCCGCCACTGGGTGTAACCGGAGCGAGCATGAAGTGGCTCGTGAGAATTACAACAATAGGCCGTCACTATCGATATGGCATTTATACCGATTGGGACCTAACACGGGCGTATGACAACCGACAGCGTCTCCGACCGGGTGCGGGAACTCGCCCAGCACCTCGGTATTGATGAATCCGAGGTGATTCAACAGGCCGTCGAGACGCTCTACCGCGATATGATTATCAGTCGATACCTCGATGGCGACCTCACACGTGAAGAGGCGGTCGAATCGCCAGTTCCCTGAATGTTCGAGAGCAGTTCTGCGACATGTCCAGTCCTATGTTGAACCACACCCGGGGTTGAGATCTGCAATCTCTGGACCGACCAAGTCATCAGTGATGACATTCGCT
>KE356562.1:131808-136659 GCA_000416005.1 Haloquadratum sp. J07HQX50 | reverse complement strand
ATACCAATAAGCTTCGCCATCAATAGCCCCATGACGAACCAAGACAGACTGAATACAGCGATGTGTTCAGCGATTACTAATCCGATGACGGTGAGCGTGAAACTGAATGTGAGAACGAAAAACACTGTCTTATGCATGCTTCCAGCCATGTATCGGCGCGAATAGCTGTGAACAATCCCGCTAAAGAATGTAACGACCGCCCACATGAGGACACTCAAGCCGTCAATAGCAACGATACCGGCACTTCTTGATACCGATCCCGTTCGGTATTCAACGATGAGTGCAACGACACTTGCAGCGAACAGTGACCATACGAGCCATGTCAATGCAGCAGGCACGAGCGACGAATTTGTGGTCCTGTCTGGAAGCGATCCAATCGATAGTGGTGAGTTCTGTTCTGACATCGTCCGATTCACCACTCTTTACGACAACCATGGTGACCGAAGGGAAGCCGTGTGAGAGTGATCCTACTATATACCCGGACAGAATGGTTATTAAAACTGTTTATTTTACCAGAACGTTCTCATATACAGAATTATAGAACATTACGTTCTTCATTGAGTATAAAAAATATCAAATGATATATACTCCGCTCGGCGCGAACAAGAGTCACTACAGGGTATGAACTCGGGACCGAGTCCAATTTAGTCTATGCATATCGCGGAAACGTCGGGTTAGAGTCTCGATTCATCTGCGTAATATCGGTGTACGTCATCGATATATCACCTAACCCGGAGAATACAGTCACGTGATGGTATTGCGTGAGTCGAATCAACTATCAAGCCTGTCTCAGGCCATACTCCGACTGGGAGAAGAAGAATCATAGAACTGCCCGTGGAATCCATACGGTAATCGATGTGGCAGGCGAGCTCGGCCACGCTCACTTAGACTTCCAGCGTCCAGGCACACCAATTCAGAGTAGTTTGCTTCAGGATCCAAAACGACTGAAAGTAAAATTCCGTCGTCTTCGGAAGCTGGGTTTGGTTTCGATACAAACACCGGCTCACCTGGATGCGTGTTAGCCTCGCCCCATCGTTGAACGGTTCGATTCTTTGTATCGACTTTGACAATATCTGTCGGAAGACTTGATCCATTGTTCGTCTCCACGAGGTAGACGTATTGATGCGACTGTCCGTTGACAGCCCGATAGTTGATCATCGGGAACTCAACTGGGCCGCGGTGAAGACACTCTCGAGTGGCCTCACCACCAGTCAGTGGAAGTTGATATCGATAGAGATCCCCAACCGGTACTTGTGGGTCGTCACTCCGAAGATTTGGCAAGGTAAGTTCAGTAACCGCTCGGTCGTCCTCAAATGCCACTAAGTCAACCACGATCTCGTCATCACGCTCGTACGCATTTGCATGGTGATAAATGAATGCGGACGGCGCAGTAACTGTAGTTTCGTGCTCACCAGTTGTTCGATTGAGAACAACGAACCGCAGAGGGGAATCAAGTGCTTGAAATGCATCCAAGAACGTCTCTTTAGTAATCGCTCCGCGGAGAAGCCCCGTCGTATCAAGTCCAAATGGGTTCACAGTGACGACGATATGGTGTTCAGTTAATGCAAATGAATGAATGTACGGCGTTTCATCAAACTGAAGCCGTGTTAGCGGAGTTGGCGAACCTCCACTTGCTGGTCGGCTGAAGACGGTAAACGCTGTTTCTCCGCCATAGGAGACTCCGATATTCAAGAATGTATCTTCGTCATGGTCATAATGAACATGTGCGAGTGTGAGATCACTTTCAAGACCTGCCGTGAGATCCCTCCGGCCAGTCGTCTCTAACGTATCTGGGTCGAACGTCAATGCCGTTGGCGACTCTGTGACGGCTGCGAATTCATCACCAAATCGTTGCACACCAATGACAGGATTATCAGGGAACGTGCCGGTGAGTATTTGCTGAACTCGCGTCCAAATTGGACGATCCGGCGGCGTACCAGGGAACGGTGTTCGGACACCTCCATCGTCATTCGCGTACTCATAGTCTCGACTGTTGATGAACTTGTTCGCATATCTTACGCTTCCATTTTCAATTCGGAACCGGCGGAGCATTGCGAATGAGTCGAACCAGTGATGTAATTGCTGCTCTCGAGTTTCGAATTGCCCTGGGCCATTCCCAATGAAGTCGCCCTGGAGCCATTCTGGGAATGACCCCTCGACAGGAAGATCGACGTCAGTTTTCTCTTCAGTCTGTGTGCGAAACCCTGCCCGATAATCAGCAGACCTGCTCATATGGATAATTGTGCGTGCACGGGTGTGTCACTATCGATTTGGGCTTCAAGATGAGACGTCTCAGTGTTGTCTACATCCCTGGGGTAACCCACCACTGCGCTCAGAACCCACGAATGGGATGTGCACGCGACGCTTGGTTAACCGCTCCTGAAGTACCTCGGTGACACGTGGTTTGAGACGGAGAGCGTCTCGTCATCGCCGAAATCTTCGATTTCCGAATGAGCCTGAGACACTCGCCTTGGTTATCTACAGGCGGAGCAGGCCGAGTGCCTCGGGGCTTGACCCCGAGGCGGTTCACAGAGACGGTGGTACGCCGAAAACTGGCAGTCGACTCACTGTTTACCGCGGTTTTCAATCGAACTCACAATGGAAGCCAACCGACACAACACACGGTATCCCGGGACTCCGGATGACCGACGAGTCTCGGCCTCGTGGTAGTGCCGATGCTGTCGGTCGCGAAGCTTCAATCGCCACCTCACGTTACATTTCAGGGTCAGGTTGTCCAGCCAACACCAGGTGAGAAACCCTCAGCCAGACTCAATCACGTCACTCCTCAGGTATCGTGAACCGCCCTAAGGTCAGATCAAAGCCCCGAGGCACTCGCGTTATTTATCTGTAGATTCCTGCCGCTCTGTCGCATCTGATCTCTCATGAGTGTCTGTATTGCTTGAGGAGTGTCGCTGGTTCGATCGATCCACAATCACTGAGGGATTCAACTTACTCATTCTCTCGACCTGTTGTTTAAACTCTGCATCAGTTATCTCACCAGATATGTATCGCTCGCGTAATGTATCAAGGGGAGTATCTGCTGTGGCCTCTGCTTCCGTTCCTGATGTACGACTTGATAGAGCGTGTAAAGCAGCAAATAGACTCAGAGTTGAGCCAATTATCGCAATCAGATAGAAAAGCAATCGACTAGTGTGTCCAGTCGGGTGCGGGCCTGCCCCTAATGGGGCACCTGCTCCGGGCGGTGGTCCTGCGCTCGGTGGGGGCCCACCGGCGTGGAGCAGTGGCGGGACTATCTCAGCCAATAACGTGGTAGCGATAATCATCACAAGGCTAGTGACAACCGCGCCACCTAGCAGTATTAGTGGTTGTGTAAGGTAAGACGCCTCAAAATGTCGCTTTGAGCGTTGGCTCATACGCACCTCGAAGGTCACACTCAAATGCAAAAAGTCGCTTGAAAAACTCGGCCCGAATGAAGAATCAGATATCAGGAGCTCGTCAATTGCCGCTCACAAGAGAAGTGTAAGTGAGCGTTTGGCCCTGAGCCTGAAGCTGTTCGATCTCGACAGTCCACAGGACCGCCCTGTGAGGTTAGCTGTGCCCCTCCACGGGCACCGGTTCGTATGGCTCTTCAAGATAACTGATATCTGAGTCCGATAGCGAAATATTGAGTGCGTCAACTGCCTCATTCAGATGCTCAATGCTCGTTGTCCCGATGATCGGCGCGTCGACGTTATCTTGATGTAGTAACCACGAAAGTGAAATCTGCGCCATCGTCACTCCCTTCTCGGCAGCGACCTCCTCAATCCGGTTGTTGATTTCGTCACCGCCGCCCGCCTGATATACTGCTAAGCGCTCGCCCCATGCATTCGCTTCGACGTTCCCGCGTTCTGTCGATTGTTGCTCTTCGTGCGGCCGAGTCACATATCCTCTTGCCAGTGGGCTCCACGGTATACAGCCGATATTTTCCTTCTCACAGAGTGGCTGCATTTCTCGCTCCTCTTCGCGGTAGACAATATTGTAGTGATTTTGCATCGTGACAAATCGCTCAAGTCCAAGACGGTCGCTCGTGTGCAGTGCATCTTGGAATTGGTGTGCCCACATTGATGAGGCACCAATATACCGCACCTGATTGCGTCGAACTGCATCGTCCAGTGTGCGAAGCGTCTGTTCAATTGGTGTATGCTCATCCCAGCGGTGGATTTGATATAGGTCGACGGTATCCATCCTTAGACGGTCTAATGAATTCTGAAGCTCCTGTTCGATTGCTTTCCGCGAGAGGCCAGAAGCGTTTGGATGTGGTTCGCTCTCTCCAGTGAAGAGGTTTGTCGGAAAATAACACTTGGTCGCAACAACCTGGTTATCACGGTCATACTCAGAGAGAACATCTCCGATAATCTCCTCTGATCTCCCATCCGAATAGACATTTGCCGTGTCGAAGAAATTCACTCCGACATCTATCGCATGTTCGATTATTTTGCGACTTTCCTCCCTATCAAGTGTCCAATCGTACAGGTTGTTCGAACCAAAGCTCATTCCACCGAGACAGATCCGACTGACTTCCATACCGGTTGATCCGAGAGTGGTATATTCCATGAATAAAACAATCAGATGAGTGCACTCTATTTGAAACCACTACATGTCGTTCACATGGGATGGCATCGTGTGTGCTCGGTTACTTCGACATTCCTCAGCAGTATTTCCAGACGGCATCCATTCTTCAGGAGTAAGCCCCCTGGTATGGATTCCGACGCCGGCCACACCCGGTATCACGGTCATCTTACGTTGTGGTTTTTTACCCTTGGCCGCCGGGCGCACTGAGCACCTCCGATATTGTCCGGAGTGGCCGACGCTCTTTGATGAGACAATGATGAGAATCCTCGGCGACGCCCC
>KE356562.1:130527-131788 GCA_000416005.1 Haloquadratum sp. J07HQX50 | reverse complement strand
ATGAATCATCGTGAACGACTGCACTCAAACACAGCCGAGAAGATATGAACGAGGAGATTGAATGACCGACCGCGACGGCTTGCGACTACATGAAAGATGAATCGTCAAGAGCTGGTCACGGCGCTAGAGAATGCTGGACTCTCACCGTATCAAGCAGATGCTTATGTTGCAGTTTTGGAACTTGGAACAGCGCAAGCGACTGCAGTCGCGGACGCAAGTGACGTCCCTGACCCTCGTATCTATGACGTGTTGCGTGATCTTGCAGGCGCAGGATACGTCGAAGTGTACGAACAGGATGCACTCTACGTGCGCGCCAATAGCCTTGATCCAATGACCGCTGATCTCAAAGAGCGTGCCGAGCAGTTTATGACTGCGGTAGATGAGATTGAGCGCCGGTGGAACGACCCACCAATCAGGGACTCCGCAGTGACTATTGTTCGGAAATTTGAGACTGTGCTCAAGAATGCAATTAAATCTGTCCGGTCAGCATCAGTGCAAGTTCAGCTCTCTCTCAGCGTTGATGCGTTTCATCGACTGTATCCCGCACTTGCTGAGGCCACGGATAATGATGTCACTGTCCACCTCTCGATTTACACGACGAACGGTCCCGAGACACTGCCATCGATCGAGAAGATTGCTGATGTGTGCGCAGAGGCACGCTACCGTGAACTCCCAGCACCATTTACCGTTATCGTCGACCGAACTGAGACGTTTTTTGCCCCACACACTGGGTCAACAAATGAGTATGGTATCTTGGTGAATGACCGAACTCATACATATGTGTTTCATTGGTACTTTCTGACGACACAGTGGGACGTCTGGGAGCATCTGTATGATGAATCCAGCGCCGAACCGCCCAGTAAATATGTTGACATCCGTTACTGTGTGCAAGATATTCGGCCGCTCGTGGATGCAGGCGACACGGTTACGATTCGAGTTGAAGGGAGCGAAACTCACAGTGGGAGCGAACGAGTGGTTGAAGGTGAAGTCGTTGATGTATTCACGAGTGACGCCGCAGAGACCTCAGCTGATTCGATTATCTCCTATGCCGGACAGGTTGGAATTACCATCGACACGGGTTTTGACCGCGTGAGCGTCGGGGGATTAGGCGCGATGGTTGAGGACGTTGAGGCTCACCGGATCACGGTTCTCTCGGTCGAGTGAGAGACTCAATTTTTGTTTGATAACCGATAGCTAAGCCCTCGCTCTGAGCGAATTCATATGAGCGAATACATCGAACAGGTGAATCAAACACGCGCGA
>KE356562.1:123881-130507 GCA_000416005.1 Haloquadratum sp. J07HQX50 | reverse complement strand
GATTACTTGGGTGTTGACTGTGTGTGGCTCAATCCAATATATGCCTCTCCTGGCGTTGATAATGGGTACGATGTCGCTGATTATCGGGCCATCGACCCGACATTCGGAGACATGCACCAGTGGGAACAGCTCCTCGAAGAGCTTCATAATCATGATATCCGATTAATCATGGACCTCGTTATCAACCACACCTCAGACCAACATATGTGGTTTCAGCAGTCACGAGACGAAACGGAACCATATGCAGATTACTATCACTGGCAATCAGAGCCGAACAACTGGGAATCTCACTTCGAAGACTCTGCATGGAGTTACGATGAGAAGCGTGAGGCGTATTACCTGCATCTGTTTGCAGACGCTCAGCCAGATCTCAACTGGGAGAATCCGACAGTTCGGCATGAGTTATACGATATTGTTTCGTGGTGGCTTGAGCGCGGCATCGATGGATTTCGAATGGATGTCATTAATGTCATTTCGAAGGCGGACGGTCTCCCTGATGGTGACCCCGAGACGCCATCTCTTACCGGAGCAGAGCATTTTATCGATGGCCCTCGGATGCATGAGTACTTCAATGAACTCGCTGATGATGGACTCGGTTCTTACAAGGATGATATCGTCACGGTTGGAGAGTGCGCCGAAATCGACCCAGAGACTGCTGTCGATGTCACTGGCCGCCAGTCGAATGCTCTCGATATGACTATTTTTTTCGAGCACATGGGAATCGATCGAAACGAGGCATGGGAGTCGCGTGAGTGGTCGTTGTCGGAACTTAAATCCATCATGCAGAAATGGCAGGAGAGCACTGAGGATGGAGCCTGGCTGAGTCTCTATCACAGTAATCATGACCAGCCTCGTGGACTTTCGCGATTCGGCGATGAGTCATACCGGTATCGGTCTGCAACGATGGTGGCCACATGGCTTCATGGACATCGTGGATCACCATTCGTATATCAAGGCGAAGAGATAGGCATGAGTAACGTCTCATTTGAGTCGCCTGCACAGCTACGCGATGTCTGGGCGAAGAATTTCTGGGAGCGCCGGGAGCGTGCGGGTGAAGACTTCGAGCACGTGCGGGGGCGTATCGAAGAATTCAGTCGTGATAATGCTCGCACACCCATGCAGTGGAGTGACGAACCGAATGCTGGATTCAGTGACAGTGAGCCTTGGATCGATGTTGCAGATGATTATGAAACAGTCAATGTCGCTGCCCAGCGTGGTGCTGAGAGGTCGGTGCTCGAGTATTACCGAGAGTTGATTCAGTTACGCGATGAGGATGACGTCATAACGTACGGTGATTTCGAGCTTCTGGCGCCGGAGCACGAGCAGGTGTATGCAATACAGCGATCGCTCCAGTCGGCCGACTATGCCCTCTTGATTATCTGTAACTTTGCTGCTGAGTCACTTACTTTTGAGGTACCGGTCTCACCGGATCTGGTGGAGGACGTGACGGTTGCTCTTGGGAACGAGCCTGACCCGGCACTCCCACCGACACTCGAACTTCGACCATACGAGTCAGCAATTTATCGGCTACACGACTGACTGAAAGATTCCTCAAAGGCAGTTCATTTCGATATGGGGTGATCTCATAACTGGTCAGCTATATTTCCTTTTTATCTGTCGCCTAGATGTCATACCCTGCTCACACTCGGTGAGCGGAACTATCCACAATATGTAAATGAAAATATATACAACAGCTGTAATTAATCGATATATTTTTTCGTTGGCGTTTTATCATGTACAACATGGGATCAGAAACCGACAACACACGCTCAAGCAGGCGGCAATTCTCACGTCGGCAGTACCTCCAGACAGCGATTGCATCTGGTGTTGGCGTTGGACTAGCAGGATGCGCCGGTGGTGGCGGTGGCGGAGATAATGGATCCGAATCATCAGGCGGTTCGAGTTCAGGGTCGACGTCCGAGTCTGAAACGACGATTCAGTTCGCGTCTGATGATACTTTCAAAGGACAGCAGTCGAGAATCAACGAACTGCTGCACGAGAATGGTGTCTCAGATAACGTTACCGTCGAGATTCTCGGCGGCTCATTCGTGAGCAGCGGTCGGAAAAATAAGTATGGGAACATCCTCAGCGCGAGTCAGCAGCAACCGACGATGTTCATGATGGACAATGGGTGGACGATTCCATTCATTGCACGCGGACAAATTGCAAACCTGAGCAACGAACTCGATGATTCACTTGTCAGCACTATTCGAGAGACATACATTGACACGATGGTTGCCACCGCGACACAAAATGGTGATCTCTATGGTGTCCCACTGTTTGCTGATTTCCCTGTAGTTCAGTATCGCAAGGATAAGGTCTTAGAAGCGGGATACAGTGAGTCAGAATTAGAGACGTGGTCAACTGAGTCAATGAGTTGGCAGAAGTTTTCGAATGTCGTCGCCGACACGATGGAATCTAATCCTGAGATGCGAGGGTATAATTTCCAGGGTGCCGCCTATATCGGGCTCTCTTGTTGTAACTTCGTCGAAATAATGTCTGCGTGGGGCGGCTCTTACTTTGGCGACTTTGAGAATCTTTTCGGTCCGATTGGGGACCGACCGGTGACTGTGAACGAAGAGCCAGTGGTTCAGGCAATCAATATGATCCGGCACTTCATCCACGACGAGAACCCAAATGGGCAGTGGGATGACTTTGCTGGTGGCATTTCTCCAGAGCCGGTTGTTCAATACAAAGAGGAATCATCTCGAAAACCATTCACGAACGGAGAGGTACTGTTCCATCGAAACTGGCCGTACGCAATAAATATTAACGCCGACTCTGAGGATGGACTTGGTCAGGAGAAACTGGGAACGATGCCAATTCCATATGGTGTCACTCCTGAGGAGTCCAAATATGGCCCTGAAATTGGTGGGATTCCGGCCGCCCTGGGTGGATGGCACGTGACACTGAACCCAAATGCCCCCGATGAAAAGAAAGCTGCTGCTCAAGAGGTGATGGAGGCCTTGACAAAAAAGCCAGTTCAGATTGGACTTGCTGACGCTGGTGGATGGCTTCCACCAGTCGCGGACACGCTTCGGTCTGACGAGCTCAAGGAAAATACCAGTACTGTGAGCCCGCATCTTGACTCCTTAGCGGTTGCTGCTGAGAACGCAGTGCCACGCCCAGTTACTGTAGTGTGGCCACAGCAAGCGCAGCAGGTCAATTCTGAGGTCAACGCGGCGTTCAAACAAGAAAAATCTGCTCGTGAAGCAATGGACTCACTTCATAATTCGCTCACCACACTCGAAGAGCAGAACGCCCAGTGACACAGTACTACATCATGACAGATAGATCTCTAACGACGACAGTGCGTACACAATAGGATCTGAGTATACAGCATTTTCATCAAGATATGGCATCTGAACAAGCACCGCGAAACGAACCTCGCCAGCAGCTTAACACCGGTCCACTATCGCAGGTCACCCGGTGGATGGAGAATCTCAATGAGACGCAGTATGCATACCTGCTACTGACACCTGCGTTAGTATTATTGACAGTCATCGCGCTGTATCCACTGCTCGATACACTGCGGATGTCACTGTTCGCTGATAGTCTCACCGGGGGTCTCGGTGACTTCACCGGGGTAACTAATTATGTTGAAATCATGACTGGTCAGCGGACAGCCTCACTCCCGTCACCATTTTTACCTGAAGCAATAACAGTTGATGCATTATTTAACAGCGCACTCATCGTGACGCTCATCTTTACAGTCGTGAGCGTATTTTTTGAGACCATAATCGGGTTTGGTCAGGCGCTCGTGTTGAATCAGGACTTCGCTGGACGACGCTGGGTCCGCGTTGCGATTATTATCCCATGGGCGGTTCCCATCGTTATTCAGGGAATGATCTTCTTTTTACTTTTCACCCCTGGTATTGGATTGTTTATCGGAGCAGAGAATAACCCGACACTCCTCCAGGAGTGGGGGATTTTCGGACAGACACCGCTTGCAAATACGACCGAATCAACGCTTATTGTCATCATCGCTGATATCTGGAAGACAACAGCATTCATGGCGCTGCTTATTCTGGCTGGTTTGCAGAGCGTTGACCGGAATCTATACGATGTCGCTCGCGTCGCTGGCGCATCAAAATGGCAGATGTTCAAGCGAATCACACTCCCAGTCGTTCTTCCGAGCGTCCTGGTAGCGATGCTATTCCGGACCATTCAGGCGATGCGAGTGTACGGTGTGATTGAGGTTGTTGCCGGATGTAATACCGTTCCATCGCTTTCGTGTTTGGTGATTACGACGTTTAATCAGAATCTCTTCGGGTCCTCAGCTGCGATTGCATTCATGACTGCCGCTATTATTGGAATAATGACTGGTGTATACATTATCGGATACGCACGGGAGGAGGTATAACATGGCAACCGACGAGCGCAATACGGGTGAAATTGAGCGTGGTCCCTTCGAGCGCTGGGTTGCAGCCGCTATCACAAATCCAGAGCGGGCCTACCGATCCATGTTCTGGGTCATCACGATTTTCTTTATTTTTACGACGCTATTCCCATTCTACTGGCTTCTTGTCCTAGCACTAACACCAGAGGCAAGACTCTACGATGCAGGGCTGGTTCCTGCGGGATTCAATCCGGAGAATTTCATCCGTGTGTTTGAGACGATTCCATTCCACGTCTACATGTTCAACAGCCTCGTTCTGGCGACTGTAACGACAGTGATTGTACTATTACTCGCGAGTTTAGCAGGATATGTATTCGGGCGGCTCGATTTCCCCGGTAAGAGTGTGATGATGCTGCTCATTTTAGCTATCTCATATTTCCCACCTGCAGCGTTCTTCTTACCTCTTTGGGATCTGTTTACCGGACAGGTTGTCCCTGGGTTACGTCTGTACAACACGCCCGGTGCGATGGTTCTCCCGTTTAGTGCGCTCTTCTTACCGTTATCAATATTCGTGTTGACGACATTTTATGGTCAGATACCCGATGGACTCGAAGATGCTGCCCGGGTCGAAGGGACAACGCGACTTGGTGCTTTGTTCCGAGTGATTGTCCCGCTCTCTGCCCCTGGTGTGGCGACCGCTGGTGTATTAACATTCATTGCGGTCTATAACGAATTCTTCTTTTCGTTCTTAATGAATAACGGACAACCAGAGAACTGGGCACCAATCGTCGGCGGGCTTCTTCAGTTACAGCGCTCTGGGCAGTTTGAATCGACATTTTCGGTGATGGCCGCCGGCAGTATTATTGCTGTGTTACCGGTGGCGATTTTGGTTGTTATCGCTCAGGAGAAAATTGTCAGTGGACTCACAGCAGGCGCACTCAAAGAATAAATCAACGTATGTCACGTCACACGACGCATACAGCCAAACACAATCCAACCATACTATTATGAACAACACGCGATTCAGCATTTATCAACGCAGTACAAATCCTACATATGGCACGAGTTAGACTCAAAGACGTCACAAAAACTACGGAGATGTAACGGCCGTCGACAGTATCAATCTTGATATCCAACATAATGAATTCGTCACACTCGTTGGTCCATCAGGATGCGGAAAATCAACTACAATGGAGCAGGTCGCAGGACTCACACATCCAACGAGTGGACAGGTGCATATCGGTGAGAGAGATGTGACGAACTTACCACCGAAAGATCGTGGTATTGCAATGGTATTCCAGAACATCGCACTGTTTCCACATCTCGACGTGTTTGATAACATCAGCTTCGGCCTCCGTCTCCGTGATTACACTGACCAGGAGATCAAACGCCGCGTCGACAACGCTGCGGAGGTCGTCGAACTTGAGGGCATGCTTGACCGCATGCCAGATGAGATGTCTGGTGGGCAACGGCAACGGGTCGCCATCGCCCGGGCGATTGTGCGTGAGCCCTCGGTTTTCCTGATGGACGAACCACTGGCGAATCTCGATGCCAAACTACGAGTTCACATGCGAACGCAATTACAACGTCTACATAAAGAACTCGATACCACGATTATCTACGTCACGCACAATCAGGCAGAGGCGATGACAATGTCAGACCGAATTGCGGTTCTTGATACTGGAGAACTGCAACAGATTGATCCCCCGCTTGTGTGCTACAATGAACCAGCAAACCTCTTCGTTGCAACGTTCATCGGATCACCATCAATGAACACGATCGAAGGCACGATTACGAACGCAGGCTTTGAGTCCGACTACGGTGACATTACAGTCGAACTTGACCCAGTAAATGCTGGTCTCACTATCGGGGAGAATGTGACATTAGGTATTCGGCCTGAAGACGTCCACCCGACTACCAATGCAGATACAAGTGACGTTGAGCATCCAACTGGGACGTTCTCAACAATGAGCGATGTCATGGAGCCGATGGGTGATCAGATCTATGTGTACCTGACGACTGCAGACGTCGAGTCATCGAGTATGGACCAAGGGTCGGACCGCGGAGAGGTTCTGATGAGTGTCGACCCTGACAGTACCATACAGCCTGACCAGCCAGTAGATGTTGTGTTTGACCGCTCCCGTATCCACCTCTTTGACGAGAGTGGGGACGCGATCATTCACGGTATCGAAACAACTGGAGCAACTGCAGGAGGCGTCACCGAAGGGTCCCGAAACACCGAAGCGAACAGAGGTGTATCGACGGATGGCTGAGACGATTCTCCCCT
>KE356562.1:118362-121628 GCA_000416005.1 Haloquadratum sp. J07HQX50 | reverse complement strand
AATTTTCATCACGGACTATCTCGATAACAAGTTCCAGTGAATTACGCTCAAGCAATCCGTTATACAATGTGACTACCGTTTCAAATGATGCGGCGAACTCATTATTTTGCAGTGGAAAAGGGCCCGGGTGCTCAGGCTGATTCACCTGTCGCCTGTAACGACCGAAAGTGTCTGTCCACAGTTCCTGTGCGTTCTTGACGAGGCTGCCGAATTGCTCAGGATCTCGGGCAAACCCGGTTGCCGAAATAACACTCCCTTGGAAGGCGTGATTTATTACGGCTCGCTCGTCCGGTATGACGTCTGCCTCAAATCCGTGACTTGCAAAGTGATAGGGCTCTGTTCGGTCAGGTAACACCTGCGTCACTGGTAGTCCTCTCTCAGTCTCAAAGTGTTGCTTCGCAACAGGTGTTATCACCGCCTTTGTCATGATTCGGGCGAGCTGTTTAGCCGTCTGCTTTAGTGCAACATACTGCTCTGTCGGACTCTCAGATGAAGGAATATCACCAGCCGTCATAAGAATAGACGTTATCGATGCTGTCAGCAATCATGTGCCGATAATATTATCTGCGGTGTTAATCGCCAGCAAACGAGAGTGCGTTTACTGCATCCTCAACTGTTTCCCCCTCATTAGGTTCGATACGAGCAACTGGTTCCAAACGTTCATTTGTTGTCGACACTTCCTGAATTACCAATCCATCGCGACTCACAGTCACACGCTGGTATCCAGGCTCAGTTGAGATATATAGACTGCCACTCATCTCACCCTCATAGATATCGAGTATCTCAGCGTCTTGATCAAGGTGATTTGTGACTGACTGAAGAATCGCTGACTCACTCTCGGTCAACTCGTCATCGACACTCGGAGATGGTGTCTCGCGCTGCGTTTCTGACATAATCCTTGTTAGTGGGTACCTCGACATAAATATACCCACACTCGAAATATGTGCGTATCTCGTCGCTCCCCCGAAGGTATCGCCTGATAGTGATCGAGGATCATGTATCGATGACAAACTGCGATTTTCGTCAACAGTGAATCACGACAGGGCACGCGAAATCAACATTGAGTGCCAGAGATACGGAAAGCACACATATGCTGATTACGGCGCAGTCTCCGTCCGGCGGGCAGCAAAGTCACGGCGTGACTTTGCGACGGCGAAGCATATTGTGGAGTTGTATCTCCGACGGGGCCACCAGCCGTCTCGTGGGAGGAGCGTCAGTCAATACGCTCTCACCTCAGGGCCAACGACACCGAGTGAGGGCAGACAGCCCTCACCTGTTTGGGTGAAACGAGGAGGACATTGACAAGCCTCACCCTCAACAAGCGAACCCCTCTGCAGGTGAGCGAAGTAGGTGGATCGTTGACAGGCTATTGATTTCGTTCAGCTGCGCGGTCGTGTCCTGACGACCGGTCCTGGGTGATACGCTCGTGAGCAGTTTTCGGCTCGGTGTCTTCAGTCATCATGAGCAGTTCGAGTTGTCGTTCGAATTCAACTTCATCGATCTCGCCTTCAGCGAATCGCGTGCGAAGATGTTCAACGGGGTCGTCAGTAGTGTCCTCATCCGCGTTCTTTGCGTTCTTTGCTTCTGATTGCTCACCCCAGCCTCGCAGATGTGCCATGGGCGTGAGAAGAAACCAACCGACAATTGGCACGAGTGCAATGAGTGGCTCTAATATTTCGAGTGCGGGGATCATTCCAATGACGATGGCGGTCACTGGTGTCAGACCAAACGTAAGTATTGCAATCTCCTTTGCGGAGTAACTCCGAATTCGCTCAGATACACTCACAAGTATAGCTTTAATTCAGATCACAAATCAATGACGCCGTTTCTCCGCAACTGAGTTCAGATAGTTCTCTTTGTTCTTATCAGGATTCTATCATGTGGCCAGAGAGATATAGCGCATGAGATCTCTCAATATTTGCTGCAGAGGTTTATGATAGAGACGAGAAAACCCACGAGTTGAGTCGTCGGATGAATTGCCGCACGGTTCGCATTCACTCAACCCGGCAAGTATCAGCGCCCACACTTCGTACCCGTGAACCTCGGGATGATGGACTCCCATCGAATCTCGGCAGTCCACAAACTGGCAGTTGACTCGGTGTTTGCCTCATCAAATTACTTTAGGTGACCACATGCATGAAACAAAGATCAACACGGATATGAACGAGGGTATCTGATTCTATGAGGCGTTCTCTGAAGCGAATGGAGGGCTTAACTCGATCCGAGCAAGCTTGATCACAAAGCTCGGCTGGCTCGCCAGTATGACGCAGTTGAAGCAGTTATCAAGGCAGGCCCGTCGCCTGCACAGGTAGTTTCACTCACTCCAGAAAATCTCGAGCGAGTGGATCATGTAGATAGCGAAACTGAAGACGCAGAGAGTCAGATTCATATCTCCGTCGGTGATGCATTCGGTGTCTCGGTTGATGCTGAACCGATAGATGAATGCATTGAGATGGCCACGAAAGAAAGTTGCCTCACTGGCGATGACGATCCGCCTTTTCGCACACTAGAGGGAGACCCTATCGACGAGTCGATGTTTGATCTGCTTCGACGACGAACCCGGTCTGGCAAAATCAACGTGAACGGTCAAAGAACTGTTTGTGAAGCACTCAACGAATCACGGCGTAAAATGCTTGGCCGCGCTGATTGGGCAGTCGTCAACACACGAAGCGTCACTACTTACCTCACGCTATACGACCTCTGTTCTTTTGAGTCAGTGATCAGGGGATAGGTGAGATCCAACTTAAGAAGTACAATTAAACTATCTCACGCTCAAGTGGTTTGAGAGAGCGTTATTAGGGAGGTCAACGATCTCTACGTGGCCGGAATAACACAGGTCACGTTCAGTGATTGTAGACGGGCTAGGAGAGATTTGAACTCTCGGTCTTCTGGTTAAGAGCCAGACGCTTTAGACCAATCTAAGCTACTAGCCCCCTCATATGAGTTTTGATGGCGCGTCATAAAAACGATTCCGTATCTATCGCGCTCTGATCATCATCACGAAATCTATCCCATCGCTATGCAGAGATGCTCACGGAGGGCCATTACGATCGCCTGAGAGTTGTCGGACACGAATAGAAAGCGAAGAGAACGTAGCAAGAACTGTCAAACAAACAGCTGCTGCGGCCGCAATATCATGAGCGGCCATATCATGGCTAGCAGCAGCGAAATCTGGACCAAAATAGGTGTGATGATACTCGCCCACAATAGGTATGAAGAAATCCACCACATCATTAAAACTAAACCACGCCGTTGCAACGGCAACA
>KE356562.1:111475-113415 GCA_000416005.1 Haloquadratum sp. J07HQX50 | reverse complement strand
TACTCGCTGTCGAGAGTCGTAAGGCCTCACTCAGGTGGTAGAGCTCCGGGGATGCGGCGTGGTCTTGTTTTAGGGTAGTTCTTTTGAACTTGATGTTGCTTGTCAGTCTCAATTGGTTCGCTCATGAGGGTCTGGAACGAATTCCCAATCGCATTTGTATATTCAAACGAATCAAACAATTTGTGACAAAACAACTGGATATCTCAACGGTGGTTATCATCGGCGTTGTTGGAGTCGTCTTATTTGCAGGTGTCTTTTTATGTTTATCTCAAAACAATTCGCAATCAAGCGGATTGAATTACGAAACCGAGACTGGTCATGACGATGGAATCAGCATCAATACAGACTCGGCTGCTGAGCTCACTGAGCACAATCGCGAAGAATTTGTACTTGAGGGAAGTTTCATTACAGGCTCCAGCACGTGTTCCAGAGCGAGTATTGAGAACCTCAAGCTTAAACAGGACAGTACTGCGCATGTGATGTTAGCCCCAGAAAAAGTCCGGAAGCGCGCCTGTACGGAAGATCTTGCATCCGACTCATATCGACTCCATGTCGATCATGAAGGAAGAGTCGAAACAGTCAGGATCACTATCACTCAAACATATCATGACACACTTAGCAAAGAAATCAAACTGGATGAAGACTGAGATATCTATTTCTGCTCTCCGAACACTTGCTGCTGAACTCGCAGTTTGTCATCAGGCTGATTGAGCGTGTCACAGATCATGCTAACGTCACCACACTGACGGGGCCGAGTTGAAAAACCCTGAGTGCTGATTCCACGTCCTTTAGCCCGTGGAGGAGCTCAATGAGGCTGAGAGTCGTGGCACACACGGAGAATCAAAGCGGGGCTGGCGGACGCGTACCCGCCGGCATGCGTTTGAACGACGGGATATTGAATGCGAACGGAGGATATGAACCTCCTGCCGATGATTCGACCAGACCGGGAATCTGCTCTGAAAGCCACCCCTTGAGGGGTGGGTTAGCTTACAAGAGCGTCTCTTGTGGCCCGAGAAGTTTTATTCTCTAGTAGTTTATGCTCCGCCGTGTACACTTGTGAGCGGGTGAGTCGAGATGGCTGAGGGTGGGCGATTGCCAGCAGAGTCACTCTCACCAATTGCTGAGCGAGTGGATGAAATCCTTGCGCTGTATCATTACGAACTCACGCCAACTATTGAGGCAATCAACGATGTCGTCCCTGGATACGGTGGCCTCTTCGACTCAGGAACATCAATTAATGTGCTTCGAAGCGCTCTCGATAATGTTCTTCAAGAAGGCCCGTCGCCACGGCCGTTCGAACACCTCCAAGACGCGACCGATCCGGAGATTGTCGTATACGTCGATGGAAGCTCTCGAGGAAATCCAGGCCCAGCAGGGGCAGGGGCAGTGGTTCAGATTGACGATACAGCCGTCATGAAACTCGGGCGTCCAGTCGGGTCACATACTGATAATAATCTCGCTGAGTATGCAGCGCTGCAGTTAGGACTGAACGCAGTGCACTCTCAATGTAGTCCGTCGACTGTCGAAGTTCGAATTGATTCGATGACGGTGATTAACGATACCTGGCGAGGACAGGAGTGTATCCCAGCGTATGAGCCGTATAGTGACGCGATCAGTGATCTTCTTTCGAGATTTCCTGCGCATCACTGGACACATCTTGCGGATAGTGACCCCAATCCGGCAGATGCTTATGCGACTGTCGGAGCCGATATTGCCGCGCTGGGACCTGGCGGTTAAGATCTTCTTCTCTGGTCATCCATCTCTGTCCTCGGTGAGAGTCGCACGGAATCGCTCAGCTGAATTCTTGAGGTGATCGATATCATCTGTAAAGACCTCAACTGTCGCCGATGGCTCAGACACGGTTTCAGAGACAATCAGGCCAATCTCCTCATATGCGACATCACCACTTCCAACCGGAATATGTGTATCGCCGCGGTGAC
>KE356562.1:109971-111455 GCA_000416005.1 Haloquadratum sp. J07HQX50 | reverse complement strand
CTGAGTCTCTAACAGCAATATTCCTGATATATCTATGACTCTCTGACAGCCGAACTCACTTGCCAGTATGTGCGAAGCAATACGAACTTCAGCAGATGAGTCACTCGTCGCAGGTCACTCTGGAGATGACCGCTCGTCTTTCAGGATAATATAAAACAGAATGACTGATATCACCAACATCACCACGGGGAACACAGTTCTTGACTCGTTATCATCCTCCTGTAATTTACTCATAATCACCAGTATCGGTGCCGGATACATACCACTTCGCTTCATTTTCGAGTCCTCGAATATAGCAAATTGTTTCATATCTACGAAACCAAGAACTGATATGGACGACATTGATCCGGATACAATGATGGTCGCCTTTGGCGTCCTCCTGAGTCTGATCGCGATGGTTGAACTCTACCCAGCCTGGAAGAATTCGCGAGAGAGGCAACCGGAGATATCAAACACAGACCCAGACCAGTCGTAAGCTGGTCGGTGCGGATCCAAAATACAATATGACCCTCGTCTTTGCCCGACTCGTTGGAGCGAGACAATGACACCGAGAGAGCCGGCCTGAGACGCGAATAAGTGTCGCTCAGTGGGCACAGCGCGCTCTCAAAGAATCGCTCACTCGGCGCCGACGACGATACTATGAGACGCTAGCCATTGACTGTGTCGCTCAAATCCTCTGGGTTGAGTCACGACACGCAGTGTAGCAGCGTCCGCTTCCACAACCCATCACGCTCTCAAAAATACCAACATATCGTGTCGGTTTCATGACGGTGCGAGCACAGACCTCTGTCCTCAGGCGGAAGGTGAGCGGACATACGGTGTCGTTGCCTTCCCAACCTTGTTTTCGACTCCGCGTGTGGCGGACATCGCAATGAGGTCAGCGAGATGCCGTTCACGACCATCAAAAATGGACCGGTAGTAGCTCCCGCGGTGATAACACAGACGATAGGCCCTGACTGACCGCGTCGCACCTCTTGAGCCAAGAGACGAGAGTTCCGCAACCCGCTTTCGGTCCGCACTGAATGCGGGTTGGAACCTGATACGTTCAATCGAATCCCGATGGACGGATGCCTCCGCGTTGATACGGAGGAAGCTGATCTATCGCTGCGATGAGTGCTACTGTGAGTCAGTCAGCGCGAACAGGCTCTTCATCAGACACAAACCGATCGTATGCGGTAGCGAAGTCAGCGTCTGTTTCAGCTGATTTCTCCCAGGCTGCGAGTCCGCGTTCCTCGGCGGTCCCAGCGATTGTATTATCGAGAAAGAGCCCGATGAGGCCACCGACAGCCATACTCGTTGATCCAATAACATAGACCGTGCTAGCGACGACATCAGTACCAAGATATGGACCAAGTAGGACAGTGTTTGTTAATCCCTGTTGAAAGGCATCGACACTTCCGACACTCCGCATATATGCTGGAACGGCCAGCCCTGCGAAGAGCGAAATACCGATAATAAAGACATTCCGCGAGGAGTCAAGATCC
>KE356562.1:102593-105314 GCA_000416005.1 Haloquadratum sp. J07HQX50 | reverse complement strand
CTATCGACTGTGATATCGCTCAACGCCTTTTCGAGCACTCAGCGAAGCCAATGCTTGTCAGCAATACCGACGGGGAATTGATCGCGGGCAACCACGCCGCGCGTGAGTTCACAGATTGCGACCGGCACGAGCTACCAGGTAGACACCTACCTGATATGCTCACGCAACACAGTGACGTCGTGAAACAGCATCTCGACACCGTCACAACTGGGGAGTCAGAACTGGTCAGGACAGCGCTCCCCCGCGTTGATGATGAAGATATCTTGATCGAACTTACGAGTGAACAACTGAGCCGACACGGGGCGAATCATATCTGCACGACGATACACACAGGCTCACCCGTTGCGGACGAGCAGTTGGCGTCGCCGCAGACACAGCGCTCGACAACAACTGACAGGGCTGTCTTACGCCGATTGAACGAGATTACGTTTAGCGGTCAAGAGTTTGATACCGCCATTGAGGAACTGCTCTCGCTTGGGTGTGATTACTTAGGTCTTGAAACTGGCATTCTCTCTGACGTCGATGGTACCGTATATGAGATTGAGGCCGTCGTTGACTGGACTGGAACGCACGAGGTGGGAACAATATACGATATCGAGGAGACAATGTGTCAGGCAGTCTTCGCCAGCGAGAAAGAAGCTGTTCTGTCGTTTGCTGATGTTGCTGAAACGACACGCAAAAATCATCCAGCGGCTGAGAGCGTGCATGCGTACATCGCTGCACCGGTAATCGTCAATGGGGAGACGCACGGGACGGTGAACTTCTCGATGAAAAGACCGCGAGAGGAACCATTTCGACAGGAGGAGGAGACGTTCCTCACACTGATCACAGACTGGATTAGCACCGAAATTGAGCGCCGACAGCGATTTGAGGAACTGAAGCGGTACGAGACAATTCTTGAGACTGTCGATGACCCAGTGTATGCGTTAGATACCGAGAATCGAGTTACCTATCTTAACGACGCAGCAATGCGAGAATTCGGGTGCGGTGATGAAATTATTGGAGAGCGTCTCTCAAGCGACAGGTATTGTCACGATATTGAGCGCATCTATCATCACGTTGAGTCTCTGCTGTCTGCGGACAATCAATCAGAGACGGCCACGTTCGAACTGGAAGCAGCTAATGGAGAGTCGAAGACCGTCGAGAGCCGGGTCGGGTTAATCAATAATGGCGAATTTCGTGGCGCGGCTGGCGTTCTCCGCGATATCACGGCTTGGAAAGAGCGGGAGCAACGGCTGGAGTCATTCCAGCACCTCATTGAGGAGGCAGCTGACGGGGTTGCAATTCTTGAGGATCAAGAGTACACATACATCGACCAGACGCACGTCGACATGTATGGCTTCGAAGCAAAAGAACAATTACTCGGAAGTACATGGCGAGAACTCTATGGAGAAACAGAGATCGACAGGTTGGAGTCCGAGGCGTTTCCAGTGCTGCGAGCGGAGGGCAACTGGCGTGGGATGGTGACCGGCAGGCGCCCAGACGGATCGACGTTTCCTGCTGAGATCTCTTTAACCATGGTTGAGGGTGACCGAACCGTCTGTACCGTCCGTGACGAAACCGAGCGCCAGGCTCAAGAACGGAAACTCAAGCAAGAAGTGCAGCGGCGCAAGGATAATGAACGGCAGTACCGCACGCTCGCAGAGAATATTCCTAATGCTGCGGTTCTCACGTTTGACGCCGATCTCACGTATAAACTTGCAGCCGGCAAACTTCTTTCACTGTTTGAATCTGAAGCGGCCTCCATTCGTGACAAGCGTGTTGGAACAGTGCTTATCAACCCTGATCATGAGCTTATCCCACGGTTTCGTGCAGCAGTCAATGGTGAGCGAACTGACAGTCAAATCGAGCTTCGCGGACGAATCCTTCGGATTCACATCGTCCCGATTACATCTTCCGACACCTCAGGACTCATCTTAATACAGGATATCACTGACGAGGCATATCGAGAGCGAGAGCTGTTCGAGGAGCGCGAGCGATTCCGTCTGCTGACTGAGAGCGTCAGCGAGTACGCATTTCTCATCGTCAACAGAGATGGCACCATTCAGATGTGGGATGAGAGTGCCAGCAATACGTTCGGATATGACACGCAGATAGCAACCGGAATGTCGATGACAGCAATCTATCCAGCAGTAAAACGGGACTTAGGGGTGCCTGACCGACTACTCCAACAGGCAGCAATCGCTGGCGAAAGCACGTATGAGGGACAACTCATTCGAGACGACGGATCAGAATTTTACGCTGAAGTTAGCTACGCTCCGCTTGAATCCGATCGTGGCGATTTCCGTGGCTATGCGATGGTCGTTCATGATTTGACAGATCAACGGCGTCAGCGGCGCCGAACCGAGCGGTTCGTTGAGCAATCGGATGATGTCATCACAATCGTCGACACGGAGGGAACCATTACCTACGCCAGTGGCTCATCCACCCGTATCCTCGAATTCGAGCCTGATGCACTCACTGAGACGAATCTTTTTGATTACCTCCACCCGGATAGCCGCGAGGATGTGATGGAGGCGTTTTTCGCTGCCACAGAGACACATGACGCAACTTCTCAATTTAGCTGTCGCCTCAGGTCAGGTGATGGCGAATGGCTCAATATTGAGCTCCAATGTCGAAATATGCTGGGTGACGACGCGATCGGTGGGATGTTGGTGTACCTTCGAGATGTGACTGAGCGTAAGCAGCGTGCGCGCCGGTTCGAGGGGATTTTCAACCAGA
>KE356562.1:94119-97780 GCA_000416005.1 Haloquadratum sp. J07HQX50 | reverse complement strand
GCGTATTTTCGTTAGGAGTTCACTACCAACTCCAAGAGGACGACCATTATCCATATCCCGACAAGACCGATCTCAAAACATCTCCCGAGGAGCACATCGACACACAGGTATTTGTTTTTGGGACAGTTGAGGCAATGAGCGAAGAGCGAAACACTGCGACCATACGCATCGATACTGACGAAGGTCCATTTACAGCCGATATAAACAGATTTAGCACTCAAAAGAACGTCGAATCAGGTGGAATCGTCCAAGTGTATGGCACATTTCAAGAGGAGTATCTTATCGAAGCGAATAACGTTCGAGTGGTAAACCCGAGCGGATCTTCGGACATGTACAAATATATGGTTTCAGTCGTTGGTGCGATCTTCGTCATGGCACTGTTTTTCCGGTATTGGCGTTTTAATGCTCGAACGCTTGGATTTGAAATGAGATAGCGATGGCAGTCCTGCTTACTCATATACTCGTTCCATATGTGATCTTGACAGTGGCAGGATGGCAATTCAACTGGCTCACCAAACGGTGGATTGCAATCGGTATGGCGGGGGCTGCGATTCCGGATCTCATGAAGATTCAGATACTTCTGGACGATAATGTGATTGAGTCAATACTTGGTATACCTTTTTCATATGCTCCGATCAGTTCACTCGGAGGAGTCTTACTTATCGCTGGAGGTATCACTGTCTTTTTCGAAACACAGCGGCGGCGAATCTTCTCGTTCTTGCTCTTTGGTGCCCTCAGTTCACTCGTCGTAGACGGGTTACGGGTGTTCGCTGATGGTCGGTCTGAATTCTGGCTTTATCCATTTAGTTGGTGGCGTCCACCCACTCCAAGTTTGTATGTGACATCTGATGTGCGTGTGCTCCTCACGGCAATACTCGTTAGTGCCGTCGTGTTCGTACTTGATCGTTCGAATCGAATGATGTGACTGAGAAATTGATGAATGTGCACACTCCATCTTGCATGGAGCCTGGCTACAGAGCCCAAAATGACTGTACTCTCACAGATATCACGATACAGACGCGAGAGGATAGTAACAGGCGCTAACAGACTGTATAAACCGCATGTACACCATGCGGACCATGAGGTCACATAACACACGTGATTTCACATGTGGTTTTGACGTTCTTACCAGACACACTGACAGTCTGTGGGAGCATATCCCAGTCTGGTTCAGAATCAGTCCCGAAATTTGCGCTGACATTAGGCGTGTCATTCCGAATTTCGAGGCGCGTGCAAACATGACGATCGCCACATTGCTCAACCAATACGGAATGCCGCTGCAGTCGTCGTCACGACGTGGTTATCCCACACATCGTACGCGTGTTGATATGCATCGTTGAAGCGTTCATATCAATCTCGGTGTGTGAACACATTCGTTAGGCTAAAATCAAATCAGTCATGATGACTGACCGTTTTCTTGATGATTGTCTCAGGATTGGTATATTATAGTTAGCAACACCGAGCACGAGATAGATTAAACAGAAAGCCCGAATCGATGTGATTGAGGATGTTGCTATCGTCACGGTGGACTCATTCTCATTGAGTGCATCAAAAAGATATTATGTGGAGCAAAATAACATAATTATGTATTAACATACAAGGTGATTTAAATGTCGGAAACAACAACCACGCTGATTATTGGTGGCGGGACGACCGGCGTTGGAACAGCGCGTGACTTGGCAATTCGTGGTGTCGACGTGACAGTCGTCGAACGCGGCGGATTAGCCAGTGGGACCTCAGGCAGTTCGCACGGACAGTTGCACAGCGGTGCACGGTACGCAGAGGCAGACCCCGAAGCCGCGGTTGAGTGTATCGAAGAAAACAAAATTCTGTGTGATATTGGGGGTCACTGTATTGATGACACTGGCGGGCTTTTCGTCCAACTCGAAGATGACGATCCGGAATATTTCGAGCGAAAACGTGACGCCTGTCGGGACAGTGGGATCGAGGCGATCGAGATCGATGGTGATGAAGCAAAAGAGCGAGTCCCCGAACTGAATGACAGCGTCGAACGCGCAATCGTCATTCCTGATGATGCGGTTATATACCCCTCTCGATTAACCGCAGCCAATGCAGAAGATGCAGTGAGACACGGTGCTACCGTTCATACTAACGCCCCAGTCGAGGACATCACTGTGAGCGACGGCGAAATTGAGAGCGTGACTGTTGGTGGAGAGACGAACACGACGATCAATCCGGAGTATGTGATCAACGCAACAGGGCCGTGGGCTGACCAGATTGGCGCCATGGCCGGTGTCGATTTCGATATGAAACCAACAAAAGGAGTCATGCTCAGCGTTGATTATGATGACCTCGGCCCAGTTATTAGCCGCTGTCGCGACCCAGCGGACGGCGATATCATTATTCCGCACGAAGATGAAGCCGTTCTTGGCACCACGAGTATCGAAGTTGAAGATCCAGATTCTTACCCGCAGGAGGAGTGGGAAATTGAACGAATGTACGAGGAGTGTGCAGCAATGGTCCCAGGCATTGCAGACGCAGAAACCATTCGCACGTGGTGGGCGTGCCGACCACTGTATGCTCCTGATGAATCACACCGAACTGACTCCGGTGAGGGCGATGAACGGAGTATCTCCCGTAATTTTGTGTTGTTAGACCACGAACGAGACGGCGTTGAAAACTTCACCAGTATTGTCGGTGGCAAGTTGACAACCTATCGCCGAATGGCCGAGGCCACTGCCGACCACGTCGCCGATATCTTGGGTGTTGAGGCTGAGTCAGCCACGGCCGATAACCAGTTGCCTGGTGCTGAGGACCCTGAGGAACTCGACCGATTAGTGAATAAATACAGCGAACCACAACCGACTGACAAGGGTGTCGTTGCGGATATGTCAAGTGACGCTGTGGCCGGCGACTGAGTCGAAAGGGCAAATTCGACAGTTTGATTACTCGTCTTATTTCGGATATTAGATAGCCAATCCGTTTGTCATTGTGTCAGGATCACATTTTCTTGTTATGTTGCTGTTTTCGATTGACCTTGCCGGGAAGTGAGGAGGACATCACTGCACTGTTCAGCGCAGTCGAGATTATCCTGGCGACTAACTCTGGCGGGTGAACTAACCACTAAACTACCCCCTCGATGTGCTTGCGCGAGAATTCACGACCCAGACTCTCCAGCGGCCTGAGGTCGGGCGGCTACCTGCAAATCGGCCGTCGTGATACAGCAGGTCGTCCTGAGCGACAATTCGGTATATCCTTGTAGCAATTGACGCGCGACGACTATATCCCAGGCGACTTTCACAATCGAGGCTCAAAGAATCGAGTGCAATAAAAAGCGAGCGCCGGTCATCTTCACTACTCGGCAACGACCGTATCAAACAGCTCCCTGTAAGCAGCAGTCGCATGTTCTAACGTGTATCGAGATTCGAAGCAGTCTCTCGCACTCTCGCCCAATCGTGCTGTCTGCTCCGGATCATCGGCCCACTGTGCAATGATTTCTGCGACTTTCCTGACGTTTCCCGGTTGCACGTGTTCACCGCACCTGCAGTTCTGAACAACGCGAGCAACCTCGTCTCCTTCACCGACGACGGCCAACACTGGCACGCCGGCAGCCAGTGATGAATAGAGCTTTGAGGAGACACACATCCCAACCATGCTTGATTTGATCCCGACCAGCGAAGCGTCTCCACAGGTAAGCGTT
>KE356562.1:62903-68801 GCA_000416005.1 Haloquadratum sp. J07HQX50 | reverse complement strand
TAGATCCTGCTTGCAAGCCCCTTTCCCTGAAAACACAATGTATGTGATTTCTCGATAGAAAGCGAGCGTCGCTGAATCCAGAGAGAGTCCACCGATGCTAAATTATCGAAGCTGACGGTTCGAAATAATACATTCATCATATCAAACGGTGAGCAGTCACTACAGCATAATCAGTGAGCACACTATTCGCTCAGATCTATAGAGGAAGCGTATGTTCCCAATGGTGCGTGTCTCACAGATATTAATTGAGCAGCACAACCAATTGATGACAGAGTCCGACTGCGAGTATGCACCGTCGTCGCATGCTTTCCCTCATGTGGACAGCTGGTCTCTCCATGTCCGTGTCTGGGTGTCTCAGCAGCGAGCAGGGAAGTGCAGAGTCTGAAAAAACCAATGCCTCACCTATGGACTCCGCCGAGAGCTCAGCACAGACAACCTCACGCTCCTCATCTTCGAATCCGACCGGTAATGAAACAAGACAACGGCGATTTCAATTGTCCGTTGGGCAAACAGCGTATCTGTCCACTGGGACAGTGTCTATGACAGACCCGACCGTTCAGGGCTCGGCTTTCGGTACAGATGAGATTCGTTTGTTTCTGATGCGCGAACCCACCCAGCAGTTCGTCGTCGTTGAGATTGAAGGGACACTTGAGGTGAGCCCAGCCGCGTTCGCTCTCAGGCGAGACGGTCAAGTGGTCGTGCCTGCTTCCGACCCGCGATATATCGCGCCAGTCATCCGAACGTGTTCGGCTCCGTGTATTGGAATTCCTGTCGAAACACGACCAACTGACAGTGCCGCAATCGTGTATCAACCGTCTGAGTCTGCTGGCGTTCGTGCAGCATGGAGCTTGGACGCGGACACAGTGAAGCGATTGAGCGTCCAACCCACCTGTCAACTCCGGAAAGCACAGGTAACTGAGTCTGACGGCAACGTCGCTCTTCGACTGACCGTGACAAATGTCAGTCCCAGAGACGCTGGATTTCGAGCGGTTGTCAGACCCGCTTACCTCGCTGACGTGAGCGAGCCGATCGGGTTTCCAGTCCCTGAAGGGCAAACTGTGACGCAGACAGTTGTGCCGTCTGAAATCCAAGTCTACGACCCTGAAGAGGCGACATTTACTCGTCCCGTCACTGAAGACACGCGGTTTTTTACGATAGGAAATGAGTGATGATGTACCAGCCTCTGGACGATCTCAGCTGTACTCGCTATCGCGTGATATGAGTCCAGACGCACAGCATGACACGATTAGATACCATATCACACACAGCTCAAATATTCGATGCTTCGAATCGCTTTTCAGAATTCAATTTGAGCATTGCACATGGTTCATGACCCGCTTTCGCCCTCAGAGGCCCTTCGAACAAAACCAGGAATCATCCTCGGGATACTCAGTGTATGTATTCTGCTATATTCGCTCGTCATCGTTGCCCAGATTCTGGTGGGTGGGTTCTTAGTGTTCTTCCTGACGCTTGGAGTGTATGGATTTTATCGGTTATTTGCCGTTCTTGACGCATTGGCTGACGCACAACAGCGGATTGCAGCCACTCGTGAACGGGAGAGTAAGCACAGCTCAGACGGTGAAGCGAATCATGACGACGCGGTCACCACTCAGAATGGGTTCTCAGATGATGTCGTGGATAATAATGAGTAGCTGAAGGTCCCAGTGTATACGCATCCGAGTTTCGTCCGAGCTTCCAGGCATGTATCAGACTCTGAGCGCGTAATGTTATATCTACAGATGGGCAAGGCAAGTGCCTCGCGTTCGGAAATCGAAGAAGTGAGTTCCCATGATGACTCCAAGTCTTATATCGAACCACTCCGAAGTACTTCACAGCGTCTCAGCATCCCGCACGGCCGACCGGTCGACATCATCGACATTATCAATCCCTGCCAGTCCCATCGTCAGGTCGATCTGTGAAATCGTATTCTGAAGCACCTGTCCGACGCCTTCTTGACCGGAGTGCGCGAGCCCGTAGGCAAATGGACGCCCGAGCATCACAGTATCAGCGCCGAGTGCAAGGGCTTTGAACGCCTGCGAGCCTCGTCGAATTCCGGAGTCGAACAGGACTGTCGTTTCGTCGCCGACTGCTTCGGCAATCTCAGGAAGTGCCTCAATAGCGGCAATTGAGCCATCAACTTGGCGGCCACCATGTGTTGACACCTGCACTGCATCAGCACCTGAACTAACCGCACGCCGAGCGTCATCAGGGTGCAACACACCTTTAATGACAATTGGGAGGTCCGTGTTTTCGTGAACGAATGCGAGGTCATCCCATGTGAGTGATGCATCTCCGAAGATCGAAAGAAAGCGGTCAACGGCTGCCTCTGGGTCCTCCTCTGGAGGGCGTGCGAGCGAATCTCGGAACGCTGGGTCTGAGAAGTAATTTGCCATTCCCTCTCCTTCCAAGAATGGATAATACCCCTTCTCAAGAAGTCGGTCTCGCCAACCCAATGTAGGGGCATCAACCGTCACGACGATTGCATCATATCCTGCTTTCTCTGCTCGATCCAGAAACGAAGTAGCAACGTCGCGGTCGGCCGACCAGTAGTATTGGAACCATTTCGGCGTGTCACCCAACGCCTCAGCAACATCCTCCATCGAGTGTGACGAGAGTGATGAGAGAACGAACGGGACATTCATCTCAGCGCAGGCACGTGCCGTTGCAATCTCGCCCTCATCGTGCAGAAGGCTCTGGACGGCGAGTGGTGTAATCATCAACGGGTAGCCGTGCGTTTTTCCAAAGATATCCGTCGAGAGGTCGCGGTCAGCGACGCCGCGAAGCATTCTGGGTACAGTCCGCCATCGTGAGAAGTCCTTATTCCGCTCGAAGGTTTCCTCAGCCCCAGCACCGCCGTGCACATAGGCTTTTGCTTTCCACGACATCCGATCAAATGCCTCCTCACGGAGGTCCTCAAACGAGACTGGGAACTCTGGTCTCTTGTCCTCAAACATTCCTTCACGATAGACGCGCCGAATATGTTTGACACCAAACTGCTCGCTATGAACGTCTGCAGAATCCTGCTTACTCATGAATAATCATGTAGGTCGCAGACACATGAGGCTATCCCTACATGGAATCTAGTATAGACATTAGCGATGCTATTGGACCAAATGAAGAGGGGACAAGCTGCTTTGAGCAGTACCGTATGTAGGACAACTGTGCTAAGCCAATGAAAAAGTAAGTTGTCTGTTATTTCATCTCACCCGAGCGAATGAAGCAACTGAATCGGAACCTCTCAGCGAGAAACATAACGACGCTGTCTGGAAACAGTCGGTCGAAGCTCAATCAGCAAGAGCAGTAATATTCGCGCTCTTGGAACGTTGATTGAAGCATCGAGTATGTCGGTTCAGGGTCAGCAGGGTCGTATACACCAGCAACGGTCTTATCAAACTCACCTGAAACAATCGAGACCCATTCACTGCGTGACAAGACATCTTCGTGTCCACCCGCCAGAAGCTGGGCGTAATCCTCGAGAAATACCCAGCGGCTCGCTGTTGATTCACCAGGACTGTAGGATGCACCAACTGCATTGGCATATGCCGCATATGGTAGATTAAAGCCAGCGACGACGGGAAGTGTGATCCACTTCCAAGGCCGTGTATTAATATCCAGTATCACGTACTGTTCGCGGGTTCGGTCATATACGAACTCGGACTCACTGATACCGTAGTATCCAGCACTCTGTAGGATAGACAACGCTTGATTTCGAATACCGGGATCCTCAACATGACGAACGACGCAGGAGGTGCCGAAACCCCGTGGATATCTGATCTCAGCATTCCCTACAAGCCCAATTGGGTCGCCCTCTGGGGGAATATATGAGGCAAGTGAGCGGTCTTTTCCAGTTGCAACTGGGACTTTCTCCTGTGCCATGATTCGAATTCCCTCTTGATCTGCGTGTTCAACAATCTCATCGTATTCAGTCTGGCTTCCAACCTCGACGACATTTGTGCCAAAAGCCTCCTCAAACGGCCGTTTGAGTGCCGGTTTGATAACGAGAGGCAGTCCTAATTTGTTGAGGGCCTCTTCGCTGGTTCGCGATTCGAGTCGTTCAGTACTGCTAACCGACGTATCTGCTCCGCTATCTGAAATCCGATATGTTTCAGGGTATGGAACTCCGAGATCCTCAGCGAATCCATAGAGAGACACCTTATCTAAAATATCCTCACTTCGATCGGTGGCAAACGGCACTCGAACGCCGGCAGGCTTGCTGGCAAATCCCTGCACCCATTCGTCCATACACCCAAACGCAACTGGGGCATGATCAGTGGACGCCGCGATCGCCTCAATATCCTCACGAAAGCTCTCAGGATCCTCAAGCGGATAGGAAACGCGTCCAGCAAGTGAGACTGCATCTGAGGGTGGTGCAACACCATCACCACTCCGATCGAGAGCAATCACGGGCACACCGTGACGTGACAGTGCCCGCGCAACACCAAGGCCTGTGATATGAGCGTTGGCGACAAGTGCAGGTGGGCGATTGAACTCCTGCATTGCCACCTCCTCAATTAGATCGCCAGTCGGCCGGAAATTATCAGCCATTAATTCATCTCTGCTTCGCGTGTGAAAAAACGTCATGTTTGCCGGCAGACCCTACCGTTATTCCAGACAGAACATCAATACATACCTCGTCCTATCGTATCGGGTTTGCATTCAGCTGTGTGTAATAGAACCCGATTCGTAGCGTGTCTCCGGCACGCTATCCTTCTGCTTCAGTCGTAGTGTGTCTTCTCTACGTTGTAAATATATCACTATGACATATATATCAAAATGTCGTAACATATTGATCGAACAAGATGCACAAGAGAGGGGGGATTTATGCCTCTGACACAGATTTTATTCGCCACCCGCTCTATTAGTTCGTGATGAGTGAACACGAGACTGAAGAGAGCTCAAAAGACGAACTCCCCTTTGCAGGTAGTTCAGACCAAACTCCCCGCCTTGACCTAGTTGAGTTGGACGAGGCCGATGGTGGCGTCTCTGATATATACAATGAGATATTGGGGACCCGCGACGGCGAAATGGACGAGGAAATGAGTCTAAACCGGATGTGGATGGCGTTTGCGAATGAACCAGATGTTCTTGAGGTGATGTGGCCGCACATGCGGACGTCTTACCGCGGAGGGAGTCTTCCTTTCGAGCTTAAATCGAAGGTATCGCTCGTCACAGCAACTGTTTGGGAATGCGAAGGATGTCAATTCTTCCACACTGACAGACTGTCAAAAGAGGGTGTCGACCAGGACGAGATTGAACGTATGCGAGATCGCGAAGTTGAGAGGTCAGCGTTTTCAGAGCGAGAGTACGTTGTGCTTCGCTTCACGGAAAAGATGGCCGAGGACCCACACTCAATAACCGACGAAGATGTTGAGGAACTTCGGGAGATTGGATTGGACGATGGCCAGATCGTTGAACTGGTCGATTGTATAGCGCTTCATGTCTATACTGCGTTCTTCCAAGAGGCAACAGGCGTCGTTGAAAAAGGAATGTCGATTGAGGATTATCTTGGTTCTGGCGACACTACTGCAGAGTGACTCGCGTGGTGAGCGTTGACATCTCTGATTTCTTGAATCCGCTTTCCGTGATTTGATAAATCAGTCACAGTGACAGTATCGATCTTTGATAATTTAGCTCCAAGGAAACGGACATATTTGTAACCATCGCTGAGAAACCACAGTATCCACCGGCTTTGCTGGATTAAAATGCCCTTAGGATATATCCCAAATTAACTCATGGTTCGACCTACACTGCCATCTTCGAGCACAGGGAAGTTACTGCTCGGAACTTTGATACTTTTTGGCATCGTTCTCAACCCACCAATTCTCTCCATTGCAAATCAGGCAACGACAACTGGTGGCATTGCGACATTGTGGTTATATGCTGTCGGGTGCGGAGCCG
>KE356562.1:56114-62192 GCA_000416005.1 Haloquadratum sp. J07HQX50 | reverse complement strand
ATCGGGACGTATCTCCTCGCCGTGCTTGCTATCGGTTATCGAGGCATGAAGGTCGGAGAATCGAGTGTGACCGACTGGATGACCGGTGGCCGGGGACTCGGTGTGATTGTGTTGACATTCACATACGCTGCAACATATCACTCAGCGTTTGCTTTCTTGGGGGCTGCTGGGTTCATCTACGGTAACGGGATCGGTATTTATGTAGCCGCGTACCTCTGGATGGTTCTTGGGGGACTGATTTTATGGGTCGTTGGGAGCCGAATTTGGTTACTTGGTAAGAAGTACGGTTACGTGACTCCATCAGACCTCTTCGACGACTTTTATGACTCCAAGTCCCTAAGTAAAATAGTCAGTCTCGTATTGGTCGTTTCGACGTTCCCATATATTGCGATTCAGATGATCGGCGTTGGAATCATCTTTGATACCGCAACACAGGGACTGATTAGCTTTGAAGTTGGAGCAGCTATTCTCCTCCTGGTGAGCGTCGTTTACGTTTGGATGGGTGGTATGCGATCGGTCGCTTGGACGGACACGCTCCAAGGAGTGTTCATGTTTATCGCCATCTGGGCGGCCGCGTTTGCCTTCCTCAGCAGCGCATATGGAGGAAGTGTAACCGCATTTTGGGACCAATTAGTGCAAAACTATACTGCCTATGTCACCCTTCCGGGTCCCTCTGGACTGTATACACCCTCATATCTCGTGAGTTGGTGGATTGTCCTCGGGATTGGATTGATGATGACTCCACACATCTTTTTACGATACTATGCTGCTGAATCCCCTCGGACGCTAAGATGGGTCTCAGCGACTGGCACTGGCTATCTCATGATATTCTATATCCCGATTGTCTTTCTTGCGCTCGGTGGTGTGGCGGCGTTCCCAGACCTGGGCTCTGCTGACGCAGTGATCCCGACTGTCCTCTACGAATTTACCCCAGTCTGGTTTGCCTCACTCGTTGTATCGGGTGCTATCGCAGCAGCGATGTCAACTGCCGATTCACAGCTTCATGCGTTGGCTACCTTGCTAACACGTGACTGGTACGCTTCATACGCAAACGAAAACCTGGATGATGCTGATGCCAGCCAGACAACATTCGCAAAGGCCAGCGTCCCGGTGTTAGCAATTCTTTCCTACATCGTTGCAGTGCAAGATATTCAATTCATTGTCCGCTTAGCGAACATTGCATTTGAAGGGGCAGCACAAATCTTCCCACTCCTGCTCGGGGCGTTCTACTGGGAGCGTGCATCAAAACAGGGGGCAATCGCTGGGTTTAGTGCCGGTGTCCTCGTTACCACTGTTCTCAAATTTAGCCTCATTTCACTACCAGCCGCCTTCCCTGGATTTCTTGCTGGATTTTACGGGCTCATCACGAACACGGCGGTTTTCCTGGGTGTGAGTTTGGTCACCGATTCGGTGTCTGATCGACGTATCGAACGAATACAAGGATATATCGACTACGCAGCAAACAGACGTTTCGCTGAATCGGGTGCGACCTCCGAGCCAAGTGACGACTGAATCCTCAGCACCGCTACCAGTCTTTCTAAGTTCCGTCCTTTGTTGAGTAGAACGTTACCCTTCTGATACGCAGGTGTGAGAAATAAATCATACCCTCAAACAATCATTCACAACTATACTCGGCTGTTCGACGGGGGACCGGGAAGCGACAGTTGCTGTGGCTATTGAAACGGCTCGGTTCGGTCGTGAACTCACCCCGGGGTAGCCGCCTCAACCGCCTGTACAACTCTTCAATATCTTCCCGAGTGACACGTCCATGAGAACTGGAAACACAAGGATGTCAAGAGAGCAAGAGAGATGCTGCTCAATCTGGAGTCGCTCACAGTTGCTGTGGCTGTGGCTGGAAGCAATGCCTGACAGGAATGAAAACTTCTCTGAAGCAGAATACCTGGATGAACTCTCTCACTCAGCAGTCACCTCGATTCACTCTGATTCGACTTGACATCAGTCACCTCAAAACGTGCTCCGCCTTCAGTGCTCTCTGTGATGGATATATTCCATCCGTGAGCCTCGACGACCTGCTCCACGATTGAGAGCCCAAATCCAGTGCCCCGTTTGCTCGTCGTATAGCCCGCTTCAAACACATCGTCTCGCTCATCTATGGGGATGCCGCTTCCGTCGTCTGCAAGATAGAATCCATCCTCAATTTCGCCGAGAGTGATCGTCACATCTTCGTCCCCACCTTCACTCTGATCTGCATGCTCGATTGCATTCCGCATCAGATTCTCAAGTAACTGTGCGAGCCGATTTGGGTCTGCTTCGATACTCTGGGCGGTCGTGATATCGATCTCGATTGTTGCGTCGGTTGTCTCAACATTCTGCCAGCAGCTCTGAGAGATTTCTGCAAGATTGACTGATTTTGTGCTCTCCATGCGTTCGTCTGCACGGGCTAACTGGAGAAGATCCTCGATCAGTTCGTCCATCCGAGTCAGCGCTGAGTCAATCTTGTCGATTCGCTCACTCTCACATTCCTCACGGAGAAGTTCCAAGTTCCCCTCTGCAACAGTGAGCGGATTCCGTAGGTCGTGGCTCACCACACTCGCAAACTCATCGAGACGTCGATTCTGACGTTTGAGCTTCTCCTCTCGTGCCTTGCGTTCAGAGATATCTCGGAGGATTCCAGCGGAACCATTGAATTTCTCTCCCTCATATGGAAGAGCTGTGAGATGATCTTCGCAGGGAATCGTCTTCCCACCTTGTGATTTGATGTCTGTCTCGAAATACACACTGTCAGGCCCGTCAGACGATAGCACCCGTCCGAGATTTCTCCTTCCCTGTTCGACAGCCGTTTCATCTTTGATCATCGAGATATCATTCCCCAGCAGTTCATCTTGTTCGTAGCCAAATGTCTCCACGAATGACTCATTCACAAACTCAAACCGACCTTCTTCGTCAAGCACATATACAGGGTCTTGGATGACCTTACTGAGTGCATTATATCGACTGAGACGCTTCTTTGACTCGATTTGCTCAGAGATATCTCGCACCGTCAGGATGATCATATCTTTGACAGTCGTCGAGACAGCACACTCTCTCGGAAATGTCGTCCCATCAGTACGCAGACCAGTTATGCGGCCTTGCCAGTATCCATCCTCTTCGACGCTGGGGAAAATGTCGGTTCGAATAAACTCTGCTTCGTTTTCTGGGTGGAGTGTTGTCCAGTGCTCGCCGATCAACTCGTCGGGATCAGTCCGATAGATATCAGCGTATGCTTGATTCACGCTGACATGATTCCCATCTGAATCAAGAATCGCGATTCCGTGTTGTGCGGTTTCGATGGCATCCATCTGTCGCTGCTGTGTGCGCGTTTGCTCGACAACAGATTCAAGACGGCTTGCAAGCACTGTGAATTGGTCTGTCCCGGCTTCTTTTCGTAAATAGTCAGTTGCACCAGCTGAGAGAGCATCGCTGGCAACTGCCTCAGAACCTTTGCCTGTGTAAAGAATAAACGGAAGCTCAGGATAGTTGTCACGTACAGTTTTGAGAAACTCAATCCCATCTTGACCAGGCATATCATAATCAGAGAGAACGCAATCAAACGATGAGTCAGCGAGACAAGCAAGCCCGTCTTTTGCAGTGGCGGCGGTTTCGGTATCGAATCGATCGTTTTCCCGTTCGAGAAACGTGGTGACCATCTCAGCGAATTCCAGCTGGTCATCCACGTGGAGGAGACGGATTGTGTCCGTACGTTCCTCTTGAGTAGCCATATTCAATAATGTTCGATGGCCAGGATAAGACTTCTCAGTGTCAATGCAGTTGAGGCTGCGTACACTCAATCTGTGTCGTATTGGCCCCGTCGCATCTGTCTGAGACCACCTGTGCAACAACGATTTCGTCGTATTGTTCTTTATTACTCAAACCACAGTGATATTCTCGTGAACTCGCTATCGAATGCAGTTAGTCAAGTGGATCCTCGATATTACCCATCACAGTCTCGAAGAGATCAGTTACCGTTACTAATCCGGCTATTGTGCCATCTTCGATGACGAGAGCAAGCTCCTGTTGCTCAGTCTGGAACTGATCAATCGCATCGCTCACGTCCACGTCGGGAGAGAGCGTCATTGTCGGTGCCGCTAGCTCGGTAAAGTCGATATCTCCAGAAGCTAGCTGTTCACGATGTCTCAGTAACACTGGTGTGTAAACGATACCACGAAAATCAGCGAGTTCATCGCCAATCAAGGGATATCGTGTGTGAGTGTGTTTACTCATCGTCTGAAAGTTTGATTCGGGATTGCCCGTCGCCGATATCGATACAATCTCATCCCGTGGCACCATTACCTCTCTAACCGCTTGTTCACCAATAGCGAGCGCATTCAGTATTTCTTGGCGTCGCTCATCGGCCACTGCTCCCTCTTCGAGCACAGAACCCAGTTTGTTCCGAAGGTCTGCTCGTGTTTCGATCACTTCTTTCTCGGTTTCTGTCCATGCTTGAGTCATCTCAATATTGAACAGGCCGAGTGTCGCCTTTGCAATCATATCGCCGAAATTAATTGCAGGTGAGAGAATCTTGGCGAACCAAAACAACGGTCGCGACCCATACTGAGCAACTTGTTTCGAGCGCTCCACGCCGAGATATGTCGGTGTCTGCTCTCCGTGGGTGAGGTGGATTAGATTAATGAGCATAAATCCGAGAAGCGAACCTGCCCCGACCGATGCCAATGTCGTATTTTCAAATACCGGTTCGAACAGTGCGGCAAGTCCAGGTTCAGCAATGATTCCTAAGGCGATACTCGTCGCGGAGATCCAGACTTGACAGGTCGTGAGATAAAACTCTAAATCGTTCGTCATCTCCCATGCGAGCTCGAGCCCAGGCGTATTGAACTCCGATTGGGGATACTGCCGTACACGTGTCAGCGCAAATTCGATCGCCACAAAAAATGCATTCACACCAATGAGAACAATCCCACCTAAGATTCGGAGACCAATCTCAAGCGGTTCCATTGTGTGGATGTATTAACACCTGACACAAAATGGTGTCCATCATATATCCGTCGTGATATTGGTGTGTGTCTATCAGTATCAGATAAATCTGCTACCGTTCGGTACCGACACTATCGAGAGTGGCACGTGAGGTCCTGCGGGCTGGGGCGAGCTGACGCATTCTGTCTCAAAATTGTATAGACAGGTATGATGCGGGTTGCTGAGCGCGATCTGTGAATGCGCACAGTGCAGAAAAATATGCGGGAGCGCACATGGAGTGTCTGTTTCAAGATTGCTCACTGACGAACGTCTCAAAGGGACCACCCTATGACTTGGTGACACTTTCTGCCCGCCACTCTGCGAATGACGTGGTGATATCGGTCTCATCAAAACGTTCGATACACGGCACATCATGGGGATGAATCTCTGCAACCCGGTCGCGAAGGTCGCTATACCGCTTATCAGTGGTCTTTGCCAAGAGGATCTCTTCATCATCGGCACGTACCTCACCTTGCCATCGATAAGTAGACACACACGCCACCCGATTGACACACGCAGCAAGGCGTTCTTCCACGATTGTCTGAGCAATACTCTGGGCGGCTCCTGCCGGGGCTGTGATAAATACAGTCGGCATGACCAATTTATCTGATGACAGCCAATGAGAATGACGGAATCAGGTTATCTTTCATGCAGAAGCAAGGAGGAAGCCGACGGGTTAAGCCGCGGGAGGAATCCGACGTGGTATTCATTTGGAGTACGCGCAGCGGTGGTTTCTCACCAATTGACCGGTATCAGTTGAACATGGAACACCGACAGGAGTAGTTTATCGGATTTGCAGGGCGAGAGAACCCACGAGTTTCGTCGTGGAATCGCTCGTGTTCGATTTTACCATCCAGTGAAGATTTCAGATCCGCTGCTGTCGTATCGATGGATGTGAGGCGGAAAATTGGTAGTTGGATCGGATTGAATTGGATTTGTTTGGCTTGGTTTGGTGTTTGCCGCGGCTTCCAGCCGAAATCAAAAACTGAGCCGACTGCCCACCCCGACATGAAACAGTTAGGTAACTCCGAGTCCCTGCCGAATTGTTCGGTGGATCGGAGTCTCGGGTGGCACTACCTGTCGCTGTCGGATCACAAACCTTCCCAA
>KE356562.1:54002-55834 GCA_000416005.1 Haloquadratum sp. J07HQX50 | reverse complement strand
ATTAATCGTCTTCAGACGTCAGTCTGAATTGGGCTGAACTCCACTGAATGGATCTCCTGCTCAGACAATATTGGAAGTGAAAGTGAAGCCGAAAATACATGCTCTCCGACTGGAGGGTGGGTCTCAGTATCTGTCGTAGAACCGTCAGCCACATCGGCGTTTCGCTTCCTGTTCTGACCTCTCTCATTTCCGACTTGGGAGAGCCGCTCGTTGAACTGAGGAGCGGGTGGTTGCTTTCGAGTCGAGAGAACGTGCGTTTTTATATTGAAGCGCTGATTGTCCGTGAGAGTTCTTTGCTGAGTTCAGCCAAACTTTCCGGTAATGTAGTCTTCAACCCGCTCGTGCTCTGGGTTCTCGAATATTTTACTAGTGTTGTCATATTCGACAAGCTTGCCCCCAGTGAGGAATACGGCTGTCTTGTCGGATATCCGAGCAGCCTGCTGCATATTATGTGTGACGATGATCACGGTATACTCCTCGACCAACTCATCAATCAGGTTCTCGATTTTTGAGGCGGCAATCGGGTCAAGTGCCGATGTTGGTTCGTCCATCAGCAATATTTCAGGATCGGGTGCAATTGCCCGCGCAATACAGAGTCGCTGTTGTTGTCCTCCAGAGAGTTCTAATCCAGATTGGTCAAGACGGTCATGAATCTCATCCCAAAGTGCAGCGCCGCGAAGTGCCTCCTCAATGCGTTCGTCCGTGACTTTCTTGCCCTGTACTTTGAGTCCATATCCAACGTTGTCATAGATACTCTTTGGGAATGGATTCGGCTCTTGAAACACCATACCGACTTTCCGACGGAGCGCAATAGGATCAACATCGTCGTTGTAAATGTTGGTCCCATCAAGCGTGACTACCCCATCAACGCGTGCGATGTCAATGAGGTCGTTCATTCGGTTCAAGCAACGAAGGAACGTAGACTTCCCACATCCAGAGGGACCGATGAGTGCGGTGACGTTGTTTGTGGGAATCTCCATGCTGACATTATCGATTGCTTGATCATCGTCATAGTAGACATCAAGATTCTCCGTTGCGACGATGGTTTCGGCCTTACTCGTCTCGGTCGTTTGATCAGTTGATTCCGACTGTACGTCTGTCGTAATGAGTGAATCGGTATTTGTCTCTGAGACTTCGTCTTGTGACATTATCTACTCCGTTCCAGTCGATTGCGAATGATGATTGCTGCTCCATTCATACTAATGAGGACAATCAGCAGTGTCACCACACCGGCAGCAACAACACCGTAGCGGAATTCTGACTGTGGGAATCCCGCCCATGCGTAAATCTGCATCGGCATCGCGCTGAATGCGCTCCACACAGAATTTGGGGCATTGAATACAGTTGTGGCCGCTCCAATCATAATAAGTGGGGCTGTTTCACCAATCGCGCGACCCAATGCAAGAATCGTTCCTGTGAGAATCCCTGGCATCGCCTCTGGAAGGACGACGTTCTTCGTTGTTTGCCAGCGGGTCGCACCCATCGCATATGAGCCTTGCCGAAGTTCGTCGGGCACGGACCGAACTGCCTCCTGTGACGATATGACGGTGATTGGAAGAATAAGTAATGCAAGCGTGAGTGCTGCTGTGACAGCCGTTCCAAGACCCAATCCAAGCCCGTTGGCAAACAAGCCGAGCCCGAGGAGTCCATAGACAACTGACGGGACCGCTGCCAGATTCGCAATATTGATCTGTAATATCCGGGCGATCGAACCTGTGAGACCGCTGCTGGAGGTGTACTCCTCCAGAAACACGGCTGCGCCGACACCGAGAATGAACGAGATGATCGCAACGAGGATAATGATAATTACCGACCCGACGATTGCAGGATAC
>KE356562.1:49297-52321 GCA_000416005.1 Haloquadratum sp. J07HQX50 | reverse complement strand
CATTGCTACTGTGATCGTCATCCCAGAGTCAAGAAGCACGTCACTCGGTGCGACATATGGAATCCCAGCGATTGTTTCGCGTACTGGCGGCATTCTCGCCTGTGATCCCATCGCAACGACAACGATCATCGTTTCGCCAATTGCTCGTGAGATGGCGAGAATGTACGATGAGACGATACCAGACAGGGCCGCCGGCGTGACGATCCCCGTCGAGACCTCAAACTTCGTTGCACCTAATCCGTACCCAGCCTGTCGAAGCGAGTCAGGAACAGCGCTCATTGCGTCTTCACTGATCGAAGAAACCATCGGGATAGTCAGAATACCTACCATGAGCGACGCTGAGAGCGCGTTGAACGTGCTCATATTGGGAAACAGAGTTGCCTTGAGTGCAGGCGTCACATAAACTAACGCAAAGTACCCGTAGACGACTGTTGGAATCCCGGCGAGAATCTCCAGTAATGGCTTCAGAACTGATCGTGCCTGTGGATTCGCGTATTCACTCAAATAAATTGCAGTTAGTGTGCCTACAGGGAGTGCAATGAATGCTGCGGTAATCGTTACGGTGAGCGTTCCTATGACCAGTGGAATGATTCCGAATGCGAGCCCTTCGCCGCGCGGATTTGGACTCCAGTTTGTCCCGAGTAGAAAATCAACGATTTGAATCTCTGAGAAAAATACTACTGCGTCTGACAGCAGTGTAGCGACGATCGCGACTGTGGTAAAAATTGTAATAGCTGCACAAATGAAGAAAATGCTTCCAAACCCGGTTTCCTTGAGCCGCTCTACCCCACTAGATCGTTGGAGTTCCGGTGCTATGTTTTCGCTACTCATGATCGACTACCCTGATTCCGCGCTGATTTCTCTTGTGAGACAATTCGACCATATCTCCCTGCGACACAAAACTGGCATAAAATATGACCTCAATAACGCTTGCTCAATTCTGTGCTTGTTCGATAGCGCTATTCAGTTTTTCCACCTGCTCAGATTTGAGACTCTGTGTTGCTGGGACATACCCAACGTCACCAGCGACAAGTGATTCGTTGTCTGTCTGATCGACAAAGAATTGAGCAAAGTCCGCGACGTGCTCCTCAGCAAGCGATTCAACGGCTGGATACGTAAAGAGTGGTCGTGACAGAGGTGTGTACTCTCCGGAGGCAGCTGCCTCAAGGCTTGGTTTCACATAGTTATCACCACCATCAGCAATGGCGACCGAAGTCAATTGATCAGGGTTGTTATAGAAATACGAGAACCCAAAGTATCCGATTGCAAGCCTGTCGCCTTGGACACCTTGTGCGATTGTATTGTCTTGTTCAGTCGCCTGATAATCATCAGTGTGTGCGCGCTCACCCAAGATCTGCTCGCCAAAGTAATCGAATGTCCCCGATGTATCAGCAGCACCAAAGCGATTGATTTCTTCATCCGGCCAAGAGCTATTAATCTCGTTCCACGTATCTGCGCCGTCTGCTGCCCATATCTCAGCTAACTGTTCGACCGTCAATTCAGTTGCGTAATCATTGTCATTCGAGACAACGACGGTAAGTGCGTCAGTTGCAACAACTAGTTCCACGTACTCGACACCATTTTCTTCACAGAGTCCCGCCTCTTCTTCTTTAATCGGTCGAGAGGCGTTATTGAAATCCGTTTCGCCAACACAAAAGAAGTTTGCGAATCCCCCACCAGAGCCGGTTGAGCTAATGTCAATGTTGACCTGCGGGTGATCCTCTGAATATATCTCAGCGACAGCTGTTGCCAGAGGAAAGACGGTGCTGGATCCTGCAATTCCAATATCCCCAGAGAGCATTTCACTGCTCTCAGAGTCACTACCATCTTCACTTTCGCTTCCACTTCCGCCTCCGCTCTCACCACTATTTTCAGTGCTCTCACTGCCCCCATCGCTTCCACCGCCACTATCAGACTGCGTACACCCGGCAATCGCGATCGTACTAAGACCTGCAGCGCTCGTCAGTGCTGTTCGCCGTGTGATACGTCTTTTCTCCTCTGTTGGGTCAGATGGCATCATTTAAAATTCCCTACAGGACTGATAAAAAGGATACTAATATGTCTATACGCACATATTGTCTTCTATATATCCTATATACGTACACGGATGTAGAAACGACACTGACATCCAGCGATTCGCTACTTACCCAGACGGTTGTATGTGTGTGTAACTCGGCATAGCTGCTGCTCTGATTATTGAGTGTGAATCTTGAGGAAATAAAGAAGTGCGTGGGTGCAGTCACCCCGTTTGAACTAAAACTGTCGCGAAGACAAACCCTACGACCGTGCTGACCACACGCTGCAAGAATGGAACGGGCTGTGCCGTTACAGACGAATCACGCTCAAGTTGACCTCTCGAAGATGTATCGGATGGGAGTTTGAATGCATACCAGACGCTCCGTCTGTGATGACGAATCCACCCGGCAACACCCAACTGCCATCGACAGTTGTGAGAAGTGTCACATCGCACCTGCCAGCACTTTGGCGGTATTTGATCTTTGCCGCACTTACGCTCGTCAAGAGGTTGAATAATCTCGATGATTTTCTCTCTATATCTCTCTATAGTTGTCAATGCCTGTCCCAAGGAACGATTATATAGTTACTTTATGAATAAGCTGGCATGAGCCAGGCCGAGACTGAGAAAAGATACCGCATTGGGTTCGTGTGTGTAGAAAATGCGGGCCGGAGTCAAATCGCGACCGCGGTCGCCAAGACGCAAATCCAAATTCGAAACCGCTCTGATATCAATATCATCAGTGGTGGGACGGACCCTGCAACTGAAATCTACCCAAACGTGGTTCAGGTGATGCATGAAAAAGGGTATGACCTATCCACACAGGTACCAAGAAAAATTTCATCTGAAGAGATACGAGAGTGCGACATTGTCGCACTGATGGGATGTTCGCTGTCAATTGATGACCTCCCTGCCGGTATAATTGTCCGTGACTGGAGATGTATTGACCCTGCCGATGCCGATATAGAATCCGTCATGGCGATTAGCACAGAAATTGAACGACAAGTCAT
>KE356562.1:44511-47974 GCA_000416005.1 Haloquadratum sp. J07HQX50 | reverse complement strand
CAGATATCGAGTGTTTGCCTCGAGTGTTGGCCCTTCAGGCCGGCTACTCTCTTGATATCGGTCTGCGACAACCTGCGGCATTTCGACTGGCTCTCCTGCGTCAATACCGTGCGCGAGTCTCACATACTGCGCCATTGACCACGCCAATGGTGTTGCAGCCCCTGTCGCCTTCGCCAAGTTCCCAATTATAATCGGTGCTATGCTGTCTATCCCAGACCTGCTCAGCAATCATTCGCCCTGAGTTAGCGAACTCCGACATCGTCTCCAGGAGATTTCTTGGCTCTAAGGAGCCATCCTCGGTTCCACGTCGAAGCTCATATTCACCGCGCTCGCCGGTGAATATAGGCCAAAGCCGCCCTTTCCCTTTCGCATCGATCGACCATGGCGCACCTTCGTCCTCCACGGCCCGCTCGCCGTACCCATCACCATTATAGCGATAAAACGCCGGGCCTTCCGGGAGATCAACTCGAATCGTGTTATCGACTGCTTTGATCGAATTCCGAACGATTGTATCGTCTGGTGATTTGATTCCCAGCCTCACGAGTTCAAGAAAGCCTGCATCAATAATTTCACGCTCATCGAGGGTTGGCCCGTTGTTTGCGAGCGTTCGTAGTTGTCCAGCGTCAGGGTCGCCGTGTCGCGTCACGCGAACATAATACGGGGTGTGTTGATGACGCTTTGTCCCTGTCTCAGTCGCGGTCCACGACTCAACATCTGCTGTCCACGAATCAGCAAGTGCAGCCCAGATCAGCCCATCGGCAAGGTGGTCTTCTTGAACTGCGATGTCAGCTGCACAAACGAGACCGGCAATCTCAGCCGCAATAGATGAAGGAGAATATCCGGATTCCTCTTCCCATCTCTCTTGTGCTGTTTGTGGTCCATTGTAAGCGACGTAATCAGCAGAGCGTCTCACATTGTGATAGCTGTATTCGACATCATCGAAGGTCAAGCCACCGTCATACAGCATCCATGCCATAACCTGTGGGAATGAAATATTGTCCATCTGCTCGCCTCCCCATCGAGTCCGGCCGTTCAGGTACGTGTTCTGTGGGATAAAGCCCTTCGAGTCCTGCTGATACTCATAAATAAACTCCAGTGACTGGGTCGCGGTTTCGAGATCTCCGACCGCCTCAAATACAGTGAAGACTTGATACAAGTCTCGCGACCAGACAAAATTATATCCATATCCCTTCGCCTCACTGGCGTTCACCGCTACACCCCATGGGACGGATGGCGATGCAATTCCTGCGCCTAAGAACGTCTTGTCCTCAACCGCTCGCAACGTCATCAAACTAACTGTATACTGTTCTGCAAGCGATGTGCTTCTCTGAACTGACTTCGGAAGTGGCTTATCAGCCAGGAATTCCTGCCAAGATTGAATATACTCACTTCGAACCGTCTCATACCCGCGAGTGAGTGCACCGGCAGCTTCACCCAGTGCACCAGCAGTATCAGCTTCTTCAGCGAATCCGATTGAGAGCGTCTCAGTGACCGTCTCGCCAGAACCTAGCAACCCGACTAACACGATATTTTCATCATCCAGCTGATCCTCCGGCTCCGGTTCCACTCCGGCCCCGAAGAACTCAGAGAGTGTCGATGAACCAGCAACCCCGACTGTCGCCCAGTCGAATCGAGTTGTGGTTGTTAACGCGACAGCAACACTGTACTCCTCACCATTTTCATCGATGAGCAGCGGTTTTGTTTCTGCTTCGTCTTGATATGTCTCAGTTGCCCGCGAAACGAGTTGATAATCACCAGTCTGTCCGACACGGAGTCCACGGTCAGTGGCACCGGTGTTCGTGAGCGCTGTGTTGGCAATGACGTACACTTCATACTCATTCTCATCATGAGCATTAAATTCGATCTCTGTCAGGAGCGCATCGTGATTCGGATCGGCTGCGTACTCAGCTGTGAGCGTCCATTGGTGCCCACGGCCATCACCCGTCTCTGTGATGACATGCCTAAACACGAGCGCCTCGGTGTCAACGATCTCTGCCCGTCGCCTAACAGTGTCAGAGGTATCATCCACCCGCGTTTCATTATGCGAGCGGGCTGTGTATTCTGTATCTTCATCTGTGTCAACAACTAACAAATCGATCGTTCGGAAGTTCATGAGGTCGACCCGTGGGAACCGTATCTCGGTCAATGACCCCTCTGTGAGAGTAAACCAGACCCGTGAGGAATCCTCACGATTATGATCTGCTACGGTCCCAACCCCGTATTTCTCTCCAGTTGTCCATCGGGGCTGTGTCGTTGGACCCGACGGTGATGGCTTCGGCGCTGGGAGTGCATCCTTTTCAGCGAGTAGTCCTGTCGCATGGAGCCGAAGAGAGTGTGGCCACGCCAATGGCGCAGCGCTATCGAGACTTCCATCATCAAACGCTTGCTCTGCTAGATATCCCATTTCGGTGCTGAAAGTCCCATCTGACTGGATATATTCATACAGTTCAGTCGCAATCGAGAGAAACTCCGCAGCAACACCGGCACGGTCATGTGATTCGAATATTGTCGCAGCCTCAGCTGCGGCTGTCGATCCCCATGCCGTCGATACAGACCACACCTTTTCTTTATCTTGATCTCCACTTCGCCAATAATCGTCCTCGAAACGAATGAGACCACCAGCAGACTGATCTGAACTTCTGCGATGGAGCTGTGTGAGCGTGGTGCGGAGATGTGATTCAAGCCGCGATAACGCCCGTGTTGGAAGTCCAACTGCTTCGTCATATCTGACAAACGCGGTCGTTAATGATAGTGTCGAGGAATCAAGTCGGTGGTCCTCATCGCCGTCATCCAACCGCATGACGTAGTGGCCAGTTGATTCACTCCAAAGCTGTGAAATTCCCTCAAAAAGCTGCTTGGCTTGCTCAGTTGCGTGGCGCTGGAGAGCTGATTCAACAGGCGCCTGCGAGACAGCAGCATATGCTTCTAGAAACGTTGCTGCTGTATGTGTGAACTGTCCGACCATATTCTCCCATGCATTCTGACATCGCTCTGGGAGGTTATTGCCTCCAACTGAGTCATTGAGGCCACTCACTCCATCATCGATTGCCCTCTCGATATGCCCTTGCTCCTTGGCGGTCAGTGATTCACGTCGAGTGGTTAGAATGCGAGCCAAAAATGTAATGACGCTCGCAGTCTGGTCGGCTTGGTACTCTGGTTTATCGGAACCCTCAACGCGGGCATTCGCCCACCCCGGGGCTAATGATCCGTCAATCGCCCACACTCGATGAGGCCAAGTCCCATCTGAGAGCTGTGTCTCAATAAAGAAGGAGACGATATCCTCGTATTCGCTCTCAAGATCAATATCCAGCAACTGATCGCTGGCAAGCAGATATTTTGCACACTCAGCCTCATCACGGAACCAAGTATATCCATACCCGCCGGAGTTTTCATAAAATGGGTCGAATTCTGGTCCGGCTATGTGTGCTCCAGAGGGCGCCGTAAGTAACGAGAGCGCCCGGAG
>KE356562.1:25372-43888 GCA_000416005.1 Haloquadratum sp. J07HQX50 | reverse complement strand
CTCGAACGGTTCGGACGAAAGAATCTCATCGAAGCTCTCAGGCACTTGCCCACGAACATCAGACAGCCCGGTTGATGCAGTTATATAGTCGTGTTCATTCCGATGAAACACCTCGACTGCCTTCGTGTTGTTCGGCCCTTCTTGTTCGTGAATTAACCGTGCTACCTGCGTCTCACGGCCTTCCGGTGCAAGTGTCACGAAGGCTGTCAACTGAGCATCAGTCGGAACTGCACCGCGGAGCTCAACGTGTGTCAGGTGAGCCCGTCCAAGAGTAAGGTCAAATTGATGAACAGTAAACTCTCCTGCATCATATTCAGTCTCGACGAGGGTCGTCTCTTGGTAATAGTGTTGTCGAACTGTCTCTAATTGGTCAAACCACTGTATATTCCCATTCGCTTCGATAGCAAACCGCGAGCGGTCGATTCCGTGGAGCCCAGAGAGTGCTGCAGAATAATCACGCAACGCTCCATCGTGACCGATATGAACAAGCCGGTCACCATGGCCAGAAAAGGCTCCAGAAGTAGTAGGGCTCTCGCCAGGAAAACGCTTAGAATGGTCGCGCTTATATGTGTTTAGCGCGGTCCGGAGTCTCATAGTTATTCACATCGACGCGTCAATATAAACATTGATAGAAACACGAGAGAACAGTGCTGTTGCAAGATATATTCCCGAGTCAGGACCTATTCGTAAAAGGGTGGGCTCGTCAGTGGACTTCCAATCTGGCCACGAGACGTGGCAGGCGTCAAATCATCGTTCCCGCTCACTGTCCCTGATTTCAGGACGACCTGACAGCTCGCCTGTCCAGAACCAGACGTGAGCCAGTGCTGGACAAGATTCCAACCAATATTCGCGCTACGTTGTGATTTGTGTATAGTTCCTTGCCACTCCTCAAGCAAGCGAACTCATCACCATCACGACTATCCTCGTGTATGAAGCCACAGTCCGAGTGACTACACCGCTGACTCGTGTGCTGTGGGTTCACGTCCCCAACGAGGATTCCGTGGTCCTCGGCTCCGTACGTAAGCAGCGATCGCAGTTTGTTGAATGCCCACTGCTGGAACTCCTTGCCGTTCGAGATGCGCTCACGAATCTGCTTGCGCTTCTCGACGGCAATCGCATCAGGATGGTATCGCCGAGCTTCGATTACAATGGCGAGAGCGACCCGATGCAAGTCGTTTTCACTCCAATGGCGCTGGTGTGAGTGTCGCGCAGAAGTGGCTGCGAAAGCAAGAGGACAGAAATGTGCCTGCTCTCAACACACTCCCACAGGTGCGGAAATGGGAGTTGCGACGTTCACAAGAGCGAAGCTGTAGCCCGCAAAGTCACGGTGTGAGTTTGAGACAGCAGGCATCGGCGCTCGTGGACGGCCCGACCGTGACCCATCGCACGGTTGAATATTATCAGACCGATGGTGTGTCCGACCAACCCGCGGAAAGAAGCTTCGGGGCTTGACCCCGGAGCAGTTCACGTTGGGGAGTCAGGCTGGTATTAGTGGACTAATTTAGCAGTTTCGGCTTCCTCGACCGGCTCAAGCGTTGGTTTCCGCCTTGAGACGTTTAATAGGGCAAGGTTATAGATGTATGGAGTTACTTACCTTATTTTTCTAAACAAACACAGTCGCATTCCATCACACTGGGTAAGAGCAAAGTTAACCCCGAATAAATAATTGTATATGGACCATCCAGGCCCGCCACAGTTTGTCGCGGTTGGTGACACTGTACAGCTTGCTCCCCGAGATCCGGACCCAGATATGACATATCAGTGGTCCATCCTTGATCTCCCTGAAGAAAGCAACCAGCGTATCTCTTCAGATGAGCCAGTGATCGATTTTGTTCCCGATACTGCCGGTCGATATCGGATTGGATTAGCCACTTCAGATGAAGAATACTCCCTAACAATCCGTGCATTCCCGAGCGAATACGCACCTTCCAACGATCAAGGCGGTGCCAGCGGCCGCTCAGGTGTGAGCGCACGACCGGGTGCATCTGGCGGTCGAAGTGGCGCCCAGCCACACCGTTCCGGTTCTGGGTCTGTCGGTGCAGCACCACAAGGGACCGCTGGCCGTCCTCGATTGCAACTGAGCGGAACCGTCGAAGAGACTGAACTTGTCGTCCATGCAGACACTGACATTCCCGGCGAAGCCGAGTCCAATAGTGACGATATCACTGTCGAGTTTATACTTGATGATCGGGATAATGTTGATTCAACTGATATTTCACAATCATCACAGACACTACGGATTCCAATTTCGGCTGTCGGTGAGAAAGTGCGAGTGCACGCTGTCGCTCTCAGTGATACATACAGTGTCCCCGATACGATTGCATTCTCTGGCGAAACAATCAGCGAGTCGATGGATCAATAGCCCACATGACTCAGTCACAGCGCACACGGTCATATGAAGTCACCCGTCCGAACGACCCTCCATCGTGGGCGGTTGACTCGACATTATATGAAATATACGTGCGTGGATTTACCACAGAAATAGGAGATCAGACTATCTTCGATGCACTCATTGAGCGATTGGATTATCTCGATAATCTCGGTGTTGATACTCTGTGGTTGACCCCTATTCTTGAGAACGATCACGCGCCTCACGGATACAATATCACTGATTTCTTTAGTATTGCTGAAGACTTAGGCGATCGCGCTGACTATGAGCGATTCGTCGATGCTGCTCACCAGCGTGATATGCGAGTCCTCTTTGATTTGGTCATGAACCACTCCGCTCGGGCCCATCCGTACTTCCAGGCTGCGTCTGACAATCCTGATTCAGAGTATTACGACTGGTACAACTGGCGCGATGATGGGAATCCAGAGACATATTTTGGATGGGAGTATATCGCGAACTGGAATCTCGAGAATATCGAAGTTCGGTCACATTTGCTTGATGTGGTGGACATGTGGATGGAGGTTGCTGATGGCTTCCGGTGTGACATGGCATGGGCAGTCTCGAATAATTTCTGGCAAGAACTCCGCGAGCGTGTCAAACGAATCGATCCTGAGTTTCTATTACTAGACGAGACAATCCCGTATATCGCCGACTTCCACAACGGAATGTTCGACATCCACTTTGATACGACACTGTATTTCACGCTTCGTGAGATCGGCAAAGGGTCGGCTGACGCATCAGCGCTCCATGATGCGATCGAGCAACGGGCTACCGTCGGATTCCCACCACACGCATCATTTATGCTCTACTTGGAAAACCACGATGAAACACGCTATATCGTCGAGTGTGGCGAAAAAGCCGCACGAGCCGCTGCTGGTGCGCTGTTCACTTTGCCTGGCGTTCCCATGATCTATGGTGGCCAAGAAATTGGCCAGCAGGGTCGCCGTGACCCGCTTGTGTGGGAGGCTGCAGATGAGACACTCCACCAGTACTATACCCATCTGATAGAACTCCGGAACGAGATTCCCGCACTGGGAGTTCAGGGTGGATATGAGCCCGTGACAGAGATTGATGATCAAACAACTGTCGGATACAAACGGACAGGCGAGGACGATACGTACCTCTGTATATTGAATTTCGGCTCTGATTCACAGACTGTGACTCCGTCAGTCAGTGTTGACCCGTACGACCATGTCTCAGAGGAAGTCGCAGCAAGCAACCGTGGGCTGGTAGTTGACAGCGCTTGCGTATACCGCTGCGATTGATATCCTGTCAACCGGCTCAAACTCAAGTCGTTCGAGAGTCTCGTCATTATGGAACGCTGTGACCTCTCTCCGGCCCCGAAGTGAAGTGTTTCACCGGACTCCTATTATGATCCAAATAGCTCCGCAGGCGTGTGGTCACTGTTCAGGTTTAATATCCCCGGAGGGCTGGTTGACTGGTGGCCCATCCATCACGAGAGTTCTGCCCGCGATAGATGTACTGACAGCATCAGTTAGCGATGATCCTCGCTAATTGTAATCCCGCGTACCCACAATCCGCGCAGTTGAACTGCTCGTCGGTACGGTTGTCATCGACAGATGAAAGTACACCGCTGAGAACCACCCATCAACCGCGTAGCTCAAAGCGAAGAATCATAATGTCAACAGCCTCGGGATTCAGCCCCGAGCTTATCGGTGGTCTCATCACGTCACACCCGAGCTTGATCAAGATGGATCGATATTGAGTTGCGAGCGTTCACGAGTCAGCGACCCCGATTTAGAGGGCTAGCTGGCAGCCCATGACTGACAACACTCGTGTCTGCCTGTAACTAATTATATTGGGTCGCTATTCACAGATCATTGCAACTTGGTTAGCCGTCGGCTCCCTCCCCGAGCTCAAGGGCCAATATATCCGCCTCTGCAGCCGATGACGTACGAATCCGTGATTTCCATGATGACTCCGAGTGCGCCTCGTACAAAAGCAAAGAGGAAGCCAACGCTTGAGCCATGGGAAGGATCCAGCGCTCCACCAACACCTATATTGAGAGAATTCACAAACCCACAGATTAGTGTAACTTGGGCACATATTGAGGATTAGTGTCAGAGACGTATATCTGTCCTCGATGCGGTCACGCTGAAGAACGGCCATACCGTGTCCGTATGATTATACTGACCTGTCCAGCGTGTGATGAGAATGGACAGTTTCTGCATCGTTCAATTATATCACAATTAGATGCGGTGCCTGAAGATGCGCGTCCAGACAGATGGGGAGAAATGCCCCGAGATGAGCAATTAAAATACGCACTTCGTGAGGGACTCGTGGAGGTTTCACTCACTGGTCCATTTTAGCGGGCATTATTCTGATCGAACCGTATCGTTGATCACACAGCTTACAAATCAATCTGGCCGTTGCTCGCGGGGAAACCAAGCGAGTTCGTGGTCAGCCTTGATGGCGATGTCTACGCGGTCAGAATCCGGGACCGGCTCATCGTGATTATGCATACACCGAATCGCATCTCCTGTATCCAGTTCAACCTCGTATAGGAATGTTGGACCGAGGTATCTTTTCGCGGTTACCTCACCAGTTCCACATGGCTGCTGTGATAATTGGGACTTTTTCTTAGTGCAAATCCCGACGTCATCTGGCCGAACTAAGAGATCAATCTTGGTATGGTCATACTCTGGTGCGAGTCCGTGCACCTGCTTTCGAGGGACCGCACCAACTTCAGTTTCGACGACATCGCCGGAGACATATCCCGGAATAAAACTGGCATAGCCAAGAAAACTCGCCACGAATCGTGAGGTTGGATGCTGGAAAACTGCCTCTGGTGTATCGATTTGCTCAATCTGACCCTCACTCATCACTGCAACACGATCAGAAATTGAAAGAGCCTCTTCTTGATCGTGTGTAACAGATATTGCGGTGACTCCTGCGGTTTTAAGAATGTCACGGACTTCTTCACGCATCTCGATACGGAGGTCAACGTCGAGATTTGAGAACGGCTCATCCAATAACAGGACCTCCGGCTCAGGCGCTAGCGACCGTGCTAACGCAACTCGCTGTTGCTGACCGCCAGAAAGCTCACCCGGATAGCTGTGGCCTTGATTATTCAAATTCACTAACGAAAGCAGCTCATCCACTCGGGCTGTCCGCGCTTCTGTGGGGAGGTCTTGCAATCCAAACGCAATGTTCTCCCGAGCAGTGAGATGCGGAAAGAGCGCAAATTCCTGAAATACAACGCCAACTCCTCTATTTTCGGGAGGCGTGAATGAACTGCCTGTGACTCGATCCCCGTTGATTCGAACGGTCCCTTCATCAGGGGACTCAAGCCCTGCCAGTAGCCGAAGCGTGGTCGTTTTTCCGCACCCGGAAGGCCCGAGAAGTGTAACAATTTCTCCTTCTGTGATCGTAAACGACAGCCCATCAACTGCGGTTTCAGACGCATATACCTTTGAAAGATTTTCGAGTTCTAAGACTGTCTCTGACTCATCTGAAGAATCCTGTGGGATGTGTTCGCGGTGATCAGTTGGTGAGTAGACACTATCCGACATAATTACTCACGAACTTCCGTTGACGGTGGGGTGAGTCTATCGATTTCGAAACTGCTGGTCTCGGCGGGCGTCGATCTGGTTCGTTGATATCTACTGTTTTGTTAGTTCTCACAGAGAGGTAATGAGTTCTATGCGTGAGATTACCTGTTCGGACGTGGGAACATCTAATCAGCAGGTTCCCGGTGAGTTTCATCGAGAATTGATATTTAGGCCATCCTAAAAACGCTGTCGAATCCTCGCGCTTAGTGTCTATCTAAAAGTCATACATATTGATTTCTTTCCCGCAATGTTTTGCAGTTGTATCTCGAAAAGCGAGTATGTCTACGGTTGATGATATACTCATCTACGATGGTGAGTGCCCATACTGCTCTCTTGCAGCGAAAGCTCTTGAGCGACTTGACACCGTCGGTGCGCTCTCATGGTATGATAGCGCAGCACAGCAGTTCTTAGATGCGCAGTTTGACACGACGCCGTTCGCGATGTTCTTAGTCGATATCGAAGAGAAACAAGTCTATGCAGGCCGGTCTGCTGCGGAGGAGCTCGCCAAGCGCGCTGGCACGCCACATCTGGTAAGCTCGCTCGTCCGAGACAACTATACGCAAATTGCAGAGGTCGTCGGGCTCGCCAGTGGTCGTGGCCGCGAACCAGATAACGTCCACTCAGTGTATCAGCTTACGAGTGAGGCAGAATCAGTATACGACCCACTTGTCACGTCCAGTCAGCACCAATCCGCAATCGCATAGCTATGGCGAACTCAACTCTGTCTGCCAGGCAGTGGATACATCCTGACGAAATCGAGACATCAGGTGATCTCCCCATCATTGGGGGCGGAGACGTGACGAGAGGAATATACCTCTTGGTGTATCGCGCAAGAGAACCAATTGAACGCTCAATAGGAGCACTTGGCAATCACGTCTTTGACACAGGGATGTATTTCTATGTTGGATCTGCGTTTGGGACAGGCGGATTCAGTCGGATTCAACGTCACATATCAGTCGCGAATAGTGACCGTGGTGTCTCACACTGGCACATCGATTACATCGCGCAGTCATCTGCAATTCAACTGATAGATATACTTGTGGTCCCGAAATGGGATGGTGAATGTGCACTGGCTTCCGCGTTGCATACCTCTCCCGACTGTGCGACCCCCGTCACCAAGTTTGGGGCCACTGACTGCCAATGCAAAGCACACTTTATTCAGCAAGTCAGTTCGGATGTTTCGCACCGCGAAGTAGTGGATGCAAGGATCCAACGGATTCTCTGATCGTTCGTCGATAATTACTCAAAGAGGCCGGTCGACATGTATCGTTCACCGCTGTCCCAGTAGACCGTAATGATCACTGGACATCGTTTGTCGACAGACGGCGTTGGTGATTCGCGTTCGATAACTGGTGCCGGAGCGCGACGAGCGCAATCATCCGCCTCGGACGCGTACTTCGGCCCAACCTGGCGAGCGACCAGATTTGAGGCCCCAGATGACTGCCCGACCAATATACCCTCCTCTCGTGCGAGTCGGCGGCACTCTGCCTCAGCATCATCAATACTGACAGTTTTGACCGTATCGATAATCTCTGTGTCAAGATTTTCACTGACAAAACCAGGGCCCATCCCTTGAAACGCATCGTCACCAGGGTCGTCACCAGAGAGAACAGCATTTTCTTCGGGCTCTACCGCAATAATATCCATATCTGGGAACTCCTCACGAAGTCGACGCCCAACACCAGTGATTGTTCCACCCGTTCCGACACCAGCGACTAAAGCGACGACTGACCGATTACCTACCTGGGTGAGTACCTCCTCCCCGGTTGTCAGGTAGTGAGCCCGGGGATTGGCTGGATTCTCAAACTGTCGCAGTTGAGTCATCCCGGTCTCCTCTAACTTATCGGCACGAGATTTTGCGTCCGAGATATTCCCATCCACAAGTTCGACGTCTGCTCCATATGCACGCATGAGCTGCCGTCGCTCAGGCGACTGTGATGCAGGCATAACCACAGTCAGGTCATACCCCTTCGTTGCAGCCGCGACTGCGAGGCCAATTCCAGTGTTCCCACTGGTCGGTTCAACTAGACTATCACCTGGTGAAATCTGATTCTGTCTTTCAGCCTGCTCAATCATCGCTAATGCAGGTCTATCCTTTGCCGATCCACCAGGATTATTCGATTCGATTTTGGCAGCAATTACCACTCCTGGTGGCGATGTTACCTGCACCAGCGGCGAGCCAATTGTCTCAAGAATATTTGCATCCATGCCGTGGATTTAGTCAATAATGATGTAAGAGGCTGCCGACGCTGATGAAGACAGTTAATATTCTCCTCCGCGTTCACGCGGAGGAATCATTACGGCTCTCAATGAGGGTCAAAAACGCATTTCGACGCGAATGTGACGCCATTCTAAGGCACCCATCATTGAATTCTTGAGACCACCCCAAGCTTGGAGTGGCTCGAATATAAGCGAGCATATCTCCCGATGAGACGCTCGATAGTCACCAGTGGAAACCCATGCTCCACCCGCACGTGAGCGACACATCAAAGCGACGGTCCTGAGACTGCTGATGTTGTGTTTCTACACTCTTTCTCTATCCGAACAACGCCCGGGAAGCCGCTAGTTTTAGCATTCCTGACGTCACTGTACACCTATGGGCAATACCGACCACCTACGCACAGATATGTATTCAGAGGACTTAGAAACGATGCAACCGACACCAGCGTTTGACTCTGCTGGCTTTGGAGATGAAATCGCCGTGCTAGCCTCAGACGAAATTCAGATTCACGTGTGGGGCGGAGATTGGTGTGGTGACTGTCGGCGTCAACTACCTGACTTCGCAGCGGCTCTGCAAGCGGCTGATATCCCTCCGAGCCGTGTCCACAATCACCCAGTGGAGAAAGACGCTGAGGGGAACAAAGCGGGACCGCTGGTTGATCGATATAACATCGAGTACATCCCTACTGTGGTCGTAGAGCAAGACGGCACTGAAATCGCGCGATTCGTCGAGTCTGCCCCGGTCCCGATTGTCGTTCACTTAGCCGAGGCACTTCGTGAAGGATAGTTACTTGTCTCAGATCTGTAGATTACGCAATTGATTTGTTGTTGATTCACTCCGACAGTTCGTCTGGGTGGGGTTGGGATCGAGACTGGGTGAGAGACGCTATTGCTTCACTCATATCACTCGTCGGTCGAGAACACTGTCCACCTGTGCATGCATAGAGTGTCGCTTTGTCATGCCGTTGAACGCGGTTCTTCCAGAGTGAGGGCACTGTATCAAGATCCAGTCGATCACACCACTGTTCGAGCGCTGACTCTGTCGCGGGGCGTCTCGAAATTGTAGTGTCAGGTAGATAGGATTCCTGTAGTGCTGTCTGTATCGATGAAGGTAGCGTATCCTGTGTGGCGACGATCAATTGACTTTCTGTCGTCTGGTGCCGAGTTGCTTCTCGAGCCATCGTGATATGTTCGAGCGGTCGACCCCGGATTTGATTTTGATGTGTATCAAGCACATCAGAGGCAATCTCTGCGAAGTCATCTGTCGGAGTCAATGGGTCAAGGTCGGCTAACACGGAGCATGCGACACCGACGCTTGATGGCGTGGACTGATCAGTGAGTTCTTGTGGCCTCGAAACGAGGTCAGGCGCTGAACGTGGGGTGAGATACAACGTCTCTTCATCACGATCATAGAATGAATCAACCAGTTCGCGAGCTAACCTCAATGAGAACTCAAGCGGTGCAATGTTGCCTGTGAATTGGTATAGATCGAACGCACCCCTTGAGAGGAATGCGTAATCGTCGAGAAATCCTGGCCCTCCAACAGCCCCATCTTTGACTCGTCGAGAAAGTCTGTTTTCAGAGTCGTCCCAGAGGGTGCGCTGGAGGAACTGTAAGGTCGATTGTGCTTCATCGAGATACGCTGACTCATTGAGTACAAACCCGCTGTGGGCTAACGCGGATATCATCAGCCCATTCCAGGAAGCAAGTATCTTCTCATCACGGTGTGGTCGTACGCGTGAATCGCGGAGATCGAATAACCGCCCTCTGATGGTCTCTAACTGGTCGACCACCTGCGACTCACGCACATCGAACTCCTGTGCCAACTCTGGGATTGAACTCTCTATGCTCAGGACGTTCGACCCCTCGAAATTCCCTGTCGAAGTAATCCCATACCGACTCAATGCAAGCTCTGCCAACCGTTCATTTTCGACTGCATCGCGAATCTGTGTTGGGGTCCAGACGTAATATTTCCCCTCAACACCCTCTGTTTGGGCGTCCAACGTGCTGTAGAACCCACCAGAGGAGTCTTTAAATTCGCGAATCGCAAATTCAGTTGTCTCTTTTGCAATCCTGGCGTAGGCAGTACGCCCAGTTATCTGAAATCCTAGCGTATAGATACGGGCGAGTTCGGCGTTGTCGTACAACATTTTCTCAAAGTGAGGGATTGCCCACCGTCGGTCGGTCGAGTAGCGATGAAACCCGCCACCAACATGATCATATATGCCACCTGCGGCCATCTCGTCCAGCGTCGTTGTCGCAGCACGCTCATAATCCTCATTGCTTAATGTGTGACTCGACTCAAGCAGCATCTCGATACGTCGTGGCTGTGGGAACTTTGGCTCTCCACTCCCAAATCCGCCGTATTCCTCATCGACTGCTCGTAAAGCCGTCTGTGCAACATCTTCATGGAGTGATGAATCATCTTCTGCCCGTGAGTTTGACTGGCGGGACCTGCCCGATGCAGGAGACATTTCATTATCAAGTGCCTCAGCCCACTGCTCAGCACGATTTAGTATCTCTTCGCGATCTTCTTGCCATCCGGTTGCAAGTGATTGACAGACGTTAAGAAATCCAGGAACGTTCCCGCGGTCAGAGCGCTCATTCTTCGGAAAGTATGTGCCAATATAAAATGGCTCACCCGTTGGTGTAAGCCAAGCAGAGAGCGGCCACCCGCCACCACCAGTGACAAGTTGACAGATTGTTTGATATAACTTATTGATATCAGGCCGCTCCTCTCTATCGACTTTGATCGGAACGAACGACTCGTTTAATACCGCGGCTACTTCTTCATCTTCGAAACTCTCCTCAGCCATCACGTGACACCAATGACAAGCGGCATACCCGACGGAAAGAAATATTGGCTTGTCATTCTCCTGAGCAAACTGGAGCGTTTCCTCATCCCATGGTTGCCAATTGACCGGGTTGTCAGCATGTTGCTGTAGATATGGACTCTTAGTCTCGCTGAGTCGGTTCGTCGTTCCTACTGTGTCCATGTCATTGTTTGATGTGCGACGGTCAAAAACACCGTGTCGTCTCGATCGCTGACAAAAGCAGAAGTTTATTTGCCATATATAGGATTGTTGAGCACATGGAATCTGTGTATCGAGTGCTGCTTGTCGGCGGAGGTGGACGCGAACATGCGATTGCCACTGCCCTGAACTCTGATGAACGCTGTGAGGTGCTTGCCTGCGCCAGTAATCGAAACCCTGGAATCGCTGAAATAGCGGCCGCCTACGGTGAGTGTGGTGAACGCAGTCCAGACGACATTGTGACATTTGCACAAACACACGATGCTGATATGGCCATTATTGGCCCTGAGAGTGCGCTTGAGGCCGGCGTTGCCGATGCACTGACTGCGAGTGGGATTTTTACTTTCGGTCCACAGGCCGCTTCCGCGCGCATTGAGACTGATAAAGCGTTCCAGCGTGAATTCATGCAGACTGAATCGATTCCGGGCTGTCCATCATTTGCTGTGTTTGAAAATACGGACGCAGCCTGTGAGTATATCGAGAGCTCGAGCACTGACCTTGCTGTAAAGCCAGCTGGGCTCACTGGCGGGAAAGGCGTCAAGATAATCGGTGATCAGGTCACCCCTGCAGAGGCAAAATCATACCTCCGATCGCACGATTACGAGCAAATAGTCCTTGAAGAGCGACTTCGAGGCGAGGAGTTCACAGTACAGGCATTTGTCGCAAACGGAGAGCTAAGAGCGACTCCCGCAATCCAAGATCACAAACGTGCATTCGAAGGCGATACCGGTCCAAATACCGGTGGAATGGGAAGTTACAGTACAGCTTCAAACATTCTCCCGTTTATGACTGAGCCCGAGTATGCCCAGGCCGTCGACATACTCGAGGCGACTGTTTCCGCACTCGCATCGTACACCGGGATTCTATATGGGCAATTTATGTTGACGGCAAACGGCCCAAAAGTCATCGAATTCAACGCCCGTTTCGGTGACCCAGAAGCAATGAATACGCTCCCAGTGATGAAGACCTCTCTGCTAGATATCATGCGTGCCGCAGAGGCCAACGAGGAACTACCAGAACTCGAATTTGATCAACGGGCGACTGTATGCAAATATGGCGTTCCGAAGGGGTATCCGACAGATCCCGAGTCAGGTGTTGAAATCCCGATAGATACCACTCATGATGATACTGCTACCGTATTTTATGCAAGTGTCGACGAACAGGAAGGCGATATTTTGACCACGACATCTCGCTCATTGGCGATAGTTGGGACCGGAGATACCATTACACAGGCTGAAGAGGATGTAGAAAATGCTCTCTCGATGATTGATGGAACACTCCGGGTCAGACATGATATCGGAACAGAAGAAGCCATTCAGCAGCGCATCACACACATGCGAAACTTACGAAGCTGATTTGAACACTCCCTGTGAAAGAATACTGTGAGTAAGGAGGCTAACACTGACTCGGCGACAGGAGACCGCTCGACGTATCGAAGACATGAGCGTCTGGAGCGACACTCAACACCAGGAAAGCAGAATTCATTGCGGTACTGGATGCAGGTGAAGCCAGTGTGGCGAATTATCTATCATTACCTGCTCACGATTGTAGCGCGAGTCGCTCCATCACTACGACTCCGAGCAGCTGCTCTCCGACTCATGGGCGTCTCGCTCGGGAATAAAGTCTCATGGGGACTGGAGGCGACACCAGATATATTTTGGCCTGAATATTTGGAGATTGGTGATCATGTAATTATTGGATATGACGCAGTGCTGTTATGTCATGAATTCCTGCAAGATGAGTACCGTGTCGGAAAGATTAGCATCGATGAGCAAGCGATGATTGGAGCAAAAGCAGTCGTCCTACCGGGTGTTCATATTGGTGCCGGTGCACAGGTGGCTGCCAATTCGCTCGTCACACAGGATGTTCCATCTGGTGTGACTGTCGCAGGAATCCCCGCCAAGCCAATCACAGACTAATCTAATCTTGACGTTATCTATCGACGGTCCTGTGCTCACTGAGCGGGAGTAACAATCTTGACCTCCTCTCGCGCCTCAAGACGCGAGGGTACGCTCGATTACCTACCAATAAAATTATACTTTTGCTCCTCAATGTCAACTAACCCTGTGGTGCTTATCTTGAACGAACTGTCCCTTGATATCGAGAGAAACCCGCCCCTCTCATGAGTAACGAGCGTTCCGACGCTCTGTCGGAACCGGAAAGCGAACACAGTAGGAGTGAATCGCGTACGCTCTGTAAGAATCCTCGCGTTACTGCTGCCTTGAGCCTCCAGTGATTCAATACGTGCTTCCAACACCTCTATATACACTTCTGAGACTCCCATGGAGGGGGGTCCTGCCATTCACGATGCGGAGGGTATCCCGGCTCAATATTCCTCAGGGTCGACCTGTAGAATCAACTCGCCATGTTTGAATATTCTGACCAAGCCGTCGGATTCAGACAAAACGACGCTAATCGCATTTGTTTCGCTCGAAATAGCTGCCCCTGCCATGTGTCGCGCGCCGAGTCCTTTTGGAATATCAATCCCTTCTGCGGCTGGTTCGAGATATCGATACGCAGAGACGATTTTCCCTGCGTCTGAAATAACGAAAGCACCGTCAAGACGCGAAAATTCTTTCAGCATCACTGTAACGATCGGATCGCCGACGTGAACATATGACTTCTCAAATGGATTGTAGGATAGCGCCTTGGACTTGTTCATCACATTTCCAGCGTCGCCGACCACAAATAATGCACCCACTGGCTTTCCTTTCTGTCCCTTCTTGCCCAAATCAACTGCCACCTCAAATACATCGCGCACGACGTTTGCCTCAGCTCGCGAGTCCGTGAAGAGGCTGTACAATCCAGATCGCATCGTCTCATTCACGACGACGTGTACGAGACTATCCAGTGGCCTATCAAATATTGACAGAGCACATGCGACTGTGTCTCCTTGTTCAACAAAATCCAACTGCATTCCCCCCTCTACCCCGAATCGAATCTGGTCACGGACTGCGGTAAATTCGATTGGCATCTCCACGAATGAATCCGAATCAACAGTGTTTGTTGGGGCGACAACAATCAGCGACTCACTCAAGTCACTATCAACAAATCGTTGAAACTGTGATCCACTTGGGGAGAATAAAAAGAGCCTTTGAATGTCAAAATCTGTCTCAGTCAGTAAATCAGCGATGGCCTGCATTGAACTCATTCACTCTTACTGAAGATTAAAATCTTGTGGGCGTCACTTATAACTAAAGCAATCGATATACCAACACGTCTGACAGAGAGCATGCGTGCGTCAGGGCTCAACTTACCCAAATCGACCTACTCAGCAGCAGATAACAAAGCACCAATAGGTGAAAGATAGCTCCAGACCGAACGACATCTCACCGTATGTTAGATTCCTTAAATTGCTCAGCTAAGAGAATGTATCAACGGCCTTTCGTTATCTCAATCTGCCTGACAGCGCATCTTTCGAAGCAGCTTGGATAACAGACTCCTGCCCTTCCGGCAGAGGGTCGGAGTTAGAGTCGTAAAAACTGGTGGCTGAGCTCGGCGTCCACAGTCTACAAGCCAACTGTGGATTGCTGCTCCATTCAGCAGGGACACCTGTTGGGGCGATATTCATGCTCACCTCTTGATCAACACTGAATTTGCATCCACAATACTCTGGGATAGCTCTCGTGTTCTGATGACTGGCTCTCTCCTTACGAATATCTGCAATTTGAGTTTTGTCGATTCGTGGATGCTGAGCTTACCTGTTCGACAGTTAGCCCTCTACCGTGTTTGACTCTGTCTTCTTCACTCAATACTGGAACGCTTCTTCAACCACTGTTACAGTCTCAGCCGTCCCTATGATTGAACGTCATGACTGAGCAGAACGCGCGGCTGTATCCCCTCTCTGCTCACTTTCTCATAAAAAACAGTTGGCCTATCTTCGTCAACACGGTATCAAGTTAATCTCCCGTGTAGCCCGTGCCCGAGTCATTGTCTAAACTGAGCAGCTGCAAGGCGTGTATACACTAAGAGTAAGTTACAGTTGCGCGGGACAGGATTCGAACCTGCGGACCCCTATGGGACAGCGTCCTAAGCGCTGCGCCTTTGACCGCTTGGCTACCCGCGCCTATCCTTGAGTGGGATAATTGGACTCAAGAAGCTGTCGCTATTGACTAATTGCGGCTCTGATACACCATCGCGTATCATGCAATACTGATCCCAACCTACTGAGTTTGCATCCATAGATCGACTCGCCGAACAGTTTTTATCGATAGTCATCTATTATTTATATGTATCGAGCGAGTAATCGTGTGGCAAATCAACGATGGCTCAACAAAATCCAGTCAGCTGCAACCGAACTAAATCTCGAACATAGGACTGTTTCTAATGCTGAGGATATGTTTCTCTCACAGTTACCTATGAAAGAACGCTCCAAACAGGCTGCCGCAGCTGCTAGCTTATATGCGGGAGCCCTCGTCGCAGGTGAGCAGCGAACACAGACCCGAGTCGCCAACGAAATGAACGTCACACGATTGAGCGTCCAACAACGTTGGAAATCGATTCTTGATGAGGCTGGATTTGAAACTCCAAATTGGTAGCACAACTCACTGTTGATTAGGTGATCGTCGGCCCTTTGCACTGGGAGTTAACTTTCCGTGCTGATCAATCTCGCCACGTACGATTCGGGTTGATGAGATTGGATCTCCATCCTCGGCACACACGTGCGGAACCACTTCAATATCCAGTTCTGCGTGTCCTTGCAATGCACGTTGCCGATTGACCTCTTCGGCACCACTGCGGGTTTCGGGGGAGACCACGATGACGTCGAACCTTGCCTCAGTTGCAATCCCTGTTGGTTTTGTCAGTTGACGTATCTCAAATGCACGGCCATATTTTTGAGACATTTCTGTCAGCTCGTTAGCGAGCTGTCTCCGCCGCTTTTCATACGGGTGAATATATCTATCTGCGGTGCGTGTCTTCGGCGCAAGCTGGTCGCTGGTTAATCCAACAGTGACTTTACCAATGCTCAATGCCCGATCAAATAGCGCACGATGACCGTCGTGTATCGGGTCAAATGTTCCTCCCAGCGCTACATCCATCTTATACAAGTAGCATTCGCTCAGACGTAAAAGTCAGCCCCTCTCAGTTTTGTTGTTATGATAGGGAGATAAACTATCCATACACTGCTGACGACACCGATGATCATCACGCGTGGCTCGACCAGTGAACCAGTGACTGTCGAATACGTCACGCCTGTCAACGAGAGCGTGGAACACTGGGATGTTGACCTCCTCCTACCGCTTCAGGGGTGGGATTCCCCGGAGGGGAGTTCAAGGGTGCGCGTTTCTCTGAACTCGCCCCGCAAGTACGCTTTCGCGTGTTCAACGGTGGCCGCTCGGTTACGACCCCGAGGGTGCTTTCCAGCGCGTCCAGCCCGGTCAAACCTAAACGGGCCTTCCCGCGCTGGAACGGAATACCGTCCGTTCCTCCACGGGTATTCAACCGACTGGGTCCCACCATTCGCGTCGGACCTGTCGGCCGGGACGTGGTTCTTGGACTTTCTCAGCAGGCTGTGGACGCGAAGCGCCTGCCGGGCTCGAAGACTTCCATCCGGGGAACACCGTCACAACACAGTATAAGAGGGCCAACATGAAAGATTGGGACACAACCCCCGGCTGTCGAACGGTGGTTTGCATCCCCATCGTGCCGGGTTCAACGGCTCAAGCTGTGGCTTTTAGCTCGTAGTTATGTAATAGGTCTAAGTCCCGAAGTGTAGGAATGTATTGCACAGCCACGATAGCATATCGTTCAAACCATCGGGTGACGTCTTGTTCAGCATTGGCTCATCGGATTATGAACGCGACACGCGCCAACTGGTCGTAAGATCAGCGACTTGAACGCGGATGGTCTGTCGTTGATCCGAGCAAGAGTCCACTCACAAGCCTTAGGGTCGAACACAGGTCTTTGATTTCCATAATAACGTGAGGTGCTTTCCCGAATCTTGTGACCCCATGTTGAGTAACGCTTGGGTAAAACGCAGGCTGTCTTAATCGACAGGCAGGACAGGCCGAACGCTTTGATCAGACGGGTGCCTGTGCCGTGATGACTCCAAACTCGTCTCTCAACCCAAGTTGACCCCGAAGTGGTTCACAAGATAGATCATCGTTGGAACAAATCAAGCGGTGTCGAGAAACTGACCTCACTGATCGGAATCATCCGACTGCGGACTATCGGAACTGTCGAGTAAAATCGTGACAGGTCCACCGTCTTCCTCACACTCTCTGGTGCTATCTTGAAGCTGACTATCCAAATTAAATATCGTATTCAGTTCAGACTGCACGTCACTGATCACTTCACGGATCAACTCACTTTGGGCAATTGCTGTATACTCATATGGATTATTGCCTGCTCCTTCACTCACGCGTTTCGTGCGGTCAACAGTGCCGTCCTCTGCTAACTCCGCGAGTGCTTCTCGAACTGTACTCGGGTACAGACCGGTCGCCTCTGCAATTTCTTCACTTGTCATCCGCGGTGTTTGCCGGAGATTGACATATATACGTGCCCGTGTCTCAGTATCTAATAGCCAGGCCAAAACATCGACAATTCCTTCATCGAACTCAGCAACCGCTCGACTAGTCTCCCGCTCAAGCCGGGCTCGTGGCCCGGTTGTGTCATCGGTATCCTCTTGCTTTTCAGCTGGCTCTGTAGGATTGTCGTCACTGGCCATATTGTTATTAAGTAGAATCCAGAAGCCACCTAATCAAAAACTTTTCTGGAGGATTGGCATCCTCTCACGCTTGAAGACGCGAGAATCTCACAACACCGCACCACTGAGTCAGGATATGACGGTTCGCAACCCACCTATTCATATGGGATGAAACAGCCCTCACTCCGGTCGAACAGGTGAACCGTCTGCTGTGCCAGCCGTTACCCCTCTCACCACCACCCGTGGCGAGACTCTGGAGTACCTTTCATCGAATGTTCCCCGCATCGCGTCTGCGTTCGCAACCGTGTCGCAATTCTCGCACACGTACAGTTCACGTTCAACTCGCTGGTTGTCGTCCGTGTGTCTACACGCCGAATGCGACTTCGACGTGTCGCGTTCCGACGCCAATTCCACGTCTATTCCTTTAGGTTCCGCCTTGTGATCCAGAAGCGTCGCAAAGCAGTTGAGCGCCCACCCGTGCAAGTCGAGACTGCCATGGTCGCCTCAGTTTCGGGACTCGTCGTTCTCGTCGTCTTCTCGGATGCCGCCGAGGTCGTCCACGACAACCGTTCCAACACCTCGTTCGATACACTCCTCTACGATTGCTTTCGAGAGTACGTGCAAGAAGTGTGTCTAACGACCCTCCGCTTGCGGTCA
>KE356562.1:22654-24210 GCA_000416005.1 Haloquadratum sp. J07HQX50 | reverse complement strand
CAAAATTGCATATTTCGAGGTCAACACCTGCTACTTCATCGCCCGGCGGTTCCGGGTCGATAAGAGTGCGACAGACATGTTGGAGTCGCCACTCGTCGCGTTTGAAGACGGCACGAGCCGATTGAATGTCCCACTCGGCCAGATCAACGTCCGGGCGAGTCTGGTATTCGCACAGCATAAAGTCCGAACGGTGTTTTTTCAGGTTGCGGCCCTTCAGGAGGCGAACACAGGTGAACTGTGCGTCGTGGTTGAAGCCAGCTGGTTTGAACGACATGGTTGAACGCGGGTTGGAGTTTCCGTTTTTATGATCGCCGGGCGGATTCGCTTGATCATTGGACTTCATATTTTGATACCAGCCGGTGAACGCTTCAGCGAGTTCTTCGACGCTGACTGGATTGAGAATGTAAGTCCGTGTCGCGTTCGTGGTTTTTGAGTTCGGCTTTGAGTTCCCCGTCATCGGGAATGTCGCCCGTTTCATCTTTGCGTGTAGTAGCGGGCGACGTTCCAGAGTTTTGAGGCGGCCCATCCGAGTTGGTTGAGGTGGTCACGAACCTGTTGCTGGTTCGGAATCGCGCCCTCGAAGGTCCAGACGGTCCGACTCATTTTCTGGGTTTATAACTTGTCATAAACGCTGTTCGACTAAGAGTGTCGGTTGGCGTGGACTATCCGGCTGTGCTATCGACGGTGGATGTGTCGGAGTTGTCGGATTCATCCTGACCCTGAGGCGTCAGGTATTCTGCCTGAATCTCTATAACAGAGAATTGAGTAGCCATTTCAGCTCAGTTATTTTCCGCGATGAGCTCGACTCAGTCTTGCAGTGCGTCTGTCCACAGGGCCGCCGCAACCCTGTCGGATGGATTCACTGTGTGCTCAATCATAGGAAACCATATTCAGAGTCATCGCTGAGACTGGGACTCCCGTTCGCGCCGACGGTGAGGCTATTGTCCTGGGACATATGTTCTCCTCAAGCGAGGTTCCGTCGATTTCAGACAGATCACCCCGTTCAGACGCTGAGAGATATCACTTGAGACAGAGACACTCTGCGAGCGCGGACGCACCTTGATTCTCATATAGTCGACGTTGTTTCGCTGCGCCTGATTCGCGAGCGTACAGGTCTGGGAGCCTTGATAGTCCGAGCCGGTCAGTTTCACTGTCGACAAATTCTTTGAGAGAGATCATCTCATTACCATCTCGTGTGAAGAACTCCGCATCTTGACCATATCGAACTGCGTGCCATTTATTTGCATCTAAGAGCTCACGCCGAATTCTGCTCTGTCTCATGCCTTCCTCATACTGTTTTGCAAGATCAGCTACCAATGCATCAGCATACTCAACAAATGCCAGTGTGATTTCAGGGTCGCTCTGTGCATCAGGAATACGTATTTCAACGGTCCCATGAGTCGTGTGTGGTCGAACATCGAACCATAGTTCGCCTCGGTCGGCAATTGAGCCTGATGACACCATTGCCCGTTCAAGCTTCCTATATGCATTATAATCAGCAAACTCCGTCGGAATGCCTGTATTAGGAAGGTTCTCGAATATCTTTGCTCGAGCTG
>KE356562.1:17434-18858 GCA_000416005.1 Haloquadratum sp. J07HQX50 | reverse complement strand
TCCACACTATGTGGTAGTTGAGGTTGTACGTTGCGTGCCGTGTAGTCTTCATCCGCACGACACACCATGTCCCTGTGGTGGATTAAAACTATCATACACGGCAGGAAATCCAGCCGTGCTATCGTCGGTGGAGATGTACGCTATTGTCCGCTTGACCCGCGCCTGAAGACGCGGGTATGCGCTCGCACTATGTATCAGATGGAGTATCGACATACATCGTTCAATTCAAATTTGGAGAGATCAGAGAGTTAATCTCACTGTATTTATACTTTCTATCCATGACCTCCTCATCACCGCCAACAAGCAGTGATCCCACTATGATCGAGGTGCTGATTGCACGACGTGATGACGTGTTAACAGCAATTGAATCCTACAATCGAGGGAATAAACAGACTGTTCTTCGCGTGACACCACCTTTCGCAGTTCGTATGCGGGCACGAATTCACCGCATTCTCCCGAACAACGATCCAGAAATATCTCCCGGCAGTGGTGAGGCAACTCCTGAGCCAACATCTCCAATAAATATTTTGCCAGTGGCGTTCGTTGAATCAACGCGCCCAATCCCCACAGTTGATGACATTGAAGATCAGCTACGTCACACCGCTGCAGACTACAGTATTAATCGGCATCATGAGACATATCAAGCAGCCATTGAGTCATGGCGAGAAGACGTCGCTAAGAATCTTTGTGAATCAATTACCCTTGACACCGCCACTCAGCAAATTGCAGCTAATGTCTTCTATCTCGGTGGTGTACAGAAATAGATAGATATTTATATTGCTCGATGATGATAGAGCCCGCGCGTACACGAATGTGGTGCAAAACAATCATGCCGACGTCAGTGAATTTTTACGTGCGGACCTGCGAAGAGTTTAAATATTCTGATTGATTACCCTGCGTAAGGTCTGCTGGCCGGACATTTTTTGTACTTTTAGTCAGTCAGCAAACACCCCATACTCACTACCATGAGCGACACACGCACCCGAGAACAAGACGAGACAGAAGAGCGGACCCGTCGATCAGGGTCCGTCTCAGAAACGGAGACCGAGGAGCAATCTGAGGTACAGAGTTGTCCGGAATGTAGTGGTAACTTGGTCACAGACGGGGCACGCGGTGAGACTGTCTGTGCAGACTGTGGCCTTGTTGTGGATGAGGATTCAATTGATCGTGGTCCTGAGTGGCGCGCGTTTGACAGTGCAGAGCGCGATCAGAAGTCACGAGTTGGTGCTCCAACCACGAATCTCATGCATGATAAAGGGCTCTCAACAAATATTGGCTGGCGAAATAAAGATGCCTACGGGAATTCGCTGTCAGCACGACAGCGAGAGCAGATGCAACGATTGCGCACATGGAATGAACGCTTTCGGACCCGCGATTCGAAAGAGCGCAATCTGAAGCAGGCACTTGGCGAAATTGACCGAATG
>KE356562.1:7220-12749 GCA_000416005.1 Haloquadratum sp. J07HQX50 | reverse complement strand
GTTGTGTTCCGAGTACGACTGAGTTCCGCGCCGTGGAACTCGGTGCCACGGTCAGAGAGGAATGTGCTGACAGCAACCCATTCGCTCTCCAACAGTAAGTACGTCGTCGTACCCGTCTGCGATGGCCACAGACCGTTTACAGACGAGGTGGACGCACCACTCGCCCGGTGAACACGTTCCCAGTCGCGGATGCACTCGTCGGTGAGTAGGTGCGTATCTTTCTCACGGACGCGGACAGGAACTTAGATGCTATCCCTGCGTTCCTTTTCGGGGTTGTAGACAGGGAGTTTGAACCACCACGATGACAGAACCGTATCCTCGTCATGTTCGATGGTGATGCAGTCGTTGCGGAGGACGACAGGCTGTTTGGTGTCCTGCCGTGAGTTCGTGTTCAACCGAAGTTTGCCCGCCTGTTGGTTGGTGAGTAGAGGCTCGCGTCGTCACTGTGAACGGCATCTTGGAACGCGCTGTATTCGCGGGCTTTCCGCTCAGTGAGCGAGTGATGACCCGTATCGTGGTGGTGACTTCTCGATGCTTCGCCTGCCGAGGAGACGAAGTCCGAGCGTGTCCACAGCCATGGGAGGCCGAAGTCGAACTGCTTGCGGAGGTTCCCCGAGATGTAGTCCTTGATCTGCTGGATGATTTTGTTCGGGCAAGTTTCGGGTCGCCAGTGATGAACAGGTGTACGTGGTCAGGTTGGATTGCCACTCGGCGTATGTTGAGGGCGAGTTTGTCGGCCTTCTCCTCAATGGGTTGTTCAAGACGGTCAGCAATCGAGGGTGGTCTGTGTCGTGTGTGGTCGGATTCATCCCACGACTGAAGTCGTCAGTTTTCTCCTCAATTGTATGTGGAAAGAGAAGCACACTTTGGGCTCCACGGTAGGTATCTCGACGATTGGTGTCCGATTAATCCCTACTCCGAAGATAATAGAAGACATATGTCTGCGCGTACCCCGCTAAGTCGCCGCCGAGTTGACGACGAATTGCTTTAGAGGTTTCTGCATATGTTCCTCCAGTGCAATTGGGGTAGTGCTCTTCGATCGCTGACTGAATCCACGTATCAAGTGGAACTGCCTCTAAATACCCTAACGAGAATAACAAAACACAGTCAGCTACTTTATTCCCCACGCCGGTGAACTGTGTGAGATATGATCGCGCCTGTTCGTATGGTCGTGTTGCAGCATGCTCAGGGTGAGCCTCGTCACATGCAACCATCTCCGCGGTGTCGAGGACATATGGGGCGCGGTATCCAAGTTTCAGGTCGCGGAGAGATTCTTCTGTCGCAGTTGACAATTCTAACGACGTTGGAAACACGTGAAACTGTTCACCATCTGCAGTGACTGTCTGCCCGTACGTCTCCGCAAGTCGCTTTTGCATTTGATGTATCCGTGATACCCGCATCTGTGCTGAGCAAATAAACGAAATGAGTGAAACGAATGGTGGATCTCGGACCAATCGCATTCCTTCAAACGCGTCGGTTGCATTCGTTATCAGTGAGTCAGAGGGTAGCTTAGCGTAGATATCGGTAAGATCATCATCCAGCCGAAGTAGACGTGTCAGGAGTGGTATCGGATCATCACTTGCGTGCCATTCTAACTCCGTGTCTGTTTGTCTTAATTCAATAACCACCGAGTCCGTAGACACTCCATCGATTGGAGGGACGACGGTTTGATACCACGCTGAACCACCATGTACGGCACCACCGGCAAACATATTATTATCGCGTCGATTCCAGAGGTACGTCTGACCACTCTCAATTGTTGCTTGAAGATCAAATGGGCCAGGAATCTCACGGAGAGGTATTGATCCAGACTCTAATGATACTGCTTTACTCACTCTCGATCCTCCTGTGCCTGCGTTTGTAATACATACATTTTGATATCTTGATTTTCTATGTGTTCAATCCGATATTACCTGTCCGATTAATCACGGATGTGCTCTGCGCTCAGTGCTGCCAGTCGTCCTGCGAGTGCGTCACTCAGTCCCTCAGAGGTACAGCGCCATTGCCAATTCCCGATGGCCGTCCCTGGAGTATTAAGCCGTGCATGGGAGTCAAGACCAAGAATATCTTGCATAGTGGTCATAGCGATGATAGCATCAGATCGCCACACAGCGTCAATGAGTGACCAGTTAATTTCATCTCCATCAATTCCAAGATTATAATGAAGGCAGTCTTTCTGTCTGGCGCTGAGCGAATCATAGTATCCTACAGTTGTATTCGTATCGTGCGTTGCAGTGTAGGCCACACACTGTCGCGGGTAATGCATCGGCTGGTACATATCCCCTTCCTGACACCAATCTGCGTACTGTGGGACACGCATTCCCGGAAAGCTCAGAGACTCGCGAAGCTCATGTAGAGACTGGTCAATGTGCCCAAGATCCTCAACGATAAATGGTAGCTGCCCAAGCCTCGCTGCCACGGTATCGAAAAAGTCCTTACCAGGCCCAGACTTCCACTCACCTGCACCCGGTGAGTCTGCATCTGCAGGTATTGACCAATACGATTCAAACCCTTTGAAATGATCAATTCGTGTTATATCGACAAGCTCAAACAGGCGCTTCAACCGCGAAATCCACCACTCATAGTTTGTCTCACGCAGATGCTCCCAATCATACAGTGGGTTCCCCCATCGCTGGCCCGCATCGCTCTCCGTCGGAGGGACTCCAGCAACCGCAGATGGTTGATTTGCGTCATTTAATTCGAATGCTTCGGGGTCAGCCCAGACATCTGCGCTGTCGAGAGCAACATATATCGGTAGATCTCCAACGAGTGTCACTCCGGCATCTGTGGCTTTCTGGTGCAGTTCTCGCCACTGGCGATCAAATACGAACTGAACGAACTTTCGATACGCAATATCACTCTCTAATTTGTCGCGATAGTGTTCAACCGCAGCTGATTCGTGAGTTCGTATCGGCTCTGGCCACTCCGTCCACGCACCCTCAAGAGCATCATGTAATGACATAAATAGAGCATAGTCATCTAGCCACGCTGATTGTGACTCACAAAAGCGTTCGAATGACTTTGTAGGGCCAAACTCGTCAAAGAATGACTCTGCGGCCGTCCGGAGAGCTGCGGTCTTGAACTTTCGGACCGCATCATATTCAACTTCATGTCTTGCATCAGGTGCATCGATCGATACATCGTTGAGCGAAAAATATGCTTGTTCGCTGAGTGTATCCAGACTTACGAGCAGCGGGTTTCCGGCAAATGCGGAGTAGGACTGATACGGGGAATCACCGTGTATAGAGGCTGTTGGGCCGATTGGACAAAATTGCCATACTGATTGATTCGCCGACGCTAACCAGTCAATATATTCGTGAGCACCTTCACCAAGATCGCCGATTCCGTGCGGACCCGGCAGTGCAGTAATGTGGAGAAAAACGCCACTCTGCCGCTCAAATTGCATATGCTATCCACTTGATGAGGTCGGTTAAACGCCCCGGAAATAGGTAGTTTGAGTAGACAACCATTGTATGATCGTGACTCGAAAACACTTATTCATGACCTCACTTCAATCACGATATGAGCGAAATCGTAGTGACGCTCCCTGATGGTGCAGAATTATCCGTCTCTAAGGGTGCGACGGTTGAGGATGTTGCATATGAGATCGGGCCGGGGTTAGGCCGGGATACAATAGCTGGGAAAGTTGATGGAGAGTTGGTTGAGAAACAGACGCCAGTCTATGATGGAGCGCGGATCGAAATCGTCACTGACCAGAGTGATGAGTACCGTCGTGTTCTCCGGCACTCTGCAGCGCACGTCTTTGCACAGGCGCTCAAGCGATTGTATCCTGAAGCACTATTGACCATCGGTCCTCCAACAGATGAGGGATTTCACTATGATATTGCCAACGTCGATCTTGATGAATCGGCAGTGGACGATATCGAGGCAGAAATGAAGGATATCATCGACGCTGACTATCCCATCGAACGAATGACGAAAAGCCGTGAAGAGGCATTCGACACCTATGCAGATAATCAATACAAGCGAGATATTCTTCAAACTGAGGCTGCCGACGAGGATGAGGTCTCGTTTTACCAGCAAGACGAGTTTATTGATCTCTGTGAGGGACCACACGTGGAATCAACTGGTGACATTGGTGCAGTTACACTGCTGAACATATCCTCTGCGTATTGGCGCGGCAATGAAGACAACGACATGCTGGTACGAGTTTCTGGAACTGCATTCGAAACTGAAGACGCGCTGGAGACGTATCTTGAGCGACGAGAGAAGGCGAAGGAGCGGGACCACAGAAAAATCGGCCAGGAACTTGAATTATTTTCTATCCCTGATGTGACTGGACCCGGATTGCCTCTCTATCACCCGAACGGAAAGAAAATCCTCAACGAACTGTCTTCATATGCGGAGTCACTCAACGTTGATGCAGGTTACGAACCAGTTGAGACACCTCACCTGTTCAAAACAGAGTTATGGAAAGTCTCAGGACATTATGAGAACTACGTCGATGATATGTTTTTACTCGATATAAGTGATGATGAATACGGATTAAAGCCAATGAACTGCCCGGGGCATGCAACAATCTTTAATCAGCAGTCGTGGTCATACCGTGACCTCCCGGTTCGGTACTACGAGGATGGAAAGGTGTATCGAAAAGAACAACGCGGAGAGCTTTCGGGTCTCTCACGTGTGTGGGCGTTCACCATCGATGATGGCCATCTCTTTTGCACACCCGAACAGATTGAGCAGGAGGTAACACAAGTAATCGAGAGTATTCAAGAGGTACTGAATACGTTTGGACTCGATGCTGAGGTTGCGCTGGCCACACGGCCGGAGAAGTCTGTTGGCAGTGATGAAATTTGGCAACAGGCCGAGTCTCAACTCGAATCAGTACTCACATCTCGCGGGATAGACTATGATCTTGAACCGGGTGATGGAGCCTTTTATGGACCAAAAATAGACTTTGCGTTCGAGGACGCGCTCGGCCGTAACTGGGATGGACCGACAGTGCAGTTGGATTTCAACATGCCAGACCGGTTTGATCTCAGCTATACAGGCGAGGATAATCAAGATCACCAGCCGGTGATGATTCATCGTGCGTTATACGGTTCCTATGAGCGGTTCTTCATGGTACTGATAGAGCATTTCGACGGCAAGTTTCCGCTGTGGCTGGCGCCGGAGCAGATTCGAATTCTCCCGATTAGCGATGATCAGCTGGGCTATGCGCACCGAGTCAAGAATCAATTCGATGATTTTCGAGTGGAAATTGATGACCAAACTCGTACTCTCTCTCGAAAGATTCGTGCTGGGCAGGATGACCGTGTTCCATACATGATTATCCTTGGTAGTAATGAAGAGGAGGCAGGCACGATCTCGGTTCGAGATCGATTTGAGAATGAAAAACAGGATGTCAATATTGATGCGTTTCGATCGCACGTTAGCGCAGAACGCCGGAATAGACAGCTTGAGCCCAGCTTTTTGAGCTCCACGGACTGAGTCCTGTTTTCGGTGTCTGCTGGCTCATACTTGTTGGCACTGTGACTTTCCGGATTCGAAATGAAACGCATCAAC
>KE356562.1:0-6041 GCA_000416005.1 Haloquadratum sp. J07HQX50 | reverse complement strand
CCTCGAAGACGAGACGTAAATAAAGACGAATCACGACGTCAAACTGGCATTGCCACAGCCAATCAAACATCAATACTGCCATGCTAAGTGAAACAGCACTCGTCAGACACATCACCACAAATACAATCGCTACAGGGATAACACCCGTTTCTTGGAGGTCCTTGATTTGAATTTCGGTTCCAAGACCAACAAACGCGCATAGGAAAAGCCAGTCGACGGCGTTCGATATCGACTCTTGCTGGGCTGGTGCGAACAGACCGACACTTGTCAAGACGACGAGGATCAAAAATCCAAACACGAATTTCGGAAAGTTTGCCCATATCACACTCAGTGAGAGCGGAGTATCGGCCTGGGACCGTGTATAATGTGTTGCATACACAAGTGCGACGACTCCAATTAATGCGTTTCGACCGAGTTTTGTGATGGTAGCCCATTGACCAGCCGTTTCTGAGTAAGCGAATCCGACAGCAATCGCCGGCCCAGTGGAGAGCATACTTATGCCTGTCCACACGCCAAATACAACGTCTGAGAGGTCAAATATACTCCCGACAATTGGATAAACGATAATCGTAATCGCATCCATAAGCAACACGACACCAGCGGCATAGACAATCTGTGTCTTTCGAGCACGTACTGCACCGCCGACTGCAACGACAGCAGATACCCCACAAATCCCAGTCCCAGCAGCGAGGAGAGAGCCAAATCTCTCAGTGACGTCTGTGAGATATCGAGCAATCAACTCAACAGCGGTGAGTGTGAACAAAACTACCCCGACGAGTAAGATTAAGACTTCAGTGCCGATTTCACTGATATCACTGATAGTTAACGATGCACCAAGCAGGACAATTCCTGCGGCGAGCCAAATCTTATGTGTCTTTATTCCAGCACGACTACGTTGCGGGATCCCTACAGTGTGTGTGAAGATGATTCCAATTCCGATAGCAAGGAGCAGTTCATTTAATCCAATTACTGATGACATCCCTCGCGCTATCACTGCTCCAAAAAACAGGAAAATAATACCGGGAATGACTTCACTCAACTCGTGTATCATGGGACAGTAACATGAGTCAGATTGATTAAAACAAGAATAGCCGCTCCGACGAACAGTCCCTGCCAGTCGGAGTCCAGCGACATCCAGCGGTTGATTAACCACTGTATCGTGCGCATGACTTCGTCGTCCATCATATTATTTTTAGAGACTTCCTCTGGTACCGCCGTGGCTATCGGATAAATTTGCCACAAACATTGCTACCCCTCTACAGGCGGAGCAGGCCGAGTACCTCGGGGCTTGACTCCGAGGGTGAAGGCTGTAAGCCCGATTAAGTTCGTGAGCACGGCTGACTCCGACTCACTCAGGAATCATTCAGCTCATACTCTCGCACCTATGCCTGTGAAGTCTCTCAGCGACAACTGACTTCGGAGACTGATTCGGAGGTATCATGAGATGCTGACGCGGAGTCGTCTTCATCTGAGCGCAGCTCTATTACCTATCGCATGGTAAGAAGACGCTTCGGCGAGGAGTTCTTCTTTGTTATTATCTACATGCCTTTGAGAAATCTCTCAGAGCGATTAAAATATAATTCTGTATCTTGGATGTATCTCTCACACTGGGCGAAGTATCGAAAGTATATTCTCATCGCTGTCGTCTCGGGAGCGATTGGAACAGCGCTTACACAGATTCCCCAGGTCGCGTTCGGACTCGTGATTGAGGTTATCGATCCGAGTGTGACACAATCACAGTTCCCATTTGCTGACTCACTGCTTTCCGCCGAAGCACAGACGAGGACGACTCAAGTAAGTATAGTATTTTTTATATCGATATTTCTGATTGCGACATTCAGATTCATTTCAGGGTACGTATGGGACGTATTCAAAGAGTCGTTTCAAAAGAGTGTCCGAGTTGATTGTTATGAGTCCATTCAGGAACTTCATCCACGACGGTTTATCCAGCGCTCCTCGGGCGAGTATCTGAGTGTCATCGAGTCAGATGTAAAACAGGTTGGTGATCTCCCAAGAACTGTCCTCTCTGGAGTCTCAAATGATATTGTAAACGTCCTGACCACTGGTGTCGTGCTATTTTCACTTAATTGGCAGTTCTCAATGCTACTGCTTGCACCTGTCCCTCTTATCGGATGGTATGCATTCAGATTCAACACCGTAATTGAGCCGTTGTATCAAGAAACACGCCAAAGCTCAGCTTCTCTCACCGAACAGCTCTCTTCTAGTATTCGAGGGATACTCACAGTGCGTTCATATGTAGCAGAAGAAAGAGAAATCGAACGAGTACAGAAAGCTTCAGAGCGAGTGCAAAATACACGTTTGGCAGTATCGAAAACATGGCTATCGTACGCACAAGTTTTCGGAGTTACTTCACGTTTTAGTAGTTTTCTTGTGCTTTCCGTCGGTGCATTCTGGGTCATCAACGGTCCACCACTGTTTTTCACTCAGCCACTGACGACCGGAGAATTAGCTGTGTTCTTCACGAATGCGACGCTTCTCATTCAACCTGCTACGAGTCTCCGTTCGTACGTAGATGAGTACAAGGATGCAAAAGCCTCTGCTGACAGAGTGTATAGCATCATCCAAACACAACTCAAAGATACGAAACAGTTCGAAAATGAATTTCGTAAAATCAACGGAGATGTCCAGTTCGAAGATGTGACCTTCTCGTACTCCTTTGATGAGACGGATCCACTTGAGCAACTAAACGAAGCTACCGCCGAATCCGAATCTGACACAGATCAGGATGACACATTTGTCTTTGGTCCGGTCAGTTGCGAGATTAACCCTGGGGAAACAATCGGTATTGTTGGTCGATCAGGGTCAGGAAAGACCACGTTTATTCGGTTATTACTACGATTTATCGACCCTGACGCTGGGACAATACGAGTCGACAAAAGAGATATCTCCAGATACGATCCGCAAAGCCTGAGAAACTATATTGGGTATGTTGAACAACAACCATACATTTTTGACTCGACGTTGGAAGATAACATTCGATATGGAAATATCACAGCGAGCAAACAAGAACTCGATGAATCGATCGAGAAAGCTGCACTCCAAGACCCAATCGCAGCCATGGAAGACGGTCTCAACACAGACCTTGGTGAGTCTGGAAGTCGAATGTCAGGTGGTGAAAAGCAGCGTGTAGCCATCGCCAGGGCGATCCTCTCTGACCCAGAAGTGCTTGTACTAGATGAAGCGACTAGCCACGTCGACAACATCACAGAGAGTAAAATTCAAACTGCAATCAACGAGGCGACAGAAGATAGGACAACCATCATTATCGCACATCGACTTTCAACGATACGGAATGCTGACAAAATATTCGTCTTTGATAGTGGGAAAATCGTGGAACAGGGCTCACACGAGGATCTACTAGCGATTGAGGATGGACTGTACGACGAACTGTGGTCAAAACACGTTGGAAAGATATCCTAAATCAGATATCTTAAGATCCATTCTCCAAGCTCCGGTTCTGCTCATACCACGCTATCAATTGACCTCCTCTTCACCGGTTTGAAGCAATCACGACCGCTTCAAACAGGCATGTCAAGTACTATTTTCCCCGATACCTTCGGCTATGTGCGAACATACGACAGCGGTCACCCGAGTTTGGTGACCTGTTCAAGTCGAACGGGTCGAGATGGAATCGCACGACGACGCGGCTCCTCTCGGCTTTCAATCGTTCGGTGAGAAAGTCCGCCCTCCCCGATTTGAACGGGGGACAAGTCGATCTACAGTCGGCTGCTCTACCAGGCTGAGCTAAGGGCGGCTTCAACTAATAGTAGTCATACTGGGCAATTTAAACGTTATCATAGCTCTCAATTAGTACAATATCCCATATTGTGAACGACACCACTCTACACAGCCGCGGGTGTTACTTGGCCACTAATACCTTTTCTTCGCTTGGATTCTGAGTTAATGCAGTGCAGTGGACTTACCGCATCGATACACTACTCGCATATACGACAGTGGCACCAACCACAAGCAGTGAGACTCTATTCTAATTATCAAAAGCTCAAACAACGATTGCCACCAACCCTCGCTCAGCGAATCATAACGTCTCCAATCATATAGACGACTTACACACAACAGATACTGAGCGTGTGTCTGCTCATTACGAAGATGATGCAGCCTCTTGCGGTTCTCACAATCAAACGAGCGATGATTTCAGATAATCTGTTCGGTTACTTGAATGCCCTTTTCAGAGAGATGTTGCATTTGTCTCTGCGCGAACTCTTCTTCTCTTGTTCCACGAGTTGCCAAGACGTACGCAATTGAGCTCCCCGCTGGACGCATTGTTCGGCCAACCCGTTGTGCTCCCTGCCTCCGCGATCCTCCTAATCCAGAGGCCAAGATAGCCATGTCCGCGTTTGGAAGGTCAATTCCCTCATCGCCAACGCGAGAAACAACTATGGTTGACAGTTCACCTGTTTTGAACGATTCAAAAATCCGCTCTCGTTCTCGATGTGGCATCTCACCATTGATAAATGGAATCTCAAGTTTCTCAGATATTGCATCACCCTGGTCCAGCCATTCAACAAAAATGAGCACCTGCGCACTTGCGTGGTCGGCGAGTAATTTCGATATATGAGTTATTTTCTCGGGATTTTCCGCTGCTAACCGTCTCTTTTGTCGTCCGTCTGCATTAGCCCACTCGTTCTGTGCTAAGTCATCCTGCCACGAGAGATATCTAATTTCTACCTGTGGCTCACGTACATACCCAGCCTCGATCAACTCTGACCAGTCGATTCCTATTGGCGGGCCGACCAGAGTGAAAATTTCAGATTCTTTTTCATCCTCTCGAACTGGTGTGGCTGACAATCCGAGCCGATGCTTCCCCTGTAAGGTCGTACTTCTGCGAAATACCTTTGAGGGGATATGGTGAACCTCATCATAAATGATCAATCCCCAGCGTCTGGAATCAAACAGTTTTCGATGGCGGTCCATCCCAGCGGTCTGATAAGTAGCGATTGTTACGGGCTCAATCGATTTGACGCCACCGTGGTACTCACCGATGGTCTCGTCTGACAGTGTCGTATGTGTCGTAATCTCTCTGCGCCACTGTCGAGCCAACTCTCTTGAGGGGACTAAAATGAGTGTCTCTCCTCCAATCTCACTCATCGCACCCAGTGCAGCGATTGTTTTTCCAGATCCAGATGGAGCGACTAACACCCCCGCGCGAACGTCAAGAAACTGTTCTACCCACGATGATTGATATGAACGCAAATCGACGTTCAGCGAACATTCAAGTGGGTTTCCCTCGTCCAACTCTCGATCATCAACAACCGGGTATCCGGCTTCAAATAGCGTCCGCTTGACAGTCGCTACTGCGCCATCGCGAACCCAACTTTCAGTATCTGAAATCGGTGCAACCAATGACTCTGTGTCGAGTTTCTGCCTCGCTACGTTTCCCATTAAACTCTCCGTGCCTGCCTCAAGCACTACATACTCGTCTGGATGAGTATAAAGACGAAATTCGTGGGCACGCTTCCACTGTGAGCTAATCCACTCCTCCAACGAAGGCTGTCGCCTTGGCACTACCTCGCGAACTGCATTTAGTAAGTCTGGTAGCGTCTCAAAAGGCGCTTGCCATACGTCTTCTTGGCGAATCCGGTACAGATACCCCCGAGTTGACGCACGACGTGTGACTGTCTTATTTGCTGACGCGGAGAGCTGTTCTGCAGGTCTCTCGTTTGTCGAATCGACCAGTGTTGCAAATTGAGCCAGTTGTGCCTGCGTATACTGTGTGGGACTGTCAACGACAATTTCGTGTCGTTGACTAAAGACAGTAACTCGTTCTTGGGTCGCTATTTCATTTAATGACGTTGGGTAATAGACTGTCGGGTCGCGGCTAAGGTTCATCTGCTCAAGCACTCCAGCTTCAACCAGTGACATTAACGCGTCACTAGCGACTGATTGCGTTAGGCCAGTGTACTTTGCTAACTTAGACGCATTTACCAATGGACTAGCTTCTGATTTGAGACTGAATAAACCGTCTCTACCGACACGTTGTCGTCACTATCTGATGCTGCTAC